>NZ_CP060193.1:7500-3965000 GCF_014250375.1 Bacillus sp. PAMC26543 | reverse complement strand
GCGACTGGTTCGATGGCTGTTGTGATGGTGTCGCTGGTTGCCGATTACGGGCTTCAGTATTTATTTGCGGCCACCATTTTGACAGGTGTTATTCAGGTGATCTTAGGCATCAGTAAAATTGCGAGATTAATGAAATTCATTCCTCGTTCTGTGATGATCGGGTTTGTGAATGCGCTGGCGATTCTGATTTTTTCTGCGCAGCTGCCTCAATTTGAAGGTGCATCTTGGAGCATGTATGCGATGCTTGCCGGATCATTGGTTATTATTTATGTACTGCCGAGGTTTACGACTGCGGTGCCATCTCCGCTTGTCGCAATTATTGTGATGACGATTATTGCGGTCACATTCCATGTGGATGTGCGGACGGTTGGAGATATGGGCAATATCTCTAGTTCATTGCCTCATTTTCTAATACCTGATGTTCCGTTTACCTTCGAAACGCTCAAAATTATTTTTCCTTATTCCATTGCTTTGGCGTTTGTCGGTTTGCTTGAATCTTTGCTGACAGCACAGATTATTGATGAAATGACGGATACGGACAGTGATAAAAATAAAGAGAGCCGCGGACAGGGAATCGCGAATATCGTCACTGGATTTTTTGGCGGTATGGCGGGCTGCGCTATGATCGGACAATCTGTTATTAATACAAAAGCGGGCGGCCGCGGACGGTTATCAGCCTTTGTTGCCGGTGCTTTTCTTATGTTTTTAATTGCCGTTTTGAGTCATGTTGTTGTAAACATTCCGATGGCTGCGTTAGTGGCTGTTATGGTTATGGTATCTGTCGGCACATTTGATTGGTCTTCTTTAAAAGGCTTGAAAAAAGCGCCGATTACAGATTCAATTGTAATGGTTGTGACAGTGATTACGGTTGTCGTGACGGATGACTTATCGAAAGGCGTATTCGTCGGTGTTCTGTTAAGTGCCGTATTCTTCGTAGCCAAAATCTCGAAGCTGAAGATCGTTTCTCATGCAGAAGATCAAAAGCTGAGAACGTATCAAGTGAAGGGACAGATCTTTTTTGCGTCAGTAACTGATCTTACGAATGCGTTTATTTATCAAGAGGATATCGAGCGAGTTGTCATTGACTTGACCGATGCTCACATATGGGATGATTCAGGAGCGGCTGCGCTTGATAAAATTGTTGCGAAGTTTAAAGAGCAAGGAATTGAAGCTGAATTAAAGGGGCTGAATAATGCAAGTAAAGCCCTTATGAAACAGATGGCATAAAAGTATGAAAGTCCAGATTGATGAGATCTGGGCTTTTTTATATAACATATGGTTGAACTGCATTGATATAATAGAGAGAAAGAAATTTTTAATAGGGGACTTGTATATGATGCTTCAGAAGCTGAACCGTGTATTGGGGAAAGTCATGCCGCTTTTGACACCGACTAGTGTTGTGCTTGGCGTGCTGCTGTCTCAGTTTTTAAATGGATATGAAAGCGCAGTGCCTTGGATATTTGCTTTTATTACGTTTGCGGGCAGCTTGAGCGCGAACTTTCAGTCTTTAAGACACGCCTTGGCGCATCCTCTTCCTATGATTCTTGCATTATTTGTTCTTCATATTTTTATGCCGCTTTTCGCCTGGGGCAGCGGACATCTCATATTTCAAGGTGATCCATTAACGATCACGGGTTTGACATTAGCTGTTGTCATCCCTACAGGAATTACGAGCTTGATTTGGGCTGCAATGTACAAAGGAAATGTTGGTTTGACGCTTTCTATCATATTGATTGATACCGTGCTGTCGCCGTTAATCGTTCCGCTGAGTCTTTCTGTGCTGGCCGGTGCCCAGGTTCACATGGATATCTGGGGAATGATGAAGGGTCTGATTGTGATGGTAGTGATTCCTTCATTCCTGGGCATGCTGTTTAATCAGATGTCATCTCCAGAAAGAACCGCGGCGTTGAGCAGTACGCTGTCTCCCTTTTCAAAGCTGTGCCTGATGGCCGTGATTGCGATTAACAGCTCTGCGATAGCTCCTTATTTCAAAGCGATTGATTTAAGATTTTTAGGGATTGCTGTCACTGTTTTTTGTATCGCGTTAACCGGGTATGCTGCGGCGTGGTTTATCGGAAAAATGATGAAAAGGCGGCAGGAGGAAATTGTCTCTCTTATTTTTACGGGAGGCATGAGGAATATCAGTGCCGGCGCTGTTCTTGCCGTCACTTTCTTTCCGTCTCAGGTGGCTGTTCCGGTTGTGATTGGCATGCTGTTTCAGCAAATCCTGGCTGCCTTGTTCGGCTATATGCTGAACCGTTTCGAATTAAAACCGGTCTTGCAGAAGGCATGAAAAAACCGCTCATATGTTGGAGCGGTTTTTTCCGTATAGCCATTCCAGCACATTGATAAATTGTTTGCAGAAATGCTTGCGGTGATGCACCGCCCCTTTTTCAATGACGAGGCACAGCTGATCTTGAGTGAACCCTTTTTCTATTAGGCTCTCGTGCACGTATTTTGTTTTTTGGAGCATCGTCTGCTGAATCGATTGTTTTCCGGCGCCTTCTTCACTGCCGACAGACATAAAAATACGCGTTGAACCCGCTCTTACAGAGGAAGTATAGATAGTTTCTGCTGCGTTCTCGTACCAGTATGAACTTGAGAGAGATCCTATTTTTCCAAATAATGATGAATGTCTCAGAAAGGCGAACATTGAGATGAGGCCGCCTAATGAGGCGCCGATCATACCTCTGGATTGAGCCCTTCTGGAGACATTCCAATTTTCTTCCACAAACGGAATGAGCCGGTTTGTTATTTCAGAAAGATAGTCAGCCCCCTTACCGCCGAAGTCTGGAAACTGATCACTGAGTGATGCTGCGGGCCAAGGAGTGTACTCGTCGAGCCGATTTTTAGCCTCTATGCCGATCAGAACGAGCTCAGGCACCCTGTTTTGATGAAACCTGTTTTCTATCAATTCTAGTTGATCTTGAAACAAAGAACCGCCATCCTGTACGTAAACAGAAGGAAATGCCCTGCTGTCCGTACTGTAGGAAGGAGGAAGATACAGCTTGAACATCCTGTCGCCTGCCTTATGTTCTGATAAAGATCCGTTCAAACATTCTCCCCCTTTTTTTGCTTGAAAAGCAGGTATAAGAAATACGGAACACCGAGTATCGCCAAAATAATGCCGGCTGGCACTTCTGCGGGCTGGAAAAACAGTTTTCCGGCAAAGTCTGCGCTCAATACAAGCAGCATGCCGATCAAACCGCTCAAAGGCAAAATATAGCGGTGTTCGACACCGGCCAATCTCCGGGAAATATGAGGCGCGATTAAGCCGACAAATGCCATGCTTCCCGCTACAGAGACACAGGCGCTAATGATGGCGACACAGGCGACGAGCAGAATGGTTTTTTCTTTATTTGACGAAATGCCAAGGCTTCTGACCGTGTCTTCGTCAAAGCGGATGGTATCGAGCAAACGAGACTTGGCCAGAAGAATCGGAATAAACAGCAGCATCCACGGAAGAATAGCTGTGATATATGTCCAGTTTGCCGACCAGATGCTGCCGTTTTTCCATACCATGGCCATTTCATAATCTTGCGGGTCCATTTTTAATGATAAAAACAAAGACAAGGCGCTGAAGCCTGAATTAATCGCGATTCCTACCAGAATAATTCTGCCTGAATCTAAATTGCCTCTGTTCCAAGCGAATATGTAAATCATGACTGCAGCAGCCAGTCCGCCGATCAGGCCGAAAAACGGCATTCCCATTGCCGCGACAATCGAAGTTACTTCTTTCTGGCCTTGGAACAACAGCATAAACGCCACAATGCCTGCCCCTGCTCCCGCATTGATTCCCAATATTCCCGGGTCTGCAAGACCGTTTCGTGTGATGGCCTGAATGACAGCTCCTGCTATGCCAAGTCCGAGTCCGATAATGGCTGCCATGACAATTCGCGGCAGTCTTAAGTCAAATAGCAAAACTTCATACTGCGGATTGGGATTGATCTGAAAAAGAGTGGAGAGCAGCTCTGTCGGACGAACAGAAAACGATCCGCTGGTCATGCTGAAATAGCTGACGACAAGAATCAATACGATTAACACTGCATATTTTTTAGCCATTTTGCTCTCCTCCTTTTCGTTTGATCAAATAAAGGAAGAAAGGAACGCCGATAATAGAAGTCACAACCTCAATCGGTGTTTCAAATGGATAATTGATAAATCTGCTGGCGAGATCGCACAGCGTTAAAAAGACGCCGCCCAAGATGCAGGAACAAGGAATCAGTCTGTTATAATCTGAGCCGACGAGAAATCTCGTGATATGCGGAACGACTAAACCGACAAACGCAATTTTTCCGGCAAGCGCTACGGCACTTCCGGTTAAAATGATGACAGAGATCATTGCCATGATTTTGATCGTTTTTTTCTTTTGGCCCAAACTCTTAGAGATATCGTCGCCTAGTGATACAGCGGTCACCTTTTTGCTGAGAGAAACAGCTATGACGATACCCGCCAGGAAAAATGGAACGGCAAGCTTTAGAAAGTCGGGGCTCATTTGATGAAGTCTGGCGCTGTACCAGAAACTCAGATCCTGTGAAATTTGAAAATAGATCGATATGGCAGCCGCTAAACTATTAAGCAGCATGCTTGTGACTGTGCCAATGATGGCTAGCTGTACGGGCGTAAACCCGTTAGGCAGCATTGTTGCCAGGCCGAATACCAATGCAGCTCCAAATGCGGAGCCGATAAAAGAGTAAATAATCATTTCAAGCGAAGATGATTGCGGAAGCAGAACCATACAAAGCGTGATGATAAACGCGGAACCATCTGAAACACCCATAATTGAGGGCGATGCCAAATAATTGCGTGTGATGCCTTGCATGAGCGCTCCAGATACAGCAAGGGCTGCCCCAATGAGCAGAGCGCCGGCAGCCCTTGGAATCCGGGAATGCCATATGATTTGATGGTCTGTGTTTCCCGGATCAAAATGAAAAAGTGATGCAAAGACAATATCAGCATTAAGCTGCTTTGCGCCATAGAGGACGGAAAGCAGCAATGATAATGCAATAGCAAATGGAGAAGTAATCAAAATGATACGTGTCCACTGTTTTGAATACATACAAAAACCTACTCTAATTTAGTCTTGTGTTAATTTTTCAGATGCCGCTTTCAGGAAGCGGACTTTGCTCCAAGCCGTACCGCCTTGTGCAAGAGGATCAACTGAATTGACGTACACATGATCTTCTTTGACTGCTGTGAGGCTTTTCCAGATTGGATTTTTCTCTAAATCTTTTAATGCATCAGGTTTATCCGCATTTTCATCATCAGAAAATTGGACGAAAATGTGGTCAGGGTTCATTTCACTGAGTTTTTCTAATGAAATCAGCTCTTGCGCTTTTGCGGCTTTGACTTCATTCGGTGCTTTAAGGCCTAAGTCGCCATAAAGAGTTGAGTTGAAGTACACTTGTTCAGGATAAATGTAAATATTCCCTTGTCTGATTCTGATGACAAGCGTTTTTGAATCTTTTGCTTGTTTACTGATTTTCGTTTTTGTTTCTTTTAGATCCTGTTCATAGTCTGCAATGATTTTTTTCGCTTTTTTCTCTTTTCCAGTCAGCTGGGCTAGCAGCATCATATTTTCCTTCCAGTTTGATGAGATGTGTGAAACCGGAATGGTAGTGCCGGCCGTGCTTATTTTTTGCAGGGTTTTTTCAGGGAACTTTGTAGATGCCAGGATCACGTCTGGCTGCATTTCAAGAATTTTTTCAATGTTTGGCTCCATTTTTTCCCCTGTAGGTGTTGCTTTATCTGTGATGTCCTTGAACATTTCAGGGAATTTTCCGGAGAATGAGATTGCACCCTGCGGATGAACGTCCAGCAGTTTTGCGTCTTCCATGGATTCAACGCTTCCCGTAATGGCAATCTTATCTGTCGGTACGTTTACTTCGTACGTTTTATCCAAATACTCGATTTTCTTTTTCTCGGACTTTGTGCCGCTCGCTTTGCTCGCAGAGGATTCTTCCTTGCTGCCGCAAGCTGCCGCTGTGAGTGCGAGAAGCAAGATTAATAAGGTAAGAGATAGCTTTTTCATCTAAGTGCCTCCTGTTCAATTGATAACTATTATCAATTGGAATTATAGAGAATGAACAGACATAACACCATGGACAAATTCCATATTTATCATGGACTATCACCGGATAGCATAGAAATGGTTTGCTGAACAATCCGCTCGTGCCCGCAAGCCGAGTACTCATTCCATGGGTCTGAAGAGAGGTGATACACACGTCCGTTCCGCACTGCGCTTAGGTTTTGCCATATTTCCGACTGTTTTAATTGCTGATAATAAGCAATGGTTTCCGGCTCTTTAAAAAGAAAGAGCATGATACAGTCAGCTTGGCAATTTGTGATGTCTTCTAATGAAATCGCTTGTTCTGAAGGCGTGTCAGCCGGTTTGAACCCTAAATCTTCAAAGAAGACTTCGCGTACGCTGCGATTATGCGCCATATAAAAGCGCTGCTTATGCAGACGAAGAAAGAGATAACGAAACTCTTGGGCGTGCAGCAATGTCTTTTTAGCGGCAGCCGTCTGCTTATCATAGGCTGCGAGCCACTTTTCAGCTTCCGATTCTTCCTTTAAAAACGAGGCGGTGTGCAGAAAGTGTGCTCTCCAGTTTTCTTCTGCAGGAAGGTAACATACTTCTGCAATGCTGTTCAGGCGCTTTTGTTCTTCTGAAGAAACAGAATCCATGCTGAAAATGATATCGGGTTCAGCTTGGGACAACGTCTGCAGGTTTTCCTCCCATTTTTCATTAAACCGGTATGCGCTGAGCTGTACTGGAATATCTGCTGAATAATGCTGATAATAGTAAGCCGTCCATTTTGGATGGAGTGCGGCTGCAAACGGTATGTGATGCAGAGGAATGAGCTGTCCCATTGTTCCCTTTCCATAGGCGGCTAGTTTTTGCCTGCGTTTTTTCATATAGCTTGTAGGTGAAGAACCTGTGTGCTTTTTAAAGATTCTGCTGAAATAAAATTCATCTTGATAGCCGGTTTGATGGGCGATTTCTTTCAGTTTACAGTTGGATCTTGCCATAAGCCGCTTTGCTCGGGTAATCCGAGTTTTTGTAATGAATTCTGTTACGCTCTGGCCTGTCCATTTTTTAAAGGTTTCGCTGTAATGCTTGGCGCTGATTCCTGCCATTTTTGAGAGCTGGGCAAGTGTAATTTTTGTATCGGCATGAGTTTCAATGTAATGTTTTGTTTTTTCAATCGCAGATTGTGTATCGTTTTGATCGGATACATTAGCTGTGAATAGATCATAAATCAGGCTTTGAACCTCTATCACACATTTTAATTGAGAAAGCTGAGCTGATTCTGTCCATATTTCTGCAAGTTCTTGAAGCCGGGCTGAAAGGTTTTCGATATGTGAAACATTCACAAGGTTTAGACTGGATAAATCAGTTTCAGTGCATGGTTTTAAGAGATCTTGCCGGGTTTCCGCTGTATAGCAGTGAAGTCTGATCAGACACACATCTATATTTCTCTCTTCTGCAGGTGTAATGCCGAATGTCTCATGAGGCGGACAAACATACAGTGTCTTTTTTTGGAGAGGAGCGGTTCTTGTTCCGATAGAAATATGTCCATCTCCTTTTAAATGAAAGATCAGTACGAATGAGTCGGCCAATTGCTGTTCTGAGAAGAGATCACTCGTTTTCTTCATATATTCAATTTGTACCGGATGATAAATCATTGAGTTTTGCAAGGAGAAGACCACCTTTTCAGAAACGCTTGCTTAATTGATAATCATTTTCAATAAGATTGTACCAAATAAATGAAAGTTTTCCTATATAAAGCGTGTTGTTTTTGGATTTAAAAAACCCTTGCCGCAATGTGCGGGCAAGGGAAAATGACCATGCTTTTGTTGGGTAAGAAAATGTTACACGTGTAACATACCATTCTTAAGTCTTAATATAGGAGATATTGTTTTCTGGTTTTATTGAATTGCTTCAGCTGTTTTTGATAGGTGTCAATGATTTCATCAATTGAAGCACCGTTCTCGATTTTTGTTCTAACCCAGCCGTTGCCTGCCAATTTATCAAATGAGCCAGACGCTAGGAACTGAAAATCATCAGGATAGAGGTCATGTATCATTTTAATAAGCGACAGTCCTGTTTTAACCGCTTCAAATTTTTCTCTGTCCGTAATATAGAGCTGCACGCCGTGGCAAAGTGTTCCTTGATGTTTAGAGAACGTTGGAGTGAAGGAGGAAGCTCTGAACGTAACGCCAGGCAGATGAAGACTGTTCATTTTTTCTGCAAGCTCTGTGCTTGTGATAAAGGGAGCCCCGATCAACTCGAATGGCTTAGTCGTTCCCCGCCCTTCAGATACATTTGTTCCTTCAATTAACCCTGTTGCAGGGTATACAAATGTGCTCTCTGCGGTTGGCATGTTCGGTGAAGGGAGGACGAAAGGCAGTCTGGTTTCGTCAAAATCCATAGAGCGTTTCCAGTGCTTCATTTTTACGACTGACACATCAGCATTAATATTAAATTCCTTGTTGAATAGTAAAGCCAATTCTCCAATGGTCATCCCGTGCTTTAACGGAATGGGATAGAGTCCGACAAAGGATGCGTACTCGGGCTCCAGCACTGGTCCTTCAACCTTTTTTCCGCCTTGGGGATTCGGGCGGTCCAGCACGATAAAAGGAATTCCGTTTTCTTTAGCGGCTTCCATTGCATAAGCCATTGTATAAATGTACGTATAGTAACGAGTCCCGACGTCCTGGATGTCAAATAGAAGAACATCGACATTTTTCAGCATATCAGGAGTGGGTTTTTTCGTTTTTCCGTAAAGGCTGTATACGGGAACCCCGGTTTTTTCGTCAATGTAAGAGCCTACTTCGTCTCCTGCCTGAGCGTCGCCGCGAACGCCGTGCTCGGGCCCGAATAAAGCTGTCAGCTGTATATCGGGGTCTTCGTAAAGAATATCTACGCTGCTTTTAAGGGATACACTCACACCTGTTGGATTGGTAATCAGTCCAACTCTTTTTCCCATTAGCTGCTTTTTGTGTCGTGACAAGAGGATATCAATGCCGGTCTGGACTTTAGGTTTTTTTGCTGTTTGTTTTTCTGAATTAGGCGAAGCTGAGGCAGCCGTCATTGTCCCGAACATCATAAGCCCTGCGAGAAGAACCAATACCGTTTTCTTCATATGCTCCTCCTTATTAAAGCGGTTTTCCCGTTTTGATGTTTACTCCATAGCCAAATGGATAAAGGATGTCTCCCGGTTTTGTGACGGATGGAATGTCGACTGGCAGCGTGCCCTTTGGCTTTGATTGTCCGAAGATCGCTTTAACGCCGGCCGGAATATTCGGCTGAAGATAACGCCCGTTTGCATATCCTTTAAAACCATAGACGGCAATCAAAGCACTTGCTTCTTCGAAATTGGCGGCATCATATGGATTGCGCAGACTCATTAAGACAAATTGCTTTTTGTGCTGCAGTGCGGCATTCATGACAGCTCTCGGAAAAGCGGTGGCCCATTTGCTTGAATCTGTTACCGTGTCGTCGATGACACCGTCGTTGACGACAGGGTCATTTTTTACAACGTAAGAGCCTGTAATAATATAATCAGCTTCTTTTACTTGTTTTTCATGCTCAGCATTAAATACCTTTTCTGCAAAGTTGATTTTGTTAAGAGAAACAGATTTGATTTTTTTTCGCTGCACTAAATCGTGAATGGTTTTTTCAATGGATGCTGTTTGTTCCTCGTAAGGTGCGGCAATTAAAACTCGGCTGCCTTTTTTGGGTTTGAACGGCAAGGTATGCTGATCATTTTTTAATACTGTCACTGCCTTTTCAGCGATTTTTTGCTCTGTCTTCGTATGGTGTTTGCTTCCCACTGTTTTGAGTGCTTTCTTCACCTTTTTATCTATGTTGCTGTCATGCTGAGCGGGGTAAATACCGCGCTTTATTTTCAGGGAAATGATTCTTTCCACCGATTTGTTGATTTGCTGTAAGGGAATGTCTCCATTTTTAACAGCTTCTTTTAAGGAGTTAATCACGCTTGCCAATTTTTGTTCATCTTTTAAAGATGTAACTGAGGCAGGCATTAACGCGATATCAACACCAGCCTTTATGGCCATGACGACCGCCTCTTCCTGACCGAAATGATCTGCTATGGCTTTCATATTGAGAGCATCAGTGACGATTACACCGCCAAATCCCATTTCCTCCCGAAGCAGCCCGGTCATTACTTTCTTTGAAAGTGTAGCGGGAACCATAATATCTGATCCATCAAGCTTGCTTTTATATGTGGTGTCATCAAAGGCTGGGAATTGAACATGAGCTGTCATCACCATATCTGCTCCGGCATCAATCGCTTTTTGAAAAGGATAGAGTTCAACCTCACGAAGCCGTTCCTGGTTATGAGAAACGAGCGGCAGTCCATAATGGCTGTCAACGTCAGTGTCTCCATGTCCCGGGAAATGTTTAAGAGCAGAGGCGATATTTTGCCGTTGCAAACCTTTCATAGAATATAAACCGAGTCGTGCTGTCAGTTCACGATTAGAACTGAATGATCTCACACCGATCACGGGATTATCAGGGTTATTATTAATGTCCAAGACTGGGCTGAAATCTGTATTGATGCCTAAGACAGAAAGCTCTTTTCCAATCATGCTGCCGGTCTGATATGCATTGATTCTGCTTCTTGTTGCGCCAAGCGCCATATTGCCTGGGAAATTAGTGCCCTCCCCTAATCTCGTCACGATCCCGCCTTCTTGATCAATGCTGAGTAAGAGCGGAATCTTAGGGCTGGCCTTTTGATATGCGTCTGTCAGCCGTACCGTTTGTTCAGTTGTTTTTACATTTTCTGCAAATAGTATGACGCCGCCGAATTGATATTTCTTGATGAGGCCAGCGACTTCCTCATTCATTTTTGTGAAGGCTTGCGGAGAAGACTCACCTTCCTTTTTCCAGTTTCTGAAATCCGGCATCAGCATCTGGCCAAGTTTTTCATCTAACGTCATACGATCAACGATCTGCTTGGCATCATCTGAGCTGCGGGGTTTTGCTTCAGCTGTCTGACTGACACCGAGAAAACATGAAAGAAAAAGGACGGTGGAAAGGATAAGCGAAATGACAGGTTTCATAACAACTTCCTCCTATCGTCGATTATTTCATTGCTTCATAAATCGCGGTAATGACGCTTCCGTAACTGCCTGTTGAAAATTGGTCACCCTCAAACACGTTCGGATTTTCCGCTGGATCAGCGACAGGTGAATGCTTTTTATTTGTTAACAAAGCGATGCCTAAATTGTATGCCGGATCAATGATGGTAACCGTTCCTGTCCAGCCAGTATGTCCGTACGCATTTTCGCTTGCATAAGGGCCAAACATCCATTCCATGCTTTTACTGCCGTTTCGCCGCCATCCAAGGCCGAATGTCGGATCTGTAACTGATGGCGCCGTAAATAGGTCAGCTGTTTTCTGATCGAATAATGAAACGTTTCGGTACGTTCCTTTGTTTAACATGACTTGAAGCAGAATCGCCATATCATCAGCGTTTGAAAACAGTCCGGCGTGGCCCGAAACGCCTTCCATCGAATAGAAGGCTTTTTCGTCATGTACTTCTCCTTGCAGCGTGTCTGTGCGGATATGAGGGAAATGGATAACACCGTCTCGTGTATTGCCCATACGTTCAGTGGCTGCGAACTGTTTTGCTTTAAAGCCCTTTTGCAGCGGATTGTACAACGTATGTTTCAGCTTCAGCGGTTTGTAGAGCTCTTGTTCCGTATAGACATCAAGCGGTTTGCCGGTGAGTTTTTCGACAATACAGCCGAGAAGCATGTATCCAATGTCACTGTATACGTGTTTTGTTCCTGTTTCATAATCCAGCGGGATTTTCATCAAGTATTCAATGGTTTTCTCCCGCTCTTGCGAATAATACATTCCGGCTTTTTCCGGGCTGTAAAAGTAGAAGCTGGATGGAAGCCCTGATTGGTGCTGCAGGACATCAATGACACGAATGTTATCTTTCCCTTTGATGCGATCTGTAGGCTGATCCTTGAAATCAGGCAAATAAGCAGATACCTTTTCATAAACGTCGAGTTTGCCTTGGCTGACTAAGCGCTGTAAAGCAAAATTGGCCGCATACATTTTTGTGTTTGATGCCAAGTCAAACATCGTGCGGGTTTTCATTTTTGCCGGACGGCGCAACAGTTCAGCCCCGTCATATTTTTTACTGTAGCCGTATGCTTCTTTTTTGATCATACGGCCGTCCTTCACGACGACCAGAACGGCGCCGGGGAATCCTGCTGCAATGTCCCGTTCAATCATCTGATCAACCTTCCTTAGTTTCTTCGACGAAAACTGTGCAGTTTCTGGATTTATTGTTTTCGGCTCAACCTGGTTGTCTGCTTGATGAAGGGCGGTTTGTGCGAAGGCTTCGTTCGGCGTCAGAATGGACACGGTTAAAATAGCGCTGAGTAATGCTAATGTCTTCGTTCTCACAAGCTTGCTCCTTTCCGTGTTTCTATGCCGTTACTATTCCTAAAACGTCATCATTTAATCGAACTGGGCAGCCATTTCATCTTTATATCCGAAAGCGTAGGTCAATAAAAAGCCTGCCGCATAGGAAATAAAGAGACCAATGATATATAAGATGATTTGTGAAGGCAGCACCAGAAAAGAGAGCGGCAATCCGGAGACGCCGAGCGCAACTGTGGCTACCTGAAAATAAGCTTGAAAAGCTCCGCCGATACCCGCCCCTAAGCACGCTGTCAAAAACGGACGGCCAAGCGGCAGCGTTACACCGAATATAAGCGGTTCACCGATGCCGAGCAGTCCTGAAGGAAGACCCCCTGTGATCGCTTTTCTCAGCGTTTTTTTCTTTGTTTTAACGAAGATGGCGAAGGCTGCGCCCACTTGTCCCGCGCCTCCCATAGCAAGGATAGGGAGAAGCGGGTCATCACCAATCGAATTGATGAGTTCCATGTGCACCGGCGTCAGGCCTTGATGTAGCCCGGTTACAACGAGAGGGAGGAAGGTCGCGCCCAGAATAAAGCCTGCAGCGATTCCGCCGATGTCTAAGATGGACAGAAGACCGGATGTGATGATATCTGAAATGAACCCGCCTAAAGGCATGAAAACGACATACGTCAATATTCCAGTGATCAAAAGTGAAACTGTTGGCGTTACGATAATATCGAGTGATTGAGGAATAAAGCGGCGGACGAATTGTTCTGTGTAAGCAATGAATATAGCTGCGAATAGAACGCCGATGAGGCCTCCCCTGCCGGGAAGAAGCTGTTCTCCGAATAAGCTGATCTTTGCGATTTCCGGGTTAATGATCAGAATTCCTGCCAGAGCGCCGAGAGCGGGCGTCCCGCCAAATTCTTTTGACGCGTTAATGCCGACGAGAATGCCGAGATAAGTGAATAGGCCTGATCCGATGACTGTGAGGACAATAGCCGTTTGTGATTCTGCAGAGAGCCAGCCGGCTTGAATTACCGCTTTGGTAATTCCGGTAATTAAGCCTGAAGCGACCAGTGCGGGAATGAGAGGTATGAAGATGCTGGCTATTTTACGTAAAAAAAGCTTAAACGGGGTGGCGTTCTTACGATTGATATCGGATTTCTTTTTGACGGCGGCCTCTTTTAGATTAAAATCTTCTTCTGATGATACCAGCTTCGAAAAAGCGGCGGTGACATGATTAACGACACCAGTGCCGAGGATAATCTGCAGGGTTTCAGCTTCGACGACTCCAAGGACGCCATCAAGTTCTCTTAACGCCTTACTATCCGTTTTGCTGACATCGTAAGGCGTAATGCGCAAGCGGGTCATGCAATGCGTATAGGAAGAAATATTGGATTTCCCTCCGCATAGCTCAAGGATTTTTTCCGCCAGAGTATAGTAGTGTTTTTCTTTGCTCATACAAACCCCTCCCTTTCAAGATGCCTTATGTCTTTCTCATAGATTTGATTGCTTCTCTCGTTTTATCAATGCAGCCGACCGTTTCTTCATACTGCTCGGCCGCCATGCTTAAAAACAAAACATCAATCATAAAAAGCTGGGCGAGACGGGAGGAAGTGGCTGCGCTTCGAATCAGGGCCTCGTTGGAATGGGCTGTATATAATGAAACGTCGGATAATGCAGAGACGGAGGTTTGGCTGAATTGTGTGAGGCTGATGATTGTGACGCCTTTTTCCTTTGCCATCGAAAGCAGCTCGATGATTTCCTGTGTCTCACCTGAAAATGAAATGGCAAATACAATGTCTTTCTTATCTGCATTTGCGATTAAAGATGCCACAAGATGAGTGTCCGTGAAAGCAGTCGCCTGTTTATGAATTCGAAGCCATTTTTGCTGTGCATCCTTGGCGACAATTCCCGAGGCGCCCAGGCCGATGAAATGTACAGTGTTCGCTTGAAGCAGCAGAGAAACAGCGCGCTCAAGCTCTTGATAATCAATGAGATCTGAGGTGTCTTGAATTGCTTGAATAGCATTGCCGGCTGCTTTTTCAGAGATGGAAGGCAGCGATTCATGAGGAGCGATGTCCCGGTAGCCTTGAACAGCAGGTTTTGCCAGATCGCCCGCTACCCTCATTTTTAAATCCTGAAATCCTTTTAGTCCCAGTGACTTGCAGAGCCTGATGACGGCAGCGTCACTTGAATTAGCTAAGGCGCTGATTTCGCTGACTGTGCTTTCTATCGCTTTGTGGGGATGGGCTAATATGTAGTCCGCAAGCTTACGCTCTGATTGTGGCAGCTTGTGTTTCATTGATTGAATGATAGCTAAACCGCCTGTCGCCATTACTGTCTCTCCTTATCATGAATGGTAGTTTTCAATTGCTTTGTCTATAAAACCGTTCGCTTCATCAAGCAATGTCTTCGCTTTGTTTTGATCTGTGCTGGTTTTGAGCATAACAATTGCTGTTTTGACATGAAGATTCGCCTGTTCAAGTGTGTATTGCGCTTTCTCATAAGAAACGTCTGTAAGGCTTTGAATGATGCTGATGGCGCGTTCTTTTAGTTTTTTGTTGCTGACATTGACATCCACCATCAAGTTTTCGTAGACCTTGCCGATTTTGACCATTACAGCGGTGGATATCATGTTTAGAATCATTTTATGAGCGGTTGCGGCTTTCATACGTGTCGAGCCTGTAATGACTTCTGGCCCGACGACGACTTCAATGCTGTGATCAGCGTGTTTGCTGATGGCAGATTGACTGTTACAGGTAAGGGAGACGGTGTTTGCTCCGATTTTGCGGGCGTATTTCAGCGCACCTGCTGCATAAGGCGTACGGCCGCTTGCTGCAATCGCGATCACTGTATCGGCTGAGGTGAGATGGATGGATCGTAAATCCTCGGCCCCTGCTTCTTCATGATCTTCAATCCCCTCAGCCGCCTGCAAAAATGCGTTGGGACCGCCGGCCATTAATCCGATTACCTGATCAGGACTGACGCTGTAGGTCGGAGGACATTCAACTGCGTCCATCACACCGAGTCGGCCGCTAGTGCCTGCACCTGCGTAAATGAGCCGTCCGCCATTTTGAAAGGATTCATACGCGCATTCGACGGCTGCTTCGATATCGGGAAGGACACGCTGAACGGCGGCAGCGACTTTGATATCTTCATTGTTAATCATTTTTAAGATATCGAGGGTATTTGCTTTGTGTATTTCCGATGTTTGGCTATTGCGTGATTCCGTTGTAAGGCTGTGAAGATTCAATTGTTCTGACATGAGGATGCCCCCTGTGTAAAAATAAATATATCTCAATATTCAGTATATTCATTTCTGTTATGATATTTCAACTATCATTTTTAATTTTTGAAACTTTATTTCAAAAGAGGCTATAAGAAATAATGAAGTATCAGCTGTTCGCCAAGCGGCCCGATTTTTCGGCGTCCTTTATCAAGAAATCCGGTTTTCATATAAAGCTGCTTTGCACGGGTGTTCAGGTGATTGACGGCTAAAATGATTTCATCGCACCATGGGAAATACCCGTTAACAAAAGAGGGGAGCTGAAGCATGGCTTTTTTCGCATAGCCTTGTCCGTGGTGGGCAGAGTTTAATGATAAGGAACTGAGCAATAAAGCAAATGGATTGTTGGAATAGGGAGCAATGGTTTCTTTTGACGTATGTAGAATGAAAAAGCCTATTGGCAGATCACCTTTTAAGATGACAACCGGATAGCGCTCCTGAATGCTTAGGGCCTGGGTCAGCACCTCTTTAGGGAGAGCGGTAAAGCGTTTGTCATCATCGTGTAAAGTAAATGCGTAAAGCTCCGGCAAATGCTCAGGCTTATAGAAGGATAAAGAGATATCTTGCATCATGATGAGCCTCCTTACAATATGTCGTCTAACTGGTTTTCAGAAATTACACGGTACCCCGCTTGTTTTAATAGCGCGGCGGTTACTCCGTTTCCAGTGATTTTTTTGCCTGAAAATGAGCCATTATAGATGAAATTGCTTCCGCATGATGGGCTGTTTTCTTTCAATATGACGGCAGAGGCGTTGATTTCTTTTGCATAGGCCAATGTTTGGGCCGCGCCCTTCATATATAAATCTGTTACATCTTCTCCTGAAGACGTTATGATTTTCGCGGCTCCACTAAGAACATCCTCACCAGTGCCTCCGATGATTTCTGCTGGTTCTCGGGGAGTGGAGAAGCCGCCGAGAAGTTCAGGGCAAGCCATCACTGCTTGTTTTTCTTCAATCAGTTTTCGGATTTTCTCTGATGCGGCATGCGAACCGTTGTATCTGCATTCAATGCCGCCGAGGCAAGAGCTGACTAGTATCATATTGGTTTCTCCTCTCTTAATTCGATCTATATCTATCTTAAAATAAATGATAAATGGTAGGAGGCTTTTTCAGTTAAAAAAGGGGTTAAAAAGTTTGAAAATAAAAAATTTAAATTTCCTCTTTACAAAAGGGGGGGAACCTGTATATAATAACTTTTGTCAGCTCGACGAGAACACAAACGGCCCGTTGGTCAAGCGGTTAAGACACCGCCCTTTCACGGCGGTAACACGGGTTCGAATCCCGTACGGGTCACCATTTGGAGGATTAGCTCAGCTGGGAGAGCATCTGCCTTACAAGCAGAGGGTCGGCGGTTCGAGCCCGTCATCCTCCACCATCTTGCCGGTGTAGCTCAATTGGTAGAGCAACTGACTTGTAATCAGTAGGTTGGGGGTTCAAGTCCTCTTGCCGGCACTGTTTTTTTAAAAAATATGGAGGGGTAGCGAAGTGGCTAAACGCGGCGGACTGTAAATCCGCTCCCTCAGGGTTCGGCAGTTCGAATCTGCCCCCCTCCACCATCATTGGGCTATAGCCAAGCGGTAAGGCAACGGACTTTGACTCCGTCATGCGTTGGTTCGAATCCAGCTAGCCCAGTCACAGACACCTTTTGATCAAAGGTGTCTTTTTTCTTTTTGAAAAAATCATTCCAACTTCTAACTGTTCAGTCTGTATAATAATTTTAAAAATATGTTAAGGTAGTTTATTCACAAATTGCCATCTACACCCTGCCAAAAATTTGTTAAACTTATTTTATAAAAAAATTGAAACCTTTAGAAACGAAGCTCGTATACATACAGACCGGTGAAGGCAGAGGTTAGATAAATATGGAAATGATGATTAAAAAGAGAATTAAGCAAGTCAAAAAAGGCGATCAAAATGCATTTGCGGACATCGTAGATATTTACAAGGATAAAATTTATCAGCTTTGCTACCGTATGCTTGGCAATGTGCATGAGGCGGAAGATATCGCACAAGAGGCTTTCATCAGAGCGTACGTCAATATCGACAGTTTTGATATCAACCGGAAATTTTCAACTTGGCTTTATCGAATTGCGACCAACTTGACCATTGACCGCATTCGCAAAAAGAAGCCGGATTATTACCTCGATGCAGAAGTGGCGGGTACAGAAGGCTTGACGATGTATTCCCAAATCGCCGCAGATGGAGTTTTGCCTGAAGATGCAGTCGTATCGCTGGAGCTTTCACACACGATTCAGCAGAAAATATTAAAGCTTCCTGACAAATACAGAACTGTCATTGTATTAAAGTATATTGATGAACTCTCATTAATTGAAATCGGCGAGATTCTGAACATTCCTGTGGGGACTGTAAAAACGCGGATTCACAGAGGCAGAGAGGCTCTTAGAAAACAATTAAGGGATCTTTAAGTGGGGTGATGAAATGAGCTGTCCTGAACAAATTGTGCAGCTTATGCATATGCATCTTGATGGAGATATCCTTCCGAAAGATGAACAAGTATTAAAAGAACATCTGGAGGCATGCGAGGAATGCAGAAAGCATTTTTATGAGATGGAAAAATCCATTGCGCTCGTCCGGAGCACATCGCATGTCGAAGCCCCCGCCGATTTTACCGCTAACGTCATGGCAAAATTGCCTAAGGAGAAGAAAAGAGCTTCTGTGAAAAGATGGTTCAGATCCCATCCGGTTATCGCGGCTGCTGCGGTATTCATCATTTTGATGGGCGGAGGATTGTTAAACAGCTGGCACAATGACCACAACTTCAGCGTGTCGAAGCAGCCGAATCTGGTCGTGCAGAACAACACTGTGATCGTGCCTGAAGGTGAGACGGTCAAAGGTGATGTCACCGTCAAAAACGGCAAGCTGATTATTAAAGGGAAAATAGACGGGGATGTAACCGTTGTAAACGGAGAAAAGTATATGGCCTCTGCTGGACAAGTCACCGGTCAAATTGAGGAGATTAATCAATTATTCGACTGGACATGGTATAAAATGAAGTCTGCGGGGAAAAGTGTATTCAATGCATTAGATCCGAACGGAGAAGAGTAAAGCGTGTGGTGCGCTTTACTCTTTTTTTAGGTTCTCAAACGGCTGGCATATTTCACTTGCCAAAACGAAATGTGGTATAATGGGCTCGCTATGTAAAGTACATATGCGTAACACATTAAACTTCAAAATACGAAATGACTGAATTCTTGGAGGACGAGGAAATGGCTTTTGAGGATATCCCTTTTTTGCAGTACCTCGGCAATGCCGTTGATATTCTCCTTGTTTGGTATGTGATATATAAACTGATTATGGTGATACGCGGCACGAAGGCGGTTCAGCTCTTAAAAGGAATCGTTGTGATCGTGCTTGTCCGTATGGCCAGTCAATATTTGGGCCTCAGCACGCTTCAGTGGCTGATGGACCAAGCGATAACATGGGGATTTTTAGCAATTATTATTATCTTTCAGCCTGAGCTGAGAAGAGCGCTTGAACAGCTTGGACGGGGCCGTTTCTTCTCGAGGAGCGGCACGCCGGTGGAGGAAGCGCAGCAGAAAACAATTGAGGCTATAACGAAAGCGATCAATTATATGGCGAAACGCCGGATCGGCGCCCTTTTAACCATTGAGCGGGATACGGGTATGGGGGATTATATTGAAACGGGCATTCCTTTGAATGCAAAGGTCAGCTCTGAGCTCTTGATCAATATTTTTATCCCGAATACACCGCTTCATGACGGAGCGGTCATTATGAAAAATAATGAAATTGCCGCTGCCGCCTGTTATTTGCCGCTTTCTGAAAGCCCGTTCATTTCAAAAGAACTGGGAACGCGGCACAGAGCGGCTGTCGGAATCAGTGAAGTTACAGACAGTTTGACGATTATCGTGTCTGAAGAGACCGGCGGCGTCAGTGTGGCGAGGAATGGCGACCTTCACAGAGAGCTGACGGAAGAAGCGCTGAAAGAAATGCTTGAAGCAGAGTTTAAGAAGAACACCAGAGAGACTTCTTCTAACCGTTGGTATTGGAGGGGCAAGAAAAATGGATAAATTCTTAAACAACCGCTGGGCTGTGAAAGTCATTGCGCTGCTTTTCGCGCTCTTGCTTTATGTAGCGGTTAACAGCAACCAAGCACCAACTCCGAAAAAACCAGGTGAATCATTTTTTCCGACATCTACAACTGATGAGGCAACACTGACTGATATACCGGTTAAAGCATATTACGATGATGAAAATTATGTCGTGACGGGCGTTCCGCAAACGGTGAATGTCACGATAAAAGGTCCGACAAGCGCCGTGAAGAAGGCGAGACAGACAAAGAATTTTGAGATATACGCGGATATGGAGAAGCTGAAAACCGGCACGCATAAGGTCGAGCTTAAGGCCAAAAACGTGTCGGATGGGCTGACGATATCCATTAATCCGTCCGTGACGACCGTCACCATTCAAGAACGCACGACAGAAAGCTTTCCTGTTGAAGTGGAGTATTACAACAAAAGCAAGATGAAAAAAGGCTATTCTCCGGAGCAGCCGATTGTCAGTCCTAAAAATGTACAGATTACCGGTTCTAAAGCTGTGATTGATAATATTTCTCTTGTGAAAGCTTCGGTAAACCTGGAAAATGCAGATGAAACGATTGAAAAGGAAGCGAAAGTGACTGTCTATGATAAAGACGGAAACGCGCTTCCTGTCGATGTGGAGCCCTCGGTCATCAAAATTACCGTTCCGGTGAC
Organism: Bacillus sp. PAMC26543; assembly: GCF_014250375.1. NCBI lineage: Bacteria > Bacillati > Bacillota > Bacilli > Caryophanales > Bacillaceae > Bacillus > Bacillus sp. PAMC26543. The sequence goes on along the minus strand of NZ_CP060193.1, from coordinate 3,944,567 downwards.
AAGTCCGAGTAAAAAATTGCCCTTTAAAATTGAGCGGACAGGAAGCCTTCCTGACGGGGTCAGCATAGCGAATATCGAATCAAGTCCCAGTGAGGTGACGGTTTACGGCTCGCAGGATGTCTTGGATTCTCTTGAATTTATAGACGGTGTCAGCTTAGATTTAAGCAAAATCAAAAAGGATTCTGATATCGAGGCAGATATTCCGCTTCCTGACGGCGTCAAAAAAATCTCGCCGTCAAAGGTGACGTTGCATATAGAAGTAGATAGTGAAGCGGATCAGACGTTTGAGAATGTCCCTATTAAGACTGTGGGGCTGAGCAGCTCACAGAACATTGAATTTCTGGATCCGGAATCACAAACGATAGATGTTACGGCCAAAGGCTCTCCCGGCAACATAAAAAAACTGCAGAAATCAGACATAGAATTGTATGTGAATGTATCTGATTTAGATGACGGAGAGCACAGTGTGAAGCTTGAAGTAAACGGGCCTCAAAATGTAACCTGGTCCTTGGGGCAGAAAAATGCAAAAATCAAGCTTACGTCTAAAAAAACGAATACGACAACAAAAGATAACAGCAATACGACGTCAGGGAACCAGGATGACACTGATGACAAGACGAATGACAAAGAGAATAATCAGCGAGAAGATACAACGAACAGCGATAAAAACAATGATGATCAAAATCAAGACGAAAACCAAGATCAAAATCAGGATCAGGATGAAGATGAATCAAATACAGGTTCACAATCTTCATCAGAATAAAAAAGGAGCGATTATAAAATGGGCAAGTATTTTGGAACAGATGGTGTAAGAGGTGTTGCCAACAGCGAGCTTACGCCTGAGCTGGCCTTTAAAGTCGGACGTTTCGGCGGGTATGTGCTGACAAAAGACAAACAACGTCCAAAAGTGCTGATAGGCCGCGATACACGCATCTCCGGCCATATGCTGGAGGGAGCCCTTGTCGCCGGACTTTTATCAATTGGCGCAGAAGTCATGCGTCTGGGAGTCATTTCTACACCTGGTGTTTCCTATTTAACAAAAGCGATGGATGCAGAGGCGGGCGTCATGATATCTGCTTCTCATAACCCAGTGCAGGATAACGGAATCAAGTTCTTTGGAGGAGACGGATTTAAGCTTTCTGATGAACAGGAGGCTGAAATTGAGCGTCTGATGGATGAACCGGAGGATAAGCTGCCAAGACCGGTTGGAGCTGACTTGGGACTTGTAAACGACTATTTTGAAGGCGGCCAAAAGTACCTGCAATTCTTAAAACAGACTGCCGACGAAGATTTTACAGGCATTCATGTTGCGCTTGACTGCGCACACGGAGCGACGTCATCGCTTGCGACACACTTGTTTGCCGATTTAGACGCAGACGTGTCGACAATGGGAACTTCTCCGAACGGATTAAACATCAATGACGGAGTCGGATCGACTCATCCCGAAGCGCTCAGTGCGTTTGTAAAAGAGAAAAATGCTGATATCGGCCTTGCGTTCGATGGTGACGGCGACCGACTGATCGCAGTCGACGAAAAAGGAAATATCGTTGACGGCGACCAAATTATGTACATATGCTCAAAATACCTGAAATCAGAGGGCCGCTTAAAGGATGATACGGTTGTTTCCACAGTCATGAGCAACCTCGGTTTCTATAAAGCGCTTGAAAAAGAAGGGATAAAGAGCGTGCAGACGGCTGTCGGCGACCGCTACGTGGTAGAGGCGATGAAAAAAGACGGCTACAATGTCGGCGGAGAACAGTCCGGCCACTTAATTTTCCTTGATTACAACACAACAGGTGACGGATTATTGTCCGCCATTATGCTGATGAATACATTAAAAGCGACAGGCAAGCCGCTGTCAGAGCTTGCGGCTGAAATGCAGAAGTTTCCGCAGCTTTTAGTCAATGTGAGAGTAACTGATAAATATAAAGTCGAAGAAAACGAAAAAGTAAAAGCCGTTATTTCTGAGGTTGAAAAAGAAATGAACGGCGACGGCCGGATTTTAGTGCGCCCATCTGGCACTGAACCGCTCGTTCGTGTGATGGCTGAGGCGAAGACGAAAGAACTGTGCGATGAATATGTTAATAGCATTGTTGAAGTCGTCCGGTCAGAAATGGGATTAGAGTAACGAAATCTATAAACAGAGAGCGAACAAGACAAGTGCGACTCACATATAATAATTGTGAGACAGGCGGCAAAGTTGTTTAAAAAACAATTGACCATTCTTGGCACATGCTGTAAAATCAAGCTTGTCTTGTTCTTGTTTTCTAGAGGCAGGAAAGACGGGATTTTGTTTCACTTATAATTATAGCGCCCGAACTAAGCGCCCGAAAAAAGGCTTAGTTGACGAGGATGGAGGTTATCGATTTTTCGGCGGATGCCTCCCGGCTGAGTATGCAGATCACAGCCGTAAGGATTTCTTCAAACCAAGGAGGCGACTCCTTGAACAAAGGGAAATCACATGATCTTCCATAAAACATGTAGGAGGGGACGATTGAAAGTCCCCTTGAAAAATGACTTTCTTCGTCTCCTTTTACAATCTTAGGAGGAAGAAATTATGTGTGGAATCGTAGGTTATATCGGTCAGCTTGATGCGAAGGAAATTTTGTTAAAAGGATTGGAGAAGCTTGAGTACCGCGGCTATGACTCTGCGGGTATCGCAGTTGCCAACGAACAGGGGATCCATGTGTTTAAAGAAAAAGGACGCATTGCCGATCTTCGTGAAGTTGTGGATGCCAATGTAGGAGCAAAAGCAGGAATTGGCCATACTCGATGGGCAACACACGGCGAACCAAGCTATCTGAACGCTCACCCGCATCAAAGCGCACTGGGCCGCTTTACACTTGTTCATAACGGCGTGATCGAGAACTATGTTCAGCTGAAACAGGACTATTTACAAGATGTAGAGCTCAAAAGTGACACCGATACAGAGGTAGTCGTTCAAGTAATCGAGCAATTTGTCAACGGAGGACTTGATACAGAAGAAGCGTTCCGCAAAACACTTACACTGTTAAAAGGCTCTTACGCAATTGCTTTATTCGATAACGATAACAAAGAAACGATTTTTGTAGCGAAAAACAAAAGCCCTCTATTAGTTGGACTTGGAGATACATTCAACGTCGTGGCGTCTGACGCGATGGCAATGCTTCAAGTTACAAACGAATATGTAGAGCTTATGGATAAAGAAATGGTCATCGTGACTGATGATCAAGTTGTTATCAAAAACCTTGATGGCGACGTTATTTCACGTGCGTCTTATATCGCTGAGCTGGATGCCAGTGATATCGAAAAAGGCACGTACCCTCACTACATGTTGAAAGAAACGGATGAGCAGCCAGTTGTGATGCGCAAAATCATCCAAACGTACCAAGACGAAAACGGCAAACTGTCTGTGCCTGGCGATATCGCTGAGGCTGTAGCGGAAGCGGACCGCATCTATATCATTGGCTGCGGAACTAGCTATCACGCAGGACTTGTCGGTAAACAATACATTGAAATGTGGGCAAACGTGCCGGTTGAAGTGCATGTAGCGAGTGAATTCTCTTACAACATGCCGCTTCTGTCTAAGAAACCGCTCTTCATTTTCCTTTCTCAAAGCGGAGAAACAGCAGACAGCCGCGCGGTTCTTGTTCAAGTCAAAGCACTCGGACACAAAGCGCTGACGATCACAAACGTACCGGGATCAACGCTTTCCCGTGAAGCTGACTATACATTGCTGCTTCATGCAGGCCCTGAAATCGCTGTGGCGTCAACAAAAGCATACACAGCACAAATCGCAGTTCTTGCGGTTCTTGCATCTGTAGCTGCTGACAAAAACAGCATCGATATCGGGTTTGATCTAGTCAAAGAACTCGGTATCGCAGCAAACGCAATGGAAGCCCTTTGCGACCAGAAAGACGAAATGGAAATGATCGCTCGTGAATACCTGACTGTATCCAGAAACGCTTTCTTCATCGGACGCGGCCTCGACTACTTCGTATGTGTCGAAGGCGCATTGAAGCTGAAAGAGATTTCTTACATCCAGGCAGAAGGCTTTGCCGGCGGCGAACTGAAGCACGGCACCATCGCCTTGATCGAACAAGGAACACCAGTATTCGCACTGGCAACACAAGAGCACGTAAACCTAAGCATCCGCGGAAACGTCAAAGAAGTTGCCGCTCGCGGAGCCAACACATGCATCATCTCACTGAAAGGCTTAGACGATGCGGATGACAGATTCGTATTACCGGAAGTAAACCCAGCGCTTGCTCCGTTGGTATCTGTTGTTCCATTGCAGCTGATCGCTTACTATGCTGCACTGCATCGCGGCTGTGATGTTGATAAGCCGCGTAACCTTGCGAAGAGTGTTACTGTGGAATAATAAATGTTTAACCCCTTTGGTTATTAGCCAAAGGGGTTTTTTTATAGAAGGGCTAACATCTGTTCGTTTATAAGTGAACGGATAGTTTTATTTTATCAGGTGGGTTTGTATGGAGCTCATTTAACAATGATGAGGACAGATGCTTTATAATAAGGTGCAGCAACGAAACATTTAATCACGTCAAGATTCAAAAAATATGTACCATTGGTCAGGAGAATTAGCAATAATTCATTGAAGCTGTACTCACTGTCCAAGAGGTTGAGGATATTTCACTTTACATCCGAACCGAATAAAAGGTACAAGCATTTTTCCGAATCTATTAAAGAGAAATGTAGTTACCATGTAGGGAGGAAGTTTGATACTGCATTCTCTGAACTCCGACATCAAATTTGATTTCCAATGAATTAGAATATGAGTTTTGGTTGACAATGTTTAAAATTTAGCATATCTTATACTTAACTTAATAATCGGCCCAGATGTTTATTTTCGTTTGTTAAATTATTAGGTCTTTAGCATTCTTTCAACTAATCTTGACAGGATGAAAAAGTATCCTAATTTAAATGGAGGAGAAACATAAGTCGATTTTATTTGATAATTAAGCACTATATTAAAATGTAGCGATGATTTCATTCCTTTAGAAGGAAGTTAAAACATAGCATATAGTAAAATGACCAATAATAAGGTAGCTCTTCAAAAAACTTCGCAGAAGTTAGTTGAAGTGAAGCCGACAATTTTCAAGATTCAATGATTAAAAACATCATTGAAATTGTGAAATTGTCGGCTTTTTTTATTGGAAAAAAATAGAGATATATAAAATTTGTATTAAATTATAGAAAATATGATCTGATCTAAAGGTCTTTTGAGCAATAACGACTTTTAAAAAGGGAGAATTTGAAATGTTAGTTTCGCTGAGTTTGTCATCATTATTAACATTATTTTTTATTATGCTTATTGCTTCTGGGATAAGCGGACTATTGTTTTTACATCCACGCGTACCCTTGAGTTTTGTTCGCATTCATATTGGTATCTTGGCTTTACCGCCGTTGGTTTCCTTAGTGATTCTTGCCAATAGGAGTGTGAATGGAAATGTTGGCCCTTGGTACTTCGATTCCTTAGCTTGGTTAATGACCTTCTTTGTTTTGACAATTGGCCTAATCATTCAGCGTTTTTCTGTACGTTACTTAATGGGTGATCGATCTTATCGAAAATATTTTACGCTTTTTACTTTCACTACAGGTGCTGCTTCAATTGCGTGGTTAAGTGGTGATCTCCGCTTGATGGTTATTTCTTGGGGAGCAACTCTTGTCGGTTTAACCCTGCTTATCAGGTTAAACAGTGCTTGGCAAGTCGCTAGTGAAGCAGCCAAGGTTACTGGCCGATTATTTTTGTTAAGCTGGCTTTCTTTGTTTTTCGCGATAGTTTGGCTTTTCCAAGTCACAGGTCAATGGCAGTTATCATTGGTTTTAACAAATGAAAGCTTAGCTCAACTGGGGGCATGGGAGAGAACAGGGATTAATCTATTGATTGTATTAGCAGTGATCATTCCTGCGGCTCAATGGCCATTCCACAGATGGTTAATTGAGTCTATTGTTGCTCCAACTCCTGTTTCTGCGATTATGCACGCAGGTTTAGTAAATGCAGGCGGGATTATACTAACTCGATTTTCACCTCTATTTAATGGTGGTATAGCATCGATTATTTTACTTCTGCTTGCTGGCATCTCTGTATTGATTGGAACGGGTATTAGTTTGGTCCAGGTTGACTATAAACGCCAGCTAGTAGGCTCCACGATTGGACAAATGGGATTTATGCTCATTCAGTGTGCACTAGGGGCTTATACAGCAGCCATTATTCATCTTATTTTACATGGTTTATTCAAAGCTACGTTGTTTCTACAAGCTGGTTCAGCAGTAGGGCGTCATGAAGTATCGGATCGTACTAATGAAAGAACATCCTATTTATGGGTCATGGCTGGTCGGATTTTATCCTTAGTTTTAGGCGTTGCTTTTTGGCTCGCTGCTCCTGGAGAGGGGTATCAATTCATTAGTGCGCTGATCTTAGGGTGGTCATTGTCCGTTTCTTGGACTCAGCTTGTAGCTTTTGGAGAGGGAAGAATGGGTCGAATTGCTGGCTTAACATGTTTAGGAGGAGCAGCCTTTGTATATTTTATCATTCATAACCTCTTCTATAAGTGGCTGCATACAAGCGTTTTTCAAAGTGTTCAACCTCCAATGACAGCTGTCATCATTGTCGTATGTCTCTTGCTATTTGGCAGTGCTCTAGGCACTTGGGTTGCTCGTCATCGTTCTTCAGTTTTCTTCGCAGTACTCTATCTTTGGTTAGTGCGATTAGGTGAAGCAAAACCCAAGACAGTAGAGAGTCATCCAGACTACCTTAAACAATATTTATCATAAGGAGGTAAAAGTGTTGGGCATTACATCCGTATTAATGAAAGAAAATGTAAAAAAGAAAGAGACAGATATTGATGTTCAAGAAAGAGATATTAACGTTTTAATTGAATCTGCCAGCCGAGTCATTGCACCACTTTGGCCTATTTCAACATTCGCTGCACGTAACCCGTGGATGGGACTTGAAAACCAACCTTTTGATCAGGTTGCAAGCTGGCTGAAACATACTCGTGATGTTGATATATATCCTAGTGCGTCTATGATCCGTTCAGCAAAGAATAAAGGTGAGATTGATGAAGATTTTGTGGAAATGGGGCTGCAGCATTGGCTTGATTCACATTCCTTTCATATTCCAAGGGATGCGGCAGAGCGATTTTGTCATGCTGGATTAAAATTAGAACCACTGCCTTCCGACCTTTTATCATCACATAAGCTGGAGAAATTGGTGAATGAATGCAGTGGAGTGGATCATATCGAGAATGTTTTTATGCAGCCAATCAGTTCGTATATAGAAAATCAAGATGGTGAAAGGTTAATCAATATCCTAGATCATCATGTCATTAAGTGGAGTAAATTATATCTTGATGACTCTCAAGCAGGCTGGACAATGCCCAACCGTGAGGAAGGTTTCTATCGTGCCTGGCAGCATCTCATTCAGTATGATCCAGCACTTAGTAAAAAGCAGCGTGAAAGGTTAAAAGGTTGGCCGCAAGAGGCACATGTGGCTTTACAAGAAGCGTTATTCGCACTAGAAATCCCAGAATCAGAAATCCAGTGTTATCTTGAAGGCCATTTACTTTCCTTACCCGGATGGGCAGGGATGATGCTTTGGCGCTCCCAACAATCGAGCCATGAACATGCACTTCTAACAGAATATTTAGCAGTTCGGATATCCATGGAGTGGGCTCTTATAAAGCCATATTTACCTATTAATAATGAACGATTTGAGAATAAAATTTCAATTACTCCCCTTATAGCAGCTTGGATTCATTGGGGGGGCCTTACATTAGAAGAATGGGCACAGATGCCGGCCGATGAACAAAACGAATATTTATCATTTGCCTACAGCTTTGATGAGAAACTTCGCAGGAAACTTTGGTTAGAAGCATGGGAGCAAACACACACTGATCGATTAAGTCAGAAGATCATCTCGAAACAACGTGAAACCAACGGTAAAAAATCTGCATTAGCTCAATTAGCATTCTGTATCGATGTACGATCAGAGCCTTTTCGTCGTCAATTAGAAAAAGCAGGCCCGTTTGAAACGATTGGTGTTGCTGGTTTCTTCGGGGTGCCGATTGCAACTTGTGAACTTGGCAGTAAACACAGTCATGCCTCTTTGCCGGTCATACAAAAACCGCAAAACAAAATAAAAGAGTTCGCAGATGAAGATGTACTCGAAAAATACAACCAACGCAAGCAGGCAGTTCATTCCTTAAGCTATACATTTAAAAAGATGAAACAGAATGTACTTACGAGCTTACTTCTACCTGAGCTAAGTGGACCTTGGCTTAGTTTGCAAATGGTGGCACGCAGCTTTGCGCCAAGAAGAGCAGAACGTTTTATTCGTAATCTTCGTGAGACTTGGTTACGGAAACCTGATACAAAACTCTCGCTTCATCATGTTAATGACACAGAGGCAGAGATACCAGTGGGTTTTACTGAAGAAGAAAAAGTGAACTATGCTCGGCAAGCACTAAAAATGATGGGATTAACAGAGAATTTTGCACCCTTAGTCGTGATTTGCGGACATGGCAGTCAAAGCACCAATAATCCTTATGCCGCGGCTCTTGATTGTGGTGCCTGCGGTGGAGCGGCTGGCGGATTCAATGCAAGAGTTTTAGCTGCTTTATGTAATCTTTCAGAGGTAAGAGAAGCTCTATTAACTGAAGGAATGAAAATCCCTGAGGATACGGTTTTTGCCGCTGCTGAACATAATACAACGGTGGATGAATTACATTGGCTTTATGTACCAGAGCTTTCCGAAGCTGCACAGGAAGCATTTGATCATATTGAAGCTGTTATGCCGAAAGTAAAACATCATGCAAATGCAGAACGACTGGCCCAATTACCGAATGTCCAATCGAACCTTAAAAACCCGAAGGCTGAGGCACACCGATTTGCGGAAGATTGGAGTGAGATACGTCCGGAATGGGGACTGGCTCGTAATGCCGCTTTTATTATCGGCCAACGTGAACTAACACAGGATTGTGATTTGGAAGGAAGAGCTTTCCTTCATAATTATGATTGGAAGCAGGATGAAAGCGGTGAACTCCTAGCAAATATTATTGCAGGACCTGGAACTGTGGCCCAATGGATTAATTTACAATATTACGCATCAACAGTAGCACCCCATTATTATGGCAGCGGAAATAAAGCAACTCAAACCGTTACTGCAGGTCTCGGAGTGATGCAGGGGAATGCAAGTGACTTGTTAGCCGGACTGCCTTGGCAATCGGTCATGCAATCAGACCATGAGGCTTATCATTCTCCTCTTCGTTTGTTGATTGTTATCCAAGCGCCTAGACAACATGTAGAACGGTTATTAAATAATGACCCAGTATTTCTGCAAAAAGTTCAAAATGGATGGGTTCGACTGGCTAGTATTGATCCAGAAGGATGTTGGGAAAGCTGGTAATTATGAATCCAAACATTTCTCAAATGGATTTGTTACTCAATATAAAAATGATAAACATAAGGAAGAGGTGTGTTATATGAATGTAGATAAAAAAGTATTATTTTTGACGGACATTGAAAACGGCTTGGAGCCTATTTTACAAGAAGTGACTAACACTCCAGCAGAAAATATGTTGACTATCCAAAGCTATGGTGCCGCTATCTCACATCCTTATGGAGAAATCATGAGGTCTGTTATTTTTGCGATTTACCAGGAAGATGTTGAGGAGGTCTTTGTAGTAAGAACAAAAGATAAGCAGACTTCAACAGGTCATGGACTAACTCAACTTGAAACAATGAAAGATAAAATACAGACATTGGATTATCTCTTTCAAAATTGCAAGCCTGAATTTTTAGGCGGTACAGTCGATGAATGGCTAAATGAAGATAGCAGTGGCGCTGTTGAAAAAAGTGTTGATATCATTCGTCAACATCCACTGGTGCCGTCATATGTTAAAGTCAGAGGTTTAATCGTTGATCATAAGGATGGGGAATCCTCAATTGTGGAGGTTCCTTCTATTAAAACAGGTCAAGCCTTACCTGATCATTGCTTGTCATGATGGAGTGAAGTGGTCAGCTTCTACACCCATATATGGGGAGAAAGCAGTTTTAAGGAGAATGTAATGGGCGCTAGTATAACTGATTTTGTCACGAAAACAATAGAAAAAATGAGCTCGTTTGATCGAGAAAATATGGAATGTATGAAAAAAGTAATAAGAAAAGCAATTCATTTTTATCATTTAAAATCTTATGAAGAAGTTGAGGAAACCCATTTAGGGAGCGTTCGATTTTTGCATGTACACTCTATGATGGAAGAAAATATGTTATCCAAAATTGTAGCGGTCACAAGAAACGGCACAACTGATTTGGATATTGAAGGTGTATATGAAGGATATGTTGTAAGAGAATATTAATGAGACGAAATAACTAATAGAATATGCCAATTTTTTTGCCAGGAGATGTGTTATATATGAAAAAAACGAAAGGTTCTATTGAATCAGAGATCAGTAAGTCTATTACGCAATGGGAGAAGGATTATCTTGGGCGTGGGTCTGTATCTGTTAAAACTGATATACTGCGGGATATGATCATCGTTAATTTAAAAGGAATTTTAACACCAGCAGAATATGCAGTTTGTGGATCAAAAGAGGGTATGTTATCTATCAAACAAACTCGTTCGGAGCTAGTTGAATCAGGGATAGAGGGTCTAAAGGATATTATCCTAACGATAACTGGAGAAGAAGTGAAAAGTTTTCATACTGATTTAAGCTCTCGGACAGGTGAACGAGTGATGGTATTTAAATTATGTAATGATCTTGAGAAAAATCTATAATATTTGGAGAGTAAAAAAGCAGAATGAGAGCAAAGTATATATAAAGCAGCGCTTTCTAAAGGTCAATCTAACAGTAGATATGCGAAAGTTAAGTTCTGTAATACCTCCAACTGAACTGAAATAAGTCTTCAGATTTTTAATGTCTAAAAAGAAGTCAGTCATCAAAAACGAAAAAACGAATTGACATATCGGAATATAACGATATAATAAACGATATGGAACCCATTGAAGTATTCAAAGCCTTATCAAATGAATCAAGGCTGCAAATTTTGCAATGGCTGAAGGAACCTGATCGTCATTTTTCACCCCATGAAGGGATTGATATGAACACAATCGGGGTATGTGTCAGTCAAATAACAGACAAATTGAAAATGACGCAATCAACGGCTTCCCAATATCTCACCATCCTTTTAAGAGCCGGCCTGATTAAGGCTCAACGAATCGGAAAGTACACTTATTACAAAAGAGATGAAGAAGCCATTGGGAAACTTGCGGACTTTCTTAAAACAGAGATATAAAAATAAACATCAAAAGATGTTTATTTTTACGCCATACATATCGACATATTACGATGTGTTTATTTTTTAAATTAACATATCGATAATTCGTGATATGTTGTTTTAATAAAAATTAAGGAGTGAATGTTTATGTCTAACACCTGGAAAATTTATATGTTAGCCATTGTCAGCTTTTTAGTCGGAACTTCAGAGTACATCATTTCCGGTATTTTGGATCACATTGCGCATACACTCGGGATCACCTTGGCCGCCGCGGGCCAGCTCATTACGATCTTTTCACTTGTATATGCTCTTTTAACACCCGTACTCATGGCGTTGACAGCAAGTATGGATAGACGCAGATTGATGATTTATGCTCTCGGTTTGTTTGTGTTCGGCAATATCTTGGCCTTTGTTCTGCCTGGTTATGGTTGGTTTATTGCAGCGCGGATCATTATGGCGATGGGAGCAGGTGTGGTTGTGGTAACCGCATTAACGATTGCCGCTAAGATTGCGCCGGAAGGGAAGCAGGGCAGTGCCATCGCTACGGTCGTTATGGGATTTACCGCTTCTTTAATCATTGGTGTTCCGCTTGGAAGAATGATAGCAGTAGCATTAGGCTGGAAGTCTGTATTTGGTGCAATTGCTTTGTTGGGATTGATCGCAATGGCCGTTATGTTCTTTACTCTTCCGCATACTGAAGGGGATAAACCTGTACCTTTGCTTCAACAGCTTGCTCTTTTCAAAAAACGGAAAGTGGCGATGGGCTTATCAATCACTTTCTTTTGGCTTGGAGGTTATTCTGTTGCTTATACCTATCTGTCACCGTATCTCTTGAACATTTCAGGAATAAGCGGCAAGCTGCTTAGCGGTGTTTTGCTTATATTTGGAATAGCCAGTTTGATTGGATCAAAGTTTGGGGGATATAGCACCGATAAATGGGGAGTGTCCTTTACACTCGTTGGCGGGATGACATTGCATATCGTCACACTGATTCTGCTGTCACTTGTCACCCATTCCCATATCGGAGTGTTGGTGATTCTGATATTATGGTCGTTTGCCGCATGGTCTACCGGTCCGACACAGCAATTTCACCTGGCCACAATAGAACCGGGAATGTCAGGTGTTTTGCTTAGCATGAATCAGTCAATGATGCAATTCGCCATGGCAGTCGGCGCAGGGATAGGAGGGGTTTTTGTAGAAAACGTATCATTGGCCTCGATTACCTGGATTGGTGCATTAGGGGTTATGATTGCAATTATTGCATCATTGATGATTTTTCATTCACAACCGAAACAGGCGCTAAAAGATATCAATCAATAATATACTTCTTAAAATTCAATGGGTTCATTTCGAAAGATCTAACATCCGCTTGTTATCAAGCGGGTGTTTTTTTATCAAAGTCAGTCCATAAGCTTTCCAAGGGCCGGTATCGTTCTGTATGTGTCAAAGGCCATTGAAGCTGAAAGAGATTTCTTAAGGCTTTGCCGGCGGTGAGGTGAAGTACGGCACGATTGCCTTGCTCGAAAACTGGAAACACAAGAGCATGTAAACCTCAACATCCGCGTAAATGTCAAGGAAGTTGCCACTTGGGGAGTAAACACTTGCATCATCTCACTCAAAGGGCAGCCGAGATTCTTATAGTAGTATTACTGATACTAACTGACAAACAAGTTAACAGTAGTATATATGATGTCAAAATGGTCAGTTTGTTAGTCGTTTTATTAGCTCCTCACAGGAGTATTTACAGTGTTTGTGGTATTTATAAGTTAATTGAAAGTTAAGGCGCTTACTGATATATCTTTGTGGAAAATATGCTGAGTATCTGTTATCAAACGAGAGAGGGGCTCTTTTATGAAATCAAATGGTGATGAATTGTCGTTGTCTGTTCAGAATTTAGCGAATACAAATGAGATCACAATTGTTCAAGCGATAGGGGAGCTAAAGAAATCAGGACAAGATGCAATACCTGTTTTGGTTGAGGCCTTAAAAGAGGAAGGTTCTTTGCGTAATATTGCGGCGGCCGTTTTAGGCGAGTTTGGGGAAGGTGCGGGTGAAGCAGCGGAGGAACTGTCATGTTTATTAAAAAGTCATGCCGAAGATACAAGGATGGCTGCGGCCATTTCACTTATGAGAATCGGGAAGGCCAGTCTGCCCTTTGTCATCAAAATCGCTCAAGAAAGTGAAGGACAATCTCGTTTTTGGGCATCCTGGTGTATTGCATGGATCGATCCTTCTTACATTGAACCGAAGATGTATGAATGCCTAAAACATGAGCATGAACATCCTTCAGGAATGGTTGCTCCGTTTGCGGCTGAAGAGGCATTAGGAAAGCTGATTGCTTTTCAGCTTAAAGATAAGGAGGATTGAAAGGATGAAAGCTGAACAAATAATAAAAGAATGGCCAATTCATTTGCCCTGGTTGAATCAATCACAGAATGATTTGACATTCTTGTCAGTATGTATGGCAAACGGTCCTTCCTATAAGCAGGAAGGTTTTTTTAATCATGAAATATTTTTTTATTAGTGGGTATATTCATCAAATGTTCTGCCATGCTCCAAATGTACACCTTTCCGTAAGGGCAAAGTCAAATATGAAAATAAAACTGTTCCAAAGTTAATCAGTTATTTATTTTCATACCGTATCCTTTCAGTATCACGGGAAAGGAGCATCATATGAAAACGTTATGGAAAGTCGTAAAAATCTTTTTTGGCAGCATAGGTGCTTTGATTTTGCTTGCAGCCGTCTCGGTCTTTATCTACCACCATTACCAGCTAAATCAGGAAGCAGCACTCCTTAAAGAAAAAGGCACATTAGTCGATGTTGACGGTAAAAAGATGAATGTGTATCAAGAGGGAAGCGGGAAGGATACGTTTGTGTTTATGTCCGGTTCAGGGATTGCGGCGCCTGCTTATGAGATGAAAGGGTTGTACAGCAAGTTTTCAAAAGAAAACAAGATTGCTGTAGTGGATCGTGGGGGCTATGGCTACAGCGACGTGTATGATGATGGCAGGGATATTGATACAATATTAGAACAGACGAGAAAAGCGCTTCTGCAAAGCGGGAATAAGCCTCCTTATATTTTAATGCCTCATTCCATATCCGGGATTGAAGCGATTTATTGGGCGCAGAAATATCCTGAGGAAATTAAGGCGATTGTTGCGATGGATATTGGATTGCCTCAGCAGTATGTCACGCATAAAATGAGCGAGATTGACAGACTGAAAGTGAGGGGGTTCCAACTGTTGACTTCGATCGGTTTTCATCGATTTATGCCTTCCGCAGTATACAATTCTGAGGTGATTCGGCAGTCGTTTTTAACTGATGAAGAAAAAGAAATCTATAAAGCCATTAATTTTAAGCAATTTTTTAATGCTGATATGGAGCATGAGCTGTTACAGTCTGACCAAAACGGCAGCAAATCAGTAAATTTGCCGGCGCCAAAAGAAACTCCCGTCCTCATTTTAGATGCGGTCTCTGACCAAAATAGAAATTCAAAGTATGCCATACAAAACCGAAAAGATTATGAAGCGTTTGCGGCTCAATTTAATACAGCCGATATAAAGGAACTAAGGGGAACACACAGTATTTATTTATATCAGCCCGATCAAATATATAAACTTTCCATGGAGTTTATTAGAAAGGTTCGCTAAGATGAAGGGTTATCATATTTTAATCGTGGAAGACGATGTCATGATTGGTGATCTGCTGCAGAAGATTTTGCAGCGTGAGGGATATCATGTGATGTGGAAAACAGATGGAGCGGATGTGCTTTCGGTGATTCAGAAGGCGGATTTGGTCATTATGGATGTGATGCTGCCGGGTGAGGACGGGTATCAAATGTCTAAGAAAATTAAAGATTTAGGGTTAAACCTTCCTATTATTTTTCTGTCCGCCCGCAATGACATGGACAGCAAGCTTCAAGGGTTGAAAATTGGCGAGGATTATATGGTAAAGCCTTTTGATCCGAGAGAACTGCTGCTGAGAATGAAAAATATGCTTGATCATCATTATGGCACCTTTACACAAATCAAACATTTATATATTGATGCAGACACCAAAAAGGTATTCAATGGGAGTTTGCACCATGAAGTGCTGTTTACCGCGATTGAGCGGAAAATATTCTTTTATCTGTATGAAAACAGAAACAATATTTTAACAAAGGAACATTTCTTTGATTATCTATGGCAGCTTGAAGACAGAAATCCGAATATCGTGAATGTGCACATTAAAAAAATCAGAGCGAAAATTAATGATGTAGCGGGTGAGATCATTGAAAATATCTATGGAGAAGGGTATCGGCTGAATACCGTTGTGAAGAAATGAAGCTAAAGACAAAATATCAGCTGTTATTATGTACGGCCGTCATTAGTGTTCCTGTACTGTTGCTGGCGGTTAGCATTTTGATGTCGGTGATTTATGACAGCCTGTTTAAACCGATCAATCATGGCATGCCCTTTCACAGGTCTTTTGCGTATCCGGTAATGCTGGCCGTATTTTTATTATCACTTTTATTGTTAGCTTTTTTATTTTCAAAATCGATCCATTCTCTGCTGCGTAAAATCAATCTATTGAATCAAACCATTCGGCATCTGGCGAGTGATCAAAAGGTGCCCGATAAAATAGCAGTGAAACACGCTGATGAAATTGGCGAATTGATCAAGTCGGTCAACTTGTTAATTGAACGGACAACGTACCGGGAACTGGAACTAAGACAGCGAGAGGAAATAAAAAAGGAGCTGCTGCAAAAACTAAGGCATGATATCAATACACCTTTAACAGCTCTCAGGCTGCAGTTATTTTATTTGGAGAGCCAGTGCCAGGATCAAACCGCATTTGAATCTTTGTACCAGCAAATTGAATATATTGCGGAATTAACGAATGAATTCAATCATTACTCAGCCGAAACGTTAGAGAGTTCTTATATTGTAAATGAAGAAGTCAATATTTCTGATCTATTAGAAACCACAGTGAAAAAGTGGGATTATTTATACAGTATCAATGGCATAGAATTGCAATTTAAGCCGTCAGACCAAAGTTTGATATGGATGAGCAACAGTTTATGGATCCAAAGGTTATTCGATAACATTTTTCAAAATACGCTAAAGCATTCGAAAGCTGAAAAGCTGGAAGTCACGATAGAAAACGGCGCTGTTTCGATTCGCGATGATGGCATTGGATTTGATAGAGATCAAGATAGTAACGGGCTTGGGTTGAAGATTATTGAGGATATATGCCGGTTGCTTCATATTAGCTATGAGCTGCAGACAAATGAAAATGGGACTGCGTTTTTGTTTTCAAAAAAGTGATCGGGCTATGTTTTTCTTTCTACCGAACAATTATATATAATAGGAAGCAGAAAAGGGGTGAACAGCATATGTTTAAAAAAATCATCAAAACGATCAAGTACCTCTCTAGCAGCTCGAGTGATCGCCATCGCAGACACCGGCACTACAGCAGCAGCCGGCGCCGCCATTACCGGAGCTACAGCAGCAGTTCTGGCAGAAGAAGACATTACGATCGTTATGGCGGCAGCCACCGCTACAAACGCCGGAGCTACAGCAGCAGTTAATCGCAAAAAAAGTTCTTGTTCCGCATTGGGACAAGGGTTTTTTTATGTCACTGATTGAATCGCACGCTTCAGGTCTTCGCGAATGGAAGCCGTGTGCTGATACTCTTCATCAATGCCCAATAATTTTTTCAGCAGCAGCGTTACTTCTTTTGTCAGCGTTAATTCCTCCAGCCAAGTGGCGTTTTTCTTCTTTTTCCCTTTATATTGAGAGTACAGCAGGAACAACAGGGTTTCTCCGAGATCGAAGAAGTCATCCTGCTTTCTGAGCTTTAATTCCTCATCTTCTTCATGAGATAACTGTTTGGCAAGGCCGAAATCGATAAGATATACGTTACCGTGATTCATCATAATGTTTGGCGTTCTGATGTCAGTGTGAAAAATGAGACGTTCATGCAGGTATTCTACAATGTCCAGCAGCTGAGACATCAGCTGTAATGCCATCAGCTCTCTAAACGGCTGTTTTTGAAAAAATAACAATTCCTCTATATTATCGCCCTCGACCAGCTGCATGACATAGCAGGCTTGTCCGTCTAAGCTGAAGTCTTCTATGAAGGCCGGGATTTGCGGGTGGCTGATGCTTTTGAGCAGACCAATTTCCTGCTGAAATCGGACTCTTTCCTTTTGTTTTTTGGCTTTTGTCGGACGGAGCTGTTTTAAGACGTACGGTGTTTGCGTATGGATATCGGTGCACACATAAACCAAGCCGTAGCCGCCCATGCCGAGGCATTCTTCGATTTTGTATTGGTTGTTCAGTATGACGCCGTTCTTCAGTGGGCGGTCAAATAATAGCTTTTTTAACTGTTTTAATGCCATTTGCAATGCACTTCCCTTGGTTGTACTGATTATAGTTTATCAAAACAATTGCATCTTGGGCTAAGTCTATTCTATGGAAGCTTAGCATAAAAAAGAGCCGGATCATGGAATCTGAGCCAGCTCAGTATGACATTAAAACTGCTTTGTGACATCGTATTGATAATCTATTTTTGCCTTTACATTACTCATCGTTGATTTCGCAGTCGCTAATGTATTGTATTTAAAACTCCATACCTTTGCCACACTGAGTTGGTCTGTTAAGGATATATCATAAGATCCCGAAGTTGAGCTATTCACAAGAGCACGGCGCCATTCGCTGTTTTCACTCGTCATGATGATATGTCGTGTATTTCCCTGGCTTGGTGTTTGAGTAGCGGTTGTTTGGACTCTTGTTACAGTGGCATCACGAGGAATTCCTGATTGGTTTGTTAAGTCAAGCTTGATGACGCTGGAGTCAGAACCTGAGGGGCTAAGGTTTGTATTTCCTTTATTTTCAGCCACGCCGCTGAATTGGAACGTTCCGCTGCCGGATTTGATCCGGTCTTCAATTGAAAGTGTGAAATACATGTTTCCAGTATAGGTGCCGCGGGACACTTTCACATAGAATGTATCAGTGGTGTTTTGGGCGTCGGCGTTTGCATAAATAAAAGAAGAAAATGTATTAGGATTAATGACTTCTGTGCCTTGCGAAACAGGTACTCTGTTCTTATCGTAAATTTCAATTTTCATCCCTGTGTACGCACTCTGGTATGTACTTCTTACGTATACTTTTTCTCCCTTATTGGCTGTAAATGTGAAATAGGCTTCATCTTGTCCGGCTTCCAGTATCGTTGTGTCTATATTCTTATATTTCCAATATCCGATTGGGACTGCTGTATCAAATGAATTGTTCCCTGTAATGGCAGTGATTCCGGCTGCGGAAGCAGAATAAGTACAAGTAAATAGAACTGACAGCATGAGAGCGAATTGAATGATCCATTTTTTAGCCATGAGAAAACCTCCTTTTTTTTCCATCATACATAATAAAGTTTCAAGTGTAAATAAATGTTTTAAGAGGTTAATATATACAAGAGATTTGCCGATAAATAGAGAGGAGAGAATTATTCAGGAGGGAATCGAATGCGTCTGAATCGTCAATATATCCGCACCCAGCTCATGGCACAGAATATCACAAAAAAGGTTTCGGCTGATAAAGGCAGGAGTACATCTGCAGAGGTGCTGGAAAAGGCATACAGCCGGCTTGAGACACGGCCCTCTGAGAAGGGAATCGATCAGCTCAATTACTCAAAAACCAGTGTAGCGGGGAACAACGGGACTTTCAGCAAAATGTTTCAATCAGCAAATGACCGAACAGTGAAAGACACAGGGGAAGAAGCTGTGATTCGATCCAATAATCCTTATGAATCTGAGAGCGATATCCGAATCAAAATTCTAGATGAAAAGTACAGTCGGCTGAATGCGATAAACAAAACGAAGTCCGATCCTTTAGGTTATATAAAGGATAAGTATCAAAATTCGAAGTCTCCTTATTTCAGAAGTGATCTGTCAGCTGCAGAAAGACAGGCTGCTTACGATAATGAAACAGAATGGCTATTCAAAGGAAAGGCGCAAAACTATAACCTCCAGGATGCAGCGTTTCGCAATCTTACGTTTAATGGGGAAGTGGAATCCGAGAATGCAAAGGTGTTCCAGCGAAGCCAAGTTAACCAACAGCTTCAAGTGCTCCTGAATCGGAACCATATTCAAATCCCGGCGGGTACAGAACTTACGTTTACCATTACACCCATCGATTATAAGGTAAAGGTGAGCGGAACAGACGACAAGGAGCTCATCGGTCAAATTGAGCGATTGCTGCAATCTGGAGACAACAGCAAAGAGCTGTTTTTACATATCTTGAAAAGCCAGACCAGCGATTCAGCACAATATTCCGAAGCGGCGTATCAAAAGTACCAAGCAGTTCGTGAGATGTACGAAGTCACAGGCTACCATTTGAAGGATTTAGAAGTTGTCGATGGCCGATACATCACACCTGACGGACGAGATCTATTAGAGGTATATAAAGAAAAACTTGAGAATGATCCTATGCAAAAACAAACTGCTTCCTATGCTATATCTCACTATGGTTCACAGCTCAGTAACATTGCGAAAATCGGGTATGATGCCATCCCTGATTTCATTCTGTCAATTGGCTACAGGAATGGGTCTTTGAGAGATTTGGGGCAAAGCAAGGGCTATGGGACAGGTGATACAGAGTGGCTTGAAACATTAAAACGTCAAACCGGCGTGAATTATTAGGTAAGCTGTTCATCGTGAACAGCTTATTTTTTTATGCCCATCTCATGAAAGCAGCTGTATCATGCATCGTTTTCAATATTGTCATGATTTCATTATATTCATATAAAAGATTTTAATTAAAGTGATAGATCAAACCCATTGAATGAAAGTGTTTACCCGAAAAAAACAATTGTATTTTCCAGAGAAATTTATTATGATGAAATAAGTAATTTTGGAGATTATCTAACAATTTTATGATTGAATTTTCTGATATTTGCAGCTTAATAAGAAATGAAGAACGTTTTGGAGGCTGGCCGGCCTTGATCCTATTTCGGTTGAGCTGTACATGTATTCGTTTTTAAGAGGAGGAAGCGGAGTGGAAAATAAAGAATTGAAGAGGGGTTTGAGCGCACGTCATATTCAGATGATTGCCTTGGGCGGTACGATCGGTGTTGGTTTATTTATGGGTTCTGCCAGCACGATTTCATGGACTGGCCCTTCTGTCCTTCTGGCTTATGCGATTTGCGGAATTTTTATCTTTTTTATCATGCGTGCAATGGGTGAAATGCTGTATGTGGAGCCGAGTACCGGTTCTTTTGCAACATTCGGCCATAAATACATTCATCCCCTTGCTGGTTATATGACGGCGTGGAGCAACTGGTTCCAGTGGATTATCGTCGGCATGTCAGAAATTATCGCAGTCGGTTCTTATATGAAATATTGGTTCCCGGATTTGCCTGCTTGGATACCTGGTATCGTAGCTATGGCAATTCTCGGTGCGGCGAACTTAATTTCTGTTAAGTCGTTCGGCGAGTTTGAGTTTTGGTTTGCGATGATTAAAATCGTGACGATTATCTTAATGATTATTGCCGGAATCGGGATTATCTTCTTTGGCTTTGGCAACGGCGGAGATGCTATCGGTTTGTCTAATCTGTGGTCTCACGGAGGCTTCTTTGCGGGCGGTTTCTCAGGATTTTTCTTTGCATTGTCTCTGGTTATTGCGGCTTATCAAGGGGTTGAGCTGATCGGGATTACTGCCGGAGAAGCAAAGGACCCGCAAAACACGCTGCGCAACGCGATTCAAAGCATTATCTGGCGTATTTTGATTTTCTATATCGGTGCTATTTTTGTGATCGTGACGGTATATCCTTGGGATGAGCTGAATTCACTTGGAAGCCCGTTTGTGTCTACGTTTTCTAAAGTTGGAATTACAGCAGCGGCTGGCATTATTAACTTTGTCGTTATCACGGCGGCGATGTCAGGCTGCAACAGCGGGATATTCAGCGCGGGACGTATGCTTTATACATTAGGTGTCAATGGACAGGCACCGAAATTCTTTGCGAAGATTTCTCGCAATGGTGTGCCGCTGTATGGCACAATCGCGGTGCTGATCGGATTAGCTGTCGGCGTTGTGCTGAACTATGTTGCGCCGCCGAAGATTTTCGTTTATGTATACAGCGCAAGCGTGCTGCCGGGGATGATTCCTTGGTTTATCATTTTGATCAGCCACCTCGGATTCAGAAAAGCGAAGGGCGCGGCGTTAGATAAACATCCGTTCAAAATGCCGTTTGCACCTTTCACAAATTATTTGACGATTGCTTTCTTGCTGATGGTTCTTGTCGGCATGTGGTTTAATGATGATACTCGGATATCTTTAATTGTAGGGGTTATTTTCTTAGCTCTTGTGGTCATCAGTTATTATGCTTTTGGAATTGGGAAGCGCGTGCAGGCGGATCTTACAAAAAGAAATCAAGCAGCTGAATAATACAGGAAAAAGAGACATTGATTGATGTCTCTTTTTTCATTTTTTACGTATGGATTTTTCTCATTTCAGCAACCTATAGGATATAGAACGCAAAGGAAAGGTGCTTATACTATGGATGTTACACTCGGTTATTTGCGCGAATCACTTTCAAATCATCTTGAAAACGAAGTCTGTCTGCGGATTTGCAAGAAGATGCTGGCGAAGCGCTATGCCAATGAAGAGGAGTTTGTAAAGGATTTGGATGACGATGAGATGTCATATTTGAATCAGGTGCTGGAAAAGGAAATTAAGTATGCCCAAGACGAACAGGATCAAAAACGGGCCAAGGAATTAAATGAGGTGTATGAATTACTGCTTTGAGAAAGGCGGGAATGAAATTGGGTGCGATTGAACGAAGCGGATATACGTTTCAGCCGGAGTTTAGTGTCGTCCGGCAAAATGGGGCGATCCACGTGTATCATCATGGAGAATTTGTTGAAGAAATTGAATTCGAGTTTAACGGAAATTACCCGGGTCATGATTTGATTGAAGAGCTTGTGAATCATTATTGCTTTGAGCATGACATTTAAGAGCCCTGTACGTTTGCAGGGCTCATTCATTTATGAAGTGATCAGGCCATATTTTTTTAGAATATCAATTGTGATGTTTTTGGCTGTTGTACCGGAGTCATCAACATTTGTGACAAACGTATAGGAGCCGTGCTCTGTTTTGATGAATCCGACAAACCATCCTAATCCCATGTCTGTCAGGCGGGTTCCGGTTTTACCGTAAAGCGTATAATGATCTCCTTCTTCTTGAATCATCATGCGTTTGACCGTTTTCATGACCGTTTTGTCAAACGGGAGATTCTCTTTGTAAAGCTTCTCCATAAAGGCTTCTTGTTCCAACGGAGAAATTGTCAGAGAGCTTTGCAGCCAAAACTGGTCGATTCCGCCGCTGATATCTTCGTTTCCGTATGACAGGGTATGAAGCCATGTTTTCATTCTTTCCTCGCCGATGTCCCTCGCTAATGCCTGGTAATACCAGATGGCAGATTCCCGCATGGCTGAGCCAAGTGTATGGTCGCGGTTCCATGATTCGAATTCGCGTTTGACGCCATCCCAGCGTTTGACATCATATTCATCCCGGACGGCTTTTACCTGCAAGCCGATTATGGCATTGGTCACTTTAAAGGTAGATTGAGGAGTTTGTCTTTTGTTGGCCCGTTCCTTGTTGTAGACAAATGTCTTATCCTTTTCTAGATCATGAAGGATGAAGGTTCCGTCAGTATCCTTGAACTCCTTATCCACATCCATTCGGCTGACATTCAGGTGTTTTTTTGTTTCATTGGCGGGCGCTTTTGCATGAACGGACAAACCTCCTGTCACGGCAATGACGAGCACAAGAAAAGCATATATCCATTTCTTCACTTTGATCTCCCCTTTGTTTTGATCATCTATCTTTTCTCCATTTCTGCTTTTCTACCTTTAAAAGTAATGAAAAAATGCTTGGAGACAAATACTGTAATGGGGTTTATCTTCGTGAGATAACGTGAAAACAGAAGTAAAAAAGGAAGGCAGGGTTGCGGGATGAATGAGCAGATTCCACATGACAAAAGCCTCGATAACAGTGTGGCTTTGATGCGGGAAGGATATTTGTTTATAAAGAATAGAAAAGAGCATTACCATTCGGATTTGTTCCAGGCACGCTTGCTTGGAAAAACATTTATTTGTATGAGCGGCGCGGAGGCTGCGAAGGTATTTTATGATACCGAACGGTTTCAGCGGCAGGGTGCTCTCCCGAAACGAGTGCAGAAATCGCTGTTTGGCGTCAATGCAATCCAGACAATGGATGGCGACGCTCATATTCATCGGAAGCTGCTTTTTCTGTCATTAATGACACCGCCCCATCAAAAACGGCTGGCTGAGCTGATGACAGAGCAGTGGGAAGCGGCTGTTACAAGATGGGAAATGGCGGATCAGGTTGTGTTGTTTGATGAAGCAAAAGAAATCTTATGCCGGGTGGCTTGCTATTGGGCGGGTGTTCCGCTGAAGGAAACGGAAGTGAAAGAGAGAGCGGACGATTTCATCGACATGGTAGACGCGTTCGGTGCTGTGGGACCGCGGCATTGGAAGGGAAGAAGAGCGAGACCCCGAACAGAAGAGTGGATTGAAAAAATGATTGAAGAGGTCCGCGGCGGCAGGCTGAAAACTGAAAATGGTTCAGCGCTGCATGAAATGGCTTTTTATACGCAAGAGAATGGGAGCCGGCTTGATGCCCGCATGGCAGCCATCGAGCTCATTAATGTGCTGCGTCCGATTATAGCGATAGCTTACTTTATTTCGTTTTCAGCGTTGGCGCTGCATGAACACCCGAAGTATAAGGAATGGCTTCGTTCTGGAGGCAGTCAGGAAAGAGAAATGTTTGTGCAGGAGGTGCGCAGATTTTATCCGTTCGGACCGTTTTTAGGAGCCGTTGTCAAAAAAGATTTTATATGGAATGATTGTGAGTTTAAAAAGGGTGCATCAGTGCTGCTTGATGTGTATGGAACGAATCATGATCCCCGTATGTGGGACAAGCCTGATGAGTTCCGGCCTGAGCGATTTAAAGAGCGGGAGGACAATCCGTTTGATTTCATCCCTCAAGGCGGGGGCAACGCGGAGAAGGGCCACCGCTGTCCGGGGGAAGGGATTACCATTGAAGTGATGAAAGCGAGCCTGGATTTTCTCGTGAATCAGGTTGAATATGACGTGCCAACACAATCGCTGCATTACAGTCTTGCCAGAATGCCGTCATTGCCTGAAAGCGGTTTTGTGATGAGCAGCATTAGACGGAAAAGCTAAATATAAAAGCTCTCTTCCTTTTCGAAGAGAGCTTTTTGATTACTTCTTTTTTTCATCGTAGTATTGAACAGGATACATGGAGCCTTCGGATACCATTTTGTTGTCCTCAATGTCATGCGGGTGCGGGTGACCGGCTTTATCGACTGGGAACGTTTCCATGTCCGGTTGTTTTGTTATCTTCATTTTCATGCTGTGAATGAATTCTCTTGCCTTTTGGCGGTTTGACGGGTCTTTTAATAGATAAGAAGTGATGCCGACAGTTGAAACAGCGAGACCGGAAAGTAACAGCTTTTGTTTCATGGTAATAACTCCTTTCTATTTTAAAAATAATGTTTCCTGTATCATTCCCGTTCTGCTTAAGGCTAAACCTCTGTGTATTTTATCAATTGTTTTACAGTAAATTCTATTTTGGGTGAAGCTAGTTACTAAATTCCTATATTGGAAGGCGAGATACATTGATTTTTTATTATTTTAGTTATCATTCGATAAATATTGACAAAGTAAAGTAATCAGAATAATAATATAACTTAGCAACAGAATGTCATCATACATGAAAGGTGTTTACGATATGAATCAGTTACATCGAAGAATGGGAACGTTTGCCCTTATGATGGTCGGGCTCGGGTCGATGATCGGGTCAGGCTGGTTATTTGGGGCGTGGCGCGCTGCCCAAATTGCGGGGCCTGCTGCTATTATTTCATGGGTTATCGGCATGATTGTTATTTTATTTATTGCTCTTTCTTACAGTGAATTAGGTTCTATGTTCCCTGAGGCAGGAGGAATGGTGAAATATACGCAATATTCACACGGTTCGTTTATCGGATTTATTGCAGGCTGGGCCAACTGGATTGCAATTGTATCCGTTATTCCTGTTGAAGCTGTAGCCTCTGTTCAATATATGAGTTCGTGGCCATGGGAATGGGCGAAATGGACAAGCGGTTTGGTGAAAAACGGAACGCTGACAGGAGAAGGATTGGTGTTCGCTTCTGTTTTGCTTCTGATTTATTTTCTGCTGAACTACTGGACAGTCAATTTGTTTTCGAAAGCGAATTCATTAATTACAATTTTTAAAATCATTATTCCAGGACTGACAATTGGCGCTTTGCTCTTTGTCGGATTTCATGGAGAAAACTTTACAGCGGGCCAAAGCATTGCACCGAATGGCTGGGCAAGTGTTCTGACTGCGGTTGCAACTTCTGGTATCGTGTTTGCGTTTAACGGATTTCAAAGCCCGATCAATATGGCGGGAGAAGCCAAAAATCCTGGGAAATCGATCCCGATTGCGGTTGTCGGTTCTCTGTTAGTTGCAACAGTCATTTATGTGCTGCTGCAGATTGCTTTCATAGGAGCGGTGAATCCGTCTGATATCGCTCACGGCTGGAGCCATCTTAATTTTAATTCTCCTTTTGCTGATTTGGCGATTGCATTAAATATTAACTGGCTTGTCATCGTATTATATGCGGATGCTTTTGTGTCACCTTCCGGAACAGGTATTACGTATACGGCGACGACTTCCCGCATGATTTACGGAATGGAGAAGAACAAATACATGCCGAGCGTGTTTGGCAAGCTTCATCCGATTTACGGCGTTCCGCGCCAAGCGATGTTTTTTAACTTGATTGTTTCGTTTATCTTTTTGTTCCTGTTCAGGGGGTGGGGTGTGTTAGCGGAAATTATTTCTGTAGCCACGTTAATTTCTTATATCACCGGCCCGGTTACAGTGATGACATTGAGACGGACAGGGAAGGATTTGTACAGGCCTCTTCGATTAAAAGGCTTAAGCGTGATTGCGCCGCTTGGATTTATCTTTGCGTCGCTCGTGCTGTATTGGGCGCGCTGGCCGTTAACAGGGCAGGTTCTGTTTATTATTTTGATCGGACTTCCGATTTATTTCTATTACCAGGCCAAGGCGAAATGGAAAGGATTTGGCCAAAACTTTAAAGGTGGCATATGGATGGTGTTTTACCTGCTTGTCATGATGATGATTTCCTATTTGGGCAGTGACAAATTCGGCGGTCTGAACGTCATTACGTATGGCTGGGATATGGCCTTGATTGCCTTTGTATCGCTCGGTTTCTATGTGTGGGCGCTGAAGAGCGGATTCAAGACAGAGTATTTGAAAGATGCGAAGGAGATTAATAGCCAGCTGGTAAGCGCACAGTCAGAAGCTGCTGCGGGAAAAGAATAAATGAAGAAAAACCTTGCGCTGTGGGCGCAAGGTTTTTTCTTTTAATAACCCTTTTTTACTTTGTGGAAAAGGTCAGGATAGTTGGTGAACACTCCTGTCACTCCCCAGTCCAGCAGGCGGCGCATATCTGCTTCTGTATTGACTGTGTAAGGATGCAAAAGCAGACCGTGGCTGCGGATCATGCGGACATTTTCTGCATTCAACGCTTTATAATCCGGACCTGCGCCGACAGCGTAGGTTTTGATTTCCTCCAAATCAGCATCTGTCATTGAAGCTATCTGCTTTGCTTCCATCAATTGAACAGTCGGCAGGTTAGGCTGTAATTGATGAATTTTTAACAGGCTTTCTTTGCTGAACGATTGGATGATCACTTGGCCGCGCTTGGAATGCTTGCTTAGCAGTTTATGCTTCTGTAAGGAAGCGATCAGTTTTTCCTCCATGCCTGGATAGGTGTCAGGCGATTTTGTTTCAATGTAATAGTTCGCATGTTTGCCAAAACGGTTTAATACCTCTTCTAATGTAGGAACTTTAAGGCCGGCGTACTGCGGCTTCGCTTTTGCCGGGTAAGCTTCATTAAACCAAGAGCCGGCATCAAGTTTCTTAATCTCCGCGAGCGTATGATCCTTCACCCAGCCCGTGCCGTTTGTGGTGCGGTCCAGTTTTTCATCGTGCATAACAATGAGTTGCCCGTCTTTTGTCATCTGTAAATCCAACTCAATATAATCGGCTTTCATTTTCTGAGCGGTTTCGTAAGATAGGATCGTGTGCTCAGGCACATATGCGGAAGCCCCTCTGTGCGCGACTGTCAGGATACGGTCAGGAGACAGCAGGTTTCCTTTTGAGGCTGCTGAAACTGGTGTAACCATAAACGACAGCAAACCAAAAGATAGCAGAACCAAAGCTAGTAATCTATTTTTTCTCATCTTTTCTTCCTCCTTATGAACAAGCAGTAACAGCTTTTATGTTAGAAAACGGATGTAAATGGCATGTTGGAAAAATATTAATCTTTTATAATCTTTTCTTAAACATGCTCCGCCCGTTTTCCCGTATTCCATGTCAAAGCCAAGAACACGATGGCCAGTATACAAGATGAGATCAGCATGATGAAGCCGCCGTTCCAATCAAATCGGTCAACGACAAATCCCATAATCGCGTTTGCGAAAGCAGACCCGCCGATGTATCCGAAAAACCCGGTCAAACCAGCTGCAGTTCCGGCTGCTTTTTTCGGAGCAAGATCAATGGCTTGCAGACCGATGAGCATCACAGGCCCATAGATTAAGAAGCCGATGCTGATCAGAGCGATGTTGTCTACCAGCGGATGGCCGGCCGGATTCAGCCAGTACACCAATACGGCAATGAAAACACCTGCCATAAACAGAACGCCTGCCGGTGCGCGGCGGCTCTTAAAGAAGCGGTCGCTGATCCAGCCGCACAGGATCGTTCCCGGTATGCCGGCGTATTCGTAAAGGAAATACGACCACCGGGAGTCTTCAGGAGAGAACCCTTTGGCTTCTGTTAAGTAAGTAGGCGCCCAGTCCACAACGCCGTACCGCACAAAGTAAACAAATACGTTTGCAAATGCGATGTACCAAAGAAACTTATTATTAAGTACATATTGAAAAAGGATTACTTTTGTCGTTAATTCTTTTTCTTGATCTTTGAAAGCGTGTTTTGGATAGTCGTTCCGGTACTCTTCAATTGGCGGAAGCCCGCAAGATTGAGGGGTATCCCGCACCAAAAGGACAATTAAAAATGAAATCAGAATCGCAATAATGGCAGGGAAGAAAAATACACTTTTCCAAGTGACAAACATAGCAATCCCAAGAGTGACAAGCGGAGCCAGAATCCCGCCGCCAATGTTGTGAGCGACATTCCAAATCGACATCTTCGTGCCGCGTTCACTAATAGAAAACCAATGGGCCATCGTTCTGCCGCATGGAGGCCAGCCCATTCCTTGGAACCATCCATTGATAAACATAAAAATAAACATGATGGTGACGCTCGAAGTTACCCAGGGCATAGAAACAAAAAGAATATTAACAATTGCAGATAAAAATAAGCCTGTCGCGAGAAAATACCTCGGGTTGCAACGGTCGGACACCATGCCCATAATAAATTTACTAAAGCCGTACGCAATGGATACGGCGGCCAGCACCAATCCAAGCTCGGTTTTTGAAAAACCTTGTTCCTGCAGATAAGGAATGGCAAAAGCAAAGTTTTTCCGCAGCAGGTAATAGCCTGCGTAGCCGATAAAAATACCTAAGAATACTTGCAGCCTGAGCCGTTTATAAGCTGCATCCGTCTTTGAATCATCCAGTCTCTCAATGTGCGGAGCCGGTTTAAATAAGTGAAACATCAAATCATCCCCTTTGCTGTTTGTGTTGGATGTGTGGCGTGCCCTCCTTCTGAAAAAACAAAAAGAGCCAGAAAACACCCCCTTGTCAAAAGGGGTGGAATTCCTGGCTCTCCTCATCTCCATCCAAGCTATTAACTTATCGTGATAGCGCTTTCTTAAATTATCATAGTCTGGAGTGAATGTAAACGGGTAATTTTAAATTGTGTGAAAAGTAAATGTTATCCTTTTGGTAGTTATGTTTTTTTACAAATAACATAAAAATCTGGGGGGAGGCTGTTGCAGGTGGATAAATTAGATATCGCATTCGGCATTTTACCGTTAGCAATTATTGTGTTATCGGTCGCCGGGACTTATGTTTGTAAAAATGTATATATGATGCCGTTAGTTAGTTTGATCATTTCTCTCGTGCTTACGTTTACGGTTTTTAATCAATCTTTTTTGGGATGGGCCGTTGTCTATAGCTTGTTTTCGCTGATTTTATCGTATATTACATTGATGGTGTTGAGGAAGAGGAAGGCATCTGGAAAATGAAATTTTCCTCCGCTTTTTTGACATATCGTTGACTATGGCAACTATATGTGATTATAATTGCTTTAATCAACGATATAAGAAAGTGGGGAGAAGTTTGAAAACCAATGAATCAGCAACGGGCTTAAAATTCAGAAAGTTCAATCGTTTTTACACGAATGTTCTTGGCTTCCTTAACGAACACATTTATGACAGCCCGTTTTCCTTAACGGAGACACGGATTTTGTTTGAGATTTACAATACGTCAAATTGTACGGCGAAAGATCTTCAGGATAAGCTGGGGCTTGACCGGGGATATGTCAGCAGAATACTGAAACAGTTTGAAAAAGAAGATTTGATTTATAAAGAGAAGAGCAAAGCTGATGCCCGCCATCATTATATATATGTGACGGAAACGGGGGAAGCCATTTATAAAAAGCTTGAGAAGAAAGCGAATGAACAGGTTGAGCTGATGCTGAAGGAAATCGATGACAAAGAGCAGCACAAGCTTGCGATGGCTATGGAGGAGATTGAAGCCATATTGTCTCAGTCGCTCTCATCCAGGTCATCAGGCATTTCAATCAGAGATTATTATCTTTCGGATGATATTCACCTTCTCATTGAAAAGCAAAGGCAATTTTATGCAGAGACTCATGGCTGGGATGATACATTTTTAGCTTATCTCCATGAGACATTTGACGCGGAAATTGAAAAGATATGGATCGCGGAAAGCGGCGGAAAATTTGCAGGCTGTGTGGGATTGGTCAAACAAGATAAAAAGACGGTGCAGCTGAGATGGTTCTTGGTTGATGCCGCGTTTCGAGGCAGAGGGCTGGGCACGCAACTGCTTGAGCATCTCGTTACATATAGCAGAGAGAGGAAGTTTGAACGGATTTTTCTTTGGACAGTGAGCAGTATGGCTGAAGCCCGCCCGCTTTACGAGAAATTTGGATTCAGACTGAGTGAAGTGAAAGAAGAAACGCCATTATGGGGACAGCATCTGACAGAAGAACGATGGGATTTAGAGCTGTCATGAAAAGACTCCACTATGCTTGGATCATCGTTTTTATCACCTTTTTGATTTTATTGGCCGTACAAGGTGTGCGCCTGTCGTTTGGTGCGTTTGTCGAGCCTTGGGAGCGGGAGTTTTCGCTGGATAGGGGCACCATCTCGCTGATTTCAACGCTGAGCTTTATTGTTTACGGGATATCCCAGCCTGTGATCGGGCGGCTTGTGGACAGATGGGGCGCACGGGCAGTTTTATCATGGAGCACGTTACTGACCGGGATCAGCATTTTCTCGACATGTTTTATCACTTCACCGTGGCAGCTCTTTCTGCTTTACGGGTTGGGGGTGTCACTCGGAGTTGGCGGAGCGTCGAATGTAGCAACAAGTGTGCTGGTGGTGAATTGGTTCAGCAAAAAGCGCGGCCTTGCCTTTGGAATCATGGAAGCGGGCTTTGGAGCGGGGCAAATGCTGCTGGTTCCCGGCTCGCTTATGCTGATCCATTGGTTTAGCTGGAAGCTGACGGTTGTGGCATTGGGGTTGCTGTTAATGGTCATTGTCCTTCCGGCAGCCCTTTTATTGCTGCGAAATCATCCTTCAGAAAAAAATGAAGAGCCGATCGGCGGGACTGCTGAGGAGGAGTTAGAAACAGGATCAAAAACCAAAGCAGGCTCAGTAACCGCGATGTTTCGTATGAAGCAGTTTTGGCTGTTGATCCTTCCATTTTTAATCTGCGGCTTTACGACCGTCGGGCTGATGGATACCCATTTGATTCCCTTTTCTCATGATCACGGTTTTTCTACGACTGTTACGAGCGCCGCTGTCAGTCTGCTGGCCGGTTTTAATATCGCTGGTATCTTACTGTCCGGAATCATAGCGGATCGGTGGAGCAGCCGGAAAATCCTCTGTTTTTTATATGCGGTGCGCGCGCTGTCGATTGTGATTCTGATTTACAGCCACGAACCCTACTTGCTTTTAGGCTTTGCGGTTCTGTTTGGATTGGTGGACTTTGCAACGGTAGCGCCGACGCAAATGCTTGCCACCCAGTACTTTCAGAATTACTCGATCGGCCTCATGATCGGCTGGCTGTCACTTGCCCATCAAATTGGCTCTGCCCTCGGAGCGTATGTGCCCGGCGTCATTTATACCGTAACAGGTGAGTATACGCTGGCTTTTTATTTATCGATTGGAATGCTTGTGCTTGCAAGCGTGATGAACGTGATGCTGAGGGAGCCTGCGGCGATGAATCGTGACAGTGCGCCTGTGATGGAGAAGGTATAAGAGAGAAAAAGCATCTCTGGCGAGGATTATTCAGAGATGCTTTTTTTGTATTTTTGTTCTAATACGAAGTCGATCATACCGACAATGCGGGTGTTTTCGGCTTTTTGTTTGAAGTTTTGGGAGATTTGAATTCTTTTAGCATTTGCAAAAGATGCAACAATCCAAAACAAGCCGATTAACGCAAACAACATTTGTATAGACATGGCTATTAAGTCATTATAATGAGTGCTGAAAAAAAATATATATAGTGTTATTAATGTGACGGAAAATACGATTTTAATAGAATGCTTGAATGTGAGTTCAGGTTCAGTTAAGCACATTTTCATTTGATTTAATGTCAATGAATCTTGTTTCATAAGATATGTCAATAATTCATTATCATTATTTCTGACAGGAAACAATTCAGTTTCAATTTTTTTGACTGTTTTCCTATAAGTTTGCATATCAACTTTCATGTAGAATCCTCCTTGAAAATAAATCCATGAATACTCATAGAGTATTCATGGATTATAAAACTATCTAAAAGCTGCTAATAACGAACCGAACAGTACTGCCGCTGCTCCTGCCTCAGGTGCTAAGAGTACTAAAGCACCAATACCTACAACTACAATAATACCTGTACCTACCAGCAGCATGTTGTTTACAATAGTATCCCAATTTGGTGTGTATACTTCTTCTTCCGAATCTGGTAATCTAAAGTGCTTCTGTTTTATTTTAAACGTAATCGTAGTCGTAAGTCCAGTTGTAGCACTGTCACCTACTGGAATATCAGGCGTATAGATTTTAAATTGAATATTTAATGATTGAGCAGTTGGATTTACATAAACCTCCAGATAACCATTACGTACTGACAAGCTGAGACTGTTTAAAAGGTTTTGATAAGAATCAATTTGTGACGCAGTGAGAGACGTTTGGGTATCGCCCAATAAACCCGTGATATAGGCACCTGGTTTACCATTTGTAATGGTAATTGTGTTTGGTGAGCCTTCACTTGGTATGGTTGCCAGAAGTGATGTGGATAGAATAATATCCAACTCTGGTGATGTGAAAATGGTTTCTGTCGTATCAAATTCAAACATCGCGTTTGCGAGACCTGATAGATTTTCTAAAGCTGGAATGGTAGATAAAATGTCTGTCAGTGTACGCAGTCTTGCATCATATACCGGATCAGACGGTGGATTTACATGGCTTACTCCAGAGTCTTTTCCTGAAAAGCCGTCTTTATCAATCCCGATGCTTCCAGAACCGCTTCCGATTGTTCCTTCATAAAATTGATCAAAGGCCCAGTTGTTTGGCATCGGATAGCCGAGATTGCCGCTGAAGCCAGTTGACATATTTGCTACAAAACTATACTTTGTGAGTCCTGCTTCTTGGGTTCGGATACAAATATTTCTTGGTCCGTATACGCCTATTTCGTATTTAGGCGCAGTAGAAAATGTCTGCATTTTCGCAAAAGCTGACTTGATTTCCTTGAAATAAGGAATAATTTTATCTGTTACTTCATAATCGTAGGCATCAAAATCGACAGCAAAATAAATGGTCGTTCCGGATGGGAAGCCTAGTCTGCGAGCTGCTGATGCCGCACTGTAAGCATCTCTTGTTCCTTGGTCTTTTACAAAGTAAGAAGATTCATAGCCGCCGTCTTGATAAATCGGAAAGACCTTTAATCCGGCATCAAAAATAACTGCAAGTTCTTGAGATGTCAGGGCTTTTGATGTGAGGCCGCTGCTTGTCCGCACATTTCCGGTTAAATATCTGCCAACTGTTTTATAACCGTTATTCCGCAGTGTTTGGGCTTTTTCTGCAGTAATAATAGTAGCGGTGTCACAAGCTGAAGCGGCGCGTGTTGTGTCTCCTGAGCTTGATAATAAAGCTTTAATGGTCGGCATGTCTGCATAACCTGTTTGCGGCAGGCACATGAACTCTTGAAATGCTTTAACGGCTGAAACAACACCGACGCCATATTTGCCGTCAAACTCACCAGGGTCGAATGATTTTCCGTTGCAATAAAGGGCGTACTGAACAATTAAAATAAAGCCTGTTCTTGAATCACCGGGAGTTAAAGTAGGGCATAAGCTTGTTGTGCCGTTTCCGAAAAATCCATTGGCGACACTTGTGCTCATACCTTCTTCTTTTTGCAAAGCATAAATAAGGGCCTTGTTGGTATCGCGGGCATACAGTCCGTCACAAGGCATTAAACCGATATAGTCATTGTAGTCCCGGTTTAAGTTTTGTTGAATCTGACGGATTCTTGAATCGCCCCCAGACACTAGTTTAAAAGCGCTCATGTCCAATAAGGCTTTCATAATCAAGGTGGTGACAATTCCGTCCTGAGTTGTCAGTCCTGCAGCTTTCTAAAACTCCTTCACCGCATTTTCTGTTTTTTCGTAAAAGACGCCTGTAAAACCGCCGGGATTAAAGCCTTTGCACCATAAAGCCCCCTGTAAAATAAAATTCATGTTGCTTGGTTTTGAATCTGGAGCTTGGCGTTTAAGAGGCTTAAATAAGCGCTGTGTTGTCGGCCCGAAGTTATCAGCTGGCTCTGAGATACCTAGTTCAATTTGAAGCGCCCGAGTCAGACCGTAGATCGTATCCCACCCAGTTTTCCCGCTTTCTTCTACTGGGTTATACCCATGTTTGCCCCTGTACGTCTCATTCAGCCACTGCTGTGTGATTAAAACCATTTCATCCATTTCGATTCCTCCTTCTTTAGATCGCGTTCATTTATAGGTGGCAAACGTAGGACGAGTTTAAAAAAGGATGCCAATACGGCATCTTTAAAACCCGTTCCTCTTTCCATTTCGCTTTCAGCTCTGAAAAGTAGAGTCCTAGTGTAAGCGCCCCTCCAGAAGAGCAATCCGTGTCATTTTTTCCTGCAGAATCAAGATAGAAGAGATGATTGTGATAATCGGCATCATGTAATTATAAGCGCTAAAAGGAGAAAGCAGATGGTTTTCATTACCTGCTACTAAACTTATGTTTCGCCATTAGCCAATGGCATTTCTCAGGGAGGATTGGGAGACATTTGAGGATTCAATAGGCGTCAGTACTCATCCAGTTGCCGCATAGCAGAGGAACAGCTCTATGAGGCAGGATTTACAGGGGTTGCACCATTTTTCAGCGCTTATGCCATTGGCGGGTGGTTTGCGGGTAAGCGGATTGACACCATTTTAAAGAGAGTGAGATGATTGATGAAAAAATGGAGGAGAGATGAGAGATGCAGCCAGAAGATATTGTCCGAAGCGGTCCGAATCAATACATATGCAAACTAGGAATTGTAAAAGAGCTGCCGGCATTTGTGAAGGAATGGAAGCATCCTGTTGTTGTAACGGGCATCAAGTCGTATGAGGCGTTTCAAAAGTATGCTGCGATTCCGCCAGAGTGGAGAGTGATTCAGCATAAAGGGTACAGCTCGCCTGAAGCAATAAGGGAGATTGCGGAACAAGCGGCATCTGCTGATCTCATTATCGGGATTGGCGGCGGAACAGTGTTAGACACGGCAAAAGCTGTTGCAGATCATATGGATATCGAAGTCATAACTGTTCCGACAATCCCTGGAACTTGCGCGGCAAGCACGCCGCTGAGCGTGATCTATGATCAAGAAGGCAACTTTATCCGAGTCGATTATCATAAACGTTCCAGCTATTTGACACTCGTTGATCCGTTATTGCTGCTTTCTTCTCCTATCGAATATGTCAAAAGCGGAATTGGCGACACGCTTGCGAAGTGGTATGAAGCGGAAGCCATTATCAGAAATACGAAGGAGCCTGTTTCATTAATGGTCGAAGCAGGGCTTAGGCAGTCTGTCTATATTCGTGATCTTTTGCTGCAGGAAAGCCTTAAGGCTGTTGAAAGCCTTGAGAGAGGGGAAGCCTCGGCTTCTTTCACAGCTGTAGCAGAAACCATTATTACTTTGGCAGGAACTGTAGGCGGTTATGCCGGACGCTTCGGCAGGATGGCGGGTGCCCATGCGGTTCACAACGGTCTGAGTTTTATCCCGGAAACCCATCATGTACTGCACGGACAAAAGGTGGCGTACGGCATACTGATTCAGCTTGCGCTTGAGAAGAGAAATCAGGAAATTGAAGAGCTGATTCCGTTTTATCAGCAGCTTGGCTTTCCGGTGAAACTGAGTGATTTAGGCATCTATAAGAATCAAGAGCATGCGAAGAAAGTTGTTGCGGCTCACGCGTGCAAGCCGGAAGAATCGTTATGTTTGATGGGTTCTTTTTGTGAAGCGGATGTTGTGGCGGCAATTAATGTATTGGAATCATAAGCTAAAATAAGGGTTTTCTTATTTTAGCTTTTTTATTGCGAAATTTATTTTTTGAATATTTCAGTTATAATGGTTTTTGAACAGATAGGAGGGGCAAAGATGTATCAATCAAAGAAGGTTTTATTGTTAGGCTCAGGTGAACTGGGGAAAGAAGTTGTGATTGAAGCCCAGCGTCTCGGGGTAGAGACGGTGGCGGTAGACAGCTACGAGCATGCTCCGGCGATGCATGTGGCGCATAAAAGCTATGTCATTGACATGCTGGATCGTGAGCAGATCAGACACATTATTGAGAAAGAAAAACC
Organism: Bacillus sp. PAMC26543; assembly: GCF_014250375.1. NCBI lineage: Bacteria > Bacillati > Bacillota > Bacilli > Caryophanales > Bacillaceae > Bacillus > Bacillus sp. PAMC26543. The sequence goes on along the minus strand of NZ_CP060193.1, from coordinate 3,908,131 downwards.
TGATTTGATTGTGCCTGAGGTTGAGGCGATCGCGACGGATGAATTGCTGAAGCTTGAAGAGGAAGGGTTTCACGTGATCCCAAATGCGCGTGCGGCGAAGCTGACGATGGACCGGGAAGGCATCAGGCGGCTTGCGGCAGAAAGGCTCGGGCTTGCGACGGCAGGCTATGAATTTGCGAATACATATGAAGAATTTGTACAGGCTGCAGCTCATATCGGCTTCCCTTGTGTCGTCAAACCGTTGATGAGTTCTTCGGGAAAAGGCCAAAGCGTATGCCGCTCAGAAGCGGACTTGGAGAGCTGCTGGGAGACGGCGATGGAAGGCGGACGAGTGAAGAACGGACGCGTGATCGTCGAGGAGTTTATCCCGTTCGAATCAGAAATTACACTCTTAACTGTGCGTGCAGTGAACGGTACGGTATTTTGTGCGCCGATCGGCCATGAGCAAAAGGATGGAGACTATATCGAATCATGGCAGCCTCATCATATGACAGAGCAGCAAATTGAAGAGGCGAAGCATATTGCGAAAGCCATTACTGATGAGCTTGGCGGGTACGGTCTGTTTGGTGTTGAGCTTTTCCTTGCGAAAGACAAGGTGTATTTCAGTGAGGTGTCTCCTCGACCGCATGATACAGGTCTTGTGACGCTGGTGACGCAAAATTTGTCGGAATTCGCGCTGCATGTTCGGGCGATTCTCGGCTTTCCGATTACAGAAATCACACAGCTTTCTCCAGGCGCCAGCCGGCCCCTCAAAGCACCGGAAGAGTCAGCGGATTACACTGTTGAAGGTTTGGAAAACGCGCTGGCAGTGCCAAATACACAAGTGCGCGTGTTTGGAAAGCCGATAACGAAGGTCGGACGCCGTATGGCGGTTGCGCTTTCTGCGGCTGACACTGTTGGAAAAGCGCGAGAGAACGCGAAGAAAGCGCTGGATCAACTATCGATTCAATAAACATGAAACAGACGGGCCTTGTCTTGATACATGGCCCGTTTTTTTATCATCCCGCCAAAAATTGTATCATAAGAATCAAATTCTTGATTATAATGTAAAAGTCTTCCAATGAAAAGGCTGGTTGACACAAAAGGAGGGGGATGACTAAAATGAGAGTAGTCTCAAGATTCAGAAAAAAATGCTTTGCAGGGTTTACGATTTTGTGTTTGGCAACGGCAGCGGCGGTATCTTTCGGAACGCCGGCAGAAGCGGCGGAGAACCCGCAAACCTCTGTCTCCAATACGGGAAAGGAAGCTGAAGTCAGCAATAACCAGACGTCGAAAGCGGAATTGGTTTCTGATCCTTATGAAGGAACCGGAAAAACAAGCAAAACATTACACGAGCTCATAGAATCAGAAAAAAACATTAAATCCTTAAAGCCATCAAGTGTAATTGGATCTGATGAACGCGTCAGAATTTCAGGCACTACGTCATTTCCTTACAGAGCAACGGTTCAGCTATCTGTCAAATATCCCAATACCTCAAGCACTTATGGATGCACAGGCTTTTTAGTGAACCCGAATACTGTGGTAACGGCCGGACATTGTGTGTACAGCCAGGATCACGGGTGGGCTTCTTCGATCACTGCTGCGCCGGGCCGCAATGGTTCATCGTATCCATACGGCACTTATTCCGGCACGATGTTTTACTCCGTTAAAGGATGGACGGAAAGCAAAGATACCAATTATGATTACGGTGCAATAAAACTAAATGGTTCTCCTGGCAACACGGTTGGCTGGTATGGTTATAGAACAACAAACAGCAGCAGCCCCGTCGGCCTCTCTACATCAGTTACAGGATTTCCGTGTGACAAGACTTTCGGCACCATGTGGTCTGATACAAAGCCGATTCGCTCTGCGGAAACGTATAAGCTGACCTATACAACTGATACGTACGGCTGCCAAAGCGGCTCGCCTGTTTACCGCAATTATAGTGATACGGGGCAGACGGCCATTGCAATCCATACCAACGGAGGATCGTCATATAACTTGGGAACAAGGGTGACGAATGATGTATTCAACAATATTCAATATTGGGCAAAGCAATAAATACGGTAAACTGGCCGTTTTCATTTCTATTTTGTTTTTATGCGGATGCAGCTCTCAGGCGCATTCAGATTCTGCTCAGAAAGAAACAACGATTCCTGTGACCCTTCATGTGGAAGACGATGCCGGGTTACCGATGGAAGGCGTTCAAGTAACGATTGTCAAAGCGCCGGCATCAGATCAGGAGCCGAATACAGAGATCGGTGAGATTCTCGGTTTGACAGACAAAAACGGAGACATCACATGGGATACCGGGAAAAAGGGTGACTATTCCATCGCCTTGACGAAGAATGAAACGTCTGTGACACATCAAGTGTCATTAACAAAGGACAAAAAAGATAAGGTTATTCCATTAGTCTTTAAAGAATAGACGGTTTTCCTTCAAGTTTAGGAAGAGCGTCTTTTTTTTATTGATCTTCGTATATGATCAAACTATATACTGGAAAATTGTTATATGAGATAATAAGAATGGGTATTTTTTCTTACAAGAAAGGGCAGTCTCCTTTCTCTATATATAAATGAAAGTCGGAGGAAAAAGAAAAAGATGAAACAGGATTCGATGCAGCTTGCCGCGGCTGAAGGCGGTACATGCTTTTACCAGGCTTATGATGAAAGCCTTTCTTTGTGGCCGATTGATTCGGAAGCTTTCTATGTTTCTACTCGTTTCGGAAAAACACATATCATGGCAAGTGGGCCAAAGGACGCACCTTCGCTCGTACTGCTTCACGGGGGGCTCTTCAGCTCTGTCATGTGGTATCCGAATATCGCCGAGTGGAGCGGTCAATATCGTACATATGCAGTCGATATAATAGGAGACAAAAATAAAAGTATACCATCAGCCTCTCTGGATACGAGAGCTGATTGCGCTCACTGGCTGAAAGATGTTTTTGATTCGCTTGGACTTAAGACAGCACATCTGGCCGGGTTTTCCCTTGGCGGGCTTCATACAGTGAACTTTCTGCTTGATATGCCTGAAAGAGTGGAACGAGCGGTTGTCATGAGTCCTGCTGAAGCGTTTATATCATTTCATCCGGATGTCTATAAATATGCCGCAGGCCTTAGTGAGCCGAGCGGGGCTGATGCTTACATCAAGTGGCTGACAGCTGACCGCTATCAGCTTCATCCCATACTGCAAAAGCAGATCAAGGCTGGAGTCAAGTGGCAGGATGAGAAAAGAAGCCTGACACCGAAAGAAAATGGCTTTCCCTACGTGTTCACAGACGCGGAGTTAAAGTCAATCACGGTTCCGATACTGCTGATGTTCGGCGAGCATGAAGTGATGTACCATCAGCAAATGGCTTTAGAAAGAGCTTCTGTATTAGTCGCGGGGATTCAGACGGAAATGGTCAAGAATGCGGGACACCTGTTACCTCTGGAGCAGCCGGACTATGTCAATAAACGTGTAATGTCATTTTTAGGCGAAAATGAAATGAGTACATAAATTGAAAAGACTGGCATTCATTGTTCAAAAGGTAACAAATGTTGTATAATAATAGAATTTGAGTGCTGCTTTTTTTCTGGCAGTCTATGTTATCATGTTTAATAGAGAGATTTTTCCTGTAACGCTGATTCGATATACAACGTCGTGTTGATATAAGGTTTTTTTCAATTGGAGGTTTGGTTACACTGTGAATTATATACCCAGTATGATTACGATAGGAAACTTTATTTGCGGGCTTTTGGCGGTTCATTCCTTAATATTTCACAACATCCATTCAGCAGTGATTTTCATTTTTACCGGCATGTTTCTCGATTTCTTCGATGGAATGGCTGCTCGTAAGCTGAATGCTGTATCTGATATGGGGAAAGAACTGGATTCATTTGCGGATCTGGTCACATTTGGCGTGGCGCCATCCATGCTCGCCTACAGTGTCGCTTTATATGCCTTGCCGTTTATCGGGATACTATGCGCGCTGGCTTACAGTATTTGCGGAATGCTTCGGCTCTCTAAATTTAATGTTGAACAAAGCAAGCTTCCGACGTTTATCGGAATGCCGATTCCATTTGCGGCAATGTGTCTCGTCATTTTATGCTTTGTGAATAACCCGATTCTGCTGGCGCTCGGCACATGCGGGCTGTCTTATTTAATGGTGAGCAAAGTGAAATTTCCTCATTTTAAAAAACACGCAGCAGAAAATCTGGAGTCCGAAAGATGGAATTAGTGCAGCAGCTGATAGCGGATTATGGTTATCTCGCTATTTTTTTAATGCTTGTTCTTGGAATTATTGGATTGCCGATACCCGACGAAGTCATGATGACAATCGTCGGTTATTTTACGCATATTGATGTGCTGAATTATGAGCTTGCCATTTTTATCAGCTTTGTCGGAGCCCTGTTAGGGATGATGATCAGCTACATGATCGGCAGAAAGGCCGGGCGTCCGTTTATCGATAAGTATGGCAAATGGGTCGGTTTGAAAGAAAAGAGAATGCTGAAAGTAGAAAAATGGATGAAGAAATACGGACCGTATTCTCTTATATTAGGTTATTTTATTCCAGGCGTCCGGCATGTGACGTGTTACTTTTCGGGAATCGGCAAAATGGAGCTGAAAACGTATATCGCGTATGCAGCGATCGGCGCCTTTTTGTGGTGCTTTATTTTTATTACAATCGGAAGGGTTATAGGGATTATTCATGTTTAATACGGCTGTAAAGATTCTGTACCGATCATTGATAGAACTGACAAACCATCGATTATCATCCTGCCTGATCAAAGGGTTTTGCGAATCGAAAATCAGTAAGCCGGTCATTCCGCTCTTCTCTAAACACTTTCAGATTAACTGGAATGATGTAGACGGAACGGCTGCTGACTACGGTTCGCTTTCCGAATTGTTTATTCGGAATATTAATTTGGAGCGGCGCCCTGTTTCAAAAGAGGCGCATGCTGTGGTCAGCCCCGTTGACGGTGTCGTTCAGACGATAGGGACTATCAATCATAATCAAACCTTTACGGTAAAGGGAAAAGACTACTCATTTGCTGAATTGACCGGCTGTAAAAGCGCTGATCATCAATACAACGGTGGATATTTCGTCGTGCTGTACTTAAGCCCGCGGCATTACCACCGTTTTCATTCCCCGATCAGCTGCACATATCAAAAGCTGGCAGAACTCGGGAACCGTTCATACCCGGTGAATCAGTTAGGATTAAAATACGGAAAAGATGTACTGTCGAAAAATTACCGAGTTGTTTATGAGTTGAATAGCGGCAATCGAAACGTGCTGATGATTCCTGTCGGCGCGATGAATATTAACTCCATCGTGCAGACCAGCACAGGTGATCAATTGAAGATCGGCGAGGAGCTGGGGTACTTTTCATTTGGTTCAACCGTCATTTTGATCTTTGAAAAAGACGCGTTCCGGCCGTCTGCTGATGTAACAGAAGGCCAAGAAGTCCAAGTCGGGCAACTGTTAGGTTATGGAGAGTAAAGAAGAGGAGCTCGCAAATGGAAGCGGCGCCTCTTTTTTTGAAGAAAGGTGAGAGTGATGGAAAAACAAATCGTCAGCTGGATCACACATTATCAGCAAACCGGAGATGGAGCGGCTCTTCACAAGGTGCAGGAAGCGTGCTGGCCGATTGTGGAAACAGTTCTGCAAGAGGCGGCAACTGATGCAGAGCAAGTGAACGATTTGCGCCAAAAAGGATTGGAGCGGTTTCCATTCATCATCAGCAAATACCAATCGGATGTGCAGCTTCCGGTTGAAACGTTTTTGAGAAATACGTATCGGTTTTATTTTCATCAGGCAATGAAAGGCTCTTAAAAAAACGGCTTCTATCAGCAGAAGCTTTTTTTTATATATAACTGAAAAGGAAACTTTTTCTATAACTATCTCGTAACTACTAGAGAACCTAGCAGAAAAGGAGAGATAGAATTGAAACATAAGTTAGTAAAAATGACTTTGCCGCTGCTGATCGTCTGTCTGGCGTTTTCTTCTTTTGCGGCGCCCGCCCGTGCTGCTTCTGAAGAAAAACATCGGGATCGCTGGATTGAACGGAATGCCCATCCGCTGGATTCTTCCGATGCTTCAAACAAAGATCTTCGATTTCTGAAGAAAGTGCTGAAAGGAAAACGAATCGTCCAGTTAGGAGAAACCACACATGGCTCAGGTGAGATGAATGCAACAAAGGTCCGCATGATCAAATACCTCCACGAAGAACTGGGATATGATGTACTGGCCTTTGAGTCTGGCTTTCCCGAAGCAAATGCATCCTACCTTCACATGGATCAATTAACCCCGAAGAGCATGATGAAACAATCCATTTACCCCGTATGGCACACAGAAGATGTGGTTGAACTGTTTGATTATATGAAAGAGCAAAAAGAGAAAGGTGATCCGCTTATTCTCACTGGATTTGATATTCAAAGCCTGAAGAATTCATTCGACGGTGCTGCGAATCAATGGGTAAAGGCGGTGGACCCTGAAAAAGCCGAGCTGCTTTCCCAATCAGAAAATGATTTTTTCAGCTTAGTGTCAAACAGCAAAACGATGGAAGAATTTACGCAAAAGAAAGAAGCGCTTGTGACAAACTACAGGGAGCTTATCAAGTTCGCTGACACACATGCTTCAACGCTAAAAGCGCACCTTCCGAAAGAGCCGAAAGCTTATGAGATCTTTGTGCATTCCCTTCAGCTGAGAATTGACGTAATGGAAACATACATGCTGGAAGAAATGAAAGAAAAGCTAATGGATTATCCGGAGAATATGGAGGATTTTTCATTCTTTATGAGAGACCGCATGATGGCTGAACAATTTCAGTGGGTTGCAGAAACGCTTTATCCAAAAAAGAAGATTATCGTCTCGGGGCACAATTACCATCTTCGCAAACAGAATACCAAAATGATAAAGGACTGGGTACAGCTAAACGGACCTAACATGGGTGATTATTTGCCTGAGCGGCTGAAAAAACAGACCTATACCATTGGAATCTATGCGTACTCTGGAGCCAGTCTGGATAGCTCCGATAATAAGACCGTTAATCCGGTAACAAGCCCGCCGCCGGCTGGAAGTCTTGAAGACTTGCTGAAAGCTGCGAACCATCCATCGGTCTTTGTTGATTTTCTCCATACCAAAAAAAGCAAAGGAACTTCATGGATGTATACGCCGCGTACAGCGCTGTATTGGGGTTTCAAGGAGGAGCAAATGATATTGAAGGAACAATATGACGGTGTGATTTGGCTGGAGCATATAACGCCTTCTGTTATTATAAAGTGAGGAAAGAAGATCCCCTGTGTAAACACACAGGGGATTTTTACATATCGCAAAAATAATCAAAACATGTAAGGCGGGATCTTTTATTCTGAAACAGAAAGGAGATTAAAGTGTTCCATGTATTATGAAAAAGCTGTTCAGCAAACCATTGATTGGCTTGAATCACATTTGCATGAGCCGATATCTGGCAAGGATATTGTAAACGTATCAGGCTTTTCTAAATTTCATTTTCATCGGATTTTTCAAAAAGAAGTTGGCATGTCGGTTGCTTCTTATATACGTTTAAGACGCCTTGCGAATGCGGCAGCTGCTTTGCTTTATACAGATGTTCGCATTATCGACATTGCCTTGCATTATCAGTTTGAATCTCAAGAGGCGTTTACTCGGGCATTTAAAAAAATGTATCACATGCCGCCGGGAGCATATCGAACATTTATGAAACGTTTTACTGCAAAAAAGGAGGAATCTTGGATGGAGAAAAAAATGAAGGGCTGGGTATTAAGCGGTAGTCATCCATTTCAATTTGAAATAGGGGTTGATCGAGAAAATGTGCATCAGGGCAAGGCGTCGGGGTATTTAAAATCAACAATGGTGCAGGACATCGGGGAATTTGCGACGATGATGCAGCAATTTAAGGCGGACCGTTATCTCGGGAAAAGATTGCGTCTATCATGTTTTATCAAAACAAAAGGCGTAAAGCATTTCGCATCGCTTTGGATGCGGGTTGACAGTGCGGCTGAAGATGTTCTTCAATTTGATAATATGAGCAACAGGCCAATTACAGGAACAACCAATTGGAATCATTACGCTGTTGTTTTGGATGTTCCTGAAAATAGTGCTGTCATTTCATTCGGCGTTCAGTTATCGGGACCAGGCCAAGTGTGGATGGATCATGTTGTTTTTGAAGAGGTAGATGAGAGCGTTCCTTCAACAAATCTTGAAATGCCGGGAGAGCTTTTAGATGAGCCTGTTAATTTATCGTTTGAGGAAGAATTATAAGTATAGTTATCTGAAAAATACATGTGATTTTATTAGTAAATGAATGGAAAATACTATTGTTTTTCCCCGAACCCGCTCGCCTCCTGGGTTTGTAAGAGTTTGGATATTTTTATCAGTCTGGGCGGATGTGTTCATCTTTGAGGTGTTTTCCTGTATGATATAGTAAGAGTGTGCATAACAACTAACTATATCATTGAACAGGGTGTTTATATCATGGAAAAACAATACAGAGTATTACTTTACTATAAATATGTTCCGATTGAAGAGCCGGAGGTGTTTAGAGAGCAGCATCTGGCTTTTTGTAAGGAGCTTGGTTTGTTAGGCCGTATTCTTGTATCAGCTGAAGGGATTAACGGTACGGTATCCGGTACGTTTGAGCAGACTGAACAATATATGCAAGCCATGAAAGCTGATCCACGGTTTGCGGATATGGTGTTCAAGATTGATGAAGAAGAAAATCATGCGTTCAAGAAAATGTTCGTCCGTCATAAAAAAGAGCTTGTGACGCTTCGCCTTGAGGATGATGTGGATCCGAATGAAACAACAGGAAAGCATTTGAAGCCTAAAGAATTCTTTGAAAAGATGCAGGATCCTGATACAGTCGTCCTTGATGCGCGTAATGATTATGAATATGATCTCGGCCATTTTAGAGGAGCTGTCCGTCCTGACATCGAGGCGTTCCGTGAATTGCCAGAGTGGATCGAAGAAAATAAAGAGATGCTTGAAGGCAAAAAGATTTTGACATACTGCACGGGCGGCGTGCGCTGTGAAAAATTCTCAGGCTGGCTGATGAAGCAAGGCTTTGAAGATGTATCACAGCTTGACGGCGGAATCGTCACATACGGAAAAGATCCTGAGGTGCAAGGAAAGCTTTGGGACGGCCAATGCTACGTATTCGATGAAAGAATCAGCGTGCCGGTCAACCGTGTCGAGCATGTCATTGTCGGAAAAGACTACTTTACAGGTGAACCGTGTGAACGGTATGTCAACTGTGCAAATCCATCATGCAATAAGAAAATCATATGCACACCGGAAAATGAATACAAATATATGCGCAGCTGCAGCCACGAATGCCGCACGAACCCAAGAAACTTATATGTACAAGAACACAATATGACGGCGGAAGAAGTTAGCGCCAGACTTGCAGCGATTGAAAAAGAAGAGCACGCTGCTGCTGAATAATATGGAAAGAACACCTCTCATGCAGAGAGGTGTTCTTTTTTTACATGCTTTCCGTTTGTCCGTTTGCGGCGGCCCATTCTTTTTGGCGGAAGGCCTTTTCCCATTTAGAAACCACGATGCAGGCGACCGCGTGTCCCGGTACATTAACACCTGTTCGGGCCATATCCATGATGCGGTCCACGCCTGCAATAATGGCGACGCCTTCGGCAGGCAGCCCCACAGCGTTTGCAGTCGCCAAAAGAACGACAAGGGAGCCCGACGGAACAGCGGCGATGCCTTTGCTGGTCATGACAAGCACAAGCATCATGAGAAGCTGCTGTGACAGCGTCATGTCTACATTGAAGGCCTGTGCCAAGAATATACAGGAAACCGATAAGTATAGGCTTGATCCGTCACAATTCAGCGATAAGCCGGAGGGAACGACAAATGATACCACCCGTTTCGGACAGCCGTATTTCTCCATTCGATCCATAAGCTGAGGAAGAATGGTTTCGGTGCTGGTTGTGGAAAACGCAATCAGAAACAGATCCCATATCATTTTCAGCACTTCAAAATACTTAAAGTGAAAAATGAGACCAACAAGCGGAAAGAGGACAAAGAGGATCAGAAACAGACCAAGAAAAACAGTACCGACTAATTTAAACATGGGGAGGAGGAGTTCGATGCCATATTGGCCTACAGAGGCGGCCATTAAGGCAAGCACGCCGATAGGAGCGGTCACCATGACGATTTGCGTCAGTTTAAACATAATCTGAGCGACCGATTCAAAAAAATTCATCACTGGTTCAGAGGCTTTGCCGATGCCAGCGGCGGCAACACCGAATAAAATCGCAAAGAAAATGACAGCGAGTAAATCGTTTCTGGCCATGACATCAATAATGTTTGTCGGGATAATATCGAGGATCATTTGTTTGATATCCACGACTTTCTCTGTATAGCCGGAAAGTTCATGAATATCTTTTTTCGCTAAGTGAGAAAGATCCAGCCCGACGCCCGGTTTTAAGACATTTGCCAATAAAAGTCCCAGGCCCAGCACCAAAGTGGTGATCACTTCAAACCAGATAATGGTCTTTACGCCGAGGCTGCCCATCTTTTTCATACTTCCGCTTCCAGCAGCTCCGATGACAATGGTAGAAAATACAATCGGCACGACAATCATTTTAATCAAGCGGATAAATCCGTCACCGACAGGCCTGAGCGCCATTCCGAAATCAGGAAAAAAGTGGCCGATTACTGCGCCGATAGCCAATGCGATTAAAATTTGAAACGCGATAAATTTTTTCAAATGAATCCCCCTTTAGAATGATATGATGAGGCTTATTCATACCATTCGTGAATCAAATGCAAACCCCTTTTTTAAAAATTTATTTTGATAGCGCTTTCATTATGTTGGATAAAAAGTCCCCCGCGTCAGGGGGACTTTTTTACTTCATGTTCATACGGTTCATTTGTTCCTCAGATACATTTGTGAAAATAATAGGCGTTATGGCGGAAGCAGCATGCTGCTTAATGTAATTCAGTTCAAAGGTTAGAAGCAGTTCGCCTTGTTTGACGGTTTGGCCGCTCGTGACATGAGCTTCAAAGCCTTCTCCGTTCAGCTTCACCGTATCAATGCCGACATGAATCAACATTTCCGTGCCGCCAGCGCTTGTAAAGCCAATGGCGTGCTTTGTCGGAAATATCGATACAATCTCGCCGTCAGCGGGGGCAACGACTTTTCCTTCTGTTGGATCAATCGCGAAACCCTCACCCATCATTTTTTCTGAAAATACCTGGTCAGGCACGTCGGATAGGGAGAGTTTTTCTCCTTGTATCGGATATATAAAAGACTCTTCGGCAGGAGGCTCCTGCTGGGTCTCGGCTTCAGCATCAAGCGCCGCGGCGGCAGCCGGGACACCTCCAGCTATAATCGTTTTGATATCATCTTTTAAAGCATCTGACTTTGTGCCGAAAATCGCTTGGAAGTTGTTGTTCACTTCTAACACACCTACCGCCCCAAGCTGCTTTAGTTCGTCTTTGTTTACTTGGCTTGGCTGATGAACGGTGACACGCAGCCTTGTAATACATGCGTCGAGGTTGGCGATATTTTGCTGGCCGCCCAGCGCCTGCAATACGTGGAAGGCGAGCTGGTCTTTTGAAACAGGAGATTTGGCTTCACTTTGATCATCTTCATCTGCTTCACGGCCGGGTGTTTTCAGATTCCATTTCAAAATCGCATAACGGAACAAATAGTAATAAATGAAGGCGAAGACGATCCCGACAGGAATGACGACCCAGCCGTTTGTCGAAAGCCCGTAATTCAGCACATAGTCAATGCCGCCGCCGGAGAAGGTGTAGCCGTGACGGACATGGAACAGATCACACACGACAAAGATGATGCCGGCAAGAATAGAGTTTATTAAATAAAGCACAGGCGCGACGAACAAGAAAGCAAATTCAACTGGCTCTGTAATTCCAGTGAGCATAGACGTAAGCGCTGCTGAAATCATGACGCCGGAAATCATTTTCTTTTTTTCGGGCCGCGCGGTATGGATGATGGCAAGCGCGATTGCCGGCAGACAGAAAATCATGTAAGGGAAATCGCCCATCATAAAACGTCCCGCAGTCGGGTCTCCGGCGAAAAACCTTGTCAGATCGCCGGTTACGGTATTGCCTGTCGATGGATCTGTGTATTCGCCCATCATAAAATAGAAAGGTGTATAAAAAATATGATGCAGTCCAAAAGGAATCAGTAAGCGATAGATTGTTGCATAAAAGAACAGGCCGACCGTTGAATCGGCAATTAAGCTGCTGGCGGCGTTAATTCCATTTTGAATTAGCGGCCAAACAAATGAGAAAATAACGCCGATGACCAATGAACTGACCGAAGTAATAATCGGGACAAATCGTTTTCCTGAGAAAAATCCAAGGACGGGGTGCAACTCTATTGATGAAAAACGCTTGTACAAATATGCGGCAAGCAGCCCGATGATAATGCCGCCGAATACCCCCATATCAATCAGATGCTCGGCCCCTTCATAAGGAGGCTGAAGGCCGAGTAGTTTTCCCATGTTATCCAGGGTGACGGTTAAAATCAAGTATCCGATGACAGCGGCAAGCCCGGCTACTCCTTCGCCGCCAGCTAAACCAATCGCGACACCTACGGCAAAAATCAGCGGCAGGTTATCGAATACAACGCCGCCCGCATCCTTTATAATAGGAATGTTAAGTAAATCCTTGTCACCGAAACGGAGCAGCAGACCGGCTGCCGGCAGGACGGCAACCGGAGTCATCAAAGCGCGGCCGAGCTGTTGCAGAATTTGAAATGCCTTTTTAAACATAACAGTCTCCTTCTATTTGTTTTATAAGTTCTTCAGTTTTTGAGCTGCTTTTTGATCGGCGATAACGGTTACATGATTGTGTTTTTGAAGAATCGAGGCCGGTACGTCCGGCGTCACAGGCCCTTCAGCCATTTTTCGGATCGCGTCCGCTTTTTCCTCGCCATTTGCTAATAACACAATGTGTTTACTGAATTCCATGATCGTTTTTATGCCCATTGAAACGGCAAGCCTCGGCACAAGTACAGGATCGCCGCCGAAAAATCTGGCATTTGCCTGTATCGTGCTTTCAGACAGCCTGACGATTCGTGTCCGGTCCTCAAAATCAGAGCCGGGTTCATTAAAACCAATATGGCCATTCGAGCCGATGCCAAGGATTTGCACATCAATGCCTCCCGCCTGGCGGATAAGTTCCTCATACACTTTGCACTCAGCCTCAAGCTGGGGATTGTCTCCTTGCGGGATATGAATATGGTCAGGCTGAACATTGATATGCTGAAAAAGATGCTCGTGCATAAATTTGTTATAACTTTGTGGATGAGATGGAGACAGGCCTGCGTATTCATCCAAATTAAATGTTATAACCTTTGAAAAATCAATTTCGCCTGCCTGATAGTCTGAAATGAGCTGTTTGTATAAGCCGATCGGCGTGCTGCCGGTAGCCAGACCAAGAACGGCATCTTTCTTTGCCTGTACATATTCCTTAATCATGTTAGCGCTTAACTTACAGAGATCTTCATAATGATCAGCAACGATGATCTTCATCTGACACCCCCTCAATGAAATAGACAAGCATCATATTTGTTATGATCAATTTATGATATTTGTCATTACGAATTTAGCACCATCGCCATAAAATTGTCAACGTTATTTTCTGAAAATTTGTTACAAAAGGAAGTACAAATCTTTCAAAATAGGAATGCAGATGGTATTATGGTTTCATTCAAAAAGATCGGTTTACATACAGAATGGGGAGGATGAAATGGCAGCTTTATATTCTGTTATCAAATTTAAAATCATTGAATTAATCAAGTCGGGCAAATATCAGGCGAATGATCAGCTGCCGACAGAGAGCGAGTTTTGCGAGCAATATGATGTCAGCAGAACAACTGTAAGGCTGGCTTTGCAGCAGCTTGAACTTGAAGGATATATTCAGAGAATCCAAGGAAAAGGAACATTTGTATCGGCAGCTAAAATCCAAACGCCGATTCCGCATAAGATTACGAGTTTTGCAGAACAAATGAGGGGGCTGCGTTCTGAGTCAAAAGTGCTTGAACTTGTGGTGATCCCTGCCGATCATTCCATAGCCGAGCTGCTGAAAATGAAAGAGAATGAGCCTGTTAACAAGCTTATCAGAGTCAGATACGCCGAGGGTGAACCTTTGCAATACCATACCTCATATATACCTTGGAAAGCGGCACCGGGATTAGCGCAGGAAGAGTGCACCGGATCTCTGTTTGAATTATTAAGAACAAAATACAATATCGAAATCAGCAGGGGGACGGAATCGATCGAACCGATTTTAACGGATGAAACGATCAGCGGGCACCTGTTAACCAATGTTGGAGCGCCTGCATTTTTATCGGAATCCCTCACCTATGACAAAAATGAAGAAGTAGTAGAATATGCACAAATTATTACACGAGGAGACCGAACGAAATTCACCGTAGAACAGTCATATCAATCGTAAAGCAATGGGAGATAAAGAAAACGCTTTATTGTTTTAGGAAGTGATGAGGAGGACTGGTTCTATGTTTCTATTGATGAATGAGAAAGTAGTGTGGGGGTCTGTCATTGCGGCTGTCATACTCTCTATGGTGTTTTATCCTTTTCTTCCGGCAGATATGCCGATTCATTATGATGTAACGAACAGCCCGGATTTGACGGTCAATAAGCTGGCTGGAACAGCTATTTTGCCGGCCTTGATGATTGTTTTTGCATTGGCGCGGAAGGTCAACTGGCAGTTAGGGATCGCGGTTTATATTCTGCTGATTGGTCATGCCGTCATTTTGTTTTTAGCAGTTTAACGAAAACAGCCGGAAAAATCTCTGGCTGTTTTTTCTTTAACTTCACCTTCATCTTACACTAAATGTAGTGTATAATAGCCGAAGACGATAAAGAATATTCTGACATTTATATTTGAGCCCTCTTATATCAAATGAGAACGGAAAACCGCCTGTAAAAAAGAAAGGCATTACCGATTTGCAGCTCAAAATTGACAGAAAATTTAAACAAATTCATCTAGAAAGGTGTGCTTATCAGTGAACAAGCTTATTGAACGAGAGAAAATCACATCAAAGAAGGAAAAACCAGACCCTTCATCCTTAGGGTTCGGCAAATACTTTACAGATTATATGTTTGTGATGGATTATGAGGAGGAAAAGGGCTGGCATCGTCCAAGACTTACTCCTTATGCACCGATTATGCTCGATCCATCCTCTTCTGTTTTCCATTACGGCCAGGCTGTTTTTGAAGGTTTGAAAGCATACAGAACTGAAGATGGCAGGGTGCTGCTGTTCAGGCCGGAGCAAAATATTAAAAGGCTGAACAGATCATGTCAGCGAATGAGTATGCCTCCTGTAGACGAAGAGCTGGTGCTGGAGGCACTGACGCAATTGGTCGAGCTGGAAAAAGAGTGGGTTCCGAGGGAAAAGGGAACGTCGCTGTATATTCGTCCGTTTGTTATTGCCACTGAACCGAGTCTCGGTGTAAAGGCGTCAAAAAACTATACATTTATGATCGTGCTTTCGCCTGTCGGCTCTTACTATGGCGATCAGCTGCAGCCGATTAACATCTATGTGGAAGATGAGTTTGTGCGGGCAGTTAATGGCGGAGTCGGAAATGCCAAGACGTCAGGAAATTACGCGGCGAGTCTTCAGGCGCAGCAGAAGGCGAATGAATTAGGCTATGATCAGGTGCTATGGCTGGATGCCATTGAAAAGAAATACGCGGAAGAAGTAGGGAGCATGAATATCTTTTTCGTCATAAATGGAGAAGTTGTGACTCCTGCATTAAGCGGAAGCATTTTGAGCGGGATTACACGAGCTTCTGCTATTGAGCTGATCAGAAGCTGGGGCATCCCGGTCCGGGAAGAAAAGATATCGATCGATGATATTTATGCAGCCTCCGCACGAGGGGAATTGACAGAGGTATTCGGCACAGGTACGGCTGCGGTTGTTACGCCTGTCGGCGCACTCAATATTCATGGAAGAACGGTGATTGTGAACGACAGGCAAATAGGAGAAATCTCAAAAAAGCTGTATCAAACGATAACTGACATTCAGCTTGGAAAAGTGAAAGACCCGTTTCATTGGACAGTGGAAGTATGAGGATAGAAAAA
The DNA here is from genome assembly GCF_014250375.1 of Bacillus sp. PAMC26543. Taxonomy (NCBI): domain Bacteria; kingdom Bacillati; phylum Bacillota; class Bacilli; order Caryophanales; family Bacillaceae; genus Bacillus; species Bacillus sp. PAMC26543. Next base: position 3,892,049 of record NZ_CP060193.1, on the reverse strand, counting down.
GAACCTGCCTTGGGGCAGGTTCTTTTATTTTGAATGGGTCATATCAGCGGCCGGACGGCTTTTGCGGTTTTTCGTGTAATACACCGCATAGCAGATGGCCATAAACGGCACACCGCAATATAACGCGATTCTTTGATTCGGATCAAAGGCAATGCCAATCACGGATGCCAGACATAAAAGAAATGCGGCAATCGGCACAAATGGGTACCAAGGCGTTCGGTATTTCAAATCTGTGACCTTGTTTCCCGCTTCCAAATAACGTTTTCTGAACATGAATTGAGAAGCGGCGATGCCCATCCAAACGACAACGACGGCAAAGCCGGAAATCGACACGAGTATAACGTACACCGTGTCTGGCGCAAATATGCTGGACAGTAATGACAGGATGCCGCCAATCATGCTGAACACCAGCGCGTTTAGCGGGATTCCCTTTGATGTCAGCTTTGCAAATGTTGGGTGAAGCGTCTGTTCTTTTGACAGTGACCAAAGCATACGGGACGAAGCGTAAAGTCCGGAATTAGCGGCTGACAGGATGGCTGTCAGAATGACAAAGTTCATGATGTCAGCTGCGTACGGTACACCGACTCTGTCAAAGACTGCAACGAATGGGCTTTTGATAACGCCCGCTTCTTGAATCGGAATCAGCCCTGAGAGTACAAAAATGGTTCCGATAAAGAAGAGTGAGAGACGCCAGACCGTTGTTTTAATCGCTTTTGGTATGGTCTTGTCGGGATCGACGCTTTCTCCCGCGGCAATTCCGATCAGCTCAGTTCCTGAGAAGGCAAAGTTGACAGACAGCATGGTCATGAAAATGGGGACAAATCCATTCGGAAAGAGCCCGCCTTCCGCTGTGAAGTTGGACAGCATCGGAGCAGCGCCCCCGTCTTTGATCGGGATGATGCCGAACATAGCGGCGCCGCCTAAAAGAATAAATAATACAATGGCTAATACTTTAATGCTGGAAAACCAAAACTCTGATTCAGCGAAAAACTTGACTGAAAACGCGTTGAGCAAGAAAATCAACAAAGCAAAAACGGCGCTCCACATCCAAACAGACGTATCGGGGAACCAGCGCTGCATTAGCAGGCCTGCCGCTGTGAACTCAGATCCCAATGCAACGGCCCATGTGAGCCAGTACAGCCAGGCGACCGTAAAACCTGTGCCCGGCCCTATGTATGTTGCTGCATAGGTATGAAACGCGCCTGTCACTGGCATGGCTACAGACAATTCGCCAAGGCACAGCATGACCAAATAGACAATTCCCGCGCCGACTAAGTACGCAAGGATGGTTCCGGCAGGGCCTGCTTGCTGTATGGTATAGCCTGAACTTAAGAACAGACCGGTTCCGATGACGCCTCCTAATGAAAGCATAAAGAGGTGTCTGCTTTTCATACTTCTCTGAAAGTTTGTCTCATTCTTGTTGTGAGCGGATTTCATCTTTTTCCAACTTTCTATACGGCGATTTGATGGCTTCCTAATAAAAAATCTCATGTCAGCGGGTGACACGAGATTCCGGCAAGCCGGCTTTTAGGTTAGAATATACAAACTATTCCGATAAGTCAAGTGGTTTTTAAAGTCCGGGCCCAGCCGGCAATTTCTTTAATATCCTCCGGTTTTGTCCGGCAGCAGCCGCCAATCAGCTTTGCTCCGTTTTCATACCAGATGCGCGCGTTTTGTCCGTAAGGCTCGCCGCATGCTGCGCCGTTCCATGTTTTGGTGTCCGGATCATACTGTTCGCCTGAATTCGGATAGACGATAATCGGTTTAGAAGTGTTCTTCTTTAGCTCAGCAATCAATGAAGGGATATGCTGAAGCGGAGTGCAGTTGATCCCGACCGCCGCCGCTTGACTGTGCTGATCAAGCCATGACGCGCATTCAGCGGCAGGGGTTCCGTCACTGATATGCAGACCGTCTTTCGCGCTGAAGCTGAACCACGCATATGTTTCAGGAAATTCCTTCAGCAGACGGACAATTGCCTTTGCCTCAGTAAGACATGGAATCGTTTCACATGCCAAAACATCCGCACCGGCGTCAATCAGGGCTTTCATACGGGGGCGGTGAAATTCAGCCAGCTCATCCTCAGAGATTCCGTAGTTTCCGCGATACTCAGAGCCATCCGCAAGATAGGCGCCATACGGGCCGACAGAGGCCGCAACGATCGGTTTTGGCCGATTCAAGCGGTTACCTTTCTGTGCCCAAAATTCATCACGGGCTTCGGCCGCGATACTGACGGACATCTGGATAAGCCGGCGGGCTTCCGCTTCGCTGAGCCCGCGTGCGGCAAAGCCTTCAAACGTAGACTGATAGCTGGCGGTGATCGCACAGTCGGCGCCTGCCGCAAAATAATCAGTATGAACTTGTTTAATCAGGTCTGGCTGCTCCATCAGAATTTTTGCCGACCAGAGACTGTCATTCAAGTCGCAGCCTTTGCGTTCAAGCTCGGTTGCCATCGCGCCGTCTAACACGATAAGCGGGTATGTATCTAATAGATGCTGAATTGGATTCATAGGCTGTTCCGTTCCTTCTTTCTGATTTTTTGAAAAGATATGAAAATGGTAAAGGACGTCTTGATGTTTGTCAATCAACCGAAAGATAAAAGGTGTTCAGATTCCATTGATCTGAACACCTTCTGCGTTATGATATTTGTTTGTTATGAGGATCAGCAGGCGTTTCTGAAAGCTCCCAGCATTCAATCCGCTCATGATCTTTTATGACATTTTTATAAAAAACGGGATCTTTGCCCGCTTTTTTCTGACGGGTATAGTCCTTGAGAGCCGCAAAAACCACCTTCGACAATAAGAAAATGGCGATTAAGTTGACGACGACCATCAAGCCCATAAACAAATCGGCCAAATCCCATACAAGCTGCACCTTGGCTACACAGCCAAACACGATCATTGCAAGCACGCCGATACGGTAAACAAAGATCAGTTTTTTGCTTTTGTTCAAAAAGCCGATATTGGTTTCGCCATAATAATAGTTGCCGATCAAGGCACAGAATCCGAATAAGAGGATCAGGATGGCGAGAAAGCCTGATGCCCATGGTCCGATATGGGAGCTGAGAGAGGCTTGAGTTAATGCGATTCCGCTCAGTCCCGGTGTATGATAGGCGTCTGAAAACAGGATGATAAAGGCCGTGCTTGTACAAATGACCAGCGTATCAGTAAGCACACCAAATGCCTGGATCAGCCCTTGTTTTACAGGATGGCTTGTCGTCGCGGTGGCAGCGGCATTCGGTGCGCTTCCCATTCCCGCTTCGTTTGAAAAAATCCCCCGTCTGACACCCTGCATTAAAGCCGCTCCCAAAGCGCCGCCGGCCGCCTGGTCAAATCCAAACGCGTTTTTGACAATAAGCGCAAAAACGGCAGGCAGCTGGGTGATGTTTGTGAGAATCACGAAAAAAGCGACTCCGATATACAGGACAGCCAAAACAACAACAATATATTCAGCCAGTTTTGCGATGCGTTTGATTCCGCCAAAGATAATCGTTCCAAACACAGCAATTAAAATGAGTCCAAGTGTCAGGCGGTTTGTGCCGAACGCGTTTTCAAACGCGAGACTGACCGTATTTGATTGAACCGAGTTAAAGACGATACCGAACGACAGCGTGATTAAAACGGCGAACAAGGCGCCCATCCATCTTTTGTTCAGTCCTTTTTCCATATAATAAGCAGGACCGCCGCGGAAGCCGTTTGCATCTTTCACCTTATAAATTTGAGCCAGTGTACTTTCGACAAAGCTTGACGCTGACCCGATAATGGCAATAATCCACATCCAGAAAATCGCACCAGGCCCGCCCAGCGCAATCGCAATGGCAATACCCGTAATGTTTCCGGTGCCGACACGGGCTGCCATGCTGATACAAAACGCTTGAAACGGAGAGATGCTGTTTTTCGACCGGGATGCAGCGCCTTCCTTTAACACCCTGACCATTTCCTTCAGCATGCGAACCTGCAAAAATTTAAGCCTGAACGTAAAATAGATCCCCAAAGAAAGAAGCAATACAATTAATAGCTTTGACCACAAAAAATCATTTGCGAAACCGACGATATGTTCCAGGAATTGCTGCATACAATCACCTCGTTTTTTATTTTAAAAAATGCTGAGTTCCCACTCCTGCGCGATGTGCTTCAGCAGCATGCCGCCAGTCAGGCTGTTGCCGTATTCATCAATGGCAGGCCCGTAAATGCCGATGCCGCATCCGTTTTGGAAAGGCTGCTCTCTTCTGGCGCTTGGAGGAACCAGCGCCATGATGCCGCCGGAGACACCGCTTTTGGCCGGTACCCCGACAAACGCCGCATATTTGCCTGAGGCGTTATACATGCCGCATGTCAGCATTAAAGCCTTGGCGAGCTTTGCCACATCCTTTGGAATCACCTGCTGGCGGTGAATCGGGTGATAACCGTCATGAGCAAGGATCAGGCCGATCAATGCAATGTCTTCTGTCGTGCCTTCCATAGCGCATTGCTTCAGGTAAACCTCCAGCGTTTCTTCCACATCGGCTTCTAAAAAGTTTGTCTCTTTTAAGTAGTAAGCCAGTGCTCTGTTACGGTGGGCGGTTTCCCATTCAGACCGGAAAACTTCCTCATGTATTCTGGGCCGTTTCCCTATTAATGTTTCAATGACAGAGTACAGATACTCCAGCCTATCGCGGGCTGTCTCTCCCGGAAGAAGCGAGGCGATTGTAATGGCGCCAGCGTTAATCATAGGGTTAAACGGTTTTCCGGGCTTGTGCATTTCAAGACGGATAATTGAATTAAAGGCGTCACCTGTCGGCTCGACATCGACGCGGTCAAGCACATAGGGAATGCCGCGGCTCATGCACGCAGCGATAAAGCTGATGACTTTTGAAATGCTTTGCAGGGTAAAAGGGACGTTCCAATCGCCGGCATGTATCATTGCTCCATTAGGCTCCAATATACAAATGCCGAGCTGTGAGTCATTAACTTTTCCTAACGCGGGGATATAATTTGCGCTTTGTCCATTGGCGGCAAAGGGGCGGTAATGTTCTACCCATTCATACAGCTGTGACGCCAGATTCTTTTCTTCCGGGCGTTCTTTTATCAGTTCTTTCATCAAATTCCTCCTATCTGTTTTTGCTATTGGGGACTGAGGCGGAGTAAAATCGAAGACAGGCGAGGCGTTAAACGCTTTCAAGAATGCGGAAAGGTATCATAACTGTATAATGGAGACTACAGAATCATACAAAATACGACAAAAATTTTTTGAAAATAAGCCGTTGGTTTTATAAAAAGCTTACATACTGGGTCGAAAGAAATTTGCAGGTTTTTTGTCCTTTCCTCAAAATAAAAAATGAGGATGTGATCATAATCAAACTGGAACGTTTTTTTGAGAAAGACGCATATATAATGGCGCTTATGCTCGTTACTGTGCCGCTTGCAGGCGAACTGAAATTTTATCCCCTCAATGAAGAGTTCCGAATCAGCTTCGGCGCGCCGGCTTTTTTCTTTTTCTTAGTGCTGCTGCGGCATGTGTCCGCTGTATTGCCGGGATTTTTGACTGGAACATCGGTTTTCGTATTTCGTGTTTTATTGGAATTATGGGACGGAAGACACGCAGGGCTGATTCCAATCCTGTATGATCAAGCGTCCGGCTTTTTCTTTTACATGACGTTTGCATGTCTGTTTTATGTGTTGCGGGCGAACCGCTATCGTGATCGGCCGGTAATGCTCGGTTTTTATGGATTTATGATTGAAATTGCTTCCGATAGCGTCGAGCTGGCCGTTCAGTTTCTTATTTTTCATACGGTGGTGACGCCTGAGAAAATAACGGATATCGCGGTCGTTGCGATTTCTCATACATTTATTGTCATCAGCTTTTTTAACGTGCTGAAGCTGTATGAAACGCAGTCCAGAGAAAAGCAGACAAGGCGGCAAAATGAGCACATGCTGATGATTGTGTCGAATTTATATGAAGAAACAGTGCATTTAAAAAAGACGCTGAAAACGACAGAGCACGTGACAAACGAATCCTATCAGCTCTACCGGGAAGTGAAGGGCAAGGACGATCAGCTCGGCGGCAGGATTCTAAGGCTGGCAGGGGAAATTCATGAAGTGAAAAAGGACAACCAGAGGATATATGCCGGGCTTTCGAAACTGATTTCTAATGAAAGTTTTAAAGATTATATGAATGCCTCGGACCTTTTCCGGCTTGTCATTCGAATGAATGAAAAGTACGCTGAATCATTGGGCAAACAGATCAATTTTCATTGTTCAATAGAGGGCGAGCATGACGATTATCATGTATTTATTGTTCTTTCTATCATTAATAATTTGACGGCAAACGCGGTGGAGGCGATGGGGGATGAGGGAACGGTCAGCCTGAGGCTCCGTAAGCCAGATGAGAGTATGATAGAATTTCAGGTGGAAGACAATGGTCCCGGCATTTCGGAGAAAATAGGAGATATTGTGTTTGATCCGGGCTTTACCTCAACGTATGACAAGTTTGGCACGCCCTCAACCGGAATTGGGCTTTCCTACGTCAAGGAAATCGTGACAGAGCTTGAGGGAGACATCAAGTTTCACAACCAGCAGCAAGGAGTGGTCTTTACCATCAGGCTGCCTGCCAGACATTTGATTCAGAAAGGATGAACGGATAATATGCGTTTTTTTATCGCTGATGATGACCGCGCGGTGCGGTCGATTTTAAGGCAGATCATAGAGGATGAGGACCTTGGAGAGGCTGCGGGTGAAGCGGAAGACGGAAGCCAAGTGGAAGGGCATATATTGCAATTTAAGCAGATTGATATTTTGTTAATCGATTTATTAATGCCCGGGCGGGACGGAATTGAGACCATACGCCGGATCAAGGACTCTTATTCCGGGAAAATCGTTATGATCTCACAAGTGGAAGCTAAAGAAATGGTCGGAGAAGCGTATTCTCTCGGCATTGAATATTTTATTCATAAACCAATTAACCGTATTGAAATTGTGACTGTTCTGCAAAAGGTGAAGGAACGAATCGAGCTTGAAAACTCGATCGGAGATATCCAAAACTCTTTAAGCCGGCTGGTCAGCCGAACCGAACGGAAAGCACGGTCTCAGTATAAAAATGACAACAGCTTAAAAGAAGCGGGAACGTTCTTGCTATCCGAGCTCGGCATGATGGGGGAAGGCGGCGCTCATGATATGATGGCGGTCCTTCAGTATTTAACTGAGCATGAACAATCTGAACCTTACGAAAAAAATATCCCTTCTTTAAAACAAATCTTCACACAAGTAGCGGAACGAAAGCTTGGAGCTGCGGCATCACAAACGGAAATCAACCGCGAAATGAAAGCCTCGGAACAGCGAATCCGCAGAGCCATTATTCATTCGCTGGACCATTTTGCCTCATTGGGCACAACTGATTTTTCGAATCCTAAATTCGAAACCTACGCATCAAAATTCTTTGATTTTCCAGTCGTCAGCCAAAAAATGAAAGAAATTCAATCCGAAGAGGCAAAACCCCTCGCACCTGCCAGAGTGAATATGAAAAAATTTATCCACGTATTTTTTTTGGAAGCGAAGCTTTTGAACGAAACAATGAAAGAAAGAAGTATGTGAAAAAACAGCCGGCTAGCAGCGGCTGTTTTTTTTATGCGGAAAAACGGGGGCTTTCAGCGTTTTTATGAAAAGTCTGAAAATAAATTTATTGACTTATTGTTTATTTGTCTTACAATTAAACAAAAGGAAATGCGGAAAGGAGAGGATATGCAACCACATGATTTTAAAGCGCTTTCAAATGAGCTGTTTACACAAATGACAGGAGGTTTTGTACATGAGCCGTATAAGAAAAGCACCTGAAGGGATTTTAGGTTTTCCGGTTGCGCCTTTTAATACACAAGGAAAGCTGGAGGAAGAAGCTCTGTTTCAAAATATTGAGTTTTTGCTGGAAGAAGGCTTGGAAGCGATTTTTATCGCCTGCGGGTCAGGGGAATTTCAGTCCCTTAGCCAGAAAGAATACGAAAACATGGTGGAAGTCGCGGTTTCGGCAGCGGGAGGAAAGGTCCCGGTCTATACGGGAGTGGGCGGCAACCTCAGCACCGCGCTTGATTGGGCGCGTATATCGGAGAAAAAAGGCGCTGACGGCTATTTGATCCTTCCTCCGTATTTGGTGCATGGCGAACAGGAGGGGCTGTATCAGTACGCCAAAACGATTATTGAAAGCACGGACTTGAATGCCATTCTGTATCAGCGCGACAACGCCGTATTTTCTCTTGAACAGATCAAGCGGCTGACGGAGCTTGAACAGCTTGTTGGTGTGAAAGACGGGGTGGGGAACATGGATTTGAATATCAACCTCGCCTATACAATCGGTGACCGCTTGGGATGGCTTAACGGAATGCCGATGGCTGAAGTGACGATGCCGTCCTACCTGCCAATCGGTTTTCACTCTTATTCTTCAGCCATTTCGAATTATATTCCGCATATTTCCCGGATGTTCTATGAAGCTTTGAAAAACGGAAACAACGATGCAGTGAAGGAACTCTATCAGCATGTCATTCTGCCGATCAACGATATTCGGAAGCAGCGGAAAGGGTATGCGGTGTCCTTGATCAAAGCCGGCATGGAGATTATGGGGATGAATGTGAGAAATACAGCCAGACCGCCTGTCGGACCGGTTGAAAAAGAACACTATCAGCAATTGGAAGCCATTTTGAAGCAAGCGGCGGATCGTTTCCCGAAGAAGGCCGCGACGGTTTGACAAACATAAAAAGCATGAAAGGGGCAATGGGCATGTCTGTAATCACGGAAAAAAATACATATCTCAATTTTATTAATGGAGAGTGGGTCAAAGCTCAATCAGGCGACATGATCAAGTCGGAAAATCCTGCGGATGTGAATGACATCGTCGGCTATGTGCAGAGTTCAACGGCTGATGATGTGGACCGGGCCGTCGCCGCCGCTAATGAGGCAAAAACGGGATGGAGGAAGCTGACGGGTGCAGAACGGGGCCAATTGCTGTACAAAACAGCTGATATCATGGAGCAGCGCTTAGAGGACATCGCCGCATGTGCGACGCGTGAAATGGGAAAAACCCTGCCGGAAGCAAAAGGAGAAACCGCTCGCGGCATTGCGATTCTTCGCTATTACGCCGGCGAGGGCATGCGCAAAACAGGAGATGTCATCCCGTCTACTGACAAAGACGCACTGATGTTTACAACCCGTGTCCCGCTTGGTGTCGTCGGCGTGATTTCGCCGTGGAACTTCCCGGTAGCGATCCCGATTTGGAAAATGGCGCCGGCACTGGTGTACGGCAATACTGTTGTCATCAAACCCGCAACAGAAACTGCCGTTACATGTGCGAAGATCATCGCTTGTTTTGAAGAAGCGGGACTTCCGGCGGGAGTCATCAATTTGGTGACTGGCCAAGGGTCAGTTGTCGGCCAAGGCATTGCCGAACATGACGGGGTCAATGCCATTACGTTCACGGGTTCGAATCAGGTTGGGAAAATCATCGGGCAAGCCGCTTTAGCGAGAGGCGCCAAATATCAGCTTGAAATGGGCGGGAAAAACCCGGTGATCGTAGCGGACGATGCTGATCTTGAAGCGGCAGCAGAAGCCGTGGTGACAGGCGCTTTCCGTTCAACGGGCCAGAAGTGCACCGCAACAAGCCGTGTCATTGTCCAAAGCGGAATTTACGACCGCTTTAAAGAAAAACTGCTGCAGCGCACAAAGGAGATTACGATCGGAGACAGCTTGAACGAAAACGTTTGGATGGGACCGATCGCAAGCAAAAATCAGCTTGATAACTGTCTGTCGTATATTGAAAAAGGCAAGCAGGAAGGCGCTTCTCTTTTGATCGGAGGAGAAAAGCTGGAGGGTGGAAAGTATCAAAACGGATATTATGTGCAGCCTGCCATATTTGACAACGTGACATCTGACATGACGATTGCCCAGGAGGAAATTTTCGGACCGGTCATCGCTCTGTTAAAGGTGGACACGATGAAGGAGGCTTTAGACATCGCCAATGATGTGAAGTTCGGATTAAGTGCATCTATTTTTACGCAAAACATCGGCCGTATGCTTTCATTCGTTGATGAGATTGAAGCCGGGCTTGTCCGGGTCAACGCAGAAAGCGCAGGGGTTGAGCTTCAGGCCCCATTTGGCGGCATGAAGCAATCAAGCTCCCACTCCCGCGAACAGGGTGAGGCCGCGAAGGACTTCTTCACGGCGATCAAAACCGTATTTGTGAAGCAGTAAAGGTGCTGGAAAGAGGCGCTTGTCTCTTTCCAAGCCTTATCACCGCCAGCATATGATTCTCTACTTTGACAAAGGAGAAGATATTATGAAAAAAGACCATGCGAATGTTTCGCCGGCGGGCAAAAAAACCTCTGTACGCTGGTTCATCGTATTTATGCTGTTTCTTGTGACGTCTATTAACTACGCAGATCGTGCGACGCTTTCGATTACGGGTGATTCCGTCCAGCATGACCTTGGGCTGGATTCGGTTGCCATGGGGTATGTTTTTTCTGCATTCGGCTGGGCTTATGTCATCGGACAGCTTCCCGGAGGCTGGCTGCTGGATCGGTTTGGTTCAAAAACGGTTATTGCGTTAAGCATCTTTTTCTGGTCATTTTTTACGCTGCTGCAAGGGGCGATTGGATTCTTTACCGCTGGCACAGCGATTATCCTGCTGTTCGCGCTGCGCTTTTTAGTCGGGCTTTCTGAGGCGCCTTCATTTCCCGGAAACGGCAGAGTGGTTGCTTCCTGGTTCCCGAGCTCCGAACGCGGTACAGCTTCAGCCTTTTTTAACTCAGCTCAATACTTCGCAATCGTCATTTTTTCTCCTTTAATGGGCTGGCTCACCCACTCTTTTGGCTGGCATTCCGTCTTCGTAGTGATGGGGGCCGCGGGAATCCTACTGGCTTTTATCTGGTTAAAAACGGTATATGAACCGAAAAAACATCCAAAGGTCAACAAAGCCGAGCTTGCGTACATTGAAGAAGGCGGCGGGCTGATTTCAATGGATGACAGTCAAAGCAAGCAGGAAAAAGAATCAAAATGGCCGTATATCAAACAATTAATAACCAACCGCATGCTGATTGGCGTGTACATCGCGCAATATTGCATTACGACTCTCACCTATTTCTTTCTCACATGGTTTCCGGTATATTTGGTTCAGGCCCGCGGAATGTCCATTCTTGAAGCGGGATTTGTGGCTTCCCTCCCGGCGCTGTGCGGATTTGCGGGCGGCGTGCTTGGAGGCATCGTATCTGATTTTTTACTGAAAAAAGGCCGTTCTCTCACCTTTGCGAGAAAAGGACCGATCATTGTCGGCATGCTGCTGTCTTGCAGCATGATTATCTGCAACTATACAGATTCAGCGTGGCTCGTCGTTGTAATCATGTCACTCGCGTTCTTCGGAAAAGGCTTTGGCGCCTTGGGCTGGGCTGTCGTGTCGGACACGTCGCCAAAAGAGTGTGCGGGACTAAGCGGCGGTTTGTTCAACACATTCGGAAACATCGCCTCGATTACGACTCCGATTATGATCGGCTACATCGTGAATGCTACAGGATCTTTTAATGGCGCGCTCGTTTTTGTCGGCGCTAATGCGATTGCAGCAGTCCTCAGCTATTTGCTGCTGGTCGGGCCGATCAAACGGGTCGTATTAAAGAAACAAGAGCAAGACCCCGATCAATCACTGCCTGTCTAATACTTATGAAAGCGCTTTATCCAAGGAGGATGACAGATGAGTTCACCAATACAGGAACAGGTTCAAAAAGAAAAAAGATCGAATATTCCTTCAATTGCTGAAATGAGAGTCATTCCAGTCGCGGGGCATGACAGTATGCTGCTGAATTTAAGCGGCGCCCACAGCCCATTTTTCACCCGAAATCTTGTCGTCTTAACGGACAGCAGCGGGAATCAGGGTGTCGGCGAGGTGCCGGGCGGGGAAGCGATCCGCCGCACACTGGAGCTTGCAGAGCCGCTTGTTGTCGGAAAATCGATCGGCGCGTACCAGTCGATTTTGCAAACAGTCAGAAAGCAGTTTGCGGACCAGGACAGGGGAGGCCGCGGAATCCAGACATTTGATTTGCGCACTGCGGTGCATGTGGTCACGGCTTTAGAAGCCGCTTTGTTAGATGTGCTCGGCAAATTTCTCAATGAACCGGTTGCGGCTTTGCTTGGAGAAGGACAGCAGCGGGATGAGGTCAAGATGCTCGGTTATCTATTTTACATTGGTGACCGAAAGCGGACGACATTGCCGTATCAAAGCAATCAGCAGTCAGATTGCGAGTGGTTCCGCCTCCGCCATGAGGAAGCGCTGACTCCTGAGGCCGTTGTACGTCTTGCAGAAGCGGCGCAAGAGCGCTACGGCTTCCAAGATTTCAAGCTGAAAGGCGGCGTATTGCGGGGCGAGGAAGAAATGGAAGCCGTCACCGCGTTATCAAAACGTTTTCCTGAGGCGAGAATTACCCTTGATCCGAACGGGGCTTGGCCGCTAGAAGAAGCTGTTACATTATGCAGAGGAAAGCATGATGTACTTGCTTATGCCGAAGATCCGTGCGGGGCGGAAAACGGTTATTCCGCACGTGAAGTGATGGCTGAGTTCCGCCGCGCGACAGGCCTGCCGACCGCGACAAATATGATTGCGACTGACTGGCGGGAAATGGGGCACGCGATTCAGCTGCATGCGGTCGATATTCCGCTGGCTGATCCCCATTTCTGGACGATGCAGGGTTCGGTGCGGGTTGCACAGATGTGCCATGATTGGGGGCTGACGTGGGGCTCGCACTCCAATAATCATTTTGACATTTCCCTTGCCATGTTTACCCATGTGGCGGCCGCAGCTCCGGGACGCATCACCGCGATTGATACCCATTGGATCTGGCAGGACGGGCAGCGTTTAACCAAACAGCCTTTAGAAATTGCTGATGGCTGTGTGAAGGTGCCTGATAAGCCTGGGCTTGGCATCGAAATTGATATGGAACAAGTGGAAAAAGCGCATGATCTCTATCGAAAAATGAATTTAGGCGCACGGAACGATGCAATCCCTATGCAGTTTCTAATCAGCAATTGGGAATTTGACCGCAAGCGCCCGTGTCTGGTGCGATAAGTTTTATTCTAAATATTGTCATAACGAATATTTTGTCTTACAATTGAACAACTGAAGGGAGAGTTGTTCGTGTACGAAGGTTTAGAAGATCTGAAGGTGGATACAGTCAATCGGAAAACATTAGCCAAGCAGGTCATTGAACGGATTGTCCATTTACTGTCAAGCGGACAATTAAAGGCCGGAGACAAATTGCCGACGGAAATGGAGCTAATGGATATCTTACATGTCAGCAGACCGGTGCTTCGCGAAGCGCTTAGCTCACTAGAGACGCTGGGCGTTATTACGAGAAAAACCCGCGGCGGCACGTATTTCAACGACAAAATCGGGATGCAGCCTTTTTCCGTCATGCTTGCTTTGGCAACTGATAATCTTCCGGCCATTATTGAAGCGCGGATGGCGTTAGAACTCGGGCTGGTGACGATTGCCGCGGAAAAAATAAATGAAGAAGAGCTTAAGCGTTTACAGAAAACAATCGACGACATCGCCAGCAGCACTGACAACAATTATGGAGAAGCAGATAAAGAATTTCACCGAATTATTGCATTAAGCGCTAATAATCCCGTTGTTGAAGGAATGATTCAATCTCTGCTGATCACGCATGCGAAAATCGACAGCCAGATTCCGTACAGGGAAAGGGATGTTACGGTTGAATACCACAAAAAAATCTACGACGCCCTTGCCAAAAGAGATCCTTACCAGGCTCATTACCACATGTATGAGCATTTGAAATTTGTCCGTGACAAAATTTTGAATGGGATAGACGAAACATAATTGTTATGACAGCCGCAGTTTGAAATCGGGATTTGCGGCTTTTCTTAAACCAAAATCGGAAAGCGTTTACAATGTTGAGGAGTGATATTCCTATGGTGATGAACCTCAGACAGAATCAAGCGCCTCTTTACATTAAAGTGAATGTAAAAGATAACACGGCGATTATTGTAAATGACGGCGGACTGAAAAAGGGCACTGTTTTTCCATGCGGGCTGATGCTTGAAGAAGATGTTCCTCAAGGCCATAAAGTGGCCCTAACCGATTTGAATCAGGGGGATGCCATCGTGCGTTATGGAGAAGTGATCGGATTTGCAGATCAGCCGATCAAACGCGGAAGCTGGGTGCGGGAAGCTTTGGTGAGAATGCCCGCCCCTCCGGAACTCCATGACCTTCCTATCGCAAACAAAGTGCCTGAACCGCTGCCGCCTCTTGAAGGCTATACGTTTGAAGGATATCGAAATGCTGACGGCAGTGCGGGAACAAAAAATATTCTCGGTATCACCACAAGTGTTCAATGTGTCGTCGGCGTGCTGGATTATGCGGTAAAACGGATAAAAGAAGAGCTTCTTCCGAAATATCCAAATGTCGATGATGTCGTGCCGCTTCATCATCAATATGGATGCGGCGTGGCCATCAATGCCCCAGACGCCGTGATTCCCATCCGCACGATTCAAAATCTGGCAAAGCATCCGAACTTCGGCGGGGAAGTGATGGTGGTCGGATTAGGATGTGAAAAGCTCCTCCCGGCACGGATTGCACCTGAGAAAAAAGACCACATCATTTCACTCCAAGATCATCAAGGCTTTGCGAATATGATTCAATCGATGATGGAAATGGCGGAGCAGCGGTTAATCAGACTCAATAGCAGAGTCCGTGTAACCTGCCCTGTTTCTGATCTGGTAATCGGCCTTCAATGCGGCGGCAGTGATGCCTTTTCCGGCGTGACGGCGAATCCGGCAGTGGGATATGCGGCTGATTTATTGGTTCGGGCAGGCGCAACGGTCTTGTTTTCTGAAGTGACTGAGGTGCGGGATGCGATTCACTTATTAACGCCCCGGGCTGTCAGCGAAGAGGTCGGTCGTTCGCTGATCGATGAGATGAAGTGGTATGACAGCTATCTGAGGCGGGGGGAAGCAGACAGAAGCGCCAATCCGTCACCTGGCAATAAAAAAGGCGGTTTATCCAATGTGGTGGAAAAAGCGTTAGGATCGGTAGCAAAGTCAGGCACAAGCCCCATTTCCGGTGTGCTCGGGCCTGGGGAGAAGGCGGAGAAAAAGGGTTTGCTGTTTGCAGCGACGCCGGCAAGCGACTTTGTGTGCGGAACCCTTCAGCTGGCGGCAGGCATGAATCTGCAGGTCTTTACGACAGGCAGAGGAACACCGTATGGATTGGCTGCTGCGCCGGTGCTGAAAGTATCTACACGCCATTCATTAACAGAGCATTGGGCGGATTTAATCGATATCAATGCCGGGCGAATTGCTACCGGAGAGGCCAGTATTGAAGAAGTCGGCTGGGAGATTTTTCGCATGGTCTTAGATGTAGCGAGCGGCAGGAAACAAACATGGGCGGACCATTGGGGCCTTCATAATGATTTGTGTTTGTTTAATCCCGCGCCTGTGACTTGATTCATTTTTTATAGTAGATCAAAACTGGAATATGATGTAAGATGGAGATCAACTACAATGAACGGAGGGGTTCCGACATGGCATTCATTAGATTCCGATTGACACGAATTCAATAGTGAACGACACTCGCCTGGATGCGGGGAATCGGGATGAATCTGCCTATGTATGTACCCTTATATTGTCATGAAAAGAGGGTGGCGATGCTGCCCTCTTTTTTTGTTCCTTAAAAACATCCCTTCTCTCTAACGACAGGCGGAATATGAGAAAGGGGAAAAGAGATGACAAACCCGAACGAAAGGCAGCTAATCACTGAGATTGTCGCGCTTGCACGCAATCAAGGTTTGACGGTTCACTGTGATAACGCTCAATTGAATGAAACGGGAATGGATTTTCAAGTTGTATTTGCCGAGGATGATACAGGTATGCCATGGGTACTGCGAAAACCGCGGCGAAGCGATGTAGTTGAAAGAGCAGCTTCAGAAGGCAGAACGCTTGCCTTTCTCCGCGCGCACCTCACAGCTGATGTGCCGGATTGGAAAATTCATATGCCGGAATTGATCGCTTACCCGAAGCTTAGCGGAACGCCTGCTGCTGGGATTGATTTGGAACAGAAACAGTATGTATGGAATATGAGTCATCAGCCGCCGTCAGACGATTTTGTTCATACACTTGCCGAAATACTGGCAGAATTACATGGCATGAATCAAACATCTGCCGGCCAATCCGGAATAGAAGTGGTGATGCCAGAAGATGTCAGGAAAATGACAGCTGAATCTATGGCTGATGTGAAGAATAAGTTTGGCGTATCTAAGCAGCTTTGGGAAAGATGGCAAACGTGGATCAATGATGATGCATACTGGCCCGGTTTCTCCGCGCTGATACACGGCGATCTCCATCCGCCGCATATCCTTATTGATCAAAATGAACACGTCACAGGCCTCCTGGATTGGACAGAAGCGAAAGTCGCCGATCCAGCCAAGGATTTTGTCTTTTACCACATGATTTTCGGAGAAAAAGAAACAGCCCGTTTGCTTGAATGCTATGATCAAGCAGGCGGCCGTGTATGGTCAAAAATGCAGGATCACATCTCAGAGATGCAGGCGGCGTATCCGCTGGAAATTGCCAAGTTCGCTCTTCAGACACAGCAAGAGGAGCACGTAAATATGGCTCTGGAAGCACTTGGCGAACCTAAATTGAATTAAGAATTGACTTCTGTAAATTGACGGAGTATTATAAATTTTACAAATGGAAGAACGGATTAACAATTGTGAGGAAGAGCAAGTAAGCATCAGTGAGCGGGGTTCAGAGAGTCGGTGGCAGGTGTGAACCGATCCTCCCCTGATGCCGAATGGGCTTCTGAATTGCATTGCTGAATAGATAGTAGGCAATGCCGGGATGCTCTCCCCGTTACCAAGAGAGGAGTATCGAAACTGACGTTTTCTGTACTGATGAGCGAATGGCTTTTTAGCTGTTAATAAAGGTGGTACCGCGAGACCCTCGTCCTTTGATAGGACGGGGGTTTTTGTGTTTCTTAAAGGAGGTGACGGCCAATGGAAGAAGGCTGGTGGTCCATGTTTAATCAATGGGAAAGGAGGAATTCAAATGGTGATCGCAACTGATGATCTGGAGGTTGCTTGTCCGCATTGTGAAAGAGCCGGAGAAATAGAAGGCAAACCTTGTCCGGCATGCAGCGGGAAGGGCGTCATTCTTACCGCACAAGGAAATACGCTTTTGGATTTTATCCAAAAACATATGAACAAGTAAAGGAGAAAAGCTGAGCAGTGATGAGCAGAACGGCTGCAGGCGAAAGCTGAAAACAGGAAAAAAAGAATAAATTTTGTAAAACACACATGTTTTTCAATTACAATAAGCGTAATGACATGTGTGTTTTTTTGACTATGAAAAAGGTTAGGTGAGAGGATGCAGCGCATATTGCTTGTGGAGGATGACCATTCCATCAGTGAAATGGTGGACCATTATTTAACAAAAGAAGGCTTTGAAATCGTGCATGCTTACGACGGTGAAGAGGGCATTCGGAGGTTTCAAGAGCAGGCGTACGACCTTATTCTGCTTGATATTATGCTTCCGGAGCTGAATGGAATGGATGTTTTAAAAATCATTCGGGAAAAAAGCAAGATTCCTGTTTTAATGATTTCAGCAAAAGACGGAGATGTTGATAAAGCACTGGGGCTGGGATTCGGGGCGGATGATTATATCGCCAAACCGTTTTCGATGATTGAACTGACAGCCAGAGTCAAAGCAGCGATACGGAGGGCGACGCAATATTCGTCAAGTGAACCGGCTGAACATCAGGTGATTCGTGTTCACCAGCTTACGATCGATATAGACAATGTATCCGTTCTGAAAAACGGCGAACCGCTTCAGCTGACGTCAACCGAATGGCAGCTGCTGATACTATTTGCAGCAAATCCTAAAAAGGTGTTTACGAAAGAACAAATCTATCGTTCCGTATGGAATGAGGAGTACTTTGGAGACCAAAACATCATTAATGTACATATGAGACGGCTGAGAGAAAAGATTGAAGATGATCCATCGTCTCCTCAATATATCAAAACATTATGGGGCATCGGCTATAAATGGGGAGAGTTTTAGAATGGCAGTATTAACGATAGCCGCTATCATCGCTTTGGCGTGTCTGAATGTCATTCAATATATGATGAAAAAGAACCGGGACAGGAATTTGACGTATACGGCAGAAAAGCTTAGCGCCATGCTTGACAACGAATCGGCCGATCAGGTTTTACTTCATACAGATGACCGTGCGCTCAGGAATCTGCTTGTCAACATCAATCTGCTCGCTGAGGATCATCAGCATATCAACGCCCGGTTTGCAAAAACAGAGCAATCCATGAGACGGATGCTGACCAATATGTCACACGATCTCAAAACACCTCTGACGGTCATTCTCGGTTATATCGAAGCCATCCAAAGTGACCGGGATATGCCGGACAGCGAGCGGGAAAGACTGCTTGAGAAGCTGCACCAAAAAACAAATGAACTCATCCAAATGATCCACTCTTTTTTTGATTTAGCCAAATTGGAATCTGAAGACAAACAAATCCCGATCACAAAAATACATATCAACGAAGTATGCAAACGAAATATCCTGCATTACTATGATGCCGTTCAGGCAAAAGGTTTTAACGCGGAGATTGATATTCCGGATACACCGGTATACGCGCATGCAAATGAAGAGGCGCTGGACCGTATCCTGCAAAATTTATTATCCAATGCGATTCAATATGGCGCGGTTGGCAAGTTTATCGGATTATCACTTTCTTATGATGAGACAAGCATTGCCATCTCCGTATGGGACCGCGGAAAAGGAATCAGTGAAACAGACCAGCAGCGGGTATTTGAGAGGCTGTACACACTTGAAGAATCAAGAAACAAAGCATTCCAAGGGAGCGGTCTCGGTTTGACGATCACGAAAAGGCTTGTGGAAAAAATGGGGGGCTCCATCTCTCTTCAAAGCAAGCCGTATGAACGGACAGCGTTTACGATTACATTAAAACGAATGACCTATTAACAATCGTAAGAATTTCTTAAGAATGAAGAAATAAAAATGACAGGGCCCGCCGCTACAATAGAAAACAGGAAAAAGAGGAAAGGAGCAACAACGTTGACTTACATCGTACAAACAAACGGACTGACCAAAACGTTTCAAGGCAAAGAAGTCGTATCAGATGTCAGCATGCATATCAAAAAAGGTGAAATTTACGGCTTTCTCGGCCCGAACGGAGCAGGGAAAACAACCATCATGAAAATGCTGACAAGTCTTGTAAAACCGACAAGCGGTGAAATCAATATCCTCGGAAACAATCTCACTCATACGTCATATGAGGTGCTTGGCAAGATCGGTAGCATGATTGAATATCCAATTTTCTATGAAAATCTGACGGCTATCGAAAATTTAGAGCTGCATTGTGCATACATGGGATACCACAATAAAAAAGCCATTCAAGAAGTGCTCGATATGGTGAATTTAAAACAGATCGACAAGAAACCCGTCAAAACATTTTCGCTTGGAATGAAGCAGCGCCTCGGCATAGCGCGCGCCATCCTCACCAAACCTGATCTGCTTATATTGGATGAGCCGGTAAACGGCCTTGATCCTGTCGGCATTAAAAAGATCAGAAACTTATTTCAAGTATTAAGCAAAGAGTATGGAATGACACTGCTGATCTCCAGCCATATGCTGAGTGAAATCGAACAAATTGCGGACACAATCGGCGTCATTCGTGACGGCAGACTGCTGGAAGAGGTGTCGATGGAAGATGTAAGGGGACAAAACACAGAATACATCGAACTCGTTACATCGAATCAGACAAAAGCCTGCTTTGTGCTTGAGAAAGAACTTCACATTGCCAACTTTAAAATCTTAAATGATAAAACCATTCGGATTTATGATGCTCAACGATCACAGGGTGCCATATCAAAAGCGCTGATTTTAAATGATGTAGACATTGAATCAATGAATAAAAAGTATACTTCACTGGAGGACTACTTCATCAGCTTGATCAACGGCAATCACATCAGTGCGTAGAGGAGGCGAGACCGTTGCTGAATTTGATCAGAATCGAATTAAGGAAAATGAAGATGGGATGGTATGTGAGAGGAGTTATCATTGCTAACCTGATTATCCTTGGCTTTATGTGGTTGGTCAGTTACATAGAAAAAGCGGAGGGCACTGAATCGTTCCAAAGCATGGATGATGCATTTCTCGTCATTGGCACTTTTGTCAGAGCGGTGTTTATCGTTTTTGGCGCTGTACTGATCGCCAAATTAGTCATATCGGAATATAAAAACAAAACGATTCAAGTGATGTTTACGTACCCGATCAGCCGGAAAAAACTGCTTGCTGCTAAGCTTAGCATCTCAGGCGGGCTGACGTTTATCACTATTTTAGTCTCAAATGCGTTCGTAGCAGCCGCTTTCTATATGCTGAATTCGATCTACCATGTCATTCCGGGAGAATTGAGCGCCGATGTCATTTCTCAGCATTCGGTAAAAATGGCGGTTTTCGCTTTTGGCGCCGCTGGCACCAGTTTAGTTCCCATCTTTTTTGGGATGCGTAAGCACTCTGTCTCGGCAACCATCATTTCATCTGTCGTGATCGTCATGCTGATGAGTTCAACAAGCCCGGGCCTGTCCATTTCTTCCATTGTATATATTCCATTATCTCTAGCTGCTGTCGGTTTGTTTTTTTCATACATGGCAGTCAGGAAAGCAGACCGGCAAGATGCTTAAATACGGAGTTGAAACAACATGTTGAATTTAATGAAACTTGAATTAAAAAAAATGAAATTAGGCTGGTATTACAGAGGCGCCGTTATTGCAAATCTATGTATTCTCGGATTTATATGCTTGATCGCATCAGAAGAAAAAAAACTCCCGCAGCCGGAGGTGATGACTGATGCGACATCCACGCTATTTTTGCTTGGAACGTTTGTAAGATCTGTATTTGTTGTTTTCGCCAGTGTGCTGATTGCCAAATTGATTATTAGCGAGTACAAAAATAAAACGATTACCGTCATGTTTACATATCCCATCAGCCGGAAAAAACTGATTGCTGCCAAGCTGCTGATTACAGGCGGACTGACGTTTATCACCATTATGGTGTCTGAAATTGCGCTTTCATTCATCTTTGCGCAAATCAATCAATATTATCAACTTACACCTGCGATGTTATCAGTCCAGACTATCGGGCAAGAGGTCGGCAGTATGGCGATATATGCCGCTTCGGCTGCGTGCTTGAGTTTTATTCCTTTATATTTTGGGATGAGGAAACGCTCTGTTCCGGCTGCTATCATTTCATCGGTTATATTGACGATACTGATCAGCCAGCAAAGCCCCGAGTTATCGCTGGCAACGATTATCTACATTCCGCTTTCTTTAGGTGCGATCGGCATCTTGATAGCGATTTGGTCTGTCCGAAACATAGACCGGGAAGATGCTTTATGATAGAAGGCCGATGCTGTCAGCACCGGCCTTTTGATTATGAATCTGTTCTTGTTTCAAGATAATGCTTTTTGCCAATTTCTTTGCTCATCATATAGAAATGGAAGCAATATTCACCGATGGCCATGGCGATTGCTCCAAATAGAGCCGCCAGCGCAATTTCTCCGCCAGTCATCCCCATAGAAAGCGGCATGCCCATCAGCCAAATCACGAGAAATGCCAAACCGAAATCAGCCAAAGTGGCGATCATATTGTTCCATCGGGGCAATACATAAAGGTCTCCAAGCAAATAAGAAATGACCCCTAACACAACCGTCATCAGCAGCGTATCACCAAACGTGAAACCAAAGCCAAGACCCAGCACCAAATACAAAACAATAATCGTCATAATACCTTTAATCGCGAGCGCTTTCACATGTGTCATGATAAGGTTCCTCCTTCTTTTATCTGATTTGTTATGTATGATTCCTCAAATACGGAAAGTTAAACATTACTTTGTGTTCTTTACAAAGCGTTTTCGGCTACAGGTGGAAAAAGGCTGAAGAACTGTTATGAATCAGGGGATGAAGCGGCATCTGCCATGCCCGTGGAATCCGGGATTTTACCGGAGATTTCCTTGACGGCCAGATGTCCATTTTTCTTCTACAATTACCGATCTTTATGGTTTGTGACAGCACCGGGAGAATAAATTTTAAAACTTCTCCTGTCCCTCCGTCATCACTCTTTGGGTATTGCAATATGATGAAAGGAGAAAAAGGGGAGGTGACGTGATGGCGGTTGTGAGAGCAACAAGCGCTGATGTCAACTTGATGGCACGGCTGCTCAGAGCGGAAGCGGAAGGTGAAGGAAAGCAGGGGATGCTGCTTGTCGGAAATGTTGGGATTAATCGGCTGAGGGCCAATTGCTCTGATTTTAAAGGCCTCCGCACCATCAGGCAGATGATTTTTCAGCCGCATGCGTTTGAAGCGGTGACCCATGGATACTTTTATCAAAGACCGCGGGAAAGCGAGCGGGCCTTGGCACGCCGGACGATAAACGGGGAGAGGTTCTGGCCGGCAAAATTCAGCTTGTGGTATTTCAAGCCGGGAGGAAACTGCCCGCCGACCTGGTATAACCAGCCGTTTGTGGCCAGATTCAAATCACATTGTTTTTATCAGCCGACGGGCGAAACATGTGAAAATGTATATAACACATTTTAAGGAGAGACGCCGTTCACATCTGAACGGTGTTTTTTCTTTAAAAAGTTATACCAATGGTAAATATTTCTGTGAGATAATCGGATAAAAGAACTACAGGAGATGACAAAATGGCGACAATTGACCTGCAAAAGAAGAGCGTAAAAATCGTACTGGAGAAAAAGCAGTTAACCAAGGTGACGGCTCGTGTCGGGCTGGTGCTGGATATTACCGGTTCAATGAGAACGCTGTATAAAAACGGAACGGTTCAAAAAGTGGTGGAGCGGATTTTGGCTGTGGCTGATCAGTTTGATGATAACGGCCTGCTTGATGTATGGGTTTATGATAATGAATTCTCCCGGTTAAAGCCAGTCTCTGAAATCGATTTTTCAGGCTATGTTGATCGCGAAATTTTGAATAATGAACTCTTGCATAAATTCGGGAGAAATGATGAGCCGCCGGTCATAAAAGATGTGTTACATAAATATGTTGTGGAAGAACCGAGTTCATATCCCGCTTTTATCGTTTTTATTAATGATGGAGGGTGTAAAAAATCCATCAAACCCATTATTGAAGCTGCCTCTGATAAACCGGTGTTTTGGCAGTTTGTCGGCATCGGTAACGGCAATTTCGATTTTCTTAATAAACTGGATACGCTAGAAGGGCGTGTTGTTGATAACGCAAACTTCCTGCATATCGAAGACATTGAATGCATCTCTGATGATGAGCTTTATGATGCATTGCTTACTGAATTTCCATTTTGGCTGCAAGAAGTGAAGGAAAAAGGAATTTTAATAGAACAAGAGCCTGAAGCTGCAAAACCGGAAAAGAAGGGCTTTTTCAGCAGATTGTTTTCTAAATAACAGATAGCCTTTCCGAACACTGAGTGATTTTGCAAAATCGCTCGGTGTTTTTGTTTTTTTAAGATCATGTGAAGAAAAATGGGTAAAAAGGGCGGCTTGCAAACGACAGGATATGCAGAAAATACGCCGTTTTGCCAGCTGTCGGCATGTTTCGGCGAAAGGGCTGTGAATGAAGTCCTGTTTCCCATGTTCAGTGCTTACAATCCCTTCACACTTCTTCACAGCTAATTAACAATGGTTTCCTATAATGAAAGCGATCAATGAGAAGAGAGGGGATCTGGAATGGCATATGACAGTCGTTTTGACGAATGGGTACAGAAATTGAAAGACGAAAGCTTTCAGAATAATACGTTTGACCGCCGCAAATTTATTCAGGGGGCTGGAAAAATTGCGGGGCTTTCTCTTGGGTTAACCATTGCTCAGTCAGTCGGAGCATTTGAAGTAAATGCTGCGCCTAAGTTCTCTAGTTATCCGTTTACGCTCGGCGTCGCTTCAGGAGATCCGCTTTCTGACAGCGTCGTGCTCTGGACGCGTTTGGCGCCAGATCCGCTGAACGGCGGGGGGATGCCGAACCAGGCTGTGCCTGTAAAATGGGAAGTGGCAAAGGATGAGAACTTCCGCAAGATCGTAAGAAAGGGCACAGAAATGGCCAAACCGAGTCTCGCCCATTCTGTCCACGTGGAAGCGGACGGGCTTGAGCCGAACAAAGTGTACTACTACCGATTCAAAACCGGACATGAGCTAAGTCCTGTCGGAAAAACAAAAACACTGCCGGCCCCAGGTGCCAATGTGCCGAAAATGACCTTTGCCTTCGCTTCCTGCCAGCAATATGAGCATGGCTATTATACAGCCTACAAGCATATGGCGAAGGAAAAGCTTGATCTTGTCTTCCATCTCGGTGATTACATATATGAGTACGGGCCGAATGAATATGTATCGAAAACAGGCAATGTCCGGACGCACAACAGCGCAGAAATCATTACGCTGCAGGACTATCGAAACCGCCATGCCCAATACCGTTCAGACGCTAATTTAAAAGCGGCGCATGCGGCGTTTCCTTGGGTTGTCACGTGGGATGACCATGAAGTTGAAAATAACTATGCCAATAAAATCCCGGAAAAAGGGCAGTCGGTTGACGCGTTTGTATTGCGGCGTGCGGCGGCGTATCAGGCTTATTATGAGCATATGCCGCTCCGCATCTCCTCTCTGCCGAATGGCCCGGATATGCAGCTGTACCGCCACTTTACGTATGGAAATCTGGCATCATTTAATGTGCTGGATACACGCCAGTACAGAGATGACCAAGCCAATAACGACGGCAATAAGCCGCCTTCTGATGAATCGCTCAATCCGAATCGGACTTTGTTAGGAAAAGAACAGGAGCAATGGCTTTTTAACAATTTGAGCAGCTCGACTGCATATTGGAATGTGCTGGCACAGCAAATCTTCTTTGCGAAGTGGAATTTCGGGACAAGCTCAAGCCCGATCTACAGCATGGATTCATGGGACGGTTATCCGGCTCAGCGCGAACGGGTCGTCAATTACATTAACAGCAAAAATTTAAACAATGTTGTCGTGCTGACAGGAGATGTACACGCAAGCTGGGCATCGAATCTGCATGTCGATTTTAATAAAACAAGCTCAAAAATTTTCGGGGCTGAATTTGTCGGCACCTCCATCACATCCGGAGGAAACGGAGCGGATAAGCGGGCGGATACCGATCAAATTTTAAAGGAAAATCCACATATCAAGTTCTTTAACGATTACCGCGGATATGTCCGCTGTACAGTAACGCCGCACCAGTGGAAAGCTGATTATCGGGTAATGCCATTTGTGACAGAGCCGGGAGCAGCTATTTCCACACGGGCTTCATTCGTTTATCAAAAAGACCAAACAGGATTGAGAAAGGTATCCTCGACAATGGTTCAAGGCGGAGTGAAACAATCCAATGAAGTCGAAGAGGATCGTTTCTTTGAGCACAACAAAGCTCATGAAAAACAAATGATCAAAAAACGGGCAAAAATTACGCATTAAGGAGTGAAACATAATGTTTTCAAACATTGGAATACCAGGCTTGATTCTGATCTTTGTCATCGCCCTCATTATTTTTGGCCCTTCAAAGCTTCCGGAAATCGGGCGAGCCGCCGGTCGGACTCTGCTGGAATTCAAAAGCGCCACAAAATCACTTGTGTCTGGTGATGAAAAAGAAGAAAAATCAGCTGAGCTGTCAGCGGTGAAGCAGGACAAAAACGCAGGCTGAGTGCTGATGAGGCAGACGCATGGTCTGCCTCTTTTTCTCATGAAAGGGAGGGCTTTTTTGAATGGATAAAAAAGAAACTCATCTGATCGGACATTTAGAAGAGCTTCGCCGTCGGATCATCTTCACACTTGCGGCTTTTCTTCTGTTTTTAATTACGGCTTTTTTGTTTGTGGAGGACATTTATGATTGGCTGATCAGAGATTTTGACGGAAAATTAGCT
This sequence comes from Bacillus sp. PAMC26543, assembly GCF_014250375.1. Taxonomy (NCBI): domain Bacteria; kingdom Bacillati; phylum Bacillota; class Bacilli; order Caryophanales; family Bacillaceae; genus Bacillus; species Bacillus sp. PAMC26543. Next base: position 3,866,091 of record NZ_CP060193.1, on the reverse strand, counting down.
GTTCTCGGACCGAGTGAAATTCTCTGGGTATATATGATGCTTGCCGGCATTTGTGCGATTGCCGCCTCCATCCCCGTTGCCGCCTATCAGCTTTGGCGTTTTGTAGCGCCGGCGCTGACAAAAACGGAGCGCAACGTGACACTGATGTACATACCGGGATTATTCGCCCTGTTTCTGGCCGGCATCTCGTTCGGATATTTTGTGTTGTTTCCGATCGTTCTCGGCTTTTTGACTCATTTGTCTGCCGGCCATTTTGAAACGATGTTTACCGCTGACCGCTATTTCAGGTTTATGGTGAATTTGAGCCTGCCGTTCGGTTTTCTGTTTGAAATGCCCCTTGTGGTGATGTTTTTGACAAGGTTAGGCATCTTAAATCCATACCGGCTGGCCAAAGCGAGAAAGCTGTCCTATTTTCTGCTGATCGTGGTGTCCATATTGATTACCCCGCCAGATTTTATTTCTGATTTTCTCGTGATGATTCCGCTGCTTGTCCTGTTCGAAGTGAGCGTCACACTATCAGCGTTTGTATACAAAAAGAGACTGACCAGTGAAGCGGCCGCCGCTTAGTGCAGCGCGCCGCCGGGTGACTTCGTATCCTGATCATATTGTGCGGCCGTAACAGCGGCGATCCTCAATGCTTTGACTATCATGTCCAGGCTGAGGCTCGGCGCTGTTTTGTCGATTGTTTGTTCCGGAATGTACGGAATGTGGATAAACCCGCCGTGAATGTGCGGAGACGTACGGTGGATGTGATCCATTAACCCGTAGAACAGATAGTTGCATACAAATGTGCCGGCCGTAAAGGAAACAGCCGCCGGAATGCTGTTTTCCTTCATTTGAGATGTAATGCGTTTAATCGGAAGCCCTGTCCAGTAAGCGGCAGGCCCGCCGGGAGAAATCTCTTCATCAATCGGCTGGTTTCCTTCATTATCCGGGATACGCGCGTCTGCAAGATTGATCGCGACCCGTTCCGGTGTCACCTGCATCCGGCCGCCGGCTTGCCCGACGCAGATCACGATGTCCGGCTGATGTTTATGAATCGCTTGCCGCAAAGTGTCGAGAGCGGTTCTGAACACAGTCGGAATTTGTGCCGAAGCGATGATCACCTGATCCGTTTCAAAGCCATTCAGCCGTTTCACCGCTTCCCACGATGGATTGACAGTTTCCTGATCAAAAGGGTCAAAACCTGTGAAGAGCACTTTTTTTCTCATGGCTGCCATCTCCTTTTTTCTATTATTCTATTGTTTATTTCTGGATTTTTCATCAAAATAATAAAAAGGAGTGAATCAGAATGGAACATTTGCCGCAGCAGTACCGACATCTGTTCCCAACCGTGCAGAGCCGCATCATGCTTGCCAGCTGCTCACAGAGCGCGTTGGCAGAGCCGGTGTCAAAGGCGATACAAGATTATCATGACAGCTTGCTGCATAGAGGGACGAACTGGAATGAAGCGATTGAAAAGACAGAGAGTGCCAGAAACGAGTTTGCGAGACTGGTAGGGGCTGAGCCGGATGAGATTGCGATTGTGCCGTCAGTTTCTGATGCGCTGATTTCCGTGGCATCTTCCTTGTCTGCTGTTAAAAAGAAACATGTTGTATACACGGAGATGGATTTTCCGGCGGTGTCTCATATTTGGCAGGCACAATCTGATTATAATGTATCTGTGATCCCTTCAATAGACGGTGAGCTGCCGCTCGAACAATATGAAAGGTATATCACGGAAGAGACGGTGCTGACCTGTGTTCCGCACGTTCATTATCGTGACGGCTGCATTCAGGATATAAAAGCCATCGCTGCCATCGCCAAGAGAAAGGGATCGATGGTATTTGTGGATGCTTATCAATCTGCCGGGCATCTTCCTATTGATGTGAAGGAATGGGGCATAGATATGCTGGCGGCAGGCACCAGAAAGTATATGCTCGGTATACCGGGCATGGCGTTTCTTTATGTGAGAAAAGAGCTGGCGAACGAGCTGAAGCCCAAAGCATCTGCTTGGTTCGGGCGGGAAAACGGGTTTGGGGCGTCGTCTTATGCAGAAGGTGCGAGGCGTTTTCAAACAGGAACCCCTGCTTTTATTAGCGTGTATGCAGCGGCTGCGGCTTTATCGCTGCTGAATCATATCGGAATGTCCCGTATCCGCGATCATATAAAAGCGGTGAGTGCCGATGCGTTTCAATATGCAGCTGAAAAAGGGCTGGAGCTTGCGGGGGCGCCATCGGTACAGCAGCCGGGCATGATTTCCATTCGGGATGAACGGGCATCGGAAACGGCGGCGTTACTAAAGAAGAAAAACGTGATTTGCGCTCCGCGGGACAATGTCATCCGTCTCGCTCCTCACTTTTATAATACGAAGGGCGAACTGCGTTATGCGATTGATGAAATGGCTGCGATTTTATCCGCGCGTTAAAAGCGATCACCTAAAAATAGATGTTCACCTCCTTCGGCGCCGCTCGCGTCTTGCTTGAGTGTGTTGTCCGATATAGGCATAAAAAACCCCCTGACCTCAAGATCAGGGGGTTTTCTTATTGATGATCAACCTTTACTCGCTTCAAAAAGAAAGCGGCAATTAAACCGATAATCGCAACAATCATCGCAAAGACAAATGCATGCTGAACGCCAGCTGTCAATGCCTGCGGAATGACTGCCGGATCGGCTGGATTTTTTACGCTGCTCATGTAGTCATGCTGACCGGCAGCCATGATGCTGACCGCAACAGCTGTTCCGATCGCGCCCGCCATTTGCTGAAGTGTGTTCATAATGGCAGTGCCGTCCGGATAAAACTCACGCGGAAGCTGGTTTAAACCGTTTGTCTGAGCAGGCATCATAATCATGGAGATCCCAATCATCAAGCACGTATGCAGCACGATAATCAGCACTGCTGTTGAAGCTGTCGTGAGATTTGAGAAGAGCCACAGAACAATAGTCACAATCAAAAATCCCGGAATAACAAGCCACTTCGGCCCGTATTTATCAAACAGACGGCCTGTGACAGGTGACATAAATCCGTTTAAAATACCGCCCGGCAAGAGAATAAGTCCTGAGGCAAATGCTGTTAAGACTAAGCCGCCTTGCAGATACATCGGCAGAAGCAGCATGGATGACAGGATGACCATCATGCAAATAAAGACCATAATGACGCCCAAAATAAACATCGGGTATCTGAATGCACGCAGGTTCATCATCGGCTGCTTCATCGTCAGCTGACGGATTGAAAATAGAATAAGGGCGATAACACCGACAATAAGTGAAACGATCACAGTCGGGCTGGACCATCCGCCAGAGCCTTCACCCGCGTTGCTGAATCCAAACACAATGCCGCCGAAGCCGATCGTCGACAGAATAATAGACAGGACATCAATTTTCGGTTTTGTGATATCAGACACATTTTGCATGTACAGGATACCGAAAATGAGCGCAAGCACAAGGAACGGAAGAGAGATCCAGAAAATCCAGTGCCAGTTAAGGTGCTCAAGAACCAACCCGGAAAATGTAGGGCCGATTGCCGGCGCAAACATAATGACAAGTCCGATTGTTCCCATGGCCGCTCCCCGTTTATGGGGCGGGAAAATCACCAAAATCGTATTAAACATGAGCGGTAATAAGAGTCCCGTTCCAAGTGCCTGAACGATTCTCGCCGCTAATAAAAATGAGAAGCTAGGCGCAAGCGCCGCAATCAAGGTGCCTATGATTGAAAAAATCAGTGACACAGTAAAAAGCTGTCTAGTTGTAAACCACTGCAATAGCAGACCTGAAACAGGAACAAGAATACCGAGCACAAGCAAATAGCCTGTTGTTAACCATTGAACGGTTGCTGCTGTAATGTTCAATTCCTTCATAAGATCGGTTAACGCGATATTCAGCGCTGTTTCACTGAACATGCCGATAAAACCGGCCGTCAGCAAAGATATCATAATTGGCATCACTTTATATTGCTGAGATGCTTTAGCTGCTGTTTCCAAATCTATTTCTCCTCTCGTTCATCTGAATGTATTCACTCAGCTTGTAGTAGTATGTCTCTTTTTTTATTTCTTCAACAGAGCGGGAATGCGGCTGGAGATATGAAGAAGCGGTGTGCTGTCTTTTGCCGTTAATGATAAAAGAATGCCGCCTTCAATCATCGCGTTAATGATGATGCTTGATTCCTTGGCATGGCTCTCGCTGTAACCCGACAGCTGCAATTTTTCCTCAAACACAAGGGACCACGCTTTGTAGGCTTCATCACAGGCTTTTCGCAAAGGCTCGCTTTTTAATGATGTCTCTGCCGCAAGCAAGCCGACGGGCAGGCCTTCGATGTCCTCTGTGCATGAGAATTGACAAGAGAGCTCCTTCAAAAAGGCTTGAATGCCTTCTGCGGGATCAGTGCTCACGTCCATGCAGTCTGTGATTTTCTGGCGGATGTATTCCTTCATTTCATTCACGGCTTCAATTGCCAGCTGTTCTTTACCCCCGGGAAAGTGGTAGTAAAGAGAGCCTTTAGGTGCACCGCTTTCTTTAATAATCTGATTCAGTCCCGTGCCGTAATACCCTTGCAGCTGAAAAAGCCGGGTAGCTGCAGAAAGGATTTTCTCACGAGAATCTCCATAGCTCATAACATTCCCACCTTACTGATTGCGATCATAAAATATAGTGACTGGTCTATTATCATGATTCACCCATCGAATGTCAAGATAAAGGAACTCGAATAAGAAAATAAAATGAGCATATAAAAAAGCTGAGAGATAACCTGACGCACATTTTGACTGAATAAATGAAATATTCAATTATTAAAAGGTGTAAAGACGTTACCAAACAAAAGGAGAGAAAACATGAAAATACAACGATTCCTCTTACTGACCCTTTTTACCGCACTATTGCTTGCTTTTACCGGATGCTTACAATCTCCTGAAGCAAAAGAATCCCCAAAAGAAAAACCGCAGACACAAAAAGTTTCTTCAGCTGCTGCTTCCAAAAAAAATGACCTTCCAAATATCAAAATACTGGCGACAGGAGGTACGATTGCCGGAGCCGATAAATCAAAAACCTCTACAACTGAATACAAAGCAGGTGTCGTCGGCGTTGAGTCTCTGATCAAAGCGGTGCCAGAGATGAAGGACATTGCGAATGTCAGCGGCGAGCAAGTGGTTAACGTCGGAAGCACAAACATTGATAACAAAACATTGCTGAAGCTCGGAAACCGAGTCAACAAACTGCTTTCTTCAGATGATGTTGACGGTATTGTCGTGACCCACGGAACAGATACATTAGAAGAAACGGCTTATTTTCTGAACCTCATTGTAAAAAGCGATAAACCGGTTGTTGTTGCCGGTTCGATGAGGCCGTCCACAGCCATCAGTGCTGACGGCCCGTCCAACTTGTATAACGCAGTTAAAGTGGCAGGCGCACCTGATGCAAAAGGGAAAGGGACGCTCGTCGTTCTCAATGACCGCATTGCTTCAGCACGGTACGTTACAAAAACCAACACAACCGCAACAGACACCTTTAAATCAGAAGAAATGGGATACATCGGAACGATTGCCGATGACATTTATTTTCATAATGAAATGACATGCAAGCATACAAAGGATACGGATTTCTCGGTTTCCAGCCTTGATAAACTGCCGCAAGTAGACATTCTGTACGGCTACCAAAATGACGGAAGCTATCTGTTTGATGCGGCTGTGAAAGCCGGAGCAAAAGGCATAGTCTTCGCAGGATCAGGCAACGGATCTTTATCTGACGCAGCCGAAAAAGGAGCAGTCAGGGCGGTCAAAAAAGGCGTCACAGTGGTTCGCTCAACCCGTACGGGAAATGGTGTCGTCACACCGAACGGCGACTATGTGAAAAACGGCCTTTTGGCATCAAACTCCTTAAATCCGCAAAAAGCCCGGATATTGTTAATGCTCGCGCTCACCAAAACAGATGATCCCAAAAAAATCCAAGACTATTTTAATGAATATTAAAGAGAAGAAGGCGAAAAAGCCTTCTTTTTTTGCATTTTCGGGATCATAAACAGCTGAAATGTTCTCTCAACCTTAAAATTTCTTCAAAAATAAGTCAAATTTACCCTTTACTTAATTAAATTGGCAAAGTAATATAATTTAAGAATTTGTTACAAAAAAAGGAGGAAATTATGAAACTTTTAAGAAGTAAGTTCATTGCACTTGTAACAATTGTTGCGCTGTCAGTTACATCCATGTTTGCGATGCAGCCGTCAGCGAAAGCCGCTGAACATAATCCGGTGGTGATGGTTCACGGAATTGGCGGAGCTTCTTTTAACTTTGCCGGTATTAAAACTTATTTGGCATCACAAGGCTGGTCACGGGACAAGCTGTATGCTGTAGATTTTTGGGACAAGACAGGCAATAACTTAAACAACGGCCCAGTATTATCACGTTTTGTGCAAAAGGTATTAGATGAAACCGGTGCGAAAAAAGTGGACATTGTCGCTCACAGCATGGGGGGCGCCAACACGCTTTATTACATAAAAAAACTGGACGGCGGTAATAAAATTGAAAACGTCGTAACGCTTGGCGGCGCGAACCGTCTCGTTTCAAACAAAGCGCTTCCGGGAACGGACCCAAATCAAAAGATTTTATATACGTCCATTTACAGCTCGGCCGACATGATTGTTATGAACTATCTGTCTAACTTAGAAGGGGCAAAAAATGTTCGTATCAACGGTGTTGGACATATCGGCCTTCTGTACAGCAGCCAAGTCAACAGCCTGATTAAAGAAGGGCTGAACGGCGGCGGACAAAATACGAACTAATGAGAAACATAACCTTGAAGAATCCTATTCTTCAAGGTTATTCTGCTTTCAGCACAATTGTTTTCGCAGCCATATCATGAACGGCTTGTTTTTTCTTTGTAAATGCGGCTGTCAAATAAATAAGGCGGGAAAACACATGCACCCACGCTATCATGTAGCGGACAATGGCCTGTGGGAGGGAGATTTTCTCGTGTGTTTCATCTCTCACGATTTGCAGCCCGATGATTTTTTTGTCCAGCGTACCCTTCCAATTTGTCAGCGGCATCAGCAAAGGATACACAAGCAGCATCAATATGGCGACAGCAATGACGCCAGCGGACCCGTCGCCAAACATAAATCCGGATGCTAAAATCACTGCGGCCGCAATGATCACGTCAAGCACAAGAGCGCAGGCGCGCAGCATAAAACCAGCTAGTTCCAACATAAACACTTCCTTAAAAATTTTAGATAAACACCTAACGATTGTAAAAAAGAACGGCCTAAAGTGGGAATAGGTTACAAGTCTTACATCACAAAAGTTGATGAAAAAGTCATAGGTAAATTTACATAATGAACCAGGCTGTCACATTACCAAATTCTTTTTTAGCCCGAAACCAAGCCCTCAGAAGTTATTTTTGTTAAAATAGAAAAGTTACAACAGAATTCGGAGGGTTTATTGTGGGAAAAGTGAAAAGAAATGCCCCTTGCCCATGCGGCAGCGGTAAGAAATATAAAAAATGCTGCGGAAATAAAGTTGTCGACTTCCCGACAGAATTAGCGGCAAAAGAAGCAAAACAAATTCAGGAAGACTTAGTGGAGTATGCCTTCACAGTACATAGAGAAAGCATTTCAGGTTTTATCAACCAGCATGATTTTCTTTCTTCTATGGACAGGCAGACGAAGGACATCAGTGTATTTAATTTAGGAATCTGGGGAATCTTCTTCCACCCGCTCGCTGGTGACAAAACGATCTTTGAAGAGTACCTTCAGAAAAAAGGCGATACGATCACCCGCCCGAAAACACGTGAGATCGTTGAATCTTGGAAGAGCATGACGCCTGCTTTATTGCTGCTGAAGGATATGAAAGAAGCAGTTATTCATTTTGAAGATGTCATTACGAAAAAACAATTCGACGTGGAAATGGACGTCACAAGTCAAGACCTCCCTCCAGTGGGAAGCTTGATTCTCGGCTATCCGATTCACGAAGCGGAAAAAGCGGAATTCTTCATGCAGTTCACAATCTTCCCAGTGAAGAGAACGGAAGAGCTGATCAGCAAGGTGAAGACATATGCGGATGCTGCAGTGAAAAACGGCAAAACGCCGGAGGACTTCATGAAGCAGGAGTTCAACAACGTACTTTTCGCGCTGTTAGCTGAAAAAGATGAACAGCCGCAGCAAGCGGAGCCTGTTCAAGAAAGCAGCGTTGAGTGGGCAAATGACATGGAGAAAGAAACAGCCGCGGCGATCGAAAAAGGCATGAGCGGAGATGAATATCCGAATGAGCTGATTCCGGCAGTCATTGACATTTGGAAATCGTTCTGCGAGAAAAAAACACCTGTCATCAGAAAGCCGGAAGCTTTTGCGGCGGCAGTTGAATATTATGTGAATGCAATCTCACTTAACGGCGCAACCGTTTCCCAAGCCAAACTGGCGAAAAAATACGGCGTAAGCGCATCAACGATTTCAAGCCGCTACAAAGAAATTGAAAGCACGCTGCAAGATGAAGCGGATCGCTTTGCACAATCATTAACATCGTAATGACGAACAAAAAACCTTGAAAAGCCAAGCTTTTCAAGGTTTTTTATTTTTGGAACGGAATTTTAATTTCTAATCGGAAGACAGGATGGCGATATGTGAAATCAAGCTTGCCAAAAGCTTGGTTCACCAGCCTTTGGATCACATAAGTGCCGATTCCTTCATGAGTGCCGCTTTTCGTCGTATGGCCGAATGACTGATACAGTGTATCGAGCACTTTCGGTTCCATGCCGGGTGTCGTATTTTCACAAATCAGCACATAAAGCCCGCTTCGCAGTGATGTCTCCAGCTTGATCTCCGCTTTCTCAGGGGCCTCTGCAGCGCTGTCGAGCGCATTTTCTAATATGTTGCCGGCCAGGCTGACCTGATCAGCGGGAGAGAAAGGGAGGGAAGAAAGCGGTGTATGCAAATGCAGTGAAACGTTCACATTCGAAGCGTTTGCTTTTTCCAGAAAGTCATACAGCACCCCTGCAATGTACGCACTCTCTCCTTTCAAAAACCGGTCATATTGGCTGTACTGGCCCGCCCAATGTTTTATGTATGTTTGTGTGTCCGGCTCTGACTGCGCCGAGCTGAGCGCTGTGATATGCTTCATTGTATCGTGATTCCGGCTCCTGACATCCATCAGCATTCGATTGGCGTGCTGTTCAGCCTGAGTCAGCCGATCGATTTGTTCAAAAAGCTTTGTCAGCGAGCGGTACAGCCCGATGCGGAGCCATTCACACGTTGCGAATATCACAATCACAATCAGCAGCGCCAATCCAGAGGGGGCGATCAGCAAAAACGCCGCCGACAGAATGTGAATCACGGCGATACATGAATAGAGCTGATGCGGACAGCGATCCCGCATAGGCTTCGTTTTCCATATGTATAAAACCGCTGCCGCCGCGCCTAAAGCAGCGGCGAGCCAAGAAACGGCTGTGCTGTGCGATAGAATGGCAGCCGACTGATAAAATAGGAAACTGAATAAAAACAAATAAAGACATTGAAACAGAGTTATCACAACCTGCGCTCCTCAAAAATAATAGTTTTGAAAATAATCAAGCTGCTGCTTGGTAATCATCGCTTTTTTAGATGTTCCCTCGAACGAAACCGTAAACGAATGCTTCGTATAAGCGGAAAAATGCTTAATGTAATGAATGTTGATAATAAAGGAGCGGTGCGAACGAAGAAAATCCTTCTCCGGAAGATCGCCTTTAATATCGTTTAATGTTTGATACGTTTGCACTTCTTCAGCTGTTGTCACAATCGTCGTCGACCGTCCTGTGCGTTCGGCGAAAATGATATCCTTCTTTTGCAGCACATGCATTTTAGATTTTTGTTTAATCAAAATCCGCCCGTTCAAGCTCGTTTCCGTTTTCTTTTTGAAATAACGTTCGAAGGAAGAGCTGAGACGATCGGCGTGGTACGGCTTCATAATATAGTCGTGGACGTTCAGGTCAAATGCGTGAACCGCATAGCCGCTGTTGCCGGTGACGAACATCACATCCACATCCAGCGAATGAGATCTGATTAAATCCGCCAGCTCGTAGCCTGACATGTGAGGCATCTCAATATCGGCAAGCAGAAGATCAATGTCCCCGTTCTTCACCCGGCTGTAAGCTTCCTCCGCCGAATCGGTGGCAAAGACAATTTCGACATCCTGCATTCTGGACACGATTGCTTCCAGCTTCTCTAAATCTACTCGATAATCATCGACTAGTCCGACTTTTACCATTATCATTCCCCTAGTTAAATAGAATCATCTTTATTTTATCCCATTTCGCGACATAAAAAGAACTCTTCGCGACAACTTTATCCAACAAATCCAGCTTTTCGTATATAGTCATTACTAGAAATAATGAAAAGGGAGATTGTGACATGATTACACTGACGGATTGCAGCCGCAGGTTTACAGATAAGAAAAAAGTAGTCAAAGCTGTGCGTGATGTAAGCTTAACGATTCAAAAAGGAGAAGTCGTCGGCATTCTCGGAGAAAACGGAGCCGGCAAAACAACGATGCTGAGAATGATCGCGACCCTGCTTGAACCGACACAGGGTACGATCGCAGTAGACGGCTTTGACACGGCCAAGCAGCCGGCGGAGGTCAAGAAACGAATCGGCGTCTTATTCGGAGGAGAAACAGGACTCTATGACCGGATGACTGCAAAAGAAAATTTACAGTACTTTGGCCGGCTGTACGGGCTGAACCGCCACGAAATCAAAGCGAGAATAGAAGATTTATCAAAACGGTTCGGCATGCGTGATTATATGGACCGGAGAGTGGGCGGGTTTTCAAAAGGAATGAGGCAGAAAGTCGCCATTGCCAGGGCGCTGATTCACGATCCGGATATCATTTTATTTGATGAGCCGACGACAGGACTAGATATTACGTCAAGCAATATCTTCCGTGAATTTATTCAGCAGCTGAAAAGAGAACACAAAACCATCCTGTTCTCCAGCCACATTATGGAGGAGGTACAGGCGCTCTGTGACAGTGTCATTATGATGCACAGCGGAGAGGTCATTTACAGAGGAGCACTTGAAACACTATACGAGAGCGAACGCAGCGACGATTTGAACTACATCTTTATGTCTAAGCTGGTCAGGGGGATTTCATAAATGGTAGGACAGATTTATAAAAAAGAGATGATCGACGCATTACGGGACAGAAAAACAATTTTACTGACGATCTTGGTTCCGATGATTACGATGCTGGGCCTTGTGTTTTTCTACGAAAGCATGCTGTCGGACAAAGGGGAGCAGTATACGATCGCTGTCGGCCAGTCCCTGCCGTCTGAGCTGGAACATAAGCTGAATGCGATTGACGAAATCAGTGTAAAGACATTCGCAAAACCTGAACAGGCGGTCGATGACGGCAAAGCGGATGTGTATCTGAATGTCCCGAAAGAGTTTGATTCTTATATCACCAGTATGACATCTTTTGAGGTTGACGTTTACGGCAGCTCGGTCGATCAAGGTTCATCAAATGCTATGCAGCTTGTGCAATCTGCCTTAGAGCAGTACAAAAATGAAATTGTGCAAGAACGTTTAACGAGTAAACATATTGACCACTCGGTGATCCAGCCGTTTTCGGTTCAGCAAAAAGAAGCAGATGAAGAGCAAGGCGTTTCCGCGATCATGCTTTCCGCCATTCTTCCGATGCTGCTTTTAACATCAATCGTTTCCGGTGCCATGCCGATTGCTCTAGATATTATTGCCGGAGAAAAGGACCGGAAATCCATAGAAGCGCTGCTGTTAACCCCGGTCAGCAGAAACAAAGTGTTAGTCGGCAAGTGGCTTGCGGTTTCTACCTTCGGGATAGCCTCTGGCGTATTGTCACTGATCTTTCTGATTCTGTGCACCGTCTTATTTACGGAAAAGTTAAGAACAGCCTTTCAGCTGGGAGATCACTTATGGGTCATTATCGGAGCTTCAGCTTTGATCATCGTGCTTTCTGCAATGCTGATCGCCGCAATGGAGCTTATGATCAGCATCATTTCCGGCACGGTAAAAGAAGCGCAGAGCTATATGTCTCTTGTCGTCTTTCTGCCTATATTCCCGATGTTTTTCATTTTCAATAAGGCGCCGAATCAAATCGATCTATCCTACTTTTTCATCCCATTCTTAAACCTGCACGCCTTATTTAAACAGCTGTTATTCGGGATGATAAATCCGGCTGCCATTCTATACACGTGCGGAACCATCGTCGTGCTCATCGCCATTTTCTTTTTACTGGCCAGAGCCTGCTTCTTAAAAGACAAATGGGTTCTGCCAAAATAAACTTGCAAAAGGAGAAATACACTTTCTCCTTTTTGTGTATGCTGAAAAAAGAAGGAAAATAGAAAAAGGATATCTAATACAGAAAGTGGAACCTGCGCTATTTTTCATCAAATCATTTCGGAAGGAGAAGGGACAATGGATCAAACACGTGCACTTGGGCAAACGAATTTACAGGTGAAACGGATCGGATTCGGCGCAAATGCGGTCGGCGGGCATAATCTGTTTCCGAATCTGAATGATGAAACTGGCAAGGACTTGGTTCGCACGGCATTGGACGGCGGCGTGAACTTTATCGATACCGCCTTTATATATGGATTGGGGCGATCCGAAGAATTAATCGGTGAGGTCGTTCAGGAACGCGGTGTCCGGGATCAGCTCATGATCGCCTCTAAAGGAGCCCATAAAGAAGGAAACGGCCGCATTGAATTAGACAACAGCCGGGACTTTCTTCGCGGCGAGGTGGAAAAGAGCCTAAAGCGGCTGAAGACAGATTACATCGATCTATATTATGTTCATTTTCCGGATGGCAAGACACCTCTTGCGGAAGTCGCGGGCACGCTGAAGGAACTGAAGGATGAAGGGAAAATCAAAGCGATTGGAGCCTCGAACCTCAATTATCAGCAATTGCAGGAATTTAATGCGGACGGCTACTTGGAGGTCTTTCAGTCAGAATACTCTTTAATTCAGCGTGATGCTGAGAAGGAGCTGCTCCCATACTGTGAAAAACACGGGATTTCCTTTATTCCGTACTTCCCGCTCGCATCCGGGCTGCTGACCGGAAAGTTTACAAAAGATGATGCCTTTGACGACACTCGAAAGGACAAGCCGCAATTCCAGGGAGACACCTTTATTCAAAACCTGAAAAAAGTGGACAAGCTTAAAGCGGCAGCTGAGGAAAAGAATGCGGAAACGGCTCATGTCGCCTTGGCTTGGCTGTTAACGAGACCGGCTGTAGACGCAATCATTCCAGGTGCTAAGCGCCCGGAACAGCTGAAGGCTAACCTGAAAACCTTAGATGTTGAACTGACGGATGATGAAGCAGATTTCATCAGCAGGATTTTTAAATAAAAAAGGAAATAGCCACAGGGCTATTTCCTTTTGATGTTTATTCTTTAATGAATGCTTCAACTAATTCTGCTGCTCTGTAATCGTCCATATCAAGCTGCCACTGATCGATGTCATTTTTCTTCATTTTCACTTCAACCGTTTTTTCACTTGAAGCCGGGCCAAGCTTTTTGAACTCTTCTGGATAGACTTGAAGTGCATATTTTACAGCATCTTCATAGCTCGCACCTGAATTCTTGCTGTAGTAGTCTTTCATTCTGTCCTCGATGCGGTCGGAGAGAGAAGAAGCGTCGACTGGTTTAATTGTAGCTTCTACAATGGCTTCATCCTTTGAGATTGAAGTTGTTTTCGCTTGAATCGATGAGTTTTTGCTTAATCCCGCTTTAATGCCGTTCACGATATTATCAAGCGCTTTGCTGTCCGCATATGTGCTTGAAAGGCCTGATGCTGAGAGGTAGCCGTCTTTTGCTGACTCGTTAAAGTCGTTCACAATCTCATTTTTGTTAGCGCCGGTGATTTTTTCGAAATCTTTGTTATCTTTACCGAAAAGAAGGACATCTATATATGCCGATAAAGCTTTCGCAGAGTCTTGGAGCTGATCTGCTGTCGCAAGGATTTTTTTGTCTTTTCCATCAATGTTGAATGTAACTGATTTTGGCTTCTTATCACCGTAAGATTCCGGCGTATAATTCAGCTCGTATTTTTCGCCTTTATCTACAACGAAGAAAAGATTTCCTTCAACGGATTTGTCAGTGTTAATCGTGCTGCCCTGCAGCTTTTCGTTATAGTCTTCAGGATCTGTGTCAGACATTTTGGTATCACCCTGATACAAAGTGAAATCCATATTGTCTACATTAAGCGGTTCTTTCCCTGTGTTTTTCACAGCGACATTTACCTTTAACACGAGCTGATCATCTGAAGTTGACTTATCATACTGAGACGGAAGTGTATAAGAGACATCTTTGATCTTAACTTGAGCTATATCTGCGCTTTTTTCTGTTTCTGAATTTTTCTTCTCCGCGCTTGTTTTACTTCCGGAACAAGCAGCTGTAAACAGCATCAGCAGGAGAACAAGGAAAACAGCGTACGTTTTTTTCTGAAACATTCATTTTTCCTCCTCAAATGGTTTTAGGAAAGGGGAGCCTTTTGTCTTTGAGAATTGGATCTTTTTGAATGGATTGACATCATCCAGCCAAAAAAATCGGTTCTTTTCTCACGGTTTTACCCAGATTTATGGAAACTCCGTCCTTCTTTGCGATTGATGACCTATAAAAAGTTGCAACGGAATTAATTTTAAGATTATTAGCTTTTATATTGAATAGGTTCATCATACTATTTTTGGTGAAAAATGTTCTGGTAAAACTGGAAAACACAGAAATTTGTGTATATTAGACTATTACTTTGTGATCAGTCGAAGGGTGACATTCGAACGAAGAAGGGGGCCGCCTTGGTGAAAAAAGAGGAATTGAAACAAAAAGCACTGGAAATCGGCCGTGTGCCGACACACTTAAAGCTGGAAATTGAAGATTATGGTGATGAACGGAAAAGGTCGTATTTTTGCTGGATAGATCCGCAGGATGAACACAAAGGGATCATCGTAGAGCTTGGACCGGACGGACAGCTGGAAGGGCTTTCTCGTGATATTGAGCTTGAAAGCGATGAGAAGCTGTCCGAAGACCAAATAGAGGATATCTTGATTCAGTTCGTGAACTCTCATTATCCTGAAGCTCCGTCTGCATTTGTCCGTGAAGAAAATGATGAGGCGTATGATGATAAAGTAAGGTTTTCATATGTTCAAATGGAAGACGGGCTGCCGCTTCCTATGAGCGGATTTATGGCTGATGTCTCCTTATCAGGGGAGGTGGTGTATTTTCGGTATTACGGGAAAGCGTGCAATATAATCAAGCCGGAACAGGTCGCAGATGAAAAAGAAGCACTGGCTTATTTCAAGAAAGATGTAGATGTCACTCTCCTGTTTGAGATCCTTCATCGCTCTGTCTACAAAAACGGAGACGATCAGCCGCATTTGGTGTATGAGTTTGAAAACGCGGGCATTGCTGTGCCTGCTGATTTGGTTCGAGAAGAAAAAGAATTTGATAATGACGATTACAGGGAGCGGGAAAGCTTTCCTCTCCCTTTATTCGAGGGCATTCACGAAAAGGCCGATCCTGGCAGCATGATCGGGGTCGAAAAAGGCTTAGTCAAAGAGCGGGAAACGGATCTAGGGGATGGGAGAATCGGGGTCGTCTGGCGGAATCCGGATAATCCTGTGTATCAACCGGCGGATAAAAGCATGGACAGCTGGTTAAGAGGACGGATTCACCAAGTGCTGAAAACCATCCATAACAAAGAAACCGGAAAACTTGAAGGTGTTATGTCTTTTATAGACGAAAAAGGGCCGTATACCGTAAGCGAGGAAGAGTGCGAAAAAATCGCCATTCGTTTTCTGTTTGCGTTGTTTCCGAATGCTGATCAATATTTTAAGATCAAATACGATGAACAGGATGAAGAAAGCTCGTCAGCCGTCTTTACGTTTGACGTGCACTGTAACGGAGTTCCGCTTCGGTTTGGGCAGGTCAAAATCTGCGTCAGCCGCCAGACAGGACTTATTACCGTTTACATGGGACCGGACATTGACCCTGAAGTGCTCCAAGCGATTGACCCTGTTCCATCCATTTCACCGGAACAAGCCAAGTCTATCTTTTGGCGCCATTTTAAAGTCGAGCTTGGCTGGGAGAGAGAATACGAAGAAGATGAAGAAAACAGCTATCGTCTCGTCTACAAGCCGGTATATCCGAGATTGATTGATGCCCATACTGGTGAGGCTGTCATAAGTGCATTGTAAAACAGTCAAAAGTCACACATTTTCGGCATGTGTACTGGCTGATGTATGAAAAAAGTAATAGAAAGAATGTGGAAATCCAGTTTCCTTAATAGAAAAGGACCTTTCTTCACTTTCAAAGAAGAAGGGTCTTTTTATATAATAAACAAGGTTCTCTTTGTCGTAGACTCTTTGAAAGGATGACTTCATTGGTAAACAAACAGCTGAAAAAGAAGGCGCAAGAGATCGGAAATGTACCGCCGCATTATGAGCTTGAGATCGAAGATTATGCTCAAAAACAAAAGAAGAAGGGGCATGCATACTTCATTTGGAAGAACCCCGAAGATCCGGAAAAGCAAATTATCGTGGAACTCTCGAACGACGGCGCTCTGCTCACATTTTCAACAGCCGCCGGCCTCGAGCAGGACAAAAAGCTCCCAGATGCCGAGCTGAAGCTGACAGCTCTTCAGTTTGCCGCAGCCCACCATCCGGCCACATTTATGAAATTTCATTTTCAAGCCAAGGAAGAACGAGGGCATCACATCCGGTTTGTTTATACAAAAAAACAGCTGGGCCTCTCGCTTCCTAATTCAGGATTTTTAATAGATATCACCCGCAGCGGACAGATTGTCCATTTTTTATATTACGGAGAAGGGAACAAAGCCGACATCCCAAAGGAATTCGTAGAGAAAGAGAAGGTCATTTCCCATTACGTCAATACCATGTCTTTACGGCTCATGTATGACGTCATTGATGATGAACAGTCGCCCAGACTCGTCTATGAACCGATTTTGCCCGGTTACAGCTATCCAGCGGATGTAGATGAAATCGTGCCTGACCAGCATATATCGGATGAAAGAACGGAAAACGGGGCGCCTCTCCCGCCGCTTGAAAAAAAAGAAGAAACCGATATATATGGAATGCTTGGATTTACCCCTGATATGAAAAAAGTCGGTGAAAAGGACTTCGGAGAGGAACTTGGAAGCACTTGGCGCAAAGGCAGTGCGCCGGAGCGAAAGGATTTAAGCATAGGAAGCTATTTTGCAACGAGAAATAAAAATACAATCAAAATGAAGACTGATAAAAAAACAGGAAAATTAAAAGCAGCTATTTCTTTTATGGAACAGCAGGGTTCTGCACATTACTCAATGGAAGAATGCCAAGAGACAGCGCTTCAGTTTTTGTACGCACTCTATCCGAGAGCTGATGAGTTTTTCAGAGTTAATCCAATCCGAATCGACGAAAGAGGCAGGGTCCGCAATCATTTTTCTGTCTGGTATAAAGGAATACCGCTGCGGTTCGGCGCTGCCCGCATCATCGTCAACCCGGAAACCGGAAAAATTGACGCTTTTATGGCTCCGGATATAGACCCAGAGCAATTAGAAACAATCAACCACAAACCGGATGTTTCAGCTGACGAAGCGAGAGAAGCATTTTTATCAGCGTTTGATGTGAAGCTGGAGTGGCAGCCTGATTTTTCAGCAGGCAGCCATCAGCATTATAAGCTTGTGTATAAGCCGATTTATCCTTCATATATTGACGCGCATAAAAGAAAAAAGAAGAGGCTGTGAGGTGTCTAGTCAGGAATCATCTGCAAGTGAGGGTAATCCTTGAACCGTTCCCAATCCCCGCCCCACTCAAATCCGAGTTTTTTAGCGATGGTGACGACCTCCAGCCAATCTGATTTCCCGTTTTGATTGCCGTCGTAATCCATATCCCATAAGATGCTTCCATCCTTTTTCTGAAGAGCAAAATCAATCGCCAAACCATAGTTATGATATGATTCCCCTCCTTTTGCATAGGTGACAATATTCCCTTTTTTTGTACGTCCTTGCTTATATAATTCGTCTTGTTCCTTGAAGGATCTGAATCCTTCGGTAATCACGATTGAGATGCCTTTATGCGCAGCGGCAGCCTTGAGGGTGTCGGCATTCTGCTTCACAATCGGATTAAGAGCAGACGGAACAGGCCTGTCCTGCAGGGCGGTTTGCGAGTGCCATGCGTGCCGCACATATGAAAAACAAAGGTCCGCCACAAACAGGAGGCATAAGATGAAGGATGTTTTTGCTATTAATTTCATACCGGTCTCACTTTCTCATGAGGTGCTGAATGTTATGTTTTAAGCCATTGACTCTCTCTAAAAGAGAATAGCTATGATAAAATATAACATAAATAGTAGCAGGAGGAAGGAGGCAGAACAATGAGAGCAAAGATTCCATCTGAAGAAGTGGCGGTAAAACTAAACGAATGGTACAAACACATTCGTGCGTTTGAAGCAGATAAAGCAGAAGCGTTAAAGCAGGAGATCGAGTACGAATTAGAAGACATGGAAGAAAATCAGGATTTGCTATTATATTTTTCTTTGATGGAATTTCGGCATCGGATCATGCTGGACAAGCTGATGCCGGTGAAAGACAGCGACACCGAGCCTCCGTTCTCTGACATGCTGAACGAAATTGAAAGCAATCAGCAAAAACTGACGGGCTTATTAGAATATTATTTTTACTATTTCAGAGGGATGTACGAATTTAAGCAGAAAAATTTCATTTTAGCCATCGATCATTATAAGCACGCAGAGGAAAAGCTGGAGTATGTGGAAGATGAGATTGAAAAAGCTGAATTTCTTTTTAAGGTCGCAGAAGTGTATTATCACATCAAACAAACGTATTTTTCGATGAATTATGCAAGCCAGGCGCTTGATATCTATACGAAATACGAACTGTACGGCCGCCGCCGTGTGCAGTGTGAATTTATCATTGCCGGAAATTTGACGGATGTCTATCATCATGAAAAGGCGCTCAAGCACTTGTACAGCGCTTTGGATCATGCAAGGCAGCTTGAGGAAGCATATATGATTGCCGCCGCTCATTATAACGTAGGCCACTGTAAGTACAGCTTGGGAGATCTTAGCGAAGCGGAGGGCTATTTCAAGAAGGCCGCCGCCATTTTTGAAGAGCACAAATTTCAGCAGACCGTTCAAGCTGTATTTTCACTGACACATATCTACTGTAAAGAAGAAAAATATGAGAAAGCAATAGAGACGTATCAACACGGGGTAAAATGCGCGGCAGAATGGGCGGATGACATGTACTTAACAAAATTCCGCCTTATTCACGAGCTTTATCTTGGCAGCGGCGACAGGAAGGTACTCGAAGAATGCTTTGACCTTCTCGAATCCCGCCAGCTTCTCGCTGATGCAGAGGAGCTGCTGCTGGACGCGGCAGAACGCTTCAATCAGCAGCAAAATTACGAGTCCGCCGCTTTCTTTTACCGCAGGCTGATGGACATAAAAAAGACACTTGCCGAGCAGCGCTTCCAATAAGAGATGGCAGAGAACCGAAAAGGTTCTCTGCTTTTTTTATGCTGTTTTCAACCCGGAAAAATGGGGTATTTTCCAGATACACAATGGAAAATCAGAGGAGGACATCATTTATGTATAAAGACTTAATCGGGAAAACAGCCATCGTAACAGGCTCTTCAAAAGGAATCGGGAAAGCCATTGCGGAACGCTTTGGCCGCGAGAAAATGAATGTGGTGGTGAATTATCATAATGATCCGTCAGGAGCCGATGAAACAGTGGACATCATTAAGCAAAATGGAGGGAAAGCCGTCGCAGTCGAAGCGGACGTGTCAAAGGAAGAAGGGATTCAGGCGCTGATGGATGCCGCTTTAGAACACTTTGGCACGCTTGATGTAATGGTGAACAATTCAGGCTTCAACGGTACAGAAGCCATGCCGCATGAGATGAGCCTTGAAGATTGGCAAAGGGTCATTGATGTAAACGTAACGGGAACCTTTATGGGGGCAAAAGCCGCGCTCAATCACATGATGAAGAACAATATCAAAGGCAATGTGCTCAATATCTCAAGTGTTCATCAGCAGATTCCGCGCCCAGTCAATGTTCAATACTCAACTTCTAAAGGCGGCATCAAGATGATGACGGAAACGCTGGCGCTTAACTATGCAGACAAGGGAATTCGCGTTAACGCGATAGCACCGGGCACTATCGCCACAGAGTCCAACGTCGACACGAAAAAAGAAGAAAACAGACAAAAGCAATTGAAAAAAATTCCGATGAAAGCCTTCGGAAAACCGGAAGAAGTGGCGGCTGCAGCGGCTTGGCTCGTATCGGGAGAAGCGAGTTATGTCACCGGCACAACACTGTTTGTAGACGGGGGAATGACACTTTATCCGTCTCAGCTCGAGTAGAAAGAAAAAAACAGGGGGGAGTGCGGGATGAAAAAAGACTGGTGGAAGGATGCAGTCGTTTATCAAATATATCCAAGAAGTTTTCAGGACAGTAATGGAGATGGGATCGGGGATTTGCGGGGAATGATTTCCCGGCTGGACTACATAAAGGAGCTTGGGGCAGATGTGATTTGGATATGTCCCATCTACCCTTCTCCAAATGTTGATTACGGTTATGATGTGACTGACCATAAGACGATTATGGAGTCTTACGGCACGATGGAGGATTTTCATGATCTGCTTGACGAGGTGCATCAGCGCGGCTTAAAGCTTGTCATGGATTTTGTCCTAAATCACACCTCAGTCGAGCATCCGTGGTTTAAAGAAGCGGAGCTGGACAAAAACAGCAAGTACCGCAGTTATTACTTTTGGCGCCCCGGAACCGAAGATGGCCCGCCGACAGACTGGGTGTCAGACTACGGACGTCCTGTTTGGCAATATGAGGAGCACACTGGCGAATATTATCTGCACATGAATGCCGTCAAACAAGCTGATTTAAACTGGGAAAACCCTGACGTTCGCCAAGCGGTATATGACATGATGAAGTTTTGGCTCGATAAAGGGGTCGACGGCTTGCGTATAGACCAGCTTCATCTGATCTCAAAGAAAGAGTTCCTTCCTTCACATGAGGACTACGTCAATCAGTGTGCAGAACCGAAACCCTTCCAGCCGAACGGCGAACGCATCCATGACTATTTAAAAGAGATGACAGACGAAGTATTTTCACAATACGATGTCATGTCGGTCGGTGAGGTTGGCTCTGTCACACCGGAGGAAGGCTTGACATATACGGGAACGGATAAGCATGAACTGAATATGATTTTTCACTTTCAGCATATGGAGCTTGACCAGCAGCCGGGAAAAGAACATTGGGATCTGAAGCCCCTAAAGCTTTCTGATTTAAAATCTGTATTAACAAAGTGGCAGAAGACGCTTGAACATAAAGGCTGGAATACTCTGTTTTGGTGCAACCACGACCAGCCGCGGATCGTTTCCCGTTTCGGAGATGAAGGGAGATATCGCAAAGAGTCTGCGAAAATGCTTGCCACTGTCCTTTATTTTATGAAAGGCACGCCGTATATTTATCAAGGAGAAGAAATCGGCATGACAAACGCGCCGTTTACGAGAATTGAGGACTACAAAGATATCCAAACGATTAATATGTATCATAAACGGGTGTTTGAGAACGGCTATGATCCTGAAGAAGTGATGACTTCTATCTTGGCCAAAAGCCGGGATCACGCCCGGACGCCGATGCAATGGAGCAGCGGGAAGAATGCCGGATTCACGGACGGAACGCCATGGCTGAAGGTCAATCCGAACTATGCATCCATCAATGCCGAGGAAGCGGAAGCAGACCCAGATTCCATTTTAGCCTATTACAAAAAGGTGACTAGCCTGAGAAAGCAGTATGCAGATCTCATAAAAGGAAGCTACGATCTCTTGCTCCCAGATGATCCGCAGCTGTTTGTATACGTCAGAGAGAACGGCCGGCAAAAGCTTTTGGCGGTGAATAATTTTTCAAAAGAGCAGGCTGTATTCCAATGGCCGGAGTGCTGCAGCAAGGATCAGGCGTCCCTTTTACTCAGCAATTATAAAAACAACGGTGATATTGCTGATGAAATGGTGTTTCAGCCTTACGAGAGCAGAGTATATCTTTTGAACACAAGAGAATAAGAAGTCAGCCCGGCGCAGTTTGCCGGGTTTTTCAGTACATATATCCGCGCTGCACGCGGGAAAAATAAAAACATAGCGTCAACATAAAATTAATCTTGCAAAACGTAATGACTTCGGTTTATTATTATTAAGGATTACAAAATCGTTATCATTTTGATTTAAAGTCATTGTGAAAAAGAGGGGATATCGTTATGTTTAAAAAATGGAGCGGTTTGTTTGTGATTGCAGCGTGCTTCTTATTGGTCGCGGCATGCGGCAACTCATCAACGAAAGGGTCAGCGGATTCAAAGAGTGATAAACTGCACATTGTCACGACGTTCTACCCGATGTATGAATTTACGAAACAAATTGTGAAAGATAAGGGCGATGTGGATCTTTTAATTCCGTCTTCTGTCGAACCGCACGACTGGGAGCCGACGCCGAAGGATATTGCAAGTATTCAGGACGCAGATTTGTTCGTTTATAATAGCGAATACATGGAAACTTGGGTTCCTTCAACTGAAAAAAGCATGGGCCAAGATCATGCGGTTTTCGTAAATGCGAGCAAGGGCATCGATTTAATGGAGGGCTCTGAAGAAGAACACGAACATGAACATGAACATGAACACGGAGATCACGAAGAGCATGAACACAGCCATGAAATGGACCCTCATGTATGGCTCAGCCCTGTTTTAGCGCAAAAGGAAGTTGAAAATATTACTGCGCAAATCGTGAAGCAAGACCCGGATAACAAAGAATACTATGAGAAAAATAGTAAAGAATATATTGCAAAACTGCAGGATCTTGATAAACTATATCGTACAACCGTAAAAAAAGCGGCGAAGAAAGAATTTATCACACAGCACACAGCTTTTGGCTATTTGGCAAAAGAATACGGCCTGACTCAGGTTCCGATTGCGGGGCTTTCTCCTGAACAAGAGCCGAGTGCAGCTGACTTAGCAAAACTGAAAACGTATGCGAAAGAGCATGACGTGAACATTATATATTTTGAAGAAATTGCATCCTCCAAGGTTGCAGATACACTGGCCAGTGAAATCGGCGCGAAAACAGAAGTGCTGAATACGCTGGAAGGCTTAAGCAAAGAAGAACAGGATAAAGGTATAGGGTACATCGACATCATGAAGCAAAACCTCGATGCCCTGAAAGATTCACTATTGGATAAATAAAAAGATAGTGTGCGCCGGAGGGTGCACACTATTTCTTTGTGAGAAAGGAAGATTGACATGAATCTCGTCTCATTGAAAGATATCGTTTTTGGCTATTCCCACACGCCTGTGTTGGATAAAGTATCTCTTGATATTGAAAGCGGCGAGTTTGTCGGCATCACAGGTCCAAACGGCGCTTCTAAATCAACGCTGATAAAAGTGATGCTCGGCATGCTGAAACCGTGGGAAGGCAAGGTAACAATCAGTAAAAAGAATGCAGAAGGAAAACGTCTGACTATAGGGTATGTCCCGCAGCAAATTTCTTCATTTAATGCAGGTTTTCCGAGCACCGTGCTTGAGCTTGTCCAATCCGGCCGGTACACAAAAGGGAAATGGTTTAAACGTTTGAATGAAGAAGATCATATCGAAGTAGAAAAAGCCCTGAAAATGGTGGAAATGTGGGAGCTTCGCCACCGGAAAATCGGTGACTTGTCGGGCGGCCAGAAACAGAAAATCTGTATTGCCAGAATGCTTGCCAGCAATCCCGATCTCTTAATGCTGGACGAACCGACGACAGCGGTTGATTATGACAGCAGAAAAGGGTTTTACGAATTCATGCACCACTTGGTGAAAAATCACAATCGCACAGTTGTGATGGTCACTCATGAACAAAATGAAGTACAGCAATTTTTAGATAAAGTGATTCGATTAGAGAGAGGAGAAAAAGGCGGATGGAAATGTTTGACTTGGAATTCATGCGACGAGCTTTTCTAGCAGGCGGCATGATCGCCATCATGGCCCCGATTTTAGGGGTATATCTTGTGCTTAGAAGGCAGGCCTTAATGGCTGACACACTCTCGCATATTTCACTGTCGGGTGTTGCCATCGGCTTTTTCCTCAGCACCAATATTACCGCGGCGAGCATAGTCGTTGTGACCGTCGGCGCGGTCGGAATTGAATACATGCGGCGGGCATACCGGACATACTCGGAAGTGTCCATTGCCATCTTAATGGCGGCGGGTTTGTCCTTCGCGATGTTTTTAATCAGCCTTTCGAAAGGCGCCGCCAATATGAGCATTGATCAGTACTTATTCGGGTCGCTCGTGACGGTTAACCAGCAGCAGGTCTATATTATCGGCATCATTACATTGTTGATCCTGCTCTATTTTATCGTGCTGAAAAGGCCGCTCTATCTGCTGACATTTGATGAAGCAACAGCCAAAACGTCCGGAATCAATACAAACATTCTGTCGATGTCATTCAGCATTGTCACTGGTCTTGCGATCTCAGTTATTATTCCGATTATCGGCGTACTGCTCGTATCGGCACTGCTCGTATTGCCGGCAGCTTTCGCCATTAGAATCGCAAAAGGCTTTAACATGGTATTTATGTCAGCCATACTCATTTCCTTATTCAGTGTATTTATGGGACTGACGTCATCTTATCAGCTCGGCACACCGCCAGGGCCTTCCATTACCCTGCTGTTAATTGTTCTGCTCCTGATCGGATTTGCAGTTCAGGGGATATGGACGTTTATCAAAAAAGAAACCCAGCGTAAAAAAGGGCACAGATAAAAATAAAAAGCAGTTTTTCCTTTGGGAAAAACTGCTTTTTTTATAGAAATAACCCGGCAAGACGTTCATATGATTCTTTTTTCGCCTCAAAATCAAACACATTGCAAAGAACCATAATTTCATTTGTTTCATAGCGGTCCGCCAGCTCTAGAAGCTGCTGTTTTACAGTGCTTGGAGAACCGATGACCATGCGCTTTCTGTTTTCTCGTATTTGGTTTTTATCTGATTCAGTATAGTGGTATGCTTTCGCTTCCTCAATGCTTGGCACCCTGCTGTCCAAGCCTTTCCCGACGCGAAGAAGCCACAAATCCTGGCTTAACGCGAGCTCCTCTGCCTCTTCATCTGTTTTTGCGCAAATGACAAAGATCGTAAACAGTGCGGCCGGAGATGTGAAATGGGCTGATGGCTGAAAGTTTTCACGATAGATACGAAACGCGCTTTCCCCTCGTTCAGGGCTGATAAAATGCCCAAACACATATCCGATTCCCTGATGGGCCGCTCGCCTTGCGCTGTTCTCCCCTAATCCAAGCACCCAAAGCTCCGGTGCTGTGTCAATAAGAGGAGCCGCTTTGATCCCGGCATACGGATGCCCGGCGGGAAGCGAATCGGTCAGAAAATAAGAGACATCCTGAAGCTGTCTGTTAAAATCGGTTAAGCTTTTTTTGATGCCGTCGGTTAGTGCGAGCCGGGTTTTCGTCGTTCCGCCCGGCGAACGCCCGAGACCAAGGTCAATCCGGTTCGGATACAAGGCCTCAAGCTGGCGAAAGGTCTCGGCCACCTTAAACGGGCTGTACTGAGGCAGAAGCACACCGCCAGACCCGACACGAATCTTGTTTGTGTGAGCCGCGATACGGGCGATCATAATTTCCGGTGCCGTGCTTGCCAGTCCTTTCGTGCTGTGGTGTTCGGCAAACCAATAACGCTTATAGCCCCATTCTTCACTTCGTCCGGCCAGCTCGACCGAATGCTGAAGGGTTGTCACGGGGCTTTCTCCTTTAGAAACAGGTGCCTGATCAAGTATGCTTAAATGAATCAAAAGGCCGCTTCCTTTCCGTTGCTTTTTAGAATGTGATACAAGAATAGGCAAAATGACTCGCTCACGTCAAATGGTTTGTTTGAGATCCGCCATTCATATGATTTGCAAAACATATATCAAATATGGGAGATTTTTTTCGAGGATTTTCGTCAATTATTCTTAACTTTTACGAAACTTTGATATAATAAAAAACGTATATATTAATAATTTACGGCATACTCAAGTTACGTTTGTACGTAAAAATAAATGTGACTATATTCACATTTCGATGATTAGGAGTGAATCGTGTGGCAATTTCTTTAGAAAAAGGTCAGCGAATTGATTTAACAAAAGGAAAAGCGGGTCTGTCAAAATTGATGGTCGGTCTCGGCTGGGACCCGGTTTCATCAGGCGGCGGCTTTTTTGGAAAGCTGCTCGGCGGAGGCGGACCAAATATTGACTGTGACGCATCAGTGCTGATGCTGGAAAACGGCAAATTCACTGATAAGAAAAATGTCATTTATTTTGGAAACCTGAAAAGCCGCTGCGGCAGTGTCAAGCACACAGGTGACAACCTGACAGGCGACGGAGCGGGCGATGATGAGCAGATTTTAATTGATTTGGCGAAAGTGCCTGCCAACATTAATAAGCTTGTATTTGTTGTGAATATTTATGATTGCGTGAGAAGAAAACAGGATTTCGGCATGATTCAAAATGCTTTTATCCGTGTTGTTGATCAATCGAATCATGAAGAAATGCTCAAATACAATTTGAAAGACAATTATGCAGGCAGGACAAGCCTGATTACCGCTGAAATCTACCGCCAGGACGGCGAATGGAAATTCGCGGCGGTCGGCGAAGGCACAAACGATACGAGATTAGAAGATATTGTCAACCGGTACGTATAAAAGAAAAAGGAGTGGATGAAACATGGCAATTTCATTGGCAAAAGGACAAAAAGTAGATTTAACAAAAACAAATCCGGGTCTTTCAAAGGTTGTTGTCGGTTTAGGCTGGGATACGAATAAGTATGACGGCGGTCATGACTTTGACCTTGACTCAAGTGTATTTCTTTTAGATGCGTCTGGAAAATGCGCAAGTCAAAATGATTTTATTTTCTATAACCAGCTTGAAGGCGGAAACGGTTCAGTTGTTCATTCAGGCGATAACCTGACAGGTCTTGGCGAGGGTGATGACGAGAATGTAAAAGTCAATCTCAGCGCCGTACCTGCGAATATCGACAAAATCTCATTTGTTATCACGATTCACGAAGCGGAAGCGCGCAGCCAAAACTTTGGACAAGTGTCAAACGCGTTTGTACGCATTGTCAATGAAGAAACAAATGAAGAGCTTATTCGTTACGATCTTGCGGAAGATTTCTCTATTGAAACGGCAATTATCGCTGGAGAGCTTTACAGACACAACGGCGAATGGAAATTCT
The DNA here is from genome assembly GCF_014250375.1 of Bacillus sp. PAMC26543. NCBI lineage: Bacteria > Bacillati > Bacillota > Bacilli > Caryophanales > Bacillaceae > Bacillus > Bacillus sp. PAMC26543. The sequence continues at coordinate 3,838,861 of NZ_CP060193.1, read as the reverse complement.
CTGCTATCGGCTCAGGCTACCAAGGCGGTCTTGCCCGCATCGCAACAGACTACGGCTTGCAAGTCGGTTAAGACATATTACGAAGAGCAGAAAGGAGAGAGGCAGTATGGCCATTCAATTAGCAAAAGGACAGCGTGTTGACTTAACGAAAACAAACCCGGGACTCACAAAAGCGGTGATCGGTTTAGGATGGGATACAAATAAGTACTCAGGCGGACACGATTTTGACCTGGATGCTTCAGCCTTTTTAGTGGATGCGCATGATAACTGTGTGAATGATCTCGATTTCGTCTTCTATAATAACCTTGAGCACCCGAGCGGCGGTGTCATCCATACGGGTGACAACCGCACCGGTGAAGGCGACGGAGATGATGAGCAGATCATCGTTGATTTTTCAAAAATCCCTGCTCACATTGAGAAAATCGGCATCACAGTTACAATTCATGACGCGGAAGCACGCAGCCAAAACTTTGGACAAGTGTCAAACGCGTTTGTACGCGTTGCAGATGAAGAGACTCAAAATGAGCTTCTTCGCTTCGATTTGGGAGAAGATTTCTCCATTGAAACAGCCGTTGTCGTATGTGAGCTGTACAGACACGGAAACGAGTGGAAGTTCAATGCGATCGGCAGCGGTTTTTCCGGCGGCCTTGCTTCATTATGCCGGAACTACGGTTTGCAGGTGTAAGCGAGTGACAAATAAAGCAGTCACCGTTTTCAATTAATAGGAGGAAAAAACTTGGAATTTTTACATCACATCATGTCTACGTATGCTTCATTTTTCGATTGGAAAATGTGGGGGGAAGTTCTGACTGATCCGGTTTCTTGGGGTCTGATCGGTTCCCTTGTTGTGCTGGAAGGCCTTTTATCGGCCGATAATGCGTTAGTTCTTGCAGTTATGGTGAAACATCTTCCGGAAAAACAGCGTAAAAAAGCGTTAACGTATGGTTTATTCGGAGCGTACATTTTCCGATTTATATTCATCGGACTCGGTATGCTTCTCATTAAATTCTGGTGGATCAAAGTGCTTGGCGCGCTTTACCTGGCTTGGCTCGTCATTAAGCACTTCTGGATCGGCGAAAAAGAAGAGGAAGCAGACGGTATTAAGAAAAACTCTTGGATGGTCCGTACATTCGGTATCTTCTGGGCAACTGTTATTTCAGTTGAGCTGATGGACCTTGCCTTTTCTGTGGACAGCATCTTGGCCGCGTTTGCGGTGTCTGAAAAAGTATGGGTTCTTTTGATCGGCGGTATGCTGGGTATTTTAATGATGCGTACAGTCGCAAAAGTATTCCTTGTGCTGATCGATAAAATCCCTGAGCTTGAAAACACAGCATTCGTGTTAATCGGAATTATCGCGCTGAAAATGGCAGGGAGCGCTTTCCATTATGAAATGCCGCATTCTGTATTCTTCATTATCATTATCGCTGCATTTGCGGTAACATTTATCATTCACTATATCAACAAACAAAAGCAGGTGCGCGAACAAACAGCTGCGTCAAAAGAAGAATAAAACAAAACAAGGAGGGAGTTTCATGTCCTTCCTTTTTTGTTACAGAAAAGAGGGTGACTGGTTTGCGGTATTTCCACTATTTATCAGCGCGTCAAGAAGAGCATGTATTTTATCAAGTGCCGAAACAGGTCACGAAAGAGGCGCCTAAAAAATGGCTTGAACAAGCGCTGGGAGCCCTATTATATATGCCTGCAACCCGCCACGACATAGCCGCTATGATTACTGAACAAAAGTACGAGGATCTAACGTCCGTTGTTTTCTGCTTAGAGGATGCGATTGGGGATCATGAAGTCGAGCAGGCTGAACATAATCTCAATATTCAGCTTGAGCGCATAGAACAGGCGATTCAGCAAAACAAAATAGAACCGGATAATCTTCCGCTCATGTTTGTAAGGGTGCGTTCTCCGAAGCAGCTGCAGGAGCTGGCGGGCCGCTTGAAGCGCTTTCTTCATTTGTTAACCGGTTTTGTGTTTCCGAAATGTTCGGGAGTGAACGCCCGTGACTATGCGGAAACGCTGGAAAACATCTCTCGCGATAGGAGAGCGCCGATTTATGGAATGCCGATTTTAGAAACGCCCGATTTGCTTTCTAAAGAGACGCGGCCGGAGGCTTTCGGAGAGCTGAGTGCGGTTCTGCATCAATATCAGGACTTGATTTTAAATGTGCGAATCGGTGCGACTGATTTGTGCGGGTTATACGGCATCCGGAGAAAGCCGGGGCAAACCATCTATGATATTCGCCTGATTTCCGATTTTATGGCGGATGTCATCAATTATTTCGGCAGGACGTTTGTCGTTTCTGGATCGGTCTGGGAATATTTCCAGACAGCGCAAAAGCCTCACCTTCTGTCAGCGCACCAGCCTTCTGAGCTGAATGAGCATGTCAAAGGTTTGGTGAAGGAAACAGAGCTTGATATCGCTAACGGGATTCACGGGAAAACGGTCATTCACCCGTCTCAGCTTAAAGCGGTAAACAGCCTGTATGTTGTATCAAAGGAAGACTATATGGATGCGTTAAGCATTATTCATCACGGAAACGGTTCAATCGGTGTGATGAAAAGCCATTTTTCCAACAAAATGAATGAGATGAAGCCCCATATGAAATGGGCTGAGAACATCATAATAAAATCAGAAATCTATGGGGTGTATCATGAAAACCGATCTTTCTCCGATTTGCTCAACGAACAGCAAAACACTTCAAATATTGGACAATATGGCGGTTGACCTGTCGGTCACTGACAATCCGCTTTCTATTCCGGAGCAAGTCTTATTTGAAATGGCGGCGCGTGTAAACAAAAAAAGGGGTTTTTTATTTGTCAGCAAAGTGCTGGGAAAGCATATTCCAGTTCATCCGCTGAAGCCGCTTTTGGCGTCAGGGCTGCTTGCTTTGGAGTACGCTGAACGAAAAACGGGCCGTGAGCTGAAGGAGAAGGCCGACATTCTGAACGGTTTTCTTTCAGGAACGGACAGCGGGCTTCGGGCTGCTTATCGAACGTTGCAAAAGCAGCGTATTGCACTAGAGGAGGCGCCGCTTGTGATCGGGTTTGCGGAAACGGCGACAGCCCTTGGACACGCGGTTTATGACTGCATTGAGAATGCGTCGTATGTCCATACAACACGTGAACTGATACGGAACAACGAGCCTTCCATTACCTTTGTCGAGGAGCACTCCCATGCGACCGACCAGCTATGCTATGCGGAACCTCATATGATCAACAACGATTGCCCGGTGATTCTCGTGGATGATGAAATCACGACAGGAAAAACCGCACTGCATATCATTCGGGATATACAATCGAAGTTCCCCCGCAAAGAATACGCTGTTTTGTCTTTATTGGATTGGCGCACTGAGGAGCACAAACAAGCTTATGCTGAAGCGGAACGGGAATTAGGGGTTACCATATCAACAACAGCTTTACTGTCTGGGCGCATTTCCTTTAAAGGAGAGCTTTTGTCAGAGTCCTCCTATGATTACAGACCGAAGCCGCAGGAATCAGCAATAAACAGAACAGACATCGACTTGTCCGGCTTCTTTGCATCCTTACCTTATCAGCCGGCCATATTCGCAGACGAGCATTTTTATGTGAAGGAAACAGGGCGGTTTGGCTTAAAGGCGAGTGACAGGCAGGCGGTTCACGAGGCCTGCCGCCTAGCTGCGCAGCATGTGGAACAGTATCGGAAGGGGAGAAGAACGCTTGTGCTTGGAACGGGAGAGCTGATGTACATTCCTATGAAAATCGCAGCGCATCTTCAGGGCTCCATTTCCTATCACTCTACTACCCGCAGCCCGATTCACCCTGTTGTCAAAGCGGGCTATGCTGTGCAAAACGGTTATTCATTTATGAATCCCGAAGATGAGGCGGTTCGCCATTTTATCTATAACCTCCCCGCCGGAGCGTATGACGAGGTCTTTTTCTGTCTTGAAAAGACCGTTTCGGATGAGGCGTTACAGCCAATTTTTCATATATTCAAAGAAAAAGAAGTGCCGCATATCCACATTGTAACCCTTTCACGAAAGGTGTGATCTGAATTGACTGAGATAATTGACCAGATTGGGAGCTATCCGAAGGAGGATGTCACCTTTCTATTAAAAGATTTGTCCGCTGTTTCGATTGAAAAAAGCACGGAAGAACGGGAACGCTCGATCCAAAGCGGCACCCATTACTCAGAGATGCTGCCGATCGAATATAAGCCGACAGATGAATATATGAAACTGTTTTATGCCTCGCTTGAAGATAGTAAACAGAAGGTTGCGTTAGCGGCCGGAGCTGTAGCGGAGCAGCTTTTCGCCAAACACGGTGAGCATATGGTTTTGTGCAGTCTGGCAAGGGCGGGCACGCCGATCGGTGTATTGATCAAACGGTACATCAAGATGAAGTATCACGTCTCAGTTCCGCACTACAGCATATCGATTATTCGGGACAGGGGAATTGATGAAAACGCCTTGCAGTATATGCTGAAGCATCATCCAGACGGAAAAATCGCCTTTATCGACGGCTGGACAGGCAAAGGCGCTATTACTAAAGAACTGAATCGATCCATCGAACAGTTTAACCAGCGCTGGAATACGAGACTTTCCTCAGAAATTGCGGTGCTTGCCGATCCGGGTGATTGCGCGGACATCTACGGAACGAAGGAGGATTTTCTGATTCCGAGTGCCTGCTTGAACTCTACGGTCTCGGGTCTTGTCAGCCGCACGGTCTTAAATGAAAAATGGATCGGGCCGGATGATTTTCACGGGGCGAAATATTACCGTGAGCTGAGCGAAGAGGATGTTTCTGTATTCTATATTGAAACGATAGCCGAGCAATTTCCGTCTATTTTTAAAGAAGCAGAACGTCTGGCGATTGGCTTGCAGCGCGTACGTATGAAACCGGCTTGGGACGGCTTGGCTTCCATTGAGACGATCCGAAAGCAATTTGGCATCAGCAATACGAACCTGATTAAACCTGGTGTCGGAGAAACGACCCGTGTGCTTCTTCGCAGAGTGCCTTGGAAAATACTGATTCAGCCTGGCGCTGAAGAAACGCTGAAACATATTCTTTTACTGGCAAAGGATCGGGGAGTGCCTGTAGAAGAATACGAGAACATGTCTTACAGCTGCTGCGGGCTGATTCGTCCGGCGGAGAAAAGCCTATGAACGCGTTTGCCAGCGATTTAGACAGAACATTAATTTATTCAAGGCACATGATCGGCACGCCCGATAAGGAAGCCGGGATTGAGCTGATTGAAACATTAAATGGGCGGGAGCTTTCCTATATTTCCTCAGCCGTAAAAGAGCACTTAAATCAGATTCAGAAGGATCACTATTTTATCCCCGTCACCACGCGTACAAACGAACAGTATAAGAGAATCGGATGTTTCCAGCAGGACATTGTGCCGGAATATGCGGTGACAACAAATGGCGGGTGCATCTTAAAAGACGGCGAGCCTCTGAAAGAGTGGGACGAGCTGATGAAAGAGGAGCTGGCGTCGTGTCTGCCGATCGAGGCCATACTGAGGGAAATCGCAGGTCTCTCTTTATCAGAGGCGGTAAAAAGAACCCGAATCGCCCATCACTATTTCGTGTATCTCATTTTACATGAGGAAAAAATACCGTATATCGATATATCCGCTGTGAAAGAGTGGGGCGCCGATAAGGGCTGGCAAGTATCTCTGCAGGGGCGGAAGCTTTACTTTATTCCCAATCCGCTTAATAAGTGGAAAGCAGTTGAATACCTGAAATCCAGGCTCTCTCTTGATGAAATCTATACGGCTGGAGACTCGCTGCTTGATCTTGAACTGATCCGGGAAGCCGATTTTGGCATCGCACCCGCGCACGGAGAGGTATTGAGTCACGATCCGGAACTACGCAAAACAATTGCAAGCGGCATGCTGGCGGGTGAAGAAATCACAGCGTCAGTTTTATTGCAAATATCCAAATTAAAACACGTGTAATATACACAAACAAACCAGAAAGGAGGATATGATGAGACAAGAAGAGCTAATCATTCATAAAGCTGTTCCGGCCGATGGTGATTGGAAAAGCATGCTGTTTCAGCCATTGCCGGAGCGGGATCACTATGAGAATGAACAAGGTCTTGCTTTTTCGAGGCTTGCCGTGCAAATACTGGGCACGCCCATTGATGAGACCGACTACTTTAACGAGCTGTATGAACTTTCTGTAAACGATCATATTTATGTCCTGAGCGAAACACTTGATAAAACAATTGCACCCGAAACCTTTCAGGCGCTTCAGCATATTCATTCCATCAACCAGAAGGAAAAAGGCCTTTCGGTCAGCCGCTTTGTCGCCTTTCTGGACGGGGAACAGCTGATTGCGAAGCATTCCAATTCATTGTTGCACCGCCATTTAAGAAAAGCACTGATGACGCTTTTACATACCTTTGCCGAAAATCATGAGCAGGGGCTGAATCATCCTGATTTTCGCAGAGTGCTTCTTGATGTTTCAAAGTTTTCCTTGAACCACCTGAATCCTTGGCTGGAAAAAGCCGATATAGAGCGGGAGATGCCGAAGGTGGTCTGGTATGGAGACGCGACGAAAAGCCAGCTGTATTTCTTATATTATTTGATGCTTGTCGGCTGTGATGTTCTATTGTTCCATCCGGCGGGAACCGATCAGCTGACGCTCGTTGACCCTAAGCAGGAGCTAAGCTTCACGGAAAAGCTTCCGGATGTTTCAGATCTTCAGCCATTCCCGAAAGAAAAACCTGACCGTAAATCAACGGTGGCGTATCGATCGACAAAGGAAATTGAGCATGTGCTGAATCACGAGGAATCCATGCTGTACAAGCCTTGGCAGTTCAGAGACCACACACCGGTTTCCGTGACGCTGAAAACGACCTATGATGAACTGTTTTTAATTGCGAAAGAACGTGCGTTTATTCGCCCGAATTTCAAAGCCGATAAACATTCGATCGATATTCCGAATGTGTTTGCCAAAATTATGGGTGTGTCGAAGGACAATAAAGAATATTGGAACAGACTTCATACAATGGCGGACTATCCAGAAACGGAGATGGTTCGAAGCTTTCCGTTAACAGAAGAAATCAAATCAAACTATCAATTTCATTACAGCCACGCGCTTGATCATGAAGGAAACATCGATCCGGACAAGCTGATCGCAAGCAATGTGTGGCAGTACAAACAGCTTCCGGCAGGCATTCAGACCGCGATCGCCAAAACGATCTCGAGAATGTGCAGACACCCGCGGCTGAAGGCATTGCAGCAGGAACAGGTCAAGGATGTTCAGATCTACTTGTTTAAACAAACAACAAACCTTCCTGCTAACCTGCTGAAATTGATTCAAATGTTCGACTATGCGCAGACTGTTCCGAAACTGGTGCTGTATCATACGGAAATGAACGGTGAGCTCACACGATCAGACGCCGCAGCCCTGCTGTTTTTAAATGAAATCGGCATTGATATCGTCATTTATAATCCTCCCGGACATCAAGACATTGAGCATTATATTGAAGAGGATCAGTATGATATCCACTGGCTGGACGACATGGTGTTTCAGCAGGACTATAAAGAGCCTTCGCTCGTGAAAAGGCTGTTCAGAACGATTACCCAAAAGTAAGGAGAGAAGAAAAGCATGACAACAGAAAATCAAAATCCGCTTGTTCTCGATAAAAACGAAGAAATTTCTCAGCAAAAGGCAGACGATATCCGCCTGCAGCTCCGCCAGGAACCAGAGGTGCAGCGCCTCGCCCAGCAAATTGACGTGAAAAACCAAATGGAGCTGCTGGAGTATGGAAAGGAGCCGGCTGTTGAAATTTCCAAGTTCTCTGACCGCATCTTGGGAATGATGAAAACAACAAGCGTGACAGACTCAGGCACAATGCTGACTCAGCTTGGAAAAATCATGGACCGCTTTGACAAAAATGATTTTGACGAGCCCAAGGGACTGATGGCCAAAATCTTCAAACGCGGCGGCAGCATGATTGAGAAAATCTTTAAAAAGTACCAGACGCTCGGCGGAGAAATTGAAAAAATCAACGTTGAGATTTCCAAATATAAAGATGAGATGACAAAAACAAACTACACGCTCGATGAAATGTATGAAAACAATATCAACTACTACATGGAGCTTGAAAAATACGTTGTTGCCGGTCAAATGAAGCTGGAAGAGATGCAGTCAATCCTACCTTCATATGAAGAAAAAGCGGCAAGCGGAAACCAGCTTGCGCAAATGCAGCTCGATACGCTGCGCAACGGCATTCAGGCGCTTGAGGAACGCGTGTATGATCTTGATATGGCGCGAATGGTGGCGCTTCAAACCGCACCGCAGATCCGACTGCTCCAGCGCGGTAATGCTAAGCTGATTGGGAAAATTAACTCCGCTTTTATCATCACCATTCCGATTTTCAAAAACGGCATTATTCAGGCTGTTACGGTGAAACGCCAAAAGCTTGTGGCTGACTCTATGAGCGAGCTTGACCGCCGGACAAATGAGATGCTGAAACGCAATGCGGAGAACATCTCGAACCAGAGTGTTGAAATTGCCAGAATGGCCGGCAGACCAAGCATTGATATAGAAACGATCGAATCCTCCTGGAACACGATTGTCAGCGGCATGCAGGAAACAAAACAAATCGAAGAAGAAAACAAACGCCTTCGGGAAGAGGGCGCAAGACGAATTGCCCAGCTGCAGGATAATATTAAAAAAGCAGCATTACAGCAATAAAAAGACCCCCGCTTGTGAATCATAAGCGGGGTTTTTGATTGACATCAATTAGGTAATGACAATGTGTAAAGACAGGTGTAAACTTAAACGGTAATCATTTTGCATATCAGAGGTGTTGGCTATGGGAAAACAACAGCCTATATCCCAGCGTAAGCTGCTGGGTGTCGCCGGTTTAGGGTGGCTGTTTGATGCAATGGATGTCGGAATATTATCGTTTATTATCACCGCGCTCCACGTGGAGTGGAATCTTTCGCCTGAAGAAATGAAATGGATCGGAAGCGTAAATTCCATCGGCATGGCTGTGGGTGCGTTTTTGTTTGGATTGCTGGCTGATCGAATCGGCCGCAAAAAAGTATTTATCATTACTCTTTTATGCTTTTCAATCGGAAGCGGTATATCAGCTTTCGTCACAAGCTTATCGGCATTTCTCATTCTGCGTTTTGTAATTGGGATGGGACTTGGCGGCGAACTGCCTGTCGCTTCAACGCTTGTTTCGGAAGCGGTTGTGCCTGAAAAGCGGGGCCGGGTCATTGTGCTTCTCGAAAGCTTTTGGGCTGTGGGCTGGCTGGCAGCGGCGCTTATTTCTTATTTTGTCATTCCAAGCTTCGGCTGGCAGGCGGCTTTGCTTTTAACCGCACTGTCGGCATTTTATGCGCTGTACTTGCGGACAGGATTGCCTGATTCGCCAAAGTACGAATCGCTTTCTATGAAAAAGAAATCGGTGTGGGAGAACGTGAAAAGCGTTTGGGCGAAACAGTATGTACGGCCGACGGTAATGCTGTCGATCGTCTGGTTCTGCGTTGTCTTTTCTTATTATGGGATGTTTTTGTGGCTGCCGAGTGTGATGCTGTTAAAAGGGTTCAGCATGATTCAAAGCTTTGAATATGTTCTGCTGATGACGCTTGCTCAGCTTCCGGGCTATTTTTCGGCTGCGTGGCTGATCGAAAAGGCGGGCCGGAAATGGATACTGGTTATTTATTTGATCGGAACAGCGGGAAGCGCGTATTTCTTCGGAACGGCAGATTCCTTAGGTCTGCTGCTGACGGCTGGAATGCTGTTGTCCTTCTTTAATCTTGGCGCGTGGGGCGTGCTGTATGCCTATACACCGGAGCAATACCCAACATCGATTCGCGCGACAGGTTCAGGAACCACAGCGGCGTTTGGAAGAATCGGCGGCATTTTCGGCCCGCTGCTCGTCGGAACACTCGCCGCCCGCCATATTTCATTTTCAGTGATTTTTTCAATCTTTTGCATTGCCATTTTACTGGCGGTCGCGTGTATTTTGATTATGGGAAAAGAAACGAAACAAACTGAGCTTGAATAACAAAAGCACCTCATCATGAGGTGCTTTTTACATGGAAACCGGCAGCTTGCGGTTTGTTTTTTCTGCTTGTTTGATAAAGGGCCATAGACAGGACAAATAAAATCGCCGTAAACGCCGTGACAGCCCCAAAATGATGCGTGTTTTGATATAAGAGTCCGGCAAGGCATGTGCCGACAGTGGTTCCTGCATACATAGCCGCATTGGAAAGAGATGCAATCGTTCCGCGCGCGTTCGGTGATATGGATTGGAATATCCCCATCATTAACGGAAAAATGATCCCCGCTATAAAGAAAGTCAGAAAAAAGCTGGTTTCTACAATAAATAAGGTAGGGAAGAAAGGAAGAGAAAAATAGAGCGCGCCCATCAGCAGCATGCCGCTGATTAATGTCTTAAACGTTCCGAGCTTTGATGCAATTTTGCTTCCTATAAGGCTTCCAAGCATATTTCCCAGCCCCAGTACAAGCATCGCGGCGCCGATTTGGGATACGGTTAGATGATAATCTGCAGAAAGCCAGGTGCCGAGAAAGCTGAACGTGGCGAAATTTCCTGTTTGAAAGAGAAAATAAGCAAGCAGGATCATCGATGTTTTTGGCAGTGAAAACAGCTCACGATAAGGGCTGACTATAGATGAACGGTGTGCTGCCGCTTCTGCAGGACGAATATCTGGCATGGCCGCCGCCAAAATGAACAGGAGAACCAGCGAGCCTGCTGACAGAACGAAAAAGGGCGTGTGCCAAGTGAAGGAAGCCAAAAATCCGCCGATCGGAAGCCCGAGCATTTGTGAAGCCGCTAATCCTGCTGTTGCAATCCCCATGCTTTTTAACACTTTTGAGGCATGGACGATGACAGGGATGGATGCCCAAATTTGAGGCGTCACAAACGCGGCGCTGACACCGGCGGCAAAACGGAATGCACACATGGCGGCAAAGGAGGGAGCGATGCCGCATAAAAACGTGGAAAGGATAAAGCCCGCAAGCCCCGACAGCATCACTGTTTTCCGATTAAAGCGGTCAGAGATCGGACCGGCTGCCAAAGCAAACAGCGCATAACCGAGCGCATAAGCACTGACCATCCAGCCTGACAAATCAGTGGAGACATGGAATTGGTCCTGCAAAAGCGGGAGAAGCGGTGAGAGCAAAAAGGTATCTGTGCCGATGACAAACATTACACTGAAAAAAAGCCAAATAAGTTTCAATTTTAACACTCCTATAGTTTTATGATTTTAAAACTATGAGACAGATATGTATATAGAAAACCCTTTTTAGAGGGTCTCCAGAAAGCCAGGCAGGTATGTTTGAAAGGTGTCTTCACGCAGCCTGACATATTTTGTCCGTGAATCTTTTCGCGTTGCAGTCAATCCCGCTTCACGCAGCGTTTTGAAATGATAAGATGCTGTGGTTTTGACGATATTGCATTTTTCACCTACTTCACCGCAGCTGAGTTCTTTTCCGCTGTAATAAAGCGTACGAATAATTGCAAGCCTGGATTCGTCAGACAATGCTTTGAATATGTGAGCTCTGATATGGTCTTCTGATTGTTTCATAGTCATGAAACTATAATACATTACATAGAGATGAAAAAGCAACTTATTTTTCCAGTAAAGGAGCTTGAAGTCATAAGAGGAAGAAGGATTTTCGGTTCAATAAAAGCGTTTTCAATTTAAAAAAGGCTTAATTTTACCTGTAAAATACAATAATAAAGGAGGATTACCGAGTATTTAGAAGCATAAATAAGGTCTTGGGGTCACAGGGATGTTTATCATGAAATGGTACAGAATAAAAGAGAATATGCGGTTTGTGTGTGTTGTTACATAAATGGTACGGTAATAAAGATTGCTTAATATGGAGGGAAAATATGAGTGTAGATGAGAAACCGATTAAGATAAAAGTCGAGAAAGTCTCTAAGATTTTTGGGAAACAAACCAAGAAAGCAGTTCAAATGCTTGCCGACGGAAAAAATAAAAAAGAGATCCTGAAAGCAACCGGATCAACCGTTGGGGTTAACCAAGCAGATTTTGATGTATATGATGGTGAGATATTTGTCATCATGGGTCTATCAGGGAGCGGTAAATCAACTTTAGTACGGCTGTTAAACCGGCTTATTGAACCGACTGCCGGAAAAATTTACATTGATGGTGACATGATAACAAATATGTCTAAAGACCAGCTCCGGGAAGTCCGCCGGAAAAAAATCAGTATGGTCTTCCAAAAGTTCGCTCTGTTCCCGCACAGAACGATACTTGAAAACACAGAATACGGACTGGAGCTTCAAGGTGTAGACAAACAGGAGCGGCAGCAAAAAGCGCTTGAGTCGCTTAAACTTGTCGGACTTGAAGGATTTGAACACCAATACCCTGATCAGCTTTCGGGCGGAATGCAGCAGCGTGTCGGCCTCGCCCGCGCTTTGACGAATAATCCGGACATCCTTCTGATGGACGAAGCATTCAGTGCGCTTGATCCATTAATCCGTAAAGATATGCAGGATGAGCTTCTGGATCTGCATGATAATGTCGGAAAAACGATTATTTTTATTACGCACGACCTGGACGAAGCGCTTCGCATCGGCGACAGAATCGCTCTGATGAAGGACGGAAATATCGTTCAGATCGGCACGCCGGAAGAAATCCTCATGAATCCGTCCAACGAATATGTTGAGAAATTCGTTGAGGACGTTGATTTGTCTAAAGTATTAACTGCCGGCCACATTATGAAACGCGCTGAAACGGTGCGGATTGATAAAGGGCCTCGCGTTGCGTTAACACTGATGAAAAACCTAGGGATTTCATCTATTTATGCAGTCGATAAACAGAAACAATTGTTAGGTGTCATTTACGCAGCAGATGCGAAAAAAGCAGCCGAGTCTGATTTATCCCTTCAGGATATCTTGAATACGGAATTTACGACTGTACCAGAGAATACGTATCTGACTGAGATTTTTGACGTTGTGTCTGACGCGAATATTCCAATTGCGGTTGTAGATGAAAAGCAAAGAATGAAAGGGATTGTCGTAAGAGGCGCGCTGATTGGCGCACTTGCGGGCAATAACGATTATATCAATGTTGAAGGCACTGCTGAGCAAACACAAGATCCTTCTGTACGGGAGGTGAAGTAAATTGGATAGACTGCCTAGAATACCTTTAGCAGACATCATTGACCGTTTTGTTGACTGGATTACGATAACGTTTGGCGGATTCCTCGATGGAATCGCAAATGGCTTGGCCATTTTTGTAAACGGGATTGTAAGCGGGCTTGGATTTATACCTTCTATTTTGTTAACGATTATTTTCGCAGCTCTTGCATGGTGGATCAGTACGAGAGGAATTGCGCTGTTTACTTTAATTGGCTTTCTCGTTATTGACTATTTAGGATATTGGGACCCAATGCTGCAAACGTTAGCGCTGGTTGTCACGTCCGTCATTATTTCGATTGTAGTCGGTGTGCCGATCGGAATTTGGGCATCTCAGAAAGAAACGGTTCGCCGTATCGTAACGCCTATCCTTGATTTAATGCAGACAATGCCTGCTTTTGTATATCTTTTGCCGGCAATTTTCTTCTTTAATATCGGTGTTGTGCCGGGTGTTGTTGCGTCTGTTATCTTCGCAATGCCGCCGACAATCCGTATGACGGTTCTCGGTATTAAACAAGTGCCTGCGGATCTGATTGAAGCAACTGAAGCGTTTGGTTCTACAACAGCTCAGCGTTTGTTTAAGGTTCAGCTTCCGCTTGCAACAAAAACCATTCTTGCCGGGATCAACCAAAGTATCATGCTTGCATTATCAATGGTTGTTATCGCAGCAATGGTCGGTGCGCCTGGACTAGGTTCAGAAGTATACAGCGCCGTTACACAGCTGAAAACAGGGGTCGGTGTAGAAGCAGGTATCGCTATCGTTATCGTTGCGATTACGCTCGACCGTATTACACAAAATATTAAAGTGAAGAAGAAAAGCAGGGGGAATGCCTGATGTTTAAAAAAATCATCGGTATCGGTGTTTCCGCCATGCTGGCACTCTCACTTGCGGCTTGCGGACAAGAAAACGACGAAAATGCGTCCGCGGCTGAACAGGTGAATAAGACGATCATCGGGATTGACCCCGGTTCAGGTATTATGAGCCTGACTGATCAAGCGTTGAAGGATTATAACCTGGACGACTGGACACTGATTTCATCGTCAAGCGCTGCAATGACTGCTACGCTCAAAAAGTCATACGACCGTAAGAAACCAATTATTATCACAGGATGGACACCGCATTGGATGTTCTCCAGATATAAATTAAAATATCTCGATGATCCGAAAAAAACTTACGGCAGTGCTGAGGAGATTCATACGATCACCAGAAAAGGCTTCAGCAAAGAACAGCCGAATGCCGTTAAGCTTCTGAGCCAGTTTAAATGGACGCAAGACGACATGGGTGAAGTGATGATCAAGGTGGAAGAAGGCGAGAAACCTTCCAAAGCCGCTGCTGAGTATGTGAAGAAGCACAAGGATCAAATCGCGGAGTGGACCAAAGGCGTGCAAAAGGTCAAGGGAGACAAAATCAACCTTGCCTATGTGGCGTGGGACAGTGAGATTGCAAGTACAAACGTTATGGGCAAAGTCTTAGAAGACTTGGGCTATGACGTGAAACTCACTCAGGTAGAAGCTGGTCCGATGTGGACGGCGATTGCGACGGGAAGCGCGGACGCATCCCTTTCCGCATGGCTGCCGAATACCCATAAACCATACGCTGTCAAATATAAAGGCAAATATGATGATGTAGGCGTCAGTATAACTGGCGTGAAGATGGGTCTTGTTGTGCCTCAATATATGAAAAACGTCAACTCAATTGAAGATCTAAAGAAATAATGAAGAAAGCAGCCTGTTCGCAGGCTGCTTTTTTGATTTAAGAAGCGTTGGCTGATGCGAGTGTATCGGCTTTTTGGAACGTTTTTAACACGGCGTTTGCTAAAATGTGAATCCCGGTAAACATCGCGTTTCTGTCAAAGGTCATATGCGGGTGATGGAGTCCTGGCTGAAGTCCGCAGCCGAGGCCAAGCATGGTCGTTTTAAGGTTCGGCACTTTCACAGAATAAAAATGAAAGTCTTCGCCGCCGGTTGTCACAAGCGGTTCATCGAGCTGATCAGCTCCGATAACGTCTGTGATTGCTTCAGCCATAATGCCTTCAGCTTCTTTATTTTGTGTTGCCGCTGGAAGGCTGTGTTCCTTGTGAAGTTCAATTTTCGCATCGAATGCCGCGGCAGCCGCTTCGCAGGCTCTTTCTGTTTCAGCGATCAGCGTCTCCATGGCTTCATTTGTTTGCGCCCGCAGGTCAAGGCTGAAGGTCGCTTTTCCGGGAATGATGTTAGAGCTGTCGCCGCCGGCTTGAAGCTTTGTCATTTTGACAGTGTGCGGGATTTTCGGATCGATGTGAATCAGCCCCAGCTTATGGACGAGAAATGCCGCGATTTCGATGCTGTTTTTGCCAAGATGCGGCCGTGCGCCATGAGCTTCCTCTCCGATGATTGTGCCTTCGATGTGCTGGCTTGACCCATGCAGAATGGATGGGGCGCAGCGTCCGTTTTGGGTTTCCTGAATTGGACGGACGTGGACGCCATACAAATAGTCGACGTCATCAAGCACGCCTTCCTCTATCATTTTCAGAGCGCCTCCGCCTTTTTCTTCTGCTGGCTGAAAGATAAAACGGATCGTTCCGCTCGGAAGCTGCGGCTGTTTTTTCAGCAGCATTAACGTACCTAAAGCCATTGTCATATGCGAATCATGCCCGCAGGAATGATTGGCGCGAAATGTGCCGTTGACCTCCTGCCATAATGCATCAATGTCAGCGCGGACAGCTACAACAGGCGAACCCGAACCTATTTCGCCGACAACTCCGGTACAATCTGAAAACGTGCGCGTGCGGCACCCTGCATCTTCGAGTTTTTGTTTAAGAAATTCAGTTGTCTCATATTCTTTCCAGCTGACTTCAGGGTTGGCGTGAAGATGTTCAAAGATGTGCATTACGGTTTGTTTCATTTCTTCTGAGAGTTTTTGCATGGGAAGAAAAACCTCCTTCATTCCTTTTTTTTATATTGAAACAGGTAGATAGGCTGTTTATAATATAGCACATATTTATATTTTTCAGAATAATAGATATTTTCTAAAAAGAGGGGATGGATCGAAATATGAGTATGCCAGCAGCCGAAACACAGCCAAAGAAGAAACGCACCGCCTTTAACATGCCTGACGCCTATGTCCTCTTATTTATCATCGCTTTCATTTGCGCCGTTGCTTCGTATATTGTGCCGGCGGGAGAATTTGACCGTGTGACGAAAGGGGAGGTTACCACTGCGGTGCCGGGAAGCTACCATTCAATTGAACAGTCTCCGGTCAGCCTGATCAGCTTTTTCACTTCTCTTCAGGATGGAATGGTGGGATCAGCGCCTATTATTTTTCTGATTTTATTCACAGGCGGCACGATCGCTATTTTAGAAAAAACAGGTGCCATTAACGGACTGATTTACAATGTCATCAGCAAGTTCCGCACAAAGCAATTATTATTTATTTGTATTGTCGGTGCGTTGTTTTCTATTCTTGGAACGACTGGAATTGTCGTGAATTCAGTGATCGGATTCATCCCCATCGGCCTTATTGTCGCACGCTCCTTAAAATGGGATGCGGTCGCGGGCGCGGCTGTTATTTATATTGGCTGCTATGCCGGGTTTAACTCTACCATTTTATCACCGTCCCCGCTTGGCTTATCGCAATCGATTGCGGAGCTGCCTCTGTTTTCGGGGATCGGCCTTCGTGTGGTCATATACTTATGCTTTTTGGTGTCTTCTATCATTTATATCTATTGGTATACAAGAAAATTAAAGAAATCAAAGGATGCCAGTGTGTTAGGCACAAACTGGTTCCCGGCGGCAGGATTGAGCGATGCGAATCAAGAAGAAGATAAGTCTGTGCCGTTTACCGTTCGCCATAAGCTGATTTTGGGAGTGGCGGGTTTGTCGCTGATCGGATTTTTGTACGGCGCATTGAAGCTCGGCTGGTCAGATTCCCAAATGGCTGCGACGTTTATTTTTATTTCTGTCCTTGCCGGATTCATTGGAGGGCTTGCGGCAAACGATATTGCCAAAACTTTTATTACCGGCTGTCAGAGCCTTGTATACGGTGCGCTGATTGTCGGGATGGCGCGGAGCATTTCTGTCATTCTTGAAAATGGGAAGCTGCTGGATACAGTCGTCAATGCTTTGGCTTCGGTTTTGGACGGGTTCAGTCCGATGGCCGGCGCAATCGGCATGTATATCGCCAGCGCCCTGCTTCATTTTCTCATCTCTTCAGGATCGGGCGAAGCGGTTGTGTTCATTCCGATTCTGGCGCCGCTCGCTGATTTGATGGGCATCACGAGACAGGTCGCGGTGGAAGCGGTTATGCTTGGAGAAGGGGTCGTCAACTGTGTGAACCCGACGTCCGGCGTTTTGATGGCAGTGCTTGCCGCCAGCGGAATTCCGTACGTCAAGTGGCTTCGGTTTATGCTGCCGCTCGCTCTGATTTGGTTCTTAATCGGGCTTGTGTTTATTTGTATCGGTGTCCTGATCAATTGGGGGCCGTTTTAAACATTGCTGCCCGCCGGCTTGTACGGCGGGCTTTTCATTTATTCGTTGCAGAAGCGCAGGCTGTTATTGTAACATGTAAGCCATAAGCCATTCGTAAAAGTGCGGGAGGAAGGTCATGAATAATCTGCATAACAGACTTTCAGGCGTGAATGGGAAAAATAAGAGAGTAAAAGAAAAAGAACAAAAGATCTGGTCGGATATCGGCAAGTTAGCCGGGGCGTTTGCGCTCCTGGATGTGATCATCCGCGGCATTATGTTTGAATTTCCGTTTAAAGAATGGGTCTCGAGCCTTGTGTTTTTGTTCATTATCATCTTATATTACTGCATCAGGGCATCAGCTTCTGGAATGCTGATGCCGAGAATAGACACCGAGGAAGAACTGCATAAACGGGTGAAGCAGCAGTTCATAGAATCAATAGCTGTCGCCTTTGCGGTAGTGGTGCTTACGATGTATGACAGGGGAGTTCCCCATACATTCTTCGCTTGGCTGAAAATGTTTCTCCTATTTATCGTCTGCGGCGGCGTTCTGTTTCTGCTTCGATTCGGAATCGTGAAGCTGTCTTACAGAAGAACGGTAAAAAAGGAGTTTAAGAAGAAATCATCATAGAGATGGTTTCTTTTTTTGTTCATAAATCAGACAATATCTCCACTTGCTGTTTAAGAATGTAAAATGGCTCTATCAAGTTGTTTTGATAGAGAGAGTATGATAGCTTAAAATGTAAGCGTTAACAAAATTCTCCAGTCTTCACATTCGTCTGAAAGGAGGAAGTGGAAGGATTGAGTAAGAGGGATTTCTGACTCCGCAGTAAGTCTTCAGAAATGAAAAATGAAATAAGGAGTGTCCAGAATGTCTAAAAAACGATTAAATACCTCTTTACTGCCGTTATTCGCTGGATTATTATTGCTGTTTCATTTGGTTCTGGCAGGGCCGGTGGCTGTAAATGCAGAGACCGCGAACCAATCAAATGAATATACAGCGCCATCAATAAAGAGCGGGACCATTCTTCATGCTTGGAATTGGTCGTTCAACACCTTGAAAAATAATATGAAGGATATCCATGATGCAGGATATACTGCCATTCAGACGTCTCCTATTAATCAAGTAAAGGAAGGAAATAATGGAGATAAAAGCATGGGGAACTGGTACTGGCTTTACCAGCCGACCTCTTACCAGATTGGCAACAGGTATTTGGGTTCCGAGGAAGAGTTTAAAGAAATGTGTGCGACGGCTGAAGAATATGGCGTGAAGGTTATTGTCGATGCCGTCATCAATCACACAACCAGTGACTATGCTGCGATTTCAAATGAAATTAAAAGTATTTCAAATTGGACGCATGGAAACACACAAATTAAAAATTGGTCCGATCGAAGGGATGTCACGCAGAATTCATTGCTGGGGCTTTATGATTGGAATACGCAGAATACACAAGTACAGTCATATCTGAAACATTTTCTGGAAAGAGCATTGGATGACGGTGCTGACGGATTTAGGTATGATGCGGCCAAACATATAGAGCTTCCGGATGACGGTGATTTTGGCAGTCATTTTTGGCCGAATATCACAGATACATCTGCAGAATTCCAATATGGAGAAATATTACAAGACAGTGCTTCCCGAGATGCTGCATATGCGAATTATATGAATGTTACAGCATCAAACTATGGGCATTCCATAAGGTCTGCTTTAAAGAATCGCAATTTTAGCACATCGAACATCTCCAATTATGCATCTCATGTATCTGCGGACGATTTGGTCACATGGGTGGAATCGCATGATACGTATGCCAATGATGATGAAGAATCTACATGGATGAGCGATGATGATATTCGTTTAGGCTGGGCGATTATTGCTTCTCGTTCAGGAAGTACACCCTTGTTTTTCTCCAGACCTGAGGGCGGCGGAAATGGTGTAAGATTCCCTGGGAAAAGTCAATTAGGTGATCGCGGGAGTGCTTTATTTAAAGATCAAGCCATCGCTGCAGTCAATACATTTCATAATGCCATGGCCGGACAGCCTGAGAAACTCTCTAACCCGGATGGAAACAATCAGATATTCATGAATCAGCGCGGCCCTGAAGGTGCTGTTTTGGCAAATGCATCTTCATCACCAGTTTCCATTCATACTTCAACGGATTTACCTGATGGCAGCTATGATAATAAAGCCGGGGATGGTTCGTTTAAAGTAACAGATGGCAAACTGACAGGTACAATCAGCGGCAGAGGTGTGGTTGTGCTTTATGCGGAAGATACCGCAAATGTACCTAATGTCTTCCTCGAGAATTATCAAACAGGTGTAACCCATTCTTTCTATGATGATCAGCTAACGGTAACTCTGCGTGCCGACGCTCATACCGCAAAAGCTGCTTATCAAATAAATCATGGTGATGAGACACAGTTTAAGGACGGGGATCAATTAATGATCGGAAAAGGGGACCCGTTTAATACAACATACAAGGTCACTTTAACAGGAACGAACAGTGATGGAGCATCTGGGACAAAAGAATATACTTTTGTAAAAACAGACCCATCTTCTGAGAAAAGAATAGGCTATCAAAACCTAAATAATTGGAGTCAAGTTAATGCATATGTATACAAGGAGAATGGGGGGCAGGCAATAGAATTGACCGGATCTTGGCCGGGAAAAGCAATGAGTAAGAATGCAGACGGCATTTACACTCTGACGTTATCGGCGGATACTGATACAAAAAACGCCAAAGTGATTTTTAACAACGGCAGCGCCCAAGTACCTGGCCAGAACCAACCTGGTTTTGATTACGTGCAAAATGGTTTATATAATGACTCTGGCTTAAATGGTTCTTTGCCCCATTTAGTCCGGACATTTCGTTAACAACAATACCCTAAAGTGAACAATCGCTTACTTTATCTGTTTGGAGATCACCATGTATAGACTCCGGCAATGTCAGATCGATGCGTCACAATCATGATAAATAATGAGCATTCACATTGCCCGATACAATGCTTTTTGAGGAAAGCAGCGAAAGAAACTAACAAACATTCCTTCTTTGTCTTGCGATTCTCATGCTGAAAATCACTCAAGAAAACGGTAAGAAACTATCATAGATAGTTTCTTTTTTTGTTCATAAATCAGACAAATCTTTTCTCTTGCAAAAGTTTGTGAAATGTTGCACAATATAAATGTGAAATACTTCACAAACAAACACCAAAGATAAACAAACACTGGAGGATGAGGATAAATGATGAATGAACGTGTAAATAAAGTAGCTTTAATCGGAGCGGGTTTTGTTGGAAGCAGTTATGCATTTGCGTTAATTAACCAAGGGATCACAGATGAACTTGTGGTCATTGATTTAAATAAAGAAAAAGCAATGGGCGATGTAATGGATTTAAATCACGGAAAGGCGTTTGCGCCGCATCCGGTCAAAACATCTTTCGGAACATATGAAGACTGCAAGGATGCTGATATTGTCTGCATCTGCGCCGGCGCAAACCAAAAGCCTGGTGAGACACGCCTTGAATTAGTAGAAAAGAACTTAAAGATCTTCAAAGGAATCGTCAGTGAAGTCATGGCGAGCGGATTTGACGGCATTTTCTTAATCGCGACAAATCCGGTTGATATTCTGACGTATGCAACATGGAAATTCAGCGGTCTGCCAAAAGAGCGAGTGATCGGAAGCGGCACAACACTTGATTCTGCGAGATTCCGTTACATGCTGAGCGAATACTTCGGTGCAGCGGCACACAACGTGCACGCTCATATTATCGGCGAACACGGCGATACTGAGCTTCCTGTCTGGAGCCACGCGAATATCGGCGGAGTGCCGGTCAGTGAACTGGTTGAGAAAAACGAAGCATACAAACAAGAAGAGCTTGACCAGATCGTGGATGACGTGAAAAACGCCGCTTATCATATCATTGAGAAAAAAGGCGCGACATATTACGGGGTAGCCATGAGCCTTGCGCGAATCACTAAAGCGATTCTTCATAATGAAAACAGCATTTTAACAGTCAGCACATATTTGGACGGACAATACGGAGCAGATGACGTGTACATCGGAGTGCCGGCTGTCGTCAACCGCGGCGGAGTCGCTGGCATCACTGAGCTGAACTTAAATGAGAAAGAAAAAGAGCAGTTTAACCACAGCGCCAACGTGCTCAAAAACATTTTGAAACCGCATTTTGCAGAACAAAACGTCAACTAGAACGCAACTATAGAGTAAAGGGCTGATTGTCAATGTGGGAGCAGTTGTATGATCCGTTTGGAAACGAGTATGTGAGCGCACTGGTTGCGCTCACACCGATTCTCTTTTTTCTCTTAGCTTTAACCGTTTTTAAGATGAAAGGCATTCTTGCGGCATTTCTGACCCTAGCCGCCAGCTTTTTGGTTGCCGTATGGGCATTTCATATGCCAGTTGAAAAAGCCGTTTCTTCTGTTTTATTAGGCATTGGAAGCGGTTTGTGGCCGATCGGCTACATTGTCCTGATGGCAGTGTGGCTCTATAAAATCGCTGTGAAAACCGGGAAGTTTACCATTATTCGTTCCAGCATTGCCGGCATTTCGCCTGACCAAAGATTACAGCTATTATTAATCGGTTTTTGTTTTAACGCATTTTTGGAAGGTGCGGCCGGCTTTGGTGTTCCGATTGCAATTAGTGCGGCGCTGCTCGTCGAACTTGGCTTTAAACCGTTAAAGGCGGCGGCGCTCTGTTTGATTGCGAATGCTGCCTCTGGAGCCTTTGGCGCGATCGGGATACCGGTGATTACAGGCGCGCAAATTGGAGACTTGTCTTCTCTTGAGCTGTCTCGGGCATTGATCTGGACACTGCCGATGATTACTTTTCTGATTCCGTTTTTACTCGTGTTCTTATTAGACCGGATGAAGGGAATCAAACAAACCTGGCCTGCCTTGTTGGTTGTCAGCGGTATATATACAGCGGTTCAGACGCTGACAATGGCTGTGCTCGGACCGGAATTAGCTAACATTTTGGCGGCGCTGTTCAGTATGGGCGGGCTTGCGCTCTTCCTGCGCAAGTGGCAGCCGAAACAGATTTACCGTGAGCAGGGAGCTGAAGAAACCGGTGAGAAAAAGAGATACAGCGCGGCAGACATTGCCAAAGCGTGGTCTCCTTTCTACATTTTAACTGCGGCGATCACCATCTGGAGTCTCCCTGCATTCAAAGCGCTTTTCCAAGAAGGCGGGCTCTTCTATCAGACAACGCTTTTGCTCAAGATGCCTTTTCTGCATCAGCAAATTATGAAAATGCCGCCAATTGCCCCATCTGCCATGCCGCTTGATGCGATTTTTAAAGTCGATTTGTTATCGGCGACAGGTACAGCGATTTTAGCCGCAGTCATCGTTACAGGACTGTTCAGCAAAAATTTCTCTTATCGGGATGGCTTCAGTTGCTTGAAGGAGACAGGGAAAGAACTGTGGATGCCGATTGTCACGATCTGCTTTGTGATGGCGTTTGCCAATCTGGCCAACTTCGCGGGGCTCAGCTCTTCCATCGGGCTGGCACTGGCGAAAACAGGTGATTTGTTCCCATTTGTCAGTCCTGTGCTCGGCTGGATCGGCGTGTTCATTACTGGCTCAGTTGTCAGCAATAACGCTCTGTTCGGGCATTTGCAGGTTGTCACCGGAGCACAGATCGGTGCCGGTTCTGATTTGCTGTTAGCCGCAAATACGGCGGGCGGGGTGATGGCGAAGCTCGTTTCTCCGCAATCTATCGCCATTGCCGCTGCCGCGGTCGGCCAGACAGGGAAGGAATCAAAGCTGTTTAAACGGACAGTGATGTACAGTCTGATTCTGCTATTGATCATCTGCATATGGACGTTTATTCTTGCAAGATTAGGTGTTTAATAGAAAAAAGCAGTACACTCGAGGTGTACTGCTTTTTGTATTAATTTGCTTTCTTCGTCATTTCCTCAGTTGTTTTGACTCTTGTTTTTCCCATAAACAAAACGGTAATCGCCGCGAGGACAATTGGAATCAAAGCAAGTAAAAAGACATATGTGATGCTTGATGACATGGCGTCGATGATCCGGTTCAGAATCGCAGCAGGGATCTGTGATCGTGTGCCGGCTTGGAAAATCGCCTGTGGATCACCGATATTCTGCGGAGCGCCTGAGCCGGCGGAGCCTTTTATCCCGCTGAAGGCATCGCTGAGCTGGTTTGTGAATACGTTCGTCTGAACCGTGCCGAAAATCGTGACGCCGAGCGTCATGCCGAATGATCGTAAAAATGAATTCGTGGAGTTGGCCGTTCCCCGAAAACGAGGTTCAAGATCATTCATGGATGCTGCCGGGAGAAGCGAGAAGTTAAAGCCTACGCCGAAGCCTGAAATCATCATAAAGACAGTCAGCCATACGCGCGCTGTGTCCGGCGTCATATTGGAAAGCAGCAGCATGCCGATAAAGAAAGA
This sequence comes from Bacillus sp. PAMC26543, assembly GCF_014250375.1. NCBI lineage: Bacteria > Bacillati > Bacillota > Bacilli > Caryophanales > Bacillaceae > Bacillus > Bacillus sp. PAMC26543. The sequence goes on along the minus strand of NZ_CP060193.1, from coordinate 3,814,845 downwards.
TATGACAGAAATCAGCATCAGATTGCGGAAGCTTGCCTTCGTTTGGAAGATTCCGCCGATCATACTTCCGATCACTGATCCGATCATCATCGGTGTCAGAATGAAGCCTGCGCTTGTCGCTGAGCTGCCGTATACCGCCTGTACGAAAATCGGAATAAACACTGCTAAAATAATGAATGTTCCGCCATAAAGAAAAGCGAGAATCTGCGCTGTGGCAAACAAGCGGTTCTTAAACATCCAGAAGGAGATAATCGGTTCTTCCGCTTTTCTCTCCACAATAAAAAAGGCAATAAAGAAAACAGCGAAAATGATAAACAGGCCAATGATTTGAATCGAATTCCAGTCGTATGTTTTGCCGCCGAGCTCAAGCGCGAACATCAGGCACACAATGGATACGACTAAAGTAATCGCGCCGCCCCAATCAATTTTCTGCTTTTTATGCTCCAGCGATTCTTTGTAATAGCGAATGATGAAAAACAATGACAGTGCACCGATAGGGACGTTGATGTAAAACACCCAGTGCCAGCTGATAGAGTCTGTGATAATAGCGCCTAACAGCGGGCCGAGAACACTTGATAATCCAAATACAGCGCCGAACATGCCTGACATTTTTCCGCGTTTTTCCGGCGGAAACAAATCAAAGATAATCGTGAAGGCAATCGGCAGGAGCGCTCCGCCCCCAATCCCCTGAATGGCCCGGTAGATGATCAGCTGGTTCATTGTTTGTGCGATTCCGCATAATGCCGACCCGATTAAGAAAAAGATAAGTCCAAACAGGAAAAAACGTTTTCGGCCGTACATGTCGGAAAGCTTGCCGTAAATCGGCATTCCAGCCATCACCGCTACCATGTAGGATGCAGTTACCCATGCAAATTTATCAAAGCTTCCAAGATCAGCCACGATGCTGCCCATCGCTGTGGCAACAATTGTATTGTCCATTGCCGACATTAAAATGCCCAGCAAAAGACCGAGAACCACAAATTTAGTGGAAGGATTTTTTGCGGCTGTTGTATCCATTTATTCTACCTCCTCTACCTTTTCTAAGTAAGGTTTGATATCATGATAATAGTTTGATTATTAATTATCTCGATTATCAAGATAAATTTGATTTTATAGGGAGGACTGTCAGTTGTCAACAAGAGATTCCAGAAGTGAGTTGGAAAAGACTTCCGTTAAGCTTTTTCGGAAATTGGGCACAAGAACGGTTCTGTTTCATCAGGCAGCCGCTCAGGCTCTCGGTCTGTTTCCCACCGATTTGAAATCAGCTGACATCTTAAATGAAGCGGGGCCAATGACGGCCGGTGAACTGGGGAAAAAGACGGGACTCAGCACGGGTTCCGTTACGGCGCTTGTTGACCGCCTCGAAAAAGCGGGGTATGTGACGCGCGAAAAGGATCCGAACGACCGCAGAAGAGTGATTATCGTGCCTTTAACCGCTTCTAAACAGCATGTGAAGGATTTGTTCCGTTCACTGTCAGAGTCGACGATGGATCTGTGCCGCGAGTATACGGAGGAGGAATTGGAACTGATTTTCGGTTTTATCGGCAAAGCCTCCGATATTATAGAGGAAGAGCTTGACCGCTTGAAACAATAGGTGATTTTTGTGCATAGCTTGGCCCGTTCCCGAATAAATTGTACAAGTTGAGTAAGAGAGGGGAGTACGGGCCGGTGAACATTTTTTTGAGTTATATTGTGCTGGGGCTGTCCTTGTCTGCGCCTGTGGGACCTGTCAATGCGGCGCAAATCGATAAAGGCATTAAAAACGGGTTTTGGCATGCGTGGATTTTTGGTTTAGGCGCCATGACAGCTGACGGGCTGTACATGCTTTTCATCTATTTCGGTCTGTCACAGTTTTTGACCGCTCCGTTTGTGAAAACGTTTTTGTGGCTCTTTGGCTTTTTTGTACTGACCTATACCGGTATTGAAACGCTGAAGAATATCAGGGAAGCGATAGACGTACGCAGCTCGAAGGGGAAGCCGTCCTACAGAAAAACATTTGCCTCGGGTTTTCTCATCTCATTGTCAAATCCATTGAGTATCCTCTTTTGGCTTGGGATTTACGGGAGTATTCTTGCAAAAACGGCGGAGGCTTACAATATGAGTCAGCTTCTCATCTATAGTTCCGGCATTATGATTGGCATTTTAATCTGGGATTTTTGCATGGCGATCGCAGCCAGTACATTCAGGAACCTGCTTCACGAAAAGCTGTTGCGGGGATTCACCGCGATTGCTGGCATATCCTTGCTTGTATTCGGTTTTTACTTCGGTTATCAAGGCATTAAAGAGTTATTGGGCTGATTCAAAAAGGACAGTCACCTGCCGCCTTCCGTTTTAATATAGTATCCAGATGATACTGGAGGTGGATCAATGGTGAAAGGGATTTACACCAAAAGTTTTCTGGAACGGAATCAAGCTGAGTTCCCGGAATGGCAAAGAATCGCTTTTGAGCTATTAGCAGAAACTTTGGCGGATGACGCGGATACGTTCCCGTGTATTCCCGGCCGTCAGGCATTTCTGACTGATCAGCTTCGCATTGCCTTTGCAGGAGATCCCAGGGAAAACGGTACGGTGGAGGAACTGGCGCCGCTGCTTGCGGAGTATGGGAATATCTCGCGAGACACCGGGAAGTATACGTCATTGGTTGTGTTATTTGATACACCGGAGGATTTGGCTGAGCATTATTCCATTGAAGCATATGAAGAGCTGTTTTGGCGCTTTTTAAATAGACTGAGCGAACAAGATGAAAAAGAGTGGCCGGCAGATATTCCGGCCGATCCAGAGCATTATAAATGGGAGTTTTGTTTTGACGGCGAGCCGTATTTTATTCTGTGTGCAACGCCGGCTCATGATGCGAGGAGAAGCCGAAGCTTTCCTTATTTTATGATCACGTTCCAGCCAAGATGGGTGTTTGAAGATCTAAATGGTTCAACCACATCTGGCCGAAACATGAGCAGGCTGATCCGATCCCGTTTACAGGCTTATGATCAAGCTCCGATTCATCCGCATTTAGGCTGGTACGGAGGAAAGGATAACCGGGAATGGAAACAGTATTTTCTCCGGGATGATGAAAAACAGGTATCAAAATGCCCGTTTTCATATTTAAAGAACATGTTTAACAAAATGAAATAGTTCACGAGCTGGCAGGGCGGTCTTTGTGTCCCTGCTTTTTTTGATAGATCAAGGTGACAACGGCAATGACAGCTAAAAATCCCAAGCTGACAAAAAATCCGGGTCGGCTTGATTTTTCAAACAGCGTGCCGGACACAGCCGCCGCGATCAGAATTGTCGCCAGATAAATTTGCGTTTTCGCCATGGCTGCCGGATCGGTCAGCTTTTTGCTGGAGAACAGGATAAACAGCCAAGTGTATAAAAGCATAAGCCCGGCCGCTGTTGTCATGTGCTCATATATATTTTTAGGCAGCACTAAAGACAGTACGATAGACACGATAAGCCCCGCAAATGTTAATCCGAGCGCGGGCCAGCATATTTTTTTGCCTTCTTTTAGAGTAAAGCATTTCGGCGCGTCGCCGTCATCGGCCATCGTACAAAGCAATGTTGTCACGGCAAAGAGTGAAGCGACAAGGGTCGAGAAGCCCGCGATAATAAAAATGCCGTTAAAAATATCAAGGATCACTTCGAGATGAAATCCTTTTAAAGACGTAATAAACGGGCTGTCCTGTTCTGTAAACTTGTGTAAAGGAACTAGTAGCAAAGCGAGCCCGATTGAAATGATATAAATAATCGCCAGCGTTGCCAGCATCAGCTTTCCTGATTTTGAGGCTTCCTCCGGCTTCTTTAAATGAACCGTCATGAGCCCCATGACTTCAATGCCGCCAAACGCGTAAAATGCATAAATCAGGCCTGTCCACAGTCCCATAGCTCCGAATGGGAAAAATTCTTTCGTCTCATTCGGAATCTGCACCTCCGGCTTTCCGCCTGATAATATGCCGCACAAAGCCAGAATGGCAATCACGATAAACATGAAGATAGCGGCTGTTTTGATAACTGCCAGCACGTTTTCTGTTTTTTCAAAAACAGAAAGTCCGGTAAAAATAATGAGAAGCCCAAGTACAGCATAGATGGAAGCAAATACCCACAGTGGCACTTGAGGAAACCAATGCTTCGTAAATAACGAAATGGCTGTCAGCTGGCTTCCGGTAATCAGCATTTCAGATGACCAGTACACCCAGCCATTGCTGAAGCCGGCCCACCTGCCGAACGCTTTTCTCGCATATGAACAGAACGAGCCCTTTTCAGGGTGTTTTGCCGAAAGTTTGGCAAGCTGTTCGAATACAAAATAAGTGCCGATCGCTCCAATTAGAAATGAAAGCAGAACGGAAAATCCGCTTTTCACAATTGCGATGCTGGAACCGAGAAAAAATCCTGTTCCGATTGTGCATCCTATCCCGATTAATGAAAGCTGCCACCAAGCCAGATTTCCTTTTTCTTGGTCTTTTTTTGTTTGACTCATTTACATTCAACCCCTTTTATCTAAGGTTAGATTGCAACCCGCGCAAGGCTTATATGCATCGGATTTTTGCCTCTTTTTACATGGAGGCGATGGTAAACGCTCATACTAATAGAAAAAGGAGCGAAGCGGATGACACAGCAATATATCGTTCAGCCGAAGAAAGGGCTCGGCCTGAAGCTGAAAAAGGGCCAGATTTTGAAGGTGGTTGATGTAGAGGGGCAGCAGGTTGCTGATTTTGTGGCGTACCACGCAAAGGATTTTTATGAGCATCTTGATCAGGGAGCGACCATTGATGCCAATCATTCCATTCATGTGAAGGTCAACGATCATATTTACTCTAATTTGTATAAACCGATGCTAACGCTCATTGAGGATACAGTCGGCAAGCATGACTTGCTTCTGCCGGCCTGCCGTCCTGACATGAACAGGCTGTTATACGGAAAACAAAAGGACGAGTTCCAGGATACGTGTTATGACAATATGAACCGGGCGCTTGAGCAGTTCGGCGTGCCGAAGCCGCATATGCATTATCCGTTTGCGATTTTTATGAATACCGTTCTGGATGAGAAGGGGAATCTGTCTGTGGAAACGCCGCTGTCAAATGCCGGGGATTACGTCAGACTCAGAGCGGAGATGGATTTGGTTGTCGCGTTTTCTTCCTGCCCGATTGAAAAAGGAAAGTGCAATGGCGACAGTGTGACGTCCATACGGGTTGAAGTCAGCTGATCTCTCTTATTCACTATGAAATAAGACCTGTGCTATAGTTAATATGGATACATAACAGTCATGATTCATTTTCATTGATTCGGGGAAATGAACAGTAAGAAACAAGCGAAAATGTACAGGAGGAATGATTGGGATGAGCATGCAGGAAAAGATTATGCGTGAATTACATGTGAAGCCCTCAATTGATCCAAAGCAAGAAATTGAGGACAGAGTCAATTTTTTAAAACAATACGTAAAGAAAACCGGCGCTAAAGGACTTGTGCTTGGCATCAGCGGCGGACAGGATTCAACACTTGCGGGAAGACTTGCTCAGCTTGCGGTGGAAAGCATTCGCGAGGAGGGCGGAGACGCTCAATTTATTGCGGTCCGTCTTCCGCACGGCACACAGCAGGATGAAGATGACGCCCAGCTCGCTCTGAAATTCATCAAGCCGGATAAATCATGGAAATTTGACATTCAATCAACAGTCAGCGCTTTTGCGGATCAATATCAGCAAGAGACAGGCGATAAGCTGACAGACTTTAATAAAGGAAACGTAAAAGCGAGAACCAGAATGATTGCTCAATACGCGATCGGCGGCCAAGAAGGCCTTCTTGTGATTGGAACAGACCATGCGGCCGAAGCCGTGACTGGTTTCTTTACGAAATACGGTGACGGAGGCGCAGATCTCCTGCCGCTGACAGGCTTAACAAAGCGTCAGGGAAGAAGCCTGCTGAAAGAGCTGGATGCACCGGAACGCTTATACTTAAAAGAACCGACTGCCGATCTGCTGGATGAAAAGCCGCAGCAGTCTGATGAAACTGAGCTTGGCATTTCCTACGATGAGATTGATGATTATCTCGAAGGAAAAGAAGTATCGGCAAAGGCGTCAGAAGCGCTGGAGAAACGCTACAGCGTGACGGAGCATAAGCGCCAGGTCCCAGCTTCTATGTTTGATGACTGGTGGAAATAATATGATAAAAGCCCACTCTTGGAGTGGGCTTTTTATTTATTGATCCATTTGCATGTATCAGGGACATGATTTCAAAACGTCTTTTATTTGATGCGGATATGATTCAGCTTCACCATCAATCTGTCAGTGAATCTTCGCAGGCTGCCTCTCGAATCAGGATCAAGCGGCAGATTTGCTTGGGCAGCGATCGTTTCTGCGACCTGCTGAATAGACATTTGGTCTGTATGGAGATGTTCTGTGAAGAGGCTATCAGACAGGCTGTTGATGCAGCGGTCGATTTGTTTTGCGGCCCAGGAGTTTTTTCCTTCCGCTCTGGTGCGCAGGCGTTTCAGCAATGTTTCCTTTGAAGCCAGCAGGGTAAAGTGGTGAATGGTCCGGCCATCCTGTCTCAGCCTGCCGATAATGTCATCGAAGTATTGATCATTCGTAATGGTCATGGGCACAATGATGATGCCCTGATATGTATCTGACAAATAGGAAAGCATGCTGTAATTGAATTCCCGCCACAGATGGTAGCTTTGAAAGTCATCTTCAGCGATATCCGGCGGTATCATCGAACGCATCGCAAATCCCATCTTTTCAGGATCATATACGTAAGACGATTTCAGCCTTCTGTGCAGTTCAAACGCTGTTTGTGTTTTTCCGGAACCGAAAGCCCCATTTATCCAAATGATCATCATGATATCCCCCTTTTTGTTTATGATACAAAAAAAGACCCTTCGATCGAAGAGTCAGCGGGAAAAAACAGACGTATATTCGCGGAGCGATTCCTTTATATGCGTAAAGGCATGTTCTCCAAAATACTCAAGAGAAACAAAACCATCATATTGTCTGTTCATCAGCTCTTTTAAAAATGCTTTTTGATCGAGATCTCCTTGAAAAATCGGAGTTGGCTCGCTCAGATACCAGTTATCAAAGTTCCAGCGGTAGTTTTTCAAATGGATATGGCTGTTCGTATGAAAGGTTTTTTCTAAAGCGGGCAGCTGGTCAATTCGGTTCACGTGCAGATTTGACCCGTCAAAAATCGTTCGGAGTCTTGGATGGCCGACATCCTTCAAAAATGTTAAAGCAGCTTCAGGTGTATCGGCATACGTATCATAGTGAATTTCCAGACCGATATTCACCTCATAGCCGTCTGCCATTTGCGCAGCCTGCTGGAATTGTTCAACCGCACGCAGCCATTTTTCCGGTGACGTTCTGTTTGACGCCTGATTGCCGGCAAATACGCGAATAAGCGGGCTGTGAAGCTGTCTCGCCGCCCGAAGCCCTTTTCTCACTGCTTCTTTTGTCTCTTCTTCTCCTTGTGTCACAAAATCGGTGTATAAGCTGACCGCGGGCACCTTCAGTTTATGCTGCAGCAGCAGGGTATAAAGGCCGTCCAGCGGCCCGAAGTCCTGTTCATACTGTTCGATGTGGCCGTACCACAAATCAATCCCGTCAAAGGACTGCTCCTTCGCAAAGGAAATGACGTCCATTACATTTTGCTTTTTACATCCGGTTGTACAAAAGCTTATTTTCATCTCACATCCCTCCCGTCATCTTTTTCCCTGTTGAAAAACGGATAAACGCAGAGGGAGGAAGGACGTTTAATCATTTAATGCTTTTTTGCGTCGAAGTATTAAATTATTTCTGAAAATGTTGTACAATGAATGTCATCCGGAAAAGAAGGTTATTGAACGCAAAAAAGAAACGGAGCCGACTGCTCAAAAACGACGTTTCGTCATGTTACATCTTTTATTCTGCATCACGGAGGTCATTGCGTTTTCTTATGTTTTATTGTAGGAAAGCTTAATGAAATAGAGGACGCCTGAGCCGGTATCTATATAAATATTCGCAAAATCAGCATATAATGAAGATAAACTTTCATTCCTTAGGAGGATTTCGCCGAAGATGAACGCTAAACGAGCCATCCCAGTAAGAGAAAGAAATATCGTCCTGATTGGATTCATGGGTGTAGGAAAAACGACAATCGGCCAATTGGTCGCTAAGAAATTATATAGAGATTTTATCGATATTGACCAAGAAATCGAAAAGGATTTCAACATGTCGATCCCTGAGATGTTTGAAAAAAAAGGTGAGGACTTTTTCCGTAAAACAGAAAAAGAATATATCCTGAATCTATGCCACCATACAAGATTTAAAATTGTCTCACTTGGCGGAGGCTCTTTTAAACAAGAGGAAATCAGAAAGTGCTGTCTCGAACATTGTCTGGTGCTTCACCTCGATCTGTCTTGGGAGAACTGGAAGCAGCGCGCGGATTTGCTGATCGAAAGCCGTCCGGTGCTGCATAACCGGTCAATGGATGAAATGGAGCAGCTGTTTAACGAGAGAAAAGTCATCTATGACAAGCACAATTCAAAAGTGGAAACAGACAACCTTGCTCCTGAAGAGATTGCAGATTACATTGTGGAGACGCTAAAAATCGGTTGGGATCTTTATCAGCCAATGTAAAAGCCGTGCGGTAGGGACTGACCCCATAAGATGAGACAAATAAAAAACACCTTCAAGTTTGAAAACGGATAGTTGTTATCCGAAATAAGACTTGGAGGTGTTTTTTGTATGGGAACAAGAATGAGTTATCCGATTGAAGTCAAACAGAAGGCTGTAGAAATGAGATTGGCAGGCGTGCCTATGAAAGAGATCATGCAGGAATTGAATATCAGGAATAAGACGCAGGTTCAGACATGGGTTAGATGGCATAAAGCTGGGGATACACATCGATTTGAACAGCCTGTTGGTAAGCAATACACTTACGGAAAAGGTCCGGAGTATTCTTCCGAATTAGAGAAACTGCAGGCAGAGAACCGTTATCTGAGACAACAAAATGAAGTTTTAAAAAAGTACAACGAATTGGAAAGGAAGTTGATAGCCAAACGTCAGTCGAACTTGTAGAAGTATTGCACGGCACAATGACCGTACAGAATATCTGTGTTCATTTAGGTATCTCACGAGCGTCTTATTATCGTTGGAAGAAGAACCTGATGAAAGATCATCCCAAGCGCCATTTGGAAAAACAAATCGGCACGTTGTGCCGAGAGCACAAGTATCGATATGGATATCGAAAAATTACAGCTATATTAAAAAAGGAAATGCGTATTAACCATAAAACGGTTCAGCGTATCATGCAGAAAAATCAGTGGCAGTGCCGGGTTAAGGTGAAAAAGCGCAAGAAGAATGGGCAGCCATATGCCGTGGTTGATAATATATTAGATCGAAACTTTCAGTCCGATCATCCTCTTGAAAAACTAGTAACGGATATCACGTATTTGCCTTATGGACAGAAACAATTGTACCTTTCCAGTATATTGGATGTATACAATGGAGAAGTAATTGCTTTCACGATTGGAGATAAGCAGGACACAGACTTTGTCTTAAACACACTTGATCAACTGCCAACACTGCCTCAGAACTGCGTGTTACATAGTGACCAAGGATCTGTGTATACATCTTATGAGTATCAGAAAGCTGTTAAAACAAAAGGCATTACCATGAGCATGTCCCGCAAAGGGACGCCCGCTGATAATGCCTCCATCGAATCGTTTCATTCCTCACTAAAGTCTGAAACGTTCTATCTTAACAGCATTAATCGAACCACGACCGCCATCGTAGAACGCACTGTCAAAGAATACATTTATTATTATAACAACATTCGTATTCAAACGAAACTAAACAGCCAATCACCGATAAGCTATCGGCAATTGGCTGTTTAAAAGGTGTTTTGATCCCTGTCTCAAAAACGGGGGTCAGTCCCGTATGCACGGCTTTTTTTATCGCTTCACGCCTTGGATCAATATCGCTTTTAAGCAAAAGGATTCAGGCTTTCCGTTTTGATTCAATTCGAGGCAAAAGGTGTCACGGGCTTCGTCAGACGCGTTGTTCAAATGGCTGATGATACGCTGTTCCCGATCGGCGGGGGTTCCGCCTCGTTTGATCCAGCTGTTGTATTCAATCGGCAAATTCCACTTTTGGATTTCTTCATAGCCAAGCTGGTTGGCCGTAAACATTGACTGCCATTCCGATAATGAACTTTCGCGTACGTGAGAAGGATCTCTGAGCCGGTTCAAATCATTGACAAACTCATCAAGATCAGGAGCTTCAGGCGCATAGTGATCGACCAGGAAAAACCGCCCGTTCTTTTTCAGCACGCGTGCAACTTCACTGACGGCTTGATGAACATTGGAAAAGTGGTGAGCCGCATATCGGCAGGTGATGACATCAAATGAATCGTCAGGGAAAGGAAGCTCCTCTGCCGTTCCTTTCTGAAAGTGTACATTGCCAGCGCCTTTTTCTTTCGCAAAAGATGAAGCAACGTCAACCATTTCTTGCGTCGCATCAATGCCGATGCATTCTTGGACGTAAGGGGCAAAAGCCAGCGCTGTATGGCCCGCTCCCGCTCCGACATCAAGCACTCGCTGCTCTGCACGGCATTCCGCAGTTTTGATCAGCATCGCTAAATCTTCACCCTCAGCAAATACCTTCTCATCACGGTACATCTCAGCATTTTTCGAAAACGGAGTTTCATTTGGCAAGTGAACCATCTCCTTCATTTTTGGTGGTGATATGGATTATGTTAGCAATGTCTGTTATGATTCGTCCAAGGTATAAAAATGATGAATTCGATAGTTTCAACCTATGGAGGCTGAAATGGATATTAAAGTGATGGAATATGCTGCGGAAATTGCCCGCCGACAGAGCTTTACAAAAGCGGCGAAGCACCTTCATATCGCCCAGCCTTCTCTCAGCCAGCAAATCAAAAAGCTGGAGATGGAACTTGGGCTTACTCTTTTTCACAGGTCACACGGCTCTGTTACGCTGACACCGCACGGCCGCCGTTTTATTGAAAAGGCTGAGGACATCATTCGATCAAGGGATGACTTGCTGCGGGAGATGCAGGAGCGTTCTCAAGGACTGGGACACAAGCTTTCGATCGGAATTCCGGCTGTAACAGGGAGATATATTTTTCCTCCGCTGCTGAAGCAGTTTTTGGCGCGTTATCCCCGTGTGGAGGTTCAGCTTATCGAAAAAGACCCAGCTGCCTTAGAGGAGATGACGGCAAAGGGTGAGGTTGATCTTTCTGTTTTATCCTTGCCGATCGAGGATGAGAGGCTCTCCATCGAACCCTTGCTGACGGAGCCGATCGTTCTTGCCGTACCAAAGGAAAAACAAAGGTGGATGCCGCCCGAAATGACTGCACTGATTGATAAAGCGCTGGAAAGAGAGGGGAGCCGGCCGCCGTGCGTGCAGCTTGAGATGGCAAAGCACGTTCCTTTTATTTTGCTGAAGGAGGGCTACGGTTTTCGCCGGACGGTACTTGACCTATGTGCGGAAAGCGGCTTTAAGCCACACGCGGCGTTTAAAACGAGCCACATCGAAACCGCGCAATCCCTTGTGGCAAACGGTTTGGGGGTAACACTGGCGCCAAATATGGTCAAAAGAGACAAAGACCCGGGTGTCATCTATTTATCTCTTGAATCCGCGCCTTCACGCACTCTGGTTTTTGTATTTTTAAAGAACCGCTATGTCAGTCTGACCGCTCAGGCCTTTATAGAACTGAGCCGGGAATCGGTTAAACAAACGTTTGATCAAGAAGAGTGAATTGGTGTTCAAGGATAGAAGGATATACATCACAAGATCAAATGCACGTCGAGGGATTGAATCAGAAAACAGATGTTAAAAAATTTAGAAAATAGATTCAAAACGTGATAGTATAGAATAAACTAAATCTTATTAAACAAAGGAGAATAATCGGAAATGCAACTATTCGATATGCCGCTCGACCAATTGCAAACGTATAAGCCTGACAAAACTGCCCAAAAAGATTTTTCTGAGTTTTGGAAATCCTCTTTGAATGAGCTTGCCAAAGTTTCAGCAGTTCCTGACTTACAGCCGGTTGATTATCCTGCTGACGGGGTAAAGGTATACCGCCTCACATATAAAAGTTTTGGAAATGCCAGCATTGCCGGATGGTATGCGGTGCCTGACAAAGAAGGCCCGCATCCGGCGATCGTGAAATATCACGGCTACAATGCAAGCTATGACGGAGACATTCATGAAATGGTCAATTGGGCGCTGCACGGATACGCTGCGTTCGGCATGCTTGTCCGCGGCCAGCAGGGCAGCGAGGATACCAGTATTTCTCCGCACGGACACGCATTGGGCTGGATGACGAAAGGAATTCTTGATAAAGATACATACTACTACCGGGGAGTTTATTTGGACGCCGTCCGCGCGCTTGAAGTCATCAGCAGCTTTGATGAAGTCGACGAAACGAGAATCGGCGTGACGGGCGGAAGCCAGGGCGGAGGCTTAACCATTGCGGCCGCGGCTCTGTCAGATATTCCGAAAGCCGCTGTTGCTGATTATCCTTATTTAAGCGATTTCGATCGGGCCATCGATGTGGCGCTTGAACAGCCGTATCTCGAAATCAATTCCTTCTTCAGAAGAAATGGCAGCCCGGAAACAGAAGAGCGGGCCATGAATACACTAACGTATTTCGATATTATGAATCTGGCTGACAGGGTGAAGGTGCCTGTACTGATGTCGATCGGGCTGATTGACAAGGTTACGCCGCCTTCTACTGTGTTTGCGGCCTATAACCATCTGGAGACAGAAAAAGAGCTGAAGGTGTACCGCTACTTTGGGCATGAGTATATCCCTGCCTTTCAAACGGAAAAGCTTGCGTTCTTTAAGCAGCATCTTAAAGGCTGACAGACGTGAAGAGCCGCCGCATCATCGGGCGGTTTTTTTCTGCAAACAGCCGGAATGAGAAAAGACGGGAGACGAATATATATGAAACAAAGAATCATTGATGAACTAAAACGAATTGAGCAGGAATACAGCGTTAAAATCGTGTATGCCGTTGAATCAGGGAGCCGTGCTTGGGGATTCCCGTCGCAAGACAGCGATTATGATGTCCGCTTTATTTATGTGCCGAAAAAGGAGTGGTATTTTTCAATTGAGCAGGAGCGGGATGTCATTGAAGAGCCGATCCACGATTTGCTGGATATCAGCGGCTGGGAACTGAGAAAAACGCTGCGTCTTTTCAAAAAATCAAACCCTCCGCTGCTTGAGTGGCTGTCCTCAGACATTTTGTATTACGAAGCTTTTACGACCGCAGAGCAGCTGAGAAAGCTGCGAAGCACAGCGTTTAAGCCTGAAGCCAGTGTGTATCACTATATCAATATGGCAAAAAGAAACGTCAAGGATTACCTGCAAGGGCAAGAGGTGAAAATCAAAAAGTATTTTTACGTGCTGCGGCCGATACTGGCGTGTAAGTGGATTGAAAAGCACGGAACCATTCCGTCGATGGATTTTACTGTTTTGATGAATGAATTGATTACGGAACCCGAACTGAGAGCAGAGATGGAAACCTTGCTTGAGCGCAAAAGAAAAGGTGAAGAACTGGATCTAGAAGCAAGAATTCATGTGATTCACCAATTCATTGAAACGGAGATTGAAAGGATTATGGAAGCGGCGAAAACGCTGAAAATCATCAAAAAAGATATCACTCCTGAGTTGAATCGTCTGCTTTTGAATACTGTTGAAGAAGTGTGGAATGATGGAGGAAGCTGATGTTTCATGTCGCTTCCTCTCTCCATATTTCGACAGGAAGTCCCCCGACTTTCTAACTATCTGATTGTGAGAAACCCACAAAAATAATCAGAATCTTTGTATTTTGAGAATATTGCGAACGAAGGTTTTGTCCATTTACAATAAACTCATACAAATACTTCTTAGATTGCGGGGTGTTGAGGTTGGAAGTGATCACAAGAGATTTTTTCTTGTTTTTATCCAAAAGCGGCTTTCTCAATAAGATGGCGAGAAACTGGGGAAGCCGGGTGGCAGCGGGTAAAATTATCGGCGGGAATGATTTTAACAGTTCAATCCCGACCATTCGACAGCTTAACAGCCAAGGCTTGTCAGTTACTGTCGATCATTTAGGCGAGTTTGTGAACAGCGCCGAGGTCGCAAGGGAACGCACGGAAGAATGCATCCAAACCATTGAGACCATTGCGGATCAGCAGCTGAACTCACACGTTTCTTTAAAGATGACGTCTTTAGGTCTCGATATAGATATGGATCTGGTGTATGAAAATATGACGAAAATCGTCCAGACGGCCGAGAAGCATAAAGTCATGGTCACCATAGACATGGAAGACGAGGTCAGATGCCAGAAAACGCTTGATATTTTCAAGGATTTCAGAAGGAAATACGAGTATGTAAGCACGGTGTTACAGGCCTATCTGTACCGGACGGAAAACGATATTGACGATTTGGATTCTTTGAAACCGTTCCTTCGTCTTGTAAAAGGAGCATATAAGGAATCAGAGAAAGTGGCTTTTCCGGAAAAAAGCGATGTCGATGAGAACTACAAAAAAATCATCCGAAAGCAGCTCTTAAATGGTCACTACACAGCGATTGCGACACATGACGATAAAATGATCGATTATACAAAGCAGCTTGCCAGGGAAAACGGCATTTCCAATGACATGTTTGAATTCCAGATGCTGTACGGCATGCGGTCGCAAACCCAGCTCAGCCTCGTAAAAGAAGGTTATAACATGAGAGTCTACCTGCCTTACGGAGAGGATTGGTACGGCTACTTTATGAGACGCCTGGCAGAACGTCCGTCAAACATTGCATTTGCTTTCAAAGGAATGACGAAGAAGTAAAAAAGGAGAGATTACAATGACAACACCTTACAAACATGAACCATTCACAAATTTCCAAGACCAAAACAACGTAGAAGCGTTTAAAAAAGCGCTTGCGACAGTAAACGAATATTTAGGAAAAGACTATCCGCTTGTCATCAACGGTGAAAGAGTGGAAACAGAAGCGAAGATCGTTTCCATTAACCCGGCTAATAAAGAAGAGGTAGTCGGCAGAGTCTCAAAAGCTTCTCAAGAGCACGCTGAGCAAGCAATTGAAGCTGCGGCTAAAGCCTTTGAAGAGTGGAGATACACGTCTCCGGAAGAAAGAGCGGCTGTCCTGTTCCGCGCGGCTGCCAAAGTCCGCAACAGAAAGCATGAATTCTCCGCTTTGCTCGTGAAAGAAGCAGGGAAGCCTTGGAACGAGGCTGATGCTGATACTGCTGAAGCGATTGACTTCATGGAATATTATGCACGCCAAATGATTGAACTGGCAAAAGGAAAACCGGTCAACAGCCGTGAAGGCGAGAAAAACCAATATGTATACACGCCGACTGGCGTAACAGTCGTTATTCCGCCTTGGAACTTCTTGTTCGCGATTATGGCGGGAACAACAGTAGCACCGATCGTTACCGGTAACACAGTTGTTCTTAAACCTGCGAGCGCAACGCCTGTCATTGCTGCGAAATTCGTTGAGGTTCTTGAAGAATCCGGTCTGCCAAAAGGCGTTGTCAACTTTGTTCCTGGAAGCGGAGCGGAAGTCGGTGACTACCTTGTTGATCATCCAAAAACAAGCCTTATCACGTTTACAGGATCAAGAGAAGTCGGTACGAGAATCTTCGAACGTGCGGCAAAAGTTCAGCCAGGCCAGCAGCACTTAAAACGTGTTATCGCTGAAATGGGCGGTAAGGATACAGTTGTAGTGGATGAGGATGCTGACATTGAATTGGCGGCTCAATCCATCTTTACATCTGCATTCGGCTTTGCGGGCCAAAAATGTTCTGCGGGTTCACGTGCTGTTGTCCATGAAAAAGTGTATGATCAAGTATTAGAGCGCGTTATTGAAATTACAGAATCTAAAGTAACGGCTAGCCCTGACAGCGCAGATGTTTACATGGGACCTGTCATTGACCAGGGTTCTTATGATAAAATTATGAGTTATATTGAGATCGGAAAAGAGGAAGGCCGATTAGTAAGCGGCGGCACTGGTGATGATTCAAAAGGATTCTTCATCAAACCGACGATCTTCGCTGACCTTGAACCGAAAGCAAGACTCATGCAGGAAGAAATTTTCGGGCCTGTTGTCGCTTTCTCTAAAGTATCAAGCTTTGATGAAGCATTAGAAGTGGCCAACAATACTGAGTACGGTTTAACGGGAGCGGTGATCACAAACAACCGCAAGCACATTGAGCGTGCAAAACAAGAATTCCATGTTGGAAATCTGTACTTTAACCGCAACTGTACAGGAGCCATCGTCGGCTACCATCCGTTCGGCGGCTTCAAAATGTCCGGCACAGATTCAAAAGCCGGCGGTCCTGATTACCTGGCACTGCACATGCAGGCAAAAACAATCAGTGAAATGTTCTAAAGCGGGACTAAATGGGCATCCTCCCTGCGGGGGTGTCCATTTCATCCATATACTATAAAAAAGAGGAGGAAGTGCCATAGAAAACACACAGCTGATTATTTCAATTTGTATTTATATGGCGGGGATGCTGCTGATCGGCTACTTTGCCTACAAACGTACGTCAAACCTGACGGATTACATGCTGGGAGGACGTTCCTTAGGTCCGGCTGTAACCGCTCTCAGTGCGGGAGCTGCCGATATGAGCGGCTGGCTGCTGATGGGGCTTCCGGGCGCCATGTTTTCAACTGGACTAAGCGGCGTTTGGATTGTGTTCGGGCTTTGCCTTGGAGCATGGGCAAACTGGCTCTACGTCGCGCCGCGGCTGAGAACATATACAGAAAAAGCGGGGAATTCGATTACGATTCCCGGATTTCTTGAAAATCGTTTCGGAGATCAAACAAAGCTCCTCAGACTGTTTTCAGGAATTGTCATTTTAGTCTTTTTCACATTTTATGTATCGTCCGGAATGGTGTCCGGCGGCGTCTTATTCAACAGCATCTTGGGGATGAATTATCACACCGGCTTGTGGATTGTGACTGGTGTTGTTGTCGCGTACACCCTGTTTGGGGGCTTTCTGGCTGTCAGCTGGACAGATTTTGTTCAGGGGATCATTATGTTTGCAGCACTTATTCTCGTTCCTATCGTTACGTTTTTCCACACCGGGGGAATAGGTGAAACAACTGCTGAGATCCGCTCTGTGGACCCTGATATGTTTAATATTTTTAAAGGAACCAGTGTTCTTGGCATCATTTCATTGTTTGCCTGGGGCTTGGGCTACTTCGGCCAGCCGCATATCATTGTGCGCTTTATGGCGATTACGTCTGTCAAAGAGATAAAAAGAGCGCGCAGAATCGGAATGGGATGGATGATTCTTTCGGCAGCCGGCGCAGTGCTGACAGGTTTGGGCGGAATCGCTTATTACCATCAGCGGGGCATGACATTGAAGGACCCGGAGACGATTTTTATTCAATTAGGAAACATTTTGTTCCACCCAATTATCACAGGTTTTCTGATTTCTGCGATTTTAGCGGCCATCATGAGTACGATTTCCTCCCAGCTGCTTGTCACATCAAGCTCTTTGGTAGAGGATTTGTATAAGTCGATGTTCCGGCGCTCAGCTTCTGATAAAGAACTGGTGTTTTTAGGGCGTCTGGCTGTGCTGGCTGTTTCAATTGTCGCGTTAGTTCTGGCATGGGAGAAAAACAATACCATCCTTGGATTGGTCAGCTACGCGTGGGCGGGCTTCGGTGCATCTTTTGGACCAGTTGTACTGCTCAGTTTATTTTGGAAACGAATGACCAAATGGGGGGCACTCGCCGGCATGATTGTAGGGGCAGCGACTGTAATCATTTGGGCGAATGCCGGTCTTTCGGGCTTTCTGTATGAAATCATACCTGGTTTTGCTGCGAGTCTATTATCTGTCTATATCGTCAGCGTATTGACGCAGGCTCCGTCACAAGATGTGACAGACCAGTTTAAAGACTACCAAGATACGATGTCACAATAAAGATCGAAAGGAGGAGGAAGGGGATATCCCTTTTTCCTCTTTTCTCCTTTTAAGACCGCTGTTTTTTCTTTTGGAAACAAACGTATTTTTTTCTATACAAAAAGACCCCGTATGGATATGATTAAAGTAAAAAAAGTATAGGAGAAAAAAGGTATGGAAGAGCTTTTAGAGAGAGTTTTTTCATTTTCAGATGTTGATAAGCTGATTGACTTTATCAGCTATGAACTGCAAAAACCAGTGATACTGGAAAGCGCGGATTTCTTTTTGTTAGCCTACAATTCTTACTATATTAACCATTTTGATTCTGCGAACCAGCAGACTATTTTTTCAAAAAAGTGTCCGGTTCAGATTTTTGAGAGGTTTTTGAAGGACGGGATCATTGAAAAGCTGAAAACAGAACCTGAGCCTTTTCGCGTCAATAAAATTGAGAGCATTGGGTTAAATCAGAGAGTAGTCGTGAGTGCGAAGCATAAAGGGGAAGTCATGGGCTACATCTGGATTCAGGAACTGGATCGTGATCTGACAGACGAAGAGCTCGATTTTTTGTACGAGACCTCCTTCCATGTCGGAAAAATTATTTATAAAGCGAACAAGCTGAAACAGGAAAAGGAAGAAAGAGCTGAGGACCTCATCAAACGGGCTATCTATCAGCAATTTATTTCTGAAAAGGAGCTCAGGCGCGAAGCTGAGAGAATCAACACCGTGCTGCCTTCTGTGTTTTCAGTTGTCATCCTGCACGCCGCGAATGGGGATGGGGAAGCGGTGGAAGATTTAAAGGAAAATATCAGGTCTTACCTGAATTTGCGGGATAAAGTCAGTCATGTCTTAACGATAGAATCAAATATTGTCATCGTCGTAGCGAGTTTTTCCCAAAAAAGCTCCGCCTCCTCAGCAGCTGCTGAATTCATTAACAAGCTGTTAACACATTTTCACTTTCAAAAAATTCCTACCCCTATCTATATCGGTATCGGAAACGAATATGACCACATCTTAAAGCTTGGCAAAAGCTATACAGAAGCATTGGAAGTCATTAAAGCCGCAGAAATAACCGGTAACCAGGAAAACATTCCATATGAATATGAGAAGCTCGGTATCTATCGTTATTTAGAAAGCATTGAACAGAAAAATGACTTTTTGGAATACGAGAATAAGGATTTGGCTTTACTAAAAGCGAAAGACCAAGAAAGCAGCACCGAGCTGCTGAAGACGCTGGAAATCTATCTCCTCAACAACTGCAAAACAAAACCAGCCGCAGAACAGCTGTTTATTCACCAAAACACATTAAATTACCGCATCAAACAGATTCTTGAAATGACATCCATCGATTTAAGCGATTTCAGAACGCGATGCCAGCTCTATCTTGATTTGATGCTGATGAAAAAGAAATAAAAAAGAAACCAGTACTTGTACTGGTTTCGTCTTCAATTAAAATCCTCTGTAAACGTACGGATCATCAGGTTTTTTAATGGTGTTCCAGTCCGTCACTTTCACGACAGGGAGGGTGGATTTGAATGGCTGATAGTATTCTGAGGACAAAGTGCCTTTGATATGAATCCATTCATCATCCTTAATATCCATGTCCTTCGGAAATTCCACAAGCATCCCGTAAACGCCGGAATCAGCGATACAGTGAATAATGCCAAACCGCAATACGAAAAGCTGGTTTTTGTTAATCGCGTTTCCTTTATACGCAAATCCATGAAATTCAATCGTACGGCCGAGAAATTCACCCGGATAGTTATAAATGGTTTCCATACCCTTTAAGAAATCATCATCGGTCAGAGAAATCTCTTTTTTACCAGAATATTTTTTATACAGCTGTTTCATCTGCTTGTCATAGCTGTCTTGCGCATAATAAAGGCTGGCATCAGGCCGCAGATACTGGGTTTGGGAGTAGTGATCTCCGCTTTCCATGGCCTTAAACGAGAATCCTTTCGTTTTGACGATGGATGAGTCAAGCGTCGCAATCGGAAAAAAGATGCCTGACACCAAAGGGAAAATAAAAACAAGATAAATAAAATACCGCTGATAAAATGGTTTGTTTTGTTCATGGTCATGATCATGGCCGCAGCCGCAATCATCGTCATGATGATGCCCGCCTTTTTCAGGCGATTTGATAAATAAATACGCTTGAACAGCTGTCAAAATGGCCAGCAGGAAGATCGCAATAAAGGAAAGATAGGCATATTTCATATTGATATATTTTGTTAGATTTCCTGAGGTATGCAGATGATAAAAGAAAAACGTAAATCCCATCAGCACCAATAGACGAAACATCCAATCACCCCTTTACCAGTAGTGATCCCGCTAAGACGATCACGACAATATACGTAATCAGCAGGAAAACAAATCGTTTTTTGAAGGCCGCGAGCATCATCAAGAGATTCTTAATATCAACCATCGCACCGAAGACGAGAAAGGCGATGAGCGAGCCTAAAGAAAATGTGCTGCTGAAGGAAGATGCAATAAATGCATCCACTTCTGAACAAAGCGACAAGACAAACGCCAGGCCCATCATCACGAGGGAAGATGATACATCATTCTGTCCGATCGCAAGCAGAGTGGATGTTTTGACGTACGTCTGCATCGCAGCTGCGATAAAGGCGCCGATGATTAAATATTTCCCCACGGAGAAAAATTCATCAATGGCGTGACGCAAGGTCCCTCCCAGCTTTTGCAGCAGGGTGTGGTGATGATGATGGCGATGCCCGGGTTCATCAGGCTTTAAAAGCTGGTTATCCTTAAATTGATAGGATAAGATGATGCCGATGATCACCGAAACGGCCAGCGCCAGCCCGCCCCGGTAAAAGACAACGCTCCATCTATTCCCGAATGCAATATACGTAGAAAACAAAACAATGGGATTGATGATAGGAGCAGTCAGCATAAAAGCAACGCCTGCATGCAGAGGAACTCCTTTTAGCAGAAGCCGCCTCGTAATCGGGATAATGCCGCATTCGCAGGCGGGAAATAAGATGCCGGCAAGCGCACCAAATAAGACTGCGAGAAACCGGTTTTTCGGCATGATCCTTGCAATCATTTCTTCAGAAACAAACATTTGGATGATTCCGGACAAAATGACGCCAATCAGAATAAACGGAATGGCTTCTATTAAAATACTGATAAAAATAGAATTCAGCTGAAGAAAAGACGATTGTGCTGTCACAATAAAACCTCCGCTCATGGTAAGCTGCCTCTGATTATATCACGAAAAAAGGCACTGATTGTTTGACGGAGGAGGAGGAAGGATCGTTTCACCTTGTGTAGGATTCTAAGAAATCCATTGGTGAACTGCGGCACCTTTGCGGCAAACATCATGCGCGGGAATTATTATTCAGGGCCGATGAAATGGTTGAACACAGGCTCGGGAAATATGATATACTTTGTATTGATATTCATTCTCAATTAAATGATATAACGTTAATGATAGATTGGAACGGGAGGCAGGACGGATGGCTGAAAATCAAGAGGTGTATGACGTCACGATTATAGGCGGGGGGCCGATCGGGCTGTTTACGGCTTTTTACTGCGGCATGCGGGAGCTGAAAACGAAAGTGATCGAGTTTTTGCCGCGGCTCGGGGGCAAGGTGTCTTTATTTTTCCCTGAGAAGATCATTCGCGATATTGGCGGGATACCGGGGATTGCCGGGGAGCAGCTGATCGAACAGCTGAAGGAGCAGGCGGCGACGTTTGACCCTGATATTGTGCTGAATCAGCGAGTGACCGGATTTGAGCGTCTGGATGACGGAACCATGGTGCTGACTAGCTCTGAGGGGGAGAAGCACTATACAAGAACCGTTATTTTGGCTGTCGGCATGGGCACGCTGGAGGTCAATGAGTTTGACAGCCAGGATGCGAGTCGATATGCAGGAAAAAATCTTCATTATAAAGTGGAGAAGCTTGATGCGTTTAGAGGCAAACGGGTCGTGATTTCTGGCGGGGGAGATACTGCGGTCGATTGGGCTAATGAGCTGGAACCGATTGCGGCGTCTGTTACTGTCGTGCACCGCAGGGAGGAATTCGGCGGACTGGAAAGCAGTGTGACAAAAATGAAGCAGTCATCTGTGCGGGTGCTTACTCCTTATCGGCTGGAACATCTCAGCGGCACTGAAGAACGCATCGAAAGCGTCACCGTTTGTCATGCTGAGTCTGGACATACCGAGGAAATCGAGCTTGATGAGCTCATTATTAATCATGGGTTTAAAATTGATCTCGGCCCGATGAAGGATTGGGGTCTCGAGATTGAAGAAGGCCGGATTAAAGCTGACAGACATATGCGGACGAATCTTCCGGGCGTGTTTGTTGCGGGGGACGCGGCGTATTATGAAAGCAAGCTCAGATTGATTGCCGGCGGTTTTACGGAAGGCCCGACTGCCGTCAACAGTGTGAAATCTTATCTGGACCCTCAGGCGGAAAATATGGCGATGTATTCCACCCACCACAAAAAATTGGTTCATAAATAAAAAAAGCCCTTTGGAAAAGGGCTTTATCATCAGCTGTGGAGGAGCTTTTTCTCCACTTGCTCATTTTGTATAAACGCAAATAATTGCTCTTGGTCTTGTACGGCAGTAAACCCGTATGCAGCGGCGGGCGCGCCATCGCCTATACAGATGACAGGGGGGCGGTTTGCTGACGGTTCAGGTGAAATGCCGATTTCTTCTCCTGCGCTGATCAATTGCTGAGCGGACTGCTTGCCGGGGCAAATGATCATGTGTAGAGGAGACTCACTGATCGTCCGTTCGGTCATTCTGGTGAATCGCTCATCTATGACGTTTTCATGGGTGATATAGCTCAAACAGGACTCTGATTTCTGCATTTCTTCTACTGAATGACGGCTGCCGACAATCAGCTTTTTAGGTGAATTGTGATGGTGCTCGGATATGATGAAGCCGCGTTTTATAAGCTCTGCCTTTCCTGCTTCTGACGCTGCACTCAGGCGTGCGGTCAGCTGGCGAATGTCGATTCGTTTGGACGCGAGTGCTTCAAAAAATTCGCAAACCGCACGGCGTGATGTGAAGAAAATATCCTCAAAGGTGCTGATCTGTCCTAGAATATCCTCGTTGGCAGGCATTTTTTCAGTCCGCCATTTCGGCCATTCGATGACATCGGCACCATAATCGCGCAGCTTGTCTGCCAGCGTATGCTCATCTTCGCCATGAGTGACTATCATCATATGCTGCCCGATGAATGGTTTGCTTTCAAACCAGCTGTGTGTTTGAACGTTTACAATATCACCGATGACGATAATGGCGGGATTTGTGATTTGCTGTTCCTGTATTTTTTGATGGATATCCTGCAGCGTTCCTTTTACGCTCCGCTGGCGGCCCCACGTCCCCCATTGAATCACGATGACAGGGACAGAAGGAGATTTTCCGTACGCGATGAGCTGCTGGCAAATAAATGGAAGGTTTTTGACACCCATGTAAAACACAAGCGTTTGAACGCTTCGGGCAAGCCCTTCCCAGTCAAGGTTCGGCGTTCCTTTTAAGGATTTATCATGTGCGGTAATCATGGCGAAAGACGAAGCGAAATCCCGATGCGTGACGGGGATTCCCGTATACAGCGGCGCTGCGATTCCCGACGTGATGCCCGGCACCATTTCATAGCGGATGCCATGCTGGTGGAGAGCGTCTGCTTCCTCGCCGACTCTGCCAAACACGCTGGGATCTCCGCCCTTTAAACGGACAACGGTTAATCCCTCCGACGCTTTTTCAATCAGCAGGGCATTGATCTCTGCTTGTTTCATAAAATGGCGGTCCGGCAGTTTTCCGCAATAAATGAACTGGCAGTCTGGTGATGCGTATTCGAGCAGCTTTGGGTTTGCGAGCCGGTCATACAAAATGACATCCGCTTCCTCCAGCGCCTGTTTTCCTTTTATGGTGATGAGCCCTGGATCTCCAGGTCCGGCGCCCACAAAATATACGATTCCGTTTTTCATGATCATGTCATCCTTCCGTCACTGTAAAAAATGAAGGATCACTTTGAAAGTGATCCGGTCTTTGATCAATATACGAGATAAACGTATTCTCCTTCGATCAGCGTTTCGTATGTTTTGACACAGCCGTGATCCGGCTCTTGAACGATTCCGTCTTCCAAGGAGATTTTCCAGTCGTGCATCGGACAGAAGACATATTCGCCGCTGACGATACCTTCTGCAAGGACGCCGCCCTTATGGGGACAGCGGTTTTCAATGGCGCGGATGCTGCCGTTTGAAAGCTTAAAGACCGCAAGCGCCTTATCTTCAATATACACTGTTTTTCCTAATTGTTCAGGCAATTCTTCGATTTTTCCGATACATACTTTTGTGACGTCTTTGTTCACCATGTCCATTCCTCCTCAATGTTTGTTTCTGTCATTATGATGTGGTCACGACATTTTCAAATAATTCTTTAGAGGTTTGTTTATCTTCCAGGAAGTCCTTCCACGGATCTTTGTGGACAGAGAGCGTTTCATTCATTCGGCCGTTCAGCTCCTGCCGTTTTTCCGGATCGTTTAAAATATCTTGGACATGGGATAAACCGACGCGCTCCAGCCATGCGGACGTGCGTTCTAAGTAGTTTGCCGTTTCCCGGTAGTATTGAAGATAAGCGCCTGCGTATTCCAAGACTTCTTCATTTGTTTTCACCTTCATCAGCAAGTCGCCGGCACGCAAATGGGTTCCGCCGTTTCCGCCGACGTACAGCTCCCAGCCTCCGTCGATGCCGACAACGCCAAGATCTTTAATGCCGGACTCTGCACAGTTTCGCGGGCAGGCAGATACGGCCATTTTCACTTTATGAGGCGTGTTGAGTCCTTCAAATTTTTTCTCAAGGTCGATGCCTAAGGCCATGGAGTCTTGTGTGCCGAAGCGGCAGAATTGTTCGCCTACACATGTTTTTACCGTGCGGAGTGTTTTTCCGTACGCGTAGCCTGACGGCATATCAAGATCGGCCCATACCTTTGGCAGGTCTTCTTTTTTCACGCCGATCAAGTCAATACGCTGGCCGCCTGTCATTTTGACGAGCGGGATCTCGTATTTGTCGACGACATCAGCGATTTTGCGAAGATCTTGAGAGTTGGTTACACCGCCGTACATCCGCGGTACGACAGAGTAGGTTCCGTCTTTTTGAATATTGGCGTGCATCCGTTCATTAACAAAGCGGGATGTTCTGTCATCCTCATATTTGGACGGATTGATCATGCCTAAGTAGTAGTTCAGAGCCGGACGGCATTTGGAACAGCCTTCTGCCGTTTTCCAGCCGAGCACGTTCATGACTTCTCTTGTATGTGACAGCCCTTTGGCTTTGATTTCTTCGACTACCTCGTCTCTCGACAATGAGGTGCAGCCGCAAATCGCTTCTTTTTGGGCTGATGCGTCAAAGTCTGATCCCAGCGTATACTGAAGGATGTCTTCTACGAGCGGCTTACAGCCTCCGCATGAGCGGGACGCGCCGGTGCAAGCTTTGATTTCATCTGTTGATGAACAGCCCTGTTCCTGGATGGCTTGAATAATTGTTCCTTTTGACACACCGTTACAGCCGCAGATGATTTCATCATTGCTCATGGCAGCGGTTAGACTTGTGCCGGCTTCTTGGTTGAGAGGCTGTAAAATTGAGATTTTAGAGGTTTCAGAGATATCTGCTTCTTTTTGAATCATCGAAAACAGGCGGTTGCCCTCACTGCTGTCGCCGAATAAAACGGCTCCGACAATCTGATTGCCTCGCAGCACGACTTTCTTATAAATGCCATCCTGTTCATCAAAGACCTTAATCGCTTTTTTCTCGTCTGATTCGTTAAAGTCACCGGCAGAAAAGACCTCGACTCCTGATACTTTCAGTTGAGTGGAGAGAACGGAGCCTTCATAAGGTTTCGTTTCAACACCGCAGATATGTTTAGCGAGCACTTTCGTCTGTTCATAGAGCGGCGCCACGAGTCCGTATGCGATTCCTCGGTGCTCGGCGCATTCACCGACCGCATAAACGTGCGGGATTTCGGTTTGCATATAATCGTTGACAATGATGCCGCGGTTGACTGGAATTCCGCTTTCGGCCCCAAGCGCTGTATTCGGACGGATGCCGACGGCCATGACGACCAAATCGGCTTCAACACTTGTGCCGTCTTTGAATCTGACGCCCTCGACCCGGTCATCTCCGAGAATTTCTTCTGTTTGCTTTTCAAGCAGAAAGGTCATTCCTTGTTTTTCTAATTCGTTTTGCAGCAGGCGTCCGGCCGTTGCGTCAAGCTGGCGTTCCATCAGGAAGGGAGCGAGATGGATAACGGAGACTTCCATACCGAGATTCAGCAAACCGCGCGCAGCTTCTAAGCCAAGCAAGCCTCCGCCAATGACGGCTGCTTTTTTATATTGTTTTGACGCGGCGAGCATCGTGTCTGTGTCTTTTATGTCCCGGAAAGCTGTGACGCCTTTTTTGTCTGCACCCGGAATCGGCAGGATAAAAGGGACAGAACCCGTAGCCAGGATCAGTTCATCATAAGGCTGTATTCTGTCTGCATCGGTGATGACGGTTTTGTTTTCGGTGTCCACTTTAATAACTGTTTCATTGGTATACAATTGTATATTGTTTTCTTCGTACCAGTTCCAATCGTTTAACGTAATATCTTTGATATCTGTATCGCCTTGCAGCACTTTTGACAAAAGGATTCGGTTGTAGTTGGGATGCGGTTCGGAGCCAAAAATTGTGATTTGAAATGCGTCTTTTGAAACATTCAGTATCTCTTCAATGGCCCTTACCCCGGCCATTCCATTACCAACAAGAACTAGCTGTTTTTTTCCCATCAGATGATCCGCTCCTTATCAATGTTTTTTCCAGCGTAGCACAGCGAAAAGAAATATTTAAGATGCATGTTATAAAATGTAACAAAAAATACGAAAATTTCTAAAAATTTTATGAAAATTTTAAATAGGTCTGACTCGGACGGCGCATACCTTAAAACCGGGCATTTTACACGCTGGATCTAGGCTGTCGCCAATCAAATCATTTACGTTTTGGGCATCCGCCCAGTGGATGGGAACAAATACTGTGTCTTTTCTGATGTGTTCTGACCATTTGCTGCGGACGGTGATGCTTCCGCGAGTAGATTCGATGTTCACGAGAACGCGGTCTTCGATATTGTAGGCTGCTGCTGTTTTCGGATGGATTTCCATAAATGATTCAAAATGTCTTGCGGCCAAAGAGGCGCTTTTTCTCGTTTGGACACCTGTTAAATAATGAGACATAACCCTTCCGGTCGTTAAAAACAACGGATATTCGGCGGTCGGCTTATCTTTTGGAACAACGGGTTCGTTTGGGATCACACTTAATGCCGCTTTTTGATCCGGATGTGCAAATGAGTCCTCAAATAAGCGCCCGGTTCCGGGATGATCAGGCTCCGGACACGGCCAGTGAATCCCGCCTTCTTGTCTGAGCCTGTCATATGTGATGCCGGAATAATCGGCGATTCCGCCGCGGCTCGCTTCTCTCAATTCGTTAAAGATATCCTCCGCAGACGTGTAGGAAAAATAACGGCCTTTTCCGAGAACGGACGCGATTTTGCAAATGATCTGCCAATCATGCTTTGCTTCTCCCGGGCAGGGGCGGCTCGCTTCCCTCAATGTCACGCGGCCTTCGACATTTGTCATCGTGCCTTCGTCTTCTAAGTAAGAGGATGCGGGCAAAATGACATCAGCGAATTTCGCAGTTTCAGATAGAAACAAGTCGATCGCAACAAAGAATGTCAGTTTCGACAGCGCCTGTTTGACAAGGTTGGCATTTGGGCTGGAGACTGCTGGATTGGAACACATTAGAAACAGCCCTTTAATGTCTCCATCGTTGATTTTTTCCATCATTTCATAGGCTGAGACGCCTTTTCGCGGGAGCTCATCCGGATTGACTCCCCACACTTTTGCAATATAAGCCCGATGTTCTTCGTTTTCAATGGAACGGTAGCCGGGAAGCTGATCTGCTTTTTGGCCATGCTCTCGGGCGCCTTGCCCATTGCCCTGGCCGGTGATCGCTCCGTAGCCCGAGTAAGGCTTGCCGATTTTTCCTGTGATCAGCACCACATTTAAGAAGCCTTTCACAGCTGCGGTTCCGTCGGTTTGCTGTTCAATGCCGCGGGCTGTAAACAGCATGCCGGACGTTTCCTTGGCAAACTTCATAGCGGCCTTTCGTATTTGCTCTAAAGGAACACTTGTCTGTTCGGCGATGTCTTTCAGATTTAAAGCGCCGGTATGCTGTTTGAGCTCATCAAATCCGTTTGTGCGCGTGCGAATGAAGTCTTCGTTTATCAGCTGTTCGTCTATGATGATTTTGACTAAACCGTTGGCAAGGGCTGCGTCTGTTCCGGGTTTGATTTTCAGATGAAGGTCAGCTATTTTTGTCGTCGCTGTTTCCCGGGGGTCAATAGCAATGAGATAAGCCCCGTTTTCTTTCGCTTGTTCAAAATACGGCATGATGGTCGGCTGGCATTCCGCGATATTGGTGCCGGCCAAAATGATCACTCGGGTGTGGGGGATTTCCGCTAAGGGATTCGTCAAGCCTCTGTCTGCTCCGAATGTTTGGTTGGCTCCGGTTGCTGCGGCGGACATACAGAGCCGGCCGTTGTAATCGATGT
Source organism: Bacillus sp. PAMC26543 (assembly GCF_014250375.1). Classification (NCBI taxonomy): domain Bacteria; kingdom Bacillati; phylum Bacillota; class Bacilli; order Caryophanales; family Bacillaceae; genus Bacillus; species Bacillus sp. PAMC26543. The sequence goes on along the minus strand of NZ_CP060193.1, from coordinate 3,786,324 downwards.
ATTTTGTCTGTAAGCCGACTCGTGCGAACTTTCCTAACAGATAAGCCTCTTCATTCGTAATCGAGGCGCTTCCGTAGACAGCCATCGCATCATGACCGTGTTTGTCTTGGATCAGGGTGACTTGCTCTTTTATATAGTTCAGCGCTTCAGCCCAGGAAACAGGCACAAACTCACCGTTTTTTTTGAGCAGCGGCCGGGTGATGCGGGAGGAGTGCAGGGCATGCTGGTGGGCGTTCATCCCTTTCAAGCATAAACGGCCTTGTGTCGTGGGATTGTCGATGCCGATGGCTGTATACTTTTTCCGTGTGACGACGGTTTGTTCCACAAGCTGCATTTTGCATTGCATGCTGCAAAACGGACATTGGGTGTCGTATGTTTTTTCTGATTGGACGTCTTGCTGTTTTTCGCGGAAATATCTAAGCAGTCGTTCAGTCAAAATGCCTCATCCTTTCTTAAGTGCGCCAGCCTGTATAGGCTGATCTTGTATCAATGACAGGTCAGTTTGAAGGTTTTCCAGCAGCTGCGTCCGCAAATCCTGTTCAAATAATACCTCTCTGATATGAATGATGCCGAGGCGGTCAATCCACTGATGAACCGCTTCTGCGTAGTGAGCCGTTTCGCGATAATACTGAAGAAGGCCTTTCATCATAATGGCAGTATTTTCTTCGCTATCCGTCACACAAAACAGCATTCCGGCACGGGCATGCCCTCCCCGGATGCCGCCAGTGTAAATGTCCCAGCCCTCTTGTGTTCGAATGGCGCCGATATCCTGTATAGCAGCGGCGGTGCAGTCTTTTTCACACGACAAGCTGATGGATATGTGATCGGGCATGGAAAGCATGTCAGTATGTCTTTCGATATGGCTTGCCAGCTTTTGAATAGAGCGATCTTCCCCGCACGTACATGCTATGACACTTTGCAGCGAGCGGCGGTGCTGATGAGTGAAAACTGGCATGTGCAGTTCTTTTCTGATGTTTGCAAGGTCATTCGGCCGGATTCCGGAAAGCTTCAGCCTCTGGCCGTGAGTTATTGAAACATTGGGGATGCCGTATGTCTCGATGATGTTTGCGATGTTTCTGAGTTCCTTTGCATTTGTCAGCCCGCCGTACATTTGCGGAATGAGGGTGCATGTATCCTTGGGCGATGTTTCAGGAGACTGGATATACCCAGGCTGCAGCAATTCCATGTAATAGTGAAGCGCCGGAACACAAACGCGGCAGCCGTTTTTCGTTTTCCAGCCAAGCTGATTCATTGCCTCAGCAGGATCGGGGAAATGACATCGGTGCAGTTCGGCGATGACTTCATCTTCCGTCAAATCAGTGCAGCCGCAAAACGAAGGCTGGCCGGCTGGTTCTGTATATTCGCTGCTTTCCATGTATTTCAGAAGGTCTTCAACGAGCGGCTTGCAGCCTCCGCAAGAGCCGGATGCTTTTGTGCACTGCTTAACTTCTTCGACCGTTGTTAAGCCTTTCGTGTGCACCGCTTCTTCAATCAAACCTTTTGTCACCGAGTTGCATTGGCAAATGGGTTCAGTGGGAGGCATGGATGCAAATGAAATGCCGCTTTGATCCGGTTCGATCAGCTGCTTTTTGACAATGGAAATGTCTCTTTGTTTAAGCAGGCTGTCGAGAAGCCGCTGTTTATCACGTGTGTCTCCGAATAAAATTACACCAGCCAGTTTGTCGTTCTCAAAGAGGACTTTTTTGTAGCAGCCGGCATGTTCATCATGAAGCTTAATGCTCGTCGTGCCTGCGTCTTCGTGCACCTTTCCTGCCGACCACACATCAATTCCCGCTATTTTTAGGGCTGCAGATTGGGCAGAGCCACGATATCCTTCACATGGAGCGCCGCAGATGTGTTGAGCGAGGACTTTTCCTTGTTCATAAAGAGGCGCGACCAATCCGTATACCATTCCGTTGTGCTCGGCGCATTCCCCGACGGCATACACATTCGGTTTGCTCGTCTGCATGAATTGATTGACGATGAAGCCGCGGTTTGCGGCGATTCCTGCTGATGCAGCCAATTGGATATTGGGTCTTACACCAGCCGTCATCACAATCAAGTCTGCTTTTATCGAAGTTCCGTCTCTGAACCGGATACCATCTGCCCGGGAGCCTCCTGTAATGGATGCTGTGTCTTTCTCTAAAAGAAAGGTTAAGCCTTTTCGTTCCAGCTCAGACTGCAGCAGACGAGACGCTGTTTGATCGAGCTGTTTTTGCATAATGCTGGGAGAGTGGTGAATGACGCTGACATCCATGCCCAGATGCCGCAGGCCGACAGCCGCCTCAAGGCCTAATAAGCCGGCGCCGATGACCGCTGCTTTTTGATAACGTTCCGCCATGCTGATAAAAGCTTGGCAGTCTTCTATTGTCCGAAAGCCGTAAACACCTTCTTTGTCTGTCCCGGGTATGGGGAGAATATGAGGGGAGGAGCCTGTTGCCAGAATCAATTTGTCGTAGGACAGGCTGCGTTTTTGATCTGTGATGACTTGCTGCAAGTCTGTGTTGATTTGAACGACTGTTTCTCCTGTGTAAAGTGTAATGCCTTGCTTGGCGTACCATTCACTGCTGTTCAGCACAATGTCATTGAGCGATGCCTCCCCCTGTAAAACGGAGGATAAGAGAATGCGATTATAGTTGGGATGCGGTTCGCTGCCGAAAATGACAATCTCAAACATGTCACGATGAAGCTTTAATATTTCTTCAATACAGCGAATTCCGGCCATTCCGTTCCCTGCTACAATTAATCTTTGTTTCTTCATTTGCCAGACCTCCTTTGCCTCAGCTTGTAAGTTTTTCTCCTATCAAAAATTATGGCACAATGCTCAGTTAACGCATTAAACGTGTCACATTAGCTTACACATGTCTTTTCCGAAAAAATAAGGTCATATATTCTTAATTCAGAAAATTGAAATTTTTGTAGGGTCAAGAAAGGGGAATGTTATGAAGCTGTCGGAACTGAAAACAAGCGGTCACCCGTCCACTTTGCTCTGCTCGTTTTTATACTTTGATGTAAGTTTTATGATATGGGTTATGCTTGGGGCGCTTGGTGTTTATATTTCTCAGGATTTTGGCCTGTCTCCCTTTGAAAAAGGGCTTATCGTGGCTGTGCCGATTTTATCGGGATCTGTGTTTCGGATCATATTAGGCGTATTAACGGACAGAATCGGGCCGAAAAAAACAGCTGTGACCGGAATGCTGGTGACAATGATCCCGCTGCTTTGGGGAACTTTTGGCGGCCGTACGCTGACTGAGCTTTACGCGATCGGCATTCTGCTTGGCGTGGCAGGCGCGAGCTTTGCTGTTGCGCTTCCTATGGCAAGCCGGTGGTATCCGCCTCATTTGCAGGGACTGGCGATGGGGATAGCCGGTGCGGGTAACAGCGGCACCTTGTTTGCGACACTGTTTGGCCCCCGGCTTGCAGAGCAGTTCGGCTGGCACAGTGTGATGGGAATTGCGCTTCTTCCTCTGATCATCGTCTTTATTCTATTTGTTTTCATGGCGAAGAATTCTCCTGAACAACCGGCGCCGCAGCCGCTCAAAAACTACTTGCAGGTGTTCGGACAAAAGGAAACGTGGTTTTTCTGTCTGCTGTACAGCGTTACTTTTGGAGGATTTGTCGGGCTGTCCAGCTTTTTGGCGATATTCTTCGTCGATCAATACCAGCTGTCAAAAATTCACGCGGGAGATTTCGTCACATTATGTGTAGCAGCGGGCAGTTTTTTCCGGCCTGTAGGGGGCTGGATTTCAGATCGAGTCGGGGGCACGAAGGCTCTTTCTGTTCTGTTTGTCATCGTGGCTCTTTGCATGGCCGGAGTCAGCAGTCTGCCGTCTCTTTCAATGGTTATCATCCTTTTATTTGTCGGAATGATGGGACTCGGAATGGGCAACGGAGCAGTGTTTCAGCTCGTCCCGCAGCGCTTCCGGAAAGAAATCGGAATGGTGACGGGGATCGTCGGCGCAGCAGGAGGCATCGGAGGGTTCTTTCTGCCAAACATTTTAGGGTCATTAAAACAGATGACAGGCACATATGCCATCGGATTTATCACGTTTTCCTGTATCGCATTGCTGGCGTTTGTGCTTGTGATTGCCGCAGGATATTACTGGAGAAAAAGCTGGAGCGCGGAAAGCAGCCCGGCGGATGTTTGATGTTGGATGGGAGACACGCGATTGCGCGTGTCTTTTTTTGCTGTTTTCAACTTTCTCTTGATTTTAACTCGTGAAACAATCATAATAAATAGTAATTATTACGATTTAAAACGGAAGGAGTTTTCTGATTGGAACAACACATTCTGCTCCCGGAAAAAACGGAGCGTCTTCGATATTTTGGGTCGGTCAGTCCCGTGAAAGGGCAAAAGCCTGTGGAAAAGGAGAACATGAAGGATCTTCAGAATATCAGAAAAGACTATTTTTTTGATATTCAGCAAGTAGGTGTCACCAATGTGTCTCACCCGGTCACTGTTGCCTCAGCGATGAAGCCTTGTCAGCAAACGACAGCAGCGAATTTTACCATGACCGCCAGCCTGCAGCGGAATCAGAAAGGCATCAATATGAGCCGATTAACAGAGCAGCTCCAACGCTATCATCAAAACGGCTGGATTCTCACATTTTCTTCTCTTCAGCAATTTACGAAAGAGCTTGCAGAAAACATGGATCAAATCTCGGCTTGCGTCGAAGTGCGGTTTCCATGGTATTTCGAAAGAAAGAGTCCAATGCTTGAGAAAGCGGGGCTGATGCATGCTGAGATGTTGATGTCTGTCACCTATCACGAAGATCAGCCGTTTAAACAGCGGGCCGGTATCTCGGCGAAAGTAACGACTCTTTGCCCTTGCTCTAAGGAAATCAGTGAATACAGTGCCCACAATCAGAGAGGAACGGTCAGCATTTTGGCCGATATTCATCCGGCGGCACTGCTCCCAGTCGATGTCAAAGCCGATTTGCTTCACGTTGCAGAATCAAATGCCAGCGCGAGACTGCACCCGGTGCTAAAGCGGCCGGATGAAAAGGCCGTAACGGAAACCGCATATGAAAATCCCAGATTTGTTGAGGATCTGGCCCGTCTCATTGCAGCAGACTTATATGAGCTTGAATGGGTGTCGGCCTTTGATATTGAATGCAGAAATGAAGAATCAATTCATCTGCACGATGCCTATGCGAAGCTTAGGTTTTCGAAACAGGAGGAATGACTATGAAACTTTCATTCTTATTAATTGCTGTTTTTGCGCCGGCAATTCTGCTGTCAGCCTGTTCTTATCATGCGGACGAGAAAGCGGGAGCTCAAATGAAGAAAACAGACAAACACATAGCGGCAGAGAAAACAAGCATTGATTGGACAAAGCCTTCCGGCGGAGAATACCCCGATATCAAGCAGCTGAAAAATGTCTGGATTGATGTGGACGTGAAACAGCAGAAGGCTTATATCAATGCCGGAAGCAAAACCATCTATACCATGATCGTTTCATCAGGACTCGATCAAACCCATGATGATTCCACACCGAAAGGCACATTTCATATCGAGCCTGAACGGGGAGAATGGTTTTTCTCTGAAGGATATCAGGAAGGGGCGGAATACTGGGTCTCATGGAAAAACCATGGAGAATTTCTTTTTCACAGCGTACCCATGACAAAGGACAAAAAAGTCATTGAAAAGGAAGCAAAAAAATTAGGGGCAAAAGCATCCCATGGCTGTATCAGACTATCCATTCCAGATGCGAAATGGATATACGAAAACATACCTGAACACACAAAAGTTGTGATCAGCTGAATAGAAAGCAGTTGACAAAAAGGAAAAAAGAACATACGATTTAAATCGTAATAATTACGTTTTGTTCGGAAAGGAGTTACTCCTATGTATAAATGGCTTATCATCGGCGGCGGAATTCAAGGGTCGACCTTGGCTGTGTATCTGGTGAAGAGCGGAAAGGTGTCTATCCATGATCTTGCGGTCATTGATCCTCATGAACAGCCCCTTGAGTGCTGGAAGCGAAATACGGCCCGCATTCGGATGAATGATTTACGCTCTCCATCGGTCCATCACATGGATACCGAGCCGTTCAGCCTGCAAACGTATGCGGATAAAAGCCAGTGGCCGGAGGTATTCTTCGGGAGGTATAAGCGCCCCTCTTTATCGCTTTTTAATCAGCATTGTGAAACTGTATTGGATGAGATACATATTGATCAGGCGTGGAAGACAGGCATGGTGACAGACTTGAGAAGAAAAAACGGATTGTGGGAAGTGAGGACAGATGCCTCCGAAACAATCAGGGGCGAAAGAGTTGTACTAGCCATGAGTTTTTCACAACAGCCTTGCTGGCCGGAGTGGGCACAGCCATTTCAGAATGACGGCATTTATCATGTGTTTGACAGGGATGTGCAAGGGTTAAAACAGGAAGGCGTAAAAGCGGCAGTTGTGGGCGGAGGGATCACGGCGGCTCATTACGCCATAAAGCTCTCAGATGACGGGCGCGACGTGACGATGTTCGTGAGGGATCCGTTCCGCACCTATGATTTTGACAGTGATCCGGGCTGGCTTGGCCCGAAGTATATGAAAAGATTCAGCAAAACGTCAGACTATCAAAAGAGAAGACAATGGATCACAAATGCCAGACATCGCGGCTCCTTCCCGAAGGACATCTCAAGAAAGCTTGCTGTCTATAGAGAAGAGGGCAGGATAAAGGTCATTCAGGATGAAGTGATATCATGTCAAAAAACAGCTGACGGCCGGCTGCAGATACAGCTGAAGAAAAATGAATCGTCATACACATTCGAACATATCGCGCTGGCAACAGGCTTTGCCTCTGACATCAGCCGATTCGAGTGGGTTCAAAAAGCAGCGCAAGCAGAGCAATTGCTTTTTGCCGGCTGCGGCTTTCCGATTGTCGGCAAGGATTTGCAATGGGGAACGGGTTATACGTGATGGGTGCCTTTGCGGAACTTGAAATCGGGCCGACAGCGAGAAATATTTCCGGGGCGCGAAAAGCGGCATTCACCATTACACATACGGCATTTAAATCGTAATGATTCTATTTTGAGAGGGTATGATCACAATGAAAAAAATTCCGGTTACAGTACTAAGCGGCTATCTTGGCGCGGGAAAAACAACACTGCTCAACAGCATTTTGCAAAATCGCGAAGGCTTAAAAATAGCCGTTATTGTAAATGACATGAGCGAGGTAAACATTGACGCGGGGCTGGTCAAGCAGGAAGGCGGGCTTTCCAGAACAGATGAAAAGCTAGTGGAAATGTCAAACGGCTGCATTTGCTGCACACTTCGCGAGGATTTGTTAGTCGAAGTGGAGAAGCTGGCAAAAGACGGACGGTTTGATTATATCGTAATCGAATCGACGGGAATCAGCGAACCGATCCCGGTGGCCCAGACATTTTCTTATATTGACGAAGAGCTGGGAATCGATCTCACCAAGTTTTGTGAGTTAGATACGATGGTGACAGTGGTCGATGCGAACCGTTTTTGGCATGACTATCAGTCGGGTGACAGCCTTCTGGACCGCAAAGAAGCACTTGGGGAAGAAGACGAAAGAGAAATTGCCGACCTGTTAATCGATCAAATTGAGTTTTGCGATGTTCTGATCTTAAATAAATGTGATTTAGTCAGCGAGCAAGAGCTTGAACAGCTTGAGAAAGTCCTTCGCACCCTGCAGCCAAGGGCTACATTCATTCGTGCTGTCAAAGGGAACGTCAAGCCGCAGGAGATTTTACATACGGGGCTATTTAACTTCGAGGAAGCGAACGGATCTGCCGGCTGGATAAAAGAGCTGACGGCAGGCCATGCAGCCCATACCCCGGAAACCGAGGAATACGGCATTTCTTCATTTGTTTATAAAAGACGGCTGCCATTTCATTCAACGCGCTTTTATCACTGGATGGATCAAATGCCTAAAAATGTTGTCCGCGCCAAAGGTATTGTCTGGTGCGCATCGCATAACAGCCTCGCTCTTCTGATGTCCCAAGCCGGCCCGTCCGTAACGATTGAGCCGGTATCTTATTGGGTGGCGGCAATGCCGAAGCTTGAGCAGGAGCAAATCAAACAGCAGGAGCCGGAAATATTAGAGGATTGGGACCCGGAATTCGGCGATCGTCTGACGCAGCTGGTGTTTATCGGAACAGACTTGGATGAAGACGCCATTACGAAGGAGCTGGATCAATGTTTGCTGACTGAATATGAGTTTGATTCCGATTGGTCGCTGTTTGAAGATCCATTTAAATGGAAGCTGAATCAATAGGAAAAAGCCGTCTCCTGCGGAGCGGCTTTTTTTAATGAAACGTTTGTTTAAAGATAATGCGCGTATTTCTTCTCAAGGATATTCTGAAAAGCCGCCGCTACGGAGCAAATGGCCCAATAAATGAGCGCGGTCAGAATATACATGGTCATGTAATCAAACTCTCGGCCCCCAATAATTTTCGCATGCTGGAGCAATTCCGGCACCGTAATCATCGCGGCGAGCGAGGATGCCTTGATCAAATCGAGCAATACATTGGCGAGCGGAGGCAGCGCAATACGGATCGATTGCGGCAAAATGATGCCCCTCATCGTCTGCCAATAGGAAAGACCGAGCGAGGATGCGGCTTCCCACTGCCCTTTTTCAACGGATGAAATGGCTGAACGGTTAATTTCCGCAATATAAGCGGCGCTGTTGAGGCTAAAGCCGATCAAAGCGGCCGTAACGGCAGAAAATTCAATGCCGATATAAGGGAATCCAAAATAAAGGATAAACAGGATCACCAAAATCGGAACGCCGCGCATAAAAGAAATGTAAAGACGCGCCGGCCATCTCAGCAGGGCAATCTTAGACATTCTGGCGAGTGATATAAACAGCCCGATTACCGTTCCCGCAAACATGCTGACAAAAGAAATAAGCAACGTGTACCCTATACCTTTTATGACATAAGGAAACGATTCAATCGCCAGCTGTGTGTTGAAAATATATTCCCACTGAATGCTGTACATCATGGCGTCTGATTACAGGTCAACGTCTTGAACGTCGATATCCAGTTTCTTTGATACATCCGCTTTATTAAAGAATTGTTTCGACAGCTTTGTCAAAGTGCCGTCCTTGCTCATCTTTTTCAGCGTCTCGTTCATTTGTTTCTGAAGCTCAGTATTGCTTTTTTTCATGACAAGGGCCTGTTTGTTCGGCATGTACTTGATGTCAGGATGGATCGTGATGTTAAGATCCGGAAATGCCGCAAGTGCCAGTGTCTGCAGGTAATAGTCGTTTAAGATGACATCAGTGCGGCCGTTGGCAACATCTTTTAAATACTGCTCGTTGGTCGCGTTATCATAAATGACTTCTTGTGCGCCGTATTTTCTGGCAACGTCCATATAGACAGTTGTCGCTGCGCCAGCCGCTTTTTTCCCTTTTAAATCTTTCAGTGTTTTAATCCCTGATAAATCATCTTTTCGGACAATGGCTGTGCCATATGAATATTTATAAGGAGAAGAAAACGCGAACTTCTTCTCGCGGTCCTTTGTCACATCTATATCATTGGCGGCAGCGTCAACCTGGCCGCTGTTCACCGCTGTCAGCATCCCGTCGATGCCCATTTCCTTGAACTCGACTTTGAGCCCGAGACGCTTAACCGCTTCTCGAACAACTTCAACCTCATAGCCTGTCAGTTGATCCTTACCTGAATCGGTATCATGATAGGACGTAGGATAAAGTGTGCCGGACGTAGCAACGACGATTTTTCCTTTTTCTTTGATCTGCTCCCAGCCTGTATGCTTGGAACCGGCTTCATCTTTGCCGGAACAGGCTGCCAGTATAAGAAAGAAAGCCATTGTAAAGCTAAAGATAACGGCTTTTGATTGCTTACATGATTTCACCTATGTTTCCCCCAATCTGTTAATCAACTAAAAAGATAGCATTGAACATAAGGGGTTGCAATATGTTGATGGCGTTTTCAAAAAGTTCGAATTGTGTATACAAATGAAGCTGCGAGTTTAAAACCAGCCGGGAAGGGAAGGAGTCATAAAAAAGGAGTTGGCCAAGGATGAAAGCACTGACATACCAAGGGAAAGAGCATGTGGAAGTGAAAGAGGTTGAAGCTCCACGGATTCAGGATGCAAGAGATGCTATTATCCGCATTACGGCAACGGGTATTTGCGGCTCTGATCTTCATTTGTATAAAAACGGGATTCCGGCTGCGCCGGATTATATTATCGGACATGAACCGATGGGAGTAGTTGAAGAGACCGGAAGCGAGGTTCAATCACTAAAAAAAGGCGATCGTGTCGTGATTCCGTTTAACATTGGGTGCGGCGAATGCTTTTATTGCAAGCATCAAATGGAGAGCCAGTGCGACGAATCAAATCCAAACCCGCATACCGATGCCGGCGGTTTATTTGGTTTCTCTGAAGATAACGGCAATTTTCCCGGAGGGCAGGCTGAATACTTGCGGGTGCCGTTTGCTGATTTTTCATCCTTCAAAGTTCCTGCCGACAGTGAGCTTAAGGATGAACAGGTCTTGTTTCTATCCGACGTGATGCCGACAGCATATTGGAGCGTGGAGCACAGTGGAGTGAAAAAAGGCGATACCGTCTTGATTCTGGGAGCGGGGCCGATTGGATTAATGGCGCAAAAATTCGCTTGGATGAAGGGAGCGAAACGCGTCATCTCCGTTGATCAAGTTCCTCATCGCCTGGAGCATGCAAAACGGACAAACAGCGTGGAAACGTTCAACTTTACAGAACATGATGAGATCGGGAAGCTTCTTTATAATGAAACGGACGGCGGAGCGGATGTCGTTATTGATTGTGTCGGAATGGACGGGACCCCGCTGTCGAAAGAAAAAACATCTGAAAAGCCGAACCAATTCGGAACCATCAGCCCGATTCTCACCGCGTCTGAAGCAGTCAGAAAGTTCGGCACAGTTCAGCTGACAGGGGCATATATTTCTCAAGCGGACGGTTTTCCGCTCGGCGATTTCTTCACCCGCAATGTCTCTGTCAAGATGGGACAGGCACCCGTCATTCATCTGATGCCGATGCTGTATCAAATGGTTGAGCAGCAAGAAATTGATCCTACTGATATCATTACGCACAAATTAAGTCTTGCTGATGCCCCTAGAGCATATGATATATTCGATAAGAAAGAAGACGGCAACATCAAAGTCATATTGAAACCATAATGGGGGAGTTACATGAAGAACTATAAACCGGCCGGATTTTGGATCAGACTAGGAGCTTCATTACTGGATTACATTATTGTCTCGGTGCCCCTTTTGCTGATCTATTGGCTGATCACAGGAAAAGACCCGAACGACAGCATGATTATCAGCCTGGTCGTTTTGCTGTACTCTATTTTGCTGCCGGTATTTTGGCAAGGTTATCTCATCGGAAAAAGGATTTGCGGAATCAGAATCGTAAAAAAAGATGGGTCACAGGTCGGCCTGGTTACCATGATTATGCGAGTCATCATTGCCGGACTGGTTTACGGCATAACCTTCGGGCTTGGCTTAATTGTCAGCCTTTTTATGATTGGGCTGAGAGAAGACAAACGGACGCTGCATGATTTTATCGCAGGAACATACGTGACTTACGCATCACCGGGAGAAGAAGAACTATATACGGACGAACAGATCAGAAAGAGCGAATAGTGGTTCGCTCTTTTTATTTTGTATACATAAAAAACCAAAAAGAAGCAAAATATATGAAAAAAGCTAGGAGGAATAAACTGGATGAAAAAAGTGAAAGTCAATATCATCGGAATGCTCATTGCCGCGGCTGTTATTTCTTTAACTGGCACAGCTGAAGCAGCGGGAAAACAGAATCAGCAGCCGCCTGCAAACGTTACACTGACTGAACAGCAAAAGAAAGAAATTGAACAGCTGGAAGCAGACATATTAAAAAAACGCAAGGATGTCATCTCAAAGTATGTAGAATACGGAGTTCTGCCTAAAGAAAGAGGAGATCACATCAAAAATCACATGGTCAAACACTTTGAAATGATGAAACAAAACGGCTTTGTTCCGAAGCCTCATCCTCATCCGCATAAATTTGAAAAGAGACATTAGGCTGTAAGCATCCAATTAAGGTTGGGTGCTTTTTCATTACCGTTAAAAAGAATATACTGACAATATAATATATAATTTGGAATATGAGAACGCATTCTTATGGCTCAAAAGATTTTACTTAATATATTCATTTAACGCGAGAGGAGAAGCTATGTTTTTAAAAAGAGTAACACTCCTTAGAGATAAGATCCCGTCCTTTAACAGATACCCATTCACTATCCCTGCTGTAAGTCAATTACACGACATTTCATTTACCAGAGAAGTGACTTTTTTTGTCGGGGAAAATGGCTCGGGGAAATCGACGTTGCTTGAAGCAATTGCTGATAAGTGTGAATTTAATACAGCGGGCGGCAGCCGTAATAATATCTATGAATTGCAGGAGTCAGACTCTCATTTGGGAGATTACATACGTTTATCATGGCTTCCTAAGATCACAAATGGTTTTTTCTTAAGAGCAGAATCGTTTTATCAGCTTTCTCTTCATCTTGATGAAGTGGAACGGGATGCTCCGCAGCCATATCTCTCCTATGGTGGAAGGCCGCTGCACAAGCAATCGCATGGTGAGTCTTTTATGTCGCTGTTCCAACATCGTTTTAAAGGAAAAGCTATTTATCTTTTAGATGAGCCTGAAGCTGCTCTTTCTCCCGCGCGTCAGTTAGCTTTTTTGAGAGTCATACACGATTTAGTGAAGGGCGGAAATGTACAGTTCATCATTGCCACTCACTCCCCAATTTTGCTGGGTTATCCGAATGCTGACATTTTCAGCTTTGACGGGGGCAGTATTCATCATACAGAATACGAAAGCACTGAACACGTCCAGTTAACAAGATATTTTCTTGAACAAAGAGAGAAAATATTAGCTGAGCTGTTCCGGGATTAACATCGTGTTGCTATGAAACGCGTTTCATAGCCTATGATAGGCTTATCAAATATTTCAGGAGTGATTAACACAATGATCCATCAACATCCAGAATCTTTTCCGAAACATTTTTTATGGGGCTCGGCTTCAGCAGCTTACCAGGTTGAAGGAGCTTGGAACGAAGATGGCAAAGGCCCTTCTGTATGGGACGTGTTTACGAAAATCCCCGGCAAAACGTTTAAGGGCACCAATGGTGATGTTGCAGTTGACCATTATCACCGTTATAAGGAAGATGTCGCTCTGATGGCTGAGATGGGGCTGAAGGCATATCGATTCTCTGTCAGCTGGCCGCGTATTTTTCCAAAAGGAAAAGGAGAAATCAATGAAGCCGGTCTGGCATTTTACGATAACCTGATTGATGAATTGCTTTCTCATAACATAGAACCGGTTTTGACTTTATATCACTGGGATTTGCCTCAGGCGCTTATGGACGAATATGGCGGATTTGAGTCGAGAAACATCATAGAGGATTTTAATCATTACTGCATTACTCTTTATAAACGCTTTGGGCAGAAAGTGAAATATTGGGTAACGTTAAATGAACAAAACTACAATTTTAATCACGGCTTTCTAACAGCTATGCATCCGCCTGGCGTGAAGGACAGAAAACGATTTTACGAAGCAAATCATATTGCGTTTCTGGCAAATGCGAAAGCCATTGAGTCCTTCAGAAAATATGTGCCCGAAGGCAAAATAGGACCAAGCTTTGCTTATTCTCCCGCATACCCTTTAACCAGTCATCCAGAGGACATTACGGCATTTGAAAATGCTGAAGAATTTATGAATAATTGGTGGCTGGATATGTACTGCTGGGGAACCTACCCGCAAATTCCTTTCCGCTATTTAGAAAAACAGGGATGGGCGCCGACAGTCGAACCGGGTGATATGGAGCTGCTTGCCAAAGGGAAGCCGGATTTTGTAGGTGTCAACTATTATCAAACGATTACTTACGAACGAAATCCGCTCGACGGTGTCTCAGAAGGGAAAATGAATACGACGGGACAAAAAGGGACCAATCAGGAAACAGGGATGCCGGGACTATTTAAAACTAAGAAAAATCCTAACCTAACAACGAGCAACTGGGATTGGACGATTGATCCGGTAGGATTGCGTATCGGGCTTCGCCGTATTACGACACGTTATCAGCTTCCTGTGTTTATTACAGAAAACGGTTTAGGAGAATTCGATAAAGTTGAAGAAGGCACTATACATGATGATTATAGAATTGATTATTTGCAATCGCATCTTGAGCAATGCAGACAGGCCATTAGTGATGGAGTCGATTTGATTGGATATTGCAGCTGGTCATTTACTGATCTGTTAAGCTGGCTGAACGGTTATCAAAAAAGATACGGCTTTGTTTATGTGAATCGTGACGAAGAGAATGAACATGACTTAAAACGATTGAAGAAAAAAAGCTTTTATTGGTATCAGGATGTCATTAAGACAAATGGAGAAAATGTATAAAGAGTCCCTGAGAGTATTCCTCTCAGGGCTTTTCATTAGACGGAAACAGCATCAATGATATAAGTGTCAGCGTGCAGATCTGACAGCTCAGCCGGCACAGTGTAGCATGTGAATTGATAGTCTCCTTTAGGAAGGTCAAAGGACAGCCTCTTGGACATGATGCTTTCAATTTCAATTCCGTCTGTTGTGACGTGAAAAGGAACAGTCACTTTTTTTTCATAGGATGCAACTGTTTCTGAACTGTTAAGGCGTAAAAGAATATATACCTTTGAATTTCGCTGTGCCTCAAACGAAATGGCTTCGTCCGCTTCCGCATATCCTTTTTCAATCGCTTCATCTGTCCAATCGATGACAGGCGGTGCGGAACCCTTTTGAAATACAGTAAATTGATGATATGAAATCGTCAGTTCTTGCGGCTTCCATGATTTGATCAATGTGCTGTTCCTCCTCTTTTAACTGTTTACTGAATCGTAAATAAAACCTTTGTGCCATCAGGGTAATCGGTCAGCTGATGCCCGACCCAGGAGCCTGCGCCGCGATTGTCAGCGGGAGAAATATATTCTACAGAAGCCCCTTCACCGCCTTCTTTGCACATGGCCATTGGCCATTCATCTCGGTCATACCCTGTTTTGGAAGGTACGTCTTTTAATGATTGTTCGCGGCGTTCCTCAGCTCCGTCTCTGTCTATGGTGCACACATCTGAATGCCCCTCACTTATTGCGTCCTTGATATGATTTGCTGTCTCAGGATAACGCTCAGAAGGGAAGGCCAGTGTTTCGTCATATTCTTCTGTTTGAGACGTTTTTTGATCGTCTGAGAAAAAGTCTCCCTTAATCAGGCCAACAGCTGCAGCTGCTATGACGACTATTACGAGAAGTAAAGTTTTTATAATGTCCATTCGTGATGATCACCTCCCGCGTCAGCAACTTTAAAACTGCTCCAAGAGTAATGCAGAAAGGGCTGGGTGTAAAGATTAAAATTTTTTGTTTTGCCTTAGGTTTATTGCAGAAATCGTAATTTTAGCAGATCGAAATATTCATTTTAAAAAAATAACGTTATCAAATTGAAATATTGATACTAGATTATAGGCTGTTTTCAGGTTGATCAATCATTTTAAATTGACTTATGATACTCGTAAGCTCTTCAGCCAATTGAGATAACGTTTCTGAGGCTGCAGTAATCTCTTCCATTGCGGCAAATTGCTCTTCTGTTAAAGCTGCCGCCTGCCGGGTACTCTCTGTTGATTCTTTAATGTCTGTTGTATTGGCGGCAAAGGATTCATTGATTTTTTGCGTACTTGCTGAAATGTTGGTAACAGATGCTGATAAATCGCTGATTTCCGCAGTGATTTCATCTGTTGCGGCTGCAATTTCTTTAAATGCGTCTCTGGTGCGGTGAATCATGTTTACACCTTCAGCAGCTTCTGTTTTCACATGTTCAACAGACTGCGCAGATTCAGTCATATCATTTTTTATCTCAGCGATTAATTTGGAAATCTGTCCGACAGACCGTTGAGATTCCTCTGCTAATTTGCGAACTTCATCAGCAACAACGGCAAAGCCTTTACCGTGTTCTCCTGCTCGGGCAGCTTCAATTGCTGCATTAAGAGCAAGCAGGTTTGTCTGATCGGCAATTTGGGTGATAACGGATAAAATTTGTTCAATTTGTTTAGAACGACCGTCCAGCTGCTGAATGATCTCTCCGCTTTTTTCAATCGAATGGTGAATGGTATCCATTTGTGCCTGAACATTTGAAATTTCATTTTGGCCAATGTCTGCTTTTGATTGCGCAAGCTGTCCTTTCTCAGCAATGGCAGCAGTATTTGAAGAAATATGCCGTATGTCAGCTGTTGTTTGCTCCAGTGATTTTTCACTGTTTTCGATTCGTGTGATTTGATGTTTGGCACCGTTTGCAATTTGCTGAACAGCTTCTGTGATCTTTTCGGAGGCTTGATTGGTTTCTTCTGCTCCGGCTGAAAGCTGCTGAGAGGCTGATGCAAGCTGAAGGGCGGATTGCTGTACCGTTTGGATTGTCTGATTCAGCTTCATTCTCATCTTATTATAGTAGACACTTAGTTCTGCTAACTCATCAGCGGACTTGTCTGAAACTTCTATTGTCATATCTCCGTTTCCGGCGCTTTCAAAGGCGTATTTTAATACGTTCAGCCGACGGTTGATTCTTCTGGTGAAAAGCAAAACAAGGATGACAGATATAATAATAACTACAGCAAGAACGATAGCGAATTGAGTGAACAGCGATTGGGTAAGCGATGCTAAAATGCTTTGATTGGCTCCTGTATACAGCATACCGATAATGTTGCCTTCCTTATCTTTTAAGGGCATATATGCTGTTTGATAAGAGGAGCCTGCCACATCTGCTTGTCCGTAGAATTGCTTCCCGTTTTTTAAAACAGCGTCAGTGACCTCAGCAGAAGCTTGAGTGCCGACAGCTCTTTCGCCGTCTTTCATTACGTTGGTTGCGACCCGAGTATCTCCTTGGAAAATCGTTACGGTGTCACCTGTTTTTTTGCCAAGCAGATCAACAATTTCTTCATTTCCGTTTATTTGTGTCTCGCCTTTATACAGCTTATCGTTTTTTACCTCCCAGTTCCCTAAAATCACGTCGTCAATATACGTGCTGCTTAAAGCAAGATCGCCTTTTGCTTTTTCAGTGGCCATTTTTTTCATGCTGCTTGTAATGTCTTTTAGCATTACGGCGCCGACTGATAGAGAAAACAATAGAATAACTGCGAAGACCAAGCTGAGAATTTTAGTTCCAAGCTTCAGCTTTATTTGTTTTTTCAACATAATTCCTCCCTCTGTTTGTTTGTAGGTCATATTACTTATCGGGTTTTTCGGTGTAAAGTTTTATTTTAGGGGATATTAAAACCGGCCTGATCTCCAGGCCGGCTGTGTGACGCTATTCAAGGTTTGCGTGGTAAGTGAACATGGTTTCAGAATCGAGTCCTTTTTTCTCCATGAGTTTTAAAATTATTGCATCATAGAACAGCAGCAATGTTTGCTCAAATAATGAACCCATTGGTTGCATCGTTTTATAGCTTCCGTTTGACTGGTCTTTAGGAGAGCCAGGCATTTTGACGATGAGATCCGATTGTTTTCCAATGCTCGAATCCGGATTGATGGTTAAAGCGGCAACAATTCCGTGTAAGCTTTTTGCTTTAGCTGCTGTATGGATCAGGCTCTTTGTCTCGCCTGATCCTGAGCCGATAATGACGAGGTCTCCTTTGCGGAGCGGCGGAGTGAGAACCTCACCGGCAATATGAGCGTTAAAGCCCATGTGCATCAATCTCATCGCGAAGGATTTTGCCATCAGGCCAGACCGCCCCGCGCCCGCAGTGAAAATTTGATTGGACGAAAAAATGTGATCGGCAAGCTGATCAGCTTCTTCATTAGAAATATAAGCCGCTGAACGGTGTAATTCATTGAGAATTTCCGTTACGTATTCAGTCGTTTTCATTTTATTTATCCTTGGGCAATAAGCTGTTTCATTTTTGAAGCTGTTTCTGCTTTATCGGCTGCGCTTGTAATTCCGCCCCCAACAATGACAAGGTCAGGGTTTTGTTTGATCACTTCTGGCAGTGTATCAAGTTTGATGCCGCCCGCAATTGCGGTTTTTGCGTTTTTTACGGTATTTTTGATGGTCGTTAATTCTTCGAAAGAGTTTTTGCCCTCTGCTTGAAGATCATAACCAGTGTGGACGCAGATGTAGTCAACACCGAGTGCGTCAATTTCTTTCGCACGGGATTCAATATCTTTCACGTTAATCATGTCCACTAAGATTTTCTTCTTCTGTTTTTTGGCTTCTTCTACTGCGCCTTTAATTGTTGCATCGTCTGTAGCCCCTAAAACGGTGATGATGTCAGCTCCAGCTTCCGACGCTTTCATAATTTCGTATCCGCCGGCATCCATGATTTTCAGGTCTGCCAGGACCTTCAATTGCGGAAATGTTTCTTTTATTTCTTTAACGGCTCTAAGGCCTTCATTAATGACAACCGGTGTTCCGATCTCAACCACGTCGATGTATTGTTCTACTTCTTTGACAAGCTCGATGGCTTCCGGGATATTTACTAGGTCTAATGCCAGCTGTAATTCCATTGTTGATCCACTCCCTTATTCGAATTATTTTTCATTCTATAGGTTCCCTCTTTAGCTGAGAAGTAGGCACTTTGAAGTCAACTAGTTACTTTGAGGATACTGTGAGAAGGGGCAATCAGATTTCTTTCGCTTGGTTTTATGAGTGAGTATAATGAAAAAGAGTCTGCCAAAAAGTAAGTAAGTGATGATACGTATCTAACATACAAAAAGGATACTAAGGGGGGATTTCTTTTGAGCCGGATGGACGACAAAAGGTTTAATTGTGAGAAGGAATTAACGCTTGCGGTGATCGGTGGCAAATGGAAAATGCTCATTTTGTGGCATTTAGGAAAAGAAGGCACAAAACGTTTTAATGAATTGAAAGCTTTGATTCCTGATATTACGCAGAAGATCCTCGTGAATCAGCTGAGAGAGCTTGAGCAGGATATGATTGTTCACAGGGAAGTGTATCCGGTTGTCCCGCCGAAGGTTGAATATTCCTTGACCCCGCAAGGAGAAAGCCTGATGCCTATTCTTGATGCCATGTATGAGTGGGGGAAAGGCTATATGGAATTGATTGATATCGACAAAAATGTCATTAAGGAATCGTTGTAAGGCGCTCTTGGCTAAGGGTGTCTTTTTTTTGCCTGTTTTTCGGTTTTTGCGCGGTAAACATATGGGATGTAAAGATTGTAAATGGCTTTCAACAATAAATGGGAAATAGCGTGAGAGTGCATTTTAAAAATTTTTATTTTTCTGTAAATAATGTTTAGTGGAAATTATTGCGGTATCCCGCAAAAATATCCCAGTGAATAAACTGGAATCTTTTCGGTATCCCGCATGAAACTTTTCACCCATTTTTCGGTGATAAAAACATTTTTTTCATTTAAAGTGAACGTTAGAAAGGTTAAAAATATTGAAAACAATGAAGAAATAGGCAAAAATGTTTCACTTTAGGGCAAGAGGGCTTGCGGTCTTTATCTGCCTGTGCCTGACACCGCAATCAATGCTTACGGCTGGCTATTTTTAGGTCGCTTTGTGTTTTTTGTTTAGATGCAACGCTTTTGAGAAGTAGTACTTTTGGCTTTTTGAGCAGTTAGTTCATTAGATTCAAAAGCTGTCAAAGGATACGAAATAGAAATAATCCTGCACATGTTACAGATTATTGAAGATTAGGGGAGGTAAGATAATATGGAAATAACTTTTTATCCTTTAACGGATGCTCAAAAACGAATTTGGTATACAGAAAAATTTTATCCTCATACGAGTATTTCAAATCTTGCGGGGATTGGTAAGCTGGTTTCAACTGAAAAAATTGACTGGAAGCTTGTGGAGCAAGCGATTCAAGAGTTTGTCCGCAGAAATGACGCAATGCGCCTTCGTTTGCGTCTCGATGAAAATGGAGAGCCCGTTCAATATATAAGCGAGTATCGGCCTGTTGATATAAAACATACTGACACCACCGGAGATCCGAATGCGATAGAATCTATTTCACAATGGGGCCGGGAGGAAACGAAAAAACCTCTGCCTCTGTACGATTGTGATTTATTCCGTTTTTCCCTGTTTACCATCAAAGAAAATGAAGTATGGTTTTACGCAAATGTTCATCATGTGATTTCTGACGGGATCTCCATGAACATCCTCGGAAACGCCATTATGCACATTTACTTGGAATTAGCAGGCGGATCAGAAACAAAAAAAGGAATCTCGCATTCATTTATCGATCATGTTTTGTCTGAACAGGACTATGCTCAATCGAAGCGGTTTGAAAAAGATAAAGCGTTCTGGAACAAGCAATTCGAAAAGGTGCCTGAACTCGTTTCCCTGAAACGGAATGCTCCTGCAGGCGGAAGTTTAGATGCTGAGAGATTCTCTCAAGATGTGCCTGAGGCGCTGCATCAGCAAATTTTATCCTTTTGTGAGGAGCACAAGGTCAGCGTTTTATCGGTATTTCAATCGGTGCTTGCAGCCTATTTGTACAGAGTCAGCGGCCAGAATGATGTGGTTACAGGAACATTTATGGGCAACCGGACAAATGCGAAAGAGAAGCAGATGCTCGGCATGTTTGTTTCTACGGTTCCGCTTCGGGCAAACATTGACGGCGGACAGGCGTTTTTTGATTTTGTTAAAGACCGGATGAAGGATTTAATGAAAACTCTTCGCCATCAAAAGTACCCGTATAATCTTCTCATCAATGATCTTCGTGAAACAAAAAGCTCTGTGACAAAGCTGTTTACGGTTTCTCTTGAGTATCAGGTGATGCAGTGGCAGAAAGAAGAAAATCTTGCCTTTTTAACTGAGCCCATTTTCAGCGGAAGCGGATTAAATGATGTTTCGATTCATGTGAAGGATCGATGGGATACTGGGAAACTTACAATTGACTTTGACTACCGTACTGATTTAATGACGCGCGAAGAAATCAAAATTGTTTGTGAACGCATGATGACATTGCTTGAGAACGCACTTACGCACCCGAATCATACGATTGATGAATTGACGCTGATTTCTGAGGCGGAGAAAGAGCGGCTGCTATTGCGGGCTGGCGGTGAACCGGTCAATTACCGCAAGAACATGACGATTCCGGCGCTGTTTCAAGAAAAGGCTGAATCGCTTGCTGATCAGCCCGCGGTTGTGTTTGAAAATCGAGCATTGTCCTATCGAACGTTACATGAACAATCATCACGTATTGCCAGTGTGCTGAAAGAGAAGGGTGTCCGTGCAGACAGCCCGGTTGCCGTTTTGCTCGAACGCTCTGAACGAATGATCACGGCCATTATGGGGATTTTAAAAGCCGGCGGAGCCTATGTGCCGATTGACCCCGAGTTTCCGGCAGAGCGCATCCAATTTATTTTGGAGGACTGCGGTGCGGATTTCGTCTTGACTGAATCGAAGGTTGCGTCTCCAAGTGCATCTGCTGAGCTTATTGACTTTGATCAGGCGATTGCAGGCGGTACAGATGCTATTTCGGATGTCAATCTGAACGCTGGTGATCTTGCCTACATTATTTATACGTCGGGAACAACCGGACGTCCAAAAGGAGTGATGATCGAGCATCGCCAGGTTCATCATTTGGTTGAATCTCTGCAGCAGACCATTTATCAGAGTGAGAGTCAGACCCTGCGGATGGCATTGCTTGCGCCGTTCCACTTTGATGCGTCAGTGAAACAGATTTTCGCGTCGCTCCTTTTGGGACAGACCCTTTATATTGTACCGAAGAACACGGTGACGAATGGCGCTGCTCTTGCTGAGTATTACCGCAGATACGGGATTGAGGCGACGGACGGAACACCGGCCCATCTGCAAATGCTGATTGCTGCGGGAGATTTGACTGGTCTTAAGCTCAAACACTTACTGATTGGCGGGGAAGGTCTTTCTTCTGTTGTGGCGGACAAGCTTCTGACATTGTTCAAAGAAGCGGGTGCCGTTCCTCGTTTGACCAATGTGTACGGGCCGACTGAAACGTGTGTGGATGCTTCCGTTCATCCGGTCCACCCGGACAGTTCAGTTCAATCAGCGTATGTGCCAATCGGTAAAGCACTTGGGAATAACCGCTTGTATATTTTGGATCAAAAAGGCCGTCTGCAGCCGGAAGGCGTGGCGGGCGAGCTTTATATCGCGGGTGACGGTGTAGGACGAGGCTACTTAAACCTTCCGGAATTGACAGCTGAGAAATTTTCACAAGACCCGTTTGTGCCCGGTGACAGCATGTATCGTACCGGAGATGTGGTGCGCTGGCTTCCAGATGGAACGATCGAATATTTAGGAAGAGAAGATGATCAGGTCAAAGTTCGCGGATACCGCATTGAGCTTGGAGAAATTGAAGCCGTGCTTCAGCAGGCGCCTGATGTTGCCAAAGCTGTCGTCTTGGCGAGGCCTGACGACCAAGGGAATCTTGAGGTTTGTGCGTATGTTGTGCAAAAGGGGGGAAGCGAATTTGCTCCAGCACGTTTGCGGGAACACGCGGCAAAACAGCTTCCTGACTATATGGTGCCGGCTTACATCACAGAAATCACAGAAATCCCGCTCACACCAAGCGGTAAAGTTGACCGCCGCAAGCTGTTTGCGCTTGAGGTAAAAGCGGTAAGCGGAACAGCTTATACCGCACCTCGAAACGAAATGGAAAAAGCAATCGCTGAGATTTGGCAGGATGTGCTGAACGTTGAGAAAGCCGGGGTCTTTGACAATTTCTTTGAAACGGGCGGTCATTCATTGAAGGCCATGACGCTTTTAACAAAGATTCATAAGGAGACGGGCGCTGACATCCCGCTGCAATATGTGTTTGAGCATCCGACCATCGCCGCTCTTGCTGAGGCGGCCGAGCGTAAAGAAGGCAGGACGTTTGCGGCAATTGAGCCAGCTGAAAAACAGGAACATTACCCGCTTTCTTTGGCGCAGCAGCGGACGTATATTGTCAGCCAATTCGAAGATGCGGGAGTCGGATATAACATGCCGGCGGCAGCTATTTTAGAGGGGCCTTTAGACATTCTAAAACTGGAACGCGCATTTGACGGATTAATCAGCCGCCACGAGTCGCTGAGGACGTCATTTGTGCTTGAAGGCAGTACGCCGAGACAGCAAATTCATGACAGTGTTCAGTTCAACATCGAGATGATTGAAAGAAGCGGCCGCTCAAATGAGGAGGTTATGACTTCTTTTGTCCGCCGGTTTGACTTATCGAAAGCGCCGCTGTTGAGAATCGGATTGATGGAGCTTGAAGAAAACCGTCATATGCTTCTGTTTGATATGCACCATTTGATTTCTGACGGTGTTTCCATCGGCATTATTTTGGAGGAACTGGCACAGATTTACCGCGGTGAACAGCTTCCTGAGCTCCGTCTTCAGTATAAAGATTACGCCGTCTGGCAAAGCGCGCGGGCTGCTGAGGGATACCAGGAGGATCAGGCGTATTGGAAGGAAGCCTTTGCGGGTGAGCTTCCAGTGCTTCAGCTTCTATCCGATTATCCGAGACCGCCTGTCCAAAGCTTTGAAGGAGACCGGGTTTCCATCAAGCTGGATGCGGAGTTAAAGAATCGCCTGTATCGTTTAGCTGAAAAAAATGGAGCCACACTTTATATGGTCATGCTGTCAGCCTACTATACGCTCCTGTCTAAATATACCGGGCAGGATGACATCATTGTCGGCACTCCTTCAGCGGGCAGACATCATTCTGATACAGAGGGCATTGTCGGCATGTTCGTCAATACGCTCGCGATTCGCAGCGAGGTGAAGCAGGATGAGACCTTTAACAGCCTGCTCACACGTGTGCGCCAGCAGGTCCTGAATGCTTTTTCTCATCAGGATTATCCATTTGAATGGCTTGTTGAAGACCTGAATATACCGCGTGATATCAGCAGGCATCCATTGTTTGACACGATGTTCAGTCTCCAAAACGCAACGGCGGGCATTCCGGCTGTCGGCGATTTGACATTGTCGATTCATGAGACCAATTTCAACATTGCCAAATTTGATGTAACGGTTCAGGCAAGAGAAACGGACCAAGGCATTGATCTTGATTTAGACTACAGCACCAAACTGTTTAAACGAAGCACGGCAGACAGGCTGCTCACGCATTTTGCGCGGTTGCTTGAAGATGTAGCGGCTGAGCCTGAGAAACCAATTTCTGAATACAATCTTCTTTCTGAACAGGAAGCCGCTTCACAAGTTCAGCAGTTTAACCCGGAAAGAACGCCTTATCCGAAAGACAAAACGATTGTTCAGCTGTTTGAGGAGCAGGCTGCCAAAACGCCGGATCGTCCGGCACTTCAATATGAAGGACAATCGCTCACATATCGTGAGCTGAATGAACGGGCCAACCGTTTAGCGCGCGGCATTCTTTCAATGGGAGCAGGCGAAAGCAGGACAGCGGCCGTCCTATGTGAACGGTCAATGGATATGATTGTGTCAATCCTGGCGGTATTAAAATCCGGTTCGGCTTATGTACCGATTGATCCGGAACACCCGATTCAGCGGATGCAGCATTTCTTCCAAGACAGCGGAGCGAAAGTGCTTCTCACCCAGAAGAAATTAAAGGCGTTAGCGGAAAAAGCGGAATTCGAAGGCGTCATCGTGCTCGCTGATGAGGATGATAGCTATCACGGCGATGCGCAAAACCTCGCTCTGCCGTTTGATTCGGCGGCTATGGCCAACCTGACATATACATCCGGTACGACAGGAACGCCAAAGGGGAATATCGTGACACATGCCAATATTATGCGCACGGTTAAGCAGACGAATTATCTCAGCATTACGGAACAGGATACGATACTCGGCCTCTCAAACTATGTATTTGACGCATTTATGTTTGATGTGTTCGGTTCTCTTTTAAACGGCGCGAAGCTTGTCATCGTTCCGAAAGAAACAGTTCTGGACATGGCTCGTCTTTCTCGTGTCATTGAGCGGGAGAACATCAGCATTCTCATGATCACGACAGCTCTGTTCCACCTTCTTGTGGACTTGAATCCGACATGCTTGTCGACTTTGCGCAAGATTATGTTCGGAGGAGAACGGGCTTCTGTAGATCATGTGAAAAAAGCGCTGCAGACCGTTGGAAAAGGCAAGCTGCTTCACATGTACGGCCCATCTGAAAGCACGGTTTTCGCGACGTATCATCCAGTTGATGAATTGGATGAGCACACGATGTCCGTTCCGATTGGAAAACCGGTCAGCAATACGGAAGTATACATTCTTGACCGCGCGGGACATGTTCAGCCTGCCGGCATCGCCGGAGAACTGTGTGTCAGCGGGGAAGGCCTCGTGAAAGGCTATTACAACCGACCTGAACTGACTGAGGAGAAATTTGTGCCGCATCCGTTTAAAAAAGGCGAACGCATGTATAAAACAGGTGACTTGGCAAGATGGCTGCCGAATGGCGATATCGAATTTATCGGAAGGATCGACCACCAGGTGAAAATCCGCGGACAGCGCATTGAGCTCGGAGAAATTGAGCACCAGCTGCAAAGCCACGATCGTGTGCAGGAGAGCGTTGTGCTTGCTGTCGATCAAGGTGCGGGAGACAAACTGCTTTGCGCGTATTTTGTCGGACAGGGTGAGATTACAGCGCAAGAGCTGAGAGAGCATACGGCAAAGGATCTGCCGGCTTACATGATTCCTGCGGTATTTATCCAAATGGACGAGCTGCCTCTGACCGGAAACGGAAAAATCGACCGTCGGGCGCTTCCGCTTCCTGACGCCAACATCTCAAATGGTGTTTCATATGTTGCGCCGCGCAATGAAATAGAACAAAAAGTCGCAGACATTTGGGCACAGGTGCTTCAGGTTGAACAGATCGGCATCTATGACCAATTCTTTGATATCGGCGGACACTCGTTAGCGGGCATGAAGATGCTTGCCGTGATTCATCAGGAACTGGGCGCCGAGCTTTCTCTGAAGGATCTTTTCCAATCACCGACTGTTGAAAGCTTAGCGCAGGCTATTGCCGCCGCTGAAAAAGGAACAGCGATCAGTATCAGACCGGCAAAGAAACAAGAGACTTATCCTGTTTCTTCTCCGCAAAAACGGATGTACGTGCTTCAGCAGCTTGAAGGAGCGGACACAAGCTACAACATGCCATCGGTTCTGCGTCTGAAGGGTCATTTGGACGTTGAAAGGCTCAAATGCGTAATGAATCAGTTAATGGAGCGCCATGAAGCCTTCAGAACAACCTTTGAAATAAAAGACGGAGAAACGGTGCAGCGAATCTGGGATGAAGCAGCGTTTGATATGGCATATTTCGAAGCTCCAGAAGAAGAGACCGAGCGGATCGTTTCTGAGTTTATCCGTCCGTTCACACTCGACCGGCTGCCGCTGTTCAGAATGGGGCTGATCAAGCTTTCAGAAACTGAGCATCTGCTGCTGTTTGATATGCACCATATTATTTCTGACGGAGCGTCTGTCGGCGTGCTGATTGATGAACTCTCGAAGCTGTACGACGGAGAAAGCCTTGAGCCGCTTCATATTCAATATAAGGATTATGCCGTGTGGCAGCAGCAGTTTATTCAGTCCGAGCTGTACCGGAAGCAAGAGGAGCATTGGCTGAAGGAGCTTGAAGGAGAGCTGCCGGTGCTGACTCTTCCAACTGATTACAGCCGTCCTGCGGTTCAAACGTTTGAGGGAGACAGGATTGCATTTTCATTAGATGCAAGAAAAGCAGATGCTCTTCGCAAGCTTGCGAAGGAAACGGATTCCACATTGTATATGGTTCTTCTGGCATCTTACAGTGCGTTTTTATCAAAATTGAGCGGGCAAAACGATATCATTGTTGGCTCGCCGGTAGCCGGACGCTCTCAAGCAGACATCAGCCGCGTCATCGGCATGTTTGTCAATACGCTGGCGCTGCGCACGTATCCGAAGGGCGATAAGACGTTTGCGGATTATCTTGGCGAAGTGAAAGAAACAGCACTTAGCGCATTTGAAGCGCAGGATTACCCGCTTGAAGACCTGATCGGAAAAGTTCAGGTTCACCGTGACACAAGCAGAAACCCTTTATTTGACGCAGTATTTTCTATGCAAAATGCGAACATTAAAGATTTAACGATGAAAGGGGGCGAGCTTGAACCGCATCCGTTTGAGCGGAAAACGGCCAAGTTTGATATCACGCTGACAGCTGACGAAACCGGCGAGGGGCTCACATTTGTTCTTGAATACAATACGGCGCTGTTTACACCGGAAACGATTGAACGATGGAAGCAATACTGGATTCAGCTTTTAGGAGCAGTAACAGAAAATCCAAACCAGCCGCTTTCCAGCCTGTCACTCGTCAACGAAACAGAAAAACAAACGCTTCTGGAGGCATGGAGAGGGAAAACACTGCCTGTGCCGACAGACAAAACGGTTCATCAGCTGTTTGAAGAAACGGCTCAGCGCCACAAAGACCAACCGGCTGTTACGTATAACGGGCAGTCATGGACGTACGGCGAGCTGAATGCGAAGGCGAACCGTCTGGCGCGGATTCTGATCGACTGCGGCATCGGCGCGGATGAGCGCGTCGGCATTCTCACAAAGCCGTCGCTTGAAATGTCCGCTGCGGTGCTCGGCGTCTTAAAGGCAGGAGCGGCATTTGTGCCGATTGATCCTGACTATCCGGATCAGCGGATTGAATATATCCTACAGGACAGCGGCGCGACGCTTCTCTTGAAACAGGAAGGCATCACAGTGCCGGACAGCTACACGGGCGAGGTCATTCTTCTTGACGGCAACCGCACGATCCTGCCGCTTGATGAAAACGATGAGGAAAATCCGCAGACCGACACAACCGCGGATCACCTTGCTTATATGATTTATACGTCAGGAACGACCGGACAGCCGAAGGGTGTTATGATCGAGCACCATGCGCTTGTGAACCTGTGCTTCTGGCATCATGACGCGTTCGGCATGACGGCGGAGGACCGCAGTGCGAAGTACGCGGGCTTCGGGTTCGACGCTTCTATTTGGGAGATGTTCCCGACCTGGACGATCGGCGCTGAGCTTCACGTCATTGATGAAGCGATTCGCCTTGATATCACCCGCCTGAATGATTATTTCGAAACGCATAACGTCACAATCACGTTCCTGCCGACGCAGCTGGCGGAACAGTTCATGGAGCTTGAGAACACATCACTTCGCGTCCTCTTGACCGGAGGAGACAAGCTGAAGCGCGCAGTGAAAAAGCCGTACAAGCTCATCAACAACTACGGGCCGACCGAAAACACTGTCGTTGCGACGAGCACAGAAATCAATCCGGAGGAAGGCTCGCTTTCCATCGGGCGCGCGATCGCCAATACGAGAGTGTACATTCTCAGCGAAAGCCATCAGGTTCAGCCGGAGGGCGTGGCCGGAGAGCTTTGTGTGGCGGGACGCGGACTGGCGCGCGGCTATCTGAACAGGGAAGACGAAACCGCGAAGCGGTTTGTCCCCGATCCGTTCGTGCCGGATGAACGCATGTACAAAACAGGCGATTTGGTGAAATGGACGAACGGCGGCATCGAATACATCGGCCGGATCGACCAGCAGGTCAAAGTCCGCGGCTACCGAATCGAGCTGTCAGAAATCGAAGTGCAGCTGGCCCAGCTGTCTGAGGTGCAGGATGCGGCAGTGACAGCTGTAAAAGATAAAGGCGGCAATACAGCGATCGCGGCGTATGTCACACCGGAAACCGTCGACACAGAAGCGCTGAAGTCAGCGCTCAAGGATACCCTGCCGGACTACATGATCCCGGCGTTCTGGGTGACATTAAACGAGCTTCCGGTTACCGCAAACGGCAAAGTAGACCGCAAAGCGCTGCCGGAGCCGGACATCGAAGCAGGGGGCGGAGAATACAAAGCGCCGTCCACTGACATGGAAGAGCTGCTTGCCGGCATTTGGCAGGACGTGCTCGGTATTTCTGAAGTCGGTGTCAGCGACAATTTCTTCTCGCTCGGCGGAGATTCTATTAAAGGAATCCAGATGGCGAGCCGCTTGAACCAGCACGGCTGGAAGCTGGAAATGAAGGATCTCTTCCAGCACCCGACGATTGAAGAACTGACACAATACGTGGAGCGTGCCGAAGGCAAACAGGCAGACCAAGGCCCTGTGGAGGGCGAAGTTATCCTGACGCCGATTCAGCGCTGGTTCTTTGAAAAGAATTTCACGAACAAACACCACTGGAATCAGTCGGTCATGCTTCATTCTGCGAAGGGCTTCGATCCTGAACGGGTTGAAAAGACATTGCAGGCACTGATTGAGCATCATGACGCGCTTCGCATGGTCTACCGCGAGGAACAAGGGGAGATCGTTCAATTTAACAAAGGGCTTGATGCTGTCTCTGTTCACTTAGAGATCACCAAACTTGAGGGGCAGGCTATAGATCATGAAGACCGCATAGAGAGAGAGGCGGAGCGTCTGCAAAGCAGCATCAATTTGAAGGAAGGCGGCTTGTTAAAAGCAGGCTTGTTCCAAGCAGAAGACGGAGACCACTTGCTGCTTGTGATTCACCACTTAGTGGTTGACGGTATATCGTGGCGGATTTTACTGGAGGATTTCGCTGCGGTTTATACACAGCTGGAGCAAGGGAACGAGCCGGTTCTTCCGCAGAAAACCCATTCGTTTGCGGAGTATGCAGAGAGATTACAAGACTTCGCAAATTCCAAGGCCTTTTTGAAAGAAAAAGAGTATTGGAAACAGCTTGAAGAACAGACTGTCCCGGTGAAGCTTCCGAAGGACCGCGAATCTAGTGATCAGCGAATGAAACATACAAAGACAATCGAATTTTCGATGACTGCTGAAGAGACAGAACAGCTTACCACCAAGGTGCATGAGGCTTATCACACAGAAATGAATGATATTTTGCTGACGGCATTCGGATTGGCGATGAAGGAGTGGACAGGTCAGGAGCAAGTGAGTGTTCATTTAGAGGGGCATGGACGTGAAGATATAGTAGAAGACCTGACCATTTCCCGGACAGTCGGCTGGTTTACGAGTATGTTCCCGATGGTGCTGGATATGAAGCACGCGGATGATCTGGCTTATCAGCTGAAGCAAATGAAAGAAGACATCAGACATATCCCGAATAAGGGAGTGGGCTACGGCATTTTGCGCTATTTGACGGCGCCGGAGCATAAAGAAGATGTGGCGTTCTCCATTCAGCCGGATGTCAGCTTTAACTATTTAGGTCAGTTCGATGAAATGTCGGATGCAGGTTTATTCACGAGATCAGAGCTGCCGTCAGGACAGTCATTAAGCCCGGAAACGGAAAAACCGAACGCGCTTGATGTTGTCGGATATATTGAAAACGGAAAACTGACGATGTCACTGGCCTATCACTCTCTCGAATTTCATGAAAAAACGATACAGACATTCAGTGACAGCTTTAAGGCCCATCTTCATAGAATCATTGAACATTGCCTATCTCAAGATGGCACGGAACTGACGCCGAGTGACCTTGGCGACGACGATTTGACGCTGGATGAGCTTGATAAATTAATGGAAATTTTTTAATAGAGGTGGCATATGAGCAAAAAATCGATTCAAAAGGTGTATGCACTTACACCGATGCAGGAAGGAATGCTGTATCATGCGATGCTTGATCCGCATTCTTCCTCTTACTTCACACAATTAGAGCTTGGCATTCAAGGTGTTTTTGATCTGGAAATCTTTGAGAAAAGCGTCAATGAACTGATCCGGTCATACGATATTCTCCGTACGGTATTTGTGCACCAGCAGCTGCAAAAGCCGCGTCAGGTTGTGTTAGCGGAACGCAAGACAAAGGTGCACTATGAAGATATCAGTCATGCAGACGAAGATCGCCAGAAAGACCACATCGAGCGTTACAAACTAGACGTTCAGCGCCAAGGCTTTAACCTGGCCAAAGACATTTTGTTTAAGGTGGCAGTTTTCCGCCTTGATGCAGATCAGCTGTATCTTGTCTGGAGCAATCACCATATTATGATGGACGGCTGGAGCATGGGCGTGCTGATGAAAAGCCTGTTCCAAAACTACGAAGCGCTCAGAGCAGGCCGCACACCTGCAAACGGGCAGGGCAAGCCATATTCCGACTACATTAAGTGGCTTGGAAAACAGGATAATGAAGAAGCGGAAGGCTACTGGAGCGAACGCTTGGCGGATTTTGAACAGCCAAGCGTGCTCCCGGGCCGCTTGCCGGAGAAAAAAGACGAGTATGTGAACAGAGAATACTCATTTACATGGGATGAGGAACTGGTTGCACGCATTCAGCAAACGGCGAACCGCCATCAAGTGACGGGGCCTAACCTGTTTCAGGCGATCTGGGGAATCGTCCTCAGCAAATATAACTTTACGAATGATGTTGTCTTCGGCACGGTCGTATCGGGACGGCCGTCTGAAATCAACGGAATTGAAACAATGGCGGGGCTCTTTATCAATACCATTCCGGTGCGTGTAAAGGTTGATCAGCAGTCTACATTCGCTGATATTTTTACAGACGTTCAGCAGCATGCGGTGGAGGCGGAGCGCTACGATTACGTGCCGCTTTACGAGATTCAAAAACGTTCAGCCTTGGACAGCAGTCTTTTGAACCATCTCGTCGCTTTTGAAAATTATCCGCTTGATCAAGAGCTTGAAAACGGCAGCATGGAAGACAGGCTCGGGTTCTCTATCAAGGTTGAGAGCGCATTTGAACAAACAAGCTTTGATTTCAACCTCATTGTTTACCCGGGTAAAACCTGGACCGTCAAAATCAAATATAACGGCGCTGCATTTGATTCTGCTTTTATTGAACGGGCAGCAGGACATCTCACCCGCATGATGACAGCCGCTGTCGAGCGGCCGGACGCCTTTGTGCGTGAGCACGGGCTTGTGGGAGAAGAAGAGCAGCGGCAAATTGTGGAGACCTTTAACAGCACTTCATCAGAACTCCCTGAAGGAATGGCTGTTCATCAAGTATTTGAAGAACAAGCAAAGCGGACACCGGCAAGTACTGCCCTCGTATGTGAAGGAGCCGAGCTGACATACCGCGAGCTGAACGAAGCGGCGAACCGCCTGGCGAGAAAGCTCATTGGGCAAGGTCTGCAAAAGGGTGAAACAGCAGCCATTATGAATGACCGTTCGGCAGACACTGTTGCCGCCATGCTGGCTGTTTTAAAAGCAGGCGCCGCATATGTGCCGCTTGATCCCGCACTTCCGGAGGATCGGCTCCGTTTCATGGCGGAGGACAGCTCGATTCGGATCGCTTTAGCTGGAGAGGCATATACAAAACAGGCAAATCAGCTGCAAGTACCGGTTCTCCCGCTGGAAGGTGTCTTTGAAGGGAATGAAACGGCAGACAATCTGAATCTGCCCGCCGATCCGTCTGACCTGGCTTACATCATGTACACGTCAGGTTCGACCGGAAAACCGAAAGGCGTCATGATCGAACATAAAAGCATTCTGCGTCTCGTTAAAAATGCAGGATACGTTCCTGTTCATGAAGAAGACCGCATGGCGCAAACGGGAGCTGTCAGCTTTGATGCCGGTACATTTGAGGTCTTTGGCGCGCTGCTGAACGGCGCTGCGCTTTATCCGGTGAAAAAAGAGACACTGCTTGACGCGACACGGTTTTCAGCGTTCCTCCGTGAACAGAGAATTACGACGATGTGGCTGACCTCGCCATTATTCAACCAGCTTGCTGCAAAGGATGCCGGCATGTTCGGCACACTGCGCCATTTAATCATCGGCGGAGACGCGCTCGTGCCGCATATTGTAAGTAAAGTGAAACAGGCATCGCCGTCGCTTTCTCTGTGGAACGGGTACGGCCCGACAGAAAATACGACATTCTCTACAAGCTTTTTGATTGATCGCGAGTACAGCGGTTCAATTCCAATCGGGAAGCCAATCGGAAATTCCACTGCATACATCATGGATGAGCAGCAGCGCCTGCAGCCGATCGGAGCGCCCGGTGAACTGTGTGTCGGGGGAAGCGGCGTGGCACGGGGCTACGTCAACCTCCCAGAGCTGACGAAGAAGCAATTTCTCGAAGATCCATTCAGACCGGGTGAAAAAATGTATCGAACTGGCGACTTGGCGAGATGGCTTCCGGACGGGAATATCGAGTTTTTAGGAAGAATTGATAACCAGGTGAAGGTGCGCGGGTTCCGGATTGAGCTTGGGGAGATCGAAAACAAATTGAACATGGCCGAACATGTGACAGAGGCTGCCGTGATCATTCGCAAAAACAAAGCGGATGAAAATGAAATCTGCGCGTACTTTACAGCGGATCGCGAAGTGTCTGTGAGCGGGCTGAGAAAAACGCTGTCTCAATCATTGCCTGACTATATGGTTCCTGCCCATTTGATCCAGATGGACAGCCTGCCGCTTACACCAAACGGAAAAATCAATAAAAAAGAACTGCCTGCGCCTCAATCAGACGCTGTGCAGTCTGAATATGCAGCACCCAAAACAGAGAGTGAAAAGAAATTAGCCGAGATTTGGGAAGGGATACTCGGCGTTAAAGCAGGCGTTACAGATAACTTCTTTATGATCGGCGGACATTCTCTGAAGGCCATGATGATGACTGCGAAAATTCAAGAGCATTTCCACAAGGAAGTACCGATTAAAGTGCTTTTTGAAAAGCCGACCATTCAAGAACTGGCACTGTATTTGGAAGAGAGCGAAAGCAAGGAGGAGCAGACGTTTGAACCGATCAGGCAAGCACCTTATCAGCAGCATTATCCTGTTTCCCCGGCCCAGCGGAGAATGTACATCCTCAATCAGCTTGGACAAGCAAGCACAAGCTACAACGTCCCTGCTGTACTTTTGCTGGAGGGAGAAGTAAACAAAGACCAGCTTGAACATGCGATTCAGCAATTAATCAGCCGGCACGAAATTCTCCGTACGTCGTTTGACATGATAGACGGAGAAGTCGTACAGACCGTTCATAAAAACATATCGTTCCAGCTGGAGGCTGCCAAGGGACGGGAAGAAGACGCGGAAGAGCTGATCAAATCGTTTATTCAGCCGTTTGAGTTAAACCGCGCGCCGCTCGTCCGTTCGAAGCTTGTCCAGCTTGAAGAAGAACGCCATCTGCTGCTCATTGATATGCACCATATCATTACAGACGGCAGCTCGACAGGCATTCTCATCGGCGATCTCGCCAAAATCTATCAAGGCGCAGATCTGGAGCTCCCGCAGATTCACTATAAAGATTACGCTGTCTGGCAAAAAGAACATGCGGATCATCAAAAGGATGAAGCATACTGGCTGGATACGTTTAAAGGCGAGCTGCCGGTTCTTGATCTTCCGGCGGATTTCCCGCGGCCTGCAGAACGGAGCTTTTCCGGGGAGCGCGTCATGTTCGGGCTGGATAAACAAATCACAGCTCAAATCAAATCGCTGCTGTCAGAAACAGACACAACAATGTACATGTTCCTTTTAGCCGCATTTCATGTACTGCTTTCTAAGTACGCGTCACAGGATGACATCATCGTCGGCTCACCGACTGCGGGCAGAACGCATCCTGATCTGCAAGGTGTGCCGGGTATGTTTGTCAACACGGTGGCATTACGGACAGCGCCTGCGGGGGATAAAACCTTTGCACAATTCCTAGACGAAGTCAAAACGGTCAGTCTTCAAGCATTCGAGCACCAAAGCTATCCGCTTGAGGAATTGATTGAAAAGCTGCCGCTCACAAGGGACACAAGCCGTAGCCCGCTGTTCAGCGTTATGTTCAACATGCAGAACATGGAGATTCCTTCTTTGAAATTAGGAGATTTGAAGATTTCTTCCTATTCTATGCTACATCACGTGGCGAAATTTGATCTGTCCTTGGAAGCTGTCGAACGTGAAGAAGAAATCGGTTTAAGCTTTGACTACGCAACTGCCTTATTTAAGGACGAGACAATCCGCCGCTGGAGCAGCCACTTTGTCAATTTGATCAAAGCAGCTGCGGTTAACCCGAACGTACGGCTGTCTGATTTGGAGATTCTTTCACCGGCTGAAACGGCAGCTTTGCTTGAAGAGAAAAAACAAACCACTCATTCTGGCGAAGACACGTTTGTATCACTTTTCGAAAAACAGGTGCAGCAAACACCTGATGATCCAGCTGTCATTTCTGGCGGAAACCAGCTGACCTATCGTGAGCTTGATGAACAGGCGAACCAGCTGGCGCATCATTTACGCGCGCACGGGGCAGGAAGTGAAGACATCGTAGCCGTTGTCATGGATCGTTCAGCTGACCTAATGACAGCTGTTCTTGGGATCATGAAGGCGGGAGCCGCTTTTCTTCCGATTGATCCGGATACGCCTGAGGAACGAATCCGCTATTCATTAGAAGACAGCGGTGCGAGATTTACAGTCGTGAATGAAAGAAATATGACTGCCATAGGGCAATATCAAGGAACCACGATCAATATCGATCAAGCGGATTGGCGGAATGAAAACAAGGAGCGCCCGGAATTGATGTCTGGGCCTCAGAATCTTGCATATATCATTTACACATCCGGCACGACCGGGAAGCCGAAGGGTGTGCAGATTGAGCATCGCAATCTGACAAACTATGTTTCTTGGTTTAGCAAAGAGGCGGGCCTGACAAAAACGGATAAGTCTGTCTTGCTTTCGTCTTACGCATTCGACTTGGGTTATACAAGCATTTTCCCTGTGCTCCAAGCAGGCGGTGAGCTTCACATTGTGCCGAAAGAGACATATACGGCGCCCGATCAGATTGGCCGTTATATCAAGGAGCACGGCATCACGTATATCAAGCTGACACCGTCCCTGTTCCATACGATGGTGAACACGGCCAGCTTTACAAAGGAGCCGCACTTTGAATCCCTGCGCTTGATTGTGTTGGGAGGAGAAAAGATCATTCCGGCTGATGTTTTAGCTTTCAGCAAGGTATATCAGCATACCGAATTTATCAATCACTACGGTCCGACCGAAGCAACGATCGGCGCCATTGCCGGACGGGTTGACCTGACTGAACCTGACACATTCGCGAAACGGCCGACAATCGGACGGCCGATTGCCAATACCGGCGCACTTGTCTTAAATGAGTCATTGAAGCTTGTGCCTCCGGGAGCGAGCGGCCAGCTATATATCACGGGACAGGGGCTTGCCAGAGGATATCTCAGCCGTCCTCAGCTCACATCCGAGAAATTTGTGGAAAACCCGTATGCGCCGTGCAGCCTGATGTACAAGACCGGAGATGTCGTCCGGAGACTGGCTGACGGCACGATTGAATTTATCGGCCGGGCTGATGATCAGGTGAAAATCCGCGGCTACCGCATAGAGCCGAAAGAAATTGAAACGGTCATGCTCAGCCTCAGCGAAGTTCAGGAAGCGGTTGTGCTTGCGGTTTCTGAGGGCGGGCTTCAGGAGCTTTGCGCGTATTATACGGCGGATCAAGCCATTGAAAAAGCAGAGCTCCGGAAACAGCTTTCACAAATACTGCCGTCTCATATGATCCCTGCCTTCTTTGTGCAGGTGGACGCTATCCCGCTCACGGCAAATGGGAAAACCGACAGAAACGCATTGCCGAAGCCGAATGCAGCGCAATCCGGATATGAAGCGTCAGCTGCTCCGGAAACAGCGCTTGAAGAAAGCCTTTGCCGCATCTGGCAGAAAACACTTGGCATTGAAGCGATCGGAATCGATGACAACTTCTTCGATTTAGGCGGCCATTCACTAAAAGGAATGATGCTCATCGCCAATATACAGGCAGAATTGGAGAAAACCGTGCCGCTTAAAGCGCTGTTCGAGCAGCCGACTGTACGCCAGCTGGCGGCTTATATGGAGGAATCGGCAGCATCAGGCGGCTATCACATGCTGAAGCCGGCTGACAAACAGGATGTGTATCCATTGTCATCCGCGCAGAAACGGATGTACGTGCTCAATCAGCTTGACCGGCAGACGATCAGCTATAATATGCCATCGGTTCTTCTTATGGAAGGCGAGCTTCATATTTCGCGCCTGCGGGAATCACTCAACCAGCTCGTAAACCGTCATGAATCATTGCGCACGTCATTTACGGAAGCAGACGGAGAGCCTGTCCAGCGCATTGTTGAGGAGGCTTCAATTGATCTTCACGTGTTTGATGCAGAAGAGGGCGAGGCGGAACAGAAGATTAAAGAATTTATCCGGCCATTCGACTTAAGCGGCGCTCCGCTCATTCGCGCGGCATTACTCCGAATCGCAGACCAAAAACATCTGCTTCTATTGGATATGCATCATATTATCGCGGATGGTGTATCAAGAGGTATTTTCGTTAAAGAATTGGCACTGCTTTATAAAGGCGAACAGCTTCCGGAGCCGAAGCTTCATTACAAGGATTTCGCTGTTTGGCAAAATGAAGCCGGACAGAAAGAACGGATGAAGGAGCATGAGCAATACTGGCTATCAGTTCTCTCAGGCGAACTGCCGGAGCTTGACCTTCCGCTTGATTACACCCGACCGCCTGTTCAAAGCTTTGAAGGGGATACTGTCCGTTTCCGCGCGGGAAGCGGGACGGCAAAGGCGATTGAAAAACTGCTCGCAGAAACGGGAACGACTTTGCATATGGTGCTTCACACCGTCTTCCATGTCTTTTTAAGCAAAATCTCCGGACAGCGGGATATCGTGATCGGCTCGGTTACAGCAGGCCGCACGAATGCCGACGTGCAAAACATGCCGGGGATGTTCGTCAATACGCTTGCACTGAGAATGGAAGCAGGAGAAAAGCAGACATTTGCAGAGCTTCTGGAGCAAGCGAAGGAGACAAATCTGTCAGCACTTGAGCATCAGGAGTATCCGTTTGAAGACTTGGTCAACCAGTTAGACCTCCCTCGGGATATGAGCCGGAATCCTTTGTTTAATGTGATGGTTACGACAGAAAACCCTGATAAAGAACAGCTTAAGCTGCAAGATCTCACGATTTCACCTTATGAGGCACATCAAGGAACATCCAAGTTTGACCTCACATTAGGCGGTTTCGCTGACGAAAACGGCATCGGTCTGCAGCTGGAATATGCGACTGACCTATTCTCAAGAGAAACTGCTGAGCAATGGAGTGAATACGTCCTGCGATTATTGCGGGCTGTGGCGGAAAATCCAAACCAGCCGCTTTCCAGTCTGTCACTCGTCAACGAAACAGAAAAACAAACGCTCTTGGAGGCATGGAAAGGGAAAACACTGCCTGTGCCGACAGACAAAACGGTTCATCAGCTGTTTGAAGAGACGGCTAAGCGCCATAAAGACCAACCGGCTGTTACGTATAACGGGCAATCATGGACGTACGGTGAGCTGAATGCGAAGGCGAACCGTCTGGCGCGGATTTTGATTGACTGCGGCATTAGCGCGGATGAGCGCGTCGGCATTCTCACAAAGCCGTCGCTTGAAATGTCAGCTGCGGTGCTCGGCGTCTTAAAGGCGGGAGCGGCATTTGTGCCGATTGACCCTGACTATCCGGATCAGCGGATTGAATATATCCTACAGGACAGCGGCGCGACGCTTCTCTTGAAACAGGAAGGCATCTCAGTGCCGGACAGCTACACGGGCGAGGTCATTCTTCTTGACGGCAACCGCACAATCCTGAGTCTGCCACTTGATGAAAACGATGAGGAAAATCCGCAGACCGACACAACCGCGGATCACCTTGCTTATATGATTTACACGTCAGGAACGACCGGACAGCCGAAGGGTGTTATGATCGAGCACCATGCGCTTGTGAACCTGTGCTTCTGGCATCATGACGCGTTCGGCATGACGGCGGAGGACCGCAGTGCGAAGTACGCGGGCTTCGGGTTCGACGCTTCCATTTGGGAGATGTTCCCGACCTGGACGATCGGCGCCGAGCTTCACGTCATTGATGAAGCGATTCGCCTTGATATCACCCGCCTGAATGACTATTTCGAAACAAACGGCGTGACGATCACCTTCCTGCCGACGCAGTTGACGGAACAGTTCATGGAGCTAGAAAACACGTCACTCCGCGTGCTCTTGACCGGAGGAGACAAGCTGAAGCGCGCAGTGAAAAAGCCGTACAAGCTCATCAACAACTACGGGCCGACCGAAAACACGGTCGTTGCGACGAGCACAGAAATCAATCCGGAGGAAGGCTCGCTTTCCATCGGGCGCGCGATCGCCAATACGAGAGTGTACATTCTCAGCGAAAGCCATCAGGTTCAGCCGGAGGGCGTGGCCGGAGAGCTTTGTGTGGCGGGACGCGGACTGGCGCGCGGCTATCTGAACAGGGAAGACGAAACCGCGAAGCGGTTTGTCGCCGATCCGTTCGTGCCGGGTGAACGCATGTACAAAACAGGCGATTTGGTGAAATGGACGGGCGGCGGCATCGAATACATCGGCCGGATCGACCAGCAGGTCAAAGTCCGTGGCTACCGAATCGAGCTGTCAGAAATTGAAGTGCAGCTGGCCCAGCTTTCTGAGGTGCAGGATGCGGCAGTGACAGCTGTAAAAGATAAAGGCGGCAATACAGCGATCGCGGCGTATGTCACACCGGAAACCGTCGACACAGAAGCGCTGAAGTCAGCGCTCAAGGATACCCTGCCGGACTACATGATCCCGGCGTTCTGGGTGACATTAAACGAGCTTCCGGTTACCGCAAACGGCAAAGTAGACCGCAAAGCGCTGCCGGAGCCGGACATCGAAGCAGGGGGCGGAGAATACAAAGCGCCGTCCACTGACATGGAAGAGCTGCTTGCCGGCATTTGGCAGGACGTGCTCGGTATTTCTGAAGTCGGTGTCAGCGACAATTTCTTCTCGCTCGGCGGAGATTCTATTAAAGGAATCCAGATGGCGAGCCGCTTGAACCAGCACGGCTGGAAGCTGGAAATGAAGGATCTCTTCCAGCACCCGACGATTGAAGAACTGACACAATACGTGGAGCGTGCCGAAGGCAAACAGGCAGACCAAGGCCCTGTGGAGGGCGAAGTTATCCTGACGCCGATTCAGCGCTGGTTCTTTGAAAAGAATTTCACGAACAAACACCACTGGAATCAGTCGGTCATGCTTCATTCTGCGAAGGGCTTCGATCCTGAACGGGTTGAAAAGACATTACAGGCACTGATTGAGCATCATGACGCGCTTCGCATGGTCTACCGTGAAGAAAACGGCGACATCATTCAAGCGTATAAACGGATAGACGAATGCGAGGTCAGCTTCGAAATCGTTGATCTGTACGGCTCAGATGAAGATATGCTGAAAAGCCAGATTAAGGTTCTCGCTGACAGTCTGCAAAGCAGTCTCGACCTGCAAAACGGTCCGCTTCTGAAAGGGGAGCTGTACCGCACGGAAGCAGGGGATCATCTGCTCATCGCTGTACACCATCTCGTGGTCGACGGCGTATCATGGCGGATTTTACTTGAGGACTTTGCATCAGGCTACGTGCAGGCTGAGAACGAAGAGAAAATCGTCTTCCCGCAAAAAACGAACTCCTTCAAGGATTGGGCGGAAGAATTGGCGGCATTCAGCCAATCAGCACACCTTTTGCAGCAGGCTGAATACTGGGCGCAAATTGACGCTGAAGAGGTTTCTGCTGTACCGAAGGATGATGAAACAGAGGAGCGGGTTGTCAAACATACATCATCCGTCATCTGCGAATTAAATGAAGAAGACACTAAACATCTCTTAACAGATGTTCATCAGCCATATGGAACCGAGATCAATGATATTCTCCTCAGTGCGCTCGGATTAACGATGAAAGAATGGACAGGCGGTGTCAAAATCGGCATCAATCTTGAGGGGCACGGACGGGAAGACATCATCCCGAATGTGAACATCTCCAGAACGGTTGGCTGGTTTACGGCACAATATCCTGTTGTGCTCGACATGTCTGAAACAGATGTCTCAGCGGTCATCAAAGCAGTCAAAGAAAACCTGCGCCGCGTTCCGGACAAAGGTGTCGGATACGGCATTCTCCGCTACTTTACAGAACAAGCGGAAGCGCAAGGCTTCACACCGGAAATCAGCTTTAACTATTTAGGCCAATTCGACAGTGAAGTGAAAACGGATTTCTTTGAACCGTCCGCTTTCGATATGGGACGCCAAGTGAGCGAAGAATCAGAAGCCCTGTACGCTTTAAGCTTCAGCGGCATGATCCGAAACGGACGTTTTGTCCTTTCTTGCTCCTACAATGAGAAGGAATATGAAAGAGCAACGGTCGAAGCACAAATGGAGCGGTTTAAAGAAAATCTCCTCCTGATCATCCGCCATTGTACGGAAAAAGAGGACAAGGAATTCACACCGAGCGACTTCAGTGCGGGAGACCTTGAAATGGATGAGATGGGCGATATCTTTGACATGCTTGAGGAGAATTTGAAATAAAAACGCAAGGGAATTACAGAAGGCGGGAGCGAAACATATGAGTCAATTTAGCAAAGATCAGGTTCAAGATATGTATTACCTATCGCCGATGCAGGAGGGGATGCTGTTTCATACCATCCTTAATCCCGGCCAGAGCTTTTACCTTGAACAAATTACGATGAAAGTAAAGGGCGACTTCAATATCAAATGCCTTGAAGAAAGCATGAATGTCATCATGGACCGGTACGATGTATTTCGTACCGTGTTCATTCACGAAAAAGTAAAAAGGCCCGTTCAAGTCGTATTAAAAAAACGTCAATTTCATATAGAAGAAATGGATCTGACACGTTTATCCGAAAGTGAGCAAACGGACAAAATCAATGAATACAAAGCACAGGATAAGATCAAAGGCTTTGATTTAACGCGGGATATTCCGATGAGGGCAGCCATCTTCAAAAAAGCTGACAACAGCTTTGAATGGGTGTGGAGCTACCACCACATTATTTTGGACGGATGGTGCTTCGGCATCGTCGTGCAGGATCTGTTTAAGGTATACAACGCCCTGCGCGAACAAAAGCCGTACAGTCTGCCGCCTGTCAAACCGTATAAGGAATACATCAAGTGGCTTGAAAAGCAGGATAAACAAGCATCGCTCCGCTACTGGCGCGAGTACTTGGAAGACTTTGAAGGACAGGCGACGTTTGCGGAACAAAGAAAGAAACAAAAGGAAGGGTACGAACCGAAAGAACTTCTCTTCTCACTGCCGGAAGCGGAAACAAAAGCTTTTACAGAGCTTGCGAAATCTCAGCACACCACTTTGAGTACCGCTTTGCAGGCAGTCTGGAGCGTACTGATCAGCCGTTATCAGCGGTCTGACGATTTAGCTTTCGGTACAGTCGTTTCCGGGCGTCCCGCGGAAATCAAAGGCGTTGAACATATGGTCGGCCTGTTTATCAACGTTGTTCCAAGAAGAGTAAAATTGGCTGAAAACATGACGTTCAACGGTTTGCTCAAG
Source organism: Bacillus sp. PAMC26543 (assembly GCF_014250375.1). Classification (NCBI taxonomy): domain Bacteria; kingdom Bacillati; phylum Bacillota; class Bacilli; order Caryophanales; family Bacillaceae; genus Bacillus; species Bacillus sp. PAMC26543. The sequence goes on along the minus strand of NZ_CP060193.1, from coordinate 3,744,105 downwards.
CAGCTTCAGGAGCAGTCACTTGAGTCAGAACCGCATCAATATGTGCCGCTTTATGACATCCAAAGCCAAGCCAACCAGCCGAAATTGATTGACCACATCATCGTGTTTGAAAATTATCCGCTTCAGGATGCAAGCAATGAAGAAAGCGGACAAAACGGATTCGATATGGAGGATGTCCATGTATTTGAGAAGTCAAATTACGATCTCAATTTGATGGCCTCCCCGGGTGACGAAATGCTGATCAAGCTTGCCTATAATGAGAATGTGTTTGATGAAGCGTTTATGCTGCGCTTAAAATCCAAGCTTCTCACAGCGATTCAGCAGCTTATTCAGCATCCGGATCAGCCTGTCAGCACCATTGATTTCATTGACGAAAAAGAAAAAGAGTACTTGCTTAACGGCTTAAATCCGGCACCTCAAACGTGTGAGCCAAAACCTCTGACGGATTGGTTCAAGGAGGCGGTGGACGTCAATCCAAGTGCACCGGCGCTCACATTTGCAGGCCGAACGCTGTCCTATCACGAATTAGACGAGGAAACGAACCGCCTCGCACGCCGTTTGCAAAAGCAAGGGGCAGGCAAAGGCTCAGTTGTTGCATTGTACACGAAGCGCTCGCTGGAACTGGTGATTGGGATTCTCGGTGTGTTAAAAGCGGGAGCTGCTTATGTGCCGGTTGATCCTAAGCTGCCGGATGACCGAATTTCATATATGCTGACCGACAGCGGGGCGGCATGTCTGCTTACACATCAAGAGATGAAAGAGCAAGCGAGTCAGCTGCCGTTTACAGGCCAAACGCTCATCATTGATGATCCCATCCGTTTTGAAGAAGAGGCAAGCGATCCTGAAACCGCGATTGCACCAGATGATGCGGCGTATATCATGTATACATCAGGCACAACCGGAAAGCCAAAGGGAAATATCACGACGCATGCCAATATTCAAGGATTAGTGAAGCACGTTGACTACATGACGTTTTCTGAAAAAGACACGTTCTTATCTGTATCGAATTACGCTTTTGACGCATTTACCTTTGATTTCTACGCTTCCATTTTGAATGGAGCAAGGCTGATTATCGCAGATGAAAATACACTGCTTGATACAGACCGTCTCACGAGCCTCATCCGTCAAGAGAATGTCAGCGTCATGTTTGCGACCACAGCTTTATTTAATCTTCTCACAGATGCGGGAGAGGATTGGCTGAAGGGGCTTCGCTGTGTGTTATTCGGCGGGGAACGCGCGTCTGTGCCTCACGTCAGGAAAGCGATGCGGATCATGGGGCCGGGCAAGCTGATTAACTGCTACGGTCCGACTGAGGGCACGGTGTTTGCTACGGCTCACGTCGTGCACGAGATTCCGGAGTCTATCTCCTCACTGCCGATCGGAAAGCCAATCAGCAATGCAAGTATTTATATTCTCAATGAATCAAATCAGCTCCAGCCATTCGGAGCGGTCGGTGAACTATGCATCAGCGGAATGGGTGTATCAAAAGGCTATGTAAACCGTGATGAGCTGACGAAGCAGAAATTTACCGCCAACCCGTTCAAACCGGGAGAAACACTTTACCGCACCGGGGATCTCGCTCGCTGGCTGCCTGACGGTACGATTGAATACGCCGGCCGCATTGATGATCAAGTGAAAATACGGGGACACCGGATCGAGCTGGAAGAAATCGAAAAGCAGCTGCAGGAATATCCCGGAGTAAAAGACGCGGTCGTCGTGGTGGACCGCCGCGAGTCTGGGGACGCATCAATTAACGCCTACCTTGTGAACCGGACACAGCTTTCAGCAGGAGACGTTAAGGCACACCTGAAAAAACAGCTTCCTGCTTATATGGTGCCGCAGACATTTACGTTCTTGGACGAGCTTCCTTTAACAACAAACGGAAAAGTCAATAAACGTCTGCTGCCAAAACCGGAGCAAGATCAGATATCGCAAGAATGGATTGGGCCTCGAAATGAAACGGAAGAAACAATCGCGCAAATCTGGTCCGAGATTCTCGGCAGAAAGCAAGTCAGCATCCATGACGATTTCTTCGAGCTTGGCGGCCATTCCTTAAGGGCGATGACAGCCGCTTCTCGCATCAAAAAAGAGCTCGGAATGGACCTTCCGGTGAAGCTATTGTTTGAAGCGCCGACGATTGCCGGCATTTCAGCATATCTGAAAAACGGAGGCTCAGAAGGACTTCAGGACGTTACAATCATGAATCCGGATCAGGATGACATCATTTTCGCATTCCCGCCGGTATTGGGATATGGCTTAATGTATCAGAATCTGGCCAAGCAATTGCCGTCATACAAGCTGTGCGCCTTTGACTTTATTGAAGAGGAAAACCGTCTTGACCGTTATGCCGCTCTGATCAAGGAGCTTCAGCCGGAAGGTCCTGTGACACTGTTTGGTTATTCAGCAGGATGCAGCCTGGCGTTTGAAGCCGCTAAAAAACTTGAAGAGCAGGGACGCACCGTACAGCGGATCATTATGGTGGATTCCTATAAAAAACAAGGCGTCAGTGATCTGGACGGACGCACGGTCGAAAACGATGTCGAGGCGCTGATGAATGTAAATCGGGACAATGAAGCCCTCAATAGCGAAGCCGTCAAGCAGGGGCTCAAGAAAAAAACACATGCCTTCTACTCATACTATGTCAACCTGATCAGCTCGGGCCAAGTGAAAGCGGACATTGATTTGCTGACCTCTGATATTGACTTTGAAATGCCTGAATGGCTTTCGTCGTGGGAAGAGGCGACAACGGGCGCTTATCGTGTGAAAAAAGGCTTCGGTACACACGCCGAAATGCTGCAGGGCGAATGTCTTGATAGGAATGCCGGGATTTTGCGCGAATTTCTTAATAAACAAACCATAACGCTTTCTTAAGGAAGCGATGAAAGGGGGAGCCGGCCAATGAGCCAACTCTTCAGATCATTTGATGCATCGGAAAAAACGCAGCTCATCTGTTTTCCGTTTGCCGGCGGCTACTCGGCGTCATTTCGCCCTCTCCATGCTTTTTTGCAGGGGGAGTGTGAAATGCTTGCAGCTGAACCGCCCGGGCACGGCACAAATCAGACGTCAGCAATTGAGGATCTCGAGCAGCTGACTGATTTGTACAAGCAAGAATTACATTTGCATCCAGATCGGCCGTTTGTGCTGTTCGGGCACAGCATGGGCGGCATGATTACCTTCAGGCTGGCGCAAAAACTGGAGCGTGAAGGCATTTTTCCGCAAGCCGTGATTATTTCTGCGATTCAGCCGCCGCATATTCAGCGGAAAAAAGTATCGCATTTGCCTGATGATCAATTTCTCGATCATATTATCAAATTAGGCGGAATGCCCGCAGAGCTCGTTGAAAATAAAGAAGTTATGTCATTTTTTCTTCCTTCGTTCAGATCGGATTACCGGGCTCTTGAACAATTCGAGCTTAACGACATGACACCGATCCAATCGCCGGTCCACGTCTTTAACGGACTGAATGACGAAAAATGCATCCGGGATGCGGAAGGCTGGAAGAAGTGGGCGAAACACATCATGTTCCATGAATTTGACGGCGGGCATATGTTTCTGCTGTCAAATACAGAGGAAGTGGCGGAACGGATTTTTGCGATTTTGAATCAGCATCCGATTTCCAGTTCTTAATGAAAAAGCGGACAGCGCTGTGCTGTTCGCTTTTTTTATATAGAATGTAAATTTTTTCATGATATAATAGTCGCAATACTCAAATAAAGGCAGGTCAGGAAAAAATGTCTCGGCACATCCTTTGCGCGTCTCCTAAGATGAAATGGTTAGTATTGCTGTTCACGTTTGTCTTCGCCATCGGAATGAACTCATTCAGAAATTCCTTTCAATTTTTTATGCTCCCGATGGCAGAGACCTTTCACGCCGATCGGTCGCTGATTTCGGCTTCCGTCAGCATTTTTATGATCACAACGGGAGTCGTTCAGTTTTTTGTCGGCTTTTTTATTGACCGGTTCAGCGTCAGAAAGATTATGGGGATCGGCGCCATTTGTATCAGCGCAAGCTTTTTGGCGCTCCCGCATTCGCCGAATGTCCATATATTTTCCGTGATCTACGGAGTGCTCGGCGGAATCGGCTATTCCTGCGCTGTTGGCGTGACGACACAGTATTTTATCAGCCGCTGGTTTGACACGCATAAAGGCTTGGCGCTCGCCATTTTGACCAATGCAAATTCAGCCGGTTTGCTGCTGCTGTCACCGATTTGGGCTGCGGCTCCTTACTATGCAGGCTGGCAAACTGCGTATACAATATTGGGCATTTTCTTAGCGGCTGTCCTGCTGCCTCTTTTGGCCTTCGGAATGAAGCACCCGCCCAATGTCCAAGGGCAGTCCGTGAAAAAATCTTATGACTGGCAGGGATTTTGGAAGGTGTTAAAGCAGTCCCGCCTCATTCATATCCTGTACTTCGGCGTATTTACGTGCGGATTTACGATGGGAATCATTGATGCTCATCTCGTTCCAATGCTGGAGGATGCGCATGTCTCTCATATCAACGGAATGATGGCTGCATTCGGGGCGTTTATTATCATCGGGGGATTATTGGCAGGCTGGCTGTCAGATTTGCTTGGCAGCAGAAGCGTGATGCTCTCCATTTTGTTTTTCATTCGTCTCATCAGCTTGATCTGCCTGCTCGTTCCCGCACTCGGCATTCATAACAGTGAGCTCTGGTACTTGTGCTTTACGCTGTTATTCGGGCTCAGCTACACAGGCGTGATCCCGCTGACTGCTGCGTCCATTTCTGAAAGCTTTCAAACCGGGCTTATCGGTTCGCTCCTAGGCATCAATTTCTTTATCCATCAAATCGCCGGCGCTCTCAGTGTGTATGTGGGCGGATTGTTTTTTGACATGAATCATAATTATTTGCTGGTTACTGTTGTGTGTTTGGTGCTTGTAAGTTTATCAGCATTATTGGAGCTGGCGCCAATCAAAAAAAACAATCATGTTCATAACGAAGAGAGTGTTGAGGGGTAAATCTCCATTAGCTGAAGAGAATGTTACTCAATGGAGCGGCATATCTCATTAACATAAAAAAAGAGGGAAAACCCTCTTTTTAAATTTGTCATTTTACTTTTTTGGCACGTACATGTTCTTTTACAAGCTGTCTGAATGAGTGGAGCTCATTTTCGAATACAAAAAAACGTTTAGGAACTAAGATGACCTGGTGACTAGAAGTTTTGATTGAGAAAAAGTGTTTATATTCTGCAACTGCCCTTATTTCATCCCATTCAAACAATGCATTATCGTTTTTGGATTGAATTTGAATGCCTTGCCGGTTAATGGTATATGTCCTTTTGCGTTTTAGCCGTGTATTGTTCTTATAGCTGGTACGCAGCCTTATATAATGAAAAGCAATCAAAAGCAATGTACAGATCAAGGATAGAATCGCTATGAAAATACCATTATATATCACTTCAAGTGTTTCGCTGTCATAAACGGTAATCGGAAATCCATAAAGCGAATACACCAATAAAGATAGAAGAAAAATATAAATAAAATAAAACAATGCTGATATTCTTTGCCGGGATAAAAAGTAACATCTCATATCTTGTAATGAAATGGCTCCCTCTAGGAAGACACTGTGTTGAATCATTCTTACACTGCACCTCAAACCATTTTTTCTTCAACTCTAACATAACATCTCATTTGTTCATAGAAATGGATTTTTTGGTTTGCTTTCTTTTTCGGAGACCGGCATTGCTTCCCAGCACGCCGATGATAATACAAACCGCACCGGCAAGGTGATACCAGGCTAGGCTTTCGTGCAAAACCACAACTCCGGCAATCATCGTCACGATGGTGGACAAATGATTAAAGGCGCTCATTTTAAACGCCTCAATCCGGGACAGCGCATAGTTGGACATAAACGAAGTCACGAGCGAAGATAACACGCCCAAATACACTATCGCGAGAATAAAGCCGGGCTCCCGGAATGGATGGAAGTAAGTGCCGATCGTTCCGGAAGCGCCGTGCCGCACCAAGGCGATGGCATTGAAGACGACAAATCCGATCGCTGACATGATGTAGGTGAGCTCCATCAGCCGGAAACGCTGTGTCATTTTTCTTGCGGCGGTATTGTACATAGCTGAAGACAGAGCGGACAAGAGAATAAGTACAGATCCTTTTAGGCTGGCCGATTCAACGTTCACGCCCTTCATCACAAAAATAAACATGACGCCCGCAACTGATAACACAGTGAACCCTTTTTGAGCCCACGTCGATCGCTCTTTTAAAAAATAAGCGGCAAAGACCATTGTAAAAATCGGAATTGATGCCTGAATGATCCCGGCTTCAGAGGATGACGAGTACACCAGGCCGAATGCCTGAAAGCTGAAAAACAGCGCCGGATACAGCAGGGCGAGCGGCAAAATAGCCATTACATCTTTTAAACGGATGGACAGCTTCACCCATCCGAATAAGACAGGTATAGTAGCCGCTGCAAACGCAAGGGTGAACCGGTGTGCAAGAATATCAAATGGTTCTGCCGATTGCAGCGCGATTTTCACAAAAAGAAAGGATAAACCGATAATCAAAGCGTATAACATAGCTGCAAGATAAGCTGAGGTTTGCTGGTTTTTATACATACAGGAAGTGCTCCTTTAAATAAATAATAGAGCCGGCCGCTCCCTTTTATTGTATGGGGTGGATAGGAACGGTACAATAAGAAAAACAATGAACTGTACCGGTACAAAACAGGGGGAGAAAGAATGGAGAAGTATATCAGTCTCTTCATACAGATAGAGGAAATGATGCAAAGCAGTGTCTATCAAGAAGGAGACAGGCTTCCTTCCATCAGGCAGCTGTCCGCCCGCTATCAAGTCAGCAAAAGCACGGTGATCCGCGCGCTGCAAGAGCTGGAAAAACGCCATCTCATCTATTCTGTTCCGAAAAGCGGCTATTATCTTGTGAAAAAGACGAGGAAGCCGCATCACGGCAAGTCAAGCCCAATCGACTTTGCAACGTCTGCGCCGGACCCTGATATTTTTCCGTATGTGGATTTTCAGCATTGCATCAACAAAGCGATTGATACATACAAGCATGATTTGTTTCTCTACGGAACGCCGAAGGGCCTCCCGTCGCTCATCCGTGTATTGCGAAAGCTGTTTGCTGATCAGCAGGTATTTGCGGACGAGCGGCATATGTTTATCACATCCGGCGTCCAGCAGGCACTATCCCTGCTATGTGCAATGCCGTTTCCCAATGGGAAAGAGAAGATCGCCATTGAACAGCCAGGCTATCATTTGATGATTGAACAACTGGAGACACTGGGCATCCCCGCAATCGGGATAAAAAGAACGGAGCAGGGGCTTGATTTAGCGGAAGTCGAGCGGCTGTTTCAAACAGAATCGATCAAATTTTTTTATACGATGCCACGCTTCCATAACCCGCTTGGGAGCTCACTGGCCGAACGGGACAAACGTGAGCTGGTAAGATTGGCGGCAGCCTATGACGTCTATCTTGTTGAGGATGACTATCTCGGTGATCTCGAGGAAAATAAAAAGGCAGACCCGCTGTACGCATACGATCTGTCCTCACATGTGATTTATTTAAAAAGCTTTTCAAAAATGATATTTCCCGGCCTTCGCGTGGGGGCCGCCGTTTTGCCAAATGCGCTGACTGACACATTTCATACGTACAAAAAGCTGAACGACATTGACTGCTCGATAATTTCTCAAGCCGCGTTAGAAATTTACATCAAAAGCGGAATGTTCGGCAGGCACAAGGAGAAAATCAGAAATTCCTATAAGGAACGGTCCCTTAGGCTACATGAAGCCATTCAAACACACGGACAATTGAGCCGCGGCCGCTTTCTATTTTCCAGCGGCCAGGCCCCGTGCATGCATACCCATCTGGTGCTTCCTGAGGATCTGCCGGCATCAAGAGTGATTCAAAAGATGAAAAAACAAGAGGTTCTCCTTGAAGCGATTGACCGCCATTATTTATCAGACTATCCGAAAGAAAATCTATTAAAAATCAATCTTTCCAATGTGAAGACTGAAGATATTGAGCGCGGCATTAAGCTGCTGATGAGCCATTTATAAAAGCGCTTCGTACGAGATCATCGTGATGTCCTCCGGGAAATCAGGTCGGGCGGCGCACACAGCCATTTTATAGCCGGGATCTACCTCATACGTTTTGATAAAGCAAGGCGTATGGTGCTCCGGAAGCTCGACGGATACTCGGCCATCCTCATGCAGGCGCACGGAGAAGGAATCAAGCGGCAGCGACAGGCCTTTGCCTTCCTGCTTGATAAAGCTCTCTTTCATAGACCATAGATGATAAAAATAATCGTTTTGCTCGTCTTTATGTTTGGATAAAAGATCGCTGTACTCTTTCTTCGAAAAGAAACGTTCGGCAATCCCGAGGCTGATTGGCTTCATTTTTTCAATATCGACGCCGATCGGATCTGAATCAAACGCGCCGATGACCCAATGGCCGGAGTGGGAAATGTTAAAGTGGGCATTGGGGAGGTCAGGGATGCAAGGCTTCCCGTATTCCTGCGCGCTGAATCGGATATCGGCTTTATTCAGCTGGTACTGCTCGCTGATGACAGAGCGAACAAGCACATCTCCCAGCAGGGTGCGGTGAGCATCTTCTTTATGATAAAATCTCCGGCATTTCTCCCGTTTTTCAGCAGAAACGAAAGACATCAGCCGATCCGATTCTGCCTGTGAAAGCGGGCGGTCCATATAAATTCCGTAAATTTTCATTCTAGATCCTCCGTCTGCAAAAGATTGTCAAAACCATCCTATCATACTTCAACAAGACTCATATAGAGGAGAAAATAAAAAAACAAAGCCGAAGCGGCTTTGTTTTAGTGTATAGGCGGAGTTGCTTTCACAGCGGCTGTCCGCCTTGCCACAGCATAATTCAGCAGCTGGATTGACTGCGGCAACGAAAAGCGCAAAATGATACCGGTGAGGATGGCGGTCAAAATTGTACCTAAACCGATCGGACCGCCCATGCCCCATGCTGCAAACAAAATTGTTATTTCCATGCCGTTCCGCACCCATTGCACATTCCAGCCGGTTTTTTCTGTAATCAGCATCATCAGTGAATCACGCGGCCCCGCGCCAAGGCCCGCTGATACATAAACACCGACGCCGTAGCCGATCAGCAGCACGCCGAGAGAGAAGACGATGACGGAGCCTGTGTAGGTGGAGGGGGCAGGCAGAAGAAAATTGAAAAAATCTATAAAAACACCAATGAGCACCATGTTCAGGATCGCCCCAATTTTTGGCCAAGCCCTCGTAAACAATGACGTGAATCCGACGATGAGCGCTCCAATAATGATGGACCACTGGCCGACGGTAAGCCCGAAGTGCTGAAACAGGCTGTAATGAAATGCATCCCACGGACTGATCCCCAGCGTTTTTCCTTCTATCGTAAGGGATACACCAAAAGACAAAATAAGCAGACCGGCAAAATAAAATGTCCAGCGCAGAACAAGTTCTCGCTTCACGTGAAGTCCCTTCTTTCGTAAAAATCAATCGATTGTCATTGTAGCATATCTGACAAAAGGGCGGAATAGGCGAAAGGGGCTCAACAAAAAAACAGGGCCGCCGGCAGGCGCCCTGTTTTGGGTTTTACAACGGGTTCAAAATCCGATTCAAAAACCGCTGGGTCCGTTCTTCTTTTGGAGCAGAGAAAATTTCCTCAGGCGGCCCCTGCTCCACGATGACGCCGCCGTCAATGAAGACGACTTCGTCCGCCACTTCTTGGGCGAATTTGATTTCGTGGGTAACAACGACCATGGTCCAGCCTTCATTGGCTAAATCCTTGATAACCTTCAGCACATCACCCACAAGCTCAGGGTCAAGCGCTGAGGTCGGTTCGTCAAACAGCATCAGCTCAGGCTGAATTGCCAGTGCACGGGCGATGCCGACGCGCTGCTGCTGGCCTCCGGAAAGCTGGAACGGATATAAATCCATTTTGTCCTTCAATCCGACTTTATCAAGAAGCTGAATCGCTTCTTTTCTGACTTCCTCTTTGTTTCGTTTTTGCACCTGAACAGGGCCTTCCATCACGTTTTCAAGGGCTGTGCGGTGAGGGAAGAGGTGATACGCCTGAAACACCATTCCCGATTTCCGGCGGAGCTGAAGGATATCCGACTGCTTCACTTTCTTTGAAAAATCGATGGAGAAATCATCAAATGCAAGCTCCCCGCGATTCGGGATCTCCAGCGCGTTCAGACAGCGAAGCAGCGTCGTTTTCCCTGAACCGGAAGGCCCAAGTATAGCGATGACTTTTCCTTTTTCTATCTTCATATCTATCTTTTTTAAAATTTCATTTTGACCGAATGATTTGTTTAATCCTTTAACGGAAAGCATACTCGGAACCTCCTTATTTGGCCACGTAGCGGTCAAGACGCCGTTCGATGACATGCTGGACGAGCGAAAGCAAGAAGCAGATCATCCAATAAATAAAGGCCGCTTCAATATAAATGACTAAAATCTGATCGAGATTGCGCGCGCCGATTTCCTGAGCTTTTCTGAACAGCTCAGCGACGAGAATCTGAGATGCAAGAGATGTATCTTTGATCAGGCTGATAAAGGTATTGGATAATGGCGGGATCGACACACGAAACGCCTGCGGCAAAATGACGCGGAACAGCGTCTTCTGGTGTGTCATGCCGATGGTATAGCCAGCTTCCCATTGCCCCTTCGGCACGGATAAAATAGATGCCCTGATGATTTCAGATGCATAGGCGCCAACGTTTAAGGAAAAGGCAATGACTGCGCTTGGAAATGGATCTAGTGTAATGTTAAAGGCCGGGAACAGATAGAAAATGATGAACAATTGAACGAGAAGTGGAGTGCCGCGTACGGCGGATACGTATACGCTGAACACCCATCTCAAAGGTCTCACTTTCGACATTCTGGCAAGCGCCGTAATCAGCGCCAGTATCATTCCGAATATAAAGGAAAGAATCGTAAGGGGAATCGTATAGTAGATTCCCCCTGAAAGTATCGGCCAGAATGACTGCTGCACCAGATCCCACGGGATCGCCGTGCCAAGCGTCAATGCCGGTATATTATTTAGAAACATCTTCGCCGAACCATTTTTTAGAGATTTTAGAAAGAGTCCCGTCCTCTTTCATTTCTTTTAATGCTTTGTTGACTTGGTCGACAACCTCGCCGCTTCCTTTACGGAACGTGAAATACGTTTCCTGAGGGTCGCCTGTTTCAAACGCGATTTTTACGTTTTTGTTGCCTGATGTTTTTAAATAGTTTAATACGGCAAGCTTATCGTTGTACGTCATGTCGACGCGGCCTTGCTGGATCATTTGAAGGGCCTGCGCCATGCCTTCAACGCCTTCTACTTTCGCGCCGGCATTTGCAGCTAGTTTGTTATAGTTGCTTGTCAGTGATTGAGCTGACGTTTTTCCTTTTACGTCTTTTTCAGACTTAATATCGTTGTTGTCTTTTTTCGTCACGACAACGGCTCTTGATGTTGTGTATTTGTCTGAGAAGTCATATTGGTTTTCACGATCTGTTTTTCCGACTTGGTTGGCAACGACGTCAAACCGTTTGGAATTCAGGCCGGCAAACATACTGTCCCACTGTGTTTCCTTGAATTCGGCTTTCAGTCCAAGGCGTTTTGCGACTTCTGTGATGACTTCCACGTCATAGCCAGTCAGCTTGTCAGTGTCTTTGTCATGATAAGTGAACGGTTCGTACGTTCCTTCTGTACCGACTGTCAGTACGCCTTTTTTCTTAATTGAAGCCCAAAGATCGCCGTTTTTTCCGTTATCTTTTGACTGATTGTCATTTCCTGCTCCGCAAGCTGCGAGAACTGCAATGCTTACGACCATGAATAAAGCTAAAAGTGCTTTTTTCATTCTATTCCCCACTTTTCTGATTAATTTTGTTGAAATGAAAAAATAGCTTACAAATCTAAAGGATAACTTTTTTTTAGTATGAGTCAAGTATTTGGTTTTCATGAGACAAAAACACTTAAAATAAATTCAAAAATTGCTGTACCGGTTTTGGCAAATAACTGTCAGTTCTCCACATGACAGCCGGTGTCATAACGAAGGGGTTGTTTTCGATTTTAACTGTGTGAATGTGGTTTCTCATATGAACAGGAATCATGGTGACGGGCAGAATGGACGCGCCAAATCCTGATGAGACGAGACTGAGCAGTGTTGCTGAATCGTGGCATTCACAAACAATACGCGGCTCCAGCTGAAGACGGTGAAATTCATTCATGACCTGGTTATAAACGCCTTTTCCGTTCACAGGCCGCAGCAGAATCAGCGGGAAAGAAGGGATATCCTCCATTTGAATGGTGTCTCCGCATGTATACCCGGCATCATCAGAAAGAACGAGCACACATGGAATGTCGTCAAGCTTTTTAAATTGGACGGTATCGCTTTTTATCATGGTTGTCGTGACAGCGGCGTCGATTTGCCGGCTTTCCAGCAGCTCTAACAGCGTTGCCGGCTCGTTCTCCCAAATATTAAAGGTGAGGTGCGGATATCTTTCTTTCATTTGCGTCACTTTCTCAAGCATAAGAGCGGCGCAATAAATCGTCGAACCCACAGCCAGCGTGCCGGCAACCTCCTCCCTCAGCTCTTGTACCTCAATGACCGCATCTTCAAACCTGTGCAGAATCTCTTTGGCTCTTTTGAGAAAAATGCTTCCTTCATATGTAAGAGTCATTTGTTTTTTCTTATTGCGGTCAAACAATACAACACCCAGCTCATCCTCCAGCTGTTTGAGCTGCCTGCTTAGCGGCGGCTGCGCCATATGGAGTTTTTTGGCGGCAGAGGTGATCTTTTGTTCTTGGGCAATGGTAATGAAATATCGCAGCTGACGAATGTCCAAAGAAGGGCCTCCTTTTATATACCTTCTAGGTATTGATTATAGATTTAACGAATATTTTTCATATGGATATATCAGGAGTATGATTGAAATGAAGACAGAATTCAAGCGTGAAGGAGGGGCAAAATTTGAAACTCGTTGTCGGAATGACAGGGGCAACTGGGGCTATCTTCGGTGTCAGGCTATTAGAATGGCTGAAGGCAGCGGAAGTGGAAACCCATCTCGTTGTGTCTCCTTGGGCTAACGTTACCATCAAACATGAAACAGGCTACACGTTAAAAGAAGTTGAAAAGATGGCCACATACACATACTCGCATAAGGATCAGGCGGCGGCCATCTCCAGCGGCTCGTTTGATACCGATGGCATGATTGTGGCGCCGTGCAGTATGAAATCGCTTGCGAGCATCCGCACCGGGATGGCGGATAATCTGCTGACTCGCGCGGCTGATGTCATGCTGAAAGAGCGGAAAAAGCTCGTTCTCTTAACAAGAGAGACACCTTTGAACCAGATTCATCTCGAAAATATGCTTGCACTCACAAAAATGGGGACGATTATTCTTCCGCCGATGCCGGCGTTTTATAATCAGCCGAGCAGCTTAGAAGAAATGGTCGACCATATTGTATTCAGAACGTTGGACCAATTCGGCCTGCGCCTTTCTGAGGCAAAGCGCTGGAATGGAATTGAAAAACAAAAAGGAGGAGCTTGATGATGGCTTATCAAGATTTCAGAGAATTTCTCGCTGCCCTTGAAAAAGAGGGACAATTGTTAACGGTGAATGAAGAGGTAAAGCCTGAACCTGATCTGGGAGCAGCTGCACGGGCAGCCAGCAACCTTGGCGATAAAAGCCCTGCACTGCTATTTAACAATATTTACGGCTACAACAATGCGCAAATCGCGATGAATGTCATCGGCTCTTGGCCGAACCACGCGATGATGCTGGGACTGCCGAAAGATACACCGGTGAAAGAGCAGTTTTTTGAATTTGCGAAGCGATATGAACAGTTTCCGATGCCGGTCAAACGCGAAGAAACAGCGCCATTTCATGAAAATGAAATCACAGAGGACATCAATTTGTTCGATATCCTGCCTCTTTTCAGAATTAACCAAGGAGACGGCGGTTACTATTTAGACAAAGCATGCGTCATCTCCCGCGACCTTGAGGACCCTGACAACTTCGGCAAACAAAATGTCGGCATATACAGAATGCAGGTAAAGGGAAAAGACCGCCTCGGCATTCAGCCTGTGCCGCAGCACGATATTGCGATCCATCTGCGCCAAGCCGAAGAACGCGGCATCAATCTTCCGGTCACCATTGCGCTCGGATGTGAACCGGTCATTACAACCGCGGCATCCACTCCGCTTCTCTATGATCAATCCGAATACGAAATGGCGGGAGCAATCCAAGGAGAACCGTACCGCATCGTAAAATCAAAGCTGTCTGACCTTGATATTCCATGGGGAGCAGAAGTTGTGCTCGAGGGAGAAATCATTGCCGGAGAACGTGAATATGAAGGGCCATTCGGTGAATTTACAGGGCACTATTCCGGCGGACGCAGCATGCCGATTATCAAAATTAACCGCGTGTATCACAGAAACAACCCGATTTTTGAACATTTATACTTAGGCATGCCGTGGACAGAATGTGATTACATGATCGGCATTAATACTTGTGTGCCGCTGTATCAGCAGCTAAAAGAAGCGTATCCGAATGAAATTGTGGCTGTGAACGCCATGTACACACACGGTTTAATCGCGATTGTATCAACAAAAAACCGCTACGGCGGATTTGCGAAAGCGGTCGGCATGCGCGCGCTCACAACCCCGCACGGACTAGGCTACTGCAAAATGGTTATCGTTGTCGACGAGGATGTCGATCCATTCAACCTGCCGCAGGTCATGTGGGCGCTCTCTACAAAAATGCACCCGAAACACGATGCGGTCATTATACCGGATTTATCTGTCCTGCCGCTTGACCCGGGATCAAATCCATCAGGAATCACGCACAAAATGATTCTTGATGCCACAACACCTGTTGCGCCGGAAACAAGAGGCCATTATTCACAGCCGCTTGATTCTCCATTAACAACAAAAGAATGGGAACAAAAACTAATGGACTTGATGAATAAATAAGGAAAGGATGATTCGACATGCATACATGTCCTCGATGCGATTCAAAAAAAGGAGAAGTCATGAGCAAATCGCCTGTAGAAGGAGCATGGGAAGTCTATCAATGCCAAACATGTTTTTTTACATGGAGATCATGTGAACCGGAAAGTATTACAAATCCGGAAAAATATAATCCGGCCTTTAAAATCGATCCAAATGAAACAGAAACAGCGGTTGAAGTTCCCGCTGTTCCGGAACGAAAGGCCTGATCGGCGTGAACCGACTATCAGACCGTCTCTTTGAGCTGCTTGACGGGGAACGTCTGAAAGAAAAGCAGCATGAAGCCTTCGTTCTGCAAACGGTATCGGAGGACGGCTGGCCGCATGCCGCTATGATCAGCGCCGGAGAAATCATCGCCCTGAATCGGACGGATATCCGGATCGCCCTGTGGAAAAACACAGAGACCGCGGGAAATATCCTTCGAACGGGACAAGCCCAGCTTACTGCATGGTGGAAAGGAGCCGCTCATTACGTAAAACTGCAATGTGAGCCGCTCCCGCCGCTGAACGATGCGGTTTATGACAGGGAACGCTTTGCCTGCCGTATCGCTTCAGCTAAGGAGGATGTTGCAAAGTACGCTGATATAACTTCCGGTGTCAGGATACAGCTTCACAATGCTGAAGAGGTGCTGAACAGATGGGAAGCAACGCTGGAGGAATTAAAACGATAAATAAAAAGCCTGACGCCATGCGTCAGGCTTTTATTAGTATAATGAACCATATAAAGACAAAGGGGGCGTGAGGAATGGTCACAAAGGGGATCTGTCATTCAGACGGTTTTGATTTATCTTATTGTATTGAAGGAGAGGGCGCGCCGATTCTCGTGATCGGCAGTGCGGTTTACTACCCGCGTCTATTTCATCAGGATATCAAACAGAAATATCAATGGGTATTTGCCGATCACAGGGGTTTTGCCAAGCCGGCGCGGGCGCTGCGGCCGGAAGATGAAAGACTGTATGCAGTTTTGGACGATATTGAAGCGATAAGACGCCATCTTCAGCTTAAGGATTTTATCATAATGGGACATTCGGGGCACGCGTTTATGGCATTAGAATACGCCAGAAAGTACCCTGAGCATGTGCGAAAGGCCGTGCTCCTCAATTCAGCGCCTGATAACAGTCAAAAGAGACAGCGGGACAGTGAAGCGTTTTTTAGGGAAACAGCCAGCCCTGAGAGAAAGAAACGTTTCGAAAAAGATATTGCAAGTTTAGCAGGTGACATAGAAAAAGATCCTGAAAGGCGTTTCGTGCACATGTGCATTCGCGCTGAAGCGAAAAGCTTTTATAAAGAGAGGCCGAATGCAGCAGCTTTATGGGAAGGTGTTGACACCAATATGCCGATTATAGATGAATTATGGGGACATACATTCGCGCAGATGAACCTCATACAGCGGTTAGCAGACGTTCATGTTCCTGTCTATATCGGTTTAGGCAGATATGACTATTTGGTTGCTCCAGTATCGTTGTGGGATGCCGTTGACGGTATATATCCGTATGTGAAGAAGGTCATCTTTGAAAAGAGCGGGCACCAGCCGATGCTGGAGGAACCGCAGACCTTCGGGCAAAGCTTAATGGAATGGATAGACAAATAAAAATCCCGCAGAGCGAATCTGCGGGATTTTCTTTATTATAAAATACCTTTCATCGCACGTTTGATGATCGGTGAGATCAGCAGCAGAATGCCGCCGAGTATGATAGAAATCAAGCCGATGGTGCCGAAGTAAGTTGTTTCAGGTATTTTATCAAACAACCCGGCTACTTGGGCATTGATTGCCTGGGCTGCTGCGTTAGTCAGAAACCACATACTCATTGTCTGTGCGGAGAATGCAGCTGGCGCCAGTTTTGTTGTCACGGATAAACCGACTGGAGACAGGCACAGCTCTCCCAGTACGACAAGCAGGAAGCTGAGAACGAGCCACAGCGGGCTTACGAGTGCTTCTTTCCCTTGCATAGCCGGGAATACCATAATGATAAATGACAATCCGGCTAAAATAATTCCGATTGAAAATTTAACTGGTGTAGACGGCTGGCGTTTGCCAAGCTTCATCCAAAGCCATGCGAAAATTGGTGCGAAAATGACGATAAACAAGGGGTTTAATGATTGGAACCAAGATGACTGAAGTTCTATTCCGCCCAATGAAAGTCTTATGCGTTCATCAGCGTATACCGCAAGAATGGTCGCTCCTTGTTCCTGAATGGCCCAGAACATGACAGCACCGATAAACAAAGGAACGTAAGCGGCAAGACGAGATTTTTCTGTTTTGTCCGCTTTTTTGCTTGTAAACATGATGATGAAATAAATAACAGGAATCAAAATACCGAGAATACTTACAAGGTCGATGAAACGGTTGATCGTCAGCACGCCTGTTTGTACAGAGATCATCACTGCGATCGCCACAATGATAACACCGATTCCGGTGCCAATTGCAGATTTTTTAGACAGCGGATTCGGGACATTTGAACCTGCAGGTCCGAGGTTTTTCTTTCTTGTCAAAGCAAATACGATAAGTCCAAGAAGCATTCCGACCGCGGCAGCTCCGAAGCCGAGATGATAGTTGTACTTCTGTCCGAGTGTTCCGACAATTAACGGCGCGAGTAAACCACCGAGGTTAATCCCCATGTAGAAAATACTGAAACCTGAGTCGCGGCGCGGGTCTTCTTTCGTGTAAAGATCTCCAACGACGCTCGAAACGTTTGGTTTTAATAAGCCTGTTCCGATAATGATAAGCACCATGCTGATATAGAATGCTATCGCGCTGCCCGGATAGGCGAGTGCAATATGGCCGAACATAATAAATATGCCGCCGTAAAACACGGTGTTTGCGGTACCGAATACCCGATCAGCGAGCCATCCGCCAATAATAGTGGACATGTATACGAGTGATCCGTAAATCGACATAATGGCAACCGCAGTGCCTTTGTCAAAGCCAAGCCCTCCGTTTACCGTCTCTGTATACAAATAGTAAAGCAAGATTGCTCTCATTCCATAGTAAGAGAAACGCTCCCAAAATTCGGTGAAAAATAGTGTAAATAGTCCTCGCGGGTGACCAAAGAACCCTTTTTGCGGGACGCTTTTAATGATACTTTCGTTATCAATCGAAGCCATGTCAGCCAAACCCTTTCTTAAAAAAGTGTATTATAAAAATCATATTCTTATATAATACTTGTGTCAATATAAATTATACTCATTTCAAGAAGTTCCAGAATGGAAAAACTATAAAGGTGGAAAATAGTGAGTTTTTCCTGTTTCTTATGTCTCGTTTTGTTACATTTTCTAACGATAGTATTTCTTTATACTTTTTTAATAAAATTTTAGAGAAATGTACAAGCAGATCGGGCTGCCGCGAATATCATGGTAACAATCATGCGGGAGGAGGTTGGATCATTGGCTGAATTCATCTTGAATGCAGCAGATTTTGGTATTTCAGGGGACGGAAAAACGGATTCGACAGAACTGATTAATCAGTGCCTAAGCGCGGCTGCCTCAAAGGGGTACCATACAGTCTGGTTCCCGAAAGGAACATATTTAATTGACGGGACGCTTGGAGGTGATGCGAACCAGGTGTTTCGCAACGCTGGGATTATTGTTCCCGGCAATCTTAATATCGTCATGGACCCTGAGTGTATCATCAAAGTCATTCCGAACAGCTCCTGGGGGTATTCTGCATTTTATGTAGGCAAGCAAGAGAATATAACCATTTCGGGTGGACAAATTATCGGCGAGCGCGACGAGCATACGTATGCGTCCGCGGGGATAAGGTCAACCCATGAATGGGGCTTCGGCATTTGTATTGAAGGGTGTTCGAATGTTGTTATTGATGATGTCAACATTTCTGATTTTACTGGAGATGGGATCATTATCAGTCCGCGGGGCTTAAAGACAAATAACGATTATCGAACATCAGAGCACATTACCATCCGCCGCTGTAAGGTTCGGCGATCGAGGAGAAATAACATTTCGATTACCGGATGTGACACAGTTACGGTGGAGGGCTGCGTGATTGAAGATGCCGGAACGGGAAATGGAACAGCGCCGAAATTCGGAATTGACATTGAAGGCTATGGTGAAGGAAATATTGATTATGAGGAACCGCTCAATGTCTCAATTCGAAATAACTATTTTAATGGAAACGTTTCAAGTTCTGTGACCAATTTTAATGGGTACGGCATTTCAATAGAAGGAAACCACTCAGACAATACGATCAGCTATGGGTATGGCACTCAAACGGTCATTAAGGGGAATATTCTCAGAAGGGCGGAAGACGCGGCTGCGGCGCCTAGAGTCGGGATTACCGGATTGGGTGTTTCACAAGGAAAAGAAAGCAGTGATGCAGTGATCGCCGGCAACCTCATTACCGGATTTTCAACCGGAATTGATGTCAGAGGAAAGAGCGTTCTTGTCACGAACAACAAAATCAGCAATTTTGAAAACACAGGGATATTGGTTTATCAGTCTTCCGACGTAAAGGTAGACGGCAACCAGATTCAAAACGGACTGTCTGAAACAAGGCGCAGTACCGGCCTTCGAGCGGTGCTGTCTGATGATACCGCATTTCTGAATAACTGTCTTATTCAAGTCATCGACGGGGTGAACATTTCAGGAGGCGATATGATCATTAAAGACAATGTGCTGAGAAAATTCAGCCGCGGCATTTGGATCGCTCAAGGAAGCGCGTTGATCGAAGGAAATACGCTTAACCCCGACGCGTTTGAAGCGGCCCTTGAATCGTATGCCGTTTCTGTCACAAACAATGCTGGCGCAATTATTAAAAACAATACATTTAAAAACTTTAAAAATTACCCGATTTACTGTACGACAAGTGCAAAAACCTCTATTATCGGAAACCACTTTGAAAGATCTCCTCTTTTAGTGACCATCTATATCAGCACCGGTGTTCATGACATTTTTGATAACACCCTTTCAGTCAATAGAACAGCCGGCAGACCGATTGTGATTTACCTCAACGGCTCCTCAGGCTCTATCATTTCAGGAAACACCATCAATAACCTCTCCGCAAGCACGGCGGTGGCCATTCAAACGGACACCTCAACCAATTCCACCATCATCGGAAATCGAATCATCAAAGGAACCATCACCAACAACAGCGGAGATAAGGTAAACGGCAATATGATCGTCTGAACAAAAGCGCCTCGCTCTAGGGGCTTTTTTTGTTCGATTTATAGATCACGAATATCTCTCTCACCAATAACAAAACAAAAAATAACAGCATCATCCATTCCGCAAACGATGTCATCTTGAAGCTGGACATATTATTATAGATGGCTTTTCCTAAACTGAATCCTTGAAGCATGTCCATGAAAACTGAAATCACCAACAAACAAATTAATAAAACAGCCGTTATGCCTAATATTTTCATCCTTCATCACCCTCCTCTTTTAGTGTCTATCTTTATGAGAGAGTTATACCCGTTCGCCAGTCACATGCATAATCTTAAGGGTAACAGGAAGAATATGAGAAAACGATAAGGAAAGGTATTTTGTGTATGCCGTCATTTTTTAAGCAAAAGAAAAATACCGAAACGAAAGACAGCCAGAAACAAGAAGATAAGAATCAGCAGAAGAAAGAAGAAGGGCCGATTCTGGCTTCTTCAAGTTTGGCGAAAAATGTGGCGGACATGAAGAAGAAAGTCGGAAGCAGCTCTGATGTCATTATTCGGGAAGTGAAAGCAGGGGAACAGGATGAAGTTCACCTGGCCATTATTTATATCGCGGGTTTGGTCGATAATAACACGATACATGAATCGTTAATCGAGCCTTTGATTCAGGATCAAACCATCCAAAATGCCCATGCGATAAAGCAGATCCTTGAAAAAACGCTTCCGCTGGGCGGAGTAAAAGCTGAAAAGAGCTGGGACAAGCTGTTCACTGAATTGATGCTTGGAAATGCGCTGGTTTTTGCGGACGGTTCTGATGAGGCGCTTATCTGCAGCACCCAGGGGGGAGAGCACCGTTCCATACAAGAGCCGAGCACCCAGGTGTCATTCCGGGGCCCGCGCCAAGGGTTTACAGAGTCTTTGCAAACCAATATTTCCATGATTCGGCGATACATTAAAAATCCCAATGTATGGGTCGAAAAAATGAAAATCGGTTCTGTAACAAATACGGATATCGCGCTGATGTACATTCACGGTATTTGTGATGAAAAGGTGCTGAAGGAAGTGAGGCAGCGCCTGAAAAAAATAGACATTGACAGTATTTTAGAATCCGGATACATCGAGCAGCTGATCGAAGACGAAACGTTTACGACGTTTCCGACCATGTATCACACGGAACGCCCTGACGTCGTCGCAGGAAATCTATTAGAAGGAAGATTTGCAATCGTTGTGGACGGAACACCGTTTGTTCTGATTGCCCCAGCCTTATTTATTCAATTTTTTCAGTCGGTTGAAGATTATTATTCACGCTTTGACATTGCGACAAGTATACGGATTCTGCGGATATTTATCTTTTTTATTTCACTTGTCGCACCGGCTGTTTATGTGGCAGCCACGACGTTTCATCAGGAAATGATTCCGACACAGCTGTTAATCGTCATTGCTGCCCAGCGGGAAATCGTTCCGTTTCCGGCCGTTGTTGAAGCCATCACAATGGAGGTTGCTTTTGAGATTCTCAGGGAAGCTGGGGTCCGACTGCCGAGGGTTGTGGGATCGGCTGTTTCCATTGTAGGCGCGCTTGTTATCGGCCAAGCTGCTGTTCAGGCTGGTATCGTGTCTCCGGCTATGGTCATCATCGTTGCCATAACGGCCATTGCCAGCTTCGCAACGCCGGCGTTTGCCATGGCGATATCTGCCCGCCTCATTCGGTTTATGTTTATCATTGCTTCTGCCGTAATGGGTTTTTACGGGCTGGTTTTAGGGATTATTATGATGTTTGTTCATTTATGCAGTCTGCGTTCCTTTGGTGTTCCTTATATGTCGCCGCTTGCGCCCTTTTCTTCACAAGGCGTGAAGGACACGCTGTTCCGTGTTCCTTGGTGGGCCGACCAGAAAAGGCCTGAATCCATCAGCAAAAAAGATAAGGTCCGTCAGGGGAAAGACCAGCGTCCTCAGCCGGATGGTTCACGCGGGATGGTGAACAAAGAGTTGAGAGAAGGAGATCAGAATGATACGTAAACGTGTACTAGCCGTTATCATGCTTTTGAGCATCATTGTGCTGCCCGGCTGCTGGGATAAGCGTGAGCTGACAGATCTTGCGATTATTTCGGCAATCGGCATTGATCGGACAAATGAAGGGAATTACGTACTGCACTTTCAGATCATTAATCCCGGAAACGTCGCCGGAGGGCTTCAGGGCGGCGGTGCGGGAGACAGGCCGCCTGTATCCGTCTATTCCATAGTAGGCGACAACATGACGGAAGCGCTCAGAAAAGCCTCTATGAAAGTATCCCGGCGGCTTTATTTTGCCCATACCAATCTGGTCGTGATCAGTGAAAAGCTGGCGAGAGAGGAAGGTTTGAATTTTGTGTTAGATAACCTTGACCGCGATACGGAATTCAGGACCACGGCAACGATTGTCATCGCCCATAAAACGAAAGCCGAAAATATCGTCAAAACGCTTACGCCGATTGATAAAATACCGTCCAATAAAGTCAATAAAACACTCGACTTCACGCAAGCCCAATATGGGCGGGTGATTAAAACCAATATCCAGGATGTCTTGAAAACACTTGCCCTCACCACAGAAGCGCCGGTGATCCCCGGATACAGGATGATCGGGGACGATAAAAAAGGAGTCAGCCTGGAAAACACACAGGCGACTGACCCGCAAGCCATTCTTCAGGCGGACGGTTTGGCGGTATTCGATAAAAGAGGCCATTTAAAATATTGGATTGAAGATAAGGACAAAGTTGGGGTTGTCTGGCTTAAGAATCAAATCCAGCATACGTTTATTAATGCCGATTGGAAGAAGACAAAAGATGCGGTAAGCTTACAGGTCACGCATCAGACAACAAAGCTTAACCCGGAAATACGAAACGGCCGTCCCCGCATTCATGTTCACGTAACGGTTGAAGGCATAATAGACGCAGTAAAATATCCATTTCATTTATCTGACCCAAAGGTGTTAGCCGATATCGAAAAAGCACTCAACAAACAGCTTGAAAAGGAAATCAGCCATGCAGTTGAAAAGATAAAGGAACATAAAATCGACTTTATCGGATTCGGAGACACGATATACAGGAAGTATCCGAAGCAGTGGAAAAAAATGAGGGATACATGGGACAAAGAATATTTGCCTGATCTGCCTGTTGATGTAAAGGCGGAGACGTATATCAGAAGAACGGGGCTGCGAAATAATCCGCTCAGAAACCAGCTTAATCATAAATAGGTCAAGAAAGGAGTAGTGACAGATGGAAAAAGCCAAAATCAGCATTAGGCAGCTGTTTGTCATGATGATCATTTTTGAGCTGGGCAGCTCCTTATTGATTACACCGGGAACGATGGCGGGCCGGGATGCCTGGATAGCAGTGCTATTAGGCTGTGCAGTTGGTTTATTTCTTTTTTACTTGTATCAGGGGATCTATCAATGCTATCCGGAGTTCTCCCCGAAAGAATACATGGATGATATGCTCGGCAAAAAGCTGAGCTGGTTCTTTTCGTTTCTTTATATCTTGTATTTTGCATATATTGCCGCCCGGGTGCTGCGTGATTTCGGAGAAATGCTGCTGACGTTTGCTTACCATGATACTCCGATTATCATCGTGAATGCTTTACTAATGGTGGTCAGCATATATGCCGTCAGAAAAGGAATTGAAGTGCTGGCGCGGGCGGGTGAGCTTCTCTTCGGGGCAATGTATCTATTGGGTGCGCTCGGTCTCGTGCTGATCATTGTATCGGGTTCCATAGATCTGAAAAATTTAAAACCGGTTTTAGCAGACGGGATTTTCCCTGTTATTCATTCTGTTTTCACACAAACCATGTACGTTCCGTTCGGTGAAATTGTTTTATTTGTAATGATTTTCCCTAATCTCAATGATCGCAAGAATGTCAAAAAAGTGGGGATGCTCGCTATGGTCATCAGCGGATTGGTTGTGGCGCTTACCGTAGCGATTAATATCAGTGTGCTTGATGTTGATCTGACATTGCGATCGCAGTTTCCGCTTTTAAGTACGATTCAGACAATCAAAGTGGAAGAATTTCTGGATCGGCTTGATATCTTTTTTATGCTGGCACTGATTATCGGCGGCTTCTTCAAAGTCAGCCTCTATCTGTATGCGGTGGTGGTGGGTGCGTCCACTCTTTTTAAGGAAAAAAATCCTTCACAGTTGGCATATCCAATGGGACTGGGCATACTCATCCTCTCTATCGCAATTGCCACCAACTTTTCAGAGCATTTAAATGAAGGGCTGAAAGTAGTGCCGCTGTACATTCATTTGCCCTTTCAAGTGCTGTTTCCATTATTTCTGTTTATCCTCGCTGTTTGGAAAAAGAAGAGAAGAGAGAAATCAAAGCAGGCTGAAAAACAGAAACAATAAAAAGAGCGGGGGGATGCAGCCGCCGCTCTTTTTACGTTCACTTCTATATAAAAGGGGGATTTAGGTTGCGCCCCTGTCTGCACTGGCAGAGGCGCGTTTTTGTTATACGACTGCGGCGTTTTCCGTCACAGTAAAGCTTCCTCGTGAAAGTCTGATGGTAATGTCAGATACCCTTGCAATTTGTTCATCATGCGTCACCATGATGATGCATTTATTTTCTTTGTGCGCCAAATCCTGAAAGAGCCGCACAATTTCTTTTGACGTATCCTCATCAAGGTTTCCGGTCGGTTCATCGGCAACGATCAAGTCCGTGTCACAGCAAAACGCTCTTGTAATGGAAACACGCTGCTGCTGTCCGCCGCTTAATGTCAGCACCTTTTGCCGGGCTTGTTTTTCATTGATGCCGACCTTCTCCAGCATCTCCAACGCATATGCTTCTTTATTCTTTTCCTTTGAACCTGTGATTTCCATGGCGGTTGTCACATTTTGCAGAGCTGTCATATATGGAAGCAGGTTGTACGCCTGAAAGACAATTGATACGTATTTATTTCTGAAATTCGTCAATCCGATTTTAGAAACAGCTTTTCCGCCATAAAGGATATGTCCTTCTTTAGGTGCGTCAAGTCCGCCTGCCAGAGACAGGAAGGTCGTTTTTCCTGTCCCTGAGGTGCCGATGATTGTATAAAATTTACCTTTTTCAAAGCTGATATTAATATCCTGAAACAAGGGCTGGTTTTTGTCCTTATACCAGTAGCCGACTTGTTGAAATTCTAATAAGCTCATTCGTTTCGCCTCTTTCTATTCCTGTTTTGTCAATATCGTTTTCGGGTGGAGCCGCAGTACTGAAATAGACGGCAGCAGCGTTGCAATGACAGCGATTAACATTCCGATTCCGCCGAGAACAAGCATATCGTTCATCGAAACTGCCACATTCAGTGAATCAATGACGTCCGCGTTTGAAGAGCTTTGGCCGAACATTCCGTGGCCCATGCCGCCCCCGCCGCCGGGCATTTGGCCGCTTGCGGTTTGTGTTGAATCAGTTGATGAACTGATCTGCTGGGATAAGAGCTGATTGCCGAGCTGGTTGGCGACCAAATTTCCAGTCACTGATGCAATGCCGATGGCCACAACAGCCACGATCAGAATCTCAGTTAAGAACTGGCCAATCAGCTTCCACCGTTTTTCACCGATAGCCATTAACACACCCATCTCATATTTGCGTTCTCTGATTGACATCATGACAATGAGGCCAAGAATGACAGCGCCTGCCACTGATACAAGGTACACAACGTTTTTAGAAAAAGAAGCTACATTTTCGATCGGGCCGACCATTTGCTGGTAAAGCTGATCGTTTGTATTTAAAGTAAACGTATCAAAGTCGATTGACGTTTTCTTCGCTGCTTTAACGAATGCATCAATATGTTCAGCATCGTCCATATCATAAACAGCTGAATCAATCGTGTTTTTATAATCGTCACCTTTCAGAGCCGCTGTTGCTGTGTAAGGTGTGTAAAGCTTATTGTAAGGATTTAAGAATGAGAAATTCTGGGCTTGGTCATCGCCTGAAGACGTTGTTTTATAAATACCGACAATCTTCAGTTTGACTGTTGTATCTTCGTCTGTTGCTGATTCTATTGTGATGGAATCCCCAACGCTTACATCATTTTCTTCTGCTAATGTTTCATTGATCACTGTGACGTTTTTGCCGACATCAGATTTTGTAATCGCGCGCCCGTCTGTGATTTTTGAATCTCCGTCAGAGAATTCCTCTAACAGCGACGTGCTGATGACGCCTTCAATCGAAAGATCGGCTTGAACCATTTGTTTTCCGCCTTGCATTGGAGCGCCTTTTGTATCGCTTGAGCTTGAGTCTGTGCTCGAATCACTAGAGCTTGAGCTTTCAATCGCATCGAAGTTTCCGGCGTTGGCTGAAGCTGATGTAATGAAGTTGTAGCTCTTCACATGATCAAGCGCTGTCAGCTTATTGGCATCAGACACTTTTATCGGTGTAGATTCGAAGCTGCGTTTTTCACCGCTGTCCTGCTGCTTCTCCATTTGTTTTTGGCGGTCAACTTGAAGCGTAACGCTTCCGCCCAGCTCCTGTCTGGCAAGGTCGCTGGATTTTTGAGCTGCTGACTGGATCGTGAGGCCAGACAGAACAAATATACAAATCACTGTAAACACAAATAACTGCAAAAACGTTTTTCCTTTTTTGGCCTTCATGTTCCAAAAAGCCCGTTTGATAAAATTCATTTATGTTCCTCCGTATAGGTATTTTTATAGATAAGACCGCCTGTGAGGCAGGCCCGCTTGTTGATAAATTTATAGTAGTCCAAAGGTATGAAAAAAATATGAACAATCTATTTCTAGTTGATGAAATAAAAACTAACAATTGTGAAACCCAAAATTCTCTGTATAAAATGGTGCTATTATATAGAAAAGCATCAAAACAATCGGAGGATCCAATGAAAATTTTAATGATAGAAGATAACGTAAGTGTTTGTACGATGACAGAGATGTTCTTTTTTAAAGAAGGTTTTGAAGCTGAATTTGTTCATGACGGTTTAGAGGGGTATCAGCGCTTTGCTGAAGAGAATTGGGATTTGGTGATTCTGGATATTATGCTTCCGTCTATGGACGGCGTAACCATCTGCAGAAAAATAAGAGAGACAAGCACGGTTCCGATTATCATGCTGACTGCCAGAGACACCGAATCAGATCAGGTGATCGGCTTTGAGATGGGTGCGGACGATTATGTGACGAAGCCATTCAGCCCGCTGACATTGGTTGCCCGCATCAAAGCCGTGAACAGAAGATATCAGGCGACGGGCAAGGCGGCAGCGGAAGAAGATACGATTGAATCGGAATGCTTTAAAATTAATAAAAAGACGAGAGAAGTATTATTAAATGGGGAGCCTGTTGTAAACCTCACGCCTAAGGAATTTGACCTGCTTTATTACCTTGTGCAGAACCCGCGGCAGGTGTTTTCCAGAGAGCAGCTGCTTGAGCAGGTATGGGGCTATCAGTTCTACGGAGACGAACGGACTGTCGATGTTCATATTAAACGGCTGCGGAAAAAGCTTGCAAGTGAGGACAGGCCTTTCCTATATACTGTATGGGGAGTAGGGTATAAATTTGATGAGGATTAAATATTTATATCAGCTGCTGCTGAGCCATGTCAGCATATTAATTTTAGCATTTGTTATCATTATTTCTCTTTTTTCTCACTTTGTGAAAGAGTTTGCCTACCAAAATAAAGTAGAGGAACTGACGTCATATTCGGTGCAGATTGCAAGCGAATTTCAAACCGGCCAGGTTGATATGCGCCGGCTGTACCCATATCAGGATATATTACGCACAAGAAAGACACAGTTTATCATCTTTAATGAAGCACAGCAGCCTTATTTTCACCCTGAAGACTTTCACCCACGGGAAAAGCTGAAGAAAGCGGAGTGGGAGAAGCTGAAAAAAGGGCAGGTGGTCATGAACAGAGCGGATGGCCGTTTTAACGATGAGGTTTCCCTTGTTGCACAGCCGATTTTTGTTAACAATGAATTTAAAGGCGCGGTACTGCTGATTTCTCCAATCAGCGGCGTAGAGCAAATGATTAACCAGGTCAACCTCTATATGTTTTACGCGATAACCAGCACGCTTGTCATTACCATTCTCGTCAGCTGGCTGCTTTCCAAATTCCATGTGAAACGCATTCAAAAGCTGAGAGAAGCAACGGATAAAGTAGCTTCCGGCGACTATGACATCCACTTGGAAAACGGCTACCGGGATGAAATCGGGGTGCTGGCGTCTGACTTTAATATCATGGCGAAAAAATTAAAGCAGTCAAAGGATGAAATCGACCGGCTTGAGAAGCGGAGAAGGCAGTTTATTGCCGATGTATCCCATGAATTAAGAACGCCGCTGACAACCATTAACGGTTTGGTTGAAGGGCTGAACAGCAAAACGATTCCAGACGAGAATAAAGAAAAATGCTTCTCGCTCATCAGTGAGGGAACGAAGCGAATGCTGCGTCTCGTAAAAGAAAATCTCGATTACGAAAAAATCAGATCACAGCAAATCACCCTGAACAAGCTTGACGTTCCGCTGATTGAGGTATTCGAAATCATAAAAGAGCACCTTGAACAGCAGGCGGAAGAAAAGCAAAATAAGCTGATGATTCAGGTGGAGGACAGCGTGATCGTTCATGCCGACTATGACCGGTTAATTCAAATCCTTGTGAACATTACGAAAAACAGCATCCAATTTACGCAGCACGGTGACATTTGGCTGCGGGGAACAGAAGGATATAAAGAGACCATTATCGAAATTGAAGATACGGGAATCGGCATTTCAAAAGAGGATATCGAGCATATTTGGGAGCGGTTCTACAAAGCTGATATTTCAAGAACGAACACGGCGTACGGAGAATACGGCCTCGGCCTCTCCATCGTCAAGCAGCTTGTAGAAATGCATCAAGGCACAATAGACATTAAAAGTGAACAAGGGAAAGGCACAACATTCATTATCCGCCTTCCTTTACCTGCAAAACAGCAATCAATCATGTAAGGCGGCGGCATATCGTCAGATGCTGCCGCCTTCTTCTTTCTAACAGCGCTTCGGTATTCCTTTTTTTATTGCGTGCTCCCGAAATAAAGATTGCGTGTTTTTCGGGTTAGGACAGTCTGTAAACATGATAAAATATGACATAAACAGTTTTTGATGGGAGAGGGTGAAGGAATGAAGAGCGGGGTAATTCCTTCTTCAGCGGTCGGTCAAAAAATTAACGAGTGGTACAAATATATCCGGACCTTCAGCGTGCCGGATGCCGAGGTGCTAAAAGCTGAAATCCAGCAGGAACTGAAACACATGCAGCATGATTCCAACTTGCTGTTATATTACTCACTAATGGAATTTCGCCACCAGCTTATGCTTGATTATCTCGAGCCGCTGGAGAAATTAAATATCGAAGACCAGCCAAGCCTGTCTGAATTATCACGAAATATAGACAGCAACCAAGCTGATCTGAAAGGGCTTCTCGATTATTATGTGAATTTTTTCCGCGGAATGTATGAGTTTGATAAGCGGGAATTTATTTCTGCCATTACATATTACAAACAGGCGGAGAAAAAACTTTCTTTTGTTTCCGATCATATTGAACGGGCTGAATTTTATTTTAAAATCGCGGAAGCTTATTATTATATGAAGCAAACGTACTTTTCATTGATTCATATCAAAAATGCATATGAAATTTATGTAGAGCAGGAAACCTATAATGTTCGGATTATCCAATGCCATTTTGTGTTCGGGGTTAACCTCATGGATGAGAGAAATTTTGAACAAGCCGCACGGCATTTCAAATTGGCGCTGGAGATGGCGGAAGCGGAACAAAAAGCCCAATTGGTCGGAAGAGCATTTTATAATTTAGGGCTGTGTTATTACAATCAAGACCTTCTCGACCCTGCCATTGAACATTTTGAGAAAGCGGTTTCCACTTTTGAAAACAGCAGAATCACCAATTCTCTGCCTCAAGCATATTTTTTAATAACACTTATTTATTATAAACGCGGAAAACATGAGAAGGCCTCGGAATATCACAAGAGGGGCTATGAATATGCTAAAGAAACAGACGATGCAGACTACGCGGTAAAATTTGAGTTTTTACAATCCCTATATCAGGCACAGCCCAATACAGAAGGAATCGAACGATGTTTCCGATATTTAAAAAATAAAAATATGTATGCTGATATAGAGGATTTAGGCCTAGAAGTAGCAAAATATTACTATGAACAAAAATGGTTTGAACTGTCTGCTTCCTACTTTCTTAGAGTTGAAGAGGCAAGAAAACAAATACAAAGGAGTGAAGGTTTGTATGAAATTGAAATCTAAGTTATTTGTTATTTGTTTGGCTGCAGCAGCTGTTTTTACAGCGGTTGGCGTCTCTGAACATGCTGAAGCATCCGACTTTCATGTCACAGAAAGAGGAATGACGTAAGAACCAGGCCCCTTCTCAATACGAGAAGGGGTTTTCTTTTAAAGAAACAGCAACGCAGGATATGGACCTTACGGCGCCGCCTGATTCATGGAGATTCCTTTTTCTTAGTAGCCTCCGTTAAAAAACGCAGTTCCCACGATAATTAAGAGGATAAATAACACAACAATCAAAGCAAAAGAGTTTCCGTAACCAGACATCTGTGCCACCTCCTTGTGAGATTACTTTATGATATGCTGCATAAACGCGGCGGACAGGGCTTTCAAGATATAGATTGAAAAATAAAGAAAACAACTAAAAAACGCCGCATGACAATGATATTGTCTTACGGCGCTGTACTGCAGACTTAGAAGCCTCTTGTAAATGCAGTACCTACGATAATCAATAGAATAAACAATACAACGATCAAAGCGAAAGAACCGATGCCGTAACCGCCGCCGTTAGCGTATCCTGACATAAGGCTTCACCTCCCTATGATGGATACTACAAAATATGCGGACATGGCCGGATTGATAGGGATAATAGTGACAAGGCAAAAAATGAACAATGAGGCTATCGCGGCGGGCAATATAAAAAGCGGGCCCTGCCGCCCGCTTTTATGTATAGATTAAGAGACCAGCACACCCGCGAAAAACTCCCGGTATAATGCTTGGACGGCTTTTCTTGCTTCGGCTTCCTTTACGCCGAACATCATGCTCACTTCAGAAGATCCTTGGTTAATCATTTCGATATTTACTTTCGCCTGTGATAAGGCTTTGGCCGCTCTTGCCGTTGTGCCGACATTATGGCGCATTGCTTCTCCTACAACCATAATCAGCGCCAGATTGTGCTCGACAATGACTTCATCGGCATGAAGGTTCTCTTTAATCTGCTTCATTACGCTTCGTTCGGCCGAAGCATCCATTTGGCCCTGTCTTAAGATGATCGTCATGTCATCAATTCCCGATGGAACATGCTCATACGTCAAACCGTGTTCTTCTAGGATTTGAAGGGCTCTGCGGCCAAACCCGATTTCTCTGTTCATTAAATACTTGCTGATATAAATGCTGCAAAAGCCGGTATCGCTGGCAATGCCGACGACAGGACCGTTAGTGTTATCACGTTTGCTGACGACGCGTGTTCCGTTCGCCGACGGGTTGTTCGTATTTTTGATCTGTACGGGAATGCCCGCTCTGAATGCCGGAATGAGCGCTTCATCATGAAACACTGAAAAGCCTGCGTACGACAGCTCGCGCATCTCTCTGTATGTCAGCTCGTGGATTTCCTTCGGGTTCTCAACAATGGAAGGATTAACAGAGTACACGGCATCTACATCAGTAAAGTTTTCGTACAGATCGGCCTGAAGACCGTTGGCCAAAATGGAGCCTGTAATATCAGAACCGCTCCGTGAGAATGTCATCACATCGCCATCCTTGCTGAACCCGAAAAAGCCGGGGAATATGATGAGGCCTTCACGCTCTCTCAGCTGAAAGAGATTTTGATACGATTCAGGCAGCACCTGCGCGTTGCCGGGTTCGTTTGTTACAAAAAGGCCGGCATCCTTCGGGTTCACATATTCCGCTTTCACGCCTTTGTGGCGGAAATAGGCGGCAATCAGCTTAGCGTTGTTATCCTCACCGCTTGCTTTGACTGCGTCCAAATATTGTACGGGATTGCTTTTATCTCCTTCTAAAAGCGTAAACAAATCATCACGGATTTTTTCTATAATACACGGCTCAAGCTGAAGCTCATTTGCGATCAGAGCATACCGTTCAATGACCGCTTCCGCCAGTTCAGGGGCGCTGCCGGATGATAAATACTGTTCAGCACATGCGATTAAGAGATCAGTCACTTTCGTATCCTCGGAATAGCGTTTGCCCGGAGCCGAAACCACTACAGCTTTGCGCGCGGGATCTGAGGTTACGATTTGAAACACCTTTTCAAGCTGTGCGCCTGAAGCGAGTGAGCTGCCTCCGAATTTAACGACCTTCATGTTTACATCTCCTAATGTTTAAAATTTTCACACAAATTTAGTATTTATTATCCCTCTTTCAGTTCTGTAAATCAAGGAGAAATTTCTTTGTGGAATGAACATTTGTATTTATAGAGAGGAATTGTGTCAGGTCTGATGACGAACCTGAAGCATAGTGAAGATAAATATGGTAAACAGACTAACGATTTGTGATGGGAAATGGTTTGAATGATTAGTAAAATTGAATAGATAACGAAGTTAATATTTTTAAAGAATATTGACTAACACTAGAAAAATGGTAATATGTAAATGATAATGATAATCAATTACTATATGGCCATATTGTTTTGAGTCCTTGCGGAGTAGGAGATACGTTCTTTTTGCTGTGAGGATGTAAGGAGGCAGCATGAAGCTACGTTACTTATTTTTTCTACTTATCATATTAGCAGTCACTTCTGTATTTATCGGCGTAGAAGATCTGTCACCGCTTGATCTCTTTGATTTAAGCAAAGAAGAGGCGTCAACGCTCTTTGCCAGCCGTTTGCCGCGGCTGATCAGCATTCTAATCGCGGGCATGAGCATGAGCATCTGCGGGCTGATTATGCAGCAGATCACCAGAAACAAATTCGTGTCACCGACAACGGCCGGCACGATGGACTGGGCGAGGCTGGGAATCTTAATATCCTTGCTTCTGTTTACATCGGCAAGTCCTTTAATGAAAATGCTGATTGCTTTTGTCTTTGCTTTAGTCGGCAATTTTCTGTTTATGAAAATTCTTGAAAGAATCAAGTTTAACGACACCATCTTTATTCCGCTAGTCGGTTTAATGCTCGGGAATATCGTCAGCTCAATCGCGACGTTTATCGCGTATAAATATGACCTGATCCAGAACGTGTCATCATGGCTTCAGGGGGATTTCTCCTTAGTTGTGAAAGGGAGATACGAGCTTCTTTATCTGAGTATTCCGCTTGTCATCATTGCCTATGTTTATGCGGATAAATTTACAGTGGCGGGTATGGGAGAAAGCTTTTCTGTCAACCTCGGCCTCAAGTATAAACGGGTTGTGAACATCGGGCTCATTATCGTATCCCTGATTACGTCACTTGTCATTTTGACTGTCGGTATGCTTCCGTTTCTCGGTTTAATCATCCCGAACATTGTATCGATCTACAGAGGAGACAACCTGAAAAACAGCCTGCCGCACACTGCGCTGCTGGGAGCGGTTTTTGTTCTGTTTTGCGATATATTGGGCAGAGTCATTATCTTCCCATATGAAATCTCGATTGGTCTGATGGTCGGAATCATCGGCAGCGGCATTTTCCTGTTTATGCTGTTAAGGAGAAAAGCGTATGCGTAACCAGATGAAAATTGCGTTGCTCGTTGGTATAGCCGTTGTATGTATCGGTTTGTTTCTGTTTTATGACTTAGGCAATTGGGATTACACACTGCCGAGAAGAATCAAAAAAGTCGCTGCCATTATGCTGACAGGCGGAGCGATTGCGTTTTCGACGATGATCTTCCAAACCATCTCGAATAACCGCATCCTGACGCCCAGCATTTTAGGCCTTGATTCTCTCTATATGCTGATTCAGACCGTCATCATCTTTTTGTTCGGTTCTATGAATATCGTAATCATGAATAAAAACATCAACTTCATCATCTCTGTTTTGCTGATGGTGCTGTTTTCTTTTGTTCTCTATCAGATCATGTTCAAAGGTGAGGGGAAAAATATCTTCTTTCTTCTGCTCATCGGAATCGTGTTCGGCACGCTGTTCAGCAGTCTGTCTTCCTTTATGCAGATGCTGATTGATCCGAATGAGTTTCAGGTTGTGCAGGACAAAATGTTTGCCAGCTTTAACAACATCAACACTGATTTGTTATGGCTCGCCTTCATCATCTTCCTGCTGACCGGTATCTATGTCTGGCGTTTCACGAAATTTTTTGACGTGCTGTCACTCGGCCGTGAACACGCCGTCAATTTGGGCATTAACTACGACAAAGTTGTCAAACAGATGCTGATCGTGATCGCGATCCTTGTTTCTGTTTCTACAGCGCTTGTCGGCCCGATTATGTTCTTGGGGCTTCTCGTTGTCAACCTGGCGAGAGAATTTCTGAAAACATATAAGCATTCGTACTTAATCGCAGGTTCTGTTTTAATCAGCATTATTGCGTTAGTCGGGGGACAGTTTGTGGTTGAGAAAGTATTCACCTTCTCAACGACGCTGAGCGTTATTATTAATTTTGCCGGCGGGATTTATTTTATCTACTTGCTGTTAAAGGAGAATAAATCATGGTAGAGGTCAAAAATGTAAGCAAACAATATGGAGGGAAAGTTGTCCTTGAAGAGACGTCAGTCACGATTCAAAAAGGCAAAATCACCTCGTTTATCGGTCCTAACGGCGCCGGCAAAAGTACGCTGCTGTCTATTATGAGCCGCCTGATCAAAAAGGATTCCGGTGAGATTTTCATAGACGGAGAAGAGATCGGAACCTGCGACAGCAAAGAGCTTGCCAAAAAAATGAGTATTTTAAAGCAGGCGAACCAAATCAATATCAGACTGACCATCAAAGACCTTGTCAGTTTCGGCAGATTCCCTTATTCACAGGGCCGGCTGACAGAGGAAGACTGGGTTCATATCAACCAGGCGCTCAGTTATATGAAGCTGGAGGAGATTCAGGATAAGTACTTGGATCAGCTGAGCGGCGGACAGTGCCAAAGGGCTTTTATCGCAATGGTCATTGCCCAGGACACGGATTACATTTTTCTGGATGAGCCGCTGAACAATCTGGATATGAAACATTCAGTTGAAATTATGAAGCTTCTGAAGAGGCTGGTAGAGGAGCTTGGAAAAACAATCGTGATCGTAATTCACGATATCAACTTTGCTTCCGTCTACTCCGATCATATCGTTGCTTTGAAAAACGGCCGAATCGTAAAAGAGGGGCCGCCGGAGGAGATGATTGAAACCTCTGTGCTTGAAGAAATCTACGATATGACCATCCCGATTCAGACGATTGATAACCAAAGAATAGGTGTTTATTTTTCTTAATATACAGAAGAGGTGAAGAGCATGAAAAAGTTTGCAATTCTATTCATCGCATTGGTGACGGCTGTTGTCATTTCCGCTTGCGGAAACCAAAGCTCAAGCAGCAAAGGTTCTGACACGAAGAAAGAACAAATGACGGTGAAACACCAGCTGGACAAAAACGGCACAAAAGTGACAAAGAACCCTAAAAAAGTCGTTGTATTTGATTTAGGAAGCTTAGATACATTAGATAAATTAGGTCTTGATGATAAAGTAGCGGGCCTGCCGAAACAAGCCCTTCCTAAATATCTGTCCAAATTCAAAGATGATAAATATGCTGATGTCGGAAGCTTAAAAGAGCCAGACTTTGAAAAAGTAGCGGATTTAGAGCCTGACCTGATCATTATCTCTGGCAGACAATCTGAGTCCTACAAAGAATTCTCTAATATTGCACCGACCATTTACCTTGGCGTAGATACAGCGAACTACATGGAATCATTTAAATCAGATGCACAAACAATCGGTAAAATCTTTGATAAAGAAGATGAAGTAAAAGACGAGCTCGCAACAATTGATAACTCAATTGCGGATCTTAAGAAAACAGCTGAAAAGAAAAACAAAAACGGCCTTGTGATTATGGCGAACGACGGCAAAATCAGCGCCTTTGGTTCTAAATCAAGATACGGGCTGATCCACGACGTATTCGGCGTGACACCGGCTGATAAAAATATCAAAGCATCTACTCACGGACAAAGCGTTTCATATGAGTACATTTCAAAAACAAACCCTGATTACCTGTTTGTTATTGACCGCGGTACAGCAATCGGAGAAACATCATCTACAAAACAAGTCGTTGAAAATGACTATGTGAAAAACGTAAACGCCGTGAAAAATAATCATGTCGTTTACCTTGATTCAGCTACTTGGTACTTATCAGGAGGCGGACTTGAGTCAATGACGCAAATGATTAAAGAAGTGAAAGACGGTTTAGAGAAGTAAAACCAAAAAGAGCCTCCGCTCTCAAAGCGGGGCTCTTTTTTATAGGATCAGCGTGCCGGCTGCTGTTCGGCAGGGCGCTGAGGTTTCTTTAATGTAAAGGATAGAAGTAAGCCGGCAAGCGCGATGCAGGCTGCCACGATAAAAGCGGCGTTCATGCCGTGCAGAGCGGCGTGTTTTACATTTGTGGTTCCTGCATGTGCCGCCTGGTTGCTCATCACGGATACCAGGAGAGCAGTTCCGATGGAGCCGCCGACTTGGCGAACCGTATTGTTCATCGCTGTTCCGTGCGGAATCAGGTGGCGCGGCAGCGCATTGATTCCGGCTGTTGTCACAGGCATCATAATCATCGCTGTCCCTAAGAGACGAACGGTATATAAAACGACAATCCAAGCCAGTGACGTATGGTCAGTCAGCTGCATAAACGGAAGTGATGTCAGGAAGATGATACAGAAACCTGCAATCGCCAGGCCTCTTCCGCCGACACGGTCAAAAATTCTTCCGATAATCGGTGACATGAAGCCCATTACAATGGCTCCCGGAAGAAGCATAAGCCCTGTATCAAAGGCTGTAACGTCTCTGACGTTTTGTGTATACAGCGGCAGAATTGTTTCTGTACCAATTAATAATGCAAAGACAAGGGTTCCCAGCAGGGTTGTTAAGCTGAAGATACCAAACGTAAATACGCGGAATTCCAGCATCGGTTTTTCAAGCTTCATCTGTCTTGTAATAAATAAGAGCAGCGCGATCACGCCCACTAGCAGTGAAATCAGAACCGTTGAGCTGGTCCATCCGTAAGAGCCGACGCTTGAGAAGCCATAGAGCAGCCCGCCAAATCCAAATGTCGACAGGATAACTGAAAAAATATCAATCTGTGTTTTTCTTAATGTCGTCACGTTTTTCATAAGAATGATAGCGAGAAGCAAATCGATCACGGCAAACGGAAGAATGATATAAAACAATGATCTCCATGAGAAAGCTTCTACTGCCCATCCTGAAAGAGTCGGTCCGATCGCAGGCGCGAAGGAGATGACCAATCCGACCATACCCATAGCCTGGCCGCGCTTTTCAATCGGAAAGATCGTTAAAAATACTGTCTGCATGAGCGGCATCATAATGCCGGCTCCGGCTGCCTGAATGATACGGGCCGCCAGCAGAACCGGAAAGTTCGGGGCAAACGTGCCGACGATTGTTCCGGCAGTGAAAATACTCATCGCCGTAATGAGAAGCGTACGGCTCGTGAATTTTTCAATTAAAAACGCAGTAATCGGAATTAAAATACCGTTCGTTAACATAAATGAAGTCGTCAGCCATTGGGCTTGGTTTGCATCTATATGAAAATCCCTCATGATATGGGGGAGAGCGGTAATTAACAGTGTCTGGTTCAAAATGGCGACAAACGCCCCGGCTAACAAAATGCCGACAATGACAGAACGGTTAAACGGTTTTTTTTCAATACTTGTGTCCAATAAGATCCCTTCTTTTCTTTAAGTAATTAACAGTGTTTTTAACATAGAAATTTGCTGTGTTAAAACACCGGTTTGTTCCAGATAGCCAATCAGTGATTTCAGTAAAAAGGCGCGGGGCTCTTCCTTTTTTGCTTCCTCTTCCAGCATGGCTGCAGCGGATGTCAGCTCATCGATATCATAATCCGCGGCGGGCAGGGAAGAGATGCCTTTATGTAATTCTTTCAGGCTTTCTGATAACAGGAGTGATTTATCCTTTGGCTGGTAGGAGGACGCCGATTGGATATAAAGCTCGATGGTC
This sequence comes from Bacillus sp. PAMC26543, assembly GCF_014250375.1. Taxonomy (NCBI): domain Bacteria; kingdom Bacillati; phylum Bacillota; class Bacilli; order Caryophanales; family Bacillaceae; genus Bacillus; species Bacillus sp. PAMC26543. The sequence goes on along the minus strand of NZ_CP060193.1, from coordinate 3,705,896 downwards.
TCAGGCGGAAGCAGGGACTGCCGTGTTTCTCTGTTTTTGACAATCTGATTGAGGGTGCTGATGATAAACGCTGCGATCGGGTCAAGCTCAAGCGGTTTTTCCTCTATTTTGATCAGCATTAAAAACTCACGCATCATGCCGTGAAGAATGATCACCAAATCCCATACAAACGGGAGAATGGTTTCTCCATACGCCTGGATCAGCGAATCGCGGTGCCAGCAGATAATCGTTGATCTGGTCTGATGGATATGCTGTTTTACACGGTCATTGTGCAGCTTGGGGTTTCCGTAGGTCAGCATATTAAAAAACTGCTGATTCCGCCTGAATCCTTCCAGCTCCATTTTGACCTTTTGAATCAAACGCTCCTCCGGTGTCAGCGCGGTATTTTCCTGCAGTCTTGATGCCGCGGCCACCATTTGCTTCTGGTTAAACGTCAGCAGCTCCAAAAGCAAATCTTCCTTCGATTGAAACAGCTTATATATCGAAGCTTTTGATATCTTACATTCTTCTGCGATTGCCTGCATGGAAACCGACGTAAAATCCTTTTCAGAAAAAAGCTTCCGCGCGGCTAACAAGATTTCTGTTTTTTTATCAAGCATCTCATGGCTTCCTTCTTTCTTGAACAATAGAAAACCCATTGGTTCACAGAAAACCAATGAGTAACATTGATAAAATTTTACCAAATAAACAAAATGAAAGTCAATGGATTTTATCCGGACAAATAAAAAGGCCTGCCGGAATTCCGACAGGCCGGGTGAGGCTTATTTTTCAACTTTAAACCCTTGTTTTTCGAGCATTTCACGAATATGCGGATAGTACAGGCGCTCATAGTATGAGGCGATGCCTTGTGACCAGTTTCGTGTTTCTTTTCCGTTGGTCCGGTTTTTCATGTATTCGGCCATTTGTTCATCATATGACTGAATGTGTGATGTCAGCTCGTCCTGCTGCAAATACGTTTCTTTATGATAAACCGCTGCCTTTGGAAGACGAGGTTTTTTCGCTGAACGATCAGCAGGATGGCCGACGACTAGACCCGATACAGGGAACACGTATTTCGGAAGCTGAAGCAGCTCGATCAGTTCATTTGGGTTTCCCCGAACCGCGCCGATCGGAACAGTGCCAAGCCCGAGTGATTCAGCTGCCGCTGTCGCCGTGCCAAGTGCGATGCCGGCATCTACAGCGCCGACAAGAACGGATTCTAAACCGTTTGTGATTTCCATGTTGAAGTCATGCAGATCTTCAAGCGCAATTTTTGCCCGGTTGAAGTCTGCGCAGAAAAGCAAGAAAACCGGAGCTTGGTCAATCCAAGGCTGTCCGCCCGCCAGTTCGGAGATTTTCTTTTTCCGCTCTTTATCCTGAATTGCGATGACGGTCACTTGCTGCCCATTGATAGAAGTAGGGGCTGATTGCACCGCTTGTATAATATGGTCTAGCTGCTCTTCTGACACTGGCTCATCCGTATAGCTGCGGATGGAGCGGTGGTCTGTTAATGATTTGATTACTTCGTTCATGTGAGACATCCTTTCTTTACTCACTGAGCTCTGTGCGGACAACATCAAGAGGAGCGCTCAGCAGTTCTTTGCCTTTTGCTACAAATCCTTGGAAATGCGCAGTTTCATTGTGAGATTTCATCGCCGCTTCATCTTTCCATTGTTCAAGCATCACAAATGTATTTTCTTCGCCTACTTTTTCAAAAAGGTCGTATTGGGCGTTGCCTTCCTCGGCTCTTGAATGTTGAACCAGTGATTGTGCCTCGCTCAAGAATTCTTCGCGTTTTTCGGGTTTTACTTTGATATAAGCTTGTAATACGATCATGTAAATCTCCTCCATTTGTCTTTAAAATTTATTGTTCGAATTTGATCGAACTAAATGTACCATGTAATCAAAATCAGGTAAAGAAAAAACCCTCAAATAGTAAAATTGTCATTCTAATTGTTGTGTGATACATTTGTGTCATGAACATTCCAAACCATCCAGAAACAGAAACATTGCAGCTGACAAAGGTTCTTCATGCACTGAGTGATCCGCTTCGTTTAGAGCTGGTGAAGCAATTGGCCGAAGCAAAAGAGAAAACGTGCGGCACCTGTGCTGATGTACAGGTTGCAAAGTCGACCTTGTCCCACCATTTTAAAGTATTAAGAGAATCGGGCATCGCTCAAGTACGCATAGAAGGAAAGCGCCGTTATTATTCGCTTCGCACAGAAGATCTTGAAAGGGCATTTCCGGGCCTGCTTGAAGCAGTGCTGAACGTGGACCAGGAGCGCTGGTAAATCAATCCCCTGAACCGGGGATTTTTTTATGTCCATCAACAGCGAGGCGAAGTCTTTGCACACCTTCCTGAATGTCCTCTTCCCTCAGCCGTGCAAAGCCGATAATAAGCGCGGGCTTGTCCGGCTGCGGACGGCTTTCTTTTAAGCGAAACCGGCTCATCCCAAAGATTTCAAGCTGCTGGGCGGCGGCATGCGCGAGTATCTCTTGTTCCGTGCGGCAGGTATAAAATTCGGTGACGAAATGCAGTCCCGCATTTGCCCCTTTTACCGTAATCTCCCCTCCAAACTCTGATTCTAATGCGCGGATGAGGCGTTCTCTCTTTTCTTTATAATGCTGCTTCATTTTTTTAATATGCTTCTGATATTCTCCGGACTCGATAAATTCCTGCAGGGCGAGCTGTGTGAGCGACGAGCAGGTCTGCAGGTCATAGCCCCGCTTTTTGTATACCCGTAACAGCTTCGGCGGCAGCACCATGTAGCTGATCCGCAATCCGGGGAGAAGTGATTTTGAAAAGGTGCCCATATAGATGACGTTTTGAAATCGGTCGAGGCTTTGGAGCGCCGGGATACTGTCTACATCATATTTAAATTCGCTGTCATAATCATCCTCAATAATATAGCGGCTCGGCTGCTCCGCTGCCCAGTTCAGCAGCTGAATTCTCCGGGATACAGGCATAATTGTTCCGGCCGGGAATTGATGTGAAGGGGTAGTGATTAATACATCAGGCTTCTGTCTGATGATTTCAGAAATGGAGATCCCTTTTTCATCAAGCATAATCGTCTTCACCTGTTTTCCGGCATGTTGCAAAAGCTGGTACATTCGCCTGTAGCCAGGCTCTTCCATCGCATACACCGCGTCCTGAGGCAAAAGCTCAGTCAGCAGCTGCATCAGCACCTGGGTGCCCGCCCCGATGACGATTTGTTCCGGCCGGCATTTCACACCCCGCGTCAGAGAGATCAGCCTTGTAATGGCGGCTCTTACCTCATATATGCCTTGCGGATGAGACATGTCGCCGAGCGTGCGGTGTGAGCGGGCAGCCGCTTTTTGCTCACAGCGAAACCAGCTTTTCATTGGAAAATGATCTGTATCGGCACTCATATGTGAAAAAGATATCCAATCGCTTTGATCGATATGAACCTCTTTCAGATCATCCGGCAGTGAAGATGAGGGCTGTTCCTCAGAGGGAAATGTGTCCAGCTGTTCGACGAAAAAACCCTTTCTTTCTTCAGCGTACAAATACCCTTCGGCGAGCAGCTGCTGATAGGCTGAATTCACAGAGTTTACGCTGACCTTCAGCTTTTCAGCCAGCTCTCGTTTGGAGGGAACCTTCGAGTGGGGCAGCAGATTATGGCTGAGGATTTCGTTTTTCAGCTTTTGATAAATCTGCTGATAGATATAATCCGCTTTTTCTGAGCGATCGAGAGTGATTGTGATGTCCATTGCGGTGTCTCCTTCTGGTACCATCAAAAAGTTATAATTGGTACTTTTCATCATACCAAAAAGAAGTCAGAATGGTAAGAAAATAATGACAGTGGGGGAATTCACATGAGTCAAACAACGGCATCAACTTTCACTACAGCAGAGTGGCAGCAAAAACGGGACCAATTTGTCTCAAAAGGTGTGAGCAACGGAAACCGCAGCCTGGCGGTAAAAGGAGAGGGAGCAGAGCTGTATGATTTGGACGGCCGGAGATTTATTGATTTTGCGGGCGCTATTGGAACTTTAAACGTCGGACACTCGCATCCGAAGGTGGTAGAAGCTGTGAAGCGGCAGGCGGAGGAGCTGATCCATCCGGGCTTTAACGTCATGATGTATCCGTCTTATATTGAATTAGCTGAAAAGCTTTGCGGCATTGCGCCGGGCACTCATGAGAAAAAAGCGATTTTCCTCAATTCCGGAGCGGAAGCGGTGGAAAACGCTGTGAAAATCGCCAGAAAGTATACCAAGCGCCAAGGCGTTGTCTCGTTTACACGCGGGTTCCACGGACGCACGAATATGACAATGAGCATGACAAGCAAGGTAAAGCCGTACAAATTCGGTTTCGGCCCATTTGCATCAGAGGTATACCAGGCGCCGTTTCCGTATTATTATCAGAAGCCTGCCGGACTGAGTGATGATGCATATGACGATATGGTCATTCAAGCGTTCAATGACTTCTTTATCGCAGCAGTTGCTCCTGAAACGGTAGCGTGTGTTGTGATGGAGCCGGTGCAGGGAGAAGGCGGATTCATTATTCCTTCTAAACGGTTTGTGCAGCACGTCGCTTCCTTCTGTAAAGAACACGGCATCGTCTTTGTAGCCGATGAAATTCAAACCGGATTTGCCAGAACGGGCACTTATTTCGCGATCGAGCACTTTGATGTCGTGCCAGACCTGATCACGGTTTCGAAATCTCTTGCGGCTGGGCTGCCGTTAAGCGGTGTGATCGGACGCGCGGAAATGCTTGATGCGGCGGCGCCCGGAGAGCTCGGCGGCACGTATGCGGGAAGTCCGCTTGGGTGCGCGGCGGCATTGGCTGTTTTGGACATTATTGAAGAAGAAGGCTTGAATGAACGTTCTGAGGAAATCGGCAGGATCATTGAAGAAAAAGCGCTTGAATGGCAAACAGAATACCCGTTTATCGGTGACATCCGCAGACTTGGGGCAATGGCAGCAATCGAGATCGTGAAAGACCCTGAAACATGTGAACCTGATAAAGCGAAAGCGGCAGCCATCGCAGCGTACGCGAATCAAAACGGATTGCTGCTGCTGACAGCCGGAATCAACGGCAATATCATCCGCTTCCTGACGCCGCTGGTTATTTCAGATGACCTTCTGAATGAAGGGCTCCACATTGTGGAAGCAGGTCTGCGAGCTTAATCATTGGAAAGACCGCACACGGGTCTGCTATCATTTTAAGTAAATCCAAGAATAGAAAGGAATGTTCAATATGCCAGATCAATTAACGGTCTACAACCCGGCTACAGGCGAGGCGATCAAAACGATTCCTCAGCAATCAGCCAAAGAAGTAGAAGAAGCCATTGAACGTTCACATCAAGCGTTTAAATCATGGTCTAAAACATCAGCGAACGAAAGAGCGTCTCTTTTGAAAAAGTGGTATGAGCTAATCGTGGAACATAAAGAAGAACTTGCAGATTTAATTACGAAGGAAAACGGAAAACCGTACCAGGAAGCTGTCGGAGAGGTGCTGTACGGCGCCGGTTATATCGAATGGTTCGCAGAGGAAGCGAAGCGTGTATACGGAAGAACCGTTCCGGCTCCGACAACCGGAAAACGAATTGTCGTGACGCGCCAGGCAGTCGGCCCAGTTGCCGCGATTACGCCTTGGAATTTCCCAAATGCGATGATTACACGTAAAGCGGCGCCTGCTCTTGCTGCCGGCTGTACGTTTATTATCAAGCCGGCGCCTGATACACCGCTGTCAGCCTATGAACTTGCACGCCTCGCATACGAAGCAGGTATTCCAAAAGACGTGCTTCAGGTTGTCATCGGTGATGGCGAGGAGATCGGAAACGTTTTTACAAGCAGTCCGAAAATCCGCAAAATCACCTTTACAGGATCAACACCTGTAGGGAAAATCCTGATGAAAAACAGCGCCGATACTGTGAAACACGTATCCATGGAGCTCGGCGGACATGCCCCGCTGATTGTGGATGAAGATGCAAACATTGATCTTGCTGTTGAACAGGCAATGGTGTCTAAATACCGAAACGCGGGTCAGACTTGCGTATGCGCCAACCGGCTCATCGTCCATGAATCCATCAAAGATGAATTTGCTGCGAAACTGAGCGAGCAAGTATCGAAGCTGAAGGTAGGAAATGGACTTGAGGAAGGCGTAAACGTCGGTCCGATTATCAACAAAAGGGGCTTTGAAAAAATCGTCAGCCAAATTGATGATGCGGTTGAAAAAGGAGCGAAGGTTGTCGCTGGGGGCACTTATGAACGAAACGATGATAAAGGCTGCTACTTTGTCAATCCGACAGTGCTCGCTGACGTCGATACGTCCATGAATATCATGCACGAGGAAACATTCGGCCCTGTTGCGCCAATCGTCACTTTTACAGATATTGATGAAGCAATTGAGCTTGCCAACGATACACCGTACGGCTTGGCTGCTTATTTCTTCACAGAAAATTACCGCCGCGGCATTTATATTTCCGAGAACCTTGAGTACGGAATTATCGGCTGGAATGACGGAGGACCGTCCGCGGTTCAAGCTCCTTTTGGCGGAATGAAAGAAAGCGGAATCGGCCGTGAAGGCGGTTCAGAAGGTATCGAACCATACCTTGAAACAAAATATATGTCCATCGGTTTATAAACGAAACGATATGCTCCTGAAGAGCTGCCGGAAGATCCGGCAGCTCTTTTTTTGTTTCAGCGAATAAACATATCAATTCCAGCCAAAATAACAGCAAATACATTTTGAAAGAAGGTTCCCCAACAATGGATTTATTTTTGGCTCTTCTCCCGGCTTTGTTTTGGGGGAGCATTGTTCTCTTCAATGTTAAATTAGGCGGCGGGCCGTACAGCCAAACACTGGGAACGACGATCGGGGCGTTAATTGTTTCTATCGTTATTTATTTGTTTGTCCAACCCGTCTTGTCCATGCGCATTTTTATCGTTGGAATTATATCCGGCTTATTTTGGTCACTTGGGCAGAGCAACCAGCTCAAAAGCATTCAGTTAATGGGTGTGTCCAAAACGATGCCGATTTCCACAGGGATGCAGCTTGTTTCCACCTCACTGTTCGGCGTCATTGTTTTCCGAGAGTGGTCAACACCGATTTCGATTACACTTGGAGTCCTCGCTCTTATCTTTATTATTGTCGGTATCGTTCTCACGTCATTAGAAGATAAGAAAAACAAAAAAGATGGAGAGCCGAGCAACTTAAAAAAGGGCATTTTAATCCTTCTGGTCTCGACATTGGGTTATTTGATTTATGTCGTTGTCGCAAGATTATTTAATGTATCTGGATGGTCCGCCCTGTTGCCGCAGGCGATCGGGATGGTCATTGGAGGGGTCATTTTAACCTATAAGCACAAGCCCTTCAATAAGTATGCCATCCGAAATATTCTCCCGGGCTTAATCTGGGCAGGGGGAAATATGTTTTTGTTTATTTCTCAGCCGAAAGTCGGCGTTGCCACAAGCTTTTCTCTCTCTCAAATGGGAATTGTCATCTCGACGCTTGGCGGTATTTTCATCCTGCGTGAAAAGAAATCAAAACGCCAGCTGATTGCGATTGCGATCGGGATTGCACTGATTATTGCGGCTGCCGTATTTTTAGGGATCGCCAAAACGAATTCATAACAGTTAAGGAGGATGAATATGTATCCGGATTTAAAAGGAAAAGTCGTTGCTATTACAGGAGCTGCTTCAGGATTAGGAAAGGCAATGGCCATTCGCTTCGGCAAGGAGCAGGCGAAAGTGGTCATCAACTATTACAGTAATAAACAGGATCCAAACGAGGTAAAAGAAGAGGTCATCAAGGCGGGCGGTGAAGCCATTGTCGTCCAAGGAGACGTAACGAAAGAGGAAGATGTAAAAAACATCGTTCAAACAGCGATTAAAGAGTTCGGCACACTCGATATTATGATTAATAATGCCGGTCTTGAAAATCCCGTGCCGTCTCATGAAATGCCGCTCAAGGATTGGGAAAAAGTCATCAGCACGAACTTAACGGGCGCCTTTTTAGGATGCCGTGAAGCGATTAAATATTTTGTTGAAAACGATATAAAAGGAAATGTCATTAATATGTCGAGCGTACATGAAGTGATTCCGTGGCCATTATTTGTTCACTATGCGGCAAGTAAAGGCGGAATCAAGCTGATGACGGAAACATTGGCGCTGGAATATGCGCCGAAAGGCATTCGTGTCAACAATATCGGGCCAGGCGCGATCAACACGCCAATCAATGCTGAAAAATTTGCTGATCCTAAGCAGAGAGCAGATGTAGAAAGCATGATTCCGATGGGATATATCGGTGAACCGGAGGAAATTGCGGCAGTGGCAGCATGGCTTGCTTCGAAGGAAGCCAGCTACGTCACAGGCATTACGTTATTCGCGGACGGCGGTATGACACAATACCCTTCCTTCCAGGCAGGACGCGGATAAATCAAAAAAAAGCGACCCAGAACTCATCTGGATCGCTTTTTGTTTAGTCGCGCTTTTTCTTTACTAGAGCTGCAACAGATAAAATAATGGCTGCCGCAGACAGCACAATCGCTGTGATATCAAGAGCCGATGAACCTGAGTCTGCAGAAGCAGAATCATCTTTCGTTTGAGTGGCGCCATGCTCATCTGTTACTTCTTTGGCTGCGGTGATTTTTGTGATGGCATGAGGCGTATCCGCATCTTCATCGCCTGTCCATTCAACTATGCTGCCGTCTTTGTAATATTGATAGGCATCCCAAGCGGCTTCCTCCGCTTTATCAGGGTTTTTGGCAACAAAGGTAAATTGCTGGAACTGGCCTTCCTGAATGCCTCCGTCAGTGGCTTCCCACGTTACGGACACTGATTTGTCGTCGTGTTTGGCAGTAGACACCTTCCAGCCCGGAACCGGTTCGTATTGCTGGAACTCAACATTCTTTGGCATTTTTAAAACAACCTTTGTTGTCGGCTGATTTTTTTCGGAAGGAACTTTCATTGTGTAGGTCTCCCATGAGCCTGCGGCGGATTCAGCCGGTTTTACAGACACGTGCGCGCTGGCAGGCGCCGTAAAGAATAAAAGAGAGCCGATAACAGCTGGACATAGTGTGAATGCGATTTTTTTCAACAACTCAAACACTCCTTTAATTTGTCTTTGTAAACATGATATTGATTTCGTTAAAGTCGCCGGTCAGTCCGTGGACTTTGATCTTCCAGTTTCCCTTTTCATTAATGGACAGGTTTTCAGTCTGGAAGATGCCATCTGTTTTTTCCTTCAATTGAAACGTGCTTTTGTTTTTATTGCCTGACAGTCCCGTTTTATAAACGGTCAAGGTGATTTGCTGAATGTTTTTTACAGGGTCTCTGTTATGATCGGTAACCCTGAGTTCAAACACGTTTTTGCCGGGCTGGTTCGGGCTGATGCTGAGAGAAACATTTTGCCCGTTTTCAATCGCTTTCGTTTGATAAAACGGTTCGGGTGCAGGCTCAGGCGGACTTGGCAGACTTGTAAATACGGCAGCTGTGATCAGGACAGCGATGCCGATTGCCCATTCCGCTTTTAGCGTGCGGGTGATTTTGGACCCCTGCCGTTTTCTGGTGAGCAGAAAATGAATACCGCCCAGAATCAGCATCAAAACAAACAGTCCGCTTTTGACTAACAAGGCTTGGCCATACGCCGTATGGAACAGTGAATCCATTGACCGAATGATGAAAAATCCATTGAGCAAGCCCGAGAACAAAATGACACCGACTGCTGTGAGCGCCCATGGAGAGAACCGTTTCACCGTCTCCCAAGCAAGCGTTTTGTCCGGCTGTCTCCACTCCTGTGACAGCAGTAAAACGATGGCCGCTATTCCGCCGATCCAGATGGAGGCGGCCGATAAATGAAGGAAATCCATCAGGATACCGACTGTCTTTTCTTCAACAACAGCGGCATGTCCGGTAAACGCTTTGGCAAGCAGGAGACCGAAAAAGAAAATGAGCGGCGCCGTCCAATATGCGAAGGACGCAAAACGCTTTTTGCGTAACACTGGGATGGCAGACAGGACAAGGAGTACATACAGCACGGCCTGAATCATCCAAATTGTGCCTCCCGCGGTTTCAAACAGCGTCTCCTTCATGTACTCCGGCTGAAAGGCATTGCCCCAGCCGCCGCCTGCATTCGCTTTTGTCTGTATCGGAAGCTGAAGCAGGAGCGCCAGCCCCAGCACAGTGACTGAGATGACAAGCAAACGCTTCGTCCGTTTGGCGAGTTTTTTTCCGTCCCCTTTATACCAGAAGAGATGGAAGAAAACGGTCCCGATAAACAGAGAAAAGGCTGTATACAGAATGGCGCGGTCTGCTGCTGTTCCCGGATTCAGGGCTGAGCCTGATGTTTTCTGGCTGCTGAACCCTCCATCCGCTTTTCCGATGCTGAACGGGATGACGCCGGAAACAGGGTGCCCGTCTGCCGAAACGGCATTCCATTCCGCTCTGTACACGTCATGAGGCAGATTCTTTTTCAGCTTCACGGTCATGATGTGATTGTTGTCTTTTTTGATTTCTGTTTTGTCCGTATCCACCCGGTCGCCGTCTGAATTATAGACTTTAATGTAGTGAAAGCCCTCTTCAACCGGTTCATTAAATTCAATTTCCACCTGTGCGGGAGCGCTTTTTAATTCACTGTTTTCTCCGGGCGAAGATTTGACAATATAGGCGTGAGCAAAGCTTGTTTTCGGCAGGAAAACAAGAAAAAGCAGAAGTATGATCCACCATCTGTTTCGTTGCATTACTCAGACACCACCTTCCGCTAATTATATTGTGTTATTTCTTGGTGCAGGTGCAGCGCTTTTTTCTGTCTCTCAGCATGTCTTCCAGCGCTTGATCGAAGGTGCGGACGGCTCCGCCAAAGCCTTTTTGAAAACGTTCAGCATGGTCAAGAGTCGCAAACGGTATGGCCTGCGGCTGGCAGCAGTGCAGATTTAATTCAGCGTTTACAACAAAATAAGCCGAAGCGGCACTGACCGTAGTTTGTAACAGAAAGTCTTTGCAAATCAAATGAGAAACCTCTTCCGTTTTATCTGCATACCGCAAAAACGCGCAATGTGCGCAGCACAGCTGTTCAATGTCTTGTGTCACCGTGATCAGCTGGACCGAATAAGCCTGATTGGCCGGCTTTAGGCAATAGCTGCACATGTGATCAGCCTGAGGCGCACGGACTGGGAGCGTGATGCCGCCGGCCGTTTTTATCACCTGGTTTGATTGGACAAGCTGATTCACATCTCTGTATACTGTCATTTCTGACACACCGAACCGTTGACTGATATCAGAAATTCTGAGCGCGCCTTCTTTTTTCAGCCACTCAAGTATGTGCTGCTGTCTATTAATCGGAAGCATTCATACATCCCCTTCATTAAGATCTTCTTAAGCGTAGAGGATTTCAAAGACCGAGACAAGTATGCTGATGATAAAAAATGTGAAAATGTGTTGAACAGTAACAAAACGAAACAGAATGGTCTCTGGTATAATGGACATATGAATGGAGAGTGAAAATACCATATGAAAGAAACAGTATGCCCGAACTGCGGCAAACCTTTGACAGGCGACATGGTCAGATCGTCAAATGTCCCGTGCCAATTTCGCTGCGGTCACTGCCGGGAACGGCTTTACGAATATAAAGTATCAGCTCCGATTATGATTGTATCTTTGGCACTCATCGTGCTGCTCATTTATCTTTTGATGCTCCTTCGCAATGCGGCAGGCTCAATGGTTCCGGCCGTTCAGCATGTGCCGATGGCTGTTTTGGCGCTTGTGTGTGCCTATCCTGTATTTATTGTAAGTGAACGGATGATCGCGAAGCATGTGATTCAAAACGGCAAGATTATTTATAGAGGAAAGAGAAAAGGCTCCTAAAACAGGAGTCTTTTTATTTTTAAAAAATTGTCACACCCATGTGCCAAAGTCCTCTTTACTTTCAATTGTGCACATACTGTAAGCGTTTTAATATAGAGTCAAAGGGAAGCATCATTCTCTGACATTATCATTCTTTTAGCGACAAACAAAACAGGGAGGGTTTATATATGCAGCAAGAACAGCAGCAAGGCGGCATGAAAGTGAAAGTTCAGCGCTTTGGCAGTTATTTGAGCGGAATGATCATGCCGAATATCGGCGCGTTTATCGCGTGGGGCATCATTACTGCTTTGTTTATTCCGGCGGGATGGTTTCCGAATGAGCAGCTGAATACGCTGGTCAGCCCGATGATTACGTATTTACTGCCGCTTTTGATAGCGTATACAGGCGGAAAAATGATTTACGACCACCGCGGCGGAGTCGTCGGTGCGACGGCGGCAATCGGGGTAATTGTCGGGTCGGATATTCCGATGTTTCTAGGCGCGATGATAATGGGGCCGCTGGGCGGATATCTCATTAAGCAAACTGATAAATTATTCAAGGACAAAGTAAAACAAGGCTTTGAGATGCTGATTAACAACTTTACGGCAGGAATTGTCGGCGCGGCTTTAACGATTCTCGCGTTTTATGCGATCGGCCCAGTCGTTCTGACGTTAAATAAATTACTGGCAGCCGGTGTAGAGGTCATTGTACACGCTAACTTACTGCCTGTTGCAAGCGTTTTCGTGGAACCGGCGAAGGTCTTGTTCCTAAATAACGCGATCAACCACGGTATCTTAAGCCCGATTGGAATCGAGCAGGCAGCCAATACCGGAAAGTCAATTCTGTTTTTAGTAGAAGCAAACCCTGGACCGGGGCTCGGCATTTTGCTCGCGTATATGTTCTTTGGAAAAGGATCTTCAAAATCAACGGCTCCTGGAGCGGCAATCATTCATTTCTTCGGGGGGATTCACGAAATTTACTTCCCGTACATTTTAATGAAGCCGGCATTGATTCTGGCAGCGATTGCAGGCGGAGCAAGCGGACTCCTAACGTTCTCTATCTTTAACGCCGGTCTAGTTGCAGCATCGTCACCAGGCAGCATTATCGCATTGATGGCCATGACGCCAAGAGGCGGATACTTCGGCGTGCTGGCAGGCGTATTGGTCGCTGCAGCCGTTTCGTTTATCGTGTCAGCTGTGATCCTGAAGTCTTCGAAAGCAAGCGAAGAAGATCTCGCTGCCGCAACAGAAAAAATGCAGTCCATGAAGGGGAAGAAAAGCCAAGCTGCCGCTGCTTTAGAGGCAGAACAAGCAAAAGCTGAGGAAGCGTCTGAGCTGTCTCCTGAAAGCGTCAATAAAATTATTTTCGCATGTGACGCCGGAATGGGCTCAAGCGCGATGGGGGCCTCGATTTTAAGAAACAAAGTCAAAAAAGCAGACCTGGATATCAGTGTGACCAACACGGCGATTAACAATCTGCCGAGCGATGCGGATATTGTCATTACCCACAAAGACTTAACAGATCGAGCAAAGGCAAAGCTGCCAAATGCGACGCACATATCAGTGGAGAACTTCTTAAACAGTCCGAAATATGACGAGCTTATTGAAAAGCTAAAAAAGTAATCTCATAGAAAGAGAGTGATACTCATGCAAGTACTCGCAAAAGAAAACATCAAACTCAATCAAACGGTTGCAACAAAAGAAGAAGCGATCAGATTGGCGGGCCAAACGCTGATTGACAACGGCTACGTGACAGACGATTATATTGAAAAAATGTTTGAACGGGAAGAAACATCTTCTACCTTTATGGGGAATTTTATTGCCATCCCCCACGGCACAGAAGATGCCAAAAGCGAAGTGCTTCACTCAGGGATTTCAATCATTCAAATTCCTGGCGGAGTAGAGTATGGAGAAGGAAACACAGCCAAAGTCGTATTCGGCATTGCCGGAAAAAATAACGAGCATTTAGACATTTTGTCTAACATCGCCATCATCTGCTCAGAAGAAGAAAACATTGAACGCCTGATTTCTGCGAAAAGCGAAGAAGATTTGATCGCGATTTTTAACGAGGTGAACTAGCATGATTGCCTTACATTTCGGTGCGGGTAATATCGGGAGGGGCTTTATCGGTACGCTGCTTCACCACTCCGGCTATGAAGTGGTGTTTGCGGATGTAAATGACACGATGGTCGGCCTCCTTAATGAAAAACGGGCATACACTGTTGAACTCGCAGAAGAAGGGCGTTCATCAGAGGTGATCGGCCCGGTCAGCGCCATCAACAGCGGCAGCCAGCCGGAGGAGCTGTATCGGCTGATCAATGAGGCGGCGCTCATCACGACGGCTGTCGGCCCGAATGTATTGAAGCTGATTGCCCCGTCTATCGCAGAAGGCTTAAGACGAAGAAGCTCTGCCGACACACTGAATATCATTGCCTGTGAAAATATGATTGGCGGAAGCAGCTTCTTAAAAAAAGAAGTATACAGCCACTTAACAGAGGCGGAGCAGGAGGCTGTCGGCAACACTGTCGGATTCCCAAATTCCGCGGTTGACCGGATCGTGCCGATTCAGCATCATGAAGATCCGCTCAAAGTGTCGGTTGAGCCGTTCTTTGAATGGGTCATCGACGAATCAGGCTTTATAGGGGAAACACCGGCAATAAAAGGCGCGCTGTTTGTTGATGATTTAACGCCGTACATCGAACGAAAGCTGTTTACCGTTAATACCGGCCATGCTGTAACGGCCTATGTCGGCTATCAGCGCGGATTAAAAACGATAAAAGAAGCGATCGATCATCCGGAAATCCGCCGTGTTGTTCACTCAGCGCTGCTTGAAACCGGTGATTATCTCATCAAAACGTATCATTTTAAGCAATCAGAACACGAGCAATATATTAAAAAAATCATCGGCCGCTTTGAAAATGAATTTATCACCGACGATGTGACCCGTGTGGCGAGATCGCCGCTCAGAAAGCTTGGGGAAAATGACAGGCTTGTAGGTCCGGCGAAGAAAATCAAAGAGCCTAATGCACTGGCTGAAGGCATTGCTGCGGCGCTGCGATTCGACTTTGCCGGTGATCCGGAAGCGGTCGAGCTGCAAGCGCTGATCGCGGAAAAAGGATACAGCGGAGTGCTTCACGAGGTGTGCGGTATTCCGTCTCATGAACCGCTGCATGCCACCGTTTTAAAAAAACTGAATCAATAACCGGACCCGTGACTATACGTCACGGGCTTTTTTTACCATCTCGCAATCTAGTATAATAGAAAACGCTTACGATAACAGGGGGAGGAGAATGACGATGAAACAATTCGAGATTGCGGCAATACCGGGAGATGGAGTAGGAAAAGAAGTTGTGGCGGCTGCTGAGAAAGTGCTTCATACAGCAGCTGAGGTTCACGGAGGTTTGTCATTCTCATTTACGTCATTTCCATGGAGCTGTGACTATTATATGGAGCACGGCGAAATGATGCCTGAGAACGGCATACATACGCTCACTCAATTTGAAGCGGTTTTCTTGGGAGCGGTCGGAAATCCGAAACTGGTTCCAGACCATATTTCCTTATGGGGGCTGCTGCTGAAGATCCGGAGAGAGCTTGAGCTTTCCATTAATATGAGACCAGCCAAACAAATGGCCGGCATCACGTCGCCGCTGCGGCATCCGAACGATTTTGATCTAGTGGTGATTCGCGAGAACAGTGAAGGTGAATACAGTGAAGTCGGCGGACGCATTCACAGGGGTGACGATGAAATCGCCATCCAGAATGCCGTGTTTACGAGAAAAGCGACAGAACGTGTCATGCGCTTTGCCTTCGAATTGGCGAAAAAACGGCGCGGTCATGTGACAAGTGCGACAAAATCTAATGGAATTTATCACGCGATGCCGTTTTGGGATGAAGTCTTTCAGCAGACTGCGGCTGATTACAGCGGAATCGAAACGTCATCCCAGCATATTGATGCGTTGGCCGCTTTTTTTGTGACGCGTCCGGAAACGTTTGATGTCATTGTGGCGAGCAACCTGTTCGGTGATATTTTAACCGACATCAGCTCGAGCCTGATGGGAAGCATTGGCATTGCGCCGTCTGCGAACATTAACCCGTCTGGCAAGTACCCATCCATGTTCGAACCGGTTCATGGTTCAGCTCCGGATATTGCCGGCAAAGGCCTTGCCAACCCAATCGGCCAGATTTGGACAGCGAAGCTGATGCTTGACCATTTCGGAGAGGAAGAACTGGGGGCAAAGATCCTCAATGTGATGGAACGAGTCACGGCTGACGGCATTAAAACACGCGACATTGGCGGACAAAGCACGACGGAAGAGGTCACTGACGAAATTTGTGTGCGTTTAAGAAACTTATAAACATGCAGGCCGGGACGAATGGTTGCC
Source organism: Bacillus sp. PAMC26543 (assembly GCF_014250375.1). NCBI lineage: Bacteria > Bacillati > Bacillota > Bacilli > Caryophanales > Bacillaceae > Bacillus > Bacillus sp. PAMC26543. The sequence goes on along the minus strand of NZ_CP060193.1, from coordinate 3,689,728 downwards.
CCGGCCGTTTACAAAAATTTCAACAGATTACTAACCAAGAAGATCCAAATGCTGTATAATGACATGGAATTCTTAGGAAGGTATCAGGTGGAAGAAGTTGAACGCAAAAACGATCACATTAAAGAAAAAATCAAAAACCAAATGGATTGTACTCAGTACTGCATGTATTCTAGCTTTCATTTTCATGATCAGAATGGCGTTTTATATGCCCTATCTCGTTGAAGGTTCATCAATGGCTCCGACGCTAAAAGACTCAGAACGAATGTTGGTTGACAAAGCAGCCAAATATACAGGCGGATTTCATAGAGGCGACATCATCGTGATTCATGACGAAAAGAGCGGCCGTTCATTTATAAAACGGTTAATCGGTTTGCCTGGCGACTCAATTATCATGAAGGATGATCAGCTATACATAAACGGTAAGAAAGTGACGAACCGTATCTAAAGGAACATAAACAAGAAATGCAAGCGTCAGGGGAAAATCTCACGAGTGATTTTGAAGCTGAGGTTCCTGCCGGCAAATATTTTGTAATGGGAGATAACCGTCTCAATTCGGTGGACAGCAGAAATGGAATGGGGATGCCTTCTGATGAAGATATCATTGGTACGGAGTCTCTAGTCTTTTATCCGTTCAGTGAGATAAGAGTAGCAAAATGAATACATACGCAAAAAAGAGATAATGCTTGATGAAATGAAAGAAAGGGTGGAGAACGATGAAACCATATATGCTGCCTCACCGCTACCCATTTTTATTGATTGACGGCGTGACAGAAAGCGAGCCCGGCAAGCATGCAGCTGCTTATAAGCTGGTCAGTGAGAACGACTGGTTTATCACTGACACGCAAACAGAAATGCCGTTTTCACTTGTGATTGAAGCACTTGCGCAAACCGCGGCTTTTACAGGAATTACAGATGAAAACAGCTTGGGCTTATTGTCTTCCGTGAAGAAAGCGGAAAAGCTGGGCGCGGCCATACCCGGTGACCGGCTTGATCTTACGTTTGAAGTTACGCGCAACCGGCGCGGGTTTGTGTTTGGACATGCCAAGGCGTCAGTGGGCGGGCAGCCTGTTGCTGAAGCTGAAATCGGCATCTATATTGAAAAATGAAAAAAACCCTTCACTACGATTTGTGAGGGGTTCTATTATTTCGTATCGTAATCCCGTTCGCTTTGTGAGTCATCTCGTTGCTGCCGCTTCTGTTTTTCATCATTCATGTTTTCCTTCAGCTCTTCATTCGGTATCGGATCGGTCAAGTCATTATGTTCGGGGTTTTCATTAGGGCGGTTCTGCTGTTTTCTCTCTTTCATGTTTTATCACCTCACCATTTGTTTTCCTCTAATGTCTCCACTTGAAACATGTGAAATGGCTGTTTTGTTCCGCTGGGTATAATGTATTAGAATAGAACCAGAACAACTAAAAGATAAAGAGAGGTACATATATGTCTGTTCAAAGAGAAGATGTGAATATCAAGCTGATTGCTATTGATATGGACGGAACACTGCTGAATGACGAGCAGCTGATTTCAGACGAAAACCGCAACGCGATTCGTGAGGCGGAGGATAAAGGTGTTTACGTGGTCATCAGTACGGGCCGGACGCTGATGACGTGCCGGGAGCTGGCTGAGTCGCTGAAGCTGTCGTCTTTTTTAATCACGGCTAACGGCAGCGAAATCTGGGACTCGAATTTTAATTTAGTGGAACGCAATCTGCTCCACACGGATCACATCAAAATGATGTGGGATTTGCGGAATAAGCACAACACTAATTTCTGGGCTTCAACTGTTAACAAAGTGTGGAGAGGCGAGTTCCCGGAAAACATCACTGATCATGAATGGCTTAAATTCGGATTTGACATAGAGGATGACGACATCCGAAACGAAGTGCTGGCGGAGCTCAGAAAAAATAAAGAGCTCGAAATCACAAACTCAAGCCCGACAAACATCGAGGTCAACGCGCTCGGCATCAACAAAGCCGCAGCCCTTGCGAAGGTTTCTGAAAAACTCGGCTTTACGATGGAAAATGTCATGGCGATGGGCGACAGCCTGAATGATATCGCGATGATCAAAGAAGCCGGGCTGGGCGTAGCGATGGGCAATGCCCAAGACGTCGTGAAGGAAACGGCTGATTGGATCACTGATACAAATATAGAAGATGGCGTCGCTAAAGCGATACGTCATTGGGTACTATAAGAAAAGAGTCCTGAGATAAGGACTCTTTTCTTTTTTTTATCAGGGAGATTTTCTTCTAGGACCATGGTAGGTTTTCTAACAAAGTTATTTCACAAACTGATATGATTGAATATAATGAAATAAAGTTCAAAAATTCGGAATAGTCGTTCCGAATTTCGGAACAATAAAATACATAGAGCAATCGTTTGCTTGGCAGGAGGGATTCTGTGTTTCAAGTTGATTTAAATTGTGATTTAGGGGAAAGCTTCGGAGCCTATACGATAGGTCTTGATCAAGATATTTTAGCGTTTGTTACTTCAGCGAATGTCGCATGCGGATTTCATGCAGGGGATCCAAGTGTCATGCGGAAAACAGTTGCCCTTGCTGCTGAAAAAGGCGTAAAAATCGGCGCTCACCCGGGACTCCCGGATTTGCTCGGCTTCGGCCGCCGAAATATAGCGATTTCTCCAGAGGAAGCATATGATCTTGTGGTTTATCAAATTGGCGCCTTGTCAGGGTTTTTAAAAGCGGAAGGACTTCACATGCAGCACGTCAAGCCGCACGGCGCTTTGTACAATATGGCCGCAGTCGATCAGAAGCTATCGGACGCCATTGCAAAAGCTGTCTACAAGGTCGATCCAGGACTGATTCTTTTCGGCCTTGCTGAGAGCGAGCTTGTAAAAGCGGGAGAACGGATCGGGCTTCAAACAGCAAGTGAAGTGTTCGCCGACAGAACATACCAAGCGGACGGGACGCTCACGCCGCGCTCCCAGCCGGACGCACTCATTGAAAGCGATGATGCCGCCGTCACTCAGGTGATCAAAATGGTGAAAGAAGGGACGGTCAAATCTCAGCAAGGACATGATGTGTCATTAAAAGCAGATACAGTTTGCATTCATGGAGATGGAGCCCACGCGCTGACATTTGCGCAAAAAATCAGAAAAGAGCTCAAAGCGGCCGGAATTGAAATGACTGCTATTTCAGCGCAGAAGTAATCAGAAGGAGGAAAATAGATGGAGCAGCAGAAAAAAACAGCAGGGAAAAAAACGGGCAGCTGGTCATTGCTGATGGGGGCCGCCTTCTTAATGGCGACATCAGCAATCGGCCCGGGATTCCTGACACAAACCGCAACATTCACAAACACACTCGCAGCAAGCTTCGGTTTTGTTATTTTAATTTCTATTATTTTGGATATCTTCGCTCAAACCAACGTATGGCGCATCATTGCGGTCTCAGGAAAAAGGGGCCAGGAGATTGCGAATATGGTGCTTCCCGGACTGGGATATGTCATCGCAATTCTCGTCGTGCTTGGCGGACTTGCCTTTAATATCGGGAATATCGGAGGGGCTGGGCTCGGACTTCAAGTCTTGTTCGGCATTACACCAGAAACAGGCGCCTTAATCAGCGCCGTCATCGCCATTCTGATTTTTGTCATCAAGGAAGCAGGAAAAGCGATGGACCGTTTTACGCAAATCGCGGGTTTTGTCATGATTATTTTAACTGTCTTTGTTGCGGTCACCACAGCGCCGCCGGTCGGACAGGCTGTGGCTAACACGTTTGTCCCTGAACATATCAGTATATTTGCAATTGTCACATTAGTCGGCGGAACCGTCGGGGGATATATCACATTTGCCGGCGGACATCGTTTGCTTGATGCAGGGATTAAAGGCAAGGAATCCATCCCCCAGGTGACAAAAAGCTCAGTTATCGGCATTTTAATTACATCCATCATGCGGATCGCCCTTTTCTTAGCTGTGCTCGGCGTTGTTTCAAAAGGCCTGCACATTGACGAAAGTAACCCGGCGGCCTCTGTGTTCCAGCTGGCAGCGGGAAATGTCGGTTATAAAATTTTCGGATTGATCATGTGGTCAGCGGCCATTACGTCTGTTATCGGAGCCGCTTATACATCTGTTTCGTTTTTTAAAACCTTTTCTCCAAAAATTGAAAAGAATTCACGCGGCATTATTATCGGATTTATTGTCGTTTCTACATTAGCCTTCGTTACCATCGGACAACCGGCAAAAATTCTCGTGCTTGTCGGATCTCTGAACGGTTTGATTCTGCCGATTGCGCTTGGAACGCTGCTTATTGCTGCATATAAGAAAAACATTGTCGGTGATTATAAGCATCCGCTTTGGCTGACAGGCTCAGGTGCCCTGGTTGTCATCGTCATGGCGATTATGGGCGTCTACACGTTATTTACACAACTTCCTCAATTGTGGAGCTGATAAGAGTGGATCATTTAAACAAGATGGCGCCAAGAGATGTGCGCGCGTTTATACGAGAGGGGAAAATAAACGGGCCGACTGCCGGAATGTCCGGCGGCTATGCTCAAGCGAACCTTGTGATTTTGAAAAAAGATCTGGCATTTGACTTTCTGCTGTTTTGCCAGCGGAATCCAAAACCCTGTCCGGTGCTGGATGTGACGGAATCCGGTTCGCCTGTGCCGTCGCTTGCAGCGCCAGATGCGGATATCAGAACGGATTTTCCAAAATACCGTGTATACAGGCACGGTGTTTTGACAGATGAGATATCTGATATTACGCCATACTGGGAGGACGATTTTGTCGGCTTTCTGATCGGATGCAGTTTCTCTTTTGAACAAGCGCTGATCAATCATGGAATACCCGTCAGACATATCGACGAGGGGACGAACGTTCCAATGTACAAAACGAATATAGATTGTGTTCCGGCGGGGCCGTTTCATGGACAGATGGTTGTCAGTATGAGACCGGTTCCTGAACGGCTCGCTGTACGTGCCGCACAGGTAACCTCGCGTTTTCCGGCTGTGCACGGAGGACCGATTCATATCGGCAATCCAAAAGCGATCGGCATACAGGATTTGAGCAATCCAGATTTTGGGGATGCCGTTTCTGTTCGTGAAGGCGAGGTTCCTCTATTTTGGGCATGCGGGGTAACTCCGCAAGCTGTGGCTATGAATGTAAAACCTGAAATGGTCATCACACATGCGCCGGGACATATGCTCATCACAGATATTCGAGACGAGTCGCTTGCGGTGCTGTAACCTCTCGTCCTCCTGATGAACGAGAAATAAACGAGGTGAGAAAGATGACTGAACGATTACAAATCGAACAGCTCGGTGATTCTGCAATGATGATCCGATTTGGAGAAGAAATTAGCGAGCAAGTAAACGGTCTTGTCCATGCCGCTGCCGCTTATATAGAAGAACAGCCGTTTCCGGGATTCATTGAATGTATCCCGGCTTTTACGAGTCTTACCGTATTTTATGATATGTATGAAGTGTATAAGCATTTGCCTCAAGGCATCAGCTCGCCTTTTGAGAAGGTGAAACGCGATATTCATGAGCGGCTCGGAGAATTAACGGCTGATTATGAAAGCAGCCGTCGCATCGTTGAAATTCCCGTCTGCTATGGCGGTGAATTCGGGCCTGATTTAGAAGAGGTGGCGAAGATCAATCATCTCACACCCGAAGAGGTCATTGAGATTCATACAGGCGGTGAATATGTGGTGTATATGCTGGGCTTTGCACCGGGGTTTCCTTTCTTAGGCGGGATGTCCAAACGCATTGCAGCTCCAAGGAAATCATCGCCAAGACCATCGATTCCCGCCGGTTCAGTCGGAATTGCGGGACTGCAAACAGGCGTTTATCCGATTTCGACACCGGGCGGCTGGCAGCTGATTGGCAAAACGCCGCTGGCTCTATTCCGGCCGCAGGAAAACCCGCCAACGTTATTAAGAGCAGGAGATATTGTTACATTTGTCCGCATCTCAGAGGATGACTATCACGCCTATAAGGAGGAGTCCAATTGAGCATGAAAGTGTTAAAGCCCGGACTGCTCACAACGGTTCAGGATATAGGCAGAACGGGGTATCAAAAATACGGCGTGCTGGCAAGCGGCGCCATGGACACGGTATCGCTTCGAATCGCAAATCTGCTGATCGGAAACAGCGAAAAAGAAGCCGGCCTTGAAATTACGCTGATGGGTCCCGGCCCGTCGCTTTATGTGTCAGAACCAATGCTGATTGCCGTAACAGGAGCGGACTTTACCCTGCGTGTGAATGATGAGGAAGCGCCTCTTTGGAAACCTGTGCTCGTTAAGGGAAACAGCACGGTCACCTTCGGCCCCTGCAAACTCGGCAGCCGCGCTTATTTGGCGACAGCCGGCGGCTTCAATGTACCTGCTGTGATGGAAAGCAAAAGCACGTATGTCAGAGCGGGCATCGGCGGATTTCACGGAAGAGCGCTTCAGAAGGAAGATGAACTGCCGATCGGAGAGATGTCATCTCTTTCGAAAACCATCGTCTCCCGCTTGAGCCAACACCTTGGCCAGCGAGGATTTGCGGCGCCGAATTGGTCAGTCAGCCGATACAGATTTCTGCCGTTAAAAAAGAATCCGGTGATCCGAGTGCTGGAAGGAAAACAATTCTCTTTTTTCACAGAAGAATCGAAAACGCGGTTTTATGAAGAAACGTTTCGTGTCACTCCGCAGTCCGATCGTATGGGCTACAGGCTCAAAGGGGAACCGCTTCAATTGAAGGCGCCGCTTGAGATGGTGTCAGAGGCGGTTACATTTGGAACAGTTCAGGTGCCGCCTGACGGCAATCCGATTATCCTGCTTGCAGACCGGCAGACGACGGGAGGTTATCCGAGGATCGCTCACATCATTTCAGCTGATCTTCCGATTGCCTCGCAAATCATGCCGGGCGAGCACGTCCAATTTGAGCCTGTATCCCTTCAGGAAGCGGAAGCGCTTTTCATTGAACGGGAAGCGCATTTAAAAGAACTGAAAACAAGAATGAAAATGGAATGGCTGACATAACAAAGGGGATGGAATGATGCAGAATAAAAACAAAACCGTAGTGAAATCTATGGCGTTGCTCAATTTGTTTTTGCATGAACCAAGCCTTACTTTAAGCGAACTCGTTTCCCTGTCAGGAATGCCGAAAACCTCTGTTCACCGAATGGTCAGCTCACTGGAAGAAATGGGGTTCATCAATCGAGACCCATCCGGCGTTTATACGCTGGGACTGGTGTTTTTGGAATTCGGACAGCTTGTCGCGGACAGACTCGATATCAGAAAAATAGCCAAGCCTGTGATGGAAGAGCTTTGCCGTGAAGTAGATGAAGCCGTTCATTTGATCATGAGGGACGGAAATGAAGCGATCTACGTGGAGAAGATTGAAGGGACACAAACCGTTCGCCTCTACACTGCAATCGGCCGGCGTTCTCCTCTGTACGCCGGGGCATGTGCCCGGAGCATTTTGTCCTTTCTGCCCCGTGAAGAAATTGAAGCGTACATCAAACAGACAGAGCTCATTCCGATCGGTTCAGGGACCATGACAGATCCGTCAAAGCTTCTTGAGGCCATTGAGGCCTCAGTGCAAAACGGCTATACCGTCAGCTATTCAGAACTCGAAAACTATACGGCCGCTATTGGCGCGCCGATTTTTAACCATCATCACCAGGTGGCGGCCGGCATCAGTATTGCAGGGTTTGAAGCGAGATTTACAGAAGACAGGCTGCCGTATTTAACGGAAAGAGTAAAACAAGCCGCTTTGCAGATTTCCAGAAAAATAGGGTATCCATAAGTAGCCGATCTTTTCTCTGCTGCGTACATTAACGTATCGACGTTCATGAGTGGAGGAAAGATCATGGTGCTTCAGTATACAGCGCTCGGAGATTCTTTAACGACGGGGAGAGGCTCTGGGCTGTTTTCTGCAGGATTTGTCCAGCGCTTCAGAGACATGATGGAAGCCGATCTGAAATCAAAAACAGCCGTATCGGTTTTCGCCAAATCCGGTCTTGATACAGAGGAAATCCTCGGGCTCCTGTCATATCCCTATGTTCAAAAACAAATTCAAGCCGCTGATATGATTACGATCACAGGGTGCGGAAATGATCTCATTGAATCTGTATTATCCTATCAATCTTCTCAGGATGAAACGATTTTCAGCCGTGCGTCCGCGCATTGTCATGAGAATTTTGAAAAGATGATTGCCCATATCGCCAATATCAAAGGGTCAGATCCATCACCTTACGCCATCCGTGTTTTTAATTTATACAACCCGTTTCCCAGCATTGGCATTGCTGATCAATGGATTACTTCATTTAATTCGCATTTGAAAACGCTGGCAACAGCACCTCATGTTAAAATCGCTGACGTTTACAGTGTCTTTAAAGGGAAAGAGCAGGAATACCTGTCTTTCGACGGTGTCCATCCGAATAGCAGCGGCTATCAGGCAATGGCCGAAGTGCTCCGAGGAATAGGTTATCGAGAATTATCAGTTTCATAGAAAACGCGCCTGATCACTGGCGCGTTTTTTTATATGAATTCAAATATTAAAAGAAACTTAAATTTCCCCGTCTCATGTTCTATATACAAAAAAAGTGCGCTAGAATAATGGAGGGCAAAGGCAAATATAGGCATAACGCTCAATATTTCGTATATAAGGAAGGATGGTCCTTTTGTTTCGCATTTTTAAAATGTCTTTTGCGGTTATCATTATCATACTGGCGCTTATCGCTTTTAACTATACGGAACACACCTCTGTTATCCAATCTGTCATGCTCGTTTTCCTGGGCGCTGTCATGTTTATTCAGGGGCTTGAAGAACGCAAAAAAGAAAACGACAGCTCAGGAGCATTTAACATCTATACTGCCGTTTTCGTTTGGTCTGTTTCTCTCATCGGTTTTACGCTTTATATGATATAAATCTATGATACATCCAGAAAATGCTCAACCGTCGGGAACGGCGTATAGAACCGATGCAGCAAGGCTTTCCACTCTTTGTACTCGGAAGACCCGCGAAAGCCTTCAGTGTGGTCCTCAAGCGTTTCCCACTCTACGAGCAGCAGGTACTTATGTGTTTCTTCCATACATTTTGATAAAGAATGTGTGATATAGCCCTTCATTCCGGCAATGATCGGCGCCGCCAGCCGGAACGCGTCCTCAAATTCTTGTTCAAGCCCCTCTTTAATATGAAGCATAGCTGCTTCTCTGACCATGTGATCCCTTCTTTCCTCTTTTCAAATAGTTTACAGGAAACGAAAGGAGATTTCTGCAAAAACGATGAACCTTTTCCTTCATTTTCAAAAAAATCTTGCACGTACTAATTCATTTAAGAGAAAATAACAAGTGGAAGGCAGGGGAAAGTCATGTGTAAAAAGTGTATTCTACTATTATTTCTATGTATCGGGCTGATCGGATTAATCGGATGCTCCAAAACAGATTCACCAGAGGACCGAATGGAAGCATTCGTAAAACAGTGGAACGATCAGCAATTCGATGACATGTATCAAAGCCTGACCAAAGATGTAAAAAAAGAAATCTCCAAAAAGGATTTCGTCAGCAGATATAAAACCATCTATGAGCAGGCAGGCGTAAAAAATCTGAAAGTCACTGCGGGAAAAGTGGACGAGGATGATAAAGACAATAAAACGATGAAGCACATCCCATACAAAGTCAGCATGGACACAAATGCGGGCAAAGTCAGCTTTAAAAATACCGCTGTGCTGAAAAAAGAAAAAACAGATGATGAGGAGTCATGGAATATAGATTGGGACCCATCGTTTATTTTCAAGCAGCTGGCTGATGACAAAACCGTTCAAATCGCCAGCATTGAACCGAAACGCGGCCAAATCTACGATAAAAACGGGAAAGGCTTAGCCGTCAACACAGATGTTCCGGAAATCGGAATTATTCCCGGAGAACTTGGCGATAAAAAAGAGAAAGTCATAAAAGAGCTCGCGAAAAAACTGGATGTAACTGAAGATGACATCAACCAGAAGCTGAAACAAAGCTGGGTCAAAGATGATTCATTCGTGCCGGTCAAAAAAGTAAAACCGGACGAAGAAAAGTTAGTGTCTGAAGTGACGTCATTAAAAGGCGTCACAAGAACAAATGTCAGCTCGCGCTATTATCCGTATGGCGAAAAAACAGCTCATCTGACAGGCTACGTTCGCGCGATTACGGCGGAAGAACTGAAGAAAAAGAAAGACGGAACATACAGCGATACGTCAAACATCGGAATCGCAGGTCTTGAAAATGTGTATGAAGATAAGCTCAGAGGCACAACAGGATGGAAAATCTACGTTCCGCAAACCGGCGAAGTCATCGCTGAAACGAAAGCGAAAGACGGTGAGGATTTACATCTCACAATTGATATCAAAACGCAAACAAAGCTTTATGACGAGCTGAAGGATGACAGCGGGGCGGCAGTCGCACTGCAGCCGCAGACAGGTGAAACACTGGCTCTTGTCAGCGCGCCTTCTTACGATCCAAACGGATTTATCTTCGGATGGAGCGATAAAGAATGGAAAAAACTAAACGAAGACAAAAACAATCCGTTTTCAGCGAAATTCAACAAAACATATGCACCAGGATCCACGATTAAACCGATCGCTGCTGCTATCGGCCTGAAAAACGGCACGCTTAAAGCCGCAGAGAAGAAAACTATCAAAGGGAAACAGTGGCAGAAAGATTCAAGCTGGGGCGGCTATTCTGTTACACGAGTGTCTGACAGCTTAGAGCAAGTGGATTTGGAACATGCCCTGATCACGTCAGACAATATTTACTTTGCGCAAAACGCGCTTGATATGGGAGCGGACACCTTTACAAAAGGCATGAAAACATTTGGGTTTGCAGAGGATATTCCATTTGAATTCCCAGTCCAGCAATCGTCAATCGCAAACGACAAGCTTGACTCAGACATTTTGCTTGCGGATACAGGCTACGGACAGGGACAAATGCAGATGTCTCCGCTTCACCTAGCGGCAGCTTACACGCCATTTGTCGATAATGGAGACCTCGTGAAACCGACGCTTATCAAGAAAGACTCACAAACCGCTGATGTCTGGCACAAACAAGTGCTCACAAAAGAAGGAGCCGCCGATATTACAAAAGGTTTGAAAGGCGTAGTCGAAGATGAGCGCGGGTCAGCGTATCAGCCTGTCGTAAAAGGAATCACTGTCGCTGGAAAAACGGGAACAGCCGAGCTGAAAAAATCAAAGGATGATAAAGACGGCACCGAAAATGGCTGGTTCGTCGGCTATGACTATAAAAACAAAGACCTGCTTGTCGCAATGATGATTCAAAATGTTCAAGATCATGGCGGCAGCCACTACGTAGTCGAAAAAGCAAAAAAGCAATTTCAATCGAAATAAAACCTTTTTAACGGGAGTGAAAGGAAAAAGGGCGTCTGAGGCCGAATGATCTAGTAAGGGGCAAAAACCCGGTTTATAAAGAAAAGAGGGATTTTGCATGCAGCGTATTCATTTGGCGGAGGATCTTCAATTTTCAAGAGTGATACACGGGCTTTGGCGTCTGAATGAATGGAACTATTCAGACGCTGAGCTGCTCAGTCTCATTGAGTGGTGTGTCGATCAAGGCATCACTACCTTTGATCATGCGGATATTTACGGGGGCTACACGTGCGAAAAAGGGTTTGGAAATGCTCTTGCTCTTTCACCCGGATTAAGGGAAAACATAGAGCTGGTCACAAAATGCGGCATCGTTCTTGAATCACCTGAACGCCCTGCTCACAGATCGCACCATTATAATACAAGCAAAACACACATTCTCGCGTCTGTTGAACAGTCGCTTTTGAATCTCAGAACGGATTATATCGATGTGCTGCTGATTCACAGACCGGACCCGCTCATGGACCCGGAAGGAGTGGCTGAGGCGTTTCATGCGCTGAAAAGCTCCGGGAAGGTCAGATATTTCGGTGTGTCGAACTTTAAAGGCCATCAATATCGGATGCTGGAATCGTATCTGCCTGAAAAGCTTGTCACCAATCAGATTGAGCTTTCCGCATATGAATTAGAAAATATTCAGGACGGCACATTGAACCTGTGTCAGGAAAAACGGATTTCTCCGATGGCCTGGTCGCCGCTTGCAGGCGGTAAAGTATTCGCCGGAAACACGGAAAAAGATCGGCGCATTCGTACGGCGCTTGAAACTGTTCAGGCTGAAATCGGTGCTGCCTCATTGGACGAGGTGATGTACGCATGGCTGTTCACGCATCCGGCCGGCATCATGCCGATTGTCGGAAGCGGAAAACGCGAGCGTATTTCCGCCGCGGTAAACGCCTTGGCGTATAAGCTTGATCAGGATCAGTGGTTCCGTATTTATACAGCCGTACAAGGCCACGATATACCATAAAGAAAAAGCATCAGCATAACGGCTGATGCTTTTTCAATATTGTCACACCGCTTAGTGCCAAATTCCCATTTATAAGTGATTGAATCCTGTTTGAAAGCGTTTTATATTAATATAGAAACCCTCTTTTTTTCCTCTTCCTATATCTCCATGCGACTTCATCCGCACATCACGAATGTCTGGAGGCCTTTTTATGTATATGACTGCAAGAGAACAAAAGCTTTTAAAGCATTTATTACTACTGAACCGATATGTAACCGTAACGGAGCTGGCTGAGCTGATGGAAGTGAGCACCAGAACCATTCACAGGGAGCTGAAATCAATCAAGCCGCTGATGGAGACTGTGGGGCTCAAGCTCGATAAACAGCCCGGCAAAGGCTTGAAGGCGGTAGGAAGTCCCGAAGATAAACAAAAGCTGCTCACCGAGCTGTCACATGAACAGCATGAATACAGCGCCGACGAACGAAAACTGCTGATTCTCTGTTCGCTATTGGAGTCCCAAGAACCGGTGAAGCTGTACACGCTCGCTCATGATCTGCAGGTCACCAATGCTACGGTCAGCTACGATTTAGATGAGCTGGAGAAATGGATTTCTCCGTTCGGGTTAACACTGATCCGAAAAAGAGGCTTTGGCATCCAGCTGATGGGGCCGGAGAACGCGAAACGAAAAATTGTCGGCAATCTGATTGTGAACCGCCTCGATATCCAAATGTTTTTGGAAGCGGTTGAATTAAACATTAAAGGAAAAGCTGATTCCACCGAGAAGATGTTCGGGGTTGTCAGCAAAGGCGAGCTGTTAAAAATGGAGCGGATTTTATTCCAGCTGAAAGAAAAAATCGCATTTTCTCTATCTGACAGCTCCTATATAGCGCTTGTCGTTCATCTGACGTTTGCGATCGAACGCATTAAACTGGGCGAGACGATCAGCATGGAAGAGAGCGAGCTTGATGAACTCAAGAGTGCTAAAGAATACAGCTCCGCTCTGGAAATCGCGGGCGAGCTTGAACGTGCTTTCGGCGTAACGATCCCGGAAGCGGAGGTCGGCTATATTACGATCCATCTGCGAAGCGCCAACCGCAAATACAAAACAGAATACAGAGCGCAGGAAATAGAGCTTGAAACAGCCTTGCAAACAAAACGGCTGATCGCTTTTATTTCAGAAAAAATCAGAATGGATCTGACGAAAAACTACTCTTTATATGAAGGTTTGATTGCCCATTTGGAGCCGGCCATCAGCCGCATGAAAGAAAACATCGACATCTATAATCCAATGAAGGAACAGATCAAGCGTGATTATTTTCTGCTGTATATGGCGATAGAAGAGGGCGTGGAAAAATTCTTCCCGGACATGTCCTTTTCTGATGATGAAATCGCCTTTATCGTTCTTCACTTCGGTTCAGCACTTGAAATCAAAAAAGAAGAAGCAAAAGTGAAAGCGCTTGTTGTCTGCTCAAGCGGAATCGGTTCTTCGAAAATGCTTGCTTCGAGATTGAAGAAAGAGCTGCCTGAAATTGAATCGTTTGATATGTCATCACTGATCGAGCTGAAGGACCGCGACACTCATGCCTATGATATGATTGTGTCCACTGTGCCGATCCCTTATCAAAACATCGACTATATTATGGTCAGCCCGCTTTTAAATGAGGAAGACGCAAACCAGGTAAAGCAGTATATCAAGCGGAAAATCCCGCTCATTCTTGAGAAAAAAAGAAGCCCGAAGGAAGAGACGCGGCAAGCCGACATCCCTGACATGCTGGCAGCGGCGGAAAGCGTGGGACGATACATGGCGGTGATTCAAGACGTCTTGCGCCATTTTTCACTCACTGAAATGAAAACAAAGCCGGATCACGGCATGCTGCTGTTTGAGCTTTTTCAACAGCTGAAAAAGGATGGCCTCATCCGAGATCCGAAAAAAGCGGCGGATTGCCTTGCAGAACGCGAAAAACAAGGGGGATTGGGCATACCGGGTACAAACATGGCGCTTTATCATCTCAAAAATGATCATATCGTCCTGCCTTTTTTCAAAATGTATGACCTCAGCACATCTTTTGAAGTTAATGGCATGGACGGAAATACCCTCGATATGACAAGAATTCTCGTCATGATGGCGCCGGCCACATTATCAGCTGAAGGCTCAGAGATTTTGAGTGCGATCAGCTCTGCCATTATTGAAAGCGGAGAAAGCATGGCGGGCTTTCAGGAGGAAGGGGAACGAGAACTGTATCAGCGTTTAAACCGCATCTTTTTCACATGGATGAAAGAAAAAAACATCCCGTAATCATCTATTTCACACGCCAAAAAAAGGCGTGTGTTTTTGTATGGATGCAGCACAAAATAAAAAAATGCGGGACTATTTTATCATTCTGTAATGGAATAATTCCAAAATGAAATAGTTTTACAAGTTATCTTTTTTGGGTTAAAATGGGTGAGGTAAGGAAGATAATCTAACAAATTATTGAAGATTCAAGAGAATATAGGAGATGACAATATGGAAACATTACAGCATCTGATTCTGCATGACATGCCGAATAGCGAAGAAATAGAAGCTGTAAAAAGCGGAGCCCACACACTGACATATGCAGCATATCACAAACGGATCAATCAGCTGGCGAATGCTCTGCTTCAAAAAGGAATTCAAAAAGGCGACCGTGTGGCATTGCTTTGCAAAAATGGCCACCCCGCATCAACCATTATGTTTGCCGCACTTGAAATCGGGGCCGTTGTAGTGCCCGTCAGCTGGCAGCTGAAACCATACGAGATGACAGGCATTTTAAAAGCAAGTGAACCGAAAGCATTGTTTTACGGAACGGAATTTAAAGAGATAATGGATGAAGTGCTGCCTGAGCTGTCTTCTGTGCGTTTGATCATGGAAACAGGAACAGCGTATGAGACGTCTCCAGTGTTTGAAGCGCTTTTTGCAGGACCTGATCATTTGCCGGAAGCAGAAACAGTTTCTCCGGATGATACAGCGCTTCTGATGTTTACGTCAGGGACAACAGGAAATCCGAAAAGATGCATGATCACCCATGGCGGTATATACAATTACGTATCAAAGTCAAATAGCTCAAGCGCACGAATGAAAAATCTGCGTTTTCTTGCGTGCCACCCGATTTATCATACAAGCGCGCTTATTTGTATCATGCTTGGAACGTTTGCGGGAACCACGTTTATTTTTACAAAGGATCAAGATCCCGTTTGTATGCTGAAGGTCATTGAAGAAGAAAAAATTCAAACCATTATGGCCCTTCCTGTGTTTTACACATATTTGCTTGAGGCGTGGGAAGAACATCAAACCGATCTGTCCTCGCTCATCATTTTGATGACAGGCGGAACAAAAGTGCCTAGCAGCCTGATTCAGCGGTATCTTGATATCGGCATCCAGCTCGCTCACGGTTACGGAAGCACAGAAGCTTGGGGAATCAGCACATGGGTTCCTGAAATGGGAATGGATAAAGCGGCCTCTGCCGGTAAACCCGTTGCTGATGTTCAAGTCAAGGTAGAAGATCCTGAGACGAGAGAAGAGCTGCCGCAAGGTGAAATCGGAGAAATCGTGGTGCACAGCCCATTCTTATTTAAAGGCTATGAGGAAAACCCTGAAGCGACAGCAAAAGTGCTGCAAAACGGCTGGTTCAGAACCGGAGATTCAGGCTACGTGGATGAGGACGGCTTTATCTTCATCACCGGACGCTACAAGGATGTCATTATTTACGGAGGCGACAATGTCTATCCTGATCAGGTTGAAGAAGTCATCCAGCAGATCCCGGGCATCCTTGAAACAGCAGTGGTCGGGATACCAGACCCGCTGTACGGAGAAAAACCAAAAGCCTTTATCGTCACTAACGGCACTCAGGAAATAACAGAAGCGGATGTCATTGCATTCTGTAAAGAACGCTTGTCCGCTTACAAAATTCCTGAAATCGAATTCGTAAAGGAACTTCCGAAAAATAATCTCGGCAAAGTGAAAAAAGATGTCTTGCGCAAGCAAGCCGTACATTCATAACAGAAAAAGCCCGTCATTTATGTGACGGGCTTTTTTGCGGTTGCACAGACTGAAAGCTCAGGTTTAATGTCTTTATATTGGATATCAATGTCTTTGAAGCCTGCCGCTTTCAGGTCAGCGAGCATCTGTTTACCGAACGATTCAGTTTTCTCGGGACCGGCATCTGCTTCCCGGGGCTGCATCGTAATGGCTGCTTTGCCGCCAGGTTTTAATGCTTGAAAAATCTGTTTGATGCCTTCTTGCTGGTCTTTCCAAATCGTGTAGTTGTTAACGGAAATGACTTTATCGTAATACGCGGCGGGGAGGGGGAACGTTTCAATGCTGCCCTGTATCAGGCGAACACGGTCTGTTTTTAATCTGTGTGCAGCCAGCTTCAGCATAGCCTCTGATACATCAATCCCATGGATATGCACACTCTTTTCGCGTTTCAGCATCTGCTTCATGCAGTATCCTGGTCCAAAACCGACTTCTAGAATGCGGTCTCCGCGTGTTAATCCAAGCTGATCTATTGTCCACTGATTCAGTGTTTTATTTTCAGCAGCCATGATGTATCCGGCAAGTATGCCGAACATCCCCTTCGGTCTGCTGAATTTTTTAGAAAGCATGTTAATCATTCAGCAACCTCCTTTTCACATCATTTTCCTCCTTGCGTTTCATGTGAAACATTTTTCTGATAAAGCATTCCGAAGGTGCTCATCCATGTTTACCCAGAGAATGCACGAGGTACACAACAAATAGACATGAAAAACAAAGGAGGAGAATCATCATGGCAAACTATCCAAAAGAACTGCCGGCACAAACCCAAAATCGCCAGCCGGGAATCGAAAGCGAAATGAACCCAAGTCCGGTATATGAGTACGAGCATTATAAAGGTGCGGATAAACTAAAAGGAAAAGTCGCACTCATTACAGGCGGTGACAGCGGAATCGGACGTGCGGTATCTGTCGCTTACGCAAAGGAAGGCGCTGACATCGCCATTGTATATAAGGATGAGCACGGAGATGCTGAAGATACCAAAAAACGCGTGGAACAAGAGGGCGTGAAATGTCTCTTAATCTCCGGAGATGTGGGCGAAGAGGAGTTCTGTAATGAAGCGGTTGAAAAAACAGTCAATGAACTCGGCCGTCTGGATATCCTTGTGAACAATGCCGGTGAGCAGCATCCGAAGGAAAGCATCAAAGATATTTCAAGCGAACAGCTTCACCGCACATTCAAAACAAACTTTTATTCACAATTTTATTTGACTAAAAAAGCAATTGATTATATGAAACCAGGCAGCGCGATCATCAATACGACTTCCATTAACCCTTATCGCGGTAATCCGACGCTGATTGATTATACGGCAACGAAAGGCGCGATCAATGCCTTTACAAGAACAATGGCGCAGGCACTTGTCAAAGACGGCATCCGTGTAAATGCGGTAGCGCCGGGACCAATCTGGACACCGTTAATTCCGTCTACATTCTCAGAAGATACAGTCGCTCAATTTGGGCAAAATACGCCGATGGGCCGTCCGGGTCAGCCTGTTGAGCATGTCGGCTGCTATGTGCTGCTGGCATCAGATGAATCATCCTATATGACAGGACAAACGCTGCATGTAAATGGCGGAGACTTTGTGACGACGTAAGAGGGAGTGAGGAAATGAGCATCACGAAAGAAGAAGTAAACAGCTACTATCAAAAAGCCGGTATTGTCTTAACGGATGATGAAGTAGAACAAATTCAGCTCATGGACTACGGCTTGGGAAAAGAACGAAAATCCGGGCTCCAGCTCTTTGTCTATGTGAATACAGACCGTTATTGTTCAAAGGAACTGGTGCTGTTTCCGGGACAGACTTGCCCGGAGCATCGCCATCCGCCGGTTGACGGGCAGGAAGGCAAGCAGGAGACCTTCCGCTGCCGCTACGGAAAAGTGTATCTTTATGTTGAAGGAGAAAAAACGCAGCTTCCAAAGGTTCTTCCTCCTCAAGAGGATAGAGAATACTATACAGTCTGGCATGAGATCGAGCTTGAACCCGGCGGGCAATATACAATTCCGCCGAACACGAAGCATTGGTTCCAGGCCGGGGAGGAAGGCGCAGTCGTAACGGAAATGTCTTCGACTAGCACAGACAAACACGATATCTTTACCGACCCTAGAATTTAAGGATGAGGCTTAAAAAGCCCATCCTTTTTTATATTGAAAAAAACGGAAACACCGTTATAATGGGTAAAAAAGGAAAGAGGGCGAGGGAGATGTTCACCTGCAGTGTAAACGAGCACATTACCATCCGGTTATTAGAGCCAAAGGATGCGGATCGGCTGGCAGCGATTATTCATGAGAACCAACAGCGAATCAGTGAATGGCTATTCTGGGCTGAAAATCCAAGTGATGCCGAAACGTACAGGGAAACCCTCATTCCCAATTGGCGGCGTCAGTATGCTGACATGAACGGAATCGAAGCGGGGATTCTGTATGACGGCAGCTTGTGCGGTATGATTGGCCTGCATAACCTTGACCAAGTGAATAAAAAAGCGGAGATTGGCTATTGGATTGACGGGGAATACGAAGGAAAAGGCATTATTACTGCCGCCTGCCGGGCACTCATCACATATGCTTTTCAGGATCTGAAATTGAATCGGGTTGCCATCTGCGCGGCTGTCGGAAATCACAAAAGCAGAGCGATCCCGGAGCGTCTCGGCTTTCAAGAGGAAAGAACAGCAAGGGAAGGCATATTCATTAAAGGCAAGTTCCACGACCTCGTCTATTACAGTTTGTTAAAGCGTGAATGGGAAGCAGAAAAATAAAGAGCGCATTTTCTTGTTTAAATCGTTCCCGGATGTGGAAAAGTAACAGCGGAGACGTTAAAAAGGAGTGATTCGAGATGAATCAGCAAGATATTAAACAAAAAGTGCTTGATGTTCTAGATCACCATAAAGTAGGTTCGCTCGCAACGGTTCAAAAGGGCAAACCTCATTCCCGCTACATGACTTTCTTCCATGACGGGCTGACGATTTATACACCGACAAGCAAAGAAACTCATAAAGCTGAAGAAATTGAGAATAACCCTAATGTGCACATTTTATTAGGTTATGATTGTGAAGGCTTTGGCGATGCGTATGTCGAAGTCACAGGAAAAGCAAAAATAAACAATTCATCAGAATTGAAAGACAAAATCTGGAGTTCTAAATTGGAGCGCTGGTTCGACGGCAAGGATGACCCGAATCTGGTGATTCTTGAAATCGAACCGGAAGATATCAGGCTAATGAATGCGGGAGAGAAAACACCAGTCTCACTCGAATTATAATAAAAGTTTGTATTTGCAGGGGCGATATGTTATCATGAATAGCTAAGCAAGAAAAATAAGCAAATAAAAAAGAAAGTAAACTTCTTTTTTCTGTTTTGAGAGAGAAGCTTTTACCGCTTCACAAGCAGCAAACCAGCTGCCCTTATTCTTTTCCTTCATAACAAATCGCCCCTAACGATGAGATGGAAAAAAGACTTTTTTGTTTTACAATTCACACCGGCGCGGCTTCGGAGCCGCAGTGACGATTGAGAGGTAGGGCTTTCGTTGTCTTGTGTTCAAGAAATTTCCATGGTGTTTACTTTCCAGAATGATTCTTCGGAACAATGCTACATGAATCGAACCCGCCCGAATCGGCGGATAATATAATCTTTATTTGCGTATAGAAAAGAATAAGACAAACCGCTCGGCGTAAGCCGGCGGTTTTTTATTGTGAAAAAAACAAATCACACATGAAACTTCTCGTTGTTTCCTTCAGTCTTATCACTAGGATGAAACTGGAGGAAAGAATACTGTGCATGTCATTACAACACAAGTCGTTTTTATTTTCTGTTTTTTGTTATTGATTCACTCAATAGAGACCCTTGCCTATGCCACAAGGCTTTCAGGGGCCCGGGTAGGGTTTATCGCATCCGCGCTTTCCTTGTTTAATGTCATGGTAATCGTGTCAAGAATGTCGAACATGGTGCAGCAGCCCTTCACGGGGCGCTTAATTGACGATGCCGGAAAAAACGCGCTGGCGCTCGTAGGCGAGCAATTCCGGTTCCTGATCTTTGGCTCGACGGTTGGGACTATTGTGGGCATTATCCTGCTCCCGTCGTTTGTCGCCCTGTTTTCACGTGCGATTATCCACTTGGCGGGCGGGGGCGGCTCCGTTTTACAAGTTTTTCGGAAAGGATTTTCTAAGAATGGATTTAAAAATGCCTGCTCCTATTTGCGTCTGCCGTCTGCTTCGTATTTGAAGGGATTTCACATGCGCTTGATTCCAAAACGGCTGTTTGTCATCAACATGCTGATCACCTCCATTTATACAATTGGCGTGCTCTCCGCATTGTACGCAGGGCTCCTAGCACCCGAGCGAAGCACGACGGCGGTTATGGCATCAGGCTTAATCAACGGGATTGCGACGATGCTGCTGGCCATTTTTGTTGACCCGAAAGTGTCTGTTCTTGCCGATGATGTGGCAAAAGGAAAACGAAGCTATATTTATTTGAAATGGACCTCTGTGACAATGGTGACGTCAAGGGTGGCGGGCACACTTCTTGCCCAGCTTATGTTTATCCCTGGCGCATATTATATCGCGTGGCTGACAAAATGGTTTTGATAGCGAAAAGCTGACCCGGTAAAAGGTCAGCTTTTTATTTATTCGGCGATGTTGCCCATAGAGATGGCGATTCGGTTCCAGCTGTTAATCTGATTAATGATGAGGATGAGATCAACATATTCTTTTTCATTATAAAATTTACGCACCTCCTGATAAACATCATCAGGCATACGCTTGTTAGAAATAAAAGTGACATGCTCCGTCAGCAATAATGCTGCTTTTTCTTCAGGTGTATAAAAACTGCACTCTTCCCAAGCGTTTAATCCGTAAATACGCTGTTCGGTTTCTCCCATTTTTCGGGCATCTTTCGTATGAATGTTAATGCAGTAGGCGCAGCCGTTCAATTGTGATGCTCTTATTTTCATTAGCTCTCTTGTTGTCCGGTTAATGCCGGATGTTTTCGTGTATGCCTCCATATTCATCATGATATGTAACCCATCAGGTGCTATTTGATCGTAGGGAATCCTCTTCGTCATCATTCCCTCTCCTTTCACTGCTGTATCATTATTACATGATGATTGGGTTAAAAAGAAAACAGCCTGAAGCAGATCCAAGCTGTTTTTCTTAACAGTGCAGCGCACAACATGCCGCTTTATCGTTTATTTAAAGTTTCTTAATCCGCGGTCGTACAGAAAGTTTCCGAATGGGACGAATGCGGCGACGAAACCGGCGGCTGACCATTTCAGCGACCATTTCACAGAGAACGTCACATAGGCCAACACAAGCAAATACAAAATAAACAATCCGCCGTGAACAGAACCGACAATTGTTACCGCAAGCGAAAGGCCTGCCCAATATTTGAGCGGCATGGCGACGAAAAGCAGGATTAAGAGTGACATTCCTTCAATAAAACCCATCGTGCGAAGTCTTCCGATCGGCGTTTGCAGCATAAATCGCCCTCCTTGTGGACACGTTTTCATCTATACTATAAACAATCCGGCGGGCATATATGACAAGTTTGAGAAAATGTTCGGAAAACATTCATATTTAAAAAATCTATCTTGGACCTCAGTCTTGTCATTTACACAAATTCCCGAGATAATGTGAACAAAAATAAAAGAAGGATTTTGATATGAAACTTGACCAAATTGATTTGAATATCATTGCGGAACTGAAAAAAGACAGCCGTTTGTCCATGAGGGAGTTAGGAAGGAAAATTAAGCTGTCCCCGCCATCGGTCACCGAACGGGTGAGACAGCTGGAATCGTTTGGCATCATTAAGCAATATACGCTGGAGGTTGATCAGAAAAAACTTGGCCTTCCAGTTTCCTGTATTGTCGAGGCAACCGTCAAAAACGGGGATTACGATCGATTCAAAAGCTACATTCAAACGCTGCCGAATATTGAATTTTGCTACCGGATTGCGGGAGCGGCCTGCTATATACTGAAAATCAACGCGGAGAGCCTTGAAGCAGTAGAAGCTTTCATCAACAAAACAACGCCTTACGCCCAAACCGTCACTCACGTCATTTTCTCAGAAATTGACACGAAAAACGGGCGCGGTTAGAGAGTGTTTGTTCAAGTCTGTTATAATAAAAGGATGAGCGTGAAAGAAAGAGAAGTGATCAAGCATGTCAAAAACAGTTGTATTAGCTGAAAAACCTTCAGTCGGCCGCGATTTGGCCCGGGTGCTGAAGTGCCATAAAAAAGGGAACGGTTATCTCGAAGGAGATCAATATATTGTCACATGGGCTTTAGGCCATTTGGTGACACTTGCTGATCCGGAAGGCTACGGAAAAGAATTTCAATCATGGCGGCTTGAGGATCTGCCGATTATCCCCGAACCGCTAAAGCTTGTTGTTATCAAAAAAACCGGAAAGCAGTTCAATGCGGTGAAAGCGCAGCTTACCCGCAAAGATGTCAATCAGATCGTCATCGCCACTGATGCCGGCCGGGAAGGTGAGCTCGTCGCACGCTGGATCATTGAAAAAGCGAACGTCCGCAAACCGATCAAACGGCTGTGGATTTCATCTGTAACGGACAAAGCGATCAAGGAAGGTTTTCAAAAGCTGCGCAGCGGCAAAGAGTATGAAAATCTGTACCACTCAGCCGTTGCCAGAGCAGAAGCGGATTGGATTGTCGGCATTAACGCGACCCGTGCGCTCACCACAAAATTCAATGCCCAGCTTTCATGCGGACGTGTGCAGACGCCGACGCTAGCCATGATTGCCAAGCGCGAAGCGGACATCCAAGCCTTTAAGCCTGTACCGTATTACGGCATTCGCGCAGCAGTCGATGGAATGACGCTGACGTGGCAGGACAAAAAATCGAAGCAGACGAGAACATTCGATCAAGGCGTGACAAGCCGTTTGCTAAAAGAACTTGATGGAAAACAGGCGGTGGTCGCTGAACTGAAAAAAACAGCGAAAAAAAGCTTTGCTCCTGCGCTTTACGACTTGACGGAACTCCAGCGGGACGCCCACAAACGCTTCGGATTTTCCGCAAAAGAAACGCTCTCAGTTCTGCAGAAGCTGTATGAGCAGCACAAGCTTGTCACATATCCGCGGACAGACTCACGGTTTTTATCCAGTGACATTGTCCCAACCTTAAAAGACCGGCTGGAGGGCATGGAAGTGAAACCGTATGCCCAATATGTCACTCAAATTAAAAAGCGCGGCATCAAATCGCACAAAGGCTACGTCAATGATGCTAAGGTGTCAGACCACCATGCGATTATCCCGACTGAAGAGCCGCTTGTTCTCAGCAGTCTCAGCGATAAAGAACGCAAGCTGTATGACCTGATTGCCAAACGTTTCTTGGCTGTGCTGATGCCGGCTTTCGAATATGAAGAAACAAAGGTCATGGCAGAAATCGGCGGAGAAACCTTTACGGCGAAGGGAAAAACCGTACAGTTACAAGGCTGGAAAGCTGTTTATGATATGGTTGACGAGGATGACGAGCAGGAGGACGACAGAGATCAGACGCTGCCGGCTCTGCAAAAAGGCGCCTCGCTCACTGTTCGCACATTAACTGAAACAAGCGGCCAAACCAAACCGCCGGCCCGTTTTAATGAAGGGACGCTGCTGTCAGCTATGGAGAACCCAAGCGCCTTTATGCAGGGAGAAGAAAAAGGCCTTGTCAAAACGCTTGGCGAAACAGGCGGTCTCGGCACGGTTGCAACGCGTGCCGATATTATCGAAAAACTGTTCAACAGCTTTTTAATTGAGAAAAAAGACAAAGACATTTTTATCACCTCAAAAGGAAAACAGCTCCTGCAGCTCGTTCCTGAGGATTTGAAATCACCTGCCTTAACGGCAGAGTGGGAACAAAAGCTGTCCGCCATTGCGGCCGGAAAATTAAAATCCGCTGTCTTTATTAAAGACATGAAGGCTTATGCTAAGCAAACGGTAACAGAAATCAAAAACAGCAGCCAAACCTTCAGACATGATAACATCACGGGAACGGCATGTCCGGAGTGTGGCAAAATGATGCTGAAGGTCAACGGCAAGCGCGGCACCATGCTCGTGTGCCAAGACCGGGAATGCGGAAGCAGAAAAACGATCGCCAGAAAAACAAACGCGCGCTGCCCGAACTGCCATAAAAGAATGGAGCTTCGCGGCCAAGGAGAAGGCCAGACCTTCGCGTGTGTTTGCGGGCACCGTGAGAAGCTTTCTGTATTTGAAAAACGGAAAAACAAAGACAAAGGGCGCGCTACAAAGCGGGACGTCTCTTCTTATATGAAAAAACAAAATAAAGACGAATCGATTAACAATGCGCTGGCGGAACAGCTGAAGAAACTCGGTTTGGATCAATAAAAAGAAACCTGTGCGATTCGCACAGGTTTTTTATTGGACTTAGGTCCTGTTTTTTGAAAGTTCAAAAAGGGGAAAAAAAGCTAGTAATCTTCGTTTTTTTCTTTTATAGTTAATATAATTTGTAACATGGCAGTAATAATTTCGTCATATATTGGTGCGTCTGATTCGCTTCGGACGACAAAGGGGGACTTGCCTGTGCGGCATGTGTTGGTCGCTGCTATCTTATTTTGCTTATCTATCGGACTTTCCGCAGGGTGTGCTGAAGCTGGGAATAAAACCCTATATCAGTCTGAGGCAGATATGAATACCCGCCCGCTTCAGCCGGCGGAGTATTTCATCTATCACAATCTTATGAATGACCAAGGGCTTATCAAAACGGATTTCTCAGATCAGCCCTCCTATTTATCAGAATCGATTGGCCTGTGGATGGAGTTTTTGGTCAGCAGACAAGATGCCTCGCATTTTCAGGAGCAATATCAGCATCTGAGGGATTCTTTTCTTCTGAATCATCAGTTGGTGACATGGAAGATACAAAACGGTCAAGCGAGCGGGACAAACGCGCTGATTGATGATATGAGAATCATGGTGTCTCTCGATCAGGCAGCTGCTCTTTGGGGGAGCAGCCAATATGAAAAAACTGCCCGTGATATTGGCACGGCTTTAAAGATATACAACATGTACAACGGGATGTTTACAGACTTTTACGATTCAGCCTCTCATGCCGCTTCAAAGGACGTGACGCTTTCGTATGTCATGCCCGATGCACTAGCTGTTTTGAAAAAGTATGGAATCATAGACGAAGAAACAGAACAGCGAAATGCCGATGTTCTCTATCTAGCCCCTTTAAAGAATGGTTTCCTGCCAAAGACGTACAGCGCAGAGTCGAAGCAGTACAAATATGACAGTGAAGTAAACGTCATTGACCAGCTGTACGCCGCGTGGCATTTGCCGGAAGGGGATGAAAAAGCCGATGTGATAGCAGAGTGGGTCAAAAAGGAATTTCAGGCAAACGGAAAGCTGTACGGACGATATGTGGCAGATACGAAGGAGCCTGCCGTCCAATATGAGTCGCCGTCCGTATACGCGTTAGCTGTTTTATTTTTAACAAAACAGCATGAAGACAGCTCGGTCATCAAAGCGATTTATGATAGAATGAATGACTTTGAAATTCTTGATCCGGCGAAACCGTATTATGGGGGTTACATGAGCGGCTCCGACACGCACTCGTTCGACAATCTGCTGCCGCTGTTAGCCGAAAGGAAGCTTTTTAATGAAACGATCATTCAATGAATCACAAAAATTATATGCTTATCTTTCAGGGCTCATCGCAGCCCTGTCTCTGTTTATTTTTTATGTGTCCGCCGAGCAGTCGGAGGGCTTTCTGATCATTTGCATTACATTTGTCGTGATCGGGGCCGGCATTTGGTTCGGTCCGATTTACGCGCTGGCGGTCACCTTAATCGTTCTCTTTGTTCTCGGCACGCTCATGATGTTTTTTCAGACTGGACAGGCTGTGATGTTTTCAGCTGAAGACGGGCTGCGCATGCTTATCATGTGGGGAATTGCGCTTTTGCTGTTTTCCTTTATATCAGGAAGAATTCATGATATCGCAGCAGAGCTGCGCCATTCAGTCAAACGTCTTCAATCTGAAATCAAAAGCTTCGTGGCTGTCGATAGAGTGACGGGCTTTGATAATAAGCAAAGAATGAAGCTGGAACTGTCAGAGGAAATCAAACGGGCGGAGCGCTACGGCAATTCCTTTGTCTTTTTGCTGCTTCATATGCATTATTTCAAGGAATTTAAGTCTTTGTACGGGGAGAAAGAGACCGACCTTCTCTTTCAATTCGTCAGCCGGCAAATCAGGTCAAGCGTCCGGGAAACGGATAAAAAATTCCGCCCCTCTGATGAGCGCTTCGGCATTGTGCTGACACACACGCCGGCTGAACATATGCCGGCCGTCCTGACAAAGCTGAAAAAACAGCTGGACACGTATCAGCTGACAAACGGAAAGTATGTGTCGCTTACGTTCCATGTCTGTTATTTACCTTATCGAAGAGATATAAGGACAGCTGATCAATTTTTAGAAGAACTGGAAAACGAGATGATGATGAATGAACTTTAAAAGAATAACGCTACTCTGCGTGTCCGTTCTGATGCTGACAGCTATTGCTTCTTTTCCTATTTCTGCCCAAGCGAAGGAGAAGGATGACGGCATTCTCATCATCTATTCAACCTTGGACGGCAAAGAGTCGCCTCAAGTCAAAATGCTCGATTTATTGGCTGGCCATTTTGCAACTCATGTCACGGTCAGAAAAGATTCGGATGTTACAGCATCTGATGTGAAAGGCAAAGAACATGTCATCTATTACGGGCAAACGAAAAGAAAGCTCAGCAAAAAACTGGTGTCTCTTATCAGCGGCGTAAAAAAACCCGTCGTCGCCATCGGCTATAACGCCGGACAAATTAGCCAATTTTCCGGTCTTTCCTTAACCCGAAAAGAACATGTCTATCAGATTCACAGCAGCACGGAAAAAAACGATGTCTCCTTAGAGAGCGGGCTTCACGTGCTGAGCGTATCAGGCCTGAAAGGAAAGGGGCTGTATACCTTTACATCTGATGACGGCAAAACGAGTCCGTTTATATGGAAAACGGATAAATCAAATGTGTACATCGGCTTAACCAATCTGTTAAATGACAATCTGATCGTTGCGAAAGAGCTTCGTGAAGCATTTGGAGAGAAGGCCGGAACCGCGCTTTTATATTTGCGGCTGGAGGATATCAGCCCGATGTCTGATGAAACATTGCTGCTTCAAGCCGGTACATATCTGTACAAGAGACATGTGCCTTTTATCCTGTCAGTCATTCCTGTGTATCTGAATCCGGAAACAGGCGATAAAGTGTATTTGTCTGATAAACCGAAGATGGTCAAGGTATTGAAAAAACTGCAAAGCATGGGCGGCAGTATCATTGTTCATGGCTACACACACGCCTATCGCCACAGTGAAACAGGAGAGGGCTTCGAATTTTGGGATGCCAAGGCGGACCAGCCGATCACTTCGGAAAATGCTGATGACACCCCGTCCATTTTGGAAAAGGAACAGGCTTTTCCGAACGAACAGGCCTATAAGAGCTATTTGAAGCCGTTTCAGGAAAAGGAAGAAACATATACAAGGCAAAAGCTGACGCACGCCATTGAGGATTTAACCTCGGCAGGACTTTATCCGCTGGCATTTGAAGCCCCGCACTATACGATGTCTGAGTACGGCTATCAAATGGCTTCACAGTATTTCTCAAGCATTTTCGGGCAGGTGCAGCTCAGCGATACAACATGGAAAACCTCCGGTGCATCCCCTTTTTTGACCAAACCAGCTATGCTGCATGGGATGACACTGTATCCGGAAACAATCGGTTTTGTCGATACATCAAAGCAAAACCCGCTCGGCGATATGGCGGAACACATTTCCCAGATGATTGATTTTGAAGGCGGAGTGGCCGGAGGGTTTTATCACCCGTATCTCGGGATGAAATATTTGCCGGAGCTCGTTGACCAGATGGAACGCATTCCGGACAGTGAATGGCTTGATTTGAAGAAAACGCAGCAAACTGTCAAAACGGACAAAGTGGAAATCCATACAAGCGGTGACGGAACGGTTCACGTAAAAAACAATGTAAGTGCCATTGGCGAGTTTTTTGACCACCATCGGCAAACCCCGCTGGAAAAGGCGTTATGGATTCTCTCCGCCGTTGTGCTCTTGTTTGTCGTGATGTTTGTCAGCTATACGTTTTACTTGAGAGCCACATTGAAAAAACGAATGTTTAAGGAGAGAAGAAGCCTTGGGTAATACGCTGTTCTTTATCTCGCTAAGTTTAATATGGGTGATGCTTCTCTATCACATGTTTCTCATGCAAGGCGGATTCCGCCACTACATGACCTTCGAGCGGAACATTCCGAAG
Organism: Bacillus sp. PAMC26543; assembly: GCF_014250375.1. Lineage (NCBI taxonomy): Bacteria > Bacillati > Bacillota > Bacilli > Caryophanales > Bacillaceae > Bacillus > Bacillus sp. PAMC26543. The sequence continues at coordinate 3,661,105 of NZ_CP060193.1, read as the reverse complement.
TGGAGAGAAAACATGAAGGAGCTGCCGAAGGTCAGTGTGCTCATCCCGGCCCATAATGAAGAAGTTGTGATTCGGCAGACGCTGAAGGCAATGGTGAATCTTTATTATCCGAAGGACCGGCTGGAGATTATTGTGGTAAACGATAATTCTTCAGACCGGACGGGTGATATCGTCAATGAATTTTCCGAGAAATACGATTTTATCAAAATGGTGATCACAAAACCGCCTAACGCCGGAAAAGGCAAATCCTCGGCGCTCAACTCCGGTTTTGCTGAATCGAACGGCGATGTCATTTGTGTATATGACGCCGACAACACGCCTGAAAAAATGGCCGTGTATTATCTTGTTCTCGGTCTGATGAATGACGAGAAGGCAGGCGCAGTGGTGGGGAAATTCCGCGTCATCAATGCGGCAAAAACGCTGCTGACGAAGTTTATCAATATTGAAACGATCTGTTTTCAGTGGATGGCGCAGGGAGGCAGATGGAAGTGGTTCAAAATCGCTACCATTCCCGGAACCAACTTCGCGATCCGCAGAAGTATTATTGAAAAGCTCGGGGGCTGGGATGATAAAGCGCTGGCTGAAGATACCGAGCTGACCATCCGGGTGTATAACCTCGGCTATCACATCCGCTTTTTCCCGGCAGCTATTACTTGGGAGCAGGAGCCGGAAACGTGGAAGGTGTGGTGGCGCCAGCGGACGAGATGGGCGCGCGGCAACCAATATGTCGTCCTGAAGTTTTTGGCGCAGTTTTTCAAACTGAAACGAAAACGGATTATCTTTGACTTGTTTTACTTTTTCTTTACGTATTTCCTGTTTTTCTTTGGCGTGATCATGTCAAACACGATATTTGTGGTCAATCTGTTTTATGATTTGCATTTGTCGGTCGGGTTTTTGGCAATGATCCTTTGGATTTTGGCGTTTTTCTTATTTATGACGGAGGTCATGATTACGTTAAGCATCGAAAAAACAGAAATGAACAGGCAAAACTTCTTTATCGTATTTCTTATGTACTTTACGTACTCGCAGGCATGGATTGTGCTCGTGATCTATTCTTTATTCGTAGAAATCAAGCACCGTTTATTCAAGCAAGAGGTCAAATGGTACAAAACAGAACGATACAATCAACATAAAAGCGGGTGACCTTTTTGAAACAACTACTTATTTTTCTTACAAGCTTTCTGCTGCTGGCAGCGACTGGACAATCGGCCTTCGCTCAAGAGATGCAGGTCGATGGCTCGCTTCTGGGCAAAAGCAGCCGTGAACAAGCCAAACAGCAGGTGCTGACAAACGATCTTATGACATTGTACGGATCAAAAGACAGCGCGGAACTGACGTATCAGATTCCGGCAGGCGCCTCTTCCGGCAGCCAGCAATTGGTGATTGAATATGAGGCATCAGATCTCTTAATTTCTCCTTCATCGTTAACGGCTGTAATTGACAATGAACCGGTAAAAACGTTAAAGCTAAACGGCGATTCAAAACGGAAAATACTGAAGCTGAACTTGAACAAAAGCCAGTCCGCCCCAGGCTATCACAGCGTATCACTGAAATTTTACGGCGTCATGAAAGAGGGCGTCTGCGTCAGACAGGATACGTCCGGCAACTGGATCAAAATTTATCCGGACAGCCGCCTGACACTAGCGGACAGCAGCGAAGCGAAGGGAACGTCACTTGAACATTACCCATACCCATTTGCCCAATCGGGAAATACAGCGGAAGAGACTGCTATTGTCATTCCGGATAACCCGAGCTCGGCAGAAATTGAAGCGGCTGTCAAAACAGAAGGCTACCTGAAAACTGCGGACAGCAGTGTCAGCATTTCGTTTGTGAAGGAATCTGAAGTGAAGCAAATCGACAAGCCGACCATTTTCATCGGAGTGGATAAGCATTGGAACGGCAAGGTGAAGAAGCTGATCAAACAAGCCGGCTTACAGGCAAAAGGAGAAAAACTTCTGCTTGCGGAGCGCGTGCTGAAAGCACAGGGCAAGCAGCAGCCGGTTCTGTTTGCACAAGCGGCATCTGATGATGTGCTCTCAGAAAAAATCAGCGTCATCGCCGATCAGACTTACACCGGCCAGCTAAGCGGGGAAACACTTTCAATTGGCAAGCTTCAGAAGGCTGAAAAGCAGGTAAGCAATAAGCTGACCCTTGAGAAATTCGGGGCAGAAGATATGACAATCGGAGCTGACAAAACATCTTCAGCACATTATTTTTATCCGGCTTCTGCGATGATAGACCAAAATCAATCAGCCAAGCTGTCGCTTAAACTAAAGAAATCGGAAACGATTCAAGCAGCCGCGGCAGAAAGCGGTTCAGCCTCTCAAGCAGCAGAGCTGAAGGTCCTCATCAACGGTCAGCCGCATTCAGTTCGCCTTGATGAATTAGGGAAAGAAGATAAAAACGGATACTATCATGTCACGCTGAAAGTAGACCCGGAGCTGCTGCAGAAAAACCGCTACATTGATATACAGTTTATCACCACGGGCTTAAAGGAAAACAACCCTTGCAACACAACGGACGAAGAGAAATGGGTCTTTATTGATAAAAGCAGCACATTGTCTTACACAATCAAAGGCACATCTCCGTCAGCCGATTTTAAAGAATGGCCGCTTCCATACGCCGGAAATCAGGAACAGGCAACACTGATTGTGCTTCCTGACAGCGTGAGCAAATCCAAGCTTAAGGAGCTTTCTCTCGTTACTGATTCTTTTGGAAGCGAAGCCCAGCAATCTTTCACAGTAAGGAAAGCATCTGAAGTTAAAGCGGAGGACGCGAAAGGCCGGAACTTAATTTTCATCGGCGGCATCAGCCAGTTCTCTCTTTTGAAAGAGAAATCTTCTGATCTGCTCGTGCCTCAAGCGAAAAACGGCTCGTTTGACGTGTCGGGCTTTGAAATGCTGAACGAGACGACGAAACAAGTGGCATTTACCCAAGCGTCTTTATGGGATTCAAATTATACGATGGCTGTTTTTGCGCCGCTGAAAGGAAATGGCGCGGCCGTCACAAAAGAAATCATCAGCTTTTTGAACAGCAATGATGACACGGCGACCGTCATCAATGAAACAAACAGCCAGCAGGTGTTTACAAACCACCAGCAGCTCAAATCGGAAACAAACAGTTCTGAAACAGAAAAAACAGCACAAGATCATGGGCAACAACTGCTGTATATCGGCGTGCTGGCTCTCATGATGGTAATTGCGGCAGCCTTCATTTGGGTAACCGTTAGACGAAGAAAGAGAAAGACAGACAGAGAATAAGGCAGAGGCTGATATCAGCCTCTGTTTTTTTATTTTTGGTTTAAATTTTCCATTTGTGGAACCTGTCATTTTATTTTTTTCTCCCGGCCGATAAGCCTCTTTACAACATACGTAAACGGGAGTATGATCTCTTTTAGAAAACAAATCGCTTAATCTGTAAACAGAGCGGGGGACCCATTTTGGCGGCATTTTGCCGCTCGGGGTGAATCCTTTTTAGGTAGGGCAAACTCTCATATGCCCGAATCCGTCAGCTAACCTCGTAAGCGTTCATGAGAGGAGATGAATGAAACCTGTGTTCGATGTTAAGGCACAGGGGCATCCGTTTGCCTCTGTGTTTTTTGCTGTTCAATTTTCAGGATGTAAATCGCATACAGAGACATCATAGCAGAAAGGACTATTACAAAATGTGAGAGCAGATGCGGATGTTTTATTGTTTTAATGAAAAATGAAATTAAAAGGGGAAGACATCGATGTATCATTCAATCAAACGTTTTTTGATTGGGAAACCGTTAAAATCACAAGCAGCAGGAGAACAAAAACTGACGAAATTAAAGGCGCTTGCCATGCTCTCCTCAGATGCTTTATCATCTGTCGCTTACGGAACGGAACAAATTCTTATCATATTGGCGGCGGTAAGCGCTGCTGCATTTTGGTATTCCATTCCGATAGCGGTCGGCGTACTCATTTTGCTGCTCGCGCTGATTCTCTCATACAGGCAAATTATTTACGCTTATCCGCAGGGCGGCGGGGCGTATGTTGTATCAAAAGAAAACCTCGGCGAAAAGCCCGGGCTGATTGCAGGCGGTTCATTGCTTGTCGATTATATATTAACTGTAGCAGTAAGTATTTCCGCAGGGACGGACGCCATCACGTCGGCGTTCCCGGCACTGCATGATTACCATATACCGATTGCTGTTTTACTTGTTTTAGTGATTATGATTTTAAATCTGCGGGGGCTGTCAGAATCAGCATCGATTCTTGCTTACCCGGTGTATCTGTTTGTGGCGGCGCTTTTCATCCTGATTGCCGTCGGTCTTTTTAAGCTTATGACAGGACAAATTGATCAGCCAGTCCATCATACACCGATCGGCACACCGGTAGCCGGCATTACGCTGTTTTTGCTGCTTAAGGCTTTTTCATCCGGCTGCTCCGCGCTCACCGGAGTTGAAGCGATCTCCAACGCGATTCCAGCCTTCAAAAACCCGCCTGCGCGAAACGCGGCGAGAACGTTGGCTATGATGGGGATCTTGCTTGCGGTTCTGTTTGCCGGTATCACAGTACTTGCATACGGTTACGGGACGGCTCCGAAACCGAATGAAACGGTCATTTCACAAATCGCGTCGGATACCTTCGGCAGAAATGTGTTCTACTATGTCATTCAGGGTGTGACATCGTTAATTTTGGTCCTTGCGGCGAATACGGGCTTTTCAGCCTTCCCGCAGCTTGCCTTCAACTTGGCGAGAGACCAATACATGCCGCGCATGTTTACAGTAAGAGGCGACCGCTTAGGCTTCTCAAACGGGATTATCTTTTTAGGCGTTGCCTCAATTGTGCTGATTCTGTTATTTGGAGGGCAGACGGAGCACTTAATCCCGCTATACGCGGTCGGTGTGTTTATTCCATTTACCCTTTCACAAACAGGGATGTGCATCAAGTGGATCAAACAAAAACCAAAAGGCTGGATTGGAAAAATGCTGATCAACGCCTGCGGCGCATTGATATCGTTTATGGTTCTGTCCATCCTGTTTGTCACGAAGTTTAATGTCGTATGGCCTGTTTTAATCTTTATGCCGATCGTCGTTTTTTTGTTTTTTGCGATTAAAAATCACTATACGGCTGTCGGTGAACAGCTTCGTATCGTAAACAAACAGCCGGAAGAAATCAAAGGTACGGTCGTGATTGTGCCTGTAGCCGGCGTCACAACCGTCGTGCAAAAATCCATTCAATATGCGAAATCACTGTCAGATCAGGTCATTGCCGTTCACGTGTCGTTTGACAGAGAACAGGAAAAGAAAGTGGAAAAACGCTGGGAAGAGCTGAATAATGGAGTGCGTCTCGTCACGCTTCACTCTTCGTACAGAAGCCTGGTCCATCCGTTTGATAAGTTTTTGGAAACTGTTGAAGCAAAAGCGAAGAAGAAACAGTTTTCTGTCATGGTGCTGTTCCCGCAATTTATCACAAAAAAACGCTGGCACACCATTCTGCACAACCAGTCAGCCTTCCTGCTCAGAGTCCGGCTGTTCTGGAAGAAGGACATAATCGTTGCCACATTGCCGTATCATTTTAAAAAGTAAGCAGCTCAGACCAAGGGACATCTCCTTGGTCTTTTTTAAATAAAGGGGAGATGGCGATGTATACGGAAGGGGCATTTGTCATAGTGACAAACACAAAACGGCAGATTCTGCTGGTCAAACGAAAAGACGTTCCTTTATGGGATTTGCCGGGCGGACGGGTTGAATCAGGAGAAACCCCGGAGGCAGCGGCGGTCCGGGAGGTAATGGAAGAAACGGGATATCTGATAGAGCCTTCCGGGAAATTGGGTGTCTATCAAAGACCTAAGTTTCAAGACGAACAGCATGTGTTTGCAGGGAACATAACAGGCGGACAAGCGATAGAAAACGGCATGGAAACGGCCGGGCTGAAGTGGTTTTCGCCGGAGCGATTGCCGCTTTTGATGGTGCCAAACCGGAAAATGCAAATCAGAGATTTTCTAAACGGCGCTGCGGGCATCCGGATTACCGTCAAGGACAACAGCTTTTTGGCGGCCCTAGACCTGTTCAGAAGGAAATACAGCAAGCGATAGTTGCCTCCGGGTTTTAAACGCCTCCCCCTGTGGTATTGAAAAAGGAAAAAGGAGGATACGGCATGGCACACAAAACAGCAGGACAAACAATGACAGAACTGCTTGAACATTGGGGAGTTGATCATGTTTACGGCATCCCCGGAGACAGCATTAACGAATTTATTGAGGAACTGAGACACGAAAGAAATCAATTGGAATTCATCCAAACCCGCCATGAAGAGGTGGCAGCGCTGGCAGCCGCGGCTGAGGCAAAACTCACCGGCAAGATCGGTGTCTGCCTGTCAATTGCAGGGCCGGGTGCGGTGCACTTATTGAACGGTTTATACGATGCAAAAGCGGACGGCGCCCCTGTGCTTGCGATTGCAGGTCAGGTTTCCTCAGGCGAAGTCGGGCGGGACTACTTTCAGGAGATTAAGCTTGAGCAAATGTTTGAAGACGTGGCAGTGTTTAACAGGGAGGTACATAGCGCGGAGTCACTGCCGGATCTGTTGAATCAGGCGATCCGCACTGCCTACAGCAAAAAAGGCGTTGCGGTATTAAGTGTGTCAGATGATTTGTTTGCGGAGAAAATCAAACGGGAACCCGTTTATACATCACCGTTGTATATTGAAGGGAATCTTGAACCGAAAAAAGAACAGCTTGTGACATGCGCGCAATATATTAACAATGCGAAAAAGCCGATCATTTTGGCGGGACAGGGAATGAAGAAGGCGAAGCGGGAGCTGCTGGAATTTGCGGATAAAGCAGCGGCGCCGATCGTCGTCACGCTCCCCGCAAAAGGCGTTGTTCCCGATAAGCACCCGCACTTTCTCGGCAACCTTGGACAGATTGGGACAAAGCCGGCCTATGAGGCAATGGAAGAATGCGATTTGTTAATTATGCTTGGCACCTCGTTCCCGTATCGTGATTACTTGCCGGAAGACACACCGGCCATCCAGCTTGATTCAGACCCGGCGAAAATCGGCAAACGCTATCCGGTAACAGCGGGGCTTGTCTGTGACTCGGCTCTCGGTCTGCGCGAATTGACGGAGTATATTGAACGGAAGGAAGACAGAAGATTCCTAAATGCCTGCACTGAACATATGCAGCATTGGTGGAATGAAATCGAAAAAGATGAAACTGAGGCGACAACACCGCTTAAACCTCAGCAGGTCATCGCACGTCTTCAGGAGGCAGCAGCGGAAGACGCGGTGCTGTCTGTAGATGTCGGCACTGTCACCGTCTGGATGGCACGGCATTTCAAAATGAACGTCAACCAGGATTTCATCGTTTCCAGCTGGCTTGCGACAATGGGATGCGGCCTGCCGGGAGCTATAGCGGCGAGCTTGTCTGAACCGGAGCGCCAAGCCATCGCAGTCTGCGGTGACGGGGGCTTTTCCATGGTCATGCAGGATCTCCCGACCGCAGTCAAATATAAGCTCCCGATTACTGTTGTCATTTTAAACAATGAAAATCTCGGCATGATTGAATATGAACAGCAGGTCAAAGGGAACATCGACTATGTCACAAAACTTCAGAATGTCGACTATGCCGCATTTGCAGAAAGCTGCGGAGCAAAAGGCATCAAGGTGACGAGAGCGGAAGAACTTGCACCGGCTTTCCATGAGGCGCTTCACTCCGATCAGCCGGTCGTTGTCGACGTCATGATCGGAAACGAACCGCCGCTGCCCGGCAAAATCACCTACGGACAGGCAAAAGGCTTCAGCAAATATATGCTGAAAAACTTCTTCGAAAACCAAAAAATTGAAATGCCGTCTTTGAAACAAAGCTTAAAACGGTTATTCTAAAAAAACAGGGGCCCGTGAAGGCTCCTGTTTTTTGATTTTACGGAGGGTGAGTCATAAAATCGGTTGTTTGAACCTTTAAAATGACTCGTATATTTATTGGGATCAGCAGGAATGATCTATGCAGCCTGTCATGATTTTCGCCGTGCTCAAAACAGACACAAGGACAAATGCATCTTCTTTCAAAGCAGATGCATTTGTCCTTGTCTGTTTCATCTGTTTATTCTTATCAAATCTTACAAAATGAATGTCTTTATAAGCTTATTTCCCTTTTTTCGAAAGTCCGAAAAAGAAAGGAAAAGCAGAACCAACTAATAAAGTGCCGAATAAAAACATTCCGCCGATAAACACGTGAAAATTAGCGCCTCCGGCCGTAAAAGCGGTAATCAAGGAAATGATACTGAGCACCACCATGGCGATGCCGGGCGCGATTCGCATTTTTTTACCTGTTGATTTATAAGCGATAACAGAACATAAAATTCCGATAACAATAGGGACAATCCATAAATAAAACAGAATAAATACTGACATTATCAAAACTCCGATTTTTTCTTCTATCATAACAAATTTCTGTAAAAAATGATATCAATGAGCTTTTAAGCCAAAATAAAAAACCGGCTCTTTCAGCCGGTTTTTTTCTAACGGAACGTATCGACGATCAAAAACACATTCAAAGCAACAATCAGCACAGCGATCAGCCAAGAAACCACTGTTACCCATTTGGCATTGATCAGCGAACCCATAATCCGCTTATTGCTTGTGAACATAATAAGCGGGATTAAGGCAAAGGCAATGCCGAAGGAAAGAACCACCTGGCTCAGCACAAGAGCCGACGTCGGATTGACGCCTGATGCGATGATCAAGATCGGCGGAATGATTGTGATGAACCGCCGTACATACAGCGGGATGCGGTAGTTGATAAATCCCTGCATAATCACATCGCCTGAAAGTGTTCCGACAGACGAGCTGGACAGGCCCGCAACCAGCAGGCCGATTCCGAATAACGCGGCTGAAACAGGACTGACAAGATGACCGAACTGCTGAAACGCGACATCAAGGTCCTCGACAAACAGCCCGTTTTTGAAGAATAATGCGGCAGCCACAATCAGCATACTCGCATTAATAGCCCCTGCAATCAGCATCGCTATTAAAATATCAATAAATTCGAATCTGAAGATTTTCTTCCGTTCAGCATCTGTTTTGCCGACCACCCGCCGCTGTGTGAGGGCAGAGTGTAAATAAATGGCGTGCGGCATAACGGTTGCGCCGAGAATACCTGCTGCAAGAAGCACGCTGTCGGTGCCATGAAATGTCGGAACGAAAAGTCCTTTCATCACTGAGACGGCATCCGGCTTTGCAAAAAAGGTCTGCAGTGCAAAGGCGATGACCACTACAAACAGCATGCCGGCAATACCGGCTTCAAGTGAGCGATAACCGCGGCGCTGAAGCTCCAAAATCGCGAAAGAGCCGATCGCCGCAATAATAGACGCTTCGAGCATCGGGATGCCGAACAGCAAATACAGTCCCAATGCCGCTCCGATAAATTCCGCCAGATCAGTCGCGATAATGACGAGCTCGCCTTGAATCCATAAGCCGATAGAGACAGGCTTAGGAAATTCCTCACGAGCGACCTCAGGCAGGTTTTTGCCTGTCGCGATACCGAGTTTGGCGGAGAGTGATTGGATCAAGAGCGCCATGATATTAGAAAATAAAATCACCCATAGCAGCATATATCCATATTTAGAACCTGCTGATATATTTGTTGCGAAGTTACCGGGATCGATATAGGCAATGGCTGCAATAAACGCCGGGCCTAAAAAAGGCAGCAGTCCTCTGAATCCTCTGCTTTTCCCGTCAAGCGCATCTTGGACTGCTTTGGAACGGGGAGATTGTGCTGTGATGTCCTTATTCATCATGTACTCACCTGAATTCTAATTGTTTTTGCCATACAACAAAGAGTTTCCTTAAACCAAATTATTTTATCTACATCATATGACCATCACGATTTCTTGTCAACCAATGATGTTCAAAAATGACACTCAAATTTTTCCCTGTTATGTAACATGATATGTAGGGCATCTGATAAGGTCCATACATAAAAAGACATCGTTTCTGTATGAAACGATGTCTCCTGAATCATCTAATATCTAGGCTTCCTTGCGCAGTCCGCGGAATACGAGGCTCAGTAAGAATACGAAGATCGCTGCCCCGATAATTGCCGGAATAATGGCAAATCCTGCAAGGCTTGGTCCCCAAGTTCCGAGTAAGCCATGCCCGATCCATGCGCCGATCAGCCCTGCAATCATCGAACCGAAGATTCCTCCAGGCATGCGATTGCCGACGATGGCGCTTCCGATTAGTCCAATTAAGATAGCAATAACTAATGAAACCAAAAAGCTAAGCATCATATTCACCTCTCCTTAATGATTTATATATCAATTACCGTTCTAGACAGATCCGAAACGTACAAAAGCATATTTGGTTATGATCCTGTTTTTATCTTTCTCTGCACACTGCCGTCAGCCAAATGAACAATTACTTCTGTGCCTTTATGTTCCGCAATTTCCTTCGCTCGTTCAATCGCTTCCTTTTTCGTATCCTTGATTTCAGATACACGTTTGGCATCCTCAGCTTTGACGGCCCAGCCACTTTTATGTTTGATGACATGCTCCGCTTTATTCATTAGCTCAGGTCTGGCGTCATCGTTTGCCTCCTCATCGCGTTCTGTTTCATCATCATGTTTGAGGAAGTCGTCAATTTCCTTTTTTGAGGCGTTTTCCGCCCATTCCTTTGCTTTGCTCGTCGCAATCGGAATGGCGCGTCCGTCCTCATAGCCTTCATCAATCATGGCATTCGCAATTTCAATCGCCTTTTTCTTCACAGGCTTCTCGAGATTTTTCAGTGAAGCGGGGTAATCCTTCATAGACCAAGGCATATCCATCACTCCTTCTGCTTTTATAAAAATGGTACCCGCAGGTGAAAAATAAAAACGTTTTATAGAAAAATGAAGGTATACTATATAGTAGAAAAAAACGGAAGGGAAGTGCGAGTTGGGTGACAACAGAACGAAAAGAAGACTTACATCAGCAATTAAAAGAAATAGAGAAATGGGAAAAGGAGCAGCAAAAAGTCTGGTTTTGGGAAAAACTCAGCCGTCTCCCGTTTCAGCTGCTGGACAAGCTGACGCCGGAATTCATCCAGAAAAAGATCGGCAAGCTTTTGGATGAGGTGGGCAGCTTTGTTCAAACTGGAGGACAGTACCTGACATCGGAAAAACAGATTATCAAAACGTTTCAAAAGAAACTGCCCGAGCAAACCTTTGAATCACTGGAGGACGTACAAAAAGCGCCTCTGACTGTTATGGATGATGTTGCTGAAGCGATGGGCAAAAACCGAATCAACGCTGCAACCGTTCAGGGAGCGACCACGGGTGTGGGCGGCGTATTTACACTGGCGGCAGACATTCCGGCTGTGCTCGGTTTATCATTAAAAACACTGCAGGATATCGCAGTGGCCTATGGCTATGATCCAAAGGAGAAAAAAGAGCGGGTCTTTATCGTAAAATGCTTGCAGCTTACTTCAGCAGATGTTGTCGGTAAAAAATCCATTCTGAGAGAATTAAAAGATTATGATCAGGACCGTACATATAAGAATGTCGCTTCCCAAATCCAAGGCTGGAGGGAAGTGGTTTTAGGCTACCGTGACACCTTTGGCTGGAAAAAGCTTTTTCAAATGGTGCCGGTCGCGGGTATGGTCTTTGGCGCGGCGGCTAATCGCTCGACCTTAAATGACATTACCGAAACAGGCATGATGCTCTATAAAAAGCGGCGCATCCTCGAGCGGCTCATAGAAACAGAACAGAATCATGAATAGAAGAAAAGCAGACGGGCACCGCATTCCGTCTGCTTTTTCAGTCAAAACACACTCAATGTGTTTTGTTTGTTTAAAAGAAATGACAGCGGGAATACAACAACCAACACCAATTAAAGGAGGAATTCAAAATGGCACAAGATAACAAAATGAGCAGAGAAGAAGCAGGTAGAAAAGGCGGAGAAACGACTAGCAAAAACCATGATAAAGAATTCTATCAAGAGATTGGTCAAAAAGGCGGAGAAGCCACTAGCAAAAACCATGACAAAGAATTCTATCAGGAAATCGGCGAAAAAGGCGGAGAAGCCACTAGCAAGAACCATGACAAAGAGTTCTATCAAGAAATCGGTGAAAAAGGCGGAGAAGCCACTAGCGAAAATCATGATAAAGAATTCTATCAAGAAATCGGCCGTAAAGGCGGAGAAGCGACAAGCAAAAATCATGATAAGGAATTCTATCAAGAAATTGGCTCAAAAGGCGGAAACGCCCGCGACAACGACTAACTAAGTAAAGCATAAAAGGCAGACAACCTGTAGATAAAAAGCGATCCGGCGCAGCAGCTGGATCGCTTTTTATGATGAAATGGAAAAAATATACCTTCCCAATGACGTTTCTGCGGTAAAATAGGTGAAAAAGGAGTTTTCACTTATGCCTAAGATGCAAAACCTGCTCGCCATCGCTAATGAAGTCAAAGAAAAGCACGCTAATTTCTCCATTTCAGAGGTCAATGACCATTGTGTACGGCTCGCTGTGTTTACAGGAGAATACGACTGGCACCATCACCCTGACTCAGATGAATTATTCATTGTTCTTGAAGGTGAGCTGCTTATTGATTTTAAGAACAAAGAAACCGCGGTACTCAAAGCAAATGACAGCCTGCTGATCCCAAAAGGAACGGTTCACCGCACGCGCTCTTACGTCAGGACCGTGAATCTCTGCGTCGAGCACATTCATGCGGAAACGGTCATAACAGAGGAATCAAAATGCTGATCAAAAAGATTGTATCTGGGGTGGACGCGGCAAACGCTGAAGCATTTTCAAACGCGCAGTCACAGTGGGGAGCATTATCACATGTAAATGGCTTCATCAAACAGACCGGCGGATGGCGGATAACAGCGGATGGGCTGTTCACCGCAGAAATCACCAGCGTTTGGGAGAACAGAGAAGCTTATGATGCTTTTATGGAGAACGAACACGACATCATCTATAAAGAAATCGAGCAAAAGGGCACGATTCTCTCTATCGAAGTGACGCTGTCTCAGGTGGATGCAGAGGAGGCCGCTTGTTTATTTGACAGCAGGGACATTGAATACGAGCCTGGATGGACTGTGGCAAAAGCTTAGTGAAGAGAAGTCGTCCTAAAAAAGATGATTAGCTGATTTTATCACTCATAATAACAATAAAGATATTCTCCTGTTATTTTGATTGAATTAGAATGAAGAAAATGGCATTCAATTGTGAAATCAGGGGGATTGATTCAGATGACTTTTCATTTTAATGAAATTGATCATATTCAGCTTGCGGCTCCTAAAGGCTGTGAAACTATTGCAAGACAATTTTACGGCGGCATATTAGGCTTTCGGGAAATTGAAAAACCTGATGTTTTAAAAGCTCGGGGCGGAGTCTGGTTCACTTTTGGGAATAGACAATTGCATATCGGGATAGAAGAACCTTTTGTCCCCGCTAAAAAAGCACACCCTGCCTTTGAGGTTATGAATATAGAAGGTTTAAAAGAACATTTGAAATGCAATGGAATTGGAATAGTTGAGGACAATAAACTTCCGGGAGCGGACAGATTCTATATTTCAGATCCATTTGGCAATCGTCTGGAGATGCTTGAGCGGCAGAAAACGCACAAAAAAAGATAGATCACCGCTGGAGTGATCTATCCTTTTTATGATAGCCTCTTACTCACGCCCAGGAAGCGTATTATGAACAAAAGGAGGAGCTGGCTTCAATTCCGGCTTTTCTCCAAAAGCTTTTGCTTCGTTCACATATTCAAACGCTTCTCCGTCCGGGGCTTTCTCCTTCAGCCAGTTTTGCTCGGCGCTTTCTTCACCTTCAGAGAAATTGATAAGCTGATGAGAGAATTCCTGTTTCTCGAGCGCTTTCGGGAATGTACCCGGAACAACCGGACCTTCCTGTGCTTCTAATTCTTTAATAGCGGCCAGCCATTGGTTTTGGTGCATTGTGTCACGCGCCAGCAGGAAGCTGAGCATGTCCTTGACGCCTTTGTCATCCGTCATTTCAAACAGGCGTGCAACCTGTAGACGGCCTTGTGATTCCGCATTCAGATTGGCGCGGAAGTCTGCCAGCAGGTTTCCGCTCGCTACGATGTAGCCTCCGCTCCATGGTACGCCTGTACTGCTTTCCGGCATGGCGCCTAGTCCTGATACAATGGCATGGTGAGGGTTCATGCCTCCCATGATGGAACCAATGACTGGATCATCAGCCGCTTTTTCCTGTTCATCAAGCGGGGCATCCTCAAGAAGTCTGGCGATCATGGTAGCGATCATTTCAACGTGCCCGATTTCTTCAGTTGCCGTATCCATCAGCAAATCCTTGTATTTTTCATTTCCTCTTGTATTCCAGCCTTGAAATAAGTACTGCATGGCAACTGAAATTTCTCCGAATTGCCCGCCTAAAATTTCTTGCATTTTTTTAGCGAATAATGGATCTGGACGATCTGGCTTAGCAGGATGCTGCAGCTTTTTCGTATGCTTAAACATGCTCCCATCTCCTTTTTCGTTTATCTCTTTTTATATTTCCGATCGTTTGAAAGATAAACGAGAAGCAGCGTATCGAGATGGGGATTACGAATCCTTTCGCAGCTCCAAAAGCTCCTGAATCAGCTTCCGGCCGAAGATGGGCTCGTACTGCCGGTAAACAGGATCAAGGCGCTTCATCCAATCTTTTTTCTCTTTATCTGACAGCTCGTAGATTTTAATAGAAGAATGTTTTTTGATTTCTTCCAGCTGCTCCTTGTTCATTTTTTCGGCATACGTTTCATTCCACTCCGTTGTTTCCTTCATCGCTTCAGTCAAAATACGCCTTGTTTCCGGTGTTTGCGCGTTCCAGAAATGCTCATCAGTCATGACAGCATAGCCGAGATAACCGTGGCTGCTTATTGTCAAATAGTCTTGAACATTATAAAATTTTTTAGAATAGATGTTTGAGATTGTATTTTCCTCGCCATCTACTATATTGTTTTCTAACAGCTGAAAAGTAGAATTGAAAGATTCCTGGTGGGGTGCTGCACCAAGCAGCTTGAACTGGTCCTCTATCACATTACTTTGCATAATGCGCAGATCTTGTCCTTTTAAATCATCGGGTGTTTTGACCGGGCCTTGATTCGTGGTGATTTGCTTAAAGCCGTTTGTCCAGTACGCCAGGCCCTTTAATTGGTTTTTCTTTAAGGAATCAAACAGCTGTGTTCCAATTTTTCCGTGCAGCCCTTTTTTAACGGCATCATAGTCTGTAAACGCATACGGAAGATCAAGAACTCCCCATTCAGGAGAGAGCATACCGAGCTTCGATGTGGAGGGGGCGATAAATTGCACGTCGCCATTTTGCAATGCTTCGATTTCTTCAATGTCCGAATACAGGCTTCCATTCGGGAACACTTCAATTTTCATTTTCCCGCCTGATTTCTCGTTTACGAGCTCGGCGAATTTGTTGGCGGCCAGCCCTTTTGGCGTGTTTTCAGCAACAACGTGGCTGAATTTGAATACGATTTGATCCTGTAAGCCTTCCTGGTCGTCATCATATACAATCTCTTCGCCGCTGGACCGGTCATGGAATCCGATAAATAAAGCGGTTGCAATTCCGGCGATCATCAGACCGAGACATGCAAGCAAACTCTTCATGAAAAGCCCCCTCCCTTATGTTAAGAATAATGGGGCAGATGTGATTCGTAAAGACCTGAAAGGAGAAGCTGATGAACAAAAAAAAGCTCTCAATCCGCTGGAAAATCACGATCCTTTCCTACATACTCGTCATTTTCTCCTTTTTGATCGGCGGCATTGTGCTCATAGGCAATATTCAGCATACTGAGGAAAGGGAGCTGAAAAAAAGGCTGATGAATACGGCTCGGACGGTGTCGGAGATGACCGAAGTGAAAGAGGCGTTATCGCGAAAAGAACAAACAGAAGCCGTCCGTCATGCGGTTGAAGAGATCCGTATGATCAATGAAGCAGACTACATTGTCGTCATGGATATGGATCACATTCGCTATACTCATCCTGTCACCACAAACATCGGAAAAAAGTCAAAGGGTGCAGATGAAGAAGCAGCGTTTGCGGAGCACATTTATTTCTCAGAAGCAACAGGCGAGATCGGGACGGCTGTCCGGGCCTTTTATCCGGTAAAGGATCAGGATTTGAACCAGGTCGGCGTAGTACTCGTTGGAAAAACACTGCCGGGGATGGCTGATATATTGTTTCATTTAAGAAGGGATATCGCCTTCATCGTAGTGCTGACACTCGGGTTCGGCCTGGCGGGTTCGTTCCTGCTGGCCCGTCATATCAAAAAACAAATGTTTCAGCTCGAGCCCCATGAAATTGTCAGAATGTATGAAGAGCGAACCGCTACCTTTCACTCTATGAACGAAGGCGTGATCGCTATTGACAACCGGCATATCATCACAATATTTAATGAAAAAGCCAAACAGATTTTTGAGGTGCAGGGCGATCTGGTCGGAAAGGTGATTTGGGATGTACTCAAGGATTCGCGTTTGCCCGAAATCGTGGAACGGAACAAGGCGGTTTATAATGAAGAAATTCGTGTCAGCGGAAAGGTCATCATGAGCAGCAGGATTCCGATCGTCATGAAGAAAAAAGTCATCGGTGCCGTCGCGATTTTTCAGGACAGAACGGAAGCGGCCAAGATGGCTGAGGAATTGACGGGTGTCAAAAACTTTGTCGAAGCGCTCCGCGTCCAAAATCATGAGCATATGAACAAGCTCCATACCATCGCAGGCCTGATCCAGCTCGGGAAATCTGAAAAAGCGCTGCAGCTGGCGTTTCAGACTTCAACCGAGCAGGAAAACGTCACAGAATTTCTGCATCGCTCCATTCAAAATGACGCCGCGGCGGGGCTTTTGTTAAGTAAAATCAGAAGGGGAAAAGAGCTCGGCATTGCTGTGCATATTGATGAAAACAGCAGCCTGCAGCAATTTCCCGAGCATGTTGACCAGCATGATATCGTCGTGCTTCTCGGCAACCTGATTGAAAATGCCTTCGGCTCGTTTGAAACCGTTCAGTCTGATGACAAACGAATTGACATCAGCATTGAACAAACGGAGGATATCCTTGCGATTTTAATAGAAGACAACGGATGCGGGATTCAACACACACATATGCCGTACCTTTATGAAAAAGGATTTACAGTGAATAAAACAGGCGGCACAGGCTATGGCCTCTATTTAGTCAAGCAAATAACAGACAAAGGATCGGGTGCGATAGAGGTCGATTCACACCCGGGACAGGGAACGTCTTTTTCAATCGTTTTTCCGATGAAGGGGGAGGAAGCGCAGCATGGCTCGTAAGGAAATCAAGGTTCTGCTCATTGAAGACGATCCGATGGTTCAGGAAGTCAATAAGGATTTCATAACAACCGTTAAAGGCTTTACCGTCTGTGCGCAAGCGGGAAACGGGGACGAAGGCATCAAGCTGATCAAAGAACAGCAGCCCGAACTCGTGGTTCTGGATGTATACATGCCAAAAAAAGACGGGATCAAAACCTTGCAGGAGATCAGAAAGCAAAAGCTTGAGGTAGATGTCATCGTCGTATCCGCTGCAAAAGACAAGGAAACAATTGCTCTTATGCTGCAAAATGGAGCAGTTGACTATATCTTAAAACCGTTTAAGCTCGAACGGATGAGACAGGCGCTTGAAAAATATAAGCGGTATAAACAAAAAATAGAGGAAAACGACACGCTGTCCCAGGATCAGCTTGATGCCATCCTCAATATCCCGCAGCAGGCCGTACAGGATCTGCCGAAGGGGTTGAATCATTTTACGATGAATGAGCTCATTGCTTTTTTGAAGCAGCAAACGTCGCCTCTTTCTGCTGAAGAGGTTGCCAAGGCTCTCGGCATCGCCAGAGTGACAGCGAGACGCTATCTTGATTATCTCGAAAAGAACGGAACGATTCAGCTTGATGTTCAGTACGGAGGAGTCGGACGCCCCGTCAACCGCTACATATTTAAAGTGTAAACCCGAGACCAAAAAGACCAAAATGTCCGTTATGAACATAAACTTCCCCGTCTCTAATGAAAACGCTATCATTCTAGTAAGAAAGACACAAAGGCGACTAGGACAGGGGAGGGAGAATATGAAACTGTTTAAAAATTTAACAGTTCAAGTCATAACCGCGGTCATCATCGGGGTCATTGTCGGATTGGTTTGGCCGGATGTCGGGAAAGAAATGAAACCGCTTGGCGATACCTTTATCAACGCTGTGAAAATGGTGATCGCTCCAATCATTTTCTTCACAATCGTTCTCGGGATTGCAAAAATGGGCGATATGAAGAAGGTTGGAAAAGTAGGGGGAAAAGCATTTATCTATTTCGAGGTTGTTACGACCCTTGCACTCATTATCGGTTTATTTGTCGTCAATATTATGAAGCCGGGTGCGGGCCTCGATTACAGCAAGCTTGAAAAGGGAGATGTCTCACAATACACCCAAAATGGCGGTCAGGGGATCGACTGGGTTGAATTTGTCACACACATCGTACCGTCCAACATGGTTGATGCCTTCGCAAAAGGGGATATTTTGCAGGTCTTATTCTTTTCCATTCTTTTCGGAGTCGGTCTAGCGGCATTAGGTGAAAAAGGGAAAAGCGTCATTGATTTCTTTGATAAAGTTTCACATGTCTTTTTCAAAATTATCGGCTATGTTATGCGTGCCGCTCCAATCGGTGCATTCGGAGCGATGGCGTATACGATCGGGCACTTCGGACTCGATTCCATCAAGCCGCTTGCCAGCTTAATGCTGTCCGTGTATATCACAATGTTCCTGTTCGTGTTTGTTGTTTTAAATATCATCTGCAAGCTATACGGATTCAGCCTGTGGAATTACCTGCGCTTCATCAAAGATGAGCTTCTCATCGTGCTCGGCACAAGCTCTTCAGAATCGGTTCTTCCGAGAATGATGGATAAAATGGAACGCTACGGCTGTTCAAAATCAGTCGTCGGGCTCGTTATTCCGACCGGGTATTCGTTTAACCTTGACGGAACATCCATTTATTTATCAATGGCGACTGTCTTTCTGGCTCAAGTGTTTGGAGTGGATCTCAGCATCGGCCAGCAAATTACGATTATCCTCGTTCTGATGCTGACTTCGAAGGGGGCAGCCGGTGTGACAGGAAGCGGATTTATCGTTCTTGCGTCAACGCTGTCAGCACTTCAGGTCATTCCGCTTGAGGGTCTTGCGCTTCTGCTTGGTGTCGACCGTTTCATGAGTGAAGGAAGAGCGATTGTGAACCTGATCGGAAACGGAATCGCCACAATCATCGTTGCAAAAAGCGAAAAAGAATTCGATGAAGCAAAAAGCGTGGAGGCTGTGGAAGGCATGAAAAAAATGAAAACAGCAGTCTGAAAAAAAAACGGCCCATTATGGGGCCGTTTTTTTAATTGTTTAAGAATAATTAAGGTGAGGACAGAGACCTCAGCATTTTTTTGTTATATAATTTACAAATGGATACTATATTGAATGAAGGACGTTTGTCCTAACAGGAGTGTATAAATGGCCGCTTTAGTAAAATTTTTTCAGCACCCGGGAGTAAGGCGTTTTTCCATCTTTGTCGTGTTAACTGGTGTGTTATATCTATTTAAGAGCATGATCAACTTAATATTGCTGACCTTCATTTTCACATTTCTTATGGATCGTTTGGAGCTTGTCGTCCGGCAGTTTTTAAGCCGGTTCTTCCGCGTGAGCCAGCGGGTTGTCATTACGTTTCTCTACATTTTGCTGGCCGTGCTGCTTACAGTCGGAGGGTTTGTGTTTTATCCGGTCGTTGCCGCACAGATTCAGCAGCTGATCAAGCAGATTAAACATATTGCGTATCATCCAAGCAGCATTCCTTTCTTTGATGAGATCACAAGTGTTTTCGGAGATATTAATATCAGTTCGTATGTCAAAGAGGGTTTCAATGTACTTTATACGTATCTGGCCGATATCAGCACATTCGGCTTGCAGATCGTGATGGCGCTCATTCTCAGCATGTTCTTCTTATTTGAGAAAAAACGGCTGTCTGAATTTATGGAGCAGTTTAAAACGAGCAAGCTTGCTGTTTTTTATAATGAGATTGCTTTTTTCGGAGGTAAATTCGCGAGAACGTTCGGCAAGGTGCTTGAGGCACAATTTATCATTGCGCTCGTGAACTGCATACTGACTTTTATTGCGCTCTGGATTATGCACTTCCCTCAGCTGTTGGGGCTGTCCATCATGGTTTTCTTTCTCGGATTGATCCCAGTAGCAGGCGTTGTCATCTCCCTGATCCCGCTTAGCATTATTGCATACAGCACAGGCGGCGGAATGTATGTGCTTTACATTGTGCTTGTCATTTTCGCCATTCATGCGATTGAGACATATTTCCTCAATCCGAAGCTGATGTCAGCGAAAACAGAGCTGCCGATCTTTTTCACATTTACAGTCCTGATTTTTTCTGAACACTTTCTCGGCATTTGGGGCTTAATTATCGGGATTCCGATCTTTGTATTTCTCCTGGATATTCTTGATGTAACCAACAAGGAAAATAGGCCTAAAAGACCTCGAGAGAAAAGTAACAAAAAATAGTTTACAAAATTGGATATTTTCTGTATAAATAAAACTACATCATACAAAAGTAAGCCACACGCTTAATCCTTTTTAAAAGGAGTGGGGGACCCAATCGTTTGGGGTTCATTTTTCATCTGAAAAACGGACATCTCTTCGTCCGAACCCGGCAGCTAACCTCATCAGCGTGAAGAGAGAATCCTGTGGTTTTATGATACAGCCAAAGCCCGCGGGAGTCTCTCGCGGGCTTTTTTTCAAAAAAGGAGGAATGCGGATGAAACTGGCAAGAAAGATCATCATTGCATTGGTTCTGGGTGCCGTCACGGGGATTATTCTTAATGTAACATCACCTGAATTATTTGAAAATTTGAATAAGTTTGTATTCGGTCCTCTTGGCACCATCTTTTTAAATCTCATTAAAATGCTTGTCGTACCGATTGTTTTTTTCTCTCTTACATTAGGAGTTGCCGGGCTTGGCGATCCTAAAAAGCTTGGCAGAATCGGTGTGAAGGCCATTTCTTATTTTCTCATCACGACAGCGGTGGCGATTACGATCGGGCTTATACTGGCGCTTGTCATTAAGCCGGGTGAGTTCGGCACTTATGATGTCTCATCCGCTAAATTCGAGGCAGAAGAAGCGCCGAGTGTTGCTGACACACTTCTGAACATGATTCCGGCCAATCCCGTTCAAGCGATGACCGAAGGGAATATGCTCCAGATTATCGTGTTTTCCATTTTTGTCGGACTCGGGATTACGATGCTAGGCAAAAAAGCGGATATGCTTTTGAAAGTCGTGGAGCAGGGCAATGAACTGATGATGTATCTGGTCAACCTGGTCATGAAGTTTGCGCCATACGGCACGTTTGGTCTCATTGCGACAGCTATCGGCAGCCAGGGATTCAGTGCAATAAAAGCGATGGGGCTGTACATGATTGTTGTTACACTGTCTCTTGTCATACATGCAATCGTCACATACGGTTCAACAGTGGCTCTTTTAGCAAAAAGAAATCCGATTACATTCTTTAAAGATTTCTCAGAAGTTATGGTCGTTGCGTTCAGTACCTCAAGCAGCAATGCAACACTTCCGGTATCAATGGATGTAGCCCAGAAAAAACTAAAAGTGCCTGAGCCGATCAGCAGCTTCGTTCAGCCGCTCGGGGCGACGATTAACATGGACGGGACAGCCATTATGCAAGGGGTGGCCACCATCTTCATTGCACAGGTATTCGGACATGATCTTACATTTACGCAATTGCTGATGGTGATATTGACGGCTGTATTAGCAAGTGTGGGAACTGCGGGTGTTCCGGGAGTGGGTTTGATTATGCTCGCTATGGTGCTTCAATCAGTCGGCTTGCCTGTTGAGGGTATCGGATTGATCCTCGGAATAGACCGCTTGCTCGATATGCTTCGCACAGTGGTCAACACAACAGGAGACGCGGCCTGTGCCGTCATCATTACAGAAACAGAAAAGAACAAACAGCCGGAGCAAGCACCGACTCTATCGGTTTAACCAAACATTTGGAAGCAACAAATGCTATAATACAAACAGTGCCTATTTTTAGGCACTGTTTATTTTTGTCGAAAAAAGGAGGAAGGCTTTATGGCTGAGCCGATTTTACATATTGAAGGCCTTGATAAAAAAATAGGGTCTAAACAGATTTTAAAACAGATCAGCATGGACGTCAGGCAGGGAGAGATTATCGGTCTTCTCGGTCCGAACGGTTCCGGAAAAACGACACTCATCCGCATCATCGTCGGGCTGTTAAAACAAAACAGCGGAAGTGTGGCCATCAACGGATTCAAGCATGATACTGAGTTCGAACAAGCGATGGAAGCTGTCGGCGCGATTGTGGAAAACCCTGAGTTTTACCCGTACCTGTCAGGCTGGGAAAACCTTAAACACTTTGCAAATATGCACAAAAAGATAACTGATGAAAGACTGGACGAAGTGGTGGAACGAGTCGGGCTGACGTCAGCAATTGATGATAAGGTGAAAACCTACTCCCTCGGCATGCGCCAGCGTCTCGGCATTGCTCAGGCAATTCTTCACCGGCCGAAGCTTCTCATTTTAGATGAGCCGACAAACGGTCTTGATCCTGCCGGTATGAAGGATTTTCGCGACCATATTAAGGAGCTCGCCGAAGAGGAAGGAACAGCGGTTTTATTCGCCACTCATTTATTGCGTGAAGTTGAAGACCTGTGTGACCGTGTGATCATCATACAAAAAGGCGAGATCAAAGCAGAAGTGAGCCTGAATGGAGCCGGTCAGAAAACGGAAAAAGCCGTTATTGAAGTGCAGCCGGCGCAAAAAGCGCTCGATTGGCTGACGGGCAATGGATACACAGCTGAACGTAAAGACGGCTCCATCGTGGTGGATATAGCGAAAGAAAATATACCAGAGCTGAACCGCTCACTAGTCGGACAAGGACTGAACGTATTTTCAATTATGCCTTATACGCAGTCACTGGAAGACGAATTTATAAAAGCGACAACCGCTCATCAAGAGGAGGGAGAAGAGCTTGTCTAAATTAATATGGAATGAACATATGAAACTCTTTAATCGGAAAGTCACATTTGTTTCGCTTATATTGATGGCCGTATTTCAATTTTTCATGGCGCTGATCATTAAACGGATCGTTATCAGTGCCGGAACTGACGAAAACTTCATCGGCTACTTTTCCTATACACCGAGCCTGAATATCTTGCTGCAGGCGTTAACCATTGTCATTGCAGCGACGATTATTTCTAATGAATTTGATAAAAAGACAATCAAATTTCTGCTTATTCGCCCGGTCAAGCGGCAAAAGGTCTTTTGGTCGAAACTAATGACAGTTGTAATGGTCAGCTTCTATCTTTATCTGGCATACTACATTCTGGCTTTATTATTCGGTCTTGTCTTTTTTGGCACGTCCGTGACATCTGAATCAAAAACATTGTTCATCAACACATTGGAGCTAATCGGCACAAACTGGCTTGAAGCGGTGCTGATGGGATTATTCGGTTTGCTTTGTTCATCACTGTTCCGCAACAGTGCCATTTCAGTTGTTGTTTCTTTTGTTGTTTTATATGGAGCAAGTTCACTTGTGCAAATCATGAAGCTGTTTGAAAACAAATGGGGAAGCTTTTTGCTTTTTGCAAACACGGACTTCACTCAATACAAAAGCGGACAAACGGCTCTGTTTTCAGGCATGACGCCATTGTTCTCTGTAGGGATTATTGTGATTCATGCTGTTTTCTTCATTGCCGTTGCCTGGTGGAGTTTCTGCAAACGGGATGTTCGAATCTAAAGGCAAGGAATGACATTTTTGTGAAAAAGCTCACGTAAATCAATATCATTCGATGTTTTGGTTTATAATAAAGGTACTGACGGAGGTGTCTCGAATTGAGGAACTTTATTACCGCTTTACCGATTGTATTGCTGCTTGGATTCTCATTTGTGTCATTCATGTTTCAGTTTGAACATCTTGTATATTTCAGGCTCGCGCTGGGGTTGTTTTCTCTCGTGGGGCTGTACATGATATATAAAATGAAGACGGGTATCCGTTATTTTATCATATATCTGTATGCAAGCTGGATTGTGCTTGCGGCAGTTACTGCCTTTGAAGAGCCGATTTTCTCAAGCTTTTTCTTCGGCGGATTGGTCATGACAATGGGTTACCTGACTTATATGCTCATTTATCTCGGTATGAAACAAGACCGGGATGCAAATCCGGTTTAAACACGCTGTTCCCTCGGGAACGGCGTGTTTTTCTATCGTGGACAAATTGTTAACAGTTGCGGAATCATGGCTGGAAATCTATAATACATATTAAATTTATCGGAATTGAAAAAATGGGGGGCTGCCGGATGTCATTATTTGTACGGAACGAAAAACAGCGGCAATGGATAGAGAAAATAGGACAGCTAGCGGATGAATTTCAGCAAACAGCCGCTAAGGATGATGAACAGGGACGATTTCCTGCCGAAAAAATACAAAAACTGCTTGATTCGGGATATACGGCGATAACCGTGCCAAAATCCCATGGAGGAGCAGGAATGTCTGTTTACGACATGCTGCTTTTTCAAGAGCGGCTTGCACGGGGAGATGCTCCTGCAGCTCTGAGCATCGGCTGGCATTTAAGCGTGATGGGAGAGCTCGGAGAAGGAAACAGCTGGGATGAAGATGTGTTTGCGTTTATCGCAAAGGAAGTCCAAAACGGCGCCGTGATCAATAGAGCAGCGACAGAAGCGAAAACCGGGAGCCCGACCAGGGGAGGACGCCCCGGGACTGCCGCCGTCAAAAAGGACGGCAAATGGGTGGTGAATGGAAGAAAAACGTTTACGACAATGTCGCAAGCGCTTGATTATTTTTTAGTGACGGCATGGATTGAAGAAAAACAAACAACAGGTGTCGTGTTGGTTCATAAAAATGATCCTGGTGTATCAATTGAAGAAACATGGGATATGATGGCGATGCGGGCTACCGGCAGCCATGATCTTGTATTAAACGAGGTAACGCTGGAGGACGATAAACTGGTGGAGCTGCTTCAAGGGCCGCGGGGAGCAAAGCCAAATGGCTGGCTGCTCCATATTCCGGCGGTTTATCTTGGCGTGGCTCAAGCTGCTAGAGACTATGCGGTGCGCTTTGCCTCCGAGTATTCTCCAAATAGTTTGAAGGGACCGATCAAGGATGTTCCGGCCGTTCAGCAAAGAACAGGCGAAATGGAGCTTGAATTGCTGAATGCCAGACACTTTCTTTTTCATGCGGCTGAATTGTATGACGATCCGGAGCGCCGCCCTTACTTGAAGAGTGAGCTCGGTGCGGCAAAACATATCGTCACAAACGCCGCGCTTTCTGTTGTAGACAAAGCGATGAGAATTGCAGGGGCCAAAAGCCTCGAACGCACCAATCCGCTTCAGCGCTATTACCGGGATGTGCGCGCCGGTCTCCATAACCCGCCGATGGACGACGCGGTCATTCAAAAGCTGGCCGCAGAAGCTTTCAATACATAAAAAAGAGCCTTTGCCGGCTCTTTTTTATGTATTGTTTTGTTCCTGGAGATTCTTCTGATGCTTGCGGTCAATTCTGTCGTAAATGACGTTCATCAGCTTTGGATTGCCCATGATCGCCTCTTTGTTTTCCTGGATCAGCTGTTGGTAGGTTTTTATTTTACGCTTTGGCATGCCCTGGCGCCTCCTGACAATGTTTTGTATTCACTTTCCAGCTCCATCAGCGACAATTCATACAAATGACGCTTTGACTTTTTGTATATACCATTCTGTATTAACAGATGAATGAGATGCTTTTTTCTGATTTCTGCAGACTGAGGTGTCATTGTGTCACCAACCTCCAATCAAACGATATTGATAATCATTATCAATTAACCTCAGTATACAATGTCCGCCACAGCCTGTAAAGGTGAAAACAGTCCTATTCTTTCGTAAGTAAGCAAACCTTCAACATATCGACAAAAAGTTTCCCGGGCAATAATTTGCTGTCGAAATTTCCCTCCCCGTTGAGAATCGCTGCTGCTATTTTTCATGTTTTTAACCATACTATGTAATAGAATGGAGGCTGGTATTCAATGGGGAGGACAGATAATCTTAAAAAGGGAGAAAAAGGAGCACTCCTCAATATTTTGGCATATATCATTCTTGCTGCAGTAAAGCTGACAATCGGAATACTGTATCATTCTGAAGCGCTGAGAGCAGACGGGTTAAACAATGGGACAGATATTGTAGCGTCAATAGCGGTGCTGATCGGACTGCGTATTTCCCAAAGGCCGGCTGACAGTGACCATCCATATGGCCATTATCGGGCTGAAACAATTTCGTCCCTTATTGCGTCTTTTATTATGATGGCTGTTGGAATTGAAGTGTTAATCGGCGGAGGAAAAGCGATTGCGGGCGGCACATCAGAAACGCCAAGCCTTATCGCGGCGTGGACGGCTTTAGGCAGTGCAGTGTTTATGTACGGCATCTATTTATATAACAAAAGACTCGCAGCATCCATTAAAAGCTCTGCACTTATGGCGGCGGCGAAGGACAGCAGGTCAGACGCATTTGTCAGTGCCGGAGCGTTTATCGGTGTTTTTTCTTCCCAGCTGCAGCTGGCCTGGATAGATCCGGTTACGGCTTTTATTATTGGAATCATCATTTGCAAGACAGCCTGGGATATCTTCAAAGACGCTTCGCATTCATTAACGGACGGGTTCCATTTGAAAGATCTTGAACCTTATAAACAGACTGTCGGCCGGATAGAAAATGTGCATCGTCTTAAGGACGTGAAAGCGCGATACTTGGGCAGCACAGTACATATAGAGATGGTCATTACAGTGGATCCGAAGCTGACAGTAGAGGAAGGCCATGGGGTCGCAGATGAGGTAGAAAACAAAATAAAACATGAACACGATGTCACTCATGTTCATGTTCACGTAGAGCCCGACGACATAAAATAGGGCTGCTTATCGAATTAGCTTATATGTTCTGATAAGAATTCAGTCACTTCTTCAGGCGTTTTGGCATTGGCGCTGTGAAGATGGCCTGTTTTTTCTCCATTTTTGAAAATGAGCAGGCTTGGAATACCCATTACCTGATATGTTTCAGCCAGTTCAGGAAGCTCGTCCTTATTCAGCTCGTACCAATCGTTTTGATTGTACGTTTCCAAAATATCGCCGATGAACATATTCATGCGTGTGCAGTCAGGGCACCAATCAGCATAAAACTTTACAATGATTTCTTTATCAGATTGAATCAATTCATTAAATTGTTCTTTTGTTGTGATTTTTTTCATATGTCACATCTCCTTTTCAATGCCATTTTAATATAAAATAAAAAGGAATTACATACAAATGCATTCAGCTTCAGCATGCCCAAAAATAATTAGATCATTTTCTTGTGAAAGTGATAAGATAGTAAAGATGAATTGTAGTGGGGGGAGTATCCATTGAAAACAAGTCTAGGATTAGTGTACGGCGGTAAGTCAGCCGAACATAATGTTTCGCTTCAGACAGCTCTGGCTGTAACAAAAGCGCTAAATACTGAGAAGTTTGATATACATCCAATTTATATAACTGAAAAAGGCGAATGGATAAGAGGCGCACGTTTAACAGAGCCTGTTTCCAACGTAAAAATGCTTCAGCTTGAGCAGGGCGGAACTGCTTTTTCTCCATCTGCTCTCAACCAGGAGATGTTTCCGCAGGAAGTGTCACAACAAAATGAAGCAATTGATGTCGTCTTCCCGCTCCTGCACGGCCCGAACGGAGAGGATGGAACGATTCAGGGAATGCTTGAACTTTTAAATATTCCTTATGTCGGCAACGGTGTGCTCGCTTCCTCAGCTGGTATGGATAAAGTTGTCATGAAGCATTTGTTTGCGCAAGCCGGCCTTGCACAGGCGAAATACACAGCCTTCCTTAAAAAAGACTGGACTCGTTCTCCAGAAGAAAGCTGCGAGCAAGTAGAACAAGAATTGGGCTACCCTTGCTTCGTGAAGCCGGCCAACCTTGGCTCAAGCGTCGGAATCAGCAAATGCCGAAACCGTGAAGAACTGCAAAAAGCGTTTGAGCTGGCGTTCCAATATGACCGGAAAGTCGTAGTCGAAGAAGGCATCAACGGCCGCGAAATTGAAATCGGCGTTCTCGGAAATGATGATCCTAAATGCTCTGCAGTTGGAGAAATCGCACCTAAGACAGATTTCTACGATTACAAAGCGAAATACGAGGATGGAGACACTGACCTGATTATTCCTGCGACTGTAACAGATGAGGAATACGCGAAAATCAGTGACATGGCGATCAGAGCGTTTAAATCAATTGACGGTTCAGGACTTGTCAGAGCGGACTTTTTCCTGACAGCTGACGGCGAAGTGCTGATCAATGAAGTAAACACGATGCCTGGTTTTACACCGTTCAGCATGTTCCCGCTTCTCTGGAAAGAAGCCGGAGTTGAATACGCTGACCTCATTGAACAGCTTGTAGAGCTGGCTAAAGAACGCCACGCTGAAAAGCAATTGATTAAACATACATTCTAAATGAAGACGGACACTGCCGGTAAAAGGGCAGTGTCTTTTCCCGTATATCACCAAAAGAAAGAGAGGGACCTTACTTGATTAAGCGAACCGTAAAAAAAATTGCCGAAATGGTCAAAGGCACACTGACAAACCCGCAATATGAAAATACAGTCATTCATGGAGTTGCTACAGATACAAGAAAGCTGGAAAGCAATCAGCTTTTCATCCCGCTGAAAGGGGAACATTTTAACGGCCACACTTTTGTGCCGCAGGCTTTTGAAGCTGGTGTGTCTGCCGTTCTGTGGAACCGCTCGGAACCAAATCCGCCCGAGAATCAAGCTGTGATTCTGGTGGAAGATACATTGTCTGCGCTCCAGCAGCTTGCAAAAGCTTATTTACAGGAGCAGGGCACACGTGTCATCGGGGTAACAGGAAGCAACGGCAAAACGACGACCAAAGACATGATTCACACTGTCCTGCAAACGCGGTACCGCGTCCATAAAACAGGAGGAAACTTCAACAACCATATCGGGCTGCCGCTTACAGTGTTAGCGATGCCAGAAGATACAGAAATTGCTGTACTGGAAATGGGAATGAGCGCAAAAGGAGAAATTGACCTCCTGAGCCGCCTGGCAAATCCGGATGCGGCAGTGATAACGAATATCGGCGAATCCCACATGCAGGATCTTGGTTCAAGAGAAGGCATTGCGGAAGCGAAACTGGAAATTATCAACGGCCTGAAAGAAGACGGTGTGCTGATTTATATCGGAGACGAACCGCTCTTGCAAAAAGACTACAGCTGCCAAACAAAAACGTATGGTACTGGAGCGCAAAACGATTATCAGCTGCAGGATGTCAGCCAGAGTGAAGCGGGAACCCATTTTACGATCAAAGGCATAGAAAAAACGTTTTTTATCCCTATACTGGGCAAACATAATGTGATGAACGCCATGGCGGCAATCGCCGCAGCGGCTTATTTCGGCATCACGCCTGAGGATGCAGCAAAAGGATTAAGCGGCCTGAAGGTCACCGGCATGAGACTTGAATTGATGAAAACAGACAGCGGCATTTCTATTATTAATGACGCTTATAACGCGAGCCCGACGTCGATGAAGGCTGCAATCCAACTGACAGAAAGCCTTGAAGGATACGGGAAGAAAATGGTCGTGCTCGGAGACATGCTTGAACTCGGCGATCTTGAAGAAACGTTCCATAAGGAATGCGGCGCTGTGATCAGCCCGGACAAAATTGACCACGTCTTTACGTATGGAAAACTGGGGGCATTTATCGCGGAAGGTGCGATGGAACATTTTAGCGAAGAACGCATCAGCCACTTCAGCGACAAAAAAGATCTCACTCAGGCCCTGAAGAATAAAGCGGCAAAGGGAGATTTGATTTTATTCAAGGCGTCAAGAGGTATGAAGCTTGAAGAAATCGTTAAAGATTTAATGGAGAGCCCGTTTTCTTAAAAAATCCTGCGGAAAAAAGCAGATTGCAATCATAAAATAAAAATGATGTGCAGACACTAATGTATGCCGGCCCCAAATAATTTATGTATGACCGGCTGAGGCTATGGTACAATAATGACAGGTTTATTTCGCGATACGAAAATATGTATACGGACCGCCATCCGCTGACCTTAGGTTTTCCGCGGACACAAGGAGCGGGATTGGGCATCGTCCGGCATATTTGGTTAGCAGGTCAGCGAGCGCATTCAAAATGCTGATCTGCTTACCGCGTTATTGAAAAACAAGTAGTGTAATGGTAAGATAAAACTTAAAGTAATTCGGGCTTTGTATACGTAAGGATCCTGTCCTTTTTCCATGGAGGGCAGTTTTTAAGTGGTAAATCACGACATTACTGAAACAGCAATTAGAAGGAGTTTGAATAATTTGACTATAACGTTTCAAGATTTTCAATTAAGTTCTGATCTCATGAAGGCAATTAACCGTATGGGATTTGAAGAAGCAACGCCGATTCAGGCACAAACGATTCCGCTCGGACTTTCAAATAAAGATGTCATTGGACAAGCGCAAACAGGTACAGGTAAAACAGCTGCGTTTGGTATACCCCTTGTTGAGAAAATTAACCCCGAGTCTCCTAATATTCAAGCAATCGTAATCGCACCGACCCGTGAACTAGCCATTCAAGTATCTGAAGAATTATATAAAATCGGACAAGATAAACGTGCGAAAGTTCTTCCTATTTACGGTGGGCAGGATATTGGACGACAAATCCGGGCGTTAAAGAAAAATCCGCATATCATTGTCGGAACACCGGGACGTCTTCTTGACCACATTAACCGCCGCACGATTCGTTTAAACAATGTAAATACTGTTGTAATGGATGAAGCGGATGAAATGCTGAATATGGGGTTCATCGACGACATCGAATCTATTCTTTCAAATGTGCCGAGCGAGCATCAGACGCTTCTGTTCTCAGCTACAATGCCAGCGCCGATCAAACGCATTGCAGAGCGTTTCATGACTGAGCCTGAACACGTAAAAGTAAAAGCAAAAGAAATGACTGTTTCTAACATTCAGCAGTTCTATTTGGAAGTACAGGAACGTAAAAAGTTCGACACACTGACTCGTCTTCTTGACATTCAGTCTCCTGAGCTTGCGATTGTATTCGGACGTACAAAACGCCGTGTTGATGAACTGGCAGAAGCCCTGAACCTTCGCGGATATGCAGCTGAAGGAATTCATGGTGATTTAACGCAGGCGAAACGTATGGTTGCGCTTCGCAAATTTAAAGAAGGTGCAATCGAAGTACTTGTTGCAACTGATGTTGCAGCTCGCGGACTCGATATCTCAGGTGTTACACACGTGTACAACTTCGACGTGCCTCAAGATCCTGAAAGCTATGTTCACCGTATCGGAAGAACAGGCCGCGCAGGTAAAACAGGTATGGCGATGACGTTTATCACACCGCGTGAGAAAAGCATGCTTCGTGCAATTGAACAAACAACGAAACGCAAAATGGACCGCATGAAAGAGCCGACACTTGATGAAGCGTTAGAAGGCCAGCAGCAGGTTACAGTTGATCGTCTTCGTACGACAATCAGCGAAAACAACTTGAACTTCTACATGACAGCGGCAGCTGAGCTGCTTGAAGATCATGATGCAGTGACAGTGGTTGCAGCGGCTATCAAAATGGCTACAAAAGAGCCGGATAGCACACCTGTTCGCTTAACAGACGAAGCGCCGATGATCGGCAAACGCTACAAAAACCAACGCACTTCCAAACGCAGAGACGGACAAGGCGGCGGCTACCGCGGCGGTAAAGGGAAAAGCAGCAACCGTTCTTCCTATGATAAAAAGCGTTCAAACGATCGCCGTTCTTCAGGTGACAGACGCCAGAAAAAATCATACTAATTCTGTAAAGAATTTAAGAGCCTAAAACATGTGTTGTTTTGGGCTTTTTTTATGTTCAAAAATTCATGGCCATTAAGCAAATTTTCAGCTGACGGAACCGTTTTTTCTATGTATGCTTAAAGATGAAACTTTTTCTGCATAAGCGCGTATAAGTAACGATGAGAAAAACGGGAGGTAGGTATTTTGAGAAAGCAGCCAAAAAACCAAATCAGTCCAGACGGATTAAAGGTTTGGCGACTTCAAGAGATAATCATATCCGCTGTCTGCTTGCTTATTGTCATAGCAGTTGCAGTGTTAAGTTATTTTTTCCATTGGCCGTACTGGATCAGCGGCGTGCTCGGCGCAGTTTGGCTGCTGGGTTCGGTTGTGACGATTTATCTGATTCCAAAGATCCGGCACAAAGTGTGGCGTTATGAAGTTCATGAAAACGAAATAGATATTCAATCAGGTATCTTTGTTGTGACACGCGTGATCGTGCCGATGGTCAGGGTTCAGCACGTAGACACCTCGCAAGGGCCGTTATTAAGAAAATACAATCTGGCGACAGTGAAAATCTTCACGGCGGCAACTGTGCATTCGATTCCTGCTTTAGAGATGGAGGAAGCGGATCAGCTGAGAGACTCCATTTCGCGCCTGGCAAGGGTGACTGACGATGATGTCTGAACCGAAACGCCTTCACCCGGCGGCAGTCATTTTGAATTTATCCCATACCATTATTCAAACGATAAAAAATATTATTCTGCCATTCTTTTTTGTGTATATCGTCAACTCTAATCACACTGTCCGTTTTTACGGAGCCATCGCGCTCGGCGTTTTGTTCATCTGGCTCGTGGCAGCAAGCATCATCAAATGGAGAAAGTTTTCCTATCGAATCGAAGATGATGAATTCAGAATCGAAGAAGGCTTGTTTGTGACGAAAAAGAGGTATATATCGATTGACCGGATTCAAACGATGAATACGAGTGCGGGTGTGGTCCAGCAAATTTTCAAGCTTGTCAAACTGCAAATTGAAACGGCTGGCGGCGGCAAAGAGGCGGAAGCGGTATTGTCGGCTATTTCAGTTGAAGAAGCTGAAAGAATCAAAGAAGCTGTATTTAAGAAAAAAGCAGAAAGAAATCCAATCGATACCGATGAAGGCCTGTCAGAAGATAAAGAGGCGCTCCCGGATGCGGAGCCGCAGGTGAACTACAGCATGAATGCAAAAGAATTACTTATGGCCGCTTCAACATCCGGAGGAATCGGCGTGATTATCTCTGCTGTATTTGCGCTCATTTCTCAGCTGGATGAGGTGCTGCCGATGGATTGGCTCTTCAAAAAATTCTCCTTTCTGCAGCACGCCAATATAGGCATATACGCCGTACTTATATTTATTGGTTTATTTATCACCTGGATTCTCAGCATAGCCGGCATGATGTTCAAATATGCTAACTTTCAAATCATGAAAAAAGAGCAGGAATTGGTGATCTCAAGAGGTATTATTGAAAAACACCAAGTCACCATACCGCTTCGCAAAATACAAGCCATCAAAATAAAAGAAAACATCATCCGCCAGCTTTTCGGTTTTGCGACGGTGTCAATCGTCAGCGCGGGCGGCGGAGGAGACCCGGAAAAAGCAGAGGGCGCTTCGACCATTCTGTTTCCGATGATCCACAAAAAAAAGCTTCCTGGCATGCTGCGTACTTTTACGCCGGAATACACGCTGGAAGAAAATCGCCGCCATCTGCCGCGGCGCGCATTGAAGCGGTACTTATTCCGCTCAACCATTTTCTCCATCTTTTTCATCATTCCGCTGTGTATTTTCTTTCAGCCATGGGGTTATCTCTCGATTGTCCTGCTGCCGATTGAATTGTTTTTCGGGTATCTTGCTTATAAAGATGCGGCCTGGGTGATCAGCGGAGACCGTCTCCAGCTGACATCGAGATTTATCGGCAGAACGACTGCAATTGTGTTGAGAAAGCGAATGCAGGTATGCAAAGCGAGCCAATCTTATTTTCAAAAGAAGGGGAAGCTGTATACCATTTCCACTTCGGTAAAATCGTCAAGCCATATGGAAGAATTAACGGTGAGAGATGTGGGAGAAGAGGATGCAGATTTCATTTTAAATTGGTACTCATATGAAAAAGCGGACGGTTAATACCGCCGCTCTTTTTTTTGCACACATAAAAAAGACAGGAGAAACCCGCCGCAAAGTCCAAACAGGTGGGCCATCATGTTAATATTGGAGTTGATAAACGACATGAGAACGGCAAAGGCAAGCAATGTGATAATCATTTTGGAGTTGTCCTGCCCGATCAGCTCTTTACGATAAAGAAC
Organism: Bacillus sp. PAMC26543; assembly: GCF_014250375.1. Classification (NCBI taxonomy): domain Bacteria; kingdom Bacillati; phylum Bacillota; class Bacilli; order Caryophanales; family Bacillaceae; genus Bacillus; species Bacillus sp. PAMC26543. The sequence continues at coordinate 3,626,927 of NZ_CP060193.1, read as the reverse complement.
CATAAACAGATAAACGCCGAACAGCCCGAAGATCGCGCCGGAAGCTCCGACATGCACATAATCAAGCGGTTCTGTAAAATACGTGCCGATGTTTCCGATCATTCCGGAACCTGCATACACAAGAAGGAAACGCGCTTTTCCGAGCATTCGTTCCAGAGCCGGCGCAAATAAAAAGATGGACATTGAATTAAACAGCAAATGGGTAAACCCTGCGTGAAGAAAAATCGGCGTGACCAGCCGCCACCATTCACCGTTAGCGACGCCAAGGTTATAGCCTGTGACAGCGTCTCTCCACAACACGACTGAAGGAACAGGAAGTGAAAAGAACAGCCAGAGAACGGCCTGAGCAGCCAATATAAAGGTGACGACGGGATAAAGCCTGATAAAGGTTTGAAAGTTTTCAGTCCGTATAAACATGCTGAGCCCCATTTCATCATTTTGGTATTTCTATAGTAACACGTTTATGAGACAAACCATTCAAATAGTACAAGCGCAAAGGAGGGTGTAAAACATGATTTACGGTATAGGATTAGACATCGTGGAGCTTAAGCGGATCGCTTCAATGGCCGATCGCCAGAAACGATTTGCCGAGCGTATTTTAACAGGCGGCGAACTTGCTCAGTATCATGAGCTTTCTGAGAAAAGAAAAATTGAATTTCTCGCAGGAAGATTTGCGGCAAAAGAAGCTTTTTCGAAAGCATTCGGCACAGGAATAGGCAAGAATTTAAGTTTTCAAGATATTGAAGTGACAAAAGATTCGAATGGCAAGCCTTTTATTGTTTGCGCAAAGCTGAGCCAAGCCGCCGTTCATGTGTCAATCACTCATACGAAGGAATATGCGGCTGCACAGGTTGTTATTGAAAGGTTGTCAAGCTAGTCTGCATATTAGGGACACCCCTCTCATATATTTGATAATGCATTAAGGGAGACGAGTTGTTTGAGGCTTTTATGGTACGCCTCTGTTCTGTTTAACCGTGTACCGAGCGTACCGTTAAAGTCAAACAAGCGATTTCTTCCTTTTACATCAATTGAGAAAAAGGGGTTGAAAAAGGTGAGAAAAAGCTTTGTTTTGCTTTTAACGGGACTGCTGGCTGTCCTTATTCTTTCTGCCTGCGGACAAAAATCACAGGAAGATGTCGTTACCGGGCTGGACGAGAAGGCGAAAGAATATACCTCGTACAAAGCAAAAGCAAAAATGACCATTGAGACAGGGAGTGACCCGCAAGTATACAATGTGGAAATCTGGCACAAAAAACCGTCTCTGTACCGGGTCTATCTGGAAAATCCGAAAAAAGACCAAAACCAAGTCATTTTACGAAATGAAAACGGAGTATTTGTTCTCACACCGTCTTTAAATAAGAGCTTCAGGTTTCAAAGCGACTGGCCAAACAACAGCAGCCAAGTCTATTTGTTTGAATCGCTTGTAAAGGATATTCAAAACGATTCGGATGCAGTCTTCACTTCAAAAGAATCAGAATACGTATTTGAAACAAAAACCAACTATCAGCATAACAAAATGCTTCCGACACAAGAAATCACATTTAACAAGAAGGACATGAGCCCGCTATCTGTCAAAGTCATGGATACCGACCGAAAAGTGATGGTGAAAGTAGAGTTCAGCAGCTTCCAATTCAATAAGCAATTTGACAAAGAGTCCTTTGATGAAAAGAAAAATATGACCCTTTCTCAAATGGATGTCGCCACTAGCGCGAAGCCTTCCGACTCTTTTGCCGTCAAAACGCCGCTTGAACTGCCGCTAGGCGTAAAACTGCTTGAAGAAAAAGATATTTCAACGGAAGATGGCAAGCGCGTCATCATGACTTACGGCGGAGAAAAATCGTTTACCTTAATTCAGGAAAAAGCCCAGGTTGCGAAAGCGTCCTCCTCAGTCACGCTGAACGCGGAACCGGTGAATCTCGGCTACACAATCGGCGCTTTGTCAGATGCTTCGCTAACATGGACTTATGAAGGCGTGGATTATCTTCTGTCATCAAAAGATCTTTCACAAGAGGAGATGGTGACAGTCGCCAAAAGCATGAAGGGACAATCATCCAAATAATCTCCTAAAGGCCGAATCAAATTTGGCCTTTTTTTCGTCAGGCAGAATTTCACTTTGCCCTATAATTTTAGTATGATATGTAAATGATATTGAATAAACGCTAGGAAGTGTCATAAATGAGCACAAAACCTTTTTACAGAGACACGTGGGCGGAAATTGATCTGTCCGCGATTAAAGAAAATGTAAGTAATATGAAAAAACACATCGGTGAACATGTCCACCTGATGGCGGTTGTGAAAGCAAATGCCTATGGACATGGGGATGCAGAAGTAGCGAAGGCGGCTCTTGAGTCAGGTGCTTCATGCTTAGCCGTGGCGATCTTGGATGAAGCGATTTCTCTTCGCCAGCGGGGCCTGAAAGCGCCTATATTGGTGCTCGGCGCGGTTCCTCCGGAGTATGTGAAAATCGCGGCGGAATACGATGTGACGTTAACGGGTTATTCTGTTGAATGGCTTCAGGAAGCTGCGCGCCACCTCAAGAAAGCTTCCCTTCATTTTCATCTGAAAGTCGATACGGGAATGAACAGGCTCGGTGTGAAAACAGAAGAAGAGATTCATCACGTGATGAAAATTCTGGAGCGCAACCCGGGCTTAAAATGCAAAGGGGTCTTCACTCATTTTGCGACTGCTGATGAAAAACAAAGAGACTACTTTCTGATGCAGTTTGAACGCTTTAAAGAATTGATTGCTCCTCTGCCTTTAAAGAAAATGATGGTTCACTGCGCCAACAGCGCCGCCGGCCTGCGTCTGAAAAAAGGCTTTTTTAACGCGGTCAGATTTGGCATCGGCATGTACGGCCTGCGTCCGTCAGCGGAAATTACCGATGAAATCCCGTTTAAACTGCGTCCCGCATTCACCCTGCATTCGACCCTGTCGCATGTCAAAAAGGTACATAAAGGGGAAAGTGTCAGCTACGGGGCGGAATACACAGCGGAAAAAGACACATGGATCGGAACGGTACCTGTTGGCTATGCGGACGGCTGGCTCCGCCAATTAAAGGGAACAGAGATACTCGTGAAAGGAAAACGGCTGAAAATCGCCGGCCGAATCTGCATGGACCAATTTATGGTGGAGCTGGATCAGGAATATCCGCCGGGCTCAAAAGTCACATTGATCGGCTGCCAGGGGGATGAATATATTTCCATGGATGAGGTCGCAGGCAGGCTCGAAACCATTAACTACGAGGTGGCTTGTACAATAAGTTCCCGCGTTCCCCGTATGTTTTTGGAAAATGGGAGTATAATGGAAGTAAGAAACCCTTTATTGCAGGGGAATGCAAGCGAATAGCTCATATCACGATAGAGAATTTTTAAAACAGCTTTGCTTGAAGAGTGAATAATGGTATCATTATCACTGGATGGATAAAAGAGTCGTATCCGTAAGTTTGGTGGAGGTGTATGTTTTTTGTCTGAATCCAGCGCAAGAACCGAAATGAAAATCAGCTTGCCCGAAAACCTAGTAGCTGAATTGGATGGTGTAGCGATGCGGGAGAAACGAAGCAGAAACGAACTGATATCACAAGCAGTGAGAGCCTATGTCAGCGAACGAACAACTCGTCACAACCGTGATTTGATGAGACGCGGCTATATGGAAATGGCGAAAATCAACCTGAACATTTCTTCCGAGGCTCACTTTGCGGAGTGCGAGGCTGAAACGACAGTTGAGCGCTTAGTCAGCGGAGGATAATCATTTGATTGTGAAACGCGGCGATGTTTATTTTGCTGATTTATCTCCTGTTGTTGGCTCAGAGCAAGGCGGGGTGCGCCCGGTTTTAGTGATCCAAAATGACATCGGAAATCGCTTCAGCCCAACTGCTATTGTTGCAGCCATAACAGCCCAAATACAGAAAGCGAAATTACCAACCCACGTCGAAATTGATGCAAAACGCTACGGTTTTGAAAGAGATTCCGTTATTTTGCTGGAGCAAATTCGGACGATTGACAAGCAAAGGTTAACGGATAAGATTACTCATCTGGATGATGAAATGATGGATAAGGTTGATGAAGCCTTACAGATCAGTTTGGCACTCATTGATTTTTAGTAATATTTACCTGGTTGCTCAAATAGAGCAACTTTTTTTGTTTTCAAAAAACATTAACGATATAATAGTGGAATAAGAAAAAATATGTTGTTTTTTATCGGGAGGTAAGCGAATTTGATGTCGAATCAGACTGTCTATCAGTTCATAGCCGAGAATCAAAATGAACTGCTTCAATTGTGGACTGACACACTAAAAGAATTAAGTGAACAAGAATCATATCAGCTGACTGACCAAGTTTATGAAAATATATCTAAAGAATATATCGACATTCTGCTTTCATCTGTTAATGATGAGAGCGCTGCTGAAAGCCAAATCAGCGAACTGGCGCTGAGAGCCGTCCAAATCGGACTTTCTTTGAAGTTTCTGGCTACGGCGCTTGCTGAATTCTGGAAGCGTCTCTACACGAAGATGAACGATAAGAGATTGCCAGATCAAGAGAGTACGGAATTAATCTGGCAGATTGACCGCTTCTTCAGTCCGATTAATACAGAAATTTTTAATCAGTACTCCATCTCATGGGAAAAAACAGTATCCCTGCAAAAAATCGCACTGCAGGAGCTTTCTGCGCCGCTGATCCCGGTTTTTGAAAATATAACGGTCATGCCGCTGGTCGGAACGATTGATACGGAACGCGCAAAACGAATTATGGAGAATCTGCTTAACGGCGTTGTCAAACACCGTTCCCAAGTCGTGCTGATCGATATTACCGGTGTGCCTGTCGTCGATACGATGGTTGCCCATCATATTATTCAGGCGTCTGAAGCGGTAAGGCTTGTCGGAGCGAAATGCCTGCTCGCCGGAATCCGTCCGGAAATTGCTCAGACCATCGTCAATCTGGGCATTGATTTATCCCAAGTTATTACTAAGAATACCCTGCAAAAAGGAATTCAAACAGCATTGGAAATGACGGATCGAAAAATCGTTTCATTGGGGGAATAATATTGTGAGACATCCGAAAATCCCGATCTTGAAACTGTATAATTGCTTATTAGTATCTATTCAATGGGAACTAGATGATCAAACCGCATTAACCTTTCAAGAAGACTTATTAAATAAAATATACGAAACAGGTGCAAACGGGGTCGTCATTGACCTGACATCTGTGGATATGATTGATTCATTTATCGCCAAAGTGCTGGGTGATGTCATCACAATGTCTAAGTTAATGGGCGCAAAAGTTGTCTTAACCGGCATTCAGCCCGCCGTTGCGGTGACGCTGATTGAACTTGGAATTGCGCTTGAGGAAATCGAAACGGCGCTCGACTTAGAGCAAGGGCTTGAGACATTGAAGCGGGAATTGGGGGAATAGCGAATGAACGACCAATCCTGTGTAAAGATCATGACAGAATGGGATATCGTGGCCGCCAGACAGCTTGGGCGAAACGTTGCAAAAGAGCTGGGTTTCGGCACAGTAGACCAGGCAAGGATCACAACGGCTATATCAGAATTAGCCAGAAATATTTATTTATATGCCGGCAAGGGCCAGATTGGAATTGAACAGGTCACAGACAGAGGAAAAAAGGGCCTGAAAATTATAGCGGAAGACAAAGGGCCGGGGATTCCTGATATCCGAAAAGTCATGGAAGACGGGTTTTCAACGTCAGGCGGACTGGGAGCGGGACTTCCCGGCGTGAAAAGGCTGATGGATGAATTTAGCTTAAATTCCGTAGCGGGGGAAGGAACAGAGATACAAGCCATAAAATGGCTTCGGTAGGAGGTTAGAAAGTGGATTTTAGGGAGGTTATTGAGCAGCGGTACCATCAGCTGCTTAACCGATATATAGCCGAATTAACAGAAACATCTTTATATCAAGCCCAAAAATTCAGCCGAAAAACAATCGAGCATCAAATTCCGCCGGAAGAAATCATCAGTATTCACCGAAAAGTGCTGAAGGAGCTGTATCCGAGTCTCCCGGAAGATGTTTTTCATTCGCTGGATTTTTTAATAGAAGTCATGATTGGATATGGAATGGCTTATCAGGAGCATCAAACCCTCAGAGGGATACAGCAGGAAATTAAATCAGAAATTGAAATCGCAGCTAATGTACAGCAGACGCTTCTGGGAACAAAAATTCCGGAGGAAGAAGCGCTGGACATCGGCGCGATCAGTGTGCCCGCCAAACAGATGAGCGGTGATTATTACCATTTTGTTAAAGACAAAGAGTCCATTAATATTGCCATTGCTGACGTCATCGGCAAAGGAATTCCGGCAGCTTTATGTATGTCTATGATTAAATACGCGATGGATTCTTTGCCGGAAACGGGCATTCACCCTTCACAGGTGCTGAAAAACTTGAATCGTGTTGTTGAACAAAACGTTGATGCCAGTATGTTTATTACGATGTTTTATGCCAATTACAATACGGACAGTCATCGATTTACATACGCTTCAGCGGGACATGAACCGGGATTCTACTATTCTCAAAAAGACAATGCATTTTACGATTTAGAAGCTAAAGGGCTGGTTCTCGGGATCTCGCAGGATTATGACTACCGGCAATTTGACCAGTATCTCGAAAAGGGAGATATGATTGTTTTATTTTCTGACGGCGTTACAGAATGCAGGACAGAAAACGGTTTCTTGGAGCGTCTTGATATACAGAAGCTCATTGAGGAACATATGTGTTGCTCTGCGCAGGAAATGGTCAAAAACATATATGACAGCCTCCTCAAATTGCAGGATTTTCAGCTTCACGATGATTTTACGTTAATTGTTTTAAGAAGAAAGGTTTAGCGTTTGCCAGCCGAGGGTATACAACAACTATGATTTAAAGGATACTTTGAGGTGATATGAATGAATATAAATGTTGATGTGCGACAGAATGTGAATGATATACAAGTAAACATTGCAGGAGAAATTGATGTGTATTCAGCTCCGGTTCTCAGAGAAAAACTCGTTCCTCTGGCAGAACAAGGCGCTGACTTAAGGATTTGCCTGAAGGATGTCAGCTACATGGACAGTACCGGACTTGGCGTTTTTGTAGGTGTATTTAAAACAGTGAAAAAACAAGGCGGATCGCTCAAGCTTGAAAATCTGTCTGACCGCCTGATCCGTCTGTTTGAAATTACAGGTCTAAAGGACATCATTGATATTTCTGCAAAGTCAGAAGGTGGAGTGCAATGAAGAACAAAGCTGATTACATCGAAATGAAAGTGCCGGCCCAGCCTGAATACGTAGGGATCATACGGCTGACTCTGTCAGGCGTCGCTAGCAGAATGGGCTATACGTACGATGAGATTGAAGATTTGAAAATCGCAGTGAGTGAAGCGTGTACAAATGCGGTTCAGCACGCATATAAAGAAGACAAAAACGGGGAAGTGTCAATCCGATTCGGTGTGTTCGAGGATCGTTTAGAGGTCATTGTGGCGGATGAAGGCGACAGCTTTGATTTTGATGAAAAGCAGCAGGATCTTGGACCGTACACACCTTCACACACAGTCGATCAATTATCAGAAGGAGGGCTCGGTCTATATTTAATGGAAACGCTCATGGATGAAGTCAGAGTGCAAAACAACTCCGGCGTCACCGTAGCGATGACAAAGTATTTAAATGGGGAGCGAGTTGATCATGACACAACCATCAAAAACTACGAAACTAACTAAGGATGAAGTCGATCGGCTCATAAGCGATTACCAAACAAAACAAGATGAACAGGCACAGGAAACGCTTGTGCAGGTGTATACAAATCTGGTTGATATGCTTGCGAAGAAATACTCAAAAGGCAAAAGCTTCCACGAAGATCTCCGCCAGGTCGGCATGATCGGGCTTCTCGGCGCAATAAAACGCTACGATCCCGTGGTGGGCAAATCGTTTGAAGCTTTTGCGATTCCGACAATTATCGGGGAGATTAAACGTTTCCTTAGAGATAAGACGTGGAGCGTTCATGTTCCGAGACGAATCAAAGAACTGGGCCCGAGAATCAAAATGGCGGTCGATCAGCTGACGACAGAAACACAAAGGTCGCCGAAAGTGGAAGAGATTGCTGAATTCCTCGATGTATCAGAGGAAGAGGTTCTTGAAACCATGGAGATGGGCAAAAGCTATCAAGCCTTATCTGTAGATCACAGCATTGAAGCAGATGCGGACGGAAGCACAGTTACCATTCTCGATATCGTCGGATCACAGGAGGATGGATATGAACGGGTGAACCAGCAAATGATGCTGCAAAGCGTGCTTCATGTCCTTTCAGACCGTGAAAAACAAATCATAGACCTAACGTACATTCAAAACAAAAGCCAAAAAGAAACTGGGGACATTCTCGGTATATCTCAAATGCACGTCTCGCGTCTGCAGCGCAAAGCTGTGAAGAAGCTCAGAGAGGCCTTGATTGAAGATCCCTCCATGGAGTTAATGTAATGATCCAGGTTGAAGAAAACCAGCATATTCAAACCCTTGTATACCAACTGAATAAAGAAGGAAAATCCATTTGCGGCGACAGCTTTTTTATGAAAGCTGATGATAAAGAATTAATTTGTGCGGTAGCTGACGGTCTTGGAAGCGGATCGCTTGCCAACGAATCTTCTTCAGCAATCAAAGACTTAGTGGAAAACTATGCGAACGAAGACGTACAAAGCATTATCGAACGCTGTAATCAGGCGATGAGAAACAAAAGAGGGGCGACAGCTTCTATCTTAAAAATCAACTTTGAACAAAGGCAGTTTACGTACTGCTCCGTCGGAAATGTACGTTTTATCCTGCATTCCCCGTCTGGTGAAAGCTTTTATCCTCTGCCGATTTCAGGCTATTTATCAGGCAAGCCGCAAAAATACAAAACGCACACCGCTACCTATGAAAAGGGTTCTAAGTTCATTATACATACAGATGGACTCAACGTACCCGATATCCGCTCCCACTTAAAAAAAGGCCAATCGGTAGAAGACATATCGAATTCACTGAAAATGTACACGACATCAAGAAAAGACGATCTGACATATATTCTTGGGCAGCTGTCCTAGAAGAGCAGAAAAAAGAAGCTGGGAAAGCCGGCTTCTTTTTTTGTGATTGACTATTAGTAAGCGCACTTATTATAATTGATAAGTGTACTTATTATCTAGGGGGATTACAAATGTGGAAATATGAATACACTGCAATATCAGATGCGGCACCAGAAGAAATCTGGAAATATTATCAGCACCCAGAATCCTGGAAACAGTGGGATGCGGGCATCACATCAGCTTCTCTGAAAGGACCGTTTCAAAATGAAACGGAAGGAGCATTGCTTTTGCGAGGAAATACAGTTCCATTTTGGCTTGAACATGTGGAGAAGCATCAATCATTTTCTGTCATATCCCACCTTCCGAATACAAATGTAAAAATGGAATTTTATCATGTACTGCAAAAGCGACAAGAGGGACTAAACATCACGCATGGGGTTGTATTGGAAGGCGCAGAAGCAAAAAAATGGGGAGGAAAAATCGGGCAGGAACTGTCTAAAGACATCCCAGAGTCAGTCAACTGCCTTGTCCGTCTTTGCAAAGGAATGCTAAGATGAACACAAAATATTGGATTGGCGTCGTGTCAGAGCAGCATGTTTTAAAAGGGACCGCCGGCGGATTTGCCCAAGTATGCCACGGTAAAAAAGCGCCTCTTGCCAGGATGAAAGAGAATGATTGGCTTATTTATTATTCTCCGCGAGATGCATATCCGGACGGCAGGCTGCTGCGATGTTTTACCGCTATCGGAAAAGTGAAGAGCGGAAACGTCTATCAATATCAAATGGCTCCGGACTTTATCCCATACCGGTTAGACATTGATTACTTTCCGTGTGAAAAAATAGGTTTTTACGATATTAAATCTCAGTTGGAATTTGTTCAGGAAACAAATCATCTCGGGCTTTTATTTCGAAGAGGGCACTTTGAAATCAGCAAAAATGATTTTTTGACAATATCACAAGCGATGGGAGTAATATAAGTGAAATGGCACTCTGAATTTAGCGGACCGAACACAAGTCCAGGTTTTTTATTATGGCAGGTCACACAAAGCTGGCAGCGGAAAGTAGGGAAAGCATTGGCTGAGCATGACCTTACCCACGTTCAATTTGTTCTCCTGACCTCATGCAAGTATATGATTGCTCATGGAGAAACCGTCACGCAAAAAAAACTCGCAGGCTTCAGCCAGACCAATATCATGATGGTATCAGAGGTTGTGCGGACGCTTGAGAAAAAGGGATTTATCCAAAGAAGCAAAAATCCTCAGGATAAAAGGGAAGTTCTTCTGTCATTAACAGAAACAGGAGAGGAAAGAGTAACCTCTGCTCTGCCGATTGTCGAGCGGATTGACCAATCTTTTTTTGAAGCAGCCATGATAAAAGAGAACTTTCTAAGCGGCTTACAGGAACTCTTGAAAAATGAATAAAAATACGGGCAGCGGCAGCTGTCTTTTTTTATGTGTTTTTTTCTGTTTTTGATACACTAGAGAAAGAACGACAAAATTGGAGGCTATGGTTACATGGAAACGTCAGCCCTTTTGAAACAGCAAATTGCGAAAGAAATAGGTTTATCACAAAAACATGTTGAAAGCGTCATCCGCCTGCTTGAGGACGGCAACACAGTTCCGTTCATCGCCAGATATCGAAAAGAGCAGACGGGTTCAATGGACGAGGTTCAGATTCAGACCATTTCTGAACGATGGCAATACATACAAAACCTGAATCAGCGAAAAGAAGAAGTCATCAGGCTAATCGCCGAGCAGGATAAACTAACAGATGAATTAAAACGCAAAATTGACCAATCCGTAAAACTTCAGGAAGTAGAAGACCTCTACCGTCCGTATAAACAAAAGCGCAAAACGAAAGCGACAGTCGCCAAAAGCAAAGGCCTTGAGCCGCTTGCCGACTATATTATGACCCTTCCGCAAGATAACCGCCTTGCAGAAACAGCAGACCAATATATCAGTGAAGAAAAAGAAGTGTTCACCAGAGAAGAAGCCATTGAAGGCGCCAAGCACATTATTGCGGAACAAATTTCAGACGAACCGAATTTCAGAAAATGGATTCGCCAGGAAACCTTTAAAAAAGGAACGATCAAGTCAGCTGCCGGAAAATCAGCAGACACAGATGAAAAAAACGTGTACGAAATGTACTACGAGTATGAAGAGCCAATCGCAAAGGTCGTTCCGCACAGAGTGCTTGCCATGAACCGCGGCGAAAAAGAAGACATTTTAAAGGTGTCTATCGAACCGCCAGCAGATCACATTAAGGCTTACTTAGAAAAGCAAATCATCAAAAACCGTTCAACGTCTGTAAAAGAAATCTTGCAGGAAACGATTGAAGACAGCTACAAAAGACTGATTCAGCCTGCCATTGAACGTGAAATCAGAAAAGAGCTGTCGGAAAAAGCGGATGAACAGGCGATTCATATTTTCTCTGAGAACCTCAGAAAGCTTCTCCTTCAGCCGCCGATGAAAGGCAAGACGGTTCTCGGTGTAGATCCGGCTTTCCGAACAGGCTGTAAGCTGGCAGTGTCAGATGAAACCGGGAAAGTCTTAAAAATTGATGTGATTTACCCGCATGCACCTGTCAAAAAAACGAAGGAAGCTCATGAGAAAGTGAAAGCGATTCTTGAAAAGTATCAAGTGGAAATGGTGGCGATTGGAAACGGCACGGCCTCCAGGGAGACAGAGCAATTCATTGTGAATGTGCTGAAGGACACGCCGCGTGATATTTATTATGTGATTGTCAATGAAGCGGGGGCAAGCGTCTATTCGGCTTCTGAGCTTGCCAGAGAAGAATTCCCTGAGCTTCAGGTCGAGGAACGCAGTGCAGTATCCATCGCACGGAGACTTCAAGATCCGCTTGCGGAACTCGTCAAAATCGACCCAAAATCTGTAGGAGTGGGGCAGTATCAGCATGACGTCAGCCAAAAACGCTTAAATGAATCCCTGCGCTTTGTTGTCGAGACAGTCGTAAACCAGGTAGGAGTAAATGTCAACACAGCTTCCGCGGCGCTGCTTCAGTATGTAGCGGGATTATCAAAGTCCGTAGCGGGCAACATTGTCAAAAAGCGGGAAGAGCTCGGTAAATTTTCGAATCGAAAAGAACTGAAAGATATTCCAAGGCTCGGCGCGAAAACCTATGAACAATGTATCGGCTTTTTAAGAGTGCAGGAAGGGACAGAGCCTTTGGATAGAACAGGAATCCACCCGGAAAGCTATAAAGAAACAAAAACGCTTTTGAAAAAGCTTGGTGTTTCAACAGAGCAAATCGGCACAGCGGAATTGAAGGATAAAATCAACAAACTGGAGCTTTCTGAAACAGCAAAAGAACTGGGAATCGGTGAAATTACGCTGAAAGACATTTGTGAACAGCTGACAAGACCTGAACGTGATCCGCGTGATGAGGTGCCTAAGCCTCTGCTGAAAACAGACGTTCTTCAGCTGGAGGATCTGAAAGAAGGAATGGAGCTGCAGGGCACCGTGCGCAATGTAGTGGACTTCGGAGCGTTTGTTGATATCGGAGTCAAACAGGACGGGCTTGTGCACATTTCAAAACTCAGCAATCAATTCGTCAAGCATCCGCTTGATGTTGTATCCGTCGGTGACATCGTGACGGTTTGGGTTGACGGTGTCGATGTACAAAAAGGCAGAGTGTCACTGTCTATGGTAAAATAAAAGCACTGCTTACGAGCAGTGTTTTTTCCTATAGAAATACCAGCATTGATTCAGCAGTTTAATTTGGTAATTATCTTTTTCAAGGAACGCTTTTTGCATCTGCTTTTTCAGCCAATTTGGCATAGGCTCATTCCTCCTCAGCTTTTATCATAAGAGGGGCGGTGATTACCCTATTGTATGCGAACAGTGAATTGTCCCGTTCAATGTTTTTTTAGTGAGGTGCACCATGGATAACAAAGAGCTGCAAAAGCTTACAGAGGATATTTCTAACACATATTTCAAAAAGCCGTTTCGCCATCAGGCTGTTTTCAACGACAGACTCAAAACGACTGGCGGAAGATACCTGTTAACCTCTCATAACATCGAATTGAACAGAAAATATTTGATTGAACATGGGAGGGAGGAACTGATTGGCATTATTAAGCACGAGCTCTGCCATTATCATCTTCACCTTGAAGGAAAAGGATACAAGCACAGGGACAAAGATTTCAGAGCGCTTCTCCAGCAAGTCAATGCGCCTCGCTTCTGTACGCCTCTAAAGAAAAAAACAGAAAGCAACAAAACATATAGGTATATATGTACGGCTTGCGGCCAACAGTATATAAAGAGACGCGCCATGAATCCTGACAGATACAGATGCGGAAAATGCCGCGGGAAAATAAAAAGAATTTTTTCGTAAAAAAGGTTGACGAAACTGGCAAGCCTATGTTACATTATAAAAGTCGTCACGAGAGATAAACAAAAAATATTTACCTCTTGACTCTGAATGACAAACCTGATATAATGAATCTTGTCTCATTATTCCACAGTAGCTCAGTGGTAGAGCTATCGGCTGTTAACCGATCGGTCGCAGGTTCGAATCCTGCCTGTGGAGCCATATTTGGAGAAGTACTCAAGTGGCTGAAGAGGCGCCCCTGCTAAGGGTGTAGGTCGCGTAAGCGGCGCGAGGGTTCAAATCCCTCCTTCTCCGCCATAAGATTGCGATATAAGTTCTCAACCATCGGCCCGTTGGTCAAGCGGTTAAGACACCGCCCTTTCACGGCGGTAACACGGGTTCGAATCCCGTACGGGTCATTCCATTTTCGTTGGGCTATAGCCAAGCGGTAAGGCAACGGACTTTGACTCCGTCATGCGTTGGTTCGAATCCAGCTAGCCCAGCCATTTTTATTTTATGAAATTAAATAGTAAGAGCCATTAGCTCAGTTGGTAGAGCATCTGACTTTTAATCAGAGGGTCGAAGGTTCGAGTCCTTCATGGCTCACCATTTGTCTTTTTGCGGGTGTGGCGGAATTGGCAGACGCGCTAGACTTAGGATCTAGTGTCTTACGACGTGGGGGTTCGAGTCCCTTCACCCGCACTTTAATTACAAAGTGCACGCAAATAGGTTTTGCTAGGTTAAGAGCCTAATAAACCAGCACAAACACAATTTAATGATCACGCGGTCGTGGCGGAATGGCAGACGCGCTAGGTTGAGGGCCTAGTGGGTGAATAACCCGTGGAGGTTCAAGTCCTCTCGGCCGCATCCCAATAATACCAAAGGTTTAACCACCTTTGGTATTATTTTTTTATGCGGAAAATATGGCTAGGGAAGAAGGCTTGCTCACCAATACTCACCAGTTACTTAAAGTAAGTTGGTATTGCGGTTTGTGTTTCCTAGGGGAATTATTCATATAAACGTATAGTACTTTAATATATCCGCAAAAAAACCAGTTCTTTGAAATGTTAGCCGCCACAGTAAGCATTTCCCGAACTGGTTTTCTTAATTATTTTTTGTTTTTGAGTTCAATAATTGCTTCCGTCAATGCATCTAATTTGCTCTCTAGCCGTGTTAGTAAATAAACAGCAACTAATATAGGAAAACCAAAATTTCCAATGATAGCAATAAGCGTTTCAGTAGATAAATTCAAGCAACTCCCTCCTTTTTAAAGGTTAGTTGCGATACTGGCAATACTATTAGCCATTGTTTGGCTCAATTCTTCAATAAATGTCGGTTTCTTTAAAAGAGACGCGTCTTTTTTGGAATCTAAAAAAAGATTCTCCAACAAAATAGCTGGCATTTTAGTTTGCCTCAAAACCGCAAAATTTGCTTCACGTTGTCCTCTATCATTCATACCCTGCAGTTTTAAAAAGTTTATAATATCTTTATGCATCTCTTGTTGGATTTGTCCTGTGATAGTATTCTTTAGACCAGGATAGATGTATGATTCAAATCCTGTTCCCCCACCTGCATTATGATGAAGAGAAACAAAGAGGTTACTATTTAGTTTGTTTGCAATCTGTGATCGTTTATTTAAAAACACAAATTCATCAGTATTTCGAGTTAGATGAACTATCACGCTCTGCTTTGTTTTTAGATGTTGTTCTACTTTTAACACTAAGTCCAAAGTTAAATTTTTCTCAATCAAACCATTGCCTGTAGCCCCACTATCGTTACCTCCATGACCCGCATCTAAAACTATATTAGGCATTCAAAGTCACTCCTCATCAGAACACAACTTCAGACCATACTTTTTCTCTAATAACCTATTTATTTCTTTCAAATGTTTACTGTAACAGAGCACAATATCTTGATACATCTCTTTATCTTCAATATTGCATGAGTTTAACTTTTGAGCAACTAACAATAAATCTTTTTTCAATTGATAATACTGATTCAGTGAATTATCAAATTGTTTCATTTTAATCCCCCAATAGAAGACTCTCTAATTTATTAACATTAAATCCTGCAACAGTAATTTCTTTTGGTTCTCTTTCAAAAGTAATAATGGTAAAGGGTACCCCTAAAACCTTTCTTTCTAATAGTTCTCGTTTGTGTTTTTCAACTTCTACTTTTTTTTCAAGGTATTCAATAGAAAGTTTATCTAACCATTCTTTTTGTTTCTTGCAAAAAATACAATTAGCAGCTGTAAAAACAATAATATTTGGTTTCATTAATATTCACCTTCCTAAATTGAAATTAAAGGCAGCAATCGGATTCGAACCGATGATAAAGGTTTTGCAGACCTTTGCCTTACCACTTGGCTATACTGCCATCTGTACCAAATAAAGTGAAAAATCCACCATGGATGTAAACGTTCTTTATAAACTTTTAACTATTTCCTAAATTTCTCATGAAAAATTGAAAAAATATAATCATTAGTTTAAAATAGAACATACGTTCCCTAATTTTACATAATCGTTTACTTCTTCTAATTTAATTTCACTAAATAGGTAGAGGTGATTTTTCATGAGCAAACAAACATTGTTAAATTTTCAATTTTTGAATGAACCAATCGTTAAAAAATTTCTTACAAACTCTACAAACAAAAAAGTTTTTAAAAAGGCCACCGAACATCCTACTCTACAAAATCAACAGTTATTAGATCAGAGATTCAAAAAGTTTTATAAAAAAGCGCGTATCCTTAAGTACCTAACCACAATGATTAAAGTATCTTCAATTGATTTTGACAAGCGAAACCGCAGAATGCAGCAAAGATTTTTACTTACACTAGATGCTCCATTAAAACAAGATGAAGAAATAACTGCATCTAGAATAGAAACTATTCCAGATAAGACTGAAGTCGATACTCTTACAAAGTGTTGTATCAGCTTGGATGAATGTATCACAGATCCACAATTACATCAGGCTTATACAAATCTCAATGAAAAACAGAAAAAAATTCTAAATTTAATGTATATAGAAGGTCTAACTCTCCAAGACATAGCTACTTTTCTAGGAGACTCAAGGCAAAACGTTTTTAATATCTACAAAAGAAGCCTTAATAAATTGAAACAGACTTGTAATCAAGAAGATTAGGAGGAAATTGAAGTGGATTTTTTGTGTAAAGATGAAAATGTTCTTTCTCAAAAAGAGAAAGAAGAAATAATAAAGATGATGGCACCCCTTATCAAAAAATGTTTATATAATGTTTCTTTTCAAGAAAGAGAAGATTTTGAACAAGAAATAATAGCTAAAATGTTGAGTAAATTAAACTGGCTCTGCCTTCAAGATGTTCCTGGTTTTTGGGAGTTTGCAATTATCCATGAAAATGAGCTTGAATAATTTTTAAAAAGAGTTTACTTTTCATATACTCAATTCACTTTGTAGATCAGGAGGCAATAATCAGCAAGAGCAGTTAGTGCCTCTAAAAATTATAAAGGAGTTGGGATATTTGCAAATTTTAAATGGTGTTTACATGGAGGGTCAAGAACTGCAAGAATTTAAAGAAAGGGCATTTAATGACAGTTCATTTGATGATCTATTAGTAGTGGTTAACCAGCAGTTCAATAATGAACAAACAATTTCAAAAGAAAATTTAAAAGTTGACAATGCTTATAAAAGTGACATTGAACTTGAGGAAGGATATGTGGTCTCAGGTAAACAAATTGTCTTTATTAATGAGCCAAAAACTGTACGAATTGCGTATCATGAACTAAATGATTATGAATTACCAGTAGAGTATAAAGAAGTGGCTCAGGTTTTAATAACAGATAAAACTGATTCGCATTATCTACTAGGTATTACATTTAATACAGAAGGAGAAATTGAAATAGATACACTTTCTGCTGATTATCCAGAATCACAACTACCAGATATAACTGAGCCTTTGCCTAATGATCCTAATTATATTCCTCAAGATACGGGAAACTTTATGGATTCGGGGGAAACCTCAGGGGATTTCAAAACAAAAAAATGGTGGAATTCAAATGGATGTTTGCCAGGGGGATATCAACATTGCGGTGGAAATTGTGGCTACAACGGAGATCATGGCGGCGGAAAAACAATCAATTATACCGATAGTTGCTGTGTGTTACACGATAGATGCTATGGTAATGGGTTGAGGAAGTGTAAGTGTGACACAATGCTAGTTGAATGTGTAAGAAATGAAGTAACCTGGGCTGCATTTGGAATTAAAATGTATTTTGGACCTAAAGGCTGTTAAAAGAGTGCCTGGCTATTGATTTAGCCAGGCTTTTCTTTAATCCTTCAAAAATCCTAAAACGCTTATAACGATCAAAGCGATTACTGATGAAACAAACAGAGAGACACTGATAGCCCCTATCCCTATTCCTTCCCATCTACCAACAATGAAACTTACAATAAATAAGATTATACTGAGCACCATTAAAATTGATGGGATACCATACTGTAGAGGAGATTTCTTTTTTTTAAATAATAAAGAAATGCCCACAATAATAACACAGAAAATAGCTGTCATTAGCCAGAGTGTCATCATTACTCATCCCCTTTTAAAAAGTTTTGGAAAGTTTTATTATAACAGATAATTTATAGAGGAAGGCCTCTCATACAGGATTAGTGACAATATAAGCAGAAGCAAGGGGAAGGGGGAGAGAAACTGAATCCATATGCCTAAAAAAAGATTATTTCCCCTTTTAGTTCAGTTGCTTAGAAAAAATAATCGAATAGAAGCAACTTTCCATCTTTAGTAGGAAAGTGTTATTTATTCTTGCATTTTCTTCGAAAGGTCTTAAAACTGAATCCTTTGTGAAAACAATGTAAACATTTTTAGGAATAGGGTTAACATTGATAGAGATATAGTGTACAATTGTCTCAACATCCCATTTTATACAAGTACTCTTAATGTTTGGAAAAGGAGATGGATCACTTAATGAATAAGAAAATAGCTTTAATTATTATTGTAATAGTTGCGTTAATTGTAATTGGGTTCTTTTCAGTAAACTATTTCTATGATTATCAAGCCAAGAAAATTGCATCTGAAACTGAAAATTATTTGATCAATGAAGAGGATAAGAAAAAAGAAGATATCAAAGAAGTTAAAGGTATTCGATCTAAGGTTGGAGATTATGGGATTTTGGTTAGAGTTATATATAAAAACGAGCCTAACATACATTATTTCTACATTTCGAATAACGGCAAAATAACGTTTGAAGGAAAGGAGGATCTTAGTAAAGCCAAAGATCCCATTCTTAATAAAAATGAATGACAAATCGAAGGGGGAAATACGTTTTGTTTGCTAGGATTTTAACTATTTTCTTTGTTGCTTTAGGATGTTTGTTTACTAACGGATTGCATTCAGCACAAGCAGTAAAATACAGCAATGGTCAAACAGCAAAAGCTGGAGATGTATTGATCTCGAAAAAGTCATTGGACAATTACTTTGTTGGACACGCTGCAATAGTTGGGGGAGATGGTGCTACTGCAGTGGAAGTATATAAAGGAAGAAGCACTGTAAAAAGCTCTAAGTTAAGTGATTGGTTTAAAAAGCAAGACGGAGGATATAATGTAATGCGTTACAAGAATTCTAGCATAGCAACAGGTGCTGGATATTGGGCGAGTTATAATGTAGGAGCAAAGTATAACTATAGGATTGTTTCTTCTTCTGCTTTAAGAGATTGGAAAGATCTTTATTGTTCCAAATTTGTATATCAAGCGTTCTATTTTAGTGGAGGGGTTAAACTAAAAATTTTAGGAGATCAAGCTGAGATGTGGGAATATCCCCCTACGTCAAACTGGGTTATCAATCCGAACTTAATGGTTGTCATGGAGAACTTTACTCGGATTAAATGAGGTTGTATAATACCATTTCTCACATTAAGTTTTAAATAATGAGTTTAATAGTCTAACTAGTCAGAAAAAAGAGATGAGTTTATTCTTATCTCTTTTTTCTTTGAGGAAAATTGGTTTGATTACTCTGATAAATATTAAAAAAACTCAAATTGTAATGAGATTCATAATCTGAAGAAGATTAATCATTTGAAACCTTGCTGGGGATATGAATAAGTCTCAATTCATTGGGAATCTTTACTCCTTTGAAATCCGAGTGATTTAGAGAAAGTCATCTAGACGGTCAGCAGTTTCCTTCTGTTTATTAGGAAAAAGATGTCCGTAAGTATTCATTGTAAAAGATACGGAACTATGTCCTAACCGTTCTTTTATTACTAAATAATCTTCCCCTTGATGGATAAGCAAGGCTACATGTGAATGCCTCAAATCATGGAAACGGATAGGCTCAACATTTCCTCTTTGACAAATCTGTTTTATTTTTCTGCTGAAAATATCTTTGGTAGGCGGTCTATCTTTGTATTGGAACATATAAGTTTCTTCTGATTGATGAATTCCTAGTTCATCAAAGATTTCCTTCTGATATCGTCTCCACTCATCAAGCAATGTTATAAGTTTTGAATTGATACTTATACGGCGAATAGAATTTTTAGTTTTGGGAGCTGTAATTATATATTCTTGGTTTATATATGTTAGAGCTTTGTATACATTGATTTCTCTTCTAAACTTGTCTAAATCTTTCCATTGAAGCGCTAAAATTTCTCCTAAGCGCATCCCAGTCAGATAATCGGTAGTGTAGAACACTTTAAAAATAAATTCATCTTTTTCTATGAGACTAATAAATTCTTTGAACTGATCAGGAGTCCAAAACTTCATCTGTTTTTTGACGACACTTAAATTTTTCACCTTTGCACATGGATTTTTGATTAAAACATCTTCTACGATGCCTATATCAAAAATTTTGCTGAGAATAATCATTGTATTGTTTATTGTCTTATTTTCAAGTCCTTTATCAATTAGTGATTTTTGAAAGTTTGAATTTCATTATGAGTAACTTTTTTGACAATACAATTTTCAAAATGAGGTATGATATGTTTTTCTATTGTGTATTTTTCAATATTATAATAATTAGGCTTATGGTGAAGCTTACATTGCTCCAAATAAATACTTACTAGTGTAGGGAAACTGACTTCCTTATGGCTTATTAGCAAACCATCACTGTGTGCTTTTTTTATTGCATGATACATTTCTTCAGCATGCCTTTTCGTTTTTAAGGTCATTGTTTTTCTTTTGCGTTTTCCTGTTACTGGATCAAAACCAAGACTAACGTCGATTCTATATCTCCCATCTTTAGTTTTCCTTATAGACATTATTTTGCTCCTTAGAATTGTGCTATTAGTTTATTATCGAAAACGTTGAAACCTCTTGAAGAAGAAAATTTCAGCTGCTCAATTTTATGTCTGATTACAAAAGTAGGGACTTTAAAATAGGTTGCAATGTCGTTTAACGTATATTCATTGAAGTTGATATTTGCATCTCGAATCATTTTATCAGTCACCAAAAGTTCAGAAGCGAATATGTTGGCCTGATGTTCTAACTTTTCTTCCAAGATAAGTGAACAATTTGACAATTTAAAAGAATTCAATTTCTTGTGAAGGAAAAAGTGCCCAAGTTCATGGGCAATAATAAAATTTCTGTAACTGGCATTTTCATTGATGTGAATAATGTACTCATCTTCCTCTTCACAGTATTGAAGGAAGCCATTTACGTTGCCTAGATCACTTTCTAAATGAAAAATTCTTAAATTGTTACAAATGATACTTACATTGTTTGTTTTATTTTTTTTAATAATTTCTTGTGCTTTGTGTTTTATACTTTTTGAAGTGTAAATGTTCATCACTCTTTCAATATTTAACCATAATTCATATAAACGTATAGAAAAATGGCAAATCAATATAAGGAGTGTAATGAAAACAAGCTTTCATAACCAGTGATATGGATTTACTATGTTGAGGGTCAATCATAGAAAACCATACCAAAACATCTTGGTATGGTTTTTTATGTTGTAATCATTCAATTCCGAAAAAACCTTTATACTGAAGAATTTCATAAAAAGAAACCAGTTCAGATAAAGAACTGGTTAGAATAAATTCAAAGAATTAATGATTAAATAAAGTTTTCTTTGAAAGAACGAACTTTTCAGTACTGAATGATTGTTTCTCTTGTTTCCATTTCACTTGAACCGTTATCTTAGATCCCTTTAGATCAGATTCTTCTAAACGTTCTAAAAATGAAAATGATTTTTCTTTAGCTGATCCATCGCTAGAGGTACCACCTGAATAATCTTTCATAGGGATATCGCTGTTAAAATCTGAAGTATCAAGAAGTGTTTTATTATCTTTCATTATTGTTATGGATTCTATATAAGTTTTATCAGTTTTATCTTTATCACCAATCCAAAGAATCTCCCCGCTAAACTCTTTTGGAGCATCTTCATTCTTTTTAAAAACTACTTCCCAGTTGTGATCCTTACTTTTACCTTCCCAGTTAGGATATACGAGATTGTAATGGTTATAGATTTTTAATGAGAAAAACACTAGGAAAATAATAACCAAAGCAAAAATTGTAAATAAAACAGGTCTTTTATACTCCTTTTTCATAAATAACCTCCAAAAAATGTATTGATTTTTCCTCATAAAGTAATTACTATATGATAGTACCATAAATTCAAATAAGGAGAAACAAATGAAAAAAATTGCACTTAGTCTTATAGTAACATCAGCTTTGAGTTTCACTTTCCTTAATAATGCTCATGCAGCTGAAGCTGAAAATGAGAACTTAACAGTTAAGCAAGGGGAAACCGAAGTCCAAAAGTATTTAAAAGCACAACATTTGAATTATAACATTAATTCTCAGGATTACATTAATTTTCTTCAAGGTATAAATGAAAAAGCCGATGAGATAACAAAATCAGGTTATAACTTTTCTTTAATGGAAGTCTATTCAGATACTTATTTAGAGGAATTGGCTAAGTACGCCGCCCAAGAAGAAAAAAAGGATGAGAATGGTGAAGTAGAGGTTGAAAACTTTGATCTTCCTAAACAAGTTGAAAATGAAACGGTTAAACAAGTACAACAAGAAAATATAAAAGAAGACAAACAAGCTGAAGCAAAAGTTGAAGAAATTAAAGAAGAATCAGGTCAGATTCCAATTGACTATATGGCAAGTACTAATTCTAATTCCTTTTTTGTAACTCAATTGGGGTCTAGTTACAGTAGATCGGCTGCAAAAAAATACATGGTTAACAATTGGAATAAGAAGACGAGTAAATATGGATATTATGGCGAAAGTAGTGGTGGAGGAGATTGCACCAACTATGCTTCACAGGTAGTTTTAGCTGGTGGAATGCCTATGAATACTACTGGATTCAGCTTTAATCGTGGTCATCATAAAACAACAAAAGGTTGGTACAATCAATCAGTGCCTAAAAGTGCCGCACGAACATATTCAACTTCGTGGACTGTTGTTTCGGATTTTTATACATATTGGGCCGGTACAAAAAAACATAAAGTATACAATTTAACAAGTCCTAAGGATGTTTCAAAGTATGTGAAAACAGGTGACGTTATTCAGATGTACTCTAAATCGTCTAAAAAATGGAAGCATACTGCAGTTATCTATGATGTTTATAAAGGGTATCCAAGATATTCTGCACATTCTAGTGCACACTTATATGCACATTTAGAATTAGACTGGAAATCAAAGTATTATAAATATAGAGTTATCAAATTCTAATCCTAACAAAAATTGAACTAGTTGCTTAATATGACTAGTTCTTTTTTTTGTATAAAAAACCGTTATGGTGGATTATTGAATAGTAGCTATAATGAAAACTTACTCCATTTTTACTCCTGAAAAATTAACAACTTAATTGCATATCATGTGAACATAATGAGAGTTAGTGAAGTAGGAAGTAAGGGTGTTTTTTGCTCACCAATTATTAACCATAATTCATACAAACCTATAGAAATGATGTAAAGCAAAGTTAGAAAGTGTAATGAAAACAAGCTTTCATAACCAGTGATATGATTTTACTATGTTGAGGGCCTAGTGGGTGAATAACCCGTGGAGGTTCAAGTCCTCTCGGCCGCATCCCAATAATACCAAGGGTTATAGACCTTTGGTATTATTTTGTTTATTTTTAAATGATCTACTGGTGTCTCTACAATGATGATGGTTTATTTGTTTATACTTAAATAATTTATTATTCACCGCATGCAATAGTGGTTATAACCATTTCACTAAAGCAGGAGGCGGCGGAGATGGCGAATATGAAACGGTTGGCATTGCACCGGGGAAGTGGAAAGAATTTAGGGCTGTGTACGAAAAATATGCCCGTCAGAAAGGTGTTTTTGACCAAGTGAATATTATTATGGCGCTCACCATGCAAGAAAGTGGTGGGCGTTCTTTAGATATTATGCAAAGTTCCGAAAGTATTGGCTTACCTCCTAACTCCATAACTGACCCAGAAAACTCGATTGAAGTCACTGATTATCTTCATGAACAAGGAAATTTAATGCTCTCTAATGAATATTATCGTATGAGTATAGAAGCAAGACGAAAAATTAAAAAAGGGGAGATTATTAATGAAAATCAGCCGGATTCTATTGGCAGCAGTGATTTTAAGTAGTGTATTTTCAATAACTTATTTGCAAAGTGATCATAGTACAGAAGTCAAAGTGGCTGCAGATAGGGTAGGCGCATGAGGGTACTAAAAAGGCTTAATCTTTTTTAAAAGGTTAAGCTTTTTTTGGGCTATAAATGTAATCGGTGCCCAATTTGTGCCCTGAATTCATGAAAAATGATAAAATAAGTGTAAATAAAGTTGATATTTTAAAATTAGAATCAATTCATTATCGTAAAAGCAATAATAACTAATCGGCGAAGAAAGGATGATCAGTCAAATGAAAACATTAGTTATCGTTATACACCCTAATTTGGAAACGTCTGTTGTCAACAAAACCTGGATGAATCGTTTAAAACAAGAGAATGACATTACGGTTCATGACCTGTACGGTGAATACCCTAATTTTATCATTGATGTAGAAAAAGAGCAGCAGCTCCTGTTAGATCATGAGCGTATCGTTTTTCAGTTCCCAATGTATTGGTACAGCAGTCCCGCGTTACTCAAACAATGGGAAGATGATGTGTTAACACATGGCTGGGCTTTTGGAACTGGAGGAACGAAATTGCATGGAAAAGAACTACTCTTAGCTATCTCCCTAGGCGCACAGGAATCTGATTATCAAGCAGGCGGAGACTATAATATCACGATTAGCGAGCTTATCAGACCGTTTCAAGTCACTGCTAACTATATAGGAATGCGTTTTCTTCCTGCGTTTACACAATATGGGACACTTCACCTTTCAAAAGAAGATGTTAAGAACAGTGCGGAGAAATTGGTTGACTATCTTAAAGCTGAGCATTGATCCGGTATTCGCGAGGGAAGCTGAAACAAATGAAGTGTTGTAAAAATAAGGGTTTGTGTAAGATTTTAATCAAACTTTATTTCAAAGTTACATCGAATACTGAATGCAGGGGGGCATAGAGCGAGGGCTTAACATTAATGACAGCAGGGCAATGAGTACATATTTCTTGATGATATGTAGAGTTCCTTGGTCTCTAATAGGTGCCCAATTTGTGCCCAGAATTCATGAAAAATGATGAAAATAAGTATAAATAAAATAAACAGATGCTTTGAATAAAAGCTTTTGTAACTCATGATATGTTTTTACTAGGTTGAGGGACTCGATTTAGATGAAGATACCAAAACATATTGGTATCTTTTTTTGTTGTTGGAGTTATTAAATCTCCTTTAGGAGTTCATGACATGGCACCAAATGCAAGTCATGATTTACTTACCTTTTTTTGAGGAACTTCATTATTTCGAAACCTTTTGTCGATCGATGCGTAGCCTTAATTAAACATAAAGTTTTGTTGTTGAGTCTGAAAGGAGAGTTATATTGGGATTTCACTTATAAGAAAGATAACTTCAATGATTAGCCATTCTATTCAAGAAGGTATTGGATTATGTAGTATAAAAAATAAGGAGTACAAAGCAGTGGATGAATTTTATAAGGCGTTAGCATATGTAAATAAAATTTTTTATGAACCAAATCACTTAACTATAAATGCTATTCGAGAAGAAGCTCAAAATTCAGATTATGGGGCTGGTATATTTCAACTAAATTCAAAATCGGTTAGATTTAGAGTAGCAAAAAAAACACCTAACAAGATAGGACAGTTTGTTGCTTTTTGGGAAAAAGATGGGGATAATAAAAACCAAGCCTTTTCATATGAAAAGGCTACTGATTTATTGGTTATCAATACTTTTACTAGTAATAATTTTGGGCAATTCGTTTTTCCAAAAGAAGTTCTTGTAAAACAAAATATCCTTAAAACAGCTACTACAAAAGGAAAAATGGCAATTAGAGTTTACCCTAGATGGGATAATCCCACTAGCAAACAAGCTATCGAAACACAAAAATGGCAGTTAGCATATTTTGTTGAGGTGAACAATACAAATAGTTTTCCAGTACAAGAACTATTAAAGCTATATTCTAACTAAAATTGGATAGACCTGAGTAGGAAATCAACATTTAAAATTAGCAGAGTCATTAAAAAAATAAGATAATAAAATAAAAGATTACAACCGTTCTATAAGGAATATTTTTTTACACTGTTCTACTCATCAGAACGGTGTTTTTCAGTTTTTCTCATAGCAATAGGAAGTACTGTTACTTATGGGGATTTTGCTTATGTTTAAACAAAGGGATGTTTTCAGAAATTGTTAATCATTCTATGCTGATATCCTCTTGGACTATCAAGTATGTGTAGCTATACGAACTTGACACCAACAACACGTTATTGCACATATAAAAAAGAAGCAACTACTTAGGCAGCTTCTTCTGTCTTTTAACACCAATCAGATCACCCTCATATGTAGTATAATGTTGCCAAACCATATTGGTTGATTCCTTTAAGAGACGTGGCACCGAGGAGGAAATGAAAGATGGTTTATTTCGTAGTATTTTTTTGTTTTGCTATTACACTGCATAATATTGAGGAAGCTATTTGGTTACCTGAGTGGTCACAACAACCTTCAAAGTTTCAAAAGCCAGTAACCTCAAATGAATTTCATTTTGCTGTCATTGTTATAACTATGTTGGCTTATTTATCTGCATTTGGTTTTTTATATATGCCAGAATCAGATATTGCAAAATGGATTTTCATTGGCTTTCTAGGTTCTATGGTTATCAACGCTATTTTTCCACATCTTATTGCAACTGTTTTAATGAAAAAGTATGCACCTGGACTTCTTACGGGCTTATTGCTTAACATTCCAGTAAACTCATTAGTTATTTATCAAATGTTTTTAAAGAATTTGATTGTATGGAAGGAGTTAATAATATCTACGTTGGTTGTAGGAATTATTTTATTAGCACTTATTCCATTATTATTTAAAGTTGGTGATAAAGTATCTTCTTAATGAGTTTGATTTGATTAGAATTGAGGAAGAAGGTGAAACTTTTATTCGTAAGGAAGAAATTGGAATTCTTAATCAATATAGATGAAAAAATGCAAGGTCATTCATTGTTTTGGCTCACCATTTTTTAAACCATAATTGATGTAAACGTATAGAAAAGATGGCAAATAAATATAAAGAGTCTAATGAAAACAAGCTTTCATAACCAATGTTATGGATTTACTATGTTGAGGGTCTAGCTTAGAAAATCATACCAAAACATCTCGGTATGGTTTTTTTATATTATAATTATTCAATCCCCAAAACAACTTTATTTGGAATGGGAAGATTAATCTTCCCAACCCTTATCTTCGTCAAAATCCTCTTTACCTTTTTTAAGTTGCTGAAGAAGAAATTCAAGAAAACTATTTGCAAAGTGATCATAGTACAGAAGTCAAAGTGGCTGCAGATAGGGTAGGGGCATAGGTTACTAAAATAATTAGAAAAAGCTTACTCTTTTTGATTAAGCTTTTTTTAAATGGTTGTGGTTTAATGTTGGTTTACTTATAAAAAATAGAACCCCAAATATATGGAAGTTCCATTCTTATAACATTGAATTGTTCAACTAACGCACCCGTTACTTTAAGTACAACTCTTCTCAAACTTTATTCATTTTAATAAACCATATTTATTTTTAATCACGGTTATTTAGAGCTATTACTATAGTGTCTAGGCGAAAATACGTTTTTTAATGCACTTATTATTCCAGGCACAAGAAAGAAGACGCCAAAAAAGACAGTAAGTAAATTTAATTGTGGTGTTTCATAAAAAGTAAACCAGTCTATAAAAATTGACGATTCCGTAATTCTCCCAAATAGTGTTCCATCAATCTCTCTATAATTAGGTAACCATCCTGTTGTTTCAAATGTAATAAAAATTATCTGTGACAATAAAAATACACCAATTTGAGAAACCCAATATTTTTTCAAAAATGGAACACTTTTTTGCTTTTCAGCCAACTAATATTCCTCCCTGCATTAGATACCATTTTATATTGATATACGGAAAATTAAAGAATAAGTTTCATAATCTAATGTTGATGGATTCTAACACTTGAAACCAAGCTAGATAATTGTTCAGATATTGAAGGAAGTTGATGCGGAGAGATACCTGCATACACAGCAAGAATGGGAGCAATATTAAAGTTAGAATTATTTTTTTACGACAGGGCAATGAGTGACATAACACTTGATGAAATGTAGAGTTCCGTTGGTCTCTAATAGGTACCTCATTTGTGCCCAGAATTCATAAAAAATGATGAAAATTGGTGTAAATAAAATAAACAGATGCTTTGATTAAAAGCTTTTGTAACCCATGATACGTTCTTACTAGGTTGAGGGTCTATCTTAGAAACCATACCAAAACATCTTGGTACGGTTTTTTTATGTTGTAATCATTCAATTTCGAGGAAAATCTTTATTTTGAGGGAGTGTAAAGATTAATCTTCCCAATCCTCATCTTCATTTAAATCCTCTTTACCCTTTTCTAGTCGCTGAAGAAGAAATTCTAGAAAATTACTTGCAGCTGTATATCCATATCCTTATGTTTATCCCAAAGAATAACTAGACACTCTCCATCTACCATTCTGTTTGTATCAAGACAATAAGAAAATTTATCTATATACTCAATAACAACAAGACCTGGTATAAGATTGTAGAACGCTCTGTATTCTTTGGTTTGCTCTACAACTTCAGCGCCTTCAGAGTCATAACCAATAATCATTGTTCCGTATGCGACACCAAAACCGTGAACTTATAAAACATAAATTACACCAGATCGAACCTAACAAAATCATGAATTTTATCAGGTTCTTTATGCGATCAGGTTCATGTTAAATCAAAGTAATTTAGGTAAACATAAAGGTATTTTATATTTTTGTATAAGTTTACTTTACTTTTGTATAAGGTCAGTTTATAATTTGGCTCAAGAGGTGATGGTCATGAAGAAAGATTTTGGTGATTCGATCTCAAATAAGGTTTATGAATATCGTGTACTTGCCAGATTGTCTCAGCAAGAATTAGCAAAGAAAGTCGGGGTTTCCAAACAAACCATCTTTGTAATGGAAAAGGGAAATTATGTTCCGACTCTTCTGTTAGCTTTTCGAATTGCCGAATTTTTTAATGTGGATGTAAACGAGATTTTTACTTATGAGAAAGGAAATGATCAAAAATGAAAATGAATTCGATCTCAGATACGATCACTAACGCAATTTTTTCCCCTTTAAAGTCCTGGGCTGAACATTCTCAAGGAAATTGGAGTATTCTCATTGGCAGCGGATTTGTATTGCTTGTAGTCGGATTGATTCTGACAATCGTATTTCATAAAAAAATGGGTAAGACTGACGAGAGAACAAACCAAATCGCTTTAAAAGGTTGCCTCTGTATGTTATATGCACTAATTTTGTGCGACTTGATTTTCCCAAAAGAATATATGTGGCAAGTTTTCTTCTTATTTAAGTATTCTATTGCATTCTTCGCTTCAGCAATCTATCTAGCCGTTCGATATAAAAAAGATTTTTTGTAAATTCAATTACCGAGAAAGATAGTGGCTCTGTAGTTTTAATTGTTTTAGGAGAGGGAACGAATATGAAATCAATTTATAATGAGATTTGGAGAAGTGGGGAAGTATAGGGCGTTTTTTTTGCTCACCAATTATTAACCATATTTATATAAACTTATAGAAATGATGTAAAGTGGAGTTAGAAAGTGTAATGAAAGCAAGCTTTCATAATCAATGATATGGATTTACTATGTTGAGGGTCTAGTGGGTGAATAACTCGTGGAGGTTCAAGTCCTCTCGGCCGCATCCCAATAATACCAAGGGTTTAATCACCTTTGGTATTATTTTTTTGTTACAAGTGTATCCTGGCATTAAAAAAGTGCTGACCTCTGCACAAAACCTTTGCGCGAGTCTGCACTTTTATTTTGCAAGATACACTGCCCCTTATCTCGATTAAGGGGAGTTTATTTAATCCGTTTTTAGCCGCACTGATACTTGGCTTTTAGGAGCTTTTTTTAAATGGCTAAAACCTACAAATTTTTTGCCTTCTTCATCCCATAGGCGGAACTTTAACGACTTCAGACTTGTTGCCAGTGTAATGGTCGGAACGTTTTGCAGTGGTTCAGTGCTGTTATGTACTTCTTCAAGCTTATAGTTTGGGACTCTCGGGCTTAAATGATGAACATGATGGAAACCGATATTGCCTGTTAGCCATTGCATGATTTTTGGCAGCTTATAAAAAGAGCTTCCTTCCACTGCTGCTTTTATATATTCCCAATGCTTATCTTCTTCAAAATAAGAATCCTCAAACGTATGCTGGATATAAAACATCCAAATTCCGAGGGATCCCGATACCATAAAAATTGGCGCTTGAACCAGCAGGAAGTTTTGCCAGCCGATAGCCCAACATAAAAGTGCTGCCAAAGCGACGATCCCCAGGTTCGTTACATACGTATTCATCCGTTCTTTGCGTTTTGCCCCTTTACGATTAAAACGATTGGTCACCCCGAAGACGTAAATCGGCCCAATAATAAACATGACAAACGGATTTCTGTACAAACGGTACATGATTTTTGTCTTGGTTGAGGCTTCCTTATACTCCTCAACGGTCAGTACCCAAATATCGCCTGTACCGCGTTTGTCCAGGTTGCTGCTTGTCGCATGATGGACAGAGTGATCGTGTGCCCAATGATCAAAAGGATGCAGAGTCAGAATTCCTGTTATTGTTCCAAGGATTCGATTCGCTCTTCTGTTCTTAAAAAAGGAATAGTGGCAGCAATCATGGAAGATGATGAAGGTTCTCACTAAAAACCCTGCCGCAACGACAGAAATTGCTAATGTAAGAAAATAAGAAATCGACAAGCTCTTATATGCCAAAAACCATAACAGAAAAAATGGTCCCAATGTGTTAATGATTTGACAAATACTTTTTTGTAAATCGGACTTTTCGTAAGGGGTAACCAGTTTTCTCAAAGTCCTTAGGTTTTCTTTACTCATATATTAAAGTTTCCCCTTCCTAATGTTCTTAAGCTCAGTATAGAAAACGTTTTATTCCCTTTGAAGTCCCAGCTGTCATACTCCATATATGATACGTATCATGGTTTTGTTATAACTCGCCAGCCAGCTAAGGATCCTTTTCAAAAGCTGTTAAATGAATCGGTTTTCCTATCCCTCTGTAAAATGATTGGAAATGTAAAACTGATTTCCAGCTTAATTAAATCTTAATTAGCAGAGACAGCCAGGAAACAAAAGTCGTATAAAGATTATACCCATCTCTTTATCGGACCAAACTCTCTCCTGTTCCCCCATGGGAATCGATCTATTTAGACCGTGAACCTTGATTGAGGAACAAACTTTACAATTGTAGAATATGGATTGATTTTTGAGTGTCAAAATAAAGTAAGCTGGAAGACCTTGAATTTCCTAGTTGCTTAATTCAAAAGGCTTTGGAATGTGGTAATGAAGAAAAGGAAGATGATTTGAGATCAAGTTTTATTTTTTTGAGCATATTGGCAAATGGGGGTAGACAATGAGTAACGTTTGCAAACATCTGCAGAAATAAAGCTTTACCAGTGAACAGCCCTGTTTTTAGCACTTAAATAAGAATCAGCTGAGCTTTGTAAAGAAATCTTTAACAATCAATAATGAAGTACGATTAAGCAAAGAAAAAGGGCTGAAGGCACTCGTGATTCATTTTCAAGGTGTTTTCAAACCATCGTTAATGAAGGCCTCTTATTCTGCATTTTTAACAAATAATGCCATAAATAAAACAATAATATTAATTTGCATTTATTTCCGTTTCATGTTAAGATAAAGAAGAATTATTTTTGTTCGTGTAAAGGATAGTATGAATATTGACTTTTCGTCTTGATGATACTTTGGGCAGGGATAGTAATTAAAATGTGTGGTAACGCACTAGGAGGCAACAAAAATGGAACAAGGTACAGTTAAATGGTTTAATGCAGAAAAAGGTTTTGGATTTATCGAACGTGAAAATGGAGACGACGTATTCGTACACTTCTCTGCAATCCAAGGTGACGGATTCAAATCGTTAGACGAAGGTCAAAAAGTAACGTTTGACGTTGAGCAAGGTGCTCGTGGAGCTCAAGCTGCTAATGTTCAAAAAGCTGCTTAATCTTAAATGTTTATAGAAAAACAGGCTCTTAATATAGGGCCTGTTTTTTTGCGTTCTCTGTATAATACTCAAACTCAATAAAAAACCCTACTCAACGTTCGAGTAGGGAGATGTTACAAGGTAATAGCAAAAGATTTAACGCTTCAAAGGTTTGTTTATAGTATAACATACTAGATTGACAATATGCGGAATGTATATAAATTATTTATTTTTCTTTTCGAATACAACTACATACTATTCTTTCTTTTTTCACTAACCTGTGGGAATCGGTTTATTTCGACCGTGAACCTTGATTGAGGAGCAAAACATTACAAGTAAGGAAATACTACCGTAAATATGGATTGAATGTTGTGTGTCAAAATGATTAAAAGGCTTTGGAAAGTGGTAATGAAGAAAAGGAAGATGATTTGTGGTCCAAGTATTCTTGGCAAACGGGACTAAACAATGAGTGACAGTTTGGAGACGTCTGTAGAAACAAAGCTTTACTAGTGAACAGCCCTGCTTTTAAAAGAATATCTTGCACTTGAACAAGAAACAGCTGAGCTTTTTAAGAAATTTTTTAAACAATCAATAATGAAGTACACACTCGTGATTCATTTTCACGGGAGTATCAAACCGTAGATATTAATAAGCCCTCTTAGATCATGTTACAAATTCGATACGGGATTATTGACATTTTTTATTTCGCTTACCGCTTCTGCACAGTATCCACACCTTTATCAAATATGCCATGATTAAAACGATAATATGATTGCCATTATTTCCGTTTCGTGCTATGATAAAGAAAGATTATTTTTGTTCGTGTAAAGGATAGTATGAATATTGACTTTTCGTCTAGATGATACTTTGGGCAGGGATAGTAATTAAAATGTGTGGTAACACACTAGGAGGCAACAAAAATGGAACAAGGTACAGTTAAATGGTTTAATGCAGAAAAAGGTTTTGGATTTATCGAACGTGAAAATGGAGACGACGTATTCGTACACTTCTCTGCAATCCAAGGTGACGGATTCAAATCGTTAGACGAAGGTCAAAAAGTAACGTTTGACGTTGAGCAAGGTGCTCGTGGAGCTCAAGCTGCTAACGTTCAAAAAGCTTCTTAATCTAAACTCGTTGATAAAAACAGGCTCTTAATATAGGGGCCTGTTTTTTTGCGTTCTCTGTATAAAACTCAATAAAAAACCCTACTCAACGTTCGAGTAGGGAGATGGTACAGGTAATAGAAAAAGATTTAACGCTTCAAAGGTTTCTTTACAAGTATAACATACTGGATTGACAATATGCGGTAATGTATATAAGTTATTTATTTCTTTTCGAACACACCTACATCTTATTAGGAAGCAAACTTTCACGAAATGTTAAAAATAATAGCCAACTCTACATGTGTCGTGTACCAACCGCCAAAAGCGCCACGCTAAACGGGAGTCAACCATGATCATTCCGACACTCTTCTTTTTTTAATTCATGACCAGCAGTAAACAAAAAGGATCATTCCTTTTCGTAAAGAATCATCCTTTTCTTCGTTCATTCAACAATCTTTATGTATTGTTGATTAATTAAAATAACAGCTGGTCCATCTACAAAAATTCCACCAACTTCAATTTTTTCATAAGACGGATCCTTATTAGAAGTAGGTTTCTTTAACTCGTGACTGTCGCAGTGGATATAGAAATTCTAGATAAGAGGGGAGATTGATTGATTTTTTTTCTAGAAATAATCAATTAGATATACCTAACACAATGAAAGCCCTACCTCTCTTCCATCCTTACGGCTCCTTGTCCGTGCCAGTGTGAATCAGGTACAAAAATCAAGCGATTATTTTTCGAATTTTTTGATAAAACTTCAAATGTTCGTAGAAGAAATGTAAATCATAAAACTGGATTAGATTGTAGGTATAACAAAAGAGGTTAATGTTCTAAAAGTAAGTTGAACGTCTTTGAAATGATTTACTTTTAATCATGATATTCCTGAAAAATTCAGAATGTTTTTGGAATGTAATATCAACCTTAACAGAAGCTTTTTATTTGATTTTCAGTGATTCCTTTAATTACTTCCAGTTCACTGATCAAAAATTCATATGCATTATCCAACATTTTTTTTTCGCTTGAATTAAGTGTTTTTTCTTTCTTCATACGCATTAAATCACGTACGACTTCAGCACCTTCGAGTATTTCACCCGTTTTTATTTTGTTCGTGTTTACTTGATACCTTTGTTTCCACGGCAGTAACCTATCTGATTCTCCATGCTGAAAAATGTGTATAATGCGTTTTAATGCAAGTATATCAGTAACTGGTCGTATACTTGAACTCAATATTTTACGTGTTGGAATCATAACTGTCATATTACTGATTGACATTTTTATGACATAGTACTGTTGTTTTTCATCTAAAAATTCTTTTTCTTCTATGGCTTCAATTATACCTGCTCCGTGCATTGGATAAACAATGTTATCGCCAATTTGAAACATATTATCCACCTCCATGTATGGTAACCTTCTTAAGCTTACCATACATGGAGGTGGATAATCAAAATATTTAATAATAACATGATAATATTTTTGTTGTCAATAACTTTTTTTAATAAATCAGATCAAGCAAAAACAATACGGAACGTGTATTATTTCCAATAAAGGAAAGGTCAATTGGTCCGTGTATATCCTGAAACCTCGACTAATTAACATAGATCAGTTTTTCGTTTTAGCTATGAGACTTCTTCGGCTTTGTCAATTCGAAACTATGTTGCACCATATCACCTAGAGTTTCTTTCGAGAGGGCACCATCTAAAATAATGGTATTCCAGTGGTCTTTATTCATATGATAACCGGGTTTCACTTCCTTATAGATGCTGCGCAGAAAATTGGCGCGCTCAGGTTCGCATTTAAGATTGATGCATAGATGACCATCTAGATTAAAGATAAGCGCAAACAACTTTTTATTACCTTTGTGACGCATCACAGTCCATCCTTCACCAAAAGGGTAGTCTTTATAGGTGTCTGGATAAGACAGGCAGTAATCAATTATTTCATTCAGAGTCATAATAAGCCACCGCCATTATAATTTATGAGTATAGATAAATGAGCCAATGATTCCAAGATCATTATATATCAAAGTAAAATCTGTTTTAATCGTTTTGACTATTAGGTGTTAATATAAGAACGTCATGAAGTTACTTCTGTATGATCTGAATAAGGTTGCCGCATGTATCGTCGAAGACAGCTATTGTGACTTCTCCCATTATGGTCGGCTCCATAGTGAACTTCACGCCTTTTTCCATTAATCGTGTGTACTCTTTTCGTATATCTGTAACGCCAAACATTGTTGCTGGGAAGCCCTCGGCGAATATCTTCTTTTGATACTCCTTAGCAGCAGGATGTTCATTCGGTTCGAGTGAAAGTTCGGTTCCATCTTGATCATCTTGAGAAACAAGTGTTATCCACCTGAATTTCCCCATAGGAACGTCTTCCTTTTTTACAAACCCCAGCTTTTCTGTATAAAACTCCAGTGCCTTGTCTTGGTCTTGTACGAATATACTGGTAACAATGATTTTCATACTGTTTTTGCCTCCTTTGATATTTATGACGCATGATACTGGCTGCAAGCAAAACAACCCACACATTTGTCAGAAGTCCTGTTCCGACTTTTTTCAAAGTGTCTTATGTATATTATATGAAACAAACGTATTTCTCCATGAATTATGCAAATCGTGCACTCAACATTTTTGGAGTGTAAGAAACTGTCCAAATTATACGTTGCCAATTTATTGTCGCAGGAAACCTGATCGATTCTTTAGAAAATATGAAAGAGCTTAGGAACAATTTTTAAATTCTTTGAAGCTGCAAAGAAAAACGTAAAGCATTGCAATGTCACATATGAATATAATGTGGTTATTTACTATTATGTAAATTTATGTCTAAATAGTAAGTGGTGATAAATATTATTGATAGCTGCGTTTTGACTGCATATTTTTTCATTAAATATATAAAGTGGTTATGAAAATGAAAAAAGGCAGGATACCCGTTTATAGTCACATTTATAAAAAAAGGAGTCATAACGATGTTAAAAAGATTTTTTCTGGTTTTACTCACACTGATGATGTCTATAGTTGTTATACTAGTGGCTGCTAAAGATTCCCCTGGAGATAATGTCATTTCATTTGATGAGCCTATGATCTTAATGATATCCATTGGGATCGTTGTATTTTTATTCATCCCTCCATTAGCCATGTCCTTTTTTGGCAACATGGTTGTAAGAATAATATCTGGAGTATATCAATGTTTTATCGTTTTCACTTTTCTGGGGATGATTCCAATTGGATTTCTTATTCCCAATGGCTTTTTGACCATTCTTGTTTCTGTTTTAGGAACGTTAGTCAGCATAATTAGTGTTGTAGTAACCTTATTAATTGATAGGAATAAAGAAGTTAAATCTTAATAGAATAGTTGCTTTTATTGAAAAGCTTTATCCCTAATGTCGAGGAAAGAGGCCTTCCATTGATCACCAACATGATCGTGATAAAATGCTGTTCCTTTGCCAGAGAACTCATTGTCATGCAAATCAGCAACAGTCTCCAATGCTTTTCTTAGCTTTATCATTTGATTTTTCAAATTCTTTATAATCTTTTGCTCGATTTTAAGCTTCAGATAACAAAGAATCTGCTTCAAATCCTTTCATTGGTCCAATCTTTTCTATGAGTTTATATCCTAATGTTACTATTAATTATTCATATTAGAATATAATAAGTTTACATCCTATTTATTACATAGAAAGATTGGAGTTAAAAATGAAAAAAAGTAAGTTTATTTTAACAATTATTTTTTCTGCTGCACTGTTAGTTTTTTTAGCATGGTTTATTTATGCTGGCAGCCACCAACCTCCTATATTGAAGGGTAATTCAAAAGATGGAAAATGGAGTGTTATCTATTCTCCTGAAAAAGACATAGATCTTGCAAGGCAAGACTTATGGGCGGTTCATATTACATGGAAAAGGGATTCTGAGTTTTCAGTAAAAGAGGTTGTGTTTAAAGAAAATGGTGTTGTTGAGGCATCAGGTGACGCAACAGATGAACCAAAGAATGCAAAAGAAATAGCAGTAGCGATAATGGCAGATCCACCAAATACGACCAATGATTATCAGGTAGAAGTCACTTGGGAAGAGAATGGGAAAACACAAAAAGACATTATTCAAGTAAATAAAGAAATCAAACGGTCATTTGTTATTCCTAATGTAATAAAAAGAATTTTAAGTTTAGGATAAAGCTAAAATACTCTCATAGGAATAGAAAAATATTCAAATCAAGTAAAAGCGTTTGCTTTTTTCTTGTTTCATCTTAATTTTTCACCTTAACTGAGGGTTGTTCCTAAGTAAACATCAATGATACCAAGGGCTTTGACTGCCTTGGTATTTTTTTGTGCTTGTTTTGCAATTGTCTACTGCCGGACATACCTAACCTGTAAGTCATTTAAACGGTCAGCAGTTTCTCTTTGTTTGTTGGGGAAACATAAACATCTATTGTCGTTGTTATAATAGCTTGTCCGAGTCTTTTTTTATTGTTGCATAAACTTCGTCTTAAGCTTAATCTATGAATACATATAAAGACGGAACCTATATCATTGCTGATAGGAGAATAAAACAAATACCGTGATGTCAAAAATACCAATTAAGGGGAAGGGGATGAAGAAAAATCAAGAGCGTGATGGGCGAAGAGCCGATTAAACCGGTGAATCTAACGTAATGAAAAAACAAACTGTTTGGAAAAGAGGGGGTCCTGATGACAAATAGCAGAACGAATCCTAAGGTTGATGAATTTTTAAGTAAAGCTGAAAAGTGGAAGGAAGAATATGAGCGGTTGAGAAATATCGTTCTTGACTGTGAGCTGACTGAAGAATTTAAGTGGATGCATCCTTGTTATACGTTTCATAAAAAAAACGTCGTTTTAATACATGGATTTAAAGAATATTGTGCGCTTCTGTTTCACAAAGGCGCCTTGTTACAGGATCCTCATGGGATTCTCATCCAACAAACGGAGAATGTACAGGCGGCGCGCCAAATTCGGTTCACCAATGTTCAGGAAATAGCTGAAATGGAACCCATCTTGAAAGCTTATATTAATGAAGCCATTGAAGTTGAAAAAGCCGGTTTGGAGGTGAATATTAAAAAGAATACGGAATACATCATTCCAGAAGAACTTCAACATAAATTCGATGAAATCCCTGCCTTGAAAACGGCTTTTGAAGCATTGACCCCGGGACGGCAAAGAGCATACATTCTTTATTTTTCTCAAGCCAAACAATCCAAAACTCGAGAGTCAAGGGTTGAAAAATATATGAAGAAGATTCTCGATGGAAAGGGATTAAAGGATTAGTATATTCGTCAGGAAGGCATTTTGCTAAGTGAATTTCAATGAACCTACATGAAAGAAGCATTGAAGGGTGAAGGCAACCGTGATACCAAGAATTTTGAGTCCCTTGGTATTTCTTGTGTCAGAAAAAAATACAGAGGGGCGGTTCAATGCATGAAAGAACCGTCCCTTATTTTGTTTGGCATTTTCGTTAGAATAAAACGATTACTGATTAATGAATAGCCATTATGTCAATGAGGCGTTTTATTTTTTCACTGTCTCCTGTATCAACGTGCACTGTTTTTACATTTTTTATTATATCCTCAGTCACTTCCCGCATTACGCCTTTACTTACATCATCAGAGGAATCCCAGCGTAAAGGAACATTGTATACTTTAATGTTGCCATCGCCATTACCGCTATAAGTTACTGATCCATCCACTAAACGAGAGCCTGCTAACTGGATAACATCTTCCGGATAGCCAGCACTGGTGTCATCATTCGGATTGATTGGTTCGCCAGCCGAAATATGTCGAACATTCAGTTCATCTATCTCTTGATTTGCTCCAAGCTGCAACCAAACTCTGGCATATTCGATTTGCTCAGAAGAATATTCCGCCAATACATTGTCTTTTTCGCTGTTCGCCTCGTTTTTTGCTCCTTCTGAAGAGGTTTCTTGTGATTCATCTGTTGAGGATTCTTTTGAAGCATTTTCATTTGAATCATTTGTTGCGGATTCTTTTGATCCTGTTGTTGTCTCTGATTCATCCTTGCTTATTTGGTTGCTATCGTCAGTCTCATTATTATTTTCTTCAGATTGTAAAGCAGAATCATTATTTGATTTTTCTTCCTTACCGCCCGTACATCCAACGAGCAATAAGACGAGCAGCATCAGGACAACATTGCAATAAAAAATATTTCTCAGTTTCTTCATTATTTCATCCCTCACCATTATCAACAGCCTTACATGCTTTTCTTAGCTTAATCAGTTTTTTATAATCTTTTTTTCGGTTTTCAGCTTCAGATAACAAAGACTTAGCTTCAAATCCCATCATTGTCCAATCCTTTCAGTTAGTTATATCTAAATATTACCATGGAATAGATATGAAAGTTCGAAAAAATTGTTCAAGGAGAGGTAACGAATGTTAGCTCAATCGAATAAATCTAGACAGCTTTTTGAAATGATGGCCACACTGTATGCGGGTGACTTCATTGAGGAATCCCCTATCTTATCTTTGTGGTCTAGAAACTGCGAAAATAAAAAAACACTTTCTCTTTACATGAAGCAGACTATATTGAATGCTTTTTATTTTTGTCATCATGTGGTGATGTACTAGAGTGTGTGAATATGCGGTCTAATATTTGTTCTGTAAATGGCATAAAGGCATTAAGGATTATTCCTCCTAAACAAACGGTTAATAAAGTCCCTACGCCAACTGGCCCATTTAAAATCATTGCAACTATCAAGAATACGACATAAATGAACGTTCTCGAAAAAAAGATATTTGTTCTAGTTAAGTCTTTAATGATTAATGTTAATCGGTCAACTGGAATTGGTGCAAAATTTGTGTGCAAATAGGTTGCAGTTCCTAATCCTATAACGACTAAGCCGATTCCAAAACAAATCACTTTGCTGAACCATAGGTCAGGTGTTATCAAATTGTGCAATAAAAAAAGCCACATATCAATCCCAATCCCCGTTAGAAATGCTGTTAACATCCCCAAAACTTCCGGTCTTTGTCTATTTAAAATTGAATTACAGCATATCAATATGAACGCTATTATGATTTCCCAGCTTCCCACTGTAAGCCCCACATTTTTAGACAGTCCTACCACAACTGCATCAAAGGGTGAAGTTCCAAGGTCTGATTGGATAGTGAAGGAAATACCAAGGGTTAAAATGAAAATTCCTAATACATAAAAAGTATATTTCACTTTACTCGACCTCTTTTTTGTTATTTTTATTGCAAATACAACAAAGTTAAGATATATTCAATATAAGTCATTTTTGTTGTATTTGCAACAAAGATATGCACTAAGGAGGTCATGATGAAGGAAATTCTTCGCGAAATCGGAATGATTGCCAGGGCATTAGATTCGATAAGCAATATAGAATTTAAAGAATATAACCTCACAAAAGGGCAGTATTTGTACCTTGTCCGAATATGTGAAAACCCAGGAATCATTCAAGAAAAGTTAGCTGAAATGATTAAAGTAGACCGAACAACCGCAGCTCGTGCGATAAAAAAACTCGAAATAAACGGTTTTATTGAAAAGATGGATGATGAACATAACAAAAAGATAAAAAAACTCTTTCCAACAGAAAAAGGGAAAGATGTGTTTCCCGTTATAAAAAGAGAAAATGATCATTCGAATAGTGTCGCATTAGCGGGGTTTTCTGAAAAAGAAGAAGAAACCATTTTTCACCTTCTTCAAAGAATGAGAAAAAATGTAGAAGTTGACTGGGAATATGTAAAAAAAGGGAACAAGAGAGATTATTAATTTTAAAAGGAGCATATATGAGCATGAGTGTAAAACTAAAAAAGTGCAGCCTTGAAGATTTAAAAATACTCCAAGAAATAAGTATTGAAACATTCAATGATACATTCAAAGACCATAATTCACCTGAAAATATGAAAGCTTATTTGGAAAGTGCGTTTCATTCTAAACAGTTGGAAAAGGAATTATCTAATATCTCTTCACAATTCTTTTTTGTTTATTTTAATCATGAAGTCGCTGGATATTTAAAGGTCAATACCAATGAGGCTCAATCTGAAGAAATGGGTGATGAATCACTAGAAATCGAGAGGATTTATATCAAGAACAAATTTCAAAAACATGGCCTTGGTAAATACCTGTTCAATAAAGCTGTGGAAATTGCGCAGGAATCTAAGAAAAAGAAAATCTGGCTAGGCGTATGGGAAAAAAATGAAAATGCTATTGCTTTTTATGAGAAAATGGGGTTTGTTCAAACTGGAGCCCACTCTTTTTATATGGGTGATGAAGAACAAATAGACTTTATCATGATCAAAACACTCGTATAACTTTTTATGAAAGGCGGGTTTATATGTATATTCCAAAATACTATAAGGTAACAAATGTCGATGACATTTGGGACTTTGTTCAAAACAACTCATTTGGCACAATTGTCACGACAGCCCAAGGGAAACCAATTGCAACTCATTTGCCATTGCAGTTAATGAAAGAGGGAGATACTTACTATATAACGGGGCATATTGCTTATGGGAATCCTCAATGGAGAACATTTGAAACCTGTGAAGATGTGCTTGTTATGTTTCAGGGACCGCACGCTTATATCTCTTCCTCTTGGTATGAAAAGGAAAACGTCCCAACATGGAACTATCAAGCCGTACATGTATACGGTACAGCCAGCATTTTGAACGAAGAAGAGTTAAAACATGACCTGACAATGCTGCTGCAAAAATACGAAAAACACCGTAAGAATCCAGTTTTATGGGATAAGCTTTCGCCTCAGCTCTTAGAAAGTCAGCTGAAAGGTATTGTCGGATTTAAGATGAAGGTGGGAGAAATTCAGGCTTCATATAAATTAAGTCAGAACCGAAATGAAAAGGATTATATGAATATCATTGATCAATTACGACATGAAGGAAATCCAAATTCAAAGCAAATGGCAGAACTGATGGAAAAGCGATTAAAAGATGAAATATAAGTCCACTTTTATTAGCGAAATTTGGATTAATGAATAGTAATCAAATTTTTGATTCTACAGAGCCTTCAATTCGTGTGAAAGTTCAAGGAACACTTGCTGTTTTTAGCAGAGGCTTCTGGCGGGGCTCTTTCGGTTTTCTAATCACAATTCATAAAAACTTATAGAAATGGCGAAAATGAATATACGGATTGTAATGAAAATTAGCTTTCAGAATGAGGGCTTGTTAGTGAATAACCCGTGAAGGTTCAAGTCATCTCGGCCGCATCCCAATGATACCAAAGGTTTAACTGCCTTTGGTATTATTTTTTTATGCAGAAAATACAGCTATGAGAGACTTTTTACTAAAACTAACCAGTTATCATTTATAGTAATATATAGAAAATCAACAAATCAACCGAGGATGAATTTTGTTCTATAAAGGAGATTCCCATGGAAGAAGTAAAAGTTGTGTATGCGTTGATTAAAAGTAAATGTAATCAGATATTAATGGTGGATAATCATGAAGGACACTGGTCACTTCCAGGTGGAAGAGTTGAACCTGATGAGACGTTAATAGAAGCTGCTATACGTGAAGTGTATGAAGAAACAGGTTTTGAAGTAGAAATAGGGAATTTAATTGCTGTTAACGAAGCGAAATATGTAAAGAGGAATCATCACGCTATCCTTTTTACATTTGAAGCACGAATTGTTGGAGGAACCGAAGCGATTAAAAAGCCAAACGAGATATTGCAAATTGAATGGGTTGACATTGAACAGGCAAATGAACGAATGCCGTATTACTCAGGAGGACTTAATAAAATGCTGACAGGATACGCCCTATATAATAATCAAGGAACAATAGGGTAATGGCAGTAATCGTCAGGCTAGTTTGGGTCAAGTTGTAAACAAAAGAAACAAAACAGTGGGGAACGAATGCTCCCCACTGTTTTGTACGTTACTTAGCTGATATTTTCTTTAATCGTTTTGGAAAATGTGATTGATTTATTCTCGCTAACAAATGTTGAGCCTAAAAGGAGTGCGCCACCTAGCATTTGAACAATGGTCATTTGTTCTTGCAGGATAATGGCAGAAATTAATATAGCTACAAATGGGTCTACATAGCTTAACATAGCAATACTCTGTCCTTTTAATTTTTGCATCCCCGAGAAAAATAACCAAAATCCAATTCCAGTGTTTACAATCCCTAAAATGATGATAAAAGGAACGGATGATCCAGATACTCCAAAGATACCGAATCCTTCGGTGAAAAACACATATGGCAAGAGCAGGAATGCTGTTAATCCAAGTTGGATGATTGTAATCTCCAGCCTGCCCATGCGGTGTATAAATTTATTTAGTAACATCAATGCAGCGTAAAATGCAGCCGCAACTAATCCGAAAAAGATCCCAAGCAGATCGTCTGTTCCAGATGCATTTATGCCATTTCCAACAATCAATAACATGCCTATAATCGCTACACCAATACAAACCATTTTTTGACAGATAATTGTTCCTTAAGAACAAATGGTGAGAGAATCATGACAAACACAGGTGCAAAGTAATACCCTAGTGTTGCATTAGTAAGTGTTGTATGATCGTACGATTGATAAAGAAAGATCCAATTCCCTCCTAATGCAATACCAGAAAGAAATAAGATGTAAGCATTCGCTTTCACTAATTTCCATGGAATGGTTTTCTTCATCATCATAAACACGACTATTAAAAATAGACATCCAATTGAACTGCTTAGTAAAGCTGTTTCACTCGAAGATAAATCAATGTATCTTACAACTAAACCCATTGTGCCGAAAATGATCATTGATAATATAAACTGAATCTTAGATTTCATTGTCTACTC
Organism: Bacillus sp. PAMC26543; assembly: GCF_014250375.1. Taxonomy (NCBI): domain Bacteria; kingdom Bacillati; phylum Bacillota; class Bacilli; order Caryophanales; family Bacillaceae; genus Bacillus; species Bacillus sp. PAMC26543. The sequence continues at coordinate 3,583,113 of NZ_CP060193.1, read as the reverse complement.
CTTCGAATCTGCGAAACAGCTTATATTTCGCAGATTCTTAATCTGTTTTAAATATAAGCTTATTCACTGCTGATTCAACAGCTGGAGTAAACGGCGGTGGCGGTGAAGTAGAAAATGGCTTCCAAGTGTATAGATTTGTATTTGAGAGTAGCATGTTAATCCCCCTATTTATATTAATTTTTTAAAAAGTTTTGATATTGCGAAAAAGTTGGTTCAAGATAGATTATACATGAAACCTTATAAATGTTTTATATTAATTGTGACTTCCTGGTAATTCATAAAATAACAGATTTAGAGGTAATATCTCTACTCGGAACACCACACAAAAGGAACTCTTATCGCAGAATGATTCTGCTAAGGCCCTTTACCTTATTTACTTTTACTTATACGGTAAATCTATTTTAGCGAATAAGCCTTAAAGAAAAGATTTATTGATGTTCTGTCAGAATTAATGTCATCAAGTACGATAACTTCTGTCAGGGAAGTTATATAATAGGCTATATCAATTGTGATCGGAGTGTGATTGGATGCAAACGAAGAAAGTTTATCTTTATGTATGTAATACAATGTCAGATTGGGAATATGGATATTTAATCGCTGAACTAAACTCAGGAAGATATTTCAAAAAAGATGCAGTACCTTTAAAAGTAGTTACAGTAGGAGTTAATCAAGAAATGATTACTACAATGGGAGGTCTGAGCATAAAACCAGATATTTCCGTTGGTGAGTGCACTCTTGAGAGTAAAGATCTTCTCATTTTACCTGGAGCGAATACTTGGGGAGAAGATATTCATCAGCCTATCTTGAAAATTGTTGGCGAAGCTTTAGAGCTTGGCACTATTGTTGCTGCAATTTGCGGTGCAACGGAGGGCCTCGCCAATATGGGATACCTAGATTCCAGAAAGCATACTAGCAATGACTTAGAGTATCTTAAAATGGTCTGTCCTCATTATAAAGGAGAAACGTTTTATGAGGTGGGGCCTGCGGTATCTGGTGAGAATTTGATTACTGCGTCAGGAGTAGCTCCTCTGGAATTTGCGATGGAAGTATTGAAAACATTAGATGTATTTGCGCCAGATACATTACATTCATGGTATAACCTCAATAAGACACATCAGCCTGAATACTTCTACGAATTAATGAATTCAATAGAGAGATGAGCGAATCATTCAACTGAGTTTTATATACTTGAGACGATGACAAACATGTTTTAACAATACTCAGAAGTGATGTTGTAATGAAAACAAGCTTTCATAAAACAAAGCAATGTTGAGGGCTTAGTTTAAGTATAGTAAAGGGAAAAAGCTTAATCTTTTTGGGAGATTAGGCTTTTTTTCTAAAGTCTAATATTGGCTTTCGGATATACATGTATTCATTCATAACAGTTTGGTATAAAACCGTCTTCAGCAGATTTTAGGGATTTCTATTTTCTCGAGTTAGTTCGTTTAGGATTTAGGTCGTATTTGTGAATAGGTAAATGAAAGATTTTCTAAAGAGCTAACAGATAGAAAGGATGATAATGGATGAAGGAATATTTTACAATTGGAGAAACAGCCCGTCTCAATAACATCTCAATTCAAACATTGCGCTATTATGATAGGATCGGAGTTTTCAAGCCTCATTATACAGATCAGGATAATGGCTATCGATATTACCATGTGAAACAGTTCTTTTATTTAGATATTATCAAGTATCTAAAATATATTAGAACACCTCTGGAAGAAATCAAGCGTTTCAGCTCAAATACTTGTACCCCTGAATATATGCAACACTTTCTTGAGGAGCAAGAAAACATGATTGTGCAAGAAATGGAAAAACTCGAACGTGCCCGGCAATTACTTCATAGAAGAAGGAATCAGCTTAATGAACAAGTAGACATATGCAATAAAAAAGATGAAGGTTTCGTTTATTTTCGTTATATAGATGAACAAACAATAATAAAAGTGGAGACGCCTCGAGTTAATCCTCATCATCAATCAGATTTGTATTACAGAAAGCTGGCTGATGTTGTAGAAAAAATAGGAGATGTAGTAGATAACTATTATGGATTCATTTATGCTTTCAAGCCCTATAAGGATTCTCGTGAAATTTATTGCAACAGTATTTATACGACTGTTCGCAATGGAAAAGAGATAGACATAGGAGAAAAAAACATAACGCTGACACGATCCCGTCCGGTGAATATGTATGTATCGCATTTGATTGGTCTGCAAAAAATTATGATGAATATTATCGTAAGCTTTATCAATATATTGAATCTCATGGCATCCAAACAGATGGAAAAGTATATCAAGTTTCTCTTCCAATCGACTTTCACTCATTAAGAGAAGAAAACTTCCTTACAGAATTAAGAGTGCTAAAAAAATAACTAATTCTTGACCCTATAGTTGCTATAGGGTTTATGATTTGTGCATCTTCTTATGAATATTTGAAAGGGAGGATGTATAAGATGACAAGATGCTTCGGTTACTCGTGACGCAATGGCAAGGCGGAAACCAACCGTCATGTACTGAGAGCCCATTTATTAACTGGCTTGCACCTTAAAACGAAAGGTCCATTTGAAGAAGTGCCTGTCGATTTTGATGCGAGCCTTGAAAAAGAGCAGGGGATTGTTGGTAGGAGTGTTTTATTAAAGCGAGCTTGATCTGCCAAAAGCTTAATTCATAAGCACAGGCTTGATCGTATTATCGTTCTTGGCGGCGAGGTGCAGAACTTGCTCCTTTTGCATCCTTAAACGAAACATACGATGGAGATACTGCTTTGTTATGGGTTGATTCACACCCTGACGTTATCGCTACGGCTGTAGTGAAGGAAGATAGATTCATCATAACAATGCAGTGAATCATATTAGAGCTGTGCATGCTGCTTTAGCTTTACGTTGAAACACGTTTTATCGTATCTAAAATCCTAATAAAAAATGAATCTGAAAAAAGGAGCGATGAATATGAGAGCACCGGTAGATGAACCAATTTGGTACGCCTACCCTGGAATGGTAGCTGTAGTTACGGCTCAATATGAAGGCGAAAAAAACGCAATGGCTTCCGGGTGGCATACGTATATCGGATCTTCTCCAGGAATGTATGGGATATCAGTAAACAAAGAGACATATACGTACAAAATGATTGAGAAAAGTGGTGTTTTCGGTGTGAATTTTCTTCCAGGGAGATGTTCGGAATTAATTCAAGCTTTAGGCACCCATAGTGGCAGAGATATCAATAAGTTTGAAGAATTTAATATTCAATCCGAAGAAGGATTAAAAGCTGAGATACCGATTTTAACTGATGCGTATTTTGCTTATGAGTGTAAAGTACACAGTATGTCCACTTTGGGCGATCAAGAGTGGATTGTGGGAGAAGTTTTACAGAGATATCAAGATAAAGAGCTTTTCTTAAGAAATGGAATGCCAAATTTAGAAAAGTTGGATATTCCGCTTCATATTGGAAAGTCCAGCTACCGAATATTAAATTGTAAAGCAGAGGAACGTCAGCACGCATTTGATTCCAAAGCTGATTGAAACAATCAGGTTCCTCCACCTTCATTGTTACGTGGCATACATGCTCATAACACCACTATGTGCGGTTTGCGATAGAAATTGACCCTCAATATATGCTTTTAGATGAGGTGATGAAGCAATAAATGACGTAACAGTAAACGTATTTTACTGATTAAATACCCGTTACCGACTCCATTTTTTAAATCGCATTTCATATAAACATATAGAAATGATGGGAAAGTGAATATACGGAGTGTAAAGAAAATAAGCTTTGATTTAGGGGCCTAGTAGGTGAATAATCCATGAAGGTTCAAGTCTCTCGGCCGCATCAAAGATACCAAGGGTTGTAGACCCCTGGTATTTTTTAATGTTCTCTTTAGTTTTGCAGTTTTTTTCTTTTTGTTTCACTCGTTAAAGTGAAATGGAATAAACAAAGGTTTTCCCCGTTTTTGAAGAGTCTATCTTACTTTGCGAATCGCCGAGCAGCTGCCACGCACAATATAACGGCGATATTCACTGCTACGAGTGCCCAGCCCACTTTCTCGTGCAGAATCACTGAGGCAAGCAGCAGTCCAAAGAAGGGCTGGAGAAGCTGCAGCTGTCCAACCGCCGCAATACCGCCTTGTGCGAGACCACGATACCAGAACACGAAGCCAATCAGCATGCTGAATAAGGATACATACGCAAGACTGAGCAGTGCAGGAACGCCGACGCCCGACCATGAGCCTGGCGTAAAATAGAATGACAATGGCAGCATAAGAGGAAGTGACAGAACGAGAGCCCAAGAGATCACCTGCCAGTTTCCCAGGCGCCGTGAGAGCCGGGCCCCTTCTGCATAACCGAGCCCGCATACGACGATAGAAGCCAGCATGTACGCGTCACCGATCGGGGAAGATTCTCCGCCTTGGATGAGGGCGAATCCTGCTACTAGTAAGCTGCCTGCAGCGGAGAAAATCCAGAAAGCTGGCCGGGGGCGTTCCCCTCCCCGCAGTACGCCGAAGATCGCCGTCGCGAGCGGAAGAAGCCCAATGAAAACAATGGCATGGGCGGATGTGACATACTGAAGCGCCAAGGCTGTCAGCAATGGGAAACCGACCACCACGCCGAACGCTACCACCAATAGCGCAGTTATGTCACCGTTGGCGGGTCGCTGCTGCCGGAAGATGAGAAGGAGCGCCCCGGCCAATACACCAGCTATTGCAGCGCGGCATACGGTGAGGAACAACGGATCGAAGTCTGCCACAGCCAAGCGGGTCGCAGGCAGCGATCCGCTGAAAATGAGTACGCCTATAAAACCATTTATCCAGCCATTTGTTGTTTTGTTCATTGCAATCACTCCAAATATATTTCTTTTTCATGATCTGGATGTTCTTAACAAAACCAGTATCTAAGGATTACAATGACTATAAACTGTAATTGACCTTTTAAAAACAGCCAGTTTTCTTAAAAAATTGCATACCAGTTAGGGGAAACGCGCAAATGGATATCACACCTTTTTTAAATAGAAATCTGGATATTCCGCTTTATCAGCAGCTTTATCAGTATTTCAAAGAAAACATGCATCAGGGGCGTATTCGAAAAGGAATGAAACTGCCATCAAAGAGGCTCCTGGCGAGTCAGCTTTCCATCAGTCACACGACTGTAGAACGTGCCTATGAACAGCTTACTGCTGAAGGCTATATTGTGAGCAAGCCAAGAAGCGGATGGTTTGCTGATTATAATGATGCTGATTTTGTCCATAGTAAAATGCTTAGCACATCACCAGCGAGACAAAAAGCGCAAGAAAATGAACAATGGATTGATTTTCACTATGGAAATGTAGATTCTTCTCACTTCCCTTTTTCCGCTTGGCGAAAAAGTATGGTCAATAGTTTAGACCAATATGGCCACGAGCTTTATCGGCCAGGAAATGTCTTAGGGGAGCTTGAGCTGAGGACACTTATTGCAGAGTATCTGTATCAATCACGCGGAGTTCATTGTGTCCCTGAACAAGTGATCATAGGTGCCGGAAACCCTTTTCTTCTGCAAATCTTGTGCCAGGTTTTTGAACCGGATATTTTCATAGGATATGAGGATCCGGGTTATCCAAGAGCTCGGAAGATTTTTGAAGCCAATCGTATGAATATCGTTCCTATACCGGTCGACGATGAAGGGATTTGTATACAGAAGATCAAAGAACAGCAGCCAGACCTTGTATATGTCACACCTTCTCATCAATTTACGCTGGGAACAATCATGACGATTAACAGAAGAATGCAGCTGCTCAAATGGGCGGCAGAAAATCAATCATTCATCATAGAGGACGATTATGACGGGGAATTTAGATACACAGGACAGCCGGTCCCATCCTTACAAGGGCTTGACCAGCATAACCGTGTCATTTATATGGGCACCTTTTCCAAATCTCTTCTTCCTTCGCTGCGTATCAGCTATATGATTCTCCCTTCGCCTCTTTTAAAAAAAGGCCATGACATCACTTCTTTATATAAGCAAACAGTGTCCTGCCACAGTCAGCTGACGCTGGCTCAATTTATAAAAAATGGAGAGTGGCAAAAACACATCAACAGAATGAGAAAGCTATATCGAAAAAAAAGACAAGTTTTATTAGAGACTGTGCAAAAAGAATTAGGAAAACATGTCAGGATTCGCGGGGAAAATTCTGGCCTTCGTATCATACTGGACGTTTTCTTGCCATTCAGTGAAAAAGAGTTAATTGAGAAGGCAAAGGAATATGGAGTGAAAATTTATCCGGTTTCTCTTTCTTATAAAAAACATCCTCCTGCAAAAACTGTCTCACTGGGATTTGCAGGGGTTTCTGAAGTTGACATACGAGAAGGCATAAAAAAGCTGAAAGCTGCTTGGAGGATATGAGAGGTCAGGAGTCATTAGGAGATGATGGCTTTTAAAATATCCCCAGCTATGAATGAAAATACTGAAGATATAAGTGGCCCTCAGTCTCCCGCTCCTGATAAGTTTTGAATGCTTTTTGACTGGATACTCCTATATGAACCTTCTTCAGCATCAAATACTTCAGATGATAGGCAATTGATGAAGCTTTAAGTGAGATTTTTTTATTTGCTCATGTCAGTGCTACAATAAACAAGTACACAAATGACAAAATAGAGGTGTAAGAATGAAGTTAGATGAGTTTACAATCGGTCAGGTATTCAAAACGAAATCTTTAACATTAACAAAAGATGATATTATGCGGTTTGCAAGTGGACCCTCAATATATGCATGTAGATGAAGAAAAAGCGAATAAGGGCAGATTTAATGGAATTATCGCTTCTGGCACACAAACACTGGCCATTTCTTTTAAACTTTGGATTGAAGAAGGTTTGTATGGAGACGATGTGATAGCCGGAACAGAAATGAATCATATTACATTCATAAAACCCGTTTTTCCAGATGATGAACTGCATACAATCGTTGAGGTGCTTGATAAGCAGCCAAAGAGAAATGAATTGGGAATCCTCACTGTATTGTTATCTGCTTATAATCAAAAAGAAGAAAAAGTATTTGAAGGTGAGTTATCGGTATTGATGAAGCAATAACTCAGAAAGCCCGCTTTCCTAAAGCGGGCTCGATTGAATAAGCTGATGTGTGAAAGACTTTAGCGAGTTTCTTTTGAAAAATAAGAGGTTAACACATCATAAACAATAGGCAAAGAAGTAAAACCCTCATTTTCTAAAAAATGACCCCCGTGCTGGACTTCGTATAACGCAGCGTCAATTTGTTGTGCCAGCTCCTTGCTCCATGAAAATGGAACAATTTGGTCGTTCTTAGAAGCAATGACGGCGCGGTGCTTCGCGGTCTCGATGATTTTTTGATGATCAAACGATCCCTGTGTAAATTCATCTAACATCTTTAAAGTGGGCAATGATTTGGCAAAGCCGGAAACCAGTATGATTCCGCCAAGCTGTTTTCGTAATTGAATATGTTCCAAAAATCTTAAAAGGGCGGGGCACCCTAGGCTGTGCGCAACCAAATACGTATTTTCATCTAAAGTGTGTTGATAAAAAGAGAGTGTATCCAGCCAATCCTCAAGTCTTGGCTCGAGCGGATGAGGCATGTTTAAAATGTCTGCTTGGACCCCATCTGCGAGCAGACGTTTTTTCAGCCAAGGGAACCAATGATTTGTTGAGGAGGCTCTGTAGCCATGAATGATATAGACTTGTTTTGTCATTTTTTCCTCCAAACGAAGTATTTTCATTCAGTATAAAATTCCTCTCATTGGGAAACAAGTACGCACTTTTTTGTAAGTAGCTTTTACATATGAGACATTCCTTGTGCCATTCCCCACTTACACATTTCTTCTATGAGGGGATACAAAGATCGCCCTCTGTCAGATAACGAATACTCTACTTTCAGTGGGACTTGAGAGACCTCAGACCGATGAATAAGGCCGTCAATTTGTAATTCCTTAAGCTGTGCGCTTAACATTTTATGGGTGATGAAGGGCATAGCCCTTTTCAGCTCGCCGTATCTCATCGTTTTTTCACACCCTAACTCATAGAGAATTCTCATTTTCCATTTGCCCCCTATAAGAGATAAGGTGTATTCAAATGGGGCTTGTTTACTGCGGCACAGGCTATTCATTGTAATCAAACCTCCTTTTTAAAGTATAATAACAGAATAAATCAGGAATTTCGGTGTTGAAGTTTAAAGGGCCTGGCGGGTAAATCTGAGGCGGCTCACGTTCTCTCGGCTGCGAACATGAAACCAAGGATCTTGCTAGTTATTTGGCCAGGGTTGAAGCATAATCTGTCAGAGCTTGCATCAAATGATATTTGTGACCTGATTCACGATCTGAACTGAAAGGGCGATTTGTTCGACAGACGGCACGGGCAAATTGAATGTTCCAAGTCAAAGAGGGTAATCTTACTGTTAATTACTTTATTTGAAAAAAACGATGTTTTTAGCTGAAAATATCTATTATGGTATAGTTAAATATAACGAAATATTTGAGAAATGAGGAATGGTATGTATACAGTCAAAAAACATAAAAAATTTAAAGCGAAAATGATTCTGCAAGTCATAATGGTTATTATTGGAGGAATTATAGCGGCATATGGACTGGAAACAGTGCTCATTCCAAACAGTGTATCTGATGGAGGGGTGACAGGCCTTAGTATCGTTGGTTCACAGCTATTTGATTTGCCGCTAGGGGTCCTTATTGCAGCATTAAACATCCCGTTTGTCTGGTTAGGATATAAGCAAATCGGGAAAGACTTTGCATTATTATCCATTATCGGAATCGTATCACTTGCCGCTGGCACAATGTTTTTCCACCACACTCCAGCCATCATAGAGGGGGATACCCTGTTAATAACCGTTGTTGGCGGGATTATCCTTGGATTGGGAATGGGGTTAGCGTTACGTAACGGCGGCGCATTGGATGGAATTGATATGCTCGCTGTGCTGCTGTCTCGAAAATTGCCATTTGGAACGAGCGATCTCATTTTATTCTTAAACCTTTTTGTGTTTATTTTTGTATCCCTTGTATTTGGCTTACAAGGGGCATTACTGTCAGTCATTGCTTACTACATTGCGTCCAAAGTCATACATATCGTTGAGGAAGGCTTAAGCGGTTCTAAAACCTTTCAAATTATTTCAACCCAGCCTGAATTAATGGTAGAGACAATACGTGATCAGTTAGGTCGAAGCGCTACCTATAAAGAAGCTTATGGCGGTTTTTCCAACGAGAAATTTAAAGAAATCACATGTGTCATCAACCGCCTTGAAGAAACAAAACTAAAGGAAATTATTAATGAAATTGATAAAAATGCCTTTGTTACCGTATATGACGTAGCTGAAGTGAAGGGCAGTAATTTTAGAAGACATACGAGTCATTAGAGAAGAACACAACTTCTAACCCGAAAGCGAGATACCTCAGAATTTTTATATTAAATTGTTTTTGTCTTTACGCTCAGAAAATAAGGTAGCAAGCAAGTCAGTATGTTAAAGTCTGTACTGGAATTCCATTGCCTTCTGTCTCGTATAATGAGAATAGGGGGCTTTTTTTGTATAAGGTTATGCTTAAATGGAGGGATTTATTTGAATATTGAGCTGCAAGAAATAGATATGTTACAGGCGGATTCTGGTCCTTATGGGATAGCGGTCTCTCGTGAAGGAAATGTATGGTTTACTCAACATAAAGCAAATAAAATCAGTTGTCTTCATCAAAATGGAACAATCAAAGAATGTATTGTTCCAACTCCTGATGCACGAGTGCTGTGTTTGACCATATCTTCAATAGGTGATATTTGGTTTACTGAAAATGGGACTGATAAAATTGGAAGGCTTTCAGAAACGGGCGTATTTACAGAGTACCCATTACCTCATCCAAATTCAGCGCCATATGGAATTGCTGAAGGTCTTAACGGTGATATTTGGTTTACTGAAATGAATGGAAATCGCATAGGGAGATTGACAGCAGAAGGGGTGATTCATGAATACGAACTGCCGAATAAAGAATCATATCCTTCTTTTATTACGTTGGGGCCCGATGACTCACTTTGGTTCACTGAAAACCAAAACAATGCGATCGGCAAGATAACCCGTTCAGGAGAAATAACGGAATACCCAATCCCAACACCGGGAGCAGCGCCAGTAGGTCTTGCCAACGGAAATGATGGTGCCCTTTGGTTTACAGAAATAATGGGAAATAAAATAGGAAGGATCACGATGTCCGGCGAAATAACGGAATATGATATTCCTACACCAAATGCCCGGCCTCATGCTATTGCGGCGGGAGTCGAATCGGATTTATGGTTCACTGAATGGGGAGCAAATAAAATAGGAAGATTGACGAAAGAGAGAACCTTTGAAGAATATACAATCAAAACCTCTAATGGCGAACCTCACGGAATTGGCTGTGACAAAGAAGGCTGCGTATGGTTCGCATTAGAGTGTAATAAAATCGGAAAGCTGCGTTTACTGAAATAAAGAGAAAGTGCTGAAAGAATAACATAGAGGATTTAAAAAGCATACCAAGAACATCGTATGCTTTTTCATTTGCATAAAACGCCATAATGTTACATGAACCGAAGTCTCGTCAATATAGCTTTTCAACAGCTTAAGTACTTATAGCTCTTTTACCATGACCTTCTCGCCGTTAAAATCGAGCTCACCATTAAATGTAAAACCGAATTTTTGATACAGGCGCAAAGCATGAATGTTGTTCTCAAAAATGCTTAAATAAATTCTGTTACATGTATATTGCTCAGCAAGGTGATGAATAAGAGCTTCAAGCATCATGCTCCCTAATCCTTGACCTTGAAAACGCTCGTCAATGAAAAATCGGTCAAGCCACACTCTGCCGTTTTTATTTTCTTCATCAAACTCAGGAAACCATCCATACATAGCAAAACCGACTAACTCTCCTTCGTAATAAAGTCCAGCAGGTTTATAATACTGACATTCTGATGCATCCTCTAGACATTGCTTGGTTGATTCTATATATGATATTTGGCTTTTGTGAACATGAAGAGACAGAATAGATTCACGATTCTCTTCAGTTACCGCCTTTATCTCAATATTCATAGTCATTCCCCTTTTTTCTCTTTTTCTGGTAAGGATATAAGATTTTTCAGATAAATTGTTACGCTTTCATCCACATCATGTAGTCTTGTAAGGAACAATGAGTTCTGTAGTTAATCCCCTTACTTTACAATTTGCACAAAACCTTTAATTAAATACTTTTCATAGCCCTGATACTCATCTAACATCACTTTTTCAGTAGAAGAATTCTTGTAATTTTATATTTTTGTCGCGGCAGCTGAGGAGCTGTCTTTTTTTGTAAACCTGTATGGGAGGTCATGCAATACACTACGTGCTCGTTCATAAATTAGTACTTATTTACTTAAATGAAATTCATCTTGATTGAAGCTTGTCCTGTGCAATCTTTTATGGAGAGTATCTTCTTTTTAATGAATGAACAGGTGAATTTTCTGCGCATAAATCCAATTTTTCCGGAAGTTTCGGTAAAAAACAAAACTTTTAGCGCTGTTATTTTACTTTATAATGTAAGCGGTTTCCTATGTAGTATACTTATACTATCGTACATCATTTGAGTGAAACACAGGAAGGATAGAAAAACAGATGAGATACATGAATACTAGACAAAAAGACATTTTGTATCTGTTGTTATCTGAACCTGATGACTATTTAGTCGTGCAAGATTTCGCCGACAGGGTAAAGTGTTCTGAAAAAACGATCAGGAACGATCTGAAAACGATCGAAGGTTATCTGCATGAACATTCTCCTGCTCAGCTCATTCGCAAACCAGGGTTAGGTGTCTATTTAAATATAGAAGAACATGAAAGGGCCCGGTTAACTCAACAATTAGGTACTGAACATTTTGGCTCAAAGCACCAGTCCGATGAAGAAAGAATTCTGCAAATCGCTTATCAATTATTAATGAACCCAAAACATGTTTCAGCAAAAGAAATTGCCGCTCAGCATTTTTTGAATAAGTCTTCCATCAAAAGGGATTTACATGAAATTGAAGAGTGGCTGAAGCGATTTGATCTCAAATTGGTGTCAAAGCAGCGGCTCGGTTTAAAGATTGAAGGAAATGAAAGAAATAAAAGAAAAGCCTTAGCCAGAATCTCTGATTTGATTGATAACTCAGAGTTTACAAGTCAATTTATCAAAAGCAAGTTCTTAAGTCATGAAGTGAAATGTGTGTCGAATGAATTCAAAACATTGCAAAAGCACCATTCTATCTATTTCACAGATGAAACGTTCGAGAATCTATTATTGCATACATTGCTGATGATACGCCGGATCAAAATGAAGCAGCCCATCTCGATTTCGCCAACAGAAATGGCAGCAGTAGAAAAGAAGATAGAATATCAATGGGCAATGACATGTTTAAAACGGCTGGAAGCGGTTTTTGCCATCCGCTTCCCTAGAGAAGAAGCCGTGTATTTAACGCTCCATATACTCGGCGGAAAAGTTCGTTTTCGATCTCGGGGAGAAGAAAAAAAGGTTCTAGAAAATCCCTTACTTCCCATGGTTGTGCGGTATTTAATCGATCGTGTGTCAGAGCTGAAAATGCTTGATTTTCATAATGATCAGGATTTGGTCAATGGATTGAACATCCATCTTAACACAGTGCTAAACCGGCTGAATTACGATCTTTCTGTATCAAATCCAATGCTAAATGACATAAAAAAAATGTACCCCTATCTGTTTCATATGATCATTGACGTTCTGGAAGACATCAATCAAACGTTTGCTCTTTCTATTCCTGAGGAAGAGGCCGCTTATCTGACATTGCATTTTCAAGCTGCGGTCGAACGTTTGCACCACAGCAGCGAGAAGCGTAAAAAGGCAATCATCGTCTGCCACATGGGCATTGGAATGTCACAATTGCTGCGGACAAAAATTGAACGGAAATTTCATCAAATCGCTGTGAAGGCCTGTATTGCAAAAGCTGATTTAGCAGATTACACAACAAAGCATGGGGACATAGATCTTGTCATTTCCACGATAGCGCTGGAACATGTGCCGATTCCTCATATTGTTGTATCACCGCTGTTGGAGCCTTCTGATGAGAAGAAACTAAGTGTATTTATGGATCAGGTTGACGAATCCCAACGCCAAACACAAAAAACGTTTAAGATGCTGAACAATACGACTCCTTTCTTAGTTTTTTTGCAGCAAGAGTCAGTTCATCGCTATAAGCTGATTGAACAGATGGCAATGGTTTTATACGAGAAAGGCTATGTGGAGAAGGAGTATGCCATTCATGCTGTGATGAGAGAAAAAATGTCGGCGACAAACATTGGGGCTGGCATTGCGATTCCTCATGCAAACTCTAAATTGATTAAACAATCAGCCATTGCGATTGCCACATTAAAAGAGCCGCTTGATTGGGGGGCTGAAAAAGTGTCGCTCGTCTTTATGCTGGCTGTCAAACACGAGGATCAAAACATGACAAAGCAATTGTTCCATGAACTGTCATATCTATGCGAGCAGCCGGCATTCATTCATAAGCTGACGAAAGAAACAAATGTTATGACATTTTTATCTTATTTGAATTATTAAAAGCGGGGCTTTGATGCCCTGCTTTTTTTGTATATGGAAAAATGCCGGTTTTTCCGGAATTAACGGTAAAAAACAGCGCTTTTACAAGCATGATTTTGATATACAGTTGTTACAGGCCTTATGAATCATACTTTAAAGGAGGACTCGTATGAAACTGTTAGCGATTACATCATGTCCGAATGGAATTGCCCATACATATATGGCGGCGGAAAATCTTCAAAAAGCTGCCGACAGATTAGGCGTTCAAATGAAAGTCGAGACCCAAGGCGGAATCGGGGTGGAAAATGAGCTGACCGAAGAGGAGATTCGTGAAGCAGACGCGATCATTATCGCTGCAGACCGCTCGGTAAACAAAGACCGATTTATAGGAAAAAAGCTGTTGTCTGTCGGGGTTCAGGATGGTATCCGCAAACCGGAAGAATTGATTCAAAAAGCACTTAGCGGCGATGTGCCGGTCTACCGTTCAGCTTCAAAATCGGAAGCCGGCAATCAACAGGAGAAAAAACAAAATCCGATTTACCGTCATTTAATGAACGGTGTTTCTTTTATGGTTCCATTCATCGTCGTCGGCGGATTATTGATAGCGGTTGCATTAACGCTTGGAGGTGAGAAAACACCGAAAGGCTTAGTCATTCCGGATGAATCTTTTTGGAAAACGATTGAACAGATCGGAAGTGCCTCATTCTCATTCATGATCCCGATTTTGGCCGGATATATCGCGTACAGCATCGCTGATAAGCCCGGGCTTGTACCAGGAATGATCGGCGGATATATTGCAGCGACGGGAAGCTTTTACGGAAGTGCAAGCGGCGCCGGTTTTCTCGGCGGCATCATCGCCGGTTTTTTGGCGGGGTATGCTGCCCTTTGGGTCAAAAAATTAAAGGTTCCAAAAGCGATTCAGCCGATTATGCCGATTATTATTATTCCAGTGTTCGCTTCACTAATTGTAGGTTTGGCGTTTGTGTTTTTGATCGGTGCACCTGTAGCCCAAATTTTCGAATCTTTAACGGTATGGCTGGCGGGTATGAAAGGTTCGAGCTCCATCCTGCTGGCATTGATTTTAGGCGCAATGATTTCATTTGATATGGGAGGCCCCGTAAACAAGGTGGCATTCCTGTTCGGATCGGCCATGATCGGAGAAGGAAACTATGAAATTATGGGACCGATTGCCGTCGCCATTTGTATACCGCCGATCGGCCTAGGGATTGCCACGTTTTTCGGAAAAAGGAAATTTCAGGAGTCGGAAAGAGAAATGGGAAAAGCATCATTTACCATGGGACTCTTCGGCATCACTGAAGGAGCCATTCCATTCGCGGCACAAGATCCGCTTCGCGTCATTCCGGGGATTATGGCAGGTTCTATGATTGGTTCTGTGATCGCTATGATCGGCAATGTCGGAGACAGAGTAGCGCACGGCGGGCCTATAGTGGCAGTACTAGGCGCCGTTGATCATGTATTGATGTTTTTTATTGCAGTGATTGCCGGATCTCTTACCACCGCTCTTTTAGTTAATGTACTAAAAAAAGATATTCCGGTTTCTTCACCCGCCGGGCTGAGTGAAGCTGCAGCATCGAATGACGCTCCCCAACAGTACAATGAAGCGGAAAGCAGACAGATGGAGAAGACGGATATTAACAAGCTGACAGACATTATGAGTATAGATCTTATTGAACCAACATTATCAGGCGAAACCAGAGATGACATTATCGATGAAATGATTCAAAAATTGTCCCGCACAGGTATGCTGCATTCAGAGAGCGGTTTTAAACAAGCGATCATGAATCGCGAACAAGAGGGGACAACGGCGATTGGCATGAATATTGCGATCCCGCACGGGAAGTCTGATGCCGTCAAGAAGCCTAGTATAGTGTTTGGAATCAAACGATCAGGCATTGACTGGAACAGTCTTGATGGATCAGAAGCAAAGTTAATCTTTATGATCGCTGTACCGAAAGATAGCGGAGGGAACCAGCATCTGAAACTGCTGCAAATGCTATCTCGAAAACTGATGGATGACAACTATAGGGAAAGGCTGCTTTCTGTCCAGACAAAAGAAGAAGCATACAAACTCCTGGATGAAATCATATAAAGCGGGGGATTTTCATGATGACTGAACCGTTATTTTTCAAGCCTGTTTTCAAAGAAAAGATTTGGGGCGGCACCGCTTTGGCTGCTTTCGGCTATGACATTCCGTCAGAACGAACGGCGGAATGCTGGGCTTTTGCAGCACATCAAAATGGGCAAAGTATTGTTCAAGACGGGATATACAAGGGGCTCACGCTCAGCGAATTATGGGAACATTACCGGCATTTATTCGGACATCTGAAGGGGGACCGCTTCCCTCTTCTCACGAAAATTTTGGATGCCAATCAAGACTTATCCGTTCAGGTGCATCCGAAAGATGAGTATGCAAAAACGCGTGAAAAAGGAGAGCTCGGAAAAACAGAATGCTGGTATATCATAGACTGCCAAGAAGATGCAGAAATCGTTTATGGCCACAACGCAAAAACAAAGGGAGAACTCATCTCGATGATAGAAGGTGGAAAATGGGACAAGCTCCTGCGCCGCGTAAAGGTAAAACCGGGGGATTTCTTCTATGTGCCAAGCGGCACCGTTCATGCGATTGGGAAAGGAATTCTCATTTTAGAGACGCAGCAGAATTCGGATACAACCTACAGATTGTATGATTATGGCCGGAAAGATACAGAAGGCAATTTGCGTGAGCTCCATTTGGAAAAAAGCATAGAAGTGATAGACGTACCATTTGCGCCAGAGCAGCAAACGGTTCAATATAAACAAACAGATGATTTGCACATAGCCGTATTGATTGAGTGCCCTTATTTTTCAGTGGAGAAGTGGGAGTTAACAGGATCAGCAAATTTAAAACAGCAAAAATCATTCCTTCTTGTCAGCGTCCTCGAAGGAGAAGGCCGGATAATCTCCGGCGAGCGTACATATGACTTTAAAAAAGGAGATCATATGTTGCTGCCTTACGGGTTTGGGGAATTCAAACTCACAGGGGATGCGGAGTGTATCGTATCTCATCTGTAAAATAAAACTTTATACCAGTTTCATTTTTTAAGATTGATATAAAGAACGAACCAAAGTGATCTCATTTTGAGCTAATTGAATGTTTCAATATAAAAAGATACCAGCTGGTATCTTTTTTCACATTCACTCACTATGACACCCCTTCGTTGGTTTCTTTTATCTTATCTGCTATTGGGAGTATGATGTCCAGCAGACTAACTGTAGACAACAATCACGTTGCTAAAGACAACCTATAAAAGCTGCTTCAATTTTATATGGACCAAAAGAGAAGAAAACGAAATGTGTTTCTGAATGATTTGTTTATAAAAAACAAGCTATCCTATTAAAACCCATTTTATTTCATGTGCAAAATCATCTTTGGGCTGTCACGTTCGCTATTTCAAATGTTTCTTTCCCCAAACTGAACATTTGATCTGACAAGTTTTATAGGTAAGAATGTAAAGGATGATCTACATGAAATATGATAAAGTATTTTTTATGTGATAGTTGATGAAAGAATATTTTGATAAGAGGTGTATTTATGAAGTTGGATGAATTTGAGATTGGACAAGTATTTCATACAAAGTCTTTTAGGGTAACAAAAGAAAATGTAATGAGGTTTGCGGAAGAATTTGACCCTCAATATATGCATGTAGACGAGGAAAAAGCGAATAAAGGCAGATTTAATGGAATCATCGCTTCTGGCATACAAACGTTAGCCATTTCATTTAAGCTCTGGATTGAAGAGGGGTTCTATGGCGACGATATTATTGCTGGAACAGAGATGAATCATATTAAATTCATAAAACCCGTGTATCCAGATGATGAATTGCATACAGTTGTTGAGGTAGTGGATAAAAAACCAAAGAAAAGTGGAACGGGAATACTTACTGTATTGTTATTTACTTATAATCATAAAGAAGAAAAAGTATTCGAAGGTGAGTTATCAGTATTGATTAAGCAATAAATAATGTAACATTAAAGGTTTGTGATCACCAATTGATCAAACGATGAGAGTATAATTAAGATATGCTTTTTGGACTTACAATGTTAAGAGCTCATCTTAGAAAAAAACATACCAAATACGATTGGTATGTTTTTTTATTCATTCATGTAATGACATGAAGCAGGGTACCGATACCGTGCATCAAGACAGAAAGGAAATTAGAACTTTTTAATCTCCTTTAACATCTTTATTTTGCTTCCTTTTATGTAGGTGAAACATACCCCGCTGACAGTAACCATTCCGCCTAGCAGTGAAATAAGTGAAGGCATTTCGCCTATCCACACCCAGGAAATCACCAGCGTCAAAGCCGGTGTTACATAAAGTGAAATCGTTGCTTCAGAAGCACCGACGATTGAAGTTACATATGCAAGCGCAAAGTATGGGATGACCGTCGGGAATAAACCTAAGTAAACGATAGACAATGTGGAGTTCATTGAGGCATTTACAAACTCCCCCCATAAGCCTGGAAGAAAAACAAGCATTGGTAAGGATGCACCCCAAATCGTGAACGTTACAAATGGAATAAAACCATACTTTTTTATATAACGGGCTTGAAAAACAAAATAAATACTTTCTGCAAAAGCTGCCAGCAGAATGAACAGAATTCCTTTCATTGAAAGCGTATGATCTCCTGTCCCTAATGAAATAAATGACACACCCAATAAACTAATGATAGAGCCAATCCATTTAGAAAAACCAAAATGTTCACCAAAAAACAGTCGAGACAACACCGCAGAAAAGATTGGTGCTGTGGTTACGAGTAAGCTTGCAATCCCGGCACTAACTGTTTTTTCGCCGATATTAAGCAAAATGTGATAGAGTGCAAAACCTAAAAACCCTAATAATAAGATGACAGGGATATCTTTCATGTCAGGTAAGCGCATTTTAGTCAGCACAGCAAAAAGCAACAATGCCATAGATCCGATTAACAAACGAAATAAAGCAAGGTGTTCGGGTGTGTAATATTCCAGACCTACACGAATTCCCGGAAAAGCTGATGCCCACAAACCGATCATAAGACTGTAAGATATGATGAGTTGCACAGTTTTCTTTTTCATGATCTTCACTCCTTCTTTACAAAAACCAACCAGTTATTTAGTGTGTTTTATACTAATAGAGATTTGATAAAATGGCTTCAACCAGTTACACAATTTTTGACCCAACCACTTTAGTTGAAGGAGACTGCTTTTGATGAGCGTTACAGAAGAAAAAACGGTTAGAAAGCTTCCTAAGTACTTACAAATCATTGATTATATAAAAGAGAAAATAGGAAATGGAGAGTGGCCGATTGGAAGTAAGATTCCAAGCCAGCGAACGCTTGCAAAAGACTTTCATGTAAATCGAAGCACGGTTATCACAGCATTAGAGGAATTGATGGCAGATGGGTTGATTGAAGGCAGAATGGGCAAAGGGACAGTTGTCATCAACAATACTTGGACACTGTTGGCTAAGAATTCTGCACCCAATTGGGAGAAATATGTAACTTCGGGAATCCAGCAGCCAAGCCGAAGAATTGTTCAAGAGATCAATAAATCAGAATCAAATTCTGATCTTATACAGCTAAGCAAAGGAGAACTTTCAAATGAGATTTTTCCTTTGTCTGCTATGAAAGAGATTATGGGCAAGGTATCTCAAAACATAGAGGCGTTCGGATATGAGGAACCAAAAGGATACTTGCCTTTAAGAGAGGCATTGAGTGATTATTTAAAAACAATCGGGATTCAGGCTTCACCTTCATCCATTCTTATAGTTTCAGGAGCACTGCAAGCCTTACAGCTTATATCAATGGGGCTTTTGCAAAGAGGTTCAACTGTTTTTCTTGATCAGCCATCTTATCTTTATTCATTACATGTATTTCAATCAGCCGGAATGAATCTGACCGGACTTCCTATGGATAAAGAGGGGCTTTTGCCAAACCATATTCATATGACAAAGGGGGAACGGGGAAGAGCCATATTATATACAAACCCTTGTTTTCAAAATCCGACTGGTATCTTAATGTCAGAAGAGCGGCGGAAAGAAATCCTTGCCGCAAGCGAAAAAACGCAGCTTCCCATTATTGAAGATGACATATATCGTGAGCTGTGGATAGATGACATTCCGCCATATCCTATTAAAACAATAGATAAAAACGGCCATGTGCTATATGTAGGAAGTTTATCGAAAACGCTAAGCCCGGGCTTAAGGATTGGATGGATAGTCGGACCAGAGCCAGTGATTGAACGTTTATCTGACATTAAAATGCAGACAGATTACGGATCGAGTTCGTTGTCTCAAAGAGTAGCGGCGGAATGGTTTACATCTGGCCAATATCAGCGGCATTTAGAACGGGTGAGACATCAATTAAAGATAAGAAGGCAATTTGTTACGAGCGCTTTAGAAACCAATATGAAGAATGCAGCTGTTTGGACTATTCCTAAAGGGGGATTCTTTATCTGGTTAAAAATATTGCCTTCGATCTCTATGAAATTACTTTATAAAAAAGCCTTAACAAAAGGGATTCTTCTCAATCTTGGCAGTATTTATGCTCAGGAAAAAGGCAATTATATTCGCTTGTCATACGCTTATGCATCCCTTGAAGATCTTCAAAAGGGAATTTATGAATTAAGTTTGATCATTAAGGAGCTGGCCAGTAAATAAAAATGCATTCAATGTTGATAGATAGGTTCTTAGAAATTATAAGATGAATATGTAGAGTGGTGGGTGTCTCCTCATCTTACTGGCTATTCTAAAAAGCTCAGAACTCGTTCATTTATGGTTTCAGACTGTTCCAATGATAAAACATGGCCCGCATTTTTGATGATTTCTGCTTCAATTCCAGGCACTAATAAAGATGCGCGCTGTAAGGCTGAATGCGGATCATAAATGACTTCATGTTCACCTAGTAATAATAGAATCGGGACTTTTACTGATTTTAATTCTTCGTCGGTGAAAACATACGGAAATCCGTCGGCTTTAGGGGTTTGCTGTCTTGCTCCATCCTGCCACATAACTCCTGCATGAAACTGCTTCACAAAAAGTGGATGTAACACATTGCGATCTATCATCATCCACTTTAAGAAACTCTCAACTCCATTTGGTTCTGTGAGACTAAGCGCATATTTATAAAAATCGTGATGAAATGGTAAAAATGTTTCCGCTGGGCTAAGAAGAGTTGCACTTTTTACTCTCTCTGGCGCACGTAAAATAAAATTCATAGTATGAAGTCCGCCAAGTGAGAGTCCAATCATGTGAGGCTTTTCGACCCCTAGATAATCAAACACATCAAGAAGCCAATCGGCGTAACCCGTTCTTGTACCACATAAATCTGCAGGAATACTTTTATTCTTATCACCTATGATATCGATTGCATAAGTTCGGTATTTGCTGCTCCAATCCGCAATGTTGGGATACCACATCGTGGAGCTAAATAGTGCCCCGTGAAGCAATACGAGTGGCGGCGCATTCTCTGGTCCGCTTGCAATCACATGCGTTTGACCGAAACGAGTGGATACATAATATGCTTTGTAGGGAACTGGCCAAAGACCGAGGCTTTCATCATAAGTTTGAAAATAGTGAATGCCATTGTCACTTAATTGGGGAAACATTGGTGAATGGTTTGACATGCAAATTTCCTCCCGTCCTTTTTAAAAGAATGTATTGTTACGTGCAGAAAAGTAAAGTAATTGATTATAACAGAACTATTTACAATATAATACAGTTTTCGTTTTGCATCAAATACTAAATGAAATTGGGGATAAATAATTTGATACAGAAGTCTAAGAATACATATAACAGAAATCAATCGTTTCCGAGAAAGTCGCAGTACTTTAACAAACATGCAACAAATACCTTTAGAAACGTTAAGAACAAACCTTATCAGGCTGAAGTATCATACTGAATCATGGTGAGAGCTCTTTACAGAAGTGTCGTTAAAAGAGGGGAATTCTTTTACGGATAGAATAAAAGAGAGAAAGTGATAGGGGGGGACAGTTTGCAGGAGATAAAAGAAGAACAATATAGTGATGCCAAAACATTGATACATCATAAAGAAACATGTTGCCCGACATTTGTTTATTCAATATTAGAACAAACAATTCCGGGAGTTGTTTATGCAGATGATCAATCGTTTCTGATAGGAACCAGCTCAGGAATTTATTATGTTGCAGGGGATGAAAGGAATCAAAATGTAAATGAATTTATCGTTGAATTATACAAAAAGAGAGCTAAATCCCAAAAAAGAATTACTCTGTTTTCTCCCAATCGCTCATGGGACAGCGTAGTAAAAACTGTACTGCATGATGAATTGAATCAAATGATGCGATATTCGTTTTTTCAACAAATTTCTGCCAAAAAGGCTTTTCAGCTTCCAAAGGGGGTTACATTAAAAAGAATAAATGAGGATATCATTTCAAGCAGCACTGAATTTCAAAAAGCTTATTATGAGGAATATTGGGGTTCAGTCTCGAATTTTTTAAAAAACGGATTTGGATTTGCTGTTTTGTATGACAATTATGTTGTCAGTGAGTGCACTTCTATATTTCTAGGCGGCGATCGTGCAGAAATGGATATCTATACTCACGAAGAATATAGAGGGATGGGGTTCGCTTATATTGCTGGGAGTAAGTTTATAAATGATTGTCTCGAAAATGGCGTCAGCCCTTGCTGGGATTGTGATGTCAGCAACAAATCATCTATTCATTTAGCAAAAAAACTAGGATTTAAGATATCAACCAAATACTCCATCTTTTTTAAAAAATCAGGTTAAAAAAGACCCTTCCAAGGAAGGGCCTTTTCTTGAGCACCAAGCTGACGGAGAATATCATGCTTATTCACATGAACTCTTTTCGCCATTTAAAATGAATATGATTCGCCATCATCCGGCACTAGTACATGAGATGACATGCCTTTTTCATGAATAAAGCCTTTTAATTCTTCTCTGGATAATGCCCAATGGTTGACCGCTTCCATATGGCTCACGATTATTTTTGCATGAGGGGCAGCTTGATGCGTTTCATAGATATCTTCTTTCCCCATGACGAGAGAGCCGCCCTCAAAGAATTGATTGTTTCCTCCGTTCACTACAATGATTTCTGGCTGGTGTGTATCGATCTCTTCTTGGATCGCATCATACCAAACTGTATCTCCGGCTACATATAACGTTTTCTCGCTTTGGTGTTTGAACACGACACCGCATACAAGACCGGCAAGTTTTAAAATATCTCCTCTGCCGTGTTCGCCTTTGGTTTTGATTAATTGAATACCATCAAAGTCTGTGTCGGTTGTGAGAATCTCGACATTTTGAAAACCGGCGTTTCTGACTTCTTTCGCATCTTCTTCATTTTGTACAAACATTTTTATGTCTTTTGGCAACATTTCTTTGGCTGCATCATCAAAGTGATCCAAATGCAAATGAGTGACAATGACTGCATCAAGATTGTTGATGATATGATCCGCTGATGTCGGCAAGCTGACTAAAGGATTTTTTTGGTCTTGTCGTGGTGAATTTGGGAATGGAGGATAAGTGCCCTTTTCTGCTAACATTGGATCTATTAAAAACGTTTTGCCTGCATATTCGACAACAAGTGTGGCATTACGAATTTGTTGAATGTTCATATTAAAACTCCTTTTCTTTGATATACGTATAGCTTATACTATGACCAATCGCCAAATACATGGATGAAATCAAGTCTTTTTGCCGTTTTACTTGAATGTTGAAAGAACCTATTACACATGAACATCGAACGGGCTAGAGTGCATCCTGATTGAAGAGAATGCGGACAACCAAAATAGTACGCGGGTTTTAAAAAAGTGAATGTATTTTTGGAACTCGGACATAGGTGCCAATTTACTTAGCGCATACGATGTTTTCATTTGTTTTTGAAAGGATAGGATATGATGTTGGATCACACGGATATGCAAATAATAGAAGAGTTATCTAAAAACAGCCGCATTACAATGAAAGAATTAGGGGAGAAAGTTCATTTGACGGGCCAAGCCGCTGCATCCAGGGTTGCTAAATTAGAAGATAACGGAGTGATTGAGGGTTATACCATTAAAGTGAATCAAGACAAATTGGGATATTCTATCCATGCCTTGATTAATATCTATACAAAAAGCACGCACCATCAGCCTTATCTTTCCTTTATCAAAACGCAAGAGACATACGTCATCAATAATTATAAAATCAGCGGGGATGGCTGTTATCTTCTGGAATGCAGATTTCCCTCTAACGAATTGCTGGATGAATTTTTGGTAGGCTTAAATCAGCATGTAAACTATAAATTGTCTATTATTATTAATAACATGCAACAATAAAAATGCATAAAGTAAGAATATATAAATGCTAAAAAAACCAAGGGTGTCAGCCTTTGGTTTTTGTTATAAGGCGGAAGGATAATGAAGTTTGATGAAGACATTTAATCAGACTGTGGCGAATCATCCGTAATTGGAATCCATTCTTATTCCAATTAGTATTAACAAATTACGAATATCATCTGGATCTGTGGGGTTCTTTGGAACAGGGAGGCGCTGCACCAGCTGTTCAACTGAATGGCCGACAATTGATGAAAAAAGGCACACAAAGACGTCCAATCACAGGCGCCTTTTTTAATGCAGCTTTTTAGGACTGGGATTTACATTTTCATGATCGATTTCATCAAATAAATTTCGGTTATTTGAATGGGATGGCTGAACATCTTCTTTGATAAAGTCGGGGTGAATGATCTTTTTTAAATCCCTGACTGTTAAAGGCTTGGCTTCATCAATTAATTCTAAGCCTAATAGGCCGTTTGCTTCTAACGTCGCCTTTTTGACATCCTGTAAAGTAGAAACGCCGTGCAGCCTCAATTGCATTTCCAGCTGATCTAACGTCAGTCTCATTCTCTTTAAATTGTCTAAATGTAATTCGCCATCTTCAATGATAATTGTCGCTTTCCCGGTTAACAGCTTTTCAATCAAATTAGACTTTAGCTGAATCCATTCCATAAAAAGGAGTGAGAGCGTAAAAATGACAGCTGCAACTAGTGTTTTTAATAGGCTGTTTTCGATGATCGGCTGAACAATGATGGTTCCGATCGAAATCATGACAACCGTTTGTGCCGAGGTCATTTGCGCAATTGATTTTCTTCCTGAAATTCTAAGCAAAATCACCCCAGATATCATGAGGACAAATGCTTCCCAAGTAAAACTCATCCTACCACCTGACCAGTAATGTAAAGGATTATAACGCCGGAGGCTAAGTGCAGAGCGTCTTTGACCATTTGAACGTTAATATATCCGAAAGCCTGGTTGTTCATTCAGCATGATGAATGACTTTGTATGTTGCCAAGCTGCCCGCATGAGAATAAACAGCGATAAAGTTGCCTTACAGCGGTTCGCGTTCCAAGCGGCTTAGAGCAGGTGAAAAGATTTGTCTTACAATTTTGGACAGGTTGTATAAAAATAAAGCAGATATATGGACATTCTTAAGTCTGGTCCCGTATATTTCAGGCAGGTAAATACCAATCAGCAGGAGGAATGGGATGAAAGAGGTTACTGAATTACTATCACTGAATGCAATAGAGAATTTTATAAACCGTCACCAGTTAAGTTTTATCTATATATCAAGACCAAGCTGTACAGTATGCCACGCAGTTTTGCCGCAGCTCAGAGAATTGCTGGAGCAGTTTCCGCATATCAAACTAGGACACGTTAATGCTGACAGTGTGGAGGAGGTTGCCGGCAGATTTTCGGTCTTCACCGTCCCCGTTCTTCTTTTATTTATTGAGGGTACTGAATTTCTGAGAGAAGCGCGTTTCGTGCATTTTGAACAGCTGGAACAGAAATTAAAAAGAGTTTATCAATTATATGAGGAATAAAATGTGCAGCTAAACGAACATGGCTTCAAGTCATGTTCGTTATGTTTTTATGAAGGAAGCAGATGGATATGAAATTCATTGACATAAAATCCAAATTCATGAAATAATACTCATAAGTAACGTTACTGAAAAGTATCTTTTTGTGGAGGCTGATCCGATGTGAAAAGCAGAAAAGGACGTAAAGGGGAGGAGAGCCGGAAACGATTGCTCAAAGCTGCTGCACATGAATTTTCGATTCGGGGATTTCATGAAACGAAGGTAAGTGCCATTGTGAAAAGAGCTGGACTGACGCAGCCTTCCTTTTATCTGTACTTTCAAAGTAAAGAAGCCATCTTTGAGGAGTTAATCAACGATTTCCACTCTCGCTTAAGAAAGCTGACAGAATCACTTCTCCTGGAAACCGGATTACATGCGAACGATGTAACAAACGGAGTGCTCTCTGCTGTGGAAGCTGTTTTTCAGTTTCTGGCGGAGGACAAGGATTTAACAAGGATCGGTTTTTTTCTCAATCCAGAAGCGAAACAATTGAAACAAGATGTGGCGATGGTTTTGAAAGACAACTTAGAAGCAGAACAGCGCCTTGGCTATTTTCGTTCCGAATTGGAAATGGAAACCGTGGCGGAATGCTTGATCGGCATGATTGAACATTTGACCGATTCATATTTGTTAACCGGAATCAAAGATCCGGCAAGTCTCGCCGAGCCGGTTGTCAATCTCTTAATATACGGGATGCTTCCAAAAGGGAGTGACGCAAGATGATATCTATGATCATGAAAGTCAGTTTGGCAGCTTTTATGCTCGCAGGAGGCATCATAAAGGTGTTCCGCGTGCCCTTTCAAGTGGAGCATTGGCGGCATTATCAATATCCGTTATGGTTTCTGACTGTTACTGGTATTCTTGAAATAGCGGGGGCATTTGCTATGACAGCGGGAATTTGGAATCGGTATGCAGCATTTGGGGCAGGCGTCCTGTTTGTCGTTCTCATGGCGGGAGCGGTTCATGCGCACATTGTTCGAGCGCGCCAATCAGTACTCATGACGATCCCTGCAATGATCTGTTTGATTGTTTCTATCATTATAATCATTTGGGAGTCCACGTAAGCTATTCACTTAACAAACCAATTTGCAGGAAACCCCCTTCTCTTATCGAATAATAGAAAATAGATCTTCATTTGTACGTTATTCGTCCGGCACCAGCTGGACTTTTTTTCATAAAGGAGGAATACAGGATGGCATTAACTTTGGAAGACATGACTGTGGAGGAGTTCGAAGCATTTCGCGGGATGTCCGTGCAAAATTATGCGAAACAAAACATACAATCGGGAACTTGGACGGAAAAAGAGGCGTTTGAGAAATCGGAGCAGGCATATGAGAAAATGATTCCGAATGGACGAAACAGCAGCAATCATTTCTTTTGGAACATCATAAATGAAGAAGGGGAAAGGATGGGCTGGCTCTGGCTGTATGCTGATCCGCTTCATCCGCAAAAGGAAGCGTTTATCTATTCCTTTGGATTGTATGAAGCCTTTCGCGGTAAAGGGCTGGCTCAATTGGCGCTTCAAAGTCTGGATGAAAGAGCAAGAGAGCTTGGGGCGGAAAGACTTGCTCTCCATGTGTTTGCGCATAACGAGACAGCCGTTTATCTTTATCAGAAGATGGGATATGCCATGACCAATATACGTATGCGGAAACAGCTGTGCTGATAATAGCTGCTTATTTAAGCGGTTTCCCAAACACAATATGCCAATGCAGATGTTTAGAGTCCTGGTAAGCTCCTAAGTTGGTGATCACACGGCATGCACCTTTTTCTTCCGTCACTATGGAAGCGACCTTTTGAATGACACCCATTCAGATCATGGTCGTTCTCTTCCAGGGTGATCATGAGGAGATATGTTTCTTCGGGACAGCCACAATATGGACTGGATAAAAAGGGTTTGTATGATAGTAAGCCAATACGTTATCTGCCTCTAATACCTTATTTGCTCCGTTTTGCCGCTAAATACGTCATCACAGTAAAAGTCTTCAGTCATATGATCCATCCTCACTTTATTTCATTTTCTCTTCGGCTTTTCTTCATTACCTCTCTTCTATATATGAGAAGTTTCCATCTGAACGATCAGGGGCCGCACACCCTTGGTATTTTTTTGCCCCTGAACCCTTAGTCATTGCAGGCTTAATCGACGGCTAAAGGAGAGGTCTGCTTTACACACAGCAAAAAAAGATTGACCTCAAAAATGTAAGGGGTTACAATTGAAACCAATTAGGAAAGACTTTCCCTATCTTAAACGTTTTTAAAAATATTTTTAGGGATTATTTTTTATTCTATAATGATATTTAAAGAGAAAGACTTTCCTTATTTTCGCAGAATGGGAGTGGTACTGATGGGGAATGTACAGGTTGGGCTATTAGGTGCGGGACGGATGGGAGCTTTTCACGGAGAAAGTATTGCGTTCCGTGTGAAAGGAGCAGATTTGTATGCGGTTGCAGATCCGGTTCCGGGGAATGCAGAGGCATTTGCAAAAAAGCTCGGCTCAAATATTAAAGCGTTTACGGATCCGTTAGACATGCTGGAGCATCCGGCTATTGATGCGGTCATCATTGCGTCGCCAGCAAGGACGCATGCCGCAAACATTATTGCAGCGGCAAAGAAGGGGAAAGCTGTATTTTGCGAGAAACCGATGGCTGTTACGCTGGAAGAAGCGGATGAGGTCATCAGAGCAGTAAATGAAGAATCTGTTCCGCTCCAGGTCGGTTTTAACAGACGTTTCGCTAAAGGCTTTCGCAGTGCATATGAAGAAATCCGTGCAGGAAAAATCGGCACACCACAGTTAATGCGTTCCATCACAAGAGATCCGGCACTCGGCGATCCGACTTCAATTCCTCAATGGACGATTTTTTTAGAGACGCTGATTCATGATTTTGATACCTTACTCTTTCTCAATCCAAATGCAAAGCCAATTGAAGTCTATGCCGCGGCCGATGCTCTTGTCAGACCTGATTTTAAAGACAAAGGATTTTTGGATACTGCAGTTGTCACGATCAAATTTGATAACGGAGCGATTGCAACAGCGGAAGCGAACTTCCAAGCCGTTTATGGATATGATGTCCGCGGAGAAGTGTTCGGATCTGAAGGTATGCTGACCATCGGAGATATCCGCTATACAAACATGACAAGGTATAATAAAGACGGAGTCAGCTACAACACGATTCGCTACGATCAGGACTTATTATTTGATGCTTATGTTGATGAGTTACAATCATTTGTGGATGCCGTTCGAAATCATAAGCCAACCTTAGTTACAGGCGAAGATGCGCGTGCGGCACTTGCCATTGCCGCAGCTTGTATAGAATCTTACAAAACGAAGCGGCCTGTTACACTAAAAAACGGAGTGCCGCAAACGGTTTGAGTTTTTGATAGAAGAAGCTCCTTTTTAAAAAGAAATTCTGGTAAGCATTCGTTTATACTAGAGAGGATCTATTTTATAAAGGTGGCCTTCTTATGAAAACAACCATTTATGATGTTGCTAAGGAAGCAAACGTTTCAATCTCTACGGTTTCAAAGGTTCTTAATAACACCGGCAATATAAGTGAAAAAACGAAAAATAGAATTTGGAAAGTGATTGAGGAGCTTCAATATCAGCCAAGTGTTGTGACTTCAGCCAGAAAAATGATGAAGACCATCGGGCTGCTCATTCCTGACATCGCCAATCCGTTTATGGCCGAACTGGCCAGAGCCGTGGAGGACAGCGGCCGTAAAAAGGACTTCAGTGTCATCATATGCAGTACGGACAATCATTCGCTGAGAGAAGAAGAATATATCACCATGCTGAAGCAAAAGCATGTAGACGGCATTATTGTGGCGACGGGTCTCAAGAACAGTCAGGCGATACGCGAGCTGATTGAAAGCGACATGCCGGTTGTCATGCTGTCGAGAGATATACCGCATCTGCCTGTAGACACTGTAGTGGCGGATGATTTTAAAGGGGGATACGAGGCAGCTGTCCATTTAGCCCATTTAGGGCATACAAATATAGCTGTCATAGCAGAAAAGATTAACAATACATCCATTAAAAATCGTGTCATCGGCTTTAAAGAAGGACTGCAGGTTTCAGGAATCCAAATCGATGAATCAGCCATTCTGGACTGTCCATATGACTTGTCAGCCAGTAAAGACATCAGTTTAAAGCTGCTTAATCAAAAACATAGGCCGACAGCTGTCTTTGTGACGACTGAGCTGCTTGCTTTAGGCGTTTTACAGGCTGCTAGGCAGCTTCACATTTCTATTCCTTCATCTCTTTCTCTAGTTGGGTTTGACAACAGCATCCTTGCAAAGATCAGTGATCCCCAATTGACGACTATCGCACAGCCGACTGAAGAAATGGGAGAAAAGGCAATCGAACTGCTGATGGACGGCATGGCCGATTCAAAACAAAAGAAAGTGATACAGCGTGTGATGCTGTCTCCTTCATTAATCGTGCGGAATTCAACGGCGTCACTGTTATGACCCTGTATTTTGGGGGATCTTTCTCTTAAACGAAGGGATATCCCCTCTTAAACGTTAAATACAATCAGTCGGAGGTGTCTTAATGACATCCAAAAAGGCCTATATCAGTCTTATTTATTTTTTCGGGGCATTAGGAGGTTTGCTGTTCGGGTACGATACGGGTGTAATATCCGGCGCGCTGCTGTTTATTAGAGAAGACATGGAGCTGACTCCATTTTTAGAAGGATTGGTTGTCAGCGGAGTACTGATTGGCGCTTTAGCCGGGGCAGCCTTTTGCGGAAGATTTTCCGACCGCTATGGCAGGAAAAAAACAATCATCTGGCTGGGTGTGCTTTTTACAATTGGAGCCATTGGAACAGGCTTAGCTCATAATATCGGAATATTATTACTATTCAGAATAGAATTAGGTGTAGCAGTTGGAGGAGCTTCGGCAATTGTTCCTTTGTATCTGTCAGAAATGGCGCCTGCCGCGATCAGAGGCAGAATCGCTTCATTGAATACATTGATGAATTCTTTCGGAATTCTCATGGCGTATATTGTAAACTTTGTTTTTTCATCTTCGGGCAGGTGGGATCTGATGCTTCTATTAGCAGTGATTCCCTCCTTCATTCTCATGGCCGGCATGTTTTTTATGCCTGAAAGCCCGCGATGGGTGCTGCAGAAAAGAAGTGAGGATGAAGCACGCCATATTTTGCTTCTGACGAGAGATCCGAAAACAATCGATGCTGAGATCCGCAGTATGAAGGAGATTAAGACGAAGGAACGTGTTTCCATATCAACATTATTATCCCCGGCAATCAGGCCGATCTTATTTTTAGGTATTGGGGTCGCCATCTTTCAGCAAGTAATAGGCACGAATACGATTATTTATTATACACCGACCATCTTAGAAAATGCGGGGTTCGGCGCTTCCAGTGCCATTGCAGGAACCATTGGCATCGGCATTATCAATGTCTTATTTACGATCATCGGCTTGCTGCTGATTGATATGATAGGGCGAAGAAAGCTCATGCTGATCGGCAATGTCGGAATGTCTTTGGCACTTGGTATTTTGGGCATCAGTACGCTGTTCTTTCATGCACCCGATTGGCTGCTGTTATCCTGCTTATGCTTGTTTATGGTAGCGTATTCAGCGAGCTGGGGAATGGTCGTTTGGGTTGTGCTGGCTGAAATTTTTCCGTTGCAGGTCAGGGGAACGGCGCTGGGAATTGCTAGTACCTGTCTGTGGCTGGCAAATATTGCAGTGTCGCTGTCCTTCCCGCTGCTTTTAGATCTGATAGGTACAGGTGCTTTATTTCTCATGTACGGCGCCATTGGTGTACTTGCCTTTCTCTTTGTTTATCAATATGTGCCAGAGACAAAAGGCAAATCATTGGAACAGATTGAAGGAGAAATCATGTCAAAGAATACAGCTTCATCTTTCTAAAAGGAGGATTTCAATATGGGAAGAGAATATGGGTTATGCTTATGGACTTTCGGCAGCATTCCATTTGAACAAAAATGCCGGCTGGCTGCAGAAATCGGAGTAGATGGGGTTGAGGTCGAAGGGGATATTTCGCTGAATCCGAAAGACATTGCCGAAACATTGGCTGCTCATCAAGTAAAGGTTTTATCGATAACGCCAAGGAATGTGGATATTTCAAGTGCGAATGAAGAAGTTCGTTCAAAGGCTGTGCAGTATTTCTTAGATTTACTGGATTGGGCTGTGGATTTAGGGGCTCCTCGTATCTGTCTTCACGGCGATGTCGGTAAAGTGAGAGGGAGCGGTGATGATACAAGGGATTGGAGTTTACTAGTCAAAAGCGCTAAAAGGATCATGGCTAAAGCGGAGGAATTACAGATTCAGGTGGTATTTGAAGTACTGAACCGATACGAAAATCACCAAGTGGTCACTTGTGAAGAAGCTTTACAATTCATTCGCGATGTCGGCAGCCCCAATCTCGAAGTACTTCTCGATGCGTATCATATGAATATAGAAGAAGCTGATCCTGTAAAGGCCATTAAATTGGCAGGGCAGAAACTCGGAGTCTATCACGTGGCTGATTCAAATCGCCAGGCGATCGGAAACGGCCATGCGAATCTCAAAGAGCAAATCGAAGCGCTTAATTTTATCGGTTATAAAGGCCCGATAATTATGGAGATGGTGGCGGCTGGACCGGATCCGTTTACTCCGATGAAAGGAAATGCCTATTTGGAAGTAGCGGCAGGGTATTATAGGTCATCATTAGAGACATTAAGGTCATGGGAAGGCTTGAAAATATAAAGAAAAAAGGACAACGGCTGTTGTCCTTTTTAATGCCGCTTGAACATTCCCGCTCAGTTTTTTTTATCTTGATGATCAAGCTCTTTCATCCGTTTCGTAAGCTCATTGAAGGCCTGATCCAGCTCCTTGTACCCTTTATCATTTGGCGTCATAAAACTGAGCTTTCCCAGCACTTCTTGTCTTTCTGTCTCAAGCTTTAAACGAAGCTCCTCCCGGTCATTTCTTTCTGAAGGAACGTCATTCAATTGCTTTTCGATGCCATTGTTTGAGATAACGAGTTTGCTGTTCGTTGTTTTCTCGAGAAAATAACGGTCGTGCGATACCACAATCAGTGTGCCGCTGTATTGTGACAGTGTTTCTTCCAGCTGTTCGCGTGACGGCAGGTCGAGGTGATTGGTCGGTTCATCTAATATCAGCACGTCTTTTTCCTCTAAGATATAAGCCATCAGCTTGCACTTTACACGTTCGCCCATACTCATATGTTGAATTGGTTCTGTCCATTGAGAAGCGGTAAATCCCAATCGCGTCATGATATTCTGGACATTTCCTCTCGCCTCGAACGTGTCTTGATAAAATAACTCCTCCGGTGTTTGTTCTAAAGGCAAATCAAATACTTCCTGTGTTAAATAACCGATTTTTGCTGATGGTGATATCCACACCTTTCCCTCAGCCGTTTCCTGTCCAAGAATGACTCTCAATAAGGTTGTTTTTCCGCTGCCGTTCGGGCCTGTAATGGCAACCTTTTCTCCGTGCTGAATCGTAAAGCGGGCGTTTTGAAACAGTGTCTTTTCGCCAAATGACTTCGTCAGATGTTGAACCTCCAAAAACCGTTTTCCTGTTTTATGAGTTGTATCAATTGAAAAACGAACAGTATATTCCGGATCGACAGGCTCAGCCTTTGTTTTTTCGAGTTCTTTTTCAAGCCGCTTTTGTTTCGATTTGATCTGGGCATCTGTGCGCTTTGCTTTTACACGATGGTATTCTTTAAACCCTTCCTTTTTCGTCGATTGTGCGTGGGCTTTTTTCGACCATGAAGTGAGTTCTGTCATTTGTGCTTCAATCCGTTCAATCATTTTCTGCTGTTTTTCAT
This sequence comes from Bacillus sp. PAMC26543, assembly GCF_014250375.1. NCBI lineage: Bacteria > Bacillati > Bacillota > Bacilli > Caryophanales > Bacillaceae > Bacillus > Bacillus sp. PAMC26543. Next base: position 3,549,834 of record NZ_CP060193.1, on the reverse strand, counting down.
ATTCGCGCTGCTGTGTCAGTCTTTTTTCTTTCCGGAACTTCATGTAACCAGAGTAGTTCCCTTTGTATTCAGTCAGCGTGTGGTCCTCGATTGACCATATTTTCGTGGCAGCTTCATCTAAGAAATACCGATCGTGCGAAACGAGAATGACAGTGCCGCTAACATTTTTCAGCTGCTGAATGAGAAATTGCAGGCTTATGTCATCAAGATGGTTTGTCGGTTCATCTAGCAGGAAAAGGTCTGCATCCTCTGATAGCCCTTTTGCCAGCCGTGCTTTCAGTTTTTCTCCGCCGCTTAACTGGCTGAAATCACGGGCTGGCACGTGCCATTTCTCCAGCAGTTTCACTTCGGCAGGTGTCTGATTCTCAAAGGAATACGATTCAGTCTCCTGTTCAACCAGCACCGTTTTTAAGCCGTGCTGCATCCATTGGATTTGTCCCTGTGACGGAATTAAGTCCTTGTTGATCAGGTGAAGCAGCGTCGATTTTCCAGCCCCGTTTTTGCCGATAATCCCAATGATATCGCCTTGCTGAACGCTGGCATTTATGTTTTTAAAAACGGTAAGATCCTTCACTTCATAGCTGACGTTTATAAGTTTTAATTGTTCTTTCATCTATATCCCTCGCTTTAAGGGAGAACAAAAAAATCCTCCCAAATGTTTTGGAAGGATTAGCCGTGCCTTTGCCATGATTAAATAAGCTATTCTTCAGAAATAGCGCGTACGTATTTAGAAAATGGGCAGACTAATCCTATTTTTTATGATTTGAAATATGCGATTTCAAACGTTAAAAATAAGATTAGTTAATCATTGTCCACCCATCATCCCTTCTCAATTTATTACAAACAATATAGCATATTTTTTAATTCGAAAGCAAAGGGAAATTGGAATTCCTCTGGATATCCAATCAAAAAAGCTCCTGCTCTCATTTCTGAGGCAGGAGCTTAAAAGGGTTATGGCTGCTTTAATTTTCTTACTTTATAAATCACAATCAGCAAAATAAACCAAACCGGTGTAACAAATAAGGAAACCCGAGTATCCTGTGCTAATGCCAGTACAACAAGGACAAACGCCAGGAACGCTAAAATTAAGTAATTCGTAAATGGATAAAGCGGCAGCTTAAATTTGTTTGCTTTCGCCAATTCAGGTCTTGTTTTACGGTATTTCATATGGCAGATAACAGTAATTCCCCAAATATAGATAAAACATACGGTGGAAATACTTGTGATCAAGGTGAATACGCCTTCCGGCATGATGTAGTTCAATGTGACACCGATTAAAATCACGATAGCTGAAAAGAACAATGCATTTCTCGGTACCTTGCGCGGTGTCAGTTTTGCCATTGATTCCGGCGCATTCTTGTCTTTCGCCAGTGAATAGACCATGCGGCTTGTACTGAATACAGCGCTGTTGCAGGCTGAGGCAGCTGACGTTAATACAACAAAGTTGATAATACTTGCCGCACCGACGATGCCCACTGCAACAAAGACCTGTACGAATGGGCTTTCGCTGGGATTGATGACATCCCATGGATAGATGCTCATAATCACAAGAAGCGCCCCAATATAGAAAAGCAGCACCCTTACAGGGATATTGTTGATCGCCTTAGGGATGACTTTTTCAGGGTTTTCTGTTTCACCCGCTGTAAGCCCGACGAGTTCAATGCCGACAAAGGCAAACACAACCATCTGGAACGAGAGGATAAATCCGTGTATTCCATTCGGGAACATGCCTCCGTGGTTCCAGAGATTTGAGAAACTGGAAACACCTGAACTTGTGGAAAAGCCTTTGAAAATCATAAAAAGACCGATCACAATCAGCGCCAAGATGGCAATGACTTTAATTAATGCAAACCAGAATTCCAATTCTCCAAACAGCTTGACAGTAGCCAGGTTCATAATCAGTAAAATAATAAGAGCGATTAAGCCCGGAACCCATTGCGGCACACCGGGAAGCCAATACTGTGTATATAGCCCGACCGCAGTTAAATCGGCCATCGCGATTGAAATCCAGCAGAACCAGTAGGTCCAGCCTGTGATAAATGCGGCCATATCGCCTAAATAATCCTGAACAAAATCAACAAAAGAGTGATAGTTCAGATTAGACAACAGCAGTTCTCCAAGCGATCTCATAATTAAAAAGCAAATGATCCCCGTGATCATGTAAGCAAATAAAATTGACGGTCCTGCAAAGTGTATCGATTTTCCCGAGCCGAGAAACAGGCCTGTCCCAATGGCTCCGCCGATCGCAATAAGCTGGATGTGCCTGTTTTTCAGGCCTCTCGACAGTTTCTGCTGATTTATATTAGGATCTTGCGTCATGTCGTCTGTCACTTTGTGTGTTCCTCCATTGAAAATTGTTTAAACATGTTTTTAGATACTATTATAACACTAAAATTTCTATCTTTTTTACTATACAGGAAATATGGAAGGAAATTTTAAGGTTTATCGATTCATCACAAGATACGAAAAAAGCGGCTCAATCGTGGGAGCCGCTTTTGTTTACGCCATTTTATGATTTTTTCATATACAGATAAAGCCCATAATCAGTCGGAGCAGATGCGTACCCTATCTGACGCAGCATCGCTGTTATGTTGCCGCGGTGATATGTCCCGTGATTTACAACATGCGGCACCAGTTCAGAAGCAGTCGTTTTCATGATTCCGCCGGCGGGATTTTCAATCTGAAGGGGTTTATGGATCTGTTCCTTTTGCTTGAAAAAAGCTGTATATCGCTCGGACAACTTTAGAAACAGGGCTTCCATTTCCGCTAGCTCCTTCGCCACTGTCTGTTCTGTAAGCTGTTCAGCTAATGCCAAAGCATGGTTCATACTTTTTCCGGAAAACACTTCAATCCAGCCGAGATCAGAAAGATAAACATGGGACAACACATGGGATATTGACGGGAACACACTTTGGATCTCCTGACGATAAACCTCCTGTGGAAGCTCTTTTAATCGATTAAACATTTGCTGATGAGCCCATACGTTATATTCATACAATTGTAATGCTAGATCAGACATGTGAATTTTCCCCTTTCGCGTTTATTGTTTCTATTGTATACGAACAAACATTCTTTAGGGAATTTTCTGTGAATAAAATGTATTGACAGAACATAGTTTAGAGGGATAAACTATGTAGCATCGATCGAAAGTTTAGAGGTGTAAACTAAAATGCAGGAGGAAAGACGTTGAATGAACAGAAGCTATGCCAAGCGATAAATCTTTTCGTAGAAGTTTTACTTGAAGGTACAGAGTTTGTACATCATGAAGTCGATCAGGATATATTCAAACACATCTCCAGAGAACAGGCCGACCTGTTAAAAATTTTAAAAGTCAAGGGCCCATCTTCTCCCGGCAGCCTGGCCATGTATCAAAACGTGCATAAGAGCGCGATTTCTAACCGATTGAAGAAGCTGCTGGAAAAGGGATTGGTTGAGTGGGATGACTGTCCGGTAAAAAGTGATAAACGCACGAAACGAATCAAAATTTCAGAAAACGGTGAAAGCATTATCGAAGAATTGGATTCAGCTATCTTTAACGCGCTCAAAGAGCTGATGCACGATATAGATGAGGAGCACTTACAATCATTCATTGACATATTTACCATTCTAAAAAGCAAATTTAAAGGAGGGGATCTTCCGGAATGAAATCGATTGTCAAATTCAAATGGGCCATTGCGGCGGTTATCTTAGCGCTGACTGTTATATTGAATTTATTTTCTCCCAACTTAACGGAGCTGGCCAATCAAAAGGGGCAGGCACAGCTGCCGGCTGATTCCGTTTCAGAAAAAGCAAATGCTATTCTGAAAAAAGCCGGAGAAAACAATAATTCGATAAGCATTGTCTTTCCATTAGATCGTGCGCTAAATAAAGATACAGAGGGTCAGCTCCGCAGCATGATCGATAACATCAAAAAGATTGATGGTGTTGAAGAGGTAACATCTCCGCTGACAGGTGAAAAAGAAATCAAAGATCAATTGATTTCAAAGGATAAGAAAACCATTCTTATTCCCGTAACGATCACCGGATCTGATAAGAAAGCGGAAAATATTGCCGATGATATTTATCAAATCGTTCCCGATGATTTGACGGCATATATTACGGGAGCGTCTCTTATCAATCAGGATTTTGCGCACAGCTCAGAGGATGGGCTTAAGAAAACGGAAGTGATCACAGTCTGTTTGATTATCGGCTTGCTGCTGATCGTGTTCCGCTCTGTTGTGACGCCTTTTATCCCAATTGTGATTGTCGGTTTCTCGTATGTAATCAGTCAATCTATACTGGGCATTTTAGTTTATAAGGTTGATTTTCCTATTTCGACATTTACCCAAACCTTTTTAGTTGCCATCCTGTTTGGGATTGGAACAGATTACTGTATTCTTCTTCTGACTCGTTTCCGTGAAGAACTGGCAAACGGGCATGACAAAAAAGAGGCAACCCTTATTGCTTACCGTACAGGCGGAAAAACATTGTTTATCAGTGGGTTTGCGGTATTGATCGGGTTTTCTGCCCTTGGTTTTGCAAAGTTTGCCATTTTCCAATCAGCTGTGGGAGTTGCTGTCGGGGTTGGCATTTTAATGATCATCCTCTTCACTCTGCTGCCTTTATTTATGGTGACGCTCGGTGAAAAGCTCTTCTGGCCGTCTAAGAAAGTGCTGTCGCACAATGACAATAAATTGTGGGCGTTTCTCGGCAGACATTCTGTTGCCCGTCCGTTTCTGTTTCTCGTCATAACAGTCATCATTACGCTTCCGTTCATTTTGACCTATGATGACCAGATTTCATTTGATTCAACGGCGGAAATCAGCAGCGATTACAAATCCATCAAAGGTCTTGAAGCCATTAAGGATGGGTTTGGTGAAGGAAAAGCATTTCCGGTGAATGTGGTGATAAAAGGAGACAAGGATCTCACTACCGCTGAGACGATCCCTTATCTCGGAAATATCAGCAAAGCCATTGAGAAAGTCGAACATGTTGATTCCGTCATGACCATTACCCAGCCGACGGGTGAAAAAATCAAAGATTTATATATTGATAAACAGCTAGGCTCTGTGTCAGACGGGCTGGATAAGACAGTAAAGGGAATTGCTGATGTCCAAAGCGGGTTAACGGATATTGAAGATGGGCTGAATCAAATGTCCGGGCAAACCGGAACAGCCGCGAATGGCAGCTCCGGAGGCTCACTGTCAGATGCAGCTGACGGTTTGGGAAAAATCAATCAGCAGCTGCAGCTTGTCAGCAAACAGCTTTCTCAAACCGGCAATACCGCACAGGCGGTGCCGCAGCTCACAGCAATCAGCGGACAGCTTGGACAAATTCAAACCGGCCTTGAGCAAGCAAATGAGCAGCTTTCAGGCCAGCAGAAACAAGCCGGAACGCTGACAGAAAGCCTGAATCAGCTTGCCGAAGGTGTGAAGAGCGCAAATAATGGACTGACAAAAATCACCGACGGGATTACGGCATCCAGTGATATGTTAGAGGACATGAGCAAAAGCTCAACCGTTCGGGATACGGGGATTTTTATTCCTGATCAAGTCATGAAAGATAAGGATTTTAAGAAATCAATTGATCGGTATTCCTTTGCAGACGGCAAGGGAGTGCAATTAAGCGTCGCCTTGGAGTCAAACCCGTATTCAGAACAAGCGATTACGACCATAAACCAGATCAAAAAAGCGGTAGCCGGCGAAGTCGGCGGCACGCCTCTGGAGGACACTCAAATAGTTTACGGCGGGGTAACGAGCGTCAATGCCGATTTAAAAGAGCTGTCTACAACGGATTTCTCCAGAACGATGGTCATCATGATTCTCGGGCTGTTTATCGTCTTGACAATCTTGTTCCGTTCAATGGTGATGCCGATTTATATGATCGCTTCACTGCTGCTTACGTATTACACTTCAATATCAATGACGGAATTGATTTTTGTGAATATCTTGGGCAATGATGGAGTCAGCTGGGCGGTACCGTTCTTCAGTTTTGTCATATTGATCGCGTTAGGGGTAGATTACTCGATCTTCTTGCTTGACCGCTTTAAAGAAGAGGTTCAGCTTGGCATTCATCAAGGTGTCATCAGGTCAATGAGCAAAATGGGCTCTGTCATCATCACCGCGGCTATTATTTTGGCCGGTACATTCGCGGCGATGATGCCATCGGGCGTTAATACGCTGATGCAGGTGGCAAGTGTCGTCATTATCGGGCTGCTGCTGTACGGCCTTGTCATTCTTCCGCTCTTGATGCCGGCAATCATTGTGACATTTGGAGAAGGAAACTGGTGGCCGTTTGGCAGAAAGAAAAATAAAGAATAGAAAAAAAGAGTGGTGACAATTCATTTGTTCATCACTCTTTTTTGTAAATGTAAAAGGCACGTTTTTCACCTGTCAGCAAGCAATGGAGGAACAGGGGAGAATCATCAACTTTCCCTACATCTGTTGTCGGTCAAATGTTTCCGACATACAGCATATGCGGGAACAAAAGGGCTTGGGCAATTCACCCGTCAGCTTGCCAAAGAATTAGCCGTGAAACAAATCACCATTAATGCGGTACCGGAAGATATCGCAAATGTGATTGAATTTTTAACGAGCGAACAATCCAATGGATCACAGACCAGACGATCCGTGTGAATGGCGGATTTATTTAAAATGAAAAAGCTCCCAAGAGTCATTCTTGGGAGCTTTGTTTTATTTCCATTCTGCAATAGTATCAATCGGCAGACGGTAGGAAGCGTATCCTTCGTCCGCAGCTTTTCCGATGGAAAGAAGCATAACAGGCACATAACGCTCTTTGTCTAATCCGAAGGTTTCCGCAATGTTTTCTTTATCGTAGCCGCCGATCGGGTTTGTGTCATAGCCGTGCGCGCGTGCAGTCAGCATAAGCTGCATAGAAACAAGGCCGCCGTCAATCAGGATCGTTTCACGGTTCACCTGAGCCGGAAGCTTTTCAAAATGTGCTGTCAGGGCAGCGATTTGTCTGTCTTTGACCTCCTGCGGCATGTAACCGAGCTCCACGGCTTTTGAATAAATTTCTTCTAAGTAGTCTGCATTGTTCATGTCTGCAAAAACAGCGATGACGGCAGATGAAGTTGTGACCTGTGTTTGGTTAAAGCTTGCTAGCTGCGCGAGCTTCTCTTTTCCTTCCGGGCTGTCGATGACGAGAAAACGCCATGGCTGCGCGTTGACAGAGGATGGCGCAGTTGTAGCTTCCTCTAGGATTTCTGTCATCTCTTCTTTGCTGATTTTCACTGTCGGATCATAATTGCGAATGGAACGGCGTCCTTTCATAATGTCCATAAAATCGTTTGTTTTGATCATGTTGATACACTCCTTTTAAGCTTCGATATTATCTATGTTGTTTCGCATGCGCCCAAGCACATCAATAAGCAAGCTGCGCTCTTCAGCACTTACATTTGCGAGCATTTCCTTCATGAAACGCTCCTTTTCTTTCTTAGAAGACTCGATTCGTTTTCTTCCTTGATCTGTTAACCGCACAAGGGTAATCCGGTTGTCTTCGGGCTTGCGCCGTCTTGATACCATGCCTTTGGCTTCAAGCTGTTTTAGGTGTCTTGTGACGGCCGCGCTGTCGATATTGACTTTCTTTTGAAGGTCGCTTTGACTGATCTCATCCGCATGATAAAGCAATGTCAGCAATTCCAAACGAGATTGGCTGATGCCCGTGCATGCCTCGAACTTCACGCCAATCACTTTGTTCACGCCTTGCAGCTGATATAAAATCTCGGCTTCCTCAGAACAAAATGATGCCAAAACCCATCCCTTCTTTCTTGTCAAAAAAATAATTGATATATCAATGATTGACACGTCAATTAATATACAACGATTGATTTCATTTTGCAAGCCTTTTGCATATTTGAAAAACCTCCCAACATATAAGTTGGGAGGTTTTTGTTATCCTTGCGGCTCAGGATAAAACATCAGCAGAAAAAAGCTGGCCGTTTTCTGTGATGAATTGATGTAGCTGTGCGGTGTGGATCCCGTAAACTGCATGGCGTCTCCTGGTACCAGCGAATGCTCCTGATCCTGCAGATTGACGGTTAACTCGCCTTCTTTGATTAAAATGTATTCTTCTCCTAAATGTGTTTTTGCTTCATGTATGCATCCCGGTTTCAGATCGACAACATAAATTTCAAACTTTGTTTCAGGGTTGTACGGAAAAAAGGGGTAAACAATGTAGTTTTCTTCATTATCTGTAACAGGTTCAATATCTTTAAGATTAATTTTTCTTACTTTCGGCTTGTCTTCTTTCAGAAAAACAGAAAAAGATACCTGCAGTCCATTTGCGATCTTCCAGAGAGTGGTGACAGTCGGGGTCGATTTTTCTTTCTCAATTTGTCCGAGCATCGCTTTGCTGACGCCCGTTAACTCAGAAACTTGATCAAGAGTCAGGTTTCTGCTTTTTCTGAGTTTGACAAGATTCTTTGCGATAATGGCTTGGATATCATCCATACATGTATCTCCTTACGTCATATTCGCTTTATTATAACATATTAAAATCAGCTATTACATACAGTTGTAAGCTATAACATATATGTGTATAATATGTTAGACGAGGAGGAGAAACAGAATGATATCAGAGAAAGAAACCACTCATGCCCAAACTTGCGAGCCATCGTTCTTACAAGGGTTTAAAGATTGTGTCCCGACGCTGATCGGCTACATCAGTATAGGTTTGGCCGCCGGAATCGTGGGGATTGCCTCGCATTTAAGCGTCCTTGAGATTACGCTGTTGTCAGGTTTGGTTTTTGCCGGCGGCTCCCAGTTCGTTATCTGTGCTTTGTTAGCAGCGAACAGTCCGATGTCCGCTATTATCCTGACAACGTTTATCGTGAATTTACGCAATTTTCTATTAAGTGCCGCACTTGCTCCTCATTTTTCAAAGTATTCGCTAGTGAAAAATGTGGGGATCGGCATGATGGTGACAGATGAGTCATTCGGTGTTGCTTCAAATAAGATTGTAAAAAAAGAACCAATTAGTGATCGATGGATGTTCGGATTAAATCTCACTGCATATGCGTGCTGGGTGCTCTCTTGTGTGGCAGGGGCAGTCTTTGGTAAATGGATTACCGATCCGGAAACGTTCGGACTCGATTTTGCGGTGACGGCTATGTTTTTAGCACTGCTGATTTTGCAGATGGAACATGTTGTGCCTGCAAAGATTAAACACTATGTATCTCTCATTATTTATATGGTGATTGCGATGATTGTTTTCTCTTTCTTTATGCCGTCACATCTCGCTGTGATCATGTCAACGATCATCGTAGCGACAATCGGGGTGGTGACAGATAAATGAGCATAAATACATACATCCTGATGGTGATTATCGGCTGCGCGCTGGTCACAATGATTCCCCGCGTAATTCCATTTTTAGTTGTACGGAATATTTCCTTGCCGGAGCCTGTGCTGAAATGGCTCTCCTATGTGCCGGTTTGTATATTGACGGCACTTGTTGTGAAGGATTGCATGATTCAATCCAATGATTCTCTGAAATTGAATTGGCAGGCAGCAGTTGTATTGATTCCTACTCTATTGATTGCACTGAAAACAAAAAGTTTATCTATGACAGTCATCAGCGGTGTTGTTCTTATGGCTGGCTTGCGCTTATGGGTATAAAACAGCTGCTTACATCAAAACTCACGATATCAGGGGGAAGCAAACCCTGGTATTTTTTGTGTCTCTGATTCAATCTTTAAGCGGCTTTCACTGGCTGAAAGTTATGGTACAATATACAAATGTTTTACAGCTTCAATCAATTGTTGGAGTGACATCTGTTTCAGATAAATAATAGATTGAAGGGAAGGTTTTGATAGAATGCTGCAAAATCCAACTGGAAAAGAGCGTTTGGCATTGGCGTTTATGCTCGGCATGCTTGCTATATTGGGCCCGCTTAATATAGATATGTATTTGCCTAGTTTTCCTGACATTGCCGATGATTTATCGGCCAGTGCCTCGCTTGTACAGTTAAGTTTAACAGCCTGTCTGATCGGGCTTACCATCGGCCAGGTGATTGTCGGGCCGGTCAGTGATGCGCAGGGAAGACGGAAACCGCTATTAATCTGTATTTTCTTATTTGCGTTATCTTCTCTGTTCTGTGCGCTTTCACCAAACATTACAACACTGGTGGCAGCCCGTTTTTTACAGGGGATTACGGCCTCTGCAGGACTTGTGCTGTCTCGGGCAATCGTGCGGGATGTGTTCACAGGGAGAGAGCTTTCTAAATTTTTCTCACTGTTAATGGTGATTACCGCAGTCGCGCCAATGATTGCGCCAATGACAGGCGGTGCTCTTTTATTGCTGCCGTTTGCAACGTGGCATACGATTTTTCACTTTTTAACGATCATCGGATTTGTGCTTGTACTGATTATTGCGCTGAGGTTAAAAGAAACATTGCCGCCCGAAAAGCGGATTCCAAGCTCAATTGGAACATCTGTCAGAACAATGGGGAGCCTGCTGAAGGATCGTTCTTTTATGGGCTACGCGTTAACTGTCGGATTTGTTCACGGGGGAAGCTTTGCTTATGTATCCGGTACGCCTTTTGTGTACCAGGATATTTACGGGGTGTCGCCGCAGGTATTTAGTATTTTATTCGGCATTAACGGCCTGGCGATTATTACGGGAAGCTTTATTATCGGGCGCTTTGGCGGAATCATTCATGAAAAAAGCCTGCTCCGCATGGCGGTCATTACAGCTATGATTGCGACTGCCGTGCTTTTAACGATGACGATGATTCACGGTCCTCTCGCTGCATTGGTCATCTCTATTTTTGTCTATATGATTACGATCGGCATGGTTCTGACGAGCACATTTACGCTGGCCATGGAAAAACAGGGGCACCGCGCCGGAAGTGCAAGTGCGCTGCTGGGAATGCTCCCGCTGCTCCTTGGCTCCATTGTTTCGCCGCTTGTGGGCATTGATGAGACGACAGCTGTTCCGATGGGAGCGATCATGTTTGTTACAGCAGTTATCGGTTCGCTCGCCTTTTTTAGATTAACTAAAGAGAGCGTGAAGCAGAATTAATCAAAAAAAAACCTGACGGCATGTCAGGTTTTTTTGATTTTATTAAAATAGCAAAAGCAGGCCGGCGATGGCCGGAGTCAAAAAGATTGCGGATTTCAAGACGGCCTTTGGCATGAGATTGGTGAATTTCGCGCCGACATACGCACCGCACATGGTTCCGATCAAGACTTTGACCAGCAATACATAATCAACAAATCCTTCCGTGATATACCCTATGCCTCCTCCTGCAGCAAGAGGGATAATGACAAGCATCGTTGTTCCGACAGAATGACGGATGGAAAGGTTCAGCATAATCATTAAACCGATCTGGATAAAAGGAGCAGAACCGATGCCGAATGTGCCGGAAAGTATGCCTGATACGATTCCTAAAATCACGGCTTTTGTGTACATTGAAACATTGCTTTGATTCCCTTGAGGCTTTTCTTTTAAAATAAATAATCTGATTAAAATGAGAATCGCTGATAAAAATAACATTCCCGCTGTCAAATAATGAAGCAAATCGGCGGGAATAAAAGATGTCAGCTTTGCCCCGAAAAATGACCCGACGGCAGCAAAGCATCCGACCGTTAAACCGATTTTTAATTGGATGTTGCCTTCTCGGTAATGGCTGTAGGCCCCTGATAAACTGGTGAAAGCCATGCCGGCGAGGGAAGTGCCTAAAGCTGTATGAATCGGAATATGGAAAACAAGAGTTAAAAGAGCAATAACAAAGCCGGCTCCCCCGGCACCAATAAAGCCTAAAATGATTCCGAGAAGAAACATAACAAGAATAATGAGCATATTTTTTCCTCCATTATATTCTGAGCTGTAAATGTAATGAATCTGAGTGATTGTAGCTGAGGCGAAGTGTCCGGCAGCCGATGAGAGGATTATCTCACTGGTTTACAGTAGTCTGTCGACCGTCGTTTAGTAAAAATATCGTACCGCAAATTTTGGAATTTGACAAGGCAGTTTGTTGCTTCCCTTTATCATCTGTTATATGATTTTGATGAAGAACAGCCCCTGAATCTATTCAAAAGAGGTATTATTTATATGGATGATTTTAAATTAGACAAGCCGACTCCTTATTACCTGCAATTTTATTTCCAGCTGAAAAAAATGATTTTTAACGGGACTTTTAAGCCGGGGGAACGGATCAATGAAACACAGCTGGCTAAAAGTTTCGGCGTCAGCCGCTCTCCGATACGGGAAGCTATGCGGCTGCTTGAGAAAGACGGCTTGTTAAGAGCAGATGACCGGAATGGATTTTTAATCGCTTCTTTAACGGCTAAAGATGTAGATGAAATTTATAAAATCAGAATTCCTCTCGAACTGCTTGCTGTCGAATTGGTCATAGACGAAGCGAATGACGAAGAGCTTCAAACGCTTGAAAAACAGCTTGAAGAAACAGAAAACGCTATTCGTAACGGAGCGGAAGAAACTGAAATGATCAGCTTAAACCAAAAGTTTCACCAGTTGCTTGTCGATTTTAGCCATAACAGACATTTAAAAAACTTGCTTGAGCATGTAAACGATCTGATTCACTTTTGCAGAATCCTTAATTATAAAGGGGACAACCGCCCTGAAACGATCCTGCGTGAACACCGCAGCATATTTGAAGAAGTAAAAAAGAGAAACAAAGAAGCAGCCAAAGAATATATGATGGCTCATTTCAATCATGATTCAGAACATTTGAAGCGTGTGCTTGAAGAAGGAAAAGAAAATTAAATGACATGTACAGATACCGAGGATGAGTCCTTGGTATTTTTTATTGCTCTCATTACTTTAATAAATTGAAAATCATATATAAGGAAGCCCATTAATAAGATTCTATGATGATTGACTAACGAATAATGGGGGTTAGACATGTTTATCCATATCGTCCGGCCGGGTGATTCTTTGTTTTCCATAGGCAGAAGATACGGTGCTTCTGTTGATCAAATACGTGGTGTGAATGGTTTAGAAGAAACGAATATCGTGCCGGGGCAGGCTCTGCTCATCCCTCTTTATGTATATACAGTACAGCCGGGAGACACGCTCGGAGCTATTGCAGCAAAAGCGTTTGTTCCGGCAGAACGGCTAAGAGCCGCAAATCCCGCTATAAATCCAAATGCCTTGCAAGCAGGAATGAGACTGACGATTCCTAATATCTCAAACTATATTGCGGGAACGTTAAGCTTTTACGTGCTCCGCAATCCGGATCTAGATCGCGATTTAATCAATGATTACGCCCCGTATTCGTCTTCGATTTCCATTTTCGAATACCATATTGCGCCTAATGGCGACATTGCAAATCAATTGAATGACGCAGCCGCTATTGAAACCACATGGAGAAGACGGGTGACGCCGCTTGCTACAATAACAAATCTGACCTCAGCAGGCTTCAGCACGGAACTCGTACACCAAGTGTTAAACAATCCAACTGCAAGAACCAATCTGGTTAACAATATTTATAACTTGGTATCCACAAGGGGATATGGCGGCGTGACGATCGATTTTGAACAAGTGAGCGCCGCAGATCGGGATCTGTTCACAGGATTTTTGCGTCAGCTGAGAGATCGTCTGCAGCCGGGAGGGTATGTGCTGACCATAGCGGTTCCGGCAAAAACAAGCGATGATATTCCGTGGCTTAGGGGCTATGATTACGGAGGGATCGGAGCGGTTGTCAATTATATGTTTATCATGGCGTATGACTGGCATCATGCGGGAAGCGAGCCGGGGCCTGTTGCGCCGATTACTGAAATAAGAAGAACAATTGAATTTGCGATTGCCCAGGTGCCGCGGAGAAAAATCATCATCGGAGTCCCGCTCTACGGCTACAATTGGATTATCCCTTACCAGCCGGGAACAGTGGCTTCAGCTATCTCAAATCAAAAATCAATTGAAACAGCGATGAGGTACCAAGCCCCTATTCAATATTCAAACGAATATCAATCGCCGTTTTTTCGCTACAGAGATGAGCAGGGACGGACGCATGAGGTATGGTTTGAAGATGTCAGGAGCATGAGCCAAAAGATGCTGATCGTCCGCGAATATGGATTACAAGCAATAGGCGCCTGGCAGTTAACACTCGGATTCACACCAGCTCCGTGGCTTCTGCGGAAATTTTTTACGATCAGAAAGGTTTAAGGGCACCGGGCACGGTGTCTTTTTAGTGATGTTTTAAGCGGCTGCTGAATGCTTTTACCGTCTCAGCCTGCCTTGCGTTGTTTCTCGCATCGTGCATTATCTCTAAGCTGCTTTGTTAAAGTCAGATGATAATCGTTAACGGTGTTGAAATATAAGAAGCAGATAAATGCCATTCTCACAAAAAGGAGGATATAGGCGTATTTTTTGACTGCGGTGCTTCGAGCAGCCCTGAGTTCCCGACATATTGTCATTTCACTGGCTGGCAGCGCTGGTGATATCCTTTATCGTAACGGATTGATAGCCGTAAAATCGCATCAGCCTAAAGCGGCAGAATAATTCGATCATTTGTCACTTGCATGGCGTCAGTCTCCCCCATTATGATCGATAGTGAGAACTATCATCAGTCTAATCAGGCACAAATTGCATATCATCTTATGAACGCTTACGGAATATGAGTGAGAGGAAGTTGTCAGAATGAAAAAAGTATTGATCCTGAATTTCCCAGCTGAAGGCCATGTAAATCCTACATTAGGCATTACGAAAGCCTTTGCCGATCGAGGATATGATGTCCACTATATATCCACTGAAAAATATAAAGAAAGATTAGAAGCGGTGGGAGCGACTGTCCACCTTCATCAGGATTTGCTGAGAACAACACCTATTCATGTCGCTTCGCCAAATGGCATTCTTGATTTCCTGAAAATACATATCAAAACCTCACTGGACATTTTACATGTCGTAAAGGAGTTGTCAAAAAGCATCCAATTTGACTTTGTTTATTATGATAAATTCGGTGCGGGAGAGCTGGTCAGAGATTATCTCAACATCCCGGGCATCTCTTCATCTGCTTCCTTCTTATTCGATGAAGAGCATTTAAAGGTATTGCCTCTGCATCCGGATTCAGAAGTGCCTTTACAATTGGATAAAGAGTGTGAAGATCTATTATTAGAGATGAAACAAAATTATGGTGTATCACCTGAAAATATGGTTCAATTCATGAATAATAAAGGTGAATTAAATGTAGTGTACACAAGCCGATATTTTCAGCCTGAAAGCCATCGTTTCGGCAATGAATTTCTGTTTATCGGTCCAAGCTTTCCAAAGAGAGCGGAAAAAACTGATTTCCCAATTGAGAAATTGAAAGATGAGAAAGTCATCTATATTTCAATGGGGACTGTATTAGACGAAACTGAAGAGTTTTTCAACTTATGTATAGATGCTTTTTCTGATGTCGAGGGCAAGGTCGTGATAGCTGCGGGAGAAAAAGCTGATCTGACAAGATTAAAGCAAGCGCCAGAGAACTTTATCATTGCTTCATATGTGCCTCAATTGGAAGTGCTGGAACAATCAGATGTTTTCATCACTCACGGAGGAATGAACAGTGTAAATGAAGGCATTCATTTTAACGTTCCTCTAGTTGTAATGCCGCACGATAAGGACCAGCCAATGGTGGCCCAGCGGCTGACTGAATTACAATCAGGTTATACAGTATCTAAAGATCATGTAACCGCGCAGTCTTTAAAACATGCAGTGGAAGAAGTGTTGAATAACGACCGGTATAAGGAAGGGATTCAAAAAATCAATCAAAGCTTTCAGGATTGCATGAATATGGAAGAGGTAATGGAGCGGATTGATCAATTTATAGATCAGAGAAAATAAACAGCAAAAAATACATTCGGATGATATAAGAGAAAAGAGTGAGATGAAAATGGTCTCACTCTTTTTTACTGATAGGGTCTTACAGGCATTGTGACAATAACCGGATTCATTTTGCGGGATCAGAGATTTTAGCAAAAGGATTATAAATTTGTAAGGGCTCATTTTCTGGGAACGGCAGGGCAGCAGGAGGAATACTTTCGCATTCATTCACACTCAAAATCATTTTTCATATTATGAATAAGTGTATGGAAAATTATGAATCGAAAGGATGTGGATATAAATTATGTCTCGAAAGCCGTCACATAGGTGCCCTTACTGTGGATCTAACTCTTCAAGCCCCAGTTGTAGAGTAGGCCCTAAAAAAAATCCTGAGCCTAAACATTCATGTATGTGCTGCTGCTGCGTAAGGGGAGTAAGAGGGCCGCAGGGACCACGCGGATTACGCGGTATTCCAGGCAGTATTGGAGCCACAGGACCACAAGGACCACAAGGACCACAAGGACCACCGGGGCTGCCAGGGCTGCCCGGAGCAACAGGGGCCACAGGACCACCAGGACTGGCCGGGGCTACGGGAGCCACAGGACCACAAGGGCCGGCCGGAGCAACAGGAGTCACGGGAGCAACAGGAGACGCCGGACCAGCCGGAGCCACGGGAGCGACGGGAGCAACAGGGGACGCCGGACCAGCCGGAGCCACGGGAGCAACAGGAGACGCCGGACCAGCTGGAGCCACAGGAGCCACGGGAGCCACCGGAGCTACCGGGGATGCCGGACCAGCCGGAGCGACGGGAGCGACGGGAGCTACAGGGGACGCCGGACCAGCCGGAGCCACGGGAGCAACGGGAGCCACAGGAGACGCCGGACCAGCTGGAGCCACAGGAGCCACGGGAGCCACAGGAGCCACGGGAGCAACAGGGGACGTCGGACCAGCCGGAGCAATCGGAGCGACGGGAGCTACAGGAGCCACGGGAGCCACAGGAGCCACCGGGGACGCCGGAGCCACGGGAGCCACAGGAGCCACGGGAGCAACAGGAGACGCCGGACCAGCCGGAGCCACGGGAGCCACGGGAGCAACAGGGGCCACCGGAGCCACAGGAGACGCCGGACCAGCCGGAGCCACAGGAGCCACGGGAGCAACAGGGGCCACCGGAGCCACAGGAGCCACGGGAGCCACAGGAGCAACCGGGGACGCCGGAGCCACCGGAGCGACGGGAGCAACGGGAGCAACGGGAGCCACAGGAACAGGAGCAGCTGGGTTATCCGAATACGGGTATATTTATAACTTAAGCGCTCAAACGGTAGCTATAGAGGCTGATGTCATTTTTGATTCAACAGGGATAACCACCCCTGGAATTACACATGCCCCCGGAACTTCTCAAATTGCAATTACCACTCCGGGAGACTATGAGGTCACTTTTTCTGTTTCGGGAGTAGAGCCTAACCAATTCACACTATTTTTAAATGGTGCGCCGATTACGAATACAGTCTACGGTTCAGGTGCAGGTACTCAGCAAAACAACGGTCAGGCTATTATAGCCATAGCAGCCGGCGATGTTCTAACTCTTCGAAATCATACGTCCGCTGCCGCAGTGACTCTCCAGACTTTGGCAGGAGGCACACAACCTAACGTAAACGCTTCAATTGTAATTAAAAAATTAGATTAACAATTAGCACTGTGTCATGAACAAACAAAAAGTACTCTATTGATCTTACTAGTACTTATATTTCAGCAGTGCTTTTTTTGACCTATTTATGTGATCATACAAACGCTCCAAGTTCTTTTTATCTCAGATATTTATTTTGTATGGGATAACTGGGATAGGATGTGTAAAACAAAAAAACGATATCGTACAAATGAGCAGACATACCTTATTTTATCGGTTAAACGATTCTTCGGAGGGTTGCAGCATCTAAAGAATTAACGAAGAAACGATTACAAACAGCTCGTTATTTAATGGTGTATATTCGGTGGCAACTAAAGGTTTTGGGTATGCCATCACCAAGGTGGGCTAGTGATATTAACAATTTATCATCGGTAAAACCAGCTCAAAAGTTAGGGTTTGACGACAGATAAAGTATTCTGTTTTCGCAAAAAATAAGATCATATCAAATTGGCATACAAGGTGACTGTTTAACTTCTCCGATATACAAAAACCTTCCGTGTTGGAAGGCAATTATTAAAATGCAATTTTGATCTTTTGAGAATCAGTGATTTTCTTATGGTTTTGGTCAAAAACGTCACTTGTTGTGATTTCAATCCATTTGATCTCTTTTTTCTTCTTCTCAGCTGATGGTTCATCATGAGCATGTCCGCTTGCTGCGTTTACAATAAAGCCGAGATTGCCGGATTTTTCGGCGCCGCCTTCTAATTCACCATTCAACTCTTCGAGGTACATATCTTTATTCCAATCAAAGGTTTCACCTGTATTTGTTTTCATCAATGCAATCGGGGCAAAATTCACTTTCTCGGAAGAAGTGTTTTTGATATCAACGAAAACTTTAACGAAATCAAACTCTTCATCGTGTGTTAATACATGAAAATAATCAATCATGCTGTAATCCGGACGTAAGTGGATCAGCTTCATTTCTTTTACCGTTAACTCTACGTTTCCAACCTTATAAGTTTGATTGACTTGTTTGATATCTTTTAAGACGGCTTCACCTTTGTCATCAGAAAACGTTTGATTTACCTTCTGCAATGACCGGTCATCTGTTACCTGTGCATTAGGCTGATACTCATCTATACTGTCCTTTTGAGACGAAGTGCTTTGCGGTGTGGCTTTTGCTGTTTGCTCTCCGGCTGTATTTTGTTTTTCAGAATCGGCGTTTGATGAACAGCCCGCAAGCATGACGATAAAAAATAAGATCGATAGAATCTTTTTCATCATGAGTCCTCCATTAAAAAGAGAGCCCGTTCCTTATACAAGCAACGGGACATCTTGTATTCTCTTACTTATCTTTAATCTTAATGTTGTATTGTAAAGCGTCGAAAACATTTTTGGCGATTTCAGTATTATCGATTTGGCCGGAAAACTTCTCACTGGACGGTCCGTACGCATAGACAGGAACATCCTCGCCGGTATGTCCGCCTGTTGTCCATCCTGTGTGGGAGCGTTTATTGAAAATCTCCTCAATCGCATTATCGATATCAAGGACTTCCTTCGATTTTGCCGCTTTTTCAACAGATTGAATTTCAGATGCAGTTAAAGCTAATTTCTTTTGATCAATATACGTTTTTAATGTTTTTTCAACATCTGCGCCGCCGGCGATTTTTTCTGCCATAAAGTCAGGCGTGCGTTTTGCCGCTTTAATTGGCTCACTGAACCAGTTGTAAATGCCGTCCGCACCGATGGAGTACCCGCCGGTTGAGTGGTCAGCCGTTGCGACAACCAATGTATGCTTGTCTTTTTTAGCGAAATCGATCGCTGCCTTGTAGGCTTGTTCAAAGTCTTCCATCTCACTCATGGCGCCGACAATATCATTGTCATGCCCCGCCCAGTCAATCTGGCTTCCTTCAACCATGAGGAAGAAACCGTCTTTGTCCTTGCTTAATTTTTTGAGAGCTGTGTTTGTCATGTCTTTTAATGAAGGAATATCCTTCGTGCGGTCGATCTTTTTAGGCAGGCCGCCGTCAGCGAACAGGCCGAGAACTTGGCTGTCCTTGTTTTTCAGCATGTCCTTGCGGTTATCCACATAGCTGTATCCCGCTTTTTTGAATTCCTTTACCAAATTACGGTCCTTGCGGTCAAAATTGCTTTTTCCACCGCCTAGAAGGACATCGATTTTGTGCTTGCCGTTCACCATTTCATCATAATAGTCGTCTGCAATAGAATTCATGTTTTTCCGGCTGTGATCATGTGAGCCGAAAGAAGCCGGAGTGGCGTGAGTAATCTCTGAAGTGGCGACAAGGCCGGTCGATTTTCCTTTTTCTTTTGCCGCTTCAAGAACTGTTTTGACCTCTGAACCGTCATTATCCACTGCAATTGCATTATTATATGTTTTAACCCCAGCTGACATAGCCGTTGCGGCAGAAGCGGAATCCGTTACATTTTGTTCAGGGTCTTCAGGGTAAGTGGTCTGCTGTCCGACAAGGTACTGGTCAAAAGCTGTAGGCTCAACAACCTTAGTCTTTTTATTATCCTTTAAGTAACGATGAGCGGACGTATAAGACACCCCCATCCCATCACCGATCAGGACGATGACATTCTTAATTTCGTTTTGATTCCCCTTTTTCTTTTCCTGGGCGCTGGCTTCAGGCACGCTGCCGCTGACTAGGCTGCTGAACGCAATAGATGATAACACCGCAATAGGCAGCAGCTTCTTCGGGAATTTTTTCAACTGAATAACCTCCTAAAAATATGATCCTCAATGACAAACCCATTATATTTTTAAAGTGTTAAGCTAGTATTAATCGATTTTAAAGATTGAGTTTACAAGATGACTAACTATGGTGATGGTGGAAAAGTGAACTGTAAGAAGTTGATTATTGTTTATCAATTGGAAAGCCAAAAAGGAATTTGAGACAGGTTCTTTCTATTTTTCTTCTTCCCTTGATTTTGAGTGAACTGTTTTTAATTCAGAGAGGATTAATCAGATGCTTTCGATTAGCGCGGTTTCGCAAAAGTATGGAATGATTTGTATACAATAAGATATTTCGAGAAAATCGTTTTTATACAGAAGGAGTCATTTCTGCCGAAAAAATAAAACTGAATACCTATTATTGGTATTTGAAAGAGGATGGAAACAGCCAATGAGACGTTTGAAAGTGTACTCGATGCAACTGCCTTCCCTGATTTTACAGGTGCTTTCTTAGCCCTAGCTAAATATATTGTTGACTATTTTTAACCAGCAACCATTACGGCTCAGGCTGGACTCCGGATTGTGAATCTTTAATGATGAAATAAAGTTTTTTCATCAAGCGAAAATACGGTATCAAAATGTTGCTTACCCTGCTTCCGTCACGAAAACTGCCGCCGGAAAAATCTCTTACCGGTGTTTCTGTATTAGAATGGAGCAGCACCTCATCATCTTTCTTCACAATGAGCGATTTCAAATAAGTGTTATCTGCTTTAGCTTGATCACTAATCCAATAAAGATTGCCGCTGTATTCAATTGGTGCTTCTTCGTTCTTAGTAAAAACAGCCTCCAATGTTTGTCCTCGCTTTCTCCTAGGTAATTTGAGTATTCTAATCTGGCCTGATGAATGAATTGATAGGCAAAATATATCACGCAAAAAGCGCATAATATGGAACCGTAAAAATGAGCGAGTATTTATAATGATGAAACATAAAAAACTCCTATCCTAAATCAATTTCCTTTGAAAAAAAGATTTTTATCCCGAATCAAAATCCCGTTTTCAGCTTTTTCGGGAATTTCTGGTTCAATCCGCCTTGCTTTTTCAACTGTGTTTTGAAACAATGCGGTGAATTGATAGCCTCGCTTTTGGTAAAATGCCATCGCGTGTATGTTATCATTTGTTGTGATGAGCTTTATCTGTTTACACAGCCATTGCTTGGCTGTTTCTTCAGCCTTTCTCAGCAAAGCTGTGCAATTCCTTTCTTTTCAATCAGTCCAATGAAAAAATATTGAAGTCTTTTCCATTTATGATGTATGTAATCAACCGATGATGTACCATCCTCATCTAAAGCATCATAACCGTCCAATTCATCACATTGAAATGTATCGCTGGACATTTTCATCTGAGGCGTACCCCAATGCGCGACAAAGAAATCAGTCCTTTTTGCTTGGCTAATTCTTTACTTGGGATGATCTTCAACTTGACCTCTTTCTTTTGTTTACTAACAATATATACAAAAAATAGAAAGAAGAAAATAGATTTTGAGGTGACAGTATGGAAATAAACGATGTGCTTTACGGCAGGCATCAAATAGACGGAGTACTGGAAGAACTCATAAAAAGCGCACCCGTGCAAAGATTAAAAGGGGTTTATCAAGGCGGCGCCAGCTTTTTAGTCAATCCAAAGTGGAATGTGACCCGGTATGAGCACTCCATTGGCGTTATGCTTCTAATCAAAAGGCTGGGGGGAACCATAGAAGAGCAGATCGCGGGTCTTCTCCACGATGTGTCGCACACAGCATTTTCTCATGTAATCGATTTTGTATTTGAAAATGAAGCGGAAGATTATCATGAAAACATTTTTCAACAAGTCATTGACCAGTCCGAGATCCCTGGAATTCTAAAAAAACACGGTTATGATGCCGACGATCTTTTATTAAATGATACAAGATGGACACTGCTCGAACAGCCCGCACCGGAGCTGTGTGCTGATCGCATAGACTACACGCTGCGTGACATGTATCAATATGGACAAATCACGCTCCGCGAAGCAGAAATCTTTTTAGATTGCCTCATTGTGAGAAACGGAAGGGTGTTTCCAGATAGTATCGGAACAGCCGAATGGTTCGTGCGAGTGTATTACAAGGAAGTAATCGATTTCTTTATGAACCCAGTGAATGTATATGGGTATGAATACTTAGCGCAAACGCTGAAGGCTGCGCTGCAGCACAATGTCATTGCCGCCGAAGATTTGCTGAAAACAGACCAAGAGGTGTTAGACATCCTGCATTCATCAGAAAATGAAGAAGTACTGAGACTGCTTGAAAAAATACATCCTCACATACAAGTAAAAGAGGATGACTTTCATTACGATTTTCATCGAAAAAAGAAAATGCGTCTCATCGACCCTTCTGTTTTCCATCATAATGAATGGATCACATCCTCATCAGTATCTGAAAACATCAGAAAAATGGGAGAGACCGCTTATCAGAAAGCAAAAAAAGGCGTGTATATCAAAGTAATCGAAAACTAACCGAAGCCGCGCAACCGCGGCTTTTATCCACCGCGTTTTATTCTGCGGATCACGGGGAATAGGACAAACAGCAGCATATTTTATGAGAATATCAGCGCATTTACATACCGTTCGGGGGTACAGTATTATTGAAAAGATCATGTATGACAGGCAGATGTGGTTCACACCAAAAAATGAAGCAAAGGAGAATGAACATGAAGATTTCGAAAAAGGCACTTGGAATTTTATTGATGTCACTTATTTTTGTTTTATCAGCATGCGGCAATAGCGACAGCAAAAAAGAAAGCACTCATGAAAGTCATTCGGACTCCGGCTCACACGAAGAAATGGATCATTCCGGATCTGCTGAAGTTCCAGAGGGATTAACGGAATCGAAACATCCTAAATATAAGATAGGCAGCCAGGTCATCATCAATGCTTCTCATATGAAAGGTATGAAGGGCGCCGAAGCAACAGTTACAGGCGCATACGATACTACGGCATATGTTGTTTCTTATACACCGACAACCGGAGGACAGCGAGTTGATCATCACAAATGGGTGATCCAAGAAGAGATAAAAGATGCAGGAGATAAACCCCTCAACCCCGGAGATCAGGCGATCTTAGAGGCCTCTCACATGAAAGGCATGAAGGGAGCAACTGCTGAAATCGACTCTGCAGAAAAAACAACGGTATACATGGTGGACTATACATCGAAAACAAGCGGAGAAAAAGTGAAAAACCACAAATGGGTCACCGAAGACGAGCTTTCAGCTAAATCATAAAAAAATCCTCCTTTTACAAGGAGGATTTTTTTGCTGTCTGAACAGGTCTTGTTAAAGAAATTAAAGCAAACAGGACAGCGATGATCACAATCGACCCGCCGCACCATGCTGTTGACACCACAGTACCCGTCTGATCCAAAACAACACCGCCAATGGCTGAGCCAAGGGCAATTCCGACTTGGAGGGCCGACGTGTTAAAGCTTTGCTGAATGTCAGACGAATCAGGTGCAATTTCAATTAAATAGCTTTGCTGAGCCGGGGCGAGGCTCCAGCTCAGAAGACCCCAAATCACCATAACAGGCAAAAAGAAAATCATAGACGATGTAGACAGCGGCAGTAAGAACATAATGATGGCAAAGGAACCGGTCACCAGCAAAATGCTCTTAAAGGAACCAAGCCGGTCAGATAGCGCTCCTCCGAAAGGACCTCCGCATACAGCAGATATCCCGAAAAGGAAATAACAAATGCTGACCCAGAAAGAGCTCAGGTGAAGAGTCTCTTCTAAAAACGGCGCAAAGTAAGCGTAAAGCGTGTAATGGCCAGCTAATGTAAACATCGTGACGAGGTGTGAACTCGCGATTTTCAGATTACCGACTGTCTTGAGTTGTTCCCGGAAAGGAATCATTTTCTCCGCTGGTATTCTTTCAAAGAAGATTGAAATAATCAGCATGGAGATCAGCGCCAACAGGCCGATGCCAAGGAACAAAATGCGCCATCCGAAGGAATTACTGATCAATATTCCAAGCGGCACACCTAATGCGATGGCAGAACTGAATCCCATAAAAATGATGCCGATTGCGCGGGCTCTGTATTCAGGCGCCACAATTTTCGGCGCAATTGTCAAGGAAAGGACCACAATCAGTCCTGTGCTCATCGCCGCC
The DNA here is from genome assembly GCF_014250375.1 of Bacillus sp. PAMC26543. Classification (NCBI taxonomy): domain Bacteria; kingdom Bacillati; phylum Bacillota; class Bacilli; order Caryophanales; family Bacillaceae; genus Bacillus; species Bacillus sp. PAMC26543. The sequence continues at coordinate 3,525,576 of NZ_CP060193.1, read as the reverse complement.
AATACCCTTGATACCATCAGCATCGCAAAGTTAGGGCTGAAATAGGCGACAAGGTTACTTAAAAAGAAAACAAATAACGCAATTAAATATAAACGCTTCCGTTCAACCCTCGCGGTCATTGCCAAAAGCAGCGGCCCTGAAACAGCATATCCCAGCGCAAACACACTGATCAGCTGTCCGGCCGAAACAATGGAAATGTGTAAATCATTTGCGATTTGAGGAAGAATCCCACCCACAATTAACTCAACCAATCCGACTGCAATCGTAGAAGCTGCAAGCAGAAAAACTTTAAAATTCATAACAAACTCCTTTACATAAATTTTTTGACAAATAAAAAAATCCTGATTACAAAAAAAGTGATACACAATTTTTGTAATCAGGATTTTACGGTTCCTGGTAGACACCCTCAATCCATATTATTGAGGTTATACAAGTAAAAATAGCTATTGAATTGATTTAGTTTCCGAGGATGAGTTTAACATATTGTGAGCGAATCTTCCATAGAAAATTTTGATAAATAGTTGAACTGAAAAAATATGAGTATATTTATTTTTACAAAAGTATAGACAATTTAAATTAAATGACTATAATAAATTTTGTAAGCGTTTTAAATAAAAGAGGGGGTCATCCATTGAAGAAAATTTTACTGGCGTGCAGTTCGGGAATGTCCACGAGTTTGTTGGTGACAAAAATGAAAGAATACGCGCAATCAATTGGAGAGGAAGCGGAGATCTGGGCAGTCGGCCAGGATAAAGCGAAAGAAGATATGCAAAAGGCAGATGCGGTTTTAATCGGCCCGCAAATGAGCTTTCTGAAAAGCGAACTGCAAAAAGAAGCCGACCAATACAACATTCGGGTTGAGGTCATTGACATGATGGCTTACGGAATGGCTGATGGCAAAAAAGCTTATGAACAGGCTTTGTCATTAATGGGGCAACAATGATGGAGCAGATAAAAATCACCGATTTAACAGACGAACAAATCAGCTTTCAGCTTATTCTCCACAGCGGCAATGCCCGAAGCTGCATCATTCAATCACTGCGCGCCTACAAGGAAGGAATCAGGGGGGAGGCAGATGCCCTTATTGCCCAGGCTGAGGATGCTCTATCTGCAGCCCATGACATTCACTTTCAAATGATACAGAAAGAATCAAGCGGCGAGGCAGCCAATTTCTCATTGCTGCTTATGCACGCGGAAGATCATCTGATGTCAACATTGACTATGAAAGAATTGGTAAAAGAGCTGCTTGGCATCTTTAAAACAAAGAATATATAAAAATCGGGGTGGATAGGGTGTTCGAGAAAATCAGCCAGTTCCTTGTTCCAATTGCAGGGAGGTTAAATAATAACCGTTATTTGCAGGTGTTGCGCGATGCGTTTATGCTGGCCTTCCCGCTTACGATATTCGGGTCCATTTTTGTGGTGTTAACGAACCTGCCGTTTTTAAATAAAATCATGAATGCTTCAATGCTCACATCGTTTCAGTCCAATTTTGGCATTGCGTCTACGGCGACCATGGGGATTATGTCTGTCTTCGTCGTGTTTGGTATAGGCTATTATCTCTCAAAAAGCTATCAGGTTGAAGCTGTGTTTGGCGGTGCGATCGCTTTGGTTTCCTTTTTGCTGCTGACGCCTTTTATCGTTCAGCCGGAAACAGGAGATGCCATAACCGGAGTCATTCCGGTAGACCGCCTCGGTGCCAAAGGAATGTTTCTGGGTATGATCACGGCATTTCTTTCTGGTGAAATCTACAGAAGAATCGTTCAAAAAAATCTGACGATCAAAATGCCTGCCGGGGTTCCGCCGGCTGTAGCAAAATCATTTGCCGCACTTATTCCGGCTTTTATCACACTGACTGTGTTTTTGCTGATTAACGTTCTGGTCACCCAGCTTTTCAAAACCAACATGCATGATGTCATTTATCATGCGATTCAGGCTCCGCTTGTCGGACTTGGAAGCGGTATCATTCCGACGCTGATTGCTGTATTTTTTATTCAAATTCTTTGGTTTTTCGGATTGCATGGGCAAATCATTATCAACTCTGTGATGGACCCGATTTGGAATACACTTCAGGTGGAAAACCTGGCAGCCTACACAGCGGGGAAAGAAGTGCCGCACATCATCTCAAAACCGTTTATGGAGATTTATACAGTGGGGATGGGCGGAACCGGGATGACGCTGGCGATTGTATTTACGATTCTTATATTCATGAAAAGCAGGCAGATGAAGCAAGTATCAAAACTCGGCCTTGCTCCAGGGATTTTTAACGTAAACGAACCGATTATCTTCGGACTTCCGATTGTGATGAATCCAATCATTATCGTGCCTTGGGTGCTGGCACCGATGGTTGTTACGCTCGTCACCTATCTGGCCATGTCAGCAGGGCTCGTTCCGCCGCCGACCGGTGTGACGGTGCCGTGGACGGTTCCATTATTCATTAATGGCATTATGGCGACGAACTCAATCATGGGTGGCGTCATGCAGCTTGTTAATCTATTAATTGTCTTCGTGATATGGTTTCCGTTCCTAAAAGCAATGGATAAATTAAATCTCGCAAAAGAAAAAGAACAGGCTGTTCAGGAAACAGCACAGCAAAATGATAACAGCATCAAAATGTGACATAAGGAGAGAGAGAACTTGACTCAAACAGAACAGTATCGTTTTCCGAAAGATTTTTGGTGGGGATCATCCGCTTCAGCGACACAAACGGAGGGTGCCTCCGATCGAGACGGAAAAGGGAAGAATATTTGGGATTACTGGTTTGAAAAAGAGCCTCATCGCTTTTTTGATCATGTAGGGCCTGCATCCACATCGCAATTTTACGATAACTATAAAGAGGATATCAGGCTGATGAAGGAGCTTGGCCACAACTCGTTCCGTATGTCGATTTCATGGTCACGTTTAATACCGGGCGGAACAGGCGAGATCAACCCTAAAGCAGCGGACTTTTATAACAGCGTCATTGATGAGTTCATAGCTAATGGAATTGAACCCTTTGTCAATTTGTTTCATTTCGATATGCCGATGGAACTTCAAAACATCGGCGGCTGGGCAAACAGAGAAACGGTGGATGCTTATGAAAACTATGCGGGAACGTGCTTTCGTTTGTTTGGCGATCGCGTGAAAAAATGGTTCACGCATAACGAGCCGATCGTACCGGTAGAAGGCGGATATTTATATGATTTTCATTATCCGAACAAGGTAGATTTTAAAGAAGCCGTTCAAGTCGGGTTTCACACCATGTTATCGAGCGCCCGGGCCATTCGGACTTACAGAGAGATGAAGCAGGATGGAAAAATCGGCATCATCTTAAATTTAACCCCATCCTATCCGAGAAGCAGCCACCCGGCGGATGTAAAAGCGGGTGAAATAGCAGATGCGTTCTTTAACCGATCTTTTTTAGACCCTTCTGTAAAAGGCGAGTTTCCAAAGGAACTAATACACATTTTAAAAACTGAAGGCTTTATGCCTGAATATGAGAAAGAGGATCTTGAGATCATTAAACAGCATACGGTTGACTTATTAGGTGTGAATTATTATCAGCCGAGACGTGTAAAAGCCAAAGAGCACCTGCCAAATCCGGATGCGCCGTTTTTGCCTGACAGGTATTTCGATCCTTACGTCATGCCGGGCCGCAAAATGAATCCTCACCGAGGCTGGGAGATTTACGAAAAAGGCGTTTATGATATCCTGATCAATTTAAAAGAAAATTACGGGAATATCGAGTGCTTTATTTCTGAAAACGGCATGGGGGTTGAAGGGGAAGAGCGTTTCAGAGACGAGCAGGGTATGATTCAAGATGACTATCGAATTGAATTTATCAAAGAGCACTTAAAATGGATTCACCGCGCTATACAGGAAGGATCAAACGTAAAAGGCTATCACTTATGGACGTTTATGGACAATTGGTCATGGACAAACGCTTATAAAAACCGATACGGATTTGTTTCAGTCAATCTGAAGAAAGACGGAGAAAGAACCGTCAAAAAGAGCGGAAAATGGTTCAAAAAGCTTGCTGAGAAAAATGGTTTTTAGGTTGCTATAGCTAAAAGGTCTTCCGGCGGTCAAAATTCCTAACAGAAACAACAAATAGCCATAACATTGATGAAACAGGGAAAAGAACTTATGATATCCGTAAAGAAGTTTATTCGATATCAAAATTTTTACTTTTACAGCTGCCGGAGGATACCAATGAATAAATACGAAATCATTGCAAATGAAATGAGAAAACGAATCAAAAATAATGTATATCCCATCGATCAGCCGATTCCCGATGAAGTATCTCTTGCAAAAGAGTTCAATTCAAGCCGCATGACGATGAAAAGAGCTCTAGATAATTTAGTTGCTGAAGGACTGTTATTCAGAAAACGCGGTCACGGAACCTTTATCATCCAATCTGCGATACAGGATGAACATGTCCATGTCGTCAGCAATGAAATCCTCGGACTGACCAATTTGTTAAAAGACAAAAAAATCAAAAGCAAGGTCATTCAGTTCGAGGTGCAATTTCCCACTGAGGAAGTGGCTGCCCATTTATCAATTGATCAGAAAACGCCGGTTTATTATGTTGTACGGCTGCGGATTGTGGAAGGCGAGCCATATGTATTGGAAAAAACATATATGCCGACACACTTAATACCCGGCATTAATGATGAGGTGCTGCACCACTCTATTTATGAACACATTACAAACGGGCTTCAGCTAAAGATTGCCGGAACGCACCGGAAAATCAGAGCCTGTAAATCTGATGAGATGGATCAGCAGCATCTGGGCTGCAAACAGGATGATCCCATTCTTGAAGTTGAGCACGTGGGCTTTTTAGATAACGGTATTCCATTTGAATATTCCTTTTCACGTCATCGGCATGACAAATTTGTCGTCACTTCGGTAAATGTAAGGCGCTGATCGCGGAGATAACAAGGAGGCCATCTGCATGCTTGGCGGTATTGAAGCAGGCGGCACAAAATTTGTATGTGCCGTCGGAACAGAAGATGGAACGATCATTGACAGAATAGAAATACCAACAGCGATGCCGGATGAAACGATAGAGAAAGTCATTCAATATTTTCGCCAATTCTCGCTACAGGCAATCGGCATCGGCTCCTTTGGTCCCGTTGATTTAGATGTAAACAGTAAAACATATGGAACCATTACTGCCACGCCTAAACCAGGCTGGAGGCACTATCCATTCTTGAAAACAATAAAAGAAGAAATGAATATTCCTGTCGGATTCAGTACGGATGTAAACGCTGCGGCGCTCAGTGAATCTCTTTTCGGCGCAGCTAAAGACTTCGACAGCTGCTTATATATCACGGTCGGCACTGGCATTGGTGCAGGCGCGATTATAGAAGGGCGGCTTCTGCAAGGATTATCACATCCTGAAATGGGCCATATCTATATTCGCCGCCATCCGGATGACACGTATCAAGGAAAGTGCCCTTATCATAAGGATTGCTTCGAGGGTCTGGCTTCCGGTCCTGCTATAGAGTCACGATGGGGAAAAAAGGCCGCAGATTTATCACATGTTAATGAGGTCTGGGAACTTGAAGGATATTACATTGCGCAGGCGCTGGCACAATATATCCTCATCCTGGCACCAAAAAAAATGATTCTTGGCGGCGGCGTCATGAATCAGAGTCAGCTGTTCCCTTATATATATCAATATGTACCTAAAATAATGAAAAGCTACTTTAATTTTTCTGAATTATCAGAAATTATAAATGAGTATATTGTAGCTCCCCATTTAGGCAGAAATGCCGGAATCATCGGAACGTTTGTTTTAGCCGATCAGGCATTAAAAGCAGAAGAAGCATCTGGGGAGGTTCCATCATGAAGCATCCTTTATTTTTAGAGCCGATTTTTAAAGAAAGGATATGGGGCGGCACAGCGCTTCGTGATAGATTCGGCTATAGCATCCCTTCAGAAAAAACTGGTGAATGCTGGGCTGTCTCGGCCCATGCCAATGGATCATCGACTGTTCAAAATGGCCGGTTGGCAGGAAAAACCCTAGATCAAGTGTGGAAAGAATGCCCGGAGTTTTTCGGCTTTCCGCAAAGAAGCGTGTTTCCATTATTGGTGAAAGTACTTGATGCCAACATGGACCTCTCTGTACAAGTGCATCCTGATGATCATTATGCCATGGTGCACGAAAACGGAGACCTCGGAAAAACAGAGTGCTGGTATATTATTGATTGCAAAGAAGGGGCAGAACTGATTTTGGGACATCACGCAAGCACGAAGGAAGAATTCAAACAGCTTATAGAAAGCGGTGACTGGAACGGACTGCTTAGGCGCATCAACATAAAGCCAGGAGATTTCTTTTATGTTCCAAGCGGCACGCTGCATGCATTGTGTGAGGGCACCCTCGTCCTTGAAATTCAGCAAAATTCTGATACCACATATCGAGTATACGATTATGATCGCTGTAATGACCATGGCCAAAAAAGGGATCTCCATATAGAAAAAGCTATGGAAGTCGTAAACATACCGCATGCGGATTCTGAACCAATACCGGCGGTGAAAGAAATGAAGGATGCCGTGATTACGTCTTATGTTCAGTCAGATTATTTCTCAGTTTACAAATGGAATGTCAGCGGCAAGCCGGTTTTTCCTTCTCCTCAAACCTATTTGCTATGCAGTGTTGTCGAAGGCTCAGGGATAATAGAAAACAACGGTGTGCAGTATGAATGCAATAAAGGCTCACACTTTATTTTGCCTGCCCATTTTGGCGATTTTTCAATAGAAGGAACTTGCGAGCTGATCATATCTCATCCTTAATAAGAACGGAGGAATTTCTGTGTTAAAGAAACCTATCATCTGTTTGTTCATCTTATTTTTATTTGCGCCTGCCGTTTTGGCTGAGCCGATCCGAGCACATACTGTGTCACCTGTTAATCCTAAAGCACAGCAGACAACAAAAGATGTGATGAATTGGCTCGTCCACCTGCCGAATCGTTCTGAAAACAGAGTGCTTTCCGGTGCGTTTGGCGGTTACAGTCATGACACATTCTCCATGGCCGAAGCAGAAAGAATCCGAAGCTCAGCCGGACAATCACCTGCCATTTACGGCTGTGATTACGCGAGGGGATGGCTTGAAACCTCAAACATTGAAGATTCTATAGACGTAAGCTGCAACAGTGATTTAATTTCGTATTGGAAAAGCGGAGGGATTCCGCAGATCAGTCTGCATCTAGCGAATCCTGCTTATCAGTCAGGACACTATAAAACACCGATTACCAACGATCAGTATAAAAAACTGTTAGACTCTTCTACAACAGAGGGGAAGCGGCTGGACGCCATGCTCAGCAAAATTGCTGACGGACTTCAAGAGCTGGAAAAGCAAGGCGTGCCCGTTCTGTTCAGGCCGCTGCATGAGATGAACGGCGAGTGGTTTTGGTGGGGCCTTACGTCATATAATCAAAAGGATGATGAAAGAATCTGCTTATATAAACAGCTCTACATCAAAATCTATCATTATATGACTGACGAAAGAGGATTGGATCATTTATTGTGGGTTTACTCTCCCGACGCTAATCGAGATTTTAAAACAGATTTTTACCCTGGAGCTTCATACGTAGATATAGTTGGGTTAGATGCATACTTTCAAGATCCATATTCGATAAGCGGATACGACCAGCTGACAGCACTTAATAAACCATTTGCCTTCACAGAAGTTGGTCCGCAAACAGCAAACGGCAGCTTTGATTACAGCCTGTTTATGAGTGCGATAAAACAAAAATACCCTAAAACCACTTATTTTCTGGCCTGGAATGATGAATGGAGCCCGGCTGTGAACAGAGGCGCTTCTGCTCTCTACAATGATAGCTGGACATTAAATAAGGGAGAAGTATGGAACGGTGATACGCTAACACCTATAGTTGAATAAAAAACGTTTTACATTAATAAAAGGTTCTCAAGGATATCCTTGAGAACCTTTTGCTCATCAGGCGTTCATATCCCCTAAGCCGGGACTATGTTCATTCGGCATGTCCGGAAGAACCGGAACAGGAAATCCAGCCGGAGGTTCAGTTACTTGCAGCTCGCCGCCATTTCTGCTTGGAGATTTCCCTTGAAAGATCTCTGCAATTCTTGTTTCATCTAATCTAAAGTTAAACTGTACATTATGGTAGCCTAATTCAACATACTTTCTGCACTCTGGATATTTATTAATGTCGTAATTCGGTACTGGAAAAAGCTTAGCCCAGTCAACACCCAAAGTCTCAAGCGCTTTAGCGAAAGCATTTTGATGAGCATTGTCACGAACAATAAGAAAAGCGAGTGTTTCCCGGAACGTCTGATTAGAGCTCATTTCATAAATTCTTGTTTTTTGGAGAACGCCAGTAGACTCAAGCAACAAGTTATCCAACAGGTCAGTGATTAAGTTTCCGTGATTATAAACCCAGGATGCGTTCCAAGGATTGCCGCCCGCATCAACCGGGAGTGAACTCTGTGCGCCAATAATGTAATGATGAGGGTTAGCGTGTTTAACTGCTTCATCAAGGGGGGCGTGGTCTATACCCTGGCTGCCGACTCCAGCACCGCCTGATTCATCCAATAAAGCATTGATTGTATTTTGCACAAGCTCTACATGGGCAATTTCTTCTAAGAAGATACCGCGCAGCAAATCACGATATTGTTTCTGCTTTCCTCTGAAATTGGAGCTTTGAAAGAAATATTGCATCATTGTACGCATTTCTCCGTAATGTCCGCCTAATATTTCCTGCAGTACTTTAGCTGCGGCCGGATCTGGCTTATCGGGTTTAATGATATTGATTAGTTCTTCTTTGTAGTAAAACATAACACGCCTCTTTTCTTATTTATTTTGTTTTTTATATCATCTGTACAATCAGATAAACTATACGGACTAACCAACAGCTGAAAAGAAAATGAGAAAAATGAAACAAAAACATAGAAAAGTGTTGACCGATAAAAAAACACATGGTATATTATTAAACGTCGCTGATGAACAGCACAGAACAAAATGAAAAACAAAAAAGTTTTTCGAAGGTGTTTACAAACACTTCAGAATGTGTATAATAGATAAAGTCGAATCAAAAAGATTTGAAAAAACATTCGAAAAAACATCTTGACTTTAACATCAATTAATAGTATGATAGTTAAGTCGCTCGATAAGCGCCCGTAGCTCAATTGGATAGAGCGTTTGACTACGGATCAAAAGGTTAGGGGTTCGACTCCTCTCGGGCGCGCCAATATAATATACATGCGGGTGTAGTTTAGTGGTAAAACCTCAGCCTTCCAAGCTGATGTCGTGAGTTCGATTCTCATCACCCGCTCCATTATTCCTTGAATGATCTTTGAAAACTAAACAAGACAAAACGTACCTGTTAATTCAAGTTTTATTATAAATCGCACAGCGATGTGCGTAGTCAGTCAAACTACTTTATCGGAGAGTTTGATCCTGGCTCAGGACGAACGCTGGCGGCGTGCCTAATACATGCAAGTCGAGCGGACAGATGGGAGCTTGCTCCCTGATGTTAGCGGCGGACGGGTGAGTAACACGTGGGTAACCTGCCTGTAAGACTGGGATAACTCCGGGAAACCGGGGCTAATACCGGATGCTTGTTTGAACCGCATGGTTCAAACATAAAAGGTGGCTTCGGCTACCACTTACAGATGGACCCGCGGCGCATTAGCTAGTTGGTGAGGTAACGGCTCACCAAGGCAACGATGCGTAGCCGACCTGAGAGGGTGATCGGCCACACTGGGACTGAGACACGGCCCAGACTCCTACGGGAGGCAGCAGTAGGGAATCTTCCGCAATGGACGAAAGTCTGACGGAGCAACGCCGCGTGAGTGATGAAGGTTTTCGGATCGTAAAGCTCTGTTGTTAGGGAAGAACAAGTACCGTTCGAATAGGGCGGTACCTTGACGGTACCTAACCAGAAAGCCACGGCTAACTACGTGCCAGCAGCCGCGGTAATACGTAGGTGGCAAGCGTTGTCCGGAATTATTGGGCGTAAAGGGCTCGCAGGCGGTTCCTTAAGTCTGATGTGAAAGCCCCCGGCTCAACCGGGGAGGGTCATTGGAAACTGGGGAACTTGAGTGCAGAAGAGGAGAGTGGAATTCCACGTGTAGCGGTGAAATGCGTAGAGATGTGGAGGAACACCAGTGGCGAAGGCGACTCTCTGGTCTGTAACTGACGCTGAGGAGCGAAAGCGTGGGGAGCGAACAGGATTAGATACCCTGGTAGTCCACGCCGTAAACGATGAGTGCTAAGTGTTAGGGGGTTTCCGCCCCTTAGTGCTGCAGCTAACGCATTAAGCACTCCGCCTGGGGAGTACGGTCGCAAGACTGAAACTCAAAGGAATTGACGGGGGCCCGCACAAGCGGTGGAGCATGTGGTTTAATTCGAAGCAACGCGAAGAACCTTACCAGGTCTTGACATCCTCTGACAATCCTAGAGATAGGACGTCCCCTTCGGGGGCAGAGTGACAGGTGGTGCATGGTTGTCGTCAGCTCGTGTCGTGAGATGTTGGGTTAAGTCCCGCAACGAGCGCAACCCTTGATCTTAGTTGCCAGCATTCAGTTGGGCACTCTAAGGTGACTGCCGGTGACAAACCGGAGGAAGGTGGGGATGACGTCAAATCATCATGCCCCTTATGACCTGGGCTACACACGTGCTACAATGGACAGAACAAAGGGCAGCGAAACCGCGAGGTTAAGCCAATCCCACAAATCTGTTCTCAGTTCGGATCGCAGTCTGCAACTCGACTGCGTGAAGCTGGAATCGCTAGTAATCGCGGATCAGCATGCCGCGGTGAATACGTTCCCGGGCCTTGTACACACCGCCCGTCACACCACGAGAGTTTGTAACACCCGAAGTCGGTGAGGTAACCTTTATGGAGCCAGCCGCCGAAGGTGGGACAGATGATTGGGGTGAAGTCGTAACAAGGTAGCCGTATCGGAAGGTGCGGCTGGATCACCTCCTTTCTAAGGATATTTACGGAATATAAGACCTTGGGTCTTATAAACAGAACGTTCCCTGTCTTGTTTAGTTTTGAAGGATCATTCCTTCGAAACGTGTTCTTTGAAAACTAGATAACAGTAGACATCACATTCAATTAGTAACACAAGAAATCACATAGTGATTCTTTTTAACGGTTAAGTTAGAAAGGGCGCACGGTGGATGCCTTGGCACTAGGAGCCGATGAAGGACGGGACGAACACCGATATGCTTCGGGGAGCTGTAAGCAAGCTTTGATCCGGAGATTTCCGAATGGGGAAACCCACCACTCGTAATGGAGTGGTATCCATATCTGAATTCATAGGATATGAGAAGGCAGACCCGGGGAACTGAAACATCTAAGTACCCGGAGGAAGAGAAAGCAAATGCGATTCCCTGAGTAGCGGCGAGCGAAACGGGATTAGCCCAAACCAAGAGGCTTGCCTCTTGGGGTTGTAGGACACTCTATACGGAGTTACAAAGGAACGAGGTAGATGAAGAGGTCTGGAAAGGCCCGCCATAGGAGGTAACAGCCCTGTAGTCAAAACTTCGTTCTCTCCAGAGTGGATCCTGAGTACGGCGGAACACGTGAAATTCCGTCGGAATCCGGGAGGACCATCTCCCAAGGCTAAATACTCCCTAGTGACCGATAGTGAACCAGTACCGTGAGGGAAAGGTGAAAAGCACCCCGGAAGGGGAGTGAAAGAGATCCTGAAACCGTGTGCCTACAAGTAGTCAGAGCCCGTTAACGGGTGATGGCGTGCCTTTTGTAGAATGAACCGGCGAGTTACGATCCCGTGCAAGGTTAAGCAGAAGATGCGGAGCCGCAGCGAAAGCGAGTCTGAATAGGGCGCATGAGTACGTGGTCGTAGACCCGAAACCAGGTGATCTACCCATGTCCAGGGTGAAGTTCAGGTAACACTGAATGGAGGCCCGAACCCACGCACGTTGAAAAGTGCGGGGATGAGGTGTGGGTAGGGGTGAAATGCCAATCGAACCTGGAGATAGCTGGTTCTCTCCGAAATAGCTTTAGGGCTAGCCTCAAGGTAAGAGTCTTGGAGGTAGAGCACTGATTGGACTAGGGGCCCCTACCGGGTTACCGAATTCAGTCAAACTCCGAATGCCAATGACTTATCCTTGGGAGTCAGACTGCGAGTGATAAGATCCGTAGTCGAAAGGGAAACAGCCCAGACCGCCAGCTAAGGTCCCAAAGTATACGTTAAGTGGAAAAGGATGTGGAGTTGCTTAGACAACCAGGATGTTGGCTTAGAAGCAGCCACCATTTAAAGAGTGCGTAATAGCTCACTGGTCGAGTGACTCTGCGCCGAAAATGTACCGGGGCTAAACGTATCACCGAAGCTGCGGACTGTTCTTCGAACAGTGGTAGGAGAGCGTTCTAAGGGCTGTGAAGCCAGACCGGAAGGACTGGTGGAGCGCTTAGAAGTGAGAATGCCGGTATGAGTAGCGAAAGAGGGGTGAGAATCCCCTCCACCGAATGCCTAAGGTTTCCTGAGGAAGGCTCGTCCGCTCAGGGTTAGTCGGGACCTAAGCCGAGGCCGAAAGGCGTAGGCGATGGACAACAGGTTGATATTCCTGTACCACCTCCTCACCATTTGAGCAATGGGGGGACGCAGGAGGATAGGGTAAGCGCGGTATTGGATATCCGCGTCCAAGCAGTTAGGCTGGGAAATAGGCAAATCCGTTTCCCATAAGGCTGAGCTGTGATGGCGAGCGAAATATAGTAGCGAAGTTCCTGATTCCACACTGCCAAGAAAAGCCTCTAGCGAGGTGAGAGGTGCCCGTACCGCAAACCGACACAGGTAGGCGAGGAGAGAATCCTAAGGTGATCGAGAGAACTCTCGTTAAGGAACTCGGCAAAATGACCCCGTAACTTCGGGAGAAGGGGTGCTCTGTTAGGGTGCAAGCCCGAGAGAGCCGCAGTGAATAGGCCCAGGCGACTGTTTAGCAAAAACACAGGTCTCTGCGAAGCCGTAAGGCGAAGTATAGGGGCTGACGCCTGCCCGGTGCTGGAAGGTTAAGAGGAGCGCTTAGCGTAAGCGAAGGTGCGAATTGAAGCCCCAGTAAACGGCGGCCGTAACTATAACGGTCCTAAGGTAGCGAAATTCCTTGTCGGGTAAGTTCCGACCCGCACGAAAGGCGCAACGATCTGGGCACTGTCTCAACGAGAGACTCGGTGAAATTATAGTACCTGTGAAGATGCAGGTTACCCGCGACAGGACGGAAAGACCCCGTGGAGCTTTACTGCAGCCTGATATTGAATGTTGGTACAGCTTGTACAGGATAGGTAGGAGCCTTGGAAACCGGAGCGCCAGCTTCGGTGGAGGCATCGGTGGGATACTACCCTGGCTGTATTGACCTTCTAACCCGCCGCCCTTATCGGGCGGGGAGACAGTGTCAGGTGGGCAGTTTGACTGGGGCGGTCGCCTCCTAAAAGGTAACGGAGGCGCCCAAAGGTTCCCTCAGAATGGTTGGAAATCATTCGCAGAGTGTAAAGGCACAAGGGAGCTTGACTGCGAGACCTACAAGTCGAGCAGGGACGAAAGTCGGGCTTAGTGATCCGGTGGTTCCGCATGGAAGGGCCATCGCTCAACGGATAAAAGCTACCCCGGGGATAACAGGCTTATCTCCCCCAAGAGTCCACATCGACGGGGAGGTTTGGCACCTCGATGTCGGCTCATCGCATCCTGGGGCTGTAGTCGGTCCCAAGGGTTGGGCTGTTCGCCCATTAAAGCGGTACGCGAGCTGGGTTCAGAACGTCGTGAGACAGTTCGGTCCCTATCCGTCGCGGGCGCAGGAAATTTGAGAGGAGCTGTCCTTAGTACGAGAGGACCGGGATGGACGCACCGCTGGTGTACCAGTTGTTCTGCCAAGGGCATCGCTGGGTAGCTATGTGCGGACGGGATAAGTGCTGAAAGCATCTAAGCATGAAGCCCCCCTCAAGATGAGATTTCCCATTCCGCAAGGAAGTAAGATCCCTGAAAGATGATCAGGTTGATAGGTCTGAGGTGGAAGTGTGGCGACACATGGAGCTGACAGATACTAATCGATCGAGGACTTAACCTAATTTCTAATGATGTCACACCTGTTATCTAGTTTTGAGAGAACACTCTCAAATTGTTTGGTGGCGATAGCGAAGAGGTCACACCCGTTCCCATGCCGAACACGGAAGTTAAGCTCTTCAGCGCCGATGGTAGTCGGGGGTTTCCCCCTGTGAGAGTAGGACGCCGCCAAGCAGTTTTATCATAATTATATCATCGCGGGGTGGAGCAGTTCGGTAGCTCGTCGGGCTCATAACCCGAAGGTCGCAGGTTCAAATCCTGCCCCCGCAACCAAAAAAAATATCCTTTAAAATAAGGAGTGCCCAAAGGGTGCAACCAAATTAAAATGGTCCGGTAGTTCAGTTGGTTAGAATGCCTGCCTGTCACGCAGGAGGTCGCGGGTTCGAGTCCCGTCCGGACCGCCATTTATTGTAAACGAAACGATCATGTTTTCGTTTTTTTTGTGTTTTCTTTTATTACATCTTTTGCTTGGTATGATAGCCAAGCTTTCTTTATATCGGCAACATCTTGGATATTTCACCATAATCCGATACACTAGATACAGTACATATAAAACATAATCAGACCAAAAGGAGGTTTGGTTAATGGATGAGTTTGATTTAATTAATAGTATTACTCCGCGGACCATTCACCATTCTTCCGTTGATGTAGGAATTGGAGACGATGCCGCTCTTTACACAGCGAAAAACGGTGTGCAGGAAATTGTCTGTGTCGATACAATGGTAGAGGACGTGCATTTTAAATTGTGCTATTCTTCGCCGGAGGACATTGGATATAAGGCGTTGGCTATAAATATAAGTGATATTGCCGCAATGGGAGGTATTCCTAAGTTTTATTTAGTGTCTCTTGCGGTGCCTTCAAAATGGACGGCATCAGAAATCAAGGAAATGTATGAAGGAATGAATGAACTGGCGAAACTATACTGTATGGACCTGATTGGCGGTGATACAGTTTCTACTAACGATAAACTAGTCGTCACAGTGACTGTGATTGGGGAAGTTGAAAAGGGACGTGCCTGTTTGCGCAGTTTGGCAAAGCCGAATGATATTGTCTTTGTCACTGGTGAAATCGGTTCTTCTGCCGCTGGACTTTCATTGCTGCTAAAAGAGACCTCCCAACCGGAAACATCATTTGAAACAGATTACTTTATCAATAGGCATAAACGACCTCACCCAAGAGTGAGTGTTGGCAGACTATGCTCGAACGCTCAGCGTGTGGCTCTTAATGATATTAGTGACGGATTGGCAAGTGAATTGCATGAAATTGCTGAATCTAGCTCTGTTTCAATAGAAATTGACGAGAGCCTTCTTCCAGTTCATCCGGACTTGCCTAAGTTAAATTCCAAATGGAAGGAATGGGCTTTGTTTGGCGGAGAGGATTTTGAGCTGACTGGGACGATCTCAAAGGAAGACTGGGAAGTGTTACAGCAGGAGTGCAGCAGACTTCAACTGCCAATTACAAAGATTGGATGTGTCCGTGAAAAGACAGAATCCAATGTCGTATTAAAGACAGATGAAGAAACAATGACTTTAGAGAAAAAAGGATATAATCATTTTAAATAAGACGGGTGACTCGTGTGAAGCAATTAAAATGGAGAACTGTAAATCCTGAAGAAACAAAAGCGATTGCTAAGCTGACTGCATCGTTTTCAAAGCCTGGGGACGTCCTGACATTAGAGGGCGATTTAGGAGCTGGGAAAACAACCTTTACAAAAGGTTTTGCTGAAGGACTTGGAATTACACGTGTTGTAAACAGTCCGACGTTTACGATCATAAAAGAATATAACGATGGTTCACTTCCTCTTTTTCATATGGATGTATACAGAATGGAAGACGAGAGTGAAGACTTAGGACTTGATGAATATTTTCATGGACAAGGTGTCTGCTTAGTGGAATGGGCACATTTAGTTGAAGAGCAGCTTCCGCAGGAGCGACTGCAAATTGTCATTAAAAGAGCTGGTGATGATGAAAGAGAGATCACCTTTACAGCTGTGGGGAATCGGTATGAAATGCTTTGTGAGGAGATAAGTAGACATGACAATATTAGCAATTGATACATCGAATTATACTTTAGGCATAGCGCTGCTTCGGGACAACACTGTCATAGCAGAATACATGACATATTTAAAAAAGAATCACTCTGTGAGAGCGATGCCTGCTGTTCATTCTTTGCTGAATGATTGTGATACAACCCCGCAGGATCTTTCTAAAATTGTTGTCGCAAAAGGTCCTGGCTCGTACACAGGGGTGAGAATCGGTGTAACCATTGCCAAAACACTTGCCTGGTCTTTAAACATTCCGATTTCTGCTGTTTCAAGTCTTGAAGCGCTCGCGGCAAATGGACGTCACTTTGACGGTCTGATCAGCCCTATATTTGATGCGAGACGCGGACAGGTGTATACAGGTCTTTATGAATATAAAAACGGGCTTTTAGAACAGGCTGTGCCGGATCAAAATGTGATGCTGACAGAGTGGCTGGAGATGCTAAAAGAGAAGGATCGCCCTGTTTTGTTTTTAGGACATGATACATCCATACACAAGGAGACGATACTGGATGTATTAGGAACAAAAGGAATCATAGGGTCTGCGGTTCAGCATAATCCCCGCCCTTCAGAATTGGCTTACTTGGGTGCGGATAGGGAAGCTGCTGATATTCACGGGCTTGTGCCGGATTATTTGCGGCTTGCAGAAGCTGAAGCGAAATGGATTGAAAGTCAAAAGTAGGGTGATAGGATGAAAACAAAAGCAGCAGTCAGAAAAATGCAGCTTGATGATGTTGATCACGTATACGAAATTGAAACATCCTCCTTTACGTCTCCCTGGACGAAGGATTCGTTTTATCATGAATTGCTTGAAAATCCGTATGCCCACTATCTCGTGATTGAAAAGGACGATTGTATCGCGGGTTATTGCGGGATTTGGATTGTGATGGACGACGCCCAAATCACAAATATAGCGATTAAACCAGAGTATAGGGGCCAGTCTTTAGGAGAAGCACTTTTTCGTTCAGCTCTCGAGCTTTGTAAAGAAAAAGAGGCGAGGCGGCTTTCGCTTGAAGTGAGGGTTTCCAATCACCCTGCTCAAAGTTTATATAAAAAGTTCGGGATGCAGCCCGGCGGAATAAGAAAGAACTATTATACTGATAACGGGGAAGATGCGTTAATTATGTGGGTGACGATAAATGAATGAGCAAAAAGATCTTTATATATTAGGAATCGAAACGAGCTGCGATGAAACGGCAGCAGCTATTGTCAAAAACGGAACAGAAATCGTCTCGAACGTTGTGGCCTCTCAAATTGAAAGCCATAAACGATTCGGAGGGGTTGTGCCGGAAATAGCATCAAGACATCATGTGGAGCAAATCACTTTAGTGATCGAAGAGGCTTTCCGTAAAGCAGACATGACATATCGTGACATAGATGCGATTGCAGTTACTGAAGGCCCGGGATTGGTGGGAGCACTGCTAATCGGGGTAAACGCCGCTAAAGCATTGAGCTTTGCGCATCATATTCCGTTAGTTGGAGTCCATCATATAGCGGGCCATATATACGCAAACCGTTTAGTAGAAGAGATTGTTTTTCCAGCGCTTGCATTGGTCGTTTCTGGCGGCCATACTGAATTGGTTTATATGAAAGAACACGGTTCATTTGAAGTAATCGGGGAAACACTCGATGATGCAGCAGGGGAAGCTTATGACAAAGTGGCGAGAACAATGGGTCTCCCGTATCCAGGCGGACCGCAGATTGACAAGCTTGCGGAATCAGGGAATGACACTATTCCTCTGCCTCGCGCATGGCTTGAAGAAGGTTCTTATAATTTCAGCTTCAGCGGGCTGAAATCAGCTGTGATCAATACGCTTCATAATGCGGCTCAAAAAGGACAGGAAATTGCGCCGGAAGATCTTTCTGCCAGTTTTCAGAATAGCGTCATTGATGTCTTAGTGACAAAAACGGCACGCGCTGCAAAAGAATATGGTGTCAAACAGGTTCTTTTGGCCGGCGGAGTAGCTGCAAACAGAGGACTCAGAGCTGCGTTACAGAAGGAATTTTCCCAGCATGAGGGGACGGCGCTCATCATTCCTCCGCTATCCTTATGTACGGATAATGCTGCAATGATTGCTGCGGCCGGTACAATTGCTTTTGAAAAAGGGATTCGCGGATCATATGATATGAATGGCCAGCCTGGTCTTGAACTGACTTCTTACCAGGGTCTCACGACATAATGGAGTGAGGCTTTTTTATTGTTATTAACAGATAATTCTCAATTTATCCACATATCTGTGAGTAATTATAGAGATATAGATGGATAAAGGGGTTGAGAGGCTGTTAATAAAGTGGATAAATTCAGAATATTTTGTGGATACTGTGTATA
Source organism: Bacillus sp. PAMC26543 (assembly GCF_014250375.1). Classification (NCBI taxonomy): domain Bacteria; kingdom Bacillati; phylum Bacillota; class Bacilli; order Caryophanales; family Bacillaceae; genus Bacillus; species Bacillus sp. PAMC26543. Next base: position 3,507,164 of record NZ_CP060193.1, on the reverse strand, counting down.
AACCGCTTTCTTCGTTTGCTTATAAGGCTATTTTCTGTGGATAAAAAGCACCTCTAAAAAAGAGGTGCTTGACTTTTTTTAATCTTCTTCTGTGGATAGTTCTTCCCATTCTGATAATAGGTTTTCCAATTCTTGATTGAGTTTCTCGTTGTCAGCGTGGATGGTTTGTACCTTTTCGTGGTCCTGATATACTTCCGGATCACAAAGTAATTCATCATTGTGACTGATTTTTTCTTCTATGGCTTGAACTGTCGTTTCAATTTCTTCTATGCGTCTGAGTCGTTGTCGTTCTTTCTTTTTCCATTCTTTTTCTTCCTCATAAGAACGCTTAGAGTCGGATTTCATTGCAGCCGTTGCTTTTTCAGTTTCCTCTTGCTGTTTCATTTTCTCCAATTCCAGCTGCTGTGTTTTTTTCTCTGTATAATAATCGTAATCTCCGAGATATTCTTCAATATGGTTTGGAGAAAGCTCATATACCCTTGTTGCGATTCTGTTAATAAAATATCTGTCATGTGAGACAAATAACAATGTGCCCGGATAATCGATCAAAGCGTTTTCGAGAACTTCTTTGCTGTCTAAGTCTAGATGGTTCGTCGGCTCATCAAGAATGAGAAAGTTAGCTTTTTGCAGCATCAGCTTTGCCAGGGCCACTCTTGCTTTTTCGCCCCCGCTTAGGGAATGGACGGGTTTAAGCACATCATCCCCGGAGAATAAGAAATTTCCGAGGCACGTTCTGATTTCTTTCTCTTGAAGCTCCGGATACTCGTCCCACAGCTCATCAATGACGCGTTTAGAGGAAGTCAGCTCAGCCTGTTCCTGGTCATAGTAACCGACACTGACATTTGAACCGTACGCTATTGTTCCTTGATCCGGCTTCAATGTGTTTATTAATGTTTTCAGCAGGGTTGATTTTCCGATTCCGTTGGGACCTACAAGAGCGGCGCTTTCTCCTCTTGTAAGCCTAAACGACACATCTGTCAGAAGCGGAGGCTGGTTTTCATAGCTGATGGTCAGATCCTGAACCCGCAGGACCTCGTTCCCGCTCTGTTTTGTAATATTGAAATGAAAATTTGCTGATTTTTCGTCGCCGAGCGGTTTTGACATGACGTCCATCCGTTCAAGCTGTTTCCGGCGGCTTTGTGCTCTTTTTGTCGTTGAGGCTCTCGCCAGATTTCGGTCTACAAAGTCCTGCAGCTTGGCGATTTCATCCTGCTGTTTTTCATACAGCTTAAGATCCTTTTCATATTGGGCAGCTTTTTGGTCTAGATAAGCGCTGTAGTTGCCGTGATACTTTTTGCTTTCTGATCTTGATACCTCGTACACCTGGTTCACCACTTTGTCTAAAAAGTAGCGGTCGTGAGAAACAATCAGAATCGCGCCTGAATAGCCTTGTAAATAATGTTCAAGCCAGGTCAGCGTATCAATGTCCAGATGGTTGGTCGGCTCATCTAGAATGAGAAGGTCAGGCTGTGTTAACAGAAGCTTACCCAAGGCCAGTCTTGTTTTCTGACCTCCGCTCAGGCTTTGCACCTGTGTTGAATCGTCAAAATGGCTGAAGCCGAGACCGTGCAGCACAGATCTGACATCTGCTTCATATTGATAGCCGCCTTTATCTTTAAATTCCTGCTGAAGGCGGTCGTAGGTTTTCATGATGCCTTCCAGTTCACTTGGGTCAGCTGCCGCCATTTTTTCTTCTATGTTTCGCATTTCTTTTTCCATTGCTTTTAAGTGATCAAAAACAGTCAGCAGCTCTTCTTTTATGGTAAGCTTAGAATCCAAGCCGGTATGCTGGGCCAAATAGCCCATTGTGATATCTTTCGGCTTGATCATTTCACCCTTTTCATATGAAAGGTGACCTGCGATAATTTTAAGGAGTGTAGATTTCCCAGCGCCGTTTCTTCCTACAATTGCGACGCGATCACGGTTTCTGACTTCCAGCTTTATATTGTTTAAAATAGTATCAGCACCAAATGATTTGGAAAGCTGATTAATTTGTAAGATCATCATATTATTTCACCTCTGCTATAATAAGTTAAGTGTAGCTTATGAACCAGAACTCAGCAAACAATACATTGGCCGAATAAGACATAGAGAAGAAAATAGTGTATGATCTGTTTAAGGAGAGTTTTTACTATGAATGGATTTTCTCATTTTAATGAACAGGGCAGAGCCCAGATGGTGGATATCAGCGAAAAATCTTCGACTGTCCGTACTGCGGCGGCTGTATCAAGCGTACACATGAAGAGTGAAGTGTACGAGAAAATAAAAAGCCATGATATCGGCAAAGGAGATGTACTTGCTGTCGCTCAGGTGGCGGGTATTATGGCTGCGAAACAAACATCAAATATCATCCCGATGTGCCATCCGCTATCCTTGAGCGGGGTCGATATTTCGTTTGACTGGAAAATAAAAGAAACAGAAGTTATACTTCATATAAAAGCACAGGTCAAAACGAAAGGGAGTACAGGTGTGGAAATGGAAGCGCTAACTTCTGCATCGGTATGTGCCCTTACTGTTTACGATATGTGCAAGGCGCTTGATAAGGGGATGGTCATCGGCCCTACCTGCTTGCTGGAAAAGACAGGCGGAAAAAACGGTGACTTTAAAAGAGAACTATCCGAGTATAATTTGGAGGACCAAAAATGAATAAGGATCAATCAAAAATTCCGCAGGCGACGGCAAAACGGCTGCCGCTTTATTATCGCTTTTTAAAGAATCTGCATGCGTCAGGAAAACAGCGTGTATCATCCGCTGAACTCAGCGATGCCGTAAAGGTTGATTCTGCCACGATTCGCAGGGATTTTTCCTATTTTGGAGCTCTTGGCAAAAAAGGATACGGATATAATGTCGATTATTTGCTGTCATTTTTCCGAAAAACGCTGGATCAGGATGAAATGACAGACGTTATCCTGATTGGTGTCGGAAACTTAGGAACAGCGTTTCTTCACTATAATTTCACAAAAAATAATAACACAAAAATTTCTATGGCTTTTGATATAAATGAGAGTAAAATAGGAACTGAGGTAGGCGGTGTGCCCGTCTTTAACCTCGATGATCTTGAAAAGCATGTAAAAGGCGAATCAGTTGCCATTTTGACAGTGCCCGCAGTTGCGGCCCAATCGATTACCGACAGATTGGTTGCGTTAGGGATCAAGGGTATTCTTAATTTTACGCCGGCCCGTTTGAATGTGCCGGAACACATTCGAATTCATCATATAGATTTAGCTGTAGAGCTTCAGTCACTGGTTTATTTCTTGAAGCATTATTCTGTTTTAGAGGAAATCGAGTAACCGGAAAGGAGGAGCCCAAATATGCCGATCGGTCCTGGAAGCCTTGCTGTTATCGCAATCGTTGCTCTGATTATCTTTGGCCCCAAAAAGCTGCCTGAGTTGGGAAAAGCGGCTGGAGACACACTTCGTGAATTCAAAAACGCTACTAAAGGATTAGCGAGTGATGATGAGGAAAAAAAGAAAGAGAATCAGTAAGTTAGGATGACACAAATGAAAGTGAATCAAATGTCGCTGCTGGAGCATATTGCGGAGCTTCGAAAACGATTGCTGGTTGTGGCGCTGGCGTTTGTCGTTTTCTTTATCGCGGGATTTTTTTTAGCGAAGCCGATTATAGTGTATCTGCAAGAAACGGATGAAGCGAAGGAGCTCACGCTCAATGCGTTTAATCTGACAGACCCGCTTTATGTGTTTATGCAGTTTGCGTTTATCATCGGGATTGTCCTGACTTCGCCGGTTATTCTTTATCAGCTTTGGGCTTTTGTGAGCCCGGGCCTCTATGAAAAGGAGCGCAAAGTAACGCTCAGCTACATTCCGATCTCTATTTTGCTGTTTTTAGCGGGTTTATCTTTTTCCTATTATATTTTATTTCCTTTTGTTGTCGATTTTATGAAACGGATATCTCAGGATTTGAATGTCACTCAGGTGATTGGAATTAATGAATATTTTCATTTTCTTCTGCAGCTGACGATTCCGTTTGGACTGTTGTTTCAAATGCCGGTCATCCTTATGTTTTTGACAAGGCTTGGAATTGTGACACCGATGTTCTTAGCGAAAATCAGAAAGTATGCGTACTTTACGCTGCTTGTGATTGCTGCTCTGATCACACCACCTGAGCTTTTGTCTCATATGATGGTGACTGTTCCGCTCTTGATTTTGTATGAAATCAGTATTTTAATATCGAAGGCTGCCTATCGGAAAGCGCAGAAAAACAGTGCTGCCGATCAGGACGTTTCTTCTTAGCCAACATAAAAAATCCATTTCTCATAGAGAGAAATGGATTTTCTTTATTTCTGGTTCTTCTTTATTTTAAATGAAAAGGCGAACATCTTAAAAGAAATGCTGATGTTGTATGCAGCGAAGACCATCAGCAGGATGGAGTAAAATGACCACATGCTGCCTGGCGAGCTTGCGGCGAGATAAGTAAAGATGCACCCTACGGCAAAGTAGATCATTCCCCACACTATCGGGTTTCTCATGAAAATAATCCTCCAATAATCAATTGCATTTGTGTGCTTTGCTGTTCAAGGTATTTCTGAACAGGCTCAAGCTGCATAATGACGACGAATGTATTCATCATTACATGGGCGAAAATCGGCACCCAAATCCGTTTGGTTCTCGCATATAAAAATGCAAAGGTAAAGCCCATTGCCGTATACAGCAGAAGGTGCGTCAAATCAGCATGAACAATTCCGAAAATAATGGAGCTGATCAGTCCGGCGATAAAGAAATTTGTTTTTTCGTACAGCGCGCCGAAAATGATTTTTCTGAAGATGATTTCTTCTAATATAGGCCCGATGATAGAAGAAACGATAATCATGAGCGGGACTGCCTGGATCACATCCAGGATGGCTTTTGTATTTTCTGATTCTCTCCCGATGCCAAACACATAATATTCAATAGAACCGGCTATTCCTTGAGAGAAAAGGGCTATGAAAAAACCGGCTATCGCCCAAAGGATCGAAAGTCCGACCGAGTCTTTCTTTTCGTTTCGCAGCGTAGTTTTAGGCACAGTTCTGAGAATGAGCAATACAACAATCAGACAGGCAATAAAACTGATGACGGACCATAATCCCTGCGCGTACAGCAGATTTTCTTTTGTGGGCTGTCCTCCCGCATAACCGAATTTAAATAACAAGGGAATCCCGATTACTGCTGAAAACTGCATGATGATATATGTCAAAATAATAAACCAATACTGTTTTCTCAAATGGTATGTACTCCTTTGTTAAGTGGGTTTCTTTTGTCTACAGCTATTGTAACATAATTGAATCGGGGGTGAAAAAGCCAAGGGATATCTGAGCTGAAAAGAATGATGTAAGCGTGAAAAATTTTTTATCTTATCACTTGAAATTGGAAGTGAGATTCTTTATTATAAGAATTGTGTTAGCACTCTTTAGTGCTGAGTGCTAAAATTACATATTCATACTATTGAGGAGGTTATTACATTGTTAAAGCCATTAGGTGATCGCGTTGTCATTGAACTCGTAGAATCTGAAGAAAAAACTGCCAGCGGAATTGTGTTACCGGATTCTGCAAAAGAAAAGCCGCAAGAAGGCAAAATCGTGGCAGCTGGTTCAGGTCGCGTGTTAGAAAGCGGAGAGCGCGTTGCTTTAGAAGTAAAAGAGGGCGACCGCATTATCTTCTCAAAATACGCAGGTACTGAAGTGAAATATGAAGGTACTGAATACTTAATCTTACGTGAAAGCGACATTTTAGCTGTTATCGGCTAATTCTTAAATAAACAAATACTTAAAAATTCGAGGAGGTTTCGTACACATGGCAAAAGATATTAAGTTTAGTGAAGAAGCTCGCCGCGCAATGCTTCGCGGTGTCGATGCACTTGCTGATGCTGTAAAAGTAACTTTAGGACCAAAAGGACGCAACGTGGTTCTAGAGAAAAAATTCGGTTCTCCGTTAATCACTAATGACGGTGTAACAATCGCTAAAGAAATCGAACTTGAAGACGCGTTTGAAAATATGGGTGCTAAGCTTGTAGCTGAAGTAGCCAGCAAAACAAACGACGTTGCCGGTGACGGTACAACAACTGCGACAGTTCTTGCGCAAGCAATGATTCGTGAAGGCCTTAAAAACGTAACAGCAGGCGCTAACCCTGTAGGCGTGCGTAAAGGTATGGAACAAGCTGTAAACGTTGCGATCGAGAATCTGAAAGAAATTTCTAAGCCAATCGAAGGCAAAGAATCTATCGCTCAGGTTGCTGCGATCTCTGCTGCTGATGAGGAAGTCGGAAGCCTTATCGCTGAAGCAATGGAGCGCGTAGGCAACGACGGCGTTATCACAATCGAAGAGTCTAAAGGCTTCACAACTGAGCTTGAAGTTGTTGAAGGTATGCAGTTCGACCGCGGATATGCGTCTCCTTACATGGTAACTGATTCTGATAAGATGGAAGCGGTTCTTGACAATCCTTACATCTTAATCACAGACAAAAAAATCACAAACATTCAAGAAATCCTTCCTGTGCTTGAGCAGGTTGTTCAGCAAGGCAAACCATTGCTTCTGATCGCTGAGGATGTTGAAGGTGAAGCTCTTGCAACACTTGTTGTGAACAAACTTCGCGGCACATTCAACGCAGTTGCTGTTAAAGCTCCTGGCTTTGGTGACCGCCGTAAAGCAATGCTTGAAGACATCGCTGTCCTTACTGGCGGAGAAGTCATCACAGAAGATCTTGGCCTTGACCTGAAATCTACTGAAATCGGACAATTGGGACGCGCTTCTAAAGTTGTCGTTACAAAAGAAAACACAACAATCGTTGAAGGCGCTGGCGAAACAGATAAAATTTCTGCACGCGTCACTCAAATCCGCACTCAAGTGGAAGAAACAACTTCTGAGTTCGACAGAGAAAAATTACAAGAGCGTCTTGCTAAACTTGCTGGCGGCGTAGCTGTCATCAAAGTCGGCGCTGCGACTGAAACTGAGCTGAAAGAGCGTAAACTTCGCATCGAAGACGCCCTGAACTCAACTCGCGCAGCTGTTGAAGAAGGCATCGTATCCGGCGGTGGTACAGCGCTTGTCAACGTATATAACAAAGTGGCTGCAGTTGAAGCTGAAGGTGATGCGCAAACAGGTATCAACATCGTGCTTCGCGCGCTTGAAGAGCCAATTCGTCAAATCGCGCACAACGCTGGTCTTGAAGGATCTGTCATCGTTGAGCGCCTCAAAAACGAAGAAATCGGCGTAGGCTTCAACGCTGCAACTGGCGAATGGGTAAACATGATTGAAAAAGGTATCGTTGACCCAACAAAAGTTACACGTTCTGCACTGCAAAACGCAGCTTCTGTAGCAGCAATGCTCTTAACAACTGAAGCTGTTGTCGCTGACAAACCGGAAGAAAATGCCGGCGGCGCAGGAATGCCTGATATGGGCGGCATGGGCGGTATGGGCGGCATGATGTAATCAAACGGCGAAAACCTTTGATATATTAGGGGTTTTACCGTTTTTCATCACCCGATTAGCTGAAAGAATAACAAAAAGATAATATTCATTGAGGATGCTTCCAAAAGTCTACTGGACTTTAGAGGAAGCATCCTTTTTTATTTATGAGGTGAAAAGTAGGTATATATTTTAACGTTGACTCCGCTTACCTTTTTCAATAATTGCATGGTAAAATATCAGTTTTTAGAGTAGTACTACGACGTTTGATTAATTTTCTCTTTATATTCGGGTATTTGATAAAAGTAGATTATATTTTTGAAAACAAAAACTTTCTTAAAGATTGTTCTTTATTTGTATATTAATTTAAAATATCCTAATTTTGCATTTATAAGTGTTTTAATGCAAAAAAGCCTATTGATGGAGTTTATCATCTTATGAATGAACCCTTTCTCAACTGAGAAGGGTTTTCTTGTCATACGCTTGCCACCTAGATATGAATACTATAAAAGAGGTGACCATAATGGATGAAATGATTCAGAAAGTACAACTGTGGGTAAATGCTGCTTACTCTGGAAAGCCTGGCTTCGTTCCAGCTCCTGAAAGTGGGAAAACTGGTTGGTCCACGATGTATGCTTTAACTAGAGCTTTGCAAATTGAACTTGGAATCTCTACACCTGCTGATAATTTTGGACCAGGAACTGAAGCAGCGTACCAATCCTGGGGGGAAATGGAAATCGGGCGTGTTCCTACTGATGACAAAGGAAAAAGAATTGTACTAATCCTTCAAGGAGCAATGTATTGTAAAGGTTACAATCCAACTGGATTTACAGGAACCTTTGGGGAAGGGACTAAAGCTGCAGTAATTAAATTACAAACTGATGCGGGACTGCCTATTCGTGACGGGAAAGTTTATTCCTATATATTTAAAGCATTTTTAACTATGGATGCTTATGTGCTCACATCTGGTGGTAATTCTAGAATTAGAGAAATGCAAAGAGATCTTAATTCAAAATATTACAAAACATCTGGAGTCCAACCATGTGATGGTTACTACCAAAGAGGGACTAATAAAGCTTTAATATACGGTATTCAAACAGAAGAGGGAATTGCTTCCTCTCTACAAACGGGATCAATTGGGCCTTCTACGACCAACCTTTTACCAACTCTGAGCATAGGGAGTACTAATGCAAACTTTGTTAAGCTTCTTCAATATGCATTATATGTAAATAATTTTAATCCAGGAGATTTCAATGGCCAGTACAGTACACTATTAAAAAATGTAGTAAGTGAATTTCAACAATTTGTTAAGTTACCAGCTGATGGAGTTACAGGAAAACAAACTTGGCTTTCTTTGTTGCAGAGTAAAGGAGATCCTAATCGTAAAGGAACAGCTTGTGATTGTATAACAGAAGTTACGTCTGCTAGAGCTAAAGCTTTAAAAAATGCAGGCTATGAAACTATTGGTCGTTATCTTGTAGACATTCCAGGGGGATTGGAGAAAAAAATAAAACCTGGTGAATTAAAAACTATTTTTAATGCTGGTTTAACTGTTTTTCCGATATATCAAACTTATGGGAATAATTCAAGACATTTCAGTGAAGCTCAAGGGAAAAGAGATGCTCAAGATGCTTTTACGGCTGCTAAAAATTACGGTTTTAAAAATGGAACAACAATATATTTTGCCGTGGATTTTGACGCTTTAGGAGATGATATAACTAACAAAGTTCTTCCACACTTTAAGGGTATTAATGAACAAATGAAATATCTGGGGAACCGTTACAAAGTTGGAATATATGGAGCCCGGAATGTTTGCAATCAAGTATCGGAGAAAGGTTGGGCAACAACCAGTTTTGTAAGTGATATGTCCACGGGATTTAGTGCAAATTTAGGCTACCCATTGCCAAAAAATTGGGCATTCGATCAAATTTCAACTATTAATGTTGGTTCAGGAGACAGTAAAATTGAAATAGACAATAATATTAAGTCCGGACTTGATAATGGAGCTTCAAGTCTTGATTTCTCAACTGATCTCAATCAAGAGCTATACAAGCAATTATATGAAATTCAACTTTTAGGACTTCAATATACAAACAATGATATTAATCAAGCGAATAAGCTTACAACCAACTATTATCGTCGCAAAAGATATGAATCACTAATATGGACATTAACTTCTGGCCAATTTGATAAAGACTTTGAGGAGTATGTTATTAATGCTGTAGGAGAAAATAGTTTTGTTTATGCAACTGATCCCGTTTCAAAATCTGAAGTTATTGATTTTCCTCATCTTATGGCTACATTATCTGCTCTATTGTATGCAAATCTTCCGTTAGTTGGAACTACACAGCAAGATTTAGCAGGGTGGGGTGGTGATTTATTTACTGTTGCTGCAGATGTATATAAAGATAGAGATAAGTATAGTGGCGACAAGGAAACAAGAACATATAAAGCTGCTTACGACTTGATCGGTACAAAAGCATCGGCTGGTAACTTTGATAATTCGGATTTCCTTGGAGATATCGATGCTATTAACATCGCACAGATCTTATTAAATAATAACACTAAGCCAATTTTAAATGCAGTTCAAGAGTATTATAATAGTCTTGTTTTCTCAAGATATAAACTATTTTATAAAAATAAATTTAATAGTAATGAAAATAATTTGAGACTGAATGCAAGTAATATCATGATTGGAGATAATCCTGATATTACAGCGGCAAGGGTAGCCCTAAGGGGTTCAATGCAAATGGAAGTCCCTTATTATACGGAAGAAGAGGGAGAAATTATTGCAAATGCTTTTGCTGATAAAATACTAGACCTTGTAGCAAGTGAATAGAAAATTTAGAGTAGAGTACCATACATTTTAAAAAATTATGGTACTCTATGTTTAAAGGTTTTAAAAAAATAAAATTTATAAATTGAAAATTTCCTTTCTATTTAATGGAAGGAAATAGAAAGGGAGAGAAATGACGAAGTATTTGGGGATAGTGTCGCTTATCATCCTTATAATAACATTGTATTATTTGCCCCGCACCCATTGGGCACTTGGAATTCTAGGAATTGTTTTGGGGAGTATTCTAACAATCATTGCACCTAAAGGGATGGCTAAGTATCTTTCAATTTTTATTCTGGCACTTTGTATTCTTTTACTCTTATTATTGATTGTAGCAGGCCTTTTGATGGCGGGGTTAGTGGGGAAGTAACCTTTATGTATAACCATACTACATTTGGCCAAAACTAAAATTTAAGAAGTATTCCAAAGCTATAAAAGTTTACTAAAAGTAAGACTAGGCTCTCAAAAACTCGACAGCTTTGAAGGCTACTATTTTTACAAAATGGATATTCCATTGCCGGTGTCTTTTTTAATATTACACACAAGAAATTCTCCCGGCAGAAGCTGCATTTGATTTGCTTGAGCAAATCGTACAAAGACTCTTTTTCATCATTATTAAGTTAAACCCTACTATGGTGAAATAAAGGACTCCGCTGATTTTATTCAAATGAAGTTCACGGATAACTTCATGGTATCCGGTTTAGATAGAAAGCTCGAAAGATAAATTTATATGATAGGGCGTAACAGATGGTTTCTTGGATCAAATATCAACGATATAATATTCTACACACTCACTATAAACTGGAAAGATGCGTTAGCTTTATAAAAATACCCAACTTCCAAGATATTTTTGATGAAATTGTGCTTCAGGCCATCAATCATAGTATATTAGGCGGACGTGTCTTATTCACTGACTTCACTTACCTTTCAGAAAACACTCTATATTAAGGTTCATGAAATATAAGAAACTTATAAATTTTAATTATTTTTTCAATAGAGAACATGGGAAGTAATGGATAAATTCGGGATTTATAAATCTTTTATTTGTGTATATGGATTTATTGGACACCTTGGCAAAGGTTTTATAGATGATACATCAAATTTTAAGCTTCATTTCAACTAGATTAAAAGCAGATTTTTTTTCAAAAGAATCTTAAATTTACATTAATATTAATATATTTCTATCAAACTTATTCACCTCTTAGAAGAAAAGTATGGAAAAATATTCGTTTTTTTAGGAGAATATGTTATTATAATTGTGGATTTAAAATAGTAAAAAGAAAAGAGGAATTCTAAAGATGAAAAAGTTAGTAATGACACTGTTTACAGCAGCTCTTTTGGGAGTTGTCATTTTCGCAGGTGGGTCAGAAGCATTAGCTATGGATTCGAAAGGTACAATCAAATTTAAAACAGATGCTAATACATATACGAAAAGAGCTACTTCAATTGTGGTTACTGGTACTTTGGCTAGGGATTTAGATAATGGTTTTGCAGTAATTTTATCAAACAATAAAGGAAAAGTAATAACCAGAAAGGATTTTTGGCATAGTATTGGTTCACGCAATTTTCGTGTGAGTTTTTCAACGAGAAATCTCCCTGCAGGAAAGTATGATGTGCATGTTGCACAGGATTGGGGAGGAAGATATTGGTCAGGTGAACTAAAACATTATATTACAGTACAGCATTAATGCGGATGTAATAAGTATTAACCTTTTGTTGTTAAAAAGTTTAACTTTCTGTCTTCTGTGAAATATTTATTCAAAAAAGGTAGCTTAATCAGTTTACTGTACTGATAAGATACCTTTTTTATCTTTAATAACAACAAGTACATGGGTATTTTTCAAAGCTATACCTCTAGCTACAATTGTAGTTGTCTTTTAAATGACAATACCCAATTGTTCCACCTCACCCCGAATCCCAATCGCAGGCTCCCACGAATCAATCAGACGAATCGCCTTTTGATTAGATTCCATAGCTTCCGCATGATCTCCTTTACGGTACAACAGCTGAGCCATCCCATAATAATAATAGATCAACTCAACCTGATTCGCGTTATGTTTGTCATAGAGCATCTGCTCAAAGGCTTCTTCCGCTTTCTCAAACAGATCACATTTCACGTAAGCCACACCCAAATTGAAGTAGGCTTCTATCGTTTTTTCGCCCCCATACATGGAACTGATTTGATTTGCCGCTTCGTATAATTGAATGGCTTCTTCATTATGACCTTTCACAAAGCTCAGATCTCCGCGAACCAATAGAACTCTGTGCTGAATCGCAGGGGAAATCGGTTCATCTTTGATTTCGATTAAAATCGCTTCTGCTTTTTCATGACTTCCGGCTTTTAAATACAGCCTCGATTGCAGTGCGAGTCCCCATACCTTTAGATCGTGAACGTCTTGCTCTCCAGTGTCTGATTGTTCCAGAGTTTTCAGGCCGGCTTCAATTTGTTGAAGCGCCCTGTCTAAATCATTGACTTCCATGAGTGCCCAGCCTGCTGTGTCGATTCGGAAGAAGGCTTCTCGTGTGTGTTGGCCTAATTGATGGGCGGCGTCGGCGGCTTTACGTCCGTATTCGATTCGTAAGGGCAGGTTGATTCTGCTTAGAAAATGGCTGATGCGGGTGATGAGTTCAATTAAGATTTCATTTTGTCCGGTTTCGCTTGACCATTTGATCACCTTTAGGATGTTTGGCCATTCTTTTTTGATTGGGTCTAAATCACGTCCCAGGAGATAGCTCCAATAGATAGAGTTTGGCTGTTCCCGCTTTAAATGGGTTTCCGCATAATGAATATAATAGTGCGCCCAGCGGCTGCGGGCTTCTTTTTCATACTTCTGATTTTCGGATAAGTGCTGTTCTCCGTATGCGACAACGGTTTGATGGGCGAAGTACTGTGTACTTCCTTTGCTTCGTTCGGGCTGAATCAGAGCAAAAGACCGCATTTGTTCAACTGCGTAATGGAAACGGCGAGCGTCTAATCCGGCCGCTGCCGCCAGGCTTTTTTCATCTGGCGGCTTGCTGAAAAAGCATAGCGCCTGCCATAGCTTCCGGGTGTCTTCATTGCATCTGTGCCATGTGCGCCCAAATAGAAAATCAAACAGATCTAATAGTGAGTAGCCTGCTTTTCCGAGCTCATGAATCAGCTGCTGAGCGGGCATGTCATCGTCTGACATATAGGCGATGCTGAGTGCCATGGCTTTCGGGTTTCCAGCAGTTGCTGAAATGAACTCGCTCTTCAGTTCTGGAGACAGTTCCAGCAACTGCGCTAGCTTTTCTCGTTTAGTTGGGTCGTTGCCCATTTGCAGGCAGCGGTTCACTTCTTGATGAAAATATTCCAGGGCATCTGTTTGTTCAAGTCCGCTCAGCTGGATAGTTACCATTTCTCCGAAGCCTTCCCGATAGGTTTGCTTCAAGTTTTCACGTGCTGTGAGGAGGACTTTCACGCCTTGGGGCAGGCTGGTGATAAATTCGTGAATGTCTCTTTCAGCAGTGTCTATGCTGTCCACGATCAGCAGTATCGGTTTTTCTCTGGTGTAATTGGCTAACGCATTGCGGACGACGAATCGTTTTTCATTGATTGATTTATCGATTTGTTCAGCGCGTCCGAGCTGGTATGCAATCGTATTTAAAAAATCGCTAAAGCTTAATCCTTTCCAATCAGCACTGAGCCAGATGATGCTGTTGAATGCCGGCCAATCTGAGGAATCGCCGATACAGGAATAGGCTGCTTCTAGAGCAGTTGTCGTTTTTCCCGTGCCTGCCCATCCGGTAATTAAACAGACGGGTGATGGGGAAAGCATCCATTGCCGTATCGCCTCGATGTCAAATCTCCGTCCTATAAAGTGACCCGACCAGCGTGACGGTAAGTTGTGTGTCAAAGGCATCTGTTCTGTAAGCGCATTCGTTTTATGGTCGAGAATATCGGGAAATAAACGTTTGACTGTTTTTTCAATATCTTGATCAAGCGGTGCTCCGAATGAGTTGTCCTGCCGTACTATTTTTGCTTTTTTAAGACATGAGGCCGCCCATACAGGCAGTGCAGGTTTGATTACCGGTATAGTGGTGGTCTCAAGCAGGTCAGTAAACCACTGTATATTCATATCGGTTTTTTCTAGAATGATCCAGATCATTCCGAACAGTTTTCCGTTTTCTATTCTTCCGGGAACATAGTTCACACCCATCTGTCCGATCCAGCTTTTAATCGTGTTTGGGGAAACTCCCAGCTGGTGTGAAATGTTGTCTAAATAAGACTGTCTTGTTTTTTCGTTCTTATTCCTTCTGACTTTATAATCTGGATGAAGTTTTAATGACTTTACGCCAGATGCCAGCAATTCCGCAAATTGTTTTCGATCTTCAAGTTCAGCCATAAAACCTGCACCTCCTATTAGTACTATTTTATCAATCCTGCTAGTTTTGTATATGAAAAATCAAAAAGTACAGTGCGGCTGTCCTTTTATACAGCATGAAAAGCTGTTGAACATTCTGAAAAGCAGATAAAATGAGGACAGTAACAGAAAACGCAAAAATGTATGCACTTACATTTCTTGATGAAGCGGCCATATGTCGTTAGAAGTATTCATAAAGAAAGGAATTTGCCGTAATGACTCACACAGTACCTAAAACCATGAAAGCAGCTATTATGCATAACACAAGAGAGATCAAAATTGAAACATTGCCTGTACCTGACATTAGTCAGGATGAAGTGTTGATTAAGGTGATGGCTGTCGGGATTTGCGGATCGGATCTGCATTACTATACAAACGGCAGAATAGGCAATTATGTAGTGGAGAAGCCATTTATCCTCGGACATGAGTGCGCGGGAGAAATTGCAGCTGTCGGCTCGTCTGTTGATCAATTCAAAGTCGGTGACCGCGTCGCTGTTGAACCTGGTGTTACGTGCGGGCGCTGTGAAGCGTGCAAAGAAGGGCGTTATAACCTTTGTCCGGATGTACAGTTTTTGGCCACACCGCCGGTAGACGGCGCGTTTGTACAATATATCAAAATCAGACAGGACTTTGTTTTCTCAATTCCAGATTCACTTTCCTATGAGCATGCTGCCTTGATTGAACCGTTTTCTGTCGGCATTCATGCAGCGGCGAGAACGAAGCTTCAGCCAGGATCAACGATTGCGATTATGGGGATGGGCCCTGTTGGGTTAATGGCTGTTGCGGCAGCTAAAGCATTTGGGGCAGGCAAAATTATTGTGACCGACTTAGAGCCGCTGCGGTTAGAAGCTGCGAAAAAAATGGGAGCTACTCATGTGATCAATATCCGTGAACAGGATGCTCTTGAAGAAATTAAAAAAATCACAAATGATAGAGGCGTTGACGTTGCTTGGGAAACAGCGGGGAATCCTGCGGCACTGCAATCTGCATTGGCTTCTGTACGACGCGGCGGAAAGCTTGCGATTGTCGGTTTGCCTTCTCAGAATGAAATTCCGCTAAATGTGCCATTTATCGCAGACAATGAGATTGATATATACGGCATCTTCCGTTATGCCAATACGTATCCAAAAGGAATTGAATTCCTTGCTTCGGGTATTGTTGACACGAAGCACCTTGTGACGGATCAATATGCGCTGGAGCATACGCAAGAGGCGCTGGAGCGGGCACTGCAATTTAAGAATGAATGTTTAAAAGTGATGGTTTATCCGAATAGCTGAGTGAACAGGGAGAATCTCGTATTCTCCCTCTTATTTACTAGATTTGTATTCAATATTGAAAACGGATTCTTGGGGTGGAAAAGATGATTCAAACAGAAAAAGCAACGGTAATGAAGGCGAAACATCAAACAAAATCCAGTGCCGGTCTGTCCTGGCTTGAACGAATCGGATACGGCTTCGGTGATATGTCGTATAATATTGTGTTTCAATTTGTAAACGCATACCTGCTGTTTTATTACACGGACATCGGCGGCATACAGCCTGCGGTCATCGCTACATTATTTCTTGTTGTGCGGGTGCTGGATGCTATTTTTGACCCGATTATGGGGGTTATTTTAGATAAAACGAACACAAGGTGGGGAAAGGCAAGGCCTTATCTGCTGTGGGTGGCATTTCCTTTCGCATTATTTACTGTCCTGTGTTTCACCACTCCTCACTTTGGAGCAACGGGAAACATCGTATATGCGTATATTACCTATATTCTGCTCGGCATGTCCTTTAGTATGCAAACGATTCCAGTGAACAGCTTAACGGGACGGATGACGAATTCTGTAAAAGAAAGAACGGTATTAACAACGACTCGTATGATCTTGGTTTATGTCGGAATCCTTCTATCCATCTCCTGCGCAACACCGCTTGCAACAGCTTTGGGAGGAGAGAACCAGGCATTTGGGTTTCAGATGACAGCTCTCGTCTATGCCATTGTAAGCATCGCTTTGAATCTCTTTAGTTTCTTTACTGTGCGTGAGCGGATTGCGCCTAAGAAAACAAAGAAACAGGGAATGAAAAAGACATTATCCGTTTTGTTTCAAAACAAACCTTTGCTGATTCTAACGTCATCATTTTTAGCATTTGCAATCGGGTTTAATATTAAAATCAGTACAATGGTGTACTACTTTACGTATAACGTGAATCAAAAGGAATTAGTGTTCTTTGGAACCGTTTTATTTTTTGGCGCAGCCCTCATCAGTAACTTGTTTATTCCATACTTTTCTGAGAAGTGGGGCAGGAAAAATGTGATGGTCATATCGGCTGCTTTGTCACTGATCTCGTATGCAGGTCTGCATTTTACGGCGTATTCTTCGGTGACGCTCATTTTCATCTGGCTATTTGCTTCAGGGTTCTTTACAACCCCTTTAAATACGCTTGCTTGGGGAATGGTTGCCGATTGTGTTGATTATGCGGAATGGAAGACAGGGGTTCGTGCCGACGGAGTGGTGATTTCCAGTATGAGTTTTATCAATAAGTTAGGTGTTGCACTGGCCGGTTCGTTTTCTGCCATCTATTTAGGAATCGCAGGATATGTGGCGAATACTGATCAAACCGTGACGTCACTGAATGCGATTAAACATATGAATGCCTTAATTCCGGGTCTATTTATTTTACTCTCTATCATCATCATAGCCTTTTATCCTTTAACTGAAAAAAGATATAAACAGATCATTACTGAGCTTGAGAAGAAATCCAGGTAAGTGAATATATTTAATATTTCTAATATTCGATGTAGAAGGTTGTATTTATGACTGAAAGTAATATACTGAGACTGTAATATAGAATATGTAAAAAGAGTGTGATAACATGCGAAGTCAGTCTGTTGTTTGTATTGGGGAGTTATTGATCGATTTCTTTTGTACCGATGTGGACGTTGATTTAAAGAAAGGGCGTCAATTTTTAAAAAGTGCCGGCGGCGCCCCGGCAAATGTGTCAGCGGCGATTGCCAAGCTGGGAGGGGACGCTGCTTTTGCAGGAAAAGTAGGGAAGGATCCCTTTGGGTATTTTCTGAAGCAAACGTTAGATGCTGTTCATGTGGATACCTCTATGCTGGTGATGGATGAGAAAGCACCTACAACGCTTGCTTTTGTTTCATTAAAGAATAATGGAGAGCGCGATTTTGTTTTCAATAGAGGCGCGGATGCTCTGTTTACGATCGAAGATGTCGATCAGGATAAAATGAATCAAGCGAAAATCCTTCATTTTGGCTCAGCGACGGCATTGTTATCTGATCCATTTTGTACAGCCTATTTACGGCTTATGTCCATTGCGAAGGATAAAGGGCAATTTCTTTCATTTGATCCTAACTATCGAGGGGATTTATGGAAGGGAAGAGTCTCTGAGTTTGTTAGTGCTGCAAAAAGAGCCATTGCTTTAAGTGATTTTGTTAAGGTGAGTGACGAGGAGCTGGAGATCATCACTGGGGCGAAGGATCATGAAGAGGGCGTCAATATTCTCCATGGTATCGGAGCCAAGATGGTTGCCGTGACCCTTGGGAAAAACGGAACATTGCTGTCTAATGGCAAGGAACATGAAATCATTCCGAGTATTCCTGTCACTTCGATTGATTCTACAGGAGCGGGAGACGCTTTTGTCGGAGCGGCTTTGTTCAAATTAGCTGGTACAGATAAGATTCAATCGGCAGAAACTGATTTTGAGCAGCTGCGTGATATCGTGTCTTTTGCCAATAAGGTGGGCGCTCTTGTCTGCACTAAAATTGGAGCGATTGATGCACTGCCGCATATGGAAGAGATTGAAGCTTCTTTACCTTTGTAATAAAAATAGAGGATGTTTCTTAAAAGTCTTTTTGACTTTTGGGAGGCATCCTCTTTTTTACCCCTTACTCTTGTGCAGGCCACTTACGCGCACCCGCTTGAACAATGCCCAAAAGCAATTGCCGCCGTTCTTTTAAAGATTTGACCGCTGTTCGAAATGTTTGCTCCGATAGGGTTGGTATGCCGCAATCCCTTAGCTTCAAGAGGCTGGGCTCCGGCGGTTCTTGTTCAGCCGGATGGATATATGCTGTATGAACGGTGTCTAAGTAGTTTTTGACACTTGAGCGCGCTTCTTTTATGTGCAGCTGATTCGGAAGGTACTGCTTTGGAATGCCATACGTCAAAATGGTTAACGCTTCATCCAATACAGTGACTGCAATGACGGAAGATTCCTCGCGCTGTGTGCTATGGTAAAAATGAAGAATGGGGAAGGCGTTATGCTG
This sequence comes from Bacillus sp. PAMC26543, assembly GCF_014250375.1. Lineage (NCBI taxonomy): Bacteria > Bacillati > Bacillota > Bacilli > Caryophanales > Bacillaceae > Bacillus > Bacillus sp. PAMC26543. Next base: position 3,488,283 of record NZ_CP060193.1, on the reverse strand, counting down.
AGCGGTCAGCTTTCCCAGCTCTGAAGAAAATGTGACGAGAAGCAAATCCATGTCGTGAAAATGTCTTCCGTTCCACGCAGTTTGGACAATCACTGTTCCGTTATGCCCAAGACTCAGTACGCTCTGGGCGAATGAGCGCTTTTGATTAACCGCACTCAAGACAGAAATCAAGTACGTGACAGAAAAAGTAATCGTGAGCAGACCTTCAGCTGTAGCACCGACTGTCACAAGCTTCCAAAGGTCACCGTTCGGTGTAAGGTCACCATTTCCTAATGTAAACATCACATATCCAGAAAAATAAGCCCGGTCTGACCAGGAGGCTGGTTCTTTACTTTGAGTAACTACGAGAGAGTGAGGATCACTTGAGAAGATAAAAGTCCAGCCGCTCCAAAATAAACCGATCCACACCAATAATGTCATGCATAACAGCAGCGGCCCTGCCGTACTGAGAACCTTTGCGTGATCTCCGCTGATCTTACGGAAGCCTTTCCACAGCCATGCAGACAAACATCTTGTGATCGGACCGGCTCCGCTCTCAAGCCATAATGTTGTCCATATAAAATCAATCATCCCCGCTGCCAACAATAAAATTCCTGCAAAGATATAAATCTCATTCAATTTTATTGCCTCCTCCTATTCAATAAGAGCCAGCCATTTAGCCATCTTTATTTTCCTCTTCTATTTCCTTTTGTCTTGAATCTGAAACAATCATTTGAATGTTTGAGCAGCGAATCATGCAGAGAAGATTTGTGCAGGAGAAGTTACCCAACACTTACTCATTTTGATGAAGACAGAAACGAAACAGAAATTTACATATAATACATACTGATTCCACATTTCCGGCAAGAAAAAAGTTCAATTTCCTCTTAAAGTGGTCAGTTTACTGACATGAAGTTAAGGAATTTTCAGAAATTTTTATTGACTGAAAGCGTTTTTGAAATTATGATAATATCAGAAGTGACAAATATATCACTATGAAATTACTATAACAACACTACAAAGTGACTATAAGATGACAATTCATTAAGTCAGACATCAAAAATATACCCATTGTTGTTTAGTAATAAATGAAATCGCTTCCAAATCAATTGACTTCATCACATGCTGAAAAGAAGGGAAGGTTATGAAGCCAGTGAAAAAAGACATTTTGAACTTTTTTCTGCGGCCTGCTCACGGCATTTGAGGAAGGCGGCACCCTAGAATACGTTTTTGAAATACGCAGTGACCGATTTTGAAAAAGACTGGGGGAAACGGTATGAATACAAAAGGCAGTCAAATGTCATTTTTACGCACAATTATTTTAGTTTCGACTTTCGGCGGGCTTCTCTTCGGTTATGATACCGGGGTATTAAATGGAGCTTTACCATATATGGGTGAGCCTGATCAGCTTAATCTCAATGCTTTCACAGAGGGGCTCGTCACCAGTTCTCTTCTTTTGGGAGCTGCACTTGGAGCTGTGCTTGGCGGAAGAATGTCTGATTTTAACGGACGCCGTAAAAATATTCTTTTCCTCGCCATTATATTTTTTATCTCAACGATTGGGTGTACACTGGCTCCAAATGTAACAATCATGATCATCTCCCGTTTTGTGCTTGGAATTGCCGTCGGGGGCGCATCAGTGACGGTGCCTGCTTATTTAGCGGAAATGTCACCTGTGGAAAGCAGAGGACGGATGGTGACCCAGAATGAATTAATGATTGTATCCGGACAGCTGTTGGCCTTTGTTTTTAATGCCATCCTCGGGACGACAATGGGAGACAGCTCCAATGTATGGAGATTTATGCTCGTGATAGCGTCTCTTCCGGCCGTATTCCTGTTCTTTGGAATGATCAGAATGCCTGAGAGTCCTCGCTGGCTTGTTTCAAAAGGAAGGAATGAAGATGCTTTAGGGGTTTTGAAGAAAATCAGGGATGAAAAACGCGCTGCTTCTGAGCTGGCTGAAATTGAATCCGCTTTCAAAAAAGAGGATAAGCTTGAGAAAGCTACGTTTAAAGATCTTGCAGTGCCGTGGGTGCGCCGAATTGTATTCATAGGAATCGGAATTGCGATTGTACAGCAAATTACGGGTGTAAACTCCATCATGTATTATGGCACTGAAATTTTAAGAGATTCCGGATTTCAAACGGAAGCAGCACTGATCGGGAATATTGCCAATGGTGTGATCTCCGTCCTGGCTACGTTCGTCGGAATTTGGCTGCTCGGTAAAGTCGGTCGCCGGCCGATGCTGATTACAGGGCTGATCGGAACGACAACGGCATTGCTGCTGATCGGGATATTTTCACTTGTGCTGGAAGGATCGCCTGCGCTTCCGTATGTGGTTCTGTCATTAACGGTTTCGTTTCTGGCGTTTCAGCAGGGTGCGATTTCACCAGTGACATGGCTGATGCTTTCAGAAATTTTCCCGCTGCGCCTTCGCGGTCTGGGAATGGGTGTTACGGTATTCTGCTTGTGGATGGTCAATTTCGCAGTCAGTCTGACTTTCCCTATTTTGATGGCAGGCATTGGGTTATCAACAACGTTCTTCATCTTCGTTGCGCTGGGAATTTGCTCGATTCTGTTTGTGAACAAGTTTTTACCGGAAACAAAAGGTCTTTCGCTTGAGCAGCTTGAGGAAAGCTTCCGTGCTCATGATCGCAGTGAGGTTAAAGAAGAGTCCGGCGCTGAAGTGATTGGCTAAGTGGAATAAAAAGAATCCGCACTTGAATGCGGATTCTTTTTTTGTATGTTTAGTTTGGTCTGACAAGAATTTTCACTTGGTTTTTCTCTTTGATCAGAGCTCCGAAGCCTTCTTCGATTAAATCGTCTAAGACAATCTTTTTCGTAACGAGTTTATCAGCTGAGAAATAGCCTTCTTTCATTAATGACAATACAGCTGGGAATACGTCACGGTACCCGATGATTCCTTTCACTGTACGCTCTTTGATTACGATATCGTTCGGATGAATTTCAGCGCCTTTTTCCCAGATGCTGACGATCACTGTCTCACCGGCGATTGTTGTAGATTGGATCGCTTGGCGCAAAACGACTGGAACCCCGGTTACTTCAAAGGCTACGTCAACGCCGCCTCCTGTAAGGTCTGCGATATGTGCCACTACATCGTCTGTTTTGGACGGATCCACAATAATGGCGCCGAGCTCCTCAGCTTTTTGCTGGCGTTCAGGTGAGAGCTCAACAGCATATATTTCAGTAGCACCCGCAGCTTTCAGCGCTTCAATGACAAGAAGTCCGATCGGGCCGCAGCCGAATACAGCCGCTTTGTCACCGGCTTTGATTTTGCTTGAGCGGACAGCGTATAAAGCGACCGCAGAAGGTTCAACGAGTGCGCCTTGTTCATATGATAATTCCTCAGGAAGTTTGAATAACAGCTCTTCATCTACAGAAACGTATTCAGAGAATCCGCCGCCGCCTCCGGCTAACCCGAGGAATCCCATTTGTTCATCAAGGTTGTACGCACCCTGATGTCCGTGTGTTGCAAAAATCGGTTCCACAACGACTCGGTCTCCGACTTTATAGTTTTCAACGCCTTCCCCGACTTCAACAACTTCACCGGAGAATTCATGCCCCATTGTGACAGGTGCTGTTTCTTTTGTTAAAGGATGGGGTTTGTCCACCGGGATAAAGATCGGGCCTCCTAAATACTCGTGTAAATCACTGCCGCAGATGCCGCACCATTTGACTTTGATCTTGACTTTTCCCGGTTCCGCTTTTGGCTCTTCAATATTTTCAATACGGATATCCTTTTGGTTATGCCATCTAGCTGCCTTCATGGATTACCACTCCTATATCTTTTGATATGAGTAATTCCGCACCGATCAATATGAACTGTTCACAAAATCGCCATTTTTTAAAACCAAAAAAAGATAAAACTTATATATAATATAATCTACGTTTTTTGAAATAAGAAACTTTGAAGAAAAAAGAGTCTCGCACACTCTTTTTTCTTTATGATGAGAGAGTATGATTGGTTTACATAACTATGAATTTGGCTTGAACAATACGGTAATGGTTCGTTCATATTGAATGCGACAACTACTCTATCAACAATTATAACGCTAATGCTGTAATTATAATAGGATAATCTTCCATGGTTTATTTTAGCAGAGGGGATTTTTTTCGACTTTGTAACATTACTGTAAGGATATTGAAATAAAAAATCCCTGGTTGATCGTGTATAATTTTTCCTAGATGTTAACAAACAGGGGGACGAAATGTTGAAGAAAGTCATTTTAGCCGCTTTTATCTTAGTAGGAAGTACTTTGGGAGCTTTCAGTTTTTCAGCAGATGCCAGTGCAAAACATGTGAACGGAAATATTACTTGGTATAACGGAGTTGGGAAAAAAGGCTCTTCAGGTAAAAAACTTGGACATTGGGACTGTGCGACAAAGATCGGATTTGACGTACCTAGAAATGGGACAAAAATCAGAGCTTATGCTAAAGCGAAGCCTAAAAAGGTGATTACGGTTTATAAAAATGATGTTGGCAGAATGCCTCATGCAGTGCTGGATGTAAGCCCTAAAGCGTTTAAAGCGCTGGGATACCCATTAAGCAAAGGAAAAGTAGCGGGACATTACAGCTATTAATACATAGTTTAAATCTGTAAAGCAAGAAGTCGCATTCTTGCTTTTTCTATTGGTGGAGATAAGAGATGAAAAAAGGAATCGTTTTATTGGCAATCGTCGTTGTTTTGGCGGCAGCTGCGGGTTTTATGTTTTATTCTTTTAAAGATAAAGGCAGTGAGAGTGCCGCCGATGTTTCCGTGAACACGGAGAACAGTGAGAAGCTTCTGGTTTCGATTACCGATACCGATCTTCTGACGAAGTATTATGAAAATGATAAGGTGATCCACGAGGCGAAGCTGACCAGCTATCCGGCATTTGCCTTGGACCAAGAGCAGCAGGCGCTCTATTATACAAGCAATAACGATCAAAATGAGATGAGGCTTTTTAAGCTTGATCTTAAATCTGATAAGAAAACTATGCTTTATAAAGGTCCGGAAAGCGCGGACAGCTTGTTTTTATCAAAGGATCGCTCAAAAATCTATTTTCGTTTAGGGAAAGCGGACGAAAGCAATTTTCGTATCGCATCCTTTGATTTGAAAACGAAGAAGTATAAAAACCTGTATCCTGCCGCTAATGACCAGGATGACAGCGTCAGCAGCTTCTTTTATAACCAAAAAACAGATTCATTTGCATTGCTTCATTATTCTGTAGAAGAAGATTACAAAAAAACGGATGAAGCCAATGAGAAGGGAATCGATCCTGAACCGACAAAGATTCATTTTTCGGCCGGTAATGAAAGCGGCCTTCATGAGCTTAAGAGCCTGGAGCAGTTTATCAGTGATATTGCTGTTTCTGATGACGATAAACGTATTCTGTTTACGTCATATACACAAAAAGGAACGGAGCAAACGGCTTCTATTCAAATGCTGAATGCAGACACGAAAACCTATGAAAAAATCATTTCAAACCAGAAAACATTTAAGCTGTTAATTGACGCGCAGCCGCAGTTCTCCAAGGACGGAAAGAAGATTTATTTCCTTGCCGAAGCCAAGGGGGCTAAAAAGCTGAAGGACGAAACAGGGCGTGAAGCCAAGGTTCGGACAATTTATTCTTATGACCTTGATACGAAGACGTTCAAAAAAGTATGGGAAAATCCGAATGGCATCATCAACAGCTTTTCTGTCATCAACTGAAAAAATCACTCAGCAAATGCTGAGTGATTTTTTTAATGGACGAGGTGCAGGGCAAATGATCCGAGCCATTTAAAGAAACGGATGATCGGTATTGACCAATTCATAAGTTCCGCACATGAGTTAATAGCCAAATTCAACTTTTTGACTGAAGCTCGTTTCTTCAGGTCAGCCTGCTGTTGGTTTTTGATCACATCATCATCCCTAATATCCATATTATACCATAATAGAAAGTGAAAAAGCCCGAAACGTTTACAGTTTTGGGCTTCATTATCTCGGCCTCTCGTCAAATCGGGAGGCCGTGCTATTGGATATAAAATTCGTATCTCTGATCGAGGATTGTTTGCTGATAGAGACTGCTTTTAAAAAAGGGAAGAGCTAACTTGTTTTCGTTTGGCTGTTGTTTTGGAGATTCACTAATGAACGGATGCCGTCGACCATTTTACTTCCGCACAAAGGGCACAATGGCGTGTCACTGCTGGCGAAGTTTTTTCTGGTCCAGCCGTTGCAGTCTTCTTTTGTGCATTCCCAAGTACTCACATCTTCCTTTGGCAGCGGTTCTTGATTTCGTTTGTTATAGTAAGACATAAAGTCACTTCTTCCCTCATGTATTTTACTGCACATTTCTTATTGTCTCATACTTTGCCCTAATCTCCTAATTCCTTTTTCTTTATGACTTTCCAATCTGCTCATCTAAAAAGGACAGGAGCGTGCTGTTGAAAGCATCCGGTTCTTCTAAAAACGGGCAATGGCTGCTCTTCGAAAATGTAACGAGCTTTGCGTTTGGAATATGTTCACGCAGGTGTTCTCCGGCTTCTATTGAGAAAAATTTGCGGTCTTCTCCGAAGCATAACAATGTCGGCACATGAACGTTTTGAATGGTTTCGCGATAATCAGCTGCCGTTTGATTAAATAAAATCGTACTTGAAATGACTGTCGGCTGTTTCAGAATTTCGGCAAGCATCCATTCTGTTTCTGTTGATGCTGGCGGCTCTGCGAACATATTATTGATGAAGCTTTTGTAGAATGAAAGCGGCTCAGTTTGAATAGCGTGCATCGCTGTTTTCAAGCCGTCAAAGTCAAACGGGCCGTGTCCCCAGCCGTCCCATTGGTAGTCAGAAGCCGATTGATCGACGATAACAGCGGCTCGTATGTTATCATTCCCAAATTGATTGATATAATCCCATACCACAAAAGCGCCCATTGACCAGCCAACAAGGACGGCAGGCTCAAGCTCCATCGCGCACATAAATTCCTTGATATCACGGGCGTATTGGGAAATGGTGTGTCCATGAAGAACTTTGTCGGATTCGCCGTGCCCTCTAAGATCAAGACGAATACATTGATAATTGGCAGATAGCGCTGAAAGTTGTTTGTGGAAAAATTGCCCGCTCATAAGCACGCCGTGTATAAATAGGATCGGTGTCCCGCTCCCGTGAGTTTCGTAGTATAGGCGGGTCTGATCGTCTAATGTGATATATGGCATGTTTTCTCCTCCTTTAGTTTCCGTCATGTGAATGAATGGCTGATGAACTGATGATCACAGCTGTCGCGGCTGCCTGCTGTGCTTGGATGGCCGTTTCAATTGCTGTGTATAGGCCTGATTCCATCAGCAGATTTTTCTCCATATACTCGCTGAGATATAAGCTGACAGCAATTTTGAAGTTCATATCCTTTTCCCATTTAAATGCTTTTTCTTGGTTCAGCTCATGAGTGATGCCTAAAACGGTTTTGATGTCCGGATCTTCCAAGAATGTGAGAAGGGCGAGATCGGGATAATGAAAATCTTTTGGCTTTTTATGAGATTCAGTAATGGATTGAAAGATCAGTTTGCATTGGGAAACAAGGGTTTCAGGGTCTTTTTCACTTTGCAGGGCAAGAATATGGCTGACGTGTTGTAAGTATTGGCCTTTTTTAAAGCCGTTAGCGGACAGCAGCTGATAACATGTTTCTGCCTTGTTCAGCGCCCGCAAACTATTTTCGTTTTGGGCAAGCAATACGGCAAGCGGAACATTTTGAGTTGAAGTGAGGAAATAGTGATTTTTCTTCATCTGCTGATAAACAGAGAGCCCCATGTTCATCTGTTCTCTTTGGTTTATCGTTTCGGTCTTGCCGGTGAGCATGATCAGAGCGGAAAGGTACGTGAAAATATCCCGTTTATATCCAAGCTTCACCATTTGGCTGTACACATCGATGAAAGTAAGAAACGCTTGCTTCGCCTCATGCTGAAAATGAATATCCAGAATTGAAGCGACAGTAAAGCGGTGGTGAGAATTGAGTGTTGAGAAGCTGCCGATGTTTGATTTTATATAGCTGCTTAAATCATAAAAGCGCTGAAAATCAAAATCTCTTTTATTCACAATATATGCAGATGAGATGAGCATTAATATCTGATTATGAGCAACTTTCCATCTTAATTTTGATTTTAATTCGTCATAAATTGAAATGTATTGATTTGTTTTATCTTTGAGATCGTTTGCCAGCATAAAAAGCAGCTCCTTTCTTCGCTGTTTCTAAGTTATACGATTTATGGAAGAAAAAGTTTCATAGATAAAAAAACCTGCCTGCAGCAGGCAAGTTTTTTGGGCCTTATTTATGGGGGTCAATCACATCCATCGGTCTCATCATGTCATAGTCTTCATGCTCAAGAATGTGACAATGCCATACGTACCGCCCAGTGTACGGCCCGAATGTTACGGCGATTCTGAGAACTTCACCGGCGTGGGACTGAACCGTGTCTTTCCAGCCTTTTTCACTTGGTGGCGGCGGAACGGCGGGTCCGGTGTAGGCCAGTTCTCCGCGCTCTTCAAAACGGGCTGTATCAAATGGGCGCCGGTCCAATACACGGAAGGAGACCAAATGAAGATGGATCGGATGTGTTCCGCGAGTCGGGTTGATAATCGACCATATTTCGGTAGAACCGGCTTTCGGTGCTTCAGTGACAGGATCGTGCCAGCGTTTGTTGTTAAGAAGAAGGACGGGTCTGCCGTATTGGTCTTGAGTGCCTGCCAGCTTCAATGTTCGGAGGTTTTGTATTCTTTCGTGCTGTACCGAAGGGTAAGATGCCAGGTATTTTGGTTTTCTGCTTTCATCTTTTTGGGCTAACGGTTTTGTGACTCTGAATTGCATGATGTTTGCGTCTGTTTCCGGATTAACGTCACCGCCGCAGCCCTCGCTGTTTGCTAAAATGATCGATTGTCCTTCAAACGCGGCGAAGTCAATGAGAATATCAAAGCGCTCAGCCGGCGCAATACTGAAGGAGTTTAGCTTGACGGAACGCGGCAAAAGTCCGCCATCAGAACCGATCTGGATAAATTCTCCGCCATTATCAAGTGACAGGTTATATGTTCTCGTATTAGAGGCATTGATGACGCGGAAGCGGTATTTTCTCGGTTCGACCTCCATGTATGGCCATGCCTTCCCGTTGACGAGAATCGTATCTCCGCAAAAGGCTGGAACGATTGACGGATTAGGCAGTGACGGTGAAGGGTTTTCCGGTCCGCTCGGATAAAATAAAGAGCCATCTTCATTAATCGTACGGTCCGTGATCAAAAGCGGCACATCGTATTCACCTGATGGGAGCTTTAGGCGTTTTTCCTTTGGTTCATGGATGATATAAGCACCGATGAGCCCGGCATACACATTCAGCCTCGTGAGCGCCATAGCATGATCGTGATACCATAAAATAGCTCCGCGCTGCTGATTTGGATAATGGTAAACCTCTCGTTTAAAATAAGGGCCTGTTTGTTCAAAGTCTTTAGAAAACCAGGCCTCAGGATAACCGTCGCTGTCATCTGGAGTGACGCCGCCGTGTAAATGAACGACGGTTTTCACCTCGGGTTCGGCATGCTGGCTGTCACTGTGATGAATGGTGTGATCAATCGGAAGAAAATGCTCTGAAGGAAGGTTATTCATCCATTTCACATAAACGTTTTCATTTCTTTTGGCCTCAATGGTGGGACCGGGGAATAAACCGTTATAACCCCACAGACGGGTTGGAGGGAGATCGCGGTGAAGCTGATGATAGCATTCCTCCATGGTTACTTCGTAGTATGTGCTTTCTTTTGACTGCTGTACCGGCTTTAGTGTATCTGGGATTGGGAGAGCATCCGCAAATTTTTCAAGTGTCATTTTCATCTGTCCTTATCTAAATATTCCCTAATTGGTACTATAGTTAATGACATTAAGGACGTGAAGGTGACAAAAAAATCCTGCCGTTAAGGCAGGATATCGGGCTGCTGCTGAGTGACCGGTTTGGCTGATGCTTTTTCAGTCACCTTGCGTTTTCTGAACACAAGATAAGAAAGCAATACAATGCCTGTGATAAAGCCTGTCAGCAGCAGTTCATCTCTCATAGATTCAATAAATGCCATGGATACTAAAATACCGCAGATGGCAATAATGGCCAGGTAGGTTAAGAACGGGAAGAACCACATCTTGATTTTCAATGCTTCCGGGTTTGTTTTTTCGAGGCTTTTTCTCATTCTCAGCTGGGAAACAGCGATAACAAGATAAACGAGCAGGGCGATTGCGCCTGATGAGTTGACTAAAAATAAAAAGACGGTGTCAGGTGAAAAGTAATTCATTACGACCGCGATATAAGAGAAAAATGTTCCGGCGACAATTGCTTGTACGGGAACTCCTTTTTTGCTCAGTTTCATAAAGCGGCGCGGCGCTTCGTTTCTTTCTGCGAGTGAATACAGCATTCTGGATGTGGTGTACAAACCTGAATTCAGGCAAGAAAGTACAGCTGTGAGGACGATAAAGTTCATAATTTGCGCGGCTGCCGGCACTCCAATATGTTCGAGAACAGCGACGAAAGGGCTTTCTAAAATGTTCGCTGAGTTCCATGGCAGAAGCGCAACGACAACGGCGATTGAACCAACGTAAAAGACAATGATGCGCCATACAACGGATCGGGTCGCTTTTGTTACAGATTGGACCGGGTTTGATGTTTCACCGGCAGCAATCGCAACAATTTCCGTTCCCATAAAGGAGAAGATCACGACAACAATTCCGAGCAATACAGAGCCTATGCCTTCCGGGAAAAATCCGCCTTGGCCCGTAATATTTGCGAAACCGACTGGATCACTGCCTGGGGCGAAGCCAAAAATAAATGCAAAACCAACGATTAAGAATGCGATGATTGTAACAACTTTAATGAGGGAGAACCAATATTCAAACTCACCAAATGATTTAACAGAGTAGATGTTTGTCAGTGTGAGTAAAATCGTCAAAATTAAGCTCGTCATCCACAGCGGAATATCGTGGAACCAGTATTGGATAATGCCTGCTCCCGCGATTGCTTCAATAGCGATAACAATAACCCAGAAAAACCAGTAGAGCCAGCCGATTGCAAATCCTGCCCACGGTCCGATAGCGTCATGAGCGTATTGGGAGAATGATCCGCTTGTCGGGTTTACAGCCGACATTTCACCAAGCATTCGCATGATAAAGATGACCAATAATCCGGCTAATGCATAAGAGACAATGGCACCGGGCCCGGTCGAGTGAATGACTGAACCGCTGCCAACAAATAATCCGGCTCCGATGACGCCGGCGATAGAAATCATCGTCATATGTCGGGTCTTTAATTCTTTTTTTAATCCTGATTGAGACTGGTTCATATGTTACCTCCTTGAAAATTAGAGTTGTTACTGAATATTATGATAATTGAAACTGTAACATAAATATACATTTTGTCGAAAATTTATGTCAGAAAATATAACAGTTTATTTCAAATTTGTAGGGTTTTGTTTGCTGTTTTTGGAGTGAATATGTTCGAAATAAAAGAAAAAATTTTCCGTCAATTATCCGTTTTTTTTTGATTTGTTATATTTTTGAAAAAGTGTTGGATGGCTAGAAGTATTGGTATCATTGGATTTGAAACACTTTTTACAAATGAAAATAATTTGTATTGGGTAAAAAATGTTCTATCGTCACTATTTTTCTGTGGTGAGTGAATCATGTTTCTATAGACCCACTGCGGGTCAGCTTTGTATCATAATGATAGGAAAACATGAGCGGAGAGGAGGTTTTTTATGGAGAGATATGATGAACTGAAAAAGGGAGAATCCGGGGCGCTGGTCAGTATTGCCGCGTATCTTGTGCTGTCCGCGATTAAGCTGATCATCGGCTATGTATTTCACTCGGAAGCTCTTACGGCAGACGGGCTAAATAACACAACAGACATTATTGCTTCTGTTGCTGTGCTGATCGGTCTCCGCATCTCTCAAAAGCCTCCTGACGAAGATCATCCATACGGCCACTTTCGGGCGGAAACAATTGCATCACTTATCGCATCGTTTATTATGATGGTTGTCGGCCTGCAAGTGCTTTTCAGCGCCGGTGAATCTATTTTTTCTGTGAAAGAAGAAACACCGGATATGATTGCGGCTTGGACGGCTGCAGGCGGGGCAGTCATGATGCTGATTGTCTATCAGTACAACAAAAGGCTTGCCAAAAAGGTGAACAGCCAAGCGCTGCTTGCGGCGGCGGCTGATAATAAATCGGACGCATTCGTCAGTGTCGGCACGTTTATCGGTATTTTGGCCGCGCAATTCCATCTTGCATGGATTGATACGGTGACTGCATTTGTCATCGGCCTTCTCATTTGCAAAACGGCATGGGATATTTTTAAGGAATCATCGCATTCATTGACTGATGGCTTTGACGTAAAGGACATGTCCGATTATAAACAGACGATCGAAAAAATCTCCGGTGTCAGCCGGTTAAAAGACATCAAGGCGAGATATTTGGGCAGCTCTGTGCACGTAGATGTAGTGGTTGAAGTGTCATCAGAGTTAAATATTACAGAAAGCCATGATATTGCGAATGAAATTGAGCGGAGAATGAAGGAGGAGCATGCGATTGATTATTCGCATGTTCATATGGAGCCTTTGCAAAACAAATAACTGGGTAATGAGAGCTTCCTGTCATGGGAGGCTTTTTTGTTTGAATGCTCTGTATGTATTGGCAGTAATTTGCTAGAATCGTTTTTTTATACAGGTCGTTTTTTGTGGTAAAGTTAGGTTACTATATGATGATTTTTGTAGATGACTAGGAGGAAGAGAATGTCATACCAAGAAGACCTGCATCCTTTGCTGGGAAAAGCAGTTGAACATATTGATAAAGTAATGGTTGGAAAACGGGACATCGCAAAACTCAGCTTAGCAGCTATTCTTGCCAAAGGACATGTGCTGCTTGAGGATGTGCCGGGCGTAGGGAAAACGATGATGGTTCGCGCTCTGGCGAAATCGATCGGCGCAGATTTTAAACGAATTCAATTCACACCGGATTTGCTGCCCTCCGATGTAACGGGTGTTTCTATTTATAATGCGAAAACAATGGAGTTCGAATACCGGCCGGGCCCGATTATGGGGAATATCGTGCTGGCTGACGAAATCAACCGAACATCCCCTAAAACACAGTCTGCCTTGCTTGAAGCGATGGAAGAGGGAAGCGTCACGGTAGATGGCAACACAATGCCGCTTGCCGCTCCATTTTTTGTTATGGCAACGCAAAACCCTGTGGAATATGAAGGGACATATCCTTTGCCGGAAGCCCAGCTTGACCGTTTTTTATTTAAACTTCGCATGGGCTATCCGTCCTTTGAAGAGGAATTGGATGTCTTATCTCTTCAGGAAAAAAGCCATCCGATTGAGACACTCGAGCCTGTGATTTCAAAAGAAGATTTCATCCGCCTGCAGAGAGAAGTGCAGGATGTCCGTGCTGATGACAGCATGAAGGAATATATTGTCGAAATCGTGCAAAAGACGAGACAGCATGCCTCTGTTCACTTAGGCGTCAGTCCGCGCGGATCCATCGCTCTTATGAAAGCGGCCCAGGCATTTGCGCTGCTTCATGACCGCGATTATGTCATTCCGGATGATATTCAATATCTTGCCCCTTATACACTGCCGCACCGGATGCTCCTGCAGCCGGAAGCAAAATTTGAAGGGATCCAGGCAGAAACAATCATACGGGAGATCATGTCTGGCGTGAAAGTTCCGGTTCAAAGGTCGTCGGTCCGCTGATGAAAAAGAAATTTCAATGGTTGATGTACGGGTGGAAACTGCTCGTATTAACGTTATTGACGGGTGCTGTTTTCTCTTATGCAATGTTTCAGGGCGGCTTTGTCAGCTGGTTTTTGTTTTATGCATGTCTCCCTTTTGTTGTATACGCCGGGCTGCTGGCGATGTACCCGCTCCGCTCCTTTCAGGTGTCGCGGCATATCGTCAAAACGCAATTGCATGCGGGAGACAGGCTGGAAGCTTCGATTACGCTTAAAAGAAAACTGCCGTTTCCCCTGATGTATATGGTAATTGAAGATTGTCTGCCGTCAGGGTTAGAGCCATTAAACGGAGATGAAGCTTTGGCCAAACAGCTGGTATTCCCGTGGTTCAAACGGAGCATCACGATGTCATATCAAATAACGCCAGTACCGCGTGGAGAGCATCATTTTCATGCCGTCAGGGTGCGGACCGGGGATGTCCTCGGACTGATTGAAAAAACGGCGTTTTATGGGGCAGACGATGCGGTGTTTGTTTACCCGTTCTTTCAGCCTCTTCAATATCAGCTGAATGAGCGATATCAGGAAGATGGCGTAAGCGGGGCATCACCTGTTCATCAGCACCATTCTTCTGTCGCAGCGAGTGTAAGGAACTATCAGCCGGGTGACCGTTTTGCGGCGTTAGACTGGAAGACTTCGGCGAGACGGAGCCAGCTGATGACGAAGGAATTTGAACCGTCGAGAAGCAAAAACCTGTTTCTTCTGATGGACCGTTTTAGCTCTGACGCATTCGAAGAGGTCGTTTCCGTGACAGCTTCGATTCTTCATTCTGTTTTGAAAAATGGCGCAGGAGCAGGTCTGGCTTCAGTCGGAAAGGAAAGGTCCATTTTTCCGATTCAGGAGGGAGAGCGGCATTTTAAACACATGCTCCATCACTTAGCCGTTTGTGATTGTGATGCTGCTGACCGCGTAAGCCGTTTTGCGGCTGAGGAGCTTGGGAAGCCGTCTGTTCGCCAGGCTGATAAAGTGATTGTCACGGGACAGATCACGGAGGATTTGATGAAAACGTCAGAAGCAGGGATCGGTCCGGTTACCATTATACTGGCAAAAGAGAAAGACGCCGATCTTTCCCAAGGTGAGCATATGATGATCGAACGCATGCTGAAACACCAAATCAGAGTTCAAATCATGAGAGGCGGCCGAGCTTCGCGTGTTGTTTAGAAAGAGAGGTGACGGTGTACATGCCGCTTGATGACCAGAAGGGAAGCCGTTTGAGCTTGCTGTTATTTTATTTTCTGGCTTTTTTATTGCTGTGGGAGTGGCTCAGGCCGCTGGACCATTTTACAGACACGAAGCATACAGGCTCTTTTATTGTCTTTATCGGCTTGACGTTTCTGCTGACTTTTTTCAGGATGAGGTGGTTTGTCACCGTTCCTTTTTGTGTCTTATTTACATTCATTTCGATACACATTCTGTTTTACCAAGGGTCTATTTTTGACTTAAGCTGGGTCAGCTCTTTTTTACAGGATGTCTATTTGAATATCACGTTTATTCAGACAGGACAATGGGATAATATGATTCCTTCTTTTCGGACCCTGCTGTTTTTTGTGCTGCTGTGGCTGCTGGTCTATCTCCTTCATTACTGGGTGATTTACCAGAGGAGGATCTTATTTTTCTTTATGATGACAGTGGCGTATATTACGATTCTTGATACATTTACGCCTTATGACGCCGCTTACGCTGTTATCCGTATCGTGCTGATTGGCTTCTTTATGCTGGGCCTTCTGTATTTGGAACGCATTAAGCTGATGGAACGAATAACGTTACCGAAAGCGGCTGTTCTGAAATGGTTTCTCCCCCTGTCTGTGCTGATTTTGGCCGCGGTGGGATTTGGGCTTGCCGCGCCGAAATCAGATCCGAATTGGCCGGATCCCGTTCCTTTTCTCAAAAAAGTCACCAATCATGATCGTGTGCCGGCAGGAGAAAGCAAAATCGGATACGGGAATCACGATGAATCGCTTGGCGGTCCGTTTCAGCAGGACGCTACCCCTGTTTTCACGTGGCAGGGAAAAGAGCGCACATATTTCCGCGTGGAAACAAAGGATACGTATACGGGAAAAGGCTGGATTGAAACAGACACGGGCATGTCGTATCAGCTTAGCGGAGGCAACGTTGAAAATCTGTGGTTTGATCATAAGGTTTCCACAGAGCGGAACACTGTACGTGTGAAGGTCGATGAGCATTATGGATATAACCATGTAATGTATCCGATTGGTGCGCAAAATATTAAGCCTAAGCAGGCTGTCTCGCTTGAAATGAACGGGAACACTGAACAAATTTCTCCGATCAGTGAGCAGGCCGGTGATATTCGGAACATGGGCAGTTATACAGTGACGTACAACTCCCCGGTCTATAAACAGGATGAGCTGAAAAAGGTGAAAGTGAGACAAAACAGTGAGGAGTACACATTCAGCGACCGCTATATGCAGCTGCCGGATACTCTGCCTGAGCGGGTGAGAACGCTAGCGATCAAGCTGACTCAGGATCACGATAATATGTTTGATAAGGTCAAAGCTGTTGAGGACTATTTAGGATCAAACGAGTTCACCTATGAAACAGAAAACGTCACCATCCCTAAAGATGATGAAGATTATGTGGATCAATTTCTGTTTGAAACAAAGATGGGCTATTGTGATAACTTTTCGTCCTCGATGGTGGTGCTCCTGCGTTCGGCCGGCATTCCGGCACGCTGGGTAAAAGGATATACGTCTGGTGAATATAAAGAAGCGGGGAACAAAAACGGCAGCATCTATGAAGTGACAAATAACAACGCCCATTCCTGGGTAGAGGTGTATTTTCCAGAGCAGGGATGGGTCACTTTTGAGCCGACAAAAGGGTTCACAAATCCGGCTGAGTTTGCTTCCTCCGATACAAAGGATTCCGGCAGCGAAAGCAGCAGTTCGCCTGAGAAAGCAAAAGAGGAACAGAAAGAAAAGAGAAAACAGCCGGAGAAAGAGCAAAAACAAAAGGAAAAACGTGAGCCTGCCGTTTCTAAAAAAACGCCGTCTGCGCATGCAAGTGTTAGTACAGGCTGGTATGTCGCCATTGCTGCGGTACTTTTGGCAGCGGTGTTGCTGTATGTATTCCGTTCGTTATGGCTGCCTGTTTTCACAGTGAGAAAATTGAAGCGCCGCAGCGATCAGCATGTGTTTTTTGAGGCATACGGCGCGCTTCTGAAACAGATGAAAAGAAGAGGCTTGCCCAAACGTGACAGCGAAACGCTGCGGGAATATGCAAAACGAATTGACGAAACATATCATTCTGAAGACATGTTAAAGCTGACAGCAAACTATGAGCGGGCGCTGTACAGAAATGATGATGCGGCAAAGCTTTGGAATGATTCCAGAGAGTTATGGGAAAATTTAATTAAAAGAAGATGGTCTTGACCGCTTATCGACGTGTTGTTAGAATTAGTGAATATTATCGGAGTCTGGGAGCGAGTTGCCTGACTCCGGCAAACGGCCTTGCCAAAAGAGGGCGGAGCGTGTTTCATATCTGTCCTCGTTTTTTTCTGTGTCAAAAAACTTAGAGGAGATTAGGTGACAACCATGACAAAGTTAGTGAATGAAATGATTCTTGTCCTTGATTTCGGCAGTCAGTACAATCAGCTGATTACACGCCGCATCCGTGAATTTGGTGTATATAGTGAGCTGCATCCCCATACATTGACGGCTGAAGAAATTAAAGAAATGAATCCAAAAGGAATTATTTTATCCGGCGGTCCGAACAGTGTATATGATGAAGGCTCTTTCCGCTGTGACGAGAAAATCTTCGAATTAGATGTTCCTGTATTGGGAATTTGCTACGGCATGCAGCTGATGACTCATTACCTTGGTGGTAAAGTAGAAGCTGCCAGCCAGCGTGAATACGGTAAAGCGAACATCCACATCGAAGGAACACCTGATTTGTTCAAAGATCTTCCGAATGAACAAGTGGTTTGGATGAGCCACGGTGACTTGGTTGTAGAAGTGCCTGAAGGTTTCACTGTTGATGCGACAAGCCATCACTGCCCGAACTCAGCGATGAGCAAAGCGGATAAAAAATGGTACGGTGTTCAGTTCCATCCGGAAGTGCGCCATTCTGAATACGGCAATGACCTTCTGAAAAACTTTGTATTCGGCGTTTGCGAATGCGAAGGCAAATGGTCAATGGAGAACTTTATCGAAATCGAAATGCAAAAAATCCGTGAAACGGTCGGAGACAAGCAGGTTCTATGTGCGCTTAGCGGCGGCGTTGATTCTTCTGTTGTTGCTGTTTTGATTCATAAAGCGATCGGCGACCAGCTGACTTGTATCTTTGTAGACCATGGCCTGCTCCGTAAAGGCGAGGCTGAAGGTGTTATGAAAACATTCAGCGAAGGCTTTAACATGAACGTGATTAAAGTAGACGCAAAAGACAGATTCTTAAATAAACTGAAAGGCGTTTCTGATCCTGAGCAAAAACGCAAAATCATCGGTAATGAATTCATTTATGTGTTCGACGATGAAGCGGACAAGCTCAAAGGCATCGACTACCTTGCACAAGGAACGCTTTACACTGATATCATCGAGAGCGGTACTGCAACGGCGCAAACGATCAAATCTCACCATAATGTCGGCGGGCTTCCTGAAGACATGCAGTTTGAACTGATCGAGCCGTTAAACACGCTCTTCAAAGACGAAGTGCGCGCGCTTGGCACAGAGCTCGGCATTCCGGATGAAATCGTATGGCGCCAGCCTTTCCCAGGACCGGGCCTCGGCATCCGCGTTCTTGGCGAAGTAACAGAAGAAAAACTGGAAATCGTTCGTGAATCAGATGCCATTTTGCGTGAAGAAGTAGCAAATCACGGGTTAGAGCGTGATATCTGGCAATACTTCACTGTTCTTCCTGACATCCGCAGCGTTGGTGTTATGGGTGACGCGAGAACATATGATTACACAATCGGAATTCGCGCCGTTACTTCAATTGACGGCATGACTTCTGACTGGGCGCGTATCCCATGGGATGTGCTTGAAGTGATTTCTACACGTATCGTAAATGAAGTGAAGCACATTAACCGCGTGGTGTACGATATTACAAGTAAGCCGCCTGCGACGATTGAGTGGGAATAAGTAAATACCTAAGAAAAACGTCCCTTTATAGGGACTGACCCCTGTTTTTGAGACAGGGATCAAAACACCTTTTATACAGCCAATTGCCGATAGCTTATCGGTGATTGGCTGTTTAGTTTCGTTTGAATACGAACTGTTGTTATAATAATAAATGTATTCTTTGACAGTGCGTTCTACGATGGCGGTCGTGGTTCGATCAATGCTGTTAAGATAGAACGTTTCAGACTTTAGTGAGGAATGAAACGATTCGATGGAGGCATTATCAGCGGGCGTCCCTTTGCGGGACATGCTCATGGTAATGCCTTTTGTTTTAACAGCTTTCTGATACTCATAAGATGTATACACAGATCCTTGGTCACTATGTAACACGCAGTTCTGAGGCAGTGTTGGCAGTTGATCAAGTGTGTTTAAGACAAAGTCTGTGTCCTGCTTATCTCCAATCGTGAAAGCAATTACTTCTCCATTGTATACATCCAATATACTGGAAAGGTACAATTGTTTCTGTCCATAAGGCAAATACGTGATATCCGTTACTAGTTTTTCAAGAGGATGATCGGACTGAAAGTTCCGATTCAATATGTTATCGACCACGGCATATGGCTGCCCATTCTTCTTGCGTTTTTTCACCTTAACCCGGCACTGCCACTGATTTTTCTGCATGATACGCTGAACCGTTTTATGGTTAATACGCATTCCCTTTTTTAATATAGCTGTAATTTTTCGATATCCATATCGATACTTGTGCTCTCGGCACAACGTGCCGATTTGTTTTTCCAAATGGCGCTTGGGATGATCTTTCATCAGGTTCTTCTTCCAACGATAATAAGACGCTCGTGAGATACCTAAATGAACACAGATATTCTGTACGGTCATTGTGCCGTGCAATACTTCTACAAGTTCGACTGACGTTTGGCTATCAACTTCCTTTCCAATTCGTTGTACTTTTTTAAAACTTCATTTTGTTGTCTCAGATAACGGTTCTCTGCCTGCAGTTTCTCTAATTCGGAAGAATACTCCGGACCTTTTCCGTAAGTGTATTGCTTACCAACAGGCTGTTCAAATCGATGTGTATCCCCAGCTTTATGCCATCTAACCCATGTCTGAACCTGCGTCTTATTCTTGATATTCAATTCCTGCATGATCTCTTTCATAGGCACGCCTGCCAATCTCATTTCTCCAGCCTTCTGTTTGACTTCAATCGGATAACTCATTCTTGTTCCCATACAAAAAACACCTCCAAGTCTTATTTCGGATAACAACTATCCGTTTTCAAATTTGAAGGTGTTTTTTATTTGTCTCATCTTATGGGGTCAGTCCCATAAAAGGGGCGTTTTTTTGTTAACTTTTTGAAACCGTTTTGGCAGTTCTTATATCTAACAACATAGGAGGTGGATAAGGTGAAGGAAGAAAGATTGATTACAAAGGCGAGAAAAGGAAATACTCGAGCCTTTGAAAAGCTTATGCTGGCACATCAGGAGACTCTATATAAAACAGCCTATCTCTATTTAAGAAATAAAGAAGATGCACTTGATGCTGTACAGGAAACGGCTTATAAAGCTTTTATAGGTATAGAAAAACTAAAAGAGCCAAAGTACTTTTTAACGTGGCTCACCCGAATTCTTATTAATTCAATTTTTGCAATGAAGAAAAAGAAGGGAGAATTGGTTCCGTTTGAAAGCCATCATGACACTGGCACGGACCAAAGGAATATTGAAGAATATATAGACTTGCGCAATGCGCTGGATACACTTGATGAACATGTTCAGTTAACAATTCAGCTCTATTATTTTCAAGATTATTCGATTTCAATGATAGCTGAACAAACAGGAATGGCAGAAGGCACAATTAAAACACATTTACATAGAGCAAGAAAATCACTAAAACAGGAGCTGGAAAAGGAGGATAAAAAAATATGGAAAAACACCAAGTAAAGCAGTTGTATGATGACATAGAAGTGCCAAAGAAAGCACTCAAAAAAGCAATACATCAAGCTGTCGTTCGTGCTGAAAATGAAAGTAACACAAAGCGCCGTTTTAAATGGGGACGAACCATTACAAATGGAATGGCTGTTGC
This sequence comes from Bacillus sp. PAMC26543, assembly GCF_014250375.1. Classification (NCBI taxonomy): domain Bacteria; kingdom Bacillati; phylum Bacillota; class Bacilli; order Caryophanales; family Bacillaceae; genus Bacillus; species Bacillus sp. PAMC26543. The sequence goes on along the minus strand of NZ_CP060193.1, from coordinate 3,467,360 downwards.
TGCTGTGGTAGGTATACTGTATTTAACGTCCGGTCTTTTTCTGCCTTCTGTAAACAAAGCGATGGGAAGCATACCCATTGTCGGCCAAATTTATAAGGAGTTTCAAGATAAAGTTGGCCTATCATTGTTTAAAAGCAATTTGGTCACAAATCTGAATGAAAAAGCGGAGTCGCGAGGCATTACTATATCTGTGAACAGTTCATACTACGATGCCGGACAGCTTGTCTATAACTTTACTGTTGATAACCTCCAGTCTGATGAAAAAGAGCTCAGCTATAATGTGAGCAAAGCGAGTTTTAACGATAATTTTTCAATCGACTTTGATTCCTTAATGCTCAAAAAATTAAATAACAAACAATACGCTGGTCAATTAAGGCTTTATACAAAAGGAGCCGAAATAAAAAATGGGGATACCACGCCTTTTGTGATTACTCATATCAATGAAATACAGGGGAATTGGAGTTTCAAACTGCCTATTACCAAAAAGAATGCGAGTTATTTAGAAAGCTCAAAAGTGGTATCAGTGCATCACAATCGTTATCAATTTTCCAATATTCAAGTAGAGAACGGAAAGCTCGGTTCTGTCCTTCAATTTACAATAGATTATCAAGGCATAGCAAAGCATGATACGGTTGAAATTAACGAAGTCAAAGATGATTTAGGAAACACATATGAGATGACATCGTCAAACATCGAACTTGGAGACCGCAAAAAAGTAAACGAGAGAACGGTAAGAGCAAAAGGACAAACACTGCTAGAATCACCAATCAATTCAAAAGCGAAAAAGCTAACATTAATAGCAAACATTAAATCTGAGGCAGAGGTCAGTGAAATCGTCCCGCTAAATGCAGAGATGCCATTTCATGTTTCAGAAACAAACCATCAAAACATAGGGATTGAAATCAATAACATTAACCAAAAAGGGAGGAAAGTAATGGTTCATTACCGCTTCACTGGAATTGATACCTCAAGCATGAATGAAAATGATTTAGTGAATATAGGTGAAACGATTGGCCTTGGTGATACGAAAAAAATGCAATCTTGGCCTGATCCAGTGGGTGATTATGAAGAAGGTTATTATTTGAAAACAAATATAGCTAAAGTGAAAAATATGAACACAGCCGAAATGGTATCTACTTTTGAACTGGATGATGATTATAATGATAAGCTGTCTTTAAAGCATTTTGAGTTTAGTGAGTACGGTCTGTATATTGATAACGGCGTTTTAAATCACCTGATTCAACTAAAGCCATTCTCGTTTACTGTACCAGTGCATCAAGTGAGTCAGCCTGCCGAAAAAAATAATCAAAAGTTGAAAAGCCGTATGTAGTCATGCATACGGTTTTTATCTTTGTTGCCCATTAGTCAATAGACGAATAAACCAATTTTTTTAATAAGTAATGTTCGTTATTTATATTGTCATTTCAAATTGAAGTTGGTACAATAGACTCAGAAATCAAATAAGATGAATTCGTATAATCGCGGGGATATGGCTCGCAAGTTTCTACCAAGCTACCGTAAATGGCTTGACTACGTAAACATTTCTTTCGTTTGATATAAATAAAACAGGTTTATTTATTCAAACTGAAATCCGTCTGTAGTCAAGCGTCCCAAAATGTATTGGGGCGTTTTTTATTTGGCGATTTCAGGGCAGGATAAATAGCAAAGAGTGAAGGGAGTCATATAGCTTGAAAAAGTTTTTTCAGTTTGATGAGCTGGGTACCAGCTATCGCAACGAAATCATCGGCGGATTAACGACCTTTTTATCCATGGCGTATATCCTGTTCGTCAATCCGATTACGCTTGCTTTGGAAAGTGTAAAAGATTTTCCGGAAGCATTGAGAATAGATCAAGGCGCGGTCTTTACGGCGACAGCTTTGGCGTCTGCAGCAGGCTGTATCTTAATGGGATTGATTGCGAGATATCCGATTGCCATTGCGCCCGGTATGGGGCTGAACGCGTTTTTTGCGTTTTCTGTCGTTCTCGGTATGGGGATTTCCTGGCAGGCCGCTTTGTCTGGTGTTTTCATTTCAGGACTGATCTTTGTTGCTCTTTCTTTAACAGGTTTTCGTGAAAAAATCATTAACGCTATTCCGCCTGAGCTGAAATTGGCAGTCGGAGCGGGGATTGGCCTATTTATTACATTTGTCGGCTTGCAGGGCTCAGGAATCATTGCATCGAATCCTTCAACCCTTGTCACAATCGGAAACATTCACAGCGGTCCTGTGCTGTTAACGATTTTCGGTGTCATCGTAACGGTTATTTTGATGGTGCTTCGCGTAAACGCTGGCGTGTTTATCGGGATGCTGTTAACGGCGATTGCCGGGATGATTTTCGGTTTGGTTCCGGTTCCGTCTCAAATCGTCGGAAGTGTGCCGAGCCTTGAATCGACCTTTGGACAAGCTTGGATTCACTTGCCGGATATTTTCTCTGTGCAAATGCTGATCGTCATTTTAACATTCTTGTTTGTCGGATTTTTTGATACGGCTGGTACACTGGTTGCTGTGGCAACACAGGCTGGTTTAATGAAGGAAAACAAATTGCCGCGTGCGGGCCGTGCGCTTTTAGCTGACTCAACTTCCATCGTTATCGGCTCCGTGCTTGGGACGTCTACAACAACGTCTTATGTGGAATCAAGCTCGGGTGTTGCTGCGGGCGCTCGTTCCGGATTTGCGGCAATTGTAACTGGGTTTCTCTTTTTACTCGCTATGTTTTTCTCGCCGCTTCTATCAGTCGTTACGTCAAATGTAACAGCTCCGGCACTGATCATTGTCGGTGCACTAATGGTAGCGCCGCTTGGCAAAATCGCTTGGGATAAGTTCGAAGTGGCGGTTCCCGCTTTCCTTACAATGATCATGATGCCGCTAACGTACAGCATTGCGACTGGGATTGCGATCGGATTTATTTTCTACCCGATTACAATGGTGTGCAAAGGTAAAGCCAAAGAGGTTCATCCGATCATGTACGGACTGTTTGTTGTATTTATTCTTTACTTTATTTTCTTGAAATAATGAATGAAAACCAGCTGCGATGTTGCGGCTGGTTTTTTATTTTGTTGCGAAAGGCAAAACCATTTCATATCATATACCGTCATGTAGATGTGCCGCCATTGTTTACTTAAATGGAAATGACTTGACTGTTCAGGAAGGCTTCGGTACCTTATATAAGTGTTTTATTTTCTTACTGAATGGTATTCCGCCGTATATTTTTGATAGGAGTTGCTAACATGACGGAAGAAAGAAAAGAAACGTTTGAAGAAGAAGTTAACCAGAATGAAGGAATAGATGAAGAGCCGCTTTCGCGGATGTCCAGAAAAGCCAGCCGCCAAAGCAAGCAAAAGCAGAAACAAAAGCAGAAACAACATAAGGAACGCGTAGAATCGTCTGTGAAAGAAAAGCTATCCTCTGTTTGGGCAGCCATTAACAGATATTGCGGCTTTGCTTTTTCAATATTAAAGTCTCCGGCGAAAACTGTTGTGGCAGATGGTTTCTCTCATTATAAATATGGTCTTATTTCAATGCTCATATTCAGTATCGTTTTTTCAATCGGAAACTGGTTTCAGTTAAAGGCGAGCTGGAACAGGCCGCTTGGTTTTGGAGAGCGCCATCACGCGTTTTATGACGGATTTTTTGTTGTTCTTGTGTATATGCTCGTCTTTTTTGCTGTTATGGTCTTCTCCATATGGGCCGTGTCTCGGTATATGATGAAGCAAAAGGTATCATTCAAGGAAGCTGCGGCTGGTTTTGGCTCATTGCTTGTTCCGGTGATCGCCGTTTCAATCATTTGGATGATATTTGCGATCGTGAATGTACCGATGCTGACTGTCCTTTTTACAGTGTTAATGCTGTTTTCGATCTTCTTTATGATGGCGTTATATGTACAGCGTCTGTATCAGGCGGCAAGCGAGGCACCGATTGACTATATCTATTGTGTGTTTGCTGTTTTAGCCGTTGCGCTGCTGTTTGCGGCAGTGACTTGGCCGTTTATTTCTGAATATTTTACGGCATCGCTTATCCCGCTTTAATGTAAAAAAACCGGCTGAAAAGGCCGGTTTTTTTGATGTCACAGTTTTTACAAATATATCTAAAAAACACAGTTGAATTGTAGGATTAATCCGTGTATGATGAGGAAAATGCGGTGGAGGATGATGGACATGGCCCATTTACTTCGTCAGGCGATTTATCAAAAGAAGGAATTTTTAAAAACCAAATTAATGCTCTCAGAATTTTATCGCGGAAGAGGGGAACAGCTCGCTGATTATACGCTGAGTGAACTTGAGAAAGAATATGAGTCCCTTCGGAAAATGAAAAAAGAGATGTGACAATAGATAAAGAAAAATGAGTCTGCTGAAAAGCAGGCTTTTTTGTTTGGATTTTGAAAAGGACAGAAAGAGGGTAAACTATTGCTGAGTGATGAAGAGAGTGTGTCGAAAAATTTTGCCTGCGATGACGGCCATAGCTGATTGTAAAGGGTTCATTTCTCTAGTAGAATATGAATGCTTTACGTAAGTTGAATGAGTAAGGAGGTTTTATAAAATGATGCAAACCTTATTATCAAACGGATTAGCAATGGTTCTCATTATTCTGATTATCAATGTTGTTTATGTATCATTTTTTACGATAAGAATGATTTTAACACTGAAAGGCCAGCGGTATTTAGCGGCCGGAATCAGCACCATTGAAATTCTGGTTTATGTGACAGGGCTGAGCCTTGTGCTTGATAACTTAGACCAGATTCAAAACGTGATTGCGTACGCACTCGGCTATGGTTTGGGCGTTATTGTCGGCATGAAAATCGAAGAAAAACTGGCGCTTGGCTATATTATGGTCAATGTGATTACAAAAGAGCTTGACCTCGATCTTCCTAGGCAGCTTCGTGAAAAAGGCTACGGCGTAACGAATTGGGTGGCCGGCGGGCTTGAAGGCGACCGCACGGCCCTGCAGATTTTGACGCCGAGAAGATATGAGCTGCAGCTGTATGATACGATTAAAACGCTTGATTCGAAAGCTTTTATTATTGCGTATGAACCAAAAACGATCCACGGCGGCTTCTGGGTCAAAGCGGTGAAGAAGAGGAGAATTAAAGAATAATGGCAAAGCCGAAGAAGAAAAAGTTTGAAGTGACAGAACAGCAAACGATAGAAGCAGTGCTTCAGCAAATGAAAGAAGAAGGATATATGCCTGTACGTCGAATGGAAGAACCGATTTTCAAGGAAAAGATGGAAAATGGGTCAATTCAGATCGTTCCGTGCGGAAAAAAAATCGTATTTGAAGGGAAATTGATCTAAAACACGAACATTAGAAGAATGAATTTTTGTATCGTTCGATAATATCGTTGACATTATCCAAGTCCGTTGTTAAGATAAACATGAAATCAAAACACGACCTCATATAATCTTGGGAATATGGCCCATAAGTTTCTACCCGGCAACCGTAAATTGCCGGACTATGCAGGAAAGTGATCGATAAAACTGACATGGATATATCGCAGAAGCGAACGACTGCCGATACATGCACCATGCCCGGTTTGTATTGCTTCCTCATAAGACAATACAAAGCCGGGTATTTTTTATTTTCTGAAAACTAAAGCATTAGAAGGTGGGAACAGAATGCAGCCGCTAGTAGGAATCATCATGGGAAGCACTTCCGATTGGGAGACAATGAAAAACGCATGCGACATACTTGAAGAACTTGAAGTGCCGTACGAAAAGAAGGTGGTTTCCGCTCACCGGACGCCTGATTTCATGTTTGAGTACGCTGAAACAGCCAGAGAAAGAGGCATCAAGGTCATTATCGCCGGTGCTGGAGGAGCGGCGCACCTGCCGGGGATGACAGCTGCTAAAACGACGCTGCCGGTCATCGGTGTTCCGGTTCAATCCAAGGCGCTGAACGGACTCGATTCACTTCTTTCCATCGTGCAAATGCCTGGAGGCGTGCCGGTTGCCACAACAGCCATCGGAAAAGCGGGCGCTGTGAACGCAGGTCTGTTAGCGGCGCAAATTTTGTCAGCTTTTGACGAGGATCTGGCCAGAAAGTTAGATGAAAGAAGAGAAAATACAAAACAAACAGTGTTAGAAAGCAGTGATCAGCTTGTCTAATCAAATCATCTATCCGGGAGCCGTCATCGGCATTATCGGCGGCGGACAGCTTGGAAAAATGATGGCTGTCTCCGCAAAACAAATGGGGTATAAAGTCGCGGTCGTCGATCCGGTAAAAGACTCGCCGTGCGGGCAGGTGGCGGATATTGAAATCACCGCTTCATACAACGACCGCGAAGCGATTCGGAAATTGGCTGAGATCAGCGATATTATCACGTATGAGTTTGAAAACATCGATTATGATGCGCTGCATTGGCTGAAAGATCATGCGTATCTCCCGCAAGGAAGTGAGCTGCTGCTCATTACCCAAAACCGTGAAACAGAGAAAAAAGCGATTCAATCCGCAGGCTGTGAAGTTGCACCTTACCGCATCGTCAAAACAAAGGATGAGCTGAAAGAGGCGGTTCAGTCGCTGGGGCTTCCCGCAGTGCTGAAAACATGCCGCGGCGGATATGACGGCAAAGGCCAATTTGTCATCAAGGAAACGTCACAAATAGAAGAGGCTTCAGCTCTTTTAGAGCACGGAACCTGCATTCTCGAAAGCTGGGTTTCTTTTAAAATGGAACTGTCCGTGATTGTTGTCAGATCGGTAAACGGAGAAATTTCGACGTTCCCGGCCGCAGAAAACATTCACCACAATAATATTCTGTTCCAAAGCATCGTGCCTGCACGGGTTGAAGAAAGGATTCAGGAAAAGGCTGATGAGCTGGCCGTTAAGCTCGCAGATGAGCTGAACCTTGTCGGACCGCTTGCTGTTGAAATGTTCCTGACAGAGGGCGATGAGCTTTTGGTTAATGAACTGGCGCCAAGACCGCACAATTCAGGACATTACACGCTGGATCTTTGCGAAACAAGCCAGTTTGAACAGCATATCAGAGCGGTCTGCGGCCTTCCGCTTGGAAAAACGGAGCTGCTGAAGCCTGGCATGATGGTGAATCTTCTCGGCGATGAAGTGAAGATCCCAGAGGAAGAGCCAGAGCTTTTAAAAGAAGCAAAGCTTTATGTATACGGAAAACATGAAATCAAAAAAGGCCGCAAAATGGGGCATATTACTTTTATGAAGCAGCCTGAAGACGAATGGATTCAGGAGATCACAAATAAATGGAGAAATAGAGACGGAGGACAAGCAGAATGATCGAACGTTATTCAAGACCTGAAATGTCCGCGATTTGGACGGATGAAAACAGATTTCAAGCATGGTTAGAGGTTGAAATTCTTGCCTGTGAAGCGTGGGCGGAGCTTGGCGTTATTCCAAAAGAAGACGTAAAGCTGATGCGCGAAAATGCGTCATTTGATATCAACCGCATATTAGAAATCGAACAGGACACGCGCCATGACGTAGTTGCTTTTACGCGCGCTGTATCCGAATCACTGGGCGAAGAAAGAAAATGGGTGCATTACGGCTTAACGTCAACTGACGTCGTAGATACCGCTCTTTCTTACTTATTAAAACAGGCAAATGACATTCTGCTCAAGGACCTTGAGAGATTTGTTGACATTATAAAAGAAAAAGCGAAAGAACATAAATACACCGTCATGATGGGCCGTACACACGGCGTACACGCAGAGCCTACAACATTTGGTTTAAAACTGGCGCTTTGGCACGAAGAAATGAAACGCAACCTGGAACGCTTTAAACAAGCGAAGGAAGGCATCGAGGTTGGTAAGATTTCCGGTGCTGTCGGCACATATGCGAACATTGAGCCGTTTGTAGAGCAGTATGTTTGTGAGAAACTTGGCCTGAAAGCCGCACCGATTTCAACACAAACGCTTCAGCGTGACCGCCATGCTGATTATATGGCGACACTTGCTTTGATTGCGACAAGCATTGAGAAATTCGCGGTTGAAATTCGCGGACTGCAAAAGAGTGAAACACGCGAGGTCGAGGAATTTTTTGCGAAAGGGCAAAAAGGTTCATCAGCTATGCCGCATAAACGGAATCCGATCGGTTCTGAAAACATGACAGGTATAGCGCGTGTCATTCGCGGCTACATGATGACAGCTTACGAAAATGTTCCATTATGGCATGAGCGCGATATTTCTCATTCTTCAGCGGAGCGGATTATTCTTCCGGATGCGACAATTGGGCTGAATTACATGCTGAACCGCTTCTCCAACATCGTGAAGAACTTAACGGTCTTCCCGGAAAACATGAAGCGCAACATGGACCGCACATTGGGGCTGATCTACTCTCAGCGCGTGCTGCTGGCATTGATTGACACAGGCCTGACTCGTGAAGAAGCTTATGACACAGTGCAGCCGAAAGCAATGGAGGCATGGGAAAAGCAAGTACCGTTCCGTGAGCTTGTGGAAGCGGAAGAGAAAATCACTTCCCGTCTTTCTCCGGAAAAAATTGCTGACTGCTTTGATTATCATTACCATCTGAAAAATGTGGATCTGATCTTTGAACGTTTAGGTTTAGCATAGAAGAAGCTTTTAGGCGGCTTCTTCCCTGCTGCCTTAGTTTGAAAATTCCCAACATTCGGGTTAGGAGGCCTTCCGTGAATATTGTGAAGAATGAACTTTTATATGAAGGAAAAGCGAAAAAGATTTACAAAACCGACGACGAAAACACGCTGTATGTGGTGTATAAAGATTCTGCAACTGCCTTTAACGGAGAAAAAAAGGCGGAAATCAGCGGCAAAGGGCGCTTAAACAATGAGATCTCAAGCCTGATTTTCAAACACCTTCACGAAAAAGGGGTTAACAACCACTTTATCGAGCGCATTTCGGAAACAGAGCAGCTCATTAAAAAGGTAACGATTGTGCCGCTGGAAGTCGTTGTCAGAAATGTGGTGGCAGGAAGCATGTCCAAACGTCTCGGCATTCCAGAAGGCACGAAGCTTGAACAGCCGATTATCGAGTTTTACTACAAGGATGACGCGCTGGGTGATCCGCTCATCACAGAAGATCATATTTGGCTGCTGAAAGCGGCGACTCCTGAACAGGTAGAAACCATTAAGTCCATTACAAAAACAGTAAATGAAGAGCTTCAAAGCATTTTTGACGATTGTCACGTCAGATTAATAGATTTCAAGCTTGAATTCGGTTTAGATGCAGACGGGAAAGTGCTTTTGGCGGATGAAATTTCACCTGACACATGCCGCTTGTGGGATAAAGACACGAACGAAAAGCTGGACAAAGATTTATTCAGACGCAATCTGGGAAGCTTAACCGACGCATACGAAGAGATTTTCAATAGACTGGGAGGCATTCATCATGTATAAAGTAAAAGTTTATGTCAGCTTAAAAGAAAGTGTACTGGATCCACAAGGGAGCGCTGTCCAGCATGCCTTGCACAGTATGTCTTACAAGGAAGTTGCCGACGTGCGCATCGGGAAATACATGGAGCTAACAATCGAAAAGTCTGACCGTGATCTTGACGTGCTAGTCAAAGAAATGTGCGAAAAACTTCTTGCGAATACAGTGATTGAAGATTACAGATACGAGGTTGAGGAGGTAGTCGCACAGTGAAATTTGCGGTGATTGTGTTACCTGGCTCTAACTGTGATATCGATATGTTTCACGCTGTAAAGGATGAACTCGGTCATGATGTGGAATACGTCTGGCACGAGGAAACAAGCCTTGACGGCTTTGACGGGGTGTTAATCCCGGGAGGTTTTTCTTACGGAGATTACTTGAGATGCGGCGCCATCGCCCGTTTTGCGAATATAATGCCAGCTGTAAAACAGGCAGCGGCTGAAGGAAAACCTGTTCTCGGCGTCTGCAACGGATTTCAGATTTTACAGGAGCTTGGCCTTCTGCCAGGTGCAATGAGACGCAACAAAGACTTGAAGTTCATTTGCCGTCCGGTTGAATTAATCGTGCAGAACGACGAAACATTATTCACCTCTTCCTATGAAAAGGGCCAAGCGATTACGATTCCGGTTGCCCACGGTGAAGGGAATTTCTACTGTGATGACGAAACGCTAGCTTCATTAAAAGAAAACAATCAAATTGCTTTCACATACGGTTCCGATATTAACGGAAGTGTCAGCGACATTGCCGGTGTTGTAAATGAAAAAGGAAATGTGTTAGGCATGATGCCTCATCCGGAGCGCGCGGTCGATGAACTGCTTGGAAGCGCCGACGGTCTTAAATTGTTTCAGTCTATCGTGAAAAATTGGAGGGAAACTCATGTCACTACTGCTTGAACCAAGTAAAGAACAAATTAAAGAAGAGAAAATCTATCAGCAAATGGGTGTCAGTGATGATGAGTTTGCATTGATTGAATCCATTCTTGGCAGATTGCCGAACTACACAGAAATCGGAATTTTTTCTGTCATGTGGTCAGAGCATTGCAGCTACAAGAACTCAAAGCCGATTTTGCGTAAATTCCCGACGAGCGGCGAACGCGTGCTGCAAGGTCCGGGTGAAGGCGCCGGAATCGTTGATATCGGTGACAACCAAGCGGTTGTGTTCAAAATTGAATCGCATAACCATCCATCAGCCATCGAACCGTACCAAGGCGCTGCGACTGGCGTAGGCGGCATAATCCGTGATGTCTTTTCTATGGGTGCGCGTCCTATCGCTGTATTAAACTCTCTTCGATTTGGTGAACTGACTTCACCGCGCGTGAAGTACTTGTTTGAAGAAGTAGTAGCAGGTATCGCCGGATACGGGAACTGCATCGGTATCCCGACAGTCGGCGGCGAAGTGCAATTTGACAGCAGTTATGAAGGGAATCCGCTTGTCAACGCAATGTGCGTCGGATTAATCAATCATGAAGACATCAAAAAAGGCCAGGCAAAGGGTGTCGGCAACACGGTCATGTACGTCGGCGCTAAAACAGGGCGTGACGGAATTCACGGCGCTACGTTTGCATCTGAAGAAATGTCTGATGCTTCTGAAGAAAAGCGCTCCGCGGTTCAAGTCGGCGATCCGTTTATGGAGAAGCTTTTGCTTGAAGCATGTCTGGAAGTCATTCAATGTGACGCCCTAGTCGGCATTCAGGACATGGGAGCTGCCGGTCTGACCAGCTCAAGCGCGGAAATGGCAAGTAAAGCGGGTTCAGGCATTGAAATGAACCTTGACTTGATTCCGCAGCGTGAAACAGGCATGACTGCTTATGAAATGATGCTTTCTGAATCACAGGAACGGATGCTGCTTGTTATCGAGCGCGGACGTGAGCAGGAAATCATCGATATTTTTGACAAGTATGATCTTGAAGCGGTTTCTGTCGGACGTGTAACAGATGATAAACTGCTGCGCCTGACACATAAAGGTGAGGTTGTATGCGAGCTCCCTGTTGATGCCTTGGCAGAAGAGGCGCCGGTTTATCACAAGCCTTCTCAAGAGCCTGCTTACTACCGTGAATTTTTAGAGACGGATGTCCCGGCTCCTCAAATTGACGATGCGAATGAAACACTGAAGGCGCTCCTGCAGCAGCCGACGATCGCAAGCAAAGAGTGGGTTTACGACCAGTATGACTACATGGTGCGGACGAATACAGTTGTGGCTCCTGGGTCTGATGCGGGTGTTCTCAGAATCCGCGGAACGAAAAAGGCGCTGGCGATGACAACTGACTGTAACGCCCGTTATCTCTACCTTGATCCAGAGGTCGGCGGAAAAATCGCTGTCGCTGAAGCGGCGCGCAACATCGTTTGCTCAGGTGCAGAACCGCTTGCGGTTACAGATAACCTGAACTTCGGAAATCCGGAAAAACCGGAAATTTTCTGGCAGATTGAAAAAGCGGCTGACGGCATCAGTGAAGCGTGCAACGTTCTCAGCACACCTGTGATCGGCGGAAACGTATCGCTTTACAACGAATCAAACGGCACGGCGATCTACCCGACACCTGTGATCGGCATGGTCGGTTTAATTGAAGATACAGCACACATCACAACGCAGTATTTCAAACAAGCGGGCGACCTCGTGTACGTCATCGGCGAAACAAAACCTGAGTTTGCCGGAAGCGAGCTGCAAAAAATGACAGAAGGCCGCATTTACGGCAAAGCGCCGCAAATCGATCTAGATGTAGAACAGGCACGCCAAAAGGCACTGCTTGACGCGATTAAACAAGGCTTTGTTCAATCAGCGCACGATGTATCTGAAGGCGGCTTAGGCGTAGCGATTGCTGAAAGTGTCATGACGACGGAAAACCTTGGCGCTAACGTGACTGTTGAAGGGGAAGCAGCGTTATTATTCTCTGAATCTCAATCCCGCTTCGTCGTTTCTGTGAAAAAAGAACATCAAGCAGCGTTTGAAGCAGCTGTACAAGATGCGGTTCATATCGGTGAGGTAACAGCTGACGGACTTCTGAGCGTTCAAAACCAAGACGGACAACAATTGATTCATGCGCAGACAAAAGAGCTTGAACGCGCGTGGAAAGGAGCTATCCCATGCTTGCTGAAATCAAAGGCTTAAATGAAGAATGCGGCGTTTTTGGGATTTGGGGGCATGAAGAAGCCCCGCAAATCACGTATTACGGCCTTCACAGCCTCCAGCACAGAGGACAGGAGGGCGCGGGCATTGTGGCGACTGACGGTGAAAAGCTGACGGCGCATAAAGGTCAAGGGCTGATCACTGAAGTATTTCAAAACGGTGAGCTCAGCAAAGTAAAGGGGAAAGGCGCAATCGGACACGTTCGGTACGCAACGGCTGGCGGCGGCGGATATGAAAATGTTCAGCCGCTCCTCTTCCGCTCTCAAAACAACGGCAGCCTGGCGCTTGCCCATAACGGAAACTTGGTGAATGCCACTCAGCTGAAGCAGCAGCTTGAAAATCAAGGGAGCATCTTTCAGACTTCTTCGGATACAGAGGTTTTGGCTCACCTGATCAAAAGAAGCGGCCACTTCACGCTGAAGGATCAGATTAAAAACTCGCTTTCTATGCTGAAAGGCGCCTACGCGTTCCTGATCATGACTGAAACAGAAATGATCGTAGCGCTTGACCCGAACGGGCTTAGACCGCTGTCAATCGGCATGATGGGAGACGCTTATGTCGTCGCTTCAGAAACATGCGCATTTGATGTCGTCGGTGCGACGTACCTTCGCGAGGTGGAGCCGGGAGAAATGCTGATTATCAATGATGATGGCATGAAATCAGAGCGCTTCTCCATGAATATCAACCGTTCTATTTGCAGCATGGAGTACATTTATTTCTCAAGACCTGACAGCAATATTGACGGCATTAACGTGCACAGTGCGCGTAAAAGCCTTGGAAAAATGCTCGCTCAGGAATCAGCGGTTGAAGCTGATGTCGTGACAGGGGTTCCGGATTCCAGTATTTCAGCGGCTATCGGCTACGCGGAAGCAACGGGCATCCCGTACGAGCTTGGATTAATCAAAAACCGTTATGTGGGCAGAACGTTTATTCAGCCGTCTCAGGCTCTTCGTGAGCAGGGCGTCAGAATGAAGCTTTCTGCGGTGCGCGGTGTTGTAGAAGGGAAACGCGTCGTTATGGTGGATGACTCCATCGTGCGCGGAACAACAAGCCGCCGGATCGTAACAATGCTCAGAGAAGCGGGGGCGACAGAAGTGCATGTGAAAATCAGTTCGCCGCCGATCGCTCATCCGTGCTTTTACGGCATTGATACGTCCACACATGAAGAGCTGATCGCGTCTTCCCACTCGGTTGAAGAAATCCGTCAGGAAATCGGAGCCGACACTCTCTCATTTTTGAGTGTCGAAGGGCTGCTGAAAGGAATCGGCAGAAAATACGAAGACTCGAATTGCGGGCAATGTCTTGCTTGCTTTACAGGGAAATATCCGACTGAAATTTATCAGGACACTGTGCTTCCTCATGTAAAAGAAGCGGTGTTAACCAAATAAAACTTGAAAATGACATAAAGGCAGCGCAGTTTGGCTGCCTTTCTCTTTCTGCCCTTGTTCGGAGAGATATTTTGAAAAGCGCCTTAAAGGAGTGAATAGGATGTCTGAAGCATATAAAAACGCAGGAGTTGACATCGAAGCCGGATATGAAGCTGTAAAACGGATGAAAAAACATGTGGAGCGCACGAAAAGGCTTGGCGTTATGGGCAGCCTTGGCGGCTTTGGCGGCATGTTTGATCTGTCGGAGCTTTCTTATCAGAAACCTGTTTTAATTTCGGGAACAGACGGTGTCGGCACAAAATTAAAGCTGGCTTTTTCCATGAATAAACATGACACGATCGGTGTAGACGCTGTTGCAATGTGTGTCAATGACGTGCTTGCGCAAGGTGCGGAGCCGCTCTTTTTTCTCGACTATTTAGCGGTCGGCAAAGCGGACCCTGTGAAAATCGAGCAGATCGTACAAGGCGTTGCGGATGGCTGTGAGCAATCAGGTTCAGCCTTGGTCGGCGGAGAAACCGCTGAAATGCCTGGATTATATACAGCTGATGAATACGATATTGCAGGTTTCTCAGTTGGTGTAGCGGAAAAGGATGAAATCGTGACCGGCGAAAACATCAAGGAAGGCCACCTTTTAATCGGACTAAGCTCCAGCGGTCTTCACAGCAACGGATTTTCCCTTGTGAGAAAGGTGCTTCTGGACGATGCAGAGCTTGATCTCGACGAGACGTATGAGCCGTTTGAACGCCCGCTCGGCGAAGAACTGCTTGAGCCGACAAGAATTTACGTGAAGCCTGTGCTTGCGGCTGTGAAAAGCGGACTCATTGATGGTATGGCGCATGTAACAGGCGGCGGATTTATTGAAAATCTTCCGCGTATGCTTCCTGAAGGCTTAAGTGCGGAAATCGATCACGGCTCTTGGCCGATCCCGCCGATCTTCTCTTTCTTGCAGGAACACGGCAAGCTGAAAGAAGGAGACATGTTTAACGTCTTTAATATGGGCATCGGATTTGTTCTCGCGGTAAAAGAAGAACATCTCACCGAAGTCATCGGAACGCTTGAAAGTCACGGCGAAAAAGCCTATTTGATCGGGCGAGTAAAACATGGTGAAGGCGTTACATTCGGCGGTGCTGCACTTTCATGAAAAAGTTTGCGGTATTTGCATCCGGAAACGGCTCAAACTTTGAAGCCATCGTCACGCGTTTGAAAGAGGAGAACTGGGATGCAGCCGTTTCGCTCCTCGTTTGCGATAAGCCGCAGGCGAAAGTCATCGAGCGGGCGGAAAGATTCCAGATTCCATCCTTTGCATTTGAGCCGAAGTCTTATGAAAACAAGGCCACATTTGAACGGGCCATTATTGAACAGCTTCATCTTCATGAAGCAGAATTGATCGTTCTCGCCGGGTATATGAGACTGATCGGTGATACGCTGCTTCAGGCATACGGAGGAAAAATCATCAACATCCATCCTTCCCTTCTTCCCGCTTTCCCTGGAATAGACGCAGTCGGACAGGCATACCGGGCGGGTGTGAAGGTTGCCGGGATTACCGTTCATTATGTCGATGAAGGAATGGATACAGGGCCGATCATCGCTCAAAAGGCAATTGAAATTACCGAAGAAGATACATTAGAAACCATTGAACATCACATTCACAAGCTTGAGCACAAATGGTATCCGAGTGTGATCAAAGAGCTATTAGGATTAAATAACAGAGGTGAAAAGGCATGACCATTAAACGCGCACTAATCAGTGTTTCAGATAAAACAAATCTTGTTCCTTTCGTAAAAGAACTGACAGAGCTTGGCGTTGAAGTGATTTCAACCGGCGGCACAAAAAAGCTTCTTCAAGAAAACGGTGTTGATGTCATCGGAATTTCTGAAGTGACAGGTTTTCCGGAAATTATGGACGGGCGCTTAAAAACGCTTCATCCGAATATTCACGGCGGTCTTCTCGCAGTTCGCGGCAATGAAGAGCATATGGCGCAGATCAATGAACACGGCATTGCGTCAATTGACCTGGTTGTCGTCAACCTCTATCCATTTAAAGAAACGATTTCTAAAGAGAATGTGACGTACGAAGAGGCTATTGAAAACATTGATATCGGCGGACCTGGCATGCTGCGCGCGGCATCGAAAAACCATCAGGATGTGACGGTTATCGTTGACCCAGCGGATTACAGCCCTGTTCTGAATCAAATCAAAGAAGAAGGCGATGTTTCGCTTCAGAAAAAACGCGAGCTGGCGGCAAAAGTATTCCGCCACACTGCGGCATATGACGCGCTGATCGCTGACTATCTGACACATGTTGTCGGTGAAAAAGAACCAGAGCAATTCACCGTTACGTTTGAGAAAAAACAATCGCTTCGCTATGGGGAAAATCCTCATCAAGAAGCAACATTCTACCAAAGCGCGCTTCCTGTCAAAGGATCTATTGCGCAAGCAGAACAGCTGCACGGCAAAGAGCTTTCTTACAACAACATTAAAGATGCGGACGCAGCTGTTCAAATTGTTCGTGAATTCACTGAGCCTGCTGCGGTCGCTGTGAAGCATATGAATCCGTGCGGCGTGGGAACTGGCGAAACGATCGCAGAAGCGTTTGACAGAGCGTTCGAAGCAGATAAAACATCGATCTTCGGCGGCATTATCGCGTTGAACCGTGAAGTGGACAAGCCAACAGCCGAAGCGCTTCATCATATTTTCTTAGAAATCATCATTGCGCCTTCATTCAGCCAGGAAGCGCTTGATATCCTGACAGCGAAGAAAAATCTCCGTCTGCTGACACTTGATGTGACAGCTGCCGTCCAAAAAGAAAAACAGCTGACATCTGTACAAGGCGGATTGCTGATTCAAGATTTAGATATGCACGGCTTTAATGATGCTGAGATCAGCATTCCGACAAAAAGAGAGCCGAACGAGCAAGAGTGGGAAGATTTGAAGCTTGCTTGGAAAGTCGTGAAACATGTGAAATCCAATGCGATCGTTCTCGCAAAAGATAACATGACAGTAGGTGTAGGAGCCGGACAAATGAACCGCGTCGGATCAGCGAAAATCGCAATCGAGCAGGCCGGAGAAAAAGCGAAAGGCAGCGCACTCGGATCAGATGCATATTTCCCAATGCCTGATACAGTCGAAGAAGCGGCAAAAGCGGGCGTTACAGCTATCATCCAGCCAGGCGGATCTATCCGTGACGAGGATTCCATTAAAAAAGCGGACGAGTACGGCATTGCCATGGTATTCACCGGCATCAGACACTTCAAACATTAAGGGGATGAAAACGACGTGAATGTATTAATTATCGGTAAAGGCGGAAGAGAGCATACGCTGGCATGGAAGGTGGCGCAAAGCAGCCTTGTTGATACGGTATTTGCCGCTCCGGGAAATGACGGCATGGCATCTTCTGCACAGCTTGTAAACATTGAGGAAAGCGACCACGCCGGGCTTGTCTCATTTGCAAAAGAAAATCAGGTCGGGCTGACCATTGTCGGACCTGAGGTTCCTTTAATTGAAGGCCTTGTTGACGAGTTCGAAAAAGCCGGTCTTCGTGTGTTCGGTCCGTCAAAAGCCGCTGCAATCATCGAAGGAAGCAAACAGTTCGCAAAGGATTTAATGAAGAAATACGACATACCGACCGCAGAATACGACACGTTTACATCCTTTGAAGAAGCGAAGGCTTATGTGCAGGAAAAAGGCGCTCCGATTGTCATTAAAGCGGACGGACTTGCGGCTGGAAAAGGCGTAACTGTTGCGATGACGGAAGAAGAAGCCATCGCGTGTCTGCATGATTTTCTTGAGGATGAAAAATTCGGTGATGCGAGCGCATCTGTCGTAATTGAAGAATTTCTATCTGGCGAAGAGTTTTCCCTCATGGCGTTTGTCAAAGGAGAAAAGGTATATCCGATGGTCATTGCCCAGGATCATAAGCGTGCTTTTGATGGAGACAAAGGGCCGAATACAGGAGGAATGGGCGCTTACTCTCCTGTTCCGCAAATTTCGGAAGACACCGTGCGTCATGCTGTAGAAACGATCGTCAAGCCAGCCGCAAAAGCAATGGTTCAAGAAGGTCGCTCCTTCACAGGCGTTTTGTATGCGGGGCTGATGCTCACTGCGAATGGATCGAAGGTCATTGAATTTAATGCCCGCTTCGGCGACCCGGAAACGCAGGTTGTGCTGCCTCGTATGGATTCTGATCTGGTACAAGTGCTTCTAGATCTTTTAGATGATAAGGACGTTGACTTGAGATGGAAGGATACGGCGGCAGTCAGTGTCGTGCTTGCTTCAGAAGGCTATCCTGAAAGCTATGCAAAAAGCACGCCGATTGGCAGCCTGACAGCAAATGCTGATCAAGTTGTCGTCTTCCATGCCGGAACGAAAGCAGAAGGTGAAGAGTTCGTCACAAACGGCGGCCGTGTCGCCAATGTGACCGCTTTTGATGAAACGTTTGAAGCGGCACGAGACAGAGTGTACAAAGCCGTTGATGAGATCATCAAACCCGGCCTGTTTTTCAGAAAAGATATCGGAGCACGAGCTCTGAAGGCTGCTCAAAAATAAAGTGAAGAAAAACCCGCAGATTGTGCTGCGGGTTTTTTGTTATACAAAAGCATGCCGGAAAGCGGAAGAAGAAAGCACAACAAGCGTGGTCGGTTTTCCGTGGGCCATTGAAGCGTCTATAAAATCTTCTAGACTATGCACAGATTCCGTCACCACTTTTGTCACATACCTGTAATCCGGTGGTTCTCTGCCACATCGGGGTGAGCTGCGGCAAAGGCGGCGTAGTGTTTGCAGCTTTTCGGCTCCATCAGGATAAAAGCAGTGACATGTTTGTTTAGCTTTTCATAACAGATATCAGCGCTGTACCCGGTAATGACCCCTTTGTCCTCAAGCTTTCTGACACGTTCCGCCGCACTCGGAGAGCTGAGTCCGACAAGCTTTCCTAATTCAACCATCGTTAATCTGGCATTTTGCTGCAAATGCGAAAGAATTTGAAGGTCTGTATCGTCCATTGGTATTGCTCCTTTATATGTTTAGGTGAATTGGTGAGAATTCCTTTTATTATGAGGAAATGTTGTTGATTTAGCTTAATTGTAGCATATGGGTGCCGTTTGTTTTTTTCTATAATAAAGCCATTAACATGAAAGGAGGCAATCATTTTGCCGGAATTACAGCGTTCGATTACTTGGGTTCAAGGAGCGGCATTAACGATCGGGGCCGTATTAGGCTGCGGGATCTTAATCCTTCCGTCTGTCACGGCTGATGCTGCCGGTCCCGCTTCTGTATTGGTTTGGGGATTTATGTCTTTCTTATCATTTCTGCTCGTAGGCACACTGGCGCGCCTTGTCAGAATGGCGCCAAGCGCGGGAGGGATCACGGCTTATGTACAGCTTGCTTTTCGGCCAAAAGCCGGAGCCATGTTGGGCTGGATCATGCTGGGATCGGTTCCGATCGGTGTGCCAGTGATCGCTTTGACTGGCGCACATTATGTCAGCTACGTCACACAGGCTTCGGATTGGCAGATTGCTTGCATTGCAGCAAGTATGCTGGCGATCTCCATTTGGCTTCATATCAGGGGCATTCAATTATCAGCAAACATCAGCATACTCGTCATCTGTGTCATTCTGCTGCTGCTTGTCATTTCTGTTGCTGTTTCACTGCCCCACGTAAAAGCAGCTGAATTTAAGCCTTTTCTGCCGCATGGCTGGTTTGCCGCGGGTTCTGTTTCTGTCATCATCTTTTTTTCTTTTGTAGGCTGGGAAATGATTACCCCATTAGCTGAAGAGTTTAAACAACCGGAAAAGGATGTTCCAATCAGTTTATTCTTGGCGGCAGCTTGTGTGGCGGTGCTTTATATCATGCTATCGTTTGTCACTGTAGGCACTCATGCATATGGAGAAAAAGGAGAAATCGCATCTCTGACGATGCTCATATCAAAAGGTACAGGGGATATTGGGGTATATGTAACGACTTGTTTAGCTCTTTTTATTACATTCGCCACCATTCATGCCAACATTGCGGGATTTTCAAGAATGGTCTATGCGTTGGCGAGAGAAGGTCATATTCCCGGGTATTTCGGGAAGCTCAGTCATACAAAACATACACCTGTCCGTGTATTAACAGCGCTGGCTTTCGTGTTTGGTTTCGTTCTTATGGCAAACGGCATATTTCAAATTGATCTGACAACGCTCCTGAAAGGACCAAGCTCAGCATTCATCGCATCTTACATATGCACAATGGCGGCAGCGCTGAAACTGCTGAACTGGAAGGATTCAGGCTGGTGGATGGCTTTGGGGGCGCTTCTTCTTTGTACAGTGATCTACTTATTTAGCGGCTGGGCTCTCTTGTATCCGGCTGCGTTTGCGGCTGTTGGTTTTTTCTATATGAAGACAAAGGGATATACTGAGAAAAAGCTTGATCACGTTTTATGATCAAGCTTTTTTGCTTACGATTCTTGATGATCCTGTCCATGGTTTTCACCAGTGCTGTTTTGAAACATATAGGTCACAGGGCAGAAACGCAGTATGCCTGAACCTGCCTTCATGGCGCCCATAAAGATGCAGAACAGATGCATTCTGCACCAAGGTTTTTTCGTATACTTGGCGCTGGCAGCTGACATAATTGTCAGTCCGCAGGCGATACGGAAGACGGCATTGATGAGACTGATGTTTGGTTTCATGAAATCTGCTCCTTTTACTTAAAAAAGTTTTTTAATTGAACCTTCAAAAATTTGTAACGTTTTTATCGTGCGTGATGGAGAAGGATGTGATAACATGAGTCTAATACATGTAAAGGAGAGTATGTGAATGTCCGAACGCACCTTTAACTGGAAAAACAAAGACATCAGGGCACAGGTTGATGTTGTAGACTCTAAGCTGCTTCCAACGCTCCTTTTACGGAATGCTCTCGTCTTAAATCCATATGTAAAACAATGGCTGAAAAAAAACATTTGGATTTATCAGGACCGTATTGTTTATGTTGGTCATGAACTTCCGGATAGAACCGAAGAAATTCATACGATTGATTGTGAAGGAAAATACATTGTGCCTGGCTATATCGAACCGCACGCACATCCTTTTCAAATATATAATCCCCAAACGCTGGCGGAATATGTGTCTCAGTACGGTACAACGACATTCGTAAATGATAACTTATTTTTGCTTTTGCAAAGCGGAAAAAAGAAAGCGCTTACTATTTTGAACGAACTCAAAAAGCTTCCGGTTCAGTATTTTTGGTGGTCACGGTATGACCTGCAGACCGAGGTTTTGAACGAGGATCACGTTCTTCCGTTTGACGTCAGAAAGCAGTGGATTGAACATCCGGATGTCATTCAAGGCGGAGAAATGACTGGCTGGCCGCGTCTTGTAGATGGCGATGATTTAATGCTTCACTGTATGCAGGCCACAAAAAAACAGCGGAAACGCATAGAAGGGCATTTTCCCGGCGCATCAGATAAAACGCTTACAAAAATGAAGCTGTTCGGAGCGGATTGTGATCATGAAGCCATGACAGGTGATGAAGTGATGAGAAGGCTGGAACTGGGCTATTATGTATCACTTCGCAATTCGTCCATTCGCCCTGATTTAAGAAATATATTGCAGGAGCTTCATGAAAAGGGCTTCCGCTACTACGACCACTTTTTTTACACAACAGACGGCGCTACGCCTAATTTCTATAAAGGCGGCATGACAAACGAGCTTATCCGGATTGCCCTGGAAGAAGGGGTTCCGGCAATCGATGCGTACAATATGGCATCCTTTAACATCGCAAAGTATTACCAAATGGATGATTATTTAGGCGTTGTCGGACCGGGAAGACTTGCGTCACTGAATATCCTTGAGGACCCGTTGCAGCCGAATCCGGTAACCGTTCTGTCAAAAGGCAAAATTCTGCGTGAAGACGGCCGTGATATGAATGCGTTTCCACATACGAACTGGAACAAAGGCGGTCTTGTCCCGCTTGAGCTTTCATATGATATGACGATGGATGATTTGCAGTTTTCCATGCCGATGGGCGTAAAAATGCGGAATGCGGTGATTATGGAGCCGTATATGATTGAGATCGACAACTCGGTCGAACAGCTTTCATTTGACCATGATGAAAGTTATTTAACGATGCTTGACAGACATGGGAAATGGCGCGTGAATACGATGATAAAAGGATTTGCCTCAAGTGTGCAGGGATTTGTGAGCTCCTTTACGACGACGGGTGATATTGTCGCGATCGGAAAAAACAAAGCGGATATGCTGCTTGCTTTCTCCCGCATGAAAGAAATCGGTGGGGGAATTGTGCTTGCGGAAAACGGAAAAATCCTTCACGAAATTCCGCTTTCACTGTGCGGATGCGCTTCTTCGGAATCGTATGACATCGTGCTGGAAAAGGAACAGAAGCTGAGAGATCTATTGACTGAAAGAGGCTATGAGTATTGTGATCCGGTTTATACGCTGCTCTTTTTGCAAAGCACGCACCTCCCGTATATACGCATTACGCCAAGAGGAATCTTCGACGTGATGAAAAAAACTGTACTCTTTCCATCGATAATGCGTTAAAATATAAAAGAGCGGGGAGCCGACATATGAAAAAATGGATGACAGTTTGCGTACTGTGTTTCGCGTTTTTCCTGCTAGTATCCTGCCAGCAGAAGGACGCTGTCCCTGATCACACAAAGAAGCTGAAAGCTCCTTTGACGGGACTGGAGACTGAGCAGAAGGTGACTGAACGCAGGCCTGTTGCTGTCATGGTGAACAATCACCCGAAGGCGAGGCCGCAATCAGGACTGTCTAAAGCCGACATTGTCATAGAAGCGCTTGCCGAAGGCCAAATCACAAGGTTTCTGGCCATTTTTCAAAGCCAGATGCCTGAAACTGTCGGACCTGTGCGGAGTGCGCGGGAATATTTCGTCACTCTCAGCAACGGTTTTGACAGCATATTTGTCCATCACGGCTGGAGTCCCGGCGCCAAGGAGCAGCTGGAATCCGGAGCTGCCGATTATATTAATGGATTGGATTTTGACGGAAGCTTATTTTGGAGAGCTGATTTCAGCGAACCGCCCCACAATTCTTACACGTCTTATCAGTACATAAAAAAGGCGGCTGAACAAAAGGGATATGAGCTGAAGCAGGAAACAGATCCAATGCTGTTTCAAACATCAGATGCAAAACCTGTAAATGAATCTTATAATGTTCGGGTAGATTATGGAACAAAAAACGTTACAAATCTTGTCGAATACAACTATGATAAAAAAACTGAAGCTTATACGAGAAGCTCTGATGGTGTCATGACGACAGACCGGGAGACCGGAAAGCCGGTTGCAATGCAAAATATTTTCATTGTTGAAGCCAGCCATCATACTATTGACCAAGATGGAAGGCGTGACATCGACATAGAATCAGGGGGTAAAGGTCTGCTGTTTCAGCACGGAAACGTCATTGAAGCAGACTGGAAAAATGTAAACGGAAGAATTGTGCCGGTAAAAGACGGCAAATGGCTGCCGTTTGTGCCAGGAAAGACATGGATAAATATCGTGCCTGATCTCGATGCGGCTTCCATTAGTAAAGGAGAAGGTGTGTAACGATGCAAATCGATAAATTACGCGGCAAAGAACTGGACCAGTTATTTAACTCGATCTTATCGCTGAAAGACCTGGAGGAATGTTATCGGTTCTTCGATGATCTTTGCACAATTAACGAAATTCAATCGCTGGCTCAGCGCCTTGAAGTGGCGCGTATGCTTCGCGAAGGAAACACGTATCATAAAATTGAAACAGAAACAGGCGCTTCTACAGCGACCATTTCCCGAGTGAAACGGTGCTTAAATTATGGAAATGACGCATATGAAATGGCGCTTGACCGTGTGAAGGAGAATGAAACAGAGTCTTCTTCCAAATAAAAAACCGCCCTGCCGTCTGGCAAGGGGCGGTTTTTTTATGAAACAATTTTCTCAATCAGATTGTCGATGTCAACTGTGCTGCCATCCTCTTTTCGATAGACAACATGCTCCTTGGAAAAATGAACTGGCGAATCGATCCCGGCTGCTGCGGCCAGATTAAACAGCCCCTCACGCAGCGAAATGACGTAGTTGCAGACGCGGTGCTGTTTTTCCTCAACGCTCAGCGCTTTTTGCAGCTTCGGATCTGTGGTCGCAACGCCTGCCGGGCATGTGTTGGTGTGGCATACGAGGGCGCGGATGCATCCGACTGAAAACATCATGCCGCGTGCAATGTTGACAAAATCAGCGCCCAGAGCTAAAGCGACCGCGATTTTGTCAGGGGTCAGCAGCTTTCCGGAAGCAAAAAGTTTCATACGGTCACGCAAGCCGTATTGTCTGAGCAGCGTATCAACGATAGGGAGCGCCGTCATAATCGGGAGGCCGACTGTGTCGGCAAGCTCATAGAAGGAAGCGCCGGTACCGCCTTCACTACCGTCTACCGTAATAAAATCAGGATGTTTTCCGCTTTTCTGCATATAAGAAAAAAGCTCATGCAAGTCATCAGGCTGGCCTGCAACAATTTTAATTCCGACCGGCTTTTGACCGACGTCTCGCAGCTTTTCAATAAAATCCAGCATTTCAGGCGCGCTTGAAAATTCATGAAAGCGGTTTGGGCTGTCGATTGACTTTCCGGGTTCGACATTCCGGATGTCTGCCACCTCTTCTGATACTTTAGCGCCATCCACATGTCCGCCGCGGGTTTTGGCTCCTTGTGCGAGCTTCAGCTCAAACGCTTTAATTTGATCTAGCCGGCTTTTCTTTTTAAATTCCTCCCACGAAAATTCCCCTTTTCTATTGCGTACGCCAAATAGACCGGGGCCGATTTGGCAGATGATATCAGCACCTCCCTTTAAGTGATACTCAGACAATCCGCCTTCACCGGTATTCATCCAAGTGCCGCCCGCCTGGTGCAGCCCTTTTGACAGCGCCGTAATGGCGCGCTCTCCAAGTGAACCGTAGCTCATGGCGGATTGACCGACTAATCCCTTCACATAAAAAGGCTTTTCGCATGTACTCCCGCCGATGACTTGAACATCATCAGGATGGAGAAAATACGGATCAGCCTTGATACGTTCGGCATGTTCGCTGCGTCTGAACAGATTGTCCGAATCGATTTTATAGATGTGGGTTTCGATTTTCGGAGACTGGTCCATACGCAATTCTTCTTTTTGTTTTGGGAAAAGGGCGTTTCGGATATAATAGCCCGGTTGATCAAAATCTCTTACCGATCCGAACCCCATCATTCTGCTTTTGTATTTTCCTGATATGACTGTTTGCTCATATTCTTTTCGTGAAAAAGGCTGTTCCTCATTGTCATTGCTGAATAAATACTGCCGCAGCTCCGGTCCGATTTTTTCAAAAATATAGCGAAACCTTCCGATGACAGGATAATTGCGGAGGATTGAATGCTCCTGCTGTTTTTCGTCCTTTATGTAGATCCAGACAAACAATGCGATGGGGATAACGATGATCCCGATGATAAATGCAATAAGTGCAATAATGATGTATTCCATCTGTCAGCCTCCCTTTTTTATGTAACCATTTCCACTGTTGGGGCGTTTCCAAACAATAGAAAATATTACTGTGTTTTTCTATAAAAAGAGAGCGGAACAGCCGCTTTTTTTCTGCGGAAATAGAATCAAAACACCTTTTTCAGTGAATAAAGAGAATGACGGCTTTTTCCGTTTTTCCGCGCTATGTGAATTTGTTATAATGTTTAAATGGTAAGAAACGAATGGAGGAACGGATGACGTGTACGATGTAACGGAGTGGAAGCATGTCTTTAAACTCGATCCAAATAAAGATTTGCCTGATGAACAGCTGGAGATTCTTTGTGAGTCAGGGACTGATGCGGTTATTATCGGAGGAAGCGACGGTGTAACGGAGGATAATGTCCTGCGGATGCTGTCTCAGGTGAGACGGTTTTTAGTGCCGTGTGTCCTTGAGGTGTCAGCGATTGAAGCGATTGTCCCTGGCTTTGACTTATATTTTATTCCGAGTGTATTAAACAGCAAAAATCCGGATTGGATTGTCGGAATGCATCAGAAAGCCATGAAGGAATATGGAGAACTGATGTCGATGGAAGAAATCGTGGCGGAAGGCTACTGTATCGTAAATCCTGATTGCAAAGCCGCGGTATTAACGGAGGCGGACACCAATTTGAATCATGACGATATCATCGCCTATGCGCGCGTATCTGAACTGCTGCAGCTTCCGATTTTTTATCTGGAATACAGCGGCGCTCTTGGGGACATAGAAGCCGTGAAGAAAACGAAGGCTGTATTGGAAACGTCCACCCTGTTTTACGGAGGCGGCATTAAAGATGCGGAGACGGCAAAACAGTATGCCGAGCACGCGGATGTCATTG
This sequence comes from Bacillus sp. PAMC26543, assembly GCF_014250375.1. Classification (NCBI taxonomy): domain Bacteria; kingdom Bacillati; phylum Bacillota; class Bacilli; order Caryophanales; family Bacillaceae; genus Bacillus; species Bacillus sp. PAMC26543. The sequence goes on along the minus strand of NZ_CP060193.1, from coordinate 3,441,152 downwards.
TGGTGGGCAACGCTGTGTATGAGAATTTTGATGAAGCGCTGAAGACAGTAGCAGCTGTCAAAGGCGAGTAGCGAAATATACGGATTTGGTTTATGATAGAACATATGTTTGTATAGGCGGGTGACGAATTTTGAATTACATTAGCAATCAACTATTAAGCGGATTAAACCCCGTTCAGCAGGAAGCTGTCAAAACAACGGACGGGCCTTTGCTGCTGATGGCGGGAGCGGGAAGCGGAAAGACGCGTGTCCTGACACACAGGATCGCTTATTTAATGGCGGAAAAGCATGTGGCGCCGTGGAACATTCTGGCGATCACATTTACAAATAAAGCGGCACGGGAAATGAAAGAACGTGTGGAAAGCATTCTCGGACCGGGCGCGGACGATATCTGGATTTCCACGTTCCACAGCATGTGTGTGCGGATTTTGCGCCGAGATATCGACCGCATCGGGATCAACCGCAATTTCTCAATCCTTGATACGGCTGACCAGCTTTCAGTCATCAAGGGAATTTTGAAGGAACGCAACCTCGATCCGAAAAAATTTGATCCGAGGAGCATCCTCGGCACGATCAGCAGTGCGAAAAACGAATTAACCGAACCTGAGGAATTTTCTAAGGTTGCCGGCGGCTACTATGATCAGGTCGTCAGCGATGTATACACTGATTATCAGAAAAAACTGCTGAAAAACCAGTCGCTTGATTTCGACGACTTAATTATGACAACCATTAAACTGTTTGACCGTATTCCGGAAGTGCTTGAGTTTTATCAGCGCAAATTCCAATACATCCACGTCGATGAGTATCAGGATACGAACAGAGCGCAATACATGCTCGTGAAGCAGCTGGCTGAGCGTTTCCAAAACCTTTGTGTTGTCGGCGACTCCGACCAGTCCATCTACAGATGGCGCGGGGCGGACATTGCCAACATTCTTTCCTTTGAAAAGGATTATCCGAATGCCAGCGTCATTTTGCTTGAACAAAACTACCGTTCAACAAAACGGATTTTGCGCGCGGCCAACGAAGTGATCCAAAACAACACAAACCGCAAGCCGAAAAATCTATGGACGGAAAACGATGAAGGAATTAAAATTTCCTATTACCGCGGAGACAATGAATTCGGTGAAGGACAATTTGTTGCCGGGAAAATTTATGAGCTTCATAACTCCGGCAAACGGAAGCTGTCGGATATCGCCATCTTGTACCGGACAAACGCCCAGTCCCGTGTGATTGAGGAAACGCTTCTCAAAGCGGGCCTGAACTATAACATTGTCGGCGGCACAAAGTTCTATGACAGAAAAGAAATCAAAGACATCCTCGCGTACCTGCGTCTCGTATCCAATCCGGATGACGATATCAGTTTCACGCGTATTGTCAATGTGCCGAAGCGCGGAGTAGGCGCCACATCGCTTGAAAAAATCGTTTCATATGCAGCGATGAACGGCTTGTCACTATTCCAAGCGATTCAGCAGGTTGATTTCATTGGCGTCAGCGCCAAGGCAGCAAACGCGCTCGACAGCTTCAGACAGATGATTGAGAACCTGACAAACATGCAGGACTATTTATCAATTACCGAGCTGACCGAAGAAATTCTCGATAAAACCGAATACAGAGAAATGCTGAAGGCTGAAAAATCAATTGAAGCCCAAAGCCGTTTAGAAAACATCGACGAGTTCCTGTCTGTAACGAAAAACTTTGAACAGAAAAGCGAAGACAAAACACTCGTTGCGTTCCTGACTGATTTGGCACTGATCGCTGATATCGACCAGCTCGACCAGAAAGAGGAAGAATCCGGCGGCACGGATGCGATCACGCTGATGACGCTGCACGCCGCAAAAGGACTGGAATTCCCGGTTGTTTTCCTTATGGGACTTGAGGAAGGCGTCTTCCCGCACAGCCGTTCACTGATGGAAGAAGCAGAGATGGAAGAAGAACGCCGTCTCGCTTACGTGGGCATTACAAGAGCGGAGCAGGAGCTTTATCTGACCAACGCAAAAATGCGCACGTTGTTTGGCAGAACAAACATGAACCCGGAATCACGCTTTATCGGTGAAATTCCGGATGATTTATTGGAAAACCTAAATGAGAAAAAAGAAACGAGAGCGCCGTCTGCGAGAAAAATGCAGCCGAGACGCGGCCCTGTTTCCCGTCCGGTGTCCTACGCAAGCAAAACAGGCGGCGATACCCTAAGCTGGGCTGTCGGAGATAAAGCCGGGCATAAAAAATGGGGCACAGGAACCGTTGTCAGCGTGAAAGGCGAAGGAGAAGGGACCGAACTCGATATTGCCTTCCCGAGCCCGATCGGTGTGAAACGCCTGTTAGCGGCATTCGCGCCAATAGAAAAGCAGTAATTGAAGAGGAAAGGAAGAAGCAGATGGACAAAGAAACAGCGAAGCAGCGGGCAGAAGAACTGCGCCGCACCATCAACAAGTATAGCTATGAATATTACACCTTAGATGAACCGAGCGTCCCGGATGCCGAATACGACAGATTGATGCAGGAGCTGATTGCGATTGAGGAGGAGCATCCAGACCTCAGAACGCCTGATTCTCCTACACAGCGTGTCGGCGGCGCTGTGCTTGATGCGTTTCAAAAAGTCACTCACGGCACGCCGATGCTCAGTCTGGGCAACGCGTTTAATGCTGACGATCTCCGCGACTTTGACCGCCGTGTGCGACAGGCCGTGGGTGATGATGTGGCGTATAATGTGGAGCTGAAGATAGACGGTCTTGCTGTTTCTCTCCGTTATGAAGACGGCTATTTTGTCAGAGGCGCGACAAGAGGCGACGGGACGACGGGAGAGGATATTACGGAAAATCTGAAGACGATCCGCACTATCCCGCTCAAAATGAAACGCAGCCTTTCGATTGAAGTGCGCGGCGAGGCGTATATGCCGAAGCGTTCGTTTGAAGCGCTCAATGAAGAACGGATCAAAAACGAGGAAGAACCGTTCGCAAATCCGCGCAATGCCGCTGCGGGATCACTCAGACAGCTTGACCCTAAAATTGCGGCGAAACGAAATCTCGATATCTTCGTCTACAGTATAGCGGAGCTTGACGAAATGGGTGTGGAGACACAAAGCCAAGGACTTGATTTTCTCGACGACATCGGCTTTAAAACGAACCAGGAACGGAAAAAATGCGGCAGCATAGAAGAAGTCATTGCGATGATCGATGAGCTTCAGGCGAAACGCGCCGATCTCCCGTATGAAATTGACGGCATCGTCATCAAAGTGGATTCCCTTGATCAGCAGGAGGAGCTTGGTTTTACGGCGAAAAGCCCGCGCTGGGCCATAGCGTATAAGTTTCCTGCAGAAGAAGTCGTGACAAAGCTTCTCGATATCGAATTAAATGTCGGAAGAACGGGTGTGATTACGCCGACCGCGATTCTTGAGCCGGTAAAAGTAGCCGGGACAACGGTCTCAAGAGCATCCCTTCATAACGAAGATTTAATTAGAGAGAAGGATATTCGGATTTTGGATAAGGTAGTCATCAAAAAAGCGGGCGATATCATTCCTGAAGTCGTGAACGTTCTCGTTGAACAGCGGACAGGGGAAGAAAAGGAATTCAGCATGCCGACAGAATGCCCTGAATGCGGCAGTGAACTCGTCCGCATTGAAGGAGAAGTGGCACTTCGCTGCATCAATCCTGAATGCCCTGCACAAATCAGAGAAGGTCTGATTCATTTTGTCTCCCGCAATGCCATGAACATTGACGGGCTTGGCGAACGAGTCATTACACAGCTGTTTCAGGAGAATCTCGTCCGAAATGTGGCAGATCTGTATAAGCTGACGAAGGAACAGGTGATTCAGCTCGAACGCATGGGCGAAAAATCAACTGAAAACCTGATCAGCTCTATTCAGAAATCGAAGGAAAATTCATTAGAGCGCCTGTTATTCGGCCTTGGCATCCGCTTTATCGGCTCGAAGGCTGCAAAGACGCTCGCTATGCACTTTGAAAGCCTGGATAATCTGAAAAAAGCCACCATAGAGGAGCTTCTTGCAATAGATGAAATCGGTGAAAAAATGGCTGACGCAGTCATCACCTATTTCCATAAAGAGGAAATGCTCGAGCTTTTGGCAGAGCTTGAGGAGCTGGGCGTAAACACACTTTATAAAGGTCCGAAAAAAGTAAAAGCAGAGGACAGCGATTCCTATTTTGCAGGCAAAACCATCGTTCTGACAGGAAAGCTGGAAGAGCTGTCAAGAAACGAAGCGAAAGCGCAAATTGAAGCGCTCGGCGGAAAGATGACTGGAAGCGTCAGCAAAAACACAGACTTGGTCATCGCCGGAGAAGCGGCGGGAAGCAAGCTGACAAAAGCGCAAGAGCTGAACATTGAAGTGTGGAATGAAGAACAGTTAATGGGAGAGCTAAAGAAATAAGAGGAGTGTTTTCTATTGAAAAAGACGTTGGTAATGGCGGCAACGGCGGCAGTGTTAATGCTGTCTGCCTGTTCGTCAGGTTTTGGGGGGAAGAAGGAGGAAGAGATTACGCAAAAAACGGCGAAATCGTCAGAAAAAGCGATTATCCCGAAATACAATATCTCTGACTCCTATTACAAAATGGTGCTTCCGTTTAAGGCGGGGAAAGCACGCGGCCTGACAACGGAACAGCTGAATACAAGACTTGATATTGATGAGTTTGAAACGGGGCTGATGCGCCTTGCCCAGGACTCTTTCTCGACAGACGATTATCTGTTCCAAGAAGGACAATACTTAGATGAAGATACAGTATTAAGCTGGCTGGCTCGGAAAAAAACAGGCTCTGATCTGAAAAAAGCCCAAAAAGAAGATAAAAACTTTAAAAACGAGGGTCTGAACCCAGCACTCCCTAGCTCTGGTTCAACTGAAGAGAAAAACGAAAGCAGTCCAGTTTATTTAGCTTCTATGCTGGAACATGATTACTTAGTCAGAAAAGACAAGAATTCCATCCAGCTTGGCGGCGTTATGATCGGCTTGGCGTTAAATTCAGTGTATTACTACCGTGAAAAAACAGGCGACCCTCAAAAAGAAGTGGAGATTGATAACAGCACACTCCGTAAACAGGGAGAAAAAATCGCGCAGGAGGTCATTAACCGCCTTCGCAAAAAAGACAACTTGAAAAATGTGCCGATTACGATTGCGCTTTACAAACAGGCGTCCAAAACATCAATCGTTCCCGGCAATTTTATCGCCAAAACAGAAGTCAAAGCAGGCTCCTCTGATATCTCAAACTGGGACGATGTAAATGAAAAATACGTCTTCTATCCGGCCGATACGAGCACTGCAGAGAAATATCCTGATGATACTGAAGTTTTTAAACGGTTCAAAAACTCAATTGACAACTACTTCCCGAACTACACAGGTGTTGTCGGAACGGCCCTGTATGAAAACGATGAAATGAAGAAAATGAAAATTGAAATTCCGATGCAATTCTACGGAAAGAGTGAAGTCGTCGCGTTTACCCAGTTCTTAACGGGTGAAGTCATGGACTACTACTCAAAGAGCTCACTAGATCTCGAAGTGGATATTACATCCTCAGACGGACAGGAAGCGGTCATTCTCCGCGATGCTGGCGATAAAGAGCCGACTGTTCACATTTATGACTGATAAACATGCAAAACCCTTGTGCCATTGTGGCCTGAGGGTTTTTTTGTGTTACAATTAACAGTATAAGGAAACCGCAACCGTTTCCGCTTCTGTCGAAACAAAAACCAAATGGGGGTATGTTGATGCTGGAAATCGTGTAAAAACAATAGAAGAAATCAAAGGCATAGAAAGGGAGATAAACGTGCATAAAGAAATCAAGAAAGTATTTCGTGAGGAGAAGGTTTTGGCAGAGGCTGCGGGGAGATACGGTTTTTCAAGAAATCAGGTGCGTTTTCTGGCTGATGCCGAAAACTATGTATATGAGTTTATAAAAGATAATGAACCTTATATTTTAAAGGTTACCCATACAATTCGCAGGTCGGCTGATTATATGATGGGTGAAATGGAATGGCTCCGTCATCTGGATGAAGGCGGGCTTTCAGTCGCAAAACCGATTTCGTCGCTAAATGGCACAGAGATTGAAGAAGTCCCTGACGGAAACGGCGGAGCATTTTTATTGCGAGCCTATGAGAAGGCGCCGGGGCACAAAGTGGACGAATCCGACTGGAATGAAACCCTATTTTTTGAGCTTGGCAGATACACAGGGAAAATGCACAGCTTGACAAAAAGCTACAAGCTCAAAAATCCTGCTTTTAAAAGACAGGAGTGGGATGAAGAAGAGCAGCTGATGCTTAGAAAATACGTGCCGGAAGACCAGATTCAGGTGTTTCAGCAGGCGGATGAGCTAATGAATGAACTGCGCCAATTACCAAAAAGCAGGGACAGTTACGGCTTGGTTCATGCAGACCTCCACCATGGCAATTTTAACTGGGACCAAGGGAAAATCACAACATTTGATTTTGATGACATCGGATACAATTGGTTTGTCAATGATATCAGCATTCTCCTTTATAATGTGCTGTGGTATCCGGTCGTTCCATATGAAAATAAAGCCGTGTTTACAGAGGAATTTATGACGCACTTTATGAACGGATACAGAGAGGAAAATAATCTTGATGCTTCGTGGCTGAAAAGAATACCTGATTTTCTCCGCCTGCGTCACATGCTGATATACGGACTGCTGCATCAAATGTTTGATCTTAACTCAATAGGCACAGAAGAAAAAGAAATGCTGGCCGGTTTCAGAAGGGATATAGAAAACCGCACGCCGATCACAGAATTTGATTTTTCTAAGCTCGTCTAGAACGAAAAAAGCCAATGGGATATAATGCCCCATTGGCTTTTATAATGTATCGCACTTCACGCCGACTACACCTTCAATGTCTTTTATATCATAGTAGACATCGGTCGTGTATCTGTTTTTATGGACACGGACCTTGACTTCCATGATCGGGAATTCTTTTTCATGAAGGTCATCGATTCGGACGGAGTGTGTTTTAATGTTTCTTCTTTTCATTTCTTTTAAGATCTCTGTCATTTTGTCCTTATCGGAAAGTGACATTCTGATGCGGATGTCTTTTTCCTGCAGACGGTCTGGACCGATTTTTCTGACCGCCCACGGCAGAAATTCAACGCTGATCAGGATGAACAGAAGGCTGGCAAAGGCTTCTTTGTAAAATCCCGCTCCGGTAGCAAGCCCGAGTCCTGCCGCACCCCAAATCATAGCCGATGTGGTTAAGCCGGAAATGACGTCGTTGCTTTTCCGCAAAATGACACCTGCGCCGATAAACCCGACGCCGGAGATGATTTGCGCCGGCAGACGCAGCGGGTCCATCATGATGCGGTAGTATTTAGGGAAATGATATGCCGCGTTAATACTGACGATCGTCAGCATGCATGAGCTGACGGCGATAACGATACAGGTTTTTAATCCGAGCGGCTTATTCTTCAGCTCGCGCTCCAGCCCGATGACCATGCCAATCAAAGTGGCAATGCCTAATTTTAATAAAATGTCAGGATCAATATACCAGCTCAACAGCAACTTCCCCCTTATCTATGGTGTTTTTAAATAAATATGATTTTCTCACAGTATTTATCGCAAAACAAGGGCACAAAAGCCACCAAGCAGCGCTTGATGGCTTTTTGATTATTTTTTGCGTTTTAACAGTTTTTCCATGACACCGAATAATCGGTAAGAGGCTTTTGCAGGCCGCTTTGTGATCATGCTGACGATAATGCCGGCAATCATACTGAGGATAAACCCAGGGATGATTTCGTACACGCCGGTTGATTTTGCCAGGCCGGTTGTAATCCAGGTCAACACGGTCGCAGCCCCGACAATCATCGCAGCAAGCGCGCCCCATTCGTTCATCCGCTTCCAATACAGGCTGAGCAGAATCGCAGGCCCGAAAGCTGAACCGAAGCCGGCCCACGCGTATCCGACCAAATCAAGAATGGAGCTGCTCGGATTCAATGATAAGAATACCGCAATAACGGCGATCACTAAGACGGAAAGACGCCCGACCATTACTAATTCTTTATCGGAAGCTTTTCGTCTGAAAAACGTCCGGTATAAATCCTCTGTCACAGCACTTGCTGTTACTAAGAGCTGTGAGGAGATGGAACTCATGATCGCAGCCAAAATAGCTGACAATAAGAATCCTGTAATTAAAGGGTGGAACAATATTTTAGAGAAGATAATGAATATCATCTCCGGATCTTTTACAGCAACACCGAATTTATGGGCATAAGCAACACCGATTAAACCCGTCAGCACGGAACCGAGAACTGAAATGATCATCCAGCTCATGCCGATTCGGCGCGCAGGCTTTAAATCTTTAATGTTTTTAATGGCCATAAACCGGACGATAATATGAGGCTGGCCGTAGTAGCCCAAGCCCCAGGCTAAATAGGAAATAATGCTAATGACGCTCGCGCCTTTAAAGATATCCAATAAATGTGGGTTAACAGCGCCGATTTCATGGAAAGTCGGAGCAACGCCGCCCACATGGGTAAAAGCAACGATCGGCACAAGCACTAGTGCTGCAAACATGATCGCACCCTGCACGAAGTCAGTCAGACTGACAGCAAGGAAACCGCCAAACAGTGTGTACAATACGACAACACCGGTAGTCAGAAGCAAGCCTAATTTGTAATCCGCGCCAAAAGCAGATTCAAACAGCCGTCCGCCAGATACCATACCGGAAGAGGTATACAATGTGAAAAAGATCATGATAACCAAAGCAGATACGATTTTCAGCAGTGATGAAGAATGCTGGAATCGTTTATCAAAGAAATCAGGAATCGTAATCGCGTCATCCGCCGCTTCCGTATAAGCACGCAGCCTTGGAGCCAGCAGCAAGTAGTTTGAGTACGCCCCGATTGTAAGACCTAAAGCAAGCCATAAGGTTGACAGCCCTGTCGCGAACATCGCGCCGGGAACACCCATCAGCATCCATCCGCTCATATCCGCCGCTCCGGCAGACAAAGCAGTAACAAACGGTCCGAGACCTCTTCCTCCAAGCATGTAATCGTTGATATCAGTTGTTTTCTTAAATGCATACCAGCCGATTAACAGCATGGCAATAAAGTAAATTCCTAAAGAAATAATAATTTCAATACTCACGTTTTACCCTCTCTTCAATTCTAATAATGTTGCATCACCTCTCAAATTGATGGTGCCAGTTAAGCAGCCTGGCGCAAGTGCGACACAAAAGATATTCTTTTGCAGGTGCACTTGGTAACTTAACCTAACAAAGTATTCCCACCCATTCAAGCGATGAAACATAGACGGTCAGCGGGAAATACCGAGGCAAACCTAGAAGGGAATAAAGATTAAAACGCTTTCAAAAATAATTAAAGTAAAAATTTTCAGAAAAATATTTCGTTTCTCCTTCGCCTCTTTTTAGTATAAAATATATAGGGTATTGTCTCGAAAACACAGGCCCGCCCCAAGGCGTTTTGTTGCTTTAGAGGGCTTGTTTTTGATATGATCAGTATTATATGACTTAACGGAGAAATATGTGGAGGTGGATCATATGTCACGAATTTCAATAGAAGAAGTAAAGCACGTTGCGCATCTTGCGAGACTTGCGATTACTGAAGAAGAAGCAAAAATGTTCACTGAACAGCTTGACAGCATCATTTCATTTGCCGAGGAGCTGAATGAAGTCAACACAGACCATGTTGAGCCTACAACTCACGTGCTGAAAATGAAAAATGTCATGAGAGAAGATGAAGCGGGTAAAGGTCTTCCGGTTGAGGATGTCATGAAAAATGCGCCTGACCACAAAGACGGCTATATTCGTGTGCCATCAATTCTGGACTAAAGGAGGGACACAAGAATGTCATTATTTGATCACAAAATCACAGAATTAAAACAGCTCATACATAAAAAAGAGATTAAGATTTCTGACCTGGTCGATGAATCTTATAAACGCATTCAAGCGGTAGATGATAAGGTACAAGCCTTTTTGGCATTAGATGAAGAAAAAGCGCGCGCGTATGCGAAGGAACTCGATGAGGCGGTTGACAGCCGTTCTGAGCATGGTCTTCTCTTTGGTATGCCGATCGGCGTAAAAGATAATATCGTAACAAAAGGGCTGCGCACAACTTGCTCCAGCAAAATTCTCGAAAACTTTGACCCGATTTACGACGCAACTGTCGTTCAGCGCCTTCAAGATGCTGAAGCGGTCACAATCGGAAAACTGAACATGGACGAATTCGCCATGGGGTCATCAACAGAAAACTCAGCTTACAAGCTGACGAAAAACCCTTGGAACTTAGATACGGTTCCCGGCGGTTCAAGCGGCGGATCTGCGGCTGCAGTTGCCGCGGGAGAAGTTCCGTTTTCTCTTGGCTCTGATACAGGCGGCTCCATCCGCCAGCCTGCCTCTTTCTGCGGCGTTGTCGGATTAAAGCCTACATACGGACGCGTGTCCCGTTACGGATTGGTTGCATTTGCGTCTTCATTAGACCAAATCGGGCCGATTACACGTACGGTTGAGGACAACGCATTCTTGCTGCAAGCCATTTCAGGTGTTGATAAAATGGACTCTACAAGCGCAAATGTAGACGTTCCGGATTTTCTTTCTTCATTAACTGGCGATATCAAAGGATTGAAAATCGCGGTTCCGAAAGAATATCTTGGCGAAGGCGTCGGCAAAGAAGCGAGAGAATCTGTTCTTGCAGCGCTCAAAGTTCTAGAAGGCCTTGGCGCTACATGGGAAGAAGTATCTCTTCCGCACAGTAAATACGCGCTTGCGACGTATTACCTGCTGTCATCTTCTGAAGCGTCTGCCAACCTTGCACGTTTTGACGGCATCCGCTACGGATACCGCACGGACAATGCGGAAAACCTGATCGACCTTTACAAGCAAACGCGCGCTGAAGGCTTTGGAAATGAAGTGAAACGCCGTATCATGCTTGGAACATTCGCTTTAAGCTCAGGTTACTATGATGCGTACTACAAAAAGGCGCAAAAAGTGCGTACTTTGATTAAGAAAGACTTCGAAGACGTATTTGAGAAATATGATGTCATTGTTGGACCAACTACACCGACACCTGCGTTTAAAATCGGTGAAAACACGAAAGACCCGCTCACAATGTACGCAAACGATATCTTAACGATTCCGGTCAACCTTGCCGGCGTTCCGGGTATCAGCGTGCCATGCGGATTTGCTGACGGACTTCCGCTCGGCCTGCAAATCATCGGAAAACACTTTGACGAGAGTACTGTATACCGCGTCGCTCATGCATTCGAACAAGCGACAGACCATCATAAAGCAAAACCTGAACTGTAAGGGGTGAAATGAATTGAACTTTGAAACGGTAATCGGACTTGAAGTCCACGTTGAATTAAAAACAAATTCAAAAATTTTCTCAAGCTCTCCGACGCCATTCGGCGCGGAGGCGAATACACAGACAAGCGTCATCGACCTCGGGTATCCGGGTGTCCTGCCTGTACTAAACAAAGAAGCCGTGGAATTCGCAATGAAAGCGGCTATGGCGCTGAACTGTGAAATCGCGACGGATACAAAGTTTGACCGCAAAAACTATTTCTATCCGGACAACCCGAAAGCGTATCAGATTTCTCAATTTGATAAGCCGATCGGCGAAAACGGCTGGATCGAAATTGAAGTCGGCGGAAAAACGAAACGTATCGGCATCACACGTCTTCACCTTGAAGAAGATGCCGGAAAACTGACGCATACAGGTGACGGCTATTCTCTTGTTGACTTCAACCGCCAGGGAACGCCGCTTGTCGAGATCGTATCTGAGCCGGATATCCGCACGCCGGAAGAAGCATATGCGTATCTTGAAAAGCTGAAGTCCATCATCCAATATACAGGCGTGTCAGACTGTAAAATGGAAGAAGGTTCACTTCGCTGTGACGCCAATATCTCTCTTCGTCCGACCGGCCAAGAGGAATTCGGCACAAAAACGGAATTGAAAAACTTGAACTCCTTTGCGTTTGTTCAAAAAGGCCTTGAGCATGAAGAAAAACGCCAGGAGCAGGTTCTTCTGTCCGGCGGTGTGATCCAGCAGGAAACTCGCCGTTACGATGAAGCAACGAAGAAAACCATTCTTATGCGTGTCAAAGAGGGTTCTGACGATTATCGTTATTTCCCTGAGCCTGACCTTGTCGAGCTTTACATTGACGATGAATGGAAGCAGCGCGTAAAAGCAAGCATTCCTGAGCTTCCGGATGAACGCCGCAAGCGTTATATCGATGAGCTTGGCTTGCCTGCATATGATGCGATGGTTCTGACACTGACAAAAGAAATGGCAGACTTCTTCGAAGAAACAGTTCAAAAAGGCGCTGAAGCAAAACAAGCATCAAACTGGCTCATGGGTGAAGTGTCAGCTTATCTGAACGCTGAGCAAAAAGAGCTTTCTGATGTTGCGCTGACACCGGAAGGCCTTGCCGGCATGATTCAATTGATTGAAAAAGGAACAATTTCTTCTAAAATCGCGAAGAAAGTGTTCAAGGAATTAATTGAAAAAGGCGGCGACGCTGAGAAGATTGTGAAAGAAAAAGGCCTTGTGCAGATTTCTGATGAAGGCGTGCTTCTGAAGCTTGTCACAGAGGCGCTTGACAACAATCCTCAGTCGATTGAAGACTTTAAAAACGGGAAAGACCGCGCGATCGGCTTCCTTGTCGGACAAATTATGAAAGCGTCCAAAGGACAAGCCAACCCGCCGATGGTTAACAAAATCCTGCTTGAAGAAATCAAAAAACGCTAATGAAAAAGCAGCTCTCCTCATTGCAGAGGGAGCTGCTTTTTTATGATCAAATAGAAATAAAGATAGAGATCAAAGCGCGAAGCTTTTCAACTTCTTCGAAATCACTTCCGGTCAAATTTGACAGCAGGCCTTTAATAATCGGCTTGCGCGGCTTTTCCTGTGACAGCTCTTCCTCGATCACATCGAGCGAAACGATGATGTCCTCAGGCAATGCGCTGTTTTCTTTCACTTTTTGAATGTCCTGAAGGATCTGGCCTTTATCCGCCGGCACCAGGCTGTAAATGTCTTTTGGCATGAGCGGATTCAGGCTGGAACGGCTTAGCCCCTGTACAAGATCATCCAGTCTCTCCATGATAAATTCAGATATGTTGTCTGCATCAATTTTGATTTCTTCATTAAATACCATCACATTCATATAGGAGTGCACAATGCCTCTTGCCATGATGGAGAGGTCTGAGAGGTAGTTCTCAGTTTCCTTGCCATAAGTCGCAAGCAAAGCGTTCCGATACAGTTTATCTGTCTCGGCTGTGACTTTGTAAAAGTATTGCTTCACTTCTTGGTTTTCCGGAATGATATTTTCAGTAAGCAACAGAACAATAAAATCCTTATGATCGCGAAAATCCTCAAACTGGGCGCTGATTTGCTTTTTCAGCACATCTTTAGGCGGCTGTCCGGCGAGATCCTCTTCTATTTGTTTCATTTTTTTCATAGACATGCCAATGTAATATTCACAGGCAGACAATAGCAGCGCTTCTTTTGATTTGAAATGCAGATAAAAAGCGCCTTTTGAGATGCCGCATTCACTGGCGATTTCCTGGATGGTCGTCGAAGCGTATCCTTTTTTCGCAAATAAACGAATGCTTGTTTTTATGAGTCTCTCTTTTTTCTCATTCATGACGTGCTTCCCCTTAATCCTTGAAAAATTTAGAAAAAATTTCTGGTATATGAGTTGACGATGTTGCGTTATACCGTTTAGTATTATATAGAATGACCAGTCAGTCAATAAAAACACAATGGAGGATATGATGAATCACGTTATTAATTTCGTTCTGAAAAACAAATTCGCCGTATGGCTGATGACGATTATTGTAACGGCAGCCGGCTTGTACGCGGGTATGAATATGAAGCAAGAATCCATTCCTGATGTAAACATGCCTTACCTGACAATCAGCACGACATATCCGGGAGCGACGCCTAGCCAAGTCGCTGATGAAGTAACGAAACCGGTTGAACAAGCGGTGCAGAACCTGGACGGCGTGAGCGTAGTTACGTCCACGTCCTATGAAAACGCATCGTCGGTTATGATTGAATATGATTATGAGAAAGATATGGACAAAGCGAAAACAGAAGCGGCTGAAGCATTAGAAAATGTCAGCCTGCCTGATGACGCGAAAGATCCTGAAATTTCCCGCTACAGCATGAATTCCTTCCCGATTCTGACGCTCAGCGTATCCAGCGATAAAGATAATCTTCAAGAGCTGACGAAAAAAGTGGAAGATAGCCTCGTACCGAAGCTTGAAGGAACAGAAGGAGTAGCTTCTGTCCAAGTATCAGGCCAGCAGGTTGAAGAGGTTGAATTCTCTTTCAAAGAAGACAAAATGAAGGAATACAACCTTGATGAAGATACAGTCAAACAAGTGATTCAAGGTTCAGATGTGACAACTCCGCTTGGATTGTACACATTCGGCAAAGAAGAGAAATCAGTCGTTGTCAGCGGCGATATTGAAACCATTAAAGATTTGAAGAATATGAGAATTCCAACGGCATCTGCTTCTAGTGCAGGCAGCAGCGCCGCAGCAGCACAAAGCGCACAAGCGGCTCAAAGCGCGCAGGCGGGAGCACAGACGCAGCAAAGTGTTAGCACAGACGTGCCGACGGTCAAGCTATCTGACATTGCAACGATTAAAGATGTCAAAAAAGCTGAATCAATTTCCCGCACAAATGGAAAAGACAGCATCGGCATCAACATCATCAAAGCAAACGATGCCAACACGGTAGAGGTTGCCGACAGTGTCAAAGATGAGCTGAAGCAATACAAAGAAGACCATAAAGGCTTCGAATACAGCGCTACCCTTGACATGGCAGAACCGATTACAGAATCAGTTGACACAATGTTAAGCAAAGCCATTTTCGGCGCTATCTTTGCGATTGTGATTATTCTCTTATTCTTAAGAGATATTAAATCAACATTAATTTCGATTATCTCCATTCCGTTATCATTGCTGATCGCACTGCTTGTGCTGCAACAGCTTGATATTACATTAAATATCATGACGCTCGGTGCAATGACCGTTGCTATCGGACGGGTTGTCGATGACTCCATCGTTGTTATCGAAAACATTTACCGCCGCATGAGGCTGAAAGATGAACCGCTGCGCGGAAAAGCTCTGGTCCGTGAAGCAACGAAGGAAATGTTTAAACCGATCATGTCATCCACTATCGTGACGATCGCGGTATTCCTGCCGCTCGCACTGGTAGGCGGACAAATTGGTGAATTGTTTATTCCTTTCGCCTTAACAATTGTATTTGCGCTTGCCGCATCCCTGTTGATTTCGATCACGCTCGTGCCAATGCTCGCGCACAGCCTGTTCAAAAAATCATTAACGGGAGCGCCTGTAAAAGCGAAAGAACACAAACCTGGCAGACTCGCAAACATCTATAAAAAAGTATTGAACTGGGCGCTGAGCCACAAATGGATCACGTCTATCATCGCCGTTCTGATGCTGCTCGGAAGTTTGTTCCTTGTACCGTTAATCGGTGCCAGCTATCTTCCGTCAGAAGAAGAAAAAACGATGCAGATCACATACAGCCCTGAACCGGGTGAAACGAAAAAAGAAGCAGAAGATGAAGCTGAAAAAGCAGAAAAAATCCTGCTTGACCGCAAGCATGTCGATACGGTTCAGTATTCATTAGGCTCTGGCAGCCCGCTTGCCGGAGGAGATTCAAACGGCGCATTGTTCTATATCAAATATGACAGCGACACGCCGGATTTTGATAAAGAAAAAGACAACGTGCTGAAAGAAATCAAAAAGCAGTCTGACCGCGGAGAATGGAAGTCACAGGACTTCAGCTCTTCAGGCAATAACAATGAATTGACATACTATGTGTATGGCGATTCAGAAAATGACATTAAAGACACAGTCAAAGACATTGAGAAGGTCATGAAGGATGAAAAGGATCTGAAGAACGTAAACTCAGGCCTTTCCAGCACATATGATGAGTATACATTTGTCGCTGACCAAGAAAAGCTGAGCAAACTCGGTTTAACAGCTTCTCAAATTTCTAAGGCCTTAATGTCAGAGACAGCACAGGACCCGCTCACAACCGTGAAAAAAGACGGCAAAGAGCTTGATGTGAACATTAAAACCGAAAAAGACGAGTATAAGAGTGTCAAAGATTTAGAGAACAAAAAGATCACATCAGCCACTGGCAAAGAAGTCAAAATTGGTGATGTGGCAAAAGTAAAAGAAGGCACAACATCTGATACGGTGTCTAAACGTGACGGAAAAGTGTATGCTGATGTCACTGGTGAGGTTGCATCAGATAACGTGACAGCTGTATCAGTTGATGTACAGAAGAAAATTGATAAGCTTGACATGCCTGACAACGTAACGATCGATACAGGCGGTGTTTCCGCAGATATCGCAGATTCCTTTACGAAGCTTGGATTAGCGATGCTTGCAGCGATTGCGATCGTCTACCTCGTGCTTGTGATTACATTCGGCGGAGCATTAGCGCCATTTGCGATTCTGTTCTCACTGCCGTTTACAATCATCGGTGCCCTGGTCGGACTTTACGTATCAGGTGAGACAATCAGTCTGAACGCGATGATCGGTATGCTGATGCTGATCGGTATCGTTGTTACAAACGCCATTGTCTTAATTGACCGCGTGATTCATAAGGAAGCGGAAGGACTGTCTACGAGAGAAGCGCTCTTAGAAGCCGGCTCCACACGACTCCGTCCGATCCTGATGACAGCCATCGCGACAATCGGCGCCTTGATTCCATTAGCACTCGGCTTCGAAGGCGGAAGCCAGGTCATTTCAAAAGGACTCGGCGTAACGGTTATCGGCGGTTTAATCAGTTCGACGCTTCTGACACTTTTAATCGTGCCAATCGTATACGAAGTATTGGCGAAGTTCCGCAAGAAAAAACCGGGAACAGAAGAAGAGTAAAAATGACAAAAAGCCTCAGCTCTGCTGAGGCTTTCAGCTTGTTGAAAAACCCTCGCATTCGTTGTCAGGTCTGCGCGTCGGTGCTCACGAAAAAAGACCAGCGGCTAAAAACTAGAGCATCCTGCTCAAACGCCGCTGTCACCGCATCCTGCGGAAGTCCGCTCCAATGCTCCTCCTTCCTAGACTACAAGGGTTTTCAATCAAGCTGAAAGAATGTTAAGGATGACAAAAGCTCAAAACAAGAATCAGTTTTGAGCTTTTGTGCGTTTTCACCTGTAAGATTATGTACATTTTGTTGCGATTTTTTTAACTCATAGTATAATTAAAGGTTGTTAGTGTAAAAATGGATCGGATACTCTTAAGTAGGATGATGAGATAATGAAACGTGCACGCATAATATACAATCCGACTTCGGGACGGGAGGTCTTTAAAAAGCATCTTGCCCAAGTCCTGCAAAAATTTGAACAAGCTGGCTATGAAACCTCTACCCATGCCACAACATGCGCGGGAGACGCAACGCACGCTGCCAAGGAAGCGGCATTGCGTGAGTTTGACCTGATCATTGCGGCAGGTGGAGACGGAACGATCAACGAGGTCGTCAACGGGCTTGCCCCATTAGACAATCGTCCGACACTCGGCGTGATTCCTGTCGGCACAACAAATGACTTCGCCAGAGCGCTTGGCATTCCGCGAGAGGATATTTTAAAAGCGGCGGATACAGTGATTAACGGTGTTGCCCGCCCGATCGACATCGGACAGGTCAACGGCCAGTATTTTATCAATATCGCCGGCGGAGGCCGCCTGACGGAGCTGACGTACGACGTCCCAAGCAAACTCAAAACGATGCTCGGCCAGCTTGCTTATTATTTAAAGGGAATGGAAATGCTGCCTTCACTTCGTCCGACAGAAGTCGAGATTGAATATGACGGCAAGCTGTTTCAAGGTGAAATCATGCTGTTTTTGGTCACGCTGACAAATTCCGTCGGCGGGTTCGAAAAACTCGCGCCGGATTCCAGCCTGAATGACGGCATGTTTGATTTGATGATATTAAAGAAAGCAAACCTTGCTGAATTTATCAGAGTCGCATCGATGGCGCTCCGCGGCGAACACATCAACGACCAGCACATTATTTATACAAAAGCGAACCGCGTGAAAGTCAATGTATCAGAAAAGATGCAGCTGAACCTGGACGGCGAGTACGGCGGCATGCTGCCGGGCGAATTCGTGAATCTGTATCGACACATTCACGTCGCCATGCCGAAAGAGAAAGCGGAACAGCTGGATGACTAAAACTTGGCTTTGTAAGCCAAGCTCAGAATGTTGACAAAATCCTAAAACAGTTTTCGTTTTAGGATTTTGTCATCTTTTCAGCGTGATTGAAAACCTTTGAAGTCTAGGAAGAACGAGCATCGGAGCACAGGCCTGACAACGAATGCGAAGGTTTGCCTACACGCTGAAACTTGGCTTTAATAGGCCAAGTTTTTCTTTCGCTTAAAACAAGAGGTGAACATACATGAAAATGAAACCCCCAGTAGAAAAAAATGAATACTACGACGTGACATTTGAAGATTTGACGCACGAAGGAGCGGGCGTCGCAAAGGTGCAAGGCTTCCCGATCTTCGTGCCGAACGCTCTGCCGGAAGAAAAAGCCCAAATCAAAGTCACACGCGTCAAAAAAGGCTTCGCCTTCGGCCGCCTGATCGAACTGAAGGAAGAAAGCCCGCACAGGACCGACGCTCCATGCCCGATTTACAAGCAATGCGGCGGCTGCCAGCTTCAGCACATGACCTACGAAGGCCAGCTCTTGTTTAAACAGAAACAAGTCAAAGACGTCTTAGAACGGATCGGCAAGCTGGACCTGTCCAACGTCACCGTGCACCCGACACTCGGCATGGAAGACCCATGGAACTATAGAAACAAAGCACAGGTGCCGGTGGGAGAACGAGAAGGCGGACTCGTCGCCGGATTCTATCAGCAAAGAAGCCATGATATCATCGACATGAGCGCCTGCCTGATCCAGCAATCCAAAAACGACGAAGCCGTTCAAGCCGTCAAAGACATTTGCGCAAACTACGGTGTCAAAGCCTACAACGAAGAACGCCACAAAGGCTGGCTCCGCCACATCATGGTCAGATACGGCGTCGTTACGGGTGAAATGATGATCGTCTTCATCACAAAAACAAACGACTTCCCAAACAAAGTGAAGATTATCGAAGACATCACAGCGCAATTCCCGCACGTCAAATCTATCGTGCAAAACATCAACCCAAACAAAACAAACGTCATCTTCGGCAATGAAACAAACGTCATCTGGGGCGAAGAATACATCTACGACCTCATCGGAGACGTCAAATTCGCCATCTCTGCCAGATCGTTCTACCAAGTCAACCCGGAGCAGACAAAAGTGCTCTACGACAAAGCGCTTGAGTACGCAGAGCTGCAAGGTGAAGAAACCGTCATCGACGCCTACTGCGGCATCGGAACGATTTCTCTCTTCCTGGCGAAGCAGGCGAAAAAAGTGTACGGCGTTGAAATTGTGCCGGAAGCAATTGAGGATGCCAAACGCAACGCTGAATTAAACGGCATCACAAACGCAGAGTTCGCGGTTGGAGAAGCGGAAACCGTGATTCCAAAATGGTATGAAGAAGGTATCACGGCCGATACGCTAGTCGTCGACCCGCCAAGAAAAGGCTGCGACGAAGCCCTCCTGCGGACGATTGTGGAGATGAAGCCGAAGCGGGTAGTGTATGTGTCCTGTAATCCGGGTACGCTTGCGAGAGATTTGCGGGTGCTTGAGGATGGCGGGTATGCGACGCGCGAAGTGCAGCCTGTGGATATGTTTCCGCATACGAATCATGTGGAGTGTTGTGTATTGCTTGTACTAAACGACGAATAATCAACACTAAAAAAAGAAATTATAAATCAGACCTAGAATTCATGAGAATTATTGAGTAAAAAAGAAGATATATAGTGATCCGAGAACCTTTAAAAAATTCTCGGACTTCCATCTTCTTTTATTTCTTTCTATTCGTTCTATAAGTTTGTGTACCATTTTTTCATCGAGGACAGTTTTTTTAGTGATTCCTTAATTTGCTGAATCAGCTTTGATAGGCCATCGTTTTATCTTTAATCAAGCAACCTTTTTTCTAATGTTACTCTTTCTTCATTAGTTCTTTAATCTGTAAATTTTTGTAATCAATGAGCATTTTGTATTCCTCATCTTGAATCTCACCACGTATGTTCCTCCTGATGATTAATTCATCCAATGAGGTATATGTTTTTAGTGCTTGCTTGGACTGTAATATGATTTTACAGAAGCCTATATTAAAAAATCAAAGTTATTTTTTGAAAAGACCGCTATATTATCTTCTGTAAAGGGTATTAGAGCTATTATTGTTCAAAAAATTACCCTATACTTGCCAAGTTTAGTTTTATGTCTGTTAAATATACAAACATAAAGAAGGAGAGTTATGGAAATCCCTATTAAAACCATTTCTGATGAGAAGGCTAAATAGATTGGGAATGCCCCTTTGCTTTGATAACAAAGATTTAGAGCATACATAAACTTTATAGTGGAAGACAAAACTTATTGTTTGAAATTGTTTTATGCAAGTAGTTTTCTTTTGGATAATATTGAAAGGGGAATGATTCGTAATTGTGAACCGGATTAGCGAGATTACAAAGCGTGATATTCTTGATTTGTTTCAAAACGGAATGGATATAGAAGAAATATTTGAAACGAAAAAAGTTACTTATCCTTATTCCGGACAAATGGATGAGATTGAATTTCTAAAAAGATTATATGATTTAAAAAGTATGCCAAGTTCTGATTATAGATTTTCAGATGCTGAAGGTGATATATGGCAACACACGATAAACAATGATGATTACCCATATTGTTGGGTGTTTGAGGACGAACGGTTTCATTTAAAAGATGGGAACGATGAAATATACTTGAGATTTATTTGTGAAATATTTCATCCGGCAGTTAGAATTGAAAAAGGGTATTGGATGGATTTTCTTACTGAGATAAATAAATTATTACAGCATGATGGCTATGAACTATATCCTGCCGAGAAAATCTCCAACCGTGATGTGTATAGTTGGAGAATATATCAAGCAGAAAATTACATGTTTGTTCCTTTTTCTCAAAGAAATAAGAAAGCGATAAAACAGAAAGAAATAGTATTTAAAATTAAACGGGAAGCAAGAAATCAAATTTACAAAATCTTTGAGAAATATGATTCCAGAATTAGAAAGGTAAGCGAAACGGGATGGGAATATGATGTTTTAGTAAGTGAAGAAATTCTTCAAGATATAAAGATGTTTTATACTCCCAAATGCTTTAATAAAGAGAATAAATATGTCGAAACTGATAGCCCCAAAGAATTTGTCTTGTCCACTTCGCCTTATAATGTGATAGATGCAATAGAGTTTTTTGAAAAGTACTGTAATAGTGATTTTGCGGCAGATATTAATACAATATTTAATTTGAATAGTATTTCTCTGAGGTTAAATAATGGAAAAATTGAAAGCTTGGTAACTAGTCACATAACAAATAGTTCATGGGCTTCGATTGGCGAGGCAGGACTGAAAGAACTACTTCAGGAAGCTAGTAGGTATTATGAGAAAGAGAATTTAAATATTGCTGTTGAAAAACTTTGGGATGCTTTGGAAAGACTAAAGACATATTATTCACCAACGCTAGATAAGAAAAAATCAATAAATAGAATTACTGAAGATATGAGTAGTAACAAGGAACCCTTTAAAAAATTATTTGAAAATGAATTTCACGAGCTTACAAAAATTGGAAACAACTTTAGGATCCGTCATCACGAAACCACAAAAGTTGATATTGAGGATAATAGACATTACCATTATTTTTACAAGCGTTGCCTTTCTTTAATCACGACCGCCATTCGATATTTGGATAATGGAGGAGTGATTTAATATAACTGTTAATAGAACAATTTTCGGCTACTATAGTGAGAATGTCACTATTTTATTGATTAAAGGGAAGTGAGAGACTTAAATGATTGTTGCTTCCTGTACAGAACTATATGATTACATTTAACCTTTCCTCTATCAGTAAAAGAATATTACGTTTACATATTTATTGATATTATTCTTATGAAATAGAGTTAGTTAAAATAAATGTTAATATTATTAGAGAAAGCAAAAAGGTAGACAGAATCAACGGAACTCACATTAAAAAATTAAGATTGAGGAATGAGTGATTAACAAGAGTAATACAGATACAAAAGTTTGGCAATCCTATCTTTCAATGCTTTTTTTCAATTAATAGACTGGTTAAAACATAAATACTCGAAGAGAAATAATAGATTTGATAGGAGAGAAGGCTATGAAATTATAGCAAAAGAAGTAAACGGCCTTTTCTTTTCATCGACTTATATTGGCTTGAAAATAAACATTTTGAATAATTTCTAAAAACTCTCATTTATAAACAGGAATTGTCCGATTTCAATTTTGTTTAATAAAAGAAAAACAATAGATTAATACAAAAAGCTGCTACAGTAAGTTAGCAGTTTTTGTAATTCAGGGCACTTATTGTCTATCTCTATCTTAAAAGTGACGAATTAATAATTAGGACCTTTTTAAATAGAAATTTAAATAATAATAGTGCATATTTGTTAGAAAGATAGGTGGATTTTCTATAATGGTAATAATTACGTGAATTTTAAAAACCAATTACATCCTGCATTTTTAGATGTGAGTAATATTCCTCGCAAAAGCTGCTAAATTCCTCGTACACTTCGGTATTCATCCTGGTGCTCTTGTTAGCATACTTTAAACCCTTGTTGTAGATTCGTTTATTAAGAAAAAGGAACTCTTTTTCTTCAACATGTTTAATTGGCTTTTTTAGAGCATCGTGGATGTTCCTAGGATATAAAAATTCTTTCTTGAGTGGAGAGTATTTTTTGTCAGCTTTATAATACAGATAGTCCCCTTCATGCATCTATTTCATATTTACTGAATATAACTGAAGGAATACCGATTTGTTTACTGAATTATTTTTAATCATAGTCGTGTAAAAGGATTATTAACCTCTTGTACTCTTTCTGATAATTGCATTTGTAAAAAAGGTTTCTTTGTCCATATGCACATCCCCTTTCATTTTTTGAAGATAAAATATTATAGTTATAAAACAATATAATATATTACAAGGTATGAAAAATTTTTAACAAAAAAAATGGACCGCACTATAGTGAAGCCCATTTTTTAAAAACTATATTTCTAAAGGAACTTGATCCTTATTACTGTTATCTGTGTTTATTGTGTCTAAACTGTGTTCTTTATTTAAATGTTCTTTCTTGTATGTGTCTATTATAAAGTTCATATTATCTAAGACCGATTTAAATCTATCAAAGTTAATATTGGAATAGTCAGATTCAACATACTTTGAGAAGATCTCTTTGCCATAGTATTTTGAGTGATCATAGTCATTCTCTTTAGTGAATTCTTTTCCATCAATTATTTGTGAAAGAGCACCATCATCAAATAAGTCCTCTATATCACATTCTGATTTTCCTTTTACTAAAGGTACAGTTAAGAGGTATAGATTATCTACGATATCAACCATATAATCATTGCTTAATTTGGTCTTCTTTTTAAAATTAAGCTTTGCATGATTAAGAAAACTACCTATAGGTTTTTTTCCCTCGCTTTTAATTTCATTATCAAACATTAAAATTACAGGGTTTTCCGGTGAAGTGTTACTTAATTCCTTGAAAATACGCAGATAATTAGGAGTAGACTTGTTCCTTTTACTATCATTATAAAAATCATAAATATTATTTAGTGCACTGCCGCCATCCTGGTTAATCTTTAGAAAGTATGCTAATCTCTTTGTTTTTTTTAGAAAAGATACTTTGAACTCAAATGTTCCATCACTATTTCTATTGATTAAATTAGGATATTCTGCATAGAGATTCTTTAATGCCGATTTTAAATAAGCTATATCCGTTTTACCTTCCGTTACAATTAATGGTTTGGAATTAGCAAAAAAGTATTTATAAAATAGAAACTTTTGATACTGTAATTCTCTCGAACTTAAATTATAAAAAGTATGTTTTTCACCATCTATTTTGTTATTGTACCAAGTTAGTTGATTTATAAAGGAAAATCTTCCTTCTAACTGATTAGGGGTGGCGGGTTCACCATTAATTTCAAACTTTCCATGTGTATAGAGTTGATGAGCCATTGCTCTGGTTTCCTTGTAATAAATTCTATTTACATTTATTTTTTTGTTAACAACAAGTCCAGTTACCACCTGTCTAGAATCCCTAAACTGTAACCTGTTCTTTTTATCATTAATTTTAAATCCAGAGTTTGTTATCTCTTCAGATATTTCTTCATAGAATTCCGTTTGTAGATTTAAAAAATTTTTATCATTGGTCGAAAACGTTAAGTCATCCGCATAACGTGTATAATACAGTTTATATTTCTTTGCAATTTTCATTATTCTTCGATCAAGTATCTCACTAATTAAGTTTGAGATGATAGGAGACGTTGGAGCACCTTGAGGTAGCTTTCCATCATAACATGATATTTGTGCTATAACTGTGGCTACTTTCATAGGTAGGAGGAAATTTTTATTGTTAGCAAAAAAACCTCTGACACGACCAAAATGAAAACTTTCAAAGTAGTTTTCTAAATCAATATTCAAAACAAATCTTTTATTACGATGTATTTTTGCGTTTGTTATAATACTCTTGTCTTTTTTAAATGCATGAGAGATGTTGTTATTATTCTGCTTTTTTTCCCTATGTTTGTATAGGGCTTCTGCAAGTTTTCTTTGAATTTCTTTTAGTTCGTCTGTTGGAGCTTTAATTTTACGTATGCCACCATTTTTCTTACTTATATCAAACGATGTGTATGAATTATTAACGTCTTTAAAATACAATAAGTAACTAAGTTGACTTTTCGGAATTTTCAGAAAATCTGCAAGGTCGTTTCGTGTTTCTATATCGTTAAATTTCATTATCTAATACTCCCTCAATTAATAACGTGTGGCTACTCATTAGGCGTTGAAAACTGTACACATCAGCAAATTTACCGACATGGTAATACGGAGAGTCGGAGAAGCAAATGCCTCTACCATTTTTGTCAACACTTGCGAAACACAAGCGAAAAAATCTAGCCACACGCATATAAGATTATACACTAATTTTTTATAATCATAAATAATCTTCAATACAAAATTTTACTTCTTATATGGGGTCGTTGATTCTTCATCTTATAGTTTAAATGCTAGTGTATTTCTAAGTATAATACATTTAAATATTGGTTTAGTGCATGAGAGTATTTATTTCTGTTTCAAAGGTGCATTCTACTACTCTTAATTTATTGACCGACAGCACTCATCACAAGTGGAGTGTGTGACTGTGTTGGAACTTAGAAAAGGCTTAAGTTTCTTTGTTTTTCTTGATAATTTTATATTTAAAACTAATTTCGGATATATGCCATTCATAGTGAGGTCATCATTTGGTGGATTTCGAACAGGAGTTGATCAGCATCTTGAACATTGTTAAGATCAATGCGTTAAAAGTTATCCATATCGTTTATTATTGCAGATAAGTCATTTAGATTGTCTTGTTGTTCTTTGAAGTGTTCAACAGAAAGTATATTTGTTTGACCGTGGCTATTTTTCTTTTCTAAGAGATTTACAATTTCTCTTAATTGGCTATACATCGCTTCCACCTATCTTTTTTTTAAGTCTTTTATTTTGTTTAATTCATAGTGGCAGTGATAATCATAAACTTTATCCATCGATTTAAAAAATGCCAGAGCCTCTGTTAGTAAAGTACTGAAACATGCTTGTTTAGGCAATACAATTTTTTTTTGTGTTTCAATATGAAAAAGCATTAAATCGGTTGAGATTGTTTTCATATGTAGTTTTAAAGGCTGATCTGGAAAATAAGTTTCTCCTTCGCCTTTATTTAAAACCTCTTCCATTACATTCAGTAAGTAAGCCCATAATTGATCGACTAACTAGGTCCCAATGTATAACATCCAGCAAATATTGATCTCCGTATTTGAATTGAATGGCTCCGTCTATATAGTTGAAATCAAGATCTAGTTTTTATTTCTCTTAGTTCATGGAAATGATCAATAGGTATGAAATAAGTATCGATCTTGTTAGGCAAATCAGATAAATCGGTTATGAGTTTGTTTGGTTTGCATATGAGAGTTTCAACATAAAACATACTATCACCTTGTAATCACATTCTTCAGAAAAGAAGACGCAGCCAAAAGCTGCGTCTTGTCCTTACCCAAGCGTTCCGTTTTCTGCAATCGTCATGTCCTTGTCAAAGATGGCTTTGTCTGTTAGGGAGTTCGTTGAATCGTTTGCAGCTTTGCTTGTCATGTTTCTGGATGCCACATTTACTTCATTTTCTAAGGAAGAACTGATAAAGCTTACACCCATCAAAGCAACTACAGCGCACAACGTCAGTTTAAATTTCATACAAACAATCGCCTCTCTGAATTTGTTTGCGGGCATGAACCATCTTTTTGAAACAAATAACAGAATCATCCATCTGCCCAACTTCAGTATAAAACTTTGCGGCTAATAATGCCAACTCTTCCATATAAGGATATCCTTGGGATGTCTCTAATTTGTTGAAAACATTTAATAAAATGGATGCTTCTCCTTTTTGGATAAATAGCGCCTGTAATCCTTCAAACATGATTTTAAATAGGTCATCGTTGAATTTACATGCGAAGCGTACGCCTTTTCTGAAACAATCCATTGCCTGTTCTTGTTTATGTTGAAGAAAATAAATTAAGGCTAAATCGTGGTAAGCTTGTGTCAAGTTGTTGAAATTTGATTTTTTGAATTGGAGAATCGATTTCTCCATGTATTTTGCTGCTTTCGTCAATTCGCCCATTTTAAGATAACAATTTCCGATATTGAATAAAGCTTGGCCGTAAATCCGCTTGTTTTTGCTTTCAAGAAGCCGTGCGCCTTTTAGTGCCTGTTCGAGGTGAGGGAGCGCCTTTTCATGACTTTCTAAATCGTCGTAGTTTCCTGCGATCACAAAATGGCATTGTATGCGGCGGACTGAGTAAAGGTCGTGTGTTTTATAGATGTTATACGCCTGAGAAGAATAGTGCATTGAGACATGGGTTTGTTTCATATGGTAAAACACTTCAGCCATTTTAAAATAAAATTCCGCCCCCTTAATTTCATCTCAAATATAAGGAATTGTGTTTTCTTTTATCTAAAAATTATCAGAGTTGCTAAAGGTGGGAGTTTAAACAGTTTTGCCTCAAGAGCTAAGCTTTTTTTGTTACAATAAGTGATATGGAACTAAGGGTCAAAGGGATGTGCTTTGAGGAATTAATGAGCGGTTTCAAATTGTTATGTTTCCGCTTTTCGTAGAAAGGAAGGGGAAAGACACTGCAAATAAAAGCGCTAAATGAATCTCAAGAAATTGTCTATGCGTGGGAAGAGTTATCTAAAGGAGATACTTATTATTGCCCGCATTGCAATAGTAAAATGATATATAGGAAGGGCGAAATTAATCACCCACATTTTGCTCACAAAACTTTAGTTGACTGCCCTTTTTCGGGGGAAAATGAAAGTAAAGAGCACTACGAAATGAAGAAGCGATTTTATGATTTTTTGAAAAAGAAATATCCTAATCTAAAAGTTGATCTGGAAAAGTGTCTCGTTCCAAATAGAAGAGCAGATATGGTCATTTGTGGAAAATCAAAAACTCTTGTAGTAGAGTTCCAAGCGTCCAAAATAGAATTTCAGGAAGTCAAAGAACGAACTCAGGATTATAATAAGCTTGGTCATCCTGTTCTTTGGATCTTCCATATCCAAAGATTTGGTTACGAGCAATTTCATACTGAGAAAAGGAGAAAACAGATCCCTTACGAATTAGTGGAAATGCTTCGGTTAGATTCTCTTTTTGTCATGGATAACAAAGGATTTATCCAAAGATGTTCCGGCAAAAAAACTCCTAAGGCAAAAAAAGTATGTGAATATGGCTTTTTTCCTGTGAAAATGGATTTTAAATTCAACAGGATCATACGAAGAGACAATAATGAGTCGTTATTTTTGTGCCAATTGGGAAAAGACTCGATATATAGCGAGAAAAATTTGTATTATGGTTATGGCAATAGCAAGACAAAGAGTAAAAATCTCTTTTCTGAGTTAAAATGGATCTTCCCTTCAACCTTTTTCAAGATTGAGAAAGTAGAACGCAAAAACAACTATATTGCTTTTCTTTTATTCGTGGATGATGAACGAATTAACATCGTGAGAGATGAGTTTCTTTTATCAAAAAAGATTATGGATCTCGAATCTATATTAGATCATTTCAAGGGGTCTAACCAACCAAAAATTTCGAAATCTTCAGTTCAGGAATCTAAGAAGAATTTGAAGAATAATAAAAAAGAAGTTGTGGAGAGTGTTTCTATCAATAATCTGGAGAAGAACCCCAAAGAACATATCAAGATTAAGGATAAGAAAAACAACGACTCCTTTAACATACCTTTAGAAAAGAAAAGCAATGAAAAGAAACTATGGCTAACCATCTTTTTTTATTTTAAAAAAATATTTGGTTTGAAATAACTAGTTATAAGAACACATCCTCTAAAGCTTTGCTTGTGGGGTTTGTTTTGTAGAACACTTTGTACCAGGATAATTCACAAGAAAAATCTAAAATTTAATACTTATTAGATTAGAAAGGACCACAGGGCAGATGGTCCTTTCTTTACTAATTACGTTTAATGCTATCGGGTTTGGATTATATTTAAATGATGGAAGTGACATCGTTTATCCTCCTAATGTTCGCTTTTAGACTGTATGTACTGTTCTAAAAAAGTTTTTACCGACTCTCTCTTAGGATAGGTTCCTAAGTGTTCATAAACCCAAATTGCTTTCCGCTGAGATATTGTGTATTGAGATTGTAAAACATCCTCATAATCGTATTTTATTGAGAATTTTCCGTTCATCTTTAGCTGAAGTGTTAAGTTCGTCCAGACATCCTGGTTATTTTCTTTGAACTCATCTCGTAATTCCTCAAATGAGTCATGTAATTGTAATAATAATTCATCATAAACGTCCTCACTAACATGAAAATGTTCAGGAATATTATGAGAATATATATAACCCTCACTTTGCGGGGGATTGAAATAAAAGAAAACTTCAGAAGAATCGTCGAGTATTTCTGCATAAAGAATGACTTTTTCCCATGCAGAAGGAATGATTTCGTTAATGCCTTCTGCTATCTGTTGATATAATTCACCCATTTTTTCTGTATCCATGCTAACCTCCAGTTTTCAAGAGCTATATCAAATTTATAGATTTAGGTAGCTAATTAAAAATTCTTGATCTTCCTCGTCTTCAGGCAAGATACCAAGAGTTTGTACTCCCATAATGCAATTCTTTGATACCCATCTAACTCAGATGCCAAAATATTATTATAATCAAGTTGGAACCTTCCGCTTCTTTCCAATGTTAATGTAAGGTTAGTCCAAACCTGATCATTATTATTTTTGTGCTCAACTCTTAATTCCTCAAAAAGTTCTCTAATTTCCCTCAATAAAGTTTTGAAGACATTTTTACTTATGTTGTATCGGGCAGGTGTATCTTGTGAATAAATAAGTTGTTGTTTTTCTGGTGTCTTGAAGTGGAAATGAATCATGGTGGAGTCATCTAAAACTTCTGCATAAAGATAGATTTTTGTCCATTCACAGGGTATGATGTCATTTAATTTCTCACAAATAATCTGATACAAATCTTGCATTTTCTTAGTTTCCAACCTTTTTCACCTCCAATCGTCGAGAAATCCTAGTTATAAAAAATAGCCCAGCAGTAAAAAGCTGAGCCATTTTTGATTTATAGACCGAAGTAGTTTATTACAAATTCTTTATCGTCCTCATCTTTAGGCAATATCCCTAAATTTTGATATTTCCAAACATCTCGTCTTTGAAGGTCATCAAGTTCAGACGATAAAACATCGTCATAATTATAATCAATTGAAAACTTTCCGGTGTTTTCTAATTTTAAAGTGAGATTTGTCCAAATATCTTGATTGCCTAGCTTAAATTCTTCTTTTAGTTCTTCAAATAGCTCTTGAAGTTCAATTAGCAGTTGATCGTAAATCTCTTTGCTCACATCAAAGTGTTCAGGTATATAATGAGAAAATAAATAATCGCTGTTGTTTGGTGTTGTAAAATAAAAGTATATATCTGCTGAGTCATCAAGTATTTCAGCATATAAAATGATCTTTTTCCATTGAGATGGAATCATTTCATTTAGATGTTCAGCAATCTTTTGATATAATTCCCCCACTTTCTTCTGAGTTTCCAATAGATTAACCCCTAACTTCGATTCGATGATGACATTATTTAATATTGGATAATCTTTAATATCTGTACGTAAAAAACTACATTTTGATCATTTAATTATCCGATTGTTCATTTAGATATTGTTCAAGGAACTTTCTGCTGCTCTCGCTTATTGGCGTAATTCCCAAGTGCTTATATTCCCAAATTACTTGTCGCTCAGTATCAGTATATTTTGAAGCGAGTACATCTTCATAATCATAATCAATTGAGAACTCCCCATTTCTCTCTAAATTTAGTGTGAGGTTAGTCCAAGTATCTGAGGATTGCTTTTTAAATTCATCCCTTAATTCATCAAATAAATTTTGAAGGTCTAGTAGCATATTTTTGTAAATTCGATTACTCACTTGGAAATGTTCTGGAATATCGTGTGAATAAATATATTCTTCGTCTTCTTGTGTGTTAAAGAAAAAATAAACTTCTCTGGAGTCATCCAAAATTTCGGCATATAGAGTAACCCTCATCCATTCAGTGGGAATCATATCATTTATTTTTTCAGCAATCTTTTGATATAGTTGTTCCATTTTAGCAGTTTCCATTTTCATCAGCCTCCAAATTGGTTTCTAATTGTTATGCTCTTTGTTCTTTCTTCTCCAATTTTATATGTTATATCAAATAAAGTGGGTCTTAACGAATCGCTCTCATACACATTTTCAATTGTGACAGTAACCTTTTTTGGAGGCTCTTCTTTAAGCGCCTGCGACCATGCCTGTTCTAACTTGTACCATTTACCACCGCTCCTATTAATCTGAGAATTCATCGGCACAATATTGTCGAACTGGCCTGAGCCTTTGAATTGGGTGGCGATTAAATGGCCTCCGTCGTCATCTGTCAG
This sequence comes from Bacillus sp. PAMC26543, assembly GCF_014250375.1. Taxonomy (NCBI): domain Bacteria; kingdom Bacillati; phylum Bacillota; class Bacilli; order Caryophanales; family Bacillaceae; genus Bacillus; species Bacillus sp. PAMC26543. Next base: position 3,410,048 of record NZ_CP060193.1, on the reverse strand, counting down.
CCGGTCTGGTTTACCTGCTTTAGACTGTGCATATTGGTTACGTTTTGCTTCTCCCATCTGCAAGTCGGCTTTGACACTTGTAATTCTACCATAGTTGTCAGTGGTGTACGTGTAGCCTTCTTTTGTTTTATAGACAACATTTGGCTTCAGCACTTTCTTTCTGCTCCATTTTGCATAATGCTCGCCGTATTTGACGGTTACCGGCGATACATGTGGCGCTGGAGTTCGTCTTCCGCTTGATGACGTTCCGTACGGTTTCGGCAGGATGACTTTGGCGAATTTCTGCAGTCCCTCTTTAAGTGTGACCCCATTGACTGCGTTGTAAGGAATGCTTGCCGGCACTAAGTCATGACGGGGATGATAGGGGAGAATATCCGCAAGTGTGAGATCTCCGATTTGATTTAACTTGGTTTTGACGTGTTTTTTTGATACTTCAATGCCTGTGTTTACTTTTTGTTTGATGTGATCAACGGTTTGTTTTGAGACCGTTATGGCTTTTTGGGCTTTTGCTGATTTGCTTGCTGCTGTTTTGACTTTGGTCGTCACTTTGGCGGCTGTGCCGGTTTTTGAGACGGCGCCTACGCCTTTTGTGCCGACAACTGATGTGACAACAGTGCCAACCGCATATGACACCCATCTTGCTCGTGAGTAGGTGTCACCATTCACCATGTCTTTTTGATACGATTCTTCGATTGCTGCTGAAATGGCTTCATACGTTTTGATCGGGTGAGCCACCGCTCCTGTAATGGCTTCAACGGTTCCGCCCGGATCTGTGACCATATCCCACAGGCCTGTGACCGCGTCTTTTCCTGAATCGTAAAGGCCGACGGCGACCCCTTTGAAGCCTGCTTCAAACTCACGCGTGTTTTCAATTTGGGTGAAGTATCTCTGTTGTTCTGCTGTCAGATTTTCATAGCCGATCGTTTTTGCCATTTCGTAGAATTCATCGGCATCCGCATAATCGTAGTTTTTCAGTCTTTCTTTCAGTTTTTCAATCTCTCGTTCCTTCGCTTCCTCTTTCTTAATCTTCAAGTAAGCCTCAGTCCGCTTTTCAATGTCGCCTTTTTTCTTATGTATGTCACTCTCACGGTACGCTTTGGCGTTGTAGTGGATGGGTGTGGCGTTTTTGCCTTTGCCCGTTGCTTCTTGGAGCTTTTGGAAGTCGGACTTGATGAATTGTTCGTTTGGTTCTGACAGGGCGTATTCTGTCTGCAGGTCTTCGTCTAAGGCGTCCAATTTTTCCAGTGTTTTTTTGCGTTTGTCGTTGGCATCGGCCAGCTCGTCTTTGAAGGTTTCTGTTGAAAACAGGTCGAGCGGGAGGATGTCGTTGATATCGTTCAGGATGTCTTTCATCGCTTTTTTCTGTTCGGACATGATGGATTTCGATTTTTTGTGGGCGTTTGCCAGCTCATGTTCCAGAAAGGATTCTTCGATGTATGCGTCAGAGAGGGCTTTATCCTCAACGGCTCCGGCGATGCTGTTGAAAAATGCGATTTTCATGTCGATGTAGTCGATCCATTGGTCGGTGACACCGACGTGGTCGTGATAGAAGGCTTTGATATTGCTGGCGCCTTTTCCTGAGAATTCGCTGTCGCCAAGATCGGCGACGCTTTTTAAGGCTTTTCTCAAATTGACCATTTGGGTTCTTAGTTCTTTGTACTCTTTTGCACGATTTGTCGCTTCCGAAAGCAGTGTTTTCGCTTCAAGTACTTTCATGACCATTTCCCTTCTTTTGTTCGCTCAATATCAAAATTTTACCACGGAGCAGGATAAGAATGGCTGTGGAAACGTGTTTCGATGGAAAAATGAGTCGTTTGGCATGTGTATATATGCACAGATTTGATATGATGACGATAGATCAATAAAAAGGGGAAGAGCTCATTTGGATAAAGATTTCTTAATCATAAAGATCAAGGATATTCAAAAAGGCGACACGCTAACAAACCGCGCCTGCGGGAACTGGGATATGAAATTATCCAGGGCAAAGGAATGTAAACAAGCAATTGTTGTTCGGAGCGGTGTGATTTTAAATGTTTACAAGATCATTGACGCTTGGGAATCTGATGAACCCGCCAAGATCACTAAAACGAATAATAGAGTCCGGTTTCAATTGGCAGAGTGCCGTGACTATTCTTATTTGATTGGCAGTACGCTGAAAACGAAAACGCAAAATCCGGTTTCAAGTCTATCTTTAGAAACCTTAATGGAACTAGTAAAAGGAGCCTAGCATGTATCTCTATAAAGTAAACAACCAAAATCAGATAGAAGATATTTGCGAGAAGCCGTTTAAAAAAGAAAAAGAGATTCAGGATTTATGTGAAACCAATCTTCGGAAGATGTTAGGTCTCAGGTTTGTAAAATCTGAATTTAGAATCAGTAATTTTCGCATTGATACGTTAGCGTTTGATGATGAGACGAATGCTTTCGTGATTATTGAGTATAAAAATACGAAGAACTTTAGTGTTGTTGACCAAGGCTATGCTTATTTAGCGGCGATGCTTAATCATAAAGCTGATTTTATTCTTGAATACAATGAGACTCATGATCGTCCTTTAAAGCGGGATGATGTGGACTGGTCGCAGTCTAAGGTCATTTTTATTTCACCTGTTTTTACAGTGTATCAAAAGCAATCCATCCATTTTAAAGATCTTCCAATTGAATTGTGGGAGATTAAAAGATATGAAAATGGTCTGATTCATATGAATCAAATGAAAGCTGAGGGCGTATCCGAGTCGATTAAGACCATTTCGAGGCAAAGTGAGACCATTCAAGAGGTCAGTAAAGAAATTAAAGTGTTTTCTGAAGAGGATCACCTTGCAGATAAGCCATTTGACATCATAGAGCTTTATCAGCAGCTAAAGGAATTCATTTTAAATTTGGACGATCATATTTCAATCAAACCGACGAAGATTTATATTGCGTTTACGTCAAATAAGCGGAACTTCGTGGATATTTCTCTTTTAAAAAGCGGACTTAAGGTGTGGGTGAATATGAAAAAGGGAGAATTGCAGGATCCTGAAGAGAGAATGCGGGATGTCTCTGAGACCGGCCACTGGGGAAATGGCGACTATGAGATTTTCATAAAGGACGACGAACACATTGAATATATCATGGGATTGATCAAGCAATCCTATGAGAAAAATAAGTGAGGACTTCCATTGAGAAGTTCTTTTTTTATTAGATTACAAGGAAAACGTGCAGAGCAGGTTGAAAACTACATATAGGTTTTAACCATTTTCTAGGAGTTGTTTGCATGAAGAGGCGTTTTGTATTTTTAGGCTTGCTCGCAAGTGTTTTTTTGTCGATTGCATATATTTACTCTCAAAATAAGAATGCGTATCCTGTCAAAACTTCCGCCATTCATCCCAAAGAAGACCGCATCTTTTTTATTTACTCCAATCCCTTCATGAACGAAAGCACGCTGCTCTCAACCTCAACAGGCGAAAGATTTAATAGGCGCACGTTCAAGGTGGCGGATGTGCCGTACATCCAAACGAAGTCTTACGCATCAACAGACATTGTATTATTAGCGGAACATGAGTCCTTTTATTACACGCTGGAGAAGGATGCCATAAAAAAGCATCCGCTGTCAGATCCATTTGCGTTTTGGTATGAGGGAAAGGATGTCTCTGTTAAGGCATATAACGTTGATACGACGGGGAATGACATCTGCATAAACGACAGAAAAACGAAAAAGGAATATAACCTCACCTTGCCTTCGCTTGTCACGATGGGGTCGAGTGACGAGAATTATATTTATGTCATTCAAGGCATGGCAATTTACGTGATTGACAGAAACACAGAGGAAATCATAGAGACCCTGAGCTTAGCCTCATACGCTGATAAATTCGCAGACTCGGAGGAATTTATTGTCGCGAGCTCGCAGCATGAACTGACTGTGATTGAAAAAGGGACATGGAAGACGAAGTATATTTCTTATCCTGATGATCTTGAAGATGCTGATACCGTGTACTATGACAAAGAAAGCGGCAGTTTTTATGTGACGTACGAAGACAAAGAGGGGGAAGCGAACCTGCTTGAGTATGGGAAGGACTTTTCTTTTCGCACATACGGCTTAAAATTCCCTTATATGGATGCAAAGTTTAAGGGGAATCAACTGTATGTTGTTGCCCAGGAAGAGCATAAAAAGGGCATTGGCGGGTACGTGGGTGTGTTTGATATCCATTCTAAGAAGATGCTTTATCAGTTTGATTTGCCTGAGGAACAAGTGAAGGTTCAGGATTTTGTTGTGGTGTACGATCAGTGAAAACGTATATGAAAAAAGAATGACACGGGACCCTTCCATGGGGTCCTTTTTTGCGGAGAAAAACAAATTGACAGAATGAAAAAACAATTTCTTCCTTTCGTATTGTTTTCAAAATTTGGGATTGATAGAATATGACATATCTTACAGAGAGGGAGGGAAGCGAGTGAAGCAAGCGATACCGTCTTCGCGTGTTGGTGTTAAGATTAATGAATGGTACAAGATGATTCGCCAGTTCAGTGTTCCGGATGCTGAGGTGCTGAAAGCGGAGGTGGAGCAGGACATTCAGCAGATGGAAGAGGATCAGGATTTGCTGATCTATTATTCTCTCATGTGTTTTCGGCACCAGCTGATGCTGGATTATTTGGAGCCGGGACAAACATACGGGAATCGCCCTACAGTGACAGAGCTTTTAGAAACGATTGAAGCCCCTCAGAAAAAACTCACAGGCCTTTTGAAATACTACTCTTTGTTTTTCCGCGGCATGTATGAATTTGATCAGAAAGAATATGTTGAAGCGATTGGATCTTACCGTGAGGCGGAGAAGGAGCTTCCGTTTGTAACAGATGAAATCGAGAAAGCGGAATTTCATTTTAAAGTGGCAGAAGCATACTACAATATGAAACAAACTCATGTGTCGATGCATCATATCCTTCAAGCCTTAGACATTTATCAAGATCATCCGTTATATAGCATGAGAAGAATACAAAGCTTGTTTATCGTAGCGGGAAATTATGATGACTTCAGATGTTATGATAAAGCCCTCCCGCATTTAAGAAAGGCGCTGGAGCTGGCAATGGACATTCAAAACGACAGGTTCATTGGCATCTCTTTATTGAACATCGCCAACAGTTATGACAGGTCAGGAAGATATGATTTGGCAATTGAGCACTTCCAAAAAGCGGAGAAAGTAAGCAGAGAAACGGTCCCTGACTTGCTGCCGAAAGTACTGTTTGGGTTAAGCTGGACATTATGTAAAGCTGGACAAAAACAGCAGGCGTTTCAGTTTATAGATGAAGGCTTAGAATATATCAAAAAATATCCTAGTATGCTTCACCATAAATACTATAAAGAATTGTATACGTTCTTACAGGCGTTGTACAAAGATGTTATGGATGAAGACAGGATTCATGATGTATTGAGCTGCTTTGAAGAAAAGAATCTGCACGCCTATGTGGAAGCATGTGCCCAAAGTGCGGCATCTGTATTTGAAAGCCGCTGTCATTTTGAAGATGCTGCTGTGCTTTACCGAAAAGTGCTGCAAGCGCAAGAGGATATTCAAAAAGGAGAGTGTTTATATGCTTATTAAGAAAAAAGTGATGCTGTGTCTTGCTGTTCCCCTTATTTGCGGAAGCATTGCGGTTCCTTTCTTGACACAGTCCGGCGATTTTAAGGAATCAACGGATCGAAACACAACGTATATCGATCATTCCCCTCATCATGTCATGACTGATCCGGATAAGAAAGCCCTTAGCTAGGGCTTTTTTTCTTGCTTTATTGGAAGTTTGTGTCGTCTCGTACTTTTAAACTACCGCATTCCTTCTATTTCTAACGCAAGACACTCGAAACAACCAAAGCATTTGAGGTATAATGGTTAAAGTGAATAACAGTATTTAGATTGATATAAATGAAAGAGAGTGGAACATCATGGGCCGTAAGTGGAACAATATTAAAGAGAAGAAGGCGTCTAAGGACGCAAATACGAGTCGGGTTTACGCAAAGTTTGGCCGTGAGATTTATGTGGCGGCAAAGCAGGGCGAGCCTGATCCGGAATCCAATCAGGCGCTGAAGGTTGTGCTTGAGCGCGCGAAGACTTACAGTGTGCCGAAAAATATCATTGAACGTGCGATCGAGAAGGCGAAGGGCGGAGCGGAAGAAAATTATGATGAGCTTCGTTATGAGGGCTTCGGGCCGAACGGATCAATGATTATCGTTGATGCGCTGACGAATAATGTGAACCGTACGGCGCCGGAAGTGCGTGCGGCGTTCGGAAAAAATGGCGGAAACATGGGTGTGAGCGGATCTGTCGCTTACATGTTTGACGCAACGGCTGTTATTGGTGTGGAAGGCAAAACGGCTGATGAAGCGCTTGAAATTCTCATGGAAGCGGATGTAGATGTCCGCGATATTTTAGAAGAGGATGACAGCGTGATCGTCTATGCGGAGCCGGATCAATTCCATGCGGTGCAGGAGGCATTTAAAAACGCGGGCGTTGAGGAATTTACGGTAGCGGAGCTGACCATGCTTGCGCAAAGTGAAGTGACACTTCCTGAGGACGCGAAGGAACAGTTCGAAAAGCTGATTGACGCGTTAGAGGACTTGGAAGACGTTCAGCAGGTGTATCATAACGTAGATCTTGGTGAATAAAAAAGGAGCAGACTGTCATGGTCTGCTTTTTTTATTGTCCGGGAAATTGTTTTATCCGTTTATAGGCAGGTGTCTATACGATCTGCAAGCTCTTCTCATACGCTGGACTGTAACCTATGTGAAGGAGAGATTGGATATGACTGATACAAGACACTTCTGCTGCGGACCCGGTTTTGGCGCTTACCCAGGCTATGGTGCAGGCGGTCCGGGATTCGGCATGTACGGAGGCGCGGGCTATCCGGGCCATGGCATGTATACAGGGATGGGCCATCCAGGTTATGGAGGCGCAGGCTACCCGGGTTATGGCATGTCTGGAGGATTCGGCGGCTACCCAAGCGGAGGCTATCCGAGCTCAATGAGTTATCCGAGCTACGGAATGCATTATGATAATGATGGACATCACCAGCATTACCCTGATGGAAATTACGGACACCATCAGGATGGAAATTACGGCCATCATGAGGACGGAAATTATGGGCATCATGATGGTAACTACGGGCACCATCACCACCAAATGGGGCACTGGGGAAAAGACGGCCATAAATAAAAAGCGTGGAGAACGGACACTCTTGCTGATCAAGGGTGTTTTTTTCTTTTTCTTTTTCTTGACTGTTCAGTCTGGAAAAGGTAATATCATCTTGCAGGAGGTGATATTCGTTTGGGTAGGAATAAAGAATTCGATACCGCGCTTGTTTTACGCAGAGCGATAGAGGTTTTTGGAGAGTATGGCTACGAAGGCACGTCTCTTCAGGAGCTGCTCTCTCATTTAGGCATTGCGCGCCAGAGTTTGTACGATACGTATGGAACGAAGCGGGATCTGTTTTTGTCCGCTGTGAAAACGTATCTTGAGGGAAAAAACGCGGCTGTTGTTGAAAGGCTTGAGGCACCGGGCTCTGTCAAGGAAGCCATTCGTGATATTTTTCAGGAGGGTGTGAATGTCCTGAAAGATCCTGAACGTTCAAAGGCATGTTTTATCATCAACAGCGCTATTGAACAAATCCCGCATGATTCGGCCCTTGCCCGGTACTTTGAAGGACAGACGAAACAGCTTGAGACGGCCTTTTATCAGGCGCTGAGAAGGGCACAGACTGAAGGAGAATTGAAGAAGCATCTTGATATATCGGCGCTTGCCCGTTATTTAAACCAGAGCAGGCTGTCTCTGACGTTTATCGCTAAGGTTTCTGCTGATTTTGACCATCTTCAGGATTATGTTGAAGTGAGTTTATCTGTCCTTGATTGACTTTTTTGATAAAGGGTGCTTAGCCCTTTGACGCATTTTTTGGACTGAATGGTCTAGAATAAAATACGAGGTGATGATCCATGATGATGACGGAATACGAAAAAGCATGTGACACACTGAATCAATTTATGCAATATATGCTTGAAAAGGATATGGAGAGCTGGACAGAGCTGTGGGATGAACATGCCGTATTGGAGTTTCCCTATGCGCCAGAGGGATTTCCGGAAAGAATTGAAGGGAAGGCGGCCATTTACGATTATATTAAGGATTTTCCTGATAAAATCCATATTTCTGCGTTTACTGCTCCGACAGTGTATCGCTCGGCTGATACAAACACGATCATTGCGGAGTTTCAATGTGAAGGCTATGCGATCGCGACTGGGCTGCCTTACCGGCAAACCTATATCAGTGTGATTGAAACGAAGGACGGCAGCATTTTGCATTATAAGGATTATTGGAATCCGCTTGTCGTCAATAAGACGTTTGGAGAAACCATTGAAACATTTATACAAACAGAGGAGGATGAAAAATGATGAGTCACGATCAGATTCTGATTACGGGAGGAACCGGCACGACAGGGAGCCGGATTGCTAAACGGTTAATTGAGCAGGGTTACAGCGTTCGCATCGCGAGCAGGAAAAAGGGCGAGATTAGCAATGCGGAGTATGTATATTTTGATTGGAAGGATGAGTACAGCTTTACGCCTGCTTTGGAGCGGGTGAAACGGATTTATCTCGTTGCGCCGGTTGGTGTGTTTGATCCGTCTCCTTATGTGCTTCCATTTTTAAAGGAAGCAAAGCGGCTCGGTGCTGAACGTGTGGTGATGCTCAGCGCGTCCGCTGTTCCTGAGGATGGTCCTGTATTTGGTGCATTGCATCGTGCAGTACGCGGGTTTCCGGAATGGGCGGTGCTGCGGCCGTCATACTTCATGCAAAACTTCATCAATGTCCAGCATCGCATGTCCATTCAAACTGAGGGGCAAATCATCACGGCGGCGGGTGAAGGGAAACTTGGTTTTATTGATGCTGATGATATTGCGGAAACAGGAGTGCGTGCTTTGATTGACATTGCGCCTCATAATACTCATCATATTTTGACGGGACCTGAGGCGCTGAGCTACGCTGAAGCGGCGGAGATCATCGGAGCCGCGGCGGGACGTCCGGTGACGCATGTCAGCATTTCTTCTTCCGAACTGCAAAACAGGATGGAAACAGCAGGTTTGCCTGCGGATTACGCCCGCTTTATGGCGGAATTAGAAGAAGCGATTCGCCATGGTGCCGAACACCGGGTGACGGATACAGTGAAGCGTGTCACGGGAAAAGAGCCCCGCTCGCTGGATGAGTTTGCGGCTGATCACGTTTCGTACTGGACGCGCTGACCTCATTTTGGACTGAATAGTCTAGAAAGACCTTCGGCTCTGCCGAAGGTCTTCTTTTTATCTATTAAGTTTAAAAAGACTGGCCGCGTTTTCGATGCCGATTTTGAATCGGTCTGTTTCACTGATTGGACATTGGTCAAACCAGGAAGAGATTTCTTCCATCGTTTCATACGGATAGTCCACCGAGAATAAGATGCGGTCAGAGCCGACCTCTAACAATGTATCAATTAATGCCTGTGTTCTGAATACGCCGCTTGTTGTGAGATAAAAGTTTTTGCGGAGGTATTCAGTCGGCGCTTTTTTATGGTTTCCATGGGTCTCAGGGCGCTGATGGCGCAGTCTGTGTTCGACGCGCGGCAGCGTAAATGGCAGACCCTCGCCTAAGTGTCCGAGAATTACGGTCAAATCAGGGTATTCGTCAAACAGGCCGTTCAGAATCAGGCGGATGGCGTGTGTTGCTGTTTCAACGCCAAAGCCCCATGCTGAGCCGAGGAGGCCTTCGTAGCCTTCATAGATACGCTGCTGATTTGGCAGCGGAATACGCGGATGCAGATAGACGGGAACCTGAAGCTGTGCAGCTTTCTCCCAGAAAGGGCGTACCTGTGGCTCGTCTAAATATTGAGCGGTATTTTCGTCTCCGATATTACTGTAGCCGTTGACCAAGGCGCCGACAAAACCGAGTTCGTTTACTGCCCGCTCCAGCTCCTTCGCTGCTTCTTCAGGATCTTGAAGCGGAACCGCCGCAAATGCTTTAAAACGGTCTGGATGTTTGGAAACGAAGAATTCCGCAGCGTGATCGTTCATTTGCTTGGCGAGTTTCACAGCTCTGTCAGGATCGGTGATTCCTTCAATCCCCGGCTGGGTTAATGAGAGAATCGACGTTTGGATGCCGTTTTTATCCATGTCTTCAATCCGTTTCTCGAATTCCTGCAATCGTTTTTGGACAGCGCTGAAATATTCATCGTCAGTAAAATTGTGACTTCCCGTTGCCGGAAAATCAGGAGATTCCCAGTGCTCTTCTAATGCGATTTTTCCATTCATGTCAAAAGGCTCCTCTCTTTTTCATGTCTGGTGTAGATCAGATGGAGTGCACTCATTTTACGTCACGAAGCTTCGTTTCAATAGGTAATGAACACCGTGTTTATTACTTTACATCATGTACAAGATGTAAGTTCATGGTACAGTAGATTTTGGGAAAAGGTCAATAAACAGAGAACGTGCAAACGTTTAGAAGAAGACATCAGCTGATGATTTGTCCAGAAGAAAATAAAAGTTAGACAAGGAGGTAAAAAATGTCTAAAAAGCATAAAGTAGATCCGAGAGTCAAAAGAACGAACAAATATTTAAGAGACGCTTTGATCGCATTGCTGAAAGAAAAAGAAGCCAATTCGATTACGATTCAGGAAATTACTGAAAAAGCGGATCTGACCCGCGGCACTTTTTATTTGCACTATCGGGATAAACAGGATTTTCTGTTTCAAAGCATGACGGAGGTTCTCGATGATTTGATCCGGCAGGTTAAGCCTGAGACGCCGGTGGAACCGGTCAGTATGGATGAGGATCATCCGCCTGTTTCATTTGTGAGGCTCTTTGAGTACATCCATGAACACGCCGAGTACTTTCAAGTGATGCTGAGTGACAGAGGGCTTCCTCAATTCAGAAGTCTGATGGCGGAATTCGTTCAGAAACGAATTTACGAAGAATTGCTTTCATCCATTGAAGAATCTGAGAAACAGCTTCAGATTCCGAAAGAGATACTGGTCAGCTATATCACCTCCGCCCATATCGGGGTGATTTGTTCCTGGCTGGAAAGCGGCATGAAGTACAGTCCTTTATTTATGGCAAATCAATTAACACGTTTAACGCTTTTGGGACCTCTCCGGATTGCGGGTATAGAAAAACAAATCAAGCTTCCTTATTAAGATTTTTGTCATAATGACGCCTCCTGCCTCATACCTATTAAGGTCATTGTTTTTGAGAAAGGAGGAGCCAGAATGAAGGATATGCAGCCGTTTACACCTGTTAAATCATACACGCCCTTTCACAGCCGTTTTGATCCCTGTCCGCCCATAGGGAAGAAATATTACAGAACGCCGCCTAACCTCTATATGACCTTTCAGCCTGAGCATATGGAGCAGTTTTCACCGATGGAGGCTTTAAGGAAAGGCACCCTTTGGAAGGATCTCTATGATTTTTATGAAAATCCTTATCGAGGGGGAGACGCACATGACAAAAAAGGTTGATGCGGAATATTACCGCCAGCTTGAGCAGATTCAAGCAGCGGATTTTGTGCTTGTTGAGCTGAGTCTGTATTTAGATACACATCCTGATGATGAAGACGCGCTAAAGCAATTTAATCAATATTCCGGTTATTCGAGGCACTTAAAAAGACAGTTCGAATCATCTTACGGACCGCTTTTGCAGTACGGCAACAGCCCCGCGGGTGAGGATTGGGATTGGAATCGAGGGCCATGGCCGTGGCAAGTATAAGGAGGAATGCTTGAATGTGGGTGTATGAAAAGAAGCTGCAATATCCCGTCAAGGTCAGCACGTGCAATCCGACGCTGGCAAAGTATTTGATTGAGCAATATGGCGGAGCGGACGGCGAGCTGGCCGCGGCTCTCCGGTATTTGAACCAGCGTTATACCATTCCTGATAAGGTCATCGGCCTTTTAACAGATATCGGCACGGAGGAGTTTGCTCATCTGGAAATGATTGCGACGATGGTGTATAAGCTGACGAAAGATGCGACGCCGGAGCAGCTGCGTGAAGCCGGGCTTGGCGATCATTACGCGAATCATGACGGCGCGCTTTTTTATCACAATGCGGCGGGGGTGCCTTTTACGGCAAGCTATATTCAGGCGAAAGGCGATCCGATTGCGGATTTGTATGAAGATATCGCAGCAGAAGAAAAAGCGCGTGCGACGTATCAGTGGCTGATTGATATTTCGGATGATCCTGATTTGAACGATTCTCTGCGGTTTTTGCGTGAACGTGAAATTGTGCATTCTATGCGCTTCAGGGAAGCGGTTGAGATTTTAAAAGAAGAAAGGGATAAGAAGAAACTCTTTTAACAGGCAGCGGGGGCTCCCTTCATGCGTCCTTTTACATACAGACAAAATATTCTGTTTTTTTGTCGTTTGCTTGCATTATAATGAAGGTATGCATGTAAGTTTAGTTTTGATCGGGGGGCCTTTATGACATCTTTTAAGATTACGAAAGAAACTGTCGCAAATGATTTTTACGCCGGTCTGGCAGATCGTGAGGATGCAGAGCAAATAACGGGACTGCTCGTCCGTACGGCTGAATGGCTGCGGGATCAGGGCTCTGACCAATGGAGCGGGCTGCTGGAGGGGCATGACTCACATGATATTGTTGGCTCAATTGAAAGCGGACATGTGTTTGTGTTCCAGAAAGATCAAGAGCTGGCCGGTGTAGTGATGCTTCTGCCTGAGCCGAGCGAGTGGGACAGAACGCTTTGGGGAGACGAGGGGCACGAAGAGTCCATTTATTTGCATCGTCTGGCGGTCAGCCGCCGGTTTGCGGGAAATGGGCTTGGGGCCGAGATTCTCACATGGACGGAGACGGGTGTTGAGTATCCGGGGAAGAAGCGGATCCGTCTTGATTGTGTTGCTGATAACGACGCCTTGCATTCCTTCTACCGGAGAATGGGATATGAATTCAAGGGATCAGATGCCTCGGGGTTTCATTTGTTTGAGAAAGAACTGAACAAGTCAGAATAAGCGTCCTTTTTAGGGGGCTTTTTTGCCTTTTTGAAAAGGGAGGACGGGGCGGATGATCTTTTTTTATGTGATGGACATTGCGACGGCTTGTATTTCCGCTTGTGTCTTCATTTTTCTGCGGTTGAGGATGCCGCAAAATCAATGGCCGGAATGGATACTGGGTGGGCTGCTTGTTCTCGGTGTGATCACAATTTGGTGCAGCATCTTTTTTGTCGGCGGCTGGGATGGCATGGCGATGGGCATGCTTGGGATTCATGTGACAGTCGGAGCGTTTGCCGGGTACTTGATCGAGACAGTGTTCCGGCTGTTGAAAAGGCAAATCAGGAGAAGGTCAGACATTTGCCGTCTCAAAAGATGTCGAATTTTTTACGGGCTGGCAGGAATTTTCTTTCGAGTGGAGAAATACATATTACTTTGCAATGAAAGCGTTTTCTGTAGTGGGAAGGTGATGTCGATGATACATAGCCTGACAAATGGGCTGAATCGTTTTTGTACATGGGTGATGAGACTGGCTTATGTAAATGTGCTGTGGATCTTGTTTTCTCTTGCCGGGCTCGTCGTGTTTGGGTTGATGCCTGCTACGGCCGCGATGTTTTCAGTGGCGAGAGAGTGGGCGAAGGGGAACACGGATGTCCCGGTGTTTTCTGTGTTTATCCGGACGTTTAAGAAGGAGTGGGGTGCAGCTCAGCTGTTGGGACTCATTCTTGTGACGGCCGGCTTGTTTTTGTTTGCGGATATACGGATTGCCGCTCAGATGAATCAGCCTGTGCTGGTGAATGTGTTTATGAGCATCGGATTGATTTTCGTGTTTGTGCTGTTATATGTGTTTCCGGTCTTTTCTCATTTTGATGTAAAGCTCAGACAGGTGCTGAGCATCAGCTTTTTGATTGCCTTCAGCCGGCCATTGGTGACGCTGATGATGGCAGCGGGTGCGGTCGGAATGTTGTTTCTAGTGCTGTTTCATGTGACGTTTTTGCTGTTTTTCAGCGGCAGCGCGCTGAGCTTGTTGTTAACGAAACTGTCCTTTACAGCATTTATGTCAATAGATCAGCGTCAGGAGAAAGAAAAGGCGGCATGAAAGGAAGAGTCGCGGGCTGGTACAGGCGAATGAAGATTAAGGATCAGCTGTTTGTGTTTCTGTCATTGATCATGGTCGTGTCCTTTCTGTTTGTATACAGCGGGGTGCAGTACGCTTTTCATGTCTATGATGAGCAGATTTACCGCAAATCCTCGGAAGTGCTGCGGATGTCTTCTGAACGGATTGAAGACGAGCTGAAGAAAATTGAAGATGTATCATATGAAATCATTACGGATGAACAAATTCAGCGCATTCTCAGCATGCAAAACCGTGATGATACGTATGACCAGTATCAAATGAAGCAGGAGCTGTGGGATCAGCTTGCGCAATATGCCGGCGATGAAAAGTACATTGATTCGATTCATTTGATTGATGCCCGCGGCTCAGAGTATTCCGCCGGAAGCAGTTCATCGGACCTTATGAAGCAGCAGCAGGAAGAGGTATTTGAACGGGCGAAAGCGCAAAAAGGCAGAAATCTTTGGATGACCCTAGGCAATTCAGATCCTGTCCTGATTTCAGCGCGGCAAATCAGATCGTTTCATCAGCTGAGTTTAAATGGCTTGGGAATGGTGCTGATTCAAGTGAATGTGAAACAGATGATTCGTGACCTGCCGAAGGATTGGGGCGATTCGGTCGGAGACATGATGATCGCAGACAAGGATGGCAATCTGGTGTATTCGGCACATGCATCGGTGCTTACGCCTGAGATGACAAAGCAGACGCTGCGGCATCCTGGTTATGACTTGGTAAAAAAGAATGGCAAACGTTATTTTATTTCTTTCCTTCAATCATCCTATCAAAACTGGAGCTACTACAATGTCATCCCCTTTGATCAGATGTTCGCGAAAATTTCCTTTATGAAAACGGTGATCGGTACGTGTTTTCTTTTGTTTTTCAGTGTGGTTTTGCTTTTCGGGCGGAAGATTGCCAACAGCATCACAGAGCCGATCGAGCAGCTTGTATCCGCAATGAAATCGGTGCAGCACGGCGGGATTGAGGCGGGCGTGTCGCTGTCATTGCCGGAACATACACAGGATGAGGCCGGAACGCTGAACCGCCATTTTACCGTGATGATGAAGCGGATCAATGAGCTGATGGAAGAAAATGTGGAAAAGCAGCTTATTATTAAAGAAACAGAGTTGAAGGCGCTGCAAGCCCAGATCAACCCGCATTTTTTGTATAACACGCTTGAGTCCATCAATTGGCTGGCGAAAGCGAATCAGCAGAAGCAAATTTCTCAAATGGTGGAATCGCTCGGTTTTCTCCTGCGAAACAGCATTCACATCAAAGAAGATACAGTGACCCTTCAGGAGGAGGCGGATATTGTGCTTCACTATATGACGATTCAGCGGTTCCGGTTTGAGGAGCGCTTGAACTTCACACTGGACATCGCCGATGAGGTGAAGCATTGCCGAATTCCGAAGCTGACACTCCAGCCGCTGGCGGAGAATGCAATTCAATACGCGCTTGAGCCTTTTACTCGGCCATGCGCCATCCGCCTTCAAGCGAAAAAAACGGAGGAGTGCGTCTGTATTACTGTCGAAGATAACGGGCCCGGCATGGACGAACGTATTCTTGAAAAAACGGGCGGAAGAGGGATCGGGCTCTGGAATATTCATGAACGCATCCGACTGATGTTCGGGGAGCCGTATGGCTTACGCATTCAAAGTGAGAAAGGAAAGGGAACCGCGATTTTGCTGACAATACCGTGCCGAAATGAGGTGGTGTGATGTACAAAATACTGCTTGCTGATGATGAGAGGATCATTCTTGACGGTATGGCAGGGATCATTGAGTGGGAGACGCTTGGCGCTTCTTTAGTCGGCAAAGCGCAGAACGGAATTGAAGCGTATGAGAAGATCGTAAACAAGCAGCCGCATATCGTCATCACTGATGTAAAAATGCCCGGTATGGACGGGCTTGAGCTGATCAAAAAGGTGTCAGCCGTCTGCCCGTCCGTGCAATTTATCGTCCTGTCTGGTTTTGGGGAGTTTGAGTACGCGAAGGAAGCGATGAAATACGGGGTAAGGCATTATTTGCTGAAGCCCTGCAATGAGCAGCAGATTATCCGATCATTAGAGGAAATCATCGCCGAGCTGAAGCTGCATGATGTGCGGAAGAAGAAAGCCGCCCACCTGAAACATGAGCTGAATCATATCCGTTCCTTTGCGGCTGATCAATACCTGGAAGGCTTGATCGCCGGTGTCACCCATCTGTCTCCGCCGCCTTCGCTTGCAGGAAAGAAGATTCGCCTTATCATCGCGGAGAACACTCAGCCTGAAGATTCTGCCGCCAGAGAGGCGTTTGGTTCCGCTCTGACAGCTTTTTGCTGCAGCGGAGGACGTGCGGTGTTTGCCGTGGAGGAGAGCACGCCTGATCTGGAGAAAAAGGCGGCGGACGGCTTTGCAGGCTGCCGGGTAATCATCAGCCGGACGGGGGAGCTGCAGGACGCAGGACAGCTGTTCCGGGAAGAAACTGAAACGGCCGGTGACCAAAAGCGGAGTGAATTGATTTCTAAAATCACCAGGCTTGTCGCCGACGAGCTTGGCAATCCGAATCTCTCTCTGAAATGGGCAGCAAAAGATATGCTGTTTATGAATCCTGATTATTTGGGGAAAATCTTTAAGCAGGAGACAGGCGAAAAGTTTTCCCAATATGTTACGCGGGTGCGTCTTGAGCATGCGATGAAGCAGATGAAGCTGAGGCGGGATGTGAGTGTATCAGAAATCGCGGAAGAAATCGGATTCGGTGATAATCCGAAGTATTTCAGTCTCGTCTTTAAAAAATATACCGGTCTGACACCGTCAGAATTCAGAAGAAAACAGGGAGGCGCTTCCGCAGGATAGCCATCTCTGTTTTTTTAACTTTCGCCACTGTTTTTTGAGTGTTTCGCCCCGTCACAACCCTTTAAAATATAATGTAAGCACTTACATTAAAAGGGGGGATTGATGTGAAGAAGGTTTATTACATGCTGCTGTCACTTGTGTGCGTCTTGTTTTTCAGCGGATGTTCTGCGGGTGAAGAAGCATCAGGGAAAAAGGAAGACATTACGCTCAGAATCGCATGGTGGGGCGGACAGCCGCGGCATGACTATACAACAAAGGTCATTGAATTATATGAGAAAAAGAATCCGCACGTCCATATTGAAGCGGAATTTGCGAACTGGGATGACTATTGGAAGAAGCTTGCGCCAATGTCTGCCGCGGGCCAGCTGCCTGATGTCATTCAAATGGATACGGCATATTTGGCGCAATACGGAAAGAAAAATCAGCTTGAGGATTTATCGCCATATATGAAGGACGGAACAATTGATGTCAGTTCAATCGATGAGAATATGCTGTCCGGCGGAAAGATTGACGGAAAGCTTTACGGATTTACACTTGGGGTCAACGTGCTTTCTGTGATTGCCAATGATGATCTGCTGAAGAAAGCCGGTGTTTCAATTCATCAGGAAAACTGGACGTGGAAGGATTATGAGAAGCTGGCGTATAAGCTGCAGGAAAAAGCCGGCGTATACGGATCTAACGGAATGCACCCGCCTGATATTTTCTTCCCGTATTATTTGCGCACAAAGGGTGAGCGTCTTTATAAAGAGGACGGCACGGGCCTTGCGTATCAGGATGACAAGCTGTTTGTTGACTATTTTGAGCGGCAGCTGAGACTGGTCAAAGCAAAAACATCGCCAACACCGGACGAAAGCGCCCAAATTAAGGGGATGGAAGATGACTTTATTGTCAAAGGCAAATCAGCCATTACATGGAACTACTCGAATCAATATTTAGGCTTTGCCCGGCTGACAGACTCGCCGCTTTCTCTCTATCTGCCGCCGCAGCAAATGAAGGAAAAAGCGCTGACGCTGAAGCCGAGTATGCTGTTTTCTATTCCGAAAAGCTCAGAGCATAAAAAAGAGGCCGCGAAGTTTATTGATTTCTTCGTGAATAATGAAGAAGCGAACCAGCTGATTAAAGGCGAGCGGGGCGTTCCGGTATCCGACAAGGTGGCAGATGCCATTAAACCGGGGCTGAATGAGGAAGAGGCCAACATTGTGGAATATGTGGAAGCCGCGTCGAAAAATATCAGCAAAGCCGATCCGCCGGAGCCAGTGGGAAGCGCTGAGGTTATTAAGCTGCTGAAGGATACGTCTGATCAGATTCTGTATCAGAAGGTATCGCCGGAAAAAGCCGCCAAAACATTCCGGAAGCAGGCCAATGACATTTTAGAGAGGAATAATTGACGGGAAATGGGGCTGACAGAATGAAAATAAGCCGGAGTATGAGAAAAGACAATCTGGCGGGATATGCTTTTATTTCTCCGTTTATTATCGGCTTCTTCTGTTTTACGGTGATTCCGATGGGCGCGTCCCTGTTTCTGTCCTTTACAAGCTACGACCTGTTTACGGCGCCGAAATGGATCGGGCTCGATAACTATAAGGAAATGTTTACGGGTGACGAAAAGTATTGGCAGTCGCTGAAGGTCACTTTCACGTATGTGCTTGCCGGGGTTCCGCTCCGCCTCGGCTTCGCGCTTTTTATTGCCGTCATTTTAAACAATGCGGCAAAGGGGACGGCTATCTACAGGACGCTGTTTTATCTGCCTTCTATCATCGGCGGAAGTGTGGCTGTTGCCATTATGTGGCGCAATATTTTCGGCAATGACGGGGTCATCAATGCGCTGCTGTTTTTTGTCGGGATCGATCAAAAAATTCTCTGGTACCAAGACCCGACAAGCGCGTTATGGACGCTGATTCTGCTGTCCGTCTGGCAGTTTGGGTCATCCATGCTGATTTTTCTGGCCGGGCTGAAAAACATTCCGGCATCGTACTTGGAGGCGGCCAGCGTGGACGGCGCAAACCGCGTGCAGCGCTTCTTTAGGATCACGCTTCCGATGCTGACGCCGATTATTTTCTTTAACCTGGTCATGCAGACGATTTCTGCTTTTATGACCTTTACCCCAGCCTATATCATCTCAAAAGGCGAGGGCGGTCCGCTTGACGGGACGCTATTGTATTCACTCTATTTGTTCCAGCGGGCGTTTAACTATTTTCAAATGGGCTATGCCTCGGCGATGGCGTGGATCATGCTGATCATTGTCGGGCTGATTACGCTGATTTTATTTAAAACATCATCATATTGGGTTCACTACGAATCAAAGGAGGAATAACGGATGGAGCCGGTCAACCAGCCTGTCAGGCAAGCCCCGGTGTTTGAAGGGAAAAAAGCCGGGCGCATCAAGCCAAAGCGCATTCTGTTCCATGTTTTTACGGCGTCACTGGCGGTGTTATTGCTGTATCCCGTCATTTGGCTGTTTGTCAGTTCTTTTAAAGAAAGCTCCAGTATTTTCACAACCTCTCATTCTCTCATTCCAGATCCTTTTATTCTCAGCAACTATGCTGAAGGGTGGAAGGGCATTGCGGGTCAGCCGTTTTTGACCTTTATTAAAAACTCGGCGATCATTGTCGGGCTGTCTACAATCGGAGCCGTCCTGTCATCGGCTGTCATTGCCTACGGCTTCGCGCGCATCCCGTTTAAAGGAAAAGCATTTTGGTTCGCCTGTATGATGGGGACGTTAATGCTGCCGCATGAAGTGCTGATGATTCCGCAGTACATTATGTTTGCGAAATTAAACTGGCTGAATTCATTTAAACCGATTGTTGTTCCGCAATTTTTCGGGCATGCGTTTTTTATCTTTCTGATGATCCAGTTTATCTGGACGATCCCTGAGGAGCTGGATGAAGCAGCGAGAATCGACGGGTGCGGACGCTTTGCCTGTTTTTGGCGGATCATTCTGCCGCTCATTGCACCGGCGCTTGCGACGTCTGCGATTTTTTCTTTCTATTGGAAGTGGGAGGAGCTGATTCAGCCGCTCTTATATTTGAATAAGCCGGAGCTTTATCCTGTTTCACTTGCGCTGAAGCTTTTCCTCGATACGGAATCCGCTTCGAACTGGGGCGCGATGTTTGCCATGTCGGCCGTCTCTTTGCTGCCTGTGATTCTCGTATTCTTTCTGTTTCAAAAATATATCGTTCAGGGCATCAGTACGACCGGATTAAAATAAAAAGGAGTGTTGCAGATGGCACAGCTTATCTTTGATGAAGAAAAGGTCACATCCGTGATTGACCGAATCGTGAAACGGACATTTCAAATGGATTTTTCGTGGGATTGGCCAGGCGGCGTCGCATTTTACGGCGTGGCGGAGGCGTATGAAGCGACGGAAAACGAGGAGTATATCAAACTGTTAAAAACGTGGGTGGATGAACAGCTTGAGGATGGGCTGCCGCCGCTGTCGATCAACGGTGTATCAATCGGCCATACGCTTTTGTTTCTGCATCAGGTGACGGGAGATCACGTCTATTTGGAAACGGCTGGCGAGATGGCGGAATATGTGCTTCATCATGCGCCGCGCTTTGGAGAAGGTATTCTTCAGCATACGGTGAACTCGGCGGATTATGTGTTTCCTGAGCAGGCGTGGGCGGATACGCTGATGATGGCGGGGCTGTTTATGCTGAGAATCGGCCGTGTGATGGAGCGGGAGGATTACTTCGAGGACGGCCTGCGCCAGTTTCATGGACATGAGGACGTGCTGCAGGACCCCGTAACCAATCTGTATTACCATGCCTGGGACAACAAAGCGCAAAACCACCTGTCGGGGATTTATTGGGGGCGGGCGAATGGCTGGGCTTCGCTCACGATGGCAAAAGCGCTCCCGCTCATTGAGGTGACGCATCCTTCTTTTATGATCATTGACGGATCGCTCAGAGACCAGCTGAGCGCGCTTGTCCGGCTGCAGGACGATTCAGGGCTGTGGCATACCATTTTGGATGATCCGGATTCGTATTTGGAGGTTTCCGCATCGGCGGGCATTGCCTCTGCTTTGCTGTCGAGCGGGAAGCTCTATACAAAATACGTGCAGAAATCACTTGCCGCCATTTTGGATGCGGTGGAAGAGGACGGACGGGTCAGCAAAGTATCCGCGGGCACAGCCGTCATGAAAAATGCGGAAGGATACAAACGAGTGCCTTACAAACGAATACAAGGCTGGGGCCAGGGGCTTGCACTCACATTTCTCGCTGATGTGCTGAGAACGAAAAAACGCGTATATCAGTAAAGACGGAGGCGGGGGGAAAGGGATGAAAAAACAGCCTCAACAGAAAGAACGGGTTTCACACTGGAAGGGAACGTATTTCAAAAGAAACTTTGTTTTCATTTTGCTGATTGCCTGTATTCCCGGACTGCTGACAGGCGGGGCCATCTACTTTTTGTCTATCGATAAGGTGGAGAAAGAGCTGCAAAAGTCGCATGAAACACAAGTGGCGCGTGAAGTCAGCCGGATGGATGAGAAGCTGGAAGACCTTGAGCTGACACTTGCCCAAATGGCATACGATTCCTCGCTGATGAACGGGTTGGCCGAGAAGGATTTGGAGAAAGACTTTACATTCTCCTATCAATTAACGAAAAAGCTGTTTCTATTGCGGGACCAGCAGCCGCTGATTCAGCAGGCTTCTATCTTTCTGAACAGCCCCCGGCCTCTTGTGCTGAGCCCCGAATACAGCGCACTGACAGAACAGGATATGCTTCACAAATATCGCTCGCTTCTCGACTCCGATCGGAGTATTTATTGGAGCCGATCGAGAAAAGACGCCGCGCTGATTCAGCTCATTCCGGGTGCGGCTGAGAAACCGTTTGGCGCGATCATGCTGACGGTAGATCCGAAAGAAATGGAGGCGCTCCTGCAAAGTTTGTCTCCTTACCCTGAAGGCAGCGCGCTACTTCTTGATCAAAAGCGAGAGGTGCTTTTCCATGGAGGAGATAAGGATTTTGAAAATGCTTTAATGAATGAGGTGAAAAAACAGCCTCGCCAGAAAGGCCATTTTCAGATGGATTGGAATGGCACGGTGTATTCCGTCTCCTATGGAGAAATGAAGCGAATGCACCAGAAGTGGACCTTTGTTTCTGCGGCGCCTCTTTCAGCTATCACAGCGCCGATGGTGTTTTTATCAAAGGTGATTATTGTGATGCTTGTCGTTTGTATCGGCTTGGCTGTGTGCATGACGTGGTACGCTTCAAAGAAAATCTATCGCCCGATTCAGCATCTGCTCGGACTGTTTACGGGAGGGGAGAGGAAAACATGGCAGGCGTCAGGCCAGGACGAATTTAAGTGGATAGAAAAGAGATGGCATGATCTTTCCCTAGAGAGCCGAAAGCTTCAAGAGCAGCTGCTCCGGCAGACGCCGCATATGAAAAAGAGTTTTTTGCAACACCTGCTTCAGGGTGACTTTTACTATGACACAGAGGACAGCCTCAGATCGCGGATGGAGGATGCGGGATGGGACATCGGGGAAAACATATTTCACGTGCTTGATCTTCAGGTGACAGGGCTTCGTGGTGATAAAAGCATGTTCTATGCCGACGATGAACAGCTTGCTGTGTTTACACTGACCAATTTACATGAGGAGCTTGCGGCAAACCGCCGTTTTCAACCTTCAATTCTTGATATTGGCCGCCTTTCCGTCACCGTGCTTGTGATGAAAACGAGCGGCTCGGATCTGAGGGGATATGTTTCAGAGCTGGCCCGCATATTTGGTGCTGTCACGGGACTAAGCCTGACCGGAACAATGAGCAGGCAATCGGCCCGTATTATGGATATCCCATCTCTGTTTAAGGATGTGAAAAGCGGCAAGTCCCGCAGGTGTTTTGCCAATCGCCATCAGATCATAGATTTGCAGGATGATGTTTTTCAGGCTGAGCCATCCGCACCCTGCTATCCTTTTGAACTTGAAAAGCAAATCGTTCAGGCCATTCGGCTGGAAAGAAAAGAGGAAGCAGAAGAGCTGATTCGCTTATGTATGGATGAACTGGCCGAAAAGGCGGTCAGCGACAGACAAGTGCATTCTGCGCTGATTCAGCTGTTCTCCCGCATCCAGGAGGATATTCTGCATTCCGGCCTTCATCCGAACGAGCTGTTTGGCAACAGGGATATGCTTCGGGAAATATCCGAGCTGCATGAGCCTGTCCAGGCGGCTGCCTGGCTGATGGATGCGGTTGTCACCCCGTACCTCGCCAAGCTTGAAGGCAGGAAAAACAGACAGCAAAAACAGGTGGCAGAACGTGTGATTGCGATGATTCATGAGCAGTATATGGCGGATCTTTCTCTTGAAAGCTGTGCGGATGCGCTGGGCATGAATTCTTACACCTTGAGCAAGGCCTTTAAACAAGTGACGGGCGTTAATTTTATTGATTATGTGACCCGTATCAGAATTGAAAAAGCAAAAGAACTGCTGGTAAATACAAATAAAAAAATTCATGATGTGTCAGAAGAAGTCGGCTATCGCCACAATTATTTCAACCGGATTTTTAAAAAGCAGGTCGGCATGCCGCCGGGAGTCTTCAGGCAAATGTATCAGGAAACGCTGTGAAAGGAGAGGACATGTGATGGAAAAACCGATTCAGGTGTTTTTAGCAGGGGATTCCACCGTAAGCGACTGCCCGCCGCATGAAGCGCCGATGGCAGGCTGGGGGCAGGTTTTCGGTCAATTGTTCACTGAACAGGTGAAAGTGCGCAATCACGCCAAAGGGGGAGCGAGCACCAACTCTTTTGTGGAGGAAGGAAGGCTTCAGGCGATTGCTGAGCGTATATCACAAGGCGATTATTTGTTTATCCAATTCGGCCACAATGACCAGAAACCGCGGGGTACGAAGCCGTACTCGACGTATCAGCAATTTCTCACTTTGTTTGCGGAAACAGCACGAGAAAAAGGGGCGCAGCCTGTGTTCGTTACATCGGTGCAGCGCCGCCGCTTTGATGAAAACGGAAGGATTGAGCACACGCTCGGTGAGTATCCGGATGCGATGAAAGCGTTAGCGAAGGAGCTTGATGTGCCGGTCATTGATTTGTTAACGAAAACGAAGGCGCTTTATGAAGCATACGGACCGGAGGAGTCAAAGCGTTTGTTCGTGTGGCTTCAGCAGAATGAACATCCGAATTATCCAGATGGCATTGAGGATAATACGCATTTTTCAGAAGAAGGGGCCATGGAGGTTGCGAAGCTCGTTGCTGAAGGCATCGAAGAAATCGGCTTTCCGCTGAAGGACCATCTCGTGAGCCGGGAGGGGAAAGAACATGTATAAAGAAGGCGCATGCCTGTACCGCAATCCGCTCCGTTCAGCAAGCGATGTGAAGGACTGGCGGATGGAGGGAGGCGGGCAAGTTTCATTCGAAGATCACCGTATGCACCTGTCACATGTACAGGACGAAGCGCACTTTGTTTATTGGTGCCCGGAAACATTCCCCGACGGCATCATTGTGAAGTGGGATTTTTACCCGATTGAACAGCCGGGGCTGTGTATGCTGTTTTTCGCAGCTGCCGGCATCGGAGGCGAGGACTTATTTGACCCGCGACTCAAGAAAAGAACAGGAAAGTACCCCGAATACCATTCCGGAGACATCAATGCGCTCCATCTGTCGTATTTCCGCAGAAAATACCCGGAGGAAAGAGCGTTCCGCACCTGCAATGTAAGAAAAAGCCGCGGTTTCCACCTCGCTGCAATGGGAGCTGATCCGCTGCCTTCTCCGGACGACGCTGATTCCCCGTATCATATGAAGCTTATTAAGGATAAAGGGTATGTGCATTTTTCGATCAATGATCTGCCCATTCTGGAGTGGCAGGATGACGGAAGCACATTCGGACCTGTGTTAACAAAAGGGAAAATCGGGCTGAGGCAAATGGCGCCGATGAAAGCCGCTTATCGTGATTTGTCTGTGCACCAAGCGGTGAGAAGATGAAGACGACTGTGACGGATGCGCTTTATGCAGGCTGTGAAGCGGTTGTGAAAATCGCGTGGCTGAACGGGCTGTGGCTGTTGTTTACACTTTTGGGCGGCGTTCTTTTCGGATGGGCGCCGAGCACAGCCGCAATGTGTGCCGTCATACGTAAATGGCTGATGGGGCAAAAAGATGTCCCGGTATTTGCGTTATTTCTGGATACCTACAAAAAAGAGTTTCTGAAGGTCAATGCGATTGGACTTGCGTTTTTTGCCCTTTTGCTTATTTTGTCGGCTAATTATTATTATTTTTCGGCAAGTGCGGATTGGCTGTCCTTTACCGTGACGAGCTGCACCCTCTTGGCGGGGCTTTTGTATACCGTCGCGCTCATGTATGTGTTTCCTCTTTATGTGCATTACGAGCTTCCGCTTCGCCAATATATTCCGCAAGCGCTGCTGTTTGGCGCCATGCGGCCGCTGACCACCGGCTGCATGCTGATCGGCTGCGGATTTGTGCTTTACTTGCTATATACGCTTCCGGGTCTGATCCCATTTTACGGCCCAAGTTTATTTGGGCTCGTGTCGATGTTTTTTGCTTACAGAGGGTTTCAAAAAACAGAGGCCCAGCACCGTCATCAGGCCGGGTAAACAAAAAAATGACAAACCGGCAAAAAAGTGCAGCCAACCAAAAACGTTTATGCAAAAAAGTGACATTGAAGACAGCTTCTTAAGCGCATAAAATCCAATTTAAGTAAGCGCTTACAGATCAATGATAAGGAGCTGTCTGATGATTAGACGAAGAAAAAGCATGTATACCACTCTCACATTGTTGGTGTTGTTGATGCTGGGGGCTTCTGTGTTTCCTGTCAAAGCAGAAGGAGCGGCGCGGCAGATGGAAGCGCTGAACCGGGGCCTTGTGGCAGTCAAAACGGATGGCGGCATTTTTGTCAGCTGGCGGTTTCTTGGGACAGAAAACGCACCTGTGACGTTTAATGTGTACAGAGACGGACAAAAGCTGAATGCTTCGCCTGTCAAATCCACGAATTATATCGATAAAAACGGAACAGCGGGCTCATCGTATTCCATTCGGGCTGTTGTAAACGGAACCGAGCAGGCCGCTTCTGAAAAAGCCTCTGTATGGGCACAGCCGTATCATTCCGTTCCGCTTGATAAACCGGCTGGCGGCACGACACCAAAGGGCGAAGCCTATACCTACAGTGCCAATGATGCCAGTACGGGCGATGTGGATGGCGATGGGCAGTATGAGCTGATCCTCAAATGGGATCCGTCCAATTCAAAGGACAATTCACAGGACGGCTATACGGGTGAAGTGTTTATTGATGCGTATAAGCTGGACGGAACAAGATTATGGCGAATTGGTCTCGGCAAAAACATCAGAGCGGGCGCACACTACACTCAGTTTATGGTGTATGACCTGGATGGTGACGGAAAAGCGGAAGTGGCGATGAAGACCGCTGACGGAACAAAAGACGGCAAGGGAAAAGTGATCGGAAATGCGAATGCCGATTACAGAAATGAGCAGGGGCGTGTGCTTTCTGGTCCTGAGTACCTGACTGTCTTTCAAGGTGAAACGGGAAAAGAGCTTGTCACTTCAAACTTTGAACCGGCACGGGGCAATGTATCAGATTGGGGTGACAGCTACGGCAACCGGGTCGATCGTTTTCTTGCGGGCATTGCGTATCTCGACGGACAGCGTCCGAGCCTGATTATGACTAGAGGCTATTACGCCAAAACCATGCTTGTTGCGTATAACTTCAGAGACGGAAAACTGTCAAAGCTCTGGACGCTGGATTCCTCTAAGTCGGGTAATCAAGCTTTCGCCGGACAAGGCAATCACAACTTAAGCATTGCAGATGTGGACGGAGACGGTAAGGATGAAATCATCTTCGGCTCAATAGCTGTTGACCATGACGGCAAAGGCATGTACTCGACAGGCTTAGGCCACGGAGACGCGCTGCATGCCGGAGATCTTGATCCGAGCCGTCCGGGGCTTGAAGTATTTCAGGTTCATGAGGACAAAAACGCGCAATACGGCTTATCTTTCCGGGATGCCGCAACAGGAAAAATCATTTGGGGTGTTCACGCCGGCAAGGATGTAGGCCGGGGCATGGCCGCTGATATTGATCCGCGCTATCCGGGACAGGAGGTTTGGGCGAACGGTTCCCTTTACACATCGAAAGGCGCCAAAATCGGCAGCAGTGTGCCATCGTCAACCAATTTCGGCATCTGGTGGGACGGTGACCTGCTGCGGGAACAGCTGGACAGCAACAGGATCGATAAATGGGATTATCAAAACGGCGTTTCTAAAAACCTGCTGACTGCATCAGGTGCTGCCTCCAATAACTCTACAAAAGCAACACCGGCTCTTCAGGCTGATCTGCTCGGTGACTGGCGGGAGGAAGCTGTGTGGAGAACCGAGGACAGCAGTGCGCTCCGCATCTACACCACCACAATTCCGACCGAGCACAGGCTGTATACGCTGATGCATGATCCTGTGTACCGGCTCGGCATTGCCTGGCAAAATGTCGCGTATAACCAGCCGCCGCATACAAGCTTCTTTTTAGGAGACGGCATGGCGGCACAGTCTAAACCGAATATGTATACGCCTTAACAGAAGGGGGGAAGGAACGGGCCGCACGCTTGGCCCGTTCCCATTTAAAATGAAACCGAAAAAGAGGCAAATGGAATACCTGACCAGAGGCCTAATCGCGGTCAAAACGGAGCAAGGCGTATTTGTGAGCTGGCGTTTTCTCGGAACCGATCATGAGACTGTTACTTTTCACATTTATCGGAACGGAGATCGGATCACTGGCAAACCGATTTCGGATAGCACCAATTTTCTGGATGAAAAGGGAACGGAGGACTCTCTCTATCAAGTGGCGGCTGTCTATAAAGGCCGGGAAGAAAGGCTTTCGAAAGAAGCTCCCGTTTGGCGGGAAAACGTTCTCGAGCTCCCGCTTAACAAACCCGAAGGCGGCGTGACGCCGGACGGAAAACCGTATACCTACAGCGCCAATGATGCGAGCGTCGGAGATGTGGATGGGGACGGAGAATATGAAATCATCCTGAAATGGGACCCGTCCAACTCAAAAGATAACGCCCACGACGGATATACCGGAGACGTCCTCATTGACGCCTATAAACTGAATGGCACTTTTCTGTGGCGGATCAACCTCGGCAGAAATATCAGAGCAGGCGCCCATTACACGCAGTTTATGGTCTATGACTTAGACGGTGACGGAAAAGCAGAAATCGCTATGAAAACAGCCGACGGCACAATAGACGGCAAAGGAAACATCATCGGTGAAGCGCATGCCGATTTCAGGAATGAGCAGGGCCGTATTCTGTCAGGTCCGGAATATTTGACAGTGTTTAAAGGGGAAACCGGTGAAGCGCTCACGACTGTCGATTATGAACCGCCTCGGGGAAAACTGGAGGATTGGGGAGATGGCTACGGAAACCGCATGGACCGTTTTCTCGCCGGAATCGCTTATTTGGATGGAGAGCGGCCGAGCCTGGTGATGGCACGGGGCTATTATACGAGAACAGTACTCGTCGCTTATGATTTCCGGAATGGCAGGCTGAAGAAACGCTGGACGTTTGATTCCAATCAGCCGGGGCATGAAGCATACGCGGGACAGGGCAACCACAGCTTGAGCGTTGCCGATGTTGATGGAGATGGAAAGGATGAAATTATTTACGGCGCCATGGCGGTTGATCATGACGGAACCGGTCTGTACACGACGGAACTCGGACACGGAGACGCCATGCACGTCGGCGATCTAGATCCGTCACGCAAAGGGCTTGAAGTGTTTCAGGTTCATGAGGACGCAAGCAAGCCGTATGGGTTGTCGCTGCGTGATGCCGGAACAGGCGAGGTGTTATGGGGCGTCCATGCCGGAACAGATGTCGGCAGAGGAATGGCGGCTCACATTGACCCTCGGTACAAGGGATCACTCGTTTGGGGAATCGATCCGCCGGGCAATGAAGGAATGTCATATGGGCTCTATACGAGCAAAGGAGAAAAAATCAGCGACAAAGCGCCTGCTTCCGCCAATTTCTCCATTTGGTGGGACGGGGACTTGGTCAGGGAGCTGTTGGATCATGAATGGAATGGAACGATCGGCAAACCAAAGATTGAAAAGTGGGATGCTGAAAACCGCTGTTTAAATACGATTTTTCAGCCGGAAGGTGTGCTGTCCAACAACGGGACAAAAGGAAACCCGGTTCTTCAGGCCAACCTGTTCGGAGACTGGCGGGAAGAGGTCATTTGGAGAACCGAAGACAGCAGTGCGCTCCGTATCTATACAACGACACACCTTACCCGCCATCGTTTTTACACACTGATGCACGATCCGGTTTACAGGCTTGGAATCGCTTGGCAGAACACCGCGTACAACCAGCCGCCGCACACAAGCTTTTATCTCGGAACAGGAATGAAAAAACCGCCGAAGCCCGCTCTGTACATAGCGGGAAACAAAGCGGAGACGCCGCTTTAGGAGGAATGTATGGGATACGAAGCAAAGACTGAACGCTATGACAAAATGACCTATCACAAAGCCGGGCGAACCGGATTAAGGCTTCCCGCTATTTCTCTCGGCCTCTGGCATCAGTTCGGCGCTGCCTATTCTCCGGAGAACGCGCGGTCCATGCTGAGAGCCGCATTTGATGCAGGCATCGTCCATTTTGATCTGGCCAACAATTACGGCCCGCCGCCCGGCTCCGCTGAGGAGATGTTCGGGCGCATGCTGAAAACGGATTTTGCGCCTTACCGTGATGAACTCGTCATCAGCACTAAAGCCGGCTATGACATGTGGAAGGGGCCGTATGGCAATGGCGGCTCGAAAAAACATTTGACTGCCAGCTTGAATCAAAGTTTAAAGCGGCTGGGGCTTGATTATGTGGATCTCTTCTATTCGCACCGTCCTGATCCTGAAACGCCGCTTGAGGAAACGATGGAGACGCTGGCGGGCTTTGTGCGTCAAGGAAAAGCTTTGTATGTCGGACTGTCAAACTACAGCCCTGAAGAGACAGAGCGCGCCGCCGATCTTTTACAACAGCTCGGAGTCCGGCTCGCCATCCATCAGACGCGATATTCGATGTTTCACCGAGATCCGGAAAAAGGGCTGCTTGATGTGCTGGACAAAAAGGGAGCCGGCTGCATCGCGTTTGCGCCGCTCGCTCAAGGGCTTCTCACGACAAAGTACGTTTCAGGCATCCCGGAAACCTCAAGAGCAAAGGATGCGAACAGTCCATTCCTGCAGACGGAGCACATAACCGAAAGGGCGGTCAGTAAGGCGCAAAGGCTGAATAATATTGCGAAAGAACGGGGACAATCGCTCCCGCAAATGGCGCTCTCATGGCTTTTGAAGGATGCCCGGATGACCTCCGTTTTAATTGGAGCAAGCCGGGCGCAACAAATAGAGGAAAACGTTCAAGCCTTGCAATCAGCGGACTTTTCAAACGAGGAGCTTTCTGCCATTGAGTTTATATTAAGTGAAAAAAACGAGGGGGAATGAGACATGGCACATCATATTTATCTTGCTGGTGATTCGACTGTCCAAACGTATGGAGAAAGTACAAATCAAGGGGGCTGGGGGCAGTTTCTCGGTTCGCATCTGCCGGAGCATATTCAGGTGATCAATAAAGCGATCGGCGGCAGAAGCTCAAAAACCTTTGTGGAGGAAGGCAGGCTTCAGGCGATCCTTGATGTGATTGAGCCGGATGATTGGCTGTTTGTGCAGATGGGCCATAATGACGCGTCAAAAAATAAGCCGGAGCGCTACACCGAGCCCTATACCACCTATAAACAATATTTAAAGCAGTATATCGCAGGCGCTAGAGAAAAAGGCGCGCATCCGCTTCTCATTACCCCAGTAGCCCGCTTTCATTATGAAAACGGCGTGTTTTTGAACGACTTTCCTGATTATTGCATTGCCATGAAGCAGACAGCCGCTGAGGAGAATGTCCAGCTCATTGATCTAATGGAAAAAAGCCTCGCTTTCTTTACTGAGAAGGGCGAAGAAAAAGTATACACCTATTTTATGGTTTCAGAAGGGATTGACGATTACACGCACTTTACAAAAAAAGGCGCAAATGAAATGGCAAAACTCGTAGCGAAAGGCATGAAAGAGCTGGGCCTGCCACTAACAGAATCTATCGTCAAAGAAGGGTGAAGGACTTGGGGAGAAAATTATATCACGGCGCTTGCTATTATCCGGAACTATGGGATGAAAAGACGATTCAGCAGGACATTGACAGGATGCGGGAGGTCGGCATCAATGTCGTGCGAATTGGTGAGTTCGCCTGGTCTGTGATCGAGCCGGAAGAAGGAAAAATTGACGTGAGCTTTTTTAAGGAAATGATCAGCCGGATGTATGAAAACGGCATCGAAACAATCATGTGCACACCGACACCGACACCGCCTATTTGGCTGTCGCACGGCCGGCCTGAGCGAATGCACACCAACGAAAAAAGAGAGGTGATGGGACATGGCTCCCGTCAGCATGCTTGTACAAATAACCCGTATTTCCGAAAAAGAGCCGCCACCATCACCACAAGCATCGCCAAAGAGCTGGGACACTTGCCGGGGCTGATCGGCTGGCAGCTCGATAATGAATTTAAATGCCATGTGGCTGAATGCATGTGTGAGACGTGCTTAAGCTTATGGCATGACTGGCTTAGAAACCGTTACGGTGTGATTGAACGGTTAAATGAAGCGTGGGGAACCGATGTGTGGAGTGAAACCTATCAAACCTTTGAGCAGGTGCCGCAGCCGGGTCCGGCCCCGTTTTTGCATCACGCTTCATTGCGCACGATGTATCAGCTGTTTTCGATGGAGATGATCGCTCAATTTGCGGATGAACAAGCGAAAATCATCCGCTGTTATTCAGATGCGCCAATCACTCATAACGGCTCGGTCATGTTCAGCACAGACAATGAACGGATGTTTCAGAATCTCGATTTTGCTTCCTATGATACGTACGCTTCCCAAGAAAATGCATCTGCATTTTTATTAAATTGTGATATTTGGAGGCATTTCAAAAAAGACCGCCCGTTCTGGATTCTGGAAACAAGTCCGTCATATGCAGCCTCGCTCGAAAGCTGTGCCATGCCGCACGCCGATGGGTATTTACAAGCTGAAGCCGTGTCTTCTTACGCCTTGGGGAGCGAGGGATTTTGCTACTGGCTGTGGCGCCAGCAGCGTTCAGGCAGCGAGATTTCACACGGTTCCGTCCTTAGTGCCTGGGGAGAGCCGGCGATTGGTTATCAAAACGTTTTGGCGGTTGAGCGGGCAAGAAAGGAAATCGAACCGATCATTCTTTCTACTGTGCCCGTTCAGGCTGAGGTTGCAATGACCTATTCCGACAGGGCGAAAGCGTTTCTGAAAACAGAGCCTCACCGGGGGCTCCAACACCGAACGCTTATCACACACTTTTACGAGCGCATCCTCAACACGGGTATTCATCGTGATCTCGTTCCAGAAGGCTTTCCGCTGGAGGGCTATCGTGTGCTGTTTACGCCATTTGTGCCTTATCTGTCTTCTGCTTTTATCAAAAAAGCTTCCGCATTTGCTGAAGCGGGCGGCATATGGATTGCCGGGCCGCTGACGGGAGGGCGTACGGGCGAGCATACGGTTCATACCGATTATGGCCTTGGAGAACTGGAGAAAACAGCCGGAATCAAAACACTGTTCACGTTCCCGATGAACGAGGATGCCAATACAGGAAAAGCGTTTGGCATGACGGCGCCGCTCGGGCTGTGGAGCGCGGTATTTGATATAGAGAGCGGAAACACTCTCGGCACAGTTGAATCCGGGCCAGGTGCCGGCCATGCATTTCTGTCAGAACGAGAGCACGGCGAAGGGAAAATGGTCATGCTCGGCACGCTTCCATCAGGCGAAAAAGGGGATGCAATGCTGGAAGCACTCGTCAGGCACTATGCGGGGGAAGCAGCCGTTTCTGTCAGGTCCGATGTCACCCCCGGTACGATTGTTGCCCCGAGAAAAGGAGAAAACGGCCTTGTATGGGTTATCGTTAATATGAATGGAAAAGGCGGGAGTGTGACGCTTCCGGAAGAGGGGACCGATCTTTTGGCAAACCGTTCAGTCGGAGCGGGGAGACTGTCAGTCGGCCAACACGAATACCGTGTGATTCAGTTTGGTAATCGCAGCTGATTCTTTGCATTGAATCAGCTTTTTTATATGGAAGGAGAGAACCGATGAAAAAGATCAAATGGCTATCAGAACAGCCTAAGCTGACAAGCGGCGTAACGTGGGGTGTGCCTTGGAAAAGAGGAGAATTGAAAAAGGGAGACTGTCTGGCGCTTGTAAATGCAAAGGGTGAAAGCCGCTATGTGCAAAGCGATCCGTCGGCCTATTGGCCGGACGGGAGCATCAAATGGACGAAGCACGCGGCTGTGTTCAGTGAACAAACCGATACAAGCTTTACCCTTCAAAAAGATGAAAAACAGCTGCCAGCGAAAAAGCTCATGATCCACGAGTTCAAGGATGCAATCCAAGTGGATACCGGGGCGCTTGTCTGCACTGTGAATAAAACGGGCTCCGACATCATTCAATCGCTGGTGATGAACGGAAAGCCGATCGCCGCAGGCGGACGGCTGACCGCAATAAAGGAAACGAGAAAGGAGATGGCGGCAGAAAAGGTTTTTTTTCATGAAACATCGGTCAGTCTTATCAAACGTGCGGTCATTGAACAGAGAGGTCCTGTAAAAGCAGTCATCAAGATGGAGGGGGTTCATGTACTCCGAAAGACAAAAGAAGAGTGGCTGCCCTTTATCATCAGATTCACATTTTATGCCGGGCTTTCAGAGATGAATATCATGCACACTCAGCTGATCGACAGGAATTTCAAACGAGAGTTCATCAAAGGGCTTGGCATGCAGTTTGACCTCTCTTTACAGGGAGAGCCGTACAACCGCCATTTCCGTTTTGCGGGGGACAAAGGCGTTTATAAAGAACCCGCCCAGCTGTTTGGCACCCGCAAATGGAATGAACGGCATCCTCTTTATCAGCGGCACATCAACGGGGAACCGATTTCTCCAAGTGAAGAGCACAAGGATTGGTTCGCACACGGCGTACAGAACGCAGTTTGGAATGATATGAAACTCGTTCAGGACTCCAGCGATCATTACCGACTGGCAAAACGGACCGGCAAGGAATATTCGTGGGTTGACATGCTGCATGGTACGCGGGCGAAAGGGCTTTGCTATGCGGGCGGCGAAAATGGAGGCTTAGCGCTCGGTCTGCGGTATTTTTTTGAAAAATATCCGTCGTCACTTGAGATAACAGGTCTTGCCGGTGATCAACCGAACTTGACCGTATGGCTCTGGCCGCCAGACGCGGAAGCAATGGATTTCAGGCATTATACAGGGAACACCCATGTCGTCAGCGCGTACGAAGGGTTTGATGAGATGCGCTCTGATCCGACAGGCATTGCCAACACAAACGACATCAGCCTGTCATGCTTTTCTCAGATGCCGTCTGATGACGTGCTGAATGCGTTAGCGGACAAATGGCAGGCGCCGCCATTGCTTATTTGTGAGCCGGACGTTTATTACGAGTCAAAAGCGCTTGGCGTTTGGAGTGTAATCGATACGGCCGATCCGGTCAAAAAAGAGCTGGAAGAACAGCTGGACGCCGCCTTCTTGTTTTATCAAAAAGAAGTGGAGCAGCGCAGATGGTACGGGTTCTGGAACTATGGGGACGTCATGCATACGTATGACCCGGTCCGGCATATGTGGCGGTATGATCTCGGCGGGTACGCGTGGCAAAATAATGAGCTCGTTCCGACCTTGTGGCTGTGGCAGGCGTTTTTCCGCTCCGGCAGAGAAGACTTATTCCGAATGGCTGAAGCAATGACCCGCCATACAAGTGAAACCGACTGTTTTCATCTCGGAGAATATGCGGGGCTTGGCTCCCGGCATAACGTGGTGCACTGGGGATGCGGCTGCAAGGAAGCGAGAATCAGCATGGCCGGTCTTTATAAATTCTACTATTATCTGACGGGCGATGAGCGCACGGGAGATCTTTTGACAGAAGTGAAGGACGCCGATGCCGCCCTAGTGAACACCGATCCGATGCGTGCTTTCTACGAGAAAGGAGAGCGCCCGACTCACGTCAGAACGGGGCCGGATTGGGCGGCGTTTTGCTCGAACTGGCTGGCGGAATGGGAGCGGACTGAGAATCCTGAATATCTCAGGAAAATCCAAACTGGCATCAGCTGCCTGAAACGCCTGCCCCTTCGCTTATTATCAGGTCCGACGTTTGAATATGATCCGGCGACATCTATGCTTCATCACATGGGAGACGGCATCGCGGGCGGCTATCATATGATCATTGCGTTTGGCGCGCCGCAAGTGTGGATGGAGCTGGCAGAGCTTCTCGATGACCGTGAATGGGAGGAAATGCTGAGTGAATTCGGCGAGTTTTACACATTCAGTGATGAAGAAAAACGAAAAAAAAGCGGAGGTGCGCTCCATGACGGGCATTTTCACTGGCCGATGTTTGCGGCTGGTATGACAGCCTATGCTGCGAGAAAAAAACAAGACCATAACCTCGCCGAAAAAGCGTGGAATCTTTTGCTCGACCATAAACTGAGCCATACGCCGCTTCCGATCAACCCCGCGCAAATCGAGACGTGGACTCAGCTTGAAGAGCTTCCGTGGGTAACGACAAACACTGTCTCCCAATGGTGTTTAAATGTCATTGCGGCACTTGAATTAATTGGTGAATACCTCCCCGCAAAAAAAGATACATCCGGCAAAAAAGGATAACAGCCGTCAATTCATAGGAGAAATGATGCAAAAAATGAAGATTGCAAGAATTTATGTAAGCGCTTTATATTAGGGGTGGCAAAGGAGAAATGAAAAAGGAGAAAAAGGGGGACTTACGCATCATGAAAAAAAGAATACGAAAAAAATGGCTCGCTTTACCGCTCGCTGCCATGATGATAGCCGGGTGCAGCAATTCAGAAACATCCAATTCAGCGAGCGATTCAAAAAACACGATCAACATCATGGCGCCGCTGCTGTCACCGGAAAGCCCGAGTGATAAAAGCCCGTCATTAAAAGCGTTAGAGAAATACACAGGCAAAGATATTAAGGTCACATGGGTGCCTGATTCTTCCTACAACGATAAATTTAACATCGTCATGGCCTCTGGAGAGATGCCGCATGCGATTGTGATTAAAGATAAGTCAGCCGGCTTTATTAAGTCTGTCAAAGCGGGTGCTTTTTGGGAGCTGTCTCCTTATTTAAAAGACTACAAGAATGTAAGCCAGGCTGATGAAAAGATACTCAAGAACAGCTCGGTAAATGGCGAGGTGTATGGGGTCTACAGATCGAGAGACTTGATCAGAGCCTGTATGATCATCAGAACCGACTGGCTCAAAAACGTCGGGCTCGATATGCCGGAAACGCTTGATGATTTTTATGAAGTGCTGAAGGCCTTTAAGGAAAAAGATCCTGACGGAAACGGCAAGGACGATACGTACGGCATGGTCGTGCCGAAATGGATGGGGCTTGGCAACGGAAGCCCGTGGGATGTTCTGCAAATCTGGTTCGGCGCCCCGAATCGCTACGGCGTTGAAAACGGGAAGCTGGTGCCTGATTTTACAACGAAGGAATA
Organism: Bacillus sp. PAMC26543; assembly: GCF_014250375.1. Classification (NCBI taxonomy): domain Bacteria; kingdom Bacillati; phylum Bacillota; class Bacilli; order Caryophanales; family Bacillaceae; genus Bacillus; species Bacillus sp. PAMC26543. The sequence goes on along the minus strand of NZ_CP060193.1, from coordinate 3,373,554 downwards.
TATGGAGGCGCTCACCTTCTTTAAGAAGCTGTATGATGAAGGCTTGATCAACAAGGATTTCGCTGTTATGGATTCGGCGAAGTGGAATGACCCGGTTGTAAAAGGAAAAGCGGGTGTCATCGTTGATACAGGCTCCAGAGCGTCGCAAATTCAAAGCGCCATGGAAGAAGCGGATGAGTCGAACAAGGATATCATTGATATCGTCGGCACAGTAGAAGGACCAAAAGGCAAGCGCACTTTCCCGACATCAGGATATTCAGGCATGATCGCGATACCAAAATCAAGTGTGAAAACGGAAAAAGAGCTGAAAGAGGTGCTGTCCTTCCTTGATAAGCTGAACGATAAGGAAGCACAGATTCTGACCAACAACGGAGTCGAGGGCCGTAATTATGAGCTGAAGGACGGCGTATTCACTTCTCTTGAAAAAAACAACAAATCCCTTCTGTATGAGCATGAAGGCTTAGCTCAGTTCAGCATGTCCATCCCGAAAAGCGAGTACTACATCGAAGATCAGAAAACAAAGCTCTTCCAGCATCGCAAGGACATCATCACTGAAGGAGAAAAAATAGCCGTCTTTAACCCGGCTGAGTCGCTTGTATCCGATGTATATACCCAAAAAGGAGCCCAGCTTGACAACATCATTCTTGATGCGAGAACGCAATTTATTATTGGAGAAATCGATGAAAAAGGCTTCAAGGATGCGGTGAAGCTTTGGGAAAACAGCGGCGGCAATGAACTGATGAAGGACTTAAACAAATTGTATCAATCGTCAAAATAAACCGATGCGCCTGCCGTTCAGGGCGCACCGGTATCACGAAAGGAGAACAGATATGGAAACGGTGCCGAAGAAGGGAAACGCACCAGTTCTCACTGCTGGAAAAGGCATCAGCTGGATGGCTGCGCTCAAAAGAGACAAATGGCTTTATCTTCTTCTTATTCCCGGTCTGCTTTATTTTCTGATTTTCAAATACCTGCCGATGTGGGGCGTGCTTATCGCGTTTAAGGATTATTCGCCATATCTCGGCTTCTGGAAAAGCGAATGGGTCGGTCTTGATTATTTTAAAGATTTTTTTATGAATCCGGATTTTTTCCGGTTGCTACGCAACACGCTCATGCTGGCAAGCCTTGATCTGCTGTTTGCCTTTCCCGCGCCGCTCATTTTGGCTTTGCTGTTGAATGAGCTGAGGAAGGCTGTGTATAAAAGGTGCATTCAGACCCTTATTTACGTGCCCCATTTTGTCTCATGGACAATCGTGGTCAGCATCACCTTTGTTTTCTTTACAGTCGATACAGGGGTCATCAACAAAATGGTCATGAGCCTGACAGGGAATCAGATTTCTTTCTTATCAGACGCTGACTGGTTCCGACCGATGATTGTCATGCAAAGCATCTGGAAGGAGACAGGCTGGGGAACGATTTTATTTCTCGCCGCTTTGGCAACGGTGGATCAGGAGCAATATGAGGCGGCGATTATGGATGGGGCCGGCCGGTTTAGGCGGATGTGGCATATTACGCTTCCGGCAATCAGAAGCACCATCATTGTTCTTTTGATTTTAAGGATCGGAAGCTTTTTAAATATCGGTTTTGAACAGGTGTATTTGATGACAAACTCGCTTAACCGCAGCGTGGCTGACATCTTCGACACGTACGTTTACATGATGGGGATTACCCAAGGCGCGTACAGCTACAGCACAGCTGTCGGTTTGTTTAAATCGGTTGTCGGGATTGTCTTAATTTTCGGTGCTAATTACATCGCGAAAAAGTTCGATCAAGAAGGATTGTTTTAAAGGAGGGAGAGGTATGGCTGACATTCACACGATGCACAACACAAAAGCCGGACGGGTATTTGACGTCTGCAACATTTTGTTTCTTGGCGGCGTCGGCGCGATTACCATTTTGCCGTTTTTGTATATTCTCGCCGGTTCCTTTGCGACAGAAGCTGAGCTTGCTCAGCGCAGCTTCTTTATTTTCCCGAAAACCTTTACCCTTGACGCTTATCGGTACGTGTTTTCGACACCGACGTTTATCAGAAGTATGGGCGTATCCATCTTCATCACTGTAGTCGGGACAGCCGTGCAATTGTTTTTCACCTTTACGATGGCGTATCCGCTGGCGAAGCGGCATGTGAAGGGACGGAATCTGCTTTTAAACCTTGTGATTTTCTCGATGCTGTTTTCCGGGGGGATGATTCCGACGTATCTTGTTGTCAAATCACTTGGATTGCTGGATTCCTATTGGGCGTTGATCCTGCCAATGGCGATCAATCCGTTTAACCTCATTATTATCAAAAACTTCTTTCAGCAGCTGCCGCAGGAGCTTGAGGAATCAGCAAAAATTGACGGCTGTTCAGAAATCGGTGTTTTTTGGCGGATCGCTTTGCCGCTGTCGAAGCCGGTCATTGCCACCTTTGCGCTGTTTTATGCGGTCGGAATTTGGAATGATTTCTTCCATGCTCTCTTATATATCAATGACAGTGCAAAATGGCCGCTGCAAATGGTGCTCCGCCAGGTCACGATTTTATCGGACTTAACGGCGACCAATGGCGATACGATGCAAAATACCATTCCGCCGGAGCAGGGGATTAAGCTTGCTGTCATCGTCATCGCGACCATACCGATTTTGGCGGTTTATCCATTTTTACAAAAACATTTTGCCAAAGGAATGCTGATCGGTTCTGTGAAAGGCTGAGAAAGGGAGTGTTTCATATCAGTACGTTAGATCAGATCAAAATCGCCTATATCGGCGGGGGTTCCCAAGGCTGGGCCCGAAGCTTGATGAGCGATTTGTCCCTTGATGACCGAATGTCAGGCACGGTGGCGCTCTATGATCTGAATTTTGAAGCGGCGCAGAAAAATGAAATCATCGGCAATAACAGCGGAGACGGCAGATGGCGGTACGAGGCGGTTTCTACTTTGAAAAAGGTATTATCCGGTGCGGATATCGTGATTATTTCGATTTTGCCGGGCACTCTGGATGACATGGAAACGGACGTTCATCTGCCTGAGCGATACGGCATCTATCAATCAGTTGGTGATACTGTCGGACCGGGGGGAATCATGAGAGGTTTGCGGGCCGTTCCGATGTTTGCAGAAATTGCCCGGGCAATAAGAGACTACGCCCCCGAATCATGGGTCATCAATTATACAAACCCAATGTCTGTTTGCACGAGAACGCTGTATAAAGTGTTTCCGGGCATAAAAGCGTTCGGCTGCTGCCACGAAGTATTCGGCACGCAAAAACTGCTGGCGGAGATGGTTACAGATAGGCTTGGACTAGAGGTAAAGCGGCGTGAAGACGTCCATGTTCATGTGCTGGGCATTAACCATTTTACATGGGTCACAGCAGCTTCTTACCGGCATATTGATCTGCTGCCAGTTTTCCATGATTTCTGTGCGCATTATGCCGAATCCGGCTATGAGCTGGAGGGGGAAAGCTGGAAGGACAGTGTATTTCGCTCTGCTCACCGTATTGCATTCGATTTATTTGAAACGTACGGTGCCATCCCCGCTGCCGGTGACAGGCATCTGGCTGAGTTTTTCCCCGGTTGTTATCTCAAACAGCCTGAGACATGGAAGTTTCACCTGACACCCATATCCTTCAGAAAACAGGACAGAGACCGGAAACAAAAAGAAACGGACCACATGGCACAGCAAAAACAGGGTGTTGAGAGGAAAGCATCAGGAGAAGAGGGCGTGAATATCATTGCGGCGCTCCTCGGACTGGGCGAACTTGTAACAAATGTGAATCTGCCGAATCAAGGCCAGGTCGCTCATCTCCCATTAGATGCGATCGTGGAAACAAACGCATTCATTACCCGCAACCGTGTCCAGCCGATTGTTTCCGGAGCGCTGCCGAAGGGTGTGGAAATGCTGGCGGCACGACACGTATCCAATCAGGAGGCAGTGGCGGAAGCGGGGCTAACAAAGGACCGCGGCCTCGCTTTTCAAGCGTTTCTCAATGACCCGCTTGTCACGCTCGACCGCCGTGATGCGGAGCAGCTTTTTGACGACATGCTTTCAAAGCACCAGCCGATATTATAATAGGAGCAGTGACCGTTTAGAAAACGTGCAGTTGACCATAATGATAGTAGCTCTTAAGAAGTAGGTGCTATCAACATGGGAGATTATCTCAATGTAGCGGTAGAATTAGTTTGCGGTTTGGGTATTTTATTTGTCATTTTGAAGTTTCTCGGAAAAACCCAATTCTCTCAAATCACGCCGTTTGACTTTATTTCTGCATTGATTTTAGGGGAACTGGTCGGAAATGCAGTGTACGATCATGAAATTAAGATCAAAGAGATTATTTTCGCTTCGCTGCTGTGGGGACTGCTGATTTATATGATTGAATTCATTACCCAAAAAGTAAAAGGGTCCAGAAAATTCCTGGAAGGTGAACCGAATATCGTCATCCATAATGGAAAGCTCAAATATGAAATGCTGAAGAAAAACAAGCTCGACATTAATCAGCTGCAGAGCCTTTTAAGGCAGGCCGGCTGCTTTTCCATACAGGAAGTGGAATATGCCATATTAGAAACAAACGGGATGGTCAGCGTTCTTCAGAAATCCGACTTTGGCAATCCGACGAGAAAAGATATGAATCTTCCGCAGCAAAATGTGTCTTTGCCCACCACGTTAATTCTTGATGGGGAGATTGTGTATGACAACCTGCGAGAAGCAGGGGTAGAAGAACAGTGGCTGAAGCAAACGCTGAAAAAGCAGGGAATTGAAAAGACTGAGGATGTATTATTTGCTGAATGGCATCCTAATAAACCGCTGTACGCCATCACATTTGAAGAAAGCAGATCCTCATGAAAAAAAGAGCTTGCGGCATAGCCCAAGCTCTATTTCGTTATTGATGAGTCCCTTGTTTAACAGCTCTCACGTGATACATGCTCACTTCAGTGCTGATCATATAGTCAGGCTTTGGCTTGCCTTTGTTCGCCTTATGCCCGGCGATATGCGCATCGCTTTTTTCCCACTGTTTCCAGTGATCCTCGGATTGCCAGCGGATCATGACAACGACTTCCTCATCGCCGCGGCGGACGTTTTTCTCAAGCACGGTCACATCAATTAAGCCTTCCTGTTTTTCAATGATTCCTTCAGCGCTGAAACGTTCGATCACTTTATCAGCATGGCCTTCTTTTACCGTCATTTTTCTTAACTGAACAAACATTTATCTCTCTCCAATCACGCTCATATATCCGTTATTGTAAATGAAATTCATTCTCAATGTCAAAAAAAAGAGCACGGCGGAGCATTTTCTCCGCCGTCACACTTATGCTTTCAATAAAAACTCATTGCCGTCCTCGTCCTGAAATTGAACAAAGGTGCCCCACTCCATCTGGTTCGGCTCACTGAGAAATTCTACGCCGTTTGCCTTCATTCTTTCATATGTACCAAAGATGTCTTCACACTCAAAGACAATAGAAGCCTTCATGTGTTCGGCGCCTTTCATCATCGCTTTCGGATAAATGACTAAACGAGTCTGTGCCCCCGTGGGCGCGACCTCCAGCCAGCTTGCGTTTGGCCCCATCGGATGGTCCGCCACAATGTCAAAACCCACCTTCTCCGACCAAAATTGCTTCGCTTTCTGCTGATCCTCAACATATACAGCCACAGTGCCGATTTGTTTGATCATAGGGAAACCTCCAATTCAATAGATATGTATATCATAACCTTTATAAAGCTGAAGTAACACAGAAAAATCAGCCGGGAGAACCGGCTGATTTACCATTAAAATGAGCAGCTTACGACATCTATATGTTTTGTGTCCAATGCGTAATAAAACCAGCGGTGGTGTGAGGCATCCCAATAAAAGCCGCCGACGGATTCTCTTCCAAGAATGACTGGATAGAACCAAAATGAGCTGCCGTTGGTTAACCAAACATAGGTAAAACGGAAGAGACAAGGCTGAATGAGAACGGGTTCAACTAAATAAGCTGCCCCATGCAAGCCCTGAGGCTTTGTCGGTTTTGCCGGCTTTTTATGCGGGGGAGGACCTTGCGGCGCCCCGCCTCCGCCAATACCAGGCCCAGCGCCTCCGCCGAAACCAGGCACGGCCCCCCCGCCAATACTGGGCACGGCCCCCCCGCCAATACCAGGCCCTGGATATCCAACTGGGTAGCGGTAATCATATTCTACTGGAGTCCATGGATCATAGATCGGCCCATCATACATATATGGATCATAATACATATCATAACGTCCTTTCTCATAGTAAACTGTACATTTGACAGGATATGAGAGTGGGCTTATATTAGTGAATCTGCCTATGGATAGAATTGGCATGCGCTCATTGTGCAGAATCAATCCATTTTTCCCTAGTCCCATTCACAATTCCGATTTATAATTTTATAATATAAGAGCTTCTATTATGAAAAAGGAGACAGACCGTGAATATCGATCAAAAACTATATCAATATATCATAGACCATACGGCTGACATTACTGAGAAATGGTTCAGTTTACGAAGTCAGCTGCAAGGCGAATTATATTCCGCCGAGCATTTAAGTGAAGAAACCAAAAAGCTTTTGACAGAGCAGCATACGTTTACGAATATAACAATCGCAAGTGCATTCCTGGAGGAACAAACCGAATTTCAAGACAATATGGCAAAATGGGCGCTGAATGTTGCGAAAAAAAGAGTAGAGCAAGATGTTCCGGTGCATGAGGTCGTCGAAGCCATATCAAATTCAAGAATCGCATTCTGGGATGCTGTCGTTACGTTTATAAAAGAGCATCGGGATATCGTCACAAATGAGGATGCTGACCGCTGGAACCGTATTGTGAATCAGTCTTTCGATAAGCTGATTATTGAGTTTTCCGAGCAGTATCAAAAATTTATGCTGATGAGGCTCACTTCTCAGCAGGAATTGATCAGTGAATTAGGCTGTCCGGTGATTTCCATTGCGGATGGAATCGGCATATTGCCGCTGATTGGCTCTGTAGACACAAAACGTGCGCAGGTGATTTTAGAGACAGTGCCGGTCCGATGCATTGAGAGAAAAATCACAAGTCTTGTTGTCGATCTTTCCGGCGTCCCGATTGTGGATACAATGGTTGCGCAGCAATTGTACAACCTGTCAAAAACACTTTTCTTACTTGGCGTCAAAGCCGTATTTTCAGGCATTCGGCCGGATGTCGCCCAAACATCCATTCAATTAGGGCTTGATTTCAGTGAATATGAAACATACGGCACGCTGAAGCAGGCGCTTGAAAACATGGGCGTCCGCTGTATTGTTGAGGAATTGGAACAAAACTAAGATGAAATCTGATTAGGCATATGACCGCCCCTTGATGAGGTGATCATATGCCTTTTTGATGTGAATAGAAATCACCATTGATTTATTGGAAAAAACATAATATTATAATTCTTATAAGAATACTATGAATTAAAACCGAACAGGGGGGAAGGTCATTGGTTTCAAAAACAACCGTTGATCCGAAAGTGATTGAAAAAATTATCAGCTCATTGGAAACACTGGATTTCGGCACCGTTCAAATCACCGTACACGATTCCCAGGTCACACAGATTGAGAAGGTCGAAAAGCACCGTTTCTCACTGAAAAGCAAAGAATCGAAGTAAAAGAGGTGTTTAAAAGGTTTTTGTTCGACATTAAATTCTCCTTAAAACATATACATATTTCATCCATTTTTTATATAATAGACCTTTAAGATCATTTCTTAGGAGGATTTTTGACATGCAAGCTACAGTTCATGAGAGTAAGCATTCGATCATGCAGCGCATTTTGACAGTGTTTATCTTTACACTGCTGATCGCGACTGTCGGCCTTTATATCGGCCAATTTGTTCCTGTCGCTTTGATGCTGCCGCTTTCCATTCTTGAAGTGGGGATGATTATTCTGGCCTTCTGGATGCGCAGAAGAAAAGCGGTCGGGTATGCGTTTGTTTATACATTCGCCTTCGTTTCCGGCATTACCCTATTTCCGATTGTCAGCCACTACGCTTCAATAGCCGGCGCCTATGTGGTACTTGAAGCGTTCGGATCTACATTTTTAATTTTTGCTGTGCTCGGTACAATCGGCGCAAAAATGAAGAAGGATTTATCGTTCCTGTCGTCGTTTCTGCTCGTAGCGCTCATCGCACTAATTGCGGTTGGCATTTTCAGCATCTTCAGCCCGCTGAATTCCGCGGCGATGATGGCGTATTCCGTTATTGGAACCATCGTCTTTTCCCTTTACATCTTGTATGATTTGAACCAAATCAAACACCGCGATATTACGGAGGACTTAATTCCGGTTATGGCATTATCGCTGTACCTTGACTTTATCAACGTGTTCATCAACCTGCTTCGCTTCTTTGGCATTTTAAGCAGTGATGATTAATCAGAAAGCGCCTGTCATTGAGATAGGCGCTTTTTGTAACGGTTGGCGTTTTTTTATGTACAGTGGATTGACAAAGGTGTCCGGCATTTTTACATCTGTTCTGATCGGCATTGTGTTTGTGTTCAGCGGCATATTTGTCACCGTCCCTTAAGAAAAAGTGCTGTAGCCTGTCCAGATCGGACGGGGTTTTTTAGTCTTTAAACACGCTTAGCTTTTCAAACATATCACTCAGCATATTTACGAACATGTCTTTTTCCTCATTGCTGTAGTTTTCCATTACTTCGGAAATCCTGCTGAAATGGCCGGGCAGAAATTGCTCCAGCCGTTCTTTGCCTTCCTTTGTCAGCTCGATACTCATTTTTCGTTTATCCTCGGTGTGATGCCTGCGGCGGACAAATCCGTCCCTCGCCAGTCCGTCAAGCAGGCCGGTAATCGTAGCTTTCGTGACGTTCGATTGCTTGGCGAGCTCCGTCGGGCTTAACGTGTGGTCCTTTGCGTCGAACAAAAGCATCAGGATTTTAAATTTTCCTTCAGACAGTCCGCGTCTGGCGAAATAATGCTCCATCACATGATTCATTTTTTTCGAGATATCAAACAAAGATAAAAATAATTCAAGAGAACCGGCGTCCACATTGGAATATGTCTCGGCATGTTCTGTTATATGCTTGTATTTTGGTAAATGTTTTAATTCCATCACAATAAGCTCCCGTACGTTTGTCGTTACACGATTATAATGGAGGGAAAATCAGAACGCAACCCGTGTTGGAGATGATTGACAGCTGTTTGCCGCACATAGTAAGGTAATATAGTTAGGTGCCTAACTACATACAGAGAACTGAAAAGGTGGTTATCAACATGAAACATATACTGATTGCGGGGGGCGGAATCGGCGGGCTGTCGGCAGCCATTTCTCTCAGTAAAGCAGGTTTTTCCGTCACCTTATGTGAAGCGGCTGCAGAAAACCGCAAGACCGGCGCAGGGATTCTCCAGCCGCAAAACGCACTGGCGGTGTTAAAGGAGCTGGGCGTATTTGAAGAGTGCTGCGAGCATGGATTTCAAACAGCATGGTTTAAAACCTTCGATAAGCAGGGGAATCTATTATTCAAAGTCAGTGAGTCTTTCTTAGATGATAAGCTTCCGGGCCGCAATAATATCCTGCGAAAAATGTTAAATGATATTCTCATCAAGCATGCCGAAGCTTCGGGCGCAAGGATTTTGTGGGGGAAAAAGATTGTGGCTTATGAAGAAACGCCTGAAGCGGTTACCGCTGTATTTGATGATGGAGAAAAGGTGCAGGCCGACATTCTGGCGGGCTTTGACGGCATTCATTCCATTGTGCGGGATGCCATGCTGCAAAAAGAAATAGAAAAAGAGTTTCTCGGCATGGGGGCGTGGCGCTTTTATATCGAACTTCCCGATTATACCTTTGAGGACGCGACATTGATGTTTAGAAGCGGAGAGACACAAATCGGCGTCGTGCCGCTTGCGGAACACGCCGGCTATGTTTTCGTCCTTCAGCCTTGCGCGAGCGATTATTGGGATGAGGAAGAGACCCGGTTTGATAGAGTCAAAGAGATCCTCTCAGGCTTCCCGGGGCTTGATTTTGTCACAAAGCATATGTCAAAAGAACACCCCGTCATTTTTAATAAACTGGAGCAAGTCGCAGTACAGGAGCCATGGTACAAAGGCCGCGTCGTCATCGGGGGAGACGCCGCCCATGCCGGAGCGCCGACCTTGGCACAAGGAGCGGCAATGGCCATCGAGGATGCCATGGTCCTCGCCGAAGAACTCAAAAACCACGACGGCATCAAAACCGCATTTCAGGCATACTTCGAAAGAAGAGCGCCAAGAGCGCTCAAAGTGCAGGACTTATCTTCAGAAATCGTCCGCCGCGGGCTGAAAGGAGAGCCGGGAGCGGAAGAGCTGATTGGAGAGTGCTATGCGGTGTTGAGAGAAGGTTATTAGAAATGTCATACGTTTGCCACTTATAGATGAACACAGTATTTTTTAAACATTTTAAGTGCTGTGAACTGAACTTTAGGAAGGGGAAATTTGTATGCCATGTAATACTTATTATTCAGATTATGTGTTGAAAATTTGTACAGATGCTGATTCTTATTCAGAGAGGGCAACATCGATTGATTGTGTAGCAACATATGGTGGAGGTTCAATTGCAACATTTGATTACTCAATGAGAGTAGAAGTGTGGAATGGTCATGATTGGGTTGTAAATGAAGTGAAAAAGGGTTCCTTTAGCCACTCAACACCAGCAAAGGTGTTTAAGTTGAAAAATCAGAAGTCATTAAAAAAGGGGAAAAATAGTGCCCGAGTAAGACTTATAGCTACTAATAGAGCCTCTGGCGCAAAATTTAATATTAAAACCCCAGCTTTTATAGTCAAACGATAAATTATAACGCTGCCTGCATTTATACTGCTGGCAGCGTTACTCTAAAATATTCAGTATTTCTAACTTTAAATATTATTAACTACCTTTTTTTAAATTACATAAATCTAATAGACTATGTTTTCTTTAAATAATTTGAAAGATTTATATTATTGCTGTTCTGTGTTCCTCTGTTGTATCCGCTCAATCACCTCATGCAGCCCCTCAGGCTTATAAAACTCCACCGGCGAACTGCCCTTCTCAAACGAAATCGTCTCGGCTTCAATCAGCGCGACATAGCGCCCGTTCACCTTCGCAAGATGAATCGATTCGCCAAAATCAGCTAGCAATCCCTTAATCTCGGTTTCTCCGACTTTCATTTTCAGCTCGGCTTCCGGCGTGTGCTCGATGATCTGGGCGGAGGCTTCGATCACTTGATGCGTGTCGAGGCGTTCTTGGATTTCCCGTTTTTCGCTCGCTTCCCAGATTTCGATGTCTTGTTCAAACTGCTTGAGCTCTTCACTGTTGTCCTCAAATGTCTCATAGACGTGCTCCTGCACCATGTTCATGACCTGGGTTTTCATGATTTCCGGCATTGATTCGCCGTACTCAACGAATTTCAGGAAATCCTCGAAATAGCGGGCGTGCGAGGCTTGGTGGATTTTCAGCTCGCCTTCCTCGACCATTCCTTCCTCCGGCATGAACGGGTATTGGATGCTCTTCATGTTTTTTGTCGTGATGGCCATTTCGACTTTTTTAATGAGGGAAGACGCGTCTGAGATGCGGGCGACCTTCGGCTCAAAATCACATTTCATAATGAAGACAAATGACTCGTCGAAGTACTTTCTCGGCACAGCCGAAGCGACTAAGAACACACCGCCGCGGACCGCGCTTGTATCTAGGTACGTGCGGACGAACTGTTCGCTCAGCTCGTTAAAGTCCTCTTTTGTTTCCGCCAGGCGCGCACGGTTGAACATGTTGTAGTTCGGGTTGGAATCCAGCTCGTGGCCGGGTTCGACGATAAAATGGCCGATTTTCGTCGGCACCTGCTCGGATTGGGGATGGCGATCCGCTTTCCGTTTGACGATTTTTTTCAGCTCTCCGTCAAGAAAGTCCTTCAGCTCGCTTTCTTCAAATTCCTCTGTATTAAGGGTCTGGAAGTGCTTGAATTGCTTGTTTGCCTGCTCATCCTTGCCCTCCACCTGTATGACATAAAAGGATAAAAATCGAATTTCAAAATCCATATATGAACTCACCTTATTTGCGTATTGTACAGCTTCTCAAGTATAGAAAAAACAATGATCAGGCGTCAATCAGAGAAATGGAATAATCGTCACCATGAAAGGGAAATGTAGTCAGATAGAAAGCATTACATACGGAAAGGAATGGTTCGATGAAGGAAACAAGCCCGATTCCTCAGCCGAAGACGTTTGGACCGCTCGGCAATCTTCCTTTAATTGATAAAGATAAACCGACCCTGTCACTGATCAAATTGGCAGAAGAGCAAGGCCCCATTTTTCAAATTCACACACCGGCGGGCACGACAATTGTGGTGTCCGGCCATGAACTCGTGAAAGAAGTTTGTGATGAAGAGCGTTTCGATAAAAGCATTGAAGGCGCTTTGGAAAAAGTTCGCGCGTTTTCCGGTGACGGATTGTTTACAAGCTGGACGCATGAGCCTAACTGGAGAAAAGCGCACAACATTCTGATGCCGACGTTCAGCCAGCGGGCCATGAAGGATTATCATGAAAAAATGGTCGATATCGCTGTTCAGCTGATTCAAAAGTGGGCCAGGCTCAATCCGAATGAAGCAGTCGACGTCCCTGCGGATATGACCCGGCTGACGCTGGACACGATCGGGTTATGCGGATTTAACTATCGTTTTAACAGCTACTACAGAGAAACGCCTCATCCGTTTATCAACAGCATGGTGCGCGCGCTGGATGAAGCGATGCACCAGATGCAGCGGCTTGATGTTCAAGATAAACTCATGGTCAGAACAAAGCGCCAATTCCACCACGATATTCAAACGATGTTTTCGTTAGTCGACAGCATTATTGCAGAGCGCAAGGCGGATGGGGACCAGGATGAAAAAGACTTGCTCGCCCGGATGCTGAAGGTGGAAGATCCGGAGACCGGGGAAAAGCTTGATGATGAAAACATTCGTTTTCAGATCATTACATTTTTAATTGCCGGCCATGAAACAACGAGCGGTCTGCTTTCGTTTGCGATCTACTTTTTATTGAAGCATCCCGACAAATTGAAAAAGGCGTATGAAGAGGTCGACCGGGTGCTGACGGATGCAGCGCCGACCTATAAACAAGTGCTTGACCTGAAATACATCCGGATGATTTTAAATGAATCATTGCGTCTATGGCCGACGGCTCCGGCTTTCAGCCTTTATCCGAAGGAAGATACGGTCATTGGCGGAAAATATCCGATCACAACCAAGGACAGAATTTCTGTCTTGATTCCGCAGCTTCACCGCGATCAAGACGCATGGGGAGAGGATGCTGAGGAATTCCGTCCAGAACGGTTCGAACATCAGGACCAAGTGCCTCATCATGCTTACAAGCCGTTCGGGAATGGACAGAGAGCCTGTATTGGCATGCAGTTCGCCCTGCATGAGGCTACACTTGTGCTGGGCATGATTTTAAAATATTTCACTTTGATTGATCATGAGAATTATGAGCTTGATATCAAACAAACGCTGACACTTAAGCCCGGTGATTTTCACATCCGGGTTCAAACGCGAAATCAGGAAGCGATTCATGCCGGCGTCCCGTCTGAGGAAAAAGCGGAGCACAACGATGAACAAAAGGGCAAACAGGAAACGAAAAGTGCATCGGTTATCGGTCTCAACAACCGGCCGCTTCTCGTACTGTACGGCTCTGATACCGGCACTGCGGAAGGCGTCGCCCGGGAGCTTGCAGATACAGCCAGTCTTCACGGCGTAAGGACTGAGGTTGCGCCCTTGAACGATCAGATTGGAAAGCTGCCGAAAGAGGGAGCCGTTGTGATCGTCACCTCTTCCTACAATGGAAAACCGCCAAGCAATGCGGGGCAGTTTGTGCAGTGGCTTGAAGAAATACAGCCGGGTGAGCTTGAGGGTGTCCATTATGCGGTGTTTGGCTGCGGAGATCATAACTGGGCAAGCACGTATCAGTACGTTCCCCGAACCATTGACGAGCAGCTAGCGGAAAAAGGGGCGACCCGTTTTTCTGCACGCGGAGAGGGCGATGTGAGCGGTGATTTTGAAGGACAGCTTGACCAGTGGAAAAAAAGCATGTGGTCGGACGCCATCAAAGCCTTCGGACTCGAGCTTAATAAAAACGCTGATAAGGAGAGAAGCACGCTGAGCCTTCAGTTTGTCAGGGGGCTGGGAGAATCCCCATTAGCCCGGTCGTATGAAGCGGTTCACGCATCCATTGCGGAAAATCGTGAACTCCAGTCCGCAGACAGTGGGCGCAGCACCCGCCATATTGAAATTGCGCTGCCTTCTGGCGTCGAATACCGGGAGGGCGATCACCTTGGCGTTCTGCCAAGGAACAGCCGGACAAATGTCAGCCGGATTCTTCACAGATTCGGCTTAAAAGGAACTGACCAAGTTACACTGACGGCAAGCGGGCGCAGCTCCGGGCATCTGCCTTTGGATCGGCCTGTCAGCCTGCATGATCTGCTCAGCTACAGCGTCGAGGTGCAGGAAGCGGCAACAAGGGCGCAAATACGCGAGCTGGCCGCATTTACCGTCTGTCCGCCTCATAAACGTGAATTGGAAGATATGACGGAAGAGGGCGTTTATCAGGAACAAATTTTGAAAAAACGGATTTCCATGCTGGATCTGCTCGAACAATATGAAGCATGTGAAATGCCGTTTGAACGGTTTTTAGAGCTTTTACGCCCGTTAAAACCGCGGTATTATTCGATTTCAAGCTCTCCGCGGGTGAATCCGGAACAAGCCTCGATAACTGTAGGCGTTGTGCGCGGGCCGGCTTGGAGCGGCCGCGGCGAATATCGCGGAGTGGCATCGAATGACTTGGCGGAGCGGAAGGCGGGAGATGATGTCGTGATGTTTGTCCGCACACCGGAATCCCGATTTCAGCTCCCGGAAGACCCTGAAACACCAATCATCATGGTGGGGCCGGGAACAGGGGTTGCGCCATTCCGCGGATTCCTGCAAGCCCGGTCAGCTTTAAAACGCGAGGGAAAAACGCTCGGCGAAGCCCATCTTTATTTTGGCTGCAGAAATGACCGCGATTTTATTTACCGGGATGAGCTTAAGCAGTTTGAACAAGACGGAATTGTTACTGTGCACACGGCTTATTCCCGTAAAGAAGGCATACCGAAAACGTACGTTCAGCACCTCATGGCGGAACATGCGGAAACCTTAATTTCGATCCTCGACCGCGGCGGCCGGCTTTATGTATGCGGTGACGGCAGCAGGATGGCGCCTGATGTGGAGGCCGCGCTGCAAAACGCATATCAGTCTGTTCATGGCACCAGTGAAGAAGAAGCGCAAAACTGGCTCAAACATCTGCAGGAAACAGGCATGTATGCAAAGGATGTCTGGTCAGGGATTTGATTGTTTTTACAAAGGACTGGAAAGATCCAGTCCTTTTGTTATGTCCTTTTTAAAAAAATGTGATCTCGCTAAACGTCTGTGCATACAATAACCACAGTCCGCCTGATGGGCGGGCTGTCCTTAAGACCTATTTCTCGTTTTTGCTAGTTTATGTTATTCTTATACTCGGTATCTATTTCTTTTTTTCCAAAAGCGGGCATGACAAAAGAAACCTTTTTTATTTACGAGAAAAAAAGTGAAACGAATTGAGGGCTTCTTTCGTCCAGTGTTTGGTTTGAAATAGGTGTAATAGAAATGGTATGGTGCAAAACGTAAATATCCCGGTATAGCGCGGTATATTTATTTGTTGTGTGATGCCTTGATTTTGTTTGGAAAGAAGGAATTGAAAGACAGGATAAAAGAGAAGGTAAAAGTAAATAAAGACTTAAAGTGTTTAAGAAAGTAGAGGTTGCCATGAAGAAACTTTTTTCTTACAAACTTAGCTTTTTTGTGTTGGCTGTTATACTGTTTTGGGCAAAAACGTATTTATCCTACAAAACAGAGTTTAACCTTGGGGTAAAAGGCACAACCCAAGAAATCCTTTTGGTGTTTAACCCGTTCTCAAGCGCCGTCTTCTTTTTAGGACTGGCTTTGCTTGCGAAAGGGCGAAAATCGGCTATTATCATGCTGATTATTGATTTTGTGATGACGTTCATTTTATATGCAAATATTTTATTCTATCGTTTCTTTGATGATTTCTTAACGTTCCCGAACATTAAACAGTCCGGCAACGTCGGAAACATGGGAGACGGTATTTTCAGCATCATGGCCGGTCACGATATTTTCTATTTCTTAGATATTATCATCTTGATTGCGGTACTGATCTGGAGACCTGAATTCAAAGGATTCAAAATGAAAAAACGTTTTGCGTCTTTGGTGATCCTTTCCGGGGTCGCACTGTTTTTCATCAACCTGCATTTTGCGGAAAAAGACCGCCCGCAGCTGCTGACAAGAACATTTGACCGCAATTATATCGTAAAATACTTAGGTCTTTACAATTACACCATTTATGACGGTGTGCAGACGGCTCAAACAGAAACGCAAAGAGCGTATGCAAGCAGCGATGATCTGACAAGTGTCGAGAATTACACGACGTCACATTACGCGAAGCCGAACGCTGAGTACTTTGGTTCTGCCAAAGGCAAAAACATCATTAAGATTCACCTGGAAAGCTTCCAGTCGTTCCTGATTGATTACAAGCTGAACGGTGAAGAAGTTACGCCATTCTTAAATAAACTGGCCCACGGCGGCGAAGACGTCACGTACTTCGATAACTTCTTCCATCAGACAGGTCAGGGTAAAACATCTGATGCCGAGCTGACAATGGATAACTCGATCTTCGGTCTTCCGGAAGGCTCCGCATTTGTAACAAAAGGCGAAAACACATACCAGTCGCTTCCTGCGATTTTGGATCAGAAGGAAGGCTATACAAGCGCCGTCCTGCACGGTGACTACAAATCGTTCTGGAACCGCGATCAGATTTACAAACATATCGGCTATGACAAATTTTTCGACGCAAGCACGTACGACATGTCAGAAGAAAACATCATTAATATGGGGCTCAAGGATAAGCCGTTCTTTACAGAATCGATTCCAAAACTTGAATCTCTGAAAAAGCCGTTTTACGCGCATTTGATTACCTTGACAAACCATTATCCGTTTAACTTGGATGAAAAAGACGCGACGATTAAGAAAGCGACGACTGGCGATAATACAGTCGACAGCTACTTCCAGACTGCCCGTTACCTTGACGAGTCCCTTGAGCAATTCTTCAAGGAACTGAAGGAAGCAGGTCTGTATGACAACTCAGTCATCATGATTTACGGTGACCACAATGGGATTTCTGAAAACCATAACCGCGCGATGAAAGAAATTCTCGGAAAAGAGATCACAGATTATCAAAACGCACAAAACCAGCGTGTGCCTCTGATGATCCGCATTCCTGGCAAAAAAGGCGGAGTGAACCATACGTATGGCGGCGAAATTGACGTCATGCCGACACTTCTTCACTTGCAAGGTATTGATTCTGAGAAATATATCAACTTCGGTACCGATTTATTCTCTAAAGACCACGACGACACAGTGGCGTTTAGAAACGGCGACTTTGTAACGCCGAAGTACACATCTGTCGACAATATTATCTATGATACGAAGACAGGTAAAGAAGTAAAAGCGAATGAAGATACGAAGAACCTGAAAACGAGAGTGACACAGCAGCTGAAGCTTTCAGACAGTGTCCTTTACAAAGACTTGCTGAGATTCCACAAACTCAGTGACTTTAAAGCCGTTGATCCTTCTGATTATCATTACGGCAAGGAAAAAGATATCGAATAAGACAAAGAAGAGCCTTGAGCGGGCGCATTGCCGCGCTCAGGGCTCTTTTTTTGTGTGGTTACATAACCAAGTTGAAAAAATAGATTCCATTTGGTCACCAAGGCCGCCTCTCTCTCATATCATTACAGTAGATTTTGAAACCGGTATTGGAATCGGACAAATTATCGGGGAAATGCCTTGATAGATTGTAAGGAGGTACCAAGGTTTCGAACTCAATATTCATAGAGATGAGGGGTAGAGATGAAAGCGGTCATTCTCTGCGGCGGAAAAGGAACGAGAATGAGTGAGGTCACGAATGAACTTCCTAAACCGCTCGCCATGATAGGCGGAAAACCGATTCTATGGCATATTATGAAAATCTATCAGTACTACGGAGTGAACGAGTTTATTCTGCTTTTAGGCTACAAAGGAGAAAAAATCAAAGAATATTTTCTGAACTACGAATGGAAGCACAACAGCCTCACGCTCGACAGTTCTACAGGAGAGGTGCAGATGCTGGGACAGCCTGAAACGTGGAAAATCACATTTTTGGAGACAGGGGAAGACACGCTGACAGCCGGAAGAATCTTGCAGGCGAAGGACTACATCGGCGATGAAACGTTTATGCTCACCTATGGGGACGGGCTGGCCAATATCAATCTTTTTCATCTCATCAGCTATCATCAGACAAAGGGGGCTGCCGCGACTGTCACCGGCATTGATAAAGTCTCGCAGTTCGGCACCTTAACGGTTGAGGATGGCATAGCGAAAACATTTTCTGAAAAGACATCGAGTGACGGCATCATCAATGGCGGATTTTTCGTTCTCAATCCAAAGGTTTTCGATTATTTGCCGGAGGACGGAAACGCCATGTTCGAAGATGAACCGCTGAAGAACCTTGCGAAAGACGGTGAACTTGCCGTGTATCGCCATTACGGATTTTGGACGGCAATCGATACGTATAAAAATCTTTTGGAAGTCAACAAGCTGTGGGATCAAGGACAACATGTATGGAAGGTATGGTGAACTGATTTGAGTTTCTGGAAAAATAAAAACGTATTTGTCACGGGTTGTACAGGTCTTTTAGGAAGCTATTTGGTGAAAGAGCTGATCGAACAGGGCGCAAACGTGACGGGGCTTGTCAGAGATCATGTGCCTCAGTCCAATCTTTATCAGGGAGAACATGTGAAGAAAATGAACATCGTGCAGGGCGCTCTTGAAGACTTGCCTGTGATTGAACGCGCGCTTGGCGAGTATGAAATCGACACGGTGTTTCACCTCGCTGCACAAGCGATTGTCGGCGTAGCGAACCGCAACCCGGTTTCAACCTTTGAAGCGAATATTCTCGGCACGTGGAATGTTCTTGAGGCCTGCCGGAAGCATCCGTTAATCAAGCGTGTCATTGTCGCGTCAAGCGATAAAGCATACGGCGATCAAGAAAACCTTCCGTACGATGAAGATATGCCGCTGCAAGGCAAGCATCCGTACGACGTATCGAAAAGCTGCGCGGATCTGATCAGCCATACGTATTTTCACACCTATGGCCTGCCGGTCTGTATCACACGCTGCGGAAATCTGTACGGCGGCGGGGATTTGAACTTCAACCGCATCATTCCGCAGACAATTCAGCTTGTGCTGAACGGGGAAGCTCCCGAAATCCGCAGCGACGGCACCTTTGTCCGCGACTATTTCTATATTGAAGATGCCGTTCAGGCTTATCTGCTTCTGGCGGAGAAAATGGAGGAACACAACCTCGCCGGGGAAGCCTTTAACTTCAGCAATGAGATTCAGCTGACTGTGCTTGAGTTAGTCGAGAAAATATTAAAGAAAATGAACAGCAATCTAAAGCCGAAGGTGCTGAATCAGGGAAGCAATGAAATCAAGCACCAATATTTATCTGCGGAAAAAGCGAGAAAGCTGCTGAATTGGACACCTGCTTACACCATTGATGAAGGACTTGAAAAAACCATTGCGTGGTACACAGAATTCTTCAAAAAGTAACGCGAAATGAGGTGAACATACCGTGACGAGCGCCTATTGCACCGTTTTATCAAAAGGAAGATTATATCAGGCAGTCGCCTTATTTAAGTCTTTAGCGCAAGTCGATCAAGAAAGCCCCATTTTTACGCTTTGTATGGATGATGACACGCACCGCGTATTGCAGAAATTGAATCTGAAGCAGCTGACACTTGTACCGGTGGCAGCGCTTGAAAATGAAACGCTCCTGAAGCTGAAGGATACACGGGATCAAAGCGAATACTGCTGGACGATGAAGCCGATCTTTCTGCAAGCTGTGCTGAACAGCAATCCTGAACTGGAACGGGTGACGTATATTGACGGAGATTTATTTTTCTACACCGACCCGTCACCGATATTTTCGAACCAGCCGGACTGCTCGGTGCTGCTTTCCCGGGGCGATATTATCATCCCTTCCTTTGAGAGAGAGCAAATTGATATGCTGCAGCGTCTGTTAGGCAGATATAACTCGGGCTTTATTAGCTTTAAACATGATAAAGCAGGAACGGACTGTCTGGAGTGGTGGAAGGAGCGCTGTCTTGAGGAGTGTAAAAATGCGCCGGGTGAAGGGAAATTCGGGGATCAGGGCTATTTGGATTATATGTCTGAGCTGTTTCCGAATGTGTGTGACATTACGACACCAGGTGTGAACATCGGCCATTGGAATTACGGACAGCATACGTTTTCCTGGAAGGATGGCCGAATTGTGCTGGAAGATGGAAACCCGCTGATCTTCTATCATTTCAGCGGATATCGAATCGTCAGCATCAATGAAATCAAACAGATTCACGAAACAACACGCACAGACCTGCCGTTTGTGCATGAGCTGTACCAGCAGACCCTGCCGCATATCATTCAGCATATCAAAGCGCTTGACCCTGAATTTAACGGTTTTGCTTCAAAAGATGATAACAAATAAATGATTAAATACAGGAAGTGAAAATGAAGTGAAAGCAAGCGTTATTATTCCTGCATATAATTCAAAGGAGCGCCTCTATAACAGCCTTCTGTCTTTAAACCAGCAGGAGTGCGATGAAGAGTTTGAGGTCATCGTAGCAGATAATGGCTCTGAGGACGGGACGCTCTCGATGCTCAAATCGTTTCAAGCGGACTTTCCGCTGATTTTTGTACGGATTAAAGAAAACAGGGGCATTGCATACGGAAGAAATCAGGCGGTCCGCAATGCCAGAGGAGATATTCTGATATTCCATGACAGCGATATGCTTGCTGCCAAGGATCTTGTGGCAAAGCATATCAAAGCGCATGAAAACGAAGAGAATCTTGTCGTGTGCGGTTTATTTTGGAAAAGGATCTACAGCTATTATTATGAGCGCTTTGAAGATGAACATAAGAAGCAGCTCGCAAAATTATATGATGAAATGCCAAAAAAAGACAAACAAAAGCTTCTGGCGGAAGCGGATATCAAAAACGAAAGCTTTCTGGATCAAAGCTTTGACCTTGATACCGATTTTATTGACGTGCTGAAGCGGATACTGGATGAATACGGCGATGACTTAAAGGGCTACCATATGCCGTGGCGTTTTTTTATCACAAACAATTCATCAGTAAAACGAAAGCATGTGGCTGATCTCGGTTTGTTTGACGAAGGCATTGTGCGGTACGGGTTTGAGGATTATGATCTTGGGATCAGGCTCCATCAGGCCGGACTCACGTTCAGGCTGCACCGCGATATTGTCAGCGTTCATCAGGAGCACCCGAGCAATTGTCAGTCAGTAGACGATATCAGAGCAAACATTGCCTATATGTGCGACAAATATAACAACATTCAGTCATTAGACGTTCATCTTGCCTTTAACGGCCCATTCCCTCCGGACATGACCAACAGGATTATGGCTGATATTCATAAGCTGCTGGACTCGAAGAAATACGACATGCTGCTGCATCTGTTTCTTGAGCTGCTCCATGTCGTGAAGGATCGCAATCTGGACCCGGATTGGCAGAAAAAAACACCGCGGGTGACTGCGAAAAACTTTGATTTGCAAGCCGTTCAAAAGCTTCTGCCAAAAGCGAAGAAGAAGCTTGGCGTGAACGATTTTGCCAATGCACTGTATGCGCTTGTCAATGATTTACTGCACGTGGATCTTAGATAAATGGATGTGGTATGGTGAGTCAATTTCATTTTTCAACAATAGTGTCAAGGACGCACATCTTTAAACTGATGCCTATGATTCATTCCCTCCATGAGCATTGCGATGATTTTCATTTATATGTGCTGTGTGTTGATCAGAAGGCATATGAATTGCTACAGCACGTGCCATGGGAGCATGTCACCTTTGTGCAGCTTCATGAAATGGAAGATCCGGAGCTATTGGAAGCGAAAAGCAATAGAACGTTCCATGAGTATTGCTGGACACTGAAGCCCGCATTTTTGTTCCATGTCATGAGCCAGTGGGATGACGCCGAATATTATGCCCATATGGATACCGATCTGTTTTTCTTTTCTGATCCAGCGCGTATTTTTGCCGAAAATCCGGCGGCTTCACTGTATTTGACCGATCACCGCAACTCGCCGCGGTTCATGTCTTATTATGAGCGGACCGGGCGTTTTAACACAGGCTTTGTCGGCGCCCGGAATACGGAAGAAGCCTATAAAGCGGTGTGGCAGTGGAGACAGGATTGCATTGAATATTGCACGGTGGAAATGAATACGAAAAGAAAGACGTACGGCGATCAAAGGTATGTGGAGAAGTGGCCGGCGCAGTATCAGGGTGTGCATGTTGTCAAATCAACCGGAGCCAATACGGCGCTTTGGAATATAGAAAACTATAAGGTGACTCAAAAGGACGGCCGCGTTTATCTAGATGAAACGCCGCTGATTTTCTATCATTTCTCCGGATTCACATTGGTGACGGAGAACGAATTTAATCTTTGCTGGTATTACCGCATTGAAGACGAAGCGACAATTGAAATGATTTATATGCCGTATGTGTTAAACCTGAAAAGATGGATTGACGAAATACAGGCGGCATTTCCGGACTTTGCGGACGGCTTTATCCCGAAGCACGCGGTGCCGGACACTCATTTTATACAGCTTGATTAAAAAACCCCTGCCAGGCGGCAGGGGTTTTTTCAGCTATGCCATTCTCTCAGTTTCTGATCACTCGGCAAAAGAAACGCAAGGATGCCAAGAATCGGGAGAAACGCAATGGCAATCATGGTCGGGGTCAGTCCCGCAGCATCAATGAGAGCGCCAAGCGCCACAGCGCCGATTGCTCCCATACCGAAGGCGAGGCCGACGGTTAAACCGGACATCGTGCCGATCTTTCCGGGGACAAGCTCCTGTGCATACACAACCGTTACGGAAAAGCTCGACATGAGAACCAAGCCGATCAAAGCGAGTACGCCATAGGCCAGAACCGGTCCGGCAAATGGAAGCAGAATCGCCAGCGGCGCTGAGCACAGCAGCGAGCCGAGAATGACAACTCGTTTTCCAAAACGGTCTGCGAGCGGGCCGCCGAGAAAGGTTCCGACAGCGCCAAACAGCAAAAAGACGAAAATATAGCTCTGAGCCTGCTGAATGCTTACGTGATATGTATCCATCGCGTAAAACGTGTAAAAGTTGCCAATCGCACTCGTATACCAAGAACGCGCGAAAATCAAAAAGATAATAATAATAAGAGCGGTTATAACGGACTTGGTGACAGACGAGTTTTGTTCAGCGGCTTTCTTTTGGGTGCCCTGCTTCTGTGCAAGACTGCCGAGCCGAGCGGCGTACCATTTTGCAATATAAAGCAGAAACATAACGGCGAGCGCGGCTACAAGTGTAAACCAGACAGCACCGAATTGTCCGAGCGGAACAAGGATCAGCGCGGTAATCAGGGGCGCCATCGCTTGGCCTGAGTTTCCTCCGACCTGATAAATGGACTGGGCAAGCCCGCGTTTTGTGCCGGCGGCCATATAAGCCACACGGGAGCCTTCCGGATGAAAAATAGCGGAGCCTAATCCGATGAAAAACACACAGCACAAGATCGTCACAAATGACGGGGCAAATGCAAGGCCCAATATGCCGAGCATGCTGGCAGTCAGCCCGATCGGCAGGGCGTACGGCCGCGGCCGTTTATCCGTATACCAGCCGACGACAGGCTGCATGACGGATGACACCATGTTTAACGTAAAAGCGATGATGCCAAGCTGTGTGAATGTCAAACTCATGGAGCGTTCCAAAATCGGGAACATGGCCGGAATCACAGCCTGAAGCGAATCGTTGAGCATGTGGCAGATTCCGATGATAAACAAAATCGGATACACGGTGGTGCCGGGTTTTTGAACAGGTTTTTCCTTCAGCGGGGCGGCAATAGCCAAATGATTCTCCTCCTAACATATATCACCAGTGCATACCACCATATTATTCATAAGGTGAAGGATTTATCAAGGGAAAAAAGACGCCTTCTGGAAAGACGCAGCGCCCGCCGGCCAAAAAACATTAACAGTTGATGATTGTGTTTTCGATTTTCAGAATATGATATAGCTCTTCAAGCTTACGAATGTGATACGTTGGCACAACCTCTGTTTCAGTGAGATTCATGTCAGGGCTAAGCCAGCACGTATCAATTCCCGCGAGCTGTCCGCCTTTGATGTCCGCTGTCAGCGAATCGCCGATGATTAAGGTGTGCTCCGCTGAAAAATGGGGAATCCGTTCAAACACATAGTCGAAGTACTCTTTCATCGGCTTTTGAAAACCTGTGTCTTCAGAAACGAAAATGTCCTTGAAGAACGGAAATAATCCTGAATCTCTGAGACGCTTATACTGAGTACTGGAAACGCCGTTTGTCACGATATACAAATCAAAATGCTGTTCCAGTTTTGCGATGAGATCAAAAGCTCCGTCCATAAGCTGGTGCCCTTCTTCAAGAAAACGGCGATATTTCTGGTCTAGCAGCACTCTGTCTGCTTCATAGCCATACTCCTTGAACAAAGCGGAAAAGCGGGTGGTCATCACTTCATCGCGAGTCATGTTTCCGCCTTCAAAGGCTCTCCAGAGGCCTTGATTAATTGTTTGATAACGGGATTCCATTTCATCGGTAAGCGGAATGTTCTGGTCTTCAAACAGCAGGCGCAGCGCTAATATTTCTGCCGCTGTAAAATCCAAAATGGTATTATCTACATCAAATAATAAAGTGCGGTATGGTTTCAAGGCTTGTCTTCCTTTCTGTATGTATACTCAAAGTATAGCACACGCAAAAACGAAAAAAGCCGGCGGATTGGACGTTTGAAATGTCCGCACCGACGGCTTACAATTATTTGTTTAATAAGCTGTGTTTTTTTGCATAAAGGAAATAAACGAGCGAACCGACGGCGATCCAGATAACAAATGAAAGCCATGTGATGCCTGGAAGGCTGTACATAAACCAAAGGCATATTCCAGCGCTGATGATTGGCACAACCGGAACGAACGGCACCCTGAAGGAAGCTTTGATTTCCGGGTGTTTCTTTCTTAACACAATAACAGCGATCGAAATGACTGTAAATGCCGCAAGCGTTCCCATGTTCACAAGGTGCGCAAGTGTGCCGAGATTAATAAATCCTGCGATTCCCGCCGCGACGATTCCTGTCAGCCATGTGTTGCGGAACGGCGTTTTGAATGACGGATGAATCTTTGCGAACAATCCCGGCAAAAGACCGTCTCTGCTCATGGCAAAGGTTAAACGGACCTGGGCGTACAGCAATGCGAGCATCACTGTTGTGATTCCGATGATAGCGCCGACAGAAATAATTCCCGCAACCGCATCCTGGCCGACGAATTTAAGCGCAAAGGACACCGGATCACCGACATTTAATTTGGCATAAGGCATCATGCCTGTCAAAACAAGCGATACCGTGATGTACAAAATGGTGCAGACGGCCAGAGCTGAAATGATGCCGATCGGCATATTTTTTTGCGGATGCTTCACTTCTTCTGAAGCGTTGGAAACTGCGTCAAATCCGAGATACGCGAAGAAAACCGTTGCCGCGCTGACAATGACGCCTTTCATTCCAAACGGCATAAAAGGAGTCCAGTTATCCGGTTTGACATAACCGAAGCCGACAATAATGAACAATAAAATAATTCCGATTTTCATCAGCACTATCACGTTGTTGAAGCGTGTACTTTCTTTGACACCTCTGCTGACAATTGCAGTGATGATGAGAATAATGACCGCAGCCGGAAGGTTAAACACGGCGCCCGGCGAGCTTCCCGGAGCTCCTGTCAGAGCAGCCGGAATATGAAAGTTAAAGCCGGCGAGCAGCGATTGAAAGTATGAAGACCAGCCCGTGGCAACCGCCGACAGCGCAATGACATATTCAAGCATGAGATCCCATCCGATTAAAAAGGCGAGCAGCTCTCCAAGTGTGATATAGGAGTATGAGTACACGCTTCCTGAAATCGGAATCGAAGACGAAAACTCAGCATAACAGAAGGCGGCAAGCGCACAGGCGAGACCCGCTAAAATGAACGATAAGATCAGGGCAGGACCGGCACCGGTCGCGGCCACAGTTCCTGTAATAACGAAAATCCCAGTGCCGATGACACACCCGATACCGAGAAGTGTTAAATCAAATGCGCTTAAAGTACGGGCGAGGCTTTTTGACTGGCTCTGCGCATTTAATGTTTCAAGCGATTTTTTTCTAAATAATGAACTCATAAAAAGTTCCTCCTGGAAAATTCAAAATATTCTAATCATTATATACATTTCTCGTTGTATTATATTGTCGAAATTTGACGGCGTCAATCATATATTTTTCTGCTTTAAACGATAGAAGCTAAAAAGCGTTGGCGTATCATAATATAGTAATTTTTACAAACAGGATATTGAATTTTGCTGATGGTGAACCGATAGAAATGATAGATTGGCCATATTTTGATTTGCTGTTAAAAAGGAGATGCTGACCATGTTTCAATATGAAGAATTAAACAAACAATTTATTGGCGGAAAATGGCAGGAGGGCAGCAGCCCAAATGTATTGGAAAACAAAAATCCTTATACTCAAAAAACAATCACATCCTTTCAAAAAGCGACTGCTGATGATGTAGATGAAGCGTACCGGGCAGCGGCTTTGGCGAAGAAAAAATGGGATGCGGTCAACCCATTCGAGAAAAGAGCAATCTTAGAAAAAGCCGTAACGTATATCGAAGAGAATGAAGAAGCCATCATTTATTTGATTATGGAAGAGCTGGGCGGCACAAGGCTGAAAGCAGCTTTTGAAATCGGACTCGTGAAAAATATCATGAAAGAAGCGGCGACGTTCCCTGTCCGCATGGAAGGGAAAATTCTTCCTTCTACAATAGACGGCAAGGAAAACAGATTATATCGCGTGCCGGCAGGTGTTGTCGGTGTCATCAGTCCTTTTAACTTCCCATTCTTTTTATCTATGAAATCAGTAGCGCCGGCACTCGGAGCAGGCAATGGCGTCGTTTTGAAGCCGCACGAAGAAACACCGATTTGCGGCGGTACGCTGATTGCGAAGATTTTTGAAAGCGCGGGCGTTCCGGAAGGACTGCTGAATGTTGTTGTCACAGACATTGCAGAAATCGGTGACAGCTTTGTCGAACATCCGGTGCCGCGGATCATCTCATTTACAGGATCTACGAAAGTGGGGAGCTACATCGGCCAGCTCGCGATGAAGCACTTTAAAAAGCCGCTTCTTGAGCTTGGCGGAAACAGCGCCTTTATCGTGCTTGAAGATGCGGATATCGAATATGCAGTCAATGCGGCAGTGTTCAGCAGATTTACCCATCAAGGCCAGATTTGTATGTCAGCCAATCGCGTACTGGTTCACTCATCAATTTATGATCAATTCCTTGAGCTGTATCAGGCAAAAGTGGAATCGCTGAAAGTTGGCGACCCGATGGACCCTGATACGATTATCGGGCCTTTAATCAACAGCAGGCAGACTGACGGGTTAATGAAATCTGTTGAGAAAGCGATTGAAGAAGGGGCTGTTCCAGTGAAGCTTGGCGGATTTAACGGGACGATCGTGGAGCCGACCATCTTAAAAGACGTAAAACCGTTTATGAGCATTGCCAAGGAAGAGCTGTTCGGGCCAGTCGTCTCCTTCATGAAGTTTGATTCAGAAGACGAAGCGGTGGATATCGCGAATGATACCCCATTTGGCTTAAGCGGAGCCGTACATACCTCAAATCTTGAACGCGGCGTGGCTTTTGCGAAACGGATTGAAACAGGCATGATCCATGTTAATGACACGACGATTAATGATGAACCGAATGTGGCCTTCGGCGGTGAAAAGCAATCTGGCCTCGGCCGATTAAATGGCGAATGGAGCCTTGAAGAATTTACGACGCTGAAATGGATTTCGGTTCAGCACGAAAAACGAAGCTTCCCTTACTAATAAAAGGAGTGATTGGAATTGAGCATAAGAACGGAAAATGAAACAGCAGATCTTCTAGACGCATTTGTGAAAGTAGCCCCTTATTTAAACAGCCTGGTTCAGGATGATATTACAATCGGCATTTATGATACGGAGAAATTGCTGGTCAATATTCCGGCAAAAACCTTTTCCCTTAACGTAAAAGCCGGAGATCCGCTGCAGGAAGGGGATATCATCACAGACGCGATCCGCAGCAATCAGAAAAAAACGAGCATGGTGCCGAAGGAATTGTTCGGCTTTCCATTGATCGCACGCGCCATCCCGCTTCATGACCAGAACGGAAGAGTGATTGGGGGAGTGGGTCTCGGCACGAGTCTTGAGGAGTCCTCTAAGCTTCATGATGTAGCGGAAAGCTTATCGGCAGTTGTTGAACAAACGGCTGCGGCCATTTCCGATATTTCTGAATCAATTAACGGATTCTCATCGCAAATGTCGGGCATTTCCTCACAAGCGAAAAAGGTAAGCGAAAGCGCGGGAGAAATCGCTGATATTTCAGTAACCGTGAAAGGCATTTCTGACCAGAGCAATCTGCTCGGTTTAAATGCTGCGATTGAAGCCGCACGGGCAGGGGAGTCCGGAAAAGGATTTTCTGTCGTAGCGGATGAAATCAGAAAGCTTGCGACGCATTCGAAAGAAAATGTCGGCCAGATCGATCAGATCACGAAAAAAATCCACAGCCTGTTAAAAGGGCTAGAAGAATCGATTGAATCGATTAATCAGCATACTGACGGACAAGCCGCGGCTGTTGAACAGATTTCCGCCACGATGCAGGAGATCTCAGGCAGTGCGCAGCATCTCGCTAAAATGGCAGAAAAAGCGCTTGAAGAAGAGTAAGAGACTGGGGACAGAGTCCCCGGTCTTTTTTTCTGTCCGGTATTTCCATGAAATTTGTCTGCTCTTTTACTAGTTTTATTCCAGCGGCTGATTTAAAATGTACACATGAACTTACGTGAGGATTGATAGGAACCATGAGCATACTAAAAGCGGAGAACCTTTACAAAACATACGGAGATAAGACGTTATTTGACCATATCTCCTTTCATATTGAAGAGAATGAGAGAATCGGATTAATCGGGCCGAACGGCACCGGAAAATCAACGCTGCTGAAAGTGATTGCCGGTTTGGAGTCTGTTGAAGAAGGCGACATCGCCAAATCCGGCAGCGTGCATGTTGAATTTCTTCATCAGGACCCGCAGCTGCCTGCTGGACAAACTGTACTGGAGCATATTTATTCCGGTGAATCGGCTGTCATGAGAACGCTCCGTGAATATGAAAAGGCGCTCTATGAACTGGGAGAAGACCCGGAAGATGAAAAACGCCAGAAACACCTGCTGGCTGCGCAGGCGAAAATGGATGCAAACAATGCGTGGGATGCGAATACCTTGGCGAAAACGGTGTTATCGAAGCTGGGAGTAACTGACGTGACAAAGCCTGTCAACGAGCTCTCAGGCGGACAGAAAAAACGGGTGGCGATTGCGAAAAACTTAATCCAGCCCGCCGACCTCCTGATCTTAGACGAGCCGACGAACCATTTGGATAATGAAACGATTGAATGGCTTGAAGGGTATTTGGCGCAATATCCAGGTGCCGTCATGCTGGTGACGCACGACAGGTACTTCTTAAACCGCGTGACAAACCGCATTTATGAGCTTGAACGGGGCAGTCTCTATACCTACAAAGGCAACTATGAAGTCTTTTTGGAAAAGCGCGCGGAACGGGAAGCGCAGGCCGAGCAAAAAGAAACAAAGCGGCAAAATCTGCTGCGCCGTGAACTGGCCTGGCTCAGACGCGGAGCGAAAGCACGCTCCACAAAACAAAAGGCGAGAATCGGCAGGGTAGAGTCGCTTAAGGAGCAGAAAGGCCCTCAGTCAGCCGGCTCGCTCGACTTTGCGATCGGCTCCCACCGTCTTGGAAAGCAAGTAATCGAAGCGGAGAACGTGATGATCGCTTATGGAGGAAACGTGCTTGTCGATCGATTCAATGAACTGGTTATACCAGGTGAACGAATCGGGATCATCGGGCCGAACGGCATTGGAAAAACAACACTGTTAAACAGCCTTGCCGGACGAATCACTCCTGACGGCGGGCATATTACGATCGGCCAAACAGTAAGAATCGGCTACTATACCCAGGATCACAGTGAAATGAACGGTGAGCTGAAGGTGATTGAATACATGAAAGAAACAGCGGAAGTCGTGAAAACAGAGGACGGCGATATCGTCACCGCTGAACAAATGCTTGAGCGCTTTCTCTTCCCGCGCTCCATGCAGCAAACCTATATCCGCAAGCTGTCCGGCGGAGAAAAGCGGCGCTTATACTTGCTTCAGGTTCTGATGCAGGAGCCAAATGTGCTGTTTCTCGATGAGCCGACGAACGACTTGGATACAGAAACGTTAAGCGTGCTTGAGGATTATATTGAACAGTTCCCTGGCGTTGTCATCACCGTATCCCATGACCGCTACTTCCTTGACCGCGTCGTAGACCGTTTGATTGTATTTGAAGGAAATGGCGTGATTTCACGGTTCCAAGGCTCCTACAGCGACTATATGGAGCAGGCCAAAGCGAAAAAAACGGCTGAAAAACCCGCAACAGAAATCAAACCGGCTGAAGCGGAACCGAAGAAAAAACGGAAAAAGCTTTCTTACAAAGATCAGCTTGAATGGGACGGCATTGAAGATAAAATTGCCGAGCTTGAAGAAAAGCATGAACAGCTCGAAGCGGATATCGCCGCGGCGGGCAGTGATTTCGGGAAAATTCAAGAGCTGATGGCCGAGCAGGCAAAAACAGCGGAAGAGCTTGAGACAGCGATGGATCGCTGGACGGAATTGTCCCTCATGATAGAAGAGCTGGAAAGCTAGAAAAGTGCGGCCGCAGCAGGCCGCACTTTTTTTCACATAATGTACAAAAACGAAACGGCCAGCTTATGATAGGATGGAATTGTGTGTCAGCAGCACACGGAAAACTAACGGAGATGATGAAGTATGACATGGGCTATCGTGATGTTAATCCTCATGAGTCTGGTGAAAATCGTATTAACCTGCCTGCCAACAGGCGTCATAGAATGGCTGCTCAGCAAATTCGAGGTTCACGCCAAGCTGAACGACGAAGATGCTGTTCTCTCTCTAGATGGAAAACGCCTCGAGGGTGAAGAGAAAAGGCACATGATCGATCAATTTAACGAAGCTGTCTTCCTGGAGAAATATTATATTTACCCAGGCGACGAAGAGCGTTATTTATACCCTGAAAACGGCGGAACACCGCTCGTGATAGATACGAAAAAAGGCAAAAAAGATGTAAAGCTGTTTGTGTACAGCTACGATGACCATATCGATGTCGTGAAACAGTACAAGAAGAAGGTTATCGCGTATCGACTGCTTTCTGAAAGCATGCAAAAGCAGTCTTTGTCAGTGACAGGGAGCTTAGCTTAAAATAGGATAATGAAAGACGGGTGCTTTATGTACTCGTCTTTTTTATTATATTTCAAAACTTAACGTTTACGTTAAGGTATAAAAGGTGTATAATGATAACAGAAAAGGCGAAGGGGGATTTACCATGGAATGGATGAAGATTGATCAAGTTGCCAAAAGAAGCGGGCTGACAAAGCGGACCATTCGGTTTTATGAAGAAATCGGCTTGATTCCAGCGCCGAAACGGACGGAAGGAGGCGTTAGACTTTATTCAGAGGATGATATGGAAGAGCTTGAGAAAGTGATCAGCACAAAGGAAGTGCTTGGTTTTTCCCTTCAGGAGCTTCAGCATTTCATGGAAACCAGCCGCCAGCTTGAGTTAAACAAAGAGGGGTATTTGTTGTCACTGGATCCAAAGGAACGGAAAGAGAAGCTGGAGGAAATTCAGGAAACGCTGAATCACCAGCTGGATTTGATTGATGAAAAAATCCGCACATTCCAAAGCTTTAAAGAACGTCTGCACGGGATGAAAGACAAAGCGGAGCATGCCATTCAATCAATCGAATAAAACGTTTGGTAAACGCTATTTTTGTAGCGTTTCTTTTAATGGAATAAAGATGGAGGTCAGATCAAATGGACAATACAAAACAAGTGAATCAGAAGACAGGTTTGCTGAATCAGCCGAAAGCTGTATGGGCTGTCGCGTTTGCCTGTGTGATTTCCTTTATGGGAATCGGGCTGGTCGATCCTATTCTTCCGGCGATTGCCGCACAATTACATGCTTCACCTAGTGAAGTATCACTCTTATTTACAAGTTATTTGCTCGTTACCGGATTTATGATGTTTTTCTCAGGAGCCATTTCCAGCAGGATCGGTGCAAAATGGACGTTAATTCTCGGACTTATTTTTATTATTATCTTTGCAGCGCTTGGCGGAAGTTCAAGCTCAATTGCTCAGCTCGTCGGCTATCGCGGCGGCTGGGGACTAGGTAATGCGTTATTTATTTCAACAGCGCTTGCGGTCATTGTCGGCGTGTCTGTCGGCGGCAGCGCTCAAGCGATTATTTTGTATGAGGCGGCGCTCGGACTCGGTATTTCCGTCGGACCGCTTGCAGGCGGAGAGCTTGGAAGCATTTCATGGCGCGCGCCGTTCTTCGGGGTATCTGTCCTGATGTTTATTGCGTTAATCGCCATTTCCTTGATGCTGCCGACATTGCCTAAACCGGCGAAGCGCGTTGGGGTATTTGACGCCATGAAGGCACTCAAATATAAAGGCCTTTTGACAATGGCGGTATCGGCTTTCTTATACAACTTTGGATTTTTTATTTTGCTCGCTTATTCTCCGTTCGTTCTGGATTTAGATGAACACGGCCTTGGATATGTTTTCTTTGGCTGGGGACTTCTGCTGGCGATTACGTCAGTCTTTACGGCGCCGCTTGTGCACAAAGCGCTGGGTACAGTGCGTTCCTTGGTTGTTCTCTTTATCGCCTTTGCGGTCATTCTGATCATCATGGGCATCTGGACAGAGCATCAGGCGTTGATTATTACATGTATCGTTGTGGCCGGTGCTGTCCTTGGTATGGTCAACACGATCATGACAACAGCTGTCATGGGCTCTGCGCCGGTTGAACGTTCAATCGCTTCTTCAGCCTACAGCTCAGTCCGCTTCATCGGCGGCGCGATCGCTCCGTGGATTGCGGGAATGCTGTCAGAACACTTCACAGCAAGCGCGCCGTATACAGTTGGCGGAATTGTTGTTCTCGTCGGTATGCTTGTGCTTCTGCTGGGTCGTAAACATCTTGCCGGAATTAAGGCAGGACATTAATAAGGAAAGACACTGCTAAGGTGCAGTGTCTTTTTTTATTTGCTTAATCTTTCCCCTCATAATGGTATGATCGTATTTCCCGTCAGATAGCCATTTATCATTTTTTTAACCCCTTCTATTATGAAGTGAAATGGCATGCAAGGATATGTTTTTAGTCTCGATTGAATCGGCTCACCATTTGCAATCGGTTATAATCTAATCATAATGGAATCGACGCGAGAAAGGACATCCAGATGACACAATTTTACTATTTAGCTGCTAAAAACGCCTTTAGAAACCGGTTTTTTCAGTCAGCCCTCCGGCTACTCCCGGAAAGGGCATCCGCTCCGGTCAGGTATTAACGCGGCGGGCATTTATCTTGAGGAAGCCGAGAATGTGTCTGTGCATTTACGGTTGCCTTATCAAATAATAGTTCATGCTGAAGAGGGATCATTTGCCATGCATAAGGCAAAGCCTGACGCATATGACTTGAAGTGTTTACAGGCGCTCTATCAATACATACACAGCATCATGAAAAACAGCTTTTCTGTCGAGTGGTTCACCGCATGGGCTGATGAGGAAGACCTTGAACTGTCTGCCAAAAAAGAGCTGATACTTGATGAATTCATATCGCCATTGCAGCTCATTTTAAAAGACAGAGAGCTTTTGAGAATCGTTCAGAAAAAATGGCAGTAAAAAACCCGCCCTTCACCAGGCGGGTTTTTTCGTAACATTAAAGCACTTTCGTCGTCCAAGACTCGCAGTTCCATGTTTCTGTCGCGATGTCCATATAGAAATCAGGCTCGTGAGAAATAAGAAGAATGGAGCCTTTGTATTCTTTGAGGGCGCGCTTGAGCTCTTCCTTGGCGTCGACATCCAAGTGGTTTGTCGGCTCATCGAGCACCAGCAGGTTGGTTTCCGAATTGATCAGCTTGCATAATCTGACCTTCGCTTTTTCGCCTCCGCTTAATACGGAGACGCGGCTTTCGATATGTTTTGTCGTCAGTCCGCATTTTGCCAGAGCGGCGCGGATTTCATACTGCGTATACGAAGGGAATTCGCTCCAAACTTCTTCAATACACGTATTGTTGTTTGTTTCCTTGACCTCTTGCTCGAAATAGCCGGTAAAGAGGTGCTCGCCTCGTTCAACAGAGCCTTCGAGCGGCTGGATTTCGCCAAGCAGGCTTTTCAGCAATGTCGTTTTCCCGATCCCGTTGGCGCCGTAAAGGGCGATTTTTTGGCCGCGCTCCATACGGAGGTTCAGCGGACGTGAGAGCGGGGAATCGTAACCGATCACG
This sequence comes from Bacillus sp. PAMC26543, assembly GCF_014250375.1. NCBI lineage: Bacteria > Bacillati > Bacillota > Bacilli > Caryophanales > Bacillaceae > Bacillus > Bacillus sp. PAMC26543. Next base: position 3,338,981 of record NZ_CP060193.1, on the reverse strand, counting down.
AGATCCTTCGTTTCGAAAATCAGCTTTCCTGATGTTCTGGCCGGCTTGAAGTGGAATTCAGGCTTCGGTTTTTCCGCCGCCAGCTCGATTATATCCATCTTGTCGAGTTTCTTTTGGCGGGACATCGCCATGTTTCGCGTGCTGACCCGGGCTTTGTTGCGGGCAACGAAATCCTTCAGCTCCGCGACTTCCTGCTGCTGTTTTTTGTAGGCCGCTTCAAGCTGCTGTTTCTTCACCTCGTAAACTTCCATAAACTGATGGTAGTCGCCGACATAGCGTGTCAGCTCTTGATTTTCTACATGATAAATCAGGTTGATGACACTGTTTAAGAACGGAATGTCATGGGAAATCAAGATGAATGCATTCTCGTACTCCTGCAGGTAGCGTTTCAGCCATTCGATATGCTGCTCATCAAGGTAGTTGGTCGGCTCATCGAGAAGCAGGATTTCCGGTTTTTCCAGAAGCAGCTTGGCGAGAAGCACTTTGGTGCGCTGACCCCCGCTCAGATCAGTAACGTCACGGTCCAGTCCGATATCACTCAAGCCGAGGCCGCGGGCGATTTCTTCTACCTTGGAATCAATCACATAAAAATCATTGTTTGTCAGCGCGTCTTGAATCACACCGACGTCTTCAAGAAGCTTTTCAAGCTCGTCAGGATCAGCTTCACCCATTTTGTTATAAATCTCATTCATTTCTTCTTCCATTGCAAATAAGTAATGGAATGCGTCTTTCAGCACATCACGGATGGATTTTCCTTTTTCCAGCACGGTATGCTGATCCAGGTAGCCGACACGGACATTTTTTGACCATTCGACTTTTCCTTCATCAGGTTCAAGCTTTCCGGTAATAATATTCATGAAGGTCGATTTTCCTTCACCGTTTGCGCCGATCAGACCGACGTGCTCGCCTTTTAAAAGACGGAAAGATACATTATTAAAAATGGCCCGGTCACCGAAGCCGTGGCTTAAGTCCTTTACAGATAAAATACTCATGTTTACACCTCTATCGTTTATCGAACACGCTGTATGGCGTGTATTTCTCACCTTTTGATTATAAAGGAGGAAGACGATTGTTGAAAGGCATAGGAAAGAAAAAGAAAAATTGCGTTCCGCGCGCTGTTTTGAGATACTATGGAATAGATTTCAGGAATCGAGGAGAACAAAATGACGCAAACTTGGCCATTTTTACATAATGCACAATCATTTATCAAAGAAAATTGGAACGCTTCAGGCTTTGAAAAGCCGACTCCTGTGCAGGAGCAGGCGGCCCAACTCATCATGGAGGATAAGGATGTCATCGCAGAATCGCCGACAGGAACGGGTAAGACGCTTGCCTACGCACTGCCGGTATTGGAGCGCATCAAACCTGATCAGAAGCATCCGCAGGCGGTGATTTTAGCACCTTCACGTGAGCTGGTGATGCAGATTTTTCAGGTGATTCAGGACTGGAAAACGGGATCAGAATTACGCGCAGTTTCCTTAATCGGCGGAGCGAATGTGAAGAAGCAGGTCGAAAAGCTGAAAAAGAATCATCCGCATATTATCGTCGGGACGCCGGGCAGGGTGTTTGAGCTGATTCAAGCGAAAAAACTCAAGATGCATGAAGTAAAAACGATCGTACTTGATGAAACCGATCAGCTTGTCCTGCCGGAGCATCGTGAAACGATCAAGCAAATCATTAAAACGACATTAAGAGACCGCCAGCTTCTTTGTTTTTCAGCCACACTGAAGAAAGAAACAGAAGACGTGCTCCGCGACATGACGAAAGAGCCCGAGGTTTTGAAGGTAGAACGCAGCAAAGCGGAAGCGGGAAAAGTGAAGCATCAATACATCATCTGTGACCAGCGCGACAAAGTGAAGCTGCTGCAAAAGCTTTCAAGACTTCATGGCATGCAGGCGCTTGTGTTTGTGAGAGATATCGGTAACCTTAGTGTGTACGCGGAAAAGCTGGCGTACCATCATGTTGACCTTGGCATCCTTCACAGTGAGGCGAAAAAGATGGAGCGGGCGAAGATCATTAAAGCGTTTGAGCAGGGTGAGTTCCCGCTGCTTTTGGCAACTGACATTGCCGCGCGCGGTTTGGATATTGAAAACCTGCCATATGTGATCCACGCCGATATTCCTGATGAAGACAGCTATGTTCACAGATCAGGGCGAACAGGACGGGCTGGAAAAGAAGGGAACGTGCTGAGCCTTGTCACGCGTATGGAAGAATCAAAGCTGAAGAAAATGGCGAAGAAACTTGGCGTGGAGCTGAGTGAAGCTGTGTATGCCGGCGGAAAATTGAAGACGAAATAAAAAGGAGGGCGAAAAGCCCTTCTTTTTTGTTGTAAAATAATAGAAAAGATTTCGCGCGGGGGTGGGAAGATGGTTTCAATAGACAGATTTCAAGTAGTGAAGGAGCCAGAGCTGAAAATCCTTGAACACTGGTTTGAACATGAAGATACCAGGCGGAGAATGGATGGCATGCTGCCATTAGATGAGTGGTATGCACGAGTAAATAAAGATGAACAGGATACTGTCATCATGGCATATGATGGACAGCTGCCAGCAGGGATGGCCGTTATTGAGTTCGGGGAGGAGCGGACGTATATTGGATTGATCGTTAATCCTATGTACCGGCTTCAAGGGTACGGAAAACGGATATTGCAAAAACTGCTGACCGAACCTGATTTTACTAGCGTGCGGGAATGGGTGGCATGCATTGAAGAAGACAATCAAATCAGTTTAGCTTGCTTTCAAGCAGCAGGTTTCACTTTGGAGGATACGGAACCAGATGAAGATGGTTTTCTTACGCTGATTCTTCGTAGCTGACCTCATATAAACCCAAAAGGAGGGCAAAAAGCCCTCCCATTTTCATCTTCAGCTCGGATCACTGACTTTGATCAGCTGTTTTCCTTTATTTTCTCCTTTAAATAAGCCAAGAAATGCGTCCGGAATGTTTTCGAAGCCTTCAGTGATCGTTTCCTCATAATGAAGCTTTCCGTCTCTCAGCCATTCCGCCAGCTGTTTTGCGCCTTCAGGAAAACGGTCGGCGTAGTCGCTTACGATAAACCCTTGCATCAGCGCCTTCGTTTTGATCAGCTTGGATTGGACGCGAGGGCCCATGTCATCCGCTTCGTTTTCCGCGTTGTAGGAAGAAATGGCGCCGCACACAGGGATACGGGCAAACTCATTGAGGAGGTTCATGACCGCATCTGAAATCGGCCCGCCGACATTGTCAAAATACACATCGACACCGTTCGGACAAGCGTCAGCAAGCGCTTGTTGAATATCATCTGCGGTTTTGTAATTAATCGCTTCGTCAAATTGCAGTTCATTCTTTAAGTAGTCAATTTTGTCATCAGAGCCTGCGATACCGACGACGTGTGCTCCCTTAATTTTGGCGATCTGTCCGACAGTGGAACCGACAGCCCCTGCTGCTCCGGAGACAACCACGGTTTCGCCTTCTTTCGGGCGGCCGATGTCCAATAGGCCAAAATATGCCGTCAAACCGGTCATTCCTAAAATGCCGAGATACGCTGAAGCAGGGGCGAGACCTGTATCAATTTTTCGCACGGCGGACTCGCTGACAGCGGAATATTCCTGCCAGTTCAGGTTTCCGATTATGATTTCTCCTTGTTTGAGCTTATCTCCGTCTGACACGACTTCAGCAATGACACCGCCTGACAGCGCTTCGTCTAAGGCAAATGGCTCTACGTATGACTTCGTGTCTTGCATTCGTCCGCGCATGTAAGGATCGACTGACACATAGAGTGTTTTGACAAGCACCTCACCTTGCTTCGGCTCAGGAACGGGGATCGTTTCAAAGCGGAAATCTTCGTGAACGGGCACCCCTTGCGGACGTCTTGCTAATTGAATCTGCTGTTGAGCTGTTGTCATATTCATCCTCCTATCATTTGATTGACACCAATGTAACACGGACAAGTGATGAAATACAAAAAGTAAGCCGCATAAAAAAAGGAGAGGGCAGATTCCTCTCCTTTTTCATCACGTCCGTAATTTTGGGCATAGTCCCATCGGCAGGCACATCGGCTTCTGGTCGATCGGGCTTCTCATGATGCAGCATTCCAAGCCGAAGACTTCCCGGAAAAACGGCTGGGTAAAGACGTCTTCCGGCGTTCCGGCATTGTAGATTTTTCCGTCCAGTACGCTGATCAGATAGTCAGCATATTGAGCGGCTTGGTTTAAGTCGTGAAGCACCATGACAACTGTGCGTCCATGATCCCGGTTCAGCTTTTTCAGCAGCTCCAGCACCTCAATTTGGTGAGAGATGTCCAAGTAAGTGGTCGGTTCATCGAGCAAGAGCAAATCAGTGCCTTGTGCAAGCGCCATGGAAATCCAGGCTCTTTGTCTTTGACCGCCTGAAAGGGCATCAAGTGTCCGGTCCTTCAGCTCATTCATCCCGGTTGCGTCAAGCGCCCACTCTACCATATCATGATCCTCTTGTGTATGCTTGGATAACAGTTTTTTATGAGGATGTCTGCCGAAATAGCATAGTTCCTGTACCGTCAATCCTTCAGGCGCCTGAGGAGACTGAGGAAGAATCGCCAGCTTTTTAGCCACTTCTTTGGACGGCTGGCGATGAATATCTTTTCCTTCTAATAGGACCGTGCCGCTTTTTGGGGCCATCAGCCTGGCCAGCGATTTGAGGATTGTTGATTTTCCGCAGCCGTTGGCGCCGATGAGCACAGTGATTTTTCCTTCTTCAATCTTTAAATCGACTCCGTCAATAATCACTGTGCTGTCATATGAAAGAGTGAGCTGGTCTGCAGCCAGTTTTCCCATGGTATCCTCTCCCTACTGTTTCCTCGCTTCGAATTTCAATAAATATAAAAAATAAGGCGCGCCGATCACAGCTGTCAATATTCCGGCTGGTATCTCAACCGGAGGCATGATGCCGCGTCCTAATGTATCTGCGATTAGTAATATAATAGCACCGATTAATGCCGATGCAGGCAGTAAATATTTAGCTTTTTCTCCGGCAAGCCTTCTGGCGATATGCGGAGCAAGCAGCCCGATAAAACCGATTGATCCGACGACGGCTACACAGCTCCCCGCCAGTGCAACTGCGGTGAAAATCAGGATGAATCTCAGCCGGTTTGCGTTTTCGCCGAGACCCTGCGCTAGCTCATCTCCGAGTGACATCAGATCCAGCTTCGGAATGAGGATGCAGACAATCGGCAAAAGGACAAGCAGCCATGGCGCAAGGAGCTTGACTTCTTCCCAGTTTCTCCCCCAGAGGCTGCCTGTCAGCCAAATGAGCGCTGCATTAACGTCCCCCGGAAATTTGACCATCATATATTGCATGCCGGCGTGGCAGACCGCGCCTAAGGCAATGCCTGATAAAGCCAATGAAGAGGGCTGAATGCTTTTTTTGCGGGCTATCATTAATAATACTACAGCAATAATGGCTGCTCCGGCAAATGCGGAGAACGGCAGCACGTAGACCGGAGACTCAGGAAAAATGAGGATAACGGCCATGGCGGCCAGTCCGGACCCTTTTGAAATTCCGACAACGTCCGGAGACGCAAGGGGATTTCGGATGACACCCTGCAAAATGGCTCCGGCAGCGGCAAGCCCGGCGCCTGCCAGAATCGCCAGTATAATGCGGGGGAGCCGGTACTGCTGAATAATAAACTCGAAGGAATGATCCATCCCTAACAGATTCGTAACCACCGCATCAGGTGAAATATACAATGCCCCGAAGCCGATGCTGATCACGGACAGCACTAGCAAGATGACAGCCAATATAAGGATGGCCAGCAAGGGGCGTTTTTGTTTTCTGGTTGATTTCTTCATTTCAGATTTCGCCCTTTCCTTGCTAAATATAAGAAAAATGGTGTGCCGATAATGGCGGTGACAATGCCGACCGGGGATTCATAAGGGAATGCAATCCATCTGGCCAGGACATCTGCGTACACCAATAAGATGGCGCCGAACAGCGCTGAAAACGGCAGCACATACTTGTAATTTTCTCCGATCAGCTTGCGGACGATATGCGGGACGAGCAGCCCGACAAAGCCGATTGGGCCGGCAACCGCTACAGAAGCGCCGGATAGAATTAAAATGATAAAGCTGATCAGAATCCGCATGCCGTTCATGTTTTGCCCGAGTCCTTTTGCTGTTTCATCACCGAGACCGAGAACAGAAACGGGACCTGAAAACACAAGGGCAAGTCCAATGCCGATGACAGAAAACGGGGCAATGGTCATGACGTCCTGCCAATTGCTGCCGTCAATCGCACCCGTCATCCAATACAGCACATCCTCTCCCGACTCATTTAAAATAATAATCGCCTGTGTCATGGAGGACAGGAACAAATGCACCGCCATTCCTGACAGCGCCAGTTTGACAGGTGTCATTCCGCCGGAAGAGGCAATCATATACACAATTGCGCCGCCTGCCGCCGCACCTGCAAAAGCGAACACAACCGAAGAGTAGGACGACGCCGGCAGAATGACGAGAGAAGCAACGACAAACAGCGATGCACCCGCATTCACACCGAAAATTTGAGGTGAAGCCAGAGGATTTCTTGTCATGGCCTGCATCAGTGCCCCTGCTACAGCCAGGCTGGCGCCGACGAAAACGCCGATTAATGTGCGGGGGAGGCGAAGAGTAGAGATGATAAGCTGTTCTTTTGATCCGTCCCATACAAAAAGATATGTCAAAGCATCAATGATGCCGATGTCTGAGGCGCCTACTGAGAGATTCAGCCCAAGCCCGAAAATAAGGATGATCAGTGCAATGGTAAAAACCATCAATCTTGATGATGAGCGCCGTTTGGCTGAGTAATACAACAGTCTCACTTCCTTACTGCGTCTGTTTGCAAAAACGAAGAAGCAAGGATTCTCCTCGCTTCTCTTTTGTCCTACTTATTATACACTTTTTTAAGCACATCTTTGGCGCTTGTTTCACTGGACTTGATTCCTCTGAATCTTGTCCAAATGTCGCGGTCTGCATCGTAGATTTGTCCGTTTTTCACCGCTTTTAGGTTTTTCCAAAGCGGATTCTTTTTCCACTCATCTACGATTGTTTTACCCTCGTTGGCTGAAATAAACAAAATATCAGGATCGATTTTGCTTAACTGCTCGAGGCTGACCTCTTGATACGCGTTATCTGACTTCACGGCGTGCGTAAAGCCGAGCATGCTGAAGATTTCTCCGTCATAAGAAGATGACGTATGAAGCTGGAAGGAATCGGCTCTTGCCACGCCGAGAACGATGCTGCGGTCTTCATCTTTCGGAAGCTCCGCTTTCAGATCGTCAATGACCTTTGTATGGTCGGCAAGCTTTTCTTTTCCTTCTTTTTCTTTATTTAATGCTTTAGAAATGGTATTGAAGCTGTCGATTGTTTCATCATAAGTCGCTTCCCGGCTTTTCAATTCAATGGTCGGTGCAATTCGTTTCAGCTGTTTGTAAATGTTTTTATGGCGTTCAGCGTCAGCGATGATTAAATCAGGCTTCAAGGAGCTGATGACCTCAAGATTCGGTTCGCTTCGCGTGCCTACTGATGTATAATCAATCGAGCTGCCGACCAGCTTTTGAATCATGTCTTTTTTGTTGTCATCGGCGATGCCTACCGGCGTGATGCCGAGGTTGTAAACAGCATCCAGGAATGAAAGCTCAAGCACAACGACTTTTTTAGGTGTGCCGGTCACTGTTGTTTTCCCGTCTTCGTGCTGAATGACTCTTGAATCCTTAGATTTGCTTCCGGCTTTGCTGCCGCTGTTATCCTGACTTGATGAACAGCCGGATATAATGAAACAAGCGATTAATAAAACACTGATGATGGCAATAAACTTGTTAGGATAGGTGCGCATTGTTTTCTTCCTTTTTTCTGAATTTAATAATGAGAATCATTATCACAAATAAACACTATAATAGCATGGCTTCCTATGTCAATATTTTTTAAATAAAGAAACAGAAGCGGCTGCTTTATGTTTTTTTGATGTATGGGTCATATGGCACAAATAAATCGTACACAGCATCGCCGTGTCTGTGGGATAAAAACGAACTGGCGTTGGCTTTAGAGGCTTCAAGCATATCTCTGCTGACATGGGGAAGAAGAACGCTGAGATAGCCGGACAATTTTCTTTCGATTTCTTCAGAGAGCGCAAATTCAATGTCTCCGATATTCATGACAATAGAGAAAACAAAGTCAATATCGATGTGAAATGTTTCTTCGGCAAAGATGGCAAGCTGGTGAATGCCGGCTGAATAGCCGACACGCTGATGGAAGACCTGTTTTACTAAATCACTCACAACCCACGCATTGTATTGCTGTTCTGGTGAAAAGTATTGCATTGGACATACCTCCTGCTTGTACGGATAAAAATGGCGAATCATGTTCGGGCGCTCCGTGCAGCGGTTTTAGTTTTGACTATTCTGAAAATACTCTCGTTCTATCACTTTACCATGGTTAAAAATGAAATATCTACTACCATTCTTCCTGTTTTTGTGCCCAATGCTCTGGATGCTGTTTGATAGAAAACGGATCGGGTATGAATATAACATAGACATGATGAAGGAGGAATTGGATATGAAACCAGTTGTAAGAGAGTATACAAACGACGAACAGCTCATGAAGGATGTAGAAGAATTACAGCAAATGGGTGTCGCAAAAGAGGATGTATACGTCTTAGCTCACGACGATGACAGAACGGAACGACTGGCAGACAACACGAATGCCAACACGATCGGAGCCAAAGAAACAGGTTTCAAACATGCGGTAGGGAACATATTTAATAAAAAAGGAGACGAGCTTCGCAATAAAATCCACGAAATCGGTTTTTCAGAAGACGAAGCGGCTCAGTTTGAAAAACGGCTCGATGAAGGGAAAGTGCTTCTCTTTGTGACAGACAACGAAAAAGTAAAATCTTGGGCATAATGCAGGAATGTAGCCCCAAAAGGCGATTATCGTCCTTTTGGGGTTTTTTATATTTGCGGTTTTTGCGGTGTTTTTTTGCAGGATGCCGCAATAAAAAGCCGTACATTTTCGGTTATGGATCCCCATGAATTTGCTATTATGTTTTTTGTGAGAATATGGAACAAATTCTCACAAAATAGAAAATGGGGGTTCTTACTGAATGAAAAAAGTGATGTTAGCCACGGCTTTGTTATTAGGCTTGACTCCGGTTGGGGCGAACGCAGCGGATATGGGCCATCAGACGTTAGGGTCAAATGATGGCTGGGGAGCGTACTCGACCGGCACGACAGGCGGATCAAAAGCCTCGTCATCCCACGTGTATACAGTCAGCAACAGAAATCAGCTCGTTTCGGCTTTGGGCAAGGACACCAACACAACGCCAAAAATCATTTATATCAAGGGAACGATTGACATGAATGTCGATGACAATCTTAAACCGCTTGGTCTGAATGATTATAAAGATCCAGAGTACGATCTGAACAAATATTTGAAAGCCTATGACCCAAGCACATGGGGCAAAAAAGAGCCATCCGGAACACAGGAAGAGGCCAGAGCACGTTCACAGAAAAACCAAAAGGCACGCGTGATGGTGGATATCCCTGCAAATACGACGATCGTCGGTTCAGGGTCAAATGCTAAAGTTCTGGGCGGAAACTTCCAGATCAAGAGCGATAACGTTATTATCCGCAATATCGAATTCCAAGACGCATATGACTATTTCCCGCAATGGGACCCGACTGACGGAAGTTCAGGAAACTGGAACTCACAATATGACAACATCACAATAAACGGCGGTACACATGTATGGATCGATCACTGTACATTTAATGACGGTTCCCGTCCAGACAGCACCTCTCCAAAGTATTTTGGAAGAGAATATCAGCACCATGACGGCCAAACTGATGCCTCTAACGGCGCTAATTACATTACAATGTCTTATAACTTTTATCACGATCATGATAAAAGCTCCATTTTCGGATCAAGCGACAGCAAAACCTCCGATGACGGCAAATTAAAAATCACACTGCATCATAACCGCTACAAAAATATCGTTCAGCGCGCACCGAGAGTCCGTTTTGGACAGGTACACGTTTACAACAACTATTATGAAGGCAATAAAAACTCATCAGATTATGCCTTTAGCTATGCATGGGGAATCGGAAAATCATCAAAAATTTATGCACAAAACAATGCCATTGACGTTCCGGGATTGACTGCTGCTAAAACGATCAGCGTATTCAGCGGGGGAACGGCTTTATATGATTCCGGCACATTGCTGAACGGTACGCAGATCAACGCATCGGCTGCAAACGGGCTGAGCTCTTCTGTTGGATGGACACCATCTCTGCACGGATCAATTGATGCTTCCGCGAATGTGAAGTCAAATGTTATATCTCAAGCGGGCGCGGGTAAACTAAATTAAGAAATGAAAAAAAACACAAAGGGCTGCTCACCTTTGTGTTTTTTAATTAATTAAAATGTTTATTAACTTAGTTAAGGAGTAGAATGAAAAAGGGGATCGGAAAACAAGTATATAGGAGGAGACCTATTTATGGCTTCAGAAAAAGACGCAGGAAAACAGTCAGCAGTAAAGCTTGTTCCATTGCTTATTACTGTCGCTGTGGGACTAATCATCTGGTTTATTCCCGCTCCGTCCGGACTTGAACCTAAAGCATGGCATTTGTTTGCGATTTTCGTCGCGACAATTATCGGCTTTATCTCCAAGCCCTTGCCAATGGGTGCAATTGCAATTTTTGCATTGGCGGTTACTGCATTAACTGGAACATTATCAATTGAGGATACATTAAGCGGATTCGGGAATAAGACCATCTGGCTTATCGTCATCGCATTCTTTATTTCCCGGGGATTTATCAAAACCGGGCTAGGTGCGAGAATTTCGTATGTATTCGTTCAGAAATTCGGGAAGAAAACCCTTGGACTTTCTTATTCACTGCTGTTCAGTGATTTAATATTATCACCTGCTATTCCAAGTAATACGGCGCGTGCAGGAGGCATTATATTTCCTATTATCAGATCATTATCCGAAACATTCGGATCAAGCCCGGCAGATGGAACAGAAAGAAAAATCGGTGCTTTCTTATTAAAAACCGGTTTTCAGGGAAACTTGATTACATCTGCTATGTTCCTGACGGCGATGGCGGCAAACCCGCTGATTGCCAAGCTGGCCCATGATGTCGCAGGGGTGGACTTAACATGGACAAGCTGGGCAATTGCCGCGATTGTTCCGGGACTTGTGAGCTTAATCATCACACCGCTTGTGATTTACAAGCTGTATCCGCCGGAAATTAAAGAAACACCGGACGCAGCGAAAATCGCAACCGAAAAACTGAAAGAAATGGGGCCATTTAAAAAATCAGAGCTTTCCATGGTTATTGTGTTTCTTTTAGTGCTTGCTCTTTGGATTTTTGGCGGCAGCTTCAACATCGACGCAACCACAACCGCACTGATCGGATTGTCAGTTCTTTTATTATCACAGGTTCTGACTTGGGATGATATCAAGAAAGAACAGGGCGCTTGGGATACGCTCACTTGGTTTGCGGCGCTCGTTATGCTGGCCAACTTCCTGAATGAATTAGGCATGGTTTCTTGGTTCAGCAACGCCATGAAATCATCTGTATCAGGATTCTCTTGGATTGTGGCATTTTTAATTTTAATTGTTGTGTATTATTACTCTCACTACTTCTTTGCAAGTGCGACGGCCCACATCAGTGCGATGTATTCAGCATTTTTGGCTGTTATTGTGGCAGCGGGCGCACCGCCGCTTTTAGCAGCGCTGAGCCTCGCATTCTTCAGCAATCTGTTCGGGTCAACAACCCACTACGGTTCTGGAGCGGCTCCGGTCTTCTTCGGAGCAGGCTACATTTCGCAAGGCAAATGGTGGTCTATCGGATTTATCCTGTCGATCGTTCATATTGTCACATGGCTTGTGATCGGCGGATTATGGTGGAAATTATTAGGGATATGGTAGAAAAAAAAGGCAGACGCGGTCTGCCTTTTTTTATGTTTGATCATATTACTTCACGGCGTGAGTAACAGATGATGAATGGCAGGTGATTGCTTAACCTAGGGAGACATGTCCGGCGTACTTTCAGTATATCTAGCTTAGATGCGGCAATTCGTGTTTTTCATGCAGCAGGTTTTCCACAAATACAGGGAAAAAAGGTGATGCAGGGACAATCACCTTTTTTTATTTTGGTTAGTCACCTTACAGACCGATGATGATTTTCCTGCATATAATAGCTGGAATTAATCAAAGAGGGCGGGGAATGAAGTTGAGTGAATAATGTGATTGTAAATGGAGGTTTTGAAACCGGCAATCTGACGGGGTGGGCTTTTGCAAATACGGCCATTATTAATACTTTTGCCCATTCTGGAAGCTATTCCGCACAGTTTATCAGCAGCCAGCCTTATGCTTTTTTAGGGCAGATCGTGCCTGTCGTTTCTGGACAATCTCTTATATTCACTGTTTCGCTTGGGAAAACGGGGAACAATCCAAGTCCTCAAGTCACTATACAAATTCTATTTGTTAACAGTGAAGGAGAACAGATTGAAGGCGGACAGGAAATGATCATTGCTGTCGGAAAGTTGCCAAATGTGTCATTTAATACATGGAATGAAATATATAGAACAATTGAAACCCCTGCTGAAGCAGTAAACGCAGTAGTGGTAATAAGTAAAGCTACTTTTGGGTCTGTTCTAATTGATGATGTTTCTTTAATAGAGTCTGCTGGGGGGATTGGACCGACCGGGCCAACAGGTCCTCCAGGAGCAACAGGTCCAACGGGATCAACCGGACCAACCGGGGCAACCGGAGTAACCGGACCAACGGGAGAAACTGGTGCAATCGGATCAACGGGGGCGACGGGAGAAACTGGATCAACGGGGTTAACGGGATCAACAGGATCAACCGGTCCAACCGGATCAACGGGAGTCACTGGAGCAACTGGTCCAACCGGATCAACGGGATCAACCGGATCAACGGGAGTCACTGGATCAACCGGTCCAACCGGACCAACCGGACCAACGGGAGAAGCAGGACCAACAGGAGCAACGGGGGTCACTGGAGCAACCGGAGCGACGGGATCAACCGGTGCAACAGGAGTAAGCGGACCAACGGGAGCAACCGGATCAACGGGAGTCACTGGAGCAACCGGAGCGACGGGATCAACCGGTGCAACAGGAGTAAGCGGACCAACGGGAGCAACCGGACCAACCGGATCAACGGGAGTCACGGGATCAACAGGATCAACAGGTGCAACCGGAGCAACCGGACCAACTGGATCAACGGGATCAACCGGACCGACCGGTGCAACAGGAGTAACCGGTCCAACGGGATCAATCGGACCAACAGGGGCAACGGGAGTCACTGGATCAACCGGAGCAACCGGACCAACCGGGGAAACAGGACCAACAGGAGCAACGGGATCAACCGGACCGACCGGTGCAACAGGAGTAACCGGTCCAACGGGAGAAACAGGATCAACGGGAGTCACTGGATCAACCGGACCAACAGGTGCAACCGGACCAACAGGTGCAACCGGACCAACAGGATCAACCGGACCAACGGGAGAAACAGGACCAACGGGAGAAACAGGACCAACTGGAGTAACTGGAGTAACCGGAGCGACAGGAGCAACTGGTGCAACCGGATCAACTGGTGTAACAGGAGCAACCGGAGTAACTGGAGTAACCGGAGCGACAGGATCAACAGGATCAACCGGAGAGACAGGAGCAACTGGATTAACCGGATCAACTGGAGAAACAGGAGCAACTGGAGAAACTGGACCAACCGGATCAACAGGACCAACAGGAGAAACCGGAGCGACGGGAGAAACTGGATCAACAGGATTAACAGGAGCAACTGGAGCGACGGGAGCAACCGGAGAAACTGGATCAACGGGATCAACAGGAGCAACTGGAGAAACAGGATCAACCGGAGCAACGGGAGAAACTGGACCAACAGGTCCAACGGGATCAACCGGAGTGACCGGAGCGACTGGACCAACAGGAGCAACTGGTGTAACAGGAGCAACTGGTGCAATAGGAGTGACGGGATCAACCGGAGCGACCGGATCAACCGGAGCAACAGGATCAACCGGAGTCACTGGAGAAACAGGACCAACAGGACCAACGGGATCAACAGGATCGTCAGGAGAAACTGGAGAAACAGGACCAACAGGTCCAACCGGAGAAACAGGACCAACAGGTGTAACTGGAGTAACCGGATCAACAGGTGTAACTGGTGTAACCGGAGTAACTGGAGTAACCGGATCAACCGGAGCGACAGGAGCAACAGGATCAACCGGACCAACCGGAGCGACAGGACCAACAGGTGTAACAGGAGTAACCGGATCAACCGGAGCGACAGGACCAACAGGTGTAACAGGAGTAACCGGATCAACCGGAGAGACAGGAGCAACAGGAGCAACTGGAGTAACCGGATCAACAGGACCAACGGGATCAACAGGAGTAACTGGATCAACGGGAGCAACCGGATCAACTGGAGTAACCGGATCAACCGGAGAAACAGGAGTAACCGGATCAACCGGGGAAACAGGACCAACCGGAGCAACTGGAGCAACCGGAGCAACAGGAGCGACGGGAGAAACAGGATCAACCGGAGAAACTGGACCAACAGGTCCAACTGGAGAAACCGGAGTGACCGGAGCGACTGGACCAACCGGATCAACTGGTGTAACAGGAGCAACAGGAGCAACGGGAGAAACTGGTGCAATAGGAGTGACGGGATCAACCGGAGCGACCGGATCAACCGGAGCAACAGGATCAACCGGAGTCACTGGAGAAACAGGACCAACAGGACCAACAGGACCAACGGGATCAACAGGATCGTCAGGAGAAACTGGTGCAACAGGACCAACAGGAGCAACGGGATCAACAGGACCAACAGGTGTAACTGGAGTAACCGGATCAACTGGTGTAACAGGTGTAACTGGTGTAACCGGAGTAACTGGAGTAACCGGATCAACCGGAGAGACAGGAGCAACAGGATCAACCGGACCAACCGGAGCGACAGGACCAACTGGTGTAACTGGTGTAACCGGAGCAACAGGAGCAACGGGAGAAACAGGTCCAACCGGAGCAACGGGAGAAACAGGTCCAACCGGAGCAACAGGAGCAACTGGACCAACCGGAGCGACAGGACCAACAGGTGTAACAGGAGTAACCGGATCAACCGGAACGACAGGATCAACAGGGTCAACCGGGGAAACAGGTCCAACCGGAGCGACTGGAGCAACAGGAGTAACTGGATCAACAGGAGCGACAGGACCAACAGGTGTAACCGGACCAACGGGACCAACAGGAGCAATAGGAGTAACAGGAGTAACCGGATCAACAGGAGCGACAGGACCAACAGGTGTAACCGGACCAACGGGACCAACAGGAGTAACTGGAGAAACTGGACCAACAGGAGCAACGGGATCAACAGGATCAACAGGACCAACAGGAGTAACTGGAGTAACAGGATCAACCGGATCAACAGGACCAACCGGAGAAACTGGACCAACAGGTGTAACTGGAGTAACCGGATCAACCGGACCAACCGGAGCGACTGGAGCAACAGGATCAACAGGAGCAACAGGAGCAACGGGATCAACAGGTGTAACTGGTGTAACCGGATCAACCGGGGAAACAGGAGCAACGGGACTAACCGGAGCAACGGGTGTAACTGGAGTAACTGGAGTAACTGGAGTAACCGGATCAACAGGACCAACGGGGTCAACAGGAGTAACTGGATCAACGGGAGCAACCGGAGCAACCGGAGCAACCGGATCAACTGGAGTAACCGGATCAACCGGAGAAACAGGAGTAACTGGAGTAACCGGATCAACCGGGGAAACAGGACCAACCGGAGCAACTGGAGTAACTGGAGTAACTGGAGTAACTGGAGTAACCGGATCAACGGGACCAACAGGATCAACAGGACCAACAGGTGTAACTGGTGTAACCGGATCAACCGGAGCGACTGGACCAACCGGAGTAACAGGACCAACAGGTGTAACTGGTGTAACCGGAGCAACAGGAGTAATCGGAGCAACTGGAGCAACAGGAGCAACGGGATCAACAGGTGTAACTGGTGTAACCGGATCAACCGGGGAAACAGGATCAACAGGAGAAACGGGACCAACCGGAGCGACTGGAGCAACAGGAGAAACGGGATCAACAGGACCAACCGGATCAACCGGAGTGACAGGATCAGCCGGATCAACAGGAGTAACAGGATCAACGGGACCAACCGGATCAACAGGAGTAACTGGATCAACAGGAGTGACAGGATCAACGGGACCAACAGGATCAACCGGAGCAACTGGATCAACTGGATCAACCGGAGCAACTGGATCAACTGGATCAACCGGATCAACCGGAGTAACAGGATCAACAGGTCCAACCGGAGAAACTGGACCAACGGGGTCAACAGGAGTAACTGGATCAACGGGAGCAACCGGAGCAACCGGATCAACTGGAGTAACCGGATCAACCGGAGCAACAGGAGTAACTGGAGTAACCGGATCAACCGGGGAAACAGGACCAACCGGAGCAACTGGAGTAACTGGAGTAACTGGAGTAACTGGAGTAACTGGAGTAACTGGAGTAACCGGATCAACTGGAGTGACAGGACCAACCGGAGCGACCGGACCAACAGGTCCAACCGGAGCAACGGGATCAACAGGAGTAACTGGAGTAACCGGATCAACTGGGGAAACTGGAGCAACGGGATCAACCGGAGTAACTGGAGAAACTGGACCAACCGGACCAACCGGATCAACTGGTGTAACAGGAGCAACAGGAGCAACAGGAGTAACCGGAGCGACTGGATCAACAGGATCAACCGGATCAACCGGAGAGACAGGAGCAACTGGATTAACCGGATCAACTGGTGTAACAGGAGCAACTGGAGAAACTGGACCAACAGGAGTAACCGGATCAACCGGATCAACAGGATCAACGGGAGTCACTGGATCAACGGGAGTCACTGGATCAACCGGATCAACCGGATCAACTGGAGCAACGGGAGCCACTGGATCAACCGGAGCAACTGGAGTAACCGGACCTACTGGATCAACTGGATCAACCGGAGCAACTGGATCAACTGGATCAACCGGATCAACCGGAGTAACAGGATCAACAGGTCCAACCGGAGAAACTGGACCAACAGGTGTAACTGGAGTAACCGGATCAACCGGGGAAACAGGACCAACAGGACCAACCGGATCAACTGGACCAACCGGAGAAACTGGACCAACCGGAGAAACTGGACCAACCGGAGCAACAGGAGTAACTGGAGTAACCGGATCAACCGGACCAACCGGATCAACAGGACCAACAGGTGTAACTGGTGTAACCGGATCAACCGGAGCGACTGGACCAACAGGAGTAACAGGAGCAACAGGAGTAACCGGATCAACAGGAGCAACAGGAGTAACCGGATCAACAGGAGCAACAGGAGTAACCGGATCAACAGGAGCAACAGGAGTAACCGGATCAACAGGAGCAACAGGAGTAACCGGATCAACAGGAGCAACAGGAGTAACCGGACCAACAGGAGTAACCGGATCAACAGGAGTAACAGGAGCAACTGGATCAACTGGATCAACAGGAGCAACAGGAGCAACGGGATCAACAGGTGTAACAGGAGCAACGGGATCAACAGGTGTAACTGGTGTAACCGGATCAACCGGGGAAACAGGAGCAACGGGATCAACAGGTGTAACTGGTGTAACCGGATCAACCGGAGTGACAGGATCAACAGGATCAACAGGAGTAACAGGATCAACAGGATCAACAGGAGCGACTGGATCAACAGGAGTAACCGGATCAACAGGATCAACCGGAGTAACTGGAGTAACCGGATCAACAGGAGTAACAGGACCAACCGGAGCGACCGGACCAACAGGAGCAACAGGAGTAACCGGATCAACCGGAGCAACAGGATCAACAGGTCCAACAGGATCAACTGGACCAACGGGAGTAACTGGAGTAACCGGATCAACCGGGGAAACAGGAGCAACAGGAGCCACAGGCCCAACAGGACCGAATCCGCAGCTGTTTTATAATGAGGTAATAGGCCCGGTTTCAGTTGCTGTTAACGGTACTGAAACATCAATTGGGACTTTAAATATGCCAACAGTCGCTGGGCAATTAATAAAATTAGATCTTGCCCTTTCTGTGGATGTGACAACGGCAGCTAACTCGAACTTTACGTTCCAAATCAGAGTTTATCGAAATGGAGTATTGATAGATACACGCTCTGCCCAAAGAAATATTAGCGTAGCTACGACGTCAAGATTTCCAATTGCTACAACGTATGTAGATACTGTAGCTGCCGCAGGCACGACTTCTTATGAAGTTAGAATAATCTTTACAGCAGCTAGTAATGTGAGCAACAGCAGCGTAGTGAATATGGATATAAATGCCATCAGATTCTCTTAAATAGGAACACCTATTTCAGTTGCTTTTAAATTCAAGTAAATGAAAATCAAGAAACCTACTTTTGAAAAGTAGGTTTTTTGATGTGCCAATTGAAGCCTTAAGCCTTTTCATGTTTTAAAATATTCCGATAAAAATTTGTTAAGGTAATCAGAATACTGGTCAGAATCAAACTCATTGCCGCAAGCATGTATGACCCATGGCTCTTTTTGATGAGGAATACCGACAAGATATCCCTTTTTCCTGAACTCAAAGCATTGAGAAGTATCGTAAAAATGCCAGCCGTCAAAGATCTCTTTTCGCCACGGGAGATCGTACTGGGTGGCCAGCAATAAACCGTCTAATGCTTCAACTGTTTTCACGGTTCCGTCTATCTCATCAAACGACAAATAGCTATACGTACTGCGGTATTCAATAACTTTTCCCGCTTTTTTAGAAGCCTCCCACCAAATTCCGCTTTGCGGCACGTCTTCAGCTCCTATGACGCCTATCATGCCAAGCGCATCGTTCTGCTGAAAGACATGAAGGATATCGTAAATAAATGAACGATTGATGATAAATGTATCCTGATGGACATACACTTTATATTTTGCGTCTGACTGATGCATTGCCGCTTGGTAGCCGGAGGCCATACTGTCAGCCTTTCGTATATCAATTAACTCAACCTCCATATGCGGCGGTACTGATAGAGACTGGATATGTCTCAGGCAGAGGTCATAAAGGGTGTCATCATTAACACATGTAATGAAGCAAATGGAATTTTCATTTAGATGCTGTTTCATCTTTTTTGCGCCTTTATGACATATTGATAGGCTCTGGCTTCCTCCTCGAAATTTGCATGGTGAATTCCCATGTTTGCTCTGACATGTGCCAGTTTGCTGATCATTTTTTCATAATAGTGAGTCGTAAAGGAAATAGGATTGATCTGGCTGACCTTGTAACCTGTTTCATGAAACATCTTCTTCATTTCCTGCAAGGTGAAAAAACGGTAGTGTGTTTTATCGAGCAGCCCAGCCTGTGTATACGTCCATTTGCCGGTCAGCAGACTTTCAAAAATTGAGATATGCCCGATATTCGGAATGCTTGCCAAAATGCTCCCTGTTTCTTTTACGTAAGGCTTCATGTTAGCTAACACTGTCCAAGGGTCTATTAAGTGCTCCAATACATCGCCGAAGATGACGTGATCAAATGTGTTTTTTTCAAAAGGAAGCTTCAATGTTTCGATGTCTCCTGTTATCACTTCGTCAATGTGATGAGCGGCTTTTTCGGCAGCTGGCGGATATGATTCGACCCCAAAATAGGAGCAATTCATTTTTTCCTTAACAGCTGCGCCAAACAGGCCTTCGGCGCATCCGACCTCAAGAATGGTTTTCGCATGGGGTTCTACCAGGTCAAACAGCTGCCGGTTGATGCTTTTGTAATACTCTTTATCTTTTCGCTCATATTCTTTCATAGAATCAGCAAGTGACCTTTTATTGATTTCCATGATGTTCACCTCCGGAGCCAGCCTGCTGCTGCAGGACCTCTTCAAAGTATGTTTTGTTGGCAAGCATTCTTGAATCATGAGAACGGTATTGTAAAGCCGATTCATTATGCTGGTAGGCAAGCTGATGCTGGCCAAGCTTATCGTAGCAGACGGCTAATTGTAAGTGAGGCAGCCAGGTGGCGCAGGCGCGGTTCTGAAAAGCCAAGCTTTCTGAGCCTCTATCTTCTATTGCTTTTTCATACCAATAGACAGCGGTTTGGACATCGTTTTTTTCTAAAAAAGAGAATCCCAATCTGCAGCACGTTTCCGCTCTGGGAGGTCCGTAGACGAGCGTGTGGAGCACCCAGTTTAATTCTTTTTCCTTCAGTCCCAATGAATGATAGCAATCTGCTAATTTATTGCAGGCTCTGATATTATCCTCAACCCATCCCTGCTTTGTTTTCAAAAAACGCAAATAGTATTCTATCGCTTTTTCTATTTTTCCGTGATCACACAGCTCGTTCGCATAGTAAAATAAATCTCTTGGCGAAAAATCCTTTCCTGACGAGGCCATGTTTTCATAAATTCGCAGATTTCGGTCAGCGTCATGGCTAAGAGGCATGTGAGAAACCGCTGTGTCACTGTGATGGAGATTTCCGTACACCTCTAAATATTCATGAACCGCGCCGATCCACTTAAAGCCCTTTTCCCGTTTTACGAGCCGGTATCTTCTTAAGCTGGATGTGACGTTGTTTTCTTCATCAAACGCCAGGTGATAGTTCATTGATACCGCGTCAATATGCGGATCAAGCGTTCTTTTTAAATCCAAGAACAGTTCTTGATCCTTCTCGGTAAACACATCATCGGCATCAAGCCATAAAATATAGTCAGCTGTTGCCTGCTGAAACGAAAAATTTCGGGCGGCCGCAAAATCGTCTATCCATTCAAAATCAAAGATACGGTCTGTATAACGGGCAGCGATGTCTTTCGTCTGATCAACTGAGCCGGTATCCACAATGTTCATTTCATCAGCAATCCTGCGCACAGAATCTAAGCAGCGGCCGATAACGGCTTCCTCATTTTTCACGATCATACATAGGCTGATCGAAATCATATCGCCACCTCCGCTTCAGGTTTTTTCTTCATTGCATGGACAAACATGTAATCAATCTGAGCATGTTTTGATAAGTGATCCAAAGGCAAATCAAATTGCCCGGCAAGATATTCAACTTCTTGTAAAAACAGCTGTATGTTCGATTCAGGAACGGCTAAATGGGAGGTTGATTTTATGTCATAAAGGTGTTCGGGAAATAGTGTGTTTACATTTTGAGGCGTGATGAAATGTGTGTGTGCCGGTGTTCCACATAATAAAGAAAAAAACGTGTCTGCATAAGCTGCATTCGGGATACTGCAAATCAATGAGCCTGAAGGCTTTAGATAAACGGCAAGAGCCTCAATCGTTCGCCGGGGATGCATCGAGCAGCTCAAAAGGTCTCCTATCAAAATGGCATCGAAAAAAGCCTCAGGGTAAGGAAGGCTGCGTGTTTCCGTATCTGCTGACGTGACTTGTTCATAATAGGCGCTTGCCATTGTACGTAGCAATGCATCTTCTTCAATGCCGTACAATGTACAGGTTTGCCGGTTCAACAGCTCTGCACCCGCAGCTCCCGCGCCGCAGCCGATATGCAGGATGGAGCGGGCTTTTGAAGGCACAAGGGCTGTCAGCTCTGGCTGGGGATCAATAAAAGCCGTCACATCGTGCTTCCATTTATCTATAAAGGTTTGGCGGTTGACCTGATATAATCGGCTGATGCTTAAATCCGGATTTCCGGAAAACGTGGCATGCCCGTGATGATGCACAAACGAATCAAGGGCGATTTTCAGCTGATATCCGGCCTGCAGAGCGCGAAGGCACAAATCATCGTCCTCAAATGAACCGCCTCCAAAACGCTCGTCAAAGCCGCCGATTTTGTCCAGTACCTCTTTTTTGACAAGAAGGCAAAATCCGACCAGCCTTAAAACGCTTCTTGATTTGCCCCGCTGCTGCATGCAATGGCGCCGTGAAAAAGCTTCGATTCCTTCTAAGCTGTTGTAATCAACTGAGATTTGCTGAGGCCCGCTGACATAATTGCTTACAGGCCCGACCATGCCGGTTTTATTATCTTGATAAAGCAGCTTGATCATCGGCTCCAGCCAATGACTTGTCACAACAGTATCATTGTTTAAAAAAAGAACATTGTCCCCCGAAGCGGCCTCAAGGCCCTGATTGCAGGCTTTCGCAAACCCTTCGTTTGTTTCATTAAAAATCGTTTTGATTGAAGGGATCTGTTTGAGGTAGTCCTGTGTCCCGTCATGAGAGCCGTTATCTACAACAATCACTTCTATACAGTCATCATCGGTATGCGTCCATATGCTCTCCAAGCATTGTTTTGTTAACGCCAATTGATTATAAGTCAGTACAATAAGACTCGTTTTCACCATAACCTCCCGCCCTTCACCATATCACTCAGATACTATATGTATATTGAAATGTTCAGACGGAATGATTCCTTCATGAAAAAAGGATTGTTCAGCAAAACTGGACACTGGTAATGTGACAAGGAAACATCTTGATCTGAATAAATAGATCCTGATCACCAAAGAAATGGATTTTGAAAAATAAGAAAATGACCGAGCGAAAAATGGTATGATCTAGGTAGAAAGGACGGCTGGTGCTGTGGTGAAAAAGCGATTCCATTTTTCTCTGCAAACAAAAATAATGGGGTTGATTGCGGCGCTGCTGATCTTTGTGATTGGCGTGCTGACAGTCACGTTTGCCGTTCAGCAAACAAAAGAAGGGCGAAAACAGGCAGAGCAGCTGGCGGTACAGACGGCGAGAACGATTTCCTATATGCCGCCGGCAAAGGAGCTTATCGTGTCGAAAGGCGGGCAAGCTGCCGAGGCGCAGGAGGTCATTGAACAAATGAAAGAACAGACCGGCGCTTATGCGATTTATGTGCTTGATGAAAAAGGAATGGTCCGAACCGCCTCGGAAAATAGCGGAAATAAGCATCTGACGAGAAGCAGAGAAATCCTGTTTGGAGGCTCTCACGTCTCAGAGACAAAAACGGATGGACAAAGGGTGATTCGTGGCAGCGCACCGATTATCGAGGAACAAAAGGGGCGCAGCCAAGTGATCGGCAGCGTGTCCGTTGATTTTCTGCAAACGAAGACAGAGCAAGGCATTAAGAGACATCTGCGAGACTTAAGCTTCATGGCTGTACTCGTGCTGCTGCTTGGATTTGCCGGTGCCGCCGCGCTTGCCAAAAGCATCAGAAAGGATACGCTTGGCCTTGAACCGCACGAAATTGCCTCTCTCTATCGGGAGCGGAATGCGATGCTGCGGGCGATTAAGGAAGGGATCATCGCCACCAACCGTGAAGGCATTGTGACGATGATGAACGTATCAGCGGCTGAGATGCTTAAGCTTTCCGAGCCTGTGATGAACGTGCCTATTGATGACGTGATGCCGGGAGCAGAACTGATGTCTGTGCTTGAGCAGGAAGAAATGCAATCGAATCAGGAGGTATGTGTCAACGACCAAGTCTTTATTATCAATACAAAAGTCATGACACAAGGCGGACAGAGGTACGGAATCGTTATCAGCTTCAGAGAAAAAACAGAACTGAAAAAGCTGATTGACACGCTGACAGAGGTGCGTAAATACTCAGAGGACCTGCGCGCTCAGACTCATGAATTTTCCAATAAGCTATACGCGATTTTAGGGCTGCTTGAGCTTGGTGAATATGACGAAGCGATTGAACTGATTAAAGAGGAATACGCCATCCAAAATGAACAGCATGATATTTTATTCCAAAACATTCATTCGCAGCAGGTGCAGGCGATTTTGTTAGGAAAGATGAGCAAAGCATCGGAAAAAAAGGTGAAGCTGTCGATTGATGACAACAGCACACTTGGGCCTCTTCCTCCTCATGTCGGCTTGTCCCATCTCATTACAATTATCGGCAATTTGATTGATAACGCTTTCGAAGCTGTAGCGGATCAAAGCGTACAGGAGGTTTCATGTTTTATTACAGATATCGGACGGGATATTGTTATCGAAGTATCCGATACGGGACTGGGAGTGCCGCCTGATAAAATGGAGGCGGTGTTTGAAAGGGGCTACTCTTCAAAGGGGATGAAGAGAGGCTACGGACTCGCCAACGTAAAAGAGTCAGTGCGTGAGCTGGGAGGCTGGATCGAGCTGACAAATCAAAAAAGCGGAGGAGCGGTATTTACTGTTTTTATACCGAAGGAGAAACAGACAAAGGGGGAATCCATTTGATTCACATCGTGATTGCGGAGGATGATTTTCGGGTTGCGCAAATCCATGAGAGATTGATTCAACAGCTTGATGGATTCAGCATTATCGGCAAAGCGGGCAATGCAAAAGAGACAATGTTGCTTTTGGAGACACACAAAACTGATTTGCTGCTATTGGATATTTATATGCCGGACGAGCTCGGAACAGCATTGATTCCAGAGATACGGAGACGGTTTCCGGACGTTGATATTATGATTATTACAGCCGCAACGGAAACCCGCCACTTACAGGAAGCGCTGCGGGCGGGGATCGCAAACTATTTGATAAAGCCTGTATCGGCTGACAGGTTCAAACAGGTGCTGCTGCAGTATAAAGAAAAAAGGCAGGTGCTGCTGTCTCAGCCGGAGGTCAGCCAATCCATGATTGACCATATTTTTGGGGGCAGCTCTAAGGGAGCTGTCACTGCGGAGGATTTGCCGACAGGGATCAATCCGATCACGCTGAAAAAAATTAAAGAGGCGCTGTGTACTGCCGGGAGAGGAATGACAGCGGAAGAACTTGGAGAAGCAATGGGCGCGTCACGAACAACAGCCCGCCGCTATGCCGAGTATCTTGTGTCTAAGGAAGAAGCGCGAGCCGAGCTGGAGTACGGGATTATCGGCAGACCGGAGAGAAAATATTATTTGGCGGCTGAATAGCGATGAAAAAACTTGTGATCATATTTATTTGTCTATTGGTCTTCATGCAAGGTGACATCCGGAAGGCGGCCGCTCCCCGTCTGCCGGACGGGCCGGTTGAGATCGTTGTGCCTGCCGAGCCTTCCGGGGGCTGGGATGTAACGGCGCAGGCGATTCAATCCGTGCTCAGGCAAAAACAGCTGATGAAAGGCGGGATTCATATTGTGTATAAGCCCGGGAGCGGAGGCGATAAAGGCTGGAAATATGTCAACCAAAGCGGCAGGAAGACTATCAGTATGATGTCCAGTTTAATCCTGAGCAATTACCTGCTCGGACAAAGTAAATTAAAAACTGATGATTTTACGCCGCTGGCGATTCTCGCTAAGGAATGGCAGACTGTCGCTCTTCCGAAAGGGTCGGCGCTGAAAAGCGGAAAGGATGTGCTGAAAGAGATCAAGAAGCATCCTGGCAAAGTCAAAATCGGTTTTTCCCCGGGGCTTGGCAATGACGATCAGCTCTCGTTCGTCAGAGCCGCTGATATGTACGGGATTGACCCTTTCGACATTGAGTTTTTACAGTTTGACAGCAGTGAAGAATTGATCCAGGCGCTTATCAGGCATGAGATAGAAGCAGCTTCCATGACTGTTTCAGAAGCCAAGCCGTACGAGCGAAACGGTGAGATTACATTAGCCGCCGTCACGTCAGATAAAAGGCTGCCCGGTTTTCCAAAAGTGCCGACGTGGAAAGAGCAGGGCATTCCGTTTGTCTTCTCTCATTGGAGAGGGGTGCTGGGACCGAAAAACATGTCTGAGGAAGAGATTTCTTACTGGGACCAAGTATTAAAAAAGGTGACATCCTCGCCCGAATGGAAGCAGAAAATAAACGAGCAGGACTGGGAGAGCTTTTATTTAAACAGCAAGGAAACGAAACGGTTTCTTGAAGAACAATCAGCGTTTTATCAAACCATCATGACAGGCAATTAAGCAAAAAGTATTCTGCCGTAGGCGGAATGCTTTTTTGTGTTTGAGAAATGACCAAAAAGAACAAAACGGTTTTAAAAAATTAAAAATACAAAAAAAACAAATTATTTACTTGAGAACGTTTTTCTCATACGATGACAAAAAGGCAAAAGGCAAAAGGCAAAAGGGGAATAGGGGATAAAATGTAAGCGGATTCATTTAAAGGGGGAATGAATGTGTTAGCAATCTTAGGATTTCTTATGATGCTTGTGTTTATGGTATTGATCATGACAAAACGGCTTTCTGTCCTGACGGCATTGGTTCTGACACCGATTGTGTTTGCGCTGATAGCCGGTTTCGGGTTCACTGAAGTTGGCGATATGATGATCTCGGGGATTCAACAGGTGGCGCCGACGGCTGTTATGATTATGTTTGCGATTTTATATTTTGGTATTATGATTGACACTGGGCTTTTTGATCCGATGGTTGCCAAAATATTAAATATGGTCAAAGGCGATCCGTTAAAAATCGTTGTCGGGACAGCGGTTCTTACGATGCTCGTTGCTTTGGATGGAGACGGTTCAACAACCTATATGATTACAACAAGCGCGATGCTTCCGCTCTATCTGCTGCTCGGCATCCGGCCGATTATATTGGCGGGAATCGCCGGAGTCGGCATGGGGATTATGAATACGATTCCGTGGGGAGGCGCGACGCCGCGGGCGGCGAGCGCGCTTGGGGTTGATCCGGCTGAGCTGACCGGGCCGATGATCCCTGTGATCGCAAGCGGAATGCTTTGTATGGTCGCAGTTTCGTATGTGCTGGGTAAAGCGGAGCGCAAACGGCTCGGTGTGATTGAGCTGAAACAGCCGGCCGATGTCAACGAACCAGCCGCTTCGGTTGAAGATGAGTGGAAGCGGCCGAAGCTTTGGCGGTTCAATTTGTTGTTAACGCTTTCATTGATAGGATTTTTAGTATCAGGCAAAGTCAGTTTAACGGTGCTGTTTGTCATCGCATTCTGTATTGCACTCATTGTGAATTATCCGAACCTCGATCATCAGAGACAGCGTATTTCAGCACATTCAAGCAACGTGCTGGCCATTGGCTCCATGATCTTTGCAGCAGGCGTTTTTACGGGAATTTTAACAGGCACGAAAATGGTTGACGAAATGGCGATTTCGCTTGTGTCGATGATTCCTGAACAAATGGGCGGCTTGATCCCGGCAATTGTAGCATTAACTAGCGGCATTTTCACATTTCTCATGCCGAATGACGCGTATTTTTACGGAGTGCTGCCGATTTTATCAGAAACGGCTGTCGCATACGGTGTTGATACAGTCGAAATTGCCAGAGCCTCAATTATCGGGCAGCCGATTCATATGCTGAGTCCGCTAGTGCCATCAACACATTTGCTTGTCGGGCTTGTCGGTGTCTCAATTGACGATCATCAAAAATTCGCTTTGAAATGGGCGGTTCTCGCCGTGATTGTCATGACGGTTACCGCTTTATTGATCGGTGCCATTTCGATTTCTGCATGATAATTCAGGCGGAATGACATACACTAACGGCATACAACGTACCGGAGGTGTCTTCATGAGTAATCCTTATATGCCGCTGACTTCAGTCAGAAGCGGGACTGGGTTCGAGGCCGCAGAGGGTGTACATGGTCTGACCGTGCAAATTGCGAATGTCTATTTTATTCAGTATCCTTCTGAACCTCATTCATTTATTTTAATAGATGCCGGCATGCCTCAATCAGCCGGCATGATTTTAAACGAAGCAAAACAAAGATTCGGTGATGACTACCACTTGAAGGCCATTATTCTGACACACGGGCACTTTGATCATATCGGGGCCATTGAAGAGATCCTTGAGCATTGGGATGTTCCTGTTTATGTCCATTCGCGGGAAATGCCTTTTGTGACCGGAAAAGAGGATTATCCGCCGGCGAGGCCAGACAGCAAAAGCGGTCTGGTTGCCAAGCTGTCGCCGCTGTTTCCGCGCCATTCGATCGATATTTCCGCTCATGTTCAAGCACTGCCTGAAGACGGCACTGTTCCGTTTTTGGACGAGTGGATCTGGATCGCAACACCGGGCCACACACCGGGCCATATTTCATTATTCCGCGAGGACGGCCGTGTGCTTGTCGCTGGCGATGCGGTGATTACAGTTGAACAGGAAAAAATGGCTGACGTCTTCATTCAAAAACAGGAGCTTCACGGCCCGCCGGCTTATTTCACACCTGACACTGAGATGGCCGCCGAGTCGATTCAAAGACTTGCCGAACGAGAACCGGAAGCGCTGCTGACCGGGCACGGCATCCCAATGACAGGCAGAAACTTTCGCAGTGATTTAATGGAATTGGCCCATCATTTATCATCCCTTTGACACTCGCAAACGCGGGTGTTTTTTTATTTGTTTTTCCAAGAAGATGCAGAAAAATCATTTGTCTTCCCGCTCAAAAACGATACAATGAGAAGCATGAATGCGATTTGGAGGAGAGAGTTTGTTGGAAGATAAAGAAATACTCTGGAACGAAGCGAAAGCGTTTATTGCCAATTGCTATCAGGAACTCGGAAAGGAGGATGAAGCGCAAGACCGTCTCGATGACATTAAAAGTGAGATTGACCGGACTGGAAGCTATGTACATACAAAGGAAGAGCTAGCGCACGGGGCGAAAATGGCTTGGAGAAACAGCAACCGCTGCATCGGCAGACTGTTCTGGAACTCGCTGAATGTCATTGACAGACGTGACGTCCGGACTAAAGAAGAAGTACGGGACGCTCTGTTTCATCACATTGAAACCGCCACAAATAACGGGAAAATCAGGCCGACCATTACGATTTTCCCTCCGGAAGAGAAGGGCGAAAAGCAAGTTGAGATCTGGAATCATCAGCTGATCCGGTATGCGGGATATGAATCCGACGGAGAAAGAATCGGCGATCCTGCTTCCCGTTCTCTCACCGCAGCCTGTGAGCAGCTCGGCTGGCGCGGAGAGCGAACTGATTTTGATTTGCTGCCGCTTATTTTCCGCATGAAGGGTGACCAACAGCCGGTCTGGTATGAGCTGCCCCGGTCACTGGTGATAGAAGTTCCGCTGACCCACCCGGAATTCGAAGCGTTTTCTGACCTGAAGCTGCAATGGTACGGCGTGCCGATTATTGCGGATATGAGGCTTGAGATCGGGGGCGTTCATTATAATGCCGCACCGTTTAACGGCTGGTATATGGGAACGGAGATCGGTGCGAGAAATCTGGCTGATGAAAAGCGGTATGATAAGCTCAAAAAAGTGGCATCCGTTATCGGTATTGCCACTGATTACAATGCGGATTTATGGAAGGATCAGGCGCTTGTTGAATTGAATAAAGCTGTCTTGCACTCGTATAAAAAGCACGGCGTCAGCATCGTCGATCATCACACGGCTGCAAGCCAGTTTAAACGGTTTGAAGAACAGGAGGAAGAAGCGGGCAGAAAGCTGACGGGTGACTGGACGTGGCTGATACCGCCGATTTCACCCGCCTCCACACATATTTTTCACCGATCTTATGACAATTCAATCGTCAAGCCGAATTACTTTTATCAGGATAAGCCTTACGAATAGACAATTGAAAACCGGTGATGGCCTTCAAGGCTGCTGGATTCAGTGACAGAGATGCCGGTAACCTTTGAAAAGGGGCTGCCTTTCTTCACGGCCTCAAGAAATGATTGCAAGGCGTTTTCCGGCCCTTCGGCCAAAATCTCGACACGCCCGTCATCACGGTTTTTGACCCAGCCGGTGAGTTTATGCTTATCGGCTTCCGCTTGAACAAAGTAGCGGAAACCGACACCTTGAACCCGGCCGTCAGCAACGATTCGATATTGAAGCATGTAAAAAACCACCTTTTCTTTTTATGATAATCAATCATTTTATATCCTGTAAAGGAGTTGTGTTTGTATGACATCAGCTCATTATTCCATTCTTTCTCTTAATCTGGGAAAGCCGCAGACGCTTGAATATGACGGAAAGAAAATAGAGACCGGCATTATGAAGCGGCCGGCAGATTCCGCAGTGATGCTGTATCGGGAGAATTTTGAGGGAGACGGACAGGCGGACCTCGTCAATCATGGCGGCCCTGATAAGGCTGTCTGTGTCTATTCCGCGGAGCACTATCCGTTTTGGACGGAGTTTCTCTCAAGATCGCTCCCGGCCGCCGCGTTTGGTGAAAATCTTACGGTGCAAGGCCTGACTGAGGAGGACGTTTGCATAGGGGATGTCTTTCAGCTTGATGATGCTGTTGTTCAGGTCAGCCAGCCGCGTCAGCCGTGTATAAAACTTGCCAAAAAGTTTGGTGTGAAGGATATGGTGCTGAAAGTTCAGCAAACCGGATATACAGGATTTTATTTTCGCGTGCTGGAAGAGGGCAGGGTCGCTCCGGATGCAAAGCTCGAACTGCTGTCCAGAGGCGAAAAAGACATATCCGTCCAATTCGCAAACCATATCAAATACCATGACACAAAAAATCTCGCCGCCATTGAACGGATTTTAAGTGAAGAAGCATTGTCGGAAAGCTGGAGATCTTCCTTTATCAAAAAACGGGACAGGATGCTTCCGATTCAATAAAAAAGCCGCGCATCTAAACGTGCGCGGCTTTACCATGTCAGGATTGTTTTGTCTTTGTTTCAAGCAGGTTGGCAAGAAAATAGGTTTTATAGCTTTGAAGCTTTCTTCCTTCATATTTCGTGATACCCTGCTTTTTTAATTCTGCCACATACCAGCCTTTACTGCCGTAATGCATGTCAGAAAACTCCTTTCCCTATCTGATTGACCAAACGATTGGCATTGTAACATCTATCAAAAGATGCTGAAAAGAGATGCGGGAAAAACTGAGTCTTTCGAACTAGTGATGCGAACGTTCTTCCTGTATGTATATGCGGAGTAAACGCTGAATATGATTTTAATGCCCGGTGAGTTTCAGCACGACAATGCCAAGTGTCATGATGCTGAACACAATACCGATATATGTAAGCATCCCGTTTTTTTTCTTCATGCCGAAAACGGTCATGATGATGCCTTCAATAAAAAAGACGATTCCAAAAATAATAAACCACATGCGGACAAAGGCTCCTTTCAAGACATTAATCCTAGTGTAGCATATCTGGATGGGCCGGGCTGTGACAATATAAAGAAGCCGGGCATACGCCCGGCTTAGGTGTTTTATTGTTTCTCAACCAATTTGACTAATAGCTGTGCCAAATGTTTTTTCTCATCATCATCCGCAACGCTCCAAAGTTCCTGAAGCAGCATTTCTTCGCCGTTTTGCGGCTCTTCATGCTTTGCGAGGTAGTCTCCCAGGATCGCAGCGCTTTTGACAAGCTTGCCGTCATCTAATCCTAATTTCTTGCCCCGGTTAACTTGTTTTTTCAGGTAGTCTTTAAATTCTTCAAAGTCTTTTAACATTTCTTCTTTTATTGTTCCGTGCATTGCATTCATTTCGTTTTCAATTTGGATTTTTTCTTGATCTCTGTTCATTACAGTGCCTCCTCCTGCAGAATAGTGATGATTTACCTGTAAAAGGAGGAGGTTAAACATACGAAATGTGTTTTTACAGCTTTGTCAGGATAATCGGCTCGTCTTTGGTGATGACGATGGTGTGCTCAACTTGGGCGACCATGCTTTTATCCGGCGTCTTAAAGGTCCAGCCGTCTCCAGCTTCGACGATGGTTTCCGCTTTTGTTGAAATGAATGGTTCAAGTGCGATCACTGTGCCGTTTTTGAAAAGCGCGTTATCAAATGGATCATAATAGTTCATGATGTGGTTCGGCGCTTCGTGAAGGCTTCTGCCGATTCCGTGGCCGGTCAGGGTTTTAATGACGGTAAATCCTTTAGAACGTGCTTCATGATAAACGGCTCTCCCGATCTGATTTTGGCGCTTGCCGGCTTTTGCCTGCTGCAGCCCTTTTTGGAAGGCATCCTCTGCGCATTGGCATAGCTTGTGAAGACGTTCTTCTCCTTCACCGAGGACAAACGAGATGCCTGTATCGGAGTAGAAACCGCCGAATTCAGCAGAGATATCAATGTTCACAAGATCTCCGGCTTTTAAAATAGTGGATGTGCTTGGAATACCATGCGCCACTTCATCATTTACGCTGATGCATGTAACACCAGGAAAGTCGTATTCTTTTTGCGGAGCCGAAACAGCGCCATGCTCGTCAAGCACCGCTTTTCCGATAAGGTCAAGGTCTTTTGTACTCATGCCGGGCTCTGCTTTCCGTTTCATTTCTTCACGCGCCAGCGCTACGATTCGGCCGATTTTTTTCAGGCCTTCTAATTCTTGATCGTTTGTTACAATCATCTGTCATTCCCGCTTTCTTTTTAAATAATCTAGTTTAAGCTTACCACAATTGGCTCTAGAATAGGAAACACGCGAACCTGGGAAAAAAGAAATATGCCGGGAAAATTGGTATAGATCACTAGATATCTTGTATGGTATATTTTTAAAAAAGGGTAAGAGGGGGATGGGTATGCTTTCATTTTTACAAAAGCTTGGAAAGTCATTTATGCTCCCGATTGCGGTTTTGCCTGCAGTCGGGATTATCCTTGCACTTGGCAGGGAGGATTTATTCGATATCCCGTTTGTTTATCAAGCGGGAACTGCTGTTTTTGATCACCTGCCGCTTATATTTGCGATTGGGATTGCCATCGGCATTTCAAAGGACAGCAATGGGGCCGCGGGTTTATCTGGGGCGATTTCGTATCTGATGCTCGACGCGGCAACAAAATCGATTAATGAAGCAAACAACATGGCGGTATTTGGGGGAATTATTGCCGGTTTAATTGCGGGTTACACCTATAACCGCTTTAAGGATACAAAACTGCCGGAATATCTCGGATTCTTCAGCGGCAGACGGCTTGTGCCGATTGTCACCGCTATTTTTACAATCATTTTAGCAGGAATATTCGGTTCGATATGGCCGCCGATTCAATCGGGAATTAACGCGTTTGGGGAGTGGATGCTTGGGCTTGGCGGAATCGGCGCGGGCATATTCGGCTTATTCAACAGGCTGTTAATTCCGCTCGGTCTTCACCACGTGCTCAATAATATTTTCTGGTTCCAATTCGGCGAATATAACGGAGTGACAGGTGATTTGGCGCGCTTTTTCGCTAAAGACCCGACAGCGGGCACATACATGACGGGATTCTTCCCGATTATGATGTTCGGCCTTCCGGCGGCATGTCTGGCAATGATTGTGACTGCCAAGCCGTCAAAACGAAAAGCAACGGCCGGAATGATGATCGGTTTTGCGTTGACTGCGTTTATCACAGGGATTACGGAGCCAATTGAGTTTGCGTTTATGTTTTTATCTCCGCTGTTATACGCTGTGCATGCAGTCTTAACCGGACTGTCGTTATTCATCGTTAATTTGCTCGGCATACGCTCTGGATTTTCTTTTTCAGCCGGTGCGATCGATTATCTTTTGAGCTACGGTATTGCAGAAAAGCCGCTGCTGCTGCTTCTGGTAGGTATATGCTATGCGGCTGTATACTTTGTCGTGTTTTACGTCTTAATTAAGACGTTGAATTTGAAAACGCCGGGACGTGAGGATGATGACTTGGATGAAGTGCTGGACGAGAACACAGCACAGTCTGTCAATGAAAACATCATGCTGAAGGGGCTTGGCGGAAAAGAAAACCTGCAGACGATTGATCACTGTGCGACAAGGCTGAGACTGACAGTGAAAGATACGTCTTTAGTAAATGAAGCGTTATTAAAGAAAGCAGGCGCAAAAGGAGTCGTCAAATCGGGCGGGCAATCAGTACAAGTCATTATTGGCCCGAATGTAGAGTTTGCGGCAGAGGAATTACGTGCTGCAG
This sequence comes from Bacillus sp. PAMC26543, assembly GCF_014250375.1. Taxonomy (NCBI): domain Bacteria; kingdom Bacillati; phylum Bacillota; class Bacilli; order Caryophanales; family Bacillaceae; genus Bacillus; species Bacillus sp. PAMC26543. The sequence goes on along the minus strand of NZ_CP060193.1, from coordinate 3,305,330 downwards.
TGAAATAAAAAAAGCAGAGAGGCCAGCCTCTCTGCTTTTTTCTTATTTATCTTCGTCTTCTGTTGACGTCTCTGAATCCTCGCCGTGTTTTGTGTAATCATAATCGGAAGGGTTCACCTTTGTAAAACCTTTCGGGTTGTAGAAACGCAGCAGGTCTCCGTTTATGATTTTATCGGACATTTCGAGTTCCTTCTTGACGAGTGAGTCTTCTGACTTGTCGATCTCAGATTCATCAAGCTGTTTCCCGGTTTTTGTGTCATAGTACTTGCCGGATATTTTCGTGTACTTCGGTGATATAAAGTCTCCGTTGCGGAACGGAATTACTTCACGGTGTTCTTTAGATAAAATATCAGAACCGGACATCAAGTAGTCTTTCGTATCCACTCCGAGCAAATGCAGAAGGGTTGGAGCCACATCGACGTCTCCGGCATATTTATGAACTTTTTCGCCCTTCACGCCGGCAGCGTGAATAAAGAGCGGCACCCGCTGAAGCTGGGCGTTGTCATAATCGGTAATTTCATCTTTGCCAAGCACTTTCGCCATCGCGTTATTGTGGTTTTCAGAGATGCCGTAGTGGTCTCCGTACATCACGATAACCGATTTATCATATAACCCGTCTTTTTTCAGGTCATTGAAAAATTGTTCAATGGACTGATCAAGGTAATGGGCTGACTGGAAGTAGTTGTTGACGACAGAGTCGCCAAAGTCTCCAGCCGGGAAGTCAGTATCCCCCTCATCCATTCCGAATGGGAAGTGGTTAGACAGGGTAATGAACTTCGTATAGAACGGCTGCGGCAGGCTTTCTAACAGCGGCATTGATTCTTTAAAGAACGGTTTATCTTTCATGCCGTAGTTTTTCGTGTTTTCTTCGTTCATGTCATAGTAAGCAGAATCGAAGAACTTATCAATGCCTTCCGCTTTGTACATTTCGTTTCGGTTCCAGAACGTCTGCGTATTCCCGTGGAACGTAGCAGATGTGTAATCTTTAGACTTCAAAATCGCCGGAACGGATTGAAGCGTGTTTTGCGCTTTATTAACGAAAACGGAACCCTGGGCCAGCGGGTACAGAGAGTTTTCCATCATAAATTCTGCATCCGATGTTTTACCTTGTCCTGTTTGGTGGAAAAAGTTATCAAAGTAGAACGTTTCGTTATCGTGCGCCAGTTTATTTAAGAACGGTGTCACTTCTTTGCCATCAATTTTATAGTCGATGATAAAGGACTGTAAAGATTCAAGTGAAACGTAAATGACGTTTTTTCCTTCCGCTTTGCCGAAATACACATTGTTCGGCACATCGTAATTGGCTTTCATGTAGTTCTCAACTTCCGTTACATCGCTTGAATCGGCAAGTGCGCGCTGGCTGTTGGATTTGACATTCTGCACAGCGTCATAAATCGTGAAATTGTATGTTCCTAAATATTTGACAAGATAGTTTCGGTCAAATGATCTTGTCAGCAATTCAGGACGGTCTGACTCCGCAACTGCCAGGTTGATTAAGAAAACGAGAATCGAAGACGCAAGAACGATTCGGAATGATTTTTTGTTAGACGTATCGGCAGGCTTGTTCACTTTAATCGCTAAGATAATCAGAATGATCGTATCGATAAAGTAAAAGGCGTCAGTCGGTCTCATCAGCGAAAATGCGCTGTCACCGAGTTGGCCGCCGTTTGTTTTAGCCTGCATAATGACCGGAATCGTAATAAAATCATTGAAGAATCGGTAATACACAATGTTTGCGTACAGTAAAAAAGACATTAAAAAATGAATCACTATGATGGCTGTCTGCTGTAATTTTTTCTTGAACAAAAGTCCAAATCCAAGAAAGAATAAGCTTGAGCTGAGCGGATTCACAAAAAGCAATATTTTCTGGATCGTGTTGTCTATTCCTAAATTGAAGTTCAGGACATAACCGACATACGTCTTTACCCATAACAGGACGACCGCAATTAAGAAGAAGGCCAGTCCTCTTTCTTTTATAAATGTTTTCATTGTTACACTCCTTTTTTCCGATCACAGTTCGAGCGAAACGATAGAAAAAACGAACGTATCCAATATAACACGAATCAGCGGATTAGAAAAGTGAAAATCGTCCGATGGAAAAAGTGGCGAAAAACGCCGTCGAATCAACGTTTTCTTAGGAATTTGCCAGATGTAAAAGCAGGTTTATTACTGTAAATAAAGGAATAATATGGTTTGTGACAGCTGTATGATAAAATATGTTCATTAATGAAAAGAGGTGGGACGATGGATTATTCTCATATTGTGTCTGAAGATAAGATTAAACGCGCCATCAAAGACGGAGAATTTGACAACCTGCCGGGAATGGGAAAACCGCTGCCAAAGGATGATGCGGCCCACTTGCCGGAATCCCTGCGGATGGGCTACCGAATGTTAAAAAATGCAGGGATGGCTGAGGATGAGGGTGCACTTAAAAAAGAGCTTATGACTCTCAACCATTTAATCTCCAAGTGCTATGACGAAAAGGAACGTGAGCAATTAGTAAGAAAAAAATCAGAAAAGCAGCTGATGCTCGATAAGCTTGCCGACAAAAAAGGCATGTTTTCCAAACCAGCGTCATCGTTTTATAAGAATCAAGTATATGAGCGGCTGGGGCGAAACAGACCTTCTTCCACTTAGTTTTCCTTGTCAGGCGATGTTTTTTAGCCGTCCAGCGTCCTTTCTTCCTCAATTTGACTTAGTTCTGTCTGCCCTAAAAGGTTTATGTTTTTCCATCTGTGGGGAATTGACCCATAAAAGGGAAAGGGTGATGGGATGCAACAACTATTAGAATGGGTAGAGCGTATATCTGATTGGCTGTGGGGGCCGCCGCTAATTATCTTACTGACGGGGACGGGATTGTACTTCACCATTTTGCTGAAGTTTTTTCAATTTCGCTATCCTTTATATATTTTGAAGCAGACGATCGGCAGCGTAGGAAAAAAGCCGAAGGGAGAGGGGACAGTTACGCCGCTTCAGGCATTGACATCAGCCCTCAGTTCGACGATTGGGGCGGCGAACATTGTCGGAGTGCCTGCGGCTACCATGTTTGGCGGTCCCGGGGCTGTTTTTTGGATGTGGCTGGTTGCCTTATTTGCTATGGCAATTAAGTTTTCAGAAAGTGTGCTTGCGGTTCATTACAGAGAAAAAAATGAGCAGGGTGAATTTGTCGGGGGACCGATGTATTACATAACAAAAGGGCTGCGCATGAAATGGCTCGGCGTGTTTTTTTCTGTTGCACTGATCGTAGAGCTGATTCCAAGCATAATGGTTCAGGGGAATTCAGTTTCAGTCTCTCTTGCCGAAACGTTTTCTTTCAATAAAATATACGCCGGAATCGGCATCGCGTTTTCATTGGTTTAGTTGTAATTGGCGGGGTGAAGCGGATCGGAAAAGTAACTGAGTTTGTTGTGCCTCTCATGGCAGGTGCATACGCGGGAGCCGGTCTCCTGATTGTTCTTATGAATCTTTCATCTGTGCCGGTGTTTTTCTCTCTTATTTTTTCGAATGCGTTTACTTCTTCTTCGGCAGCAGGAGGATTCGCAGGCGCTGCTTTGGCTGAAACCATCCGCTGGGGGTTTGCCCGCGGCCTGTATTCTAATGAAGCCGGGATGGGAACAGCCCCGATTGCACATGCAGCGGCAATGACTGACCACCCCGTAAGACAAGGCTTCTGGTCTGTGATCGGAATTGTCATTGACACCTTGATTATCTGCACCACCACGGCGTTTGTCGTCCTTGCATCGGGTGTCTGGACAGGGAAGAACGCCTCAAGTGACCCAGCAGCATTGACTACGGCTGCATTTCATCATTATTTCGGATCTGGCGGAGGGTACTTCGTTTCGATTTCTCTCGTCTTTTTTGTTGTCTCGACCATTATGGTTGTCATATTTTACGGCGTAAAACAAGCTGAATTTCTATTCGGACGGCTGTCGGGACATGTCATTAAATTCGTTTATTTAGCGGCTATTATCATAGGTGCCGCCGGCGGAGCAAAAGCCATCTGGGGCTTTCTGGACTTAGCGTTAGTTTTTATTCTCGTTCCGAATGTGATTGCGCTGTTATTATTGAGCAAGAAGGTAAAAGCGCTGTATACCGAATTTTTCACATCTGAACAGTATTACCTGAAAGATAGAAGAAAAACGAAACAGAGTGCTGTTTACCAGACAAAAGAAGCTGAAAACTCTTAGGGTTTTTGGAACTCAACATCGTCTTACTCTTGATGATCAATTAGATGAACAAAGGCAGCAAGATCGCATCACCACATTAATGAGCGTTATTGACTCTGAGGCTTTCTGTAAAGCCTCTCTTGAACCTCTGATGGCGGACTCGGCGATCGGTTCTTCAATGCTTCTCCTTTAGCCGCCTTTCATTTTTACAATCAGGCATTTTGACGTCGACAAAATAATAGTTTCAAACTCGTCTCTGCCAATACACTGGAAATAGACAGCGTATTGGCAGAGATTCTTCGTCTTTCTCTATTTCATCCTTCAGATGCCGCAAAAAGGAAGGAGGGCGTGATCCTGAATAGATTCAGATTTTACGATTCCTTCGATATATACAACAAATCCGCACAGTCCATTTCCGAAGTCAAACCCTCTAAACACGCTATCCCTGAGCAGCTTTCTGTTAATAGTGTTTTCCTTGAGATAGGAAAAATCGGCCCTTCCTTGTTGGCCTCGAGCTCACGGAGGAACTTGCAGGGCATTCTCGTGTTTATTCATAGGGTTCACCTCTCAAAACATTTGCTAGCTTTTTAGAGTAACCTTTCTGTTAAGCCATTCTATGACTTTACGAATAGTATGAAAGCGCTATAAAAAGTTGTTGACTACATGTATATACAGGAATACAATATAAACATAAGTTGTATATACAAGTTATCAAACGGAGGGGTTGGCATGGGGGAACTGAACAGATCAGCACGGCAAATTGTTGAAGCAGTCGGCGGTGCTGAAAATATTGCAGCGGCAACTCATTGTGTAACACGTTTACGCTTTGCGTTAATAGATGAAAGCAAGGTTGACCAAGAGGTGCTGGATCAAATCGATGTTGTAAAGGGATCGTTTTCGACAAACGGGCAGTTTCAGGTTGTGATCGGCCAGGGAACAGTCAACAAAGTATATGCGGAACTGGTCAAGGAAACGGGGATTGGCGAGTCAACAAAGGATGACGTGAAGAAGGCCTCAGAAAAAAATATGAATCCTTTGCAGCGTGCTGTGAAAACGCTTGCAGATATCTTTATTCCGATTTTGCCGGCGATTGTCACGGCGGGTCTCTTAATGGGGATCAACAATATCTTAACGGCGCAGGGGATTTTCTTCAGTACAAAATCGATTGTGCAGGTGTACCCGCAGTGGGCGGATCTTGCCAATATGATCAATTTAATCGCAGGCACGGCCTTTACGTTCCTGCCAGCGCTGATCGGCTGGTCGGCGGTGAAGCGGTTTGGCGGCAATCCGCTCCTCGGCATTGTGCTCGGCGTTATGCTCGTGCATCCTGATTTACTGAATGCGTGGGGGTATGGCGCCGCGGAACAAAGCGGAGAGATCCCCGTATGGAATCTTTTCGGCCTTGAAGTGCAGAAGGTCGGCTACCAAGGGCAGGTGCTCCCGATTTTACTCGCTTCGTATTTGCTTGCCAAGATTGAATTGTTTTTGACGAAACGGACGCCCGAGGGAATACAGCTTTTAGTCGTCGCGCCGATTACCCTGCTCGTGACGGGTTTTGCGTCCTTTATCATTATCGGTCCGGTCACATTTGCGATCGGGAATGTGTTAACTTCGGGGCTTATCTCGGTGTTCGGCTCATTTGCCGCGCTGGGCGGGCTGCTGTACGGCGGCTTATACTCAGCGCTGGTGATTACCGGAATGCATCATACGTTTTTGGCAGTTGATCTGCAGCTGATCGGCTCTAAGCTCGGAGGCACATTTTTATGGCCGATGCTGGCGCTTTCAAATATCGCCCAAGGATCAGCGGCGCTGGCGATGATGTTTATCGTAAAGGATGAGAAACAAAAAGGTCTTTCCTTAACATCAGGCATTTCCGCTTATCTGGGCATTACAGAGCCTGCCATATTCGGGGTGAACCTTCGCTACAGATTTCCTTTTATCATTGCGATGATCAGCTCAGGGCTGGCCGGGATGTATATCTCATCTCAAGGCGTTTTGGCAAGCTCCGTCGGTGTTGGCGGCGTGCCCGGCATTTTCTCGATTATGAGCCAGTACTGGGGTGCATTCGCAATCGGAATGGTGATTGTCTTGATTGTTCCGTTTGCCGGAACATACGCTTATGCGCGACTGAAACGTAAATAACAAAGGGGAGCGGGACGTGTTTTTGACGGTCCCTTTTTCCCATTTTCATTAAAAAAGACGGTGGTGGAGACAGATGAAAACAGAACAAACACCATGGTGGAAAAAAGCCGTGGTTTATCAAATTTATCCGAAAAGCTTTAAAGATACGACGGGAAACGGCATTGGCGATTTGAATGGAATTATTGAAAAGCTTGATTACTTACAAACGCTTCAGGTTGATGTTCTTTGGCTAACGCCGATTTACGACTCGCCGCAGCATGATAATGGGTATGATATTCGGGATTACTACACGATTTATCAAGAGTACGGCACAATGGAAGATTTTGAACGCTTATTAGCTGAAGCGCACAAAAGAGGCTTAAAAGTCGTCATGGATCTTGTGGTCAATCATACGTCAACTGAGCACAAATGGTTTAGAGAGGCGATTTCTTCAAAAGACAGCCCATACCGTGATTTTTATATATGGAAAAACCCGAACGAAGACGGCACAGCCCCGACAAACTGGGAATCGAAATTCGGCGGCTCGGCATGGAAGCTTGACGAAGCTTCAGGCCAATATTATCTGCACCTGTTTGATGTCACACAGGCTGATTTGAATTGGGAAAATGAAGAGGTCAGAAAGCATGTCTATGAGATGATGCATTTTTGGTTTGAAAAAGGAATTGATGGCTTCAGGCTTGATGTCATTAATCTGATTTCAAAAGACCAGCGCTTTCCGAATGCGGAAGACGGCGATGATGGCCGTACCTTTTACACTGACGGGCCGCGGGTGCATGAATTTCTGCATGAAATGAACGAAAAGGTGTTTTCACATTATGACAGCATGACGGTCGGTGAGATGTCTTCTACATCGATTGACCATTGCATCCGTTATACAAATCCGGGCAACGAAGAGCTTGATATGACGTTTAACTTCCATCATCTCAAGGTCGATTATCCAAACGGAGAAAAATGGGCCTTGGCTCCGTTCGATTTTCTGAAGCTGAAGGAGATCTTATCCGTGTGGCAGACGGAGATGCAGGCGGGAGGGGGCTGGAACGCTTTGTTCTGGTGCAATCACGATCAGCCGCGCATTGTATCGAGATATGGAAATGACGGTCCATATCGGGTGAAATCAGCAAAAATGCTTGCGACGGCCATTCATATGATGCAGGGCACGCCTTATATTTATCAGGGTGAAGAGCTCGGCATGACCAATCCGAAGTTTACCGGCATCAGCTCCTATCGGGATGTCGAGTCGCTGAACATGTATCACGCCTTCAAGAAAAAAGGCATGGCGGAGAAAGAGATTTTAGCCATTTTACAGGAAAAATCCCGTGACAATTCCAGAACACCCGTCCAGTGGGATGATACGCCGAATGCCGGATTTACAACAGGCACGCCATGGATACCGGCCGCCGGCAATTACCGGGAGATCAATGCCGAGGCGGCGCTGAAGGACAAACACTCGGTCTTTTATCACTACCAGAAGCTGATCCAGATCCGAAAAACCTATGACATTGTCACGGAGGGAACGTATGAACTGATCGCAAAGGATGATCCGAACGTTTTTGCGTATATGAGACATGGCGAAAATGAGAAGCTGCTCATCATCAATAATTTTTACGGGACGGAGGCAGCCTTTACACTGCCGGACACGCTGAAGCCCGGCGAGTGGAAGGCAGAGGTGCTTCTGACAAACGATGAAGAGAGAGAAGAACTGAAGAATATGACGCTCCGACCGTACGAGTCCATTGTTTATCATTTAACAAAACCGTGCTAAACTAAGCTGGGTGGTCATAAATGAAGGTGAATAAATTTATCACAATCTATAAAGACATCGCACAGCAAATTGAAGACGGCCGATGGAAGGCGGAGGAGATTCTTCCGTCTGAACATGAATTGACCGCACAGTACGGCACATCAAGAGAAACGGTTCGAAAGGCGCTTCACATGCTGGCTCAAAATGGATATATCCAGAAAATCAGGGGGAAAGGCTCCGTGATTCTCAACCGTGAAAAAATGCAGTTTCCGGTCTCTGGGCTTGTCAGCTTCAAGGAACTGGCGCAAACTTTGGGGAAAGAAACGAAAACAGCCGTTCACAAATTCGGGCTGGTGCCCCCGTCAGATCTGATCCAAAAACAAATTCGGGCACAGCCGGATGATGACATATGGGAAGTGATCAGGTCAAGAAAGATTGACGGGGAGCATGTCATTTTGGACAAGGACTACTTTTTCAGAAAGCATGTGCCTCACCTGACGAAAGAAATTTGCGAAAACTCCATTTATGAATATATTGAAGGAGAGCTTGGTCTTTCGATCAGTTACGCGCAGAAAGAAATTGTGGCCGAGCCGTGTACGGATGAGGACAGGGAATTGCTTGATTTACGCGGCTATGACCATATGGTGGTTGTGAGAAACTATGTCTTTTTAGAGGATACAAGTCTCTTTCAATATACGGAAAGCAGACACCGTCTGGACAAATTCAGGTTTGTCGATTTTGCGCGACGGGGAAAATAAAGAGCGCCTGCCTGCGGCAGAGCGCTTTTTTCTCTTGGTATCAAAATTGATACTATCATACAAAAATGTGCGTACTTTTACTTTTTATGAGAATGGCTACAATAGAAGTGAGAGTAACCAAAAGGAGAGGTGCTTAACATGGCAGATGTAAAGAAACAAATTCTGGACGCATACAATTTCAGACATGCGACAAAGGAATTTGACCCGAATAAAAAAGTATCAGACAGCGATTTTGAATTTATTTTAGAAACAGGAAGACTGTCTCCAAGTTCACTCGGCCTTGAGCCTTGGAAATTCGTTGTTGTCCAAAATCCCGAATTCCGCGAAAAGCTTCGCGAATACACATGGGGCGCGCAAAAGCAGCTTCCGACAGCAAGCCATTTCGTCCTGATTCTGGCGCGTACAGCGAAGGATATGAAATATAATGCGGACTACATCAAACGTCATTTAAAAGAAGTAAAACAAATGCCGCAAGACGTGTATGAAGGCTATCTCAGCAAAACAGAGGAGTTCCAGAAGCACGATTTGCATTTGCTTGAAAGCGACAGAACCCTGTTTGACTGGGCATCCAAACAAACCTATATTGCGCTTGGCAACATGATGACAGCCGCTGCGCAAATCGGCGTTGATTCCTGCCCTGTGGAAGGCTTCCGATATGATGAAATTCATCGCATCCTTGAAGAGGAAGGCCTTCTGGAAAACGGAAGCTTTGATATTTCTGTTATGGTGGCGTTCGGCTACCGTGTGCGAGACCCTCGTCCGAAAACAAGATCTGCAGTTGAAGATGTTGTGAAGTGGGTATAAAAAAGAAAGCTGCTCGATAAGGGACTGACCCCATAAGATGAGACAAATAAAAAACACCTTCAAGTTTGAAAACGGATCGTTGTTATCCGAAATAAGACTTGGAGGTGTTTTTTGTATGGGAACAAGAGTGAGTTATCCAATTGAAGTCAAACAGAAGGCTGTAGAAATGAGATTGGCAGGCGTGCCTATGAAAGAGATCATGCAGGAATTGAATATCAAGAATAAGACGCAGGTTCAGACATGGGCTAGATGGCATAAGGCTGGGGATACACATCGATTTGAACAGCCTGTTGGTAAGCAATACACTTACGGAAAAGGTCCGGAGTATTCTTCCGAATTAGAGAAACTGCAGGCAGAGAACCGTTATCTGAGACAACAAAATGAAGTTTTAAAAAAGTACAACGAATTGGAAAGGAAGTTGATAGCCAAACGTCAGTCGAACTTGTAGAAGGATTGCACGGCACAATGACCGTACAGAATATCTGTGTTCATTTAGGTATCTCACGAGCGTCTTATTATCGTTGGAAGAAGAACCTGATGAAAGATCATCCCAAGTGCCATTTGGAAAAACAAATCGGCACGTTGTGCCGAGAGCACAAGTATCGATATGGATATCGAAAAATTACAGCTATATTAAAAAAGGAAATGCGTATTAACCATAAAACGGTTCAGCGTATCATACAGAAAAATCAGTGGCAGTGCCGGGTTAAGGTGAAAAAGCGCAAGAAGAATGGGCAGCCATATGCCGTGGTTGATAATATATTAGATCGGAACTTTCAGTCCGATCATCCTCTTGAAAAACTAGTAACGGATATCAAGTATTTGCCTTATGGACAGAAACAATTGTACCTTTCCAGTATATTGGATGTATACAATGGAGAAGTAATTGCTTTCACGATTGGAGATAAGCAGGACACAGACTTTGTCTTAAACACACTTGATCAGCTGCCAACACTGCCTCAGAACTGCGTGTTACATAGTGACCAAGGATCTGTGTATACATCTTATGAGTATCAGAAAGCTGTTAAAACAAAAGGCATTACCATGAGCATGTCCCGCAAAGGGACGCCCGCTGATAATGCCTCCATCGAATCGTTTCATTCCTCACTAAAGTCTGAAACGTTCTATCTTAACAGCATTAATCGAACCACGACCGCCATCGTAGAACGCACTGTCAAAGAATACATTTATTATTATAACAACATTCGTATTCAAACGAAACTAAACAGCCAATCACCGATAAGCTATCGGCAATTGGCTGTATAAAAGGTGTTTTGATCCCTGTCTCAAAAACGGGGGTCAGTCCCATAACGAGCAGCTTTTTTTATGCTTCATTCGCTCTGTTCTGTTTTCTTCGCTGATGCAAATATAATGCTGTTCCGAGTGCGCTGATCAGAAATCCGGCCAGCAGGATGGAATACATGGAGGTGGCTGTGTCAGGAAGCAAGCCGCCAGCCGGTCCATCGGTTCCCGATCCGCCCGATCCATTTGTTGGTTCAGTGCCGGGAGGTGTTTGATCGCCGCCTTTGCCATCATTCGGCTGCTTTCCGCCTGGATTGTCGGACCCTCCGCCATTCTTGCCGTCGTCATCGCCGCCTGTCGGCTGATCGGACGGGAACGCCGGCGGTTTATCGTGAGCACCGGAATTTAAGATCGTGTATTCGCTGAAGTGGTTTGTGTATCCTGTTACAATATCATCGTCAATTGATCCCTTTTCTGTCTTTGTAAAAGTTTTCTTTTTCCGGTCGACATGGTAAATGGCAGGGTTGTGAGCTTCTTCAATATCAAACATCCGAAGCGATAGCTCAACCGGTTCCTTGAATGATTTCACTTCTTTTCCTATTTGCTTCACTGTAAAGTCATATACATTTGATAGGGAGACGTTTAATTCTCCCTTAGATTTGATTCCGATTTCAGTGTTCGCGGTTTTGATGTTCGCCATTGGAAGCTTCATGCTGTACCAGTAGTTGAACACCGTCAGGGAAGGATCTAATTCTCTATCCTTCAATAGCTTGACCTGGTCTTTTTTCATTTTTAGATTGATTGGTTTCTCTTGTGATCCTTCAGACGTTTCATAATAGACAAACGGCTTGTTGGCGTTTTTGGCATAAATCGCAAATTTGTCTTCATCGAGTGTCCAGCTGCCATCCTTCTGCTTTGTCGGCAGGAATACTTCTTTGATCCGTCCTTCCATTTTAGGAGAGACCTTGTCACCAAGCTTTTTCAGCTGCTCGGTGAAAATCTCATAATCTACGTAGCCGAGGTCTTCACCATGAGAAGCTTCCGTAAAGACAGAGTATCCGTCTCCACCGCCGCCGACAAAATGATTTGTTGCGACGCGGTAGGTATCATCTGTATTCAGATCAACTTTGTCTCCGTTAGGCGATTCGAATTTCACGTCTAAAACACGGTGTCCAGGTTCGTTGTTTAATGTAAAGGTATATTCGATTCCAGCCACCTGAGGGAAGGCCCCGCCTCCGTTCTCCACATTGCTTAAGCCTTGTTCAAGAGCTTCTTTGATTTGTTTTCCGGTCAAATCAGCCACGTAAAGCGTGTTGCCGAACGGCATTACGTTCAGTACTTCGCCAAGTGTGATCTTGCCTTTGTCAATGCCGGCTCTGATGCCGCCGCCATTTGTAATCGCAATGTTGGCGCCGGATGCTTCTTTCGCTTTTGCAAGCATGCCGTCCGCGATGAAGTTTCCGAGATTGGTTTCCTTCGTGCGCACATGCTCACGCTGGCCGTCAAGGGCTACATCCGTGTAGCCGACTTTTTCATTTTTGACGTCCTCTAATTCTTTTTTGAACTGATCGAGCTCTTCTTTTACTTCCGCGTTTTCTTCAGTATTCTCATCAATCGGCAGTGCGCTTAGATTTGATTTGTCTGTTTGAACGACGCCGTCATCATCAAATGCGACATCGACACGCCCTAAGAATTGGCCGTATTCTTTTGCCTGCGCCACGATTGTCGGTTCGTCGTTTTCCACGACCTCCATTTTGTCCACGAGAGTGTGGGTGTGTCCGCCGATGATCAAGTCAATGCCCTTCACTTTTTTGGCTAGCTCAAGATCGCGGTTATGCCCAATGTGAGTAAGCGCGATAATTTTGTTTACTTTTTCTTCTTCCTGAATCGTTTTCACGGTGTTCTGCGCAGTTTTAAATGCGTCGTTAAATACAATGCTTTTGCCCGGGCTTGATGTTGTGGCTGTGTCTTCTGTTGTCAGTCCGAACACGGCGACTTTTTCACCGTCAACGTCTAACAGAATGTACGGATGGATGCCCGGCTCTTTCTTTTCTCCCGCAGTAAAGGTCTGCGGCTTTTTGACATATGATTTCAGCTTAGGTTCATTGGATACATCCACATTCGCGCTGACGATTGGGAAATCAGGCGCTTCAAAGTGATAGCGATTCGCCGGATCGACAGTTGTGCTGTGCCCGCTGAGAAAATCAGAAAGAACGGACGGACCTTTATCAAATTCGTGGTTTCCGAAGGTCATGGCGTCATAACCCATCATGTTCATCAGTTTCAGGTCGGCTAAACCGTTCCATTTCGTGAAATACAGGTCGCCGGAAAACACATCTCCCGCGTCAAGCAGGATGTTGTGGTCTGTTTCGTTTCTTACTTCGCTGATTTTCGTCATTCGTCTGGCTGCGTCATCAAGGTGCGCGTGCGTATCATTTGTATGCATGACGGTAAGATCCCATAATCCGCCTTCAGGAGGATCGGTATCTGAATCGTCGTCAAATTGAAGCTTGTACACGCCATAGCCTTCATTTGAAGAATGTCTCACATAAGCGACATCATCGGCTTTGTCCGCAAAAGGCTTGGCTAAAAGCGAAGATTCAAACGTCAAATTCGTGCCGGAAACCGGTGCAATCGACCAGTTGTTATCGGCTTTTGGATTTAATGTTTTCTGTTCAATAATGTAATCCATCAGTACCTGTCTGTTTTCAACTGCGGAGCCGTGGACAATCTTATCACTCGTCAGATGAGGGAAACCGCCGCCGCCGGAGGCCCGGTAATTATTCGTGACTACGAGAAATTCCTGGCTCGGGCTGATCGGTTTGCCTTCATAGGAAAGGTTGATGATCCGGCTTGAATCCGCGTTAATCACTTTTCCGTTTTCGTTGTATTTAGCCGGTTTTGTGACATCGACCTGATAGGTAACGCCGTCAATCACGTCAAAGTTGTAGGAGCGGAAATTCTCATTCAGCAAGGCTTGATCGCCGCCTTTTGACGGATCGATTTGATTAAATTGGCCCGCTGACATGTCGAGCCAGTCCTTCACTTCGCTGCCGGTCAGCTTCACGATCTGGAGGGTATTATCGTACAGATACAAGTCACCGACGTTTTTAATCGCAAGATCCCCGGCCGGAATGTTTGTATAGTAATTGGCTCCGTTTCTGCCGCCGGCTTTAAACGGCGCGCCTGCTGACAAAATCGGAAGATCTTTATACTCGGTATCCTTCATTTCATTTTCCGCGTACCATTTTTGCGCATCTGTCACAATTTGAATAGAAGGGTCGTCCTTGACTTGTGCAAAGAAGCTGTTAATGTCGGCTTCTGTTTTTCCGACAGGCTTTCTGACATATTCCAGCGTGTTTTGATGTGTTTGCTGAATGGCTTTTGTGACGGCTTCGTTTCTGGATGTGACGCTGCCGGAAATTGATTCGATGCTGCCCTTGGAATCTGCGACCTTCCACGAGCCGTCTGTTTTTTCAAGCTTGAGGTCAATGACGCCTAAGTATTTGCCCCAGCTGCTTGGCATGACGACCGGAATGCCGTTAATGGTTCCTTTTTCAACATCGAACTGAGCGGCACCCGCATATTCTGCGGAAGGGAAGAGTCCGTGCTGATGGCCCGAGACAATCGCATCAATGCCCTTTGTTTTCGTGGCAAGGTCAAAAACGGCGTTTTCTGCACCTGACGATTGCGCCTGCTTTTCAATACCAGTGTGGGCAAGGGCAATAATGACATCCGCGCCTTCTGCCTTCATTTTCGGAATCGTTTCATTGGCAGATTCGACGATATCCTGCACCTGAACCTGTCCTTCGAGATTCTTTTTGTCCCAGGTCATGATTTGCGGCGGAACAAAACCTATGTAGCCTACTTTGATCTTCTGTTCGTTTCCGTTTTCATCTGTGACTGTTTTCTCGTTAATTGCATACGGCGTATAACGGTGTTCACCGCCAGTTGTTTTAACATTGGCGTTTACAATCGGGAAATCGGCTCCTTTTATCGTACCGTCAAGAAAGTCGAGCCCGTAATTGAATTCATGATTGCCAAGTGTTCCTGCGTCATACTTCAGCGCGTTCATGACGCTGATAATCGGGTGGGTTTTTGCACCGGAGATAATGTTGTCTTTTTCGTATTTCACTGCGTATTCGCCCAGCGGATTTCCCTGAATCAAGTCACCGTTATCCACGAGCAGGGTGTTTGGGTTCTCCTGGCGGTGCTTTTGGATCAGCTGTGCCGTTCTGGCAAGCCCGAATTCTGTCGTTTCTTTGTCGCTATAGTAATCGTAATCCATCATGTTGGCATGAATATCAGTTGTAGCCAAAATACTGAGATTCACTTGAGGAGCCATGTTTTCTTCTGCATGAACGGGCGGTGTTGGGAGGATTAGGCTAAGTATCATAATTGGGGGCAGCAGAATACGGAGAATGTTACTGACGTCTTTTCGTCTTTTCTGTATTCTCACCAGTTCTCCACCTTTCAACGAAATTTGTGTTACTGGTTCTATTGTAAGAATATTTTGTAAGCATTTGTAGATGTTTCTTTATGATTATTGTAAAAGGGAGAAAAATAAGTATTATGTATCATCTTTGGGTGATGTGAATTGGGTCATTATGCTTATCGTTTGTCAGCTCTGCAAAATGTTTATTATATTGTGGCTGGGGTAGAGTGTTTTATGTAGACATATTAAGGGGGAGGTTATCAATCATGGGTAAAAAAATCGCAGTTGTGCTGACAGATTATTTCGAAGACAGCGAGTATGCTGAACCAGCAAAAGCATTTAAAGAAGCGGGGCATGAGCTGACCGTTATTGAAAATGAAAAAGGGAAAACCGTAAAAGGCAAGCAGGGAAATGCGCAAGTCACAGTCGATGCGTCCATTGATGACGTAAACCCTTCCGACTTTGACGCGCTTTTAATTCCGGGAGGTTTTTCACCTGACCAGCTTCGTGCCGATGAGCGTTTCGTCCAGTTTACAAAAGCGTTTATGACGGACAAAAAGCCGGTATTTGCGATTTGTCACGGCCCGCAGCTGCTGATTACTGCTAAAGCGCTGGAAGGCAGAAAAGCGACAGGCTATACGTCCATTCGTGTAGATATGGAATACGCTGGGGCCGATGTCGTTGACCAGGAAGTCGTGGTTTGCCAAAATCAATTGGTCACCAGCCGCACGCCGGATGACATTCCTGCATTTAACCGCGAATCTTTGGCACTGCTTGAAAAATAACAAAAACGGACGCCCTGCGGGGACGTCCGTTTTTTCATGATAGCTTGGAACCTGCGGTCAGTTTATTGTATCTGTAATACAAAAAGGCAGCAGCTGCTGTTCCGATGACGGCAATGCCGAAGTCGAACATAAAGATATGGGCTATGCCTCCCGCTTTTGCGATGAGCCCGGTGGCAATCGGCAGCAGAATCGACGCAATACTTGAAGCTGTCGCAACAATTCCGGTGACAGTGCCTTTGCGGTTCCAGAAAAGCTCTGTCATTAATGTAACGGTAATTTGAAACACACCCGCGGTTGAAAATCCTAAGAAAAAGGCTGTGATGTCCAGTACAGCTGGGACGTGAACTGTCAGCATAACGGCAAGCGTACATAATGTAATAACCGGGTACAGCAGTGTAATCATCACCGGTTTTACCCATCTGTTCAGCAGAAGGGCTAATAATAAAACAGATACCAAAGCGCCTATACTATAGTAGCTCAGCAATTGTACGGAAGCTGATTCAGCTAACCCTACAGCCTTTTGGGCGAAGCTTGGAAGCCAGATTTGAGAGACTGTAAATAAAGCCGTTGATGTAAAACCAATGATAATCAGCGCGGCGCCTTCTTTCTTCATGTCGGGTTCAGATAAGAAAGCAGGAGATCCCTGTTGCCCGGTGCTGATGGGTTGTTTCTGTTTTTTTGGCAGCGAAACCGCTGATAAGCAAAGGATGTTCAGCACATAGACAGCTGCCGGCAAATAAAATGCATATCCGTAGAATAGGCTATGGTCTGCCAAAACTGTAATCAGGAGCGGCAAAAGAGCGGCCCCGAGAGACATAAAAGCTTTTACCAAGACATTCGCCGAGCTGGGAGCAGTTGGGAAGAGCTCCGTTAAAGCCGGATATGTTCCTGCGTCCATGGCCGAATTTGCGACTCCGGCTAATAAAGCAAACACAAACGCAAGTTCATAACTCGGTGATAATGGAATACCGATTAAAAAGACAGCCATCATTCCGGCGGAAGCCACAATGAGCGGTTTTCTGCCTATTTTATCTGATAAAACGCCAGATATTCCGTATGTCAGCAGCTTGCCGAATCCGATAGCCGCAATCACATAACTGATGCCTGTCGGGTCGGTATTCCACTGTTTCGTTAAGGAGGACATGTTGGATGCGAGAATGATATTGACCATTCCGAGCAAGAAGTAGTTGATGTACATTCCGGTTGCTGTTTTGACGTATTTCGTTTTCATTCTAGTACTCCTTCAAAATCTTATTCGGCCATTTGCTGTATTCGCCGGTCTCAGGAAGCGCGGCGCCTTGCTGCCGCGTCTTTCCGGCTCCCTAATAAACGAAAGCAAAAAGAATCATCTTCATCAATAAGAAAAAAGACTTGCCGGATGCCGGCAAGCCCCATTATTTTCGAAGTGATGCAAGTTCTTGAGCGATCGCCTGCATTTCGCTCGGGCTGAATGCTTCTTTTTTCATCACCATTTTATGCAGGTAGGTGAGGTCCTCTATTTTTTCGTCGCTGAAGTCTTCTGCTTTGATAACCCCGACATTCAGCATGTTCAGTTTTTGTGAAATCTCTTCAATCATTTGAGTTAATGTTTCTGTATTTTGGCTGGACAAATGATTACATCCTTTCTTTCGCGTCATTTGGTATGTTTTATTCTAACAGAATTCCATCAGAAAAAAACCCTATTCTCATTTCGTCCATTTATTTCAAAAAAGTGGTGACATCAGTTGAAAAGTGATTGAACATCCTACTAAGATAGCGGTAAAGGTTTCTTTTTAGAGAAATATGGGCAAAGAATAGGGAGGTTGCACAACATGATCAGCGTATTATTTGTTTGCTTGGGGAACATTTGCCGGTCTCCAATGGCGGAAGCGATATTTCGGGACTTGGCAGCAACAAAAGGATTAGAGGGGAAAATCAGAACAGACTCAGCCGGCATCGGCGGCTGGCACATCGGCAATCCTCCGCATGAAGGAACGCAGGAGATATTGCGCAGGGAAGGAATCAGCTTTGAAGGCATGCTGGCGCGCCAGGTGCGCGAACAGGATTTAACCGATTTTGATTACATCATTGCGATGGATGCAGAAAATATCGGAAGCCTGAGAAGCATGGCGGGTTTTAAAAAAGCCGCACAGATCAAGAGGCTGCTTGACTACGTTGATGATTCAGATCTTGCGGACGTTCCCGATCCTTACTACACTGGGAACTTTGACGAGGTCTATCAATTGATCAGATCAGGCTGTGAGCATCTGCTTGCATCCATTCAAGAAGAAAAACAATTGTGAGGGAAAGGAGAGTTCATCATGAACAATGAACGCTGGTTGCTGAAAGGTGTCATTCTCGGAGCTGCGGCAGGTGCGGCGCTATCCTTGCTCCATAAGCCGACGAGACAGGCCTGCGGCATGAGATGGATGACGTGCAAGCATAAAATGTCTCTGTACAAAAACAATCCTGAACTATTGAAAAACAATGTCATGACAAAAATTGATGAAGCAAAACAGCTGGCCCAGACGCTGTCAGATGAAGTCGGCTTCGTTAATCAGCAAGTCAAAGAGCTGAAGAAAACAACGCCGAAAGTGATGGAGCTGGTACAGGAAACAAAGGAACATTTTACAAAAGATAAATGATCAAACATTCGAGGTGAGACGACATGAACTTTCTGAAAGAGCTGTTCGGCAGATACACCCTTCATGAGGGGCAAAGCAAATCTGCGGAGCTGGCGTATTTTTTTCTGTTATCGCTGTTTCCGTTTTTGATTTTTATGCTGACGCTCACCGCGTATCTTCCGATTTCTACAGATGACGTGCTGGGGGTTGTAAAACAATACGCTCCCGGAAGTGCGATGTCCCTCGTTGAATCCATTACCCACCAAACATTAAATGACCGAAACGGCGGATTGCTGTCATTCGGGATCATCGCGGCGTTATGGTCTGCGTCTAATGGAATGAATGCCATCGTCAGATCGTTAAACCACGCGTATGAAGTGGAGGAAAACCGCTCTTTTATCATTGTACGTCTAACCTCAATTTTTCTGACGATCGCCATGGTGTTTACCATTTTAGTTGCCTTGCTTCTGCCGGTATTCGGCCGGCAGATCGGAATGCTTGCTGCGGACTTTGTCGGCGCTTCGGACCTGTTTTTATCCATCTGGACTGCGATCCGCTGGGGAGTCAGCCCGCTTGTGCTGCTGATTGTTTTTTCCGCTTTGTACGTTATCGCGCCTAACAAAAAGCTGTCGCTTCGCTTTGTAATGCCGGGTGCGCTGTTTGCGGCCATCGGCTGGATTGTCGTCAGCACCCTGTTTTCGTTTTACGTCAGTACATTTGCGAACTATAGCGCCACATACGGAAGCATTGGGGGGATCATCGTCCTGATGATCTGGTTTTACTTAAGCGGGATTTTAATTATTTTAGGGGGAGAAATCAACGCGCTTTTACATAAACGTAAAAAGCTTCCTGATGAAAATCCCTACAATTAGCGCACCCTATAAAGGAACTTCAGTTCAAAAATGATCCGGGGGGGCAAAACGTGATGACAAAGCATACGAAAAAAGGCGGAAGCCATAACAAACAGAACTCAAAGAGCAAATCGAGTCATAAAACAAGCGGAAGTGCCAACGGACAAAACGGCTATCATTAGAAGAAAAGCCTCCTGACTTTGTGTCAGGAGGCTTTTTCTTATGAAGAGGAAGAATAGGTCTCAGCAGCTGGCCAGATTTTCGGTTTGCCTAAAGCGATAGCGAGCCAGACAGCGGCCAGAATGAGGGTAATCAAATAAAACAAGTTAGCGCTTTCGAAGGTCTGCATATACCAGCCGCCTGCAATCGGCCCGAAAATGCTGCCGAGACTGAATGAAATGCCGCACAGCAAATTCCCCGCCGGAAGCAGGTGGGACGGAAGAAGGTCTGTCATAAAGCTGATGCCGAGTGTAAAGGTTGACCCGACTGCCATGCCCGCAATAAAGAAGCAGCAGCCGATCACGTAAGGAAAAGGGAACACGCCAGCGATGAGAAAGCAAAAGGCTCCCGTCAGCAAAATCACAAGCAGCACATTCCGTCTTCCGTATTTATCGCTGAGAATGCCGAGCGGGAATTGAAAAATAATGCTACCGATCGCAAATGCAGGAAGAATCAAAGCGACGGCGTCCACAGATAAACCCAGACGCAGCGCATACACAGGAAAGCTGCCGTTTAATGCAGTCTCCAGAAATCCGTACCCGAACGTAGGCATAAACGCCACCCATGCAAACAGCATAGCCTGGTAAAAGCGTCTGAAACTATTGTCAGATTTGGTTTCGTGAGGGCTGGTTTCCGGGTATGCATTTTGTAGCAAGAAAACAAAGAGCCACGCAAGCAAACTGATGCAGCCTGACACGATAAAAGGCAGTGCCGGACTCAGCTTAACAAACGGGACCATAAACGGGCCCGCAGCAAAACCAAGACCAAAGGAGAGTCCGTAAATGGAAAGATTTCTCCCGCGGTTTTGCTTTGACGACATGGAGGTCACCCACGTTTGCGTAGAAAAGTGAAGCATATGGTCGCCGATCCCGATGAAAAGACGAAGCAGGAACCACATCCAAACCGACTGAAGCCAAATGAACCCGAACAAGCTTAAAATGACGATGCTTCCGCCAATGACGATCAGCGGTTTGAAACCCAGTTTTCTAAGCGGGGCCTCCATAAACGGAGAAGCCAATAGCACTCCGATGTAGAGTCCAGTCGCATGCAGGCCGTTAATCGCCGCTGATTCACCATTTGTTTCAAAGATAATCGAGATGACGGGCAGCAGCATGCCTTGTGAAAACCCGGATATGGAAACGAGCAAAACCAGAATAGAAAAATGCATTCGTGACATCGTGTCTGTTCTCCTTTGTGAGATCTATGTTGATCGTACACCGATTTCCAAAAGCCGGCAACCTGAAAAAAGCCTATATCGCGCGCAAACATTGACCTCGTGTAATCATGATGATTTTTGTGAAGAATAAAAATAAAACAAGTCATACAAAAGGAGTCAATTCACTATGAATCGTATCTTTTTTATATTAGTGGCGGCTGGTGTTCCGCTTTCTGTTATCGGCAGTTTGATGCATTGGCCTTCTGCCATTCTCTTTGCAGTCTATTGTGTAACAATTATTGCTCTGGCAAGCTATATGGGAAGAGCGACAGAATCGCTGTCCATTATTGCCGGGCCGCGGATCGGCGGTCTGTTGAACGCCACCTTCGGGAATGCGGTTGAGCTGATTATTTCGCTATTTGCATTAAAGGAAGGCCTTACAGGAATCGTGCTTGCCTCTTTAACAGGTTCAGTGCTGGGAAATCTCCTGCTGGTTGCGGGCTTATCGTTTTTTGTCGGCGGTTTAAAATACAAGCGGCAGGAGTTTAATATCCATGATGCACGCCATAATTCAGGGCTTTTGATTTTCGCCATTATTGTGGCTTTCGTAATTCCTGAGGTGTTTTCGGTTGGAATGGGGGATACAAGCAAGCTTAATTTAAGCATCGGGATCAGCATCATTTTGATTCTGTTATATGTGGCGGCTCTGTACTTTAAGCTTGTCACGCACCGCGGTGTATATCAGCCGAACAATGCTGTCCAGCCTGAGGAAGAGGAGCAGCCGGAATGGTCAGGGAAGGTTGCCACGATTGTTTTGTTTGCAGCAACAATTGTCGTGGCGTACATATCCGAAAACCTGGTGCACACATTCCACTCGGTTGCTGAACAGTTCGGCTGGAGCGAGCTGTTTATCGGGGTCATCATCGTTGCGATTGTCGGTAATGCGGCGGAACACGCGTCAGCCATCATTATGGCCTATAAAAATAAAATGGATATTGCAGTTGAAATTGCAGTCGGTTCGACGCTGCAGATTGCTATGTTTGTCGCACCGGTTCTTGTGATCTGTTCCATCTTTTTCCCGGTAAGCATGCCGCTTGTGTTTACACTGCCGGAGCTTGTCGCGATGGTGTCTTCCGTTCTCTTGATGATTGCCATTTCGAATGATGGTGATTCCAACTGGTTTGAAGGTGCCACGCTGCTAGCGGCTTATGTCATTATGGCAATCGGCTTTTTCCTTCTTTAACCTGAAAAAATGATGGATAACAACAAAGCGGGATGAAAAGACTAAGGGAAAATGCGATAGAAAGAGTGATATGATGAAAAAGCTATTTCATTCCACACTTATTGTGTTGTTATTCTTTAGTTTTTTCGGCGTTCAGCCCATCCACGCGAAGAAGCAGTTTAAGGTGCCAAATTCTGTAGCAAGCATTTCGAAAGAAAACACGTATCCGAATGCTTCACAGGATCAGCCGATGCTTCAGCCGAGCAAGCTGGCTAAGGAACTGCTGAGTTCATCAGAGGTACAGATCGAAAATCCGCACCTTATCA
This sequence comes from Bacillus sp. PAMC26543, assembly GCF_014250375.1. NCBI lineage: Bacteria > Bacillati > Bacillota > Bacilli > Caryophanales > Bacillaceae > Bacillus > Bacillus sp. PAMC26543. Next base: position 3,282,880 of record NZ_CP060193.1, on the reverse strand, counting down.
AAATGCTGAACGAGTCTACGGTCTCTGGCACACCGCTTGCGGTCGGCTACCGGGCCACAATATTTCTCGGGAAATGGGCGCTTGGATATGAATCGAATGAAACAGTCGCCAACTGGGAATATAAAAAAATCAATACAAACCGCGCGGATAACCGCGGCGGAAAACAAACGGCTGAAATGCATTATGCCCAAGAGCAGCAATATAGAGTAACGGGCGGCCTGACAGCAAAAGTTCCAAACACGGAAGATGTCAAAAGCATGATGATGCTGAAGGCGATGAAAAAAACAAATCTTCCGCTTGCATTTGAAACGGTCATCGGAGCGGGAACAAAACGAGACCAAATTTATAAAGTCGCTCCGAAAAAACTCGGTTATTTAAACGCATATGCTCCGGCTGTGAATGAAAAAGGGAAAGTGACTTACGGAGAAGTCTATTTAGTGCTCAAAGGCAATAAACGAAAACTTGTTGTGAAAAATGTCACGTCACAGGGAATCGGCGCGTGGATTCCGGTTCAAGACCATGTCACGTTTAGCTTCCAGCTTTCCTCACAGCCAAGATAAATAAAAAACTGATTCCTATAATGGAATCAGTTTTTTTATTGGGTTCTTTCAATTCTTACAGCTTCCTCAAGCATTTGCACATTGTTTTGGTACAGCTGGCGAACGAGAACCCGTCTGGCGGCAAGGCTGGCACTGAAATAATCTTCATCCCGGACCATGCCCTTTACGGTAAATTCCACTCCGCGGTTGATTTTATTCAAAGCGGTGATGCCGTGTATTTGAAAAGGTTCTGTCGGGTTTCCGAATTCATCCCGCTTCAGTGAATCGCGAAGCTCTTCATTCAGCATGTCGCACGCTTCCTCCAGCACACTGTATACACGATCTGGATCTTCTTTAAAGCTGATGAGAAAGGATTCGGTAATCCGCATAAAATCAATATTATAATTTTCTATTTGTCTGACCTCGCCGTTGCTGATGGTGAGAAGCTTTCCGCTCCATTCACGGATTTGCAGCGAGCGCAGGCCGATTTCTTCGACGGTGCCGTTAAATAAATTGTTTACTGTCACATAATCGCCTTTATGAAGCTGGCGTTCATAAATTAAAAACACACCCGCCAGCACATCCTTAATCAGTGATTGGGCGCCAAAACCGATGACGATACCGGCTACGCCCGCCCCGGCTAAAATCTTGCCGAAATCATGCACAAATAAAGAAATAACATAAAAGATAAAACCGATCGTCGCCGTATATTGGGTGATAGAACGGACAAGGCTTTCAATGGTTTTCTCTTTTCTTTCTTCAATAAAGTCCGTCCGTTTAAAAAATAACTGCACCAATCGGTTAATGATAAAAACACCGATCCACAAAATGACGGCGACGAGGAGAATATCAACGATTTTATTCTGAAAAATCTCCGTAAGTGTTTCTTCCATCCGCATCTAACTCCTGGCTTGACGTTTTGAAAAATCTGTATCCTGGTAGTAGCTGTTTTTGACGAGAACGTTTGGTCCGAGGCACCGGACATTCGGGCAGTGGCAGTTCAGTTCTTTGGCCAGCTTTGTTTCTCTCCACTTTTGATAGGCGGAAGGCAGGCTGTCCGTTTGTATATTGCCGAGCGGCGGTGTATCGCCAAAGTCGGTCACAATAATATTCCCGTCAAAAATATTGACATTCAGGCGCGACCGGCCGTCAGGGTCATTTCTCACTGTCACGTTTTTCGCCGTGCGAAGCCGGCGAAGCAGCTCTTGATCCTCTTCATCAGGACTGCATGCGTAAAACGGCAGTGTGCCGAACAGCATCCATGTCTTTTCATCACGAATATCCAGCAAACGGTGAATCGCCTGTCTCATGTCCTTCAGGCTGAGAGATTCAAGGGCGCTCGCAAAATCACTCGGATACATCGGATGGATTTCATGACGCTGACATTTCATATCTTCTGTGATTTGGCGGTGAATATGCTCAATGTGCGGAAGTGTGCGTTTGTTCAGCATCGTTTCCGCTGATACCATCACTCCGGCATCCACTAGCTTGCGGCTGTTTTCGATCATTTTATCAAAATAGCGCGCGCGCTGTTCGAAGGTCGGTTTTCTGTCCATCATAGCAAAACCGATTTCCGCAAACTCTTCAACCGTTCCCCAGTTATGAGAAATATGTAACACATCAAGATACGGAATAATACATTCGTATCGCTCGATATCGAGAGTCAGGTTTGAATTGATTTGGGTCCGCACCCCGCGCTCGTGGGCGTATTTCAATAACGGCACGACATATTCCTTTACAGATTTTAATGAAAGCATCGGCTCTCCGCCTGTAATACTGATGGATCTGAGGCGGGGAATTTCCTCCAGCCGTTTTAACAGAAGATCTATTGGCAGAGCATTCGGGTCTTTGGGCTGCAATGTATAGCCTACAGCGCAATGCTCGCATCTCATATTGCACAGTGTCGTCGTTGTAAATTCAACGTTCGTCAGCTGCATATCTCCATACTGGTCGACATCCATATAGGCTTCCCAAGGGTCGAACTCAGGTGTAATCGGACGCAGCTTCGTGTTTTGTGTCATGACTATCTAACTCCTTTATAAATGAGGCATACTAACGCTGCCAACAGTTAATTTTAGACCTGATTTGCCAAGATCGCAAGTAGCGGGGCGATTGAAAAACGGCAAAAAATGAGCTACCATAATAAAAAATGAATGGAGGCGCAGAATGGGGAACGCAGTAAACAATAAAGATCAGCAGCTTGATTATTTAAAGAACAGACTAGACATGTTTATGAACGTCATCGATTCATTAGACCCTGAAGCAACAGACGTTGAAGATATAGACAGGCTCATCGGCATGCTGGATGACCTGGAAGCCAAATATGAACGATTTAAAAAAGACTGGGAATAAAACCGCGCATGCCGCGGTTTTTTATATTGGCATAAAGCGTCAGTATAAAACAGGGCGCCTTTCTGTAAAATAAGAAAAAATGCAGAAGGAGCGCTGGCCATGAAGTGGATGTGTGCAATATGCTGCGCCGCCGTCCTGCTTGCAGCAGGAGCAAAACAGGCAGATGCGGTACCGAATGAGCCGATTAATTGGGGCTTTAAGCGAAGCGTTAATCATCAGCCGCCAGATGCGGGAAAACAGCTGAACAGCCTGATCAAAAAATATGACGCGTTTTATTTAGGCAATACAAAAGAAAAAACAATTTATTTAACATTTGATAACGGCTACGAAAATGGCTATACGCCAAAAGTGCTTGATGTCTTAAAAAAACATCACGTGACAGGAACGTTTTTTGTCACCGGGCATTTCGTGAAGGATCAGCCCGAGCTGATCAAACGGATGTCGGATGAAGGGCATATCATCGGCAACCACTCCTTTCACCATCCGGATCTGACGACAAAAACAGCAGACCAAATTCAGGACGAGCTTGATTCAGTCAACGAGGAAGTTTATAAGATCACGGGAAAGCAGGACAACCTATACTTACGGCCGCCGCGCGGCGTGTTCAGTGAATATGTGCTGAAAGAAACAAAACGCATGGGCTATCAAACCGTTTTCTGGTCCGTCGCTTTTGTCGACTGGAAAATCAATCATCAAAAAGGGAAAAAATACGCCTACGGCCACATGATCAAACAGGCGCATCCGGGTGCGATTTACCTGCTTCACACTGTCTCCAAGGACAATGCCGAGGCGCTGGACGATGCGATTACCGACCTGAAAAAACAAGGCTATACCTTTAAAAGCATTGATGACTTGATGTTTGAGAAAGAAATGAAGCTGCCGTCTTTGTAAACATGAAAGCCTCTCCGCAATAGAGAGGCTTTTACTATTTTTCTATGCATTTTATTAAAGCGGCCCAATCTAGGTTTCCAAGCCCTTTTTCAATACCGCTTTCAAAATGGCCTTTCGCCAGCTCGGCAAGAGGGAGGTTTGCAGAAACCTGCTCCGCGGCGGCGAGCGCCAGATTGGTGTCCTTCAACCCTAATGACATTTTAAAGCCCGCCGGCTCAAATGTTTGCTCAGCCATGATCGTTCCGTAATTTTGATATACGGGGGAGCCGAAAAGCGCGTTGGCGATCTCTAAAAATTGTTTTTGCTCTAATCCGTATTTCTCCATCAACAGGAATGATTCAGATAACGCCTCCAGCATGGATACGAGCAGGAAATTGATGCTGATTTTCGCTGCGTTTGCTGTTTTGCTTTCTTCGCCGACGTCAAACACTTGCTGACTCAAGCTTTCGAGCAGAGGTTTTGCTGTTTTTTTTGCTTCCGCGGGTCCTGCCGCTATAATGCGAAGGGCGGCTTTTGCGGCTGCATCCGGCCTTCCCAGCACAGGAGCCGCAAGGAAGGATTGTCCTTTTTCTGCATGGGCGGCCGCAAGTTTTTCTGAGAACTCCACACTGATCGTGCTCATCGAAATGTGAATGCCATTCTCTGATAACCCTTCAATCAATCCGTCTTTGCCGAACGTCACGTTGCTGACAGAATTGTCATCGGAAAGCATTGTCACGACAATATCAGCGGTCTCGGCCGCCTGGCGCGGCGTTTCTGCCACTTGGGCGCCCCGGGATGCAAATTCCTCCGTCTTTTCTTTCGTCCGATTGTATACTGTCAAACGATAGCCTGCTTGAAGCACGTTCCGGGCAATGGGCTGTCCCATATTGCCGAGTCCGATCGCAGCGATTTTCAATCTGATCACTCCCTGAACATTTTTTTCATTATATACAAAATGAACAGGATATGCTGGAAATCGGCTTACCAAAATAAAAAGAACAGCTTCACGCTGTCCTCATTTAAAGATGTTGAACCATCCTTTATGTACAAACCATATCAGCATGCCGGCCACAAGAGCGGCCATCAGGCCAAGCACGGCGAAATATCCGTATTTCCAATGCAGCTCCGGCATGTTGTCGAAGTTCATGCCGTAAACGCCGGCGATAAACGTGAGCGGGATAAAAATGGTAGACACGATGGTCAATGTCATCATAATCGCATTCATCCTGTTCGAATTCAGTGTCACGTAGCTGTCACGCAAATCGGACGTCATGTCGCGGTTAGATTCCACAATTTCTGAAAGCTTTAATAAATGATCGTAAATATCGCTGAAGTATGCCTTTGTTTCCCGCTGCTCCTTCACATGGTCAAGGCTTAAAATCCGATACAGCAAATCACGCATCGGAATAATGGTCCGCCTGAGATGCAATAGGTCAGTTCTGAGCTCAAACACCTCGCTCATCAGCGTCCCGTATGTTTTGTGGCTGCGGCTGTCTTCAATCTCATTCAGCCGGTCTTCTATTTTGTACACCAGAGGAAAATATTCATCAACAAGCTGATCCATGATCATGTAAGAAATATGCCCCGGCCCTTTTTTTAACATGTCCGGTGAAGCATATAAACGCTCCCGGACTTTGGCGATACCGGGCGTTTCGTGTAAATGAAAGGTGACGACAAATTTTTCACCTTGAAAGATATCGACTTCCTCGGTTTCAAGTGTTTCCTGATTCAGCGCATGAAGCACGTAAAAGCGATAGCCGTCGTAATGGTCAAGCTTCGGACGCTGCATATGCTGAAAGCAATCTTCAATCGCAAGCGGATGAAAATGAAAAAAATCTCTCAATAACGCGGTTTCCGTTTCCTCCGGGCCGTAAAAATCAACCCAGTACCACGCAATATCCGGCTGTTCAACCCGTTCGATCGGTATATTTTTCAAAAGCTGATGCTGTGTTGTGATAGCGGTAATGTTGATCATAAACAACCCTCCACCTGCCATTATATCATGCAGCCTTTTTCAGAAAAGTATACAGTGTTTTCTACCGGTTTCCAGCGGCGTGGTATACTGAACAAAAACGGAAAAAGGGCTGATCATATGTGGAAAGAAAAAGTATCGGTCACACCGCCGTACCATTTTGACCGTGTGCTCGACAGGCTGTCGTTAGATCCTCTTAATGCAGTTGATTTGAAAGCGCGGGACATAAGAGTGCCGATCAGAAATAAGGCCGGTGACGTATGTATTGTGAAGGTGCAGGCGTTAGGCCATGCGGACGAGCCCGAGTTTCTCGTCAGCGGGGAAACAGAGCAGGAAGACATGATGAAGGAAATCAAACGGATTTTTCAATGGGAACATGATTTGCAGCATGTCCTTGATCATTTCTCAAAAACGAATCTTTCCGCGATTTTTGAAGAGCATGCAGGCACGCCGCTGGTATTAGACTACAGCGTGTACAACTGTATCATGAAATGCATTGTGCACCAGCAGCTGAATCTATCTTTTGCGTACACCTTGACAGAACGGTTTGTCCATACGTTCGGCGAGCAGAAGGACGGTGTGTGGTGCTATCCGAAGCCGGAAACGATTGCGGCGCTGGATTATCAAGATCTCCGCGAGCTCCAGTTCAGCATGAGAAAAGCGGAATACGCCATTGATACGTCGCGAATGATCGCCGAAGGTTCGCTCGACTTGTCAGAGCTGCCCCAACTGACGGATGAAGACATCATGAAGAAACTGATCAAAATCAGAGGCATCGGCCCATGGACGGTACAAAACGTGCTGATGTTTGGGCTCGGACGGCCCAATTTATTCCCGCTGGCCGATATCGGACTGCAAAACGCGATCAAACGCCACTTCAATTTGGACGACAAACCGGCAAAGGATGTTATGCTCGCGATGAGCAAGGAGTGGGAGCCTTATTTGAGCTATGCGTCGTTGTATTTGTGGAGGAGTATAGAATAATTCGTCTGACAATGAAGGAAATCGTGCAAACGTGTTATACTAGAAAGATGTGAAAAAAACATTTCACTTTCTGCCATCTGCAGAAAGCTTCATATAGAAACGGAGAGAACAACGTGAACCAACAAAACAAAAAGGCGCCCGTCGAACTGAAAGTCGGACAGACCTTTCCGCTGACGATTAAACGTCTCGGAATTAACGGGGAAGGCGTCGGCTATTTCAAGAAAAAAGTCGTGTTCGTGCCCGGCGCGCTTCCTGGTGAAGAGGTTGTCGTCCAAGCGACGAAAGTGCAGCCGAAGTTTTCGGAGGGACGGATCAAGAAGATTCGCAAGGCTTCGGAGCATCGGGTGGCACCGCCTTGCCCTGTCTACGAGCAGTGCGGCGGCTGCCAGCTTCAGCATCTTGCATACAGCCAGCAGCTTCGGGAAAAGCGCGACATCGTCATCCAGTCTCTGGAGCGCCATACGAAGTTCAAAGTCGAAAACATGGATATCAGAGAAACGGTCGGCATGGACAACCCATGGAATTACCGCAACAAAAGCCAATTCCAGATCGGACGCTCACAAAGCGGCAGCATCATTGCCGGCTTATACGGCCTTGATTCTCATGATATCGTGCCGATCAAAGACTGTATCGTTCAGCATCCGGCAACCAACAAAACAACAGGCATCGTCCGCCGCATTTTAGAGGACTTCAATGTGTCTGTTTATAATGAAAGAAAACGAAAAGGCGACGTTCGCACGATAGTGACGAGAGTCGGCTTTGAAACAGGCGAAGTGCAGGTCGTGCTTGTAACAGCAAAAGAAACGCTTCCGCATAAGGAAGAAATCGTCAAAGCGATCCAAAAGCGCCTGCCTGAGGTGAAATCCATTATTCAAAATGTAAACGGAGCGAAAACCTCTGTTATTTTCGGTGAGAAATCAAAACCCCTCGCCGGACATACCGTGATTCAAGAGGTGCTCGGCGACGTATCTTTTGAATTGAGCGCCCGCGCCTTCTTCCAGCTCAATCCGGAGCAAACCGTCAAGCTGTATGATGAAGTGAAAAAAGCGGCGCAGCTGACCGGGAAAGAAAAAGTCGTTGACGCGTATTGCGGCGTCGGCACCATCGGCATGTGGGTGGCGGACGGAGCGAAGGAAGTCCGCGGCATGGACGTCATCAAAGAATCGATTGACGATGCCAAGAAAAATGCCAAAAAACACGGCATGACAAACGCCACGTACGTAACAGGAACAGCCGAGCACTGGCTCCCGAAATGGACGAAAGAAGGCTTCCGCCCGGACGTCGTCATCGTTGATCCGCCAAGAACCGGCTGTGACAGCACGTTCCTGGATACGATCAAAAAAGTCAAACCGAAACGTTTTGTCTACGTTTCCTGCAATCCATCCACACTTGCGAAGGATTTACAGGCGCTTTCGAAAGACTATCGCGTGGAATATATTCAGCCTGTCGATATGTTTCCGCAGACGGCTCACGTTGAAGCAGTGGCGAAGCTTGTATTGAAATCGTCTAACTAAAATAATCAATTCCTAATCAGATCTGGATTTCGGTAGAATGAACATTGCCGATTTCTGGGTCTTTTTCATGCGCAACCCACCCAAGCTATTGAAAGAAAATTTGCAGGAACATACACTGAAACTTGGATCATGTACCTAACCCTATGACTCAAACTGCTTTTCTAGTCGGTTTACTTTGTCACTTTTTATGTGTGACTAGTAAAGATGTAAATGTTCAAAATTTACTATCGTTTGATAAGAAGTGCTTAAGCATGCTATAAGTGTAAAAGAAGCATGGTCAGCTTTTTAATTTTGGGATAAAGGTGTAGCCGTATCCCATAATGAAAGGATTTGAATGTAATGACGATAGATAATTTCTGGCGTGAATTACCACGGCCATTTTTTGTACTGGCACCAATGGAAGATGTGACAGATGTTGTTTTCCGTCATGTAGTAAGTGAAGCAGGCAGGCCGGATGTGTTTTTTACAGAGTTTACAAACTCGGAGAGCTATTGTCACCCGGATGGGAAGGATAGTGTGCGCGGCCGTTTGACTTTTACAGAGGATGAACAGCCAATGGTAGCTCATATATGGGGAGACAAGCCTGAGAACTTTCGCCAAATGAGTATTGGTATGGCGGAACTAGGGTTTAAGGGTCTAGATATCAATATGGGCTGTCCTGTACCTAATGTTGCGGGAAATGGAAAGGGAAGCGGCCTTATTTGTCGTCCAGAGGTTGCAGCAGAACTAATACAAGCAGCAAAAGCAGGCGGATTGCCAGTAAGCGTGAAAACGAGACTTGGTTACACGGATATAGATGAATGGCGCGGCTGGCTGACACACGTATTGAAACAGGACATTGCTAATCTTTCCATTCATTTGCGCACAAGAGCGGAAATGAGCAAAGTGGATGCGCATTGGGAACTCATCCCGGAGATTAAGAAACTTCGTGATGAGGTAGCGCCAGATACACTGTTGACGATCAATGGGGATATTCCTGACCGCCAAACTGGATTAAAACTTGCTGAACAATACGGTGTCGATGGAATTATGATAGGGCGCGGTATTTTTACAAATCCATTTGCCTTTGAAAAGGAGCCGAAAGAGCATAGCAGTAAGGAATTGCTTGATCTCTTACGGCTGCATCTGGATCTTCATGATAAATATTCAGCATTAGAAGCGCGTCCATACAAGCCTCTTCCTCGCTTTTTCAAAATTTACCTCCGCGGATTCCGCGGAGCAAGTGAATTAAGAAACCAGTGCATGAACACTAAGTCAACAGATGAAGTGCGTGCATTGCTCGATGACTTTGAGAGTAAGTATCTTGATGGGGCGGAGCAACAGTAGATGTTTCCTAATTCAAGGTAAAAGCGGAGCGGGACGCTCTTTTTGCTTTATAAGTTAGTTATTTAGGAAAAGTTTATTTTCACTGTGCAAAAATACAACAGACGAAGAGGAATCTGTCAGATTTCCTCTTCTTTTTTGATTCAATAAGTCAGATTGTCTGACATTCCAATTGAACCAGCCCCATATAATCAATAAAGTAAATGCAAGAGTTTCTAAAACAGAATGGAGGCTGGAAGCATGATGGATGAATACGCCAGTATATATAAGAACGTGATTGAATGGAGGAGACATCTTCATCAATACCCGGAGCTGTCCTTTCAAGAAGAAAAAACAGCTCAATTTGTATATGATACGCTCTCTTCTTTTGAAAATCTTGAGATCAGCCGCCCGACAAGGACAAGTGTCGTTGCCCGGCTGAGCGGTGCGCGCCCGGGCAAGCGAATTGGGCTGCGCGCTGATATGGATGCGCTGCCGATTCAAGAGGAGCATGACAGTCATTTTCGCTCCCGCCATCCAGGTGTAATGCATGCGTGCGGGCATGATGGGCACACCGCCATGCTGCTTGGGGCGGCTGAGATTTTGTCTCGGAAAAAGGATGAGCTTAGCGGCGAAGTCTACTTTATTTTTCAGCATGCCGAGGAGGTTCATCCTGGCGGAGCGCAGGAAATGGTGAAGGCTGGTGTTGCGGACCATCTTGATCTATGCATAGCCATCCATCTGTTTTCTGCCATGCCTTTAGGAAAAATCGGACTGGCATCAGGCCCGGTCACAGCTAACTCTAATCGCTTTGATATCACGATTAGGAAAAGGCGGGCATGCCTCTCAGCCTGAACAGTATATTGACCCGCTTGTGATTGCCTCACAAGTCATTACTCATTTGCAAAGCATTGCCTCAAGACATACAGATCCTGCCGAAAGACTGGTGCTCTCTGTTACCATGTGTCATGCGGGCTCCGCCTACAATGTGATCCCCGATACTGTGACGCTTGGAGGGACGGTAAGGACGTTTCGAAAGGAAGTCCGGGCAAATACGGAAGCGCTCATGGAAACCATTATAAAAGGCGTAACTGAAGCCCATGGCGCGTCGTATGATTTTGATTACCGCCATGGATACAAGTCTGTGGTAAACGATCCGAACGTAACCGAACTGGTCAGACAAGCAGCAGAGAATCTGTGGGGGAAGGATCAGGTATTTCCGTTAGCGCCAATGATGGGCGGAGAGGATTTCTCCGCGTTTTCTGAACGAGTGCCTAGCTGTTATATCGCTTTGGGAGCGGGAACCGGGGAGATGATCTATCCGCATCACCATCCTAAATTCATGTTCGATGAAAAAGCGTTATCAGCAGGTGTTAAATTATTTGTAAATTCAGTCTATTTCATTCTGCATTCCCGTGAATCGATTTCAATGAAGATCAACTAAAACCGATTATAGGAGGGCGCTATGGCTAAACATCTGCCGGAAGTCATGACCGCTGATTCTTTACAAAAAATCGAGCATAAAGGAATATTAAAGTGGATCGAAAAGGCTGGAAACAAATTGCCTGATCCTTTTATGTTATTTATCTACTTATCGGTGATCATCATTGCCATGTCTGTTTTGCTGGCAGGAAACGCAGTGACACATCCGGGAGACGGGAAAGAGGTAGCCGTTAAGAGTTTGCTCAGCACCGAGGGCATTCACTGGATGCTGACGGAAGCGGTGAACAACTTTGTTCAATTTCCGCCTCTCGGACTTGTGCTCACGATGGTGCTCGGCATCGGGCTGGCGGAACGCGTCGGTTTGATCGAGGCTGTGCTGCAAAAGATGATGGCGCATGTTCCGAAAGCGATCATCAGCTATTCCGTCGTATTTGTCGGGATTTTAGGGAATCTGGCGTCTGATGCGGCATGGGTCATTATCCCGCCGGTTGGCGCCCTGATCTTCATGGCAGCCGGGCGTCATCCGCTTGCCGGCTTTGCGGCCGCTGCGGCAGGTGTAGGGTCAGGATTTACGGCCAATCTGATGATCGCCGGGACAGACGCGCTTCTTTCCGGCATTACCACACAGGTCGCACAAACCGTCGATAAAAATGCTCAGGTATCGGCTGTCGATAACTGGTTTTTCATGGCGGCCTCCGTATTTGTTTTAGCTTTTATCGGTGCATGGGTTACTGATAAAATCGTTGAACCCCGGCTTGGCAGCTACCGCGGAGAATACAAGCCTGAAATGGCGGCGTTAACGGGAAAAGAGATCAAAGCACTGAAGGCGGCGGGGGCAGCGGCCCTTTTATATGCTGGAGTCATTGCGTTATTAGTCGTTCCAGAGGGAGCGCTCCTGCGTGATCCTGAAAACGGATCAATTCTTTCCTCGCCTTTTCTGAAAGGCATCATCCCCATCATTCTGCTGTTCTTTATTACTGTATCGGTTGTCTATGGCATCGTGGCCGGACGCATTAAGGATCAGACAGACGTCCCGAGGCTGATGGGAGATTCCATTAAAGGCATGTCAGGCTTTATTGTGCTTGTCTTTGTCATTTCACAGTTTATCGCTTTTTTCACGTGGAGCAATATGGGAATTTTTATGGCTGTAAAAGGAGCGGACTTTCTGGAATCCATCCATTTAACCGGGTTTCCTGTATTAATCGGATTTTCGTTGCTGACTTGTGTCGTCAGTCTGTTTATTACGAGCGGCTCTGCTTTATGGGCGTTGCTGGCCCCTGTGTTTATCCCGATGCTGATGCTGCTGGATTTTCATCCCGCGTTTATTCAAATTGCCTATCGGATTGCGGATTCCGCGACAAACACCATTACGCCGATGAATCCGTATTTGCCGATGCTGATGGCTTACTATAAGCGCTACAAATCAGATGCGGGCTTCGGAACTGTGATCTCAACCATGATTCCGTATACGGTTCTGTTCTTCTTGGCGTGGCTTCTCATGATGTTCATTTGGTACGCTTTCGGCTGGCCGATCGGACCGGGCGTTTATGCAAAATAAAAATGGCAAAGGGTGGGAGACATATGGATATGATTCAAATAAGACGAGATTTTCACCGGCATCCCGAACTGGGCTTCACAGAATTTCGCACAGCCGGAAAGGTTGTGGAAACCCTTCAAACCCTGGGATATCACGTGACATATGGCAAGGACGCAATGGATGGCGAGGCCCGCAGAGGCGTTCCTTCAGAAAAAGAACTGAAGCGCGCTTTTGACCGTGCAATTGAAAATGGAGCCGATCCTGATATCATTGCGCCGATGAAAGGCGGATATACCGCTGTCATCGGAAGACTTGAAGGGAATACGCCGGGACCCGTCGTTGCGCTTCGTTTTGATATGGATGCACTTCCGATTACAGAAAGCGCAGATGCTGACCATGGTCCTCACGCCAAGGGCTTCCGTTCTGCATTTGAAGGAAATATGCACGCATGCGCCCATGACGGACATACCGCGATCGGGCTAGGCGTTGCTGAAGCGCTGGCACATCGAAACTTTGCAGGTACTCTGAAGCTGATTTTCCAGCCCGCTGAGGAGGGTGTCCGCGGAGCGTATGCCGTTACTGAGAAAGGCATGCTGGACGATGTTGATTATCTCCTCTGCCATCATCTGGGGACCAATGTGCCGCTTGGGGAAGTATACGGCGGTGCAGAAGGATTCCTGGCCACTACGAAAATGGCTGTTCATTTCCGGGGCGTCTCCTCACATGCAGGAGCGGCTCCTGAGCATGGCAGAAATGCTTTGCTAGGGGCGGCGACGGCGCTTTTAAATATACATGCCATTCCGCGTTTCAGCTCGGGCGATACCCGGATCAATGTCGGCGTGCTTGAAGGCGGAACAGCGGCCAATATCATCCCGCAGCACGCGAAAATGATCATTGAAACGCGGTCAGATTCAGAAGAGGTCAACCGCGATCTGGAAGAGCGGGTGAGAAAGATCATCGCCCACAGCGCAGCCATGCATGAGCTTGAACATGAGGTCGAAATCATCGGCGGAGCGATTCCGATCAAATGTGACGAGGAAATGGTTTCGACCGTGCTAGAAGCTGCTGGAGAGGTTGGCGGATTTTCCTCACTGCAAGGCATCCAGACCGGCTCAAGAGGAAGTGAAGACGCAAGCTATATGATCAAAAGAGTTCAGGAGCGGGGAGGAAAAGGGACATATATGATCATTGGCACCGACATCGCTGCCCCGCATCATCATGAAAAGTTCGATATCCAGGAAGATATTCTTCCGCGAAGCGTACAGCTGCTGAAGCAAGCGGCATTGAAGCTGTTGAAGTAGAGGGGGATCCCCTCTTTTTTTATGTCATTCGAAACGATTTCCAAATAAAGGAGACGATTTGTTGGATTTATGGTACATTGATAGGTATGAAAAAAAGAGGAGAATCAAATGAAGAGAATGCATTTTTGTACAGGTATAGGCCTGCTGCTGATCGTGATTTCAGCCTATCCTATCTTTGTACTATTGAGAGAAAATATAATAGATCACAACGTAACAAATCGTTATGACATTCATTATGCATATCAAGACAAGCAAGGTTATGAACCTGCGATAGATACTCAAAATATCAACATATTTAATCATCATATTAGGATTATTGAGGCCAAAACAGGAAAACATGCGCCCCTGACAAGCTGGGATAAAGACGAAAACGTCCCTGCCGGAGAGATTGTTAACATACAGTATCAATTAGACGGCCGAGATCTCTCATCACCTTCTGAAGTATGGCTTTCTAATCGAGAAAGAGGAGGAAGATACTTTTCATGGCTTGAAATATTAACGGTAAAGGATCGAAAGACTGATCAAAATCTGGTTTACATTGTTCAGAGAATAACTGACGATCAAATAAGTCTTGAAAAAAGCAAATGGAAAATAATCAGGATTCATCAGGATGGGACTGTAAAGGAGAAGCTTCTAAGCTATTCTGATAGAAGCAAGGATCCATTGAGTGTAAAACTGCTCAATTTTTCATACGTTGGAGGAAATTCAATGGGGTATCATTCTGATATGTATGAAGTGATTCCCAATGTCATATTTCCTCTTTTGTATCCGTTGATTACGTTCGCTGTTGGTTGTGCGATCATGATCGGGATTTTAATCTTTGTGATAGTCCAGAAGACAAAAGGAGTTCGAAAATCAATATGAAACGACTATGCATCATCCCCTGCGGCGCGAAAAAAATCTGGGATATTCAGCCTGATGCGGGGCCGACGAGGGCGGAAGACACTTACCTGAGCCCGTTTCATCAGGCGTGCGAGCGGTATGCAAAAGCTTTTTTTGACGAGTGGGTCATTTTGTCGGCGAAGCACGGGTTCCTGCGTCCTGATGACATCGTGCCGGAAAACTACGATGTGGCATTCGGGAGCGGTCATCCAGAGATTATGACAGAGGAGAAGTTAAGCCGTCAATATCGTGAAAAGGGTTTTCTTGAAAAAGAAGAGCTCGTCATGCTCGGCGGGAAAAAATATCGTAAAGTCCTGAGCACGGTCGTCGGAGATCATCAGCATATCAGCTGGCCGCTGGCACCGTACAAAGGCATTGGTTACATGCTTCAGGCACTGAACAGGGCGGTTGAAGAAAAACAAGAACTGTAATACGTACATAACCCGAAAAGGGTGTGAAAATGAAAAGAATGGTGTTTGGCTTCCTTGCCATTGCGGTATGTGGAAGCGGCTTTTATATCTATCATTTTTTATTCGGTGATCCATTTTCCAAAAATGCCGCAGAGCAAAAGCTCACATCATATGTGAAACAGACCTATCCTCAAAAAGAAATCAAGATCACGAATGGAGTTTATAACGCGAAAATCTCGGAATATGTGTTTCAAGCAAACACCCAATCTCAAAGCTACCAAATGTGCGCGATGGGGTTTCTCCATCCTAAGGTAACCTGCGATGGAATTGAAGAAGCCTATACCGAGTCTGTTGCAAAACATCTAAATCAAGAAGCATCAAAGGAAATCGAAACAGATTTGAAAAAAGCCGTTCCGCAACTTATAAAAGCCGAAGCAGATATCAGCGTTGAAAACGACCAGTTCACATTAGAGACAAGCTGGAGCAAGCAATTGGCTGAAAGAGCGCCGCTAAGTTTGACGATACAGTTAGATGCAAGCGGAAAAACAAAAACAGATGCCGCGGCGATGGCGGAAACCGTCAGAAAAACGCTTAATCAAAAAGGGTATACATATTTCAGAGGCACGATAGACTGCATGCAGAAGGATGGGGACGGCGGCTTTGGTTATGTAAAATATTCAATTGATTTTACTCCTGAAATCGCCATTCAGAAAAACGATGCAGAGGCATTAGGAAGTTGATAAGATTTCCGAGGAAATAAATATGTCGATCGACGTCAAAAGACCGGGCTGGTGACCGGTCTTTTTTATTTGGAATAAAACGAGACACATGGTTTCATATCGAGACAAAATGAGACACCTGTCTCAAACTGTCTCATGGTATCAACATAGAAGACTGATTTTACAGGCATCCAATAGCTGGCACACTTCTTGCATTCATTAATGCGAACCCTAAATAGAAGGAGGCACACACAATGGAACTGTTAAAACGAGAAGGCTTGTCATTAACTGAGGAAAAAGCGCTGTGGATGTACCAAAAGATGCTGGAAATCAGGGGCTTTGAGGACAAAGTGCATGAACTGTTCGCAGAGGGAGTGCTTCCCGGATTCGTCCATTTGTATGCCGGTGAAGAAGCTGTAGCTGTAGGCGTGTGCGCTCACTTAGATGATGGCGACAGCATTACAAGCACACATAGAGGGCATGGGCATTGTATCGCCAAGGGCTGTGATCTGGATGGCATGATGGCGGAAATATTCGGGAAAGCGACCGGACTGTGTAAAGGCAAGGGCGGTTCTATGCACATTGCCGATCTCAATAAAGGTATGTTAGGGGCAAATGGAATCGTCGGGGGCGGATTTACGCTCGCATGCGGGTCAGCGCTCACGGCTAAATATAAACAGACCAATAATGTAAGCGTTTGCTTTTTTGGAGACGGAGCAAATAATCAAGGAACCTTCCATGAAGGCCTCAACTTAGCGGCTGTATGGAATCTTCCAGTTGTGTTTATCGCTGAAAACAACGGCTACGGCGAAGCCACGCCATTTGAGTACGCGTCAGCCTGTGATTCAATCGCTGATCGGGCAGCTGCCTATAACATGCCGGGAGTAACCGTGGACGGAAAAGATATTTTAGCAGTTTATCAGGCAGCGGAGGAAGCGATTGAACGAGCAAGAAACGGCGGAGGCCCGTCTTTGATTGAATGCATGACCTACCGAAACTACGGCCATTTCGAAGGAGATGCCCAAACCTATAAAACAAAGGATGAAAGAGTTGAGCACCTTGAAGAAAAAGATGCCATTCAAGGTTTTAAAAACTACCTTTTAAAAGAAACAGATGCTAATAAGCTGTCAGACATTGAACAGCGTGTCAGCGAATCGATTGAAAAAGCAGTCTCCTTCAGCGAAGACAGCCCATATCCGAAAGAATCAGAGCTGCTGGCAGATGTATATGTCTCATACGAAAAAGGAGGAATGTAAGATGGCAAGAGTCATAAGCATGTCAGACGCGATCAACGAGGCGATGAAACTTGCGATGAGAAGGGACGAAAATGTGCTGTTGATCGGTGAGGATGTAGCCGGAGGAGCGGCAGTCGATCATTTGCAGGATGACGAAGCATGGGGCGGCGTATTAGGCGTCACAAAAGGGCTCGTTCAGGAATTTGGACGGAGCAGGGTGCTGGATACGCCCATTTCTGAAGCGGGCTATATAGGCGCCGCTATGGCTGCGGCATCAACAGGGCTGAGACCGATTGCGGAGCTGATGTTTAACGATTTCATCGGCACGTGCTTTGACCAGGTCATCAACCAAGGGGCAAAATTCCGCTATATGTTCGGCGGAAAAGCGCAAGTGCCGATTACCGTCCGCACCACATACGGAGCGGGTTTCCGGGCTGCGGCACAGCACTCCCAGACGCTGTACGGCCTTTTCACAAGCATTCCGGGGCTGAAGACGGTTGTTCCGTCGAATCCGTATGACGCCAAAGGTCTGCTGCTTGCGGCGATCGAAGACAACGATCCGGTGTTCTTTTTTGAAGACAAAACGTCCTACAACATGAAAGGCGAAGTGCCGGAAGAGTATTACACAATTCCGCTCGGAAAAGCGGACATCAAACGCGAGGGCAGCGACATTACGCTGTTTGCGATCGGCAAGCAGGTCAATACCGCACTCGAAGCGGCAGCACAATTATCAGAAAAAGGCATTGAAGCCGAAGTTCTTGATCCGCGCAGTCTGTCTCCTCTGGATGAGGAAGCAATTTTCACATCGTTAGAAAAAACAAACCGGCTGATCATCATTGACGAAGCCAATCCGCGATGCAGCATAGCCACAGATATAGCCGCGATTGTGGCCGACAAAGGCTTTGATCTGCTGGATGCGCCGATTAAGCGGATTACAGCGCCGCACACACCTGTGCCGTTTTCGCCAGTGCTTGAAGACCAATATTTGCCGACACCAGATAAAATCGTCAGCGTCACGCTTGAATTGCTTGGCGAGCCGGCAGTGAATTAAAGGGGGGACACATATGGCGGTCAAAGTAGTGATGCCAAAGTTGGGAATGGCCATGAAACAAGGAGAAGTATCGATTTGGAACAAAAAAGTGGGAGATCCGGTTGAAAAGGGAGAAAGCATCGCCAGCATTCAGTCGGAGAAAATTGAAATGGAAATCGAAGCGCCTGAAAAGGGCACGCTGATTGATATTAAGGTGAAAGAAGGGGAAGAGGTTCCGCCTGGCACAGCCATCTGCTATATCGGGAACGCCAATGAATCGGTGCAGGAAGAGGCGAAAGAGCCTGCTGCAGAAGATAGTGAGCCGCCAGCTGTCCAGCCTTCAAAACAAGAAAACAAACCCGCAGCCGGTAAAAAAGAACGAATCAAAATATCTCCAGTCGCCAGGAAAATCGCGGAAAAAGCGGGATTAGACGTGAAACAGCTGAAAGGCACAGGACCAGGCGGGCGAATCGTGAAAGACGATGTAACAAAGGCGCTTGCTGAACAGAAAAAAGAGCAGACAGAGCCGGTTTCTGAGCAAAAGGCGCAGGAAACGCCAGTTACAGGCATGAGAAAAGTGATCGCATCCAGAATGCAGGAAAGCTTGGCAAACAGCGCCCAGCTGACGATTACAATGAAGGCTGATATCACTAAGCTGGCAGCTCTTCAAAAACAGCTTTCGCCGACAGCTGAGGAACAGCACGGCACGAAATTGACGATCACTCATTTTGTCTCAAGAGCTGCGGTGCTCGCTCTACAATCACACCCTATACTGAACAGTTTCTACAAAAATGAACGCATTATCACACATCCTCATGTTCATCTCGGAATGGCTGTTGCTCTTGAAAAAGGGTTGGTTGTGCCTGTCATTCGTCATGCTGAAAAACTGCCGCTGATTGAGCTGGCCAAAACCATTTCAGAAAACGCCAAAAAAGCACGCGAGGGACGTGCGGGGAGTGAAGAATTGCAAGGCTCGACCTTCTCAATCACAAACCTTGGCGCATCCGGCGTGGAGCATTTTACGCCGATATTAAATCCGCCCGAAACAGGCATTCTCGGCATCGGAGCAAGCTATGACACGCCGGTTTTTCAAGGGGAGGAGATTGTCAGAGGTACGATACTGCCGCTCAGCCTGACGTTTGATCACAGAACCTGTGACGGCGCTCCGGCAGCTGAATTTCTGAAGACGATCAAAACTTATTTGGAGGAACCGGCAGCGTTAATTTTATAGAAAAGCAGGTGAAAGAACATGACATTAGCCATTATCGGAGGGGGACCAGCGGGCTATGCGGCAGCAGTCTCAGCGGCACAGCAGGGAAAAAAGGTGCTGCTCATTGACAAAGGCTCACTTGGAGGAACCTGTCTGAATGAAGGCTGCATTCCGACGAAGTCTTTGTTAGAAAGCGCAAATGTGCTCGATAAAATCAAACATGCCGGGCGCTTCGGCATTGAACTTCCGCCCGGTGCAATATCGGTTGATTGGGACAAAATGCAGAGCCGAAAACAGCAGGTTGTCAGCCAGCTTTTCCAAGGCGTACAGTACTTAATGAAAAAAAATCAAATACAAGTTGTGAAGGGAGAGGCCTCCTTTCTTTCTGACAAGAAGCTCTTGATCGAAGGGGAGAACGGCAAAGAAATCAGAGAGGCGGAACAAATATTGATCGCAACCGGATCAGAGCCGATCGAGCTGCCCTTTGCCCCGTTTGACGGCGAATGGGTGATTGACAGCAAAGACGCACTCGCCCTTTCAGACATTCCCGCTTCGCTTGTAATTGTTGGCGGCGGTGTGATCGGCTGCGAGTATGCCGGATTGTTCGCCAGACTTGGAACGAAGGTGACGATCATTGAAACGGCCGGCCAGCTGATCCCGGCAGAGGACGAGGATATCGCCCGTCTCTTTCAGGAAAAGCTTGAGGAAGACGGAGTTGAAGTTCACACCTCCTCCCGGTTAGAGCGTGTTGATCAAGCAGCCAAAACGGCGATATGGAAAAGCGGACAGCGTGAGTTTAAGACGAAGGCCGATTATGTGCTGGTGGCGATCGGCAGAAAACCTCGTCTGGATGGATTACAGCTTGACCAGGCGGGAATTGATTTTTCCCAAAAAGGTATTCCCGTAAATGAGCAGATGCAGACCAATGTGCCTGATATCTACGCATGCGGGGACGCGATCGGTGGCATTCAGCTGGCCCATGCAGCTTTCCATGAAGGGATCATCGCCGCTTCACACGCTTCAGGACGCGACGTCAAAATGAACGAAAAAAAACGTGCCCCGATGTATTTACACATCGCCAGAAATCGCATGTATCGGATTGACGGAAAAACAGGCAAGACACGTTTACGGAGATGTACAGATTGGTGAATTTCCTTTTTCCGCAAACGGGAAGGCGCTCATCAAACACCAAGCGGAAGGAAAGGTCAAGATCGTGGCGGAACCGGAGTTCGGCGAAATCGTCGGAGTCTCAATGATCGGACCGGATGTGACCGAGCTTATCGGCCAGGCGGCTGCCATCATGAACGGAGAAATGACGGCGGATATGGCAGAGCATTTTATCGCGGCCCATCCGACACTGTCGGAAACGCTGCACGAAGCATTGTTAAGCACAATTGGGCTTGCGGTGCATGCATAAAAAGAAAAGCTGGCGAATGCGCCGGCTTTTTTGTGTTGAAAGCGCTTTATTTTTCCCCTACAATAGATGAAAACGGCGTGTAAGGGAGGAACGATCAAGGAATGAATTCGATCCCGAACGATTTGCAAACCTGGAAACGTTTTGTGAAAGACGGCGTGCTGGACGAAGCCCGAATAAGAAAAAGGATAGCCGAGTCCTGGCACCGCTGCAGAAAGGCTGAGGTTAACCCCTATTTAGAAAAAGGCCCGAAGGTTTTGCAGCAAACGGAACTGGATCAGCAGTCAAACAAGCATTCATTCTTTCTGTCTACCGCAATGCCTTACCTGGAAAAACTGCTGCCCGCAATAAAAGAAATGGAAATGATGGCGCTATTAATTGATGCGGACGGCATGGTGCTGGCGCTTGACGGCCATCGCCTCGCGCTGCATGAAGCCAAACGCATTAACTTTGTCGAAGGCGCGTGCTGGACAGAAACGGCGGTTGGCACAAATGCAATTGGAACGGCGCTTCACATTAGCGAGCCGGTTGTCATTCAAGGATCAGAGCATTATTCTGTCGCCTCCCATCACTGGAATTGCTCAGCAGCACCGATTCATTATGAGGACGGCAGTCTTGCGGGGGTGATTGATATCTCTTGCCCGGCAGCGCATGCACAGCCAAATATGCTCGGCATTGCCGCGGCCATTGCCTTTGCCGCGGAACGAGAATTGGCAGCCAAAAGCAGGGAGAAAGAGCTTGAACTGCTCAGCCGCTTTGCTGATAGGACAGCGTCCCGTGTACCGATCGTGCTTTGTAATGCCAAACAGCACATCATCGGCGCAAGCCTACCGATACGATCGTCAATACCGGATTGGCAAGGCCGGCATCTTTATGAGTTGAAGGAAAGGGGTTTTACAATCGATAAAGCGGTCACCATGGGGGACAGCGGCACTTGTTTTTATTTATCGGAACAAAAGAAAAAGCCGGCCTTTCGATTCAATGGAGTCCTCGGACAAAGCAGGCAATCGCAAGCGATGCTCAAAAGCCTCGAACGAGCGGCCGCGGCTGATGCGACAGTTTGCCTGTCGGGTGAAACCGGCACGGGCAAGGAAGTCGCGGCCCGCGCGCTTCATGAAAACAGCGACCGTAAGAACGGCCCGTTTGTAGCCGTGAATTGCGGAGCGATCCCGTCGGATTTAATCGAAAGCGAGCTGTTCGGCTATGCAGAAGGCGCTTTTACAGGAGCGAAACGAGATGGCTACAAAGGCGCCTTCCAAAAAGCGAATCACGGCACCTTATTTCTAGATGAAATCGGAGAAATTTCCCACTCGATGCAGGTGGCGCTTTTACGGGTGCTTCAGGAACGCAAGATTACGCCGGTCGGCGGGACAAAAGAAATTCCGGTTGATATCAGAGTGATTGCAGCCACACATTGTGATTTGCGTGAACTCGCAGAAAGCGGAAAAATCAGAGAGGACCTGTTTTACCGCCTTCATGTCTACCCGATTCATCTTCCTCCGCTGCGGAACCGCCTCGAAGATATTGAGGCCCTCTTTGCGTGCTACACACAGAAAAATGGATGGCCGGGAGAGCTTCCGCCTGCCTTTTTGGACGTACTGAAGCAATGGAAGTGGCCGGGGAATATCCGCGAGCTGTTTAATGTCTTTGAACGCCTTTCCATCAGGTTTCCGGACGGACGGCTGAGTGACGAGCCGCTTTCCTTATTGCTCGAAGCGTCGGGCTTGCCGATCGGCCCCGTAAAAGAAAAGGGGGCTGAAACAAAGGCGCTTACTCTCCGTGAGCAAATTCAAAAAGATATCCTTATCAATGCGCTTGAAACGGCAAAAGGAAACGTCTCCCAAGCCGCGAAAATCAGCGGCATTCCGCGCAGCACCTTCTACAAACGATTGAAAAAATTTAATATGACCGCTGGATCATAAAGCATACTTCTTTCAAGAAATGGAAACGTTATGGGTGAAGGAGGGTGTTGAGATGAATATACAGAGAGCGAAAGAAATCGTGGAATCACCGGATATGAAGAAAGTAACTTATAACGGAGTTCCGATTTACATTCAGCATGTGAATGAAGAAACCGGAACAGCAAGAATTTATCCGCTGGACGAACCGCAGCAGGAGCATGAAGTGCTGCTGAACAACTTAAAAGAGGATTAAACAAAAATGGCCCGCTTTCATAAGCAGGCCATTTTGTTTATGCTCGCGGCGCGAATAAGATCACACAAACGCCTATCAGACAAATCAGTGCGCCGATCCAGTCATACAGATCAGGAGTTTTCCGATCGACAAGCCACCCCCAAAAGACAGCTAGTACGATGAACACCCCTCCATAAGCGGCATATACACGGCCGAAGGAAGGGAAGGATTGAAACGTCGGGAGAATGCCGTATACAATCAATATCAGCGCCCCGGCTGCCCCGTATCCGACGGGCTTCGCTTCTCTCAGCCACAGCCAAATCAAATAGCCTCCGCCAATTTCAGCAAGTCCCGCCGCGAGAAATAAAAGAATGGTCATCAGCATCACGCGCACCCCTCAAACTTCAATTACATTTCATTATAAAGGAGAGAGAGGCGTTAAAGCTTTGGATTCTCTTCAAATTCCTTTAAATACACACTGCGCTGAATCTCCGTAAACTGGCTGATCCAATTGTTTTTCGCCTCTTCCGTCATATGGGGCAGCATATAACGTTCAACCGCTTCGAAAAATAATGGATTAGCTATGATGTTCCAAGTCGGAATACGAACGATCTTGCCGTCATTCTTCTCAATGATAATATCCTCAAAGAAAATCCCTTTCAAACTGTATTGATGGCGTCCCATATAAATGCGCTTGATTTCAGTAAAAGGCACGCTGCGTTTTTTTGTGAAGATTTCCCCATCAGGCCCTTGTTTAATACGAAAAATAACATGTCCTCGGCTTGTGAACGCCGGTAAAACCATAGAAAATGTGATCAAGCCATAGACAATCGCCATCAATCCGCCGCCCAAATAAAGCAGAGAGTACTTGGATTCGAACGTAATGGCTTCTGATACCAGCCACACGCCTGCAATAACGGCGCCGCCTGTTGCGAGAAACAGCCAGATTCTGAAAAACATTCTGCTTTTGACTTCGATATCATGTGATTCCAATGTGCTGCTCCTATAGCTTCGGATGATTCTCAAATTCCTTTAAATACACATTGCGCTGAATCTCTGTAAACTGACCGATCCAATTCGTTTTCGCTTCATCATTCATATGTGGGACAATATAACGTTCAACCGCTTCAAAAAACAAAGGGTTTGGAATGATGTTCCAAGTCGGAATGCGAATTGTCTTGTGGTCAGTTGTTTGAATTATGACATCTTCCTGAAAAATCCCTTTTAAGCGGTATTTATTGCGATTCATTTCAATTTTCTTGATATCGGCAAATTTCACAGCCGCTTTGTCAGTGAATATCTCACCATCTTTTCCGGTTTTAATACGGAAGATGATATTTCCCCTAGAGGTAAAGGCAGGAAAAAAGATGATAAATAAATATAAACAAAACAAGGTGAATAGAAAACCTGCTGGAATGGCTAGGAGATAATATTTCGTTTGAAAGGTAATCCCCATATAAAACAGCCATAAACAAGCAAGCCCCATACCGGCAGATCCGACAAAAGCCCATATTCTCAGGAACATTCTGCTTTTGACTTCGACTACTTGATTTTCCAATGCTCTTCTCCTTTTATCAATTCAGATTCTCGTTCGGTTTTGAAATGATTTGATTTACAACATCCTTATGAGCAGCCATGACAGTAAATTCATTCTGGGTGATACCCGTTACAAGCCAAGTATGGCGGGTGCCGGGCAGGATAAAAGCCATGTCATCCACTTCCGGTGCGTTATCTTTATCGTAAGACAGGCGCATCAGGGTATCCATCTTTCCTTTACGTAATGACAAATCATTTATAAACCGGGTAATGTCCTCTTGGTAGTCGTGCTTTCCAAGGAATTCCTTCAGGTATGAGGGAGTCTCGGAAGCACCTTCCAGAAGTGCTTCAAATTCTTTTGATGTCAAAGTCAGGATAGATTCGCTTTTATCCTCGGTATCTATTATATTTAAAAACTCAGCTGTTTTTGTAAGTAATCCGTCGCTTGATTCCATTTTTTTTATACTATGTACTTGCTCATCAAAAAGAAGCTCATGGGAGTAGGTGCCAAATTTTGAAACATGGCAGGAAACATTCCGTTCGCTGCCTTGCTCGTCAAACTTGGAAAGCTTCACTGTATAGTCCGCGTCATTTAATACGTGGATAAACGGGCAATACTCGTCCTTTAACCTGTATTGATGATTCCGATATTCAGCAGCATCCTTCGCCAAAAGCGAACGGCAGGCCGCTTCAAATAAAAATCCGAGCTGCTCATCTTCTACTTCAGGAAAATAGGCTTGCTTCAGTGACATGCCCTGTTCAAAAAAGCCTTCGCTGTAAAAACAAAATATGAGCTCTTCTAAGCTGATCGTAAACTGATTCATGATTTATTCTCCTATCCGAATGAAAGTTTGCCTTTAAGGAAATGAGTTGCGCCGTGTATGAGCGAGTCCGCCGTTTTCTTTGCTTTGGCCATTCCTTTATGAATTGTTTTATTAGCCGCATCTATGCCGTCATTCACCGTTTTTACGACTTTGCCGGCCGCTTCCAGCCCCTTTTTGGCAGTATTTACAACAGCATGAATCGGTTCTTTCAGCTTTAAGGCTGCCTTTTCGGCGAAACCTGCCGTAAATTTGGCAATTTGTTCTCCTACCACTCCGCCAACATAAGAGCCAGCTGCGCCAAGGAGGACAGTACCAACAGGGCCTGCAAAACTTCCGATCGCCCCGCCTATTACAGCGCCTGCCGTTGCGCCGCCAGCGACAAAAATAGTGTTATTGACTGCATTGCCAACAGCTTTTGCATTTTCCCGTTTGAGCACTTCGGGTTTGTCTTCGTATTTCGCGTAATTTTCGGCGATCTTTAAGCCTGCTCCAAACGTTTCTGTCGCTCCGGTTATGAGTGTCGCTGTAATGGCATTTCCTTTTGCGAATTTCAAGCCTGTTTTTCCGACATCCTTCAGTGTTGAGCGTACGCCGGCTTCATTAACAAATCCTCTTGTATAGCTCCTTACGCTGTTTGAAAAATCCACCGTGTCCTGCGGAAAGTATTTTGTAAACTTTTTATGTACCAAATCAGAAAATGGCCGGTTTGTCTTTTTAAACAGATATTTTGGGTTCAAAAGCACTCTGGCTGCTTTTTGATAACGGGAGCTGTCTACTGCTCTGGAAATGTCCAATAGAAGCTTTGAATGCCGTGCAGTATGTAAGCCGCTTGGCTGTTTCACAAACTTTGTAAGCCCTAATCCGTAGTATTTTCCCTGGGTCAGCATCAGGGCGGTTAAGCTTGTCATCGTTCCGTATTTGTCGTAAGCGTTATAAAGCTTTCGTAAAATATTGTCTTGCTCAACAAATTTGTCGCTCGTTTTTCTAATGAATATCTCATTGTCACTCAGCTTGCTGACGAGTGCTTTTCCTGAGCTCCAAGCATCCCCAACCCCCGAAAAACAGCTGCTGTAGCGGGGATCGCATTGTAAAATCAGCTGTCCCAGCTCCGCATGCAAATCCTTATATTTGTTTTCCATATCAGTTAATTCTATGACCACATCATTTGCCAGCTGTTCAAGCTTATCCGGATCAACTGCAATGTTTCCTGACACGCTATTCACCTCTCGAGTTTATGTCTTTCCTCTCTTGCTTTTCTTTCTAATTCTTCCATTCTGGCAATCTCAGCTTTTCGTTCTTCTATTTTTACGGCAGCTGCCTTAAGTTCCTGGCTTGTTTCAAGCAGCTCCTGTTCGAACTGATCGTAGGCGGCTTTTGTTTCCTCGAAATCCTGGTCGAATGTGTCTCTTGCTTTTCCCTGCCACGCATCGCCCAATGCAGATAACCGGGAGTCAAGGAGCATTTTTGAGCTTCTGACCTCTTCTGCGGCTGCACTGTACTGATTTGCAAGCTCGATGACTTTATGTGAGTCCAACTTTTGTCCCCTGCCTTTCCTAAATTAACGCACAAATGGATGTTTTATATAAATGATTATAAATAATTCGGCATGTATCCGAATCGTACAAAAGAACCTTTTCATAAGAATTGGAAGGGCGTATATTCACTCAAATTTCACAGATGATGAGACTTTGAGATTACAAAAAAGGTAAAAAAATCAAATTGTTGAACTGATAGATAAGTGAGAAATTTCCCGCTCAATGGGAAAAAAAACTAAAACTGATCAAATGACCTAAGTGCGCCAAAAGCATTACGAGACAAGCTGTCACATGATATAAATAAAATGTAAACGTTATCAAGGAGGTCGTCATATGAAGAAAAAATCATTCTCAATCGTAATAGCGGGCGGAGGGAGCACATTTACTCCCGGGATTGTTCTGATGCTCTTAGACCATTTGGATGAGTTTCCGATCAGAAAGCTGAAGCTGTATGACAATGATAAGGAAAGACAGGAGCGGATCGCGGGGGCCTGTGACGTTTTTATCAGAGAAAAAGCACCCGAAATTGAATTTACAGCGACGACTGACCCGGAAGAAGCTTTTACAGACGTTGATTTTGTCATGGCACACATCAGGGTAGGGAAATACGCGATGCGTGCGCTTGATGAGCAAATTCCGCTGAAGTACGGAGTTGTGGGCCAGGAGACATGCGGACCGGGCGGTATCGCATACGGTATGCGTTCAATTGGCGGCGTGCTTGAAATATTAGATTACATGGAAACATACTCGCCAGATGCGTGGATGCTGAATTACTCCAACCCGGCGGCGATTGTGGCGGAAGCAACGAGACGCCTCAGACCGAACTCAAAAATCCTCAACATCTGTGATATGCCGGTCGGTATCGAAGACCGTATGGCGCAAATTCTCGGCCTGTCCTCAAGAAAAGAAATGAAGGTCCGGTATTATGGATTAAATCATTTCGGCTGGTGGACATCCATTCAGGATCAAGAGGGCAATGATTTAATGCCGAAGCTGAAGGAACATGTGTCTCAGTACGGGTATATTCCGAACGCAGAGCCCGAGGCGGTGGAGGCGAGCTGGAATGACACGTTCGCAAAAGCGCGTGACGTGCAGGCCGCCGATCCGGACACATTGCCGAATACGTATTTACAATATTATCTGTTCCCGGATGACATGGTGAAAAAATCAAATCCGAACCATACGCGGGCAAACGAAGTCATGGAAGGACGCGAAGCCTTTATTTTCAGCCAATGCGACATGATTGCACGCGAGCAGTCCTCTAAAAACAGCGAAATCAAAATAGACGATCACGCGTCATATATCGTCGATCTTGCCCGCGCCATTGCCTACAATACAGGTGAAAGAATGCTTTTAATCGTTGAAAATAACGGCGCAATCGCAAACTTTGACCCGACAGCGATGGTAGAGGTGCCGTGTATCGTCGGCTCAAACGGGCCTGAACCGATCACAGTCGGAAACATTCCGCAGTTCCAAAAAGGACTGATGGAACAGCAGGTATCAGTTGAAAAATTGACAGTTGAGGCGTGGACGGAAAAATCCTTCCAAAAGCTATGGCAGGCGCTCATTCTCTCAAAAACAGTGCCGAACGCCCGTGTGGCAAGGCTTATTCTCGAAGATTTATTGGAGGCCAACAAAGATTTCTGGCCTGAGCTTGATCAAAGCCCGAGCCGTATCTCATAACTGAAAAATCCCCCATTTTCGAAATCTATATTGTATATAATAGAAAGAAAATGGGGGGATCTGATATGCAGCTCGAAGAACTGATTAATCAGCATTACAGTAAATTAAATGACAATGATTTTCATATTTTGAAATATATATTGAATCACAAGAACACGTGCTATCGTCTTGGAATCGATGCCCTTGCGAAAGCATGCAGCGTATCGCGTTCCTCGATTTTGCGTCTTGCCCAAAAGCTCGGTTTCAGCGGCTACAGTGAATTTCGCGTTTTTTTGAAGTGGGAAGATCAGCCGGAAGAAGGCGAGAGTATGAGTTTTCAAAAGCTGCTGGATGATATTGAAGCAAATTTGAAATTTATAAGGACAAAGGACATGACGGACATGTGCCAGCTGATTGATGAAGCGGACCGCATTTTCGTGTACGGGTCCGGAACGGCGCAAAAGATATGCGCCCATGATTTGCAAAGAATGTTTATCCCTCTCAATAAGTATCTGATTTTAATTGAGGGCAGAAATGAATTTGACCAGATGCAGGATGATTTTAAGGTGAATGACCTGTTTATCATCATTTCGCTGTCCGGAGAAACGCCTGAGCTGATTCCGCAGGCAAGAATGCTTTCCGCAAAGGGAGTTCCCTTTATTTCCATTACGAATTTGAAAAACAATGTCCTCGCCCAGCTCACACCGCATAATCTTTATGCGACAAGCAAGCCCGTGACATTGAGTGATAAAAAAGAAATTGTCGCTTTTGCGCCGTTTTTTCTCGTTGGCGAAGCATTGTTCCGCGCATATGTTGATTACAAAGAAGCTGAAAAAAACGACATTGAGTAGCAGGGGGTTTTGGTATGATGCAAAAAGTCCAGCGCTTTGGAAGCGCGATGTTTGTGCCTGTATTATTATTTGCGTTCGCCGGCATTATCGTGGGTGTCAGCACGCTTTTCAAAAACGAAACCCTGATGGGGCCGCTCGCTGATCCTGACGGGTTTTGGTATCAGTGCTGGTATATCATTGAGCAAGGCGGCTGGACGGTATTTAATCAAATGCCGCTTTTATTCGCCATCGGCATTCCAGTCGCTTTGGCGAAAAAAGCTCAGGCGCGCGCTTGTTTGGAAGCGCTTACGGTTTATTTAACGTTTAATTATTTTGTCAGCTCGATCCTGACAGTCTGGGGAGGCGCCTTTGGCGTCGATATGAATCAAGAGGTCGGCGGAACGAGCGGATTAACGATGATTGCCGGCATTAAAACGCTTGATACCAACATTATCGGGGCAATCTTTATTTCTTCCATTGTCGTATTTTTGCATAACCGCTATTTTGATAAAAAACTGCCTGATTTTCTCGGCATCTTTCAAGGCTCCACGTATATCGTCATGATTTCCTTCTTCATTATGATTCCGGTCGCTCTGGCCGTGTCTTTTATCTGGCCGATGGTCCAAACGGGAATCGGGTCGCTTCAAAGCTTTCTTGTCGCTTCCGGGGCGGTGGGCGTTTGGATTTACACATTTTTGGAACGGATCTTGATTCCGACCGGTCTTCATCATTTTATTTACACGCCGTTCATCTACGGCCCGGCTGTGGCGGAAGGCGGGATCGTCACGTATTGGGCGCAGCACCTTGGTGAATATTCACAAAGCGCCAAACCGCTGAAGGAGCTGTTCCCGCAAGGCGGATTCGCGCTTCACGGCAATTCAAAAATCTTCGGCATTCCGGGGATTGCGCTCGCGTTTTATGTCACAGCCAAAAAGGAAAAGAAAAAACTCGTTGCCGGCCTGCTGATTCCTGTCACACTCACGGCCATCGTCGCCGGCATCACAGAGCCGATTGAGTTTACTTTCTTATTCATCTCTCCTTTCCTATTTGCGGTTCACGCCGTACTCGCCGCGACAATGTCGACGGTCATGTATATGGCCGGTGTTGTCGGAAACATGGGGGGCGGGTTAATTGAGGCGGTTACCCTGAACTGGATTCCGCTCTTTGGCAGCCACGGTATGACGTATGTGTATCAAATTCTGATTGGACTCTCATTTACTGCAATTTATTTTTTCGTCTTCCGATTTCTGATCCTCAAATTCAATATTGCCACACCGGGACGGGAAATTGACGATCAGCAGGAAACAAAGCTGTATTCGAAACAAGAATACAGAGAAAGAAAAAACAAAAAGGACGAAACAGCCTCCGCTGCAGAAACGGCAGATGAAACCGCTGCATTGTACATCGAAGCGTTAGGCGGAAAAGACAACATCACCGAGGTCACAAACTGCGCCACCCGCCTCAGAGTCAGCGTCAAGGATGAAAAAAAGGTCGAACCCGACAGCGTCTTCCGCGCGCTTGGAGCTCACGGCGTCGTCAGAAACGGAAAAGCGTTTCAGGTGATTATCGGATTGAGTGTACCGCAGATGCGGGAGCGTGTGGAAAAACTATTAAATCAATAAAGCAGACCCTCCTTTTTGGGAGGGTTTTCGTTTGCCGTCAAAAAGACCATCATAGTAAAGTAAAGAAAGAGACAATCGAGTATAAGGGATTTGGAGGCTTTTACATGTCAAAGGCTTTATCATATTTAAAACCATACTCACTTCTGGTGGGAATTGCGCTGATTCTCATGCTGACGGAACTCGCGGTTGAACTGGTACAGCCTCTATTGATCGCAAAAATCATCGACGATGGGATTTTGAAGCAAGACATGCGGCACGTTTGGATATGGGGTGCGGTCATGATCGGTCTGACCATTTTATCATTTGCGGCGGGGATGCTGAATTCCTTTTACGCTGCCCATGTCAGCCAAAGCTTTTCCTACGATACGAGAAAAGGGCTTTTTCAAAAAATCCAGTCCTTCTCTTATTCAACATTTGGACAGTTTTCGTCCTCATCCTATATGACAAGGCTGACAAACGATGTGACACAGGTGCAAAACCTGATTTTTATGAGTCTGAGGTTTATGCTGCGTGCGCCGCTAATGATTGTGGGCGGCATTGCGCTGTCACTCGCCGTTAATGTGAAGCTCGGCTTTTTTCTTCTTGTGACGATTCCGATCCTGATTTTGTTTTTGCTTTGGGTACTGAAAAAGGGCGGGGCGCTGTTCCGGTCTGTGCAGAAGCGGCTGGATCAGGTGAATACGATCATGCAGGAGAATTTAACTGCGATCAAGCTGATTAAAGCGCTGCTGCGCGGAAGCCATGAGGTCAAGAGATTTATCAAAGCAAACACGATGCTGATGCAAAAAACGGTCTCGGCATTTCAGCTTGTAGAATTTACGATGCCTGTGCTGATGCTGCTGATGAACCTCTGCATTCTTTTTATTTTATGGGCGGGAGCTCACAGCATCACAAGCGGAGGTTCTCAGGTCGGCGATGTCGTTGCGGTTATTAACTATGCGACACGAATTACGGGTGCGCTTTCTATGTTCCCGTTTTTGATTATGATTTTCACCCGGGCAAAAGCCTCAGGCGACAGAATCGGCGAGGTGCTTGAAACAGAAGGTGACGAGCAGGAGGAAGGATTACTCTCATCTCGCTTGTCAGGCCGAATTGACTTTCAGGATGTGTCCTTCCGATATCCGGATATGGACAGAGAAGCGCTGCGCAATGTCTCATTTTCCGCAAAGCCGAAAGAAACGATCGCGATTCTCGGGGCGACAGGATCAGGGAAATCGACGCTTTTTCAGCTCATTCCGCGGCTTTATCAGCCGGATTCGGGCAGCATTTACATAGATGAAAAGCCTATTGATGACTTTCCGGCGGAGGGCCTTCGCAAGCAAATCGGATTTGTGCCCCAGGAAGTGCTCTTGTTCTCAGGCACGATCAAAGAAAATATTGCTTGGGGCAAAGAAAATGCTTCACTTGATGAAATAATGGAAGCGGCCAAACATGCGCAAATCCATGAAACGATCATGAAGCTTCCGAAGGGATATGATACCGTCCTGGGACAAAGAGGCGTCAATTTGTCCGGCGGTCAAAAGCAGCGGATTTCTATTGCAAGGGCACTGATCAGAAAACCCTCCATCCTTCTTTTGGATGACAGCACAAGCGCGCTTGACCTGCAAACGGAAGCGAATCTGCTTGAGGCCATCAGCACATATGAGTGCACAACCTTAATCATTACACAAAAAATAACAACGGCCATGAAAGCTGATGAAATCTTGCTGCTCGAGGATGGAGAGCTGATAGAAAAAGGCACACACAGCCAGCTGCTTTCTGACTCACATTTATATAAGCGCATTTACGAGTCACAATTCGGAAGGGAGGGGAGCGAGTCGTGCTGAAAGACATCCGCAAGCCTTTCCAATATCCCAAAATCCCAATCGATAAAAAAGAACGCGCCAAAAAAAGGGCGAAAGCAAAGGATACAAAAGGCACCCTGAGACGAATCTGGTCTTACCTGGCAGAACGAAAAGGGCTGCTCATACTCGTTATGCTGATGGTCGTAATCAGCGCGATATTCGGCCTCCTCGGCCCCTTTGTGATCGGAAAGGCCATCGACCATTTCATCGTCGGCCAGACGGTCAGCGGGCTTATTCCCGTTCTGCTCATTCTGCTTGGCATATATCTCATTCAATCTTTATCACTCTGGTTTCAAAACTATTGGATGATCACGATTTCGCAAGGCACAGTTTTTAGAATGCGAAGCGAGCTGTTCACCCATCTGCATGAGCTGCCGATCCCGTTTTTTGATAAACAGCGGCATGGTGAGCTGATGAGCCGGGTGACCAATGACATCGAAAATGTCAGCTCCACTTTAAATACGTCGGTGATTCAAATTCTGTCGAGCGTCATCACTTTCGTCGGAACGATTGCCGTCATGCTGTACATGAGTCCGCTTCTGACGGTGATCACGCTGACGATCATTCCGGTAATGGCGGTGAGTCTGAAATGGATCACAAACCGTACGGGAAAACTGTTTAAAGAACAGCAAAAAAATCTTGGCGAGCTGAACGGATATATTGAAGAAAGCATTTCAGGCGAAAAGGTCATCAAAGCGTATTCACGGGAAGACCAGATTACAGCTGAATTTCTGGAAAAAAACGCCGCACTCAAGACTTCAGGCTTCTGGGCACAGACGATTTCCGGCTTTATCCCGAAAGTGATGAACTCTTTAAACAATTTAAGCTTTACGATCATTGCTGCAATCGGCGGACTGTTTGCGCTGAAAGGCTGGATATCCATCGGCACCATCGTTGTCTTTGCCGAGTACTCAAGACAGTTTACGCGTCCATTAAATGATCTGGCCAATCAGTTTAATACGATGCTGTCCGCTATTGCCGGCGCTGAACGGGTGTTTGACGTGCTGGATGAAAAAGAGGAGCGTGAGGATGAAAAGAGTGCCCTGCATCAGCCGATACAAACAGGCGGCATTGAATTCCGAAATGTTTCCTTCGGCTACGAGGAAAACAATCAGACACTGAAACACCTCCAATTCACAGTGCCGGCCGGGCAGTCAATCGCCTTTGTCGGCCCGACGGGAGCGGGTAAAACCACTGTTACCAATCTGCTTGCCCGTTTTTATGAGCCCAATGAGGGGAGCATTTTAATTGACGGGATTGATATTAAAAAGCTGACAAGGGCGAGCCTGAGAAAAAATATGGGGTTTGTGCTTCAGGATTCGTTCTTGTTCCAAGGCACGATCAGAGAAAATATCCGCTACGGCAGGCTCGATGCCTCCGATCAGGAAGTCGAGGCCGCAGCAAAAACAGCGAATGCCCACAGCTTTATTGAGCGGATGCCAAAAGGATATGATACAGTGCTGACGCAAAACGGCTCGGGCATCAGTCAAGGACAGAAACAATTGATCTCCATAGCAAGAGCCGTGCTGGCCGATCCGGTTCTGCTCATCTTGGATGAAGCGACAAGCAACATTGATACCGTAACAGAAGTGAAAATCCAAGAAGCGCTTGCCCGTTTAATGGAGGGGAGAACGAGCGTTATCATTGCTCATAGGCTGAATACCATTCAAAGAGCGGATCAGATTGTCGTATTAAAAGACGGCGAAATGATTGAAAAAGGCAGCCATGATGAGCTGGTACGCCAAAAAGGATTTTACAGTGACTTATACGAAAGCCAATTTCAGAAATAAAGAAAAAGACCTTTGTCCTGCATAAAGGTCTTTTTTGTTACAGATTTATAGTACTTTTATTTCAATTTCGTAAAATGTAACAAAATTACTTGACGTAAACAAGTTATGTATATATACTAGCTTACATTAAGTAAGTGATAACATTTATCAAGGAGGATAAAAATGAATAAATCATTTGAAATTGGCACATTACTTTTAAGAGTCATCACAGGTATTATCTTTTTTGTTCACGGTTTATCAAAGTTTCAGGCAATGGAGGGCACCATCCAATTTTTCGGCAGCATAGGCCTTCCAAGCTTTATGGCGTATGTCATCGCAGCGATTGAACTCGTTGGCGGAGTGCTCGTCTTTTTCGGATTGGCTACACGTATTGTAGGTGTTCTGTTTGCTCTCACATTGATCGGAGCCATTATTACAGTGAAGCTGAAAGCGCCATTCATGGGCAATGCAGAATTTGATTACCTTCTGCTTTTGACATCCATTCACCTGGCGCTTACTGGAAGCAGATTCCTGGCACTGGACCCATTTGTGTTTAAAGCAAAAAAGAACGAAAACGTATCAGCATAAGAAAAGAGGCATACAGCATGACCAGCATTCATGAGGATACAACCATTGGCTATGTCAAACTCACAATCCGCAGTCTGGAGCGTTCCCTTCAGTTCTACTGCAACGTGATCGGCTTTCAAGTCTTGAATAAGACGGACCGCCAAGCTGAATTAACGGCTGACGGAAAACGCCCCCTGCTTATTCTGGAAGAAAATCCAAGCGCTGTCGTCTTGCCTGAACGCACGGTAACGGGCCTGTATCACTTTGCGATTCTGCTTCCCAACAGAAAGGAACTTGGTATCGCACTCGCCCGCTTGATTGAAAACGGGATTGCCCTCGGACAGGGAGACCACGCTGTCAGTGAGGCGCTCTATCTCTCTGATCCTGACGGAAACGGAATTGAAATGTACGCTGACCGTCCTCGCAGCACTTGGCAGCGGGATCGTGAAGGAAACTACGTCATGACAACAACTGCTGTCGACATCGAGGGCCTTTTGGAAGAGGCCGGAGAAGAGCGGAAAACAACGCTTCCAAACGGTACGGTCATCGGGCACATTCATCTGCATGTCAGCGATCTGAAAGAAGCAAAAGCGTTTTACACAGATGTGCTGGGCTTTGACATTGTCGGAGACTATGCGGGCATGTCTGCTCTCTTCATTTCAGCCGGTGGCTACCACCACCATATCGGCTTAAACATCTGGGCTGGGAAACATGCGCCGCCTAAGCCGGCAAATGCGAGCGGGCTCGACTATTACACCGTTGTCCTGCCTTATCAGGAGGAACTCAAACGTGTGGCGGACCGAGTCAAAAACGCTGGATATTCGCTTGAAGAAACGGAAAACCATTTTCTTGTGAAAGACCCTGTCTCCGGAGCACATATCAAATTTGTGATTTAACTGTCATCCCTTTGCCCGTAAAAAACGGCAGGGGGATTTTTTATTTCTGTCCGCCTTGTTATGATGGGAGAACCAACTTGTTAGGAGGCGTTTACATGGAACTCAATCACCTTGTGACGGGCAAAATCGCTTTAAATCAATATGTGCATCGCTTAGAGCAAAAGGATGTTTTATTTTACGTCCACTATTGGGGAGCGATGACGAACCACTATAACACACTGCTTCATAAGCATTCCTTTTATGAAATTTGTTACGTCGTAAGAGGTGAAGGATATTACCTTGAAGGCGATCGTACATATCCGCTTCGTGAACAGACGATTTTTTTGTCAAAGCCGGATCATTTGCACCAAATCAAAAGTGAAACAGGTCTGTTCCTTTTTTATGTTGCTTTCGAGCTGAGCGAGGATCAGTCAAGCGCCGAATGGATCAAAGTGATGGAAAAAGTGAAACAAAGTCCCCTTATCACAATGCAAATGAAAGCTGGCGAACCGCCGGGCCTGCTTTGGAAAACATTAATGCTGCAAGCAGCGCAGCCTGTCAATACTTTTGACAAAGAGATCCTATCTCATTTGTCGCATGCATTGATCCTGTCATTAATCCAAACCTTTCTCCCGGCCGCCCATCGCTCGAAACAAAAGCAGCCCATTCACACATCTTCTGCTTTGCTGACAGAGGTGAAACTGCACATAAAAGACAATCTGTCACAGCCGTTAAAGCTGATGGATGTCGCCAGCCACTTTCATATCTCAGGGAGACATTTATCACGTTTATTTGCAGCAGAACTGGGCGTCAGCTACTCAGAATTTGTCCAAAATGAAAAAATAAATAAAGCTGCCGAGCTGCTGAAATCAACGACTCTGTCGATTAAAGAAATAGCAGAAGAAATCGGTTTCTCAGTACATTATTTCACTCGCATATTTTCCGCCAAAATCGGCAGCTCTCCAGGGCTTTTCCGTTCCCTTTATAAAGATTCAAAAATGACCGCATTTCAAATCAATAAACCTTTTCAAAAAACCGAACAGGCCAAGCCGCACGAATAAGATGTCCTGAAATGACAAAACAATGTCTTCATATGATAAAGACGCGAGAAATCTCGTTGTCTTATAATCTTTTTAGAAAGCGGTTACAACAATGAATGTTGCTGAAGGAGGGATGCATTGGCTTATGCTTGGTGTCGGGTGCTCTGCCATTCTTGAAAGAAGGGGAAGAAAGCCGTGAGTACTAAAAAGAAAGAGGCTGTAAAAGAAAAAGAAAGCTTAGCTCAAAAAGGGCTTTTACGAACGATTACATTGGTATCTACATTCGGCGGCCTATTGTTCGGTTACGATACGGGTGTCATTAATGGGGCACTTCCTTTTATGGCAACTGCAGGTCAACTGAATCTTACACCTGTTACAGAAGGACTGGTTGCGAGTTCCCTGCTTCTCGGGGCAGCCTTTGGGGCGATGTTTGGAGGACGTCTGTCCGATCGTCACGGCCGCCGAAAAACGATCCTTTATTTAGCCTTACTCTTCATCGCAGCCACACTTGGCTGCACCTTTTCACCAAACGCGTCCGTGATGATTGCCTTTCGTTTTCTGCTCGGACTGGCGGTTGGCTGCGCTTCTGTAACGGTTCCAACCTTTTTAGCGGAAATTTCGCCGGCAGAACGCAGGGGACGAATCGTGACACAAAATGAACTGATGATCGTAATTGGCCAGCTGCTGGCATACACCTTTAACGCCATTATCGGCAGCAGAATGGGGGAGAGCGCAAATGTATGGCGGTATATGCTGGTCATCGCGACACTTCCAGCTGTTGTGTTATGGTTTGGAATGCTCATCGTGCCTGAAAGCCCGCGTTGGCTGGCAGTTAAAGGCAGAATGGGTGACGCCCTGCGGGTGCTTCGGCAAATCCGTGAAGACAGCCGGGCACAGCAGGAAATAAAAGAAATCAAACATGCGATTGAGGGCACAGCAAAAAAGGCAGGCTTTCATGATTTTCAAGAGCCGTGGATCAGGCGCATTTTATTGATTGGGATCGGAATCGCCATCGTACAGCAAATTACCGGTGTCAATTCAATCATGTACTATGGGACAGAAATTCTGAGAGAAGCCGGTTTTCAAACAGAAGCTGCATTAATCGGCAATATTGCAAACGGTGTTATTTCAGTTATTGCGGTCATTTTTGGGATATGGCTTCTCGGCAAAGTCCGCCGTCGGCCCATGCTGATCATCGGACAGATTGGCACGATGACAGCTCTTCTGCTGATCGGGATTTTATCTATTGTCCTTGAAGGAACACTCGCCCTGCCGTATGTTGTTCTGAGTTTGACCGTTTTGTTTCTTGCATTTCAGCAGACAGCCATTTCTACAGTGACGTGGCTCATGCTCTCAGAAATTTTCCCTATGCATGTGCGGGGACTTGGTATGGGGATCAGTACTTTCTGCTTGTGGACAGCTAACTTTCTCATTGGATTCACCTTTCCCATTTTGCTCAATCATATTGGGATGTCGGCGACATTTTTTATCTTTGTCGCTATGAATATCCTAGCGATTCTATTTGTGAAAAAATATGTGCCTGAGACAAAAGGGCGGTCACTTGAACAGCTTGAACACTCCTTTCGCCAGTATGGCCGCCGCGATGATCAGGAAATCCAAAATCAAACAACTCACTTATCGTAACCTGCAGATACTAGGAGGAATCTATCAATGAAACTATCTTATGTAACAGACAGTTTAGGACATTTGCCTTTTGAAGAAATGCTCAATTTTGCCGCGGAGCTTGGCATTGATACGCTTGAAATGACAACCGGAGGCTGGTCGCCTGCGCCTCACTTGAATCTTGATGAACTGCTGCAAAGCAGTCACAAAAGAGAAGAATTTTCAGCAGCGCTGGAAAAGCGGAATATGACACTTTGCGCTTTAAACTGCTCGGGGAATCCTTTGGATCCAGGCGAACTGGGCAAATTGCACAGAGAAGTAACTGACAAAACGATGGAGCTGGCTGGATTATTAGGCGTCAAAAAAGTGATCATGATGAGCGGCCTGCCAGCCGGCGGCCCGGACGACAAAGTGTCGAACTGGATCACATACACAGTGAGCTGGCCTCCTGTTTTAAAAGATATACTCAATTATCAATGGGAAGATGTTGCGATTCCGTATTGGAAGGAGCTTGTCAAAAAAGCGGAAGCCTGCGGTGTTGAAAAAATCGCGCTTGAAAATTTCAGCTCTCAATTAGTCTATAATCCTGAGACTCTCTTTCGGCTC
The DNA here is from genome assembly GCF_014250375.1 of Bacillus sp. PAMC26543. Taxonomy (NCBI): domain Bacteria; kingdom Bacillati; phylum Bacillota; class Bacilli; order Caryophanales; family Bacillaceae; genus Bacillus; species Bacillus sp. PAMC26543. Next base: position 3,243,697 of record NZ_CP060193.1, on the reverse strand, counting down.
AGAAATGCAGTCGGCCCGATGGTCGGTTTGAATCTTGACCCGAGCCATTTGTTATGGATGGGCGCAGACCCAATCATCGCAGCAAGGGAGCTCGGAGAAGCCATTCACCATGTTCACGGAAAAGATGTCAGAATTGAAAGACATTTAGCTGCGGTTAACGGGCTGTTAGAAACAAAAGAAGTGACAGATCCTGCAAACCGGGCATGGAATTATGTAGCTGTCGGCTGCGGACAGGATTTACAGTGGTGGAAGGAATTTTTTTCAGTCGTAAAAATGATGGGGTATGACGGTGAGGTTTCCTTAGAAATGGAGGACCTGACGATGTCACCGGAAGCGGGCATCCGCACATCGATAGAAGCTTTAAAACAAACCATCAGCCAATAGGAGGTTTTCATCATGCTAAATGGAGAAAGAACCATTTCAAAACCGCTGCGCTGGGCAATGGTAGGCGGCGGGCGGCTCAGCCAGGTTGGATATAAACATCGTATTGGAGCGCTGAGAGACAATACTGCCTTTCAATTAACCGCAGGCGCCTTTGATATCGATGCCGAAAGAGGAAAAGACTTCGGGGTGAACCTCGGAGTGGAAGCGGAACGCTGTTATCCCGACTATCAAACAATGTTTGCGGAGGAAACGAAAAGAGAGGATGGCATAGAGGTTGTATCGATTGCCACTCCGAACGGCACTCATTATGAGATCTGTAAGGCAGCGCTTGAAGCAGATCTGCATGTCATTTGTGAAAAACCGCTGTTCTTCACTTCAGAAGAGGGCTATGAAATCAAAGCGCTCGCGGAGAAAAAAGGGAAAATTGTCGGCGTGACATACGGTTTTTCCGGCAATCAAATGCTCCTTCAAATGCGTGCGATAATTGAGCAGGGCAAGATCGGCGATATTCGTGTGGTTGACTTGCAGTACACACACGGTTTTTGTGCAGCAGATGAAGGCGAAAACATAAGCGCTGCACAGAAATGGCGTGTCGACCCTGCGATCGCCGGGCCAAGCTTTGTGCTGGGCGATTTATCTACCCACACGTATTATATGTCGCAGCTTATTATGCCGCATATGAAAATAAAAGAGCTGCTGTGTGACCGCCAGAGCTTCGTCGGCAGCCGCACGCCGCTTGAGGATAATGCCCATGTGCTGATGCATTATGAAAACGGGGCGGTCGGGACGATGTGGACATCATCAATCAATGCAGGGTGTATGGATGGCCACAGAATCAGAATTGTTGGCTCTAAAGCAAGCATCGAATGGTGGGACAGCAAACCGAACGAACTGACGTATGAAGTGCAGGGAGAGCCGATTCAGACACTCGTTCGCGGCATGCCATATTTAGATGGTGCATGCAGCGCCGATGAACGTCTCGGCGCCTTACACAGCGAAGGGCTGTCAGAGGCGTGGGCCAATATTTATCTTAAGTTTGCCATAGCAATTGACGCTAAAAATCGCGAAGATGAAGAAACCTTGAACAACTTAGTCTATCCTGACATTGATGCAGGGATCGAGGGCATCCGCTGGATTGAGAATTGCGTGCGTTCAGCAGACCAAGGATCAGTCTGGGTTGAATTCAAATAAATAAGTGGAAACGCCGCATATGACATAAAGTTCATATGCGGTTTTTATTTTCCAGAAACATCTGTAAAAAATAACAAGAGGCAGGTATGATAAGAAAGGAATTGCTTATAGGAGTGATGAGCGTGAAGGCTCTTTTATTTACAAGAATTTTCACCTTGATGGTGAGCTGTTCGATGTATCTGTCCCTCGTAAAGGATGATAACTGGTTTGAATATCTATTTATAGCGTTAGGAGCTGCCGTGTATGCAGCCAATCATTTTCTGCTGAAAACAGAGAAGTATGACGTCTGGTTTTGTCTGATTGATCTTACGGTCGGCTTTTCGTTTGGATTCATGTTTCCCGGCAATGGTTTGTTCATTATTATGCTATGCCCGGTAGCTGTCGCATTTTTTCTGCGCGGGTTCAATAGAAAAATGGCATGGTTTTTGTTATGTCTTTGCTCAATTTTGTTTTCAATTGTCCTCATACGTACATATCTGCTAGCCGGCAATGAATACGTCATGGATCACATCACCAGCATGACATTTGTGGTGTTCTGCGGGGTGGTCGGCAAATTAATCCGCAAACTTCTTGAAGCACAAGAAACGGCAAAACAGCAGTTTCAGAAACTGACGGATTCGCATCGGGCGCTGTCAGCAGCACACCAGGAGCTGCATTTATATGCGAAGCAGGTCGAAGAACTCACTGCCATTCACGAGCGGAACAGAATGGCACGGGACATCCATGATACAGTAGGGCACAAAATGACGGCGCTTCTTGTCCAGCTGCAGCTTCTGCGTGAATGGCAAAAAAGAGACAGCCGAAAAGCAGATGAGACAGTCGGCGTCTGTGAAACGCTCGCCCGTGAAGCACTCGGCGATGTCCGCTTATCAGTCCGAACCCTGCAAACGGAGAACGATCCCTCATTCATTGAATCGCTGAAACAACTGACAGAAGACTTTTACAAAAATGCGGGCGTCACATCCGAACTGACGGTCAGCGGCGATCCTGCGCTGGTCCCGCTGTCTCTGCATCCGACTGTGATCAGAACGGTGCAGGAGGCGCTGACCAATGCAAAACGTCACGGCGGCGCCACTGCTTGCTCGATTCAGCTCACGTGTTCACCGGAAACAGTCAGTCTTTTAATTAAAGATGACGGAAAAGGAAATCCTAAGGCCGCGCTGGGATTTGGTCTCTTGAATATGAAAAAGCGGGCGGCCGAGCATGGCGGGATGATCCGTTTTGAAAGCGAGCGGGATCAAGGATTTACCGTGATTGCGGAATTTTCTTTGGCTAATAAAAAATGGAGCTTTGGGCCCGCACAGCAAAAGGAGAGTTTATCATGATTAAAATCATCATTACCGACGATCAGGATATCGTCAGAGAAGGGCTGGCGTCTCTGCTTCAGCTCCGGGAAGAGCTCGATGTCATCGCCACGGCGCGAAACGGACAGGAAGCCTTTGAAAAGGCGAAAGAGCTGGAACCGGATATCGTATTGATGGACATCCGCATGCCGGTGTCCAACGGGGTGGAGGGAACAAAATTGATCACCAGCTCGCTGCCGGGCGTAAAGGTGCTGATGCTGACGACCTTTAAAGATTCAGAGCTGATTGCCGAAGCGCTTGAAGAAGGGGCAAGCGGGTACCTGTTAAAGGACATGTCAGCCGATACGATTGTGAAAGCGGTGATGACTGTTCAATCAGGAGGAATGGTGCTCCCGCCGGAACTCACAGCCCAAATGCTGAATGAATGGAAACGAGAAAAACAGCTGAAAGGAACGGAAGAGAAAGAAAAACCGAAGGAACTGATCGACCTGACCGAGCGTGAAATGGAAGTGCTGGCTGAGCTCGGGTATGGACTGAACAATAAAGAAATTGCCGAAAAGCTGTACATTACAGAAGGAACAGTGAAAAATCACGTGTCAAACATTATCAGCAAACTGTCGGTCAGAGACAGAACCCAAGCCGCCATTTATTCCGTCAGACATGGCGTATCTGTCTTTTGATAGATGACGTTTGGCATATGCGTTGCCCTGAAAAGGCCTGTCACAGGCCTTTTTTTATGCCCGATGTTCTATCCGGCGCCACATGTTTCACGCCTCAATCTCTTCTACAATGGCAATGGGATAAAAAAAGGAGTGAAACGGCGTGCTTCAAGCAGAAAATATCAAAAAGGCATACGGAAAAAAAACAATTGTCAAAGGAATCTCTTTTTCCTTGAGAAAGGGTGAGTCGTTCGGACTTCTCGGACCGAACGGAGCGGGGAAGTCCACAACCATTTCTATGATTTCCGGACTTGTGCCGCTTGACGGAGGGGAGATTACAGTCGGCGGGTATGTCATCGGCAAAGACACGAACAAAGCCAAACAAAAAATCGGCATCGTCCCGCAGGAAATCGCCCTGTACCCGACACTGACGGCTCAAGAAAATCTCGTATTTTGGGGGAAAATGTATGGACTCACGCATGGAGAGGCCAAAAAAAGATCAGCAGAAGTCCTTGAATATGTAGGGCTTACTGAACGGGCTAAAGATAAAATCGAAACATTCTCCGGCGGAATGAAACGGAGAATTAACATCGGCGCAGCCCTTATGCATAAGCCTGAGCTGCTTATCATGGATGAACCGACCGTCGGCATCGACCCCCAATCGAGAAATCATATTTTAGAAACAGTCAAACAGCTCAACGAAACAGGCATGACCGTGATCTATACGAGTCACTACATGGAAGAGGTCGAGTATTTATGCGACCGGATCGGCATTATTGATCAGGGAGAAATGATTGCAATCGGCACAAAAAACGACTTGTGCAGCCGTCTTGGAGGAGATACGATCATCCAGATGACTGTCAGCGGGGCAGATGAAGGATTTCTTTCTGCTGTCCGCTCGCTTGCCAATGTGAATGATGTAATAGTGAATGAATCTGAGCTCAAAATTGAGGTTGCTGCGGCGCACCATGAGAAAGTAGTCACCAGCCTGCTCGCGGAAGCCGCTGCCCATCAAACGAATCTCCTGTCTCTTCAGGTTCAGGAGCCGAATCTGGAACGGCTGTTTCTGAATCTGACAGGCCGCACATTGCGGGATTAGGAGGGGCGGCGATGAAAAAAGCAATATGGATCGCATGGAAAGATGTCAAAATCAGAATCACGGACAAAAAAGGGTTTATGATGCTTATCCTAATGCCGCTGATCTTAACAGCCATATTAGGGGCCGCTCTTGGATCAATCCTTGGCGGAGGCAGCGGGATTGATGAAATCAAAGTCGGCTATGTCCAGTCTGATCAGTCAGGCGCGTCGAAGATGTTTAAAACAGACGTACTTGAAAAAATGAAGATGATCAAGGTCACAGAAGCCGGCAGTAAAAAGGAAATGAAAAAGCTGCTGGCGGAAAAGAAAATTGATGTCGGAATTGCCGTCCCGGCACATTGGGGATCCGGCAAGAAACCGGCCGCTGTCTATGCTGGCACTGATCAGGAATTAAAAAGCTCTATCATAGAAACGGCTGCAGTATCTTTTTTAGACCAATACAAGGCGGTACGAGAAGCGGCATCCGCCTCGATGGAATATGTCACCAAGACGGAAGCTGTAAAACAAGGAAAGCTCAATCCTGCCCTCATAGCAGAAAATCTTGCTAAGACGCTTGAAAAAGAAGCGGGTGCCAGGCTTGCTGTTACTGAGAAATCAGTCGGCGCAAAAGAAGTTACCAGTTTTCAATACTATTCGGCGGCAATGCTTTGCATGTTTATGCTGTTTCATATGACGGTCGGCGCGAAATCATTTTTGCTGGAAAAGGAAACAGAAACCCTTGCCAGACTGCTGATGACGCCTGCACAAAAATACGCCATTCTCTTCGGGAAGTGGCTCGGAACCTATTTGTTTGCCATTATACAATTTTTCATTTTTCTTATTGTGACCATCAATATATTTGATGTGGACTGGGGAGACAATCTCTTGTTTGTGTGCGTGCTGGGGCTTTCCTACGCAGCAGCTGTATCCGGCATTTCAATGCTTCTTGCTTCGTGCATCAGCGATATGAAGTCAGCAGATGTTTTAGGCGGTTTTGGAATTCAGGTGCTTGCCGTTCTCGGTGGTTCTATGCTTCCGTTTTATCAATTTCCGGATTTTCTGCAATCTGTTTCAAAGGCGGTGCCAAATCGATGGGCGCTCGAAGGCTTTCTTTCCTTAATGGAAGGGGGAGGCTGGGCTGAACTTCAAACGCCGGTCCTTCTTTTTGCGGCAATCGGTCTTTGTTCACTGGCTGTTGGCATCAGAAGGCTTCACACAAGATAAGGAGGTAAAACACGGTGAAAAAAATCATAGCCATTTGCGGCGTTGAGCTTTCTCTCATTTTTAAGAAGCCGCAGAACTATTTAATGATGTTCGCTGCCCCGCTGCTGCTGACCTTTGTATTCGGCGGTCTGCTCGGCGGAAGTGATGATAAGATGCGGCTTGCGATCGTCGATCAGGATGATACGCTTCTTTCACAGCATTATATCCGGGAGCTCAAGCAACATGATGATATGTATACATTTCAAACGATGACTAAAAGCAAAGCTTCAGAAAAACTGAAACAAAAGAAAATTGCAGGAGTCATCACCCTTTCCCGCACTTTCCAAGAGAAGCTGGAAAAAGGAGAGAAGCCGGAGCTGGTCTTCAGCCACGGTCCAGAGCTGACAGAAGCGCCAGTCGCTAAACAGTATGCCGAAAGCAAGCTGGCAAAGCTCAACATTCAGGTAACCGCGGCAAAAACCGCGGCCGAGGCGGCGGGGGAGAGCTGGAAATCGGCTTATAAAACGGTAATCGCCAAAGATCATGGAGATAGCGCCCCAGCTGTAAAACGGGAATCTCTCAATGATAAAAAAGAAGGCAAGGGCGTAAGTGACACAGCTTCACGAGCTGCTGGCTTTTCCATTCTGTTTGTGATGCTGACAATGATGGGGGCAGCCGGCACGATATTAGAAGCTCGAAAAAGCGGCGTCTGGCCGAGACTGCTCACCGCGTCTGTCAGCCGCGCGGAAATCGGAGCGGGGTATGTGCTGTCGTTCTTTGTGATTGGCTGGATTCAATTTGGAATGCTGCTTCTCGCATCTCATTGGCTGTTCGGAATCAGCTGGGGCAATCCGGCTGCGCTGATCGTGTTAGTATCCTTTTTTCTGTTTGCAGTCGTTGGCATCGGGCTGATGATTGCTGCCCATGTCAGAACGCCAGAACAGCAGCTTGCTTTCGGCAACTTGTTCGTTATTGCGACGTGTATGGTGAGCGGAATGTATTGGCCGATAGAAATTGAGCCGAAGCTGATGCAGTCCATTGCTGACTTTCTCCCGCAAAAGTGGGCGATGAGCGGACTGACAGAAATTATCGCTAACGGGGCAACCATCACGGATATACTCGGCATTTGCGGCATCTTGCTTGCTTTTGCCGCCGTCACCTTCACAGCGGGGCTGAAAGCGCTCCGAACGTAAAAGCATCCGCCTCCGGGCAGATGCTTTTATCATTATATCGTGTGTTCTGTCAGGTTCAGTCTTTGTTCCAAGTGTTGTTTGCCGGACGGCCAGTCACCTTCGATTAAGGCCGCTCCTGGGTATTCTCTTGTATCATGGCTAAAATATGCTCCAGCCAGGATACGTAATTCTTTTCCCGTTCCAGCGCTTTTGTCAGTACCAGATAGTGGCCGAAATCCGGTGAAGAAAACGACATTGGCTCCGCTGAGGCCATTAGCTTTTCATAACTGCCTTGCAGATCAGCGAGCTTCTCCTTGCGCTTCAGCAGCTGGTCTGTAAACAAGTCGGCTGCCTCCTGGCGTGACAGAGAAGAAATGAAATAAGCCTTCAGCATAAATTCATCCTTCACTGTTTCCGGAATAGGGTGGTGGCGGGTCAGCCACACGTGAAGCTCCTGTTTTCCGCTGTCTGTCAGGGTATACATTTTTTTCTCAAGTTTTGTGCCCTGAATCGTTGTCCGGAATGTGATAAAGCCTTCATCTGTCAGCTTTTTGAGCTCCGGATAAATCTGGCTGTGCTTGGCGCTCCAAAACTGGCCGAGCTCCGCTTTGAAATAACTTGTAATATCATATCCGCTCAATTCGCCTTTTCGTAAAAGCCCTAATATGGCGTATTTTAATACTCTCATGCTGTCCTCCGTGTCTATGGCTGTTTTTGCAAACCAGAAGTTTTTTAAATGCCCTGCCGCAAAATCGTATCGTTCTTTTCTCTTATACGGAAAACAAAATTGAATTCCTTCTTGATACTCGTCCTATATAAAATAGTGAATGCCATCTTATGTTTAGCTTTCATCTGTTCCCTATATTATAGGAAAGGGAGACTGGGAACACAACCGCATGTCTCCTACGCTTATTGTCCTTTCAAGTTTCTTTCGAGTATATGGATCAAGTGTACTGCAGACAACTGCCAATCGACAGAATTAGGATTTAATCAAAATAATAGGTAAATTGAAGATTCTGATAAGTTTATATTTACCAAGTTTAAATTTAATTGTATAATCATTCTGGTAAATACATAATTGAGGAGAAACGTCAAATGAAAAGATTACTTATTGCATCAACTATTTGTCTATCAATGATTTTGTCTATTCTAGCAGCTCCGCCTTCAAGTGCGAAGGCAGAAACAGCACATAACCCTGTTGTTCTTGTTCATGGGATTAGCGGTGCATCATACAATTTTTTTGCTATTAAAAATTACTTAATCTCTCAGGGCTGGCAAAGCAATAAACTGTATGCGATTGATTTTTATGATAAGACAGGGAATAACCTAAATAACGGACCGCAGCTTGCAGCATATATTGATCGTGTTTTAAAAGAAACAGGAGCAAAAAAAGTAGATATTGTGGCTCATAGCATGGGAGGAGCCAATACGCTGTATGCTATAAAATATTTAGGCGGGGGCAATAAGATTCAAAATGTTGTCACGCTCGGAGGGGCTAATGGTTTAGTGTCATCTGTTGCGCTGCCAGGTACAGATCCTAATCAAAAGATCCTCTATACATCGATCTACAGTCTGAATGATGAAATTGTCATCAATAGCTTGTCTCGATTACAAGGAGCCAGAAACATCCAACTGTATGGCATTGGACATATTGGATTGCTTTCTAATAGCCAAGTCAACGCCTATATCAAAGAAGGATTGAATGGCGGAGGATTAAATACGAACTGATGCTTCAAAGATATGCGGCTATGTTAAAACCTGCTGTTTGGTTACAGCAGGTTTTTTGTTTTCTGACAGGTTGAAAAGAGCAGAAAGTCAGAACGAACACGGACCTTTTTGTAAGTTCTAATACAGTTATTCAGCACTTCCCGAATGAACACTTCATTGCTGAAAGTTTTCGCAAATGCGGGAGCCACCGTCTTCGAGACAAATTGTCTTATCCGCAACGCCAGCTTTTTTGGTAATTTCACTCATGGATGCCGAGGCAAATCGCGGATTTTGCAATTTTGCGGAATCAAAAAAGTGAACAGGACACTGTTCCCGCGCGTCAAGCATAGCAGACCGGCTGTACGGGACAAATGGCTGAGGGCGGTATGCCAAAAAGTTATGGGTCTTTATGGGTCTTAGTCGTTCATGCATACTGAAAGATAAGAAATCAGGCACTTTTTTCAATTGAAGCAGGTGTGTTATGGTACAACCATCGATTTCTAAAAATTTGAAATAAAGGAGCGCTGTTATGCAAATCAAAGAAATTTTTGTGATCCGCTGCATTTCGTGCTTAAGTGTCGTTCTGCTCCATATCATTTCAATGGTCCTGATGCTTCAGGCGGAAGCACTTGCTGATATTTCTCACACGGTTGATTCTTTGCGTACACTCCTGATGTTCAGCACGCCTGCTTTCATTTTCATCTCTGAGTTTTTGCTGGCGCGTTCTTATCCTGACGGGGTGCCGGAGGGGTTTTTGAAGAAGAGAGGAAAAGTGATTTTTATTCCCTTTTTGTTTATCGCAGCCATTGATGCCTTGCTGATGGCCAGTGCAATGGGGGGGAAGCTGACTTTTCTGGCGTTTGTGCAGAAATATCTGGAAAACGTATTTTTAGGAAACTTTATCGGATATTTCATTCTTGTCATCTTCCAATTTTATATCCTGCACATGCTCTTTCATGAGTATTTGAAAAAAGCATCGCCAAAATGGGTGCTGTCTGTTTCGTTTGTGGTGACAGCCGCTTATTTGGGCTATTTCTCAGCAGTCAGTCCGGCACCCGCTTCTGAACAAGGCGGTTCATTTCCGTTCTTCTGGGTTCCGTTTGCAGGCTGGCTTTTCTACTTTTGTCTCGCTTATTACTGCGGAAAAGAGTACAAGCGGTTTTTAGCGCTGCTGAATCAATACCGCTGGGTGGTATACGGCGCTGCGGTCGGGTCCGCCGCGTTGGTTGTGGCTGTTTCTTATTTCGGAGAGGTCGGCATGATCAGCTCAAAGCGGCCTGACATCATGCTTTATTCAACAAGTATGATTTTCCTGTGCTTTCACCTGTTTTCTAACATAAAGCAGGTGCCGAAAATCATTATGTTTATCAGTAACTATTCCTTTTCGATTTATCTGCTGCACGCTTATTTTATGATCATTGGCTATGTTTTGCTGTTAAATATGCCAGACATTCCCGCCGTGCCGGCCGTTTTCTTGCTGTTTGCCGTCTGCACAGCGGGCCCGATCCTGACATCCTGGGCACTGAACAAGTTTAAATATGGATATTTGTTTGTAGGGAAAATCTATCAGCCGAAGAAGCGAAAAGTAAAAATGGAAGTGCGAGACCACGCAGGCTGAAAAATCACGGCAGGAGAAACGTTCCTGCCGTGATTTTTATGTTTGATTCACTTGCAATGCTGTTTTTAAATACAGTTTAGCTGCTTCAGCCATTCCTGATACATCAGCTTTATCTTCATTGAAATAAAGCGCGTTCTGGATCATGCCATCGTTCACATTAAGAAAAAACTTAGTAATCGTCGCCAGAGGCTGCAGCGGCTGAAATTCACCTTGATCGATTCCTTTTTGCAAAAGCTTCGAAAACCTTGTCACAAAAAGATCATAACGCTTCTCCAAATACTCGCGCCGTTCTTCATTGCGCCAAGCAGTCACCAAATATTCAAATTGCACCGGCGCCAATGTATCCGCCGCTCCACGTAGGCCTTCAGTCAGTCCATCGAGGTAGCTGGTAATAGTATCCCAGACACTTCGGTTTTCAGCTGATTCATCCAGCTTTCGGAGCCCTTCATCGAGGCCGGCCTCAATGATGCGGCGAAACATCTCTTCTGTACTGGAAAAATAAAGATAGACGCCGCCCCTGCTGAAGCCCGATTCCTCCACAACGTCCTTCATTGTCGTTAATTCAAATCCTTTTCGTTTAAAAACGGTTTTGGCGGCTTCTAAAATCTCCGCTTGCCGTTTATCTTTGTGCTCCTTTGTTACTTTCGGTGACAAAATATCGCCTGCTTTCTGCCATTTTCTTACCTATAAGTGTAGTCAACCCGGCCGCAATCAGCAAGCAGCCGCAGATCAGAAAAGCAAGAGATACGCCGATCAATTCGGCCAGCACGCCCCCGCCCGCCATGCCGAGAATGGAGGCGAGAGTCGTCATGCTCTGAATAGCGCCAAACACTCTGCCGCTATAATCAACAGGCACGGACGTCTGAACAAGAATTTGAAACGGGATATGGACGAGGCCGAAAGCTGCTCCCATGATGAAAAAAGCGAAGATAAAAAGTGCTGTGCCGACAATTCCGAGGCCTCCCAGAAATGGCACACATCCAGTTGCTATTCCAAGCAGACATGCCCCCAGTGTGAAATAAAGCAGATAAGAGGAAATTCGCCTTTTTCCTACAATGGACGCCGTCAGCAGCATACCGGCCCCGCTTACGGCCATGCACCATCCTGCAAGTTCGGGCGGCGCACCGGGAAAAGAGCGGATGAGAATAATAGCCTGTGAATCGCCTATCTGCAATATGAAGAGAACAAAGCAAGCCGTGAACAAGCCCGTCAATAGAAGAGGTGTCTGTTTCATAAATAGAAAACCTTCTTTTATAGAAGCAAGTGCTGATGTTTTGTCTTGAGGTGTATTGGGTGTTTGCTGAAACGCATCTCTCGGAAGCAAAAACAAAATGACAGCAGACAGAAGAAAAGCGCCCGCGTTGATGAAGAAAACGGAATGAATGGAGACTGCGGCGACCATTATGCCGCCAAGCGCGGGACCGAAAATTTTTGCAGTGTTATCGATGATGCTGCTGATAGAAACAGCCTGCTGAAGGAAAGCTTCTGATGTCAATTCCTTAAGCTTGCCGTTTTTAGAAGGTGAAAACAATGAAGAAAAACAGCTCTGAAGGCTGAGCAATACGTAAAGCTGCCAAAGCTCACTGACATAAACACAGCTGATAACGGTGAGGGTGCGGCCGATTTCAGACAGAAACATGATCATTTTTCTGTCAAATCGATCTGCAAGCACACCCGATACGGGACCGAGAACAATGACAGGCAGTGCAAATGACATCATTAAAAAAGACATATCCAGTGAAGAAGCATCCAGCTGAAAGGCGGCTAATGTTAAGACGGCCAAAATGTGCAGCCAGTCGCCAAGGGAAGAAATTGTTTGCGAGGCTAACAGCGTCATCAGCCCTTTATTTCTCCAAAACAATGATTGACCCATAGTTTTCTCCTCCTGCTCATAAAAATGACACTAGTGTCGTTTTTATTGTATGGGAAAATAACACAATAAACAATGGTTTTCTTGTAAAATAATAAAGATTGAATAAAGCATTCAGGAGGGAGATGCACATGTCAACAGCCAATCTAAGCTATCCGATAGGAGAGTACAAACCTAGGAAATTCATATCAAATGAGCAGAAAGAAGAATGGATTCAAGTGCTGGAGGAAGTGCCGGCTAAGCTGAAGCAAGCCGTTGAGGGGATGACAGACAGCCAGCTTGATACACCGTACCGAGACGGCGGATGGACCGTCCGGCAAGCAGTCATATGAATGGCTATATCCGTTTTAAATTAAGCTTGACAGAAGAGACGCCGGCCATCCGTCCGTATGATGAAAAAGCATGGTCGGAGCTTGAAGACTCCAAAACAGCGGAGCCGAGCGGTTCACTCGCGCTTTTGCAGGAGCTTCACGGAAGATGGACGGCTCTTCTCCGCACTCTGACGGATCAGCAATTTCAGCGCGGATTTTACCATCCCGATACAAAAGAGATCATTACCCTAGAGAACGCGCTCGGGCTGTATGTCTGGCACTCACATCACCATATCGCTCATATTACGGAGCTTTCCAAACGGATGGGGTGGTCTTAACGCTTTTGCCGGCGGAAAGCCGGGAGACTGATTGCTGCAATCACCAGCAGAGAAATCACAGCCGCCGCCGCATATAAATGATCATAGCCGCTGGCAACACTGGCCTGAATGGCATCGCTTATCGCAGTTTTGACTTCAGGCACAGGAATGCGTTCGATCTGTTCTTGTAAAGAAGAAACATCTGAACTGTCGATCTCGGGAATCATCTGCATAGCCTTCCCTGACTGTCCGCTGTCCGATAAGCGGCTGCTGATTTCATCGCCGATTTGGTCAAACCCTGCTGTGATAAAACCTGCATAAAGAGTAGGCGCCAATGTCAGTCCGATTTGCCTTACTAATGAAAGCGTGCCGAGCGCCGTGCCCTTATTCGCTTTAGCTGCTTCTGATACAAGAACATTCAGCGGAGCGCCTAGCAGAAAGCCAAAACCGATGCCGGCCGCCACGCTTGCAATGACAAACTCCCATTTTTCCGTCACCCAAAGCGGAAATAAAGCAAATCCCGCACATGAAATAATTCCTGAAAGCACAACAGTTTTCACCGGTCCTTTTTTGTCGGTGAGCGCTCCGCCAAGCCAAGCGCCGATTCCGGAAGCTAAGGCAAGAGGTGTCATCCAATAGCCCGCTTTTACGGCAGGAACGCCTAAATATTGCTCAACATATGACGGAATAAAAATAACCGCCGCCAAGAGGCCCCCGGATAATAAACCGATGATAAGCGTTCGCTGAAACATGTGATTCCGAAGTAAAGAATACGCCAGAATGGGATCGCCCCCGCGCATTTCCATCCGCTTCTCAAACCATACGAGCCCCGCAAAACAAAAAATACCGAAAACAATACATCCATAAACCTCAGGATCTCCCAGGCTTTTTAAGAGATTCGCCCCGTCAAGGTTTGTCATGCCGTACATTACAGCCAAAATTGACAAGGACAGAAGAAAAATTCCGGCCGTGTCGAGACGTTTGGCCTCCGGCGCTTTGGTTTCCACAATAAAAAATGCACCGAAAACAACCAGCAGCACTGCAATCGGCAGGTTAATCAAAAACAGCCAATGCCATGACCCGGTCCAATCAAGCAGAAAGCTTCCGATATTGGGTCCGAGCACAGCAGCCATCCCGTTCATCGCCCCTAGCAAACCAAGGGCCTTCCCTTGCTTTTCCTTTGGAAGCGTAGCAAGGACGTGAGAACTTCCGATGATGAAAATCCCGCCGCCTCCAAGCGCCTGAATCAGCCGTGAGATAAGAAAAAGCGGAAAGCTTTGGCTCAAGGCGACAAGCAAAGAACCAAGCCCGAAAAGGCCGACTTCAATAAGAAACAGCTTTTTTCTGCCGTAGCGGTCGGAAAGCTTTCCGACGATCGGCACACTGACGCTGAGTCCGAGCGTATAAAGCGTAATGCCCCACGAACCCCAAGACGGAGAAACGGCAAACGATTCGTTTATCGTGGTCAGCGCAGCGGAGATGATCCCGTTATCCAGCGCAGCCATAAACACACCGATGGTAAACAGGCTGATCGCCCACTTTTGGCTTTTTTGATCTGCCAATGCCTTATGCATATTCATCACTCCTTTTACTTCACTCAGAATATATTATTCATTTAAAATGAACTAAATGTCAAATAAAAAAAGTCTGCCTCCGCAGTTTGCGTGAGGACAGACTTCGCTGACATTATTCTTTTTTAGCCTGCTCCAGCGCTCTGGAAAGAACAGAAAGCCCTTTGGAAACAGCTTGCTTTTCATCAGGAGACAGTATCTCCAAGGAACGCTTCAATTTCATATGGCCCTTTTGATAAAGCCCGCGAAAAATATTTTTCGCATTCTCCGTTAAATGAACAACCACTGAACGGCGGTCCTCTTCAGAGTGTGAGCGTTTAACAAAGCCGGACTTCTCAAGGCGGTCAAGCAGCCCGGTTGTATTTGACAGGGAAGCCCCCATTTTCTCTGCAATTTCACTGACCTTCAGCGTTCCGTGATTGTTTAAAAGCATGAGCACTTTCATTTGCGGCATGCTCATATCCAGCTTCATCCACTCAGACACATCACCGAGCCCGGCAGATGTTAAGACTTTCATATAAAGCACCCAAATTTCACGTTCCTCAGATGAAAGAATATTTTCGTTTAATACTGTTGTATCATGTAAGTTATATTCCATTTGATCACTTCCTCGTCATTCGCTCCTCTTACCATATTACTCGATTTTAACCGCTGAAAGAAAGTCAGCATAAACCGCAGATGAGACTTTGTCCGAAAAATAGCGGTAGTGTATAATGAGTTGGAGATTATTGGGGAAAGAAATATCGAACTGTATATGATTGGAGAGACCATTGCTGATTAAAAAGAATGCTTTATCAATTTTAAAAATCGTTTTTCCTGTTGCTGTTTTACTATTTGTTATTTATCAATCAAAAAAAGAACTGACAAATCTGTCATTCAAACGCACGCTCATGGTTATCAACGGGCTGGAACGCACGGACTTATTCATCCTTGTATTGATCGGCTTGCTGGCTGTTGCGGCTATGTCGCTGTATGATTACGTCCTGAAATACTCGCTGCGCCTTTCGATCACAAACGGAAAGGTATTCAGGGTTTCCTGGATCGCCAATTCATTTAATAATGTGCTCGGGTTCGGCGGTTTAGCCGGTGTCGGGTTAAGAATGATGTTCTATAAGGAGCATACGAAAGACCATAAGGCGCTCGTGAAAGGAATCGCCTGGCTTACGTCATCTATGCTGCTCGGGCTATCTGTTTTCAGCATTTTCGTCGCAGCGCGGGTGCTGCCAGTGGATGAAGTGATCCATGAAAAGCCTTGGCTGTGGGCAGTCGTTATCGGTTTCGCGCTGATTTTGCCGTTATCCTTGGCGGTGGCCAAAATAAAAGGCCGCAAAGCCGGAGACGAAGAAAATGAGGATAAAGTGAAAAATCCGATTTTTGCTTATATCGGCGCTTCCGTTGCCGAATGGCTCATGGCTGGAGTCGTCATCTATTTTGCTTTGTTCGCCATGGGCATTCATGCTGATATCCGGTATGTGTTCGGGGTGTTCGTCATTGCGGCGATCGGCGGGATGATCAGCCTCGTGCCGGGCGGTTTCGGCTCGTTCGACCTTTTGTTTTTGCTCGGTATGGAGCAGCTTGGCTATCATCAGGAAGCCATTGTTACGTCAATCGTTTTGTACAGGCTCGCCTATTCATTTATTCCATTTGTTTTGGGGCTGTTCTTTGCTGCCGGCGACCTGACCGAAAATACAATGAAACGGCTCGAAACGAACCCGCGCATCGCACCGGCTATCGAAACGACAAACGTGCTGCTTGTCGTACAGCGGGCCATGTTAGTGAGGATTTTACAGGGATCGCTTTCACTTATTGTGTTCGTAGCCGGTCTCATTGTCCTTGCGTCGGTGTCACTGCCGATTGATAGGCTGACAGTCATTCCGCACATTCCCCGTCCGGTCCTTTTGCTGTTCAACGGGCTGTCCTTAAGCTCAGCGCTCATTTTGCTGATATTGCCGATCGAGCTTTATAAACGGACAAAACGGTCCTATACAATGGCGATTACAGCACTTGTCGGCGGATTTGTTTTCAGCTTTTTAAAAGGGCTCAATATCAGTGCAATATTCATATTGCCGATTATCATCGTCTTGCTTGTGCTGCTGAAAAAACAATTTGTCAGAGAACAGGCTTCCTATACACTAGGGCAAATGATTTTCGCTGCGGCCCTGTTTACTGTGGCACTGTTTAACTATAACCTTATCGCAAGCTTCATCTGGGATCGGATGAAAAAGGTGCTGCGCCACGAATATTTCGTCCACAGCACTTCCCATATTACACATGCGACCATCATGGCAGTCATCGCCGTTCCGCTGTTCTTCTTTATTTTTACAGTGGTGTACCATAAGAAAACCAAACCAATTGGGGAAAAAGCTGATCCAGAACGTCTTGCTGCGTTTCTCAATGAAAAAGGCGGCAACGCGCTGAGCCATCTCGGCTTTCTCGAAGATAAGCGGTTTTATTTTTCAAGTGACGGAAATGCCCTGCTTCTGTTTGGAAAAATCGCCAGACGGCTGGTCGTGCTCGGCGATCCGTCAGGCCAAAGAGAATCGTTCCCGCTTGTGCTCGAAGAATTTCTTAACGAAGCACATCAAAAGGGGTTCAGTGTTTTGTTCTATCAAATCGAACGAGAGGACATGGCGCTGTACCACGATTTTGGGTATAACTTTTTTAAACTTGGCGAGGAAGCCTATGTGGACTTAAACACGTTTACCATATCAGGGAAGAAAAAAGCAGGCCTGCGGGCAATCAATAACCGGTTTGAACGGGAGGAATATACTTTCCATGTTGATCATCCTCCATTTTCAGAAGCGTTTTTAGAAGAGCTCAAACAAATCTCCGATGAATGGCTCGGCTCGAAAAAGGAGAAGGGCTTTTCGCTCGGGTTCTTTGATCCGTCATATTTACAGAGAGCACCGATCGCCTATATGAAAAATGCCGAAGGGGACATTGTAGCTTTCGCAAATATCATGCCGATGTATCAGGAAGGCGAAATCTCGGTCGATCTGATGCGCTATCGCAGCGACGCCCCGAACGGTATTATGGATGCATTGTTCATCCGCATGTTTTTATGGGCGAAGGAGGAGGGGTGCACGTCATTTAACATGGGCATGGCGCCTTTGGCCAATGTCGGCACAGCCTTTACATCCTTCTGGTCAGAGCGCTTCGCGGCTGTCATTTTTAATAATGTTCGGTACATGTACAGCTTCAGCGGGCTCCGGGCATTTAAAGAAAAATACAAACCTGAATGGCGCGGAAAATACTTGGCGTATCGGAAAAACAGATCTCTTTCTGTCACCATGTTCCTCGTCACGCGTCTGATCGGCAAAAGCAAAAAAGACTCCGTCTAAACAGACGGAGTTCTTTTTTTTATTTAGACTTTAAGAAATACGTTTCAATATCGTCAAGCAGATAGTTTGCGGCTTTGATTCCGCCTGCGGTTGTCCACACGACGTCATCGACCTCATGGGCGTTCCCTGATTTCACAGCCTTGAGGTTTTTCCATAGTGAACTGCTCGTCCACTGATTGGCCCATTTTTCATTATCTTTTGCATTATCGGCTTTATAAGTGAAATAAAAAAGCACATCGCCATCCATATCAGGAATGGATTCTTTGCTGTCTGTTGAGAACGTGAATTGGTCCTTTTGTTTCTTGAATAGTTCCACTTGCTTTTCAGGACGTTTAAAACCAAGCTGGTCTAAAATAATGCCAGAGAATGAATCCTTATAATAGATTCTCGACTCGCCGGACAGAAAGCGTACAACAGACACGGTTTTGTTTGTCTGATCGCCAAGCTTATCTTTCATATCGGCAACGCGCTTATCAAAATTGGCAATGACTTCTTTGCCTTTGTCCGCCTTATTCACCGCGTCGGCATAAAGAGTCAGGTTATCCTTCCAGTTCCCGGCTAAAGATTCAGCGAAAACCGTCGGCGCAATCGCATTTAACTGATCATAAATCTTTTCTTGGCGCACTTTATTTCCAATAATCAAATCAGGCTTTAATTCCGCGATGGCTTCCACATTCGGTTCAGTTTCTAGCCCGACGTTTTTAACACCCTCCATATCGTCTTTCAGGTAGTCATACCACGGGTCGCCCTTCCATGACTTCACGGCCCCGACAGGTTTAATGCCAAGCGCTAAAAGCGCCTCTGTTCCTTCATTTGTTAAGACAACAATCCGTTTTGGATGGGCTGGAATGTTGTCTGATGTCCCCATTGCATGTTTAACCGTTCTTGTTTTGCTGCTTGACCCCTCGCTGTTACTTGAACTTTCTGAACTATTACAGGCAGAAAGCACCATAACGGCCATAAGTAATGCAAATAGCATGCTGATATGCTTTTTCATCTTTTTCCTCCCAATATTGAAATTCATTATCATTTAGATCATAATAAGCAGTGGTGAGAGTGTCAATCATTAATTGAGGATGATTCTCAAAAACAATCAATTTACTGCAGTCATGATCAAGAATGTTACATAGTAAATCACTAGGAGAATTGGATGATGATCTTCAAAAAGGCTTATTCGAAATGGATTTTGTTATTATGTCTGCTTTTCGTTTTGCTGGCGGCTGTCTGCGCAAGTGTCATATACGGCTATACCGGTACGTCATGGGGACAGGTCTATCAAGCGTTTACATCTTTTAATGGATCAAATGAGCAAGTCATCATTAAAGACGTCCGGCTCCCGCGCGCCTTGGTTGCCACGGTCGTCGGCGCTTCCCTTGCGGCTGCAGGCGCTCTGATGCAGGCGCTGACAAAAAACCCGCTAGCATCACCAGGGATTTTCGGAATCAACGCAGGGGCCGGCTTTTTTATTGTTGCCGGATCATTTTTTCTGCATATTCAATCACCCCAAGCGCTTGTATGGAGCTCGTTTCTCGGTGCTTCCTTTACCGCCGCGATTGTCTATGCCGCAGGTTCGCTTGGAAGGGAAGGGCTCACGCCGATCAAATTGACGCTGGCTGGAGCAGCCATGGCGGCAATGTTTTCTTCGCTGACACAAGGCATGCTTTCCGTCAATGAACTCGAGCTGGCTCAGGTGCTATTTTGGCTGACGGGCTCTGTGCAGGGCAGGAGTCTCGATTTGCTGCTCACGATGCTTCCATATGCCGCGGCGGCGCTTTTGATCAGCTGTTTCCTCGGCCGAAAAATTAATCTTCTTATCATGGGAGAAGATGTTGCCAAAGGACTTGGTCAAAAAACGGGATTGCTGAAATTCGCTATGGCACTATGCATTGTCCTGCTTGCCGGTTCGGCTGTCGCCATTGCCGGGCCGATTTCCTTTATCGGCATCATCATCCCGCACTTTGCCCGCTTTATCATCGGCAATGATTATCGCTGGGTTCTGCCGTTTTCCGCTGTGTTGGGTGCGATTTTACTTGTTGCCGCGGACATCGGGGCACGATATATCATTATGCCTCAGGAAGTTCCTGTCGGAGTTATGACGGCGATTATCGGCATGCCAGTGTTTGTTTACATCGCAAGAAGGGGGGCGAATCTATGAAACTTCGTTTTGGCATTACAGCCGCTGAAAAAAAAGCATGGATTGTCTTTTTTGTTTTACTCGGTTTAACAGCGGCTGTGTTCATCATAAGCGCCGGTCTCGGACAGCGGTTCATTCCTCCTTGGGATGTGGCCAAAACATTTTTCGGTGCAGGTTCAAAGCTCGATGAAATGATGGTGATGTCGTTCCGCATGCCAAGAATTTTGACAGCTGTATGCGCCGGCGTTTGCTTGGCTGCGGCAGGCGCAATTTTGCAGGGGCTGGTCAGAAACCCTCTCGCATCCCCAGATATTATCGGAATCACGGGCGGAGCGGCTGTGGCTGTGGTGCTTGTCATGATGTTCTTCTCAGACCGAAGCGATTCACTGACGATCAGTCTGTCATGGCTTCCGGCTGCCGCATTTATCGGGGCATCAGTTGTTGGACTTATCGTTTATTTACTCGCATACAAAAATGGCGCCTCCACGTTTCGGCTGGTGCTGATCGGAATCGGATTTTCAATGTCTGCACAAGCGATGACCACATTGCTCATGATCAAAGGACCGATCTACAGGGCGTCCCAAGCCAATGTATATATAACAGGTTCGGTCTACGGATCTAACTGGCAGCATGTAAAAATAGCCGTGTTGCTGTCTGTCATTCTCTTATTCATTTGTTTTATCTGTCTTAAAAATATGAATATACAGATGCTCGGTGAAGATATTGCGGCAGGCGCGGGAAGCTCCGTGCAAAGAAACCGGTTCTTCCTCCTGCTGCTGAGTACGGCTCTTACGGGCTGTGCGGTTTCGGTTGCCGGAACGATTGGTTTTGTCGGTCTGATGGCGCCGCACATCGCAAGGCGTCTCGTCGGCTCGTCTTACGGTGCGCTGCTCCCGGCATCTGCACTGATCGGGGCTCTGCTCGTATTAGGAGCAGACATCATCGGCAGAACCCTATTTGCCCCGGTCGAAGTCCCGGCAGGCGTTTTTACAGCGGCGATCGGCGCCCCCTATTTTATTTATTTGCTCTATAAAACAAGAAATTCCTGATTGTAAGAACCCATTTTCTCTGCAAAGAAAATGGGTTTTTGATATTGACTGAAAATTCCCTCTAATATTTTGTTATACTGACAGAGACATTGATGTAGAAAGGATGGCAGGCGAATGAAAGCAGAGGTATTAAAATATGAAGCATTTACGGAAAATCCCGGCAAAGGAAACCCCGCGGGTGTGGTATTGCACGGGGACCATTACACAGAAGAAGAAATGCAGAGAATAGCTGAAATCGCAGGATATTCAGAAACCTCCTTTATTCGGAACAGCGAGGCGGCTGATCTTGAACTCCGTTACTTCACTCCTGGACACGAAATGAATTTATGCGGACATGCGACGGTCGCTTCCCTATACGCATTATGTGAAAAAGGAAGGCTGGAGATTGGTAAAACGTACAGCATCCAGACAAAAGCCGGTAACTTGCCAGCAAACATTTCTGAAAAAGAGGGTCGCATCCATATCACGCTGGAACAGGCTGCTCCGAAATTCAAACCATTTACGGGCGACCGGGAAAGGCTCGCGGACGCATTGGGAATTACGGCGGAGGACTTTCATGAGGACCTTCCAATTGTTTTTGGCAGTACAGGCATATGGACTGCAATCGTTCCGCTCAAATCATTAGAAGCCTCTAAAAAAATGGTGCCGAATAACAAACAATTTCCGGAAGTTCTAGTTGATCTGCCAAAAGCCTCAGTGCATCCGTTTACCTTTGAAACGATTCACTCTGACAGCGACCTGCACGGGCGCCACTTTTCGTCGCCGTATTCAGGAACAATAGAAGATCCCGTGACTGGCACAGCATCCGGTGTGATGGGAGCTTACATGCAGCAATACGGCCGGTCCGGGCAGCGTACATTCATCATTGAACAAGGACAGGAGATGGGGAAAGACGGAAGAGTGGAAATTGAAATAAATGGAGATAACGATCACATCAAAGTGAACATGACAGGGACTGCCGTTTACTCAGAAACTCGGATTCTTGAAATCTAATATGGCTGACGGTTTACAAAAAGCTGCACTTTCCGTTATGATTATGATTGATAATCATTTTCAATTGGGTAGAAAGGGTGAAGCGGTATGCCTCAAGCCGAACAGATAAATCAAGATTCAGCACTGCGGGATATCATACGCAGCAGAAGATCAATCCGTAAATTTAAACAAGATCCCGTACCTCCGGCTGTCATCCTTGACATGCTAGAAACGGCAAAATATGCGCCAAATCACAGAGTGACGGAGCCTTGGAGATTTATTTACGTTTCCAGTGAAACAGGAAAAGCAAGCTTGATTAAAACCTTTGCTTCATTTTCTAAAAAATCAAAGCCGGACATGACGGAAGAAAAACTCCAAAATTTCAAAAAGACACTCAGCCGTGTGCCTGGATTTCTGCTCGTTGTATTTCAGGAAGATGAGAACGAAAGAGCAAGAGATGATGATTTTGCGGCAACCAGCTCATTGATTCAAAACCTCCAGCTTCTTGCCTGGGAAAAAGGAATTGGCATGGTTTGGAAAAGCGGAAAGATCCTCTATGATAAAGACGTGCATCAAGCCTTCGGTTTACAGGATAACGAGCGCTTCGCCGCGATCATACAAACAGGCTATCCTGATGAAATGCCGGAAGTGAAAAAACGCACACCGATAAAGGAACGGTTCACCGAGCTGTAAAAAACCCCCTGTCTCAAGCAGAGACAAGGGGTTTTTCATTAACGTTTTTTGCTTTTCGCTCTGCTGTCGGCCGCTTTTGCGCGCTCCTGCGCTTCGCGGTCATCCGCATCAGCGAGTTCGCTTGAATATTCCTCGTAAACGCCGTCAGTTTCTCGTTTTAACGCATCGGGAACCTGAGGAAGTTTTTGTTTGTTTTTATCACGGTTTTTGTGGATATGATTTCTGCCCATATCAAATTCCCCCTAAAAAGTGATATCAAACAAACATAGTATCTGCTTTCTGGCGCTATGTATCCCTACTTCCGCTTAGCAGCTTTTTCCGCCTTTTTAAATTCACTCGAATAAAGAACTTCCTGCATTTTCTTCAGGTTGGCTCCTTGCTGGTGCTTCTCCCTCTTCTTTTCCATAAAAGGACCTCCTTCAACCATGTTATTCTTAAGGTTGACGCTTCCTTCCGTTTTTATACAGCCTTTCGGTCCGTCAGCAGCTGCGAGAGGGCGAATTCAAGGTCTGAATATGTAAAACGGAATCCGGACGTAATTGCTTTTTTAGGCAGAGCGCGCTGTCCTTTCACAATAAGCAGGCTCATTTCCCCCAATGCTTTTGATAAAAAGAATGCTGGAACGGGGAGCCAGTGGGGACGGTGTTTCACCCGTGCAATCGTTTTTCCGAACTGCTTCATTTCAACCGGATTAGGCGCTGTCACATTAACAGGACCTGAGATGCTGTCGTTTTCGATTGCATATGCAATCAGCTGGGCGGCGTCCTCCACGTGAATCCAGGACAGCCACTGATTGCCCGTCCCGATCGTTCCGCCAGCCAGCAGCTTATATGGCAGAACCATCAGCGGGAGAGCGCCTTTTTCTCCGAGCATCACGCCAAATCTCGCGTAAACCGTTCGAATGCCCATCATTTCTATATTTTGCCCTTCCCGTTCCCACATATGTGCAGTGTGGCTGAGAAAATCCTCGTCCGACGTGGGAGAGTCTTCTGTAAAGGTTTTTTCAAGGCTAGTGCCGTAAATGCCCACTGCACTGGCTTGAATAAGCGCCTTCGGTTTTTCCGCCTGTTTATGAATAAGCCGCCGTACTTCCCGGGTTGCATCGATCCGGCTGGAGAGAATTTGCTGCTTCGTTTTTTCATTCCAGCGGCCAAAAATCGATTTTCCCGCAAGATTTACCCAAACATCAATATGAGGAAGTTCTTGTTCAGGCGCAGCTTCTTCAGTCAGCCATTGGACATAATTGATATTTTTTTGTTCAGTTTTTGGCGCGTTTCTTGATAAAATATAAACATGATGTCCCTGGCGGGTGAGGACGCCAGTCAGATGCGTACCGAGAAAACCCGTTCCGCCCGTCATTGCAATATTCATAAACATCTCTCCTCATCGTTCTGATACCTATACTTTACCTCATTTTGATCATAGAAAACGCGTTTGAGACCGGAGAAGGGAGATTAAGATGCCATTTATTACAAAGATTTCAGCGCAAAAGAAGAATACGGAACGCTTTAATATTTTTCTGGATGAAAAATATGCTTTCAGTGTTGACGCAGATGTGCTCGTGAAATTTGAGCTTACAAAGGGAAAAGAGCTTGATGACCTCGAGATCATTGAGATTCAATACGGAGATGAAGTGAAAAAAGGCTTCAACCGTGCGATTGATTTTTTATCCTATCGAATGCGGTCAACGAAAGAGGTAGAAGACCATTTAAAGAAAAAAGATACCTCGGCGCCCGTCATTGCGGAAGTGATTCATAAGCTGAACGATTACAACTATTTAAATGACCAAGAGTTTGCGGCGGCCTACGTGAGCACCCACAAAAAAACAAACGGAAAAGGGCCTGACGTTTTGTTCAGAGAGCTGAAAGCGAAGGGGATTGATGACGACACCATCAAAGATACGCTGAGTTCTTTCTCCTTTGAAGAACAGACGGAAAAAGCAGTTAAGCATATCGAAAAGCTTCTGAAGAAAGACAAGAAACTCTCTTCAAAAGAAATCAAACAGCGAGCACAGATGCAGCTGCAGCGCAAAGGCTTCTCATTTGATGTCATCTCTGCGGCGCTGGAGCAGATTGAATACGAAAATGATGAAGACACTGAAAAAGAAGCGCTGCGTCTTCATGCGGAAAAAGCGTTTAGAAAATACCGTTATGACGGCTCCTATGAAAGTGCCATGAAGGTCAAACAATTTTTATTCAGAAAAGGATTCTCACTCGATTTAATCGAGCAATTTCTGCAGGAAGAGGAGTAGCTGAAAATGGAGAAACGATACAGTCAAATGACAACGCACGAACTCAATACAGAAATCGCAGGACTCTCTGAAAAAGCAAGAAAAGCGGAACAGCTTGGAATCATAAATGAACTGGCAGTGCTCGAACGGAAAATTGCCATGGCAAAGGCATACTTGCTGAACCCGGAGGACTTCACGCCGGGAGAAACGTATGTTGTGGACGGCTCTGAGGACGAGTTTCGCATTAACTATTTAAATGGCGTTTTCGCTTGGGGATACAGAACATCGGCTCCCGATCAAGAAGAAGCGCTTCCAATCTCAGTATTACAGCAAAAGAAGCAGGGATAACCGAGAGGCTGAATATCAGCCTCTTTTTTATTTGAGCACACTCAAGGCGATTTTTAGAGAAAAAATGATTGAATTCACCCTGGATTTCTTTTAAGATGGAACTCGTTGTTTTTTCACATTAAAGGAGGCGATGACGTTGAGTATGAAAAATCCATCAGTAAAATTAATTATTTTTGTTCTAATGATCTGCACGTTTTCAATTGGATACACAGAATATGCGGTGATGGGTATTTTGACGTCGATTGCCGATGACTTTCATATACATGTTTCCTCTGCGGGACTCCTTGTCACCGCTTATGCGGCAAGCGTCTGTGTGACAGGCCCGCTCGTCACGATTGTTTCTGTCAAGCTCCCGAGAAAGCCGGTGCTTCTTGGATTGATGGGGATTTTCATCCTTTCCAACCTGATGAGCGCACTGGCACCGAATTTTGCGGTATTGGCGGTCTCAAGAATTTTATCTGCTTCCATTCACGGCGCTTTCTTTGCGATTGCGATGGTATTCGCTAGTGAAATGGTGCCGCCGGAAAAACGCGCCGCAGCCGCTGCGTCTATGAACGGCGGTTTAACAGTGGCTTTGATGCTGGGTGTTCCATTCGGTTCCTACTTGGGTGATGTCCTAAACTGGAGAGTCGTGTTTTCCATCATTACGGTGCTTGGAGTGATCGGATTTGTAGGCCTGATGGCTACCGTGCCGAACAGAAAACCAAAAGTCATCCCGATGCTCATGAATGAGTGGGGAGTATTTAAACATAAACAGGTGCTGTACTCCTTTGCGATTACAATTTTAGGCTATTCAGGCGTATTTATCGCGTATACATTTATCGAACCGATTTTAAGAAATTCAGCGGGATTCAGCACAGTCGGCATTACAGGCGCCCTCTTCGCCTATGGGTTGGGAGGGGTTGCGGGAAATTTCTTTGCGGGAAAAGTGCCGCTTCCTCTGCTGACCCGGACCATGATTGGCGTCATGATCGGTTTGATCGGCGTACTTGCGGTATTCCCGTACATCGCCGTTTATCCGGCCGCAGCCATTGTCGCGACTTTCTTATTTGGAGCTTGCGCATTCGGCACACCGCCTCTTTTGCAAACAAAGGTGCTTTCTTCATCTGAGAACGGAACAACGATCGCCGCAGCTGTGAGTGTGTCTGCATTTAACCTGGCCAATGCGCTCGGTGCTTGGATCGGCGGCATCATTTTAAGCGGAACCGGCTCTTATTCCTGGCTGTTTGCGGGAGGAGCGCTGATGACCGCGTGCGGACTGGTGCTCTCAACATTTGCGCATCTGTCAGAAAAGAAAAGCGTCTATGAGTATCAAGTCAATAAAGGGTAAAAAAACAGCTGCACATGTGCAGCTGTTCTTCTTTTATCGTTTGCCGGAGGCTCTCATTTTTTCCTGAGGATGCTGGTTGATTGACCCGTCAGGACGCTTTGAAGCATAGTCGTCCTTTGCTCTCGGTTCACCTTGAAACTTGTTTTCGTTTTCGTAAGGAAATCCTTTTTCTTTATTGCGGACCATGTCATATCCCCCTAGGTTCGAGATCAAAAAGTTGCGTCTTGCCAGATGAAGACGTAAGGTTAGTATATGGAGAACATGAAGTTTTAAAGCGTAATTTTTTTCCTGAAGGAAAGGAGACCACCAAATGAATACGTATATTGAGAAACTGACAAATCTGCTTCTGGAAAAAAACGATATGATCAGCTACATTCAGGCGAAAACATGGGTGGAATTGTTATGGAGCGACTTTGAAGCAACCTATGCAAAAGCCGGACACGCCTACCAAGGCGAAAAAATGACCGAAAAAATCGTCACACAGTGGATTGAGAACTATGGCGGCCAGCTCCACCTTTTCCAAAGCGGCCGTGAAGACGTGAATGATTACTTAAACCAAAGCAGAGGGCTTTTACATTAACACAGCCTGCCGGCAAAGTACGGCAGGCTGTTTTTTACACATTTGTATTAAGTGCATCACTAATCACCATTCTAAGCATAAAACCAAGAAAAGCAGTATATGCAATCAGCTGCAGATAGGACAGAGGAAGCATGGATTGATGAATAAGAACAACACCTATAAGCAAAATAACAATCATCACCCAATGTGATATATAGCCCGCGAAATGAGCATTTGAGCGGGTGCGTTGGTCATTCTGAAAGTGTACGTTTCCCCAGAGTTTATTTCTATGAATATGTGCGGCAGAATAAAGAACTCGTGCAGTTCCGATGACTGCTAACAGAAGTGTTAAAGTTGAAGGTGAATGCCAATAAAGGACACACAATAAAATGGGAAGCAAAGTTTGCAAAAACAGTACGATACGTCATGTTCATATTATTTGTCTCCTTCTATCCAGAATAATTGATCTAATGAGCACTCTAACACTGAAGATAATTTAATTGCAGTGCCTATCGAGGGTTCATATCTTTGTTTTTCAATTGCAATGACCGTCTGTCTTGTCACTTGAATGTTTTCTGCCAGCTGATCCTGTGTCCATCCTTTAGCTTTTCTGTATTCTTTTACACAATTACGAACCCCGTGCTTCATCTTATTTGATCCTCTCTCATTATGTAACGTATACCTTACATAATGTATCATACAAAGATTAGAATGTAATGTACACCTTACAAACCTTAAAATTTCCTTAACTGTTAGAAAAAATAAACAAAAAGTGTTTCATCCTCCGGGCAATCAGGGAATACCTCTTATATCTTGTCAAAATGCGAGGAGGAGCTATGTATGAAAAAGAAACAAGTATTGCTCGCTTTAACTGCCGCCGCAGGACTGAGTTTTACCGCATTTAGCACTGCTCCCGCAGCAAAAGCTGCAACCCTTCAGACCATAAATGTCTCTATGCCATCATCAGATTCTTATATGATTAAAGCAGGAAAACTGAATGTCCGGGCTGAGCCAAAACAAAAAAGCGCGATTCTCGGCACAGTATCATCTGAACAGAAAGTCACTGTAAAGGGATTTGCTAATGCTGATTGGGCTCAAATCGAATTCAAAGGAAAAAAAGGATATATTTCAACACACTTCTTAATGAAAACCGCAAGTCAAGCAAAAACAGCAAAACAGACTGCCTTCTATTCTCCAACACCGGAAAATGGAAAAGCCAAGCAGCTTTCCTCGGGGACAGAAGTCACTTTGCTCGGCTGGGGATTCAGTGAAAACGGAGGATTTGATTTCAGCTGGGCATTCGTTGATCACGGCGGGATAAAAGGCTATATTCCGACAAAGGATTTACAAATACGCTAAATAGACAGGCTCATGCTTGTCTTTTTGTCAGGATATTGAAACATTTCTTCTTTCTGAACGTAACAATGAGAGAGGAGATGATCAGATGGCATGTTTAGTCGGCGGAGGGCTCATGATCATTGCAGGTCTTTTTATCAAATTGTTCCCTCCAAAATCCATTAACAGTGTATATGGATTCAGAACGAGACGCTCAATGTCAGATCAAAAGTTATGGAATGAAGCCAACCGTTACAGTGCGGCGCTCATGATCCTGTCAGGTTTGATTGTCTTGGGGGCCGGGGTGCTCCTGAGATCAAGCTTTATCATCCTTCAGCTGATCTTGCTTGTTGCTGCTTGTATCATCACTTTTATACTGACAGAGAAAAGGCTGAAACATATGACGCAAAGTCAAGGAGGAGATTTAAGTGGAAGGAGTTAACAGCCAGTTTGTCAAAACAAATGGAATCACACTCCACGTTGCTTCTGCAGGACCGGAGGACGGCCCGCTTATCGTCCTGCTCCATGGATTTCCTGAGTTTTGGTATGGCTGGAAAAACCAAATCAAACCGCTTGCGGACGCGGGGTACCGGGTGATTGCTCCTGATCAGCGAGGTTACAATCTCAGTGACAAACCGGAAGGAATTGAGGCATATCGGATTGATACATTAAGAGATGATATCATTGGGCTTATTTCGCAATTCACTGATCAAAAAGCAATCGTGATCGGTCATGACTGGGGAGGAGCAGTAGCCTGGCACTTGGCATCAACACGTCCGGAATATCTTGAAAAGCTTATCGCCATTAACATACCGCATCCGCACGTCATGAAAACCGTAACGCCAGTCTACCCTCCGCAATGGCTGAAAAGCTCATACATTGCCTTCTTCCAGCTGCCGGACAAACCGGAGGCCGCGTTAACAGAAAACGACTATGAGAAATTAGATAAAGCCATCGGGCTATCTGATCGGCCGGAGCTTTTTTCTTCTGAGGATATCAATAAGTACAAAGAAGCGTGGAAGCAGCCTGGCGCCCTGACGTCAATGCTGAACTGGTACAGGGCCCTCAGAAAAGGCAGCCTTGCAGAAAATTCCCGCGAATGCCATACAGCCCCTTACCGGATGATCTGGGGAATGGAAGACCGCTTTTTAAGCAGAAAGCTTGCAAAAGAAACAGCAAGACGCTGTCCAAACGGGCATTTAATATTTGTGGATGAAGCGTCCCATTGGATCAGCCACGAAAAGCCGGCCATCGTGAATCAGCTTATTTTAGAATATCTTGAAAACCAATAAGTCAGATTTTCTTTGCACCGTCTGTCGAAATGGCAGACTTTTTCTATGCTTTTTTTTCATACTCTATTTTAAACCTGACAAAATAACATTACATATACTCAAATGTCATACCAAAAATGTAACAAAAAACAGGTTTAAACGACTTTAAAAAAAGGAATAGCCTTACTGAAGATTTGTGTACAATTCCCCTAAGGCAATACTTAAAAAGAATAAAAAAAGAAGGTGCCTTAATGAAGCAAGGATTAATCTCGATTATTATCCCGTCTTACAATGAAGGTTATAATGTCAAACTCATTCATGAATCTTTAAAAAAGGAATTCAAAAACATTCATTATGATTATGAAATATTCTTCATTAACGACGGAAGTATTGATGACACGCTTCAGCAGATCAAAGACCTGGCATCCAAATGCAGCCGAGTGAAATACATATCATTTTCGCGAAACTTTGGAAAAGAAGCCGCGATCTTGGCCGGATTTGAACATGTTCAAGGCGAGGCAGTTGTCGTGATGGACGCCGATTTGCAGCATCCGACCTATTTGCTGAAGGACTTTATCAAAGGCTACGAGGAAGGCTATGATCAAGTCATTGCCCAGAGGAACAGAAAAGGGGATAACCCCGTGCGTTCGCTTCTTTCGTCCCTTTACTACAAGTTCATTAATAAAGCGGTGGAAGTTGATTTGCGTGACGGTGTCGGAGACTTTCGTCTGTTAAGCCGCCAAGCTGTGGATGCACTTTTGAAATTGAGCGAAGGCAACCGCTTTTCAAAAGGCCTGTTTTGCTGGATCGGCTTCGAACAGAAAATTGTTTTTTACGAAAATGTCGAAAGAAAAAACGGCACATCCAAATGGTCATTCAGCAGCCTTTTTAATTACGGAATGGACGGCGTTGTCTCCTTTAACCATAAACCGCTGAGAATATGCTTTTACACCGGCATTTTTGTATTGCTGCTCTCTCTTATTTATATCATAGCCACGTTCGTCAAAATTCTTACAAACGGTATTTCTGTACCCGGATATTTCACAATTATATCTGCGGTCTTATTCCTTGGCGGGGTTCAGCTGTTAAGCCTTGGCATCATAGGAGAATACATCGGCAGAATCTATTACGAAACAAAAAAACGTCCGCATTATTTGATCAAAGAAGCAAATATCCCGAGCAAAGATCTGCCTGAAACGAACGAATTGAAAAACATGCGGCGCCTGACCAAACTGCACTGAAATGAATCAATTGCCATTGGCAGTGCTTTTTTGCATGCTTACAGTTAACGGCAAGACTGGAGACCTCTTATGAAAAAAAGAAAACATGTCATGATTTATGCGGCCAGTCTGTTCATAGCCGTTCTTGCGCACGCTTTTTTTGTGAAAGAATGGGCGGAAGGCAGATATATGACCGGTCCCGGTGACGGACTGGCGCAAATGATCGTATTTAAGAAATTATTATATGAACAATACACGCAAGGAAACTTTTTCTATCATTATTCATTCGGACTCGGCGGCGGCACATTCAGTCAGCTTGGCTATTATTTTTCTGCTTCTTTCCTTTTTCTTGCGACATCCGCCGCAGTTTGGCTGCTGCAATCGGTTCATCTCATCGGTGAGGCGGATACGCTTTTTTGGGCACAGTCAGCCGTTTTTATCAGCATTTTTAAGCTGAGTCTGATTATTTTTACAGCAGCTTCTGTTTTCAGCTATTTGCTCAAACGCAGAGCAGCGGCGTTTACGGGTGCTGTACTATACGGAGTATCGATTATTTACTTTCGCCATGAAGCGTATTGGGAATTTTTCACCGATACAATGATTTGGCTCCCGCTTCTCGTGCTCGGAGCGGAAAAAATCATCAGGGAGCGGCGTCCGGCATGGTTTATCATTGCTTGCTCACTGAGCTTAATCAACAATTTTTACTTTGCATACATAAATCTGATTTTCATTGGAATTTATATTTTGTTCAGATGGCTGATCAAGCTGGAAGATCATGAAGTGAAAAAATGGGTTCAATGCAGAATGTTTTTAGTCTCGGGACTCATTTCTTTCGGTATCAGTGCGGCGGTATTTGTGCCGGTGGTTTACGGGTATTTAAATAACCTGCGCCCTCCGTATAATGAAAAAATAGAGTGGCTGAATTTCGATGATAATATTTTATTTTCAAGCAGGATTATCGTGGTGCCAGCCATCTTTTTGCTGTTTTTGTTTGTCATTTCTTTTTATAAACACCGGGTGTTTCGCCTTTTTGCCGGATTGAGCCTTCTGTTTATCCTCTTTCATTTCAGTCCGTACGCGGCAAGCGCCTTTAACGGCTTTTCCGCGCCGCAAAACCGGTTTGAATATATTTTGGCCTTTACAATCGCCGGAGCAGCCGCCGCAGGTTTATCACAGCTGCAGGAGCTGAGGCGGAAAGAACTGCTTCCTGCAGCAGCGATTGTTCTGCTTCTTTATTGGTATCATGTCCAAAGGTATGAGCTTGATATATGGAAGCCAGCGAATGAAAGCATCCTACTGCTTTTGTTCCTGACAATCGCTGCTTTGTTTGCCGCAGTTTTTGTGAAAAAACGGGCAAAGCTGGCTGTATACGGTGTGGTGATTCTGTCTTCGCTGCTTGTCGCTAACACCTATCAGAAATATGCGCTCTCAGAAGGAGGCGGGCTGGACAGTGTCTCAAAATCCTATATTACAAGCGAGGAATACAAAGGAGACGAACAATCTCAGCTCATCAGACGTGTGCAAAAGGAAGACAATGATCCGCTCGTGAGAATCGACTGGATGAATGGCGTCCGCAATAACACTCCGATTATTTACGGGTTTAATGGATTCAGCGCCTACTCGAGCATTTTAAACAGCCATTTGCTCTCCTTCTATTGGAATGATCTTCGCATCGATATGGGAAGAGAAAGCGTCAGCCGCTACGCTTCATTGGGGGACAGAGCGAATTTGTACAGCTTGCTTTACGGCAGATATTATATGACGGAAAAAATAAACGAAGCGAATGTTCCATACGGCTTTACAAAACATATGGAATCAGAGCACTACACCGTTTATGAAAATCAATACATGCTTCCTTTTGCCAAATCAGCAGATAAAGTTTACTCAGAAAAGGATTTGGAAAAATTGCCGACTCTTGCGAAAGAACAAGCGATGCTGAAAGGAATTGTATTAGCAGATCCAACTGAAAAAACAGAGCAGCCGCCTGATCTGGCGAATCTGATCTCCAAATCGGACATCACTGCAAAACAAGCTCAATATCAAAACGGACTCCTCACTGTAACTGGAGAAAACGGCGGAGAATTGATCATCACTCCGAAAAAGGCGTCAGCCGGTCCGGGCGATTACTATGTCAGTTTTTATTTAAAAAGCAAAGCAAAAGACAAAGGATTTACGCTAAAGGTAAATGATTATGTCACAACAAGAAAATCCAATCAATCGATCTATAAAACGGGTGTAAATGATTTAACCATCAGAGTGCCTAAATCAGATCATATCTCGATCAGGCTTCCGAAAGGAACGTACGAGCTTTCACACATAGCGCTTTATGCAGAAAATTATCAAACATTAAAAAACGCTGTGTCGAAAAACAAAACAGAGAGAACAGACAGCCTGGAATGGAATAAAAACAAGCTGACATTCACATATCACAATTCTAAACCCCAGTACATCATGCTCCCGATTCCGTATGAGAAAGGCTGGGAGCTGAAAATTAACGGAAAACAGCAGAAAATTGAAAAAGCCGATTACACTTTTATCGGTTTTAAGGCGCAAAAGGGAGACAATCAAATTGAACTCACCTACTATCCGCCATATTTTAAAATATCCGCAGTGATGTCTTTCATCAGTCTGCTCTTAGCTGTTTTTTATACAAGACGCAAAAAAGCCCGGCTCTAAATAGAGCCGAGCTTTAATTTTTTCTGAAGCTTTTCTTCGCTGAATATCCAGCCGGTATAAGATGAGCGTATCTCAAGATCATGACTGATATGAACAATTGCGACAAACGGATAGTGCCCTTTACTCCGATAACGCAGGTCAATAAACCGTACCTCGTAATGATCCTTATACGTATCCACTTCCCACCTGTAAACCGGGGAGAACGAAAGAAACGCCGCAATGTTATCATCCTGCTTCGCCGCTTGCATAACGTCGGTTTCAGGCACAGGCACCCGATTAAACGTATCAAGTATCACCACGTGCCCGTCCATGCTCCTTCCTACATAAAAAGCATGCGCAGTTGTAACCGCAATCCGCCATTGCCTGAATTTCATTGTCGGCGAAATGATAATGCTTTCGATCTCTTCATGAATCATCTCACGGAGCTGCCGTTTGATTCGCAGCTGCATCATCAGGCGCAAAATATAATAGCCTGCCAGTATTACGTATAAGGTGAGAAATGTGATACCGGGGCTGCCGCCGACATACCAAACCGCGATGGCCGCCAGATGGCTGATAAATATAAACGGATCAAATGTGTTAATCAGCCCGAGTGCCACCCATTTTTTTCGAAAACGGCCGGATGGCTTGTGTTCCGTACGCGTTGAAAATGTCAACAAATACATGTAGCACAACTGCCAGCAATGTCCACAGCCACAGATGCAGAAAATCAGCCTGCGGATAAAATAAATACAAAATCGCCGGAATGATGACAGACCAAAACAAAACGGCGGGAATAGAATGGGTAAAGCCTCTGTGATTTCTTATATAAACAGCATTGTTTTTAAGTTTTAACACAGTATCAATATCAGGAGCCTGTGAGCCCGCAAGCGTAGCGATCATGACTGCGTGAGCCATTGCCGGATCTGTTCCGACAACCGGATCCAGTGTCGCGATTCCGCCGAGGGCGATGCCCATGACAACATGTGTGCCCGTATCCATAGGTGACCTCCTTGCAGGTGTATCCTGCACATTCACTTTTGTAAGACATTACCTATTTTTATATACCCAATCTTTTAACCTGTTTAATCGTTCTCATATGTTTCCGCTTTTTCTTTACTTCTATTTAATGTAACATATTATCGTACTGTGCCCTTAGTGTACAACAAAAAACAGTCTAAAGAAAAGCGGGGCGCGAGAGACTGGGGAGAAACACATATGAACGTACTTGAAGATAAGGTAAAACAAAAAGATATACAGCAATTTCAAAATGATTTAATTAACTGGTTCGAAAGAGAACAGCGCATTCTGCCGTGGAGAGAGGACCAGGATCCGTATAAAGTATGGGTATCTGAAGTGATGCTCCAGCAAACGAGGGTAGAGACGGTCATTCCTTACTTTTTACGGTTTGTGGAGCAATTCCCGACAGTAGAAGCGCTCGCTGATGCCGATGAAGAAAAAGTGCTCAAAGCATGGGAAGGCCTCGGTTATTATTCGCGGGTCAGAAACCTGCAAAGTGCGGTTAAAGAAGTGAAGCAGCAATACGGGGGAGTTGTTCCGTCAGAAGAAAAAGAGTTCGGCGGCTTAAAAGGCGTAGGCCCTTACACAAAAGGAGCGGTGCTAAGCATCGCATACAATAAACCGATTCCCGCGGTTGACGGAAATGTGATGCGTGTCATGTCGAGAATTCTGTCCATCTGGGATGATATTGCCAAGCCAAAAACAAGAACGATTTTTGAAGAAGCAGTCCGTGCGTTTATTTCAAAAGAAAAACCCTCTGAATTCAATCAGGGTTTAATGGAGCTGGGAGCCATCATCTGTACGCCGAAATCACCTTCTTGCCTGCTTTGTCCTGTTCAGCAGCATTGCTCAGCGTTTGCAGAAGGCACTGAACGAGAACTCCCGGTGAAAAGCAAAAAGAAAAAACCGGGAATCAAAACAATGGCTGCAATTGTACTGACAGATGATGACGGACAAGTCTATATTCATAAACGCCCGTCTAAGGGACTGCTTGCCAATCTGTGGGAATTCCCGAATCTTGAAACGCAAAAAGGAATCAAAACAGAGCGCGAGCAGCTCACTGCATTTTTAGAAAGTGATTTTGGCATAAAAGCTGAAATCAGTGACCTCCAAGGTGTAGTGGAGCATGTTTTCACCCACCTGGTATGGAATATTTCTGTGTTTTTCGGTAAAGTAAAACAAGTGTCGGATACTGCAGACCTAAAAAAAGTAACGAAGGAAGAGCTTGAAGAATTCGCGTTTCCAGTGTCACACCAGAAAATTTGGAAGATGGCAGTGGAAGCAGCCGGAGTCATTTAATTCGGCTGCTCGGTAAGAGTCCTTAATCATAACTGACGCGCGTGCCGTGGCTGTAGTCTGCTTCATTACGCTTCATTCCGCCGCGCGCTTCAATCTCTTGCGTTAATTCACGGTATTTTGATTGGCCTTCTTCGTTCAAATAAGGCATAATTTGCTGAAAGGCATGATGAAAAAAGGCGAGTTCACTGTTTTTCCAGTCCTTTTTGGAAATCATGGTCAATTCGCTCATATCTCGTCCGACATACATAACAGAAGACCCCCTTTAAAGTTCTTGCCATTATTGTTTGTGGAATGAAGAGAACTATACGCTACAAGGAGCTGAGGAAAAAATGGAACAAAATAAATGCGCACTCGTAACAGGAAGCAGCCGCGGCGTCGGAAAAGCAGCGGCGATCAGACTTGCGGAAAACGGCTATAATATTGTCATTAACTATGCACGCAGCAAAAAAGCCGCTCTGGAAACAGCGGAAGAAATCGAAAAACTTGGCGTGAAAGTGCTTATCGTAAAAGCAAACGTAGGCCAGCCCGCAAAAATTAAAGAGATGTTTCAGCAAATTGATGAAACCTTTGGAAGACTGGATGTTTTTGTTAATAACGCTGCATCAGGCGTACTGAGACCGGTTATGGAATTAGAGGAGACACATTGGGACTGGACGATGAACATCAATGCAAAAGCCTTGCTTTTCTGCGCTCAGGAAGCGGCAAAGCTGATGGAGAAAAACGGCGGCGGTCATATCGTCAGCATCAGCTCATTAGGTTCAATCCGCTACCTTGAAAACTATACGACAGTTGGTGTGTCAAAAGCTGCGTTAGAGGCTTTAACCCGTTATCTCGCAGTAGAGCTTTCACCAAAACAGATTATCGTAAATGCGGTATCAGGCGGAGCGATTGACACAGATGCGCTCAAACACTTCCCGAACAGAGAAGACCTTTTGGAGGATGCGCGTCAAAATACCCCGGCGGGACGTATGGTAGAGATTAAAGATATGGTCGATACGGTTGAATTTTTAGTGTCATCAAAAGCTGACATGATCCGAGGGCAGACCATTATCGTTGACGGCGGGCGCTCACTGCTCGTTTAAAAAATTTTTTTGAAAAAAGGAATAGCCACTCGATTACCTGCACATTCTAATGACCGTGGAGGTGATAACAATGGCTAACTCAAATAACTTCAGCAAAACAAACGCTCAACAAGTCAGAAAACAAAACCAACAATCAGCTGCTGGTCAAGGTCAATTCGGTACTGAATTTGCTAGCGAAACAAACGCTCAGCAAGTCAGAAAACAAAACCAACAATCAGCTGCTGGCCAACAAGGTCAATTCGGCACTGAATTCGCAAGCGAAACTAACACACAGCAGGTAAGACAGCAAAACCAATCTGCTGAACAAAACAAACAACAAAACAGCTAATCACTGAAACAGAAAAAAGCACTTCATCTTCGGGTGGAAGTGCTTTTTTCTGTTTGAAAAACGACAAAACTTGTGAAAGCTCAACAGAATGAGTCAAAGGGTTTGCTTAGATCAGAATCGAAATGATTAATGGTGGAAACGTTTAGACTTTGACCAGGCTGAAGGAGGAACCGATGACGGAATTTGAAAAGCTGGTAATAGAACAGATGAAAACGATGGACAAGCTTCTCGATCTCCAATCAGAGCTCGACCGCTGCAAAGAAATCGAAGCAGAACTCCGGCACTTGGAAAGGGATGCAAGGCTGCGCGGTATTCAGGATGAAATTGCGGTAAAACGAAAGCATCTTGCTGATATACAGGATACGTTTCAGAAACAGACAGAGCAGGTGATTCGTTCATATCGCAGCTCAGAAAAGCCGTCTTCCTATGTGTAGAGCAGGAATGTGCCATTCCCAAGCCGGAATGGCTCTTTTATTTTCATTTTTCAATTTGTAACGTTATAATAGGTAAAAGACGTTGTCGGTAAGCAAATTTGGACATACTAACTGTAGGGCTTTATAGAAAGTAGGGGAGAAATATGGGTTATCCCAAGGAAGGAGAAACCATTCAAATTCACAGCTATAAGCATAATGGGCTGATTCATAGAATTTGGAATGAGACAACAATCTTAAAAAGTACAGAAATGTGTGTCATCGGAGCCAATGACCGGACGATGGTAACCGAATCAGACGGCCGGACATGGATAACCAGAGAGCCCGCAATCTGTTATTTTCACGCAAGACAATGGTTTAATGTCATCGGGATGCTGAGGGAAGACGGGGTTCATTATTATTGCAACATCAGTTCTCCGTTTGCCTATGATGGCGAAGCAATTAAATATATTGATTATGACTTAGATGTTAAGGTTTTTCCTGACATGACTTACAATATTCTCGATGAAGACGAATATGATGATCATCGGAAATCCATGAATTATCCAAAAGAAATTGACAGTATTTTAAGAGACTACTTAAACACACTGCTCCATTGGATTCATCAGCGGCAGGGCCCGTTTGCACCCGAGTTTGTCGATATGTGGTATGAACGGTATTTGCGCTATACAAAATAATGGTTACGTAAAAACCTGTTGCGGGGTACAACAGGTTTTTCACATGGGCTCACACACATCATGATAAAGAGAGGGGGAATCAACGTGGGGGTTATGAAACGCTATATGCAATTCGTCAAACCTTATAAGAAGCAAATTTTCATTACAGTATTAATCGGGATCGTAAAATTCTCCATTCCGCTTGCTCTCCCATTGCTTCTGAAGTACGTAGTTGACGACATTATTCAAGGAGGCGGCACGGCCAGTGACAAAACAACGTCATTGTTCACCATTATGGCGATCATGTTCGCCTTATTTTTAATTTTGCGCCCGCCTGTTGAATATTATCGGCAATATTTTGCCCAGTGGACAGCCAGCAAGGTACTCTATGATATAAGAGCCAAGCTGTTTGATCATATACAGAAGCTGAGCCTTCGTTTCTATGCGAATACTAGAACAGGGGAAGTCATTTCCCGAGTCATCAATGACGTGGAACAAACAAAGGATTTTGTGATCACAGGTCTGATGAATATATGGCTCGATATGCTGACGATTTTGATCGTGATCTCTATCATGCTGACACTGGACGTTAAATTAACGCTTATTTCCATCATTTTGTTTCCGTTATACGGTATATCAGTGAAGTATTTTTACGGCCGTTTAAGAAAGCTGACAAGAGAGCGGTCACAGGCGCTTGCTCAGGTACAGGGGCATTTGCATGAACGGATTCAAGGCATGCCAGTGATCAGAAGTTTTGCGATAGAAGACCATGAGCAGGCCAACTTTAATGAAAAAAACAGCCATTTCTTAGATAAAGCAATCCGTCATACGAATTGGAATGCCAAAACCTTTGCGGTTGTCAACACCATTACAGATCTGGCACCGCTCATCGTGATTGCATTCGCCGGCTATTTTGTCATCAACGGACCGCTGACAGTCGGAACGATGGTTGCGTTTGTCGGGTATATCGACAGAATGTATAACCCTGTCAGAAGGCTGATTAATTCTTCTACAACCTTGACGCAGTCAATCGCTTCAATGGACAGGGTATTTGAATTTATTGACGAGCCGTATGAACTGACTGACAAACCAAATGCCATCAAAGCTGACCATATCCGCGGAGAAGTCGAATTTCGAAATGTGTCGTTTCAATATGAAAAGGGAAAAGAAAACATCCTTCACGATGTGTCTTTAAAAGTAACCAGAGGAGAAACCGTAGCCCTCGTTGGAATGAGCGGCGGAGGGAAATCCACGCTCGTCAGCCTGATTCCAAGGTTTTATGATGTATCAAGCGGCAGCCTATTGATTGACGGGACAGATATTCGGGATTATGAAGCAAGAAGTCTGCGCAATCAGGTTGGCATGGTGCTTCAGGATACCTTTTTATTCAGTGAAACGATTAGAGAAAATATTGCGATCGGAAAACCTGATGCCACGCTTGAAGACATTATGGAAGCCGCAAAAGCAGCCAATGCACATGATTTTATTATGAGTTTTCCGGAAGGGTATGAGACCCGTGTGGGAGAAAGAGGCGTTAAGCTCTCAGGGGGACAAAAACAGCGGATTTCCATTGCACGTGTATTTCTGAAAAATCCGCCGCTGCTGATCTTGGATGAAGCTACTTCAGCTTTGGATCTTGAAAGTGAGCACTACATTCAAGAAGCGATGGACAAGCTGGCGAAGGACAGAACAACTTTTGTTGTGGCCCACCGCTTATCAACCATCACACATGCGGATAAAATTGTCGTCATGGAAAACGGAACAATCATCGAAACCGGAACCCATGATGAACTGATGGATTATGACAGTCAATACAAGCACTTATTCACAATCCAAAACTTGAACTAAACATCGATCTTATATCCTTTGATCAAGGATATAAGATTTTTTTGTATAAAAAAACCCGGTGATGTGAACCGGGTTACTCTTCTATTTCCAATTCGCAGTCTTTCGGATGGTACGTTTGAAAGCTTGTAATAAGTGTTTCTAAATGTTCAAGCTGCTCGCGGTATTCCACAGCGCTTGCCATAATATTAAGCATATTATAATCAAGAAGCTCATCATCTGAGTTGCGCTGGTTTCTAAGGAATGACTTTGTCAGCAGCTGTTTGTATTGGATGCCTTCTTCATCTGTATCATCATGCGGTTTAATTTTGCCGACAAACCTCATCAAAATCCGCTCGTGCCAATGAAGCAGGTAATCAAGTTCTTCAGTCAGCGTTTCCTGAAACTCTTCAGGCATATGATAAATCTCGTTTTCCAGGCGATGCAGCTTCTTCAGCGTGTCGAGCGCCCGGTTTGCGGTTATTATCGCCTGTCTGAACAGGACAAGTTTTCTTGATTTCACGTAAGTCGTTTTCTTAAAGTAGCTTCTTTCTTCTTTATATAGAAGATATGTCTGATCAAGCTTGATCATTTTCTCTTTCAGTTTTTCAATATCCTCTTTCAAAATCGAATGCTCTGTTGACTGGCGCATAATCAGCCTGATCCATTTCATAATTTCTTCAGTGTTTTCGACTGTGTTATGAATCAGCTTTGTCTCGTACTTAGGCGGCAGGAACACCAGGTTGACGATAAAGGAAGAAAGTACCCCTAAAATGACTGTGCTTGTTCT
Source organism: Bacillus sp. PAMC26543 (assembly GCF_014250375.1). Taxonomy (NCBI): domain Bacteria; kingdom Bacillati; phylum Bacillota; class Bacilli; order Caryophanales; family Bacillaceae; genus Bacillus; species Bacillus sp. PAMC26543. The sequence continues at coordinate 3,202,746 of NZ_CP060193.1, read as the reverse complement.
GATCAACGCAAACATTAAAAAGTCGTCACCGGCAGATTCTAAAATCGCAATAACTGTAACAAGAGCAATCGAAATCGTATGTTCAATTTTAAGCTTCAGCATTATGGTAATAACAATAACTGCTGTCAATCCGATCATAATCGGACTGGGTCCGAAAATAAGACCGAACACTGTGGCAATAACAGCTCCGATAATATTTGCCTGAACCTGATCAATAATAATAAGAAAAGAGCGGTAAATTGACGGCTGGATCGCAAATATCGCTGCAATCCCAGCAAAAATCGGTGCGGGAAGTCCGATCCACGAAGCTAAATAAAGAGCCAGCGTAATCGCGATCCCTGTTTTGAAAATGCGGGCACCAAGTTTCATTGGTTTGTGCGTGCATTCCTTTCTATAATAAATTGTTTGACCTAGCAAATGGCTAATCATTAAAATTCCCTGTGAGTTTATTTGCTAAACAATTAAGTAATATACAGGGATCAATACAATTATTCAAGCTATTTCTCAAGAAAAAGACCAAAATCTTACACGCATTTTAAAAGTACACAAAAACAGGAGCTTATAAGCTCCTGTCCGGGGATGTGCAATATTACTTTTTAAGATGTTTAAAAGCATCCTCAACAGCAGCAAGCGTATCTTTAATGTCCTGCTCTGTATGTGCTGTTGTAATAAACCACGCTTCATATTTAGAAGGTGCGAGATTAATGCCGCGCTCCAGCATCAGCTTGAAAAACGTAGCGAATGTTTCACCGTCACTGCGTTCTGCCTGATCGTAATTTTCTACTTTCTCATCAGAGAAGTAAACCGTCAGCGCACCCTTTAAGCGATTGACTGTTATTGTGATGCCATGGGTTTCTGCGTGTGCCAAAATGCCTTCCTCAAGCATAGCGCCAAGACGGTCAAGCTTTTCATACACGCCTTCTTCTTTCAGCACTTCCAGGCAAGCAATGCCAGATAAAATAGAAGCGGGGTTTCCGGCCATTGTTCCTGCCTGATATGCAGGGCCGAGCGGTGCGACTTGCTCCATAATTTCTTGTTTGCCGCCATAGGCTCCAATTGGAAGTCCGCCGCCAATAATTTTTCCGAGTGCAGTTAAATCCGGTTTCACCTGTAAAAGATCCTGTGCACCGCCATACATAAAGCGGAAAGCAGTAATGACTTCATCATAAATAACGAGGGCGCCCGCATTGTGTGTCAGTTCGTTTACTTGTTCTAAGAAACCTTCTTTTGGCTCAACGATACCGAAGTTGCCGACAATCGGTTCAACGAGAACCGCTGCGATTTCACTGCCCCATTTCTCTAAGGCCGCTTTGTAGCTGTCAATATCATTAAATGGAACTGTAATGACCTCGTTTGCAATGCTTTTCGGTACACCGGCTGAGTCAGGCGTGCCCAGAGTAGACGGACCGGAGCCGGCCGCTACGAGCACAAGATCTGAATGGCCGTGATAACAGCCTGCAAATTTAATGATTTTGGTGCGGCCTGTGTAAGCACGAGCCACACGGATGGTCGTCATCACAGCTTCTGTCCCTGAATTGACGAATCTTACTTTATCCATAGCAGGGATGGCTTCCTTCAGCATCTTTGCAAAAGTAACCTCATGTTTTGTCGGTGTTCCATATAATACACCGTTTTCCGCGGCTTTTTTAATCGCCTCTGTAATATGCGGGTGGGCATGTCCGGTGATGATTGGCCCGTAAGCCGCCAAATAATCAATGTATTTGTTTCCGTCGACGTCCCAAAAATAAGCGCCATTTGCTTTCTCCATTGCAACAGGAGAACCCCCGCCAACTGCTTTATATGATCTTGAAGGGCTGTTTACACCGCCGACAATATGCTCTAATGCTTCACGGTGAAGTTCAACTGATTTTGTATACAAAAATAATAACCTCCTATATCTCCTTGCGTCCCCTCTATTGTAGCATGCTTCCAAACAAGAACAACGGATTCAGGCTCAAGATACAGGGTCATAGTTGTAATCTGGACAAGAATTGGATACGCTTAATACAAAAACATCCGGAGGTAAAGAAATGACTATTGAAATCGGACAAAAAGCGCCTGAGATTGAGTTGAAAGGCGATCATGGGGAGATAGTAAAATTATCGGATTATGAAGGGAAGTATATCGTCCTTTACTTTTATCCAAAAGACATGACACCGGGATGCACAACTGAAGCCTGCGATTTTCGTGACAGCCACGAAAACTTCGCTGAGCTGGATGCTGTGATTATCGGCGTCAGCCCGGACAGCGAGGAAAAACACGGGAAATTTAAAGAGAAGCATAATCTTCCGTTTTTGCTGCTTGTCGATGACGAGCACAAGCTGGCGGAGGCGTTTGATGTATGGAAACTGAAGAAAAACTTCGGAAAAGAATATATGGGGATTGAACGCTCCACTTTTTTGATTGACAAAGAAGGCCAGCTCATTAAAGAATGGAGAAAGGTAAAAGTGAAAGACCATGTAGCTGAAGCGCTTCAGACGCTGAAAGATATGTCGGGAAAGTAAAATCGTCAATCAGCCTCATAGCATATGCTGCAACTTTTACCCTAATATCAATTGACAAATTATCGTAAAAAGAGTTACACTAATTATAAACATTATAATGTAAGAATCTTTTTTAGAAGAGAGGTGCATGACGGATGGCTGCACATGAACTAAAAGAAGCCTTAGAAACGTTGAAGGAAACCGGAGTTCGCATTACTCCTCAACGTCATGCGATTCTGGAATATCTCGTTAACTCTATGGCTCATCCAACAGCGGACGATATATATAAAGCTCTGGAAGGAAAATTTCCTAACATGAGCGTAGCGACGGTATATAACAACTTGCGTGTGTTCCGGGAATCCGGCCTGGTAAAAGAGCTCACATATGGTGATGCTTCCAGCAGATTTGATTTTGTTACATCCGATCACTATCACGCCATTTGTGAAAGCTGCGGTAAAATTGTGGACTTCCACTATCCCGGCCTTGATGAAGTAGAGCAGCTTGCTGCACATGTGACCGGCTTTAAAGTAAGCCACCACCGTTTAGAAATTTACGGCGTCTGCCAAGAGTGTTCAAAAAAAGAAAACCATTAAAATAAGCTGACCGCGAAACGGTCAGCTTATTTATTTCGACATTTTCTTCTTATTATAAGACTCATCAAATTCTTTTCCTTCTAAGCTTTGATCTAAAGTCAGCGGCTCTCTGCAATGCATACACATATCTACTCTGCCTAAAACCTTGGTCTCTTTTTTACAGCCCGGACAAATGACCCGAACCGCTTTGGTCGAGAGCATGCCGATCCAAAAATAAACAACCGTGCTGAGCCCGATAGATAAAAGCCCAAGTATCATAAACAAACTCGAAAGCAAAACGGATTCCTTAAAAAAGATCCCGATGTACATAATGATAAACCCAACGAAAACCAAACTTAACGCAAACGTTCTGATTTTATTAATTTTGCTGGAGTATTTCGCCATGTCCATCCCCCTCTGAATTAAATATAGCACAAACCCGATGGTATTTTCTTTATGTTTTCGTTTGAAATGGAATTTAAATATGGAGACTTGCTTTGAAATTGTTTATAATAGTTCAATGTGTTTAGAAAAAAGGAATTTCGATTTAACCATAGAATTGAATCAAATAGAGAATAAAAAAATTGAACAATTGCATTGGAGGAATAGTGATGGAAAATCTTCTCCGTCCAATTTACCAAGAAAGAGCAAGTCATCCTAATACATTGGCTGTTATTATGATTGAGAGAAGAAACAAAACGTCTTCCATAACAGACAACTTTGATGCCGCTTTGCTTGTCATTGTAAAGCAGTCTGATAAGCCAGTTTTTATAAAGCATTATGAATTTGATCACAAAACAGCCTCTTTACATGTGATAACTGATGCTCAGGTTCAAGAATGGATTTTGCTCGGCACAAATAGAAGAATCATAGATTGGATTGTAAACGGAAGAGTCATGTTTGACCGCAATGAGTATATTGCTGAGCTTATCGACAGGCTTAATACTTTTCCGTTTGCAGAACGTAAACTGAAGATCGGCCTTGAATACGGCAAGTTAATTAGAAGATACGTTGAAGGAAAAGCTTTCTTTGAAGCCAATCAATTTTTAGATGCCTACAATGCAGTAGTCCATGCATTGCATCATCTAGCACGTATTGAAGTAATCGACAGAGGATTCCATCCGGAAACCACTGTGTGGAGTCAAGTGCGTCAGATGGAGCCTCAAGTGTACAAATTATATTCCGAGCTGATTGAAAGTCACGAAAGCTTGGAAAAAAGACTTGAATTATTATTCTTAGCAAATGATTTTCTTATTCATTCTAAAGCTGAGATTGGTTCAGCACATCTTTTCGAAGTGATGAAAGAAAAGGACATATGGCAATTTAGCGAGCTTCTTCAGCATCCTGACTTAAAACATTTTACTCAAGACCTTGGCGTCATGCTTGATTACCTGACAGAAAAAGGTCTTCTCAGCGTGTGCCGAATTGAAACCAAAGGACAGGCTGTCTTTCATCGAGGATATTCTTTTAAAAAAGATGTTGACTCTGATTCCTGAGCATGGTATATTATTAAACGTCGCTGATGCGCTTCTGAAAAAATAAGCTCACAGCGGCGGAGAAATAAAATAAAAAACATTTGACAAAACAAAGTCGAAATGTTATACTGAAAAAGTCGCTTCTTAAAGAAGGGGCGGATGATCTTTGAAAACTAAACAAGACAAAACGTACCTGTTAATTCAAGTTTTATTATAAATCGCACAGCGATGTGCGTAGTCAGTCAAACTGAGGTCTGCACGATGCAGATCACGCAGATGTCACCACAGGATGTGGTGAACTTAATCTGCGATCCATTTATCGGAGAGTTTGATCCTGGCTCAGGACGAACGCTGGCGGCGTGCCTAATACATGCAAGTCGAGCGGACAGATGGGAGCTTGCTCCCTGATGTTAGCGGCGGACGGGTGAGTAACACGTGGGTAACCTGCCTGTAAGACTGGGATAACTCCGGGAAACCGGGGCTAATACCGGATGCTTGTTTGAACCGCATGGTTCAAACATAAAAGGTGGCTTCGGCTACCACTTACAGATGGACCCGCGGCGCATTAGCTAGTTGGTGAGGTAACGGCTCACCAAGGCGACGATGCGTAGCCGACCTGAGAGGGTGATCGGCCACACTGGGACTGAGACACGGCCCAGACTCCTACGGGAGGCAGCAGTAGGGAATCTTCCGCAATGGACGAAAGTCTGACGGAGCAACGCCGCGTGAGTGATGAAGGTTTTCGGATCGTAAAGCTCTGTTGTTAGGGAAGAACAAGTACCGTTCGAATAGGGCGGTACCTTGACGGTACCTAACCAGAAAGCCACGGCTAACTACGTGCCAGCAGCCGCGGTAATACGTAGGTGGCAAGCGTTGTCCGGAATTATTGGGCGTAAAGGGCTCGCAGGCGGTTCCTTAAGTCTGATGTGAAAGCCCCCGGCTCAACCGGGGAGGGTCATTGGAAACTGGGGAACTTGAGTGCAGAAGAGGAGAGTGGAATTCCACGTGTAGCGGTGAAATGCGTAGAGATGTGGAGGAACACCAGTGGCGAAGGCGACTCTCTGGTCTGTAACTGACGCTGAGGAGCGAAAGCGTGGGGAGCGAACAGGATTAGATACCCTGGTAGTCCACGCCGTAAACGATGAGTGCTAAGTGTTAGGGGGTTTCCGCCCCTTAGTGCTGCAGCTAACGCATTAAGCACTCCGCCTGGGGAGTACGGTCGCAAGACTGAAACTCAAAGGAATTGACGGGGGCCCGCACAAGCGGTGGAGCATGTGGTTTAATTCGAAGCAACGCGAAGAACCTTACCAGGTCTTGACATCCTCTGACAATCCTAGAGATAGGACGTCCCCTTCGGGGGCAGAGTGACAGGTGGTGCATGGTTGTCGTCAGCTCGTGTCGTGAGATGTTGGGTTAAGTCCCGCAACGAGCGCAACCCTTGATCTTAGTTGCCAGCATTCAGTTGGGCACTCTAAGGTGACTGCCGGTGACAAACCGGAGGAAGGTGGGGATGACGTCAAATCATCATGCCCCTTATGACCTGGGCTACACACGTGCTACAATGGACAGAACAAAGGGCAGCGAAACCGCGAGGTTAAGCCAATCCCACAAATCTGTTCTCAGTTCGGATCGCAGTCTGCAACTCGACTGCGTGAAGCTGGAATCGCTAGTAATCGCGGATCAGCATGCCGCGGTGAATACGTTCCCGGGCCTTGTACACACCGCCCGTCACACCACGAGAGTTTGTAACACCCGAAGTCGGTGAGGTAACCTTTATGGAGCCAGCCGCCGAAGGTGGGACAGATGATTGGGGTGAAGTCGTAACAAGGTAGCCGTATCGGAAGGTGCGGCTGGATCACCTCCTTTCTAAGGATATTTACGGAATATAAGACCTTGGGTCTTATAAACAGAACGTTCCCTGTCTTGTTTAGTTTTGAAGGATCATTCCTTCGAAACGTGTTCTTTGAAAACTAGATAACAGTAGACATCACATTCAATTAGTAACACAAGATATCACATAGTGATTCTTTTTAACGGTTAAGTTAGAAAGGGCGCACGGTGGATGCCTTGGCACTAGGAGCCGATGAAGGACGGGACGAACACCGATATGCTTCGGGGAGCTGTAAGCAAGCTTTGATCCGGAGATTTCCGAATGGGGAAACCCACCACTCGTAATGGAGTGGTATCCATATCTGAATTCATAGGATATGAGAAGGCAGACCCGGGGAACTGAAACATCTAAGTACCCGGAGGAAGAGAAAGCAAATGCGATTCCCTGAGTAGCGGCGAGCGAAACGGGATTAGCCCAAACCAAGAGGCTTGCCTCTTGGGGTTGTAGGACACTCTGTACGGAGTTACAAAGGAACGAGGTAGATGAAGAGGTCTGGAAAGGCCCGCCATAGAAGGTAACAGCCCTGTAGTCAAAACTTCGTTCTCTCCTGAGTGGATCCTGAGTACGGCGGAACACGTGAAATTCCGTCGGAATCCGGGAGGACCATCTCCCAAGGCTAAATACTCCCTAGTGACCGATAGTGAACCAGTACCGTGAGGGAAAGGTGAAAAGCACCCCGGAAGGGGAGTGAAAGAGATCCTGAAACCGTGTGCCTACAAGTAGTCAGAGCCTGTTAACGGGTGATGGCGTGCCTTTTGTAGAATGAACCGGCGAGTTACGATCCCGTGCAAGGTTAAGCAGAAGATGCGGAGCCGCAGCGAAAGCGAGTCTGAATAGGGCGCATGAGTACGTGGTCGTAGACCCGAAACCAGGTGATCTACCCATGTCCAGGGTGAAGTTCAGGTAACACTGAATGGAGGCCCGAACCCACGCACGTTGAAAAGTGCGGGGATGAGGTGTGGGTAGGGGTGAAATGCCAATCGAACCTGGAGATAGCTGGTTCTCTCCGAAATAGCTTTAGGGCTAGCCTCAAGGTAAGAGTCTTGGAGGTAGAGCACTGATTGGACTAGGGGCCCCTACCGGGTTACCGAATTCAGTCAAACTCCGAATGCCAATGACTTATCCTTGGGAGTCAGACTGCGAGTGATAAGATCCGTAGTCGAAAGGGAAACAGCCCAGACCGCCAGCTAAGGTCCCAAAGTATACGTTAAGTGGAAAAGGATGTGGAGTTGCTTAGACAACCAGGATGTTGGCTTAGAAGCAGCCACCATTTAAAGAGTGCGTAATAGCTCACTGGTCGAGTGACTCTGCGCCGAAAATGTACCGGGGCTAAACGTATCACCGAAGCTGCGGACTGTTCTTCGAACAGTGGTAGGAGAGCGTTCTAAGGGCTGTGAAGCCAGACCGGAAGGACTGGTGGAGCGCTTAGAAGTGAGAATGCCGGTATGAGTAGCGAAAGAGGGGTGAGAATCCCCTCCACCGAATGCCTAAGGTTTCCTGAGGAAGGCTCGTCCGCTCAGGGTTAGTCGGGACCTAAGCCGAGGCCGAAAGGCGTAGGCGATGGACAACAGGTTGATATTCCTGTACCACCTCCTCACCATTTGAGCAATGGGGGGACGCAGGAGGATAGGGTAAGCGCGGTATTGGATATCCGCGTCCAAGCAGTTAGGCTGGGAAATAGGCAAATCCGTTTCCCATAAGGCTGAGCTGTGATGGCGAGCGAAATTTAGTAGCGAAGTTCCTGATTCCACACTGCCAAGAAAAGCCTCTAGCGAGGTGAGAGGTGCCCGTACCGCAAACCGACACAGGTAGGCGAGGAGAGAATCCTAAGGTGATCGAGAGAACTCTCGTTAAGGAACTCGGCAAAATGACCCCGTAACTTCGGGAGAAGGGGTGCTCTGTTAGGGTGCAAGCCCGAGAGAGCCGCAGTGAATAGGCCCAGGCGACTGTTTAGCAAAAACACAGGTCTCTGCGAAGCCGTAAGGCGAAGTATAGGGGCTGACGCCTGCCCGGTGCTGGAAGGTTAAGAGGAGCGCTTAGCGTAAGCGAAGGTGCGAATTGAAGCCCCAGTAAACGGCGGCCGTAACTATAACGGTCCTAAGGTAGCGAAATTCCTTGTCGGGTAAGTTCCGACCCGCACGAAAGGCGCAACGATCTGGGCACTGTCTCAACGAGAGACTCGGTGAAATTATAGTACCTGTGAAGATGCAGGTTACCCGCGACAGGACGGAAAGACCCCGTGGAGCTTTACTGCAGCCTGATATTGAATGTTGGTACAGCTTGTACAGGATAGGTAGGAGCCTTGGAAACCGGAGCGCCAGCTTCGGTGGAGGCATCGGTGGGATACTACCCTGGCTGTATTGACCTTCTAACCCGCCGCCCTTATCGGGCGGGGAGACAGTGTCAGGTGGGCAGTTTGACTGGGGCGGTCGCCTCCTAAAAGGTAACGGAGGCGCCCAAAGGTTCCCTCAGAATGGTTGGAAATCATTCGCAGAGTGTAAAGGCACAAGGGAGCTTGACTGCGAGACCTACAAGTCGAGCAGGGACGAAAGTCGGGCTTAGTGATCCGGTGGTTCCGCATGGAAGGGCCATCGCTCAACGGATAAAAGCTACCCCGGGGATAACAGGCTTATCTCCCCCAAGAGTCCACATCGACGGGGAGGTTTGGCACCTCGATGTCGGCTCATCGCATCCTGGGGCTGTAGTCGGTCCCAAGGGTTGGGCTGTTCGCCCATTAAAGCGGTACGCGAGCTGGGTTCAGAACGTCGTGAGACAGTTCGGTCCCTATCCGTCGCGGGCGCAGGAAATTTGAGAGGAGCTGTCCTTAGTACGAGAGGACCGGGATGGACGCACCGCTGGTGTACCAGTTGTTCTGCCAAGGGCATCGCTGGGTAGCTATGTGCGGACGGGATAAGTGCTGAAAGCATCTAAGCATGAAGCCCCCCTCAAGATGAGATTTCCCATTCCGCAAGGAAGTAAGATCCCTGAAAGATGATCAGGTTGATAGGTCTGAGGTGGAAGTGTGGCGACACATGGAGCTGACAGATACTAATCGATCGAGGACTTAACCTAATTTCTAATGATGTCACACCTGTTATCTAGTTTTGAGAGAATATCTCAAAAAAACTCTTGACTTTTCAATATATACATAGTATAATGTTAAATGTCACTGAAATTGTCTGGTGATGATGGCGAAGAGGTCACACCCGTTCCCATGCCGAACACGGAAGTTAAGCTCTTCAGCGCCGATGGTAGTCGGGGGTTTCCCCCTGTGAGAGTAGGACATCGCCAGGCAGACTTCATTCCGCAGTAGCTCAGTGGTAGAGCTATCGGCTGTTAACCGATCGGTCGTAGGTTCGAATCCTACCTGCGGAGCCATTATTGGAGAGCTGTCCGAGTGGTCGAAGGAGCACGATTGGAAATCGTGTAGGCGGTCAACTCCGTCTCAAGGGTTCGAATCCCTTGCTCTCCGCCACTTATATTTATACATAATTACAATTGAAAGTCTGGGCCCGTTGGTCAAGCGGTTAAGACACCGCCCTTTCACGGCGGTAACACGGGTTCGAATCCCGTACGGGTCATTATATGATGGAGGATTAGCTCAGCTGGGAGAGCATCTGCCTTACAAGCAGAGGGTCGGCGGTTCGAGCCCGTCATCCTCCACCATTATCATCGCGGGGTGGAGCAGTTCGGTAGCTCGTCGGGCTCATAACCCGAAGGTCGCAGGTTCAAATCCTGCCCCCGCAACCAATTAAAATCAAATGGTCCGGTAGTTCAGTTGGTTAGAATGCCTGCCTGTCACGCAGGAGGTCGCGGGTTCGAGTCCCGTCCGGACCGCCATTTAAATAATAAGGCTCGGTAGCTCAGTTGGTAGAGCAACGGACTGAAAATCCGTGTGTCGGCGGTTCGATTCCGTCCCGAGCCACCACCTATGCCGGTGTAGCTCAATTGGTAGAGCAACTGACTTGTAATCAGTAGGTTGGGGGTTCAAGTCCTCTTGCCGGCACTGTTTTTTCAAAACTTAATGTGGAGGGGTAGCGAAGTGGCTAAACGCGGCGGACTGTAAATCCGCTCCCTCAGGGTTCGGCAGTTCGAATCTGCCCCCCTCCACCATTTATAGGGGCATAGTTTAACGGTAGAACAGAGGTCTCCAAAACCTCCGGTGTGGGTTCGATTCCTACTGCCCCTGCCAAATTTATGACATCTTGAGATTATGGCGGTTGTGGCGAAGTGGTTAACGCACCAGATTGTGGCTCTGGCACTCGTGGGTTCGATTCCCATCAATCGCCCCATATTATCATTGGGCTATAGCCAAGCGGTAAGGCAACGGACTTTGACTCCGTCATGCGTTGGTTCGAATCCAGCTAGCCCAGTCTCACTTTTTTATATCAATTGAATATAATGTATTAAGTCCCTTAAGATGCGGAAGTAGTTCAGTGGTAGAACACCACCTTGCCAAGGTGGGGGTCGCGGGTTCGAATCCCGTCTTCCGCTCCAATTACGGCGGCATAGCCAAGTGGTAAGGCAGAGGTCTGCAAAACCTTTATCCCCGGTTCGAATCCGGGTGTCGCCTTTCTTTTGCCGGGGTGGTGGAATTGGCAGACACACAGGACTTAAAATCCTGCGGTAGGTGACTACCGTGCCGGTTCAAGTCCGGCCCTCGGCACCAATTTTACTTACTTGATAAGTTAAATTGGTGTTTGTGCTTGAAAATATAATGAAGCTAATCATATCAATGATCTACTTATGTAGATCATTTTTTTATTGTATGAAAGTGTCGATGTAAGCATTGGGCTGTATTTCATAAAAAGTCGCTTTAGCCCTTTATTATTATATTTCCCAAAAAACTTTTTTGAAATACATTGACACTTTATCATATCCATGATATATTTATATTCGTCGGTTAGATACGACGTAAAACTTGCCGGTGTGGCGGAATTGGCAGACGCGCACGACTCAAAATCGTGTTCCTTCTGGAGTGTCGGTTCGACCCCGACCACCGGTATACAAAAGAACCCCGTTTCTTACTTATGTAAGAAACGGGGTTTCGTTTTTATTAAAAGAAGGAGCCTATATTAATAAGCAGAGGCTCCTTTTTGTTATTTACTCAGCATATTGGTCGATGATCTCTTCTAAGACCTCTTCAAGTTGTTCGATATCATCAAGCTCTGATTGTCTGAAACGGACACGTACGAGCTGCTCTCCGTCATTATACATCTCTTCCAGCCATCCACGCAGGCCTCTTGCCCGGCGATCAACTTCGAAAATAATTTCTAAACCGTCTTCCTCTAAAAGAAAAATAAGCTCTAATTCATCAAGCATCTGACGGTAATAGCCTGATGTTGGAACAAACTCAAATTCTTGAACGAAAGGCAGACGGCGCTGGAAGTAAGATGCCTGTTCACAGTCTGCTTCGTTAAGACGGAAGCCAAGGTTCTCAATTGCTTCTAATACATTTTCAACCCAAGGATGTGCTTCTACGAAGATACGATCGTGATCTGATTTATCAATACCGCCTTGAATGTCAAGGTCTGTCACTACTGCGACTTCTACCTTCCCTACAGTAATCGGTGTATCAAGAGGCAGGATGAAGGAGAACGGAAATTGATGTTCTTCTCCAGGCTGAATGGTGAATGAACCAGTTACCCGAAAAGAATGAATTGTTGCGTGTTTCCGGTGCTCTTCATCGTCTTTTACAATGACATATCTTGTGTTGAGCTGTAAATCAATATAACGGATATCCTGGGCGATTTTCCCGCCTTTTACATGTACAGTTCCGCGGACTTCTTCTCCTGGACAATACGCATCTTTCTCCAAAATGGTATCGACTTTTGCTGCGCCGATGCCGGCACTTGCGGCAAGTTTCTTAAAAAATGACATATTAGATCTTCCCCTTTTTCTTTTTCTCAACAGTTATACGTGGGAAGAAGGAAAAAAGGTTCATTTATTTTGAAATAAATGAACCTTTTTTCCTATAATCGTTTATCTGAGGGACAGACTAAAAGTGATGCTTAAGTAAAGGAGGAGACATGAATGAATAAAGAAATGATGGTCGCTGATGAATTACATAGAATGTTTTTAGCTGGTGAGCTGCAAATCACAGTCGAGGAGGACATTAACAATCTTTCAGAAAGACTGAGAAGCGGTGAACTCAGATTAGACAGTTTGACCGGGGAAGATGCGTTTATAAAAGAAACAGTAAACGAAGCGTTAAGAAGAGTGGAGCAATAAAATAGAGAGACGGCTTCTCAAAATGAGAGACCGTCTTTTTTTATGGTTTAAGAAGCACTTTAATGGCTCCGTCTGTTTTCGTATCAAACACCTCATAACCGTGCTTTGCTTGATCTAACGGCAGAACATGTGTGATGATGTCGCCCGGATCTACTTTACCTGTAGCAATCAAATCATACAGGTACGGCATATAATGAATGACGGGGGCTTGGCCGGTTCTAATATTTACGTTCCTTTGGAAGATGTCTCCGAATGGAAATGCATTGTATCTCATTCCGTACACACCTGTCACTTGAATTGTGCCGCATTTTCTGACAGCCTGTGCCGCCGTTACCAGCGCACCCATGGCTCCGCCGTGCATTTTAACACCGGTGGCGAGAAATTCAAGCGGGGACATTTTGCCGTCCATTCCGACGCAGTCGATGACGACATCTGCACCGCCCTGTGTGATTTCTTTCAAATATAAACCAGCGTTTTCATGATGCTCGAAATTAACGATTTCTACATTGTTTGTTTTTTTTGCGTGCTGAAGGCGATAGTCTACATAATCCACTGCAATGACTCTTTTGGCGCCTTTCATCCATGCGAATTTTTGCGCGAGCAGCCCGACAGGACCGCAGCCGAGAATAATGACGGTATTTCCCTCTTTTACTCCTGCGTTGTCTACGCTCCAATAGGCTGTCGACATAGCGTCTGAAAGCAATACCAATTTCTCATCTTCTACTTCACAGTCATCAGGAAGTTTAAAGGGAGTGAAGTTAGCATAGGGGACGCGCATGTATTCAGCCTGGCCTCCGGGATAGCCGCCTGCTGAGTCTGAATAGCCAAAATAAGCACCGACTTCGCCGTTTGCATTTGAATTGTCACATTGGCTTTCAAGCTGGTTTTTGCAGAAAAAACATTCGCCGCAGCTGACGTTAAACGGTATGATGACACGATCGCCTTTTTTAACCTTGTGAACGTCGGGGCCTGTTTCTTCAACAATGCCCATTGGTTCATGGCCGATGATATAATCTTCAGGAAAATTGGGAACCATGCCGTGAATTAGGTGTAAATCAGATCCGCAGATTGCTGTGGTTGTCAGTTTGACGATGATATCATCAGGTTTTTTGATTTCTGGCGCTTTTACCTCTTTGACGCGGACGTCTTTAATGCCTTGATACGTAACAGCTTTCATTCATGATGTCTCCTTATTGTTTAGTGATCGGGCGTTGCGAATGTTCCGAGACGGTTCGTGTTATCGGGGAAAAGTTTTAGCCCGGCGATATCAACGGCTGTTTGTGCTGATTTCATATCGATTTGAAATTGTTTGTCCAAGTCAGAAGGGAAAAGCCAGCCTTTTTCCATCATGAGCTGTGATAGTTCTCCGTGCAGGTAAATAGCGGCGTCTAATTGATTGCGCAATGCTGTTCTGAGTTCTGGGCTTGCGGTTTCCGTGATGGCGACAGCATAATTTTTGATACCGGTTTTTACGGAAATTAAGAAATCTAGGGCAAGTGCTGAATCAGCAAGGTCAGGCATGCCTTTTGCGTTTTTCGGGTCTAAGAAATCGTTCAATGATAGTCACCTCCTGTTATTGTCGGGGCCTTTTGATAGAGGCTCTGAAGCTCAGTTACGTCCCGTACAGACTGCTGTACATCCTTCTCCATAAGGGCTCTCAGTTCCTGATCGAACACCAGTCCCTGCATCATTTTTGATTTAAGTAAACATACGGTTTTGAAGTTGAGGATTTCGTGTAAATCAACTGTTTCGTGGTTTGCCAAACGGTCTTGTTCCATTTTTTCGGTCACCTCCTGATTCAAAGGTATTTTTACCTTGTATCATGCTTTTATGCGAAAGTGCTATAATGGGGAAAATATTTTCTTGGGGGAGTCGGATGATGAAACAGATTATTGCGATGGGTGGCGGAGGTTTTTCAATGGAACCAGATCATCTGGTTCTTGATCAATTTATCATTAATCAGTCAAAGCAGCCCTCACCTCGCATTTGTTTTTTGCCAACGGCAAGCGGGGATGCGGAGAACTATGTTCAGCGGTTTTACCATGCTTTTCAAAAGCTTGATTGTGACCCGTCTCATTTGTCTTTATTTAAGCCGCCGACAACAGATTTAGCCTCCTTTATTATGGAGAAAGATGTGATTTATGTCGGCGGGGGAAATACAAGAAATTTGCTGGTGCTGTGGAAGGAGTGGGGACTGGATCACATATTGAAAAAAGCTTGGGAGAACGGGATTATTTTAGCGGGATTAAGTGCAGGTGCGATCTGCTGGTTTGAAGAAGGTGTGACGGATTCTGCCGGACCGCTGACCGGTTTGAAAAGCTTGGGTTTTTTGCAAGGCAGTTTTTGTCCTCATTATGATGGAGAAAAGGATCGGAGACCTACATATCATCACATGATATCAGAGAAAGCGTTGAGCAGCGGTTATGCGGCGGATGATGGAGCAGCTCTTCATTTTATTGATGATCAGTTTTTTCAGGCTGTAAGTTCAAGATCTGATGCAAATGCGTATCAGGTAGTGCTTCATGAAAATGAAATCTCTGAAATAGCATTGCCGATTACATATTTGTCTTGAATTTGCTGAATATTTTATACATTGCTCTTTTTTTCAGTTTGTTTTTATGATACGATAAGTGCGAAATTAATAGTTACTGGGGGTGCCCGCTGACGGGCTGAGAGAGAAGATATGCTTCTTAACCCTTTGGACCTGATCTGGTTCGTACCAGCGTGGGGAAGTAGAGGAATTGTTTTTATTATTGCTGAATACTGCAATAATATGTTTCTTTCTGACTGTAACCGGGTTCATTCAATTGAATCCGGTTTTTTGTGCTGGTTATGGGCTTGATTTTGTCCTTTCAAACAAAGAGAGGGGAAGGATAAGTGATGCAAAATCATTCAGTGCAGCAAGCCAACATTTCCATTATGTCGAGTTTTTCGGGTAGTAAAAAAGTATATGTAGAGGGGGCTTCGCCGGATATTCAAGTGCCGATGAGAGAAATTGAACTCAGTCCGACAACAGGATCATTCGGCGAAGAGGAAAACGCGCCGGTTCGTGTCTATGATACAAGCGGACCGTATACGGACCCCGATGTAAAAATTAATATTCAAGAAGGTTTAAAACCGCTTCGGCACAAGTGGATCACTGGGCGCGGCGATGTTGAAGAATACGATGGACGTGCTGTGAAGCCAGAAGACAACGGCTATAAAAAGGCTAACCCTAATGTAAGCTATCCCGGGTTAAAACGGAAACCGCTGCGGGCGAAAACGGGCCAAAATGTCACTCAAATGCATTATGCGAAAAAGGGGATAATTACCTCTGAAATGGAGTTTATCGCTATTCGTGAGCATGTGTCTCCCGAATTTGTCAGAGATGAAGTAGCCAGCGGCCGGGCGATTATTCCAGCAAATATTAATCATCCGGAAAGTGAACCAATGATTATCGGCCGAAATTTCCATGTGAAAATTAACGCGAATATCGGGAATTCAGCCGTTACATCTTCGATTGAAGAAGAAGTGGAAAAAATGACGTGGGCGATTCGCTGGGGAGCAGATACGATGATGGATCTTTCCACGGGGAAAGATATTCATACGACGCGTGAATGGATTATCCGAAATTGCCCGGTTCCTGTTGGCACCGTTCCGATCTATCAAGCGCTTGAAAAAGTAAACGGTGTAGCGGAGGATTTAACGTGGGAAATCTACCGTGACACGCTGATTGAGCAGGCTGAACAGGGTGTGGATTATTTTACGATTCACGCGGGTGTTTTGCTGCGATATGTGCCGCTAACTGCTAAACGGACAACGGGAATTGTGTCACGCGGCGGAGCGATTATGGCCCAGTGGTGTCTGGCTCATCATCAGGAAAGCTTTCTGTATACTCATTTTGAAGAAATCTGTGAAATTATGAAGACGTATGATATTGCCTTTTCTCTTGGAGACGGGCTTCGCCCAGGGTCAATTGCCGATGCCAATGACGAAGCGCAGTTTGCTGAATTAGAGACTCTCGGAGAACTCACGCAAATTGCCTGGAAGCATGATGTTCAGGTGATGATTGAGGGGCCGGGTCATGTGCCGATGCATAAAATCAAGGAGAACGTCGATAAACAAATGGAAATCTGTAAAGAAGCGCCTTTTTACACGCTAGGGCCGCTGACGACGGATATTGCACCGGGCTATGACCACATTACATCAGCGATCGGAGCGGCGATGATCGGCTGGTACGGTACGGCCATGCTTTGTTATGTGACGCCGAAGGAGCATCTCGGGCTGCCAAACCGTGAAGATGTGCGGGAAGGGGTTATTACATACAAAATTGCGGCGCATGCGGCTGACCTTGCAAAAGGGCATCCGGGAGCGCAAATACGAGATGACGCTTTATCAAAAGCACGCTTTGAATTCCGCTGGCGAGACCAATTTAACCTGTCGCTTGATCCGGAAAGAGCGCTTGAATATCATGATGAGACCCTGCCTGCTGAAGGGGCGAAAACGGCTCATTTCTGTTCGATGTGCGGGCCGAAATTTTGCAGCATGAAAATTTCTCAGGATATCCGTGATTATGCCAAAGACAAAGAGCTTAATGAGTGGGATGCCATTCAAGAGGGCATGAAAGAAAAAGCCGAGGAATTTGTGAATCAAGGGAGCAAACTTTATAAGTAACAGTATAGAAAGTCATTGACAGGCCGAATTGAATACGTTTAAATATAGCTAATATACATTTCCAACATTTGCTGATCGGATCACCGAAGGCTCTTATCTTTTGAGATAAGAGCCTTTTTTATTTTTAAAGGAGGGAGAAATGATGGGAACCAAAAAAGAGAAAGGGAGAAGACGCTTCAGAAAACGAAAAACATATGGCAATCAGATGCTGCCGCTGGCGCTTCTTATTGAAAAGAACAAACGGGAGATAATGAATAGTGAAGAGTTAATGGAAAAAATTTATATGAAGATTGACGAGAAGCATACGGCAATCCGTAAATCTATGTAAAAAACCCGCTGAATAAACAGCGGGTTTTTTTCTATGCTATTAAACTTCTTTTTTAATCGGCAAACCTAAGCCCTCTGCTACGCGTCTTCCGTATTCAGGATCAGCTTTGTAAAAGTGCTCGATTTGGCGGAGTTTGATATCTTCTTTTTCTACCGGTTTCATTGCATTTACGATATTTTCTACAAGGCGTGTGCGTTCCTCTTCGCTCATTAAACGGTAGAGATCGCCTGCTTGTGTGTAGTGATCATTGTGATCGTAGCTTACGCTGTCAGCCATTCCTTGTACTGGATAAGCCGCTTGTTTATCCTCAGGTGATTCAGTCGGTCCGCCGAAGCTGTTTGGCTCGTAGTAGACGGAGCCGCCGCCGTTATTGTCAAAGCGCATTTGTCCGTCACGCTGATAGTTTCTTACTTCGTTGCGTGCGCGGTTGATCGGCAGGGCCTGGTGGTTTGCTCCGACACGGTAGCGATGCGCATCATGATACGCAAACAGACGCCCTTGAAGCATTTTATCCGGTGATACATCAATACCGGGGACCAGTGTTCCAGGTGAGAATGTTGCTTGTTCTACTTCTGCAAAGTAGTTTTCCGGATTTCTGTCAAGAACCATACGGCCGACTTCAATGAGCGGATAGTCTTTTTGAGACCATACTTTTGTGACATCAAACGGATCGAAGCGGTACGTATTTGCATCTTCTAAAGGCATGATTTGCACATATAATTTCCATGCAGGGAAATCGCCGTTTTCGATTGCATTGAACAGATCTTCAGTATGATAATCGGGGTTTTCACCGGCAATTTTTGCTGCTGTCTTCACATCAAGGTTCTTCACGCCTTGTTCTGTTTTAAAGTGATACTTGATCCATACGCCTTCGCCTTCGGCATTTGTCCATTTGAATGTATGGCTACCAAAACCGTGCATGTGGCGAAGTGTAGCAGGAATTCCGCGGTCAGACATCAGGATCGTCACTTGGTGTAGAGATTCCGGTGAAAGTGACCAGAAATCCCATACAGCTGTAGGATTTTTCAAGTGTGTTTTTGGATCTCTTTTTTGTGTATGGATAAAATCAGGGAACTTAATCGCATCGCGGATGAAGAATACCGGCGTATTGTTGCCGACGATGTCATAGTTTCCTTCTTCTGTATAAAACTTAACAGCAAATCCGCGCGGGTCGCGAACGGTGTCAGCAGAGCCAAGTTCACCGGCAACTGTTGAGAAACGGATGAACAAAGGTGTGCGTTTGCCGACTTCTGATAAGAAAGCAGCTTTTGTATATTTTGTTACATCGTTTGTCACTTCAAAATAACCGTGTGCGCCTGCACCTTTAGCATGAACGACACGCTCAGGAACACGTTCTCTGTTAAAATGGGCCAATTTTTCGAGTAAGTGTACATCTTGGATTAAAGTTGGTCCGCGAGAACCGGCAGTCATTGAATTTTGATTATCTCCAACTGGAGCTCCCCAGCTAGTTGTCAGTTTATTTGAACTCATGTCATCACCTCTTGGAATTGATAAGAACATAATATCATCTCTAAGTAAAAAGTCAATATTATTTTATAATGATTATAAAATAATCATTTGTATAATACGATAAAAACTATTGAAAAAAGCAGAAAACCCTTGGCAGAACAGTTTAATAGAGATGATCGAGGGTTCATAGAAATAAGCGCTATTTGCGAATATGAAAAGTAAGTGATAAACATTAATCCAAAAAATGTTGAATAAAAAAGAGTTGACATATCGGAATAATTTGAATTAACATGATATTCAAACAAAAAACAATTGGGCAGCTGATCGGACCGCCGAAGGCTCTCATCTCTACAAAAACAGAGATGGGGGCCTTTTTGTTTTTTTAGAAGGCGGGGTTGGCAGAAGGAGAGGGATAAAAGTGGCTGTGACCATCAACATCAAGGAAAAAGCATTTGCTCAAGAAGGCCGCCAAACTACGGTCTTGGAGAATATTCAATTATCAATTGCACCGGGTGAGTTTTTAACGATCATCGGACCGAGCGGATGCGGAAAAAGCACACTTTTAAAGATAATTGCAGGACTTGATTCTGATTTTAGCGGGAGTGTCGAAATTAACGGACGCCATGTGACTGCACCAGGTATTCAGCAAGGATTTATTTTTCAGGAACACCGTCTTTTTCCTTGGCTGACGGTTGAGCAGAATATTGCAGCCGATTTGAATTTGAAAGATCCTAAAGTCAAACAGAAGGTAGATGAACTGATCGAGATTGTCAGATTAAAAGGATCGGAGAAAGCATATCCGCGTGAGCTGTCGGGCGGTATGTCTCAAAGAGTGGCCATCGCACGAGCTCTTCTGCGGGAGCCGGAGGTGCTGCTTTTGGATGAACCGTTCGGTGCGTTAGACGCGTTTACTCGAAAACACCTTCAAGACGTGCTGCTGGATATATGGCGGAGGAAAAAGACAACGATGATACTCGTCACTCATGATATAGATGAATCTGTTTATTTAGGGAATGAGATTGCGATCCTAAAAGCCAAACCGGGAAAAATTCACAAGCTGATGCCAATTCATCTGGCTTATCCCCGAAACAGGACGACGACTGATTTCCAAGCGATCAGACAGAAAGTGCTGTCGGAATTCGAAAAAACAGAAGACTTTGAGTATGCAGAAGGATCAGGGATATAGAAAGGGCTGAAGCAGAGATGAAAAAAGGAATCATTGGATTGGCATCTATTTTTTTTCTGCTGGCAGGGTGCGGAGCAAATGGAGCCAGCGGTGATAAAAAACCATTGAAAGAAATTCGGATCGGAATACAGCAAAGCTTAAGCCCGCTTTTAATTGCCAAGGAAAAAGGCTGGTTTGAAAAGGCTTTTGAAAAAGAAGGCATCAAGGTGAAATGGGTGGAGTTTCAAAGCGGGCCGCCACAATTTGAAGGGCTTGCAGCAGATAAACTTGACTTTTCTCAAGTCGGCAATTCACCAGTGATCGCTGGACAGGCGGCAGGCATTGATTTTAAAGAAATCGGCTTGTCTCAGGACGGATTAAAGGCGAACGGAATACTTGTGAATCCAGACAGCGGGATTAAGGAGGTCAAAGATTTAAAAGGAAAGAAAATTGCTGTAGCGAAAGGCAGCAGCGGCTTTGACTTTTTGTATAAAGCGCTTGATCAATCAGGCTTGTCAGCTGATGACGTGACCATTATTCAGCTGCAGCCTGATGAAGCGGCCTCTGCGTTTGAAAACGGTTCGGTTGACGCTTGGTCCATCTGGGAGCCGTACCTATCCTTAGAAACAATCAAACACGGAGCGAAACTTCTTGTGAACGGGGAAAGCACCGATTTATATTCACCAGGGTTTACATTAGTTAGAACAACATTCTCTAAGGAACATCCAGACGAAGTGGTCCGTTTTCTGAAGGTGTTTAATCAGGCGGTTGTATGGCAAAAGGAACATCCGGATGAAGCGGCTGACTTGTATGCAAAAATAAAAGATCTCGATAAAAAGGTCGTTGAAAATGTGCTGAAAAATACGGAGCCTCTGAATGAGGTTATTAGTGAAGACATTATAAAAGCGCAGCAGGAGACAGCGGATTTTCAATTTAAAACAAAAGCGATAGATAAGAAAATTGATGTGAGAGAAGTTGTTGATAATTCATTTATCAAAAAAGCGTTAAAGGAAAAAGTCTCTGGAGGTGATCCATCATGAAAGCAGAGGCTGCAGGTTCACTGCCGAAAGCAAATGCTGAAGCGATACAAAGAAAGCCCCATAGAATCAAATACGGGTGGGCAAAGGGGCTTCTGCTGCCTGCTGTGATCATAGCCATCTGGCAGGTGATCGGCAGTCTTGGCATCGTGTCGGCGACAGTGCTCCCTACACCTGTTGCGATCTTGCTGACGTTTAAAGAGCTCATTTTGACAGGCGAGCTCTTTGGCCATCTGCAAATCAGTATATACCGGGCAGCGCTTGGTTTTGTACTTGGTGCGGGGCTTGGACTTTTGATCGGAATTTTGGCCGGATTTTCAAAACGGACGGAATTGTATCGTGACCCATCATTGCAAATGCTCAGAACTGTTCCGCATCTGGCTGTCACGCCGCTGTTTATTTTATGGTTCGGTTTTGATGAAATATCTAAAATTTTGCTGATTGCGCTCGGCGCTTTCTTCCCTGTGTATATCAATACATTTAACGGCATTCGCGGAGTTGACGCTAAGCTGTTCGAAGTTGCCCGGGTGCTTGAATTTAAATGGCACCAGCAGATGACAAAAGTGATTGTGCCGGCATCCCTGCCCAATATATTGCTCGGCATTCGCTTATCGCTGGGTATTGCATGGCTTGGGCTTGTTGTAGCGGAGCTGATGGGTTCAAGCTCAGGGGTCGGTTATATGATCATGGATGCCAGACAATTTTCACAAACAAATAAAGTGTTTGCCGGGATTATCATTTTTGCGGTGGTTGGAAAGCTGACGGATTCTTTTGTCAGACTGCTTGAACGAAAGCTATTAAAGTGGAGAAACAGTTACGAGGGAAAATAGACGAAAAGGAGAGATTGATATGGACATTCTTTGGTTTATTCCGACACATGGAGATACAAGGTATTTAGGGTCGGAAAGCGATGGACGGACGGCGGATCATGAATACTTTAAACAAGTGGCGCAGGCCGCTGACAGGCTGGGGTATACAGGAGTCCTTCTGCCTACGGGAAGATCGTGCGAGGACCCTTGGCTCACAGCCGCGGCGTTAGCCGGGGAAACAAAGGACTTAAAGTTTTTAGTCGCGGTACGGCCTGGGTTAATGCAGCCTTCTCTTGCAGCCAGAATGACCTCTACCTTAGATCACATTTCAGATGGACGGCTGCTGATTAATGTTGTGGCAGGGGGCGATCCGTACGAGCTAGCCGGGGACGGACTGTTTATCAGTCATGATGAGCGCTATGAAGCAACGGACGAATTTTTAACTGTTTGGCGGGGGCTTTTGCGCGGAGAAACGGTTACCTATGAAGGAAACCATATAAAAGTGGAAAACAGCAATCTGCTATTCCCGCCGCGGCAAGCACCGCACCCGCCTATCTATTTCGGCGGGTCCTCACAGGCTGGAATTGAAGTCGCGGCAAAGCATACAGATGTGTATTTAACGTGGGGTGAGCCGCCTGAGCAGGTAAAAGAAAAGATCGAGAGAGTCAAAAAGCAAGCGGAAAAAGAGGGAAGAACAGTGCGGTTCGGCATTAGGCTGCATGTGATCGCCCGTGAAACAGAACATGAGGCGTGGGAAGCGGCTGAGCGTTTAATCAGCCATTTGGATGATGACACGATTGCCAAAGCACAGAACGCTTTGCGCCGTGCTGATTCTTCGGGTCAAAAGCGGATGGCGGAGCTTCATCGAGGCGATCGGACAAAGCTTGAAATCAGCCCGAATCTGTGGGCGGGTATCGGCCTGGTCAGAGGAGGGGCAGGCACGGCTCTTGTCGGAGATCCGCAGACCATTGCCGACCGCATAGCGGAGTACCAGGCCCTCGGCATTGAATCATTTATTTTTTCCGGCTATCCTCATTTAGAAGAAGCGTACTATTTTGCAGAGCTCGTCTTCCCGCTTTTGCCGTTCGAAAATGAGCGGACAAGGAAACTTCAGAAAAAAAGAGGAGAAGCCGTCGGTAACACTTATTTTGTCAAAGAGAATCATGCGTCAGTTTAAGTGAAAACACAGCCTCCGAACATGGTATGATAATCAAAAAAGGGGGCTGTTTTTTCTGAAAATACTTATAAGTGCCGTTACTCTGTTGGTCATGCTGTCTGCATGCGGAAATACGAAGCACATGGAAATCAAAGAGGCAGATGTTTCAGATATTGAAAAAAACAGAATGAAGATTGCGGCTCCGCATTCATTCGCTGCTGAAGTGACTAATATCAACGAAAGCATTTCTGAGGCTGACATGTACATTGAACATTACCAAAACGGAAAGCTTGTTGAAACGATAGGTCCGGTAACTGCTGATTACACGGAAGAAAATCCCGATACATTACAATTTGTTTATTTTGAGAATGAGGAAGGGCAGAAAAAAATGAGCACCGTTCACTTTGGCATTGTTGATGAACAAGGGAGCAGCACGGCTGCTTCATCGTTTCAGCGTGACGTCAGCGCTGTACAGGAAATGACTCAAAATATATCATCAGCAGAGCCAATTTCTTTCGGGAAACCGGTATTGATCGGCAGCAGCATAAAGGATTCTAACGGTACAATGAAAACCACTGGAAACAAAAATGAACTGATCAAACATAAAGATGCTCTGCTTTATTATGTTGAATTGCATAAATAAAATGGACGGCTTCGGCCGTCTGTTTTACCGAGCGGTGTGCTTGCATTTTAGAATACATCGTGATACATTTTAAATCGTAAATATTACGATTTAAAGGAGGCTTTTTCTTGGCTAAGAAATCAAAAGTGGCAAAAGAATTAAAACGCCAGAAGCTTGTTGAACAATATGTTGCTATCAGACAAGAGTTAAAGGCAAAAGGAGATTACGAAGCACTCAGCAAGCTGCCGAGAGATTCAGCACCGGGAAGACTCCATAACCGCTGTATGGTAACGGGCCGCCCGAGAGGATATATGAGAAAATTTAAAATGTCCAGAATTGCATTTAGGGAGCTGGCGCATAAAGGCCAAATTCCGGGTGTGAAAAAAGCAAGCTGGTAAGAAAAAACTCCGGACGATTACACTGCGCCGGAGTTTTTTTCATTTTTCTTGAAGGAAATGACGTAGGATATGTGCTGGATGATCATGATGATAAACACGATAATAATAGGGAAAAAGGGAATGTGTGACTGAAACAGCGGATAAAAAATGAGCAGGACAGCGGCGGCAGGCAGTGAAAAGTAGACGGCGATGTATGACGCACGGCAGGCTTTTGCCGTCATCATCTGCTCTCTTTCATCCTGTTCCTCAAATTCATCTGGCAGCAGAAGATTTTTTGATGCAGGTCGGCTTTTCTTTTGTAAATAGATATAAACTGCAGCTGCCGCAATAAAAAGAATAAACGGGGTGATGTTTATTTCAAACATCATCTGGCCGTTCCTTGTGCTGAAAAAGGCTCCAATGCCTTCCGAAGCTTCAAAGTATGAAATCAGTGTCCAGCATGCAAGGCCGAACAAAACGAGGTGAAATGCTGCTTTTGTTTTCATGCCCATATTAGTCTTCCTCCTCTAGCCAAAAGACATCCTCCATTTTCATGGAGAAGGCTTTGCAGATTTTTAATGCTAATAACAGTGAGGGAACATAGTCTCCTTTTTCAATTGCTGCTACCGTTTGTCTCGTGACGCCGACCGTTTCTCCGAGTTTTTCCTGAGAATAACTTAAGCGCGCTCTGAGCTCTTTCACTTTATTTTTCATCATGACGTCTGCCACCTTCACATTCTCACTTTCATCCATTGTATAGTTTATTTAACATTATGTAAATGTAACTTAACAATATTACAAAAATAAAAATTTCTTTCGACAAATTTTTTATATTCTCTTGACGAAAAATTAATAAACGTGTAACATAATAAAAGTCAAAGCGGTGCTGACACCGCCAATAACAAATGCGGGTGTAGTTTAGTGGTAAAACCTCAGCCTTCCAAGCTGATGTCGTGAGTTCGATTCTCATCACCCGCTCCATACATACGTTATTAACGCAGTGTTTCGTTTCTCAGATAAACGAAGTATTGCGTTTTTTTATGTGAAAAAGAACACGAATCTCGTGTTCTTTTACGTAAGCCAATGTACTGTATGGCCGCCGCCGTGAATTTGTTCAAACATTTTCGTTAATGATGTTAATAGGTTAACGGCGTTTTCTTTTTTAATCGATGGCGGGAAAAAGATGATTTGCAGCATGCTTTTTGTATCTGCTGTGACGGGTTTTTGATTGACTTTGTTTTTGAAATCGCCGAATACCCCGTCTTCATCAGAATAAATCAGTATGTTATCTTTTTCTCCTACTGAAATCCGGACTGGCTCCTGGAGCTTGCCGGCATCATAGATCATAATGGGGAGAGAATATTTTAACGCGAAAAAATGTATGGTATCATGGGCTGAATCCTCGCTTTCCATGAATTGTTCTTTGGATATCGGGATCAGCATTTGCTCCATCGGCGTTTTTTCTCCCTCGAATGAAGGGTCAAGCTGCTTAAAGATTGTCTGCCATTCTTTGACGTAAGGCTGGCTGGAAATTCCGCCGTCCGCATAGTCAAAAAACAGGGACTCTTGAAATAAACGAAGTCTGCCTTTCAGCATTTGCGGAGAGGAGCCGACTTCAATATTTTCATATATCACAGCGGCTGCATTTATTCCTGCCGCGCGTTCAGTAATAACAGGATCAAGTTTGATATTCACATGCATTCACTCCAATTACGGGATATCAACCTATTATACAACGGCTTATTGTTTTATCACAAAGAAAGGAGGCTGTGCAAACCATGAACGTTTATCAGCTGAAAGAAGAATTAATTGAATACGCGAAAAGCATTGGCGTGGACAAGATCGGTTTTACGACCGCTGATACATTTGACAGTTTAAAAGACCGTTTGATTCTTCAGGAGTCACTCGGATATCTTTCCGGTTTTGAAGAGCCTGATATTGAAAAAAGAGTGACGCCGACGCTGCTTTTGCCGAAAGCGAAATCAATCGTGGCGATTGCACTTGCTTATCCTTCGAGAATGAAGGATGCGCCAAGAAGCACGCGAACTGAGCGCAGAGGCATTTTTTGCAGAGCCTCCTGGGGAAAGGACTATCATGACGTCCTGCGGGAAAAGCTTGATCTTCTGGAGGATTTCCTGAGAAGCAAGCATGAGGATATCAGGACAAAATCAATGGTCGATACGGGTGAATTGTCTGATCGGGCAGTGGCGGAACGGGCCGGAATTGGGTTCAGTGCCAAAAATTGTATGATTACAACGCCAGAGTACGGGTCTTATGTGTATTTGGCGGAAATGATTACAAATATACCTTTCGAGCCGGATGTGCCGATTGAGGATATGTGCGGATCATGCACCAAATGTTTAGATGCTTGCCCGACGGGAGCGCTTGTGAACCCTGGGCAGCTTAACGCTCAGCGCTGTATATCTTTTCTGACCCAGACAAAAGGATTTTTGCCGGATGAATTCCGCACGAAAATCGGAAACCGACTGTATGGATGCGATACGTGCCAAACGGTATGTCCAATCAATAAAGGGAAGGATTTTCATCTGCATCCTGAAATGGAACCGGACCCCGAGATTGCAAAACCGTTATTGAAGCCGCTTTTAACCATCAGCAACCGTGAATTTAAAGAGAAATTCGGACATGTTTCAGGCTCGTGGCGCGGAAAAAAACCGATTCAGCGGAATGCGATTCTGGCGCTTGCCCACTTTAAAGACACCTCCGCACTGTCTGAACTGACGGAGCTTATGCATAAAGATCCGCGCCCGGTAATCAGGGGAACGGCTGCCTGGGCTATCGGGAAAATCGGAGACAACACATACGCGGAGGAGCTTGAAAAAGCACTGGAAAAAGAAAATGATGAAGAGGCAAAGCAGGAAATTGAAAAAGGAATTGAATTGCTAAAAGCCGGCATGACTAAATAAGTCTTGTCCTGACATACGTATAGAGCAGAAGGAAAAAACACTTGAGATGCAGCCAAGTGTTTTTTCTCTATAAAAAAGTATGTCGGGTGGGGTGAGCTTGAAGCACATATTAGAACAACTAGCGGAGGAGCGTCTCAGCTATCTGGTCAACGGGCATGATCTGAGACAGGAGCCTCAAGTCGGAGACCTGGAAGTCATGGAACGAAAGAAAAAGCTTCTGGAAAAACGTAAGATTGAGATGATAAAAGCGAAAGCAAAAGCTGTCATAGACTATGTGCAGGTTGAGGATGACGGAACCGCATGCATCAGGTATATCATACACTTCGAATATCTATACAAGGAGCAGGATGACAGTCTGTATATGGAAGAGCAGATAGAAGAAAGAGTCGCTTTTGTTTATGATCAAATTCTGATTAAGGATCAGGAAGTGATAAAAAAACCGGCGGGGTTTAGTGAAGGCCAAAGCATTATTGACTATTCACAGGAAGAAAGGGAAGCGTTTGGCCGAGCTTTTCAATATGACCGGCTCGGAGCGGTACAATATGCAGAAAAATATTGGAACAAGCGTAATCCGGCTTATAAGAATTTCAGCGATAATTGCACGAATTTTATTTCTCAGTGTCTTCATGCAGGAGGAGCGCCAATGCGCGGCCACCCGAACAGAGGATCTGGCTGGTGGATGAAACAAAGCTCTTGGAGCTATAGCTGGACGGTGGCGCACTCGATGAAAATGTATTTGACGAATTCCAAGGCCGGCCTTCGGGCGGTTCGGGTGAAATCAGCGGAAGAGCTGGTGCCGGGTGATGTGATTTGCTATGATTTTGAGGGAGACGGCCGGTTTAATCATACAACGATTGTGGTGGCGAAGGACAAAGGCAATATGCCGCTTGTCAACGCCCAGTCCTATGACAGCCGGATGAGGTATTGGTCATACGAGGATTCAACTGCATACACACCGTCTATCCGATATGCCTTTTTTCATATCGTTGATGATACGACAAAAGAGTAATTAATGATATAATGATGGGCGGATAAGAAAAATAGAGGTGAACACAGTGGCATTACATGTCGTTTTATATCAACCAGAAATTCCTGCTAATACAGGGAATATCGCACGTACTTGCGCAGCAACAGATACAACGCTCCACCTGATTCGTCCGCTCGGCTTTTCAACAGATGATAAAATGCTGAAGCGCGCCGGACTTGATTATTGGGAGTTTGTAAACGTAGTGTATCATGACTCGTTAGAAGAATTGTTTGAGGCATATAAAAAAGGGCAGTTTTTCTTCATCACGAAATTCGGCCAAAAGCCGCATACATCTTTTGACTACACGGATATTGACGAGGATTATTTCTTTGTGTTCGGAAGAGAAACAAGCGGCTTGCCAAAGGAATTAATTCAAAATAATATGGACCGATGCCTGCGCCTTCCGATGACAGAGCATGTCAGATCGCTAAATCTGTCCAATACCGCAGCGATTCTTGTGTATGAGGCGCTGCGTCAGCAAAATTACCGAGATTTAAAATAGTAGAAAAACCCGCTCATGTGTATGGGCGGGTTTTTTTGTGCTGTTGATGGAACTTTATTCTGTTATTTTAGGGTTAACAACGTAACAGTGTTATGTTACAATATATCCATCAAAGGAGCTGGACTTATGGAAGATCAATTAATCTCTAAAAAAGAATTGCTTGAAGAAACATCCATCTCATACGGTCAGCTGTATCGATGGAAACGAAAAAATTTAATCCCTGAGGAGTGGTTTATACGTAAATCCACATTTACAGGGCAAGAGACGTTTTTTCCTAGAGAGGATATTTTAAAGCGCATTTCAATCATTCAAAAGATGAAAGAAAATTTGTCTTTGGATGAGATGCGGGAGATGCTGTCACCGAAAATGAAGGATGTGAGCATGACAGCTGATGAATTGCTGACGAAAGGTTTGATATCAAAGCCGGCTCTGCATGTCTTTTCAGAAGGCGGAGCAGACACGGTGTTTTCTTCTCGGGATCTGTTGTCGCTGTATGTGCTTGAAGGGCTTTTACAATCCGGAAATGTCAGCTTGGAAGAAGCGAAAATGGCTGCTGAGGTATTGAGGAAGTATGATACAGCGGAGATCAAGAAGCAGACGGAACTGATCATTTTACGCAAGCTGGGTGTAACGACTTGTTTTATAGCGGCTGCCGCAGACAGCATCCTTTTTGAGTCGTCCGTCAAGATTGTCGAAAGAGTGGATTTAGCAAATGCTTCAGAGGAACTAAAGACAAAATATATGCAGGAGGGCCATCAATGGAAATAATGGATAATCTGGTGATAAACGGTACGGGGAGTTCAAAGGGCGGAAAATTTCAATCAGTTGAGATTAATGGCAGCGGAACCGTGGCCGGAGACGTGGAGTGTGACTCTTTTTCATTTAACGGGACCGGTAAAGCGGATGGGAGCGTCAAGGCAAAAACAGTAACCATCAGCGGTTCAGGGAAAATTCATGGGGATGTTGAAGCAGAATCCATCCGCATGAATGGAACAGGCTTTATTCAAGGTGATACCGCCGCTAAACAATTGAAGGTTGCGGGATCGTCAACATTTGGCGGAACAGTCAAGGCTGATGACATTGTGATCACCGGAAAGGCGGTCATGGAAGCTGATTGTGAAACGGAAAGATTTCAGACCGAAGGGAAATGCAAAGTCAGCGGTCTTTTAAATGCTGATCAGGTGAATATCAAGCTTTCTTCCGGAGAGAGTTATGTGCGGGAAATCGGCTGCCGCCATCTTCAAGTGACGGGCAGAAAAGGGATGCTGACATTGCTGAAGCTGATGCCGACCCCTGTGTTAACGGCTGAACTGATCGAGGGGGACGTGATTGAGCTGACAAACACGAACGCCAAGACTGTGCGGGGAAACACAGTGAAAATCGGTCCGAACTGCCGGATTGAGACCGTGGAATACAGCGGTGATTATACTTGTGATCCGAACGCTTCGGTAGGCATGTACACAAGAATGTAAGGAGGATCATATGGAAACAGTAAAATTAGGGAATTTAAAATTATATGGTGCCGGGCACGCTGCGGGAGGTGCCTATCACCATGTCAGCATCAAAGGTGAAGGTACGGTTGGAGAAGGACTGTCCGCTGCAGGCTGCCGCATATACGGCACAGGCCGTTTTCTCGGGAACGCGGAGACTGAACGGCTGAAAGTATTCGGAGAAAGCGAGTTTGAAGGCGATTTGACTGCGGACAAAATCAGCATATATGGGACGATGCAAGTCAGAGGCGCTCTTCATGTTGGCCGATTAAAGCTGAAGGGTCTGACTGAGATCGGCGGCAATATGGCAGGGGATTCGTGCGAAGCAAAAGGAAAGCTCAGCGTGAAAGGCGATTGTGAAATCGAATCGTTTCATATCACTGGCTGTGTGGACGTAACAGGTTTGTTGAATGCAGGCGAGATTGATATCGGATTGAGCCATGATGCCAGCCGGGTTCGGGAAATAGGCGGAACGTCCATTACTGTAAAAAAACGTGCGCGCTTTTTTACGCGAAAAAAAGCGAAACTAACTGCGGAGCTGATTGAAGGAGATAAAATCTATTTGGAAAATACCGAGGCGGCGGTTGTCAGAGGGAAAGAAGTCGTTATCGGGCCGGGCTGTAAAATCGGCACAGTTGAGTTTGAAAACAAATGCGAATGCGATCAGCATTCAAAAATGATGAAAAGAATTAAGTTGTAAAACATTGTTCTGTTACAAAGAAAAAGGGTGCTCTCAGGAGGGAGCACCCTTTTCTTTTTATTCTTTTCCCGGCTTGCTATCGTACCCTGCGGTAAAAATTGATACTAAAAAAGTGACAATGACTCCCATCATGATGATTGTTTTCACCGTCTCTCCCCCTCTTCAATTTTTCCTGCTGTCCGAGTCTGGATGATTCTGTATTTTCTTTATTATGAACGCACGCAGTCTGCCTTGTCAACGCTGTATAAGGTATCTTTATTTTTAAGAAACCAAAGCATGTATCACGAGCTGACGGCATAGATTGTATCAAAGTACCTTTTTTTGCACAGCGCATCAAACATGATAGAGGAGGTCCTTATGGATATATTAAAGAAAATTGAAAAGTACAGAGAGGAAGAGCAGCGTCTGAAATGGGAAGGAACATTCGCTGATTATTTGGAGATTATTAAAGAGAATCCAATGGTCGCGCAATCTGCTCATTCTCGTGTTTTTAATATGATAAAAGACAGCGGGATAGAGGAGATTGACGGACGGAAGAAGTACAGCTTTTTTGACCGCGAGCTGTTCGGGCTTGAAGAATCCCTCGAGCGCCTTGTGGAAGAATATTTTCATCCGGCTGCGAAAAGGCTTGATGTCAGAAAGCGGATTCTGCTTTTAATGGGCCCTGTGAGCGGCGGTAAGTCAACGCTGGTCACGATGCTCAAAAAAGGTCTTGAAGCGTACACGCTGACGGATAATGGTGCTGTATACGCGATTAAAGGCTGCCCGATGCACGAGGACCCCCTTCATTTAATCCCTCATCATTTGCGGGAGGATTTTTACAGAGAATACGGCATTAGAATAGAAGGAAGTCTTTCACCATTAAATGTGATGAGGCTGGAGGAAGAGTACGGAGGGCGTATTGAAGATGTGAGGGTGGAGCGGATCTTCTTTTCTGAGGATAAGCGTACTGGAATCGGCACCTTCAGCCCGTCTGACCCGAAATCTCAGGATATTGCCGATTTGACGGGAAGTATTGATTTTTCAACCATTGCCGAGTACGGTTCTGAATCTGATCCGCGCGCCTACCGGTTTGACGGAGAGCTGAACAAGGCGAACCGAGGCATGATGGAGTTTCAGGAGATGCTGAAATGTGATGAGAAGTTTCTCTGGCATTTGCTCTCACTGACACAGGAAGGGAATTTTAAAGCCGGGCGATTTGCGTTAATTTCTGCTGATGAGCTGATCGTAGCTCACACGAATGAAACGGAGTATCGCTCATTTATTTCTAATAAGAAAAACGAAGCCCTGCACTCCAGAATTATTGTGATGCCTGTTCCTTATAACTTAAAAGTGTCTGAGGAAGAAAGAATTTATGAAAAAATGATCGCAGAAAGTGATGTATCGGATGTTCATATTGCTCCTCACACCCTTAAGGTCGCCGCGATGTTTTCAATCCTTACGAGATTAAAAGAGCCGAAGCGGTCTGATATTGATCTGGTGAAGAAAATGAGACTGTATGACGGAGAAAGTGTGGAAGGCTTTAATTCAGTAGACGTTGAGGACATGAAGAAAGAATATAATGATGAGGGGATGAGCGGAATTGACCCGCGCTACGTGATCAACCGCATTTCTTCAACCATTATCAGAAAAAATATGGAGTCGATCAATTCCCTTGATGTTCTCCGTTCTTTAAAAGAAGGACTTGATCAGCATCCGTCTATTTCAAACGAGGATCGGGAGCGGTACTTGAATTTTATTTCTGCAGCCCGTAAGGAATATGATGATATTGCGAAGAAGGAAGTCCAAAAAGCGTTTGTGTATTCATATGAAGAATCAGCCAAAACGCTCATGGATAATTATCTCGACAACGTAGAGGCTTATTGCAATAAAAATAAGCTGCGTGATCCTTTGACAGGGGAAGAAATGAATCCGGACGAAAAGCTGATGAGATCGATCGAAGAACAGATCGGCATTTCCGAAAACGCGAAAAAAGCGTTCCGCGAAGAAATCTTAATCCGCATCTCCGCTTATGCGAGAAAAGGAAAGCGGTTTGACTACAATTCCCACGAAAGACTGCGTGAAGCCATTCAGAAAAAATTGTTTGCTGATTTGAAGGATGTCGTTAAAATTACGACCTCAACGAAAACGCCTGATGAGCAGCAGCTGAAGAAAGTAAATGAAGTCGTAGCCCGTTTAATTGATGAGCACGGCTACAACTCGACGAGTGCCAATGAGCTGCTGAAATACGTCGGCAGCCTGCTGAACCGATAAGCAAGTGACCCGTCCGAACAGGGCGGGTTGTTTTGTACCATTTTCTAAATAGTTTGTCAATTAACTGTACTTATGCGCATATGATGAATATAAATCTTTTCGAAAGACTTGTTTCATAATCTGGCACAAGCCGGAATAGGTATGTATCACGACCACAAATGGTTAAGGAGGGGAATTCATGTCCCAAAATGACAGCGGCCATTTTTTAATTTCTGAGGAAAACTGGTCCCTCCATCGCAAAGGCTTCGATGACCAGCAGCGCCACCAAAAAAAAGTACAGGAAGCCATAAAAAACAATCTCCCGGATCTCGTAACCGAGGAAAGCATTATTATGTCTAACGGCAAAGATGTAGTGAAAATTCCAATCCGATCACTGGATGAGTATAAAATCCGCTATAACTACGATAAAAATAAACATGTAGGGCAAGGGGACGGCGACAGCCAGGTTGGAGATGTGGTAGCCCGGGACGGATCAGACAAAAAGCAGGGGCCGGGTAAAGGCCAGGGGGCCGGAGATCAGGCAGGCGAGGATTATTATGAAGCAGAAGTTTCACTAATGGATTTAGAAGAAGCGCTCTTCAAAGAATTAGAGCTTCCGAATCTTCAGCAAAAAGAAAGAGATAATATCATCCACACGGATATTGAGTTTAACGATATCCGTAAAACAGGGTTAACCGGTAATATTGATAAGAAAAGAACAATGATGTCGGCTTTTAAACGCAACGCGATGACAGGGAAGCCGTCTTTCTATCCGATTTATCCGGAGGACTTAAAATATAAAACATGGAATGATGTCACGAAGCCTGAGTCAAAAGCTGTCGTGTTAGCAATGATGGATACGAGCGGCAGTATGGGCGTGTGGGAAAAGTACATGGCGAGAAGCTTCTTTTTCTGGATGACCCGCTTTTTACGGACGAAATATGAAACAGTTGAAATTGAATTTATTGCCCATCATACAGAAGCGAAAGTTGTGTCTGAGGAAGATTTCTTTTCAAAGGGAGAAAGCGGCGGAACAATCTGTTCTTCCGTATATCGAAAATCGCTTGAGCTGATCGATGAAAAATACAGCCCCGCCCGTTATAATATTTACCCTTTTCATTTCTCTGACGGCGACAATCTCACATCTGATAATGCCCGGTGCGTGAAATTGGTGAATGATATTATGAAGAAAGCAAATTTATTCTGTTATGGCGAGGTCAATCAATACAATAGACACTCAACGTTAATGTCGGCTTATAAAAATGTGAAAGACGAGAAATTCAAATACTATATTTTAAAGCAGAAGTCAGACGTTTTTCAGGCGCTGAAGAACTTTTTTAGAAATGAAGAAACTGGCATCAGCCATCAATTATCCTAGTGAAGAGCCCATTTCAGGGCTTTTTTTTATTTAAAAAAAGTAAGAAAGCGATTACGAAAAAAATAAGAAGAAAAAAGGAATTTTTCCTTTGACAAATCTTCTTTCATTTATTAATATTTTATCTTGTGAACTATTATTGAGGAATGAGGTGAAAAGGAGTTGACTGAATCAGAACGTGCTTTGCTCACTTTTGAACAGCTCTTCGATACGTCTCGGGCTATCTATAAAAAACAGAAGAAGATATTGGAGATTGTGCTTGAGCCTTTTGATATTACAGTCCTTCAATATTTACTGATGTTTAAAATTCATCAAAGCGGAAGCACGCCGCTCAGCAAGCTGGCCATGTCTCTTGATCTTAAGCCTGCTTCTGTGACCCGGATGACCGATATCCTATATAACCGGCAATTGATGAATCGATATGACAGTCCGGGTGACCGCCGTATCGTCATGATTCAGTTAACCGAAGAGGGGGAAAAACTTTTACAGAAAGCCGCTGTGCAATACGCGAATTTGGGCGCAAGCCTGTATCAGAAGCTTGACACGTCTCAGCTTCAATATTTGCGTAAGCTTGCCGGGAGTTTATCAAAACTCGCTGAAGGCTGTGCAGAAAAAAGCGGTAATTGAAAACTTCCCACATATTTTCACCAGCTTTCCACAAAATGATAGAGGAAGAAACGAAAGGAGAAAAACAAAATGAACAGAGGACGTTTAATTCTGACCAACATTATCGGTTTGATTGTTGTTCTTGCAATTATAGGCGGAGGTGCTTACTACTATTATCAAAGCACAAACTACGTAAAAACAGATGAAGCAAAAGTAGCCGGCGATATGGCAGCTATCTCAGCTCCAGCAGCAGGTAAAGTATCCGACTGGGATCTTGAAGAAGGAAAAACAGTGAAAAAAGGCGACACAGTTGCAAAAATCAAAGGTGAACAAACGGTTGATGTGAAATCCATCATGGATGGAACAATTGTGAAAAACGAAGTGAAAAACGGACAAACCGTACAGGCTGGTACAACAATTGCGCAAACGATTGACATGGACAACCTGTACATCACAGCAAATATTAAAGAAACAGATATTGCGGATGTTGAAGTAGGAAATAGTGTGGACGTAGTAGTTGACGGAGATCCTGATACAACTTTTGACGGTACTGTAGAAGAAATTGGCTATGCGACGAACTCAACTTTTGATATGCTTCCATCTACAAATTCAAGCGGAAACTACACAAAAGTAACGCAAAAAGTTCCTGTTAAAATTTCAATCAAAAACCCATCTGATAAGGTGCTTCCAGGTATGAATGCATCTGTTAAGATTTCTGAGTAAAACAGATCAGTCATCAAACCATGAAAGGAGGTTGTCTTAGATGGCTACAGGCAAAGAAAAAAATACAAAAAGCCCTATGACATTGCTGATTGTGCTAATGGCGGGTTTGTTTTTGGCAATACTAAACCAAACATTGCTTAACGTCGCAATGCCGCACTTAATGACTGAATTTGGCGTAAGTGCAACGACGATTCAGTGGCTGACAACAGGTTACATGCTTGTTAACGGCGTATTGATTCCGTTATCTGCTTTCCTGATTACACGGTTCGGCCAACGGAGTCTCTTTCTCGTTGCGATGTTCTGTTTTACGCTCGGTACGTTAGTCTGCGGTATCGCACCTAACTTCTCTGTAATGCTGATCGGCCGTTTGATCCAGGCCGTGGGCGGAGGTATCTTGCAGCCGCTCGTTATGACAACCATTCTGTTAATCTTCCCGCCTGAAAGCAGGGGGAAAGGAATGGGGATTTTCGGACTTGCGATGATGTTTGCTCCAGCGGTCGGCCCGACTCTTTCTGGGTGGATTATTGAGCATTACACATGGCGCATCATGTTTTACGGACTTGTGCCGATCGGCGCAATTGTTATCATCGTGGCTTTCTTCATCTTTAAGAATCTGGTGGAGCCGCAAAAAATCAAACTCGACACTCTTGGAGCGATCCTCTCAATTGTCGGTTTCGCATCCTTATTATACGGAGTCAGTGAAGCGGGTTCTGACGGCTGGACCGACCCGGTTGTACTGTCTACAGTTATAATCGGCGTCATTGCAATTATTGCTTTTGTTGTTCAGCAATTGCGCCATGATGATCCGATGCTTGATTTCAGAGTGTTTAAATACGACATTTTCTCACTCTCAAGTGTTATTAATATCATTATTACAGTGGCACTTTACACTGGTATGTTCCTGTTACCGATCTATCTGCAAAACCTGGTCGGATTTACGGCGCTTCAATCCGGTCTGCTTCTGCTTCCGGGTGCGATCGTGATGCTGATCATGTCACCGATTTCAGGTATTTTGTTTGATAAATTCGGCCCGAGACCGCTTGCGATTATCGGTCTGGTCGTGACAGTGGTGACAACATTCCAATATACGCAATTGACCATCGATACACCGTATACACACATTATGCTTGTATACTCAATTCGCGCATTCGGTATGTCACTCTTAATGATGCCTGTCATGACAGCCGGGATGAACCAGCTTCCTGCCCGTCTGAACAGTCACGGAACGGCGATGAGCAACACGCTCCGCCAAATCAGCGGATCAATTGGAACAAGCTTAATTACGACGATTTATACAAACCGCACGACATTCCATTATTCACAAATTGCAGATAAAACAAGCACAGCGGACCCGAACTTCCTCCATGCGTTCCAAAATGCAGTTTCGAATATAATGGTGAATATGAATGTGCCTTATGAAACAGCGAAAACGTATGTTTACTCACATATTTATAAACACGCGACACTCGATTCAAACGTCATGGGGATTAATGACGCCTTTATGTGGGCGACATTATTCTGTGTGGCAGGTGTGATTCTCAGTCTTTTCCTGCGTGATGTCAGAAAAGATAAATTGCGTGCGGAGAAAAAGAAAAAAGAGGAGCTTTCATTGCTTCCGGCTCCAAAAGAAGTTAAGGAATCTTAAACTGTACAGGGAGGTTTCCTGAATGAAAATTTATGTAGTGTATGACAGTGAAGGCGAACATACAAAGGTATTGGCAGAAGCGATTGCTGAAGGCGCTCGGGAAAACGACGCGGCTGAAGTATTCATCGACCACGTAGATCAGGCGGATATCCGCAAGCTTAAAGACATGGACGCGATTATTTGGGGATGCCCCGGGCATTTCGGAACAATCAGTGCAGGTCTGAAAACTTGGATCGACAGACTCGGCTACTTATGGGCTGAAGGCGAGCTGATCAACAAAGTCGGCGCAGTATTCTGCACAACGGCAACAACACACGGCGGCTTGGAAATGACAATGCACAACTTAATCACGCCAATGTTCCACCAAGGGATGATTGTTGTCGGTCTGCCTGGCAATGTGCCTGAAAACGCGCTGTACGGTTCTTACTACGGAGCGGGCGTCACTTGCCCGGTAGACAGTGATGAGTTAATGTCTGAGGAAGGTATCCAGCTGGGCCGCGCATTAGGAAGACGCGTCAGCCAAGTCACAGGAAACTTAACAGCCGGACAGTAAGGAGAGGTTAAAATGGCCATTATTATAGCAATTATTGCTGCTGTCATTGTGATTGCGGGCCTTATCACGTATAACGTCCGCAACGCCTCTGCTGGACTCGAGAAGCGAGAAACAGCTGAAAAAATCGCCCCTCCAGAAGAGGAAGAAAACGAAGCACAATACCCTGCTGAAGCACGGGCTGCTGAGCATGTCCCAGCCGTTGTAAAAACTGACTCTGAAAAAGAGAAAAGTGACTCAATTGGGGATGACTTCTACAGGCAGGCGCTTCAAAAGTTTAAGCATTCTGAGGAAGATCAGAAAGACAAAGAGGTCACTGAAAAAAGTGACAAAATGCAGGACAGCAGTTATCGTGATGCGCTGCTCTCCATGAAAAATAAAAAGAAATAATATCAAAGGCAAATCCGTTTACTCATGGCGGGTTTGCTTTTTTTATGCTGTTTAAATGCATAAAACTTGGTTTTTTATAAAATAAATCCATGGAATATGTTGTATTTCAGAAAGTTCTAGTGTACTATTTGAGTCATACACTTCATAAGTGTTTTTAGGAGGAAAAACAATGAAACCGTTTTGGGGTTTAGTAAAAAAGGATCTGAGACTGTCAAAAATGCGGTTTTTTGCATGTCTCGGTGCAGTCATACTTTTAGCTGCCGGAAGCTTTTTATTGGAACGATTGACTGAAGAACCTTTAGCTGCTTTTGGATGCTGGGTAATGCTTGCCATTTTTCAAGTGTTTTTAGCTCCTTTGCTGATCTACAATAGTCTTCGTGTAGAGGGGAAAAATCAGCTATGGTTATATAATCCAAACGGCGCAGCCGCGCTTTTACTCTCGAAGCTGACTACCGGTCTTGTCTATCAATTTATTTTTCAGTTTTTGATTTCAGTTTATGGAGTCTTTCTTTATCAGTACCTTGACTCAAAAGCGCTCATTGCTGATCGAGTTCCGCTTGCAGGCACTATACTGATCTTTAATCTTTATGGGCTGGTATTTACTGCTTATCTTTCCTGTGCGGTGATCCTGCTGTGGAATGTGTTTCATTCTTTAAAATCGAGTTCTTCCTTCATCAGGCGGTTTCGCTGGTTCATTTGTATGTTACTGGGGATAGGGTGGTTTTATGTAGAGGACCATTTGATCATGCCTTGGCTGACACCGCTGGATAAACTGTATTATTTCACAACGTATGGAGATGTCGGTTTTACATACAAGGGATCCTTAGGGTGGAGCGTGGAATTAAACATCTTCCATCTTCCCTATCCGTCTATTATAGTCATGCTGGTTTTGGCAGCTGTATTTCTTTTTCTGGCTTCCAGGCTCCTGCAGCGAAAAGTTGAGGTGTAGAGAACATGAGACAAGACTTTCAATCCTCTAAACCGATTTATTTGCAAATTGCTGATCAAATCTTTTATAGGCTGGTCAGACAGGAGCTTGTTCCCGGAGACAAGCTGCCGTCTGTCAGAGAAATGGCAATTCAAACAAAAGTAAATCCGAATACGATTCAAAGAACCTACAGTGAAATGGAAAGGCTGGGAATTGTGGAGACAAGAAGAGGGCAAGGGACGTTTATCGCTGACAAAGCTGAACTCGTGGATGAACTGAAAGAGAGGCTTACCCGTGAAGTGTTTGAAAGCTTTATTCATCAAATGGCAGAGCTGGGATTAACAAAAGAAGAAATGCTTGCAGGCATTAAAAAATACACGGGAGGAGGACAGGAATGAATATTGTATTTGACAATGTGTCTAAGAGATACGGCGGCCACACGGCGCTAAACAATATATCATTCACTTTATATCCGGGAAAAATTTACGGATTTTTGGGCTCGAATGGCAGCGGGAAATCGACAACCTTGAAATTAATCGCCGGATTGATGTTTCCTACTACAGGTTCAGTAAAAGCGGGTGAACAGCCTGTAACAAGAGACATGATCAAGCAGACGGCTTATCTAACAGAGTTAGACATGTTTTATCCCGGATTTACGGTGAAAGATATGCTCGATTTTTACGAATCACAGTTCCCTGACTTTCAGATGGAAAAAGCCTATCAGCTGCTTGAGGAAATGCAGCTGAAGCCTGAAAAAAAGATAAAGCAGCTTTCTAAGGGAAATCGAGGCCGTCTTAAAATCGTGCTGGCACTATCAAGAAAAGCTTCCGTCATTCTGCTGGATGAGCCTTTTTCCGGTCTTGATCCAATGGTCAGGGATTCAATCGTAAACAGCCTCGTTTCTTATATTGATTTTGAGCAGCAGATCGTTGTCATTGCGACACACGAAATTGATGAAATTGAAATCCTGCTTGACGAGGTCATCGTGCTCGCCGACGGAGAAAAAATGGCACAGCGTGATGTAGAAGAGATTCGCGAGCAGGAAGGTATGTCCGTGCTGCAATGGTTTAAAACGAATATGGAAGTTTACTAGAAAGAGGAGGAATTTGATGAAAACAGTATTGGAATTAAAAAATGTGACAAAAAACATCAGAGGCCGGACGATCATTGATCATCTGAGCTTTACGATTCGCGAAGGCGAAGTATTTGGATTTCTGGGACCAAACGGAGCAGGGAAAACGACGACAATCAGAATGATGGTCGGTTTAATGAAGCTGTCACAAGGTGACGTGCTCATTTGCGGCCAATCAATCACAAAAGATTATGCCAAGGCAATCAAACATATCGGGGCTATTGTAGAGAATCCAGAGC
Organism: Bacillus sp. PAMC26543; assembly: GCF_014250375.1. Taxonomy (NCBI): domain Bacteria; kingdom Bacillati; phylum Bacillota; class Bacilli; order Caryophanales; family Bacillaceae; genus Bacillus; species Bacillus sp. PAMC26543. The sequence continues at coordinate 3,162,014 of NZ_CP060193.1, read as the reverse complement.
TGTATAAATTCTTAAGCGGATATAAAAATCTCCAGCAATACGCAAGGATGGTAAAGGGTGTCACGAAGGAAAAAATTGATGAAGTGGTAGAACTGGTAGGCCTCAAAGAAAGAATCCATGATAAAGTGAAAACCTACTCTCTGGGAATGAGACAGCGTCTCGGCTTGGCACAATGCCTTCTGCACGATCCGAAAGTGCTGATTTTGGATGAACCGACTAACGGCCTTGATCCGGCGGGAATCAGAGAAATCAGAGACCATTTAAAGAAGCTGACGCGAGAAAGAGGAATGTCTGTCATCGTATCAAGCCATCTGCTGTCAGAAATGGAACTAATGTGTGACCGAATTGCGATTATCCAAAAAGGAAAACTTATCGATATTCAGAATGTAAGAGATGAAATAACTGATGAAAAGGATACATATTTCTTCCATGTGGAGCAGCCGAAAGAAGCTGCTGCGATTCTAAAAGAATATGATTCGGTAATCAAGACAAACGGTTTGGAAATCAAACTGGCTAAAGAGGACGTCCCTGCAGTCATTGAATTGCTGGTCATGCAGCAAATCCGTATTTATGAAGTCAAAGTGATTACAAAATCATTAGAGGACCGTTTCTTAGAAATCACAGGCGAAGCAAAAGAGGAGGTTCAACATGCTTAATTTGATTTATAATGAGTGGATTAAAATTTTCAGCCGTGTCGGGACATGGGTGATGATCGGAATCCTTGCTTTGACAATGATCGGGTGGGCATTTTTAACAAACCACTTTTCAACCGATGTAGCAAATCCGAAGTGGAAAGAAACGCTTCAAGCACAAAATGCTGATTTGAAGAAGGCGATGAAAGAAGATCCTTCCCTAAAAGGACAATATGAAGAAACGATTACAATCAATAACTATCGCATTGAACATAATATCCCGAGTGACACTGGATATACCGTTTGGTCTTATGTAACGGATTCTGCCGGTTTTACAATCCTTACTGGGCTGTTCACGATTATAATTGCAGCTGGCATCGTCGCAAACGAATTTAACTGGGGTACGGTTAAGCTGTTAATGATTCGGCCGCTCAGCCGTTTTCAAATTCTGCTTTCTAAATATATTACCGTTCTTTTATTTGGTCTCTTATTGCTGTTTATTTTATTTATAGGTTCAACTTTGCTGGGACTGGTCTTTTTTGGAACAGGCGGGGACACTGCCGCGAATGTTCATTTAATCTATAAAGATGGTCATGTATTGGAACAAAACATGTTAGGATATTTGGCCAAAACGTATCTCTCAGAATCTGTTGCGGCTTTAATGCTGGCTACGATGGCATTTATGCTGTCCGCAGTATTCAGAAACAGCTCTCTTGCTGTAGGGTTTTCTATCTTTTTATTGGTAACGGGCACGACAGCCACTACATTTATAGCGATGAAGTTTGACTGGGCGAAGTATATTTTATTTGCCAATGTTGATCTGATGCAGTATGTAGAAGGAACACCGTTAGTGGAAGGGATGACAATCACTTTTTCTACTGTGATGCTGGTGATTTACTTTGTCGTCTTCCTGTTGCTTGCTTTCGGAATCTTTATGAAACGGGATATTGCGAACTAATGAAAAAAGCTGTTTTGCATAAGCAAAACAGCTTTTTCTTTAAAATAAGAACTGCAGGCTTGCACCTGCAGTTCTTATTATCAATTTATGCTTACGCTTCTTTAGTAACGTTAGCAGCTTGTGGTCCACGGTTTCCTTCAACGATTTCGAAAGAAACTGATTGGCCTTCTTCTAAAGTTTTGAAGCCTTCGCCTTGAATAGCAGAGAAATGAACGAATACATCGTCTTGACCTTCTACTTCGATGAATCCGAAACCTTTTTCAGAGTTGAACCATTTTACTTTACCTTCTAACATGAAATTTCCTCCTAAAGCGATCATAACGCTTAAATTCACTATTCTTGCTCTAAAACAAACTTCCAAGACGAAAACTCTTACAAAACTTTCTTCTTAAAGATAGTTCGAACAAAAATAATTACCTTTACTCTACCAGTAATTTTGAGAAAAAACAACTGTTAAACGAAACTTTTTTCGGAAAATAACATATTATTTTTCATTTTGATATTTATTTGCCGAAATGTATCTGTTTTTTCGATACGTGATCATATGTTTGCAGGACTTTTTACTTTAATTTCTCTTTACGCAAAGGCAGGGTAATAGTAATTGACAACCCTATCTGATATGAGTAAGGTAAAGTTAACCAATGTTACAAATGACAACGTTTATCAACTAAGAGCGTCTGATTTTTATGTCTGATATTGCTTGCATGCTCTAATAAATAGATAGGAGTATGGTGTCACAATGAAAAAGTGGCTTGTATGCAGTTTTGTTCTTATTCTTTTCATGTCATTTACTGCATGCTCACCGTCAGCAGAACATGAAACGATAAAAATTGGAATTGCTGAGTCGGACGAAGCGATATGGAACTATATCGTAAAAAAGGCTGAAGCGGAAGGGCTTGATATTCAGCTGATTCCATTCTCTGATTATGCAGAATCAGATATTGCGCTGGCTAACAAAGAGATTGATGCCAATGCTATTCAATCCATTTCATATTTTCAGTCGTTTTCAAAGAAATACAAACATAAACTGGCACCGCTCGGCACGACATACATAGCGCCTATGGGCATTTATTCAAAACGATATCAGCGAATCAAAGATATTCCGCGCGGTGCTGTTGTTGCTGTCCCGGATGAACCGCTCGATTTTGGGCGAGCCCTTACGCTGCTGCAGGAAGCGGGTTTGCTTACTTTGAAGAACGGATTTAATGGAACCGGTTCAATTGATGTGATAAAAGATAATCCGAAACACTTGAAATTGAAAACCGTACGCCGACAGGATGAATTGAGCGGAGCCGACGTGTTTGTGATGAAAACAGCCGCCGCAAAAAAAGCGGGACTGAACCCGCAGAAGCATACATTAAAGGGCGGCAGACAAACCGGGAAGGAAGATATGAATGTAATTGTTGTCAGAGCTGAGGACAGAGATCGCGAAACACTGCAAACCATCCTTGAACTCTATCAATCAGATGATACAGCGGCATTTATAGAGAAAGAGTATCAAGGGATGCTTGTTCCCGCTTTTTTGCCTTTACATCGTCTTTCAGATTGGAAGAATGAATTCAAAAAATGAATTCATTCTTTTTTTTCAGAAAACCATACTTTGTTTCGGCCGCTTTCTTTCGCTTTATACAGCATTTGATCAGCAAGAACCGGCAAGGTTTCCGGCTTATCTGTGTTTCGGGGGTAATGGGCTACCCCCAGTGAGGCCGTAACGGCAAGTTTTTCCCCGTTTGTTAATACAATCGGTGTATGACTAATCGAGTGCCTGATCCGTTCGGCGATTTGGAATGCTTTCTCGGGCGTGCAATTTGGCAAGAGGACGGCAAATTCCTCGCCGCCGATCCGTGCGGCAGGATCAGTGTTGCGGATATTTTGTTTTAGTCGGGATCCCAGCTCTTTTAGAACCTGATCCCCCTCATGATGGCCGTATTGATCGTTAATGGTTTTAAAGTGATCGATATCCATATAAATAAGCGAAAATTGTAAAGATGGAGTGTGTGCAGCCTGTTGATACAGGTCTTGTGTGATTTCTTCAAACTTTCTGCGGTTATAAATACCTGTCAAAAAGTCAAAGTGCGCCTGGAACTTATACTGTTTAAATAAAAGATGTGCATTTGTTTCATGCTCGATAATATATAGGCTGAGCATGCCGCCGATAATTGAAATCAGCCAAAAGTAAAAGTGAAGCTTAAGTGAATAGATATCAACAAATACATAGAAGAAAAAGGAGATGAAACCATTTGAAATGATTAAAAGTAACAGAACGTGTTTCAGCTGAACTTTTTCTCTCCTTGATGCAATAAGTGACAGCACGGCAGCGATACAAATTGTAATCATGGAATACAGCGCTGATTCATTCAAGCTGATCAGCATGCGGCCTGCTGCGATTATCATCAGGGCTGCCGCCGTAGACACCCAGCCTCCATAAAGAGCGGCGATCATAATAGGGATATTTCTAAAATCTATGATTGAATGGTGGTACGTCAGACCAAAATTCATAAGAATAACCCCGAGGAGACCGCAGGCAGTTCCTTTTATTAACTGAAAGGACAGGCGGTCTTTTTTATGTATTAACCTATCTTTAAACAGGTGGGTGAACAGATAATTAAATGTGATTAAAATGGTCAAATTTACGAACAGTTCTTTCAGCAATATTATCACCCTTATATAAGTTACTAAAGAAAGGGGGGAATGAAAAGAACAAAAACGGTATTCATTGGGTTTTTTTATCCAAATATTGATGATGAAATAATTCTTACTTGAACTATCGGAATTTGTGTAATATAGTATATAAGAAAAATTTTGAAGGGAGAGTTTGCCTCAATTGGAGACTTTGCTAGTCATTTTGCACGTATTTATTTTACTTTTACTCATTATTGGGCTATTTGCCATGCAGAAGAAACATGTTTCTTTTTCAAAACGTGTGTTTACTGCCCTGGGGCTGGGGATCGTTTTTGGATTTGCGCTTCAGCTGATATACGGTCCGACTTCAAACATTGTGGTTCAAACAGCCGACTGGTTTAATATTGCCGGGGGCGGATATGTCAAATTGCTTCAAATGATTGTCATGCCGCTTGTTTTTATTTCCATTCTAGGCGCTTTTACAAAGATGAAGCTGACAAAAAATCTCGGGAAAATCAGCGGTTTGATTATCGGGATTTTGGTTGCGACTACAGCGGTAGCCGCGGCGGTTGGTATTGCGTCCGCCCTTTCCTTTGATCTTCAGGCGATTCAGGTTGACCAAGGAAATACAGAGCTTTCTCGGGGACAGGAGCTTGAACAGAAATCAGAGGAGATGACAGCGAAAACACTGCCGCAGCAAATGATTGAGCTGCTTCCTGGAAATCCCTTTTTGGATTTTACAGGGGCTAGACCGACATCAACTATCGGAGTCGTTATTTTTGCCGCTTTTCTGGGCATTGCATTTCTAGGTGTGAGACGGAAACAGCCGGAACAGGCTGAAACGTTCAAAAAATTGATTGATGCTGTTTACGCCATTGTCATGCGTGTTGTTACTCTCATCTTGAGACTGACGCCTTACGGTGTGCTGGCCATTATGACAAAAACGATTGCGACAAGTGATATTGACAGCATTTTGAAACTGGGTATGTTTGTCATTGCTTCATATGCCGCGTTAATTGTAATGTTTATCATCCACTTGCTTCTGCTGACGATCAGCGGATTAAATCCGGTTGTTTATTTGAAAAAAGCGCTGCCTGTACTCGTGTTTGCATTTACGTCACGATCAAGCGCAGGCGCTTTGCCGCTGAATATTAAAACACAAAGAAGCTTGGGTGTCCCGGAAGGAATTGCGAATTTCGCCGGCTCGTTCGGGCTATCTATCGGCCAAAATGGCTGTGCCGGGATTTATCCGGCTATGCTGGCGATGATGATTGCCCCGACAATCGGTCAAAATCCGTTTGATCCGGCGTTTATTATCTCAGTGATCGCGGTTGTTGCCATCAGTTCGTTTGGTGTCGCCGGAGTTGGCGGCGGAGCTACATTCGCAGCGCTGCTCGTATTATCAGCGTTAAATATGCCTGTCGCGCTCGCCGGTTTATTAATCTCTATCGAACCGTTGATTGACATGGGACGTACTGCGCTGAATGTCAGCGGAAGTATGACATCAGGCCTGATTACCAGCAAAGTTACGAAGGAAATAGATTCTGGTGTATTCCAAGATCGATCCAATGTGATCGAAGCGGAAGAAGCCTAGTCATATTAAAACGTGTAATCCCACGGGGGATTACACGTTTTTTTTAACGGCCGGGTTCTAAGTCTTCCAGCATTTCCATTACAGTGTTGTCATCCATTACATTCATTGCGCTTTGTTCGAAATGGATTGGCTCTGCATATTGCTGCTGTCTATTTCTGGCTGTTGTTGTGTCCGTTTGGCGATTATGCTTAGACTGAGACTGATGCTGTTGAGGGTGGCTTTGCTGCTGGCCTGCATGCTGATGCTGCCGGCCATTTTGCTGACGATTTTGAGATTGATCTTGATTATTCCCGCCAAACGCCTGTTTCATCATATCTCCAACATTAGAAACATCAAACGACTTATTTTGAGAATTCCGGTTGCTCATTTGACCTGTAATAAACCCGCTGATTTTTTGCCGGATCTGCGGTGATAAAGCAGCAACAAGCACAGTTGAACCGATAACTAAGGCTGTCGGACTGATTCCTTTTCGCTGATTGAACAACGTGATCCCTCCTTTATAAGTGTATTGATATTTTCCCCTATGATTAGACAAATTAACCGTTTTATTTCCCGGGAAAGCATTTCCGTTATTTTTTCATGCATATTTAGAGCCAATTAGAAAAACCTATAAGTAAAGTGATAAAGGAGGAATTCACATGCTTGGAAAAAAACAAGTCCTTGCGTCCATGCTTCTTATCCCTTTGCTTATGACTGGCTGCAGTATGGCCAATCAGGGTGAGGGCAGACGTGATAATGCAGAGCCTGAAAATGTTAACTACCGCAATCCGGCAAATGATAACGGCACAAGAAATATCAACAATGCAAATGATAGCCGTGACAACGTTGATAATAATATGACGAATAATGGTAATGACAATAACGGTAATGATAACCGTAAGTTGGAAGTTGCTGATGATGCAGCCGATAAAATTACCGATATGAAAGAAGTTAAACACGCGAATGTGATTGTTGCCGGAAATCAAGCGTATGTTGCAGTTGTATTAACAAATGGGAAAAAAGAAGTTGGAAAAGATCTGAAAAAGAAAATTTCCGATAAAGTAAGAGACACTGATAAGAACATGGACAATGTTTATGTTTCTGCAAATCCAGACTTTGTTGATCGGATGCAGGGGTATGGCGAACGGATTCAAAATGGTGATCCGATTGCAGGATTCTTTGATGAATTCAGTCAAACAGTACAACGTGTCTTTCCGCAAGCTGAATAACAGATAAAAAGCCGCATAACTTGTGCGGCTTTTTTCTTTGCAGAAATGACACGCTGTGAACTAAGGCTGCATAGAGTAAAAATAAAAGGTACAAGACGGACCGGCTCAGGGAGGGAGACGTTTGCAGGGTGGCATAGGAAAGCGTGCGGCATCCGCTCTATTCCTGTGCGGAGTCCTTGTGATGCTGGCCGTAAGCTCGGCCATCGTATCAAGCACGATGTATATTCTGTCTTTGCCAGGGCAGACATCTGGGATAACGAAAGAACAAGTGACGAAGCACATGAAGAAAGAGTCATTTAAACAGGCCGATGTTTATTACACTTCTAAGGAAAAATCCTTACTGCCATTAACGAAAGAAACGCTTGAATATGCGGTGAGTATTAATCAGGTCATGCTTGACTATTCGAATCATAAGCCTATTGATATTATTTTTTTTCCTAATGAAAAACAGATGGAGGCTTATTCCGGTTTATTGGACGTTGTCGGCTTTTATTCTGAGCGGGAGCAGCTGATCGGATTATTGCCTGAAGAGAAAAAGCAGCTTTTAGAAGGTGATGATGTAGCGGTTTATCTGTATCAGAGATTATTGATTCATGAGTACACACACCATGCGTTTCATCAGAAATTACGGGAGCTCGAAGCAGGTCCTGATGAGTTCCCCTTATGGTTCCATGAAGGATTAAGCGAGTGGATCGCGAACTATGAATTGCTCATAGATCCGATCACGTTTACTGTCGTGCCGTTTGACAGTTTGCAGACAGATCAGAACTGGCAGGAAGCTCGATCGGAATATGAAACCGATGTTTATTTGCAAAGCTTTTATATGATCAATGAGCTGACGGAAACATACGGGAAAGACATTATTTTGGAGATTATAAAGGAAACAGCGAAAAAAGGGGATTTTAAAAAAGGGTTTAAAGCGGCGACGCAGGATAGTCTTGATCAATTTGAAAAAGATTTTACCAGAACGTTTGAAGAAAATGCGGCATTGGATAGTTTCTATCCAATGCCTTTTTTATTTAATGAAGTCCCTGCTGGCCCATACCGCCTTGAGTCGGAGGCATTTGTCCTTGTGCAGGGGCAAATGAATTTCTCAGTTGTTCCATATCCTGCGCGTCAAGCTGCGGAACTTGGTAATAACCATGTTTGTTTTGGTAAAGGAAAATCTCAAAAGCCATTTCGACATACTGCTGAATTTGCGCAGACAGTACACGTCTTACGGCCGGATTTGTCATTTCTAGAGAAGCCATCGTCAGCATAGATGCCTGTGCCTTAACAGCGCAAAGCATTTGGCGGCTGATGATGCTGTCATCAATGTCATTCATGGATTGAACAGGTTTCTTAGGCTGTGCCGGCTGCATACCGTAAACAGTCTGGTTGTCTTCTTTCATCATATAAGTTGCCGTTTTTTGTGAAGGCTCGCTTCCTGTTTTGAAGCACTCTGCCGTTAAGTTATATTGAGATGTAATGAATTGATATTGACGGTCAAGGATGTTTAATAATTCCTGATCCTTACAGAATTGTCTCAGCATCATAAACTGATCAAGCACAGTAAGCGTTCCGGAAAGCACCTCGTGCATATCAAACATTTCATGTCCGCCGTGATTTTGATGCGGTTTGCCTGGTATCCCTTTATTCTGTGATTGCTGCTGAAATTGCTGATCCAAACCGAATTCCTCCTTTTTTTTCAGATCAGCTGTATTTTGTGCTTGTCTGCGGTGTTTTATGCAGCGCCTGACAGGATTTATATGCTGATTGTCGAAGTGATTATCAAATAAACGAATGATGCAAGATGTAAGGGAGGAAAACTGATGAGGCGTTTTTTGCATGTTGTTTTGATCATACTTTTTATTTTCTTGAATGTCATGTCCGCTTATGAAGCTGTAAGAGCTGCTGAGCCAGAACCAATATCGGTTGAAAAAGCGATACAGCAAAAAGAGGGGCAAGCTCTTGTCGAAGGATATACAATCGGCCAAGCCGTTTCACCCCAGCATTACAATCTGACAAGCCCTTTTTCAAATGATTATAACGTTGCTATAGCGGACAGCAAAAACGAGACATCACCCGATCACATTCTTCCCGTGCAAATCCCCTCCGCGTTTAGAAGCCAATTCGGACTGCAAACGAACCCGCTGCTTCTTGGGAAAAAGATAGCTGTTCAGGGTGAGCTTGAACATTATTTTAATACGACAGGTCTTAAGAAGGTTCAGTCAATGGTCTTAAAGGATGACGCTGAATCTCCGCCGGCAGCACAGCCTATTACAATACAGGAAGCGCGCGGCCGAATGAATGAACATGTCACGATTAAAGGCGTTGTTACTGCCGATCAGAGCGCAATCGGAGGCGGAAAGCTGTCGACCTTTATGCAGGATGACACAGGCGGCATCAACATTTATTCGGCAGCACCAGAGAATTTCCCTGAGTTAAAAGAAGGAATGGACATTACGGTGACAGGGAAAATAACGACTTACCAAGGGCTTACTGAAATAGTTCCGGATACATCAGGCATCCGTATTACCCAATCAAATCAGCCTCTCCCTGTCCCTGAATTTTCAACGATCAATGAACTGGTCAATGGCAGCTTGGGTGATCAATATGAAGGGCGTCTTGTAACAGTCAAAGCTTATATTTCTTCCATTCCAAATTCTCAAGCAGGCGGCGGTTACAATGTTACGATGATTGATAATGATCACCACGCAATGACACTGCGTGTTATGAGTGAGACAGGTATCATTGATGAACTGACTGAGGATAAATGGTATGAAATCACTGGCGTGTTGAGCAGATATCAATCCTTTCAGCTTCTTCCGCGAAAATCAGCAGACATGAAGCTGCTTCAAGAGCAGCCTGCCCCGCCGCCTTCAGAAGGCGAATATGAAACTGTGGTTGATCGCGTTGTAGACGGTGACACCATTCATGTCAAAAAACCGATACTTGGCACGACAAAAATCCGCTTTGTAAATGTAGACACGCCAGAAACATACCACACACCAAAAAATGAAGCGGATGAAAATCAATTAAGATTTGGAAAGAAAGCCTCTGACTATTTAAAAACTGTTTTGTCTCCAGGAGATCAAATAACGGTAAAAGTCGGCAGCGAAGCCATGGACAGCTATGGGAGACTTCTTGGACAGGTTGTGACTGAGACAGGGGCAAATGTAAATTTAGAACTCGTGAAAAATGGCTATGCTCCAACATATTTTATTTGGCCTGTTGAAAATGAAGAGGATTATCAGGAATTTCAGGCCGCAGCCGCCAATGCTAAAAAGGAGCAAAAAGGCATTTGGAATGAAGCGGATCCTCTTATGGAAATGCCGTTTGAATTTAGAGCCAGAGAGCAGGGAAAAGGGCTGACAAGGTATGTGGGAGACTCATCAAACAAGACCTATGTTTCGCCAGCAGACTGGAAGAAGGTGGCTGTGGAAAACAGGATCTTCTTTGCTTCAGCAGCTGAAGCAGAGAGTGCCGGTTACAAGAAAAAGCAAACCTCTCTCCAAGAAAATATACCGCTTAGAATTTTAAGCATGAACGATTTACATGGGAAAATCGATCAGCAATACGAGCTTGACCTTGATGGAGACGGCACTCCAGATGGCACATTCGGACGCATGGACTATGCAGCTGCCTATTTGAAAGAAAAAAAAGCGGAGAAGAAAAACACGCTCACTGTGCACGCCGGGGATATGATCGGAGGAAGTTCGCCCGTATCATCTCTTCTTCAAGACGAACCAACTGTCGAGCTGATGGAGGATATCGGATTTGATGTCGGAACTGTGGGCAATCACGAGTTCGATGAAGGTACGGATGAACTCATGAGAATGTTAAAAGGGGGAGATCACCCGAAAGGCACTAGCGGCTATGACGGACAAAACTTTCCCCTTGTGTGCGCCAATTGTAAAATGAAGTCTACCGGAGAACCCTTTTTGCCGGCTTATGACATTATAAACGTAGAGGGCATACCCGTTGCTTTTATTGGGGTTGTCACACAGTCGGCGGCCGGAATGGTCATGCCTGACGGAATAAAGGATATTGAGTTTACCGATGAAATACAAGCGGTAAATGACGCTGCTGAAGAGCTGAAGAAAAAAGGCATCAGGGCCATTGCAGTGCTCGCACATATGTCCGCCGAACAAAATGGCAGTACAATAACAGGCGAATCTGCTGACCTTGCAAACAAATCAGATTCTGAGATAGACATCATTTTTGCAGCGCATAACCATAAGGTCGTCAATGGTGAAGTGAACGGCAAGCTGATCGTTCAGGCGTTTGAATACGGAAAAGCGATAGGTGTCGTAGATCTGGAAATCAATAAACAGACAAAAGACATCGTCAAAAAATCGGCTGATATCGAATATGTCGATCAAAGCAAGAAAAAACCTGATGCCAGCGCCTCAGCTATTTTAAGCAAGTATCAGGCCCTTGCTGAACCGATTATCAGCGAAGTAGTCGGTGAGGCGGCTGTTGATATGGAAGGCGGTTATTCTAATGATGGCGACACACCACTTGGGAATTTGATTGCTGATGGCATGAGAGCGGCGATGAAAACGGATTTTGCGCTAATGAATGGCGGCGGGATACGGGAAGGACTGAAGAAAGGCCCAATTACATGGGGAGACCTTTATAACATTCAGCCGTTTGGAAATGTGCTGACGAAGCTTGAGATTAAAGGAAAAGATTTGCGGGAGATCATCAATGCGCAAATCTCACCGATTTTCGGCCCTGACTACAGCATAAGCGGGTTTACGTATACGTGGGATACAGAAACAGGCAAAGCGGTTGATATAAAGATGGCAGACGGAACCGAAATCCAGCCGGATGCCACATACACATTGACCGTTAATCATTTTATGGCGACGGCGACAGGAGCCAAATACCAGCCAATCGGATTGCTTGGGAAACATCCGGTTACAGGGCCTGAGGATTTAGAAGCGACTGTAGAGTATGTAAAAAGCTTTGATAAGCCGATTTCATATACGAAAGAAGGCAGAATAAAACTGGCTGAAGACAGTCAGGCTGAAGACCCAGTCACTGAAGACCCGGCAGACAGTCCGGGAACAGACGATCCGGGCAAGGCAAATCCGACACCTGGGGAAGAACAGCCTGATCTAAGAGAGACCCCGGGCACAGCTCCGGTCCATCAGCTGCCGCCTGCAGTCATTTCGACCTTTGAAGAATTAACAGAGACCAAACAGCCTGCCACTGCCGCCGGCCGTATAAACACACTGCCTTTGCATAAAGAAAGTGAGGAAAGCGGTTCTGATCATAAGCTTCCGGATACATCAGCAGGATACTACAACTTCATTGTGATCGGCGCAGCGGTCTCACTGTCCGGAACGTATTTATATATCAGAAGGAAAAGGAGTGCCGCTACGACGTGAAAAAATATATTCCTCTTGTGATCATTGTGATCGGTCTTGTGATCACAGGCTACGGGGGCTTCAAGCTGATAGATACCAGCATGAAAACAGAGCAGACATTAAAAGAAGCAAAAAAGGCGGCTGAACAGCCGCAGGCCATTGCAGGCACGAAGAAAAACGATAATCAAGCCGAGAAAAAATCATCGTTTAAGCCGAAGACCGGCCAAGCAAGCGGCATACTGGAAATACCGAAAATCAATGCGGAGCTTCCGATCGTGGAAGGGACCGATGCAGATGATTTAGAAAAGGGTGTGGGGCATTACAAGGACAGCTATTATCCAGATGAAAACGGGCAAATTGTACTGTCAGGACATCGGGACACCGTTTTTCGCCGGACAGGAGAGCTTGAAAAAGGTGACCGGCTCAACATCATCCTTTCATATGGTGATTTCACATATGAAATTGAAAAAACAAAAATCGTGGATAAGGATGATACCTCCATTATTACGCTGCAGCACGAAAAGGAAGAGCTCATTCTGACCACCTGCTATCCTTTTTCATACGTCGGGGATGCCCCGAAACGTTATATTATTTACGGAAAACGTATTTCGTAAAAAAAGCCGCAGGACAATCCCTGCGGCTTTTCTTTCATGATAAATACGTATGGCAAAGGCTTTCTATATCAGCGGGAAGAGGTGCTTCGGCAACGACCAGCTCTTCGGTAATTGGATGAACAGCCTGTACCTTTTTGGCATGCAGTGCCTGCCTGTTAAGAAATTGGGTCCCGCCTCCGTAAAGTGTATCCCCAGTAAGCGGATGGCCGATGCTTGCCATATGCACACGGATTTGATGTGTTCTGCCTGTTTCCAGCTCTAATTCAGCAAGCGAGAGCTGTTCTCTCGCATTGATAGAAAGGGTACGGTAATGGGTGACGGCGGCTTGTCCGCCTGGCGAAACCCGCCGTCTTGTCGGATGTGATCTGTCTCTTCCAATCGGCGAATCGATCTTGCCTTTTTTCGGTTTCAGTTTTCCTTCAACAATTGCGAGATACGTACGCTTCAGCGTTTTTTTCTCTAACTGCTGGTCTAAGATGGCATGCGCCAGACGGTGCTTGGCGAATACGACAGCGCCTGATGTATCCTGATCAAGACGGTGGACATGGCGCACTTTGATTGTTTCGCCATTCACCTGAAAGTGATATGCGATCAAATTGGCGAGTGTGCCGGTTTGGCCTTCTTCATTTGGATGAGTGGAAATGCCAGCTGGTTTATTGACGATTAACATGTGGCGGTCTTCAAATAAAATATCAAGCTCTCCATACTCAGGTATGACGGAGGACTCTTCGTTTTCCTGAAGATCAATAAACAGGCGGTCACCCTTTTTTACGAGTATGTTGTTTTTGACATGCTCGTGATTGACCTTTATATTGTGATAAGTCATCCATTCTTGGATAACGGGTTTAGAAGCTTTGAGCTCTGTTTTCAGCACAGAAAACAGCCATTGTCCGTCCTGTTTTTCACTGATTATCAGCTCTAGCCCTTTGCCTTTTTCTTTCATGATCAAATGGCTCCTTTTTTGCGCGAAAGGCCGCTGCTTCTCATAGGAAACACTTACCTTAGCTTTCGCGTTTTTTTCTGTGATATTCTTGAGAAAGACTTTGGATATTCGATGGCAAGAAAGGTGATAGACGTGAGAATCGTGAACGCAGCAACTGAAGAACAGGAAAGCTTTATCAAGGAACTGTCAATGGAGCTTTTCCATCATGTATTTCCTCTTTATTTCTCCGAACTGGACATTCAGCGCTTTAAAAAGAAAGGCGTTCTGTCTTTAAATAACCAATATTACCAAGGAACATTAAAAGAAGCTTTTCAAATTATGGCTTGTCTGCAAATGATACATATTATTCTGACAAAGCCTTCACCGCACGATGACTTGAGTGATCAAGCCATTTTTGATAAAAACAGCAAGATGCTGAATGATTGCGGAGTATATTTTCCGTTTGCTTTATCTGATTTTCAACCGAAAACAAACAATGCCTTTTCGGGTCACAGAAGGCTGATATAATCTGCGGCAAGAGCTTTTCCGTTTCGAGAAAAGCTCTTTTTGCATCAGAGAAATCATACCACAAAACCTTTCCTGCAACTCCCTTTTTAATCATCCGGTGTCTGAACATACTAATGATTGAAAGGGGTGCTGACCAATGAGTTCAGTTAAACATTCAATGACAACGCAGGTAGCAACCGTTTCTCCGAATCAAACGATTCAGGAAGCGGCTTCTCTGATGAAACAGCATAACGTCGGGGCGGTTCCCGTGGTAGAGCAAGGTGTTTTAAAAGGAATGCTGACTGACCGTGACATTGCATTGAGAACCACAGCTCAAGGCCGAGATGGCCAGACACCCGTTTCAGAAGTGATGTCAACAGACCTCGTATCAGGAAATCCTAATATGAGTCTGGAAGACGCGTCGCATCTGATGGCCCAGCACCAAATCCGCCGCCTTCCTATTGTAGATCAAAACAATCTAGTCGGGATCGTTGCGCTTGGAGACCTGGCTGTCAATCAGATGTCGAACGAGTCTGCTGGAGAAGCGCTGACAAACATTTCTCATCAAAACTTGCATTAATAAGAAAGAGCTTGCAATGTGCAGGCTCTTTCTTCACATAAACCCTTACTTTTTGAAAGCAGAGACGTTTCGGGGTATAGTGTATACATATGTCTCAATTCGGGCCAAAGGAGTTGTACGCAGTGATAAAAGCGTTAATTTTTGATTTTGATGGGCTTATTCTTGATACAGAAACACATGAATATGAAGTCCTTCAGGAAATTTTTGAGGAACATGGCTCAGTTCTGCCGTTATCCGTTTGGGGCAAGGTTATCGGAACAGCGGCGGGATTTCGGCCATTTGAATACTTAGAAGAGCAGATAGGCAAAAAGCTGAACCATGAAGAGCTGACAAAACTGAGAAGAGACCGGTTTGCAAAACGCATGGAAACAGAAAAAGCGAGACCTGGTGTTGAAGCGTATCTGAATGCGGCAAAGGATTTAGGTTTAAAAGTAGGACTGGCTTCCAGCTCAGATTATAAATGGGTATCCGGCCATTTAAAGCAACTTGGCCTGTTTGACGAATTCGAAGTGATTCAGACAGCTGATGATGTAGAAGAGGTCAAACCCAATCCCGAGCTGTATTTGTTAGCGGCAAAGAATCTTGGAGTATCGCCGTCGGAATGTCTCGCATTTGAGGATTCCGTCAATGGTTCGATTGCTGCCAAGCGAGCGGGCATGAAGTGTGTAATCGTTCCAAATCAAGTAACAGGCACCTTGATGTTTGAAGAATATGATCACAGGCTCGAATCAATGGCGGAGATGGAGCTCGCCCTATTGCTTGATCATCTGAACGCACAAAACTAGAAAGGAGCGAGTAGATTGTCTGAGAAATTAGATTTGACCCGTTTTGAAAAGAAAATGGTCATCCGTAATATCGAAGAGAAAGATATTGACAACATTATCGACCTTCAAAAGGACTGCTTTCCAGGCATGGAGCCGTGGAAGCGAGAGCATTTAATCAGCCATCTGGAGCATTTTCCGGAAGGGCAGTTTTGTGCAGAATTCGAAGGTGAAATTATCGGTTCGTGCTCAAGCCTCCTGATTAACTTTGATGAATATGATGACCGCCATACGTGGCAGGACATTACAGATGACGGATACATCACCAATCACAATCCGGATGGCTTAAACATGTACGGGATCGAGGTCATGGTGCATCCTGATTACAGACGGATGAAAATCGGCCATCGTTTGTATGAGGCAAGAAAGGATTTGGCAAGACGTTTAAATCTGAAAAGCATCATCATAGGCGGACGGATACCGAACTATCATAAATATGCTGATGAAATGACTGCGAGAGAGTATGTTGAACAGGTAACACGCCATCAAATTTACGATCCTGTCCTTTCTTTTCAGCTGATGAACGGCTTTACCCTGATGCGGATTAACCCGGATTATCTTCCGGATGATACAGCTTCAATCAAATATGCGACGCTCATGGAATGGAATAATGTCGATTATCTGCCGCAGCAGACAAAGCGTTATTATAAATCGGCCTTCCCTGTGAGAATTTGTGTCATTCAATACGAAATGAAAAAAATCTATTCCTTTGAGGAATTTGCAAATCAAGTAGAGTACTATGTCGATGTCGCATCTGACGCGAGGTCTGATTTTGCAGTGTTCCCGGAAATTTTCACAACCCAGCTGATGTCCTTCCTTGAGGAACGTTCACCAAGCTTGGCGGTACAGAGAATTACCGAGTATACTGAGGATTACATCAGTCTGTTTACAGACTTGGCTGTTAAGTATAATGTCAACATTATCGGCGGATCTCATTTTGTAGAAGAGGAAGGGAAAATTTATAATATCGCCTACCTGTTCAGACGTGATGGAACGATTGAGAAGCAATATAAACTGCATATTACGCCGAATGAACGCAAATGGTGGGGAATCAGCGCGGGCGACCAGGTACGTGTGTTTGATACGGACTGCGGGAAAATTGCGATCCAAATTTGCTATGACATTGAGTTTCCTGAGCTTGCCCGCATTGCGGCCGATAAAGGCGCAAAAATTATTTTTACACCATTTTGTACGGAAGACCGCCAAGGCTACTTGCGTGTCAGATACTGTTCACAGGCAAGAGCAGTCGAAAATCAAATTTATACCGTCATTTCCGGAACGGTTGGAAACCTGCCGCAAACGGAAAATATGGATATCCAATATGCTCAGTCCGGCATCTTTGCCCCTTCTGATTTTGAATTCGCAAGAGACGGCATCGTTGGGGAAACCAACCCGAATATTGAAATGGTCGTCATTGGCGATGTTGACTTAGAAATTCTCAGAAGACAGCGCCAAAACGGAACAGTGCGTCAGCTCAAAGACAGACGCCGCGATATTTATCATATTCACTATAAAAAATAATACGAAAGCCCGCCTGAATTGGCGGGCTTTTTTTAAAAAAAGCGGAATTGAAACGCTTCCGTGCTTTCTTTAAAATAGAAATAAATGTATGTACATCGGAAAAGAAGGTGCCCTATGGAGTTTCTGCTTGTTTTAGTTCCTGTTTTCGGAATCTTCGCAATTGGTTATATCGGACAGAAAACACTCGGTTTTGATATACAGACACTGTCCAAAATGTCATTATATTTAATGTCTCCTTTTTATCCTTTTTTCATAAGTATCCGAACCAAGATCACTGTGCCATGATTCTCTCATCAGCCTTTATGAATAACGGTAATTACGGCACGCCTGTCATATTGCTTGTGTTTGGGACGGCGGGGCTGGATACGGCTGTTGTGTTAATGGTGCTGCAGCAGTTAATTATGAGTACTATCGGCATGTATTACGCTGCAAAGGGCGGTTCGGAGGAAGGCGGATGTAAAACGGTGATGACTCGGGTTATCCGTATGCCTGTGGCGTACGGAGCACTTTTAGGCGCAATACTTCAGCTTATGCATATTTCAATCCCTAAAGAGTTAATGACAGGCATTGAACTGGTCGGAAATGCGACGATTCCGACGATCATGATTATTCTTGGCATGCAGCTTGCGCTGATCTCTTTCAGGAATATTGAATATAGAAAAATTTCTTATTCTCTGCTGCTGAAGCTTATGGTATCACCGTTAATTGCGCTGGCCTTCACATTGATTTTGCCTGTGGATGACATGACGAAGCAAATCATGATTCTCGTAGCGGCCATGCCGACCGCTGCCAATACGACCTTAATGGCCGTTCAGTTTAATACAAGGCCCGAAGTCGTTTCCAGTGCCACTTTTATCAGCACAATGCTGAGCATAGTCACTTTGCCGGTCCTGCTTTGGATGCTGCATCCTCTTTCTTCTTGATGAAAGAGGATGTTTTAATTACCCGGCGGTTTATTGACTCCTTTGTCGTCTGGCTTTATATTGAAGTCAGGGAAATCATCACCTAGACATCACATAAGAGAAGGTCTGTTTCAATTTATTTATTGAACGCTAATGAAATGGAGATGATGGGGATGGAAAACATTCAGCAAAATCAGGGATTAAAGCAAAAGGATGAGCAATTCGTGTGGCATGCTATGAAGGGAGCGCATCAAGCGGACAGTCTGATTGCCCAAAAGGCGGAAGGAGCCTGGGTGACTGATATAGACGGACGCCGCTATCTTGATGCGATGTCCGGTTTGTGGTGCGTTAATATTGGTTACGGCAGAAAAGAGCTTGCGGAGGCTGCTTATGAACAATTAAAGGAACTGCCGTATTACCCGTTAACGCAAAGTCACGCACCTGCGATTCACTTGGCGGAGAAGCTGAATGAGTGGCTTGGCGGCGATTATGTGATTTTCTTTTCCAACAGCGGATCGGAAGCAAATGAAACCGCTTTTAAGATCGCTCGCCAGTACCATCTGGAAAACGGCGACCACAGCCGATATAAATTCATCTCTAGATATAGAGCCTATCACGGCAATACGTTGGGAGCGCTCTCTGCAACCGGCCAGGCACAGCGGAAATATAAATATGAACCGTTAAGCCAAGGATTCTTGCACGCCGCCCCGCCTGATGTCTACCGAAATCCTGAAGACGCCGATACGCTAGAGAGCGCAAATGAAATTGACCGCATCATGACATGGGAATTAAGCGAAACGATTGCCGGTGTCATTATGGAGCCCATTATTACTGGCGGAGGCATTTTAATGCCGCCGGACGGATATATGAAGAAAGTGGAGGAAATCTGCCGCCGCCACGGCGCCCTGCTGATTTGTGACGAAGTCATCTGCGGATTTGGGCGGACTGGCGAGCCGTTCGGATTTATGCACTACGGCGTGAAGCCCGATATCATTACAATGGCGAAAGGGATTACAAGCGCGTATCTGCCATTGTCAGCGACCGCAGTTAAACGGGAGATTTTTGAAGCATACCAAGGAGAAGCTCCTTATGACCGTTTCCGCCACGTCAACACATTCGGCGGCAGCCCGGCAGCCTGCGCATTGGCTTTGAAAAACCTGCAAATTATGGAGGATGAACAGCTGATTCAGCGATCCCGCGATCTCGGAGCAAAGCTTTTAGGTGAGCTTCAGTCGTTGAGAGAACACCCTGCAGTAGGAGATGTAAGGGGAAAAGGGCTGCTGGTCGGAATCGAACTTGTCAAAGATAAGCTGACTAAAGAGCCGGCTGGCGCTGACCAAGTGAACCAAGTGGTTGCGGCATGCAAAGAGAAAGGGCTGATCATCGGCAAAAACGGCGATACAGTCGCCGGATATAACAATGTCATTCAGCTCGCCCCGCCATTTTGTCTGACAGAAGAAGACCTTGCATTTATCGTAAAAACGGTGAAGGAAAGCATACTGACGATTTGATACAAAAGTGATTTGTTAAAGGAGCACACTATGAGTTTTCACAACCAGCCTATTTTACCGGCTATTCGTAATATGAAGCAATTTGATGAGTTTTTAAACAGCTCATTTTCGTACGGCGTGATACTTGATATTCATCTCGGACAATTAAAGGGCGTGATCAGAGAGGCGCAAAAGCACGGGAAGAAGATGATGGTGCATGTCGATTTAATCCAAGGGATCAAACATGATGAATACGGAGCGGAATTTATCTGCCAGGATATCAAGCCAGCGGGGATTATCTCAACAAGATCAAACGTGATTGCAAAAGCGAAGCAAAAGAAAATCTATGCGATCCAGCGTTTGTTTCTGCTTGATACAAGCGCAATGGAAAAAAGCATGGAGTTTGTCGGCAAGCATAAGCCTGACTTCATTGAAGTGCTGCCGGGCATCGTGCCGTCACTTATTCAGGAAATTAAAGAGAAAACAGGTATCCCTATCTTTGCGGGAGGTTTCATCCGCACAGAACAAGATGTAGAACAGGCACTGAAAGCTGGTGCCGTTGCTGTCACCACATCTAACACCAAATTATGGAAAAAATATGAAAACTTTTTGACAGAAAGTGATTGACACCGCTTTCATCCACTGATACAATTGAACTAGGTTAATACAATGTGATGGAGAATCCGGAGACCCACAGCAGCTCTTTACGGTAAAAGTTATACATCCGTAAAGCGGTTTGTTGTGGTTTTTTTATACTCTATCATACTTCTTAATCGCAACCTTAGGAGGAATTATCTATGACAGCATTTTGGGGAGAACTAATCGGTACGATGCTGCTTGTTATTTTTGGCGCAGGTGTTTGTGCAGGAGTCAATTTGAAGAAATCGCTTTCATATCAATCTGGCTGGATTGTTGTTGTATTTGGATGGGGATTAGGTGTGGCAATGGCCGCTTATGCGGTCGGCGGCATCAGCGGCGCCCATCTCAATCCCGCGTTAACGATAGCATTAGCTTTTGTTGGTGATTTTCCGTGGAAAGAGGTTCCGGTTTACATTGCGGCGCAAATGATCGGTGCAATGATCGGTGCGGTGATTGTTTACCTTCATTACCTGCCGCATTGGAAGTCTACCGATGATCCCGCTGCCAAGCTGGGTGTTTTTTCAACCGGACCCAGCATTCCGCATACGTTTGCAAACGTTTTAAGTGAGGTTATTGGGACATTTGTCCTTGTGCTTGGAATTTTGGCGATTGGGGCAAATGAGTTTACAGAGGGACTTAACCCTTTAATCGTCGGTTTTCTCATCGTTGCTATCGGTATTTCTCTTGGAGGAACCACGGGATATGCAATTAATCCCGCCCGCGACTTAGGCCCGCGGATTGCCCATGCACTTCTGCCGATTCCGGGGAAAGGCTCATCAAACTGGAAGTACGCATGGGTTCCTGTTGCCGGCCCGATTTTGGGCGGATCATTCGGCGGTGTATTTTACAGCGCAGCGTTTCAGGGGCAGATTACAAGCAGTTTCTGGATTGTAAGCGTTGTTTTGGTTGTGGTATTGTTAGGACTCTATGGCTATACGAAAAAACATGCAGCTAAAACACTATCAAATTCAAAATATATTTAAGCAAAGGGGAGACATCTTATGGAAACTTACATTTTATCCTTAGATCAAGGGACAACAAGTTCAAGAGCGATTCTGTTTAATAAAGAAGGCAAAATCGTTCACTCCGCTCAAAAGGAATTTACACAATACTTCCCGCATCCAGGGTGGGTTGAGCATAATGCAAATGAAATTTGGGGATCTGTCCTTGCTGTTATCGCATCTGTCATTTCTGAATCGGGAATCAGCGCTTCTCAAATTGCCGGAATCGGCATTACCAACCAAAGGGAAACAGCGGTTGTTTGGGATAAGGATACAGGAAAGCCTGTGTATAATGCGATCGTTTGGCAGTCACGACAGACGTCTGGAATCTGCGAGGAGCTTCGTGAAAAAGGATATAATGATACATTCAGAGAGAAAACAGGCCTTTTGATAGATCCATATTTTTCTGGCACGAAGGTGAAATGGATTTTAGACAATGTGGAAGGCGCAAGAGAAAAAGCGGAAAAAGGCGAGCTGCTGTTTGGAACGATTGACACATGGCTCATTTGGAAAATGTCAGGCGGAAAAGCGCACGTAACGGATTATTCCAACGCCTCAAGAACGCTGATGTTTAATATTTACGATTTGAAATGGGACGATGAGCTGCTTGAGATTTTAGGCGTTCCGAAATCAATGCTCCCTGAAGTGAAACCGTCCTCTCATGTGTATGCGGAGACAGTTGATTATCACTTCTTCGGAAAAAATATTCCGATTGCTGGAGCGGCAGGCGACCAGCAGTCCGCGCTGTTCGGCCAGGCGTGCTTTGAAGCAGGCATGGGGAAAAACACATACGGCACAGGATGTTTCATGCTGATGAATACAGGGGAAAAAGCAATTAAGTCGGAACACGGGCTGCTGACAACAATCGCCTGGGGCATTGACGGTAAAGTTGAATATGCTTTAGAAGGAAGTATTTTTGTCGCAGGCTCAGCCATCCAATGGCTCAGAGACGGAATGAGAATGTTCCAGGACTCTTCGCTTAGCGAATCATACGCGGAGAAAGTTGATTCAACTGACGGCGTATATGTCGTTCCGGCCTTTGTCGGCTTGGGAACGCCTTACTGGGACAGCGATGTGCGCGGTTCAGTTTTCGGCCTGACAAGAGGCACAACAAAAGAACATTTTATCCGTGCCACGCTGGAGTCATTGGCTTATCAGACGAAAGATGTGCTTGATGCAATGGAAGCGGATTCTAACATTTCATTGAAAACGCTTCGTGTGGATGGCGGCGCTGTTAAAAATAACTTTTTGATGCAGTTTCAAGGGGATATTTTGGATGTGCCTGTGGAACGACCGGAAATCAATGAAACAACTGCGCTTGGCGCGGCATATTTGGCAGGTATCGCTGTGGGATTCTGGAAGGATCGTTCTGAAATTATTAACCAGTGGAATCTGGATAAGCGTTTTGAACCTAAATTGGAAGAAGAAAAACGAAATGAGCTGTATACAGGCTGGCAAAAAGCCGTTAAAGCAGCTATGGCTTTTAAATAAAATAAGAGTATGTTATAATGGTTACAAGTTAATAAGAACGGTCCTGAGATGAGGAGAGACCACAGCACCAAAGTGTGAACATGCACTTTGGCTGTTGTGGTCTCTTTTTCTATTTACTTACCGTGACAACAAGGAGGAAACGTAATAATGAAAAATCAATTTTCAAGTCTTGAGCGGGATCGCATGCTGACAGACATGACGAAAAAAACATATGATCTATTTATTATCGGAGGAGGAATTACAGGAGCTGGTACAGCTCTTGACGCGGCATCAAGGGGCATGAAGGTCGCACTCAGCGAAATGCAGGATTTCGCGGCTGGAACATCAAGCAGATCAACAAAATTGGTTCATGGCGGATTGCGCTATTTAAAACAATTTGAAGTGAAAATGGTCGCTGAGGTAGGGAAAGAGCGGGCGATTGTCTATGAAAACGGCCCGCACGTTACCACACCGGAATGGATGCTGCTTCCGTTTCATAAAGGCGGCACATTCGGTTCATTCACAACCTCTATCGGTTTAAGAGTTTATGACTTCTTAGCCGGCGTAAAAAAATCAGAACGCAGAAGTATGCTTTCAGCAAAAGAAACGCTGCAAAAAGAGCCTTTGGTGAAAAAAGACGGCTTAAAAGGCGGCGGCTACTATGTTGAATACCGCACTGACGATGCGAGACTGACAATCGAGGTCATGAAGGAAGCGGTCAAATTCGGGGCAGAGCCTGTGAATTATTCCAAAGTAAAAGAACTCCTTTATGAAAAAGGCAAAGCAGTCGGTGTATTAATTGAAGACGTTTTGACGAAAAAAGAATATAAAGTATACGCGAAAAAAATCGTCAATGCGACAGGCCCTTGGGTAGACCAGCTCAGAGAAAAAGACCATTCTAAAAACGGAAAGCACCTTCAGCATACAAAAGGTATTCACCTTGTATTTGACCAATCTGTCTTTCCTTTGAAACAAGCGGTATATTTCGATACACCGGACGGCCGCATGGTGTTTGCTATTCCTCGTGAAGGCAAAACATACGTGGGCACAACCGATACCGTTTACAAAGAGGCCCTGGAGCATCCGCGCATGACAACTGAGGATCGCGATTACGTCATCAATTCAATCAATTACATGTTCCCGGAACTGAATATTAAAGCGGATGATATCGAATCAAGCTGGGCTGGTCTGCGTCCGCTCATTCATGAAGAAGGAAAGGACCCTTCCGAGATTTCACGCAAAGATGAAATTTGGACGTCAGATTCAGGCTTGATCACTATTGCCGGCGGTAAGCTGACCGGGTACAGAAAAATGGCGGAGCACATTGTCGATCTTGTTCGTGATCGATTAAAAGAGGAAGGCGAAAAGGATTTCGGCCCATGCAAAACGAAAAACATGCCGATTTCAGGCGGGCACGTCGGCGGTTCTAAAAACCTTGCATCCTTCGTGACGGCGAAAACGAAAGAAGGCATTGCGGCCGGCTTATCAGAAAAAGATGCGAAACAGCTGGCTATCAGATACGGCTCCAACGTAGAGCGTGTCTTTAATCGGGTCGAGGCACTGAAAGACGAGGCTGCGAAGCGAAATATCCCGGTTCATATCCTTGCCGAGGCAGAATACAGCATTGAAGAAGAATTGACTGCAACGCCTGCTGACTTCTTTGTCCGCAGAACGGGACGTTTATTTTTTGATATCAATTGGGTAAAAACATATAAAGACGCCGTTATTGATTTTATGAGCGAGCGATTCCAGTGGGATGAGCAGACGCAAAACAAACATACAGAAAACCTTAACAAGCTATTACACGATGCGGTTGTACCGGTCGAACAATAAAAATAACGGGCTGTCTGCAGCCCGTTTTTTCTTTTATGAGCCAGAAAGCGTCAGATCTCAAGATATCAAGTGACAGAGACGCTCTCTTCATATTAAAATAATGGCATATGGCTGATACATAGGAGGACGAATTATGACTTGGAGAAAGAGCTATGAACGCTGGAAACAGACAGAAAATTTAGATCCTGAATTAAAAAAGCTCCTCACTGAATTAGAGGGGAATGATCAGGCTCTTGAAGACTGCTTCTATAAAAACCTTGAATTCGGAACTGGGGGTATGCGCGGAGAAATTGGCGCCGGTACGAATCGGATGAATATTTACACGGTGCGCAAGGCATCAGCGGGATTTGCGGCATACATCTTGCAGCAGGGTGAGGAAGCGAAAAAACGGGGCGTTGTCATTGCGTATGATTCCCGCCATAAATCACCGGAGTTTGCGATGGAAGCGGCAAAAACGCTTGCTACACAAGGCATCCAAACGTACGTATTTGATGAGCTTCGCCCGACGCCGGAGCTGTCATTCGCTGTCAGACAACTGAACGCTTACGGAGGAATTGTTGTGACGGCTAGCCATAACCCGCCTGAATATAATGGGTACAAAGTGTACGGTGATGACGGCGGCCAGCTGCCTCCGCGGGAAGCAGACATCGTCATTGAGCAGGTAAACGCCATCGAAAATGAACTGACAATCACGGTCGACGATGAAGAAGCGTTAAGAGAAAAAGGCTTAATAGAGATCATCGGGGAAGAGATTGATAAGGTCTATACTGAAAAACTGACATCTATTTCCGTTCACCCTGAGTTATCCGGAGAAGTGGATGTGAAAGTGGTTTTCACTCCGCTGCATGGAACCGCAAACAAACCGGTCAGACGCGGGCTCGAAGCCCTTGGCTATCAAAATGTCACGGTCGTGAAGGAACAGGAACGGCCAGATCCGGACTTTTCAACTGTAACATCTCCGAACCCGGAAGAGCATGCTGCATTTGAATACGCTATTAAGCTCGGCGAAGAGCAAAATGCAGATATTCTTATTGCAACAGATCCAGATGCGGACCGCCTTGGCATTGCGGTGAAAAATGATGAAGGCAAATATACAGTGCTGACAGGAAACCAAACCGGCGCGTTGCTGCTTCATTATTTGCTTTCTGAAAAGAAAAAACAAGGAATCCTGCCTGAGAATGGCGTCGTTCTCAAAACAATCGTAACAAGTGAAATCGGCCGCGATGTCGCATCTTCATTCGGACTCGATACGATTGATACACTGACGGGCTTTAAGTTTATCGGGGAAAAGATTAAACAATACGAAGCCTCAGGCCAGTACACTTTCCAATTCGGATATGAAGAAAGCTATGGTTATTTAATCGGAGATTTCGCCCGCGACAAGGATGCCATTCAGGCCGCACTTTTGGCAGTTGAGGTTTGCGCGTTCTATAAGAAACAAGGAACGTCATTATACGAAGCGTTAATGAATATCTTCAAAGAATATGGTTTTTACCGTGAAGGGCTGAAATCACTGACGCTGAAAGGAAAACAGGGAGCGGAGCAGATTGAAGCGATTCTTGCTTCCTTCAGACAAAATCCGCCGCAAACAATGGCCGGTAAACAGGTTGTCTCAGCAGAGGATTACGCTGTAAGCAAACGGATGGTTTTGACGGAAAATAAAGAAGAAGCCATCGACCTGCCAAAATCAAATGTATTGAAATATTTCTTGGAAGACGGATCTTGGTTCTGCCTCCGTCCTTCTGGTACTGAGCCGAAGGTCAAATTTTATTTCGCCGTAAAAGGAACATCCCTACAAGACAGTGAACAGCGTCTTGCCGCACTTTCTGACGATGTCATGAAGACAGTTGACGAAATTGTCGAAGCAACAGCAAAGTAATTCTAAAAAAGCTGGATCACGCAATGTGATCCAGCTTTTTTCTATTTCTCATCCAAAAGTCTGAAAGAAAATCATCCTTCATGTGAAGTAACAATATTCAAAAAACTGGTATAATCTTAGATAATAACCATAGCCGGAGTGAGAGACGTGACCAAACCGAGGGTGGAAAAATTAAGAACGCTGAAAACCATTGCCGAGACTTTGAATCAAGGACACGATGTCAAAGCAACGCTGAATGAAGTTTTAAAAGAATTGCTGAGCTTAACGAATCTTCAGTCTGGATGGATCTTTCTCATTGAAGAGGACGGTTCCTATACGTTAGCAGCAGACGCATACCTGCCGCCTGCTTTAAGCCGCAGGGAAAAAGTGCTGATGTGTGAAGGGGAGTGCTATTGCCTGACGAAATTCAATAACGGCGGACTTAGAAAAGCAGCCAATATTATGAACTGTAAACGCATAGAATCAGCTGAAGAGCTGCATTGTTTTGACACAGAAGGGATTACGCATCATGCAACCGTTCCCTTAGAAGATGGAGACAGACGGTTTGGTTTATTAAATGTGGCGGCGGCTGGAAAGACACTTTTTGATGAGGAGGAGCTTCATTTGCTGGAGGCGGTTGCTTTTCAGATCGGAACGGCGATACAGCGGATGAGACTTGCTGAATACAAACAAAAAAACGCTCTTTTAATGGAGCGGAACCGTCTCGCTCAGGAGCTGCATGATTCAGTCAACCAGATGCTGTTTTCCGTCAGTTTAACAGCAAAAGCGGCAAAGACATTAACACAAGAAGAGACCCTGCAGCAAATGATTGATTTTATTCAAACGTTAACGCAGGACGCGCTGGCTGAAATGAAGTCCTTAATCTGGCAGCTTCGTCCCGGAGGATTGGAAAAAGGGCTGGCTGAAGCCATTAAAAGCTACGGCACTCTGATCGGATTGAATGTCGTCTTTACACAAAAAGGATGTCCGGCCCTTCGTGATGAAGAGGAGCATATGCTGTGGCGTGTCGTGCAGGAAGCCCTCAATAATTGCAAAAAGCATGCCGGGACTGATACAGCGTATGTCAGAATTACTGCTTCTTCGTCCTATGCAGAACTGGATATTATTGATCATGGGGCAGGGTTTCGTTATGAAGCGCACGACGGACTGCCTTCACTTGGCATCAAAGGAATGAAAGAGCGGGCAGAAAAAGCCGGCGCGGAATTTTTCATTGAGTCAGAGCTTGGAGCTGGCACGAAGCTGTCTGTCAGGCTTCCGCTTACCAATCAGAAAGGAAGGACAGTGAGATGAGAATTGTAATAGCGGATGATCACCATGTTGTCCGGAAGGGGCTTCGTTTTTTCTTTGCCACCAAGGACGACATTGAAGTTGTCGGAGAAGCGGCAACCGGAATTGAGGCCCTCCGTGTCATCGAAGAAACAAAGCCTGACCTCGTTCTGATGGATCTGTCGATGCCGGATATGGATGGAATAGAAGCAACAAAAAAAGCAGTACAGCAATTTCCCGGTGTCCATATCGTCGTGCTGACGAGCTACTCTGATCAGGAGCATGTAATCCCTGCGCTTCAGGCAGGAGCGAAGGCATATCAGCTAAAGGATACGGAGCCGGAGGAATTGGTGAAAACACTGAGACAGGTTGATTCAGGCGAATATATGCTGTCTTCAGCTATTATGCCCCATGTCCTGACACATATGAAAAAACAGAATGAACCGGAAAAAGAAAAATTTTATCAATTAACCCGGCGGGAAAGAGATGTGCTAAACGAAATTGCTTGCGGAAAAAGCAATAAAGAAATCGCAGCATCGTTGTTTATTTCAGAAAAAACAGTAAAAACCCATGTGTCTAATCTTTTAGCAAAGCTTGAGCTGGCGGACCGTACACAAGCAGCGCTTTTTGCAGTGAAATACAACCTGAATGGAGAGACCACAAAGTGAACATATTAGTGATTAGCGGCTCGCCGAGAACACATGGCAGGACAAGAATTGCGGCAGCCTATATTTCATCTGTGTATCAAACGGATTTGATTGATTTGAGCGAATTTATATTGCCGTTATTTAACGGTGAAGCCGAACAGGCCGAGCTTATGCGGGTACAAGAGCTGAAGCAGCGCGTCAGCAAAGCGGATGCGATTGTATTACTATCTCCTGAATATCACAGCGGCATGAGCGGCGCTTTAAAAAATGCACTGGATTTTTTAAGCAGCGAACAATTTAAATATAAGCCAGTAGCTCTTTTGGCAGCAGCAGGCGGCGGAAAAGGCGGAATCAATGCGCTGAACAATATGCGAACCGTGATGAGGGGCTTATATGCCAATGTCATTCCGAGGCAGCTTGTGCTTGATCCGGTAACGATTGATGTGGAAAACGCAACAGTAACGGAACACATGGCGGCCAGCATAAAAGAGCTGATGGAAGAATTGCACATGTTCGCAAATGCAGGAACCCCCGGCGCCTAAACACCGGGGGTTGTTTTATGTGAGAAGCGCTAATTGATCCTCATATGTCAGCTCAGTGGCATGGTCAATATAGCGGAGAAGAGAATACAGCACCTTTTCTAATACAGCATAATCCTGTTCAAAATGGTATGCATGCAAAAAATGCTCAATTCGTTTTGATAACAAATCATCCTCTGTCCGCACCATTAAAATTAATAAATTATCCCATTGGGAACGATGGGTGTAATACAATGCTTTGTCGTAATCAGCATAATCCATATCAATCGCTTCTCCTTTCCTGTGTGAGAAGTTCAGGATTAGTTTATGCCGCATCAGCTGTTATTGACGGGGCAAAACTTGGCGTCTGCGTCAGAACTGGGGTAGCAATATGAGGGAGACATAAAATGAAAATGTCTGAATGAAGCAAGCGGTTTTGGAAAACCTAAGATGAAAATAATCTGGGTACAGGAGACTGAAAACATGAAATCTCTGCCGTATGCCATTGCGCTTCTGTTTTGCGGTTTCATCATCTTATCGATGGCTGCAAAAGGGCATTCAGAAAACATGAACGAGTCTGTTCAAAAGTGGGAACAGCTCGCTTGGAGTAAAATTCAAGATGAATATAAAGGGGCTTCTTTTTCCGATTACGCCTATATGGGGCGGACCGAGGTGAATGACCAGCAGACAAAGGATGTCTTTCGGGTGACCGTCAAACAGAATGATGAAACATTTTCCGTGCGTGCGGAAGTATATTTTCACCCTGTGACAAAACATATGATCAGCATCAATGTGTTTCGTCTTTAATAAAAAAACTGTACAGCCGACAAAGGCCATACAGTTTTGTTTTTAGAAATAACGCTTTGCTCCGAGGTAGCGCTGTTTCCAGTATGAGTTGTTCATATTTGAAATGACAACCCCTGAGTCGTTGGCATTAATGAATTCCCCGTTTCCGAGGTAAATCCCGACATGAGAAGGGCCGGCTTTGTATGTCGAAAAGAAGACAAAGTCTCCGACTGCAGGCTGGCTGACAGATTTCATGGTGTTCCAGTAGCCGGCCGCCGTTAATCTGGACACAGATGTCACTTTGTTTAGCGCATAGTAAATGAATCCGCTGCAGTCAAATCCGGCCGGTGTCGTTCCTCCCCAGCGATATGGAACGCCAAGCTGCTCCTTAGCGGCCGCGATCATTTTGTTAATCTTCGCGCTTGTTGAGATCGTGCTGCCTGAAGATCCGGAACTTGAATTTGAAGATGAAGCTTTGCCTGTAATCGTGAGCTTCTGGCCGATTTGTAAGACATCGTTTTTCAAGTTGTTTTTCTCCCGGATCTGCTGGGCTGTCACATTGAACTTTTGAGCGATCACCCATAAGGAATCCCCGCTCTTCACCGTATATGTAGTCGTCGTTGTGCCGGAGCTTGAATTTGACGAAGACGGTGTTGTTGATGTGCCGGAAGACGATTTGCCGTTCAGCTTCAGCACTTGTCCGACGTACAGAACGTCTGATTTCAGATTGTTGCTGTTTCGGATTTGCTGTACAGTCAGGTTATATTTGTTTGCGATCTTCCAAAGTGAGTCTCCGCTTTTTACGGTGTACTTCGTTGTTGCTGATGTTGATTGATTTGATTTGGATGAATTGTCTTTGGATGACGAATTAGAACCCGCTGATTTTGTTTTTAATACTTGATTCACATAAATGGTATCTGATTTTAAATTGTTCAATACCTTCAATTCAGCGATGGACATATTGACTTTGTTCGCGATTTTCCAAAGCGAATCACCTAGCTGCACTTTGTAAGTGCCAGTCGAAGCTGAAGAGCTTGAGCTCGATTTAGATGATTTAGAGCTGCTTGAAGTGCCGGAACTGGAATTTGAAGAAACCTTTCCGGATACTTTTAATTTTTGCCCTGCACGAATCATGTCGCTGCTCAATCCGTTTAACTTTTTCAGTTCCTGTACCGACATCTTATACTCATTGGCAATCAGCCATAGTGAATCGCCGCTTTTCACTGTGTAAACAGAATTTCCGCTCTTCTTTGCTGTTGAGCCTGAAGAAGAAGATGAAGTGCCGGAATTGCTGCCTGGAATGGTAAGCGTTTGGCCGATTGACAGGACGGTAGTCGAAAGATGGTTGGCGGATGTGATGGCCGCTACACTTGTGTTGTAGTTTTGCGCCAGCTTCCATAAGGAATCTCCGCTTTTGACTTTAATCGTTGCTGCTTCAGCGGGTGTAATCGCTAGTGTTGTGCTGACAATCGCGGATGCTGTCAGCCCTGCTGCTAATTTCTTTTTCATCTGAGCTCTCCTTTTTCCCCCAATGATTTTGAATATGCTGTTTCTTTTTTATATCGGCAGATTCAACTCATCGTTTTGCCTTTTTTAAAAATCAGTCATATTATCTTAACAGAAAGCAGGAAAAAGGGCATAAAAGAAGAAGGAATCATCAACTATTCCTTCATTTTCAAAAGCTGCATAATTTCCTCTTTATTTTTGACAAGGTCTCGCAGCGTATATTTGTTTAAAACGGCAAGATAGGCCATAAGCGCTTCATTAAGCACGTGTTTTAAGCCGCACACTGGAGAAATAATGCAGAGATTTCTATTCGCATCAAAACATTCAACAATATTAAAATCGTCTTCTGTTTTTCTGACGACCTCTCCAATATTAATGTCTTCAGGATCCATGCCTAAACGTATGCCGCCTCCACGTCCGCGTATCGTTTCTACATATCCGAGCTGACCGAGCCTGTATATGACTTTCATGAGATGATTTTTTGAAATAGAATACGTTTCGGCGATCTGTTTTATATTTGAAAGTTCTCCGGGACGTTCTGCAGCAAGAAAAATCAAAACTCGTAATGAATAATCTGTATAATTTGTTAACTTCATATTAAGACCTCGGAATAAGACATTTTCTATATCTTATCATAATCTATTATAAAATGAAAAAAAAGGAATTTCCCTAAAAAAGCGTGCACCCTGCTGGGCACACGCATTTTTTTAATTCATTAATTCATGTCATTGGAAGGATTTTGTTTTGAACGGTTTTTCGTATCAACCTCGGTGTTTTGAATTTTGCGTTCGAATTTAGAAAGATAACGTGAAGCAAAATCCTTTCCGCCAAGACCGAATGATAAACCGAATGCAAGTGCGAATCCGCCAAGCACGATGATAAATGCGGAATTGACAATTGTGTCAGCGACTCCGAGCTGATCTAGTGCCATAAAGAAAGCCAGTGCGATGATTGTATACTTTGCAATCGCAGCTAAAGATTTGAACTCCTGACCTTTGATCATGCTGGCCAGTACCTTGCGCACCAATTCTCCGGCGTAAAGGCCGATTCCGAGGATAAATACTGCGACAAGGACATTCGGCAGATACGCGATGATGCCTCCTGCGATCTCAACGAGTAAATGCAGCTGAACAATTTGCAGCGCCTCGGCTGTAAACAGCAGGATCACAATGATTTTCGCAATCATACCGACAACTTGGGAGAGTGACAGCTTTGCGGATGCGCCAGGTTCTACGCCCATTTTTCCTAATAAAGAATCAAAGCCTGCACGGCGGAGCAGTCCGGACACCATTGTGTTTACCCATTTTCCGGCCCATATACCGGCTAAAATCAGTACGATGGCGATAATGATATTCGGAAGCATGTTTAAGATGGTATTGAGCATAGAGACGGCTGGCTGAGAAATGCCGGCGACATCAAGACGATCAAGCGCTGAAATGACAACCGGAATTAAAATCAGCACATAAGCAATGGTCCCGATGACAGCTGAAAGGCTTGTATCCTTTAAGTAAATGGATAACCCCATACGAGCAGCGAATCTTTCTGTACCGATGCTTGCTAGGAAATTTGTGATGATGTCACGGACCAGGCGGGCGATGAGCCAGCCGATTAAAACGATCAGCGCCGCAGCGAATAATTTCGGCAGAAAAGCGAGTACGCTTTCCATCATATTTGTAAACGGGCCTGAAATTCCGCTGATATTCAGTGAAGATAAGACTCCCGGCAAGAATATGAGCAGCACGAGGTAAAAGACAATTTGTGAAGCGGCGTTAACTGCCTGGTGAATATCTTTCCCTTCAGATACCAAGTTCCATTTGCGCAGTTTTTCGCTCGTGTTCAGCTTCATCCCGATTTTTTTGACAAGAAAGCTTAACACAGAAGCTGCCGCCCAGCCTAACAGCAGAATCAATCCGGCCTTCAGCACGCTCGGAACAGCTGCTGCAATAGCAGAAAGCATGCTGACAAAAGGCGAAGCCACTGTTGTCAGGTGCAAAATGTTAAAGAATAAAATAAAGACGATAATCAAAGCGATAAAATAAACGACCTTGCTTACGATTTTTTCCGATGAATAGCGTGACGGCTTTTTCTCAGCAAAGATCTTGTCGTCGATTTTTGTTTTTCTGAGCCCTTTGTACACCGCTTTTTCAATGATTTTGGCGATAGCCCATCCGATTAATAAGACAAGCAAAGCAATGATGAGGTTTGGCAATTTACTGAGATAAGAAGAAAACATGTCTGCTGCGTTCAATTGGTATCGCTCCTTTTTTTCGTAATATGGTCTGTTTTTACCCACTGACACATTTGGCAAACAGGCCAATGTGCAGGGCAAGTTTTTTTCAGGCGGAAATGTGACTTATCATCTTTTATCAGGCGGGCTCATACATTATAGATAAGTCCAAGTAGGGGGGATTCGGTTGAACGCGGAGGAGAAAAAGGGATTACAGCGGGCAATTGAGGAAATTACCGAAGTTGCAAAAGGATTCGGCCTTGATTTCTATCCGATGAGATATGAAATCTGCCCGGCTGAAATTATTTATACATTCGGCGCGTACGGGATGCCGACAAGATTCAGCCACTGGAGCTTCGGGAAACAGTTTCACAAAATGAAACTGCATTATGACCTTGGATTAAGCAAAATTTATGAGCTTGTCATTAACTCAGACCCATGCTACGCCTTTTTGCTGGACAGCAATTCACTGATTCAAAATAAATTGATTGTCGCCCATGTTCTCGCCCACTGTGACTTTTTCAAAAACAACTGCCGCTTCCAAAACACGAAGCGTGACATGGTGGAAAGCATGGCGGCAACGGCGGAGCGGATTAAGTATTATGAACGGATTCACGGAATAAAGGAAGTGGAGGCCTTTTTAGACGCGATCCTTTCAATCCAGGAGCATATCGATCCTTCTTTGGTGCGTCCGAAGCTCCAGTGGAGTGTGGATGATGAGGAAGAAGAGTTTGAGGAAATGGCTACGCCGTACGATGATCTATGGAATTTAGATGGAAAGAAACCGAGAAAACAACTGAAAAAATCAAAAAAACCTTTCCCGCCGCGGCCCGAGAAAGATATTCTGCTTTTTATTGAAGAGCATTCAAGGGAACTTGAGCCGTGGCAGCGTGATATTTTGACGATGATGAGAGAAGAAATGCTTTATTTCTGGCCTCAGCTGGAAACGAAAATTATGAATGAAGGATGGGCCTCATACTGGCATCAAAGAATTATCCGGGAGCTTGATTTAACCTCTGATGAAGCGATAGAGTTCGCCAAGCTGAATGCCGGGGTTGTCCAGCCGTCAAAAACGGGAATCAACCCTTATTATTTGGGACTGAAGATTTTTGAAGATATTGAGGAACGGTATAACAATCCGACTGAGGAAATGAAGAAAATGGGCGTCAAGCCGAACTCAGGCCGGGAGAAAATGTTTGAGGTCAGAGAGATTGAATCAGATATCTCATTCATCCGCAATTATTTAACAAAAGATTTAGTGATGCGCGAGGATCTTTACCTGTTCCAAAAGCAGGGCAGAGACTACAAAATCGTCGATAAAGAGTGGGAGGCTGTCCGCGATCAGCTTGTGAGCATGCGGGTAAACGGAGGATTTCCGTATTTGACAGTAAACGAAGGCGATTATCTGAAAAATAACGAGCTCTTAATTAAGCATTGGTATGAGGGCATAGAACTGGATTTGAAATACTTGGAGAAAGTGCTTCCTTATTTATACCAGCTGTGGGGAAGAAGCGTGCATATCGAATCTGTGCTGGAGGATAAGCAAGTGATGTTTTCGTATGACGGAAAAGGGGTTCACCGCAGGTATTTATAAGAAAAAAGGATGCAGTGTTCTGCATCCTTTTTATTTTCCTGTTTTCAAAATGTTAAATATGATTTTTGCCTGGTCGGTATTGTTGATCAGTCCGCTGAATTTCTCTTTTCCGGGGCCGTACGCGTATACCGGTACTTCTTCACCGGTATGATCGGTACTGGTCCAGCCGCTGTTAGAGCGGGTGTTGAAAATCTTGATGATGGCTTTGTAGGCGCCTTTGCTTTTGTCAGCCTGTGAAGCGGCTTCAATACTTTTCATTTCTTCACGTGTGAAATCCAGATCTGTATAGCGGGCGAGCACATCTTTGACCGGTTTGCCTTCGCTGATTTTTTTGGCCATAAACTCAGGTGTTTTTTTCGCGGCCAAAATCGGCTCCGCATGCCAATTTTTTTCGCCGTTTGCACCGATGGTAAATCCGCCTGTCGTATGATCAGCAGCTGCAATCACAAGCGTATGTTTATCTTTTTTCGCAAATTCAATAGCGGCTTTATAGGCCTGTTCAAAATCCTTAACCTCGCTCATGGCTCCGACAGTATCATTGTCGTGAGCGGCCCAGTCAATTTGGCTGCCTTCAACCATCAAGAAAAATCCTTTTTTATTTTGATTCAGCCGGTCAATTGCTGAAACAGTCATATCTTTCAGGGATGGGGTTTTGCTGTCACTGTCGAGCGCTTTATCAAGCCCACCGTCTGCAAAAAGCCCGAGCACCTGCTGATCTTTATTTTTCTTCAGCGCTTGTTTTGTTGTCACATAGCTGTAGCCCGCTTGTTTAAATTCTTTCGTTAAATTTCTGTCCTTGCGGGTAAAGTAGGATTTTCCGCCGCCAAGCAAAACGTCAATTTTTTGTTTGCCTTTTATTTTATCATCTATATAGCTGTTGGCGATTTGGTTCATATTTTTCCGCGATTCATTGTGAGCGCCGTATGCTGCGGGTGTGGCGTGGTTAATTTCAGAAGTTGCGACAAGCCCTGTTGACTTGCCTTGCTGCTTGGCTTCTTCGAGTATTGATTTTACTTTTTTTCCGTTTTTATCGACGCCAATTGCATTGTTATATGTCTTAACGCCTGTCGCCAATGCTGTTCCGGCGGCTGCTGAATCTGTAATATTATAGTCAGGGTCATCCGGGTGCGTCATCATCATGCCTGTCAGGTTCCGGTCAAATTCAGTTAACTTCGGGTTGTTCGGTGTTTCACCGTTATTTTTCATGGAACGGTAGGCGTTTATGTACGATGCTCCCATGCCGTCCCCAATCATCACAATGACATTTCTGATCTCATCTTTGTTTTGTTTTTTGGCGCTTGCTTTTTCGGTCTGCTGCAGCTCTGCACCGGCGAATATACCGGCTGTAAGCACGGAAACAGCTGCGACTGGCAGCAATTTTGATTTCATTTTTTGAAACAGACTCATTTTTTTGCAGGCCTCCTTTAATTTGTTCTGCTTATTACGATAGGGAATGTTTGTTAAGTGCGGCTGTTGATCCTGTAAACATTAAGTAAAGGATTGTGATGAATATAAATTGTCTGTGTCCGTTATCTTGCCTTTCTTTCATCAAAGCATTCATTTTTCCGGAAAAATCTTTACCTCATGGTTTATGCGTGATATGGTTGTTTAAATAAAAAAACTGCGGATGCCCGCAGTTTTTATCGAAACCTATAAGTTCAACATTCTTTTGCTATGTCATAAATCCCCAAAACCTTCTTCAATTATTTCCTAAATGTTGATAAACCGCCCAAAAAACATGACAAAAGCACTCGTTTTTTGTCACCTTTGAAATGAAAATGAAATATTTAATACCCTTAAAAACTTTTTTTGAAAACGAATAATTAAGAAATTTGTCACGTGAAGTCAAGACTATTTCTGTTGGGAATCCATCCTTATAATAGAAAACAAGATGATTAATTAAAAAAAAGAGATAATAATAGATATACATATTTAGGGAGGAAAACATGAAAAAGCAAATCATTACAGCTACAACAGCAGTAGTTTTAGGATCGACCTTATTTGCAGGAGCGGCATCTGCACAAAGCGTCAAGGTGAAAAAAGGCGACACGTTATGGGATCTTTCAAAAAAATACGGCACCACAATAAGTAAAATTAAATCAGAAAACAAGCTTCATTCCGATATTATTTACGCAGGACAGACTTTATCTATTAACGGTAAATCGGCAGCATCAGGTTCAAAAAGCAGTTCATCTTCTTCTACATACAAAGTAGTGAGCGGCGACAGTCTTTGGAAGATTTCGAAAAAATACGGCATGACGATCAATGAACTGAAAAAACTGAACGGCTTAAAATCAGATCTTCTGCGTATCGGACAAGTTCTGAAAGTGAAGGGCTCAAGCAGTTCAAGCAGCTCCGGCTCATCAAGCGTGTCTACGTCTGCAACTTCTACATACAAAGTAGTAAGCGGCGACAGTCTATCTAAAATCGCGAAAAAATACGGCACAACGGTTAGCAAAATAAAGAGTCTCAACGGCTTAAAATCAGATTTAATCTATGTTGGACAAGTATTGAAGGTGAAAGGAACAAGTTCAAAACCTGTCACTTCCTCTAAGCCTTCATCTAGTTCAAGCAGCAAAGTATCATCTACATCACTTAACGTAAGCAAACTGGTTTCTGATGCAAAAGCGCTAACTGGAACGCCGTACAAATGGGGCGGAACAACAACTTCCGGTTTTGACTGCAGCGGATTCATTTGGTACGTATTAAACAAACAAACAAGTGTGGCAAGAACGAGCACTGCGGGATACTGGAGTTCCATGAAGAGCATTGCCAGCCCGTCTGTCGGTGATTTCGTATTCTTTACAACATATAAATCCGGCCCTTCTCACATGGGGATTTACATTGGAAACAACAGTTTCGTTCATGCAGGATCTGACGGTGTACAAATCAGCAGCCTGAACAACAGCTACTGGAAGCCTCGCTACCTCGGTGCGAAAAGATTCTAATTTTACGAAGTAACCCGTTCATAGAACGGGTTTTTTTCATTAGACGGAGCATCTTCGTTTTGGTTACATTTAAAAATGAAAATGTGATAAAAAGTCCAAAAACTTTTTTTCCTTCTTATTTTCATAAAGGGCGATCGCATAAGCACCGGCATAAGGCAGCTGCACAGAATGGTAAGGAATTCTGATCATCTGTTTTTCCTCTAATTCGCGCTTTACTGTAGATAAGGGGAGGAATGAAACGCCAAGTCCTTCTTTTATAAACCGTTTCGTTATATGGGTTTGTGTGACTTTCATTGTTCTCACAAATGGAAAAGTCACTCTGACTTGACGGAGTAAGTCGTCCCAGTAGTCAGGATGATTGTGGGTCAAAAGCAGGTATTGCTCAAGCA
The DNA here is from genome assembly GCF_014250375.1 of Bacillus sp. PAMC26543. Classification (NCBI taxonomy): domain Bacteria; kingdom Bacillati; phylum Bacillota; class Bacilli; order Caryophanales; family Bacillaceae; genus Bacillus; species Bacillus sp. PAMC26543. Next base: position 3,123,583 of record NZ_CP060193.1, on the reverse strand, counting down.
CCTCTTTGGCATCAATTTCTTCGTCTGATGTGAAACGCTGATCAGGAGGCGCAACGAGGACGACAGGATCCTTATATAAACAGTGGCATGTTAAAGAAGAAGACTGGACTTTTAAACAGCTCAGTCCGATATCCGCCTCGCCGGCTTTAATCAGAGACGAGATTTCTGCCGATTCAAAAATTTTCACTGCAATTTCTGTTTCGGTATTCATTGAAGTGTATCGTTTCATAACAGATGGAAGCACGGTATCGGCAATAAGCGGCGAAACCGCGAGCTGTAAGGTTTGAGAGTAGCCTTGTCTCACTCTGTGGAGCTCTGCCATGCTGTTTTCATAGTCATCAAGCAGCCTCAGTGCGAACGGCAAATAAGCCCTGCCTTCATCGGTTAACTGAATCTGCCTGCCTTTTCGCTCGAACAGCTTGCAGCTGATTTCTTTTTCTAATTGCTTGATATGAACGGTTACAGTGGGCTGAGATAAAAAAAGCGTTTCTGCTGTTTTTCTGAAGTTTTCATATTTCGCTGCGGTCACAAAGGTGTGAAGCCATTTGAAATCCATTTCCATTCTCCCTCTGATTAAGATTTTTAATTAATTCCCTTTAAAATATTCAATATTTTTTAAATATTATATTTACTATAATAACAGAAAAGGATAGGGGGAATACAAATGGTACATTACGGATTAAAGGGAATTACATGTGTGGACACATCAATCAGCCATATTGACGGCGAAAAAGGTCGGCTTATCTACAGAGGGTATCATGCAAAAGACATCGCGCTGCATCACAGCTTTGAAGAAGCCGCTTACTTGATTTTGTTTGGAAAACTGCCGGCATCAGATGAATTACAGACATTTGAAAAAAAGCTGATTGCGGAGCGAAACCTGCCTGACCGCATCGGGCGTTTGATTCAGTCGCTGCCAAACAACATGGACGACATGTCGGTACTGAGAACGGTTGTTTCAGCATTAGGGGAAAATACGTACACGTTTTATCCAAAAATAGAAGAAGCGATTCGGCTGATTGCCATCACGCCGTCCATTATCGCTTACAGAAAACGCTGGGTGCGCGGCGAACAAGCCATTGAGCCATCTTCCCAGTACGGACATGTTGAAAACTATTATTATATGCTCACAGGTGAGCAGCCTTCAGAAGCAAAAAAGAAAGCGCTTGAAACATATATGATTCTGGCCATGGAGCACGGCATGAATGCATCAACTTTCTCAGCACGGGTCACTTTGTCTACAGAGAGTGATTTGGTATCGGCCATTACCGCGGCGCTTGGCACGATGAAAGGCCCGCTGCACGGAGGGGCTCCATCTGCTGTGACAAAAATGCTTGAAGACATTGGAGAAAAAGCGAATGCTGCAGCGTATTTGACAGCAAAGCTTGAAAAAGGAGAACGCCTGATGGGATTTGGGCACCGCGTGTATAAGACGAAAGATCCGCGGGCAGAAGCTTTGAGACAGAAAGCTGAAGAGGTTGCAGGCGATGACCGTGATTTGGATCTGGCGCTGCATGTAGAGGCAGAAGCGATTCGTTTGCTGGACATCTACAAACCGGGCCGCAAGCTGTACACAAACGTTGAATTTTATGCAGCTGCTGTCATGAAGGCAATTGATTTTGATGATGAATTGTTTACACCGACGTTTTCAGCAAGCCGAATGGTAGGCTGGTGCGCACACGTGCTGGAACAAGCAGAAAACAACATGATTTTCCGCCCGTCAGCTAAATATACAGGGGCTATTCCTGAAGAAGTACTTTTATAAACATATTTTGCGGTTTATTCGCTGCTGTGATGTGGTAAACGATCAGTATTATCATGTCTAGGAGTGATCAATATGAACCCAATGGACAGACAAACAGAAGGACAAGAACCGCAGCGGCAGGACCGGCAGCCGGGTATTGAGTCCGAAATGAATCCTCTTCCTTTATCAGAGGACCGTGATTATAAAGGAAGCGGAAAACTGAAAGGAAAAGTCGCGATCATTACAGGAGGCGACAGCGGAATCGGGAGAGCGGCAGCAATCGCGTACGCAAAAGAAGGGGCGGACGTCTCCATTCTTTATCTGGACGAACATTCTGACGCGGAGGAAACGCGAAAACAGATTGAACAGGAAAACGTCCGCTGCCTGCTGATTCCGGGTGACGTCGGAGATGAGAAGCATTGTGAACAGGCTGTACAGCAAACCGTAGACCATTTTGGGAAGCTGGATATTTTGGTTAATAACGCTGCTGAACAGCACCCGCAGGACAGTATTCTTGATATTTCAACAGAACAGCTTGAAAAAACCTTCCGCACGAACATTTTTTCAATGTTTCATATGACGAAGAAAGCTTTGCCTCATTTGAAAGAAGGGAGCGCAATAATTAATACGACCTCGATTACCGCTTATGAAGGGGATACCGCATTAATTGATTATTCCAGTACAAAGGGGGCAATTGTCTCCTTTACACGATCAATGAGCAAATCTCTTGCGGACAAAGGCATCAGAGTGAATGCGGTGGCGCCCGGTCCGATTTGGACACCGCTGATTCCGGCGACATTCCCGGAAGAAAAAGTGAAGCAGCATGGACTTGATACACCGATGGGCAGACCGGGACAGCCGGTTGAGCATGCGGGGGCGTACGTCTTGCTCGCATCTGATGAATCTTCCTATATGACGGGACAGACGATTCATGTAAATGGCGGCCGTTTTATTTCAACATAATGTACAAAAAACCAGCAGATTTGCTGGTTTTTTTGTGCATGAAAATATGTTACCGCAGAAATTTGTCGAATTTTTTAAAAATTTAGTTTTCATTTTCAGATTTTTATATATAATATTGAGTAGGAGAAAGGAATGATTCATCACCAGTACAAATATAGTAGAAAAAAAGAAAAACGGCCATTACCGCTCATGAATTCAGAAAATTCAAATAAAATATAAAGAAAACATCAGCTAGGAGTTGAAGGGGAATGAAAGGAAGCGTATTTAGGAAGAAAAGCATACAAGATTTAATCGCTGCAACAAATGGGGAAAAATCCTTAAAAAGAGAATTAGGGGCGTTTGACTTAACATTGCTTGGGATTGGGGCCATTATTGGTACTGGGATTTTTGTACTGACGGGGACAGGGGCGGTAACTGCCGGACCCGGACTGACCATTTCATTTGTTGTCGCAGCGCTGGCTTGTTTATTCGCTGCATTGTCTTATGCTGAATTTGCTTCAAGTGTGCCTGTCTCAGGTTCCGTGTACACATTTACTTATGCTACAATGGGAGAACTTTTGGCCTTCATTATCGGGTGGGATTTAATTTTAGAGTATATGCTGGCGGTAAGTGCTGTTTCAGTCGGGTGGTCCGGGTATTTTCAATCATTTTTGTCCGGGCTGGGCATTCATCTTCCGGTTGCCTTAACGGCTGCTCCGGGGGCTGTAAAAGGAACATTTACCATTTTTAATCTGCCTGCGTTTGTCATTGTTCTTGCGATTACGTATTTGCTTTATTTAGGTATCAGAGAATCTAAAAGAGTCAACAACATAATGGTCATTTTAAAAGTGCTGGTCGTTCTCTTATTTATTGCGGTGGCAGCTGTTTACGTGAAGCCGGATAACTGGCAGCCGTTTATGCCAATGGGCTTTGGCGGCGTATTCAGCGCAGCGGCGCTCGTTTTCTTTGCTTTTATCGGATTTGACGCTGTATCCTCTGCTGCGGAAGAGACGAAAAACCCTGGGAAGGATCTGCCGAAAGGAATTATTTTCTCATTATTGGCTTGTACGATTTTATATGTTACTGTATCAGCCATCATGACAGGGGTTGTTCCGTTTGCCCAGTTTGCAGGCGTCGATCATCCGGTTTCTCTCGTTCTTCAAAGCGCGGGGCAAAACTGGGTGGCAGGCATTATCGATATCGGCGCGGTTTTGGGAATGACAACGGTTATGCTTGTGATGCTTTATGGACAGACACGCGTTATGTTTGCTATGTCTCGTGACGGCCTGGTTCCGGGCTCGCTTTCTAAGGTTCATCCGAAGCATAAAACACCTTATGTAGCGACTTGGTTTTTCGGCATTATGTCGGCGCTTCTCGGTTCACTTGTTCCGCTTGATGAGCTTGCCAAGCTGGTAAACATCGGAACGCTGTCAGCGTTTGTGCTGATTTCTGTGGCGGTTATCGTATTGAGAAAGAAACAGCCTGATCTCCCGAGAGCTTTTAAATGCCCAGGGGTTCCGGTTATCCCGGGCTTAGCAATTCTTTTCTGCCTGTTCTTAATTTTTAATCTTGGATGGGTAACGATTGTCCGCTTCCTTGTGTGGCTGTTAATTGGCATGGCGATCTATTTCTTATATTCAAGAAAGCATTCAAAATTAAATCAATAACTCTCAAAGAAGAGAGCGGCTTACACTGGCCGCTCTCTTTTCTATTCTCATCAAATGAATATATAGAAATAAGCATGAAAATAAGAGATAATATAGGCTGGAAAGGAAGTGACATCATTGTCTGAGCAAAAAACAGTCCAATGGGCTTCAAAAATCGGTTTCGTCATGGCTGCCGCTGGATCAGCTATCGGCTTAGGCGCGATTTGGAAGTTCCCTTATGTAGCGGGGACGAATGGAGGAGGCGCCTTTTTCCTTATTTTTGTGCTATTTACCATTCTCTTGGGCTATCCGCTTTTAGTGGGAGAATTTATCTTTGGAAGACGGAACCAAACGAATGCCATTGATGCATATAAAAAAGAAGCGCCGCGAACAGCTTGGTTTCTCACAGGATGGGTCGGCGTAGCGGCTTGTTTCTTAGTTTTATCGTTTTACAGTGTTATCGGAGGATGGATTTTACTATATATAGTGAAAACAGCATCAGGTTCACTATCAGGACTCACCCAGGAACAGTACGGTGCACTTTTTGGTTCTGTTATTCAAAATCCCGTGCAGACGCTCGCGGCTCAGCTTATCTTTATGGTGCTGACTGTGCTGGTTGTCGCCAGAGGGGTTCAAAAAGGGATTGAACGGGTAAGCGCGGTGATGATGCCGATTTTGTTTATATTGTTTGTCCTGCTTGTTCTTCGGTCGCTCACGCTGGATCATGCGATTGAAGGCGTGAAATTTTTGCTTGTGCCTCATTTCGGCGATTTGACGCCGGAGTCTGTTTTATTTGCGCTGGGACAGGCTTTCTTTACGTTAACACTGGGGGTTTCGGTCATGGTGACTTACAGCTCCTATCTGCCGAAAACGCAAAATATCCCGCGGTCTGCAGCCTCCATTGTCGTCATGAATATCATTGTGACACTTTTGGCAGGCCTGGCTATTTTTCCTGCGGTTTTCTCCTTCGGATTGGAGCCGAATGAAGGTCCGACTTTGCTGTTTACAGTGCTTCCGGCCGTTTTTGAACAGCTTCCGTTCGGCATCCTGTTTTTCATCGGCTTTCTTGTCGCATTTTTATTTGCCGCACTGACCTCTGCCTTTTCAATGGTGGAAATGATTGTAGCCATTATCGGCAAAGGCGATGAAACGAAGAGGAAAAAACTGTCATGGACAAGCGGGTTTTTAATCTTCTTAGTCGGTATCCCATCTTGCTTATCTTATGGCATGCTGAGCGATGTGCGCATATTTGATAAGACGTTTTTTGACGTTGTCGATTTTACTGTCAGCAATGTTCTGCTGCCATTAGGCGCCCTGTTAATTTCTATTTTTATTCCGCTGAAAATATCGAAACAGGAGCTGTGGGCAGAAATGAGACAAGGATCGCATCCCGGAAAAGCATTCTTTTATATATGGTTTTATTTGCTCCGTTTCGTTGTGCCGCTGGCTATTATTATTGTGTTCTTAAATTTAATCGGGATTATATCCTTTTAGAAAAACAGGCTCTGTTGGGGGCCTGTTTTTTTGTTTTTTATGATTTCATCAGCGGCTCCCATGCGGTTTTCAGCTTTTTGATACCGAGCCGGATGTCCTCTTCAGAAAGCCCTCCATAACCGATTAAGACAGAAACAAACGGCGGCTGGCTTTTGTACGATGGAGATACCGGATAGACATTCACTCTGTTTTTGGCAGCGGCTTTTATTGCATCAACCTCACTGGCTGAAAACATGAGCCGGAGCAGGATGTGAAGCCCCGAGTTTTTTCCGAGAACCTCCACACTGTCTCCCAGTTCAGTTCGTATCGCTTCCAGCAGAACAGCATGTTTTTTTCGATACAATGATCTCATCCTGTTCAAATGCTTTTGCCATTCGCCGTTTTCAATGAAATCTGCCAATGCCAATTGATTATGAGAAGAGACGGTCTGTTTCATCAAAAGCGCATTTTTTCTTACGGGTTCAATAAGTGCAGCAGGAAGAATCATATAGCTGATCCGCAAGGAAGGGAGCAATGATTTTGAAAAAGTGCCGAGATAAATGACCCTGCCATTCGGGTCAAGGCCTTGCAGAGATGGAATGGGCTGCCCGCTGTAGCGAAATTCTCCATCATAATCATCCTCAATAATAAATGAGTTTGCCTCTTTTGCCCAAGACAACAGCTCCTGTCTTCGGGCGATCGTCATTATGCTCCCGAGCGGGAATTGATGCGAGGGAGTCGTATAGACAAGATGCGGGCTCTCGGGTTTAAGGATAGCCGGCAGGACTCCTTCTTCATCAGTGCAAATGGGAATCACGTTCATGTGATTGGCCTCAAACATTCGTCTTGACGGTGAAATCCCGGTTCTTCAATCCCGATTTTTGTTCCCGGCTGAAGCGTAAGGCAAAGAATTTGCAGAAGGACAGTAGTGCCTGCTCCGATAATAATCTGGCTGGGGTCACAATTGACACCCCGTGACAGTCTGACAAATCGGGCTATCATTTCTCTGAGTGCAGGTTCTCCTTGAGGATCGCCTGAGGTGTGAAATTGTTCAGAATACAGATCGAGACTTTTCACTATGCTTTTTCGCCAAGCGTTAAAGGGAAAGTGGACCGGATCGACATTTCCTTGATGAAAGTTAATAACAGGTTCTATTTCTTTATGAGTGACCGATTGAGGAGGCGGTTGATATGATACTGGAGCAGCCGGAAACTCAGGTTCAATTTCTGCCGCAAACCAGCCGATTTTAGGCTTGCTTTTGACATATCCTTCAGCGGTTAATTGCTCGTAGGCGCGTTCTACCGTTGCCGTGCTGACACCGAGCAAGCCGGAGAGCCTGCGTTTTGACGGAAGCCTCATTCCCTTGGTGATTCTGGCATGTGTCATTTCTTGTTTGAAATAGGTGTAAAGCTGTTCATACAGCGGTGTGTTGCTTGTTTTGTCCAGAAACGGCGTGATTTCCATTTTATCTCTCCTTTGCATCTGGCGTGGTCATTTTTTCAGGTTTTGGCTATTTGGTGAATGCCATAAATCGGATATTATCATTGTAACGAATGGAGAGGGGATTGATAAGATGCTTCATATCAAACAATTAACGACTAGAGAAGAATGGATGGAAGCATATCCGGTAATGCGTGAATTAAGAACAGAGCTGGATGAAAAGACGTATTTACATAGGCTGGAGCGCTGTGTCCAAAAAGAGTCGTATATGCTGTTTGCCTTATATGAGGATAAAGCGATCAGGGCGCTGTGCGGCGCACTGCCAAGGGTCTCGCTTCATAAAGGAGAGTACGTATGGATAGCGGATCTTGTCACAAGCGGGTCTCACAGATCTAAAGGGTACGGCAAACTTCTTTTGGATTATGCGGCAAACTGGGCGAGAGATGCGGGCTATCCTCTTGTTAGTCTTTCATCAGGCCTTCAGCGCAAAGACGCCCACAGATTTTATAAGGATAAAATGGGATTTACGATTGAAAGTTATTTATTCAGAAAACAGCTGTAATAAAAAAGACGCCGTTTCAGGCGTCTTTTCTGCTAAAAGCCAAACTGTAAGTTGGTATCCACTGATACGATGGTATACACACAGATAATCACAAAGAGATTAAGTACAACGCCGAGCAGGCCGGGACCCGTGCGTCCTCTTTTGATGAAAAGCTCGATAACGCCAAACGGAACGGCGGCCATGGCAAACGGCAGCATTTGATAAGAATAAGAGGTCACATTGCTGATAATCGCCAAATTAAGCAAGAGCAAAGACAGAATTGCTGTCCCGACAGATATCCAGCCAAATACATTATGTTCTTTAAAAATTCTTACCAATTCCATAATTCCACCTCGCCGACATTTGCTGATTTTACTGATTTGTTTTTCAGCATGCGCTGGATTTCCTTGGTCGGTCCTGTAACGACTGAGCCGTATACATTAACACCATTTTTCTCTACATAATCCAAGCGGGAGTCCACTTTTAAATCTTTTCGTTTTGAGATGACCTGCGCCCATTTCTCGTGCTTCGATATGTAAGTTAAAGCATCGATAAATTGGTCGCCGTTTGACTTGCCTTTTGTATCAAGCGCAGTCAGGAACTTTGAATCTTTCCCTGGGTAGCCAAGCGGCTCTGCGTAAGGGGTATCCTTTGTATTGTTCTCTGTTTCAACCGCGTTCCACAAAAAGCTTACATCATAGCCGCTGAATTTTTGATACACTTCTTTTGTCGGATATGCCCGGTCATAAGAAAGGTAGACCTCGGAAACAGTCCCTTCAGGCAAAGTTTTTAATGTTTTTTCTGCTTTTGCGGTTGTTTGTTCAGGTCCGCTTGATGGGTGTGTAAAGTAATGGCCGGCTTTATGGATTTCTAAGTCATAGTAGTTGACGACCGGCGCTTTCACTCTGTCATAAAACATTTCCACCCGTTCATTCCCCACGGCGGCCGTTTTCGTGCCAATCTGTTTTTGCAGCGGGAATTCTGTATTCATGCCAAACAGCTTCACCTGGCTCTTCAGTCCAGAAGTATCGACAAGAACATTTGGCATAGTCAGGGCTACAGTGACTGCGGCAGTTTCCATAAATTCATTGCCGGTGCTGTGTTTTCCTCCCATTCCGTAATAGAGGTAGCTTCCCAGCGTACATAGCGGCAAAATCATTAATGTCGAAATGACGGCAAGCGCGGAAATACGCAAATAAGACTTCCGTTTGCCGTAGGCCAGAATGGCTTTTTGTTTTTCAGGACTGATGTCGACATCCCAATCATGATCGTCTGGCAGCTCACTATCAATCATTTCCTGATACACTTCGAGCTTCTCAAGTTCCTCTTCAAACGCGGTCATTTCCTGATCGCTCATTTCACCGTTTTTATATTGATCAAAACGCTTTTTAAATTCTTCATTCATCATTAACACCTCTATTATAAAGTGCTTTCAGCCGCTGTCTGGCACGAAACAAAACACTTTTAAAATTCGCCTCTGAAATATTCATAATATGGGATGCTTCTTTGTAATTTAATTCTTTTAAATAATATAGTGTTAACGCCTCCCGATAGTTATCGGGGAGCTCGGACATATAACCAGTCAGCACTTCCTTTATCTCTACCTGATGGGCAGGGCTCTGAACAGCAGTTTGAAAGAGACTTCCAATCAAATCATCAGAAATGGTTACTTCTTTCTTATGCTTTCTGACGTAATCAATGAAGGCGTTCCGCGCCACTTGAAAAAGCCAGGGCTTTACTTTGCTGTGATCATAGGAGTGAATGTGTATGTATGCCCGCATAAAGGTTTCCTGCAGCAAGTCTTCGGCAAGATGCTTGTCTTTTGTCATGGAGAGCAGGAACCTGTAAACATCATTCATGTACATTTGGTAAATTTCATCGATCGTCACTGCCTTTTCTCCCCTCTATGTTATACACGCATAAGAAAGGTTTAAAGTTGCACATTACATGCAAACGGCTTTTTAATACGTAATTAAACACCATTACTCTATAGTACCGAAAATTTGCCCTGAAAGATAGTGGTGAGAAATGTTTAACATTTTTTCCATCAGGGAAACCATAGTGAAAAAGTGAAGGAGTGGCACAATGGAATACACCAGTATCTCAGACACAGGAATAAAAGCCTCCCGAATTGGACTCGGCACATGGGCGATCGGCGGAACCATGTGGGGAGGCACTGATGAAAAAACATCGATCGAAACCATCCGCGCCGCTCTTGATAAGGGGATCACACTGATTGACACCGCGCCGGCGTATGGCTTCGGACAGTCCGAAGAAATTGTCGGGAAGGCGATCAAGCAGCATGGGGCAAGAGATCAGGTTGTTCTTGCCACTAAAACGGCGCTGGATTGGAAAAACAATCAGCTGTTCCGCCATGCTAACAGAGCGAGAATTATACAGGAGGTCGAAGATTCCCTGCAACGTCTTCAGACGGATTATATCGATCTATATCAGGTGCACTGGCCTGATCCGCTTGTCCCGATAGAGGAAACAGCAGAAGTGATGAAGGAATTATATGATGCCGGGAAAATCCGCGCGATCGGCGTCAGTAATTTTTCGGTTGAACAAATGGATACATTTCGGGCTGTTGCTCCGCTTCATACAATCCAGCCTCCTTACAATCTGTTTGAAAGGGAAATTGAAGAGAATGTGCTTCCGTATGCGAAAGACAAACAGATGACAACACTATTGTACGGCAGTTTATGCAGAGGGCTGTTAACAGGAAAAATGACAGAAGATCATTCGTTTGAGGGAGACGATCTCCGAAATCACGATCCGAAATTCCAGAAGCCAAGATTTAAAGAGTATCTTTCTGCTGTCAATCAATTAGATGAGCTGGCGAAGACACGGTATGGAAAATCAGTGATTCATCTGGCCGTCAGATGGATTTTAGACCAGCCGGGAGCTGGGATCGCCCTTTGGGGGGCTAGAAAACCTGAGCAAATAGAGGCGGTATCAGAAATTACCGGCTGGACGCTGAGCAGTCAAGATAAAAAAGACATCAATACCATATTGGAACAGACGATATCAAACCCGGTCGGACCGGAATTTATGGCGCCTCCGACAAGAGAGGGCATATAACAAAAAGCTGAGGATGATTCCTCAGCTTTTTGACGTTAAGAAAAGAGAAATCTTAAAAATTAGTACCAGGTAATAAAAAATGTTGTTATAATAAGTAACAGAAAGAATCATTGATTACGACAAAGGAAGTGCGATATGTATAAGTTTTGTGCAAATGCTTTAAAAGTTATTCTTTCTCTTCGCGGAGGAGTGAAGGTGTATAACAAAGAAAACCTTCCGGCCGATTCAGGTTTTGTCATCGCGTGTACACACTCTGGCTGGGTTGATGTGATCACACTCGGAGTCGGGATTCTTCCTTATCAAATACACTACATGGCGAAAAAAGAGCTTTTTCAAAATAAATGGATTGGTTCGTTTCTGAAGAAAATTCATGCCTTTCCGGTAGATCGGGAAAATCCCGGCCCAAGCAGCATTAAAACGCCGATTAAGCTGCTGAAAGAAGGAGAAATTGTCGGAATCTTCCCAAGCGGAACAAGAACCTCTGAGGATGTGCCTTTAAAAAGAGGCGCAGTGACAATTGCGCAAATGGGGAAAGCGCCCCTTGTTCCGGCCGCTTATAAAGGACCTTCAAGCGGAAAGGCGTTGTTCAAAAAAGGAAAAATGAAGCTGATTATCGGTAAACCTTTGCAGCAGGCTGATTTTGCCCACCTTCCGTCTAAGGAAAGGCTGGCGGCTATGACAGAGGCTTTGAATAACAGCATTAAAGAGCTTGAAAAGAAGCTGGAACAACTTTAATTCATCAGTCATTGCATTCATCCATTTCCCGATTGTTTATAATTTCCTGGGCCATTAGCTATACTAAATGAGGTATTGATCATTGGGAAAGGTTACGGATCATGAAAAAAATGATAATAGTCGGGGCTGGAATTTTGGGAGCATCAACAGCATATCAGCTAGCCAAAATGGGTGCAGAGGTTCTTGTTATAGATCGGAAAGATAAGGGCCAGGCCACCCATGCAGCGAAAGGCATTATCTGTCCATGGCTGTCTCCTCGCCGTGATCAGGCTTGGTACCGGCTGGCAAAGGACGGAGCGCGCTTTTATCCTCGGTTCATAGAAGAACTTAGAAAAGAAGGCGAGACGGACATTGGTTATGCTCAAGTCGGTGCTCTCAGTATTCATCAAGATATAGAAAAGATAGAAAAGATCGAAAAACGTGTGCGGGAGCGTAAACAAGCTGCCGCGGAAATTGGTGAGATTACCTTTCTTCATGAAAACCAAACCGCTGATTTGTTTCCTCTGCTGGCTGAACGGTACCATTCTGTTCATATAAGCAGAGCCGCCCGCGTGGATGGAGAAGTGCTGCGAGATACATTATTGAGATCTGCTCAAAGAAACGGTGCAGTCATTTTAAAAGGTGATGCTGCGCTTCGACATCATTCGAATCGTGTCACAGGCGTAACTGTCGGTAATGAAATCTATTCTTCTGACGAGGTTATTGTTTGTGCCGGTGTTTGGGCAGACCAATTGTTAGCGCCTTTGGGAATTCACTTCAAAGTAAGTGTGCAAAAAGCGCAAATTGTGTATGTGCAGGTGCCGAATGTAAATCATATCGACAGCTGGCCTGCAGTGATGCCGCCTTCCAAAGAATATCTTTTAGCTTATCATGACAATAGAATAGCCATCGGTGCGACACGTGAAGATGAGATAGGCGGACGTGATGTGCGGATAACGGCTGGCGGGCTGCAGGAACTTCTGAGCAAAGGATTAGAAATGGCTCCCGGCTTAGCGAACAGCACCTTTCAAGAGGCAAGAGTCGGCTTACGCCCCTTTACACCAGGCGATGTGCCGGTGATCGGATCTCTTCCCGGCTGGAATGGGATCATAGTGGCAAACGGTCTTGGATCGTCTGGTTTAACAATGGGCCCCTATATGGGGAAGCAGTTGGCGAAGATGGCCCTCAAAATGGATTTGGATATCAATTTAGATGATTATGATATAAAAAAAGCAGCAGGAGTCCGGTGATCGCCTGCTGCTTTTTTGTGATGTTTATATTTTTGATAATGATAGCTGATCCTCTGGCAGTGCTTTAAGAGAGCCGTCATTATTTAATACAGAACGCCATGTATAACGCGGTTCATAGCCAAGGACCTTTTTGGCTTTATCGATTGCCATCAGCGTTTCATATCCTTTTATATCTCTCTTTAAAGATACATCGGGGAAAAATCGTTTTACTAAGTCTTCACTCGGCTCTTTCATGATGGTATCGGGTGCAGTAATATGGAAGACGTCATTTCCGAGATTGTTTTTTTCGAGTGCTAGAAGGCAAGCATGTGCAGCATCCCTGACATCACAATACGCCCATGCGTTTTTCTTTTGAATATCCTTTTGCTGCTCGTTCCAGTGCATGCCTGGGATTTTTTCGTACTCATCAGGCTCATATATATTCGCAAAGCGGAGAGTGACAATTTGTGTATTGATCAGCTTTGAATACATATCTGAGAGGATTTCGGTCAGCCGTTTTGCCATCGCATAAGATGACTTTACGATCGTTGGATGGTCCTCGTCTACGGGAAGGTAACTGAGCTCGTCCGGCACAAATGGATATCCCAGCACCGTTTCACTGGAAGCCCACACAAGCTTACGGATTTTAAAATCTTTACAGGCTTCCAGGATATTAAAATTAACAAGCATATTATTTTCAAATATCGCCTGTGATGTATTCCTGACATCTGTAGGGATATTCCCAAGGTGAATCACAGCGTCACAGCCCATAATTAGCTGACATACCTGACCGTAATCCCGTAAATCAGCTTGAATAAATTTTTTCGATGCGGATTCTTCTTTTAATACTCTGTCTGATGCTGTCACATCATGGCCGGCCTCTAATATTGTTCTTACAGCCCAGCGTCCGATTTTACCTGCTGCTCCAGTTACGACAACTTTCATGTTTTCGCTCCTTTTCGATAATAATGCAGAGATGTTCGTTTTTCTCGCAGTTGCACCTTTTTAGAGTTCCCGCGGATGACCGATTTATTAGCAGCAGTTTTCAGAAGAGAGGTATGATCACGTCAAAAACGAACCAGAATAAAAAAAGACACCCCAATAAAGGGTGTCTTTTCAAATTATGCTTCTTTCGACTCTCCAACTTCTATCAGCTCTTCTGCTGCGAGCTTTTTCACTTCAATATAAGCGACGTGGTGGCCGTCAATTTCATTAATAATAAATTCACAGCCTTCTTCGATAATTGAATCGTTCTTTTCAACATCGTATTTCTGAGTAAGGAACCAGCCGCCGATCGTATCGACTTCTTCATTCTCTAAATGAATGCCGAGCAGGTCGTTCACTTGGTCGATCAAGACTTTACCGTCCAGCATGTAATGGCCTTCGCCGATTTTGCGGATTTCGCTGATTTCATCAATATCAAACTCATCGCGGATTTCGCCAACGATTTCTTCAATAATGTCCTCTACCGTCACCAGTCCGGCAGTTCCGCCGTATTCATCTGACAGGATTGCCATGTGGACTCTTTCTTTTTGCATTTTGACAAGCAAATCATGGATCGGCGCAGATTCAATCACATGAATGATCGGATTCACGAATTGAGAGATGGTGGAATCAACAGAAACCTCGCCGCTGATGCAGGCGGTCAGCACTTCTTTAATATTAATAACCCCGATAATATTATCTTTATCGCCCTCTTCTACTGGGTAGCGGGTATATTTTTCAATTTGAATGATTTCCATCATTTCAGAAATCTTAATGTCATGCGGAAGGCTGACAATCTCGGTCCGCGGGATCATAATTTCTTTCGCGAGCCTGTCGTCAAATTCAAAGATTTTATTCACATATTTAAATTCTGACTGGTTAATTTCACCGCTTTTATAGCTTTCCGACAGAATGATTCTTAGCTCTTCTTCAGAGTGAGCCAGTTCGTTTTCTGATACGGTCTCCAGGCCAAAAGCTTTTGTCAATAACCTTGCGGAATTGTTCAAAAGCCAGATGAACGGGAACATGATGCGGTAAAACCAAATCAGCGGTTTCGCAAACAGCATAGACACTGCTTCCGCCTTTTGGATGGCAACTGTCTTAGGTGCAAGTTCTCCGACAACAACGTGCAGGAACGTGATAATGGCATACGCCAAAATAAACGATATGATATGTGAAAGGGAACTTGGTACGTCCAATTGTACGAAAAGCGGATGAACAAGCCTTTCAATCGTTGATTCCCCTAAAACCCCTAATCCAATGGAAGTCAATGTAATTCCAAGCTGACACGCAGATAGATACTCATCAAGATGCGTGGTCACTCTTTTTGCGGCAATTGCTGCTTTATTTCCTTCCGCGATCAGCTGATCAATCCGTGAGCCTCTGATTCTGATAATGGCAAACTCAGATGCTACGAAAAACGCCGTCAGGGCGATTAAAACAGCGACTAAAATCAAATTCACTATGTCCAATTAGAACCTTCACTCTACAATGAGAATGAAGGTAACACCTCCTGTTAGTAAAATGGTTTTAACTTAACAGCAGCATAAATGATTGGAACACGGCGAGCTTTTCGGGTGTAAGTTTGCTTTTTAGCTTGTCACGCTCCTCAGGCTCCAGCCGTTCAAACCGATGCAAGATTCCGGAGATGTTTTGATTCATATAATCAATTTCAGATGCCAGATTTCCAATTTCATCATGATCTATGGCTGAAGAGGGAAACTGGTTCTCCAGTCGATCTTTAATATCGGACAGGGCCAATCTCTGCTGCTTGCAATCTACAATAAATATGAGTCGTTTAAGTGCGTTTTCATCGTAGTAACGATAATTTGAACAGGATCTGGCCGGCGTCAGCAGACCAAGATTCGTATAATAATCAACTGTTCGTTTCGTTACTCCGGCAAGTGCCGCTAGTTCACTGATACGATAAGTCTCAGCCCCATCTAAATCCCTCCCAACCATCACGTTATAGTTATGAGAATAGTTTAATATATGAAGGGTGCCTTACACAAGTTTATTGTTTTTTTGAGATGCCGGATATGGAAATTGTGGCATCCGAATTCTGATTGAAGTAACATAGATAGATAGAATGTTCAATTTATATGTGCAGAAGGGACAGATGAGATTGGCTGGTTTATCGCGGGAAATTGAAGAGAACCTAAATAAAGGATCGTGGATTCGAAAGCTGTTCGATGAAGGAGCGAGACTGAAGAAAGAGTTCGGAAATGACCAGGTGTTTGATTTTTCAATCGGCAACCCGGTCGTTGAACCGCCTAAAGCCTTTACGAGAGCATTAATAGAAGAAGCTGAAAAAGGAAATCACGGATACATACAAAATCAGGGTCTTCCTGAAGCTAGAGAAAAAGTCGCGCAATTTCTGGCCGGCCGCTTTGCTGCCGAGTTTTCAGCTGAGCGTGTTGTCATGACAGTAGGTGCGGGCGGCGCATTGAATGTGGCGCTAAAAAGCATATTAAATCCGGGAGAAGAGGTCATCATTCTCGCTCCTTATTTTGCAGAATATAAATTGTATATTGAGAACTATGGGGGTAAGGCTGTCAGCTGCCCGCTGACAGCCCGGTTCGAGATTGACATTGAAGCGGTAAGGCAGGCGATTACCCCGCAGACGAAAGGACTCATTCTGAATACACCTCATAACCCGACGGGAACCGTACTCAGCCAGAAAAATATAGATGATCTAGGCGCTCTGTTAAAAGAGATTGAAGAGACAAACGGCCAAACCATCTATGTACTGTTTGATGAGCCGTACAGTCAGCTGATTTATGATGAAGTGCTGGCAAATCCGTTTCAATCGTATCATCGTGTCATTTTGGCGAGTTCATTCAGTAAGGACCTCGGCATAGCAGGGGAGCGGCTCGGTTATATCGGCTTAGACAGCAGCATGCCGGATGCCGACCTTTTGATAAATGCTTTTGTGTACTGCAATCGAACACTTGGGTTTGTAAATGCACCTGTCATGATGCAGCGGGCTGTGGCGAGAATGGATGATTTAAGAATAGACGCAAGCGCTTATAAAGAACGCAGAGATGTCATGGTTGACATTTTAAAGGAAGCCGGTTTTGAATTTGAAATGCCAAAAGGCGGTTTCTTCGTTTTTCCGAAGTCGCCAATTGAAGATGAAGTCGCATTTTGTGTGCATGCAGCGCAAAAGTATAAATTGTTAATTGTGCCGAGCAGCGGTTTTGGGATGAAAGGGCGCTTCCGTTTATCCTTCAGTGTGCCGCTGGAGCAAATCAAACAATCACGCGACATCTTTATCGCCTTATATAAAGATTTTTTATAAGCCAGCTCGCACAAAAAGATAACAGCGATCCCGAGGCTGTTATCTTTTTTATTTGACGTATGCCCCAGGCTTTGGCCCGTTTTTCAATTCCTGATTTTATCTCTCCCTCGAATAAACCGCCAAATTCAACCATAACAGCAGAGCCGGCCTGAAGATAGAAACCGTTTATAACGCAAACTGGTCGAGCCCATTCCTGGCCCTTGCCTGTGCTGTGTGACCAGACACATCTAGTAAGCATTTAAAAGCACACGTCATGATCTAACAGTCAAACTGGCCTCAAACGAACTTTATCCTATGCACGCCGCCGAAGCAGATCCGAGCGAATGAGCCGTACAAGCTTCAGCTTGAAAAACAGATATATGTCCGATATTTCAGTGAACAGCACCTTGCCCAATAATCTTAGCATCGTCTTAAAAGGCTATGCACGGATATCAAGAACCTGCTGGCCGGATGAATCAATAGGCTGTCCTATGATAGAAGTCTAAAAATTTAAAATCATTTTTGGAATGAGTTGTGTTACAATAAAATATACAATTTATAATCAAACTTTGACTTGGAGGTGGTATGATGGGGCCCTCTGCTTAGGCAACAATACACCGCGTACCTCAATGTTAAGGAAAAATGATTATATCAGGAGGTGACTCCTTATCCTTTAATGAGGGGATAAGGTTAAATGGACGATATTGACAGTCTGATTTTAATTGGTGTGCTCATTGCTTTAACTGCATTTTTCGTCGCAAGTGAGTTTGCGATTGTTAGAGTAAGGAGATCCAAAATTGATCAGCTTATAACAGAAGGAAACAAACGGGCGATACTCGCAAAGCGTGTCATTACAGATTTGGATGAATATTTATCTGCATCCCAGCTGGGCATTACAGTGACATCAATTGGACTCGGCGTGCTGGGGGAGCCGGCATTTGAACGGCTGCTGCATCCATTGTTTGAACCGCTCGGCCTGCCGGAATCGGTTTCTCATGCAGTCTCTTTTGCAGTCGCGTACGGCTTGATTACATTTCTGCATGTTGTTGTAGGTGAACTGGCCCCGAAAACGGTCGCGATTCAAAAGGCTGAACAGCTAACCTTGCTGATAGCGGGTCCGCTGCGACTATTCTATTTGCTTCTGTTTCCGTTTATTTGGATCCTGAATGGATCGGCGCGGCTTTTATGCGGCATGTTTGGTTTGAAGCCGGCGTCAGAACATGAGGGTTCTCATTCTGAAGAAGAACTCAGAATGCTGTTGTGTGAGAGTTTAAAAAACGGAGAGATTAATCCGTCTGAATATAAATATGTGAATAAGATTTTTGAATTTGATAACCGCATTGCCAAAGAAATTATGATACCGCGGAAGGAAATGGCCGCTGTATCAACGGATATGACGATGGCAGAGATGCTGGAGGTTATGCTGAAAGAAAAATACACCCGCTGGCCTGTCACAGATGGGGACAAAGACAGTGTCATCGGCTTGGTCAATACGAAGCATTTGTTTTCTGACTTGCTGTTTATGACAGAAGAGGAAAGAATGAAAATGACGATCCATCCGTATGTGCGGCCAGTGATCGAAGTCATTGAAACAATTCCGGTTCATGATCTGCTGATTAAAATGCAGCGTGAACGCATTCATATGGCGATTTTGTCGGATGAATACGGCGGAACCTCGGGACTTGTCACGACAGAGGACATTCTTGAAGAAATTGTCGGCGAGATCAGAGATGAATTTGATGAAGATGAACAGCCGCTGATCCAAAAGCTTGGCGACCGCCATTATGTTATGGATGGAAAGGTTCGCATGGATCAGGTGAACAGCCTTCTCGGCGCGTCGATTCAAGAAGACGTGGACACTATCGGCGGGCTGATATTGAAAGAAAACATTGATATTGAGGCTGGCGAATCCATTCGCATCGGATCATATACAATAAAGGTGCTGAAGATGGATGGCCGTTTGATTAAGCAAATAGATATAAAAGAAGAAATCAGCCAGACATCCGGGATTACGGCCCACCATACGCTGCCGATGCCCGAGCCAGTCATGCTGAACAGTGCAACCTTGAGCGAGAAATAAGCTCAAGGTTTTTTTATGTCAGCAGCGTCCAGCCGCACCAAAACGCCAAAAGGGACCCGCAAAGCGTTAAACCGATGTATAGGATGCTTTCCTTTACACGCTTGGCCAGCAAGAGCTGAACACTTTCAACGCTGAAAGTCGAAAACGTGGTAAAGGCGCCAAAAAAGCCGGTGCCGATGATGAGTGCTGCAGATGAATTTGTCACATGAAGCCCTGTAAAAAGCCCAAGACCGAGGGCACCCAGTATATTAACGGTCAATATGCCGACTGGAAAACGAAGGCTTTGCGTTTTAGATGTTATGATGTTGCCAAGCCAAAAACGCAGCACAGCACCGAGTCCTCCCGCTGCGAAAATACCAGCCAGTGTCATCATTGCTTCCGCTCCTTTCCGATTTGAAATTGGGCTATTCGCCGTCCTGCCAAAACGCCGAAGAGCGCAAGCCCGATTCCTGATATGAATGAGACCGCCATATACAAAACAGCTAATGACGAATGCGATTGCAACAGCATGACCGTTTCTTTAGAAAGCGTTGACATGGTTGTAAAGCCTCCGCAAAAACCGGTGCCTAAAAAAGCCGATAGCAAAGGCCGTTTCGCCCTAATCATAAAAAAACCGGTCAGAATGCCTAAAAGAAGGCTGCCTGCCGCGTTCTCCAGCCAAGTTGCAGCCGGAAATATATTATTGTTTATGCTGATGTTACATCCGTATCGGAGACAAGCGCCAAGGGCGCCTCCAATAAAAACTGCACTATATCTATTCATGTTTTCCATCCTTTAATACGTAGTCCGGGTAGTCTGTGACAATCCCGTCGACGCCCATGGCCTGCAGTTTGGCTGCTGTTTTCTGATGCTTTACTGTCCATGCAAACACTTTTAATCCATTTTTATGGGCGGAAGCGATCATGAGACGATTGAGACGTGTGTATTTGATATTGATATAATTTGCGAAAGCTTTGCAGGCTTTCAGCTGATTTCTGGACAGCATGCCAAAATTCGGTCTTGTAATAACGGCTGTCGGAATCGATGGATAAAGCTCGCGGAACCTTTGGATGGAACGGAAACCAAAGGATTGAACAATATTGTTAATAGAAAAAGAAAATTGTCCTAACAGCTGTCCCACTTCTTCTTCAATCCCGATTTGCGAAGGGTGGCCCTTTAGTTCAATTAAAAGTCCGATTTTTTTATGGTAGCGCTTGAGCACGTCCTCCAGAGTCGGGATTTTTTCTCCTTGAAAAGCGGGGCCGTACCAGCTTCCTGCATCGAGTGCCTGCAGCTCCTTCAGCGTAAAATCCTTAACAAAGCCTGAACCGTTTGTTGTCCGGTCCACTCTGTCATCGTGTATAACGACAATCTGCCTGTCTTTTGTTAGCTGGACATCCAGCTCAATCATATCTGCATTCATTTCTGCCGCGAGATCAAATGCAGCAATTGTATTTTCGGGAGCGTAGCCGGATGCTCCGCGGTGGGCAATGGTGTACAAGCTTGTCAGCTCCTCATATGGGCATTTCTGTTATTGTATCAAATCCATATATGCACCGCGATACCAACTTGTGAATTTTTTTTCTGTCATATTTGAATAGTCCAAGCTGAAAACAACGTATAACTGAAACAAGAACACTCACCGTATCCGAGCATATTTCGGGAGAAAAATAGTGCTTTCGACATGTTCACAAAATATTCTGTTACTTTATAATAGCAAAAAAGGAGGCGAGATCATGGGAAAAGGGAGAATCAGAGTGGAGGAAAGAATTAAAGCCGAAACGGATGTTGAAATGCAAAAAGCAACTCTCCTTGATCAGACACAAACGAAAAAAAAGTAAGTGACTGTCCCTATTGAATCTGGCTGAATGGTTAAAATGAGAAATTGCCCCGGCGCTCCGCCGGGGTTTTGTGTTTTATAAAGACATTTAGGGAAGCATTCTGCCGAATGTTTTAGTATAATAAACATTCGATTGGGATAGAGGGGAGACTGCCATGCTAGATCATCTGCAGCAATATTTCACGCTTGATAAAATCATACAAACCGGCATCAGTTTGGCAATTTTGCTGTTGTTTCTTATACTAAGAAAACTGTTTACAAGATATTTCTTTAATTTGCTTTTTAATATGACAAACAAACCGAAAACCGAAATTTTTAAACAGGTGGTTGTGGCATTCGATAAGCCTGCCAGATGGTTTTTTGTTGCCTTAGGGCTGTTTTTAGCGATCCGCTATTCACCGTTTTTAGATGCACAGATGCCGCTGATCAGCAAAATATACCGCTCGCTGATTGTGGCGCTGTTGAGCTGGGGGCTTTGTAATTTGACCGCTACATCATCTTTTATTTTTCATAAAGTGAATCAGCGCTTCGAACTGGATATGGATGATATTCTGGCGCCGTTTTTGTCTAAGCTGCTCCGTTTTGTCATTATAGCGCTCAGTGTGAGCGTGATCGCGCAGGAATTTAATTATGACGTCAATGGGTTTGTGGCGGGCCTTGGGCTTGGCGGATTGGCTTTTGCGCTAGCAGCGAAAGACACGATCAGCAACTTCTTTGGCGGAATCATCATTATCACTGAAAAGCCGTTTACGATCGGTGATTGGGTGGAGACGGCGACAGTGACCGGATCAGTGGAGGATATTACCTTCAGAAGCACAAGATTCAGAACAGCGCAGGGTGCGCTTGTAACGGTGCCGAATTCCACGCTGTCGATGGAAGCCATCACGAACTGGACGAGAATGACCAAGCGCCAGATTACGTTTTCCATTCATGTATCCTACGCAACGCCGATTGAGAATTTGGAACGCTGCATTCGTTCGCTCAGAAAGATGCTGCTTGAACATGAAGGCGTCGATAATGATACAATCATGGTCAATTTCGATACGTTTGCTGACAGCTATTACAATTTATTTTTCAACTTCTATACAAAAACAACGGTTTGGGCGGAGAACCTTCATGTCAGAGAGGATATCAACTACAAAATTATTGAAATCCTCGGCGCTGAAGGGGTTGAATTTGCTTATCCCGGACAAATGGTGTATGTCAACCAGAAGCACCAGCACGATCCGTTTCAAGTAAATCTCAATAAAGGGGAAAAGGAACGGGCTTAAAAAAGAAAGACTTCGTCTCAAAGAGGCGGGGTCTTTTTCATGGTAAAATAAGAAAAAAGACTGTAAGGCGGTGTTGAATTGGAAGCATTCAGAAACATGCTGAATGAAGCGCAGCGAATTGTCGTGCTGACCGGAGCGGGAATGAGCACAGAATCAGGCATACCCGATTTTCGCTCAGCCGGCGGCATCTGGACTGAGGATGCCTCAAGGATGGAGGCGATGAGCCTTGATTATTTTTTAAGCTATCCGCGTCTGTTTTGGCCTAAGTTCAAAGAATTGTTTCAAATGAAAATGAGCGGGAGCTATGAACCGAATGAAGGGCATTTGCTTTTGGCAGAACTGGAGAAACAAGGGAAGCAGATGGATATATTCACACAAAACATTGACGGCCTTCATAGAAAAGCCGGAAGCAGACATGTATACGAGTTGCATGGCTCTATCCAAACAGCGAGCTGTCTCTCATGCGGTGCCCGATATGATCTCCCTCATTTACTGAAGCATGATGTGCCGGAGTGTACAGCGTTCGGAAATGACGGTGAGGTGTGCGGAACGGTATTAAAAACCGATGTCGTTCTGTTTGGCGATGCCGTTTTGCATTTTGACACGCTTTATGAAAAGCTGGATAAAGCCGACCTATTATTGGTGATCGGCACGTCTCTTGAGGTTGCTCCCGCAAGATTTGTGCCTGAGGATGCAATCCGGATTCCAGGCATTAAAAAAGCCATTATTAACCTGGAGCCGACGTACTGCGACAGTTTGTTTGATTTCGTCATCCATCAAAAAATCGGAGAGTTTGCCCGCAGCTTGGGCATAAAAAAGTGAGGCCGCAGATAAGCGCCTCACTTTTTTATTCATGAACCGGAACCATTGTATCCTTTAACACACCGAAGGAATAGCCCTTTTCTTTCAGTTTATGGATTAGCACCGGCAGTGCGTTTACTGTAGCAGGAAGATCGTGCATGAGAATCACATACGGCCGATTTGAATGGCTGTGTTCCATATTGTCAAGCTGCTGCAGTACTTCTGCTACGTATTTTGAGTTGCGGTATTTCCAGTCCATGCTGTCAATCGTCCAATCCCAGTACACAAAACCGTCTTTTTCTAGATTGCGAATTTGTGAATCTGTAAGAGACGGCTTGCTGCCGTAGGGCGTTCTGACAAGATCAGTGCAATAGCCTGTAATGCTTTCCAGCGTGTCACGCGCCTGCTGCATTTCTTTTAGCGGTGATGTCGGCGTTTGATAAAACAATTTGTTATTATGCGTGACCCCGTGTAAACCGAGTGCATGCCCTTCATTTCCGGCCCTTTTAACCGCGTGTTTGAATTCGTTCATTCGCGGTGACAGCATAAAAAATGTCGCCTTTACATCGGCGCTTTTCAGTACGTCCAGCAAGCGGTTTGTAGAGGCTGACGGGCCATCATCGAAGGTTAAATAAACCGTTTTGTCTCCCATATTCTGCTCAGTCTGCAAATGTTTTATCAGCAGGCCTGGGGAGTCGTCTTTCAGCTTCAGGCTTTCCTTCTCATCACGAAGCTGGCTGTTTGTTGTGACAGTGATCTCCTTTGCTTTCGAGGAGCTGTTGGAATAACCTAAAATCACCATAAGCAAAAGCAGCACACATAAAACTGCTAAACTTGCAAATTTAAAAGCAAGCGAAACTGCAGAAGGAGAAGCGTCTCCTCTCGTTTGTCGCATATCAATCTCTCCAGTGGCATAAAATCTCTACATACCGCTGTATTGGCAGCTCTGAAGGTGCCATTGTTTACAACCTATGTATTACGAGTCAAGTATACAGGAATAAAATTGGAAAGAACATAGAAAAAATGTCGAAATGTCAGATTTTAAGGAAAAAATAATCTCCTTCCCAGCTATTGAGTTCTTGATCTTTCTGTTTTTCAGCTGGTTTGATATGGTAGAATGAGTGACAATGACAGCTTGATTAGGCATCAGGATAAATACGAAAAAGGGAGGGCTTATATGAAGATTTTAGTCAATGGCCAACTGGTGGAGCGAAACGAGGCATCCGTTGATGTGGAAGATCGCGGTTATCAGTTTGGAGACGGAATCTATGAGGTTATCAGGGTGTATAAAGGGGTATTATTCGGCTTGCGCGAGCATGCGGAGCGTTTATTCAGAAGCGCGGCTGAGATCGGAATTTCACTGCCGTTCAGTTTAGAAGATTTAGAGTGGGACCTGCAAAAGCTTGTGCAGGAAAATGCGGTCAGCGACGGAGCGGTTTACATTCAAACCACAAGAGGGGTTGCTCCGCGAAAACACCAATATGAAGCGGGCCTTGAGCCGCAGACGACGGCCTATACATTTTCTGTTAAAAAGCCGGAACAGGAGCAGACATACGGCGTTTCAGCCATCACGGATGAGGATCTTCGCTGGCTGAGATGCGATATTAAAAGTCTGAATTTACTGTATAATGTGATGGCAAAGCAGAAAGCCTACGAAGCGGGAGCATTTGAAGGCATTTTAATAAGAGACGGAATTGTTACAGAAGGTACATCTTCTAATGTTTATGCTGTTTTAAACGGTACGGTGCGGACGCATCCGGCTAACCGAATGATTCTCAATGGGATTACACGAATGAAGATTTTGGATCTCATCGTAAAGAACGGCATAGAGCTTGATGAAAAGCCCGTTACTGAAGAAGAGCTGAGACAGGCGGAGGAAATCTTTATTTCTTCAACGACGGCAGAGATTGTTCCGGTTGTGACGCTTGATGGAAAATCAGTCGGAAGCGGAGTGCCCGGACCGGTGACAAAACAGCTGCAGGCGGCTTTTCAAGAAAGCATTCAGCAGGCAGCCCGCGTATCATTTTAATGTTAAAAAAGAGCCCGCTTTGCAAGCGGCGCTCTTTTTATTTTTTTACAAATCCAACTAAAATCGAAATCATCGGCGATATATAGAGGAAGAACGTAAATGGGATATAGTCAATGACGGGAACACCAAGCGCGGTTGCCATAAAAGCCCCGCTGACGCCCCAAGGGATTAATGGATTAATCAATGTTCCGCCGTCCTCTAATGATCTTGATAAAAACTTCCGCTGAATGTTTTGTTTGTCATATAAGGATTTATATGACTGTCCCGGTATTAATATAGATAAATACTGTTCGCCTGTTGCAAGATTGACACCGATACTGGAGCAGACAGTTGCTGCAATGAGACTGCCCTTTGAACGGATTCCTTTCATCACACCCTCCAATAGTGCGGAGATCAGGCCGATTTTCTCCATTAAACCGCCGAGTGCAAAAGCGATCATAATAAGAGAAACTGAGCCCATCATGGATTGCAGTCCGCCTCTGTTGATGATTTTAGCGGCAGCCTCATTGTCAGTTTCGAACATGGTGCCATTTTGCAGGGCTGACATAAAAGCCTGAATGCTGCTGTCGGGAACAAAGATGGCTGTCAAAATTCCCGAGGAAATAATACCGGCAGTCAGAACGGGAATAACGGACACGCGCTTAATCGCCAGCAAAACAACTAAGAGCGGAGAAAGAAGCGCCCACGGTGTGACGTTTGCTGCATCTTTTATTCCGGCAATAACATGTGCAATATCATCTGTTGAAGCAGCGTCTGCTGAGACTGATAAACCAAGAAAGTAAAAAAGGACAACGGTGATCAGCAAGGCGGGAATAGTTGTGCCCATCATGTGGCGAATGTGTTCAAAGATCGATATTTCGCCTATACCCGCAGCAAAATTTGTTGTATCCGACATCGGTGACATTTTATCACCAAAGCAGGCTCCGCAAATGACTGCCCCCGCCGTCCATTCGAGCGGAACGCCTGCCGCGCTCGCCACGCCGATCAGTGCCACGCCAATTGTGCTTACAGTTGTCAGGCTTGAGCCGACAAGCGTGCTGATGATCATGCAGGAAAACAAAGCAGTCAACAGAAGATGGCTCGGTTCAATAAAGGACAAAGCATAAACTGTAACGGACGGTATGGCGCCGCTGTACATCCAAGCGCCGATTAAGATACCGATCAGTGCCAGAACAATGATCGGCTGTACACCGTTTTTAATCCCGTTTACAATTCCTTTTTCAAGGCTGTTCCAGGAAAAACCGTACCATAAACCGGCTGCTGAAAGCAGGACAACACATAGGAACAGCGGGATATGCGGTTCTGTATGAAGAAAAAATAAGCAGGAGGTAATGACTCCTAACATTAATATAAATAAACCGACGGCTAACGGAAACGTCAGCTTTTTTTGAGAATCCAAAACAACACCCCATCATTTTCTTTAATGCTTTTGTGCTTTTGGGCACGAAAGCATTATATCAGAAAAAAACGAAAATCCGTGTTTTTTCACAATTATGAATATAAAAAAGCGAGCACGTGGCGTGCTCACTTTACGATCAGAACCGGTATATCTGATTTCGCCGAAAGCTTTTCACTTACACTTCCAAACAAAAGTTTCTTCAGTCTGTTTTGGTCTCTGCTTCCGGTTACAATCAGATCGGCTGAAACCCGGTTGGCATGCTCGATAATTGATTCAGCCGGGTCACCTTCCAATATATCGATATCTCCCTCTGTCTGCTGATCATTCAGCATCATTCTGGCTTCGGCGATGACTTCTTCCGTACGGTCTTCATAAATCATTGGCTCCGGTGGCGCAACATCTGATATCAGCGGGTCAGGAACACTTGTCATGCCTCCGCCAATATAGCTTGCCCCTGCTGCGGGCCTCGGCGGATCGATGATGGTCTGGCTGTCTTTCATATCATGTGAATGGGCGACTGTAATGGCTGCATTTACCGTTTTCGCAAGATCAATGGCTGTCTGAAGCGCTTTCTTACTGTTTTCACTTCCGTCAAACGCAACAATAATACGGTCAGCATGAAACATCATTCTCACCCTTTCAAAAAACGTCGTACAATACAATACCCGACATCATATCTATTTAATCTTTTCTCTGTTCAAGTAATGATTGACAAAAAAAGGTTTTGTTTATATTATGAAAAAAGAGTGAAAAATCAGAATGAATGGAGGGTTTGCTATGCCAAGGAATGATATGTCTTACAGAACAGTTTCATATTGGCGCGGCAAACCCTTATTCTGTTTTTTTGAATTGGGTTAATCCGCGCGCCGAAAAGCGCTCTGTACATCATAATCGATAACAAAAGGCATGGAGCTGACGCTTCATGCCTTTTTTATATACAAAATCTTAAGAAAGACAGGTGTATCGGATGTGAAGACAAATACAGAGGCAAGGATTGGTTATGACAACCTGAACGAAAAGAGCTGCAAGGAAAAAATAGAAGGCGGCTGACGAGATAAAGGAGATGGGGATGGATGTTTTCAGTATTGAAAAAGCTGGGCTGGTTTTTTAAAGCCTACTGGCTGCGCTATACCATTGCGATTGTGCTTTTATTATGTGTAAATGTACTTGAGATGTTTCCGCCTAAATTGTTGGGGAACGCCATCGATGATATGAAATCGGGGGAGTTTACCTCAGGCGGGCTGCTGTTTTATGTCAGCGTATTTTTAGGTTTGACGGCGGTGGTGTATATCATGTCTTATTTTTGGATGCACCAGCTGTTCGGCGGAGCGAACGTTATGGAAAAAATTCTCCGCTCTAAGCTGATGGGCCATTTGCTGAAAATGGCGCCGCCGTTTTATGAAAAATACAGAACAGGAGATTTAATGGCGCGGGGGACAAATGATCTCCAGGCTGTCAGTTTAACGACGGGTTTTGGCATTTTGACATTAGTCGATTCCACAATGTTTATGATGACGATCTTTTTGACGATGGGGTTTTTGATCAGCTGGAAGCTGACGCTTGCAGCCATAATACCTCTTCCCATTATGGCTGTTGCGATCAGCATATACGGAAGTAAAATTCATGAAAGGTTTACAGAGGCACAACATTCTTTCGGAGCGCTGAATGACAGGGTGCTCGAATCGGTCTCGGGTGTGAGAGTGATTCGCGCTTATGTGCAGGAAACGAATGATGAACGCCGTTTTAATGAAATGACGGCCGATGTGTACCGGAAGAATATGAAGGTAGCCTTTATTGATTCTCTGTTTGAGCCGACTGTTAAGCTGCTTGTCGGCGCCAGCTATCTGATTGGGCTGGGGTATGGAGCGTTTCTTGTTTTCCGTAATGAGCTGACGCTTGGCGAGCTTGTTTCCTTTAATGTCTATTTGGGCATGATGATTTGGCCGATGTTTGCGATCGGTGAATTAATTAATGTGATGCAGCGCGGCAACGCGTCCTTAGATCGGGTAAATGAAACCCTTTCTTATGAACCGGACGTGACAGATCCGAAGCGGCCGTCTGATTTAAAAGAGCCTGGAGATATCGTTTTCAGCCATGTCAGCTTTACATATCCAAGCTCAACAAATGTAAATATTCAGGATGTTTCTTTTACCGTGCGAAAAGGGCAGACCGTCGGGATTGCCGGTAAAACTGGGAGCGGGAAAACGACGATCATTAAGCAGCTTTTGCGCCAGTATCCAGCCGGTGAAGGGAGCATCACATGTTCAGGTGTGCCGATTGAGCAGATTCCTCTTGACCGGCTCCGCGGATGGATTGGATATGTGCCGCAGGATCATTTACTGTTTTCCCGGTCTGTAAAAGAAAACATCTTGTACGGAAAGCTTGACGCAAGTGATGCTGAGGTAAAGAAGGCTGTTTCAGAAGCTCATTTTGAAAAAGACTTGCAAATGCTTCCGGCCGGTCTGGAGACAATGGTGGGTGAAAA
This sequence comes from Bacillus sp. PAMC26543, assembly GCF_014250375.1. Lineage (NCBI taxonomy): Bacteria > Bacillati > Bacillota > Bacilli > Caryophanales > Bacillaceae > Bacillus > Bacillus sp. PAMC26543. The sequence goes on along the minus strand of NZ_CP060193.1, from coordinate 3,094,625 downwards.
AGGCGTCGCACTCTCTGGAGGGCAAAAACAAAGAATTTCAATCGCGAGGGCGCTGATGGCGAATCCGGAGATTTTAATCCTGGATGATTCTCTTTCCGCTGTAGATGCAAAAACGGAGGCGGCTATTATCAGCAATATCAGGAAAAACCGCCAAGAGAAAACGACATTTATTCTGACGCATCGTTTATCAGCTGTGGAGCATGCCGATCTCATCCTTGTGATGGACGGCGGCGTGATTTCTGAGAGAGGCACACATCAAGAGCTGATGGCCAATAACGGATGGTATCGGGAACAATACGAAAGGCAGCAGCTGTTCACTGCAGAAGAAGGGGGAGCAGGGGCATGAAGACAGGAAAAACCTTATGGAGATACGCACTCCTATATAAAAAATTGCTGATCACTGCCGTCCTGTTGCTTGCGATTGCAGTCGGGGCAGAGCTGACCGGACCGTTTATCGGCAAAAAAATGATTGACGATCACATCCTCGGCATTGAAAAAACATGGTATGAGGTCTCGGAAAAAGATAAAAATGCAGTTGAATTTGACGGCACCTCCTATGTCAGGGAGGACCGGATGCAGGGCGCGGCTGCTAAAGAGAAAGAAGCGCATATTTATCAAGTGGGAATGGCGTTTTATTTCGTTGATCAGGCTGTCAGCTTTGACGGGAACAGAACGGTTTCTGACGGAAAGCTGACGATCACTAATGGGAATGAAAGCCGGACGTATCCTGCTGAAAAGCTGACAAAGCAGGAGATTTTTCAGTTCTATAAGCCGGAAATGAAGGGGATGACGTTTCTTATTTTTCTGTATGCCGGTTTGCTTGTCTTCTCGGTATTTTTCCAATATGGGCAGCATTATTTATTGCAGATGAGTGCCAACCGCATTATTCAAAAGATGAGACAGGATGTGTTTTCCCGCATTCAGAAACTGCCGATCCGCTATTTTGATAATCTTCCCGCGGGCAAAGTAGTCGCAAGAATTACAAATGATACTGAGGCAATCAGAGATTTATATGTGACAGTGCTGTCAACGTTTGTGACAAGCGGCATATATATGATCGGGATATTTACGGCGTTGTTCCTGCTGGATGTAAAGCTCGCGTTTTTATGCTTGGCGATTGTGCCGATCATCTGGCTGTGGTCGATCATCTACCGGAAATACGCTTCCTATTACAATCATCAAATCCGTTCGATCAATAGTGACATTAATGCAAAAATGAATGAGTCTATTCAAGGCATGCCGATCATCCAAGCTTTTCTCCATCAAAAAGAAACAATGAGAGAGTTTGAGGAATTAAATGAATCTCATTATTACTATCAGAACAGGATGCTGAATTTAAACTCCTTAATGTCACACAATCTTGTGAATGTGATCCGCAACCTTGCGTTTGTCTGTCTGATCTGGCATTTTGGCGGCGCAAGTCTAAACGCGGCAGGAATTGTTTCCATCGGTGTGCTGTACGCGTTTGTGGATTACTTAAACCGCTTATTCCAGCCGATTACAGGTATCGTCAATCAGTTTTCTAAGCTGGAACTGGCGCGGGTGTCCGCCGGGCGTGTTTTTGAACTGCTTGAAGAAAAGGAAACGGAAGAAACGGGTGAACCGGCGAAGGAGCGCGCGCTGGGGCGGGTTGAATTTAGAGACGTATCATTTGCTTATCAAGAAGGACAAAATGTTTTGAAACACATTTCCTTTACAGCACAAAAAGGCGAAACTGTAGCGCTTGTCGGCCATACCGGATCAGGCAAGAGCTCGATTTTGAATATCCTCTTCCGCTTTTATGATGCGCAAAAAGGGGATGTGCTCATCGATGGGAGAAGCATTTACAGCATGTCAAGGCAGGAACTTAGATCCCATATGGGGATTGTGCTGCAGGACCCGTACTTATTTTCAGGAACAATCGGTTCTAACGTCAGTCTGGAGGATGAAAGAATTTCAGAAGAAGACATTATAGAAGCACTGCGGCAAGTCGGGGCTGAGTCGCTTCTTGAAAAGCTTCCGAAAGGCATCAGCGAACCTGTCATTGAAAAAGGCAGCACGCTATCCTCGGGAGAGCGGCAGCTCATTTCCTTTGCAAGAGCTCTGGCGTACGATCCCGCCATTTTGATTTTGGATGAAGCAACGGCGCATATTGATACGGAGACAGAGGCTTTGATCCAGAAGGCACTGGATGTAGTGAAACAAGGGCGCACGACATTTGTCATTGCACACCGGCTTTCAACCATCAGAAACGCGGATCAAATTTTAGTGCTTGAAAAAGGAGAAATTGTTGAGAAAGGGAATCATGAGGAACTAATGGCGTTAAAAGGGCAATATTATCAAATGTATGAGCTGCAAAAAGGACAGAGGCACTCCATTGCATAGCTTTCAAAAACCCAAGACATTCAATGTTTTGGGTTTTTGTGCGCATTAATAAGCCAGTCCTACCCGGCAGCCGATATAGTCCCCTGTAAGAAGCTCGTGATACAGAAAAGCCGCAGTGTCGCCGACAGTGATCTTTTTACCTTCCGCCGGCAAGACGTTGCGCTCTGCACGGTATTCACCTGCTGCTTCTCCGTCGGGGAGATATGTGGGGCAGATCATGGTCCAGTCTAAGGACGAAGCTCTGAGCATTTCATATACCCTTGCATGCTCCTTGGCAGCGCGGGTCAGCTTTCGTTTTGATTCATTTGTTTCAAATCGGTATTTTCCTGGTTCAAATCGTGAATTAAGAATGCCCGCGGTGCCGATCGTTATGAGCCGTTTGATATGCTTTTCCTGCATAATGGCAAGAATATGTGTCATGGCAGCTGACAACGTATCGTCGCCATCTGTACCGAGACAGCTGATGACGATCTCAGCATCCTTCATAACTTCTTTCACATCTTCTCGGCAGCGGGCATTCCCGATAACGATCCGTTCTTTCGGCAGGCCAAGTTTATCATTCGATGATCTGATCAGAGCGTAAATATCGAGTTGTTCATTGGTGCCTGCCAATCTTAAAAAGGCTTGTCCGACACGGCCGGTTGCGCCAAATAAGGCAATTTTCATGAAAAAACCTCCTCGCCCCTCATTATAAAAGGATGTACTCAGTTTGAACAGCGCGGGAAAGAATACCTGTACAAAAAGACAGAACGATGGGAAACATATTCATTAATCATGGATATACTTACGAACTGCACCAGCTCCCAATTCACAATAGCGATGAATGGCACCTTGATTCCCTCCCTTTTCTCCTAGGATATGTGGTGTAGGAAAAAAGGGTGACAAATATAAAGAAGGCGCGGAAACCGCGCCTTCTGTCAGCCATTTATTGAATTGTTATTGTACGCGTCCGCCCATGTTCTGCTGAGCGAAAGATACTAAACGTTTTGTGATTTCTCCTCCGACAGAACCGTTAGCGCGGGAAGTCGTATCCGCTCCAAGGTTAACGCCGAATTCAGAAGCGATTTCAAGTTTCATTTGGTCGATAGCCTGAGCTGCGCCAGGTACTAGTAATTGATTTGAAGAGTTTTGGTTTGCCATGTGTAAAATCTCCTTTTTTATTTGATATGGTTGGGTTAACTGGAGTTGCACCAGTCTGTGGACCCGTCTCGGGTGTCACTGCCGTCTCGGCGTAACCCAATGCTTTGCCGGCTTGTTACTACGTATTATGTTAGATTTGACTGAAACTCATGCGGGGATTTTAGTGGTAAATCTTGAGAAGGCATAAAAAAAGCTTAGCCGCTCAGGCTAAGCTAATCGTAAATATGAAAAAGCATCAATTCATGTATCTCGTTTTTGAGTGCAGGCTCAACAGCACGGGCGGGAAACAAATCTCCCCATTCAATCTCGCCGCTTTTATGATAGATGCCCTCGTAATGCATGCCTTTATAGTAAAAGGAAATTGTCCATCCGGGCAGTTTTTGTTTTTGAAACAAAGGTTTCCAGCTGAAATGAGAAATCATCAGGGGCCACGCTCCTTGAAATTGATATCAATTGACATGGATACGGACGAATTATATTCATTGTATCATTGTTGCAAAACATCATTGAAGGGGCTTTATGATGAACTTGTCCTTGCGTTGAATAAACTTCAAGCCCGCTTTTACATAAAGCGGGCAAATTAGGATGGCCACAGCGATTCATGGGAGGTAATGGCCATCTTCGAAAGATATGAAGCATATTCAAAGCTTCTTCGTTTTGTCAAAGAATCGACAGATTGCAGACTCGGATGAGAAAAAATACTGCGGCCAGGACGTGAATTCGCTTCAAACATCCATACCTTACCGTTTTGGTCAATGCCAAAATCAAAACCAATCTCGCCGATGAACCCTTCGATATGGTCATGGAGCACTTGGCTGGCGGTCAATGCCGCCGCAGAAAGCTTTTTAATGACATGTATTCGTTCCGCCGGATCATCGTATACTTCGGCCAGCGTTTTCACTTTTCCGCCATTGGATAGGTGTGTTGTAATGCTGTTTTCTCCTGAAATTTTTACTGCGATGGCGGTCACAGTCCATTTCCCTTTACTGTTTTTATTCGTATGAACGCGGAAATCGGCTGGTTTTCCCTGAAATTCAATCAAATTTACCCCTTGCTGAACGAGAAAGACAGCGGGATCATGCTGTTTTTGAAATTCATCCAGAAATGCGGAAGCATCGGGATAGTCGATTGAAGAAAAAGATTTGGCATCATTTGTATGTTTCACAGTCAAACCGGATTCCGTTTTGGCGAGCTGATAAATCCCGGTGCCGAGTGCTCCGTCCGCCGGTTTTATATAAACCTTGCCGAATGAATCACTCAGCTCTTCAATCCGCTCAACAGTAGGATGAAGGATTGATTTCGGTAAGTAAGGAGCCGTTCTCGGGTCTTTTTCCAGCAATTGATGAACATCCCATTTGTTGAAAAATGTTTTATTGAACCATGGGATTTGATATTCATTGATCAGCCGGTTTTTTGTATTCTGCAAGACAATTGAGTTCTCGATTTTTCTATTCGGCAAACGGTCATACACGACGTTCGGCAGCGGGACAATGTGTTTCTCCCAGCCATTTTCCCTGTATAGAAGCGCTTCAATCGTCCCTTCCTGCCAATTGATTTGGTGCGCGCCGAACACGAAGCAATAGCTTCCTGTTTGTTCATGCAAAGTGAGCAGTTTAGAAAAAAAGAGAGAACGGTCCTTAAAAGGGCGCTCAAGTGATGCGGTAAACCCTGCGGTGAAGATGCCGATTAACGGACCAATGTGCACCGAATGATCATGAATGAGAATATCAGCCCGGCTGCGGTGCGGTATCAGCAGTTCGTGAAACAGATTTTCAGAGAGGAGCACTGTCTGTTCGAGATTTCGTCTGAAAGTAACATGGCATCTGACAACCTTCGTTCCGAATGAGGCAGACAAAAGGCCGTCTTGCTTCATTGCGGAGGGCAGAAACAGAGTATTTTCACTGTTTTTGTCTATGCCGATCAAAAACCGTTTACGATTCACGCGGAAGGACTCCTTTCTGGTTTTGCAGCGAAAATAGATATTTGCACCGCTTAAGAGGACAAGTATATAGATGTTCTTTTTTCTCAGGAGAAACACGAAGTATTGATTTTCTGCCTGGTTTAGAATTGATATCCAGGATCCAGATCCTCCCGTCCTTCGCAAGGCATATATCCAGACCGAGTTCAAATAATGGCCCGTATCGCTCATCAAGATAATACGGAACCGATTGGGTAATCGAGAATACGTCATCCAGTAAGACTACCTGCTGTTTTTTCGGGATATTTTCAAACCATGTATCAAATGTAAGCGTATCCGATCCGCCTGATAAATTGGCCAGCAGCCCGTTTTTGTATCCGCGTCTCACTGCCTTTCCGACGGTATGCCATTCACCGTCCTCATTTTTTTGCATAAACAGCCGGATATCACACGGGTATTGCTCCTTATCTTGGATATTTAAATAAGGCTGCATCAAATATTGGTGCTGAAGCACTTTTTTGCACCAAGTTTTAAATGAAGCTTGGTTGGAAAAGGATTTTGTCTGTTTATCCTTTCCGATATGGTAGGTGGCGGTTATGTTTTTCTTGCCAAGCTCCAGAAGTATCACGCCTCTGCCGCCAGCACCGAACGCTGGCTTTAAAATACAGGCTTTTTCTTTCAATAAATACGAATGGATTTGTTCAAATCGGCTCACTTTCATGGTTTCTGGAATGTAAGGATTGATCACAGAATGCTCCTGCAAATCTTGAAACACAGTCCATTTATCAGGAAGACCCCGCCCGATAAATTCGGTTTTCGGATATTTTTTGAGCCATTCAACGATCGGTTTTGCTTTTTGTGATTGTGAATCCTTCCCATAAAAGCAGCGGTCATAAATATAATCGGGAATCGCAAGTTCTGTTTCATTCCAATTGCTGCTGGCGGGATGATAAACCAGCGCTTTGACACGCAGGGTGTCGGGCAAAATGTCAAACGGTGTAAAGCGGATCAAACGTATGCCGAATTCGGGCGCTCTTGTAGCCAATTCTGCGGAATAATCCTGCTCGTGCTGGCGGGTTAAGGACATAAAACCGAGTGTTATCATGGTGAGACTCCCCCTTTTATTAAAAAGCTGCCGGCGGGTGTCAGCAGCTTTACGCTTCAAAAAACATCAGGAACACAGCTGTCGGTAGTCTACTTTACAGATTACGATTCAGCATCTTGCCCTATTCCTGTTAAACAAGCTGATTTTATGGCCATATGTTTTGTCTCCTTGTTTGCTAAGTGATCACACCAACCTCTATAATACAAATAGGTCATTCTATTTATGAAAAAGTAAAAGCACAGATGGAGGCAGATGAGCAGGAATGGGTATTGCAGGAACCTTTATATTTATGATCGTGATCGGCGCAGTTATCGGCGCGGTGACCAATCATTTAGCAATTCAAATGCTATTTAGGCCGTATAAGGCATATTATTTGTTTGGAAAACGAGTCCCTTTTACTCCGGGATTGATTCCAAGAAGACGTGATGAGCTTGCGAAACAAATGGGGCTGATGGTGGTAAACCATTTATTAACGCCTGAGGGTATTAAAAAGCGGCTTGTTTCAGATTCAGCCAAAAAGCAGGCGCTTCAAGTCGGAGAACAGCTGATTCAAAACCTGTCGCTATCTGAAATGACAGTAAAAGAAGCGCTTGAAAAAGCCGGAGTAAAGCATCCGGGTGAAGCGGCAGACGCCTGGATCAGCCGCTGGACGGATGATAAATTGAATGAACTTTTCCGCCGATATGAGCATCAAACGTTAAAGGAAGCACTGCCATTGGAAGTGCAGGAAAAGCTAGAAGAGAAGATACCGATGATTTCAGGCTATATTTTGGCGCGAAGCATTCATTATTTTGAAAGTGAAGAAGGAAAAATCCGTCTCGGCAATATGATTGATGATTTCTTAAAAGAACGCGGTATGCTTGGAAGCATGGTGCAAATGTTTCTCGGCAATTCAAGCCTTGCTGATCGCGTGCTGCCGGAGCTTCTGAAGTTTTTGCGGAATGAGGAAACGAATAAGCTGCTTTCTGATCTTCTGAAAAACGAATGGGGCAAGCTGAAGGAGTATACATTTAATGAAGCGGACGAAAAATGGAACGCAAAAGTACTAATCTTTAGCCTGAAACAAAGAGTGCTGCAAGCATTTTCAACTGCTCCGTTTTTTGAAAATACGATTGGCTCGCTTACAGCCCGCTATGAAAATGATCTGAACCATCGTATCCTGCCGGCGCTTTTAGACAAATTGCTTGAGGGGATTTCAACCAATCTTGAAAGTGTATTAAAACGAATGCGCCTTGAGGAAATTGTAAAGGAGCAGGTGGATCAGTTCCCGGTACAGCGTCTTGAAGAAATGGTGCTGTCGATTTCGAAAAAAGAATTTAAAATGATAACCTATTTGGGCGGCCTTCTCGGCGGAATCATAGGTGCAATTCAAGCGTTGTTTGTCATCCTTTTTTAAGAAGAAACGGGTTTCGATTAATGAAAGGAGCTCCATAGTCTGTTATAGTGGAGTGGTATGTCAATCGGCAATAATGAAAGGAGCTACTTACAATGGCTGTTAATTTTTATGATGTAGCGTATGATCTGGAAAATGCATTGCGCGGGAGCGAAGAGTTTACCCGTTTAAAAAACCTGTACGATGAAGTAAACGCAGACGAGTCTGCGAAACGAATGTTCGAAAACTTCCGTGATGTGCAGCTGAGACTTCAGCAAAAACAAATGGCTGGAGAAGAAATTACAGAAGACGAAGTGCAGCAGGCTCAAAAAACCGTTGCGCTTGTACAGCAGCACGAAAAAATCTCTCAGCTGATGGAAGCGGAGCAGCGTATGAGTATGCTGATCGGCGAATTAAACAAAATCATCATGAAGCCTTTAGAAGAGCTTTACGGCAGTGTCGAAGGCTAATCATTCAAAATCCCTTCTGGATAAGAAGGGATTTTTTTATTCGTTCAGCAAACTAGAAAATCCAGCGATTTCTTTACCTCTCCATTGATGATCACTGATAATGTATGAATTCCTTTGTAATGTTTTCTTGTAGATAAATCCTTAAAGGTTTGTGTTTTGGTATATGATTTTGTTTCGTTTTTTCGTATATTCGTTTCTGTTATTTTAAATACCTTTCGATAATGCTGGCCTCTGGCTTTTACGTAATCAATGGCGTACTCAATTCTTACTTTCTGATCCCTGTCTGAATGAATGTGAAAAGTAAACTTGAGGGTTTCGCCAATAGAAATACGGCTGGACTCGCACGTTAATTCTTGCAGTTGAATCGAGTCAGCATCGTGATAGCCAAAAAGCGATAAGGCCTGTTTATCGCCTTTTTTTAACAAGGTCCGGTAAGCGTGTTTGATGATCCAGTCTGTATGAGGATGTGTTCCATACCATTGTTCTGCGACTTTTCTCAGCAAGTGAGGATGCGTTTTTGATATATCATTAAGGTTGTTGGCCACACTTTTTCTCACATACAAAGACTCGTCCTGCATCAGCTGCTCGAGGATCGGCAGCACGGGGGAGGGGTCCGATTTCAAAGCGGGTATCGATTTTCCCCATGGGAGGCGGGGCCTGCTTCCTTCACTCGCAAGTCTTCTTACGTGCTCATTTTCATGCTTAGACCATATCAGGAATTGTGCAATCATTTTTTCCTGATTTAAAAGCAAAAAAGGTCTCACAGCAAATTCTGAAGTGGAATATGCCGTAAAGTATTCTAACGCCTTCATTGAATCATCCCAATGCTCTAATCCGTACTGTTCCACATAATCAGGAAAAATAATTCCGCTGAGTCCCTTAAAATGAGGAGCTGCATCCCATAATACCGCAAGCGCTTCACCGTAATGTTTCGGCAGTGTTTCGTATAAAGCAACGGTAATGCGGCGCATGCGTTCTTTTAATGCGAGCCCAGGCCATTCTCCCGTCATTAAGAGTTCCTCGAATTTGTCTTTGTTGAATGCAGGATAGGTTTCCTTTACAGTATCTGTAAATCGAGAGATCAGTTCTTGATTATAAATTTCTTTTAATACAGTCATTGGACCACCGCTTTTTTCATTTAATGTTTATATTGTATACGAATGTACGTTCCTATTCAAGTGGAAGAATCCAATAATTAACATTACACGCTACCTTAGTTACACAGATATTGGTTACTTTTTTTAGTTAAAAAAACCCTTGTCATCTGCAGAGAAAACTGGGATAATAACATTGAAAGCGCCTACACTTACCTATTTCAAATGGATACGGTCGCATATCATGCCGTTATATAGAGGGGATAAGCAACAGAGAGTAAGTGTTCGGAGCGCATCATTGGTCAAATAAGGGGTTCCTGATACATGATTTTTCGTAAGTAAATCGAAATAACGATATTAGGGAGAATGGCTGCTTCGATCGTATCCTATTATGATTGCGTATATAAAGTCTGCTGAGTCAGGCTTTTTTTGCTGTACAGAAAAGGTTGTTCTAAACACAGAGACAGGGTCATATCCTATACACAAGTACAGTCATCAAGGAGGGGGACATCTCTGTGTCTAAACAATTGCTTGCCTTAAACATAGATGGAGCGCTGCTTCGGTCGAACGGGAAAATTCATCAGGCAACGAAAGACGCGATTGAATATGTTAAGAAAAAAGGGATTTACGTCACACTTGTCACCAACCGCCATTTTCGCTCAGCTCAGAAAATAGCAAAATCGCTGAAGCTTGATGCAAAGCTGATAACCCACAGCGGCGCCTATATCGCTGAGAAAATAGACGCGCCCTTTTTTGAAAAAAGAATTTCTGACGATCATACTTTTAATATCGTTCAAGTGCTTGAGAGCTATCAATGCAACATCAGGCTTCTTCACGAGAAATATTCGATTGGAAACAAGAAAAAGGTCAATTCAAATTTGCTTGGGAAAGCGCTGATCCACCCGTCAGATCCCATCTTTTACCCGGTTCAGTTTGTTGAATCGTTAAGCGATCTTCTGATGGGTGAACCGGTGAGTGCGCCCGTCATCGAAGTATATACAGAACACGATATTCAGCAAGACATTACAGAAACGATTACAAAAGCCTTCCCGGCGGTTGACGTGATTCGCGTAAACGATGAGAAGATGAACATTGTTCCAAAGGGAGTTTCGAAGGAAGCGGGCCTTGCACTTGTTGCTTCGGAACTGGGGCTGGGGATGGAGGATGTAGTCGCTATCGGCCATCAGCAAGACGATCTTCCGATGATTGAGCTTGCCGGACTTGGGGTTGCAATGGGGAACGCTGCACCGGAAATAAAGAGAAAAGCAGATTGGGTCACAAGGTCAAATGACGAGCAAGGCGTCGCATATATGATGAAGGAATATTTCCGTATGCAGCAGCGAAAAGGGTTCCTCGATAAGTTCCACATGAAACGCGTATAAAAAAAGCCGCTCGCGCCCAAACAGGTGCGGCGGCTTTTTTGCCGGATTGATTTTAGCTGTTTATTTCTGTACACTAAAGAAAGTTTTGAATCTGATAAATTAGGTGATGAAGTTGCAAATTAAAATAGAAGGCATACACGATGACCGCCTTCATCGGCCACTGCAAAATATCGCAAATTTGTTTTATGAGGAATGCGGTCTTGTCTACGGCGGAGAGGAGCCGGCGGATCTTGTCATCTCTTTAGCCTGCACGCAAACGGATGAGCATGTGACGGTTTCAGGAGAAGTGAAAGGAACCGGAATTAAGGAACACCATACTAAATCTTTTTCTCCTGATATGAATGAAAAAGAAGCTTTCAAACAAGTAAAAAACACAATTTCTTATGTTTACTTAAATCTACTTCAAGCGCATACGGGCATGACGCAAAAGTGGGGAATTCTCACGGGAATCCGCCCGACGAAGCTGCTTCATAAAAAGCTGCAAAGCGGGATGCCGAAGGAACAGGCGCATGCAGAATTGAAAAAAGACTATTTAATTCATGATGAGAAAATCGAATTGATGCAGCAAATTGTCGACAGGCAGCTGGCGGCAGTTCCTGATTTGTATCAAGTAAAGGACGAAGTCAGTATTTATATCGGCATTCCTTTCTGCCCGACCAAATGTGCGTATTGCACATTCCCTGCATACGCCATCCAAGGACAAGCAGGCAGAGTCGGCTCATTTTTATGGGGGCTGCATTACGAAATGCAGAAAATCGGCGAATGGCTCAAGGAGCATGACGTCAAGGTCACAACCATATATTTTGGCGGCGGGACGCCTACAAGCATTACAGCGGAAGAGATGGATCTTCTGTATGAAGAAATGGTCCGCTCCTTCCCGGATGTGAAAAACATTCGGGAAATTACTGTGGAAGCCGGCCGCCCCGACACGATTACTGAAGAAAAACTTGACGTGTTGAACAAATATGATATTGACAGGATCAGCATTAACCCGCAATCCTATGAAAACGAAACGCTCAAAGCAATCGGCCGTCATCATACGGTGGAAGAGACCATTGAAAAATACCATCTGTCACGCCAGCACGGCATGAATAATATCAATATGGATTTAATTATCGGCTTGCCTGGCGAAGGCGTGAAGGAGTTCAGACACAGCCTCTCAGAAACCGAGAAACTGATGCCGGAATCGCTGACTGTTCATACCCTTTCCTTTAAGCGGGCGTCAGAAATGACAAGAAACAAACATAAATACAAAGTTGCCGGGAGAGAAGAGGTTTCTCAAATGATGGATGATGCGGTAGCTTGGACGAAAGAACATGGATACGTGCCTTATTATTTATACCGCCAGAAAAATATTCTTGGAAATCTGGAAAACGTCGGGTACTCGATTCCGGGCCAGGAAAGCATCTACAACATTATGATTATGGAAGAAGTGCAGACGATTATCGGCATCGGCTGCGGTGCGGCAAGTAAATTTATTGATCCGGATACAGGGAAAATCACACACTTTGCCAATCCGAAAGACCCGAAATCATACAATGACCGATTTGAGCACTACACGGACGAAAAGATCAAATATTTAGAGCAGATTTTTGAGAGAACGACAAAGCAGCACTGATCACAGTGCTGCTTTTTTTTATCCCCGCTGTTTTTTCACAGGCTGAACGTCCGGCTTCCATTTAAACACCTTGTTTAGCTGGCGGTAAATCCATTTTGACTCTTTTGTTAATAATGGCCCCAAAATCGCCAGAATGAGGACATATAATGCGGCGAACGGCTTTAATGTGGCTGACAGGCCGCCGGCTATGCCGAGGTTGGCAACGATAATCGAAAACTCACCCCGTGATACGATCGTAAGACCGATATTGGATGAGGCTTTATGAGAAAGCCCTGCGCGGCGTCCAGCCACCATTCCGGCGATAAAGTTTCCGAATATGGTCAGGATCACAGCTCCCAATGCCAGCCAAACCGCTTCACCAAGTGAAAAAGGGTCTATGCTGAGGCCGAAGCTGAAAAAGAACATCGCGCCGAAAAAGTCGCGAAACGGAACGACAAGGTGCTCAATCCGATCGGAATGCTCTGTTTCCGAAAATACCAAACCGAGCAGCAGCGCGCCGATGGCTTCTGCCACATGAATTGTCTCTGAAAATCCGGCGATGAAAAAGAGCGCTGCAAAAATGACGATAATAAACACTTCGTTCGAGCGAATGTCCAACAGCTTATTCAAAAGCGGCGGGAGCTTTCTGGCCGCGATAAAAAACAGCAGCATATAGCCAAATGCGATCAGAATGGACAAAAGCGCACTCCCGACTGATGTCGCGTCTCCAAGCACAAGGCCGGAAACAACAGACAGATACACGGCAAGGAAGATATCCTCAAACATAATAATGCCGAGAATCAGCTCTGTTTCCGGGTTGGCCGTTCTTTTTAAATCGACCAGCACTTTTGCGACGATCGCGCTTGAAGAAATGGTGATGACGCCTGCCAGCACGAGGACTTCCAGAAAAGAAAACCCGGTGATAAAGCCATAAAGCAGTCCGAGGCTGAAGTTAATCAAAATATAAATTGATCCGCCAATTGCGATGGATTTTCCAGACTTGATCAGCTTTCCGACAGAGAATTCAAGTCCGAGATAGAAAAGGAGGAAAAGCACGCCCATCCGCCCGAAAAACTCAATGATTTCACTGCTTTCTATAAACGTGAGGTCAATGATCCCGACTTTAGGGGCATGAGGGCCAAGCAGCATCCCTAAAATAATGAGAAACGGGATAATTGAAAACTTAATTTTATTTGCGATGACACTGGCAATTGCCACAAGCACAAGCGCTGTTCCGACTTCAAAAACAAGATGATCCATCCGCTGATCACACGCCCTCTCTAGAAAGAAAATCATGAGTCAGTTTTTTCAGATGCTTTCTTTCACCTGAGAGGACAAGGGTATCATCTTCTTCAATCACCGAGTCAGCGCCTGGATTTAAAAACTTTTGCTGGTTGTGTTTAATGATGGCGATGACAGTGACATCATAGTTTTGACGGACATCAAGTTCGCCGAGGGTGCGCCCGATTGACTTCGCGCCTTTTTCCACCTTAAACCATTCAATAATGAGGTCGCTAAACGCCATCTCGATGGATTCCAGCGCCTGCGGCTTATAGACCATGCCGCCTAAAATGGCTGCAATTTGCCTTGCTTCAGAATCATCCAATGAAATATTGGAAAGAAGCTCATCCGGATCCCGATCATCAAATCGATAGATTTCTCTTCTTCCGTCATCATGAATGATAATCGTCATTTTTTCGCGGTTTCTTGTTTCAATTTCAAATTTTTTGCCGATTCCCGGCAGATCGTTTTCTTTTATATTCAATGAAAATCCCTCCGAATGTAGTGTTGGCATAAAAGATAGGGTACAAACAAAACGATATACATTCATATTCGGAGGTAATTAGACTGGTATTTGACAGGGACGGCACAAACCCTTTCCAGCCTGTTGATGTGAGGATCATCAAGCGGCTTGACAGATAACGTTCTGATAGACTGCGCCAATGGATTGTACTCTTTCATAAACTCCGCCAGATGCAGACTGCCCGGTGACGGCGTTTTGGCTGATTGTGATTCTTTCGGATATGAGGACATTGGCACATAGCTGTCAGTGCTTGCATCAAACTGGGAGGGCAGGGCCACGTCAGAAGGGGGAAAGCACACCATAAATAAGCTTAATAGAAAGCTGATCAGCAATTTATCCATGTTACCTTCCCCCTTTCTCATTCTATATCCCTTCCATTTCACTATATAAAACTTTATGTTCCCATTCAAATGATATGCATTTTTCAGTATCTATTGACCTTGAAAAATAAAAAAGGTTTCTTTAAGGACGGCGGGGAATGTATATGAGAAAGAAAAAAAGAAAGCGTATACATGGAGGTGTTTCATATGGATTATATTCAATATGAACTGAAGGGGCCTGTGGCAGAAATTGTGCTGAATCGTCCTGATGCTCATCACGCCTTGAATGAGCAAATGCTTTTCGAGCTGAAGGAGGCGTGTGAAAAGGTTTCTGAAAGCGAGGCGCTCATCGTCCTCCTGAGAGGTACCGGAAAAGGTTTTTCGGCAGGCGGCGATATACGGATGATGACCTCTGAGCATGACCCTGATCAATTTAGGCAGCTGATGGATACGATCGAAGCCATTACTTTAACGTTATACGAAATGAAAAAAGTGACAATTGCCGCTGTCCATGGTGCTGCCGCTGGGCTGGGCTTGAGTTTAGCACTTTGTGCTGACATTGTGCTTGCGGAGAAAAATGCCGTCCTTGCAATGAACTTTATCGGCATCGGCCTTGTTCCTGATGGCGGGGGACATTATTTGCTGAAAAAAAGGATTGGGGAAGCGAAAGCGAAAAAGCTGATTTGGAGCGGGAAAAAGCTATCCGCTGAAGAAGCGGCTGGCATGGGTCTCTTGGATGGAACATTTAACGGAGATCCTGCGGAAGGTGCAAGACCTTATGTTGAAACGCTTTTAGCCTCGCCCTTATTGGCAATGATTGAGACGAAAGCCATTTTTCAAAGCCTCCATATTGATGAATTGAAGAAGGTGCTGGCTCTTGAACGAAGTGCCCAGGAGAGAATGAGGAGGACAAAAGATCACCAGGAAGGAATCCGTGCATTTTTAGAGAAACGGGAGCCGAAGTTTCAAGCATAACAGATCAGCCGGGAAGCTGATCATCTCTGAAACAAAATCAGCTTTCCGGCTGCATTCACTAAACGATGGGTATGACGATGAATCTCTTTTTCCTTTAACAGGGCTTCACCCTGCTTTTTTGCCGTATCTTCGTTTTCCGCGTCAAATCGCTCGTTTATCAGTATTTCTCCCGAAGGATCAAAAGCCGTAAGAAAATACTCCGCCATTATATTTCGCCTCCAACTTCATCATTTATCGTTCTTTCTTCATTTATATTCTAAAAAACAAACCAAAATCCTTTATTATGTTTTAACCAAATATAGTATATAATGGGTCAGGGAAGGAGGAGATTCGGTGCTGACGATTGATCACGTAACGAAGACATTTGGAGATTATAAAGCGGTTGACGGTTTGAATTTGGAAATTCCGGAACAGCAAATGTTTGGCCTCTTAGGCGCAAACGGAGCGGGAAAAACGACGACCTTTCGTATGATTCTCGGCTTATTAAGCATTACGGAGGGTACGATCAGCTGGAAAGGCCGTCCCGTCAACTACAGTATGATCAACAAAATCGGATATTTGCCGGAAGAGCGCGGACTTTATCCGAAAATGAAGGTAAAGGACCAGCTTGTCTATCTGGCAAGATTAAAAGGCATGGAGAAACGCGAAGCCGTAAAAGAGCTCGGAACATGGCTTGAACGCTTCAATATAACAGAATACGAGAATAAAAAAGTAGAAGAGCTTTCAAAAGGAAACCAGCAGAAAATCCAGTTTATTTCGTCGGTTTTGCATAAGCCTGAGCTGCTGATTCTCGATGAGCCATTCAGCGGGCTGGACCCTGTCAATGTCGAGCTGTTGAAGGAGGCTGTTATCTCTTTGAAAAACAGCGGTGTCTCGATTTTATTTTCCAGCCATCGGATGGAGCATGTCGAAGAGCTGTGTGAGCACCTTTGTATTTTGCAAAAAGGGAAGCCTGTTGTGCAAGGCAGACTGAAGGAAATTAAACGTTCATTCGGCAAAAAGAATGTGACCATTCATTCCGATGACGATCTGCATTTTTTACAGGGGCATGAAGGAATTACGCAATGGAAAGAAACGGCGGGCGGCGTAAAGCTGCAAATTGCCAATGAAGACATCTCTCAAGAGATCTTCGCCATGCTCCAAGGAAAAGGATTTATTCGAAAGTTTGAGCTTGAAGAGCCGTCACTCCATGATATTTTTATAGAAAAGGTGGGGGCCGTCTATGAATAAATTTTTGATCATGCTTTCTCATACATACAAAAATAAGATTATGGCAAAGTCTTTTATTATTTCTACTGTGATCACAGTTCTGCTTGTATTGGCTGTCACCAATTTAGAATCGATCATTTCTATGTTTCAAGGAGAAGATACAAAAGAGAAAATTGCTGTTATTGATGAAACAAACGAATTATATCCGATTTTCTCAAAGCAACTGAAAGCAGTCGATACAGACAGCGATCTTGATGTGAAGCAGTCTAAGCAATCAGAGGAAAAGGTTATAAAGCAAGTCAAAGAGGAAACGCTTGATGGGATGCTCATTATCAAAAGAGATGAAAAAGGGACGATCTCAGGGACGTACAAAGCGTTAACGATTTCGGATGAAAGCACGTACCAAACACTGCAGCAGGCGTTAACACAAACAAAAACTGCTGTTGGAACAGAGGAGCTCGGCGTTTCGCAGGAAACCATCAGCAGCCTCTATGCGCCTGTCACTGTCGGGCAGGAGGCGCTGAAAGAGGGTGCAAAGTCTGAGGAAGAGCTGGGGCAGGCGATGGGGCTTGTTTACATTATGCTGTTTGTCATATATTTCTCCGTTATTATGTATGCCAGTATGATTGCGATGGAGGTTGCGACTGAAAAATCTTCGCGTGTCATGGAAATCCTCATCTCAAGCATGCCGCCGATCCAGCAAATGTTTGCAAAGCTGTTAGGCATCGGGCTTGTCGGAATAACACAGCTTGCTGTCATTATTTCTGCCGGATATCTATCGCTGAAGCTGAACAAAACGAGCGAAACGGCTTCATCTGTCGGCGGTTTTCTTAATCTGACCGACGTTCCCGTTTCTACCGTGATATATGCTGTTATTTTCTTTTTGCTCGGTTACTTTTTATATGCGACACTGGCCGCGTTTCTTGGCAGCGTCGTCAGCAGAATAGAGGACGTGCAGCAAACGATCACACCGATGACGCTTTTGGTGGTTGCCGGTTTTATGATTGCCATGTTCGGACTAAACGCTCCGGACGCAGGATTTATTACGGTCACATCGTTTATCCCGTTCTTTACGCCGATGATTATGTTCTTGCGCGTCGGCATGCTTGATATTCCGTTTTGGCAGGCGGCTGCCGGCATCGGGATAACATTGCTCACCATTATCATACTTGCCGTCATTGGCGCCAGAATCTATAAAGGCGGCGTCTTGATTTACGGCAACTCAAGCGCGTTTAAAGCAATCAAACAAGCGCTGCGTTTGTCAAAAAGCTGATTGGAAAACAGCCTGGGGATGCTCAGGCTGTTTTTGATTGTATTCGTTTTGACAGAACGTGCATT
This sequence comes from Bacillus sp. PAMC26543, assembly GCF_014250375.1. NCBI lineage: Bacteria > Bacillati > Bacillota > Bacilli > Caryophanales > Bacillaceae > Bacillus > Bacillus sp. PAMC26543. Next base: position 3,076,537 of record NZ_CP060193.1, on the reverse strand, counting down.
CGCAAGAAATCGGTGCTAAAATAAGGGTACTTCATCCTGGAAAGGAGCAGAATGTTGACTGATCTAACCTTTATTCATGCGGCAGATCTTCATCTCGACAGCCCGTTTTACGGGATATCGCATCTGCCGGAACCCATTTTTGCCCGGATCAAAGAAAGCACGTTTTCAAGCGTGAGACATATTATAGACGCTGCAATCACAGAGAACGTTGATTTCGTTTTGCTGGCGGGGGATCTGTTTGATGAGGCCAATCGAAGTTTAAAGGCGCAGCTCTTTTTGAAAAAACAGTTCGATAGACTTAGAGAGTACAGGATTTCAGTCTATGTGATTTTTGGGAACCATGATCATCTCGGCGGAGAATGGACGCCGATTGAATGGCCGGAGAATGTTCACATGTTTACATCCCCAGTCCCTGAAGAAAAATCGTTTTATAAGAATGACAGGCGCGCAGCAAGCATTTACGGTTTCAGCTATCAGACCAGAGCCGTGACGGAAAACCAAGCCGCCCGCTACCGGAGATCAACTGACGCGCCCTTTCATATCGGGATGCTCCACGGCACGTTATCAGGATCTGAAGGACACGATCCATATTGCCCGTTTACTCAGGATGATCTTGTGAAAAGCGGGATGGATTATTGGGCGCTTGGCCATATTCACAAACGCCAGGTTGTTTCTGCCGGGAATCCGGCCGTGATATATCCGGGAAATCCTCAAGCGCGCCATATGAAGGAAACAGGAGATAAAGGCTTTTATCTTGTCCGTGTGGAGCGCGGAAATATTTCCTATGAATTTAAGAAAGCGCATGACGTCCTGTGGGAGAAAGCAGAAGTTGATGTGTCAGCGATAGAGAATATGACCGCGCTCTTTCAAATTGTCGAGGATACGTTTTCAAAGCTGCGGAAAAAAGGGACTCCTGCTTGTGTGAAGCTCGTATTACAGGGGATCGCGCCAGAATGGTTATCGGATGCGCCGAGAGGTTCACTGGACGAGCTCCTTGAAGCCTTTCAGGAGCAAGAGGTAGACGAGGAGAATTTTATATGGCCGCTCTCATTAGAAGATGAGACGGAAAATGAAGCAGAGCTTAAGAGCCTTGATCCTTTTTTCGGCGGTTTATTGGAAGACATTGAACAGACTGATCTTGCAGGCGTGCTGGAAGGACTTGAACGGCATCCTGTATATAGGAGACACGCAGACCGGTTTAGTCAAAAGGAGATAAAGGAAATAAAAGAGCAGGCACAGGTTTTATTGAAAAGACAGCTTAAGGTGCTTGAGTCATGAGGCGGTGAAAGCAATGCGAATCATATCAATACATATCTACCAATACGGAAAATTTTCAAATCGAACCTTTCACTTTTCCGCCTCGCCTGTCCAATTAATCTACGGATTAAATGAGGCAGGAAAAACGACGATGATGTCATTTATCGAAAGCATGCTGTTTGGTTTTCCGAAATCGAAAAAATATGAACCGAAATCAGGCGGTGTGTATGGCGGTGTTCTTGAGGCTGAACACCCTGAATACGGCGTGATGAAGATTGAACGGACGAAAGGAACCGCTGAGAAGGTAAGGGTGTACACAGAAACCGGAGAGGTAAAGCAGGAAGATTTTCTGAAGCAGCTGTTCCAGGGTACGGACAGGGCGCTGTACAAAGCCATTTATTCGTTTGACGTATTCGGATTGCAGGAAATTCACGCCTTTAATCGGGACAAGATTGGAGAATTCCTGCTGTTTTCCAGCCTGTTTGGCGCTGAAGCTGTATCAAAGCTTGATTCAAGACTGATGAAGGAAAGCGAAAGGCTCTTTAAACCAAACGGCCGAAACCCTCATTTGAATCAGGAGCTGGAAACGCTGAAGCAGCTGGCAGCAAAGCTGAAGCAGGCTGAAGCGGAGGAGGCGGGCTATCATCAGCTACTTGAGGAGAAAAGAACGCTCGAATCCCGTCTTGCTGCTGCTGAAACAGAGCTGAATGAGACTGCGGAACATATTCGAAACATCGACAGGGCCATTGAACTGAAGCCGGTGCTAACCGAAAAAACTGCGCTGGAACAGGCGATTGAACAATATCCGGAGCATGCGGGGCAATTCCCTGCTGACGGGATACATCGTTTAGAAAAGTATGAATCCCATCTTCATCCGAAATCCGCACAGCTGGAGGCGCTTCGGGTAAAGCTTGCAGAGTTGGACAAACAGCTGCAAAAGCTTAACCCGAATGAGGATATATTGGCGAATGAAGCGCTTATCCTAGAGCTATCATCAGCGTATCATATGTACCAATCCTACGGGGAACAGCTTGCCGCCATCCAGGCTCAGCTGCGTCAGTCCTCTTCACAGGCAGCGGCTGGGCTGGAGCAGCTGAATAAAACAGATGAAAATGAACTGCTGAATATGAACACGTCTTATGACTATGAATGGCAGCTCCAGCAGGCGGTGCGGCATTACGTACAGGCAAGAGACAGAAAAAGACAGCTTGATGAAGCGTTTGAAGCGGCGCGGCGCGAGCTGGAAGACGCTGAAAGGGCAATTCGTGACGTATCTACCGCCATACTTGAAAACAGCCAAAGAAAAGAAAAAGAAGCCGCTCTTAAAGCATATGATGAAGCACAGGGACAGCATCAAGAGCAGATGAAACTGAGGGAACAGCTGAAGTTCTTCGAAAGGCAGCAGGCGAAACAAAAGAAGATCGTGATTGCAGCAGGCATTCTCTTCATGGTTCTCTTTCTGCTGCTGGGGCAATGGATTCCAGCCATATGCGTCGGCGCTGCATTCATGCTGTATGCCTTTACAACTGGCAGAAAGCCGCTGTCTTCTGAAGAAGTAAGGGAGAGGAAAGAGCCAGAGACGGATATTTCTCCGCGAGAAGCCGAAGCGATTAGAGAAGCGCTATGGGAGGATGACCGCAATAAACAGCACCTCACATCGTTGCAGGCAGAGCTCCAGCAGAAAGAGGCAGCTTACGAAAGGATCATCCAGCAATTCGAACAGTGGGAGGCCGATATGGCTCCCTCCTTCAGCCAAGCTGAGCAATTCATGAATGAACTCGGATTTAAGGAAGACCCTTCCTTCTTACTGGATGCTTACAATGTAATGAAGGATGTAAAAAAAGAAGTGAAGAAAAAACATGAGCTGACGATCGAAGCCGGGAGATTACAAAAGCATCGGCGAACATTTGAGGAACGCGTCAGAATGCTGCATTCTGACAAAAACGATTCTCAAACCCCCGTGGCTGATGTCCTTCACGCACTGCGGAAAAATGCGGAACGCGAAAAAGAGATCGAGAAGCAAAAAAGAGAAATTGAAACAGATATCCAATTTCACGAAGAGCAGGTGCTGGAGCTGGAGCAAGAGATACGGTATTTCCAAGCGCAGATCGAACAATTATTCACTGAGGCGGGTGCAAAAAACAGAAATGAGTTTTTCGCCATAGCCGACATCAGCAAGAAATTGAAGGATACTGAAATAAGGCTGTATAACGTTAATGCACAGCTTCAAGGTGTCAGCTCAGCAGAACTTCATCTGGCGGACTCCGGCACTCTTTCTGAATTGGAACAAAAACGACTGCAGGAACATGAAAAAAAAGAACGGCTCGATGAGGAGCTGAAACAGCTGCGCGCTCAAATCGCATTGCTTTTGGTCAAACAGGAACAGTTAGAGGCTTCGGGATTGGTCTCAGATCTCAAATTGCAAACCGAAATGCAAAAAGAGCGTGTGAAAGAAGCTGCAAAAAAATGGGCATCGATTCAAATGGTCAGACATGTGATCAGAAACAAAATGGAGCGGCATAAAAAAGTCGGATTGCCGCGTCTTTTGGAGACAGCTGAAGAATTCTTCCGCCCGCTGACTGACGGCAGCTATCAATCGATTTATTTTTCCGAAACAGATGATTCCATCATGGTTATGAACAGCGCTGGAACGGTATTTCAGGCGGAAGAGCTGTCTCAGGGCACGTGTGAACAGCTGTATACAGCAATTCGTTTCGCTCTGGCCGTTACTCGTCAGGATGGGGCAATGCTGCCATTCCAGCTCGACGACAGCTTTGTACATTTCGATCAGAAACGTCTGAACCGCGTGCTGGAAATGCTTGCTGTTTTATCAGGAGGAGAACGGCAGATTTTCTATTTTACATGCCATGAACATGTAAAAAATGCGTTTCAAAGTGATCAAATCATCCATTTAGTATCATAAATGAGGTTATATAGCTGAAAATCGGTATGTGATATACTGATATTATGTAAGATATGGAGGGAGCTTTAATAGTATGGCTAAAGGGATTATGCTACATGAGGTTGGCGAACAGGTTGACCAATATCTATTGATTAAATCCTTAACAAAAGGGATTGCAAGCAATGGAAAACCGTTTTTAACTCTGATGCTTCAAGACCAGTCAGGTGATATTGAAGCCAAGCTGTGGGATGCCAAGCAAAGTGATGAAGTAACCTATGCGCCGCAGACGATCGTTAAGGTTGTGGGGGATGTCCACCATTACCGCGGACGCACCCAGCTGAAGCTGAGAAATATCAGACCGGTAAGCGAGAATGAAAACGTCAATATTGATGATTTTTTGGAAACTGCGCCGATTCCGAAAAATGAAATGCTGGATACCATCACTCAATATATATTTGAAATGAAAAATCCAAATATCCAGCGGATAACAAGATATTTGGTCAAAAAGCACGAAGCAGAATTTATGGATTATCCGGCGGCTACGAAAAATCATCACGAGTTTGTCTCAGGTTTAGCGTATCACGTCGTCTCTATGCTGAATCTGGCAAAAGCAATTGCTGATTTATATCCGTCTCTTGACCGTGATCTTCTTTATGCAGGAGTTATCCTTCACGATCTCGGAAAAGTGAAAGAGCTGTCCGGGCCCGTTTCCACTTCCTATACAGTAGAAGGCAATCTGCTCGGCCATATTTCCATTATGGTCACAGAGCTGTCAAAAGCGGCTGAGGAGCTTCAAATCGATTCTGAAGAGGTGCTGATTCTTCAGCACTTGATCCTGAGCCATCACGGCAAAGCAGAATGGGGCAGCCCAAAACCGCCGATGGTAAAAGAAGCGGAAATTTTGCACTATATTGATAATCTGGATGCGAAAATGAATATGATGGACAGAGCGCTGGAGCGCGTGAAGCCGGGTGAGTACACTGAACGTGTATTTGCACTTGAAAACCGTTCCTTTTATAAACCGACTTTTCATCAATAATCAAAAAGGACTGATGCTGACATGTTCAGCTCAGTCCTTTTTTACATGCTTTTCCCGCTCATAACCTGTCTCATTCCTGCATAAGGTTAAAAATAAAGAATCTATGCAAAAGGGGGAGAAGCCCGTGTTGTTTTTTCCATGGTGGGTATATCTTTGTATTGTGGGTATCATTTTCAGTGCATATAAGCTGGTGTCAGCAGCCAAAGAGGAAGATAAGTTAGACCAGTCTTTTATTGAAAAAGAAGGTCAGATTTATATTGAAAGGATGGAAAAAGAAAAAGAACGCCGCACGTCCCAGCAGCGTGAGGAAGAAAACCAAAATCATTCCATCGCATAAAAAAAGCTGCGCAGCTCCGGTGAGCCTGCACAGCTTTTTTTTTATTATTTAGAACTGCTTGAAGGACTGCTAGTAGAAGCAGAAGTGTTAAATGTATCCTTCAAATCTTTATCCTTCACATCGATGTCAGCTTTTTTCATTACTTTTTGAACGGCTGCCTGCACAGCTGTGTTGTCATTAAGTTTTTGGTCGAGAACATCAGATTTCAGCTCTTTTTTCATATCTTCATATTTTCCGCGTTCTTCAGTCTTTTTGATGATATGGTAGCCAAATTGTGTTTTCACAGGGTCGCTGACTTCGTTTGTTTTCAACTTGAATGCAGCTTTTCTGAATGTGGAATCCAGTTGTTCGTTATCTTTTGAAATCCAACCAAGTTCGCCACCGTTTGTAGCTGAGCCTGTGTCTGTAGAGTATTCCTTCGCAAGGGCATCAAATTTCTCGCCTTTTTTCAGCTTTTTCTCTACTTCCTCAGCTGTCTTTTTGTCAGCGACAAGGATGTGGCTTGCGCGAATTTGGCCTTTTAAGTTTTCCCAGTATTCTTTAATTTCGTCATCTGTAACTTTGATGTTATCTTTAGCTGCTTTTTGTGTAAGCAATTCATATTTAACTTGTTCTTTGAGGTAATCTTTTCCATATTGATCTTCTAACGCAGTATATTGATCACCGAGCTGTGTTTTGTATTCTTTCATCTTGTTGTCAATTTCTTTATCTGATACTTTGTATTTCTTGTCCAAAACTTTTTCTTGCACCAGCTGAGTCAGGACGCTCGCTCCAGCTTGTTTTTTCATGTTTGTGTAAAGTTCGCCTTTTGTTACATCGCCTGCGTCTGTTTTTGCGATGACTTCTTTGTCGCCGCTGCTGCAAGCACTGAGAGCGAGGATGCTTGTAGCAGTGATAGCTGCTATTGCGATTTTCTTCATTGTTTCAAACACTCCTAATCATTCCAAATTGAATTGCCTATGCGTATCATAACATATTGTGGCTTTCTGTAAAAAGATTTTAAATAAAGGGCATTCGTCTAGTCAAACTTTCGCTGATGACATACAAATATATTGATCAAGAAAAGGAGGTATGTAACATGAGCGGAGGATATTCAAACGGTTTCGCTTTGCTTGTTGTACTGTTCATTTTGCTTATCATTGTAGGTGCAGCTTACATCTACTAAGCAGCAAAAGGGATCGCTTGTTGAATAAGCGATCCTTTACTTTCACAAGCGCCTAATCGTTTCATCAATTAACTGCATAAGATGTAATTGGAAAATAAAGCTTTTTACAGGAGGTGCTTTTTAAGATGGGTGAAGTATTTGCAGGCGGTTTCGCTTTATTGGTCGTCTTATTTATCTTGTTGATTATCATCGGCGCTTCTTGGCTTTACTAATCAATGCAAAAAAGCATAGCTGCCGGTTCTAGCGAGACCGGCAGCTATGCTTTCTTTACTTCCTTCATATTTAAACAGTAAAGGATATCTCCACAAATGAAGAGATCAGTAAAATTAATATACATACATTGATAAATCGAAATACCTTATCCTGGCGCTCTTCAGGAATCTCTCTGACAAGGCATAATGTATTGGTGAGCCTGTTTATAAAGTAAACAATAAACAAGGCAGTCACGATAAAATAGAATAAAATGATGGGAGATTCCCCCTCTCTCTGAACTGCTCCCATATTACATTACCAAATATTTATCAAAAAAGATAGAATGTAAACTGAAAAATCGGCACAGCGCCAAGCGTCCGCTACTTTTCGACCAAAATATCCAAGCCGTCTGCTTCCTGATCGATAAAGCATGCTTTCGGTGCTTGCATCAGCTTCAGAGCCAGCAAAAAGTCAGGCAGACAGTAGCCTGCATGAATGCCTGAAATCATGCAGAAGTAATGGGCGTGATTCGGAAACGCCAGCGCGGCGTAAAATAATACAGGTGTTATCAGCATAAAAGGGCTTAACAGTGAAATCAGCATCGTCGTTTTCGGTATCCGTTTCCACGTTCGCATACGCCATATATAAATCTTTTTTTCTATTTTTCTTTTTTTGCAGATGATCGGCAGGACATGGATGACTTTATGTACAAATAAAATAACGACGAGCAAAACGCCGAACAGCGGTACATATTCATCACTCAAGCTTGTTTTAGGCCGCAACAGCTCAAATGCTAAGAAGTTAGATATAAAAACCATAATCATGAAACACACAGCAATCAATATTATGCGAACGGCACCATAATCTTTCATCAGATTTATGGTTTTCCAGCAATTCATCAAAGTCATCCTTCCGTACATCTTGAATAGAATCTCAAAATAATTTACTCCTCCCAAGAAAAAAAATCAATGCTTTTTTAAGAAAAAATATCTTTCAATAGGTATTTTTTTGAAAGGAGCAAACAATCTATGAAATATGGGGTTAGAACTTTCTTCTCAGTGAATTATCAGCTAAAATAAGATTAAAGATAGAAAGAAGTGGTGTGGATGGATTCGATGGATCATCGCATTGAGCGATTGGAATATTACATACAATTATTAGTGAAAACAGTGGATATGGACAGGTACCCTTTCTATGCGCTGCTGATTGATAAAGGGCTGAGCAGAGAAGAAGGGGAAGAGGTTGTGCGCATATGCGGTGAATTGTCGGAGGAGCTGGCAGCACAAAAAGCGCAAGGATTTGTAACCTTTGATAAGCTCCTTGCGCTTTTTGCCGGACAGCTGAACGAAAAATTAGATGTTCATGAAACGATTTTTGCCCTGTATGAGCAGGGGCTTTATAAAGAACTGATGGAAGTTTTTATAGACATTATCAGACACTTTGATTAACTGTTTACAGGTTCAAGTTCTTCGGCTGATTCATCCGCAGCAGTGTCCGTTGCTTTTTTCTTCAGTTTTCCGTTTACGCTTTCAAAGTCGTTGTCGATATTTGTGAGTGATGTTTCAAAGATTTCCATAAAATCATCGCCGTATATATGGCGGATCATACACATCATTTCTGCCACTTCAGGGAACTTTCCGAATAAATGATACAGAGGCTGTGACCCTTTAAAAACCGCGTTGCGCGTCGGATCAAATTCTTCAAGCAAGCTCCAGAATACCTCAGTTCCTTCCTCAGTCAGCTGAACATATGTGTTTCGTTTATCGTTCAGCCGTTTTGAAAACCTTAAATACCCGCGTTCCTCAAGCTTTTTTGAAAAGTTAAATGCCGTTGAAACGTGCATGACTCCGAACTTTGCAATTTCAGAAATGGAAGCTCCATTCAGCTGATAAGCAATCCATAAAATATGGTGCTCATTAATATTCAGGTCATACGGTTTGAGCCATTGCTGCCAATCCTTCTCAATCGATTTCCAAAGAGCTTTGCTAAGCTGAGCCATTTTCTGGGTGAAGACCAGAGCCTCTTTCACATCATAAGGCGGTTCCACTTGATTCATTACGTCACCTGCTTCTCTTTATCTTTTTCTCTATTATGCCAATAAAATAAAGATTAATAAAGATGAAAATGTAAGAATTTTTTAATAAATTCTTGAGCCGTTGCTAGGAAAGGCTTTTGCGAATAAAAAAAGTGCAGGTCATGTTATGACCCGCACTTTTTTCCTTTGAATAGGATATTAGTTTTGTAAGGTTTTCTCCAGCTGTTTGATTTTTTCTTCAATATCGGCGATTTCTTTTTGAAGATCCTGCTGATGAGGTTTGATCTCTTCCTGCCATTTTTTAATTGAGGTTTGCAGTTCACCGCTCACGTCTTTAATGACATCTGCACTTTCTTTTGCCGCTTTCACTAGCTGGTCCTTTAAAGTTAAGCCGTCTGATTTTAAGCGCTTGATCGTTTCTTCAAAAGAATCGCAATTGGTTTTGATTTTTTCACGCAGCTGTTTACCTGAAGAAGGTGCTGATAGAAGAACTGCAGCACCTCCGATGATGCCGCCCACGAATAGTCCTGTTAATAGAGAACGTCCGTCCGCCATTAAAATCACCCCGTTTTTTTCTTGAAATATGATACGTGCAGCTTTTTCAATTTTGTTCGAAGAATGAACTTCTATACATAGCTTGCTTTATTTTAGCATATTTTTTAAGTGAAAAGGAGGGAGAAGGTTGTCTGTCTTTATAATTGTGTTATCCTGCATCACCCTTGCCTTTGCAACAGGCGCCATTTACTATATCAGACTTCTCAGCCAGGCTGCTTCTTATCCGCCGAAGAAAGTCATCCGGCAGAAAGCGCTTGTTTGTTCAACCGGAACCGCCTTTACACTATGTCTTATCTTTTTCACAAAACTCCTCGCTTAAAACATGCTGACATACTGCGGGCTCTTTTTTAAAAAAACCTCTCCCGGAAGCGGAAGAGGTTTTGTGTCACATTTATTTTGCAGCTTCCATAAAACTTGAGCGTCTTAAAATGGTTTGCACAATCGGATACATTATGATCATGGCAATTGTATTCAATACAGCTGCCGGAAGAACGACTGCGGCGAATAATGCGGCGAAACCGCCAGGCAAACCGACGATAAATAAAGCTGACGTTAAAAATACAGTTCCTGATAAGATGGTGCCGATGACTGTCAGCACTGTGGCTGCAGCTGTTTTCTGGCTCTTTCTGACCAGAAGGAACAGGAAGAAAAACAGAAACGCTGATACAGGTTTGTCAATGATATTCGGAATCTGTCCGGCCGGAAATGCGGTTGTAAGAGCTGAAATGATCCCGGTCACAATCCCGATAACGAGTACATTTTGCACCCGCGGGAACAGAAGGATGCCCATAAACATCATGATCAGCATCATATCTGGTTTCATCCCGCCTAAAAAGGGCGGAATAATGGAATGGAGCGCTGCGCCGATTGCGGCAAACAGAGCCATAATGACTAACTCTTTTGTTTTCATAACTATGCTCTCCTCTGCTAAGCTTTTTGCCCTCCAATAATATGCTCATCATTTATTGCGAAGGCTTAAAGAATTTGTTATGCAAACAGTATACCAAACGAATGGTTTGCACAGCCAGACTTTTTACTCATTTTCCTGCTGGAATTTCTTCATGAACGCAGCTAATTTTTCACAGTCTTCCAGTGACACCGCATTATAAATGGAAGCACGGCAGCCTCCTACTGAACGGTGTCCGCCAAGGCCTACCATTTTTGTTTCTTTTGCCTCCTGAACGAACTTTTTCGTTAAACCGTCATCACGGAGCGTAAAGGTAATGTTCATGCGTGAACGGCTATCCTTTCTGGCATGGCCTTTATAGAAGCCATTGCTTTCGTCAATGCAGCTGTAAAGAACCTGTGCTTTTTGTTCGTTGCGCTGTTCAGCGGCTTCAACTCCGCCGTTTTTCTTCAGCCACTCAAGGACGAGGCTCAGCATATAAATGGCAAATGTAGGCGGAGTGTTGTAAAGAGAATCCGCTTTGACATGTGTTGAATATTTAAGGATTTTTGGAACGTTATCATTTTCATTTTGCAGCCATGATTTTTTCATTACGACAACGGTAACACCTGAAGGACCAAGGTTTTTTTGGGCACCGCCGTAAATGACGTCAAATTTGGATACATCGATTTTTCGGCTTAAAATATCACTGGACATGTCAGCGACAAGCGGAATTGGAGAATTCGGGAATTCCTGCCACTGTGTGCCGAAAATCGTATTGTTAGATGTAATATGTAAATATGCGCCGTCTTTTACATCTGTAAGGTCAACCTTGGGAATGTAGCTGTAATTGTCTGATTCGCTTGTCGCCGTCACAGATGTGTTTCCGAACAGTTTCGCTTCAGCGAGCGCTTTTTCAGACCAAGCGCCTGTCATCACAAAATGAGCGGTTTTTTCAGGTGTTAAAAAGTTCATCGGAAGCATTGAGAATTGAAGGCTTGCCCCGCCTTGAAGAAACAGAATGTCATAGTCTTCCGGGATGCCCATCAGTTCAATCAGCAAGCTTTTCGCTTTTTGATGCACCGCTTCATATTCTTTGCTGCGGTGGGAAAGCTCCATAACGGACATGCCGGATTCATTAAAATCAATAAACTCTTTCTGTGCTGTTTGCAGAACTTCTAATGGCAGCGCTGCAGGACCTGCGTTAAAATTCGTTGTACGTTCCATCATGATCTCTCCCTGTTTTCCACGTTAATGTAATAAATAATACAATTATCCTATCACAAAAATTCAGTTTTTTTGATAAAAAATTAGAATTATCAAAAGAAAATGACGAATATTTGCGAATTGTTCACAAATAAAAAAACCTCATCTTTATGATGAGGCCAGGCGTTTGGCAATGGATGAAGAAATGTCTTGGAGATCTTCCGGTTTGTAATCATCTGCATGTGTTTTCCACACTGCTCCGAATCCGTCTCCTTTTCCGTAGCGCGGGATAATATGCATATGGTAATGGAAAACAGATTGTCCTGCTTTTTCGCCGTTGTTGTTTAACGTATTTAAGCCGATCGGTTCAAATTCATCCCTGATGGCGCGGGCAATTTTCGGAACGGCGTGAAAATATTGTTTCGCTAATTCGTCTGTAAATTCGTAAACATTTTCAATATGGGTTTTCGGGATAACAAGGGTGTGGCCTTTCGTCACTTGGCTGATATCGAGAAATGCCAGCACATGTTCATCTTCATAAACCTTTGCTGACGGGATTTCACCGGCGATAATTTTACAAAAGATACAATTCTCTGCACTATGCATGAGGGTTCCTCCTTATGAAATTGTTTTTTTATGTATAAACTAATCGTACCACAGAAATGAAGAAAATAGAAAACAGGATGAACGGCGGAGCGTTCACCCTGAATGCAGAGGAATCAGCTTTATGAAGAAAATGTGTTATGCCTTTGGTAAGCACCTCATTTGTCAATAAAATGAAGACTTGTTTAATGCCTAACGATTCCTGCGATAAACACCTCATTTGATAGTCAGCTTCAGAAATGAAGATTCATCAATTCAGTGAATGCAAAAAGGTTTGAGCATAGGACATGTTATTTTCTATCCAACTGTGCCTAAGACGTCTTTGACAAACACCTCATTTTTCAGTTGATATGCTTTTTCCTCTACAACGATTATATTGTCCAGAAACCTGTCTCTTTATTACAGCAAAATCATCATTTGTTAAAAGGGAATTGTTTCAAATCAGGCTTTGTTTTTGGTACTATGAAGAAAAACAATATAAGGGGAGAAACTATGTCTCTGCTATCGGTAAAAGACTTAACCGGCGGTTATACGAGAAATCCGGTTTTGAAAAACGTGTCATTCACCCTTGAGCCGAACCAAATTGTCGGTTTAATCGGTTTAAACGGTGCAGGTAAAAGTACAACAATCAGACATATCATCGGGCTGATGGACCCGCATAAAGGATCTATTGAGTTAAACGGGAAAACCTTTGCTGAGGATCGGGAAGGCTATCGGTCCCAATTCACTTATATTCCTGAGACACCCGTCTTATATGAAGAACTGACGCTGATGGAACACCTTGAATTGACGGCGATGGCATACGGCCTTTCAAAAGAAACCATGGAAAAAAGATTGCCGCCGCTGTTAAAGGAATTTCGAATGGAAAAAAGGCTGAAATGGTTCCCGGCGCATTTTTCTAAAGGAATGAAGCAGAAGGTCATGATCATGTGTGCGTTTTTGGCAGAGCCTGCGCTCTACATCATTGATGAGCCGTTTCTGGGACTTGATCCGCTGGCAATCAATGCTCTTCTTGAGCGGATGAATGAAGCGAAGAAAAGTGGGGCGAGCGTGCTGATGTCAACGCACATCCTGGCAACGGCGGAGCGCTATTGTGATTCGTTTATCATATTACATAACGGCGAAGTGCGGGCGCGCGGCACGCTGTCCGAGCTCAGAGAGCAGTTTGGAATGAAGGGCGCGGCGCTGGATGATTTATATCTAGAGCTCACAAAGGAAGACGCTGGCCATGAATAACATGCTGGATATTTGGCAGTCACGGCTGCAGGAGCATATTAAAGAAACAAGAATGTATATGAAATATATGCTCAACGATCACCTCGTTATCGTTTTGATCTTTTTTATCGCAGGTGCGGCGAGCTGGTACAGCAAATGGGTACGGGACATTCCCGCTCACTTTCCGTCCTTTTGGGTGATGGCCGTTCTGTTTTCACTCGTTCTGACAGGATCTTATGTGCGGACGCTTTTAAAGGAGGCTGACCTTGTCTTCTTATTGCCGCTTGAGGCTAAGATGGAGCCGTATTTGAGACAGGCGTTTGTTTACAGCTATGTGTCCCAGCTGTTTCCGCTGATTGCACTGAGCCTTGTAGCGATGCCGCTTTATTTCGCTGTCACGCCGGGGGCATCGCTCGTGTCGTACGCGGCGGTATTTGTACAGCTTCTGCTGCTGAAAGCGTGGAATCAGGCCTTGGAATGGCGTATGACGTTTCAAAATGACCGAAGCATGAAACAGATGGATCTTGTCATTCGTTTTGCCGCTAATACACTCGTTCTGTATTTTGTTTTTCAGTCTGTTTATGTGTATGCGCTTGTGATCTATATCATTATGGCGGCTCTTTATCTTTATGTGTCTTCCGCTGCAAAAGGAAAAACATTTAAATGGGAAAGCCATATTGAATACGAATTGAGACGCAAGCAGCGTTTTTACCGGATTGCCAACCTATTTACGGATGTGCCGCATTTAAAGAAACAAGCGAAACGGAGAGCGTATCTCGACTTTTTGCTGCGGTTTGTGCCGTTTGAACAGCGTAAAACGTTCGCCTATATGTTTGCCCGCGCGTTTTTGCGTTCAAGTGATTATCTGGGCATTCAAGTCAGATTAACCGTTATTTTCGCGCTGATTATTATGTATGCGTCTGCAAGCCCGATGATCGCAGGGATTTTGACTGTGTTTACCGTCTTTATCACAGGCATTCAGCTTCTGCCGCTGTTTGGCCACTTTGACCATCTGGCGCTTCAAGATCTATATCCTGTCAAAAAGGAAGCGAAGCTGAAAAGCTACTTTTCTCTATTAAAAACTGCGCTTAGCGTGCAGGCTCTGCTCATGGCAGCGGCCTCTGCATATGCTGCGGGCGCTGCAGGTTTTCTGTACGCGCTGATCGGCTCTGCCGTCTTGATCTTTGTCGTTCTGCCGTCTTACATGACCGCCAGATTAAAAAAACACGGAAAGCTGTGAGCTGAAAAAAGGGGTAGGTCAAATGAGCGAGAATCTGCTGATGCAGGAAGCTCTTCAATGGAAAATGCATTTTTTGCGAAAGGATTCCATGTTTGAACGCTTCTCAAAGCGTGTGCAAACAAAGGTGAATGAACGAATACCTGAAAAAATTCATGCAGCGGTAACTGAAAGCGTGAAAAAAATGGTGGAAGCAACGATGGCAGGATCTAATATCACCACTTATAAGAAGGATACAAGCACGCTTTCACTCAGTGAAAAAAACGAGCTTGCGAAAAAAACGATTGCTTCTTATCAGAAAGTGGCGGCTACTGAAGGAGTCGGCACCGGGGCGGGCGGCATTTTTTTAGGTATTGCCGATTTCCCGCTGCTGCTTTCCATTAAGATGAAATGTTTATTCACTTTGTCCTCGATATACGGTTTTGATGTGAAGAATGCAGAAGAAAGGATGTTTTTGCTTCTTGTATTTCAGCTTGCTTTTTCAAGTGATGACTGCCGCAAATCGCTTTTTTCTGTCATTGAAAACTGGGAGACGGAGAAAAAGGATATTGACTGGAGAGTGTTTCAGCAGGAGTATCGCGATTATATTGATGTCGTCAAGCTTTTTCAGCTTTTACCAGGGGTAGGGGCCGCAGTCGGCGGAATTGCCAATTATAAACTGCTTGCTCAGCTTGGAGATACAGCAAGACACGTTTTTCATCTGAGAATATTAAAGGAAACAGCCGGAGAGTAAAACTCCGGCTGTTTTTTTAAGATAAATGGTAAGTGATTGCAGCGCCCGCAAGTACTTTTGCAGCAGTCAGCATCGCTTTTTCATTGATATCAAATTTTGGATGGTGGTGGGAAAAGATACGTTCAGGCTGTTCAGGAGCGGCGCCGGTAAAGAAAAAGGTTCCTTTGACATGCTGTAAGTAATAAGAAAAATCTTCGCCGCCCATTTGCGGTTCACCTTGAAGAACCTGATGAACGCCGTCTGTGGCTTTTGCGACGTTTACCAGATGGTCGGTCTCCGCAGGGTGATTGACTACCGCCGGGTAGCCGCGTTCATAGTTGTAGTCATAGGAAGCGCCGTGCATGCTGCACACTCCTTTTACAACAGCTTCGATTTCTTTTTCCAGAATGTCGCGGACATTTTCATTAAACGAACGAGCTGTGCCAATGAGAGTTGCATGGTCTGCAATCACATTAAACGGGTTATCAGCCATGAAAGAGCCTGTCGATATGACAGCGGAGTGAATCGGATTGACTTTACGGCTGACAATATGCTGCAGCGAGGAAACGATTTGCGAGCCGATCAGGACGGCGTCTTTTGTATCATGGGGGTGAGCGCCATGGCCGCCCTTTCCGTGAATGCTGATTGTAAATCTGTCAGCTGCGGCCATTACGGCACCGGAGCGGCAGAGAATGGTTCCGATCGGCTCAGTCGCCCAAAGATGGGTGCCGAATATGACGTCTGCGTTTTCAAGACAGCCGTCTTCAATCATCGGTTTTGCGCCCCCTGGCGCGTACTCCTCAGCGTGCTGGTGGATCATAATAAATGTTCCTTTCAGATCATGCCTGTTCTGATAAAGCACCTTTCCGACGGCAAGCAGAGCCGCTGTATGGCCGTCATGGCCGCATGCATGCATGACACCGGGCACTTTGGAGGCGTAAGGAACATCTTTTTCATCCTGGATGGGAAGGGCGTCAAAATCGGCCCGCAGTGCGACAGCAGGACCGGGCTCGCTGCCTTCAATATAAGCCAAAACTCCATTCCCGCCGACTTTGGTGCGGATCGGGACTCCTAACGATTCGTAATAGGAAGCAATAAAAGCGGCCGTTTTTTCTTCCTGATTGGACAGTTCAGGGTGCATATGGAAATGGCGCCTGATTTCCACCATTTCATCGAAACAGCTGTCGAGCTGTTTGTTTATCTCTTTTTGCAGCGTCTTTATGGACAAAGCCGCTTCCCCCTTTTCTAAGCTTTTCCATGATTGTATATAAAAAGTCTGAATATTTCAACTGGTTGGGTTTCAAAGCATGATCATCGCTGCAATGGTTGTCACCGAAAGTCCGATCACAACGGGGAGGAAGTTCTTTCTGGCAAGCTCAAATGGATCGACCTTGCAAATGGCTGCAGCGGGAATGAGCGCCCATGGAATAAGCGTACCGCCGCCCACCCAGATGGCTGATATTTGCCCGAGTGCGGTCAGGACGGCTGGATCAGCATGGAGAGCGGATGAAAAGAGCTTGGCGATGGAGCCGGCGAGGGAAATGCCTGAAAAACCTGAACCGTCGAGTCCGGTTACGGCTCCAGCGGCAGTCAAGGCTGCGGCGGCAAGCTCCTTAGACATAGGCATGGCGTGGGATAAGGCGATGCCGAGATCATTGACAATGCCGTGTGAATGTTTAGGGAGTTCAGTACCCAAGATGCTCTCATAGCCGGAATCACCAAGATAAAAGAAAGCGGCAATTGGAATGACGGGACCGAAAACCTTAAAGCCGAATTGAAACCCCTCGATAAAATATCCAGTGATTTTTTCAAGCCCTTTCTGTTTATACACAAGGAAATGAACGATCAGCAGGATGCAAATGGCCGATCCGCCAATTAACGCGGTTGCATCATTTCCTTGAAGGTTGAATATGACCATGCACGCGATATCAGCGGCAAATACAAGAGGAATCAAAAGAGCCAGCATTGACCGAAGACGTTTCGGCAAATACATTGAAGTGTCATGTTCTTCTGACATCGGGGAAAAAGAAGCGGGCCGCAATTGTTTTTTGCGTTCACGCTGAATCATAAAGAAAGCGGCAGTTGTTGTGGTCACGCCCATAATCAAAACGAGCGGAATGCTTGCTGAGATGACATCACCGACAGGGATGCCTGCTGCATCAGCTGTCAGTTTTGGCGCTGCCTGAATGACAAAGTCTCCTGAAAGGGCAAAGCCGTGCCCGAATAAATTCATTGCCATGGCAACAGCGATAGGCGGCAGGCCGGCACGGGCGGCTGCCGGAAGCAGAACGGCGCCGATTAAAGCGACACCCGGCGAAGGCCAGAAGAATAGAGAAATGGCAAACATCAGTCCGCCAATCAGCCAGTATGCAATTACTGGACCTTTAACAAGACGGACAAAGGGAGAAATCATCGCTTCATTTATCCCAGTTTTCGTTAACACATCACTCATAGACACGATAAAACAGATGATGAAAATCGTAGGAAGCAGCTCAGATGCCGCATAGATGAAGCTGTGGAATAAACTGCTGACCGAAGCTGAAAGCGAATGGCTGGCCCATAACGAAATGATGAAAATCCCAAATAACGAAATAAAGGTTGTATCTTTTCGCAGCAGCATAAAAAGAATGATCGCTCCAATAAAAAACACATAAAGAACATGAACAGACATAATCCCGATTTCCATCATTGATCACTCCTTCCGCTTCCTACAGATTATTCATAGGCGGGCGGAAGGTGCCGGGACAGATAGCATCTGACCGCAGATATTACTTCAGATAGACATGAATATGTTTTAGCTGCTCGATCAACTCGTGCTTCAATACTTTTTTAGCCTGCTGCTGATGCTGCGGGTAGCATTCGGGTGAAAAAATAACGGCACCGACAGCAAGCCAGTTTTTTCGGTAGGCGATTATGCTTTCCGAAGGCTCTAAATATGAACCGTCCTCACGCGTCATTTCAAAATCGTCAAATCCGAATTGGAAGCCGCAGCACGAGCAGATTTCATAGGAGTGATTCCCTTGGTCATCATATGCCGGTTCTGTCAGCCCTTTAAACCCGCAGACTGGGCAAATATACTTCATCTAGCTTCCCTCCCTTTCGCCATAAAAAAAGCTGCCGGACATTCCGGCAGCTATTCGACAGCAACATATGTGGTGACATACGAAGGCCGGGAGAAAATGGACGTTGTGTCAACTCCGGCAGACGTGCCGCGTTTTTTGTGGGCTTCTTTGTATGAGCCTGACTGCTGCCAGTCTTGGAAGGATCTTTCTGTTTCCCACAAGGTGAGAATGACGTACGTGTCGCTGTCAAGCGGACGCAGGACACGAATGGCTTCAAAACCGGGCTCGTTTTCGACTTTTCCCGCTCTGTTTTTAAATCTGTTTTCAAACAGCGGCCGTCCTTCCTGTGTGACGGCTATATTGTTCAATACTGCGAAACCGGGATGCTTCATGTCCCCGACTTGGTCAATGACTTCATAGGAATGGGGGGCCTGAAAAACCGTTTCTCCGTTTGTTTCGTGAATTAAAATCGCATTTTCCTGTCCCTGCATCAAAAGCATATTTTCCGAGGAATGTTTTTGCACGATGTTTTTCAAAAAATCGGCTGTCCCATATGTAATATAAACCTTCATATCAGCCACCTCCTGCTTGCTAGTATATCAAAACAATGGTATAAGTTTCTATTGGCGACTGCTTCAAACATAAATCCAAACAATTTTTCCCATACTACCTTTAGAAAGGCGAGGTGAGTTCATGTTTAAGATAAAGAAAAAGAAACTTTTCATTCCCATCATTATTTTAGTGTTAACTGCTTTTCTCGCTTTAATAGGATATATTTCAATCATTTTTCTCGGTCATTATGTCATAGATGAAAAGAAGCTGATCCTTCACGCATCTTCAAAAATTGTTGACCAAAACGGGGATGAGGTCGCAAGTCTGTATACAGAAAATCGTGAACCGGTCTCTATCAATGAAATTCCGAAAGGGGTCAGAGAAGCGTTTATCTCAGTGGAAGATAAGAGATTTTATGAACACCACGGTATCGATGTGAAATCTGTCGGAAGAGCGGTGTACCGCGATATATTAGCAGGAGGAAAAGTAGAAGGCGCGAGCACGATCACCCAGCAGCTTGCCAAAAATATTTTTCTGACACATGACAAAACGTTTTTAAGAAAAACGAAAGAAGTGATCATAGCGATCAACCTTGAACGGGATTACAGCAAGGACAAGCTGCTGGAAATGTATCTGAACCAGCTATACTTCGGACACGGGGTTTATGGAATTCAAGCTGCATCCCATTATTATTTTAATAAGGAAGTTAAAGATTTAACCGTGTCAGAAGGCGCGGTCTTGGCTGCTATTCCGAAGGCGCCTTCTACGTATTCTCCTGTTTTGCATCCTGATAAAAGCAAGGAGCGGCGTGATACGATTCTCGGCATGATGAATGACCAAGGCTATATCAGTGCGAAAGAGGCTGTCAGCGCGCAGGGGAGGACGCTCGGGCTGAACGTGAAAAAACAGTCGGAAACACCTTGGTTTGACAGCTATATTGACCTTGTGATCCAAGAAGCGGAGGACAAGTATTCCATTTCCGGAGAGCAGCTGCTTCAAGGCGGGTACACGATTAAGGTGCCGCTTGATTCAAAACTGCAAAAAACGGCATATCAAGTCATGAAGGAGGGCAGCTATTATCCCGGAACAGATCAAGATGCTGAAGGAAGCGCAGTCTTTATCAACAATAAAACAGGCGGTGTGGAAGCAGCGATCGGCGGAAGAGATTACACGGCTAAAGGATATAATCGTGTGACAGCTGTGCGCCAGCCGGGGTCAACGTTTAAGCCGCTGGCCGTATACGGACCTGCGATGCAGGAAAAGAAATTTAAGCCGTACTCTCTGTTAAAGGATGAATTACAATCCTACGGAGATTACACACCGAAAAACTATGACGGCCGTTATGAAGGGGAAGTCACGATGTCTGATGCCATCACTTACAGCAAAAACGCGCCTGCAGTGTGGACGCTGAATGAGATCGGTGTGGAAACGGGGAAATCTTATTTGAAGGCAAACGGCATTGATATACCGGATGAAGGGCTTGCTCTGGCTCTCGGCGGTTTGGAAAAAGGCGTATCACCCCTCCAGCTTGCCGGCGCTTTTCATACGTTTGCCGCGAATGGAACATACACCGAGCCGTACTTTATTTCAAACATAACAGATGAAGACGGGGAAACAATAGCCGATCATAAAGAAGAAGGAAAACGAGTATTCAGCAAACAGACGTCTTGGAACATGACGAGAATGCTTCAGCAGGTGGTTAAGAAGGGAACAGCAACGTCCGGCACCTATCACGGCGATCTTGCCGGGAAAACCGGTTCTACTTCATATACAGGCGTTTCCGGCGCAACAAAGGATGCCTGGTTTGCAGGTTATACGCCGAACATAACGGGAGCTGTCTGGATGGGCTATGACAAAACAGATCAAAACCATTACTTAAAAGGCGGAAGCGCATATCCGACCAGAATGTTTAAGGATATTTTGACACAGGCTGGCGAAACGGGTTCTGCGTTTGCGAAGCCTAAAAAAGTAAAAGAACTTGAAAGCCCAATTGAGCTTGAGCCTGTCAAAACGCTGAAGGCTGACTATACATTTAGGGCAGCGGGGCTGTTTACGATTGAATTAAAATGGGATGCGCAAGAGGATGATCGGGCAGTGTACAGAATTTATGTAAATAAGGACGGCAAGGAAACGCTTCTTGATTCTGTTGAAGGAAAGGGAAGCTATGAGATCCCATATGCCAATTTGTTTTCGGGCGCTTCCTATAAAGTGGTGCCTTATAATACACAGACAAAAAAAGAAGGAGAAGGAACCGATTACGTTCAGCCGAAACTGTTTTCCTCTTAATGGAATTCGGCGATTTTTTGAACTTTGAGCCGCATTTCTATACCATTTGCCCAAAACGAGGTATAGTGTAATGGTCAAGGAACACGAACGTATGGTTGCAGTATGAAAGGTGGAAATCAGATGAGGAAACGAGAAACGTTTAACGAGACGTTTTTAAAAGCTGCGCGGGGAGAAAAAGCGGATCACACGCCTGTTTGGTACATGAGACAAGCTGGGCGCTCGCAGCCGGAATACCGTAAGCTGAAGGAAAAATACGGATTGTTCGAAATTACACATCAGCCCGAATTGTGTGCGTACGTCACAAGACTTCCGGTCGAGCAATACGGAGTCGATGCTGCAATCCTTTATAAAGATATTATGACGCCGCTTCCGTCGATCGGTGTGGATGTTGAAATTAAAAATGGAATCGGGCCGGTGATTGATCAGCCGATTCGTTCTCTGCAGGACATTGAAAAGCTCGGCAAGCTTGAGCCGGAACAGGACGTGCCGTATGTGCTCGAAACGATCAAACTGCTTGTCAATGAACAGCTTGACGTCCCGCTAATCGGTTTCTCTGGTGCGCCTTTTACGCTTGCCAGCTATATGATCGAAGGCGGGCCTTCGAAAAACTACAATAAAACAAAAGCCTTTATGTACAGCATGCCGGATGCCTGGAACCTGCTGATGACAAAGCTTGCCGACATGATTATCGTGTACGCGAAAGCGCAAATTAAGGCGGGCGCAAAAGCCATTCAAATCTTTGATTCATGGGTTGGCGCGCTGAATCAAGCGGATTACAGAACGTACATCAAACCGGTAATGAACCGGATTTTTTCTGAGCTGGCATCGGAAAATGTGCCGCTTATCATGTTTGGTGTAGGTGCCAGCCATTTAGCAACGGATTGGCATGACCTGCCTCTCGATGTTGTGGGGCTCGATTGGAGACTCGGCATTGATGAAGCCAGATCAAAAGGCATCACCAAAACGGTGCAAGGCAACCTGGACCCGTCTATTTTGCTTGCTCCGTGGGAAGTGATCGAGAAGAGAACGAAAGAGATTCTTGATCAAGGCTTAAAATCGGACAGCTTCATTTTTAACCTCGGACACGGCGTATTTCCTGATGTCAGTCCGGAAGTGCTGAAAAAGCTGACTGCATTTGTACATGAATATTCTCAATCAAAGAAAATAGGCCAATACTCCTGAGCATATTTTTTGGTATCAGGATAAAAGCCTGTCAAAATTGTTTTGTGATAGATCATCTAAAGAGGGTGTAAACAGTGGGTAAAAAGAAAATGGGGCTTCTCATTATGGCGTACGGCACGCCTTACAAAGAAGAAGATATAGAGCGTTATTATACACATATCAGAAGAGGCAGAAAGCCTGAGCCTGAAATGCTTCAGGATCTGAAAGACAGATATGAAGCAATCGGGGGCATTTCGCCGCTTGCCAAAATCACAGAGGAACAGGCTTATAAGCTTGAACAGCACTTAAACGAGATTCAGGATGAGATTACGTTTAAAGCGTATATCGGGCTGAAGCATATCGAGCCGTTTATTGAAGACGCTGTGGCAGAGATGCATAAGGACGGCATTACAGAGGCGGTCAGCCTTGTATTGGCACCGCACTTCTCCACATTCAGCGTGCAGTCTTACAACAAACGTGCGAAGGAAGAGGCTGAAAAACTCGGGGGCTTAACAATTACGTCTGTCGAAAGCTGGTACGATGAGCCGAAGTTTGTGAAATATTGGGTTGACCAAGTAAAGGACACGTACGCGTCAATGCCGAAGGAAGAAAGAGAAAACGCGATGCTCATCGTTTCAGCGCACAGCCTTCCGGAAAAAATTAAAGAGTACGGAGATCCGTACCCGGATCAGCTTCATGAATCCGCGAAGCTGATCGCTGAAGGCGCAGGCGTATCTGAATACGCTGTCGGCTGGCAAAGTGAAGGCAATACGCCTGATCCGTGGCTCGGACCTGACGTGCAAGATCTGACACGTGATTTATTTGAACAAAAAGGCTATCAAGCATTTGTATATGTGCCTGTCGGATTTGTCGCGGACCATCTAGAAGTGCTTTATGACAATGACTATGAATGCAAAGTGGTGACTGACGATATCGGCGCCAGCTATTACCGGCCGGAAATGCCAAACGCTAAGCCGGCATTTATTGATGCTTTAGCAACAGTCGTTTTGAAAAAATTAGGACGTTAAAGAAGGCGATGAACATGAGTGACGGCAAAAAACATGTAGTCATCATCGGCGGCGGCATTACCGGTTTAGCCGCCGCCTTCTACATGGAAAAAGAAATCAGAGACAAAGATTTGCCGCTTGAGCTGACGCTTATTGAGGCAAGTCCGAGAGTAGGCGGAAAAATCCAGACAGTCAAGAAGGACGGCTATATCATCGAAAGAGGGCCTGATTCATTCCTGGAACGGAAAAAAAGCGCTCCGCAGCTTGTCAAAGACTTAGGTCTTGACCATCTGCTTGTGAACAATGCGACCGGACAATCTTACGTGCTTGTCAACCGCACTTTGCATCCGATGCCGAAGGGGGCTGTAATGGGAATACCGACAAAAATCGCGCCGTTCGTGTCAACGGGGCTGTTTTCTCTGTCAGGTAAGGCGCGAGCTGCAATGGATTTCATCCTGCCCGCAAGTAAATCAAAAGAGGATCAGTCACTGGGAGAATTTTTCCGCAGACGTGTCGGGGATGAAGTTGTCGAGAATTTAATCGAGCCGCTTTTATCAGGCATCTATGCAGGTGATATCGACAAACTCAGCCTGATGTCAACATTCCCGCAATTCTATCAGACGGAACAAAAGCACAGAAGCCTGATCCTTGGGATGAAAAAAACAAGACCTCAAGGCTCCGGCCAGCAGCTGACAGCCAAAAAACAAGGGCAGTTTCAGACGCTGACAACAGGCCTGCAGACGCTTGTCGAAGAGATCGAAAATCAACTAAAGCTGACAAAGGTATACAAAGGCACAAAGGTTACCAAGATTAGCCGAGAGGGCACGGGCTACTCGCTTGATCTTGATAACGGTGTATCACTTGATGCCGAATCAGTGATTGTAACAGCACCGCATAAAGCTGCCGCGGGAATGCTTTCAGATTTGCCGGCTGTTGCAAATCTGAAAAACATGCATTCCACATCTGTGGCGAATGTCGCCTTGGGTTTCCCGGAAGGCGCCGTCCAAATGGAACATGAGGGCACGGGCTTTGTCATCTCAAGAAACAGTGATTTCGCGATCACAGCTTGTACGTGGACGAACAAAAAATGGCCGCACGCAGCGCCGGAAGGAAAAACACTGCTTCGGGCATATGTCGGAAAAGCCGGAGACGAATCCATCGTCGACCTCTCAGATAACGACATTATCAATATTGTGCTGGAAGATTTAAAGAAAGTGATGAAAATCAACGGTGAGCCGGAAATGACATGTGTCACGCGCTGGCATGAAAGCATGCCTCAGTACCATGTCGGCCATAAACGCCGTATCAATGAGCTCCGTGAAGCGCTGGCTTCCTCATATCCTGGTGTGTACATGACGGGCGCATCCTTCGAGGGTGTTGGAATCCCGGACTGTATCGATCAAGGAAAAGCAGCTGTGTCAGACGCGCTGAAATATTTATTCGACTAAAAACCTCCGTACCTCGTACGGAGGTTTTTTGTGCCTAGATGATGGCAATATTGTGTAAAAAATGTTTGAATTGTTCAGCATGGTATGATACATTTGCATATGTACTTATTGACTAAAATGTTCAAATGGTCAGTTTTGAGGTGATATACAATGTCAATAGATCGAAAAAAGCTCATTTTGGAGGCTGCCACAAAGTCTTTCACACAGTTTGGCTATAAAGCGACGACAATGGATTTGGTGGCGAAGCTTGCGAACGTGGGAAAAGGAACCATCTATACGTTTTTCAAAAATAAAGAAGAGCTGTTTGATGATATTTTCTCTACGTTATTAAAAGAAATGAAGCAAAAAGCTGACGAAGCGATGGAGCCTGATCTCCCGTTCCATGAAAATGTTCACAGAGCGCTGTTTGCCATTCTTGAATTCAGGAAAACACATCAGCTGACGATTAAAATTTTTCAAGAAAATGCTGAGATTGGTACAATGGCAGTTCAGGACGTGATTCAGAAAATGGAGCGTTCCATTCTTTCTTATATTAAAAATAAGATAGAAGAGGGTGTCGAAAACGGAGATATCAAGCCGTGTGATCCTGAGCTGACGGCTTTTGTCATGTTGAAGCTTTATATCGCGCTCATTTTTGATTGGGAAAAACAGCATCCCCCGCTTGATAAAGAAACGATTGCGGAACTGCTTGAGTTGTATGTTGTCAAAGGATTGTCAGCCAACTAGATAATCCTTTCTCTTTACAAGAAAATGACCATTTTTCATGATGAGTCAGTTTTAGAATGGAGGCATCAGGATGAACACAATACGAAGTCAATGGAAAGACATCGTAACGAGTAAAAAATTATTGATTCCCATCATCGCCATTTTGTTTGTCCCGCTTATTTACAGCGGTGTTTTCTTAAAGGCCTATTGGGACCCGTACGGCACAGTTGACCAGCTGCCTGTCGTTGTCGTCAACCAGGATAAAGGAACGACATATGAGGGAGAAAAGCTACAAATCGGTGATGATCTGGTAAAAGAATTAAAAGATAATAAAAGCTTTGACTGGCATTTTTCCACTGATCTCGACCAATCGTTAAAGGACTTATTAAATCAAAAATACTATTTAGTAGTCGAGATTCCAGAAGACTTTTCTAAAAACGCCAGCACTGTAATGGATAAAAATCCGAAAAAACTGGATTTGAAATACCATACGAATGCCGGTTCAAACTATGTAGGAGCAACGATTGGCGAAAAAGCGATTGATAAACTGAAAGCTTCTGTTTCTAAAGAAGTGACCGAGCAATATACGAAAGTGATTTTTGATAACTTTAAAGATATTGCCAAAGGTCTCAGCGACGCGAGTAGCGGAGCGAAAAAAATTGATGACGGCACTAAGGACGCGAAAAACGGAAGCGCCCAGCTGAAAGAAAATCTGGAGAAGCTGACAGAAAGCACTGCGACAATCAGTGACAAAACGGCACAGCTTGCAGCAGGAGCAGCTAAAGTAACAAGCGGCATTCAATCGCTTGACAGCTCGCTCGGCAAATTCCAGGACAGCAGCAATACCATTTATGAAAATTCAGGAAAAATTGCCGCGGGATCAAGTGAGCTGACAGGAAGGCTGAATGAACTTCTAGCCGGGCAGCAGACATTGCAGCAGGGCTTTCCAAAGATTACAAACGGTCTGGATCAGCTTAATACAAAGGCCGCGGAGGCTTCACAGAAAGTAGAAAAAGCAGAGAAGGTCATAAACGCAGTCGATTTGACACAGCTTGAAACAGCTGTCAGCAACCTTGAAAAATCTGAAACTGCCATGAACGAATTTAAAAAGCAGCTGACAGAGTTTGAAAACAGCTTAAAAAACCGTGATCAGGCATTTAAAAATGTGATCAATTCAAGCGAGTTCTTAACAGCGGAGCAAAAAAGCCAGCTGATCAATTCTGTTGAGAAGAAGCTTCCGCAAGTAGATGCGCCTGATTTTGATCAAATCATTAGCCGGCTCCCTTCAGTGGACCAGCTTCCTGACATTTCAACAATTAAAGCCTCTCTGGAAGATGTAAAAGAGCAGGCGGCACAGCTGAAAGCAATGCCGGAAGCTACATCTAAGCTTTATAACGGTGCAAAAGCGACGCAAGATGCAATTGACAAATTAACTGAAGGAACCGAGAAGATATACAACGGTTCACAGCAGATCACAGATAGCCAAAATAAACTGACAGCCGGTATTGGAGAATACAATAAACAGTTTGCAAAAGCAAAAGCGGGCTCAGAACAATTGGTGACAGGCGGCAGCCAAGTGTCGGGCGGCTTACTGAAACTGTTAGACGGTTCTAAACAAGTTCAAAATGGATCATCAAAACTCGCTGAGGGATCTGAATCGCTTGATACAGGTTTAGGCAAGCTATTGGACGGCACAGGACAGCTGTCTAATAAGCTGAATGATGCGGCTGATCAAACAGGGGATATCAGCGCTGATGATAAAACATACGGTATGTTTGCGGATCCGGTCAAAACTAATGACGACGCGATTCATTCCGTCCCTAACTACGGAACAGGGCTGACGCCTTATATCCTATCAATGGGTTTGTATGTCGGCGGCATTATGCTGACGGTCGTATTCCCGCTGAAAGAAGCATCAGGCCGTCCGAGAAACGGATTTGAGTGGTTCTTCAGCAAATTTAATGTCATGATGCTCGTTGGAATCATTCAATCGCTGATTGTGGCGACGGTCTTGCTTCTGGGAATTGGTCTCGAGGTTGAGAGCACGTGGAGGTTTTACGTGTTTACGATCATTACGAGTCTCGCTTTCCTTGCGATGATTCAATTTTTGGCCACGACGATGGGCAATCCGGGCCGGTTTATTGCAGTCATTATTTTAGTGCTGCAGCTCGGGGCCAGCGGAGGAACCTTCCCATTAGAATTGCTTCCGAATTTCTATCAGGTGATCCATGGCGCGCTGCCGATGACCTACAGCATAAACGGGTTCAGAGCGGTGATTTCAAACGGAGATTTCGGCTACATGTGGCAGATGGCCGGTGTCTTAATCGGCATTGCTCTAGTCATGATCGCGCTGAGCATTACCTACTTTACGATCTTAAGCCGGAAGGAAGACACTTCAGAAGAACAGCCGGCTTCCTAATGAAAAAGACCTTGTTTCTCAGGAAACAAGGTCTTTTTTGATTTAACATCCCCATTTAATCAGAAGTCCGGTATACGTTAATCCTCCGCCGAATCCGAAAAGCATCAGGGTTTGGTCTTTTTTCAGCTTCCCGGCTTTCACTGCCAGATCAAGGGCCAAAACAATAGAGACTGAAGATGTATTTCCGTAGTATTCGACACTGGTGAGTGTTTGTTCAATCGGAAACGGTGTTTTTTCACAAATCGATTCGATCATGCGCAAGTTGGCGCTGTGGGGAACAAACCAATCAAGATCATCACGGCTGAGCCCTGCTTTGTGTAAAAGATGTTCAAATTCACGGGGAATGGTTCTTGCGGCCCACTTATACACTTCGCGTCCGTTTTGTACCATTTTCCCGGAATCCGCAAGCGGCATGCCGTTGAGTTCGCTCCGCAGTCCTGCCCTATACAAAATATCTGCACCTTTTCCATATGTTCCTTGGACGGAGGCGAGGAATCCCGGTGCCTCTTCAGTTCGTTCAACCAATAGTGCGCCCGCAGCATCGCCGAACAGCACGCATGTCGTTCGATCTGTATAATCAGTCACTTTTGACAATGTTTCTCCGGCGATGACGAGAATTTTTTGATGAAGCCCGGATGTAATCAATCCGTTTGCCAAATGGAGACCGTATGTCAGTCCTGCGCATGTCGCATTGATATCTAACGCGCCGGTGTTCTCCCAGCCGAAATATTCCTGCACCCGGCAAGCCGTACTCGGAAAGGCATAATCTGCTGTTGTTGTGGCGACGAGAATCATATCCACATCTTCAAGTGTTCCTTCGTAACGGCTCTCGAGATCTTTGACTGCTTCAATGCATAAGTCTGAAGTGAACTGCTGCTCATCGGCAATCCGCCGTTCTCTCATTCCTGTGCGCTGAACAATCCATTCATCAGACGTATCTACGATTTTTTCCAGATTCGCATTGGTTAAACGCCGGGTCGGCGCATAGGTGCCGATTGCTGTAATGTTTGCTTTTGACATAATAACACAACTCCTTTTATTATCAGATTATAACACTAGATATTAGTATCTGGTACTAAAAAGAGGATTTTTGATAAAAAAAGAGAAACTGTCAGTAGAAAACCAGAAAAGGAGGAAAAAAATGGTCAGTCAAGGAGCGATAGCCTCTATGATTATTTCCGGGGTTATTGCGTTTTTGTTGCCGATCGGACTGATGATATGGTTTAGGCGAAAGTATCATGCTCCGATTAAGGTGTTTTTTATTGGCGCTCTTACGTTTTTTGTCTTTGCTCAGCTGTTGGAGGGCGGCGTTCATGTTTATGTGCTGCAAATGAATGAAACGACGAAAGAAGTGATGAAGCATCCAGTCTGGTATGCCATTTACGGATGCTTGATGGCCGGGATTTTTGAGGAGTGCGGAAGGTATATCATGATGCGTTTCTTTATGAAGCGCCGTCTTTCTTGGGCGGACGGTCTGGCCTTCGGAGCGGGCCACGGCGGTCTGGAGGCGATACTAATAACCGGCTTGTCCAGCATTACGCTTATCGTGTACGCTTTTGCGATCAATAGCGGCACTTTTGAACAGCTTTTGATTAATCAAGATGTGAAGCAGGCACTTATGCCGATTCAGGCGCAGCTGCTGAATACACCTTCGTATGAATGGCTGCTCGGCGGAATTGAAAGAATCAGCGCCATCTCTGTTCAAATCGGTCTGTCACTATTTGTGCTGTATGCGGTTAAAAGCCGCCGGCCGCTGTTTTTGCTGTATTCGATTCTCTTACACGGGCTGTTTAATGTACCGGCGGTTTTATACCAAAAAGGAGTGATAGAACATGCGGCGGCTGTTGAACTCATCGTTGCTGGGATAGCCGCGGCATCAGTGGTTTGGATTGTAAAGGCAAAAAGGCTGTTTCAATAAAAAATCCAAGCAGCAGTAACAGCCCGCTTGGAAAAATGTGAATGAAATATTCGTTTAGGCATGGGTATCAGAATATTTCTGATTCAGTCCTTAGCAATGACAGCAAGAGTGGCAGCGTTTTTTGCAAGAGCAATGTCTTTTCTTTTTCTTCTTTTTCTCGCAAGGGTCATGGCATTCTTTCTCTTTCTTGCAATGGTCGTGGAAATCCTTATCGAACCACTCGTCAAAGAACCAAAAATCATCAAACCAAAAATTACAATGATGTTTCCGTTCATGTGAATGACGACAGCACATAGATATCCCTCCTCTTCCCATGCTCTCTACAGCATATGCTAGATTGATAGGAAAAGATTGGACGGGTCTATCAGGAAAAGAGTATATTTTAAATAGAAAATAAAAGGAGGAATGTCCTATGACGTCCGTTCGTAAAACAATGGAGCTGATTAAAGAACTCGTTTCTATTCCAAGTCCGACAGGGAATACATATGAGGTGATCAAATACGTTGAAAACCTTTTAAAAGAATGGAAGGTCGAAACGGTTCTGAATCATAAGGGCGGTTTGATTGCCACGCTTCCGGGCCGCGATACATCCCGTCATCGAATGCTGACGGCGCACGTTGACACCTTGGGCGCGATGGTGAAAGAAATTAAAGCTGACGGCCGGCTGAAAATCGATTTGATCGGCGGTTTCCGCTATAACTCGATCGAAGGGGAGTATTGCCAAATTGAAACGGCTTCAGGGAAAACGTATACGGGCACCATTTTAATGCATCAAACGTCTGTGCACGTGTACAAAGACGCGGGAAAAGCGGAGCGCAATCAAGAGAATATGGAAATCCGCCTGGATGAGCCTGTACACTGCCGTAAGGATACGGAAGAGCTTGGCATTGGCGTCGGAGATTTTGTTTCGTTTGATCCCCGTGTTGAGATCACATCCAGCGGATTCATTAAATCACGCCATTTAGATGACAAAGCAAGTGTGGCCTTGTTGCTTCGCTTAATCCATCAAATTCAAACAGAAGAAATTGAACTGCCGTATACGACTCATTTTCTGATTTCTAATAATGAAGAAATCGGATATGGCGGGAACTCTAATATTCCTGCTGAAACTGTTGAATACTTGGCGGTGGATATGGGGGCTATCGGCGACGGCCAGGCGACAGACGAATATTCGGTTTCGATTTGTGTGAAGGATTCGAGCGGTCCGTATCATTATCAGCTGAGAAAGCATTTGGTCGATTTAGCTGAAAAGCACCATATTGACTATAAGCTTGATATTTACCCGTATTACGGGTCGGACGCCTCAGCAGCGATCAAATCCGGGCATGATATTGTGCACGGCCTGATCGGGCCGGGAATTGACGCTTCGCACGCTTTTGAGCGAACGCATAAGTCTTCTCTCCGCCATACAGCGAAGCTCCTGTATTATTATGTGCAATCACCGATGGTATAAGAGGGAGAAAACAAATGAAAATCTATGAACTGAAAAGCACTTTCGGCTGGGAAGGCGATGAAGGTCTTGGAGAACAGCTGATCCAGCAAATCCTTGCTGGAGAAAAAACGGCCACCTGCGCGCCGAAATCATTATATTCAAAAGATGAACTGAGTGATGTATATCAAACAGCGGGACAGCTTGTAACCGTTTATGATAAACATGATCATCCGAGATGCAATATAAAAGTGACAGATGTGTTTGAAACGACCTTTGGAGCGCCTGATAGGAGGTTAGTCAAAGGAGAGGGCAACGGAGACCGAATTGATGAATTTCAAGAGGATCATCGAAGAGCATGGGCGGATCTGATCAAAAATGGCGAAATGGAACTGAATGAGGACACTGTTTTGATTACAGAGCTGTTTGAGCTTGTCCAAGATTAAAAAAAGCCTGCGGGGCGTTGAGAACCCCGCAGGCTTTTTGATTAACCGGAAATGGTTGCGTTTTGATCTGCTTTAGATTGGCTCATGACAGCTTCCGCTTTTGCAGGATTAAACATGCCTTCCCATTTAGACATGACAACAGCAGCAAGTGCGTTACCAGTCAGGTTTACAACTGTACGTGCCATGTCCATAATGCGGTCTACACCGGCAATAAAGGCAAGTCCTTCTGCCGGAACACCGATCGTGCCCAGTGTTGCAAGCAAGACGACAAAAGAAGTTCCCGGAACGGCAGCCATTCCTTTAGATGTCACCATCAAAACTAATACAAGCGTAATTTGGTGCCAAATTGTTAAATCAATGCCGTATACTTGTGCAAGAAACAGCGCTGCAATAGATTGATAGAGAACGGAGCCGTCTAAGTTAAACGTATATCCAATCGGGATAACGAAAGATACAATACCTTTCGGACAGCCGATTTTCTCCATTTTTTCCATGATGCGCGGAAGAACGGTTTCAGAGCTGGACGTACTGAACGCCAATAAAATTTCGTCCTTCATGTAAGCTAGGAATTTGAAGATGCTGATACCGGCAATTTTTCCGACAATCCCAAAAATGACAATTAAGAAGAAAGCCAGTGCGACATATACCAATCCGACAAGCTTTCCGAGAGATAGAAGAGAACCGAGTCCGAATTTAGAGACAGTAACTCCGATTAGAGCAAAAACCCCGAATGGCGCTACTTTCATCACAAGGTTTACCACATGGAACATCGAATGGGAAACGCCTTCAAAAAAGGCTAATACTGGCTTGCCTCTTTCACCGATCGCGGAAATTCCCAATGCAAATAGTACGGTAAAGAAGATGATGGCAAGAAGATCCCCTTCGACCAAGGATTGGAAGAAGTTTGTCGGCACAATGTGCAGGAATGTCTCTGCCACTGATTTATTGCTTTGTTCTTTTTCTGTTTCAACATATTGACTGATGTCTGTTTTTTGAGCTTCGTGTATATTAACTCCTGTACCCGGGTGGAAGATGTTTGCAAGGGCTAGTCCGAGAATGATGGCAAAGGTCGTAATGATCTCAAAGTACAGAATTGTTCTGAAGCCTAATTTACCAACTTGCTTTCCATTTCCAGCTCCGGCTACACCGATGATTAAACTGGAGACAACAATAGGAATCACTATCATTTTGATTAAGCGTAAAAAGAGATCCCCGATTGGCTGCAGATAAGTAGGCAGTGCTGGGTTGCCGTACCAAATAACGCCAGCAATAACACCTAGAATAAGTCCAACGAATATTTGCGTGGCTAATCCAAACCTAATTCTTTTCATAGATTACCTCCCAAAAAACAAAGTATCAACATATATCATGAATAGACATATATTTAATCTCACTATTAGATCAAATTATAATAGATAAGAAATAGGTTCGTCTATAGTAAATTATATTTTGAAAATATAGAATATTCAAAATATAAAGTGAATCACCATAATTATCTAAAAACAGGTGAGCTTTGACCCAACCTGACTATTATTTCAATATAAAGAGAAGTTAGAAGAATGAAGAAAATCTCACACTGTATGGTGAGATTTTCGCCCCTTTACATATCGCTTACTTTTATACAGTCGTTGCAAATATTACCATAACACTCATGCTGCTCATCAATCTTTTTTCCGCATTCCGCGCACTTTTTCGAAGGCAGGTTTCTAAAAAATTCTGTAATTTTCCCTAGCATAACCAATCCCTCTTTCCCCTTTGTAATGTTTTCATTGTAATATAACAGAAGGTAAAATTCAACATCTGTTTTGATACAATGTTTAAAACATGCTTTTTTTTAGAAAAATGGGTATATTGAAGGAGGATCAATTTTCTTTGAAAAGAAGGAGGACATTATGAAAGTTACAGTTATCGGATGCTACGGCGGTTTTCCGGCCGCAAATGAAGCAACGTCGGGTTACTTGTTTCAATCGGGGGATTTTTCATTGTTAGTGGACTGCGGAAGTGCCGTGTTATCTAAGCTGTTTGGATATGTCCCGGCGGAAAAGCTGGACGCGGTGGTTCTGTCTCATTATCACCATGACCATATTGCCGACATCGGGCCGCTGCAATTTGCGAAGCAAGTCGGATCATTCCTCGGCAAAGGAGAGCACTCGCTTCCGATTTACGGACATGATGCTGATATAGAACAGTTTCAAAAGCTTACATATAAAACGCATACGAAAGGGATTGCCTATCAGCCTGATCAGCAGCTGACTGTCGGTCCGTTTACGATCACCTTTTTAAAAACGGTTCACCCGGTGACTTGTTATGCGATGCGGATTACTGACGGCAGCCATACTGTTGTGTATACTGCTGATTCCAGCTATCAGGATTCATTTATTCCGTTTTCGGAAAACGCTGATTTATTGATCTCAGAATGTAATTTTTATGCTGATCAAGACGGGACAAGCGCAGGCCATATGAACAGCTTGGAAGCAGGGCGAATTGCAGAAGAAGCGGGAGCGGGCGAGCTGCTGCTGACCCATCTGCCTCATTTCGGCGTGCATGACAATCTTCGCAAAGAAGCCAAGACCGTTTTTAACGGGAAAGTGAACATTGCGAAATCTGGTTTTGTGTGGGAAGGATAAAGGAGGAGCACGATGTTATTTATTGACAATCAAAATATCAATGATCCGCGGATCAATCTTGCTATCGAGGAGTATTGCCTTAAATATTTAGACCCTGAACAGCCGTATTTGCTTTTTTACGTGAATCAGCCGTCTATCATCATCGGAAAAAACCAAAATACAATAGAAGAAATCAATACAAAGTATGTAGAGGAAAACGGAATTATCGTCGTCCGCCGTTTATCTGGCGGCGGGGCTGTGTATCATGATTTAGGGAATTTAAATTTCAGCTTTATCACGAAGGATGACGGTGAAAGCTTTCATAACTTCAAAAAATTCACTGAGCCGGTGATTCAAGCGCTACATCAGCTCGGAGTTGAAGCGGAATTAAGCGGCCGGAATGATATTGTGGTAGATGGCCGCAAAATATCAGGTAACGCCCAATTTGCCACAAGAGGCCGCATCTTCAGCCATGGCACCCTCATGTTTGATTCAGCCATTGATCATGTTGTGTCCGCTTTAAAAGTCAAAAAGGATAAAATTGAATCAAAGGGCATCAAATCAATCAGAAGCCGTGTGGCAAACATCAGTGAGTTTCTTGATGATAAAATGACGACCGAAGAATTCCGCAGTCATTTGCTCAAACATATTTTCAATACAAATCACATTCAAGATGTGCCTGAGTATAAGCTGACTGAAAAAGATTGGGAAGTCATTCGCAAAATCTCGGAAGAACGCTATCAAAATTGGGACTGGAACTACGGCCGCTCACCTAAATTTAACCTGAACCATTCAAAGCGTTATCCGGTCGGGTCCATTGATTTGCGTTTGGAAGTAAAAAAAGGGAAAATTGAAGACTGCAAAATTTTCGGCGATTTCTTCGGTGTGGGCGATGTGTCGGAAATCGAAAACCTGCTGATTGGAAAGCAATATGAGCGCAGTGTGATCGCTGATGCGCTGGCTGATGTGAATCTGAAGCATTATTTTGGGAACATTACGAAAGAAGATTTTCTTGATCTGATTTATTAATGTGAAACACATTGTTTGAAAGGAAATTTGTGTTTTGGAATAATGGAGGCAGGAGGGATTCACATGAAAGTGTTTTTAATCGGAGCGAACGGACAAATCGGACAAAGACTTGTTTCTTTATTCAAAGAGAATGCTGATCATTCCGTCAGAGCGATGGTCAGAAAAGAAGAACAGAAAGCATCTTTGGAAGCGGCCGGCGCGGAAGCTGTGCTAGCAAATCTAGAAGGAAGCCCGGAAGAAATCGCAGCCGCGGCAAAAGGCTGTGACGCGATTATTTTTACAGCGGGCTCCGGGGGCAGCACAGGCTATGATAAAACGCTGCTGGTGGATCTTGACGGAGCGGCAAAAGCTATAGAGGCTGCGGAAATCGCGGGAATCAAACGTTTTATTATGGTCAGCGCCCTGCAGGCCCACCGCCGTGAAAATTGGAATGAGGCACTTAAACCTTATTACGTGGCCAAGCATTATGCTGATAAAATTCTGGAATCCAGCGGCTTAGCCTATACGATTATACGTCCGGGAGGCCTTCGCAATGAACCGGGAACAGGAACGGTTTCCGCAGCCCCAGATCTAGAGCGGGGTGATATATCACGTGATGACGTTGCGGCAGCAGTCATTGCCTCTTTAGATGAAACCAACACGGAAAATCGGGCTTTTGATCTCACTGAAGGAGATACACCGATTGCCGAAGCTTTGAAGAATCTATAACACTACTGACACTCGGGGCTTTTTGCTCTTGAGTGTTTTTTTTGTGTTTCTCTATAATGAAAAGGAAAGCTTATCTTCAATAATGAATGACTACTCATTCACTTTAAGGGGTGGGAGAATGAATCTGGTTTCAAAATTAGAAGAGACAGCATCTGAGAAGCCGGACAGCATCGCATGCAGGTTTAGGGATCAAGTGATTATTTACAAGGATCTGAATGACAATATTCAGCGTTTTGCGGACGGCCTTCAAAAAGCGGGTATGGAAAAAGGGGATCACCTTGCTTTGCTGCTTGGCAATTCGCCTGATTTTGTCATCGCATTTTTCGGCGCATTAAAGGCCGGTATTGTGGTGGTGCCGATCAATCCGACGTACACGCCGACAGAAATCGGCTATATGCTGACAAACGGCGATGTCAAAGCAATCGTAGGAGTAGATCAGCTTTTGCCGATTTATGAAAGCATGCACGAATCTTTGCCAAAGGTCGAACTCGTCATTTTATGCCGGACGGGAGAAACTGAGCTGGAAGCTTCAGATCCCGAAGTCAGAATGAAAATGACAACGTTTACAAAAATGTTGCGTCCGACACCCGGTGCTGCACGCCATCCAGAGGTTGTGCCTGATGATACTGCGGTAATTTTATATACGTCAGGAACAACGGGAAGACCGAAAGGCGCGATGCTGACCCACCAGAATTTGTTCAGCAATGCAAACGATGTCGCCGGGTATTTGGGAATGGATGAGAAAGACAATGTGGTTTGCGCTCTTCCGATGTTTCATGTTTTTTGCTTAACTGTCTGCATGAACGCTCCGCTGATGAGCGGCGCATGCGTGCTGATTGAACCGCAGTTCAGCCCCGCATCTGTTTTTAAGCTTGTAAAGCAGCGGCAGGCAACGATTTTTGCCGGCGTGCCTACGATGTATAACTATTTATTCCAGCATGAAGAAGGAAAGGCAGATGATTTTTCTTCTATTCGCCTGTGCATCTCGGGTGGTGCGGCCATGCCGGTCGCGCTGCTTACGGCATTTGAAGAGAAATTCGGCGTCACCATTTTGGAGGGCTACGGGCTTTCGGAAGCATCGCCTGTCACATGCTTTAACCCGTTTGACAGAGGGAGAAAACCAGGCTCCATCGGGACAAGTATTTTGCATGTCGAAAACAAGGTCGTCGATCCGCTCGGCCGAGAGGTCCCTGATCACCAGGTGGGCGAATTGATCGTAAAAGGGCCCAATGTGATGAAGGGCTATTATAATATGCCGATGGAAACGGAGCACGCTTTAAAGGACGGATGGCTTTATACGGGAGACCTGGCAAGGCGGGATGAGGACGGTTATTTTTACATTGTTGACCGGAAAAAAGACATGATTATTGTAGGCGGCTACAATGTGTATCCGCGTGAAGTGGAAGAGGTCCTGTACAGCCACCCGGACGTAAAGGAGGCTGTTGTCATCGGCGTGCCTGATGCTGAAAGCGGCGAAGCGGTAAAGGGATATGTCGTACCGAAACGGTCTGGTGTCACAGAAGAAGAAATGATGGCGCATTGTGAAAAGCATCTGGCAAAATACAAACGGCCTGCCGAGATCATCTTTCTTGATGAGATTCCGAAAAATGCGACAGGCAAAATGCTCAGACGGGCGCTCAAAGATATGCTGCCTCATTAATGTGAAAAAAGCGAAGCCAGTGGGCTTCGCTTTTTCCATTGTTAATCCTTTGCTTCTTTTTTAATGATAGTTTGCAGCGCTTTGGTATCGTTTCGCGTTAATTTGTAATACGTGCCGTCTTTCAAAAAAATGGCCTGCTGGCTGTCGTCAATCCATAATCTGAATGAGTCAAATCTGTCTTTATGAAATTTAATCGTGCCTTCGTAATCAGGAGCTGATGTTTTTTCGGTTTTCAGCTGCTTTCCCTGATTCATAATGTCCAGCATATCTTTGACGTGCTGTCTTTTTTCGATTTCAATCTTTTCCCGCCCGTCTGAAGACAGGGTGATCAATTCCGCATCAACCGATTGATATACATCGCCTGACCGGCTGTAAAGGTAGAAAAATGCAATAAACACAAGACCGATAACAACGATGGCTGCTACTATTTTTTTCATCTGCATCACTCCAAACATTTGCTAGTTTCTCCAGCAAAGGGCGATTCCATGCGAAAAAGTCCGAACTCACAGCTTGGTTCTAAGAAATTGAATTTATGATTACAATAGAAGTAATGGGTCTAGATGTGAGGAGTGAGGCGTTATGCGCAAGTGGATTGCGGGTGCAGGGCTTGCATATGTGCTGTATGGGCTTTTTTTCTATTGGTATTTCTTTATGTCCGGCGATTCCGCTGTGCCGGAGGCCGTGAAAGGAACACAGGCTGACCCGGCTTCTTTCATGAAGCCGTCTCAATTGGCTGTCGCCGAACAGTATTCTGATGTGAAGAACTTTTTATTTTTTATCAGTATTCCTCTTGATTGGTTTCTGTTTTTTGTATTGCTGACCAGCGGTGTTTCAAAGAAAATCAAGCAATGGATGGAAGCGGCTGTGCGTTTTCGTTTTTTGCAGATCATCGGTTTCGTGTTTGTGCTTTCGCTGATCACGGCTCTGGTGACGCTGCCTTTGGATTGGATAGGCTATCAGGTATCACTTGATTACAATATTTCGACGCAGACAGCCTCCAGCTGGGCTAAAGATCAAGTCATTGATTTTTGGATCAGTTTTCCGATCTTTACACTTTGCGTGCTGGTGTTTTATTGGCTGATCAAAAAGCATGAAAAAAAATGGTGGTTTTACGCCTGGCTGTTAACAGTGCCGTTTTCGCTGTTTCTGTTTTTTATTCAGCCGGTGATTATTGATCCTTTATACAATGATTTTTATCCGCTGAAAAACAAAGAGCTGGAAAGCAAAATTTTAGCACTGGCCGAAGAAGCAGATATTCCGGCTGATCATGTATATGAAGTGAATATGTCAGAGAAAACAAACGCGCTTAATGCCTATGTGACAGGAATTGGGGCTAATAAGCGAATTGTTCTATGGGATACGACGCTGAATAAACTCGATGATTCGGAAATTCTCTTTATTATGGGGCACGAAATGGGCCATTATGTCATGAAGCACGTGTATATCGGATTGGCTGGCTATTTAATTGTGTCGCTAGCTGGATTTTATGTGGTTGATAAGCTTTACAAGCGGGGGGTACGGCTTGCACGCAATCTGTTTCATGTAGAGGGCCGGCGTGATCTTGCGGCATTGCCGCTGTTATTGCTTATCGTGTCTGTTTTGAGCTTTGCTGTTACGCCTTTTTCTAATGCTGTTTCCCGCTATCAGGAGAATAAGGCTGACCAATATGGGATTGAGCTGACAGGGGACAGCGAAGCCGCAGTCAGAACGTTTCAAGATTTGGCTGTTACGGGGCTGAGCCAGGTTGATCCGCCTTTTCTCGTGAAACTTTTCAGAGGGAGCCATCCTTCGATCATGGAGCGGATTCAACATGCGGAAACCGAAGAAAATACCTCAGAACACCCGGCCTCAGAACAGGGGGACGACCAATAAAAAAAGAAGCAGGTATGGAGTGACCTGCTTCTCTTTTATCTTATTGTGCAGCTGCTTGAACGTTGATTAACCCTTTTCCATAGTAGAAAGAGCTGCCAAGGTTTGTCGCAGTGCTTTCTAAACGATCACGGACTTGCGCATTTGACCAAGTCGGATGTTTAGAAAGGATTAAAGCTGCTGCTCCGGCAACGTGAGGTGTCGCCATTGAGGTTCCGTTGTAAGAGCCGTATGTGCCGCCAGGAAGTGTGCTTTGGATCGACACGCCGGGAGCCATAACGTCAAGCTCAGAACCTGCGCTTGAGAAGGAAGCTCTTTGGTTGCTGCTGTTTACTGCGCCTACTGCAATAGTAGAAGGATATTTTGCAGGGTAGCCGACTGTGCTTGAGCTGCCTGAACTTCCTTCGTTTCCGGCTGCGGCAACAACGACGATACCGCTTGCAACCGCTTTATCGACTACTGTTTTCAACGCTGTAGACCCAGTAGGTCCGCCAAGACTCATGTTGATGACATCCATGTTGTTAGAAATCGCCCATTCAATACCGTTAATAATCCAGCTGTATTGGCCGCTTCCTGTAGAATCAAGCACTTTTACTGCATATAATGATGCGCTAGGCGCTACGCCCAGAACACCAATTGTGTTATTAAGAGCGGCAACAGTACCGGCTACATGCGTGCCGTGAGAACTGCCGTCTTGGTATGGGTTTGTTTCAGAAGGTACGAAGCTTGCTCCGCCTCGAACGTTTAAGTCAGGATGAGAAGAGTCAATTCCGCTGTCGATGACAGCTACTTTTACATTAGAGCCTGTGTAGCCTTGAGAGTGAAGAGCCGGCGCTTTAATTTGAGAAATGCCGTAAGGAACAGATTGCGCATATTCATGTGCAACATGATCTTCTTCCACATAAGCAACACTCGGATCTTTTTTCAGTTCTTTTACAGCTTTTTCATCCAATGTTGCTGTGGCTGCATTTACATACTTAAATTGCTTTTGAACTTTCCCGCCTTTTTCAGAAATAACATCTTTTTTCTTGGCGGTGCTCATAGCTCCCATTGTCTGTTTAAACCCGACAATGTACTTCTTTTCTTCACTGTTTTTTCCGGCAGCCTGTGCAGACATGTTGCTGAATGCCATCGTGAAGATTAGCGTGAACGCAAACAACAAGCTGATCCACAATTTTTTGCTTCTCACTCTTTACCCTCTCCTTTACAATTTCAGAGCAGCCTATTAATAGACTATTCTGTGAATTTATTGTAATAGATTGGATACTATTTTAGTAGACCCATTTTTTTGAGATTGTTTTATTTCTATTTAGGTATATCATCTCTCGTTATTTCTATAGAGACTCGAAATAACTGCATTCATACAGAAAAGAACGAAAATAGACATGAGTAAATAATCATTATGTTGAAATTTCATGTTTTTTCAGGTTAAATCCTCCCGCGACCAGAAAGAAACCTGTCGAATAAATCAGTTCCATTGACCTGCATGTTTTTCTATGAGATCAATGGATATTATCGTGATATTTTTTCCATGCATGCTGAAAAAAGTATTCTGATCAATATGGTTTACAGAAAATTCTATTAAATATAAAATGTAATTCTTAACAGCATATAGAGAGAAGGAAACGAGATGAACATTCGTCAAGCTTTACCAGCAGATGCGGCAGCTATAGCACCGCTGTTTAATCAGTATCGGGAATTTTATAAGCAGGCGTCGGATCTGGAAGGAGCGGAGGCTTTTTTGAAAGCACGCCTGGAAAAGGAAGAGTCTGTTATTTTTATCGCAGAAGAAAATGGGGAATTCATTGGTTTTACACAGCTTTATCCAGCCTTTTCTTCCGTGGCTATGAAAAGAATCTACATATTAAATGATTTATTCGTCGCTTCTTCTGTACGAAAAAAGGGAGTTGGCCGGCGGCTGCTTTCCGCTGCAAAGGATTATGCCGCGGAAAACGGAGCGAAATGTTTAAAGCTGCAGACGGAACATCACAACCGGACGGCAAGAAGTTTATATGAGCAAAACGGCTATGAAGAGGAAACCGCATTTGTGCATTACAGCCTTAATGTGCCGGAGAAATGAAAATAGAGGCCTCATGATTTGGTTTTTTGGCCGATGTTCGGTTACGATAAAAATGAAAAGGAGTGTGCCGAATGTCAACGTTATTTCAAGCATTGCTGGCAGAAAAAAATGCAGATGATGTTTCAGTCAATATCAAAACCATATCAACAGAGGATTTGCCGAAAGACGGCGTGCTGATTAAAACAGCATATTCAGGCATCAACTACAAAGACGGCTTGGCCGGAAAAGCGGGCGGCAATATTGTCAGAGAATATCCGCTTATTTTAGGTATTGATGCTGCAGGTACGGTTGTCTCTTCAAATGATCCGCGTTTTGCCGAAGGGGATGAAGTCATTGCGACAAGCTATGAGCTTGGTGTCTCACGTCATGGCGGATTAAGCGAATATGTTTCAGTGCCTGGCGACTGGCTGGTGCCTTTGCCAAAGAACCTTTCGCTGCAGGAAGCGATGGCGTACGGAACGGCGGGGTTTACAGCGGCGTTATCTGTGCATCGTCTTGAACAGAACGGACTCTCTCCTGAAAAAGGGAGCGTGCTTGTCACCGGAGCAACCGGCGGTGTCGGCGGAATTGCAATAACGATGCTCAGCAAACGCGGCTACAACGTGGTCGCAAGCACAGGAAACCGGGAGGCGTCTGACTATTTGAAGCAGCTCGGTGCTGATGAAGTAATCAGCAGGGAAGATGTCTATGACGGTAAACGTAAGGCGCTGTCCAAGCAGCAATGGCAAGGAGCTGTCGATCCTGTAGGCGGTAAGCAGCTTGCCTCGCTTTTAAGCAAAATCCAATACGGCGGATCTGTCGCGGTGAGCGGTTTAACGGGCGGGGGAGAGGTTCCTGCAACGGTGTATCCGTTTATTCTTCGCGGAGTCAGCCTGCTGGGGATAGACTCAGTCTATTGTCCAATGGATCTTAGAGCGGCGGTTTGGGAGCGCATGGCCTCCGATCTTAAGCCTGAACAGCTTCTGACAATCATAGACAAGGAAGTCTCATTAACAGAAGCACCTGATGCGCTAAAAGATATTTTGCAAAATCACATTCAAGGAAGAGTCCTTGTAAAACTGTAAAATTGAAGTTTCAGCTTGCAGAAAAAACGATGCTTTTTCTGCAAGCTTTTTTGTTTGATTCTAGAATATGCAAGTGCATCTCATAGCAACAGAGAAACGTTCCTTCGATGTGAAACTTTCTATACTGATTTTCAATAATAATAGTGATAATGATTATCATTCCGTGTTATACTATCTTTTGGACATCTTAATTGAGAAACTACATACAGGAGAGACTGGAATGTTATGAAAAAAACACTGATTATTCTTACAGTTTTACTTCTTTCTGTTTTGACAGCGGCTTGTTCTTCTTCAGCCGGCCATCAAAACAGTGAAGAAAATAAAGCAGCGGTAACACATGATTTAGGGAAAACGAACGTGCCTGAGCATCCGAAGCGGGTCGTTGTGCTTGAGCTTGGCTTTATCGACACTTTGCTTGATCTCGGCATTACGCCTGTTGGAGTGGCGGATGACAATAAAGCAAAGCAGCTGATCAACAAGGATGTACTGAAAAAAATTGACGGCTACACCTCTGTCGGCACACGGTCACAGCCAAGCATGGAAAAAATCGCTTCGCTAAAACCGGATTTGATTATTGCAGACACGACCCGTCATAAGAAGATATATGATCAGCTGAAAAACATCGCGCCGACGATCGCGCTTAATAATTTAAATGCTGATTATCAGGATACAATTGACGCTTCTCTTACCATTGCCAAAGCAGTCGGCAAAGAGAAGGAAATGGAGAAAAAGCTGACAGCGCATGAAGAAAAAGTGAATGAAACAAAGAGAAAGATCAGTGCGAACAGCCAATCTGTGCTTTTGATTGGAAATACAAATGATACGATTATGGCCAGAGATGAAAATTTCTTCACATCGAGACTTTTAACACAAGTCGGCTATCAATATGCGATCAGCACGTCCGATAACAAAAAAACCGGTAATGGCGGCGACTCTGTGAACATGAAAATGACACTTGAGCAGCTGCTGAAAACAGACCCGGATGTAATCATACTGATGACAGGAAAAACAGACGACATTGACGCGTACGGCAAACGCCCGATCGAAAA
Organism: Bacillus sp. PAMC26543; assembly: GCF_014250375.1. Lineage (NCBI taxonomy): Bacteria > Bacillati > Bacillota > Bacilli > Caryophanales > Bacillaceae > Bacillus > Bacillus sp. PAMC26543. Next base: position 3,032,698 of record NZ_CP060193.1, on the reverse strand, counting down.
AAATGTTCTGTGGAAGAAGCTGAAAGCAGTGAAAAACGGACATGTGTACCATGTTGATCGTCAGGTATGGTCTCTGCGCCGCAGCGTGGACGGAGCGAATGCGATTTTAGATGAGCTTCAAAATGATATGACAGCAGAAAATAAATAAAAAAAAGACAGGCAAACGCCTGTCTTTTCTTATTGAATAAAACCGGATAAGTGGCTATTGATGTTATAATCTTTAATTTTCCATTTTTCTTCTGCAAATTCAATGTTACTGAGGCAGGCATTGACAAGGCGCGTATTTTGAAGCTCGGCATTACCGCCGGAAATCTCTGTCAGCAGTGCGTGAATCGCTGCGCCGTGCGCGACAATCAGTACCTTTTGATTTGGATATGCGTGGTTTACTTTCACCAATCCGCCCATCAGCCTGTCCGTGAGCTCTTTTAGCGTTTCCATGTTTGGATAGTTCTTGTCCGGATAGCGCTTTGTCCGTTCTTCAAGCGGCATGCCCTCCGCGTCCCCGTAATCACGCTCCTTAAAGTCATCCATCTCAACGATAGGAAGATTGAGGTATTCATTAATAATGTCCGCGGTCCTTCTGGCTCTTTTCAGCGGGCTGGTGACAATGATATCCCAAGAGAAATCTTTTAAGTATTCTCCGGTTTCTTTTGCTTGGCGTTCGCCTGTCGCGTTCAGCGGGATATCTGTTTTCCCTTGGCATTTTTGCTGCAGGTTCCAATCGGTTTCTCCGTGTCTTACTAAGCAAACGGCTGTCATAAAATTCCCCTTCCTGACTTTGATCTTATCGCTATTATACTAAATCAGAGGCATGCATCCTATGAAAAAGCCTATGCCAAAACCTCAAATAATAAAGCCAAGCCGATTCCGCCGCCGCTTCCGATGGCGGCGACAGCATATTGACAGCCTGTCCGTCTCTGCGCTTCATAAAACAATCTGGTGACCAGTGCCGCCCCGGAAGCGCCGTAAGGATGGCCGAGAGCTAACGCGCCGCCCCGCACATTGATCTTCGTATAGGGAATGCCAAGTTCTTGTGAGCAGACACATATTTTAACGGCAAAGGCTTCGTTGATTTCGTATAAACCGATATCGTCAGTTGTCAACGCGTTTGCAGCTAAAAGCTTTTTGATCGCTTCAACCGGCGCGGCGGACGGATAGTTGGGATGAATGCCGCTAACGGCGCTTCCGATAAAGCGCAGCACAGGTTTATAGCCGAGGGATGCAGCTTTTTTCTCTTCCATGACAAGGAGTGCAGACGCTCCATCTGATATGCCGCTGCTATTGGCGGCTGTAACCGTTCCGGAGCTGGTGTCAAACACCGGCTTTGCACGAGAAATGATCGCTTCCATCGGCCGTCTTTTCAGAAAAGCTTCGTCTGTTTCCAACTCCCCGAGAGGAACAATCTCTTCACGGTACAATCCTTCGGTATGAGCACTCCAGCTGCGTTGAAAGCTGAGAAGCGCGTATTCGTCCTGCATGTTTCTTGGGATGGCATAGCGTGCTGCTGTATATTCGGCCGCCATGCCCATATCGGGATCACCAACAGTTTCCGGCGAAAAGCGGGCTCTTTCTGAAAAAGGCGATCGGCTGCTGCTTTCTGCGCCGCCTACGATATAAATGTTTCCGGCACCCGCTTTGATAAGATTGCATGCGGAACGCACTGCTTCAAGCCCGGAGCCGCATTGTCTATCAATCGTCATGCCGGGAACAGATAAAGGAAGTCCAGCTTGAAGTGCTGACAGCCGGGCGAGGTTGCCGCCTCTGCCAGTGGCGTTTCCCAAAATCACCTCGTCAATTTGATCCTCTAACTTTCGGCCGAGACAGCTGATGAGAGGAGCGGCCAAATCCTCCGGCAGAAACTGTTTCAGCAGTCCGTTTTCTTTTCCGAAAATCGTTCGTTTTGCATCTGCAATAACCGCGTTCAATTCACCATACCCCGCAGCCATTTTTTTACGCTGGAACGGGCAATTTTGCCGCTGCTTGTTTCGGGCATACTGTCTGTAAATACCCATTTTTTCGGGATTTTGTAGGATGCCAGTTTCTGCTTGCACCAGGCTTTCAGCTTTTTGGCGTCTGTATTCCCGCAAATGACGGCCGCGGCGATTTCTCCCCAATACTCGTCCGGAATGCCTGCCACAGCTGCTTTTTCAACCTCTGGGCAGGAGAGAAGCACGCGCTCAACTTCTTCAGGGAAAATATTTAATCCGCCATATACGATCATCCCATTTTCCCGGCCTGCTATGTACAGAAATCCCTCTTCATCAACATAGCCCATGTCATCTACTGTCATCCATTCCGATTGATCTGGTGTGCGGCTGTTTACATAGCCTGAGAACTTCATCGGGCTTTTGACGAATATTTTCCCGATTTCCCCCGGCTGACAGAGGTCCCCGGCTGCGCTGCGGATCTCTATGCGGACATTATGAAAAGGGCGGCCCGCTGAATGAGGTTTTCGTTTGCTGTCTTCTGGTGAGAGATACGCAACAAAGCTAAGCTCAGATGTGCCGTAAAAATCGTACAGCTTCAAATGAGGCCATTTGGATGCAAGCTTCTCCTTGGATGCTGCCGGCCAGTCCGCTCCCGAAGAAATGATTGTAACGGAGCTGTCAGGGAAAGCGTGAATGTTGGCGAGGGCATCTGTCATTGTCGGTACGGTATAGAGTACGCTGATGGATTTCTGTGTTAACCACTCCTTCGTTTGAGCGGGAATGAATTTTTTAAGCAAACAAACGGTACCCCCGAGATACAGAGTGCTGACAGCACCGTATAAAAAGTGAGAGGACAGTAATGTTCCCTGAATCAGAACTTTGTCATTTGAAGAGACCAAAAAATCAGTATTTGTACAATGAAAGCTTTCAATCCAAGAGCGATGAGAGCGCGTAAATGCTTTCGGCTTGCCTGTTGAGCCTGATGTAAAGCCCATATAAAAGGGAAGCTCCGGATCAACGGCTGGGGCCGGGGCAGCGGATGCCTCTGAGATATGCGCCATACAGTCTTCCAGCCAAACTACGGGTGTCAGACAATCTGTCAGTTTGTTCTTAAAAAGAGATGAAGCCACCACAAAATCAGCACCGCTTAATGCCAGCCGCTCACCGCATTCAGCCGCACTCCAGCGTGTATCAATAGGAACCGCCGTACATCCGGCCGCGGCAGCTCCGGCAAACAGCTGTAAAAATGCAAGGCTGTTTGGGAGCAGGATGGCTACACGTTTTGGAACGTTTGGCTGCGCCCGCAGCCAATTGGCAGCTTGGGTGACGAGCCGGTTCCAATCCCGATATGTAATATGTTCAGATTCAGTCTGGATCGCAATCCGGCTTGGATTTTTATTGGCAAAGGATAGATATGTATGTGTAATGGTCACAGAATGTCAGCCTCCTTTTGTATACATCGTATCAGAAAGAGACAAGGCTTGGGTGATCTTAATGGCAAGCAGCGCAGATGCTGCCGCTTTTAATAAATCGCCGGGCACAAATGAAAGACTTATAAAACTGGCCTGTAACAGATCAATATGCATGATAAAAGCTTGTACAGGAATGCCAAGCAGGTAAATAAAGGCGATGCCGAATACAATATGAATGAAAAAGAGACGGAACACTGTCACCTTACGCAGTCTGTGAACAGCTAGGCTGATCAGCCACGAGGCGAACGGATAAGCAATCAGAAAACCCCCGCTCGGTCCGAAAAAAACGCCAAACCCGCCGCGGCCGCCGGGCAATAGCGGCGCTCCAAAGGCGACGAGCAGCAAAAAGACAAGCTGGCTTAAAAAAGCGGCTTTGGGTCTGAGAATGCTGCCGGCCAGCATGACACCGAGCGTCTGCAGTGTAATGGGAACAGGTGTAAAGGATAAGAAAAGAGGGGGGATAAAACCAAGCACTGCCATCAGTGCAGTAAAGATTGCAATGTGCATCATGTCTAGTAATTTCATATAAAATCCTCCAGCTAACGAATAAAATATGGTTATACAATAAATGCAGACAGCTTTTATGTCAACTTAATTTTAATTAGGGTTTACAAATGGGTGCAAAAAAACCGGCCCTGCGGTCGGCCGGTTTTTGATGATTATTCTTCTGTAAGAATGACAAGCGAATCAACAGAAGCAGCCACATGAGAAACGGCGCGGCTGACCTCCTGGAGCCCTCCGAGAAAGGCCTGCAGATCGACGTCAATTTTTCCTGATTGTTCTTTGCTGACTTTCATGCTGTGAACAATTTCATCGAATAAACGGTTAATTTGTGTCATTTTTTCTTTGCTTTCGCTGACAAGCCCGTTCACGTCTTTGATATGCTTCGACACGATGTTGATTTGTGTATTGGTGTTGTTCACAAGCTCGGACACTGTAGAAACGGTTTTTTTCGTATCTTCAGACAGCTTTCGCACCTCATTTGCCACAACGGCAAAGCCTTTGCCGTGTTCGCCTGCACGGGCTGATTCAATAGATGCGTTTAGCGACAGAAGATTCGTTTGTTCGGCGATGCCTGTGACGATGCCGAAGATTTTTTCAATTTGCTGTGCGATTTCATCCAGCTTGACCATTTCTTTTTCGATTTGGACGAGGCTTGTATCGATCTGGTTCATCTGTTTTTGCTGGATTTCAAGCTCTTTTTTCCCGCCAATCGACTTTTCTTCAACGGTGCTGGATGTCACTGTGCCGGCTTTGGATGCTTCGGAAATGCCTTCAGATTTGTCAACAAGCTCTTGAACGGATCGGCTCGTTTCTGAAAACAGATTTGCGATCGACCCGGAGGTTTCTTGGATTCTCTGATGCAGAAGATTTTTCCTTTCTTCTTGTTCATCGCGGGTTTGGTTGTACTCATTCTGAAACGCTTCAAGGACAAGCTGCTGTTCTAAGTTCAAGATTTTAGTTGTTGCTTTGATTGCTTTCAGCAGTTCCTGGTGATCTGTAATTGATTTTTCATAAATGTCAATCATTGATAGAAGCAATTCCTGAAACGCCCCCATGTACCATTTTGGAAGAAGGCCGATTCGTAAATGGATAGAAGCAATTTTATTTCGTTTTTCAATAAATTCATCATCAATGACACCGGCAAACATTTCTTGAATATGCCGTTTTAACGTTTGTTTTAAGCGGTCAACTGAGCTGTGGTCGTTAATGATATCCATTAATGAGCTTTCATGATCAAGATTTTTATAGAAAGCGTCAACGATGTAAACAATGTTTTGTTGGATTAAGGGCTGTAGCTCCTGCAGCACGTGCAGCTCTGGATCTCCCAGTCTGACCATTTTGAGCTGTTTTTTCACATCTGAGAACTTGTTTGTGAGCTGAATGCGGTTTTTTTGCTGGTCGTTTGAATCTGAAAAATAAGCCGTTTCTTTTTTTCTATCTTTTTTAAATAACAATACAGTGATCCCCCTTGGGAAAATATAATTTTATCTTTTGGCTTTTTAAGCCTTTTTCTTTTTTATCGGTCAAGGGAAGCACGAATGAAGACGGCAGATAGAAAATATTTATAAAAAAACCGTTCAGTTATATGAACGGTTTAATCAAGGTCAATTTGTTTTAGTGGTTTGATGGCCGGTCCTTCGACTACCTCGCCAGTTGGTTTAAAGCGTGATCCGTGGCACGGACAATCCCATGTGTGCTCTCCATCGTTCCATTCCACTTCACAGCCTAAATGGGTGCAGGTTGTATCAACAAGATGCAGGCAGCCCGTTTCATCTCTGAATGCCCCCGCGCGTCTGCCGTTAATGGTGACGGCTTTTCCTTCACCTGGCGCGATCTCTTCAAACTCGACGTCCGGTTTTTCAAGCTTCCCTTTAATGAAATGCTTAGCCACATCTGCATTGTAAGAAATCACCTTTTGCAAGCCGGGATTCAGATGGAAACGAGACGGTGTAAAAATGCTCTCATATGGATTGTCTTTTTTCTCCACAAGGTCTGACAAAAGCTGAGCTGCGACAGCTGCTGATGTCATGCCCCATTTTTTGAAGCCGGTCGCAACGAGAATATTGTCTTCGTTTTCAGACATAGGCCCGATGAATGGGATTTTATCGATTGTCACGAGATCCTGTGTGGACCAGTAATAGGGAATGCTTTCGATTCCAATTGTGCTTTCTGCCAATTGTCTCAGCGTTTCGTAATGGGTCGACATGTCTTTGCCTTGGCCTGTTTTATGGCTTACTCCGCTGAAGAGAATCAGCTTTTCTCCGTTCACAATGGTGTAGCGAAGGGCAACTGACGGCTGGTCTATACTTAAATACATGCCCTCAGGATAGTCGATTTTCGGCTTGACGGCGAGGACATAGGATCTATCAGAATACATTCTTGCTGCATATAACCCGCCTCCGTCATAAAAAGGGAAATGGGAGCAGCATACGATAAATCGGCTTTTAATGGCGTGCCGGCTTTTTGTAACAACTTCAGGCATTTCTCCTTTTTTAATATCAAGCGCAACAGTCTCTTCATAAATCCGTCCGCCCTTTTGCACGATCTGATCAAGGAGCCCGGTTAAAAAGTGAAGCGGGTGAAATTGGGCCTGATTCTTCATCACGAGCGCCAGCTTAGAGCCGACGGGAAGCGGAAGATCTTTTAAGAGATCCCTTTCAATCCCGAGTTTTGTGTATGCCTCATGCTCAGTGCGGATTTTTTGTACAGCATCTTCACTTGTTGTGTAAAGGTAAGCGTCTTGTTCGGCCCATTCGCAATCGATCTGAAGTTCATCAACAATTCCTTTTATATAATCAATTGCATTCTGGTTCGCTTCATAATAAAGCCTTGCGTGGTTCAGTCCGAAATTGCGGATTAATTCATCATAAATCATGTCGTGCTGCGCTGTAATTTTTGCCGTTGTGTGGGCCGTTGTGCCATTGAGAACCTGATTCGCTTCAATCAGAATGACACGGAAGCCTCTTTTGGACAGCTCATAGGCCGTCGTGATTCCTGTAATGCCTCCTCCAATAATGGTGACATCACATTCCGTATCTTCTTGCAGCGCCGGAAAAGAAGGCAAGTCCGCCGATGTTTTCCAATATGTTTCGGGAGCTTCTTTTGAAAAAGGTTGATTAGCCAAACCATTGTACCTCCAATATCATTTATTCTTAATTTTTCCATTTTCTATCTTTTCATACATAGGAAGCAGGCTTTGTTCATACCATAATAGGGTTGAAAAGGAGTGATTGCATTGGCGAATGAGAAAAAGAAAACATTGCCGCCGCAGCATCAGGACCAGCAGCCGGGATTCGAATATCTGATGGATCCCCGTCCGGTATTTGATAAGCCGAAGAAGGCAAAAAAACTAGCGGGCAAAACGGCCATTATTACAGGCGGAGACAGCGGGATCGGACGCGCTGTATCGGTGTTATTCGCAAAAGAAGGGGCGAATGTGGTCATTGTGTATTTTAATGAACATCAGGACGCCGAAGAAACAAAGGAGTATGTAGAGAAAGAAGGGGTGAAGTGCCTGCTGATTGCAGGAGATGTCGGAGATGAAGCCTTTTGTAATGAAGTGGTAAGACAGGCCAGCCAGGCTTTTCCAACCATAGATATTTTGGTTAATAATGCCGCTGAGCAGCATGTGCAGCCGAGCATTGAAAAAATCACTAGCCACCAGCTGATCAGAACCTTCCAGACGAACATTTTCTCTATGTTTTATTTAACGAAGGCTGTGCTGCCTCATTTGAAAAAAGGAAGCAGTATTATCAATACAGCATCGATCACCGCGTACAAAGGCAATAAAACACTGATCGATTATTCAGCGACGAAAGGAGCCATTGTCACTTTTACAAGATCCCTTTCCCAATCGCTTGTTCAGCAAGGCATTCGAGTCAATGCGGTTGCGCCGGGGCCAATCTGGACACCGCTCATTCCGGCCAGCTTTGCTGCAAAAGATGTGGAAGTGTTTGGTTCGGATGTGCCGATGGAACGGCCGGGCCAGCCGGTGGAAGTGGCGCCGAGCTATTTATATCTTGCCAGCGATGATTCCACTTACGTCACCGGCCAGACCATTCATGTCAACGGGGGAACGATTGTAAATGGGTAATTAAAAAAGCCAATCCTTAAGGATTGGCTTATTCGCTCTGTTTGAGCGCTGCATATTCTTTAGAGAGCGTAAGAAACGCATCTTTATCTTTTTCGTCCAAGGCTTTGTTGATTTGGTCAGTCAGCATGGTCAACCGACGCTTAAACAAGGATTCATCGAGCACCATTTGAATGTAAATATCCATCATTGTTACATCAAATTCTTTTGTTTTTTGCGTGTTGCGGGACTTCATGAGCTCAGTGTACGACTTTTTCTCTTTCATAAAGAATCCCCCCAATGCCTTTTTTATAGTATATGGATAACGGTCGAAAAAATCAATAAATTTTTATAATCTTTAGACAACTAATACTTGGCAATCTATCGACATATCCTGCGAAATGCTGTGATCTGAAATCATGCAGTAAAGTAAAATCGGTTTATTACTAGTAAAATAGAACTAAAAAATATAAATAAAAGATGATTTTAGTTCATTTGTTAAAAAATCCTGTCGTTTTATAAACACAGATGATAGATTATTAGTATAAATTTTGCAGAAAAAGGATGGAGGCCATAACATGAGTCAGAAAACTGACGCACCATTAGAATCGTATGAAGTAAACAGCGCAACAATTGCCGTTTTGCCAGAAGAAATCGACGGCAAAATCTGTTCAAAAATCATTGAAAAAGACTGTATGTTTTACGTCAGCATGAAGCCGCTGCAAATTGTCGACCGAAGCTGCCGATTTTTCGGATCAAGCTACGCGGGAAGAAAAGCGGGAACTTATGAAGTGACAAAAATTTCTCACAAACCGCCAATCATGGTGGACCCTTCGAACCAAATCTTTTTATTCCCTACACTTTCTTCGACTAGACCCCAATGCGGCTGGATTTCCCATGTGCATGTAAAAGAATTCAAACCGACTGAATTCGACGATACGGAAGTGACGTTTTCAAACGGAAAAACGATGGAACTGCCGGTCTCCTGCAATTCGTTCGAGAATCAGGTATACCGGACAGCCTGGCTCAGAACCAAATTTCAGGACAGAATCGAACACCGTGTCCCGAAACGGCAGGAATTTATGCTGTACCCGAAGGAAGAGCGGACGAAGATGATTTATGATTTTATTTTGCGTGAGCTCGGGGAGCGGTATTAGAAAATAGAAAGGAGCTGACCAAATAGGGCAGCTCCTTCTAAAACGCTAGGCCGTCGGAATTCCGCCAGTGATGCCGTATATTTGAGATGTCACATAGCTTGAATTCTCTGAAGCTAAGAATACATAAACATCTGCCAGTTCCACCGGCTGTCCCGCGCGGTTTAATGGTGACGGCGGCGTCCCTTTGCCGAATTTCGGAATGTTTTCAGTTGGCTGTCCGCCGGAAATTTGCAGCGGAGTCCAGATTGGTCCTGGCGCAACAGAGTTCACTCTGATGCCTTTGGGCGCCAGCTGTTTTCCGAGCGCAACGGTAAAGCCGATAATGGCGTTTTTCGTCGCCGCATAATCTAACAGCATCGGGCTTGGGTTGTAGCCTTCAACTGAAGTTGTGGTAATAATAGACGCGCCCTCCGGCAAATACGGTAGCGCCGCTTTAACAACCCAATATAGCGAGAAGACGTTCACTTCAAACGTTTTATAGATTTGTTCAGTAGGAAGGTCTTCGATGTTTTGCACTGCTTGCTGTTTACCGGCAACGAGCGCTAACACATCCAGCCCGCCGAGTTCGTTATGCGCTTGTTTGACTAAATCGTGACAAAACGATTCGTCACTCAGATCACCTGGAATCAGGACTGCCTTGCGTCCTTCTGCTTCAATCAGTTCTTTTACTTCTTTTGCATCAGGCTGTTCCGCGGGCAAATAGTTAATTGCCACATCGGCGCCTTCCCGCGCATAAGCGATGGCGGCAGCGCGGCCAATACCGGAATCACCGCCGGTGACAAGAGCTTTTCGGCCATTTAGTTTGCCAGCTCCTTTATAGCTTTTTTCTCCGCAGTCCGGAACCGGCTTCATTTTTTGCTGCAGACCGGGCGGTTCTTGGTATTGTTCAGGAAATTCATCGTGAAAAAATGCTGTTAAAGGATTGTTTCGTTTTGTATCAGACATCATCAACGCTCCTTTTTGTGTGGTGTACATTCGTATGTGTACCCTTGAGCAAAGTGAGAAAAACATGTTTTGGCAGTTTGCATCTCTGCAAGACAAAGAAACTGCCGCTCCTTCCATATTTATCTTGTAAAATATGACGAATTGAATTATGATAAAATCGCTATAAAACAACTAAATATTGGGTATGGGGGAGTATATTGTCATGAAAAAAGCCGCGGCGCTTTTGCTGTCACTCGGTCTCGTTTTCGGTTTTTCATACGGAGCTGACCATGTGGCGGAAGCCAAAACGAAGGTAAAGACGTATAAGAACTGCAAGGAATTAAACAAAGTGTACAAAGGCGGGGTAGCCCGTACGTCCAAGGTGAAAAATAAAGGCGGAAAAACGAAGTACAAGCCTTACGTATCTAAGGCGCTTTATGATGCCAATAAAAAGAGCGACCGTGATAAAGATTTTATCGCCTGCGAACGCTAAACAAAAAAGCAATCTGTTGTCCAGATTGCTTTTTTCTTGTTTAAGCGGCTTGATCAGCAGCTGTGCTTTTCGTTTTTCTTGTCACGAGACTTACCGCTATCATGACCGTAACATTCAGCAGCAAAGCGACAATGCCGACGTTTAAGTCTTTCGCCGCTTGCGGCAGCGCCGGAAATAAAGTGCTGATTGTTGTTTCCGTAACCGTAATATAAGAAACCGCTCCGACTCCCGTTATAATGCCGGTAAAGGCTCCTTGTTTGGTCACGATCTTATGCTTGAACAGGCTGAACAGCAGGGCCGGAAATAGCTGTGTGACGAGGCTGTATCCCATAAGGAGAAGCGTAACGATTGTGTTCCCGCCTTTGAATGTAAAGTACACAGCAATCAGCGCAATCACAGGCACTAAACATTTAGCCAATAATGACACCTGCTGTTCCGTCGTGCGGGGAGCAAACACTTGATAAACATTTTTGGCAAACAAAGTGGAGGCCGACATTAAAATCATGGAACCCGGCACAAGCGCTGTCAGCAGTCCGGCTGCACCGATGATTCCGACAAACCAAGGATCAAAGGTTTGAAGAGACAGTCTCAAAAGTGATAAATCCGCGTCTGCGCCTTTCAGACCGGGAACTTGCAGGATAGCCGCAAAGCCGACGAAAAGGACAAATAGAAGGACCAGCTGGTATAAAGGCATAATAATGGCGTTTTTTCGAAAGACTTTTGGGTTTTCTGCTGAATAGGAAGCGGAAAACGTATGGGGCCACATGTAAAAGCCCAGCGCCGTCAGCAGCACGGTTGAACTGAACCATGCAGCACTTTGCCCTGTTTCGGGCAGGGTAATAAAACCGGGATTTGCGTTTTCAATCTGCTGAAACATGTCTTGAAATCCGCCGTAGTAATGAATCGGCAGATATATGCCTAAGAATAAAACGACGGCCAAAATCATGATGTCTTTGACAACGGATATCCAGGCGGACCCGTGGATGCCGGATACCATAACGTAAACTGTGATTGAAATGACGCCGATCCAAATGGCAGCAGTAGGAGAAATTTTTCCGTAAGACGTTTCCGATACAATCAATCCAAGCCCTTTCAGCTGCAGCACAAGATAAGGAATAAGCGCGGCAATGCCGACAAGTGAGACGAGCACACCAAGCAGCGGGCTGTTGTACTTTTTGATGAAAAAATCGGACTGCGACATCAGCTTATGCTGTTTCGCATAGGACCATACCGCCGGCAGGAGCCAATAAGAAAGAATATAGGCCAGACAGCCGTAGGCGATGATGTAAAAGGCCGGCCCGCCTTTTCCGTAAGCCCAGCCGCTTCCGCCGAGAAATGTAAACGTCGTATAAATCTCTCCTGCCATCAATAGGAAAACAAAAACAGTACCGAAGCCGCGGCCTCCAACCGTCCACTGCTCAAGGTCCATGTCTTTTCCTTTTTGGGCGCGTACGCCGAGAAACATGCTGAATAGCAGGACACCAAAAATGATGATGAGAGCTGCGTTCATTCTGCTTCCTCCCTTTTATTTTCTTTGTCGAGGACATACACGATCGCCATCAGGACAGAGGTCAGCAAAGCCCACATGACGACATAGGCGAGAATGAATGGCATGCCAAACAGATAGGGTGTCACTTTGTTTGCAAAAGGGATGCCAAGCAAAAGTCCGATGAAGGGCAAAGCGGCAAGAATGTGAATCAGTTTCATAAAATCCTCCTTTGATCAAAAGTTGGGCGGTGCGTGTCATGTGCAGGCTGCAAATCATGTCGCTAATTTGGCGGCACATGTCATTTTTTGGGGAGTGAAAGGCTGTGGTACGAATTATAAATAAATTTATTTTGTTTGTATAGTGCGAATTGTCAGAAATTTATTCTTGAGGAGCTAGAAGAGGGGACGGGCGCAAGGAGGGGAATACAGAATGATTCGAAAGACTCATGGCGAGTCCGGCGAAAATAAATAGTATGTTAACAAACTGCTTACTTGCTCCCGGATTCGCGGGTTAAAATAGCGGTGTTTTTCTTCGTAGCCATCGATGACAAATAAATAAAGCGTAAAGGCTTCATCACGCTCAGCCTCGTGGATGGCGATTTTTCTTTTCCTCAGCTCTTTTCTGACCTCAATCAGATCCTTTTGTGCTATTTTTAATGATTCGTTGATAAGTTGTATATAAGGGTGTTTCAATTTTAATGAGCTTTTCTCAATTCCGCCGAGATCGCGGTTTAAAATGGTAATGACCATAGGCAAAAAGAGAGCCCGCTCTATCAATTCATATCCTTCCGGCTGCAAATGCGGCATGGTAACTCCTTCTTTCTCAAGGGAACGTTTGTTCTTGTTATATTCTATATCGGCTGGTGAAATGTTTCAAGACAGAAAAAATCACCAAAACTTTTTAGTTTTTCGCCGAGAATGTGTAGAATAAGGATAGACAAACCCGGTGAGGAGTATAAACGTTGGAGCAATTTTTATCCTATTTGACAGAGGATCGTTTAACTGAATTATTTCAAAGCTATAGGGCTTTCGGTCCGCTTATTGCTGTGCTGCTGCCTTTAGTTGAAGCATTTCTTCCGTTTTTGCCGCTTATCGTTTTTGTGGTGGCGAATACAAATTCGTTTGGATTGTGGGAAGGCTTCATCCTGTCATGGGCCGGATCAACAGCGGGGTCCATTCTCGTGTTTTTCATTGTCCGTCATTATGGACAAAGAAGGGCTCTTGGATTCATCCGCAGGCATCCGTCTGTCAGAAAGCTTATGTTATGGGTGGAAAGACACGGTTTTGGCCCGATGTTTCTTCTGCTTTGTTTTCCATTTACACCGTCTGCCGCGGTGAATGTTGTCGCCGGTTTGTCAAGGATCGGGACGCGGCCGTTTGTTTTGGCGGCAGCCTCGGGAAAGCTCGTCATGATTTTTATGATCAGCTTCATCGGATATGATCTTCACGCGCTGATCACACAGCCGATTCGCACGGTTATTGCCGTTCTGGTGATTGCTGTCTTATGGTATGTCGGCAAAAGGGTGGAACGGCATCTGCATGTGAGAGCCAGCCAGCGTGAGCATGATGGAGGGAGACAGTAACATGAAAAAACGGTTTTGGTTTCTTGCCGGTGTCGTGTCCGTAGTTCTCGCCATTCAAGTCAAAAATGCCGTCTTTATTGATTACAAAGTAGAAGGCATCAGCATGAACCCGACTTTTCAGGAAGGGAACGAACTGTTGGTCAATAAATTTTCACATCGATTCAAAACCATCCATCGTTTTGATATTGTTTTGTTTAAAGGCCCTGATCAAAAAGTGCTGATAAAGCGAGTCATTGGATTGCCCGGTGAATCGATCAAATATAAGGACGATCAGCTGTATGTGAACGGAAAACAGGTGGCTGAACCATTTTTGAAACCATTGAAATCTGTATCTGCCGGAAGCCATGTAACGGGAGATTTTTCGCTGAAAGAAACGACAGGGAAAAAGACGTTATCGAAGGGGCAATATTTTGTAATCGGAGATAATCGCATATATAGCTTTGACAGCCGGCATTTCGGTCCGATCAGGGAAAAAGACATTGTCGGAGTCATTTCGGATTAGGAAGCTGTACACTGAGAAAAAGGCGCCATTTGAAAGGCGTCTTTTTTGTGCTGGTTGGAAAAATATGTTGCGAGATCATTTGTCACCCGATATAATTATTTTTGTTACGCGCGTAACTAAATGAAATATGTAATAACACTTATTTCTTTTTTTTCTTAGGCTTTTTGTTTAGTTACAGATAAAACAAAAGGAGTGAGCTCATGATGGATTACGAAACAGTTATTATCGGAGGCGGACCGGTTGGATTGATGCTGGGTTCTGAGCTGGCATTGGCAGGGGTGAAAACATGCGTGCTTGAGCGGCTTGAACAGCCAGTGCCGTATTCGAAGGCGTTGACGCTGCACCCCCGCACGCTTGAGCTTTTTGAAATGAGAGGGCTGCTTGAGCGTTTTACGTCTCGTGGGAAAAAGATATCTTCCGGCCATTTTTCAATGCTCGATACCCGTCTTGATTTTTCCAGTCTGGATACGAGTTGTCCTTATACGCTTTTGCTTCCGCAGGCCAAGACTGAACAGCTGCTTGAGGAACGTGCGCGGAGCCTGGGAGCAGAGGTGTTACGAGGGGCAGAGGTGCTAGCGGTAACGCAAAACGAAGAGGCGGTGCAAACCATTTTCAAGGATCGCGACGGCATTGTGCGGACGCTGAGCAGCCTGTTTGCCGTTGGCGCTGACGGAGCAGGGAGCGTCGTTCGGAAACAGGCGGGAATTGCGTTTCCTGGAACAGACAGCACTATTACTGCAACTCTTGGTGATGTGAAGCTTCTTTCTCCGCCGCCATCAGAAGTCATGTCGCTTTGTACGAAAGAGGGGGGAGTCATGATTGTTCCGATTTCTCCTGACCGGTACCGTGTTGTGATGATCAGCCCTTATCGCACGCAGACGCCGAAGGATGCTCCTGTCACAGAAGAGGAGCTGAAAACAGATCTCACCCGGATTTGCGGAACTGATTTTGGCTTAAACGAGCCTACGTGGATGTCCCGATTCGGGAATGCCTTCCGTCAAGCGAAACAGTATCGGAGCGGCAGACTCTTTCTTGCGGGCGATGCAGCGCATATTCATTTTCCTGCTGGCGGCCAAGGGCTGAATGTCGGTCTTCAGGATGCCATGAACCTTGGGTGGAAGCTTGCGGCGGCTGTCGGCGGCTCTGCACCTTCATGGCTTTTGGAAAGCTATCACGCAGAGCGGCATCCGGTGGCGGAAGATCTTCTTCGGAACACAGAGGCGCAGACGCAGCTGATGGATTTCACGAAGGCCGGTCTCCATTTGCGAAGCATGGTGTCCGATATGCTTGCTTTTCCCGATGTGAATCGCTTTGTAGCGGGCCAAATTTCTGCAATCGATGTCGGGTATGAAGCTGACCAAAACATGCCGCCGCATCGGTTGAACGGCAAAAGACTTCCGGATGTGGAACTGCGGCTTCCTGATGGCAGTATGGAACGCCTCTATAACTGCCTGCATAATGGGTCATACGTTTTGCTGTCACTGAAACAAGGAGCAGATAATGACCATATCCCATTTAAAGGCTTACACACAGTGCGTGCTTCTCTTGCAGAACCGCGTGAAGAGTGGAGAGACGTGCATACTGTATTGGTTCGGCCTGATGGCCATGCCGCCTGGGCAGTCGATGCCGCCGGACCAGATGCGGCAGAAGTGATTCAAATAGGTATCAGGCGCTGGCTGCCGATTGCCAGCTGTGTGTAACACAAATCGATTGTTTCATCTGTAACAAAACGGTATGATAGAAGAAACAATTGAATGAAAAAGGTTGGAAAATCCGATGAATACAGACCATACGAAACGCAACATTTTTGAATTATATGCGGAACTCATTCATCAGCAGGAGAAATGGGAGGGGCTCATAAAAGCCTTTTTGGCTGATGAAATGAAGAAGCTGGATCAGGAGCACGGACAAAAATCTCAATTGACGATGACAGAAATTCATGTTCTTTCCTGTGTGGGGGAGCATGAGCCGATCAATGTCACTTCGATTGCCGACAAAATGAATACGACAAAAGCGACGGTGTCACGCATCAGCACAAAATTGCTTGGCGCCGGCTTCCTTCACAGAACACAGCTCAGCGATAATAAGAAGGAGGTCTACTTCCGTTTGACGCCGGCAGGGAAGAAGCTGCACAGCTTGCATCAATACTATCATCAAAAGGTTGAGCAGCGTTTTCTCTCCTTTTTTGACCGTTATACAGAGGAAGAGATTCTGTTTGCGGAAAGGCTGTTCCGGGATCTGGCGACGAAATGGTATCCGTCCTCAGAAGAAATGGAAGAGGGTCTCCATAGCGTTTTTGAATAAAAAACCATACAAAGGATGCGTGGCTCAGCGTGTCGGCAAACTCTGGTTCGTAGTCTGGTCTGCGCGTTGGTGGTGCTTACGAATTAGAACATTTTCTTTGCTTCCATACTCACTTTTTTCAGCAACAAGAGTTTTCAATAATGTTTTATTTATATTTAAAATAAAAAAGAGGACATTAAGTCCTCTTCTTACTTACGATATGTCTATTAGTATCTTTCATTTACACGTTTTTTACTGTGTTTTTGAAGCTTTGCTTTCAAGTGAAATAGGGTCTTCTGTTTTAGTTCTCCTAATCTTTACAGAAATACCTACTAGAATGACCGCCATCGTTGTAAATATTCCCATGGTTAATAAGATCGTATCATGATTTAAACTCCATCCAATTAAGAAAGAGATGATCGCTCCACCGAAACTTGCCGAAGCAATAAATAAACTTGTCACTTCGTCAACGTACTTCTGAATAATGATTGATGCTAGTGTTAAAGCAATGGGAAATATGCCCGCTATACTTAGACCAATCAAAAATGTGCCACCCAATTGAAGTATTGGGTTATTTATATAAGAGAAGGCGATTAATAAAACAATTAAACAACTGCAACTAAATAGGAGGTACTTAGAAAAATCAAGCCTTCTGCTTACGAAACCAATCAGTATTCTTCCTATGATGATCCCTACCCAGAAAAAGGAGACACTGATAAGACTGATTTGTTCATTGTCTTGGTTTATCATAATTGAAGGTAAAAAGTTGGCGAAATTTGTTTCGATACCAGCATATAGAAAAGCAAAAAATACAAAAAAGCCTAATTGCTTTGATTTTTTTCTATCTCCTATAAAGTATTGAAATGCTCCTACATTTGGCAAGGCCACTTGCTGGTTAGCATTCTTAGCGTACTTTCGGTTCTTGGATAAGAAAATTAACCACCCTGCTAATAGGACGAACAAAAAGGTGAATATGCAGTAATACGGTAAAAACCAGTTATTGATATTGATGAAGGAATTAATTAATAATGGGAAAGTTAAAGCGCCTAATCCAAAGAGGACTTCCAGCTTACTCATTTTTTCTGCATTACTTTCGAAATTAGCAATAACAAAGGAACCAACTGTCGTTTCTAATGTACCTGCTCCATATCCTAAGAGAAAAGCCATTACAACAATATAATACCAATCCTTAGTGAGAAAAAAGATACTTAACGCTACAAGCATTATTGTCAAAGCTAAAGTAAGTGTCCTAAAGTGACTGTATTTCTTAATCATTAACGGTGCGATTAATACTCCGCTTAGGAATCCGGTAAACTGAAAGAAAATGATGATCGAAATATCATCTGTTGTCTTGTTAAAAGACTCTAAAAGAAATGGTGTCAAACTTCCTGTTGATATATGGATAATACCCACTGTGAAAAAGAAAGCATATCCAAATAAATATGTCCCTCTTAACATTCATTACACCCCTATATGAAAAAGCAGGAAAATAAATTCCTGCTTTTTCAGTAACTTATCTCTTCGAAATACTAGTTGACTGCTAAAACAGACATTGTTTGAGAGTTGCTATCTTTCTCAAAGAACATTTCTAATACTTCCTGAGATCTAAAACCATCGTTAAAAGAAGGGATCTCAACCCAATCTTTCTGAGTTGATGAAATCCAATTGATTAACTCGCTTCTAAAAGAATCAGCCCAACCATAAAATTCGTTTGGCGGATCGTTTAATAGACTTTGCGGCACTGGGCAGTCTGCCACGTTCAAGCCATCTATGAGCTTGTAAACGTGAGGGTTGCCTGTGTGGTATTTAAACTCTTTTTTGTGTCCAACTACCTCAATGCTAAAACCGCAGTCTTCAGGTACAGAACATTTTGATGTGATGATATTTACAAATACCTTGTTCTTCAGTTGACCGTATATTTCTGCATAGTCATCTACAAGTACCTGTTTATCCTCTTTTGTTTTTACATTTGTGTTCATCTTTGCCCTTACTGATTCTGTGATGAAATCACTCTCGAACAAATACCATACCATGTCGATAAGGTGAATACCCAAATCCCCCAATGACCCGCTGGTCTTCTTACTATTAGCGTCATCTCTCCAAGTAAACTTCTTACGTCTAAGTGCACTATTTTTCTTGAAGTGTACTTTTATGGACAGGATGTTACCTAATTCATTATTGATAATTAAGCTTTTTAAGATATTTACGTAAGACAAATATCTATAATTAAATCCCATACTAGCTCTTACGTCTAACCTTTCAGCAGTATCTTTCATAATGCTTGCTTCTTCAAGAGAAATAGCCATAGGCTTTTCACACAATACATGCTTTTGTTTTGCTAATGCTTGCAAAGCATGTTCTTTATGGCAAAAGTTTGGAGATGCTACAATTAAACCTTCTGAGACATCAATTAGTTCATCTACATTTTCATATGTCTTCCCACCGAAAGTTTTCACAAAGCTTTCCGCATTTTGTTGATTTATGTCATACACTCCTACTAACTCTGCATTTTTAATTGTAGATAAAGCAGTTGCGTGCGCTCTTGCAATACCACCTGCACCTATGATACCAATCTTCTTCATACTCTATTTCCTCCTCATGATCCAATTAATTTTTTTAAGGTATTCGTAATTCCTTTTGAGTACTCACTATCGGTTATCAATTGGTGCAGATTTTTGGCTTCTTGTGTTGCATTTTTTAGTAGATATCCATTTCCTACTGCCTGTAACATACGAACATCATTTCCGCTATCTCCAAATGCGATAGCTTTTTCAGTATTTAGGTTGTATTTCTCTAACATAAACTTTACAATTTCATTCTTTCCTGTTCCCATGGGTATAAAATCTACATCATAGCTGTCTTCTGGATCACCTGCTAAGGGATTGCAACGATTTATATTAACTGAAACTCCGTATTCCTCGCAGACCTTTTCAATTGCTAATAGGTTTTTCTTGTCGTTTATTTCATCTTGTTCCTGGTAATAAAAATTATGCTTATACCGTGACTTTCCTAATTGAGTTTGGGGATTTAAAAGAATGTTATGATTTTCATGTAACTGTTTCACAAGTATTTCAATCTTTTCTTTACTAAACTCTTCATTTATACGACTGTTCCACTCATTATCTTGCTGTCCGAAATTATGCTCTGAAAAGTACGTAATTTCAGTTCCAAGATCACTAGCTATAAAATGCGGGAAATATCTAAATTTTCCTCGTCCCATTTTATCGAGAATAGATTCTATACTGCTCCCGGTAACCCATCCGATGAGTAGTTCCCCATCTTTACTTTTCTGTTCTAGATAATCTTCGAGTTCATATATGTCTCGTTGCTTTTGTTCATCGATTGTATGCGGAAAATACGTTTCATCAAAATCACAAAAAACAATATACTTAGGATGGTCAACCTTGGATAATGTTTTAAACTCTGACTTCTTGCTTAATAACATGAAACAGACCCTCCACTACTCTGTCTTGTTCTTCTAAAGTAAATGACGGATATAATGGCAAATGCAGTACCTGACTATGAGCCTTTTCCGTATGAACCAATTGGAGTTTTGTATACTTGTCCTGTACTAAAGGAGTTTTTTGCATATGAGACAGTATTGGATAATATACATCTGTTTGAACACCAAAATCTTCATTTAATTTAGACATTATATCTGTCCTATCTTCTGTTCTTACCTTAATAGGAAACAGATGCCACACATGATCTTCACTTAATTCTGGTAATTCAATAAGACCTTTATTCTGTAATTCTGCTAATTGAGTAATATATCTATCCGCCAAAAATAGTCTTTTGAAGTTGTTTAATGAAAGATACTTAATCCTCTCTAAACCAATTGCTGCCTGTAAATTGTCCATTTTTGAGTTAAGTCCAAAATCGATGACTTTCTTATTTTTCACATTTACTTCAAAACCATGATAACTAAATTCAATGCATTTTTTAGCGAGTTCTTCATTATCAGTTGCTATTGCTCCAGCCTTACCACATACACCAAAATTCTTATATGGATTAAAACTTAATGTGGTTATGTCTGCATCCTTTCCTAAGTCTGTCAGTCCAATTCCTTGGCAAGCATCCTCAATTACTTTCAATTGATAACGATTGGCTATTTGACGGATATGCTTCATTTCTGAATGTTTTCCGTATAAATGCACAGGTAGAATAAACTTTGTATAAGGAGTTATTGCTTCCTCAATTTTGTTAGGATCGATGCAGAATGTTTGTGGGTTAATATCTACATAGATAGGAACGCCTCCCGAAGCTAACACAGCATTTTCAGTAGCTGAAAAGCTATTAGCTGGCATGATCACTTCATCCCCGCGGTTTAACCCTAAAGCCAATAATCCTATCATAATAGCATCCGTTCCACTGCTGGTTGCAATTACATACCTTTTATGTAAATATGTTGATAAAACCTTTTCGAATTGATCTAAAAAGGAACCACTCGTAAATTTTCCAGTTGGCAAAACTTTAGTTAAAGTATTTAAGATATCATCCACTTCATCATTGGTTATTAATCTATCTACAGGCATAAAAGGGACTTTACTGATTTCACGATTCTTTTGGTAGTTGAAAAGGTCGTTTTCAATATCTGTGTTTTCTTTTAATACTTGTTTCCACCGCTCGTTTACAATACTGTCTTCAATAACAAGTTCTTTTCCTTGTAAGTCACCTTTTAAGTGTTTTAGTAGTAACATGTTTTCCTTACTTTTACCTGAAACTTTAACCTGTTTTTGCATGAACAGTACCTCCAATGATTTTTAATCTGGAAAATTTGTTACAAATTTATCCTAATTTCTGAAACCGATAACATGTCAATAACTTTTTTAAGGAAGGGAAAATATGCCTACAATTGATGAAATAGCAAAATTGTGCAATGTGTCTAAAACCACAGTATCAAGAGTATTGAATAATCATCCTTATGTGTCGAAAGAAAAAAGAGATATGATCTTAGAGGCTATTAACGACCTTGACTACACTCCCAATTATTTAGCTCGGAATTTTAGGAGAAATAAGACACAAACGATAGCTTTATCGGTTCCGAGTATCGATCATCCATTTTTTGCTCAATTAATAAAAGGGGTCTCTCATGAAGCACTGTTTAAGAATTACAAGGTCATTGTATTTCAAACCTTTTATGACAAACAGACAGAGCTAGAGCTATTAGAGTTATTGAAACACAAAGAAGTTGATGGCATTATTCTTGGAACTTTAGAAAATGAATGGGATAAGATATCCCCTTTCTTAAAGTATGGTCCTATCTTATTGTGTAATGAATATCATCACTCAGCAGACATAACGATCATTGGGTATGATGAATTTGAAGCCGCATACATGGGGGTAGCACATTTAATTGAAAGAGGACATAAAAAAATTGGATTTTGTTTTGATACTCCATATAGCGAAGCTCAATGTCAGAGGAGAGAGGGTTACTTGAAAGCTTTACAAGATTACAATTTACATCATAGAAACGAATGGATATTCGGCGAATTGTTTAATATCGAGGATGGCTTTCGTGTTTTTCATAAGATAAAGGATCTAAAGGACAGACCCTCAGCAATATTTACAGGAAATGATCAAGTCGCCGCAGGGATTATTAAACAGGCGATAAAAAATGGCTTTAAAGTTCCAGAAGACTTAGCTGTAATTGGTTTTGACAACCATTCGATTTGCCAAGTCGTTACTCCGACCATAACAACAATTGATATTCCCATAATAGAATTAGGTCAACAGGCTGTGTTGAAAATAATCGAGTATATTTCGGGTAACACTTCTTTAAACAGAAAAATTATTAAACTGCCAACAAATCTTATTATAAGAGAATCAACGTAACTAAGATTTTCACTCCTTTATCATTTTATCTTTGTATAGAAAAAGAGGTTATTCATATGTAACCTCTTTTTCAATCAGGAAGCCTGTTTTTTGGAATTCTTATGGATGCTCTTATACCAAAAGTCGCTCTATTTAAAGATTCTTCATTACTCATTGCTCTATACGCTGTATCCACTTTTACTTATCATTCATTTGTGTCAGCAATTTCAATCAACGCATTCTCAACAACGAAATATCTTGATTGACGCTTTTTACACTTACATTTCCCCATCTTGATGGTTTGCGATTTAAAAGTTCTTGAACCCTTTTATTTCACTTACCTTCTCCATTTTGAAATCTTCCATACTCTACAGAATAGAGTCACCCCAAACCTTTTCTTCCTAAAGCCTACCATATGGAGATTTTTTTCAACTAGGCATTGCTGCCGCTTATCGAACTCTCTTTGCCTTTTTTTTCACCGTGAAGATGGTGAAGCAGACGATAAAACGGCGGCAAGAGGGCGATGACAAGGATGACGCGTATGACCTGAACCGCAACGACAAAGGTGGAATCGGCATGCAATGTAACAGACGTCGTCGCCATTTCTGCAATGCCGCCGGGTGCAAATGCCAAAACAGAGGTGATCAGCGAAATCCCTGTCAGTTTGGAAACGATCACCGCGCTTAAAAGCATAGCGGCAATTAAGCCGACTGATGAAATGAAACCGACGATCATGATACGTGTAACGCCGGCAAACATGCTTTTGTACATCTTAGAACCGATTGTAGCCCCCAGAAATATCTGCGAAAGATGGTTGGCCTGTGACGGCCACCATGCAAGCATGTCATGGCCTGTTATTGAAGCGCCGCCTATGTGCACGGCCGCTACACCGAGCATACTGCCGAGCAGCCACGGAGCGGGAAATTTTAAATATTTTGCCGCTTTACAAGCTCCCCAGGCAACGAAAATGAGAACGCCGGTCCACAGTACGGGAGCGAGCCCGATTTCTGTCGTGGCAGCGGATACCGTTTGTGTTGCGGCATTTGCAGGGCCATCTTGTTTAGCGTAAATCAGGATAACCAAAAACGGAATAGACAGGACCACGAGCAGCACCCGCATCATTTGAACGAGACTGACAATAGCGGTATTGGCACCGACCTCCTGAGCAATACTCGGCATGGCGGACAGTCCGCCGGGAGCCGTGCCGACAAAGCTGGTCATCATATCCGTTTTGCTGAAACTCCAAAGCACATAGCCTGACAGCATGGCAAGAAGTATCGATAAAATCAGCATGATGCCGACCGAAAACCAATGATCTTTGAGGACAGACAGAACGGATAGATTCAGCTTTTGGCCCAATTCAATGCCGAGGATCATCTGCCCGAGAGCGAGCCACCGGCGGTTAATTCCTTTTTGGTCTGGCGCCATCATCAGCCAAGCCGGCCGTATCATAGCAAGACAGCAGGCGACAATCAGCGTTCCGATCATCCACCCGATCGATATTCCGGTTAACGAAAGAATAAACCCCCCGGCTGCACTGATTGCGATAAACCATAGATCTGTGAGGAGATTTTTGTCTTTCTTCAATATAAAACCCTTCTTCCTATTAACTTACAGCTCCAATTGTTCATGTAGTGAATGTATGATTACTATAGTATATTTTTGTTGATAATGAAATTATGAATTTTTTTCTGTCAGCCATTGATTTTTCTTATGACCTTATATTCAATCCTCTCCGTGATATGAGACTGCAAGAAACCGGCGGTGAGAAGACACACGGAAAGAGTGGAAAACATGATTTCTCCGCCAAACGAAGTCAGGATCAGTCCGCCGGCCAGCGGTCCGATTGACCGTGAAATATCCCAATGCAAGCCGTATATCGCATAGAAACGGCCGAGCATATGGGGCGGCGCCAGCCGGGAAATAAAGGTGTGGATATGACTGAGTCCGATGCTTTCTCCAACCGTCATCACGGCCGCAGTCAGCATAAGCAGCGTCAAAGATGTTGAGAATGCAAAGCCGGCGGCCGCAAGTGAGTAGCTGATATAGGTGATGAGAAGAATCGTTTTCATCGGAAACTTTTCTGTCCATTTTACTAAAGGGACTTGAAGAACAAAGCTTAATAAAGCTTTTGCCGCCGAGTAGATTGCCAGCATGGACAGGTAATCAGGAAACATACTTTTGCTGAACAGCCTGTATGTCGTTTCTGTTTGCGCGTATAACATGCTGATTGGGAGAGAAAGCAGCAAAAGGATCAAAACAGGCCGATATCTTGTGAAACTCGCGGATAATGCTGCGGGATGATCTGCTTTTAGCGGCTTTGTTTCTGGTAATTTAAAGGCGGCGATAAGAAAATAAATGAACAGCGCCGCGGCATCTAGTGCAAATATCCAAACGGGATCATGAGCGTACAGCAGCAGCCCAAGCAGCGGACCTGCCGTCAAGCCTGCTGAGTAGATGGCATTGATGACGGCAAAAACTTCCGAACGTCTGCTTTCCGGCGTGCTTTCGGCAATCTGTGCGCGTGATGCAGGAATGTACAGGGATCTTCCGATGCCGTTGAGGATATAAAGGAAAGCGAAAAAATATGCATCGTGAGCAAAAACAAAACCCGCCATTGCCGCTGTTTGCAGAAGCAGGGCAGTAAGGATCGCTGTTCGCCGTCCGAGCTGATCTGTCACCCGTCCCGCTATGAGTGTCAGGCAAATATCAGCGAAGGGCTGAAGACTGATGATAAGCATGGGAAGCATCACGCTTCCGTTTAATTGCTCATGCAGATACAGCACCATAAACGGCCCCATCATGGCCCCTGTCAGGCTTGTCAGCATTTCGCCGAAAAATCGGAGCCAAACGGGTGCTGTGTAGCGGGATTTAATTGATTGGAAGAGGATAAACATATGATTTCCGCCTTTCGCTGTTTGATATAGTAGTAGTGTATAGAAGGGGCGGCGGGCCAAAAAGAGAAGAAAATAAGAGAAAAAGATTCCCCTTTTTTGTCAGGAGGTGCAGGGATTGAAGCTGATTGACCATTATGTGGCGCTCGCAAAAGCTGAGAGCGGCGAACCGGGACAGATGAAGGAAATGCCGCTCAGTGAGATTGCGGCATGTTTATATTGTACAGAGAGAAATGCGAAGCTGATTTTACATAAGATGGAGAGCGAAAAGTGGATCATTCGCGAAAGCGGATCGGGGCGCGGCCATAAATCAAAAATCGCTTTTCTCCGTCATCCGGAAGATTTGCTGCTTCAAATTGCCAAGGAATATACAACAGCCGGAAAGCTTGAAAAAGCAAAAGGACTGCTTGACCATTATCAGCAGGCGTTTCCGGGGATTCAAAATATGTATGACATGTGGTTTTCTGAGGTGTTCGGTTTTGTAACAGAAACCGGACAGGATGGTGAACAGGATGTGCTGCGCTTGTTTATAGCCCCAGCAGCGGTAAGCAGTTTTGATCCGTGCAGGATCTTTCTGCGGTCAGAGGGCCATTTTGTCAAGCAGATTTATGATACACTGCTCCGATTTGATCGGGAAAAGAGAGAGCCGCAGCCGCATTTAATCCACGGATGGAATAAGGCGGGGAAAAAACGGTGGCGATTTTTTCTTCGGAAAGGCGTTTCTTTTCATAATGGAAAGCCATTGACGTCAAGGGATGTTGTATTTACGTTTCAGCGTTTTATGGATCATGATGAAAATCCATATAAGTGGCTGCTGAAAGGTGTTGAACGGATTTCAGAGAAAGGGCCTTTTTGCGTGGACATTGAGCTCGATCAGCCGAATGAGCTTTTGCCGTATATCCTTTGTGATGAACGGCTGTCTATCCTGCCGGCAGAAACGAACGGCGGGGTGAATGGGACGGGGCCTTTTTGCCTTGTTCAGCATGACGAACACATGCTCATTCTTCAAGCCAACGAGCGGTACTTTAAAGGCCGGGCATTCTTAGATCGTATTGAGTTTGTGTTTTCTGAGCAAGCAGATGATATGTACGGTTTTACCCTTCGAGAAAAACAGAAACATCCTGAGCGGCAAACTGTTTTTGAAGAACGGCATGTTCAATATTTGTCACTAAACCTCAGAAAGAAAGGGCCGCTTCAACATCCAAGCTTGAGAAAAACCCTTCGGCTGCTGATTTCATCTGAACAGCTCGTTCGTGAGGCGGGAGGACACAGAAGCATTCCGGTATCATCTTTTTTCCACCCGGCGCCTTTTGACTGGGGAGATGCTTCCCCTGCGGAATTAATGAAAAAAAGCGGATATGCGGGGGAAACGCTGTCACTGTTTACCTTTTCTGAAACGGATCATCGCGAGGACGCAGCGTGGATTCAAGAGGTTTGTGAACGGAACGGTATTAGGCTTGACCTGGAATTTTGTGCTGCTGCCGATTTGCGCCGCCCGGAAATCGTACAAATGGCTGACATCATTCATGACAGCGCAACGTTTTATGAAGAAAGCGAGTTTGGTTTTTTGCATTTGCTGCTTTCGGAGAACAGCTTTTTGCATCAGCATCTTTCAGATGAACAGAAACGGACATTTTCAGAAATGATAGAACGGTTTTTCTCATTGCCCGACAGGTCTTCCAGAATGAATATAGTAAAACAAATTGACTGTCAGCTTATAGGCGATGTCAGCGCGATTCCGCTGTATCAAAATGTGCTTGAGGTTGCATCGAGTGAAACTGTTGAGGGTCTGATGCTCGATGAAGAGGGGTGGATTGATTTTTACTCTGTATGGCTGTCAAAAGAGTGAAGAGGGCTCTCATTTGACCCCTCTCATGCTTCGTTACGCAGCCATTTTGCGGCAGTGATCGGCGCAGGCAAAGCAAGACGCCGCGCACGCTTGGCAATGATCATGATCATGCTTTTCGCATTCAGTGCCGCAGGTTTCACAAATATCGGCGCAAAGTGCGCAAATTTCTTTCATAAAGGGGCTGTCCGTTTGCATGGCTTTCACTGCCAGCGTGCAAATATCCGCACATTCCCTGTCAAGCCGGATGCAGCCGCTTAGATCGTGGTGCGCACTTTCTTCCAAACATTTTGTAAAACAATGGTTGCAAGCTTCCATACATTCGATACAAGCTTCAATGGTTTGCTGCATGCTTGATTCCCCCTCATATGTTCGTGTATGATTTTATGTTTCCCGGCTGAGGTTAAGAAAAACAGTGGAGTGTGTTTTAGGGGGAGAGGGTGTAAATATAATCTGATCGTGTCGATCAAAATCGGGTGCTAGCGATCCATCAAATAGTATAAAAACCAGACAGCATGGTTTTGTTCATCTCGTGCGGCGCGCGTAAAGATACCCTTTGCCTTTACATTTGAGGTTTCCTCAGCTGCGCGTAAGTAAAAGTCAACGGTTTTCTGTTCATCTTTAAAAGCGGCATCAAGTCCTCTTGTAAAAGTGTCCGGGCATTTTTCTGTTTGTTTCGGCATGATAGGTTTGCCTGTAATGGCTCCGTATAATGAGGAGAAATCACGGAGATGGCGGATCTCATCGCGCCTGATTTCTTCAATTTGTTTTCTGACATCAGCAGGGTGGGCAAGTTCAGCAAGCCTGCGGTAGCATTGAACCGCGCTGAATTCTCCGTTGATGGCTTTCTGGAGATTTTGAATCAAAACAGGGTCTTCCCGGTATTGCGCTGGATAAGGAAAATAGCTGTAATACAAGGGGGTTCAACTCCGTTCTTAAGGAATTGGGCTTCTGTAAAAGTATATGTGAGGCCAGAAAACATGTGCGGAGAAATTCAGCTTCTTATAATGAAAAGGCCGTTTTTACCAATAGATCAGATTGGTCATTTTCGTCAATATTCGATAAAATATAAACAGATAAAAAGAGAGGGGTCTTCTAATTTGGGAGCAGAGTTTTTAGTAGGCAGGTCCGGGAGTGGAAAAACGAAGCTGATCATCGACAGCATTCAAGATGAACTGCGCCGGGCTCCATTCGGGAAACCGATCATTTTTCTAGTCCCGGATCAAATGACGTTTTTAATGGAATACGAGCTTGCTAAAACGCCTGATACGGGCGGCATGATTCGTGCTCAAGTCTTCAGCTTTTCACGACTGGCCTGGCGCGTCCTCCAGCATACGGGAGGAATGAGCAGGCCGTTTCTTACGAGCACGGGCGTACAGATGCTCCTGCGGAAGCTCATTGAAGAGCACAAACAGGAGTTTAAAGTCTATCAAAAAGCAAGTGATAAAAGCGGTTTTACCGCACAGGTAGAACGGATGCTGACTGAGTTTAAGAGATACTGTCTGGAACCGGAAGATATTCGCCGGATGGCGGATAGCGGAACAGCTTCCGAGTATCGGAGGGAACGTGTTTTATCTGAAAAGCTTCATGATTTATCGATCCTGTACCAGCAGATGGAAAAAAGCCTTGAGGATCAGTATCTTCATTCTGAGGATTATTTGACGCTATTGGCAGAGCATATCCCGCAGGCGGAAGATTTGAAAGGGGCACATGTCTATGTAGACGGCTTTTATCAGTTTACACCGCAGGAATTCAGGGTGTTAGAGCAGCTTATGCTTCAGGCAGAGCATATCACGTTTTCACTCACAGCGGACAAGCCGTCACATGAGGGGGAGCCGCAGGAACTTGATTTGTTCAGAATGACGGGAAAAACGTATTATCGCCTGCACCAGACGGCAAAGGAACTGAATCTGGACATCACCTATAAAGAGCTTGATGAATCAAAGCGGCACAAGCGCACACCGGAATTAGCCCATTTAGAAGCACAGTATGAAGCGCGTCCGGTTATTCCGTTTGCTGAGAAACAAGAGGCTTTTACCGTGATGCAGGCCGCTAACAGACGAGCAGAGCTGGAAGGTATTGCCCGGGAAATCCACAGCCTTGTCAGAGAGAAGGGCTACCGTTACAAGGATATGGCGATTCTAGCGCGTCAGCCTGAAGACTATAAGGATATGGTCAAGGAAGTATTTGCAGATTACGAGATTCCTTATTTTATTGACGGGAAAACATCTATGCTGAACCACCCGTTAGTAGAATTTATCCGGTCAAGCCTTGACGTATTAAAGGGAAATTGGCGTTATGAAGCGGTGTTCCGCTGCGTGAAAACCGAACTGTTATTCCCGCTTAACCAGCCGAAGGCCAAGGTAAGAGAGCAGGTTGATCAGCTGGAGAATTACTGTATCGCTTACGGCATCAAAGGCGATCGCTGGACAAAGGGCGATCGTTTCCATTACAGACGTTTTGTGTCGTTAGATGATGAATTTGCGCAGACCGATCAAGAAATCGAAATGGAAAACATGCTGAATGACACGCGCGATTGGATTGTTCCGCCGCTGTTCCAGCTGCAGAAACGAATGAAAAAAGCAAAAACGGTTCAAGAGAAGGCGGAGGCGCTTTACCGTTATTTAGAAGAGACGGATGTGCCGCTGAAGCTGGATCAGGAAAGACAGCGGGCTGAGGAAGACGGCAGAATCATTGAAGCGCAGCAGCACCAGCAGGCGTGGGATGCAGTCATTCAGCTGCTTGAGGAGTTTGTGGAAATGATGGGCGAAGATGACATTTCTCTCGATTTGTTTCAGCAAATGATGGAGACCGGTGCAGAGTCGCTGACATTCTCTCTCATCCCTCCGGCGCTTGATCAGGTGTTTGTCGGCAATATGGATTTGTCCAGAATATACGGCACCTCATGCACCTTTGTGATCGGGGCAAACGACGGCGTCCTGCCGGCTCGCCCTGACGAAAACGGGGTGCTGTCGGATGATGATCGTGAGTGGCTGAAAACGATAGGTATTGAGCTTTCCTCCGGCGGGCGGGAGCGTCTGCTTGATGAGCATTTCCTCATCTATATGGCGCTTTCAAGCCCGTCTGACCGCCTTTATGTGACGTATCCGATTGCTGATGCGGAAGGAAAAACGCTTTTGCCGTCGATTATAATCAAGAGGCTGGAAGAACTGTTTCCGCAGCATCGTGAGCGTCTATTGACAAATGAACCGGAGCAGGTCAGCGATGAGGAACAGCTTATGTACCTTGTCAATAAAAGCGTGGCACAATCATACACCGCTAGCCAGCTCAGATTATGGACGAGGGAATATGAGATCAGTGATGTCTGGTGGAGCGCGTACAATGCGCTGATGAATGAACCTGACAGGCTGGAGTCGAAAAAGCTCTTCTCTAGCCTGTTTTTCCGAAATGAAGTCAAGCAGCTTGAACGCTCTGTATCGAG
Source organism: Bacillus sp. PAMC26543 (assembly GCF_014250375.1). Taxonomy (NCBI): domain Bacteria; kingdom Bacillati; phylum Bacillota; class Bacilli; order Caryophanales; family Bacillaceae; genus Bacillus; species Bacillus sp. PAMC26543. Next base: position 3,002,299 of record NZ_CP060193.1, on the reverse strand, counting down.
ACAGCTCTATGGGGAACGCATTCAAGGGAGCGTGTCGAGGATGGAAACCTTTAACGCTTGCCCGTTCTCCCATTTTGCGTCTCACGGGCTGCATCTGAAGGAACGTCAATTTTTCAAGCTTGAAGCACCGGATATCGGGCAGCTCTTTCACTCCAGCTTAAAACTGATTTCAGACCGGCTGCGTGAGCACAAAATAGATTGGCGCGACCTAACGAAGGAGCAGTGCGAGCTGTTTTCTTATGATGCGGTCGAGCGGCTGGCTCCGAAACTGCAAAAAGAAATTCTGCTCAGTTCAAACAGACATTATTACGTGAAGGAAAAACTGCAAAAAATTGTCACGCGCGTGTCCGGCATTTTAAGCGAGCATGCGAAAGCGAGCGGATTCGTGCCGATCGGCCTTGAATTGGGCTTTGGCGGAAAGGGCCCGCTCCCGCCGCTTACCTTTAAGCTGAAAAACGGCTGTACGATGGAGCTCGTCGGGCGGATTGACCGCGTGGATAAAGCGGAAAGCTCTAAAGGCCTGCTCCTCCGAATTGTCGACTATAAATCCAGCGATAAAGGCCTTGACTTGGCGGAAGTGTATTACGGACTTGCGCTGCAAATGCTGACGTATCTGGATCTATCGATTACACATTCGTTAGACTGGCTAGGGATGAAAGCCACGCCGGCCGGAGTGCTGTATTTCCATATTCATGACCCGATGATACAATCGAATCTTCCGCTCGGACTTGATGAAATTGAACAGGAAATCTTTAAGAAATTTAAGATGAAGGGCCTCCTCCTCGGTGATCAGGAAGCGATTCGCCTCATGGATACAACCCTTCAAGAAGGAAGATCAAATATCATCAATGCGGGCCTGAAGAAAGACGGCTCACTCAGATCGGATTCAGCGGCAGTCGGTGAAAAAGAATTTGAGCTGTTGACGAAGCATGTGCGCCGCACCTTCCAAGAAGCAGGCGAGCAAATCACTGACGGGCGCGTATCCATTGAGCCGTATAAAATGAAGAACAAGACGCCTTGCACATACTGTGCGTTCAAATCAGTATGCCAATTTGATGAATCATTAGAAGAAAACGAGTATCGTCTGTTAAAGGCCGAAAAGGACAAGACGGTACTTGATTGGATAAAGAAGGAGGCTGATGGCAATGAACATTCCTAAACCGGCAGACAGCACATGGACAGATGACCAGTGGAATGCCATCGTCTCAACCGGCCAGGATATTCTTGTGGCAGCGGCGGCAGGCTCCGGTAAAACCGCTGTTCTTGTCGAAAGAATGATCCGGAAAATCACGGCGGAAGAAAATCCGGTTGATGTAGACCGGCTTCTCGTTGTCACCTTTACAAACGCCTCAGCGGCAGAGATGAAACACCGGATCGCGGATGCACTGGAAAAAGAGCTGGTAAAACGCCCAGGATCACTGCATATCCGACGCCAGCTGTCCCTATTAAACCGGGCCAGCATTTCAACGCTTCATTCGTTTTGCCTGCAGGTGCTGAAAAAATATTACTACCTGATTGATCTTGATCCGGGCTTTCGGATTGCTGATCAGACAGAAGGCGAGCTTCTCGGGGACGAGGTGCTGGATGAGCTGTTTGAGGAGGAATATGCAAAGGGTGATAAGGCGTTCTTTGAGCTTGTCGACCGCTACACGACTGACCGGCATGACTTAGATCTGCAATATCTCGTGAAACAGGTGTACGAGTATTCCCGTTCCCACCCTGATCCGGAGACATGGCTGAAAAGTTTTGTTCATTTGTATGATGTAACAGAAAAGAGCGCGATCGAGGAACTGCCGTTTTATCCGTATGTCAAAGAAGATATTGCGATGGTGCTGGACGGAGCAAAGGAAAAGCTCCAGCGTGCCCTTGAGCTGACAAAAGCGCCGGGAGGACCGGCGCCGCGCGCTGAAAATTTTCTCGATGATCTCGCGCAGATTGATGACCTGATTCAGCATCAGGATGACTTCAATGAACTTTATCAGCGCGTGCCCGCTGTCTCCTTTAAGCGTGCAAAAGCGGTGAAGGGGGACGAGTTTGATCCCGTCTTGCTTGATGAAGCGACAGACTTACGAAATGGCGCCAAAAAACTGCTTGAAAAACTCAAAACCGATTACTTCACCAGAAGCCCGGAGCAGCATGTAAAAAGTTTGGCTGAGATGGAGCCTGTCATTGAAACACTCGTCCAGCTTGTGATCAGCTACGGGAAACGGTTTGAAGCCGCGAAGCAGGAGAAATCGCTCATTGATTTTTCTGATTTGGAGCATTATTGCCTGTCCATCTTGACCGCTGTGAACGAAAAAGGCGAACGTGAGCCGAGTGAGGCGGCAAGATTTTATCAAGAGCAGTTTCATGAGGTGCTTGTCGATGAATATCAGGACACCAACCTGGTGCAGGAATCCATTCTTCAGCTCGTCACAAGCGGGCCGGAAGAGACAGGAAACCTGTTTATGGTAGGAGATGTCAAACAGTCAATTTATCGATTCAGGCTTGCGGAGCCGCTTCTTTTTCTCTCCAAGTACAAACGGTTTACAGAGAGCGGAGAAGGTACGGGCCGGAAAATCGATTTGAACAAAAACTTTCGAAGCAGGGCTGATATTTTAGACAGCACAAACTTTTTGTTCAAACAGCTGATGGGCGGCAAAATCGGCGAGGTCGATTATGATGATCAGGCTGAGCTGAAACTCGGAGCGGCGTATCCGGAAAACAACGAAACGGAAACAGAGCTGCTGCTGATTGACAAGTCAGAGGAGGCGGACGCAGGCGAGGAAGCGGAAGAGCTGGAAACGGTGCAGTTCGAAGCAAAAGCGATCGCCAAGGAAATACGCAAGCTGATCTCATCGCCATTTAAGGTATATGACGGGAAAACGAAAACACACCGCAATATTCAATACCGCGATATCGTGATTTTGCTGCGATCCATGCCTTGGGCGCCGCAAATCATGGAAGAACTGCGAGCTCAGGGCATACCGGTTTACGCCAATTTAACATCAGGATACTTTGAGGCGGTGGAAGTGTCTGTGGTGCTTTCTGTCCTGAAGGTGATTGATAACCCGTATCAGGATATTCCGCTTGCTTCCGTTCTGCGTTCACCGATTGTCGGTGCTGACGAGAACGAACTGTCTTTGATCCGGCTTGAAAACAAAAAGGCGCCGTACTATGAAGCAATGAAAGACTATCTGGCAGCCGGCGACCGAAACGATGAGCTCTACCAAAAGCTGCAAACGTTTTACGGACATTTGCAAAAGTGGCGCGCATTTTCGAAAAACCATTCGGTGTCCGAGCTGATCTGGGAAGTGTACCGCGACACAAAATATATGGATTATGTCGGCGGGATGCCGGGCGGAAAACAGCGCCAGGCTAACTTGCGTGTCCTTTATGACCGGGCGCGCCAATATGAATCGACGGCATTTCGCGGCCTGTTTCGCTTCTTGAGGTTTATCGAACGCATGCAGGAACGCGGCGATGACCTAGGAACGGCGAGAGCGTTAAGCGAACAGGAGGATGTTGTCCGTTTAATGACGATTCACAGCAGCAAAGGACTCGAATTTCCAGTCGTCTTCACAGCGGGACTCGGCCGGAATTTCAACATGATGGATCTCAACAAATCCTACCTGCTGGACAAGGAGCTTGGGTTTGGCACGAAATTTATCCATCCTGAATGGCGCATCAGCTATCCGACGCTTCCGCTCATCGCGATGAAGAAAAAAATGCGCAGGGAACTGCTGTCTGAGGAATTGCGTGTCCTCTATGTTGCTTTAACGAGGGCAAAGGAAAAGCTGTTTCTTGTAGGCTCATGCAAGGATCATCAGAAACAGCTGGCAAAATGGCAGGCATCCGCGTCCCAAGCTGACTGGCTTCTGCCGGAATTTGACCGCTATCAGGCGAAAACGTATTTGGATTTCATCGGACCTGCTCTTGTCAGACACAGAGACTTGGAGTCTTTGGCTGAGGGCGGCGCGGCAGCGGTTTCTGATATATCAGGCCATCCGGCCCGCTTTGCTATTCAAATGATCCATTCATATGATCTGCTTGATGATGAGCTGGAAGAGAGACTGGAAGAAAAAAGCGAACGTCTTGAAGCGATCCGCCGTGGTGAACCGGTTCCCGGCCCGTTTGCATTTGAGGAAAAAGCTCGCGAGCGCCTGGCCTGGAAGTATTCGTATCACGAGGTGACACAAATTCGCACGAAGCAGTCCGTTTCTGAGATTAAGAGAAGAAGAGAGTACGAAGACGAATACAGCGGACGGGCGCCCGTTAAACCGGCTGATGGAAGCATTCTGTACAGACGCCCGGCTTTCATGATGAAAAAAGGCCTGACAGCAGCAGAAAAAGGAACAGCTATGCATACGGTCATGCAGCATATTCCGCTGACACATGTGCCGACGATAGAAGAAGCGGAACGGACAGTGCAGCATCTTTATGAAAAAGAGCTGCTCACCGAAGAACAGCAATCCGCTATCAATATTGAGGAAATCGTTCAATTTTTCCATACGGAAATTGGCGAAAAACTGATCGGCGCTAAATGGAAGAACCGCGAAGTTCCATTCAGTTTGGCGCTTCCGGCAAAAGAGATTTATCCTGATGCGAAAGAGGCGGATGAGCCGCTATTGGTGCAGGGGATCATCGATTGTCTCTACGAAACAGAGGATGGCTTATATTTGCTGGACTATAAAACAGACCGAATTGAGGGTAAATTCCAGCACGGCTTTGAAGGAGCAGCCCCGATCCTGAAAAAGAGATATGAAACGCAAATTCAGCTGTACACAAGGGCCGTTGAACAAATTGCTCAAACGAAGGTAAAAGGGTGTGCGCTTTATTTCTTTGACGGAGGGCACATTCTGACTTTATAACGAGATCCATAAGCTCCGGGAATTCAGACGGAGCGGATCTCGTTTTCTATACAAAAGAGAGGTGAACGCATTTGCGGATTTTACATACGGCTGACTGGCATCTAGGAAAAACCCTTGAAGGAAGAAGCAGGCTGAGTGAACAGGCGGATGTATTGGACGAACTGAATACAATCGTAAAGGAAGAGCAGATCGATGCTATTGTGATGGCGGGAGACGCGTTTGATACCGTGAACCCGCCGGCTTTAGCCGAGCAGTTATTTTATGAAAGCCTGTCCGCTCTCAGTGACAGAGGAAAGCGCCCGATCGTTGTCATTGCCGGAAACCATGATAATCCTGACAGATTGTCCGCTGCTTCACCGCTGACACATGAGAACGGCATTTATTTAATCGGCTATCCGACAACTGAACCGCTTCATATAGAAGTGCCTTCAGCAGGTGAGCTTTTGGCTGTCGGAGCGCTGGCATATCCGTCTGAGGCACGGTTAAATGAAGTTCTTTCCGATACATTTGATGAGAAACTTCTCCGTGATCACTATGATGTGAAAATCAGGCAGGCATTTGAACAGATTACAAGCCGCTTCCGAAAAGACGCCGTAAAGATTGCCGCCAGCCATATTTATGTTGCGGGCGGCAACCAAACAGACTCGGAGCGGCCGATTGAAGTCGGCGGCGCTTATACGGTGGCCGCTGAAAGCCTGCCGGCGGATGCCGCTTACGTGGCGCTTGGCCATTTGCATCGGCCGCAAACGATTAAACGGGCGCGAACGCTTGCGCGGTATTCTGGATCTCCGCTGGCCTACAGCTTTTCTGAGGCAGGCTACGCCAAATCGGTGACCATTGTAGACGCAAAGCCGGGCGAAGAGGCCTCTTGGCATGAGGTTTTATTATCAAGCGGCAAGTCTCTCGTAAAATGGAAAGCGGCAAATGGTTTAAGCGAGGTATACAGCTGGCTCGATGAAGGCAGGGATCAGAATGCCTGGATTGATCTTGAAATCCGTGTGACGGACCAGCTGTCACTTGAAGACATTCACAGACTGCGAAAAGCACATCCGGGCTTTATCCATATCAGGCCGGTCTTTGAAGAACAAAATAGTGAGCGCGAACGGATCGAGGTTAAGCAGGTGTCCATCGAAGACCGTTTTAAGAAATTTTATGAAAAACAGACAGGCGGCGCAGTGCCGGATGATGAAATGGTGAAGCTGTTTTTAGAGCTTGCATCAGGCACAGAAGATGAGGAGGAAGCAAGATGAAGCCGATCGCCTTAACGATAAAAGGGCTCCACAGCTTTAGGGAGGAGCAGACGATAGATTTTGACAGCCTTTCCGGTGCAGGTGTCTTCGGTATTTTCGGGCCGACAGGAAGCGGAAAATCCTCGATCCTTGATGCGATGACCCTTGCTTTATACGGAAAGGTAGAGCGGGCGGCGAACAATACGCACGGGATCTTAAACCATGCGGAAGATTCGCTGACTGTTTCCTTTACCTTTGCGCTTCAGACCAATCATCAAACCTCTTACAAAGTCGAGCGCGTGTTTAAGAGAACGGATGAAATGAAAGTGAAAACAGCGCTTTGCCGTTTCATCGAGATCAAGGATGAGCAAACTGTGCTTGCTGATAAGGCCAATGAAGTGAACAAAAGAGTCGAGGAGCTCTTGGGGCTGACCATCGACGACTTTACGAGAGCGGTTGTGCTGCCGCAAGGGAAGTTTGCTGAATTTCTTTCCTTAAAAGGGGCGGAACGCAGGCATATGCTTCAGCGTTTATTCAATTTGGAACAGTATGGAGACCGCCTTGTGAAAAAGCTGAGACGGCAGGCGCAAGAAGCCAATGCGAGAAAAAACGAAATGCTTGCAGAGCAATCGGGTCTCGGCGAGGCGAGTTCAGAAGCGGTTGAACAAGCTGAACAAGCGGTTGAACAAGCGGAAGGCAAACTGGAATCAGTGCGGAAAAATCGTGATCAAATAAAAGAACGGTTTGCGGAGCATCAAGAGATCTGGAATGTCCAAAAGGAAAAAATCGTTTATGAAGCAGAGAAAAAGCAGCTTGAAGAGGAAGAACCGCATGTCGGCAGCATGCAAAAACGCCTGGCGGAAGCGGAAACAGCAGCCGCTTTAAAGCCGTATGCGGACCGGTACTTGGAAGCGGTACAGCATGAGGAGAAGGCCGCGAGGGAAGAAGTACTTGCCCAAAAGGATTTAACAGAACGCACCGCTTTCTTTCAGCAAAAGAATGAAGAATATGAAGCGTGGCGCCGCCATAAAAGCGAGAAAGAGCCAGAGCTTTTAGCTGAGCAGGAACAGCTCTTCCGTTTGCAGGAGATCGAAATCAAATTGAGAGAGGCCCAGCAGGAGGCAGAGCGCAAACAGGCTGAACTTCAGCAGAAGGCCGAAAATCTTCAATCTGTCATGAAGGAATTAGAAACCGTAACCGACCGTCTTTCAAGGGGACAAAACAGACAGACGGAATTAAAACAGCAGCTCAAAACCTTGCAGGTAACCACTGATGAGCGGAAAAGCTGCCAGCAGGCCGCTGAAATGGCTTTGCGGATCAGACAGACTGAGGAGCAGCTGGGAAAAGAGAAAAAACGCATTGACGCATTGAACCTTGTATTACAGAAGATGAATGAGGAAAAGAACACATTTGTTCAAAAGGCTGAAGCGGAAGAAAATAAAATCATACAGGCATATGAGGCTGTTCAAGCTGTGTATCATATGGTCTGCGAGACGGAACGGTCCCTTACGCGTACTGCTGATCAGGCAAAACAGCGACAAAACACACTTCATACTCAGCGTGAGAAAGCAAGAATGGCGGCACTTACCAAGGAGTTATCGGAAAAACTGATTGCCGGAAAACCTTGCCCGGTCTGCGGTTCAACCGATCATGATCCGTCTGCCTCAGCACATGGGACATATGAGCCGGATCGCAACGTTGAAGCAGAAATCAAACAGACAGAAGATTTGCTGTCAGAAGCGGCGACGCTCAGTCAGGAGATTCTTTCTGCCAAAATCACACTTGAAGAGCAGTCCGCCCGCTTTCTCGAGCAGTGTCCGTTTTTGAAATCGATTCAAGCGCCGACTCTTGAGGCAGCTGCTTCCTACGAGAATCAGCCGGTGCAGGAAGCATTTCATGCCGCAAAAATAGAATGGAAGCAAATCAAACAGGACATCCTGTCGGTCAAAACACGAATGACCCAAATGATCGGCACATATCAGGAATCATTAAAAAAAGCTGAACAGCTTAACGAGAGAATGAGTTTTGAAAAAAGAGAGGCTGACCGTATTGGCAGCATGATCGCAGAGCTTCAGTCCTCGATGGACAGCCAGCAGAAGATGTTTCATGAAGCATTTGAAGGCCAATCTCTGGATGAAGCGGAAAAATGGCAGCAAGCCATCGAAGAAAAGGACCGGGCTGCGGAAGAATGCGAGAAACGAATTGAACGCAGTATCGCTTTTCTTTCTGAGCATGAGTCACAAAAGGATCAGCTGCGGGAATCGAGCTATCAGCTTGAAAGGGAAAAATTGGAGATTCACTATGCCGCAGAACGTACGAAGGGCGTCATAGCTGATTATAAGCAGGAACTCGGAGACTATGTAAAAGAGGATTCCATCCAATCGAAGCTCCGCTCAGTTCAGCAGGATCTGAAGTGTTTAAAGGAAAAAGAGCAATCTCTATATGAAGAGTTGCAAACCGCCCAAATGATGCTCAATCAGGCAAAAAGCCGCGCTTCAGCAAGCGAGCATACGCTTAAGGAAGCGGAAGAAAGGTTGAAAAAAGCGGAAGCGGATTGGCTTGAACATGCGAAAAGCACCCGCTTTGTCCGGGCTGACGAGGTGGAGCGCAGTCTCATCCCAGCCGATGAGCTTGAAAAGATCAAAGGCAGCATTGACCAGTTTCTGGATAAATGTAAGCAAAATGCCGCAAACTTAAAACGTGTGTCTGATAAGCTCGCCGGCAGATCCTTATCCGAAAGTGAATGGAACGAAACCGTCACGTCCTTAAAAGAAGCCGATGAGGCATTTGGGACTGCTATGGAAGAAAAAGGAGCGGCGGCCAAAGCACTGGCTGTAATCCGCGACCATCACAAACGTTTCAATGAAATTGAAGCTGAGCTGAAAAAATGGCAGACCCATATCGACAGGCTGGACAAGCTTCAAGCGGTGTTTAAAGGCAATACGTTCGTTGAATTTTTAGCTGAGGAACAGCTTGAAAGTGTTGCACGGGATGCGTCAGCACGGCTCGGCGTGCTGACAAGACAGCGTTATGCCATTGAAGTGGATTCAGAAGGCGGATTTGTGATGCGGGATGATGCCAATGGAGGCGTTAAGCGCCCGGTATCAAGCTTGTCAGGAGGGGAGACCTTCCTTACCTCGCTTTCTCTTGCTCTCGCACTTTCTGCACAGATCCAGCTTCGCGGTGAATACCCGCTGCAGTTCTTTTTCTTGGATGAAGGGTTTGGAACGCTTGACCAAGATCTGCTTGATACGGTTGTCACCGCTTTGGAAAAACTGCAGTCAGACAATCTGTCTGTCGGCGTGATCAGCCATGTGCAGGAACTGCGGGCGCGGCTTCCGAAAAAGCTGATCGTACATCCGGCTGAACCTAGCGGACGCGGCACAAGGGTAACACTTGAGATGATGTAAGGGGGACGCGGATGTGGCAAAACAGACTGTCGGGATATGTGAGCTGTGCGGCCGGAGCGATGTCCAGCTGACAGAGCACCACCTCACACCGAAGGAAGAAGGCGGAACGTTCCTGCCGACTGCGATGCTTTGCATCCCTTGCCATAAACAGATCCACGCCTTGTATACAAATCAGGAGCTGGCAGTTCGACTGTCCGGAATAGAAGCGCTCAGAAACGATCCGCAGCTTGCCCGGTTTGTTAAATGGATCAGAAAACAGCCGCCTGAAAAGCTGATTAAAACAAAGAAGTCCAATGAACGGGAAAAGAAAAAATAAAAAGCAGCCCTCTCTTTGCAGAGCGGCTGCTTTTTATCCGTTTCCAACCATATCCTGATCGCTGACATCGGGGTCTATATAATTTGTCGCGTTGACTACGTTGTTTAAAAGAAGGAAATCTCCCGTGTTTCCTGCTCCCGAACCGAGCGCAGATTTTGAAGAGCTTTTCGGAGAAAGGTAAAAGGAATCACCAAAGTTCACGACTCCGCCCGATATGGAATTGATAGCTATAGGCCCGACAATTGCTGGCATAGACGACACCCTTTATAGAAGTCTCTGTTTATTATATGCCCGTGCCGGACGATTGTGAGTTTGGAGGGAGAATCTGACGGATATGTTTAATCCGCGCGTCGCCGCGTACGACCGAAGCTGAGCCTGCATGAAAAACGGAAGAGGATGAGACCCCTTGAATTTTGATGTTGCGGACATGAATGACAGGCATCTCATGGCAAAAAGCGGTTTGCACGCCCGTTTCCGGAAGAAGCTTCACAGCGTGCTGATCAAAAATAGGGTACTCCTTTCTGTTAAATGAGCCCTCATTTTCATAAAACGTTGAAAGCGAGCGCTGAACAGCGAGCACTTTTATTTTCATATCAATTTCGTTTGTATCGCCTGCTTGAAATACGCTTGATATACCGAGCGAGTTAAATTTAATCTGTCTGATGCGTGATATACGCTTAAGCATGATTCGACGGCAGCGGAGCAAACGGACCGATAATAAGAGATTCAGGCGGCGTATCGAAAATAGACGATAAATAGATGGATTCTGCGTCTCCAATTTGGAAAACAGAGGAACTGGATACACCGTTCATTCGGATATCTCCGACTTCCAGGCTGCGGTTGACGACGGTAAAGATCATGCTTGCTCATCTCCTTTCATCTCGGAGGGGATATGTTCGAGAAAATGTTCCACAGCACGGATTACGTCACGCTTCACATGCTCAGCGATATGTTCCGCATATTGTTTGGGCGGCGTGTTTTCTTCTTTTTTGATATGGGACATATAATAGTGAATCCGGCTGTCTATTTGTTTTCTGATGTCCTCAATTACATGATGCCGATTTGTATCGTCAAGCCTGCTGTCATATTGGTTTTCTAGCTGCTCCAAAACAGCCGGGATTTCCTCGGTTAAGTACATGTCGACGTTCTGCCGGATTTGCTGCATGAGCTGTGCGCTCTCTTCCTGCTGCATCATTCCGATTTCCGGTGTAGCCTGGCTCACTTCAAAGTTTTGAACGCTGTTCGGGTCTGTCGGATTTAAACCGATATTCAGCGTGCCGTCGAGCCGTTCGATTTTCAGCTGATCAAATTTATATTCCACACGCTCAATGGTTGTGGCCGGCCGCTGTTTCATCGTATTCATTTCAGTTTGCATCTCTTTCAGCTGGCGTTCGAGCTGCTGAATATGCAGCGCCTGCTGCTGAACGAAGGAATTCAAATTTTGCAAGTAAGAGGAAATGGATTGATCATACATGTTCTTTCACCTCTCATCTTATTATTAACGGCCAGGGGGCTGGAGCGGCACCAATGATCCTGTATCGGGCCCTTCCGATTCAACCTGTTCCCCCAAAGCGGAAACCTCAGGTGCGGGTTCCACATAGCTGCCCGTATTATACAAGTTTGAAAGAGACTTAATAGATCCGGCGCTCCCGATTTGCAGTATGGAGGAGTTGCTGATTGATTCCAGCCGGAGATAGTTAATTTGGATGGTTTGATTGATATAAAAATTCATGAAGCACCACTCCTTTACGCATTGCCTGCGATCGGCTGATCAACCACATCATTGTCGTACACATTCGTTGCGTTTTTATAATTCATCACCTTCAGACTGTCACCGGTATTAAAGCTGCCTGCCCCGGCAAACGTTCTGACCTCGGCTTGAGGAGAAATGGTAATGCAGTCTCCGATATGAACGACTCCGCTCGTACCGACCGCATTAATTTTAAACGCTCCGACGATTGCCGGCATACGAGCACATCCTTTGTTGTAAAATTGAAAAAAGGCAGGTAAAGTAAGGACAAGATTTGTTTCTGCTGGGCTATTCACGATAGCTTATGACAAACGCACATTTGTGTGAGAGAAAATTAAATGGGGACATGCCGGAGAGATGTATAAAAAAATCCGTTTATTTTTTCCAGATGAAGATTTACACATTTCAGAAGCTGGGTATTGTATATGGCCAAGCGGAAATGCGGCGATGCTGCCGCTGTCCGCCTGCGTGATTGTATAGTGTGTTGCGTTGGTGTATGTGCAAAAGAGGTACAGGAAATGTCTTTCGGAGTAATTCGTGCTGCTGGAGTGTTATCTGCCGTGATATTTCATGCTGATCCTGAAAGGGTCTGCTGAATTGTTCTTGTTTTCGGACGGCAAATTCTCGCCCTGAAGCATATCTCAGGATGTTGATGAGCAATAGCGGCGGGTGAGGCGGGAAGCCTTTAAATACATATCATATGATCACACACGGGCGTTTTGCCCCCAAGAGGTGATTTCTTCTTTAATTCGAATATTGAGCAGACTGTCCAGCTCTTGGCTGCATTGAATCGTTTCTTTCGAATTCATACCGTATTTTTGTGCTGTTTCAATTAGCATAACTCTCATTTCTTCAATTTTTGTATTCATGAAACAATCTCCAATTCTAGATTTTATTTTGATGCATACAGGATATAGATAGTATAACCTATTTTGGCTGAAAAGGTTGCCTTTCGTCAATTTGACTAAAAAAGCGACAATTTTTGCTGCGGTCTTTTTGACTTGCTCTGGTGGAGAAAGGACTATAGTCTCGCCAGGTGTACTTGTAAAAAGTCCTGCCGCTCTTCGATTTCGCGCAGGATATTTGCTTGCTCCTTCTCTAATTGTAAGGGGCTTTTTTTCATATGCGGATCATCGCTTGCTCTTTGACAAATGTCAAAATGCCAGTCCCTGATAAACGGAGACAGACGGTCGATCGTAAACTCCCGGCTCAGTACGTTTTTCATTAGCGCGTGATATTGTGCCCGGAAAGCTGGGATGGAGAGAAGTCTTGACGCAAGTGTACGGCCGTTTGTCAATAGAGGGTCTTCTTCTGTAAATCCGTATGCGGCAAGCGCTTTTGTTTCCATTGGAGCGATGTGAAAGCGGCCGGCCTCGTTCAAACAAAAGCCGTAATAAAAGGCTTGGCGGGTGCAGGCGCTGCCGATCAGCCATAGGAAAAACAGCTTTACATCAAGATATAATTTAATTCGTTCGGCAAATTCGTCATCCTCCGCTGTGCAGATCAGCGTGAGAAATTCACGTAAGTATGCGGTGCGCTGTCTGTTTTCAATGGAAGCGTCGTGGTTGAAAACAGACAGCGGAACCCTCGGATCGGTATCCTTCACTTCATAAATGGCTCCTTTCGGAAGCCGGCGATTCTCATCGAGCCCATCAATTTTTAAATAAATGCCTTCCCTTTGGCCATTGATGATCAGAAAGATGTAAGAAGCATCCTGGGAAGCGACGCCGATTTGATGAAAAAAACAATAAGCAAGCCTGCGCCGCATCAGTGAAGGATCATCTTGTTCCGCATTCAGATAAAACTTTTTTTCACCGAGCGGAGACTGATCACAGTTTATTTCATAGGACGCCTTTTGCAGGCTGTCACGCTGTGTGAGAAGAATGGGAGAAACGATTCTGTCTGTCATCATCAGTCCTTTGGCAGTCCCCGTTCTGTTAAGCTGCTGCCGACGAAAAAATAAATGTATGCTTTCCATATTCTTTCCTCCTCCTCAGAAGCCATTTGTATGATATGTACAGCGAGCCAGTCCCGAAACGGGAATGAAAACACGCATTTGATAAAAAGGAATTTCAGCATTCGACAGAGAATAACTTGAAGTAGAACTCTGATTTAAAAGATGATGGAGGAATAACATGAAATTTGCGACAGGGGAACTTTACAACCGAATGTTTGTCGGCCTGATCATTGAAGATGACAAAATTATGGACTTGCAAAGGGCTGAAAAAAAACTGTTTGAACTTGAGACGATTCCGGGTTCGCTGATTGAGTGTATCGCAGAAGGGGATAAATTTGTTGCGCATGCAAGGCAGCTGGCCGAGTGGGCGAAGAAACCAAATGATGAGCTTGGATCATTTATTTACTCATTATCTGACGTGAAGCTCCATGCGCCTATTCCTAAGCCGTCAAAAAATATCATGTGCATCGGCAAAAACTATAGGGATCACGCAATTGAAATGGGCAGCGAGGCTGACATTCCGGAGCATCCGATGGTATTTACAAAATCGCCTGTAACAGTCACTGGCCACGGTGATGCGGTAAACAGCCATGAGGAGGTCACCTCTCAGCTCGATTACGAAGGAGAGCTTGCTGTCGTCATCGGAAAAAGCGGCACCCGCATTTCAAAAGAAGAAGCTTATGACCATATTTTCGGATATACGATTGTGAATGATATCACGGCGCGGGATCTGCAAAAAAGACATAAGCAGTTTTTTATCGGAAAAAGTCTGGATACGACATGTCCGATGGGACCTGTGCTTGTACATAAATCGTTAATTCCCGATCCGGAGCGCCTTAAGGTTGAAACGAGGGTCAACGGCGAGCTGCGCCAATCCGGCTCGGCAAGCGATATGATTTTCTCTGTCGCGGAATTAATCGAAACTCTTTCAATGGGGATGACGCTTGAAGCGGGGGACATCATTGCGACCGGCACGCCGTCTGGTGTAGGAAAAGGCTTTACACCGCCGAAATTTCTGCGGCGAGGCGATCAAATCGACATCACGATTGAACCCATCGGAACGCTGTCAAATCAAATCGGCTGATCATAAGGAGGGCGGCACAGGAACCGCCCGCTTTTTCTGTGAATCATCTTTGTAGCAAGGGACAAGTTCGTGGTACTATAAGTGGGGTAATGTTATCTGATAGGGGGAACATGTATGACACACATGCATATTACATCATGGGTGGTAGCGCTGATCCTGCTTTTCGTCAGCTACTCGCTGTATTCATCAGGAAGTGCGAAGGGCGCCAAAATCACTCATATGATTCTGCGGTTATTCTATATCATTATTATTTTGACAGGTGCTGAGCTGTTTGTCCGTTTCGCCAACTGGAACGGGGAATACGCTGGAAAAATGCTGCTTGGCATTATCACCATCGGCCTGATGGAAATGCTATTGATCCGCAAGAAAAAAGAAAAATCAACTGGCGGACTGTGGATCGGCTTTATCATTGTCCTTGTGCTGACAGTGCTGCTCGGTCTTCATCTGCCGATTGGATTCCGATTATTTTAATAGAAAAAGCTTGAACCCGGTTCTAAAGAGAATCGGGTTTTTTTATATGGTTCCTCCCTGATATTCCAAATCATTTAAAATAACCTTAAAATTCCCTGTAAGCGGTATCTCGGCCTATGAAATTATGATACTCTTCAAAAAGATTCATTATTTTACAGGAGGGATAACATGAAACGAAGAAAATTCAGCTCTTTTTTGGCGGCAGTGCTCATTTTCGCACTGATCTTCAGCCTTTTTTCTCCAGGCACCAAAGCAGCTGCTGCCGGAACCATTGATGTAGCTGGTGTGCTGGAAAAAGGAAAAGAACAAACGGGAACCATGAAGGAACCGGAGCAGGCGAAATGGTATCAAGTGAATCCGGGAAAGGCAGATATTCAGAAAGACTCTCATATGGCACTGACTGTTAAGAGTGATGCTGTTCTGAATGTATCTGTCTACCCAAGCAAGGAAAAAGCGCTTAAAGATGAGACGTTTGACATGTACCGTTCCTACACAGCAGAGGATGGAAAGAGTGAAATTGTTTTTCCTTATGCATGGAGCGGCCCTTACTATGTAAAGGTTGAGAACCTTGGGGAAGAGGAAACGGAAGACGGAGGAAGCGCAGAAGCAGCTGCCGAAGCCAAATATACGATTGGATATACAGGCACCAAAAAGCAGCCCTCAGATCTGGAAGAGGCAGAAGCCTGCCCGGTGGAAATGAGTGTCGATCAGAAAAAATCGGGAAAAGGCATTCTGGCAAAGCTGAGAGCGATTCGTGATGAGCAGCTCAGCCAAACAGCAGAGGGCAAAGAACTGACAAGCCTTTACTACAAAGCGGCTCCATTTATTGCTGCAAAACTCGCACTCAATAAAACAGAGAGAAATGAAGTCTATCAAGATCTTGTGACGTTAAAACCGATGTTTGACGATGTGTCAGAAAATGGCGCAGCGTCTGCATATAAGGTAACCGAAAAGGATCAAAAAGCAATCAATCGGTTATATGAAACAGCTTTACAATCCGTTCCGTCTTTCCTGAAAGGGGATATAAAGAAACAGGCGGAGCGATTAAACATCAAAAAGCTTGAGGGCAAGACGGCAGGAGCGGTTTTATCTGAAAACAGTCTGGCGGCAAAAAGCGAAGTTCAGACAACAAAGGTGATTTTTAAGGTAAAAGACAATAAAAGCCTCTCATCAGTACATAACGAAATGAAGGGCTTTTCTGCCAGCGCGCAATCGAAACAAGACATTTCCAATGTGAAAAAGGCAAAGAAACTGTTTGACAACCTCTATTCTTTTGAACTGCCGAAGGATCAAAAGCAAAGCGGGACATACACGGCAAGCGCAAAACGTGTGAAAAGCGCTGCCGCGACATTATCCAAAATGTCTAACGTAGAATTTGCTGAACCGGTTCAGGAATACAAAAGCATGTCTAACGACGTTCAGTACTCTTACCAGTGGCCGCTTAGAAACAATGGTGAAAACGGCGGCATCAAAAATGCAGATGTCAAATATGAGCCTGCCAGCACATTGCTGTCCAAGCGCAAGCTGAACGATACATTGATTGCGGTTGTGGACACAGGTGTAGACAGTACGCTTGCTGATTTAAAAGGGAAAGTAAGAACCGATCTGGGACACAATTTTGTGGGACGGAATAACAATGCAATGGATGATCAAGGGCATGGAACGCATGTCGCCGGCATTATCGCCGCCCAAAGTGATAACGGCTATTCCATGACTGGCCTGAACGCCAAAGCGAAAATTATACCGGTTAAGGTGCTTGATTCAACAGGCTCCGGAGATACTGAACAAATTGCCCTCGGCATCAAATACGCAGCTGACAAAGGAGCAAAGGTCATTAACTTAAGCTTAGGCGGAGGCTACAGCCGCGTGCTTGAATTTGCTTTGAAATACGCGGCTGACAAAAACGTCCTGATTGCGGCAGCCAGCGGAAATGACGGAGCCAATTCCTTATCTTACCCAGCTTCCTCTAAATATGTCATGTCAGTCGGAGCGACGAACCGCATGGATATGACAGCAGACTTTTCTAACTACGGGAAAGGTCTCGACATCAGTGCGCCGGGTTCTGATATCCCGAGCTTGGTGCCGAACGGAAATGTGACGTACATGAGCGGAACGTCCATGGCGACGCCTTATGCGGCAGCTGCGGCAGGGCTGCTGTTTGCGCAAAATCCGAAACTTAAAAGAACAGAAGCAGAGGATATCCTGAAAAAGACAGCGGACGATATTTCCTTTGAAAGCGCCGACGGTGAAGAAGAGGAAATGTATGACGATAATGGCGATCCAATCGAAATTCCCCGCATTCCAGGAGTTGACTGGCATTCCGGATTCGGCCGGCTGAATGTGATGCAGGCTGTCAGCGCTGTTGATTTACAGGTGAAGGTCAATAAGCTGGAAAGCACGCAAACAGCCGTCAGAGGAAAAGCGAAAGAAGGCACGCTGATCGAGGTGATGAGCGGCAAGAAAAAACTCGGCAGTGCCAAAGCGGGAAAAGACGGTGCATTTAAAGTCAGCATCCCGACTCAGAAACAAGATAAAGTCCTGCATGTGAAAGCCTCAAAAGGCGATGCAAAAACATCCATACAAGTGGTTGTCGTGAAAGGAAAACCATCCGGCACACCGAAAGTAAAGGCTGTCAAAACGAAAGACACAGCAGTAAAAGGCACGGCCAACAGCAAAGCGGTAATCAAAGTGAAAAACAAATCGAAAAAAGTGATCGCTTCTGGTAAAGCTGACGCAAAAGGTGCCTTTACGGTAAAAATCAAAAAACAAAAAGCCGGTACGGTGCTGTACGTCACGGCAGCTGATACGGATAAAAAAGAAAGCAAGGCTGTAAAGGTTGTTGTAGAAAAATAAAGAAAAAGCGGTGCTGAAGCACCGCTTTTTTATTTGCGTCCCCGCTGGACCGCTGAATACATAATGGAACGTTTTCCATCGGAAGCCGTCCATTCGAACCGGTCGCCAGCCGCTCCTCTGCTGTAGTGGTGCTGCAGCGCGCATTGGGCGGTATCATTTGAAAAGTGATAAAAGGAAACACCATGTTCCTCTGAGATATTTGAAAAGACCTCTTTATTATAAGAAAACACGCAATCGAATACCGATAAACCAAAGCTGTGCAAATGCTGCAAAAAAGCGAGAAAGGTTTCATCATCCAGCGAATCCAGAAGCGTCATAAGCGGACGTTTTACCGATTTTTCATAGCGTATGCATTCTCCGCCGGAAAGGGAGATGTCTTCTCCGCAACATGTCAGAACCATTTTGTCCTGAAAATCGGCCTGCTCCCACTTCCCTTCGCGCTGAATCCAGATCGGTCTGTTTTGAAGACTTTCCGCCAGCAGCACATCACCTTCCTGGTTTTCGATTAAGCATATGCCTTCTTCGACCAGAATGGTGCCGTATTCCCATTTCTGTTCATCTTTATATAGAAATTGTTTTCGTTTCATAAATGAAGTGCTCTCCTTTTTTCTTCGTTCCTCTCTTTTCTTTCCAATACAAGCCTGTCCCATACAACTCTTTTGTGGACAAATCAACTATCTGTCTATAGATGCATAAACTTACTAAGGTGCTGAAAGAAACGAATTTGATACCGAAAGAAACGGGATTGGAGCTGATATCACATGTGTGGAATTACGGGTTGGGTCGACTTTAAAAAGCAGCTCGTCCAAGAAAAACAAACGATGAACAGAATGACAGACACTCTTTCCAAACGGGGGCCTGATGATTCTAACGTTTGGGGAGAGCACCATGTTTTATTCGGACATAAAAGGCTTGCGGTTGTTGATATTGAAGGCGGACGCCAGCCGATGGCATGCACCTATAAAGGGGATACGTACACAATTATTTACAATGGTGAGCTGTATAACACGGAAGATCTGCGCAAAGAGCTGCGGGCGCGGGGCCATCAGTTCGAGCGGACATCTGATACCGAGGTGTTGCTGCACAGCTACATTGAATGGCAGGAGAATTGTGTGGATCGCTTGAACGGCATTTTCGCCTTTGCCGTGTGGGATGAAAAGCGTGATCTGCTGTTTGCGGCGAGAGACCGTCTTGGCGTGAAGCCGTTTTTTTATACGGAGCAAGGCTCTTCTTTTCTCTTCGGATCAGAACTCAAAGCCATCCTCGCACACCCCGAGGTGAAGGCGCGGGTGGACAGAACGGGTCTCTCGGAAATTTTCGGGCTCGGACCGTCCAGAACCCCGGGGACAGGCGTGTTTAAAGGCATTAATGAAGTCCGTCCAGCCCATGCGCTGACGTTTTCTAAAGACGGACTGAACATATGGCGTTATTGGAATGTCAAAAGCGAGAAACATACGGACAGCTTTGAAGACAGTGTGGCCAATGTGAGATCGTTGTTTCAGGATGCGGTGACGCGGCAGCTAGTGTCGGATGTTCCGGTTTGTACGTTCCTATCCGGCGGACTTGATTCGAGTGCGATTACCGCCATTGCCGCAGGCCATTTTGAAAAGGAAGGAAAAGCCCCGCTTCATACTTATTCGATTGATTACGAAGAAAACGACAAATTTTTTCAAGCGAGCGCCTTTCAGCCGAATGACGACGGGCCGTGGATTGAAAAAATGACAGAGGCTTTCGGCACGACGCACCATAAATGCGTCATCAGCCAAAAAGATCTCGTCGATCATTTGGAGGAAGCCGTTCTGGTCAAAGACCTGCCGGGAATGGCTGATGTCGACTCATCCCTATTGTGGTTTTGCCGTGAAATCAAAAAGGACTTTGTCGTCAGCCTGTCAGGAGAATGCGCGGATGAGATTTTCGGCGGATATCCGTGGTTCCATACAGCAGACGTTGAGTCCGGTTTTCCGTGGATGAGATCAACTGAAGAGCGGGTGAAGCTGCTCTCCGATACGTGGCAGAAAAAATTGAATTTGAAGGAATACGTACATGCAAAATACGAAGAAACCCTGGCCGAAACGCCGTTATTAGACGGTGAAACAGGTGAGGATAAAGCAAGGAGACAGCTGTTCTATTTAAATATGCTTTGGTTTATGACCAATCTTTTGGACCGGAAGGACCGCATGAGCATGGGGGCGAGCCTTGAGGTGCGGGTGCCGTTTGCAGATCATCGGCTCGTTGAGTACGTCTGGAATATCCCATGGGAAATGAAAATGCATGACAACCGGGAAAAAGGCATTTTGCGAAAAGCGCTTGAAGGCATTTTGCCTGATGACATCTTATATCGTAAAAAAAGCCCGTATCCGAAAACGCACCATCCTGAATATACAAAAGGCGTCAGCGAGTGGCTGAAAGCGATCAGGAGCCAAAAGGACTCCGTGCTCCATACCTTGCTGGACAGAAACCAATTGGATCAGCTTTTAGAGACGGAAGGCTCCTCCTTTCAGGTCCCATGGTACGGACAGCTGATGAAAGGACCGCAGCTGATCGCCCATCTTGCCCAAATTCATACATGGTTTGAGGCGTATCGGATTGATATTGACGAGAGGTAGGTTCTATGCAAATGTTTTTAAAAGCCGGAGATGTATAGATTAAAATAAGAAAGGATAGATGGGCAGAGAAATATATGCTCTATCTATCCTTTTTTTTACAACAGCAATATCGAAGTGTTGTTGCGCCAAAGTCCCCACGTTCCTTCAATATGAATGAATAGGTTTTAATGTTCTGCCGATAAAACTAGCTGATACTGGGCTTAACTTTAATTCCCTAGCCCATACAGAAAGTTGACCAATATGGTGGATTTCGTGAGCGATTATATGGTGTAATATTTCATCTCGCGTATATAGAACATCTTTCTCCCAAGGAACGCTTACAAGTTCATCTTTTATTTGCTCTGAATGTGTTTCTAAAACATCAATAATTTCAGTTCGGAATGTATTTGAGAGGGATTTCACTTTATCGAGTGTATGATAATCAGCGAACTGAACAACGATATCTTCTTTTCCTTGGATAGCACGAACCCAACTATATTCCACGTCAATAATATGAAAAAGGGTATATAAAATATTCTCTACCCCGCCAAGATGGTTTTTAAGTAACTCTTCAGTGCTTAGTTGATGACACCAAGTAAACCATTGATCTCTAACCTGCCAGTTATATTCAAAAAATTTTATCACTGAACTCACTCCATTACTATAATGTATTAAATAACAATTAGCCCTTTTTTCCGTGATTCCTCTTTTATTGAATCAGTGATTGAGAAGTGTTTAATCTCTATCTGTTGTATGGCATTAAAAATAAAAAAGCATATCTCGTTGATGGTCCTGTTCAGACTAGGTATTCGAGGTTTATATGATTGAAGCAGCATGTTGCGCATTTTTCATTCTTGTTACTTTTACAAAGTAAGAATCGGCTTTTTCTTCATATACAATTAGGAGAAAACATAATAGACTTGAAGAAGCAGTGATACATAGGAGTGAAAAGAAATGAAAGAGATAAAAGAAGCTTATCAGCAGTGCGGACAGATTGTCAGCGAATACGCGCCAGCCTGTTACCAGGCATTCTCATTTCTCCCGCTGAAGCAAAGACAAGCTGCTTGGGCCGTTTTGGCGTTTTGTCATACGGCAGCCAGTGCAGACGAGAAGGCGATACCTGTATTTGAAGCTGAGGCTGAACATGTTTTTCAAAGGGCAAGTAACGGGAAACACGATTTGTGGAAAGCGTTCGACCATGCGTATCAGACATTTACATTAGACAGCGAGCCTTTTCGGGAGTTCCTTGCCGCAAAGAAAGATGAATCGAAGACGCATGAAACCCTTGATGAACTGCTCATGGACGCATATCAGACGGGCGGAAACGCGGGATTGATGCTGCTGCCGATGCTGACGCGCCGAAATCAAGATCAGCTCAAACAAGCAGCGGTCTCTCTCGGCTTGGCCATACAGCTGATTCGAATTTTAAACAATCTCGGAACGGACCAGCATCAAAAAAACCGCATTCCCCGCCAGGTGATGCAGCAATTCGGCTATACGGAAGACGATCTCCAAAAAGGCACCGTCAATAAAGCGTTCACGATGACGTGGGAGTACATCGCTTTTGAAGCGGAGGCCTACCTTGAAGAGTGCCTGGATGCCCTGCCGATTTTCCCTCAGTATTCTCAAAAAGCGGTAAAAGCTGCAGCTCAGCTGTACCGAGCCATTCTGGAAAAAATCCGAGCAGAGCAGTACAACGTATTTGGACACAAGCATGCCTTAACAGACAGCGAAGCAAAATTGATTCTGTCCGAGCTGTAAAAAAACACCCGGCTTGTTCTGCCGGGTGTTACGCCATACCTTTTTGAATCCAGATCCGTGAGCGCCATCTTCTGTACATTAAGATTCCCCGGACCCATTCGTCCGCGATAAAAGAAATCCATACGCCGGCAAGCCCGAAACCGAGATGAATGCCGAATAGATAAGCAAGCGGAAGGCCGATGCCCCACATGGAAATCATCGCCATGTAGACCGGGAATTTCGCATCCCCCGCGGCGCGCAGAGAGTTAATAATAATCACATTAAACGAGCGGCCCGGTTCAAGGATGATGGTCATCGCAATCAAAAGGCTTGCGGTAGCAATAATATCAGGGCTTTGTGTGAAGATGCCGATAAGGTCTTTTGAAAAGATTGTCATCAAAACAGATGTGGCCGCAGCGATTCCGAGCGCCCAATACAAGCTTTTCATGCAGCGCTCATAAGCGGCGTCAAACTGTTTGCCGCCGATATAGCGGCCGATTAAAATTTGTGTGCCTTGGCTGATCGCAGTCCCGAAGAGCAGAATAAACATCGTAATATTTTGCGTATACACTTTGGTTGTTAAAGCCTGCGCCCCCATGATGGCAATAAAATAAGTGACAATCATTTGCGAAAGGTTATAAGAAAGCTGTTCGCCTGCTGAAGGAATGCCGATTTTCAGCAGCTTGCGCAAATGGTCTTTATGCATATGAAATACTTTTTTCAACGACATCTTCAGCTGAATGCGTTTGTTTACAATGACAATCATCGCGATTAATCCGATAACACGCGCGATAGATGTGGACATGGCAACACCGGCTACGCCGAGAACTGGAAAGCCGAACAGACCGAAAATGACAACAAAGTTTCCGGCAATGTTTAAAATGTTCATGCCGATTGTGACAAACATTGTATCCTTTGTGTAGCCATAGCTTTTTAAGATCGCGCTGAATGTCATGATTAAAGCCTGAATAAAGGACAGACCTCCGACAACTTGTAAAAAGACTTTAGCGTCAGGCATCAGCTCATTTGATAATCCCATCATATGAAGCAGAGGAACTGCCGCAAAAAAGATGAGAGCGCTGATCGCAAGGCTGATGAAGAAGTTGGCTGCGATTGACACATAAGCGACTTCCATAGCTTCTTTCTTTTTCCGGGATCCTAAAAATTGTGAGATGACAACAGTTGTTCCTGTTGCGATAAAACTGAACATCACGATAATTAAATTCAAAATCTGGTTGCTGACGCCGACTGCCGCCACACTGTTATCTGAGTATTGGCTGAGCATCAGTGTATCAGCATTACCCATAAACATATATAATGAGACCTCAATAAAGATCGGCCAAGTAAGCGAAAATAATGAGAACGATTTGTCAGCGGGTTTTTTCAAAGCAGTTGATTTAAAGACAGCTTGTTTCATAGTGTCTAACCCCTTTCGTAAATAAAATCAACGTTTTAAAGTGTACCTCCATTTCCTTATAATAAAAAGGGAGAGAAACGATACTTCTTGCAAAAATCCGACTTAAAAAGGAGGGTGATCAAATTGCCTCGCATCCTGTTTACAGTCCCGCCTTTTCCGGTGTTTATTGCAGCCGGAGAAGGGGTTTTTAAAAAAGGAGAAACCCATGTCAAACGCGTTTTTTCTGTATTTGATCTGATATACGTCAAGCAGGGGACGTTATATATCACTGAAAATGAAAAATCGTTCTCTGTTGAAGGGGGCGAATATATCTTGCTTTCTCCCGGTCTTGAACACTATGGGACAAAGGGCAGTGATGAAGCGACCTCCTATTATTGGCTTCACTTTGATGAACATCAATATGAATTTACCGCAAAAGGGGGCAGCAATTGGGCAGAGCTTCAGCAGGAAAAGGGGAGCTTCGAGGAGCCGGCCCGCTACGGGCTCGCATTGCCGAGAAAAGGCAAGGTGCAACGCCCGCAATTTATGGCGCAGCAGTTTGAAAGGCTCATTGATTACTCCGCAGAAAACTCCGATTTGCCGCTCAGAAAACAAATCTTGTTTGAAGAGCTGATGCTGCACCTTCAAAAGGAGGCGTTTCAAATTCCGTCTGCAAAAGAGCGGGTGGCATGGGAGGCGGCCCGATACTTACAGGAGCATTATAAGGAGAAAACGACAATCAAGGATCTGTCGCTCGCCCTGCACTATAATCAGGATTATGTGACCCGCTGCATGCAGCAAGTGCTTGGTGTCACGCCGGGGCAATACACAAATCGGGTGAGAATGACTGAAGCAAAGCGTCTTTTATCCTCGACAAATGATAAAATGGGCGTCATCGCGGAAACGATTGGAATGGAGGACCCGACATACTTTTCAAAGCTCTTTAAGCAAATTGAAGGCATTTCACCAATTGAATACCGGAAAATTGTCAGCCGGAAAGTTCAATGAGCAGACGAGGGATGAAGATGAAAACGACAATTTACGATGTGGCGAGGAAGGCGGGTGTCTCGATCACGACCGTATCGCGCGTCATTAACCATACGGGCCGGATCAGTGACAAAACAAGGCAAAGGGTCATGAATGTGATGAAGGAAATGGAGTACACGCCCAATGTCCACGCCGCTGCTTTATCGGGAAAGCGGACCAATATTATCGGCCTTGTGACGCCTGATATTTCAAACCCGTTTTACGGCGAGCTCGCGAAAAGCATAGAGGAAAGAGCGGATGAGCTTGGTTTTCAGATGATCATTTGCAGTACCGATTACGATCCGAAAAAAGAAACGAAATATTTTTCTGTCCTAAAGCAAAAAAACGTAGACGGCATCATTTTTGCGACAGGAATTGAGAATCATGACAGCATGTCAGCTTTAGAGGAAATCATTAGCGAACATATCCCGCTCGCCATGATTTCTCAGGATAAGCCCCTTCTTCCGATGGATATTGTTGTGATGGATGATGTTCTCGGCGGGTATGAGGCTGCCAAGCATCTTTTGTCACTGGGCCACACGAGGATTGCCTGCATTGTGGGTGACGGGTCAACGACAGGTGAAACAGACAGAATCAAAGGATTCCGGCAGGCGATGGGGGAAGCGAATGTGCCGGTCGATGAGTCGCTGATCGTTCCGACACGCTTCTCTTTGGAGAGCGGAAAGGAAGAGGCGGGAAAATTGCTGGACAGGGATAGGCCAACCGCTATTTTTGCTTTTAACGATGTATTGGCCTGTGCCGCCATTCAGGCGGCGAGAATAAGAGGCATCAAGGTTCCGGATGACCTGTCCATCATCGGGTTTGATAACACCATCCTTGCTGAAATGATCGATCCGCCCCTGACAACGGTAGCCCAGCCGATTAAAGAAATGGGGCAGCGCGTCATTGAACTGCTGGCGGAAGAAATCGAAGGAAAACGAAAGGCAAAACAAAAAATAGTGTTATCACCCGAGCTAGTGATCAGACATTCTACAGCACCGTTCAAGAAAAGAATCCGATAATGCAGCGGGTTCTTTTCTTTTTGACAGCGAAGGCGAAAAAGATATTGCATGGGAAGAAAGGACATTGTAAAATGAAATCACCTTTTGAGAAAGCGCTTGCGCAAAAATATATCGGCCAATTAGTGGATGAACCGCTATTTTTTTAATCATTCTGGTAAAGCGCTTTCATTAGGCGAAAAAAAAGGAGAATAAGGAGATGAGGACATGGGGAATCGAGTAAGATGCACGGTATTAGGGTTAGGGAGACTGGGATACTATCACGCAAGAAACCTTATGACCAGCGTTCCGGGAGCTGAGCTTGTCAGTGTCGGTGATCCGATGACAGAAAGAGCCGAGCAGGTCGCTAAAGAATTCGGGCTTGAAAAATGGTCGGATGATCCGCATGAGATTTTAGCAGATTCCGAGATTGATGCAGTGGTCATCGTAACGCCGACAAGCACACATGGGGAAATGATCATCAAAGCGGCGGAAAACGGCAAGCAGATTTTCGTTGAAAAACCGCTGACATTAAACCTTGAGGAATCAAAATCAGTTTCTGAAAAAATAAAAGAGACAGGTGTCATCTGCCAAGTCGGTTTTATGAGGCGTTTTGATCCTGCATATGCGGATGCGAAACGGCGGATAGACGCGGGTGAGATCGGCAAACCCATCTATTATAAAGGCTTTACACGCGATCAGGGAGCGCCTCCCGCTGAGTTTATCAAACATAGCGGAGGGATCTTTATCGACTGTTCCATCCATGATTACGATATTGCCCGTTATTTGCTCGGAGCGGAGATCACTTCTGTTTCCGGACACGGCCGGATTTTAAACAACCCGTTTATGGAACAATACGGCGATGTTGATCAGGCGCTGACGTATTTAGAGTTTGATTCCGGCGCAGCGGGAGACGTCGAGGCAAGCAGAACCTCTCCATACGGCCATGACATCCGTGCAGAAATTATCGGGACAGAAGGCAGTATTTTCATAGGGGCATTGAGAAACCAAAATGTGACCATCCTGACCGCTAAAGGGAGCAGCTATGAGATCATCCCAGACTTTCAAACTCGTTTTCATGAAGCCTACTGCTTAGAACTGCAGCATTTTGCAGAGTGCGTCCGGAATGGAAAAACACCGATTGTGACAGATGTCGATGCGACGATCAATTTAGAAGTCGGCATCGCCGCGACCGATTCGTATCGAAGCGGCAGGCCTGTACAGCTTGATGTGGAGCGTGCTTATACAGGTATGTAAAAGTTAATAGGTTCCATTTGAGGCTTTTCCGCCAAAAAAAGCAAGGACAGTTTAGCCCTTGCTTTCTCTTTTCTCATATAAATAGTACATATAATCAGTAGGTACGCCTGAATGGCCCAGCTGTCTTAGCATGGCCGTCACGTTCCCTCTGTGATAAGTGCCGTGATTGACGACATGCAGGATGGTGTCTGCATAGGTTGATTCCAGTGTACCGAGTTTCGGATGCTGCATGGAGAAGGTCTGTTCTAAGTCCGTTTGGCGGCTGAAGAAATGATGATACTGTAATTCCAACTCGGAAGCGTGCTGTTTAATCGCTTCCATATTGCCATGCGCGGACTCGAATTTGCCTGTGCCGTCTATAATCTCTTGGTAGTCCACTCCCGAAAGAACGTTCAGCCATATGTAGTCAGCCCTGCACATATGAAGCAGTACGTCACTGACTGAAGGGAATACGCTCTTTACTTCTTGATAAGCAGTTTCCTCCGGCAGGTGTTCGATATGGTTCAAGATTCGCTTGTTCGCCCAGGAATGGTAGTCATAAAACTGTTTAGCATCAGTCACAAACATCGCCCCCTTTTCTAAATAGAATTCGATGTTTAGGCTGTGGTTTCCTCCAGTTAACGAAAGATCGAGAACAAGAAATAGACGGCGGCAGTCCACATTACCACCGCAGAACATTTGTTTACGATCAACATAAGCCTGCCGCTCGTATCTATCGTCTGAAACAGCCGGCCCGCTATTGCAAGACTGATAAACCAAATCCAAGACACAGCGATGCAGGCGGCCATAAAGAGCCATTTCTCCAGTCCAGAATATTGTAAAGAGCTTGTACCGATGACGCCGACAGTGTCTAAAATGGCGTGCGGGTTTAACAGAGACACGGCTGCGGCAAATGCGGCTTGTTTCTTTGCTGTGAATATATTGTTTTCTTTGTCATCCGTTTTCGGACGGCTGTTCCATGTCACCCAGCCCATGTAAATGAGAAACAAAAATCCCACGGCCATCATTCCCGTCTCAAAAACAGGCACCTGCTGCACAATGACAGATACACCCGCAACCGCTAACACAATGAGCAGGGTATCGCAGACAGAAGCACTGATGACGGCTGGAAGCGCCAGCCAAATATGCCTTTGCCACGCTCCCTGCTGAAAAATAAACACATTCTGCGCCCCCAGCGGCAAAATTAAGCTGAAGGCCAGCACGATTCCGTGAATCATTGCATTCATGCTGAAAAACTCCTTTCACATCTGTTTTTCTCATAATAATAGAGAAGATTTTACATGTCTCCGGCCATTTGGTTGGTTTTGAAACCAGCCAAATGTATAATGTAAAAAAAGGGGGCTTGACGTTGTCACATTGGCAGCCAAGCCGTGAATCGGACATTCCGCTTCATCGGCAAATCGAACAATATATAAAAGAAAAAATTCTCCATGGCGAGTGGGCTGTAGGGACGAAAATTCCGTCGCAAAGAACGCTGGCGGATATGTTTCAGGTCAACCGAAGCACAGTGACATCGGCGATTGATGAACTCACGTCTCAAGGTCTGTTAGAGGGGAGAAGAGGCGGCGGCACAAAGGTAGTAAACAGCACATGGAGCGTGCTTGCGTCAGCTCCGCCGCTTGATTGGAGCACCTATGTCCGCTCAGGGATTCATCATCCCAATTCTTCTATCATTCAGGATATCAATAAAAACGAGGCGCGAGCGGATATCATTCGGCTGGGGACGGGAGAGCTTTCACCAGAGCTGCTGCCGGCTGAAACGATGCGCAGGATGTTTCAGCAAATCAATCCGCATGTTCTGTCTTTAGGATACGAACAGCCGAAAGGGAATATAGACCTGCGAGAGGCGGTGGCTGAGCATTTAAAAACAAAGCATATCAATGTGTCACCTTCAGCCATTTTAATTGTATCCGGCGCACTGCAGGCGCTCCAGCTCATTTCGATCGGGCTTTTAAAGCGGGACTCAGTCATTTTGACAGAAAAACCTTCCTATCTTCACTCTTTGCATGTTTTTCAATCCGCAGGGATGCGGCTTCGCGGTGTGCCGATGGATGAAGAAGGAATGCAGGCGGGGCTGATTTCAGCTTACCGGAAGCAATACGGTGGCCAGCTGCTTTACACGATCCCGTCGTTTCATAATCCGACTGGCATTGTCATGACAGAGAAGAGAAGGGAAGAGGTTGTCAGTCTGTCAAAAAAAGAGCAGCTGCCGGTCATTGAGGATGATGCGTACGGTGATTTGTGGTTTGAAGAACAGCCGCCGCTGCCGTTAAAGTCGATGGATCAGGAAGGCAATGTCCTGTATCTCGGCACGTTTTCGAAAACAGTAAGCCCCGGTCTTCGAATCGGCTGGCTGGCCGGCCCGGAACCAGTTATTGAAAGGCTGGCTGACATTAAAATGCAGACGGATTACGGATCGAGCGGCCTCTCTCAATGGGCCGCGGCGCAATGGCTGTCACAAGGATATTATGAAGAACACCTCGCTTGGGTAAGAAAGGAGCTGAAGAAAAGGAGAGACGCGGCACTTCAGCTTCTTCAGCAGTATGCAGGAGATATTGCCGAGTGGGAAATCCCAGCCGGCGGCTTTTATATATGGGTCACATTCCACAAACAACTGCCTGTCAGGCAGCTGTTTCTTGAATTATTGAAACAGCAGGTGCTGGTGAACCCCGGTTCCGTTTATGACGGCGAAGACCGGCACAGCATCCGGCTGTCGTATTCCTATGCGTCTCTTCAGGATCTGAAAATCGGCATCAAGGCGGCTGCAGATACAGCCCGCCGCCTGATGACGCAGGCTTAAGCTAGACGATGACAGCTCCCAGCGCTCTGGCAAAGGCCATTGCGTGCTCCGGAGCAATTTTGCAGCCCTTTAATTTGTCTAGTGAGACATGGATCTGTTCAAACCGGCAGGAACTGATGTCCACGTTTTGAAGTGACGTACCGGTAAAGTTGGCGCCCTCCAGTTCGCACGCATCAAAGTGTGTCTGCTGAAGCGCCATGCTGCTGCATTCACTTTGCAGAAGGACACAATGATGAAATAGAACGTGTTTCATACTCGAATAATAAAATGAACTGAATTGTCCGTGACATTCCTCGAACGATACATTCCGCAGCGTTGAGTCCGCCAGGTTCATCCCGACCATTTTCGATTGCTTGAATAAAGTTCTGTGCAGAACAGCCCCGCTGAAATCGGCGTTCGATACATCACATTTTTCGAAAATCACATCTGTCAGCTCAATAAAACGAAAGGAAACATCGATAAACACGACATTCCGAAATACGGTTTTTTCAATACAAAGCCTGTCTATGTCCTCACCGGAAATTGAACAATCTTCAAATAAATGCATGCTGATCACATCATCTGTTGCAGCCGTTTCATGAAAATCGGCAGCTTGCAGGTTTTCTGGTACGTACGGTTTTTGAATCGCTGTTTTATTCATCATTTGACATCCTTTACATTCCTGAATGACCTAAAGCCATCAGGATCAATTTCATTGATCGTTTCCGCGGATTGATACATATAGTAAAACGTGAAGAGCCTTTTCTGGGTGCTGCACCCCGCTTGTTTTGTAAGCATAAATGCAAAGCTTCCCGCACGTCAAGGCGTTTACAAGACGGGAAAGAAAAGGGAATAGGAGGAATGTGGAGTGGGGCATTACGTAAAAACCGAGGAGCATGTGACACTGTTTGTGGAGGATATCGGGCATGGAAGGCCTATTATCTTCTTGCATGGCTGGCCGCTGAACCATAAGATGTTTGAATATCAAATGAATGAGCTGCCGAAAAGAGGATTCCGTTTTATTGGCATCGATTTTCGGGGCTACGGTGATTCCGATCGCCCGTGGGAAGGCTACGATTATAATACGATGGCAGATGACGTGAAGGCCGTCATTTATACGCTGCAGCTTGAGAATGCGATTCTCGCCGGCTTTTCGATGGGAGGTGCGATTGCAATCCGCTACATGGCAAGGCATGAGAGCGCCGATATCGATAAACTGGTTTTATTGTCAGCGGCCGCGCCAGCATTTACAAAGCGCCCGGGCTATCCGTACGGCATGAGGAAACAGGACATTGATGACATGATTGAACAATTCAAAAGCGATCGGCCGAAGACGCTTGCTGACCTGGGAAGACAGTTTTTCGAGAAACAAGTTTCTCCGGAGTTCCAGCAATGGTTTCAGAATCTTTTGCTGGATGCTTCCTCTTACGGAACGATTCACTCAGGCATTGCGTTAAGAGACGAGGATCTCAGAAAGGATCTGGCGGAAATCAAGGTGCCGACACTCATCTTGCATGGCAGAAAGGACAAAATCGCTCCGTTTGATTTTGCCAAAGAATTAAAACGCGGCATAAAGCAGTCAGAATTGGTTCCGTTTGAAAACAATGGGCACGGGCTCTTTTATGAGGAAAAAGAAAAAATAAACAGCCTGATTGCGCAGTTTGCTAAATAAAAAAACCCGATCAATGTCGGGTTTTTTAAATGATGCCTTTGTGCTGCAATTTTTTGATGATCAAATCAGCTCCATCCGCAATGGAAGTTTGGTCAGATTCAATGATCAAATCGGGAGAAAGAGGCGCTTCATAGGGAGAATCAATCCCCGTGAAATGTTTAATGTCTCCGTTGCGCGCTTTTTTATAAAGGCCTTTCGGATCCCGCTGTTCACAAATCTGGAGCGGGCACTTCACATAAATTTCGAGAAATTCTCCATCGGGAAACAGCTCTCTGACCATATCCCGATCCTCTCTGAACGGAGAAATAAAGGCTGTTAAGATCATTTGGCCGCTATCGACAAACAGCTTCGCGACTTCCCCGATCCGGCGGATGTTTTCGATTCTGTCCTCAGCCCGAAAGCCGAGATCTCGATTCAATCCGTGGCGGATATTATCGCCGTCAAGAACATAACTCCGAATTCCCATGTGATAGAGCTTTTCATCTACGGCATTGGCAAGCACTGATTTTCCTGAGCCGGACAGACCGGTAAACCAAAGGGCGCAGCTTTTATGCCCGTTTAAGCTCTGTCTGTCAGATTTTTGGATCACCGCTGGATGCCAAACGATATTCGGGTTGTGTGTCATTCTGATCCCCCGCTGTTTCTCTGAATGGCAACAGGCTGCTGATGGAGCCCTTTTATCAGCACGCTTGCAACTTCGGGCCGGCTGAATTCTTTCGGCGGCTTTTTGCCTTGGCGGAGAAGCTCTCTCACTTTGGTGCCTGATAAATGGATGTGATCTCTCGCGCTGTGCGGACACGTTTTGGAGGTGCCCATATTTCCGCATTTCCGGCAGTAAAAGCTATGCTCAAAAAACAGCGGCTTGATGCCCAGCTCTTCTTCAGTGAATGATTTGAAAATGGTCTGTGCGTCGTACGTTCCGTAATAGCTGCCGACACCTGCATGATCGCGTCCGACGATAAAATGGGTGCAGCCGTAATTTTTGCGGACGAGCGCATGGAAAATCGCTTCACGCGGTCCGGCATACCGCATGGCGGCAGGGAACACCGATAACATCACCCGATCCTTTGGATAATACTGGTCAAGCAGTACTTGGTAGCTTTCCATTCTGATATCACTCGGAATATCATCTGATTTCGTTTCTCCTACTAGCGGATGAAGCAGCAGACCGTCGACGGTTTCCAACGCTGTTTTTTGAATATATTCATGGGCTCTGTGAACGGGATTCCGCGTCTGGAAGCCGACAATTGTTTTCCAGCCGAGCTTTTCAAAGGCCGTTCTCGTTTGTGCCGGCGCTGCATAAAACTGTTCGAAGGACTTATCGGGAAGGCGGCTGACAAGGATAGGCCCTCCAATACAAAAGTCCGGACGCTCCAGCAGTTTTTTTACTCCGGGGTGGGCGGGATCGTTTGTTTTATAAACAGACAGCGCCTCCTGTGTTTTATCTGGCTGATAGATATCGGTCACTGTCATCATGCCGTACGTCACGCCGTGTTTCACAAGCTTCACGTGATTTCCGACAGACAGCTGTTTGGCTGTTTCTTCGCTGACAGGCAGCGTAATAGGCAGGCTCCACGGCAAACCGTTCGCCAGCCTCATCTCTTTCACAACGGAATGATAATCTTTTTCTCCCAAAAAACCTGTTAACGGGCTGTAGCCGCCGATCGCGATAAGCTCGAGGTCGCTCAGTGCCAGCTGATCAAGCTCAGCTTCGCAAGTGCAGCCATCAAAAGTGCATGCGGGATCGAAGCGGTTGATTAACACCCCTCCATGGGGCTCGATTGCATTCACGTGCTTAACCTCCATCTTTGCGTTTTACATTGTTTTTTAATAGTCTGCCATTTCTTCGCTGGACGGGCTTTCTCATCAATAGAAAATGTAGATTGAAACCTGCCGGCGCTTCCATTCTCACGACATACGGTCTTTCATTCCTGGTGCAGACCGCATTCAGTTTTCTCGCGTCCGGCCCATCTTCCCGCTCTCTCATCATTTGGGTTTGAAGAAGGCAATGTGCACATTTCACAGCCTATGCTCGGGTAATTTTGATCGTGCAGTTTGTTGTAAGGCAAATTGTGGAGCCGGATGTACGTCCAAACATCATCCCATGTCCAGTGAATGAGCGGACAGATTTTAATAAGCTTAAATTTCTGATCCTGATTGATGAATTGAATATGTTTTCTCGTCGGCGATTGCTCCCGGCGCAGACCTGAAATCCAAGCTGTCATGCCTGATAAGTGTTTTTGCAGAGGTGCGATTTTCCGTAATTGACAGCAGAGATTCGGGTTGTGTTTCCATAATTCATCGCCGTATTGCGCCGCTTGTTCTTTTAAGTTCAGCTCGGGTTCAAGCAGCTGGATCGTAAATGCCGGGTATTTTTGTTTGACGGCTTCGATCAGCTCATATGTTTCCTGAAAATGGAGCCCTGTATCTAAAAAGATGATGTGCGCATGTTTGTTGATCTTTGAAATTAAGTCGAGAAGCACCATCCCTTCAGCGCCAAAGCTGCATGCATACACGATCTTATCCCCGTATGTCCTGTAAGCCCATTTCAATACATCGAGCTCATCGATCAATTGGTCCGTCATCTCTTTTGCCAGCGTTTCGTTCCATGTGTCAAAGGTGATGTGTTCGTTCAATATTTTCCCCCCGTTTTGCATCTGTCTGTTTTTTATCTATTGATCGAGTTATAGGCAGACTATTCACTTTTGAGATAAAGGTTCAGGGTTTTTAGGTGTGCGGCCGCCTAAAATGAGGAGACGGAGGCGCGGCGGAACCAATAAGAGACCAGCTGAATATGCTTTTTAGCAAAATGGTTTTATGCCCAAGGAGAGGTATTATGCCGATTACCATTTATCAGGGGCATCATCATTCACTTGCCCCGGCAGATATCAATATCGTTATTGACGTCATTCGAGCCTTTACCGTGGCCCATTTTGCTTTTATCGGCGGGGCGAAAGAAATTCTCTTGGTCCGGACAACTGAAGAAGCTTTCAAGTTGAAAGAAACCTATCCGGATTATGTATTAACAGGAGAGGAAAAGGGGGTCGGAATCAAAGGATTTGATTTGGATAATTCTCCAAAACGTATGGCAGAGCAGGATATGGCGGATAAGCGGCTGATCCAGAAAACGACAAACGGCGTCACAGCGGCGTTAGGAGCGCTGAAGGCCAAGCATCTTTTTGTGACCGGATTTTCTAATGCCAGAACAACAGCGGAATATGTGAATAAGCTCGCTGCAAAAGATTGTGTGCTGAACATTGTGGCTTCCCATCCGTCAGGTGATGATGATATGGCGTGTGCGGAATATATCAAAGGCATCATAGAAGGGACGAATGGTGCGGCGGCCGAAGTGATTGAAAGAATCAAAAACTCATCCGTTGCGGAGAAGTTTTTTGACAGGAGCCAGCCGTTATTTGAACCGGAAGACATTGCGTACTGTACAAAAGAAATAATGGGCGATTTCGTGATGAAAGTAAAACAAGAAAGAGAAGTTCCAACGATTGAGAGGGTCATGATATGAATGATTTTTCACTAGAATTGCCAATGAGAACAAGTAAACCGAGGGAAAACGGACAGACCATTTTAATCGACAACGGCTACCCCTTACAGTTTTTCAAAGATGTGATAGGCGCGGCATCCGACTATATAGATTTTGTGAAGTTCGGCTGGGGCACTTCATTACTTACGAAAGACCTTGAAGAAAAAATCAGCTCCCTGAAAGAGCATGACGTGAAGTTTTTCTTCGGCGGCACGCTGTTTGAGAAATATGTAAGCCAGAATAAAGTCAACGAATTTCATCGGTACTGCACCTACTTCGGGTGTGAATATATTGAGATTTCAAATGGCACTCTCCCGATGACGAATAAAGAAAAAGCGGCTTATATTGCTGATTTTTCTGATGAATTTCTTGTGCTCAGCGAGGTGGGCAGCAAGGATGAGGAAGTATCAAGCTGCCAGTGCTCTGAGGAATGGCTTGAGTATATTCTCGAAGATATGGAGGCAGGCGCAGAGAAAGTGATTACGGAAGCAAGGGAAAGCGGGACAGGGGGGATCTGTTCCAGCAGCGGAGATGTCCGGTTTCAAATCGTTGATGATATCATTTTGTCGGATATTGATATCAGCAGAATGATATTTGAAGCACCGAACAAAACGCTCCAGCAAGGTTTTATTCAAAGGATCGGGCCGAATGTCAATCTGGCGAATATCTCATTTCATGATGCGATTGCTCTGGAGACTTTGCGCTTGGGGTTAAGATCCGATACCTTTTATTTGTAAAACAGCGGCTGCGGGGCTCTCTGTATCGGGAGAGCCTCTTGCCTATTATTTTTTATGACGGTACATAGGCGTAAGTATGGGAAGAGAGGTCAGGCGGATGTTATAGATGAAGTCGATGACTCTTGTTGATATCACTTGGCAAATCAGAGCTTGAATCACAATGCCCCAGGCAATAATTGATGCGGTAATCATAAAAATGATGCAATTCATAATGAGCAAGATGGTTCCCGGGTTTCCGCCCCGGTAAATTGAGATCATAAGAGCAAGGGCTCCAAACCCTCCGTTAGAAATTTTATATTTGTATAAAAGTCCGATGCCGAGTCCTAATAAAACAGCGCCGCTTGCCAAATCAAGCCACAGGTTTGAGGTGATGTCCGGAAAAATGACATCGAAGATCAATACCGATACAGAGGTGACGGTAATCGAGGCGAGAGTGCCGGTGAATGTTCTCATCTCCAGCCATTTTAAAGCAGTGAAAAGCATTGACACATTCACAGCCCATACCGAGAAGCCGTGGGGAATGTGAAACAAATGGTGCAATAAGACCGCAATACCTGCCGCCCCGCCTGTCGGAATATCATGCGGAAATAAAAATAAGGACATGCCGAGTCCCTGTAATACACCGCCTGTGACAATCATAAACGTGAGTTTTGCTTTCATCAGCAGTTCAGCCATTAAGTCATTTGCTCCTTTATGAAAAGACTTGTCCGCTGTTACCATTTTATGAGGCTGTCCATGATTTATGTCTATAAATAAAGGGATGGGACAGCTTAAAACGCTGAACCATCCCACATATACCGATTGATGATCTCCATATTGATCTCTTTGCCGATCCCTGTTCCTTTCGGGAGGTGCACGATACCTTTTGAAGGCTTAAGGCTGATCAGTTCTGTAAAAGGATTCTCCATTACGTCCCACTCAATCGGTTCAATTTGGTCGTTCTCCATTTTTGACCACGGAGGCAGACAGGCCTGCGCAAATAAAGCATAAAGCCGGGAAAGAGCACCGTCATAGGCATGGGCAGACGCTCTCACACCGAAATAACGCGCGAGCTGGAGGCAGTCGCGAAACTCATCGATTCCATTGACATGCATGACATCAGGCTGAATAATATCCAGGCAGCGCTGTGAGAGGAGAGGCGCAAATTGTGCCGCGCCTTTCATATTTTCTCCGCCGGCGACAGGAACGGATAAACGGCTCCGCAGCAAAGTGTAATCCTGCGGCTGGTCAAAAGGCAGAGGCTCTTCCAGCCAGCTAATATTGGCCCATTTCGAAAAAAGACGCTCCCACTTTAAAGCTGCTGCTGTATCGTAGCTTTGGTTTGCGTCCAGAATAATAGAAACAGAGCTGCCGGCCGTGGTTTGCAGGGCAGTGATATGCCGCACATCTTCCTCAAAGGTTGTCCCGCCAATTTTGACTTTGATTTGATTGAAGCCCTGTTTCAATTGAACTTCAACATTCGTAAGCGAGCTGCTGATCCATTGCGGCTGGTCTGAATATGATTGGAAAGAGGCATATACAGGGAGTTCTTCTCTGTACCGCCCGCCCCACATGTCGCATACGGAACAACCTGCTGTTTTTGCCGCAATCTCCGTCAGTGCCATACTTACAGCCGATGCCGCCCGCTGATGCCATTTTTTGATTGTGCGCACTAAAGGCAGGCGGCTGCCTGCCTGTTTACCTAAGAGATAGGGAATGATTCGTTTTGTGAAACCGACATGCAGGGCCGGGAGCCAATCCGCGCACTCTCCCCAGCCGTCAATGCCGCTTTCTGTGATAATTCTGATCAGATAGCATGTCCGGTATTGTTTAAATCCGTTTGCATCTCCGTAAGGTTTCTCTAATCGGTGCAAGAGCGGAAAGGTCTCGATCCGTTCGATTTTCAAACCGGACGCTACCTTTCCTCAGCCGGCTGAAGCCGATTGCCATTCATTGCAGGCTCTTCGGTTTCATTCGTTTCTTCTTTATTTTGTTTGACATGAATCAGCGTAAGCACAAGAATACCGACAACCAGTGTCAAGCCCGCAATGCTTAAGAACATGCCGGGTCTTGACCACTGCATCAAGCGCCCGAAAATAGGAGGCCCGATCGCCACCCCCAGAAAACGCACTGATCCGTACAGCGATGTCACAAAACCCCGTCGTTCTTTGCCGACAGCGCCTGTGATAAAGCTGTTAATACAAGGAAGGACAAGGCCTGAACCGATACTGCTCAGCACGAGAACGCTGATAAACAGGACAAGATTTTCAATGAATGACAGTGCCGCGTAAGACACAGTCATAAACGCTAAACCGATGACGATCAGTTTTTTCATTAACGATTGCTTTTGTCCGATTTTGCTGCCCGTCGTATAGGATGTCACACACATGACCAAAAGGGGAATCGCCAAAATCAGCCCTTTTTTGACGCCGTCTGTATCGTATGTTTTTTCCAGTACGTCTGATAGGTAAAACAAAATGCCGAATAAGGTAAACAAACAGGTAGCCCCGGCTAAATAAGCGGTAAACAGCCATCTGCCTTCATGCTTAAATACACTTAACAGCCCTTTTGCATATTTTCCGATAGGAGGCGGTTCTTTTTCTTTTTCCTTTTCTTTAATAAAAATCCAAGTCAGCACGATTGAAATGATACAAAACACAGGAAAGGCAAAAAATGCGCCATACCAAACGATCAGGGCGATAAGTGAGCCAATAATCGGCGATAGAACTTTCCCCATTCCGTTTGACGCTTCAACAAGGCCGAGCACTCTGCTTTCCTGCGCGCCTTTAAATAGGTCCGCTGACAGCGCCATCGCAATCGGTCCCGTTCCGGCTGCTCCGATACCCTGAAGAGCCCGGCCAGCCATGACCCACGGATAAGCATTGTCAAAAAAACCTGCCGCAAACCCGGCCAGCAATCCGCCTGCTCCATACAAAAATAAGCAGGGAATAATGATGATTTTCCGTGAAAACCGGTCTGCGAGATAGCCGACAATCGGAATCGCAAACGCCGCAATCAGGGAAAACACCGTGATCACGAGACTGACTTGAAATTGGGATAAATGAAGTTCAGATTTCATTTTTGGCAGTATAGGAATAAGCATAGAGTTTCCAAGGGTTAATATTAAAGGGATTGAACCGATAGCTACAATCGTCATTCCGTTATTTTGTTTTGATGTTTCCATCTCAAAGCACAC
Source organism: Bacillus sp. PAMC26543 (assembly GCF_014250375.1). Lineage (NCBI taxonomy): Bacteria > Bacillati > Bacillota > Bacilli > Caryophanales > Bacillaceae > Bacillus > Bacillus sp. PAMC26543. Next base: position 2,963,476 of record NZ_CP060193.1, on the reverse strand, counting down.
TCCTTTTCTTCTGCTTAGAGTGTCCCTGAAGGCATTAAAAAAACCGAACAGAATCTTCCTGTTCGGGTAAAAAAGGTTAACCGAGCGCCTGTGAGATGACAGCGAATAATTGTCTGTTTCGTGCAGGCAGCATCTTTTTTTGGTACATCATAAGCGGGGGCTCATCGTCTAAGTGAAATCCCATTGCTTCCAGGCTGTCATGCAGAAATGCGTTGGCACCAGGCACGTCGATTCGCATCGGTCCTTGTTTTCCTGCGGCCAGCCTGTTGACCAATACAGCAGCGAGACCCGGTGACGGTGCGATAAGCGGGCCTAATTTCAGATTGGCCGGTGTCTGTACAGATAAGCCATAGCCAATGAATTCGCCTTCAATATTTCTGGCAATTACACATTCCGCTGATTGAGAGATCAAATGATGCAGGAGTGCTGCTCTGTCTCCGCCAAAGGCGGCTTGATCAGCCGCGATTAATTCCGGAAAATCCTTTTCTGTAAAAGATGTCAGTTCAATGTCATGCTGCTTTGTAAGCGGCTTGAAGCTTTGACAGCTGTATTTGCGGATTGAATCCGCTGTTTGAAATCCGGCTTTTTCATAAAGCGGCAAACCTTCCTTCGTGGCGCAAAGCATGATGGCGGTGTTTTCATCGACTTGGCTGATACACGCGTTCACCATACGCCGCCCCAGACCTCGCCGTTTGTACTCGTTGTCGACGATAACAAGTCCGATAGAAGCAAGTCGGCCATACAAAAACAAACCGATGCAGGAGATGATGTCTCCTTGGCTGTTTTGATACCCGAAGAAGCGTCCATGTTTTACAAGCAACTGCAGCTCTCGTTCGCCGTAATCCGGCCACCCGGCTTGCCGGCACAGACGCAATAGGCCGGGCGCATGTTTTTCAGTAAGCTGAATCAGCTCAATTGCTGAATGCATGTCATCACCTGCTTGTTCCTGTTTTTTTGTACATCACAATATGGGTGCCAATGCCGGAAATCTCAAACGGCTCGCCAAGTTCTTTCCAGCCAAGCTTTTCGTAATAGCCTTTCACATGGTATCTTGCGTTGCACCAGACCGCCTGCACGCCCATATCGGCCAGCTTCTGCTCCGCGTATGTGATCAGTGTGCTTCCGGCTTTTTGATCACGGTATTCTTCGAGCGTTGCCATGCCTCTAAGCCGATATGCGGGTGAATCAGTCAATAGCGGCTGATTTTCGGGAGAAAAGGAAGCGATGCTGATCAGCGTTCCTTCAAAAAAAGCGCCGAGATGGAAAGAGCCTTCTGCTTGATCCTGTTCATATTTGCATTGTTCAATTGATTGATGGGGACGCAAAATGCGGTTCCTGATTTCATATGTATCCTCTGCGGGTATGGTTTTCACTTCAAGCATGATGTTCCTCCTCCTATGTGATTTATTTTCTATATCGTAACACGAATCGGGTTTGAAAAAGACTGCCCAATTGGTTCGGACAGTCTTAGAAAGCGATGTTAATGCAAATAAATATTCTGACGCTGTTCATCTTTTTGCTTAATGTAAGAAGTAAGTTCCGACGTCAAGTCAGATCTGAGAAAAGGCGTGATTAAATAGATGCCGTTAAACAGCTCGCAGGCAGTATCCAGCAGGGAGCGTGCAATCGCAAGGCCTTCCGCCTTTTGTTTCTCTTTATCTTCGCCGGCGCGCGCCATTTTTTCGCGTATGGAATCGGACAGCTTGATGCCGGGAATTTCGTTATGGATAAACTCAGCGTTCCGGCTGCTTGTCAGCGGCATAACGCCGATATAAATCGGAGTCTTCAAATGCTTTGTTTCATTATGAATATCGACAAGCTGCTGCTCCGAATAGACGGGCTGTGAGATAAAATAATCAGCGCCGCAGTCTATTTTTTTCTCCAGCCGTTTTACGGCTTTATCGAGATGGCGGACGTTTGGATTAAAAGCAGCGGCCACTGAGAAATTGGTTTTCTTTCCGAGCGGTTTTCCGGACAGAGACAGCCCTTCATTGAACTGTTTAATCAGCCTGATTAAATCAAAGGATGTTAAATCATAGACAGACGTTGCACCCGGGAAATCACCGATTTTAGAAGGATCGCCGGTAATCGCCAGCACATCATGCAGCCCTAATGTGTCGAGTCCCATTAAATGTGACTGGAGTCCGATAATGTTTCGGTCCCGGCATGTAATATGGACAAGAGACCGCATATCGAGCTGCTGCTTGACAAGGGCGCCGCAGGCAACATTGCTGATCCGCGGGGTTGCCAGTGAGTTATCGGCGAGCGTCAGGGCATCGATTCCCGCTTCTTTTAATTCGGCAGCGGCGGACAGAAATTTGTCAAAGCTCAATTTCTTCGGCGGGTCCAGCTCAACAATAATTGAGCGCTTTTCCGCAGCGATTTCATTTAATCCCGGCTCTGTCCGTTCGTGCTGAACAGTCACCAATTCCTTTGCCCGAACCTTTACATGCTTTTCCGTAACAGGGACGAGACCGCCCACAGCTTCTGCCATAGCCCGGATATGGTTTGGCGTGGTGCCGCAGCAGCCGCCGATAATCCGCGCGCCTTGCTTGCGGAACTCAGCCGCGCTGTTTTGAAAATACTTGTCGGCAGTTTCATATACAAGGCGGCCTTCTTCGAGTGAGGGGAGGCTGCTGTTCGGGTAGACAGATAAAAACACGTCATCAAAAATCGGCACTTCACTGAGCGCTTCAATCATGTGGTAAGGGCCGAGCCGGCAGTTAATGCCGACGATATCGGAACCGAGATCCGCAACCGAGCGCAGCGCATCAGAAAGCGGCGTTCCATCCTGAAGTACGCCTTGCTCATGCATGGATACATTCAGCATAATCGGGAGATTGGTTTCTTTCCGGGCGATTTTCAACACTTCACGGGCTTCTTCCAAATCATAATACGTTTCTAACAGCAAACCGTCCGGCTCTTCATGCAGCAGTAAGTACAGCTGTTCGCGAAAGCTTCGTTTGATTTCGTCAAGGCTGTACGCATTTTTGTTAAACGTGCGGATGCCGCCCATCGTCCCGAGCACATACGCATCGCCGGCGGAAGCCCGCGCGATTTTTACTGCCTCCTGATTCATTTTTTTGATGTCATCTTCAAGGCCGTGTCTCGATAATTTAATATAGTTCGCTCCGTACGTGTTGGTTTGAATGATGTTTGCTCCCGCTTCGACATAGGCTTTATGTATACGCTGAATTTCCTCAGGTTTTGAAAGATTGAGCTCCTCAAAGCACCTGTCTATTCCGAAGGAGTAAAGCAGCGTGCCCATTGCGCCGTCACCGATTAACACCTGTTTCTTCAAATCTTCTAAAAGTCCCATTGTCTGCCTCCTTTATTCACATTCAGCAAGGAAAAAAGAGAAATAAAAAAAGTCCTCTTAAGAAGAAGACTTTGTCAGTGATATTGTCTCTTCTTATCTTCCAAGCTGTTCGAGCTTGCTGGATTTAGCACCTTGGTCATGGCAATGCGCCATTTACACCGGTTGCTGAAGCTTCGTCGGGCCAGTCCCTCTGCTTCTCTTGATAAGAACGGATATGAAATTTTACATGTTCAGGAGCTGCCAAAAGATGCCTGGCATTTTCCCTTTCTCCAAATTTACCGAAAATAAAGACAATAATCAATAGGAATCAGAAAATTTATCTGAAATTTATAAATTGAACGTCAATTGGCAGATCAGCACCTCGAACGGCTGCGATAACCTGCTGAAGATCATCCTTGTTTTTTCCGGTGACACGCACTTGATCATCCTGCACTTGAGACTTTACTTTCAGTCCGGAGTTTTTGATGATGGTATTGATTTTTTTGGCGTTGTCTTTGTCAATCCCTTGAACAAGCTTTGCGCGCTGGCGTACGGTGCCGCCGGACGCGTTCTCAATTTTGGCGTAATCAATGTTTTTTGTCGGCACGCTGCGCTTAATCAATTTGCTGACAAGCACATCCTTGAGCTGGCTTAATTTGAATTCGTCATCGGAAACAAGAACAAGCTCTTCTTTATCTAATGAAATGTCACTTTTGCTCCCTTTGAAGTCATAGCGTGTGCTGATTTCCTTCAGTGCGATTTGAATCGCGTTTTGCACTTCAGGGAGTTCCACCTTGGATACAATATCAAATGAACTTTCTTTTGCCATATGAAAACCTCCATAACATTTAACTTATGTGTTGATTATAGTAGAATAAAGAGAAACTTCCAACAGAACAAAGAATCAATTTGTGATGATTGGAAAAAATGTTAACAAGATCCGCAGTGAAATCAGCGGGAAGAGGAAGGACGATAGCATGAGACCAGGGCAGCAATTAACCTTGAGTATAGATCACGAAACGGACTTCGGTTACTTTTTAACCGATGGAGAAGATACGATTCTCTTACATAACAGTGAAGTGACAGAGGATATAGAAGATAGAGATGAGGTAGAGGTCTTTATATACGTTGACCAGCAGGAACGGCTTGCAGCAACGATGAAAATTCCGGTCATCAGCGCTGATGAGTACGGATGGGTAGAAGTGGTGGACACGGTAGATGATATGGGCGTATTCGTCGATGTCGGCCTTTCGAAAGACGCGCTTGTCGCAACAGAGCATCTGCCGCCGTATGAAGATGTCTGGCCGCAAAAAGGGGATAAGCTCTACTGTATGCTGAAGGTGACAAATCGGGGGCGCATGTTTGCCAAACCCGCACCGGAGGACATCATCAGCGAGCTGTTTACGGACGCTTCAGACGATCTGATGAATAAAGAGCTGACCGGAACGGTGTACAGGCTGATCGCTTCAGGATCGTTCATCATTACGGATGACGGAATCCGCGGTTTTATTCATTCATCAGAAAGAAAAGAAGAGCCTAGACTCGGCTCAAAAGTGACAGGACGTGTGATTCAAGTGAAGGAAGACGGCTCAGTGAATATGTCGCTTCTTCCGAGAAAGCAGGATGCGCTGTCTGTTGATGCCGAGTATATTCTTACGTATTTAAGAACGAGAAACGGCGCCATGCCGTACAGCGACAAAAGCCAGCCCGATGATATCAAAGAACGTTTTAACATGAGCAAGGCTGCCTTTAAACGGGCGCTTGGCCACTTAATGAAAAACGGAAAAGTGTATCAGGAAGACGGCTGGACATACGAGAAAAAATAGTGCATGAAAAAGGCTCACCTGCAGCAGAACTGCGGAGCGAGCCTTTTTTATTTCTAATTTAATTCATCAACCAGCGTTCTGATTGCCATTTCGCGATCCACATTGTCTGAAATCGCGATCGGCGTAATATCAATGGCAAGAATGACAAGAATCAGCGCACCGGCTGCGGCAACATAAGAAACATAATAGAAATAGTTAGCGGTATCGACCGTGTTGACGAGCTCGGCTTGAACTCTGGACGTATCATCCTTGGAAGCGGCGATGTCCTTTGCAGCTTCTACTTTTTCTTCAACGATTTGACCTGCTTTTTTCAGCAGTTCATCCACCTTCATTGCATCTTTGCTGTAAACAGCTTTCTTCAGATTGTCAAAAAAGTCAGCATCCTCTTTTTTGATATCAGCAACAACCTGATTGGCAAAAGCCTTTGCCTGTTTTGTGTTGAGCTTGTCAGTCATGGCTTTATTAAATACCTCTGGAAGCTTTTTGCCCACTTCACCCTGAGCAAACACAAACCCTTTAAAAATCTCTTCACCTGAATACTCAAGCTGCTTCGCCTGTGCTACACTTTCCTGCTGCTTCACCAAAAACACTGTCGTCACCAATACAACCGACAAAAATACAAGAAACGCCTTCTTCAAACTGAAACCTCTCCCTTCTTTTCTTTTTTATTCCACTTCAGTCTGCGTATATATGTAAATTGAAACGTGGAATCAATTGGAGTGAGATACAATATCAAAATGCCGGCCATGATGAGTGAAAAGCTGATTAAACCCAGCATAACCGCGAATATCTCGTGCATAAAAACAGCGATGATTAAAATCAATCTCCAATGCTTCTTCGGCGCGAACAGTGCCGCAAAGATGACAATCTGAACGAGAAGCGTCCCCCATGTCGGAATCACCACAAACGGACTTGATACAAACGGCTTCGTTAAAGCCTGAAAAAAGCCGTTGAAGCCGATGGTTTTTTCCTGGGCGAAATAATAGACGGCCGTTCCGTCCACCCATTCCTGCTGAGACAGCTTAGCGACAGTAGAGTGGAAGTAAAGTACCGCTACTTGAAGTCTGATGACAAAATAAGAAATAAAAGCTGTGATTTTACCAATTGTTCTTTGGCCCTCTGGGTCATCAGGCCTCCCGCTCCAATGCCATTTTCTCGGGTCAGTCAGCGTGATAGGAATCAGCAAAAATGTGATAACCGCGGCTGCCTGCTCGCCTCCGTCGATGACAATTAACGACGACTGCAGGCTGTAACTGACATACCAATGGAGAATCCCGGTGATTCTGGGGCGCCACCCGATCACAACAAGCACCAGAATGGCAATACAGACCCACCTGAACAGATTTAACATCATATAGTTATTTTCGCCGAGGCAAAAGAGACTGAGATTCATTTTACAAGCAGGGTAACTGCTGATTCCGCTGGCTGGCTTCATAATGAGGCTCGGATGATTGACAAGCAGCGTCAGCAGGCTGGATAAAGCAATAATGCTTCGCGCGAGTCCGTATACATTTGTCCACGGGTTTTTTTTGTCCCATCCGGTGATGGTCTGTTTTATGTTTTCGAGCATGAGATCACAACCTTGACTATGCTTTTTACCTGATAAGATGAAGCGGTGTATTTAGAATAGCTCCATGGAACGATGTCCTCTTTCGTCAAATAATAGCTGCCGCAAAGCAGCGGGCGGGGCGCCGGTGTTTGCAGCTGAACGGTTTTGGCTTTGCTTTTGCAGGCACTCAGGTCCGTTTCTTTACATTCTGTCCACTGTTCCTTGCCGACTTGGCTGTAGATCACGCCCATTTCTACGCCCTGCGATCGCCCATAACGATACAGGCCGAATAGATTATCAGCCCTCATATTAGGCCACCTGACCTTGGCGCTGGCATCTCCATCTTCATATAAGCCGATGGCGGTATCACGGGGGTTTTTGCTGAAAAAGCCCCAGCCTTGAGGAATGACGCTGGACATGAGAAATTTGGAGTCCTTTGTCAGCGGAATCGGGGTTGTCCCTAAGCTGCCAATGATTGAAAACAGAAATAAAGACCCCCAGAGGACTGAAAAAATGATAAAAAATGATATCGATTTCTGCATTCGACTGCTCCTTTTCAAACTGAAGAAATTCACTTTTCTTACTTTTCATAATATAAAAACATTTTTGTAATAAAAAGGTTAAAAAGTATGAGAAATTCCATTTTTGTTAATGGGGAAAATAGGACATTTTTCATAGCTATATGTCATTGATATATAGTGATTTTTTCGATATATTTAAACCATGAAAACGAATCAAATTAACGACCGCTGGATTGTTCAATTTCGCAAAGGGATTTTCGAGCTGGCTATTTTATCCCTGCTGCGCTCAAAACCGATGTATGGTTATGAGCTGACATCGTCCTTAAAAACAACCCCGGCACTGGCTATTTCAGAGGGTGCGATTTATCCGATTTTGAAACGGATGACGGAGAAGGACTGGGTCGAATTTTTTTGGCAAGATTCTTTGGACGGCCCGAAAAGGAAGTACTACAAAATGACGCAAAAAGGAGAAGAGATGTTAAAAGAACGGCTGGAGAAGTACCTGGAAACCCATCAAGCTTTATTGTCTTTATCGGGGGATTTGCTATGAATGCACAGCACATCATTGACCGCTATACGGAGGAACTAAACGCTGAGCTGGCGAATATGCCTGAAGTAGAGAGAGAAAATACGATAGCCGAATTGAAGGGCCATTTAACCGCTTTTGTACAAGACAGAATGAATGCCGGCCATAGTGTAGAGGATCTGCGGGAAGCTGTCGAAAATGAGTTTTCTCATCCGAAAGAGCTTGCCGAAGCGATGATGGGTGAAGGGGAGGAACAGAAACGGAGGGGTTCTGTGTTAGGAAAAAGCGGACTTTCAGTCTTTCTTATTGCTGTAATCATACTCCTGCCGCTGCTGCCGCCCTCATACAGATATGTGCCATTGGCTCTTTATTTGGCGGTGCTCGCAGGCTATGTGTGGAAGCGGAAGAAGTTAATGATGTTTGCGGGTGTAAGAAAAAACAAAATGCGCTCTCAACATGAGATTGTCACGATTTCTAGGGTCGGTGCGGGCTATCTGCTGTTTTTGGCTGTTCTGCTTCTTGTGCAGCCGCTCATCAATGCATTCGTCGTCCTTCTGCTGATTGTGGTTAGCTGTGCCGCTTTTTTTCTTTATTTAAACGTCAAGTAATGTTGTAGGAGGCTGTAATATGGAGATCAGCATCAATTATCTATTAATTGTCATTTCGCTTTTATTCTTTGTGGTAGCCTATTTTGTCGGGATCAAAAAACAGACGTGGATGCTGGCGGGTTTTAATGAGGCACGTATCCGGGATAAGGATCGGCTGGCCAGAATAGCAGGCTACTTTTTCTTGAATTCCGGTTTGTTCATTCTGCTGAACAGCTTTATCTCATTTCAAGGCCAGGAGCAGCTGATTCCGCCGCTTATTTTGGCATATGGCGCAGGGGTTATTATTTACGTGAATAAAAAACTGGCAGAATAGGAGCTGAAGGACGGAGCGAAACCTCTGTCCTTCTTTCTTTTTCCTGAAAATAGGAACGAAGCACCACATACAAGTTTCGGTTTTTTTGTTAGGATGAACGAAAAAATAGATTCCAAAACAGGAAGGATGTGGTGTTTTGCGTACACTGTTCAAAACATCTCTGTTTATGGCCGGCTTATGCGCGGCGGCTCAATGTGTTTTTGCATCAAATGCCTCAGCAGATCAAAGCATCAAATACGACCATACGTATCAAACCCCTTCATACATCATCGAAAAATCACAGCCATCATGGCAGCCAGCTCAAAACCTAACGCAGAAAGAAGCGCTATTTTCATATCTGGACAAGCAACAAACGCATTTTAAGCTCAAAGGAAACGCGAACAGACATTTTCGCATTTCAAAAACAATAAAGGATAAAAAGACAAAACAAACATTTTTTAAATTAGAGGAAGTGTATAAAGGGATTCCTGTTTACGGCTTTGGACAGGCGGTCGCGATGAAGGAAAACAAACAAGTGAAAAGTTTCTTCGGGAAGGTGCACCCGCAAATAAATGACATATCTGTCACACCGTCTGTATCTAAGAAAAAAGCCATACATACAGCGCGCCGTGCGCTTGAGGCCTCCATTGGAAAAATCGAGTATGTTGACGGGGAACCGAAAGCCGAATTATATATTTATCCGCACGAAGGCGCATATGACCTTGCCTACCTTGTAAGACTTTCGACGTCTGAACCTGAGCCTGGTTATTGGCATTATTTCATTAATGCCAAAAGCGGAAAGGTCATCGATTCTTTTAATGCCATTCATGAAGCAGCCGGTACAGGGATCGGCGTATCAGGCGAAGAAAAAAGCTTTGAAGTAACTGAACAGAATGGGCGTTATTATTTGGCTGACGAAACAAGGGGAAAAGGGATAAATACTTTTGACGCAAAGAACCTGAACGAAACCTTGTTTACCCTTTTGTCTCAATTGATCGGGTATACAGGCAGTGAAGTGGTCAGCGGCACGTCCGTATTTCATGATCCGGCGGCTGTAGATGCCCATGCAAACGCACAAACCGTTTACGACTATTACAGCCGCACGTTCGGCCGCCATTCTTTTGATCAAAACGGCGCGAGAATTACGTCTACCGTACATGTGGGAACACAGTGGAACAATGCGGCGTGGAACGGTGTGCAGATGGTGTACGGGGATGGTGACGGCGCTAGGTTTAAGCCGCTGTCCGGATCGCTCGACATTGTGGCGCATGAAATGACACACGCGGTCACCCAGTATTCCGCCGGCCTTTTATATCAGGGAGAACCCGGCGCGTTAAACGAATCCATTTCTGATATTATGGCGGCGATGACAGACCGGGATGACTGGGAAATCGGCGAGGATGTATATACGCCGGATGTACGCGGGGATGCTTTACGTTCGTTAGAGGACCCTTCCAAGCAGGGGAATCCGGATCATTATTCAAACCGTTATACGGGCACAGAGGATTACGGCGGGGTGCATATCAATTCGTCGATCCACAATAAAGCGGCATATCTTCTCGCAGAAGGCGGCGTGCACCATGATGTGCGGGTTGAGGGGATCGGGCGTGAAGCTTGTGAGCAAATTTATTACCGGGCTTTGACATATTATGTAACGCCTTCTTCAGACTTCAGCATGATGAAGCAAGCGGCAATCGAAGCTGCCAATGATTTATACGGTGAAGACTCGAAGCAATCAGCTTCTGTCGAAAAGGCATATGACGCAGTCGGAATTCAATAAAAATGAAAAAACAGCCAGGGCTTTTTTAGCCTGGCTGTTTTATTATGATCTACCCAGAAAAAATATGGCCAGTGTGCCCGGCCCGGAATGGGATCCGACAGCAGAGCCGATGGAGTGTATGATGATGTCTTTCGGCTTGAACGCGTCTTCGATCAAGTGTTTCATTTCATTGGCTGTTCCTTCGTTAGCGGCATAGCTGATCCCAACGGTTTGTTCGCTCCAATTGTCTCCTCGCTCTTTCATTAATTCAATAATCCGTTTGAACAGCTTTTTCTGTCCGCGGATTTTTTCAAGAGGCACAAGCTTGCCGTCCTCCATATGAAGAAGCGGTTTAATATTAAGCAGACCGCCGACAAAAGCGGACGTTTTTGAAATTCGGCCGCCCCGGGCGAGGTACGTTAAATCATCGACTGTAAAAATGTGCTCAAGCTGTGCGCAAAAGCTCTTTACAGACGTTTCAATTTCTTGTATTGTATTTCCGTTGATACAGAGTTCGCGTGCATGCCGGACGGCCAGACCGCAGCCTAATGAAGCGCATTTGGAATCAATCACCCGCAAATCAAAATCGGGGAATTCTTCCTTCACTTCATTGGCGATCATGACGGCTGTCTGATAGGTGCCGGAGAGTCCTGAGGAAAAAGCGATGTAAAGTGCGGGCTCTCCTGTTTTGGCATATTGCAAAAATACATTTTTAATTGTTTGCGGTGAGGCTTGGGACGTCTTTGGCGCTTCCCCATTTTGCATCGCTTCAAATATTTGTTCCGAATGAATCGTGACTGCATCTTCATATTCTTTGTCGCCGAGAGAAACCCTAAGCGGGATAAAGCCAATGCCGTTTTCCTCAAAATAAGAACGAGGCAGATCAGCGGCGCTGTCAGCGATGAGATGAACTGTCATTTTGCTTCCCTTCTTTCCGTTTATCGCTCGTCATCATGTGATTTAAGCCAACTATATCATATTAATTTGTCAAAATCGTGTTCAAATATTTGTTTTAAGGGAAAACATAATAAAGAAGAATGAGCGGAGGAACATGCCATGGTACTAGATCAAACAAAAAAATTACTCATCGTCATCATCGGGGCCTTACTTAATGCGGCCGGGCTGAACTTATTTCTGATTCCGGCAGATGTATATGCCAGCGGATTCACGGGTGTCGCCCAGCTTTTATCAAGCGTCGTTGACCAATATGCCCCTTTCTACATATCGACGGGAACGCTCTTGTTCCTCTTAAATATTCCGGTCGGTATTTTAGGATGGCTGAAGGTCGGCAGATCGTTTACGGTGTACAGCATTTTGAGTGTCGCACTGACCACATTGTTTATGGGAATCCTGCCGGAAATGAGACTGTCTCATGACATCCTGCTGAACGCGGTATTCGGCGGCGTGATTTCCGCGGTCGGAATCGGTTTAACATTAAAGTACGGCGCTTCGACAGGCGGCCTTGATATCGTCGCTATGGTGCTGGCCAAGTGGAAGGATAAACCCGTCGGCACGTATTTCTTTATTCTGAACGGGATTATCATTCTGACGGCAGGATTATTGCAAGGTTGGGAGAAAGCTTTATATACCCTTGTTACTTTGTATGTGACAACGAGGGTGATCGACGCGATTCATACCAGGCACATGAAGCTGACAGCAATGATTGTGACGAAAAAAGCGGACGAAATCAAAGAAGCCATTTATGGAAAAATGGTGCGGGGCATAACGACTGTCCCAGCCAAAGGAGCTTTTACAAACGAGCAGAAAGAAATGATGATTATCGTCATCACGAGGTATGAATTGTACGATTTAGAAAAAATCGTAAAAGAAGTGGACCCGAAAGCATTTACAAACATTGTCCAAACGACCGGGATTTTTGGTTTCTTTAGAAAAGACTGACGAAAGCAGGTGGAAGTCGTGAAACGGCTGCTTGTGATGCTCTTGCCTGTGGTGCTATTAATAGGCTGCGGGAAAAATGAGCAGACAGAACCCGATAAGGAGGTATCAGGCGGAATGGAGAATCAAGAGGTTGTTTTATCTGTTGACGCAATTCAGGAGCCTGAACAAATCAAGTTTAACATGTCACTGAAGAACCAAAGCGAACGCAGTGTGGAGTTTCAATTCAGCACGGGACAAAAATTTGAACTTGTCGTGTACGATTCAGAACACAAAGAAAGATACCGTTATTCGAAAGACAAAATGTTTACACAGGCTTTTCAAAACCTGACGCTTGAACCGGGAGAAACCTATGATTTCACTGATGAGTGGAAGGAAGTACCGGAGCCGGGAACTTACGAGGTGAAGGTAACATTTAAGGGCAAAGCGGAAAATCTCAAGCAGGTTCAGTCGGTTCAGCAATTTGAAGTCAAATAAGAGGCTATGGCGAATCGCCATAGCCTTTTTTTTATTGCAATTTATCCAGTTGATCTTGAAATTGATGAAGCTGTTGACGTTCCGCATCTGTCGAATTGGCATACGCAGAAGACACAGCATTTTTGGCCCTCAGAATCGCTTGCTCCTGATCGCCTTCCTCAAAGCCGTTTGTCACCATGACAGCCTGTTGAACAAATGATTTCGCCTGCTGAAACAGTTCGTTTCTCATTTAATATTCATACTGCCTTTCAGCCGAGTCTCGTGCCGCGGCATGCTGGTGAGCTTCTTCTAAAGTAGACCGATATGGAAATCTTGCGGCGTGTTGCCCGATGGAGTCTTTACCCTGCTGAATAAACCTTTTGGATTTGCTTCGTTTACCCATTGTGAGACTGCCCCCTTCCATACTTTGACGAGATGAGTCGTCTCCCATAGTATGCTGGGGCGGGTAAAGGTTTATAAGTGGGAAAAATTAAAACACTCCGCTCTTTATATTGAGAAATATTCTTTCAAAAATTGGGCGACCCCATCTTCTTCATTGGAACCCGTCGTTTTGTCAGCGATCTGCTTGACTGCGTCAATTCCATTTCCCATGGCGACGCCGCATCCTGCAAATTCGAGCATTTCCAGGTCGTTATCTTCATCGCCAAAAGCGATGATCCGTTCTCGCGGCACGCCGTAGTAATCGCTGATTTTCTGCAAGCCAATCGCTTTGTTCATGCCGCTTTTAATAATCTCAATCACATGCCACGGGGCTGCCCATCTTCTGTGATCGATCACCTCGGCGTGCACATCTGTTAAATAAGCTCGTATCTCTGGCACATCTTCCTCTTTCGCATGGATGAGCACAGAGGTGACATCCTCACCGAGATTTTCACGCAAATCGCCGACGGTGACATTTGTTGTGTTCATGTTAAAGGCGTCAATCAGATGCTCATCATGATAATGGAAGTACACATCATCGATGACTTCAGCAAGTATATTATGTACGTTGTAGGTCTCGCTGATATCCACAAGCTGTTTGACAACTTGAAGCGGCAGTGAGGTATGATACCGTCCCCAGCTGTCATCTTGCGGATGGTGGACAAACGCTCCATTGAAATTGACGATCGGCGTTGTCAGATTCATCTGCTCATAGTACATGGAACTTGAACGGTACGGCCGGCCGGTGGAGATGCAGACGTAATGTCCATCATTTTTTAGGCGCTGTATCGTTTGAAGGGTGTTTTCTGATATTGTTTTATCGTCCTTTAATAATGTTCCATCTAAATCTAATGCGATTACATAGGGTTTTGTCTCCATGAAAAGCTCCTTTAACCTAAGATTTTACGCGAGTTGCCTTAATGACAGTGTAGCTTTTTACCATCTTTATTGTCTACATGTTACACTTATGATTATGGTTATCCTAAGGAGGGGACATTGTGATTCAAATTGAAAATCAGACCGTTTCCGGCATTCCGTTTTTACATATTGTAAAAGAAGAGAACCGGCACCGTGCTGTTCCTCTTGTTTTCTTTATACATGGCTTTGCAAGCGCAAAGGAACACAACCTTCATATTGCTTATCTGCTTGCGGAGAAGGGCTTTAGAGCCGTTCTGCCGGAGGCTCTGCACCATGGTGAACGGGGAGAGCAAATGGCTGTTGAAAAGCTGGCCGGCCATTTCTGGGACATCGTGCTAAACGAGATTGAAGAGCTTGAAGTACTCAAGAACCATTTTGAGAAGGAAGGCCTGATAGAAGGCGGCCGTATCGGGCTTGCGGGTACATCAATGGGCGGCATTACAACGCTTGGCGCCTTAACGGTTTATGACTGGGTACAAGCCGGCGTCAGCCTGATGGGAAGCCCGAATTATGTCGAGCTGTTTCAGCAGCAGATCGACCACATCAAATCTCAGGGCATCGATATCGATGTGCCGGAGGAAAGGGTGCGGGAGCTCATGGAGCGCCTTAAAGTGCTGGATCTCAGCCTTCAGCCGGAGAAACTTCGCCAGCGCCCGCTTTTATTTTGGCATGGTGTTAAAGATCAAGTCGTGCCTTACGCGCCGACCCGGAAATTTTATGACACGATTAAATCTTATTACAGCGAGCAGCCGGAACATCTCCAGTTCATTGCGGATGAAAGAGCCGATCACAAAGTGCCGCGGGCCGCTGTGTTAAAAACCGTTGAATGGTTTGAAACGCATTTATAAAGCACAAAGGTGTAAACACAGGCCGGATTTACGTTATACTGTAGAAAAAAGGAGTGAGGGAACGTGGAAGAAGCATTAAAAGAAAACATTATGGGCGCCCTGGAACAGGTTGTCGACCCTGAGCTTGGCGTTGATATCGTAAACCTCGGGTTAGTATACGATGTTGATATGGATGAAGACGGCTTAACGCACGTTACGATGACACTGACATCAATGGGCTGCCCTTTAGCGCCAATTATCGTGGATGAAGTGAAAAAAGCGTTATCGGACCTTCCAGAAGTGAAAGAGACGGAAGTTCACATTGTGTGGAACCCGCCTTGGACTCGTGACAAAATGTCAAGATATGCAAAAATCGCGCTTGGCATACAATAAAACAAAAGAGGACAGCCTTACTGTGAGGCTGTCCTTTTTAAAACTGAAAGGAGTGAAGCGAAATGATGTACCTGCTTGCCGTTCTATGCCCGCCGCTTGCTGTTTTGTTTACGGGGAAGCCGTTTCAGGCACTGCTCAATCTCATATTGACATGTATCTTTTGGCTGCCGGGCGCCATTCACGCTTGTTTTATCGTGGCTGACCGCCGCGCTGAAAAACGGGCAAGACGTTAATCTGGAAAAAAGAGGACGCAAACATGGTATAATGGCCATAAAAAACAGGGAGAGCGCCATGAAAAAGAAATTGCTTGCATTCGCGCTGTGTACTGGTGCGTATGCTGCCCTGTTTGCGTACTCTGTTCACTCGGAGCAAAAAAACGACTCCAGCGAGATGACGGATGTCAGCCGTTTGATGCCGGTGAAAATTAAGCAGACAGTGAAAGGGCAGGAAGAAAATAACCTCATTGACACAGTCAAAGAGGCCAATCGAAAAAACATAAAAATCTCAATAGCCGGAACCCAGCATTCGATGGGCGGCCATACATATTACGAGGACGGCATCGTTCTCGACATGACAGGCTACAACAAAATCCTCGCTTTCGATAAAGAGAAAAAAACCATCAGGATCCAAAGCGGGGCGACGTGGAATGACATACAGAAATACGTGAATCCATACGGGCTTGCGGTAAAAGTTATGCAATCACAAAATATTTTTACAATCGGAGGATCTCTCAGCGCCAATGCCCACGGGCGTGATATTCGCTACGGATCGCTGATTGATACAGTCAAATCATTCCGTCTATTAAAAGCCGACGGTTCAATTGTCACCGTCACTCCAAAAGATGATTTGTTTTCAGCAGTCATCGGCGGGTACGGTCTTTTTGGCGTGATTCTCGATGTTGAGCTTGAATTAACGGATGACGAGCTGTACGTCATGCAAACGGAAAAAATGAACTACAGTACATACGCCGACTATTTTGCAAAGCATGTCAAAGGCAATCCCGGTGTCCGCATGCATCTGGCGCGCATCTCAACAGCAGAAAAAGGATTTCTGAAAGACATGTATGTCACAAATTACGCATTAGCAGAGGAGCAGAATCAGCTGACATCTTACAGCGATCTCAAAGAAGACGAGCATACACAAGTGACGAAATTCGCGCTCGGCCTGTCAAGACGGTACGAGTGGGGCAGAAACTGGCTCTGGAACACCCAGCAATCCTATTTTCTAAGCCAAAATGGAACAAAGATCTCACGCAATAACGTCATGCGGTCAGAATCAAAATTTCTCGAATACGAAAACAATGAAAATACAGACGTGCTGCAGGAATACTTTGTGCCGGTGAAGGAGTACGCTTCCTATATTGATGACCTGAGACAAACGCTGTCACATGAAGACCTGAATCTGCTTAATATCACGATCCGATATGTGCAAAAAAACGAAAAGGCCGACCTGTCTTATGCGAAGGAAGATATGTTTTCGCTCGTGCTCTTAATCAACGAGGGCTTCTTAAAAGAAGACCAGGCTGACACTGCTCGGATCATCAGGCGCATGACAGACGTTGCGCTCAAACACGGAGGAAGCTATTATCTGCCGTATATGACATATCAGACAAAAGCGCAAATGAGACAGGCGTACCCGAAAACCGAAGCGTTTTTTCAAAAAAAACGCACGTACGATCCGGATGAGCGGTTTATGAATTACTTTTATCAGAGGTATAAATAATGGGGAAAAACAAATTAAAATGGCTGACACTTTCACAAAGCAGCGTGTTTTTCGCAAGCAGTTTAATTTTTCCATTTTACATTCTGTTTGTGAAAAATATCGGCTCAAGCTATACGCAGTTCGGGTTTTCCTATGGATTATTCGGACTGAGCGGAGCGCTCATTTACCCGCTCCTCGGCCGGCTGTCTGAAAGGATCGACAGCCGCTATTATCTGCTTGCGAACTCATGGGGCATGGCGGTTCTGCTTTTGTATGTCCCGCATGTTAACGGCGTTCTTCAAGTGTACATCGTGCAAGTGCTGTTAGGTCTCTTTGGGGCGATGCAAAAGCACGGAGAAAAAGTATTAATCGCCGACTTTACAGACACTGGGGAACGCGGAAAAAAGATTGGAAATTATCATTTTTGGACCGCTGTTTTTTCAGCGGCTGCTATTATGCTCGGTGGTTTTCTCGCCGACTTTTTTACGGTGCAAATGATTTTTTATACAAGCTCTATTCTATATTTTCTAAGCGGATTGATGATGATGAAAACAGGCTGACACGGTCAGCCTGTTTTTTTATGCAGCTGCAAAAGGCGCTGGAACAACAATTTGAAGCGATTTCTGTTTGCTTTTTAAGAGTGGATTTTTTTGTTGAACAGAAAATTTATAAATGAATAAAAATATTAAATATACGATTGAATTAATTTTTATTCATGTTATAATGTTAAATAATTTCACAAAGACCAAGAAGGTGAATTCGTTTTGAAAATAGGAATTGTAGGTGCTACGGGTTATGGGGGCGCCGAACTTGTCAGGATTCTTACACATCATCCTCATGCAGAAGAATGTATACTTTATTCATCCAGCGGGGAAGGAAAGGTCTATAGTAATGTTTATCCTCATCTAACCGGCTTTGCTGAGCAGAAGCTGAAGCCCATTGATATGAATACAATCAAACAGGAAATCGATGTCATGTTTCTTGCTGCGCCCCCGGGAGTATCAAGTGAACTGACTCCGCAGCTTGCAGAGGCGGGAATTTCGGTTATTGATCTGTCAGGTGATCTGAGGATCCAAGAGCCTGCTGTATATGAAAAGTGGTATAAACGGACAGCGGCACCAAAAGAAACAATTCAAGAGGCGGTTTACGGTCTTTCGGAGCTGAATCAAAGGAACATTCAGCAGGCGAAGCTCATCGCCAATCCGGGGTGTTTCCCGACGGCTGTACTGCTAGGCCTCGCGCCTCTGGCTCAAAAAAAGCTGCTTGATGAATCGTTCGTTATCGTTGATGCGAAAACAGGCGTTTCCGGTGCGGGGAGGAAAGCATCCATGGGAACCCATTTTTCTGAGCTTAACGACAATTTTAAAATTTATAAAGTAAATGAACATCAGCACATCCCTGAGATTGAACAGACGTTAAAAGAATGGCAGCCAGAGTTGAAGGCTATTACATTTTCTGCTCACTTGGTTCCGATGACAAGGGGAATCATGGCGACAATGTATACGCAGTTAACATCTGACCTATCTGCAGAAGATCTGCACGATTTATATTCGGAATTTTACCAAGATTCATATTTTGTGAGAGTGAGGCCAAAGGGTCATTACCCGCAAACGAAGGAAGTGTTCGGCAGCAATTTCTGCGATGTATCTGTTACCCTCGACGAAAGAACGAACAGGGTCACGATCGTATCGGTAATTGATAATCTGATGAAGGGTGCCGCTGGGCAGGCAGTACAAAATTTCAATATCATGAATGGCTGGAACGAAGAGACAGGTCTTACCATGACACCAATTTATCCATAGAACAGGAGAGAATCGAACCATGATTCAGTTGAGTGAAGATCAAATAGTGAAAGTAAAAGGCGATGTATCCTCGCCAAAAGGATTTCAGGCAAAGGGCGTGCATTGCGGGCTGCGCTACTCGAAAAAAGACCTTGGCGTCATCATCAGCGAGACACCGGCAGTGAGCGCGGCAGTTTATACGCAAAGCCACTTTCAGGCGGCTCCGATTAAAGTCACACAGGACAGCTTAAAGCATGGATCAGCTCTGAAAGCAGTCATTGTCAACAGCGCCATTGCCAATGCTTGTACAGGGGAACAGGGCTTAGAGGATGCATACAAAATGCGGGAGAGCCTTGCTTTACAGCTGGGCATTGAGCCGGAGCTTGTCGCCGTTTCTTCAACTGGTGTCATCGGCGAACATTTAAATATGGAAAACATTCAGGCCGGCATCGAGCTTTTGAAAGAAACGCCTGCGGGATCTGGAGATTTCGAGGAAGCGATTTTAACGACAGATACCGTCATCAAGCAAACGTGCTATGAACTGACAATCGGCGGTCAAAAAGTCACCATCGGCGGAGCGGCTAAAGGCTCCGGAATGATTCACCCAAACATGGCAACGATGCTGGGGTTTGTGACAACAGACGCGGCAATCGAAGAAAAAACGCTGCAAAAAGCGCTCCGCGACATCACTGACGTCTCTTTTAATCAAATTACAGTTGACGGAGAAACCTCCACCAATGACATGGTATTGGTCATGGCAAATGGCTGCGCGGAAAATGAGTGCCTTACGGAAGAGCATAAAGACTGGCCGCTCTTTAAAAAAGCACTTCTTATGGCTTGCGAAGATTTGGCTAAGGAGATTGCCAGAGACGGAGAAGGCGCGACAAAACTAATCGAAGCCCAAGTAAAAGGGGCGAAAAACAATCTTGATGCAAACGTAATTGCCAAGAAAATTGTCGGGTCGAACCTCGTAAAAACCGCTGTATACGGAACAGACGCGAACTGGGGGCGCATTATCGGGGCTATCGGGCACAGCGCGGCTCAGGTGAAGGCTGAAGAAGTAGAGGTTTATCTCGGGGGCCAATGCCTGTTTAAAAACAACGAGCCTCAGCCATTCTCTGAATCTCTCGCGAAAGAATATCTCGAAGGAGACGAGATTGCCATTGTCATCAAGATGCATGAAGGAGACGGGAACGGAAGAGCATGGGGCTGTGATCTGACTTATGATTATATCAAAATTAATGCGAGCTATCGCACGTAATAAAGGGGAGCACAATGAAGAAAACAATCGTTTTTAAATGCGGGGGAAGTGTCATCCGTGAGCTGTCGGAAGAATTTTTTCAAAACCTGAAAGAATTGATGGAATCAGGATGGAAATTGGCAATCGTGCACGGCGGCGGACCGGAAATCACACATATGCTGAAACGGTTAAACATCAAAACAGAGTTTGCAGGCGGACAGCGGAAAACAACCAAACCGGTTTTGGAAGTCGCTGAAATGGTACTGTCCGGCTCAGTGAATAAATTTTTCGTTGCCGAGCTTGCAAAACACGGGCTCCGGGCTGCGGGAGTGTCCGGCAAGGATGGAGGCCTTCTCGAAGCAGACTATCTTGATCCGGACACATACGGGGAAGTCGGAGAAATTAAAAAGGTTAATGCCTCTATGGTAAACGCGCTGATGGATGAAGGCATTATCCCGGTAATCGCGCCCCTGTCCTTGACGAGCGATTACAAAACACTGAATGTTAATGCTGATCTTGCTGCTTCGGCAGTCGCCGGGGCGCTGAAAGCCGATAAGCTGATGTTCGTCACAGACGTGGAAGGAATTATGAAGGAAAAACAGCGTCTCGACATCCTGACCCCTGAGGAAATTCAGACTCTCATTAAACAGGAAGTGATCACAGGCGGGATGATACCAAAGGTCAATTCAGCCTTATCAGCATTATCGGACCAGGTATCAGAAGTGATGATCGTAAATGGAAAAGGATCGTTTTTCTCAAATCAAACATTTCAAGGAACAAAAATCGTCAAAGCAAAGGAGGCTGTTTCATGAGCAGCTTGTTTCAAACCTACGGACGGTGGAACATTGAGATAAAGAAAGCGAAGGGAACTTGCGTTGAGGATCAAAACGGCAAAACATACCTCGATTTCATTCAAGGGATTGCGGTTTCCAACCTAGGTCACTGCCATGAAGCGGTCACAGAAGCGGTCAAAAAACAGCTCGACAGCGTATGGCACGTATCCAATCTGTTTGAAAACAGTCTTCAGGAGCAAGCGGCACAGCAGTTAGCAGCAAACAGTGCCGGAGATCTCGTTTTTTTCTGCAACAGCGGAGCGGAAGCGAATGAAGGAGCGATTAAGCTGGCGCGAAAAGCAACTGGAAAAACGAAAATCATCACATTTCTTCAATCATTCCACGGCCGCACCTATGCAGGGATGGCAGCTACCGGACAGGATAAAATCAAAACAGGCTTCGGCCCGATGCTGGAAGGCTTTCATTACCTCCCGTACAATGATCCTGCCGCTTTTGATGCTCTTGGGGAGGAAGACGGCATAGCCGCGGTAATGCTTGAGACCGTACAGGGAGAAGGCGGAGTCAATCCGGCCAGTGCAGAATTTTTAACAGCCGTACAGTCGTTTTGCAAGGAAAAGCAGGCGCTTCTGATTGTAGATGAAATTCAGACCGGCATTGGACGGACGGGAAAGGGCTTCGCATACGAACACTTCGGCCTCTCACCTGATATCATCACAGCTGCAAAAGGATTGGGGAACGGCTTTCCAGTCGGTGCGGTAATCGGCAAGAAAGAGCTGGGAGCAGCGTTTACTCCTGGATCTCACGGAACGACTTTCGGAGGGAATATGCTGGCGATGGCCGCCGTCAATGCAACATTGCAGGTTGTATTCCAGCCTGAATTTCTGCAAGAGGCTGCTGATAAGGGTGCGTTTTTGAAAGAACAGCTGGAGGCTGAACTGAAGAGTCCTTTTGTGAAGCAAATCCGCGGCAAAGGATTAATGCTTGGAATTGAGTGTGATGGGCCGGTTGCAGACATCATTGCTGAATTGCAGACATTAGGCTTGCTCGTACTGCCGGCCGGACCGAACGTGATTCGTCTGCTGCCGCCGCTCACCGTGACAAAGGATGAAATAACAGAAGCCGTCAGCAAGCTGAAACAAGCGATTGCTCAGCATTCCGCTGTCAATCTGTAATTTTTTTTCGATATAAAAGCATAAAAATTCATTTTTATAATTAATTATTCATCAAGAGGTGGGCTTTTAGATGGAAGGTTATTTAGTATTAGAAGATGGAACAGTGTTCAGCGGAGAACTGGACGGACATGAAAACTGCACGGGCGAAGCTGTGTTTTTCACAGGAATGACGGGTTATCAGGAAGTGCTGACAGACCCGTCATACAAAGGACAGATTATCGTATTTACGTACCCGCTGATCGGCAACTACGGTATTAATGAAAACGACTTTGAAAGCAAAAAACCGCAAGTGAAAGCAGCGGTTGTTTACGAGGCGTGCGATCATTTTTCTCATCATGAAGCGGTATACAGTCTTAAGGAATATCTGAAAAAATGGAACATCCCGCTCTTGTCCCATGTCGATACGAGGGCTGTCGTCAAAAAAATCCGCGCGAACGGAACGATGGGGGCGTCTGTCACTGCCTCTAAAGAAGCGGCTGAGATTGCCCTGCAGCCTGAGAACGTCGCAGAACAGGCGACCGCACAGGACATCAGCACAATCGGTGAAGGAAATAAACATATTGCTCTCATTGACTTTGGCTATAAAAAATCAATTGCATCATCCCTCGTGAAACGAGGCTGTAAGGTCACTGTTATACCGTATCAGCAAATGGAATCGGTTTACGTCATAAAGCCCGACGGTGTCGTGTTATCCAACGGACCCGGAGATCCGAAAGCCATTACACCGTATATGGAACAAATCAAAAACATTGTCAGCCGCTTTCCGACACTCGGCATATGTCTCGGCCACCAGCTGATTGCGCTCGCTTTCGGCGGAAATACGTTTAAGCTGCCGTTCGGACACAGGGGCGCAAACCATCCGGTCATCGACCGTGAAACGAAGCGGGTGTTCATGACCAGCCAAAATCACAGCTATGTGGTCGATGAAAAAACTATTAATCAAGAAGAGCTGACGATCAGATTCCATCATGTCAATGACACATCAGTTGAAGGACTTTCCCATAAAAAACTGCCCGTCATGAGTGTGCAATTCCACCCGGAAGCCCATCCCGGACCGGCGGAAAGCGAATGGATTTTTGATGATTATTTAAAGAATGTGATACCAGCAAGGAGAGAAATCGCCCATGCCTAAAGACACCAGTATTTCAAGCATATTAGTAATCGGCTCAGGCCCGATCATCATCGGCCAGGCGGCAGAATTTGATTATTCAGGCACTCAAGGTTGCATCGCGCTCAAGGAAGAAGGCTATCGGGTTATTCTCGTCAACAACAACCCGGCAACAATTATGACCGATGAAGCTTTCGCGGATGACATTTATTTTGAACCGCTGACGGTAGAAAGCCTGACAGACATTATTAAGAAAGAAAAGCCCGACGGACTTCTGGCCAATTTAGGCGGGCAGACTGCACTGAATCTTGCGGTTGAACTTGAAGAAGCGGGTATTTTAAAGGCGCACGGCGTCAAACTTCTGGGTACATCCGTTGATACAATTCAAAAAGGAGAGGACCGGGAAAAATTTCGTTCTTTAATGAACGAGCTGAATCAGCCAGTTCCAGAAAGCGAAATTGTCGATAACGAAACAGATGCCCTTCGTTTTGCGGAATCCATCGGCTTTCCTGTCATTATCCGGCCTGCTTACACGTTAGGCGGAAAAGGCGGGGGCATCGCGCCTACGAAAGAAGCATTTGCCGCCATGATCAAGCAAGCGCTCCTGGCTAGCCCGATCAATCAATGCCTGGTAGAAAAGAGCATTGCCGGCTTTAAAGAAATTGAATATGAAGTGATGCGCGACAGCAACAACACATGCATTACCGTCTGTAATATGGAAAACATCGATCCGGTCGGTGTGCATACAGGCGATTCGATCGTAGTGGCGCCTTCACAAACATTAACTGATGAAGACTATCAAATGCTCCGGACGGCAAGTCTGACGATCATTTCGGCACTTGATGTCGTAGGCGGGTGCAACATTCAGTTTGCGCTTGATCCGTTCAGCAAGCAATACTACGTCATTGAAGTGAATCCGCGTGTGAGCCGTTCATCTGCTCTCGCGTCAAAAGCAACAGGTTATCCCATTGCGAAAATGGCTGCGAAATTGGCGGTCGGATACACGCTTGACGAATTAAAAAACCCGCTTACAGGCTCCACTTATGCGAGCTTCGAACCGGCATTGGACTATGTCATCGTCAAGTTTCCGCGCTGGCCGTTTGATAAATTCAAAAACGCGGATCGCAAGCTCGGCACAAAAATGAAAGCCACCGGAGAAGTGATGGCGATTGAACGTAATGTAGAAGCGGCGCTCCAAAAGGCGGCAGCCTCTCTTGAGCTGAAAAACGTCGGCACGCATCTGCCGGAGCTCGGCGGCTTATCAATTGAAGCGCTCTGGGAGCTGGCAATCACACCTGACGATCGAAGATTTTTCGTTGTGATGGAGCTGTTAAGCCGAAGCATATCAATAGAAGAAATCCATGCAAAAACAAAAATCGACCCGTTTTTCCTTCACACCTTTAACAATATCATCAAGCTGGAAAATCAGATCATGGAAGCGGGGAGCGACCTTTCTTTTGATTTATTGAAAAAGGCAAAGGAAAAAGGGTTTTCAGACGCAACGATTGCCTCACTTATCGGCAAGACAGAGGCAGAGGTGCGCGCTCTTCGCAAAGAGAAGGGGATTACGCCTTCCTTCAAAATTGTTGATACTTGCGCAGCTGAGTTTGATGCGAAAACCAACTATTTTTACTCCACGTATTTCGGAGAAACCGATGGAGACATCAGCCGCAAAGAGAAAAAGCGCGCGCTGATTATCGGCTCAGGACCGATTCGCATCGGGCAGGGCGTTGAATTCGATTACAGTGCTGTTCATGGGGTGTTAACGCTGCAAAAGCTTGGATTCGAAACGATTATGATTAATAACAACCCGGAAACCGTGAGCACAGATTATGAAATTGCGGACCGCCTGTATTTTGAACCGCTGACAACGGAGCACATATTAAACGTGGCGGAGCAGGAAAACATTGACTTTGCGATCGTGCAGTTCGGCGGCCAAACCGCGATCAATGCTGCTGAAGCGCTCGAAAAAGCCGGAATCACGCTTCTCGGCACATCGTTTGAAACGCTTGACGTGTTAGAGGATCGCGATCAATTTTATCAGCTTCTTGATGAACTCGGATTGCAGCACGCTAAAGGAGAAATTGCCTATACAAAAGAAGAGGCTGCAGAGAAAGCAAACGGCATCGGCTATCCTGTATTAATCCGTCCTTCTTATGTCATTGGCGGAATGGGCATGATCATCGTTGAATCGGAAGCTGCGCTTTCTCAGCTGCTGGACGGAGAAGACAGCATGCCGTACCCGATTTTGATTGATCAGTACGTGTCAGGAAAAGAAGTCGAAATTGATCTGATTTCCGATGGCGAAGAAGTCTTTATCCCGACATATACCGAACATATTGAGCGGGCGGGCGTCCACTCAGGAGACAGCTTCGCCATTCTCCCGGGGCCTTCTGTCACAAACAAACTGCAGCAGGGAATAAAAGATGCTGCTCAAAAAATTGCCCAAAAGCTTTCATTTAAAGGTATTATGAACATCCAATTTGTGATCGATAACGAAACCATTCTCGTCCTTGAAGTGAACCCGAGAGCGAGCCGTACAGTTCCGGTCGTCAGCAAAGTCATGGGCGTCCCGATGATTCCGCTCGCCACAAGGCTGCTGGCGGGGGCATCTCTAAAAGATGTAAACCCGGCAGTTCAAAATCACCACGGCGTTGCTGTAAAGTTCCCGGTCTTTTCCTCACATGCGATTCAAGATGTAGATGTCAAGCTTGGACCGGAGATGAAATCGACAGGAGAAGGCATGTGTGTTGCATACGACGCCGACAGCGCGTTGAAAAAAATCTACACGCGTGTTTGGAATCAAAAAGGAAGCATTTATTTGCAAAACGGACCGGAAGATTTGAAGACATTAGCGGAAAACGCCGGCTTTACGGTTCATGAAGGCACATTCGCCTCATGGATGGAACAGGATGAAAAAGCGCTCCATATCCATTTGAATGGCTCTGAAGAAGCACGCAAAGAGCGTTTGGAAGCCATGACACACGGCATTACCGTCTTTACTGAAGAGGAAACCGTACGGGCGTTTTTGCAAAGCGGATCAGGCAGTCCGCACCCTGTTTCCCTCAGAGATCTTTATAAAAAGGAAGTGGCATCATGCACACAGTGAATATGGGAGAAATGCAAACCAATCTATTCGGAAAAGACCTATTAACGCTAAAAGATCTCAGTGAACAGGATATCAGCGCGTTGCTTGCTGAAGCCAGTGAACTGAAACAAAACAAGATTCAGCCTATTTTTCAAGGCAAAACCCTTGCGATGATTTTTGAAAAATCATCCACACGGACACGTGTTTCATTTGAGGCCGGCATGGCGCAGCTTGGCGGAAATGCCCTCTTTTTAAGCCAGAAAGATCTGCAGCTGGGCCGCGGTGAAACTGTGGCTGACACGGCAAAAGTGCTCTCGGGCTATGTAGATGCAATCATGATCCGGACCTTCGAGCATGAAAAGGTGGAGGAGCTTGCTGAACACGCTGATATTCCGGTCATCAACGGGCTTACTGATAAATATCATCCTTGCCAGGCGCTGGCGGACCTATTGACGATCAAGGAAATCAAAGGCGATCTCAAAGGTGTGAAAGTCGCATATATCGGTGACGGAAATAATGTGGCGCACTCCCTGATGATCGGCTGCGCAAAAATGGGCTGTGATATCTCGATTGCTTCGCCTAAGGGATACGAAGTGTTAGACGAAGCGGCGGAAGCAGCCAAAGCATTTGCCCTTCAATCCGGTGCTTCCATTACACTTACAGCTGATCCGATTGAAGCCGTAAAAAATGCGGACGTCATTTATTCAGATGTATTCACAAGCATGGGACAGGAAGCGGAAGAACAAGAGCGTCTCGCAGTCTTCGCGCCTTACCAGGTGAATGCATCGCTTGTCAGCCATGCTAAACCTGACTATACATTTTTGCACTGTCTTCCTGCACACCGTGAAGAAGAAGTGACGGCAGAGATTATTGACGGTCCGAATTCCGCTGTATTCCAGCAGGCCGAAAACCGTCTCCATGTGCAAAAAGCGCTGTTAAAGGCGATCCTTTACAAAGGGGAATAACCGAAAAAACTGCTGAGCCGGTCTCAGCAGTTTTTTTATGGAAACATATTCACACCCGCTTAGGCGCATACTACACGAAAAAGGAAAAGGAGGAAAAACAGTGGGACAGCAGCATCAATTCCGGCCCGGGCAGAAAGCGCCCAACAACGGCATCTACGTAGAAATCGGCGAGACGGGGAGTATGGTCAAAAACCCGCAAAAGGTCCATCTGTCAGCAGGAGATATGTTTCCTGAAACATCTAATCACAACCGCCTGTGGACGTATAAAAGAAAACCGTGATCACGAAAAAACCCAAAACAATACATGTTTTGGGTTTTTGGCTTATTAATGCTGGCTGGCATTGTTGTTCATAGGCATGATTGCTGCTAGCGCCATGATCAGCACATATAAAACGACAGCAATTACGGATGATGTTGTGAAGTTATACGCTACACTGTTCATGCTGGCAATCAAATAGCATGCCATATGCGATAAAAGGAACGTCCAAATAAAAGCAATAATAAATCGCACGTTTCCACCTCGTCCTTCTCATTCTATTCTAGAAGTTATCATACCATACATAAAGCGAAGGGGGAATCTAATTTTAGAAGAAAGTGAGGTGACAAAAGAGTCTGATTCGTCACATTTTTAATGGTAAAATATAAAAAATAAATATCGTCAATTGGTATAATAGCCAAAACATAGAAAGGCTAGGACTTTACCTTATTCGTTTCTTTTCTTTTTACATAAGATAGCGTGAGATGAAGTGTGAAAGGAGGCGGGCAAGCGATGGGAATAACGGAAAGGTATTTTCAATTGGGAACGGAGCATAACGTGATTCATCTGCCCTATCGTCCGAACGGCTTTGGCATCTTTGTCCTCGGGGACAGAACCCACTTTGTCGGTAATGATTCAAGTTTTTGGCTTCAGCATTATGGCAGAAATCAGCTTTTAAATATGCTGAGGGACGAAGGCTATACCATTTTTAACAGCAATCTGTTCGGAAGGCACTGGGGCGCGGGAAAAGCGGTCACCTATGCCAAACAGCTGATACATTTCGTGTTGAAGCAGGAAATACTCAATCCGAAGATTCATATTTTAGCAGAAGGGATGGGCGCTCTCGTGGCCGATGAACTGCTTCGTTTTTCCCCGGATCATATCCGATCAGCCGCGATGTTGAATCCTTGTCTCGATCTTCAGGCACATTATGAATCAGAAAAAGAAAATAAATTTTTCTATAAACAATTTTTGAAAGAGGTATCGGAAAGCTACGAAATCTCCGAAAAAGAAGCGGCTTCACTCCGTTATAAAACAATCGAAAGCTATCCGAGCAGCGTACCGGTTCATATATGGCAGCGGATGACCGGAGCACCGTATCCGTACAGCCTGCATGCGGAAGTATTTAAGGAAAAGCAGCAGCAAAACCAAGGCTGTCCGGTTGACATAACGTTTCATTTATTTGAGCACCCAAGCAGGATCTATGCATCAATCTGCAAATTCTTTCACAGGCATGAAAAAGAGTTATAAAGAATACAATAACAATAGCCTTCTCTTTTGCGGAGGCTGTTTTGCTTTGGATAAATGAAAAACCGGAAGGGCGGCAGATGAAATGGAATCAACGCTGATTGTAGGGGCGGATGAATTTTTCGGCCTTTCTTTATGCGAGCGAATGATGGATGAAGGCATATACGTCGATGTCGTTTTGGCTGAAACAGATGATGAAAACAGACAAATGTACTTAGAAGAAAGACTCATGTGGCTTGGAAGAAACGAACACTTTCGGCAGCTTGAGCACATTGAGGATCAAAAGTATGATACAATTTGTATCCAATATGACTGCGGCTTTTTGCCTTTGGACCAATATAAATACGCTTATGTATTGGTATACGAACAAGACCGAAAAGAGTGGGAGAAACGTGAAAAGACAGGTTCAGAAAAAGCGGTGATCCTTCCTAAAATGTATGGGCCGTGGAAAGAAGAACAGGAGGAAGAGGGCTTTTATACAGAAGATGTAGCTGACGAGCTGTTGAGATTCCTGCTTGAGCCCGGCCGTGATACCGGCAAAGATTGCATTTTTGATTTGCAAGTCACGAAAAAAACTTCAAAAGATGAAGCGAAAACAAAAATTCTCGAGTGGAAAAGACAATTTTCATCAATTTTCGACAAATATTAAGAAAAACCTTCCATGTTTCGAGTTTTCTAGATACAATAAACGTATCATTTTAATACATGTGATAGCTTGTCAAAAGGAGTTGAACATGACTTGATCACAAGGCTTGTCATGATCTTTTCTGTCCTCCTTTTATTAAGCGGATGTGGACAAACTCCGTTTAAAGGAAAAATTGAGAAGGTCGGCATGCTCTTTCCTGATACGATTAATGACCTCGTATGGGGCACAAAAGGGTATAAAGGATTACTGAATATACAATCTAAATACAATGTGGACGTCTACTATAAAGAAGGCGTAAAAACAGATGAAGATATTATAAATGCGATTGAAGATTTTCATAAGCGCGGCGTCAATCTCCTCTTTGGCCATGGAAGTGAGTATGAAGAAGTATTTAACTTGGTCAGTGAAGACTATCCGGATATGCAGTTTGTGATTTCAAATGCAAAAGCAAAAGCGGACAATGTCACAAGCGTTCATCTCAGCGGGGAAGCAATCGGCTTTTTCGGCGGAATGACCGCTGCCCATATGTCAAAAACCAATCAGGTCGGCGTCATCGCTTCTTTTTCATGGCAGCCAGAAGTGGACGGCTTTATAAAAGGGGCTAAGTATGAAAATCCTAATATAGAAGTGAATACAAAATATACGGATCACTGGGATGATGATTCGACTGCGGTGAACCTTTATCAAAAAATGAAGAACGAAGGCGCGGATGTTGTGTATCCTGCCGGAGACGGGTATAATGTTCCTGTCATTCAGCAAATCAAAAAAGACGGCCTATATGCGATCGGCTATGTCACAGATCAATCCGATCTTGGCGAAAACACCGTGTTAACCAGCACGGTGCAAAATGTGGACAAGGCCTATGAAATTATAGCTGAGCAATTCGACAAAGGGACTTTAAAAGGCGGCGATCACTATTACGATCTGAAAAGCCGAGTTGTCGAAATGGGAACCTTCAGTCCGCTTGTGGACAAAGCCTTTCAGAAAAAAATCGCCAAACTGGTCAAAACATATAACAAAACAGGTGAACTGCCAAAAAACGAGTAACGGGGTGACTTTACATGCAGCACGAAAAATCACTTGAGTTTCTGCAAATAGCAATGAAATATCTGCCTGAAGCGAAAGAGCAGCTTGAAAAATCAGGAATAGAGCTGTCGATGGAGGCCATTCAGCCGTTTATGAATTTATTTACAACGGTAATGGCGGAAGCCTATGAGCTGGGTAAATCCGACGCGAAATCTGAAACCGAATAAGAAGAAGCCACTTTCTCGAAAGTGGCTTTTCACATGATTTTCTTTTTAATAGCGGATACCATAGGCGCGAGTTCCTTCAGAGCGGGCTTGATTTGATCGAGAGAGTTCATAATCGAACCGATTTGGTTCATAATATACATGTAATCAATCGTCTCTTCTTCGTTTGTCGGGGAAACCTCCTCCTCCTGCACTTCTTCTTTTTCTGTTTTTTGTTTGGCGTTATCGCCGAACATCATTTTTGAAAACACATCCACCTGCATACGCCTCCTTTTCCATATACCATACTCTATGAGTAAGATGAACCGATAGTTTAGACGAATATATTGCCATGTGAAAAAAAATAAGATAGAATTAGTACCTGATACTAATAATTGATCATAACCTGATTGATCTTCTAAATTAACTATATAAAGGAGTCTTCCCTTATGAAAGCTGGAATACTTGGAGTTGGACGTTATATCCCTGAGAAGGTTTTAACAAATCATGATTTAGAAAAAATGGTTGAAACTTCTGACGAGTGGATTCGTACAAGAACAGGAATAGAAGAAAGAAGAATTGCCGCTGATGACGTATATTCATCACATATGGCTGTTGCAGCAGCGAAAAAAGCGCTGGAACAAGCTGAAGTGTCCGCTGAGGATCTCGATATGATTCTCGTTGCGACTGTCACACCTGATCAGTCATTTCCTACAGTTTCTTGTATGATTCAAGAACAGCTCGGCGCAAAGAAAGCATGTGCCATGGATATCAGCGCGGCTTGTGCAGGCTTTATGTACGGGGTTGTAACGGGTAAACAATTTATTGAATCCGGAACTTATAAGCATGTCCTTGTTGTCGGTGTAGAAAAGCTCTCAAGCATTACAGACTGGGAAGACCGCAACACAGCCGTTCTGTTTGGTGACGGAGCGGGCGCTGCGGTAGTCGGGCCAGTCAGTGATGACAGAGGAATTCTTTCATTTGAACTAGGAGCAGACGGCACAGGCGGTCAGCACTTGTATCTGAATGAAAAAGGACATACAATCATGAATGGACGTGAAGTTTTCAAATTTGCGGTCCGCCAAATGGGTGAATCATGCGTAAATGTCATTGGAAAAGCCGGACTCTCAAAAGAGGACGTCGACTTTTTGATTCCGCATCAGGCGAACATCCGCATCATGGAAGCTGCACGTGAGCGTTTAGAGCTTCCTGTCGAAAAGATGTCTAAAACTGTTCATAAATATGGAAACACTTCTGCCGCATCCATTCCTATTTCTCTAGTAGAAGAATTGGAAGCTGGTAAAATCAAAGATGGCGATGTGATCGTCATGGTAGGATTCGGCGGAGGATTAACTTGGGGCGCCATTGCAATCCGCTGGGGCCGATAAAAAAAGGTGAGGTGCACACAAGATGAGTAAAAAAAGAGTAGTTGTTACAGGACTCGGAGCATTGTCTCCGCTTGGCAACGACGTCGATACAAGTTGGAATAACGCAATCAACGGTGTGTCCGGGATCGGTCCGATCACTCGTGTTGATTCTGAAGAATATCCGGCTAAAGTAGCCGCTGAATTAAAAGACTTTAATGTTGAAGATTACATGGACAAAAAAGAAGCAAGAAAAATGGACCGTTTCACTCAATATGCGGTTGTCGCTGCGAAAATGGCAGTTGAAGACGCAGGTCTTGAAATTACTGATGAAATCGCGCCGAGAGTCGGTGTTTGGGTTGGTTCCGGAATCGGAGGACTTGAAACGCTTGAGTCTCAGTTTGAAATCTTCTTAACAAAAGGCCCAAGACGGGTAAGCCCGTTTTTTGTGCCGATGATGATTCCTGATATGGCGACAGGCCAAATTTCTATCGCTTTAGGAGCAAAGGGAGTTAACTCTTGTACGGTAACTGCATGTGCAACAGGAACAAACTCTATCGGTGACGCATTTAAAGTGATTCAGCGCGGCGATGCAGACGCTATGATCACAGGCGGAACAGAAGCGCCGCTGACTAGAATGTCATTCGCGGGCTTCAGTGCCAACAAAGCGCTTTCTACAAATCCGGATCCGAAAACTGCGAGCCGTCCGTTTGATAAAAACCGTGATGGATTCGTTATGGGTGAAGGTGCGGGTATTATCGTTCTTGAAGAACTTGAGCATGCACTTGCACGCGGCGCCAAAATTTACGGAGAAATCGTCGGTTACGGTTCGACGGGAGACGCTTATCATATCACAGCGCCTGCCCAAGACGGCGAAGGCGGAGCGAGAGCGATGCAAGAAGCCATTAAAGATGCGGGCATTGCGCCTGAAGAGATTGACTATATCAATGCTCACGGCACAAGCACATATTACAATGACAAATATGAAACAATGGCGATTAAGACAGTTTTTGGCGAGCATGCCTATAAACTTGCGGTAAGCTCTACAAAATCTATGACGGGCCACCTTCTAGGCGCGGCGGGCGGTATTGAAGCCATTTTCTCTATCCTTGCCATTAAAGAAGGCATGATCCCGCCAACAATCAATATTGAAACGCCTGACGAAGAATGCGATTTAGATTATGTGCCTGATGAAGCACGCAGAGAGGATCTCAGCTATGTTCTCAGCAACTCACTGGGATTCGGCGGACATAACGCAACGCTAATCTTCAAAAAATATCAGTAATCATGACGCCAAACCGGCTGCCCTAAAAGGGTAGCCGGTTTTTTTCGTGCGCATAGGATAAAAAAGAGGAGGCGATAGCATGAGCGTGGAACAAACATACAAATGGTTTGAAAAAGCCGCTTCAATAGATGATCTGGCGCATTACATTGTCCCGTACTTTTCAAGAACGAAGAAAGAAGACTGGAAAGGCATCTTGGGACATTTGCAGCATCACGGAATGTTTAAAAACATAAAAGAGGGAATAAGCACGTCTTCCATTCTAAAAGAAAAAGGACTTTTCAGGCATATACAAAAAGAGGAGCAGTATCTCAGAAAGAAGTGGCAAGGACCTGACGTGCCAATCGTAGCACTGCCGGTTGATGAACGTAACAGAAGAATCCGTTTAGAATTCGGGTCAAAATCAGGGCTCGCCTTCCCAGATAAAATGTTTCTCTTTCTCTCGTCAGATATCGAATTGTCCTCGGTTTCAGCCCTTATGACACATGAATATCATCATGTTTGCCGGTTAGATCATATGACAAAAGAGGAAAAAGACGTCACATTACTTGATACAATCATCATGGAGGGGCTGGCAGAATATGCTGTTTATGAGAGGTTAGGCCAAAGCCAAACGGCTGAATGGACCACCTGGTATACCCCTCTGCAGCTTGAGGTGTTTTACGAAAAAAAGATTGCGCCCCATCTGAACATCAAACGGGGTCATCGATTGTTCGATCAGCTTTTATACGGCAAAGGATATCAGCCGAAAATGCTTGGATACGCAGTCGGATTCAATATTGTAAAAAAATATTTAACAGAGAACAGAGCCAGTACAACAGAAGGGTTGTCCATCTCTCCTGAAACCTTTTTGAAAGCAACGCTTTAAAAGAATAAAATAATGGAATTCCATTAATAATATTACAATTATCCTAAAAAATTCTTGATTTTGCAAAATGATTGTAATAATATACAACTATAAAATTTTTCGATAATTCAATATTGTTTATTATTTCTGAATAGAGGGATTACTTTCTCTTGAAAACGTTTGGCGACAAGAGGGGGAAAGGGGAGCTAGCATGAGCACACTTTTAGAAGTGAATAATTTAAAGACTTATTTTTTTAGAAAAAAGGAGCCGATCCCTGCGGTGGACGGAGTCGATTTCTACATCAAAAAAGGCGAAACCGTCGCGCTTGTAGGCGAATCGGGCTCCGGCAAAAGTATTACTTCATTGTCTATTATGGGTCTCGTCCAGAGCTCAGGCGGAAAAATCATGGACGGTACGATTAAACTCGAAGACAAGGACCTCACCACATTCACTGAAAATGACTATTGTAAAATCCGCGGAAACGAAGTATCCATGATCTTTCAAGAACCAATGACCTCCCTTAATCCGGTGTTAACGATCGGAGAACAAATTACCGAAGTGCTGATTTACCATAAAAACATGAAGAAAAAAGAAGCGTATCAAAGAGCCGTCGACCTCTTGAAGATGGTTGGGTTTTCAAGAGCGGAGCAAATTATGAAGGAATACCCGCACCGTCTATCTGGCGGCATGAGACAGAGGGTAATGATTGCCATCGCGCTCAGCTGTAATCCAAAACTGCTGATTGCCGATGAACCGACAACGGCGTTAGACGTGACGATACAAGCCCAGGTGCTGGAGCTAATGAAGGATCTCTGCCAGAAGTTCGATACTTCAATTTTGCTGATTACACATGACTTAGGTGTCGTATCGGAAGCAGCCGACAGAGTCATTGTCATGTACTGCGGACAAGTCGTAGAAAATGCCTCAGTCGATGAGTTATTTTTAGAGCCCCTTCATCCTTATACAGAAGGCCTGCTTATGTCTATTCCTGTCATAGATGGAGAGATTGATAAATTAAATGCGATTAAAGGCAGCGTGCCGACACCGGATAATCTGCCGCCGGGGTGCCGTTTTGCTCCAAGGTGCCCAAAAGCGATGGATAAATGCTGGACCCATCAGCCTTCGCTTTTGACGCACAAAAGCGGAAGGTCAGTGAGATGCTTTTTATATGAGGAAGAAGGTGCCGAACAATCATGACAGCAGCTAATCAGGAAACAATTTTAGAACTTCGAGACGTAAAAAAATATTTCCCAATCCGCTCAGGCTTTTTTCAAAGAAAAGTTGGTGATGTGAAAGCGGTGGACGGTGTTTCGTTTTCTTTAAAAAAAGGAGAAACACTCGGAATCGTTGGAGAGTCGGGCTGCGGAAAATCGACTGCCGGCCGAACGATGATCAGGCTGTACAAACCGACTGAAGGCCAGATTCTCTTTAAGGGACAGGATATTTCCAATCTGTCAGAGGAGAATTTACGAAAAAACGTCCGCAAAAATATTCAGATGGTCTTTCAAGATCCATTTGCTTCGCTGAATCCAAGAAAAACGCTGCGTTCTATTATTAAGGAGCCTTTTAACACACATCACATGTACACGATGCGAGAACGAAATGAGAAAGTCGAAGAGCTGCTTGCGAGAGTAGGCCTTCATCCGTCGTTTGCCTCACGCTATCCCCATGAATTTTCCGGCGGGCAGCGTCAGCGGATCGGCATTGCGAGAGCCCTCACGCTGAATCCGGAGCTTATCATTGCAGACGAACCGGTTTCTGCACTTGATGTATCGATTCAGGCCCAGGTCATCAACTTAATGGAAGAATTGCAGGAAGAATTTAATCTGACGTATCTATTTATCTCTCACGATTTAAGTGTCGTCCGCCATATCAGTGACAGGGTCGGAGTAATGTACCTCGGCAAAATGATGGAACTGACCGATAAGCATGAGTTATATGAAAACCCGCTACACCCATACACCCAGGCACTTTTATCATCTGTCCCGGTTACAAGAAAAAAAGGATCTGTCAAACGCGAACGCATCGTCCTGAAAGGAGAACTGCCCAGCCCGGCCAATCCGCCTAAAGGCTGTGTTTTCCATACGAGATGTCCTGTTGCAAAACCGATATGCAAGGAACAAATACCAGAATTCAAAGAAGCTGCTCCCAGCCATTTTGTGGCTTGTCACCTTTATAGCTAACTGTCGCCCGCACAGCTTTGAGAGGGGGTATGCATACTACATAAACAGCAGCTAAGAAGAACGAACATTTCAAGAGGGGGAATATCTAATGAAAAGACGTAAAACCGCACTGATGATGCTAAGTGTATTAATGGTGATGGCCATCTTTTTATCGGCCTGCTCGGGATCGAAGTCAAGCAGCAGCGAGAAAAAATCAACCGGCAAACCGCAGCAGGGCGGGGACTTGGTTGTTGGTTCAATCGGTGCCCCGACACTTTTCAACTCATTATATTCAACAGATGAATCGAGTACGGATATAGAACAAATGATTTACAGCTATTTAACAAAAACAGATGAAAAATTAAATGTCAAAATGTCATTGGCTGAGAGTGTCAAAGAGCTGGATGGCGGTCTGAAATATGATGTAAAAATCAAAAAAGGCGTTAAGTTCCATGACGGAGAAGAACTTACTGCTGACGATGTAGTATTTACGTTTAACATCCCGCTGAACAAGGATTACAAAGGTGAGCGCGGATCTAACTTTGAAATGCTGAAATCAGTAGAGAAAAAGGGAGATTACGAGGTTTTATTTACCCTGAAATACAAAGACCCTAACTTCTATAACAATACATTAGACAGCTACGGCATTCTTCCGGAGCATATTTTAAAAGATGTACCGGTTGCGCAGCTTGAAGATAATGAATTTAACAGGAAAAATCCGATCGGCTCAGGGCCTTTCAAATTTAAAGAATGGAAAGATGGGCAATACGTCAAGCTCGTTGCCAATGATGACTACTATGACGGACGTCCGTATTTAGACAGTGTCACGTATAAAATCATTCCTGATGCCAATGCTGCGGTTGCCCAGCTTCAAGCGGGGGATATTGATTTCTTTAACGTTCCGTCAACTGATTATAAGACAGCTGAATCGTTTAATAATGTCAAGGTTGTAACAGACTTGGCGCTTAGCTACTCATATATCGGCTGGAATGAGAAAAACGAGCTCTTTAAAGACAAAAAAGTGCGCCAGGCGCTTACCACAGCGTTAGACCGTGAAACGATGGTGGAAACTGTATTGGATGGCGACGGAGAGGTCGCTTATATCCCGGAAAGTCCGGCTTCCTGGAACTATCCGAAAGGCGTAGAAGTGCCTAAATTTAAATACAATGTGAAGAAAGCGAAGAAGATGCTGAAAGAAGCCGGCTGGGAAGATACTGACGGTGACGGCATCTTAGATAAAGACGGCAAAAAATTCGAGTTTACGCTGAAAACGAACCAAGGAAATAAGGTGCGTGAAGATATTGCAGTTGTTGTTCAAGAGCAGCTGAAGAAAGTCGGTATTAAAGTAACGCCGCAAATCGTGGAATGGAGTGCGCTTGTTGAGCAAACCAGCGCCCCTAATTGGGACTATGACGCAATGGTATTAGGCTGGAGCCTGTCCACATTCCCGGATCATTACGATATTTTCCATTCAAGCCAGTCTGAAAAAGGCTTAAATAACATGTGGTATAAAAATCCAGAGGTCGATAAACTTCTGAAAGCTGCAAAATCGATCAGTGACCGTGAGCAATACTCTAAAGCGTATGAGAAGATTTACCAAAAGCTTGCTGAAGATCAGCCGTATACCTTCCTTTATTATCCAAACAACCATATGGCGATGCCAGCTAACTTAGAGGGGTATGTGTATCATCCGAAACGTGAACTATATCAGATTGAAAAATGGTGGCTTGCCCAATAATTTTCCCTTGAAGGGGAGGGAGCGAATTTCCTTCCCCTTCTATATTGAAAAAGAACCACAAAGGGGACAAGAATATGGTTACATATATCATTCGAAGAACATTAGCTTCGATTCCTATCTTATTAGGAATTACAATTTTGTCTTTTGTCATTATGAAAGCGGCTCCTGGAGATCCGATGACGCTTATGATGGACCCTACCATCAGCCAGGCAGACAGAGCGCAGTTTATTGAAAAATACGGCCTGAATGACCCGGAATACGTTCAATATTTAAAGTGGCTCGGCAATATGGTTCAAGGGGATTTCGGAACGTCCATTATCAGAAAAGGAACGCCTGTTTCAGAGCTGATTATAGCAAGGCTGCCTAACACACTCCTCCTTATGCTGGTGTCGACGATTTTGGCGCTGATCATTTCAATCCCATTTGGTGTGATTTCTGCAAAAAAACCTTATTCAAAGCTGGATTATGGCATTACATTTACTTCATTTATCGGTTTAGCCATTCCGAACTTTTGGTTCGGTCTGATTTTAATTATGGTATTTGCTGTGAACCTCGGCTGGTTCCCAACTGGGGGAGTCGCTACTCTTAACACGGATTTTAGCTTATTAGACCGGATTCATCATTTGTTATTACCCGCATTTGTGTTAGCTACGGCAGATATGGCTGGCTTAACGAGATATACAAGGTCAAATATGCTTGATGTGTTAAACCAAGACTATATCCGAACAGCCAGATCAAAAGGCTTTAAAGAAAATCGCGTGCTATTTAAGCATGGCTTGCGGAATGCGCTATTGCCTGTTATTACGATCTTCGGTTTAATGATTCCCTCTTTTATCGGCGGAGCGGTTGTCGTAGAGCAGATTTTCACTTGGCCGGGGCTGGGAAAACTGTTTGTCGATTCGGCATTCCAGCGTGATTATCCGGTTATTATGGCAATGACCGTGATTTCGGCAGTGCTTGTCGTGGTCGGAAACCTCATTGCAGACATCCTTTACGCGATTGTTGATCCGCGGATCGAATATTAAGAGGAGGGAAACAGAGATGTCAGAGCTGCAAACAACTCCCTCGCCGGAGATCAGACTAAAAGAAAACATTTCGAAAAAACCAGAGACGATGACCAAGATCTTCTGGGAAAAATTTTCGAAAAACAAGCTGGCCATTCTAGGTGCCGTCATTCTGTTTATCATTGTTATGTCGGCTGTTTTCGCTCCTTTGATTGCACCTTACCCCCAAGAACAGCAAAGCTTGCTTGATAAGTATAAAGCGCCGGGCCTTGAACATTTGATGGGAACGGATAAATTCGGCCGCGATATTTTCAGCCGGATTTTGTATGGAGCGCGCGTCTCTTTATTGGTCGGTTTTGCTTCTGTAGTCGGTTCTATTTTAATCGGAACTGTATTAGGGGCGTTAGCAGGTTATTTCAGAGGAATTGTCGACGCTGTCATTATGCGTTTAGTCGACATTGTATTATCCATTCCGGATATTTTCTTGCTGATCACGCTGGTTACCATTTTTAAGCCTGGCGTGGACAAACTAATTTTAATTTTCTGTCTCACCGGTTGGACAACAACGGCACGATTGGTAAGAGGAGAGTTTCTATCGCTTCGTTCAAGGGAATACGTTCTGGCTGCTAAAACAATCGGAACGAAGACTCACAAAATTATCTTTTCACATATTCTCCCCAATGCATTAGGACCGATTATTGTGTCAGCAACATTAAAGGTAGGTTCAGTTATTCTCGCTGAGTCCGCGCTGAGCTACTTAGGCTTCGGGATTCAGCCGCCAATCGCAAGCTGGGGAAATATGCTTCAAGACGCACAAAATTTCACAGTGATGATTCAAGCATGGTGGTACCCATTATTTCCCGGGCTATTTATTTTAATTACCGTGCTGTGCTTCAACTTTGTCGGAGACGGTTTGCGGGATGCTCTTGATCCTAAAAATATTAAATAAAAATGAAAATCATGTTCGTTAGAAAATGTAACGAATTCCTAGAGTAAGCAGATTTCCTTTGTCAGAAAATATACGAGGAAGTCTGCTTTTTGTGTTTATAACAGAAACCCAGTTATTCCAGATTTCCTCAATCTCTATGGAATAATTTCTCTGCACCTTGCCTATACTGTGGACAACAGTTTTTATAAAGTGAGGGGTTAGAGATGTTATTTCTTCATGATGTGTGGGTCAATTGGTTTGAAGGGGAAGAAAATGGCTACAATGTATGCCACTTTCATGAATGGCGCAAGGAAGATACGGTTGAGCTTTTGGATCAGGTGCCTCTCTTAAGGGTGCCGTCAGTATTGTTTCATTACATAGAAAACGATTTGTCAGAGCTTCCAAAAGATTTGCTTGAAGAGGTTCATCAAAAATCGTACATTCGCAAAAATCATGAACGCACAAAGCTGGAGTATTGTTTTGTTGTGACGGACGGAATCGGCATTTTGGCTGTTGATACAATCGGCTACACGATCCCTGTCAGAAAAAGCCGCCTTATTCCGCGCCAGGAGCAGCTCGTGTATGAAATGGTGAAAGATGTAGAGCCGGAAACGTATGAATTTGAGCCGAAGAAGCTGGAGTCTTCAAAAGAATATCATATCTTATCATTGGCACCAGAGCACGTCAGAGGATTAACGAGAAAAGAGCGGCAAATTAAGCAGCTTATGTTTATGGCGCTGGATCAATTAAAAGGGCTGAAAAACCGTGCGGAGATTGGCTACTGGTACACAGAGTGGAACCCGCATATGTATGAACAAATCAAACGGATGAGCTTTGAAGAGATTTGGGACATGCTGTATAACGAAACCATTGAAGGCTGGTCGGACAAGCATTTGGCTTTTTGCGAAAACCTGATCAAAGGACAGCCTTTTTTCGAGAAGCTTTGGGAAATAGAAAATGAATCAAAGGTAAATTAAAAAAACCGCTCTTGCAAATCGCAAGAGCGGTCTTTTTGTTATCGTCTTTTTCGGCCGAGACCCATGGCATTTTCCATTTTTTTGAGCATTTTGTTTGCTGTCCGGTTCGCCCGCTCAGCGCCTTCATCAAGAATCCGGTCTAATTCTTCGGACTCAATCAGTTCATGATAACGGTCTTGAATTGGCTTCAATGCACCGACTACCACTTCTGCCAAATCACCTTTGAACTCGCCATAGCCTTTTCCTTCGTATTTCGCTTCAAGCTCTTCAATCGTCGTATTGCCGAGAATTGAATAAATCGTAAGAAGATTGGAAACGCCCGGTTTGTTTTCTTTGTCAAATTTTACAATACCTTCAGAATCTGTCACAGCGCTTTTGATTTTCTTTTCAAGCTGCTTTGGTTCGTCCAGCAATGTTATAAAAGATTTCTGGTTCGGATCAGATTTACTCATTTTCTTCAGCGGGTCAGTCAGAGACATGATCCGAGCGCCTACTTTTGGAATCTTGACTTCCGGAATTGTAAAGATGTCGTTATATTTTTTGTTAAATCGCTCTGCAAGGTTTCGGGTCAGCTCAAGATGCTGCTTTTGATCCTCGCCGACAGGCACAAGATCTGTTCCGTACAGCAGAATGTCTGCAGCCATCAGCGGCGGGTACGTTAACAGGCCCGAGACAACAGCTTCTTTGCCATTTGACTTGTCCTTAAATTGAGTCATTCGTTCAAGCTCACCAATATAAGCGACGCACTGCATCATCCAACCGGCCTGTGCATGTGCGGGAACCTCTGATTGAATAAACAGTGTTGCCTTTTCAGGGTCGAGACCGATAGCTAGATAAAGCGCAGCCAGACTGCGGATATTTTTTCTCAGCTGAAGCCGATCCTGAGGCACTGTGATCGCATGCTGGTCTACGATGCAAAAATAGCTGTTATAATCATGCTGCAGTTCGACAAACTGCTTCATTGCACCGATGTAGTTGCCGAGTGTAACGGAACCGCTTGGCTGGATGCCTGAAAAAATCGTCTGTTTCATTGGAAAATCAACCTCATTTCTTAGAACATAATAAAAAAGGCTCATTCTTCCCCTGTAAAAAAGGGACGAATGAACCGTGGTACCACCCTGATTATTCCATTAAAATGGAATCACTCTGACGTTTGTAACGGAGACTGCTCCGGCTGAGCCTACTTTTTGGTTCGGTCAGCTGCTCCAAAGTCCATTCCACATTGCCCGATAT
The DNA here is from genome assembly GCF_014250375.1 of Bacillus sp. PAMC26543. Lineage (NCBI taxonomy): Bacteria > Bacillati > Bacillota > Bacilli > Caryophanales > Bacillaceae > Bacillus > Bacillus sp. PAMC26543. The sequence continues at coordinate 2,921,402 of NZ_CP060193.1, read as the reverse complement.
CTGCTCCCAGCACCGCAGACTCTCTTCAAACGGGTGAAATGTGTACTACTCTTTTTCATAGCAAGCTTTTCTTTTGATTGCTTCATTATAAATCAATTATAACCAATTGTCATCCTGAAAAAACGTTCTTTTTGCATGAAAATTGTAATGATATAAATAAAAGAACAGTTATAAATCGCCCAAATGATAACCGCTCTCAGCAGTTAAACAGCCAGATATTATATGTATAAAGCAATATGGATTGGAAACTCCTAAAATAGTTTTTAATCAATTTATGCTTTAAACGGCAGAAGGATATCGCGTTATTGGCAGAAAAACTAACGAAGTTTAAAAATTTTAAATTGATAAAATAATATTGCAATAAAGAATTTGTTTCATTATAATGAACTTGTTCACTCTATTGTTACAGCTTTTTTACAAAAATAATCAGAAAAGACGGAACAGAATAAAAGTTATGTAAACTTAGGTTCATTTGTCTGATATTTCTGAGGATTTAGCCGTAAGGAGCTGAAAAAATGATTATTAGGGGGTTTGTGGATATGAAAAAACGTTGGTCGATTGTCACGTTAATGCTCATTTTCACTCTCGTGCTGAGCGCATGCGGCTTTGGCGGCAGCGGTTCAAACGGTGATGGGAAAAAAGACAGCAAAGGGAAGACGACTCTTAACATTAATATTAAAACTGAGCCGTTCTCCTTACATCCCGGATTGGCAAATGACTCGGTATCAGGCGGGGTTATCCGTCAGACTTTTGAAGGATTGACACGTATTAATGCAGATGGTGAACCTGAAGAAGGCGCAGCTTCTAAAATTGAAACAAGCAAAGATGGAAAAACCTATACGTTTACGATTCGTGATGATGCCAAATGGTCAAACGGTGACCCTGTCACAGCGCAAGATTTTGAATATGCATGGAAATGGGCGCTTGATCCTAATAACGAATCACAATACGCTTACCAGCTCTACTACATAAAAGGTGCTGAGGCGGCAAATACCGGTAAAGGCAGCCTTGATGATGTGGCAGTAAAAGCTGAAAACGATAAGACATTAAAGGTTGAACTAAACAACCCGACTCCATACTTCACTGAATTAACAGCATTTTATACTTATATGCCGATTAACAAAAAAATTGCAGAGAAAAACAAAAAGTGGAACACAAATGCCGGAGACGATTATGTGTCAAACGGGCCATTTAAGATGACGGCATGGAAACACAGCGGATCTATCGATCTTGAAAAGAATGATCAATACTGGGATAAAGACAAAGTCAAACTGAAGAAAATCAATATGGTTATGATCAACAACAACAATACTGAACTTAAAAAATTCCAAGCTGGCGAACTTGATTGGGCTGGTTTGCCGCTCGGACAGCTTCCGACTGAATCGCTCCCTAGCTTGAAAAAAGACGGTTCTTTACATGTTGAGCCGATGGCAGGTGTGTATTGGTACAAATTCAATACTGAAGCGAAGCCGTTAGACAACGTCAATATCCGTAAAGCATTATCTTATGCGATTGACCGCCAATCGATTGTTAAAAACATTACACAGGGTGAACAAATCCCGGCAATGGCTGCGGTGCCGCCGACAATGAAGGGATTTGAAGATAACAAAGAAGGCTACTACAAAGACAACGATGTCAAAACGGCAAAAGAATACCTTGAAAAAGGCCTGAAAGAAATGGGCTTAAGCAAGGCATCTGACCTGCCGAAAATCAAATTGTCTTATAACACTGATGATGCACATGCAAAAATCGCTCAAGCAGTGCAAGAAATGTGGAAGAAAAATTTAGGCGTGGATGTAGAGCTTGATAACTCAGAATGGAATGTATATATTGATAAGCTTCACAGCCAAGATTATCAAATCGGCCGTATGGGCTGGCTTGGAGACTTCAACGATCCGATTAACTTCCTTGAGCTGTTCCGTGACAAAGACGGAGGAAATAACGATACCGGCTGGGAAAATCCAGAATTCAAAAAACTTCTGAACCAGTCACAAACTGAAACTGATCCAACTAAACGTGCTGAGCTGCTGAAAAAAGCAGAAGGTATTTTCATTGATGAAATGCCAGTAGCGCCAGTTTATTTTTATACGATTCCTTGGGTGCAAGACGAAAATCTGAAAGGAACCATCATTACTGGAACCGGAGAAATTTATTTCAGAAACTCGTACTTTCAATAAGTCTTATTTGTGAAAACAAAAACCTCAAGGTATATGGGGACCTATTTCCCATATACCTTTATTACTGATGGATTGTAAAAATGTAAAAACCATGGAGGTGTTCCCCCTTGCTAAAATATATCGGAAGACGTTTAGTCTATATGATTATCACATTATTTGTGATTGTAACCGTGACATTCTTCTTAATGCAAGCAGCACCGGGCGGGCCATTTTCAGGTGAGAAAAAGCTTCCGCCTGAAATTGAAGCAAACTTAAATGCGCATTATGGCCTGGACAAGCCGCTGTTTGTACAATATGCGAGCTATTTGAAATCAGTTGCAATGTGGGATTTCGGACCGTCATTTAAATATAAAGGTCAGAGTGTTAACGACCTGATCAGTTCAGGTTTCCCCGTTTCATTCACTCTTGGAGCAGAAGCTATTCTCCTCGCTTTAGCGTTTGGTGTACTGTTTGGGGTGATTGCAGCCCTTTATCATAATAAATGGCAGGATTATACCGTCGCGATTTTAACGATCTTTGGTATTTCAGTTCCGAGCTTTATCATGGCGGCTGTGCTGCAATATGTGTTCTCCATGAAGCTTGAGCTGTTTCCGGTCGCGGGGTGGGAGTCCTGGTCATACACCTTTTTGCCTTCCATCGCACTTGCTTCCATGCCGATGGCGTTTATTGCCAGACTTTCCCGTTCAAGCATGATTGAAGTGTTAAACAGTGATTATATTCGTACAGCGAAAGCGAAAGGGCTGTCGCGTCCTGCAGTTACAGTGCGGCACGCCATCCGAAACGCGCTGTTGCCAGTCGTTACATATATGGGCCCTATGGCCGCTCAAGTTTTAACTGGAAGCTTTATCATTGAAACTATTTTTGGTATCCCGGGGCTTGGTTCACACTTCGTAAACAGTATTACAAACCGTGATTATACGGTCATTATGGGTGTAACGGTGTTCTTCAGTGTCATCCTGCTTTTATGTGTATTAATCGTAGACGTGTTATACGGCATTATTGATCCAAGAATCAAGCTTTCCAAAGCAAAGAAAGGAGCCTAGGCCATGCAGAACATTCCAAAAAACATGTTTGAACCAGCCGCAGCGAATGCCGGCGATGCTGAGAAAATAAGTAAAAAGAGCCTTTCCCTCTGGAAAGATGCGATGCTACGCTTCCGCAGCAATAAGCTTGCGATGGTCGGGCTTGTTATTATTGTTCTCATTATTCTCATGGCGATTTTTGCGCCTGTTTTCTCAAAATATGATTATTCGACTACTAATCTCTTAAATGCGGATAAGCCGCCTTCAAAGGATCACTGGTTCGGGACTGATGATCTAGGAAGGGACATTTTCGTCCGTACATGGGTAGGTGCGCGAATTTCAATCTTTATCGGTGTCGCGGCCGCTGTTCTTGACTTGCTGATCGGTGTGATTTGGGGCAGTATTTCAGGGTTCCGCGGAGGCAGAACAGATGAGATTATGATGCGTATCGCCGACATCCTTTGGGCTGTTCCTTCATTATTAATGGTTATCCTGCTGATGGTCGTTCTTCCGAAAGGGCTGTTAACGATTATTATTGCCATGACGATTACGGGCTGGATTAACATGGCCAGAATCGTTCGCGGACAAGTGCTGCAGCTGAAGAACCAGGAATACGTGCTTGCGTCGCAGACACTCGGGGCGAAAACATCCCGTTTGCTGTTTAAACATATCGTGCCGAACGCAATGGGCTCTATTTTAGTCACGATGACACTAACTGTTCCAACCGCGATTTTTACAGAAGCCTTTTTAAGCTATTTAGGACTTGGTGTTCCGGCTCCTCTTGCAAGCTGGGGAACGATGGCTTCTGACGGATTGCCTGCATTGACCTATTATCCGTGGCGTTTGTTTTTCCCTGCCGGTTTTATCTGCATTACCATGTTTGGTTTTAACGTTGTCGGTGACGGATTAAGAGACGCACTGGATCCTAAGTTACGTAAATAAGGGAGTGATACGGGTGACACGCCTATTAGAAGTAAAAGATTTAGCGATTTCATTTAAAACATACGGCGGAGAGGTCCAGGCGATCCGCGGAGTGAATTTCCATCTGAATAAAGGAGAAACATTAGCAATCGTCGGGGAGTCAGGCTCCGGAAAAAGTGTGACATCTCAAGCGATCATGAAGCTGATACCGATGCCTCCGGGTTATTTTAAACGCGGTGAGATTTTATTTGACGGCAAGGATTTAGTGCCGCTGTCCGAAAAAGAGATGCAAAATGTACGGGGGAAAGAGATCGGAATGATATTCCAGGATCCGATGACCTCTTTAAACCCGACAATGAAAGTCGGTAAACAAATTACGGAAGTGCTTTTTAAACACGAAAACATTTCAAAGGAAGCTGCGAAAAAACGTGCTGTTGAGCTGCTTGATTTAGTAGGTATCCCAATGCCGGAAAAACGGGTCAACCAATTTCCGCACGAGTTTTCAGGCGGGATGAGACAGCGTGTTGTCATTGCGATGGCACTTGCGGCGAATCCGAAGCTGTTAATTGCCGATGAACCGACAACTGCTCTCGACGTGACCATCCAAGCGCAGATTCTTGAATTGATGAAAGAATTGCAAAAGAAAATTGACACGTCCATTATCTTTATCACTCACGATCTCGGTGTTGTGGCTAACGTAGCCGACAGAGTTGCCGTGATGTATGCGGGACAGATTGTAGAAACCGGTACGGTAGACGAAATTTTTTACGATCCGAGACATCCGTATACTTGGGGGCTGCTGGCATCCATGCCGACACTTGACAGCTCAGGAGACGAACAGCTGACGGCAATCCCGGGCACGCCGCCTGATTTGACAAATCCTCCAAAAGGAGATGCCTTTGCGCTCCGGAGCTCATATGCGATGAAAATTGATTTTGAACAGGAGCCGCCAATGTTTAAGGTTTCCGATACTCATTATGTGAAATCGTGGCTGCTTCATCCTGATGCGCCAAAGGTAGAGCCGCCTGAAACGGTAAAAGCGAAAATGCGGACGCTGGCGAATACGTATCAAAAACCTGTCTTAGTGAGAGAAGGTGAATAAATTGACGGAGAAACTATTAGAAATCAAACATTTAAAACAGCACTTTGTTACGCCGAGGGGAACGGTTAAAGCCGTAGATGACCTGTCGTTTGATATCTATAGGGGCGAAACATTAGGTCTGGTTGGTGAATCTGGCTGCGGTAAATCGACAACAGGCCGAAGTATCATTCGGCTGTACGAAGCAACTGATGGCGAGGTGCTGTTTAACGGTGAAAATGTTCACGGTAAAAAATCCCGCAAAAAGCTGCTCGAATTCAACCGCAAAATGCAAATGATTTTCCAGGACCCATATGCATCGCTGAATCCGAGAATGACAGTCGCAGATATTATTGCAGAAGGCCTCGACATTCATAAGCTGACGAAAACGAAGAAAGAGCGTATGCAGCGGGTTCATGAGCTCCTGCAAACAGTCGGTTTAAACAAGGAGCATGCCAACCGTTATCCGCATGAATTTTCCGGCGGACAGCGGCAAAGAATCGGGATCGCGAGAGCTCTTGCCGTTGATCCTGAATTTATTATCGCGGATGAACCGATTTCTGCATTGGATGTGTCTATTCAGGCACAAGTCGTGAACTTAATGAAAGAACTCCAAAAGGAAAAAGGACTCACCTACTTGTTTATCGCCCATGATTTATCAATGGTCAAATACATCAGCGACCGTATCGGAGTGATGTATTTCGGAAAGCTGGTTGAACTTGCGCCGGCAGATGAACTTTACGAAAACCCGCTACACCCGTATACAAAATCATTGCTTTCTGCCATTCCGCTTCCTGACCCGGATTATGAGAGAAATCGTGTCCGCCAGAAATACGATCCGTCCGTGCATCGGTTAAAGGATGGAGAAAAGATGGAATTCCGTGAAGTAAAACCAGGTCATTTTGTGATGTGTACGGAAGAAGAATTTAAAGCCTATTCATAAGTTGAAAATCCTTCAAAACAAATGTTTTGAAGGATTTTTTTATACAGGCTGATAGAAAGTAAGAGTCATATCTTTTACAATTAGAGGAAAAACGGAGGCGGACACTATTCAAATTATTCATCAGAAAAATGTCTTTGCGCTGCTTCTGTCGCAATCTCTGCAATCTTTAGCTGGAGTACTGGTGACAATCGTTTTAATGGTAAGGGTCTATCAAATGACCGATTCTGTCTTTTTTTCGGGTCTTATTTTATCATTCATGTCGTTTGCAAGTGTTGCGGCAAGCTTTTGCATTTCAGCTGCACTCCATAAGCTTGATTTTAAAAAGGTGCTTGCCGGTGCAAGTCTGCTGAGAGCGGTTTTTGCGATGCTAATCGCATACAGTGTCAGCCAAAACGGAATTTCCTCCTTGATCATGACGCTGCTGTTTGTTTTTTGTTTTTCATTTTCGGGCGCCTTTTTTCAGCCGGCAAGGTTCGCGCTGCTGCCTGTCATTGTTTCAAAAGAGCATTACGTGAAAGCGAACGGCGTGATTTCACTCGCTAATCAATTGTTTTTAACAGCTGGCTGGGGACTTGGAGGTTTTCTTACATATGCTGTATCTTTTGAGTTCGTTGTCGGCAGTGCCATATGCCTGTTTGTCTTTTCCGGAGCTTTCATCAGCCTGCTTCATGTGAACGATGAAGGAACGAAAAGTACAGCTGAAACAGCATCTGCCAGAAGTGTATGGAAGGATTTGATAACAACCCCGATTGTAAGGGACATCACTGTAATGGACATGATAGAAGCTCTTGCCGGCTCAGTTTGGTCATCTGCTATTCTTTTGGCTTTTACAGTGGCTGTTCTGCATGAAACAGAAGTGTGGTGGGGAATCTTTAACGCTTCTTATTTTATAGGTGCTATGATCGGCAGTGTCATCGCCATCCATTTTTCTGCATTTTTTGAGCGAAACATGGGGTACGCGATTATATTCAGCTCACTTGTAATGTCAGTGCTGACATTTTTCTTTGCGGTTTCTCCCTTGCCATTTTTATGCGCCCTGGCTTGCGCGGCGATGGGGCCTTTTTATCAGGTCAGAGATATTTGTCAGGAAACCGTATTGCAGGAGGTCATTCCGGCACATAAGCGCATCGGGATCATGGCTGCCAAAAACGCGCTGTTGACTCCTTGGTCTGGTGTTACTTATTCCATCATGGGACTGCTGGCTGATGCTGCTGGTGCAAAAACAGCTTTTATTTCGGCGGGTGTATTATATGGCATGACTTTTTTGATTGCGTTGGCACAGCCCGGCCTGAGTCGTTACAAACGGGAAAAACACGCGAATTGAGCATGACAAACATCTCCGGTGGAACGACGAATCGTCTTACTTGCCGAAAAAAAATGAAACCATGCGGAACGTTCGTACGTCTTTATAGATGTAAGGCTGTTTAAACAAGAAGAAATGGGGTATATCTAAAAGTATGAAGACAACGAACTCATAAGGAGCAAATCAATGAACTGGTACGAAAAGCTTAGCGAGTACTTTCCAATTGAAGAATTGAAATCAAAAGCGCATATGGAAGCTCTTTTGAAAGAGCGAAGCGATATTTATCATAAAGACGAAGGCAAGCATCATATTTTAATGTTTGCGGAATTTGAATCTTTTATCTTCGTTGATTATCTGTATGTGTCAAAAGATGCAAGAGGGCAGGGGCTTGGGGGCAAACTGATTGCCAAGCTGAAAAAGAAAAATAAGCCGATATTGCTTGAGGTGGAGCCTGTGGATGAAGATGATGCTGATACAGAAAAACGCCTGAGATTTTATCAAAGAGAGCATTTTAAGCATGCTCAGTCAATTGGGTACCGGCGCCGGTCATTGGCTACGAATGAAGTCAACAAGATGGAGATTCTGTACTGGTCACCGAAAACAGAATCAGAAGAAGAAATTCTTGAAGCCATGAAACAGACATATGAAAACATTCATACTTATAAAGATGAGAAATGGTACGGGGAATCATACGAAAAAACGGATGAAGTCCTGACACTCATTGATGAAGAAAAGCAAAAAAATATTTTCGATGAGTTAAGCTAATTGAGAATGCAAACACATGAATAAAATAAAAATTTGCTGGATTGACACATTTTTTTCTTAGGACACTGTTCACACTTACTTTTTTATAGTATAATACCTATAAAGATTCCTTTTTTAGAGTAATTTCAATTTAAGAATAAAATAGATGTTCATCCTACTAATTAGAGGAGTGAAGATGAATGGTTACATTATACACATCACCAAGCTGTACTTCATGCAGAAAGGCGAGAGCGTGGCTCGAGGAGCATGAGATTCCTTATGTAGAAAGAAACATTTTCTCTGAACCTTTATCAATTGATGAAATAAAACAAATCTTAAGAATGACTGAGGACGGAACAGATGAGATCATCTCAACCCGTTCAAAAGTATTCCAAAAATTGAATGTGAACGTTGAATCAATGCCGCTGCAAGACTTGTACCGCTTGATCAACGAGCACCCAGGTTTGCTTCGCCGTCCGATCATCATCGATGAAAAACGTTTGCAGGTCGGATACAACGAAGACGAAATCAGACGTTTCCTGCCAAGAAAAGTCCGCTCTTTCCAATTAAGAGAAGCACAGCGTTTGGCAAACTAATAGATCGCACGTTAAAAAGAAGGCTGAGACATCAGCCTTCTTTTATTTTTCAACCTGCTGATAATAAATGCTGGCAAGGATGACAAAGACGACGGTTAAAATGGGGAGAAGCGCTTCAACGGCGCCGTGCTGAGCCATAAAAAAAGACAGCTTTTTATCCCGGACAATCATTTCTCCGCCTGTATAAGCCAATAATCCGCTTCCCGCATAAATCAATAAAGGTATTTTCTCAAGCGCGATGTGGATAAGTTTGCTGCCCCAAATAATTACAGGCACCGATACACACAGACCAATCATAACGAGAGAAAGCTCACCGTGCGACGCTCCTGCGACAGCAATAACATTGTCCAGCGACATAAACAGGTCTGCGAGTACAATTGTTCGTATGGCTTTCCACAGAGATGTGCTGCTTTTGACGTGCTGGGCATCTTTTTTTTCAATTAATAGCTGGTATCCCAAATATAGAAGGAAAATTCCTCCGGCGCATTGCAGGAAAGGAATATTCAAAAGGTAAACCGCTGCGCTTGTTAATCCGATTCTCATCGCAACGGCGATAAATGTTCCGAGAATAATGGCTTGCTGTCTTTGCTTGTCCGGTAAATTTCGGCTGGCCATGGCGATCACGACTGCATTATCGCCGCCGAGAATCAGATCAATTCCGACGATAAGCAGCAGCGATATCAGATAGTCATGCTCCATGAATCGGCACCTCGCTTTCGTTCCATCGCTTGTACCACTAATATATGAAGCGGGACGCAATTTATGATAGCGGTGCGGAAGACAAGCCATTTTTTGGCCGAAGATGCATTTTTATTTCTTTTGTGACTGATTTATCATAAAATAGAAATACAAAGGAATTCACACTTGCCTTGGTTCAAGGTTAAGATGTGGACGGAATGGGTAAAGTGTAGTAAAGTACTATTAATCGGGAGCTTAGATGTCCCTTCAACATCTTATATAGAAGGGAAGGTTGGCAAATGGAAATTGAAAGAATTAACGAGCATACAGTAAAATTTTATATGTCTTATGGAGATATTGAAGATCGCGGTTTTGACAGAGAAGAAATTTGGTATAACCGTGAGCGCAGTGAAGAACTATTCTGGGAAGTTATGGATGAAGTTCATGAGGAAGAGGAATTCGCTGTTGAAGGTCCTCTTTGGATTCAAGTTCAGGCACTGGACAAAGGATTAGAAATTATCGTCACCAAAGCCCAGCTTTCCAAAGACGGACAAAAGCTCGAACTGCCGATTCCTGAGGATAAAAAGCAAGAACCAGCATCTGAGGATCTTGACGCCTTGCTGGATGATTTTCAAAAAGAAGAGCAAGAAGTCAATCAGGAAGAGAAGGAGCAAAAGCTTCAATTTGTCTTGCGGTTTGATGACTTCGAAGATGTAATTTCTCTATCTAAATTAAACGTTAACGGAAGTAAAACGACTTTATATTCGTTTGAGAACCGATATTATTTATATGTGGATTTTTACAATTTGACTGATGAAGAGGTTGAAAATCAGCTAAGCATCCTGTTGGAGTACGCGTCTGAATCCTCAATCAGCATACACCGTCTTGAAGAATACGGCAAGCTGGTTGTATCAGAGCACGCTCTTGAAACGATAAAAAAACACTTTGCATCATAGCAGACCGATTTCTTGCCGGAAATCGGTTTTTTTTCTATTTCAAAACAACATATTGAAGCTGGAAAATCAAAAACATACATATAGGCAAAACATCAGCGAACAGGAGTTCATCGGTTATTTCCAGAAAGAGTTATGAATCTGGAAAGGAGAGATGACAATTGTTTAGTGCTGTGACAGAAGACGGCCAAGTGTTTCACCTCATAGGCAGGCAGAGGAGAGAACAATTAAAGCAGACCAGGTTTTTCTGCCCGGTGTGTGCAGAGGAGCTCGATGTGAAGCTAGGGTCTCAGAAAGCGCCGCATTTTGCCCATAAACAGAACAAGTCCTGCACGATAGACATAGAACCTGAGAGCGCCTATCACTTAGAAGGAAAACGGCAGCTTTATGTATGGCTGAAAACGCAAAAGTCTTCCCCGCTCTTAGAGCCGTACGTGAAAGAGATTAAACAAAGGCCCGACATCTTGGCAAAAGTAAAGGGGGATACGCTTGCAGTTGAATACCAATGCGCGACTCTCGCTCCAGATGTCTTTCAAAAAAGAACAGCCGGTTTCAAACAAGCAGGAATGATACCGCAGTGGATTCTTGGAGGCAGCCGCTTAAAACGGACATCATCATCCTTTTACCAGCTGTCCGCTTTCCATTGGCAGTTTATCAATGCCAGTCCGAACAGCGATCTGTTATGTTACTGCCCCGAAACACATTCTTTCCTGAGGCTCAGCCGCATGATCCCGTTTTACACAACCCATTTTTACTGCTCCGTCCAAACGATTCCAATCCGCCAGGCAGCGGCTGAAGATTTATTTTGCACTGAACCAGATTCGTCATTTAAGCACTCAGATTGGACAGGAGCCATTCTCCGTTTTCGCCGCAAAACTCATCGCTTTCTCTCTAAAGATATGATTCGGATCAGGCTTCTGTTTTATGAAAAACGGCAAACACCTCTCTCTTTTCTTCCGACAGAGGTGTTTGTTCCTGTAAAGAAAGGAGCTGTTTTTAAGAGTCCCGTTTTTGTATGGCAGGGCTATCTTTATCTGTTTATTACGGATCTTGGATACAAACATGCGCCTATTCGCTTTTCAGCCGTTTTGCAGCACTGCAAAATACACATTCATAAAAAGAACATTTTGCTAAGAGGCGTATACAGGAATCAGGATTTCATTGAGGCGGTTAAACAGTACATTGAGTTTTTGTGCAAGAAGGGATTTTTGAGGGAGACTCAGAAAGAAGTATATGTGCTGAATCAGCCCGCAAAGCGCAGCCAATCATTACAGGATCTCATTGAAAAAGACAGAAGCTGTTTTATCGAATGAGTTTTCCTGATTTGGCTCAACCTAAGACAAAGGTGGTGGGCTGGTTGTGAGAAGCACAAAAGGAAAGGTTTTTCGTGTTTTTACTGCTTTTTTGGCATTCGTTCTCTTCATAACTGCATATGATTTGACAAATGGCAGTGAAAAACCGGAAGATATTCACAACACAAGTTTATTGAGAAACAACCGTTTTTTCAATTGGCTTGAATTAAAGAAAACGAGGGGGATCACCATGGCTGAGGCAAAAAAAGCTAATCAACTGCCTGACCGAAGCGAGGTAAAGGTAGAGGACACATGGAGACTAGAGGATATTTTTCCTAGTGATGAGGCCTGGAATAAAGAATTTCAAGCTGTCAAAGAATTAATACCGGATTTATCTAAGTATAAAGGCAAGCTGGCTGATTCAGCTGATCATTTATACGAAGCCCTTACTTACCAAGATAAGGTGATGGAGCGTTTGGGCAAACTTTACACATACGCGCATATGCGCTCAGACCAAGATACCGGGAACTCCTTTTATCAGGGGCTTAATGATAAGGCTGGAAATCTGTATACACAGGCCGCAAGCGCAACAGCCTATCTTGTTCCGGAGATTTTATCCATAGAGGAAGACAAACTGCAGCAGTTTATTCTTGAAAAAGAAGAGCTGAAGCTTTACTCACACGCGATTGAAGAAATCACAAAGGAACGCCCGCACGTGCTGAGCGAGAAGGAAGAAGCGCTGCTGGCTGAAGCTTCTGAGGTGCTGTCTTCGTCGTCAAATACGTTCAGCGTGTTAAATAATGCCGATATTACATTCCCATCTATTAAAGATGAAGAGGGAAATGAAAAACAGATCACTCACGGCAATTTTATTAATTTCTTAGAAAGCGAAAACCGCGAAGTCCGCAAAAATGCGTTCGACGCTGTATATAAAACATACGGCCAATATAAAAACACAATGGCGACTACCTTGAGCGGGACTGTGAAAAAAGACAACTTCTACGCAAGAATGAAAAAGTACAAATCAGCACGAGAAGCTGCGCTTTCTAACAACAGTATCCCTGAAGAGGTATACGACAATCTCGTCAAAACGATTAACAAGCATCTTCCGCTGCTGCATCGTTATATTGCACTGAGAAAGAAAGTGCTTGAGCTGGATGAAGTGCATATCTATGATCTGTATACACCGCTTGTGAAGGATGCGGGGATGAAGGTTACGTACGAACAAGCTAAAGATTATATGCTAAAGGGGCTTGCACCTTTAGGAGAAGAATACCGCTCTATCTTAAAAGAGGGGCTTGAAAACCGCTGGGTTGATGTTTATGAAAATAAAGGGAAACGCAACGGCGCTTACTCTTCTGGAACATACGGCACAAATCCGTATATTTTAATGAACTGGCATGATAACGTCAATAATCTCTTTACGCTGGTCCATGAGTTCGGCCACTCTGTTCACAGCTACTATACGAGAAAACACCAGCCATATCCTTACGGCAATTACAGCATCTTTGTCGCGGAAGTTGCCTCCACGACAAATGAAGCGCTGCTTGGTGAATATTTGCTGAACAATTTAGAGGACGAAAAACAGCGTTTATATATTCTCAACCATATGCTTGAGGGCTTTAGAGGAACCGTCTTCAGACAAACGATGTTTGCAGAATTTGAACATCTTATCCATATAAAAGCGCAAGAAGGAGAGCCGCTGACACCTGAGCTCCTGACCAATGTATATTATGATCTGAATAAAAAGTATTTCGGAAACGACATGGTGATTGATAAAGAAATCGGACTTGAATGGTCAAGGATTCCTCATTTCTATTACAACTACTATGTATATCAGTATGCGACAGGGTACAGTGCGGCCCAGGCGTTAAGCAGCCAAATTTTGAAGGAAGGCAAGCCTGCTGTTGACCGTTATATTGACTTCCTGAAAGCGGGCAGCTCACAATATCCGATCGACATCCTGAAAAAAGCGGGCGTTGATATGACGTCTCCAGAACCGATTGAAGCTGCGTGCAAAATGTTTGAGGAAAAACTTGATGAGATGGAAGAACTGCTGTTAAAAGTAAAGCAGTCTTAAAAAAATTGCCTGTGCATAAATGATGCACAGGCTTTTTAAAATCCTTTAAAGGTTTTCCGATGGTTCAGGCGGTACAAGGTAAACAGAATAGAGAGAAACAGCAGAGGGGATGTAATGTAAAGAGGCAGCATATGCATCATAGCTAATAAATTTAAACAGAAAAAAACAACAATGCACACAATTGAGATCACATTAAACATCATGGCGATCCTCCTCGTCCTTGTTCCTTACAAGCATATGAATGAAATCTGTCAGTTATGTTTTGTGACAAAAATATGAACATTAAGCTTAATGGTTGTCAACAGTCGACAACTTTTGATATGATAAGGATGTGAAATTGATCACAAACAAACATTACCCCTTTGTTTGACCGTGAAAAATTTCTCCCATCCCCTTTGTTGTCGTTAAGACATATGAAACCGCGCTTATCCCGGCGCGGTTTCTTTAGTGCTTTGAACAGAACATATGTTTGATTTTTGCGCAAAAAAACAGCCTCAAGCATATACACGCCTGCGGCTATTTTTCACATGATTGGTATTCATCAGAACTGCTTGTGAGGGACTGCCAAAACATTCCGTGCTTGGCCTCTACTTTGGCAACCTTTTTAGCAAACGCCAATTTTTTCATTTCCTTTTCTACCTCTTCAAGACTCAAATCATATACAAGAGCGATTTCCTTAGAGGCAACGAAACGGAAATATTCAATAAAACATTCAAGAGGCGGTGTTTCTGACGGCTTCGGCTCGTCGCCAAGCATCTCAAATAAGATTTCTTCATATACATGATATGAATAGCTGCCGGGGACTTTAAGTCCTTCGTCTTCATGCTGCGTATTAAAAAACGTCAGCGTCGGTGTGGCTGTAACATCCATCTCAGCCGCGATTTTCATGTCACATTGAAGCGCCTTTACCGCGCTTTGGGAGTGAAGGTCTTTTTGAAATTCCTCGAGATCTAGGCTTGTTTTTGACGCTATTTCCAAAAGCACGTTTTCATCCGTAATATTCTTCTTCGAAACGAACAGACTCTCTTGCATATTCCGAAGAAATTGCATACCGGCTCTTCTTCCTTGAAGTTCGGCTGCCTTAAATGCGAGAGCGGCCATATATGGAGAAGAGAGCGGCTGATCTTGCTCAAACCATACACTGCCGTCACACGGCATACCGGAGCGGCTAGCGATCTTTTCCCAGGCTTCTGCCAGAAGGTGCTTTTTGCGTTTCTTATTTAACGCTGTAAGGCTTGCGGATGCGATGATGCGTAAGGTGAAAAAACGTCCGTATCTGATTTTCATTTTTTTTATGACAGGCTCTAAGGACCAGCATTCGGGACATAAAGGGTCAACAAACATGTAGATTTCCAGCGGTTTTTTTGGATGGCCGTGGCAATGGGCGAAGTATTGCTCATGCTGATAGTTTGTCAATATGATCGATCCTCCGCTTCCGTTTGATTCACCATATGCCTTGCTGTCAACTCCAGCCGGCCAAACAAAAATTCACGAATATCGCCCTCTAGTCCTACATGGTCCATTGCGTCTTTCATACAGCTGAGCCACGCATCGGCCCTCTCGTTTGTAATTGGAAAGGGAAGATGTCTTGCCCTGAGCATGGGATGGCCGTGTTCCTCAGTATAAAGGGGAGGCCCGCCTAAATACTGTGTCAAAAATTGCTTCTGTTTCCTGGCCGTTTCTGTTAAATCGCTCGGAAATATGGGCTTAAGCAAAGGATGAGACGCGACACGCTCATAAAAAGTATCAACAAGTTGCGATAGAAGTTCTTCTCCAATCGCTTCATAAGGTGCGTTAAACGATTGTCCCATGTTGACTACTCCTTTAAATATGGCTAATAGGAATCATAATTCCTATTGCAAAAAGTTATTTTCTGTATTTATTTCAATTCATCTATGATTTATTTTAGCAACAAGGCATCATTTCTACAAACAAACTGCCTTTTATGTGCTTGAAGACAGGGTTCGGCTTTAGAGCCGGGTTTGTATTTCATATCATATCACATACAAATCATGAATGTGTAAGATTTCACTCCGCAAAAAAACCGGAGGGCAAGAGCCGCTCCGGTTACGCGTAATAGGTTGCTGTTATTTTTTTTACATAGTTTTGAGTTTCTCTGAAGGGCGGAATGCCTCCGTATCGATCAACGTTTCCCGGTCCGGCGTTATAAGCTGCTAACGCCATGGATACATTGCCATCATATTTATCCAGCATTTGTTTTAAATACTTCGTTCCGCCCTCAACGTTTTGCTGCGGATTAAGCGGATTGGAAACGCCAAGTGAGGTTGCTGTTGACGGCATCAGCTGCATTAAGCCCATTGCGCCTGCACCGCTGACGGCTTTTGCATTAAAGCCTGATTCCTGTTTAATGACAGCGCGGATTAATTTTTCATCGACTCCGTATTTGTCAGAGGCTTTTTTTATAGCGCTGTCGATTGAGAAGTCACCCGAGCTGACGGTTTTATCCTCTTGTTTGTTTGAGGAGACATCAACAGCAGCTGTTTCAGTGCTTTCACTCGCTTTTGTCATTTGGGCGACATTGCCGTTTGAATAGGAGTTAAGCCCGTAAGCTGAAAGCAGTGACGGCGATGTCCCGTAAACGCTGTTCAGCTGGCTGAGCGGGCTTGAAGATGCTGCTGACGCTGTTGTTTGCTGGGACAGTCCATTTGTATATTGGCTGAGCAAGGAGCTGAAGCTTGAAAGCGGGCTTTCGGCACTCTGACTGCCCGTGCTGCTTGCATTTGATATAGACTGTAATGCCTGAAGCTGAAGGAGAGCCGCCCAATTCGTTACGTTCACTATGTCATTCCACCTTATATAGACTTTCGTTTTTCTTCATAAAAACGCTGAATTTTATTTTTGGTTTCGCGCAGAGGAATACTGAATTGCTGAAGCAGCTTTTCAAAGGCCAGTTTGCCTTCATGCCAGTCAGCCGCCTCAAATTCGATTTCATAATCCTCTTTATTTAAATATCGGCTGTGATCTAAAACTATTAAACCTTTTTCTGTTTCTTTTTCTGCACGATTTGTTGCTAAAGATCCAAAATAATGAATGGCGTCTGTATCGATGTGAAGCTTCTTCAGCTGGTCCTCGACAGGGCCTTTCGGAATCGTGAAACGTGTAAAGTCGGATACGCCGGAAAGTTTCTGGTGGGTTTCCAGAAGTCCAACTTCAGCCGGTTCTTTTAACGTCAGCACATACTCGCCATTTTTCTTGCGTATTCGAAGCGCCGCATGTTTTTGTTTCAGTGCGAAGCTGTTTGTATCAAAATAGTGATTCTCTTGATTTGTAAATTCTTTTTCTGTCAAGTGCAGTGCTGCAGCTATGTTTTCAAATTCATGTTTTGTCAGCAGATTTTTAAATTCAATTTCAATTTCTTGGCTCATGATTGTCTTCCTTTCAGCTCTGTAAATCTCATTTTTACTATTATCTCTTTAGATGTTAGGTTTATCAATATCGAGCTTGATATGATAAAATGAATCTGTACTTTGTTTATAAAGGAGAGCATTATGCAAAACAGAATCGAAATCTTAAATGCAACACTATCGGATGATGAGCTTCGCCTTACCTGTGAGACAGAAGGAATCGAAGCAGAGCGCAAGCCGTCAGGTCAAATGCTTGTTGATTCTGACAACATTGCTTTTGTATACATACTTGAATTAGCTGATTCTTTTGAATATGTCATGATAAAGGAACATATATGGCCTGAACTGAAGCAGGCCCATGATCAAAGAAAACCGATTGTTTTAGAGGCAGGGAAGGAAAGCATTGAGCTGTCAGGCCTCTATGAGGAGCTGGAGTATCTTTTAGAAAATATTAAAGATAATGCGAACTACGGAGAAGAAATGGAAGAAAAAGTGAAACGCGTATTTCTATAGAAACTGGTGCTGAATTGGGGGATGTATGATGGATGACAAGCAATGGGAGCGTTTTTTAGTGCCGTACCGCCAGGCTGTTGAAGAATTAAAAGTGAAGCTTAAGGGGATCCGCACGCTTTATGAATATGAGGATGACCATTCACCGATTGAGTTTGTGACAGGACGCGTCAAGCCTGTGGCGAGTATACTCGAAAAAGCCAGACGGAAAAGCATACCGTTACATGAAATTGAAACCATGCAGGATATCGCAGGCCTTAGGATCATGTGCCAATTTGTCGATGACATCCAATTTGTAAAGGAAATGCTGTTTGCCCGAAAAGATTTCACCGTTGTGGATCAGAGAGATTATATTGCAGAACATAAAGAGAGCGGGTATCGGTCATATCACCTTGTCGTAATGTATCCTTTGCAGACGATATCTGGAGAGAAACATGTTCTTGTTGAAATACAGATCCGTACGCTGGCGATGAATTTTTGGGCGACCATTGAGCATTCATTAAATTATAAATACAGCGGAAACATTCCTGAAAAAGTAAAACTGAGGCTTCAGCGCGCTTCTGAAGCGGCTTCACGGCTTGATGAAGAGATGTCGGAGATCAAGGGTGAAATACAGGAAGCTCAAGCTGCCTTTTCTAGAAAGAAAAAAGGAAGCGAGCATCAATAGGTAAAGGGGAAGAAAAAGCATGAAATTTGCCGTATCGTCAAAAGGAGATAATGTTTCTGATACGCTGAAAAGCAAAATACAGGCGTATTTATTGGATTTTGACATGGAACTGGATGAAAATGAACCGGAAATCGTCATTTCAGTCGGGGGCGACGGGACGCTTTTATACGCTTTTCACAGATACAGCGACAGGTTAGATAAAACGGCTTTTGTCGGCGTTCACACGGGTCATCTTGGGTTTTATGCGGACTGGGTTCCTCATGAAATTGAAAAACTCGTGCTCGCAATTGCCAAAACACCGTATCATACTGTGGAATATCCGCTCCTTGAAGTGATAGTGACCTATCATGAAAATGAGCGAGAGGAAAGATATTTGGCGTTAAATGAATGTACGATTAAAAGCATAGAAGGAAGCCTTGTGGCGGATGTGGAAATCAAAGGGCAGCTCTTTGAAACGTTCCGAGGCGACGGCCTTTGCCTGTCCACGCCTTCCGGGAGCACAGCCTATAATAAAGCGCTGGGCGGAGCAATTATCCACCCATCCATCAGAGCGATTCAGCTGGCGGAAATGGCATCTATCAATAACCGCGTATTCCGGACGGTCGGATCACCGCTCCTTCTCCCATCCCATCATGATTGCATGATTAAACCGAGAAACGAAGTTGACTTTCAAGTAACAATTGACCATTTAACCCTGCTTCATAAGGATGTAAAGTCCATCCGCTGCCAGGTTGCATCCGAAAATGTAAGATTTGCAAGATTCCGTCCGTTTCCGTTTTGGAAAAGAGTCCAGGATTCATTTATCGGAAAAGGTGAGTAGAAAGAGGACGTATCGTGGAGCAATTTATTATTGAAAAGAACATCACTTCCGCTGAAGACGGAATGACCTTAAAGGAATATGCGGGCGAGCTGGGGATTTCTAAACGTCTGCTGACCGACATCAAGTTTAGCGGAGGAGATCTTCTCATTAACGGTAAGCATGTGACTGTTAAATACGTATTGAGAGAGGGAGACCTTCTTGTTGTAAAGTTTCCTGAGGAACAGGTGAGCGAGACGCTTTTGGCCGAGCCAGTTCTGCTCGATATTCTGTATGAGGATGAACACGTGCTTGTGATAAACAAACAGCCGTATGTGTCATCTATTCCGTCGCGAGAGCACCCGGCGGGAAGCATAGCAAATGGCATCATCCATCACTACCAAAAAAACGGAGTGCGGGCCACGGTGCATCTTGTCACCCGGCTAGACCGGGACACGTCTGGTGTCATGCTGATTGCCAAACATCGCTTTGCCCACTCCATTTTATCGTCGGCGCAAAAAAACGGCCTTGTGAAACGCAGATATGTTGCGGTTGTGCATGGACGTATGACAGAGACAGAGGGAAAGATAGATGCCCCGATTGACAGACATCCTGACAGTATCATTGAACGGATGGTGACACCGGGCGGTCAGAAGGCTGTTACTCACTTTCGTGTCACACGTATAACAGATGACTTAACCTCGGTGGCATTGCAGCTTGAGACAGGGCGGACCCACCAGATTCGCGTCCATATGAGCTATCTCGGACACCCGCTGTGCGGCGATACGTTGTACGGCGGAACGAGACAAAAGATTGACAGGCAGGCGCTGCACAGTGAGCAGCTGTCGTTTATCCACCCGCTGACGCAGGAGAAAATGACGTTTCATGCGGCTCTGCCGCACGATATGCAAGAATTAGTTAAAGGAGAGAATCATTAAAACGATTCTCTCCTTTTTTATATGGGGCGAAATCTAGATTCGTCATAGGGCATAGAGCTTGGAACGGAGACTGTCTCCAGTTCGGGAAAACGCAAGGCCGTCAGTTCATTCCCAAACACACAGCCTGTATCAATGTTAATGGTGCGATTTATGATGCGGGGCTCTTTAACAGGTGTGTGTCCGTATACAACCCATGCTTTCCCGTTATAGGCGGCGGCCCAATCCCTCCTGACGGGTCTGCCGTCCGGATACGTTTCACCCGTCACATCGCCGTAAAGTACAAAGTCCTTTACTCTCCTTGTGTTTTTGCCGATATCGTCAGCCTTTATGCCAGCATGGGCGACAACCAATTCCCCATTATGTAAAATGTCGTAAAGCGGCGCAGTTTCATACAGCTTCATAAATTGTTCGCTGACTTTTCTTCTTTCTTCTTCAGAAAGTGCTTTAAGCTCTGCCGCAGTTGTTTCAAGACCGTGCATCACTTTAACGGGATTTCCTTTTAAGTAGCGGTACAGCTTATTGCAATGATTTCCCGGGACATAACGCACTGCTCCTTGTTCATAAGCGCCGGCTACAAAGCGGATGACTTCAATTGATTTAGGGCCTCGGTCTGTCAAATCCCCGGCAAAAACAAGCATCCTGCCTTCATCATGTACAGGCAATCCATTTTTTATTGTGTATCCAAGTTTTTCTATCAGGGCTGTCATTTCATCGTAGCAGCCATGAATATCGCTGATAATATCGTAGTAAGCCAATGCAGCATCCTCCTTACTCATGATTTTATTTATTATGAAGCAAATTGCTGTGAGTCATCACCAGCTTTTATGTGCAAATTATAGAAGAATCATTTTCTAAAAAAAATGAGACCTTATTACTTTATTTTTCATCATCACCCTTGTTAAAATCGCGTTATGTTTTTTTAAAAGGAGGTTCAGATTATGGCGCATACATCTGTCGCATCATTAGTTGTCGTACTTATCGTTGCATTTTTAACTCCCATCCTTTTGCATCGGTTTAAACTCAGCATCCCTGTTGTAGTTGCTGAAATTATTATGGGATTGATTATAGGAAAAAGCGGTCTTAATTTAGTTGTGGAGAGTGATACTTGGCTTCAGACGCTCTCTATGCTGGGATTTATCTTTTTAATGTTTTTAAGCGGGCTTGAAATTGATTTTTCATCCTTTGAGAGAGGAAAGAAAAAACAGTTTCTGCAAAACGGCAAGGAAGCACCCAATACATTTGCCACAGCATCCATTATTTTTATCGGTATTTTTATTTTATCATTGCTGCTGTCCTATGGGTTCGTCTTGGCCGGATTTATCCAAAATGCTTTCTTAATGACGCTTATTATTTCTACGATTTCGTTAGGTGTTGTTGTTCCAACCTTAAAGGAAGAAAGGATCATGGATTCAAACATCGGGCAGATCATCCTGCTTGTTGCTGTGATTGCTGACTTGGTCACTATGATTCTTCTTGCTGTATTTTCTTCTCTATACGGAGAGGACAGCGGAAACATGTGGCTCTTGATGATCCTGTTCGCAGCCGGAGTAGTGCTTTACTTCTTCGGCCGGGTCTTCAAACACCGTTCTTTTGTTCAATCCATGTCAAAAGGGACGATCCAGATCGGGACTCGTGCTATTTTCACCTTAATTATCGTACTGGTGGCTCTGTCTGAATCACTGGGGGCAGAAAATATTCTCGGCGCTTTCTTAGCGGGCGTGCTTGTTTCCCTGCTCTCGCCGAACAAGGAACTGGTTCAGCAGCTTGATTCCTTCGGCTACGGGTTCTTAATACCGATTTTCTTTGTGATGGTCGGTGTAAAATTGGATATTTGGACACTTTTTCAGGACCCGAAAATTTTAGTGATGATTCCGCTGTTGCTTATGGCGCTGTTAGTAAGCAAAATTCTTCCTGTCCTGTACTTGAAGAAATGGTATGATAACCGCACAATATTGGCGTCTGGTTTCCTGCTGACATCAACGCTTTCTCTTGTGATTGCCGCTGCGACAATCGGCCAGCAGCTTCATGTAATCAGCGCAAATATGTCAGGAGCGCTTACGCTGGTGGCGGTTATTGCAAGTATTTTTACGCCGGTCGGTTTTAAAAAGCTGTACAAAAAACAGGAGCAGCCGGAGGAGAAAAAGAAGATCACATTTATCGGCGCTAATCAAATGACACTGCCTGTGACACTTGAATTGCCTGAGAGCGAGTATAAAGTGCGTGTCGTGCACGTTTATCAAGAAAACGCTGAGGAAAAGCTGTCAGACTCAGTATTTTCCGTCGAAACGATTTCTGATTATGAGCATCAAACCCTTGAATCACTCGGTATATTTGATACAGAAATCCTTGTAGTGGCGACAGGGGATGAAGACATGAATACAGACATCGCATTATACGCCAAAGAAAAAGGAACAGAAAGAGTCATTGCCAGCACCGGATCACCGGAGAACGAAGCGAAATTGAAAGAGCAGGGCATCAGCATCTTTTCCATCTTGCTGTCGACCAAAACGCTGCTTCGCGCGCTGATAGAAGCGCCTGGCGTCATGAAACTGCTCACGAACCAGGAGTCCTCGCTGTATCAAATTAATATGGAAAACAGCAAATACGACGGCGTGATTCTCCGTGAATTCCCTTTAACAGGCGACGTGATTTTTGTCAGGATTTTCCGAGGTGTCGACAGCATCGTTCCTCACGGCGATACAAGGCTGAAAATCGGAGACCGCTTAATTGTCACCGGATCACGCGGGTACGTAACGGATCTTAAGAAAACATTGGAAGGATAATATCTTGACCAAATAAGGATTCGTGTTAATATAGAGGTGCAGAACAATTCAATATGTATTCGTAAAACCACTAGGGGTGTCCTTTATAAGGGCTGAGATAAAAGTGTGACTTTTAGACCCTCATAACTTGAACAGGTTCAGACCTGCGTAGGGAAGTGGAGCGGTATTTGTGTTATACAACTATGCCAATTCCAAACCACTTTTCCTTGCGGGAAAGTGGTTTTTTTATTATCAGACAGGGGGAATGACGTGTGAAGTTTTCAGAAGAATGCCGCAGTGCAGCCGCAGAATGGTGGGAAGGCAGCTTTGTCCATCCATTTGTTCAGGGGATCGGTGACGGAACTCTCCCGATCGACCGCTTTAAATATTACGTGCTTCAGGATTCTTACTATTTAACTCATTTTGCAAAGGTGCAATCGTTCGGTGCCGCTTATGCAACGGATCTTTATACAACAGGACGCATGGCCAGCCATGCTCAAGGTACATATGAAGCGGAGATGGCGCTTCATCGCGAGTTTACGGAGCTTTTGGAAATCAGTGAGGAAGAACGGAAGTCATTTAAGCCATCTCCTACCGCTTACTCCTATACATCCCATATGTACCGTTCGGTTTTGAGCGGGAATTTTGCAGAAATCTTGGCAGCTCTTCTCCCGTGCTATTGGCTTTATTATGAGGTTGGTGAGAAATTGCTGACATGTGATCCGGGGCATCCGATCTATCAGAAGTGGATTTGTACCTACGGCGGTGACTGGTTCAGACAGCAGGTGGAAGAACAAATTAACCGTTTGGATGAGCTGGCGGAAAACAGCACCGAGGAAGTGCGTGCCAAGATGAAAGAGAATTTTGTTATTTCCAGCTATTATGAATATCAGTTCTGGGGAATGGCTTATCGAAAAGAAGGCTGGTCAGACAGCGGCGTAAAAGAGGTGGAAGGGCTTGGAGCTGCACGCCATAACTGATGACCGCAAGCCGGTTGAAGATCTAGCGAGATCAATTATAGCCATTCAGGATGAGGTTGATTTCATCCATATTCGTGAACGGTCTAAATCGGCGGCTGACATTTTGAAACTGCTGGAGCTTATTTCTCAAGGCGGTGTTGATAAGCAAAAGCTGGTGATGAATGGCCGGGTTGATATTGCGCTTTTTTCAAATATTCATCGCGTTCAGCTGCCGAGCAGCAGCTTTTCGCCGAAACAAGTAAGAGCGAGATTTCCTCACCTGCACATTGGGCGATCGGTGCATTCACTTGAGGAAGCGCTTCAGGCAGAAAAGGAAGACGCTGATTATGTTTTGTTCGGCCATGTGTTTGAAACGGATTGCAAACAAGGCCTTGATGGCAGAGGCGTGTCTTTGCTTTCAGAAATCAAACAGAGGATCTCGATTCCGGTTATTGCAATTGGCGGAATGACACCTGCCAGATTAAGAGAAGTGAAACAAGCAGGTTCAGACGGTATCGCTGTCATGTCCGGAATTTTTTCTTCCGATGATCCTTTGGAAGCTGCCAGACGATATTCCCGCAAGCTAAAGGAGATTCAGTATGAAAAGGCATTATGATGCAGTTGTCATTGGAGGCGGAATTATTGGTTCTGCGATCGCTTATCAGTTGGCAAAAGAAAAGAAAAACACCGCATTGCTTGAAAGCGGAACAATCGGCAGCAGAACAACAAGCGCCGCGGCAGGGATGCTTGGCGCCCATGCTGAGTGCGAGGAGCGGGATGTGTTTTTTGATTTCGCCATGCACAGTCAGCGTTTGTATCAGGGTCTTGGAGAGGAGCTATTTGCATTATCCGGCATTGATATCAGAAGGCATGATGGCGGTATGTTTAAGCTTGCATTCTCCGAAGAAGACGTGTCCCGCTTGAGACGGATGGACGATTTGGATTCTGTCAGCTGGCATACAAAAGAAGAAGTGCTGGAAAAAGAGCCGTATACGGCCGGTGAGATTTACGGGGCGAGCTTTATTCAGGACGATGTTCATGTTGAGCCTTATTTTGTATGCAAGGCATACGCTAAATCGGCTAAAGCGCTTGGTACGGACATTTTTGAGCATACTCCCGTTCTCGATGTGACGCGTGGCGGTGAATCCATTTTGATCAAAACGGGTTCCGGTGACGTGCATGCGGACCATGTCGTGGTTGCCAGCGGGGTCTGGAGCGGGATGTTTTTTAAACAGCTCGGGTTGAACCAGTCATTTTTTCCTGTAAAAGGAGAGTGCCTGTCTGTTTGGAATGATGATATTCCGCTGACAAAAACACTTTATCATGATCATTGCTATATCGTACCGAGAAAAAGCGGCAGACTGGTTGTCGGCGCGACGATGAAGCCTGGTGATTGGAGCGATAAGCCGGATCTTGGCGGACTTCAGTCGGTTATGGAAAAAGCGAAAACGATGCTGCCGGCGATTCAGAATATGAAGGTTGATCGTTTTTGGGCGGGACTGCGTCCGGGGACAAAGGACGGAAAACCATACATTGGCAGACACCCTGAGGACAGCCGCATTTTATTTGCGGCGGGCCATTTCAGAAACGGGATTCTGCTTGCTCCTGCAACGGGTGCTTTAATCGGTGATCTCATTATGAATAAAGAGGTCAAGGCAGACTGGCTGCACGCCTTTCGAATTGATCGCAAGGAGGCGGTTCAGATATGATGCTTCAGCTGAACGGTAAACAAGTTGAGTGGGGTAGAGACACAGGTACGATTCAGGATTTGCTTGCGTCTTATCAGCTTGAAAATAAAATCGTGATCGTTGAAAGAAATAAAGAAATTATCGGCAAAGAACAATATCACGAGGTAGAGCTGTGTGATCGTGATGTCATCGAAATTGTCCATTTTGTAGGAGGCGGATGAGAATGCTAACAATTGGCGGGAAACAATTTCAATCAAGGTTGCTGCTGGGCACGGGAAAATATCCATCGTTTGACATTCAAAAGGAAGCGGTGGCTGTTTCAGAGTCTGATATTTTAACATTTGCTGTGCGGAGAATGAATATCTTTGAAGCGTCTCAGCCTAATTTTCTGGAGCAGCTTGATTTATCAAAATATACGCTACTGCCAAATACAGCAGGCGCCAGCACGGCGGAAGAAGCAGTTCGAATTGCACGGCTCGCGAAAGCATCCGGGCTCTGTGACATGATTAAAGTCGAAGTCATTGGATGCAGCCGTTCCTTGCTGCCCGATCCTGTGGAAACGTTAAAAGCGTCTGAACAGCTTCTTGAAGAAGGGTTCATTGTGCTGCCGTACACCTCGGATGATGTGGTGCTGGCGAGAAAGCTTGAAGAGCTTGGTGTTCATGCCATTATGCCGGGGGCTTCTCCGATTGGATCGGGGCAGGGAATTTTAAATCCTCTGAATCTGTCATTTATCATTGAACAGGCGAAAGTGCCGGTCATCGTGGATGCCGGAATCGGATCGCCAAAAGATGCGGCATATGCAATGGAGCTTGGAGCGGACGGCGTACTGCTGAATACGGCCGTATCAGGTGCGAACGATCCGGTGAAAATGGCGCGCGCCATGAAGCTCGCGGTAGAAGCAGGCCGTCTATCTTATGAAGCAGGCCGCATTCCAGCCAAGTCATATGGGACGGCAAGCAGTCCGGGAGAAGGTCTTCCTGTATGACGGACAGGTATTCCAGACAGGAGCTGTTTGCTCCAATCGGCCGCGAAGGCCAGAAGAAACTGAGAGAGGCGCGCGTTGTGATCATCGGCGCCGGCGCACTGGGAACAGCCAGCGCAGAGATGCTGGTGAGAGCGGGCGTCGGATCGGTGAAAATCGCCGATAGAGATTACGTCGAATGGAGCAATCTTCAGCGCCAGCAGCTTTACACAGAAAATGATGTCAAAAAGGAACTGCCGAAAGCAGCAGCAGCTGAGCAGCGTCTTCGTTCCATTAACAGTGATGTGGATGTGACCGGACTTGTCATGGATGTCACAGCAGAAAACGTATCCGAGCTGATTCGCGGCGCATCAATCATTGTAGATGCCGCCGATAATTTTGAAACCCGGCTCATTGTTAACGATGCTGCGGTGAAAGAAGGCATTCCGTTTCTTTACGGCGCTTGTGTGGGGAGCTACGGTCTCACGTTTACTGTATTGCCGGGAGTAACACCCTGCCTTCATTGTTTACTCGATACTCTTCCGATTGGCGGTGCGACATGCGACACAGCCGGCATTATCAGCCCGGCTGTTCTGCAGGTTGCTGTCCTTCAGGTGACAGACGCCCTGAAACTGCTGACGGGAGAGGAATGCGAGCCTGTGCTGCGCTCCTTTGACCTGTGGAACAATGAGCGGTCAGAGGTAGGAGCAGCGGGACTTAAAGATGACTCGTGTCCAAGCTGCGGCACAAAGGATTTTCCGTTTTTATCATACGAAAACCAAACGAAAGCAGCAGTATTGTGCGGCAGAAACACGGTGCAAATCAGATCCTCTTTCACAAAAGAAGCAGATCTTGACGTGTTGGCGGGGCAGCTGAGGCAGGCGGGGCTGGAAGTAGCAGCGAATCCGTATTTAATTTCCTGCCGCTCGGATGACATGAAAATGGTGCTGTTTAGGGACGGCAGAGCATTGATCCACGGAACAAATGATATTGCCAGGGCAAAATCCATCTATCATAAATGGATCGGGTAATAAAAGGAGTGTAGTGTAATGAGTATATATAAAGCCTTGACGATCGCCGGCTCTGACTCAGGCGGCGGCGCGGGGATACAGGCAGATATTAAAACCTTTCAGGAGCTTGATGTATTCGGAATGTCTGCCATTACGGCGGTAACTGCTCAAAATACACTTGGCGTCCACGGCGTGTACCCGCTGACTGCAGAGGCATTGAGAGAGCAAATTGACGCTGTGGCGGAGGATTTGAGACCGGACGCCGTAAAAACAGGAATGCTTTGGAATGCGGGAATGATTGAAGAAGTGGCAAGGAAAATTGATCAATACGAATTAAGCCGGGTGATCGTTGATCCGGTTATGATCGCGAAGGGCGGGGCGTCCTTGCTTCGCGATGAATCAATCGCTACGCTGAAGGAGCTGCTGATTCCAAGAAGCTATGCGATCACGCCGAATGTGCCGGAAGCAGAAGCGCTGACGGGTATGGCGATCCGTTCGCTTGATGACCGGAAGAAAGCTGCGGAACAGCTGGTGAAGATGGGTGCGCAGCATGTGATTATCAAAGGCGGGCACCAGCCTGAGGACAATCACATTACTGACCTTCTTTTTGATGGAAACATGTTTATGCAAATCAGCCATCCTTATATCGATACGAAGCATACGCATGGCACAGGCTGCACCTTTGCTGCGGCTTTAACAGCCCAAACCGCTAAAGGAGACAGCATCCATCAGGCATTCGAGGTTGCTGCCAACTTTGTCCGCGAAGCTGTGGAAAATACGCTCGGCATCGGATCGGGCCACGGACCGACAAATCATTTCGCTTTTAAACGAAACAGTATAAAAATAAACCGATGAGACCACCTGCTTATGGTGGTCTCTTTCATGTTTGACTTTGGTATGCGCTTTTCATCTGGACAAGGTTATGATATGATAGGTATTAAGATCAGGTACTAATACTATGTCTTTAACAAATATAGGAGGCTTTATACATATGAATTTTTCACTTGAAGGCCGCAACATTGTTGTTATGGGAGTAGCCAACAAACGCAGTATCGCTTGGGGAATTGCGCGCTCTTTACATGAAGCGGGCGCACGATTGATTTTCACATATGCAGGTGAACGCCTGGAGAAATCTGTTCATGAACTCGCTGGAACTTTGGAGCGGAACGATTCCATTATCCTTCCTTGCGACGTGACAAACGACGCGGAAATCGAAACTTGTTTCGCAAGCATTAAGGAGCAGGTCGGTGTGATTCACGGTATTGCGCATTGTATCGCGTTTGCCAACAAAGAAGAGCTTGTCGGCGAATACCTAAACACAAATCGTGAGGGCTTCCTTCTAGCTCACAACATCAGCTCATACTCACTGACCGCTGTCGCAAAAGCGGCGCGTCCGATGATGACTGAAGGCGGAAGCATCGTAACGCTGACTTACCTTGGCGGAGAGCTCGTTATGCCGAACTACAACGTGATGGGTGTAGCGAAAGCTTCTCTTGACGCAAGTGTGAAGTACTTAGCTGCTGACTTAGGAAAAGAAAATATCCGCGTTAACAGCATTTCTGCTGGTCCGATCAGAACATTGTCTGCTAAAGGCATTAGTGACTTCAACTCCATCTTAAAAGACATTGAAGAGCGTGCGCCGCTACGCCGCACGACTACACCTGAAGAGGTGGGAGATACAGCAGCATTTTTATTTAGCGATATGTCCCGAGGCATCACAGGTGAAAATCTTCATGTTGATTCAGGTTTCCATATCACTGCCCGCTAAGCAGATTCACCATCAAGCAGTCCCAAATAGGGATTGCTTTTTTATTTCTTCTGATTTTCAGCATTCTGTCATATAGATAGAATATGACAGAATCGGAGGGATGAAGATGTCTAATAAGAAAAGAAACGCGGATAAAAAACCGCTCATGTATATTGTTCAGCCGGATTATATGGAAACACGCTCGTCCATGCAGGAGATCGTCATTAAAAGAAAAGCCAAACCGGCTCCGACAAAAGCAGAGGAACAGCCGGTTTATCATGAAAAAGAGCGGGAAGACATTCAGGTAAAAGGTGCAATTGAAACAGAGGAAAAAGAGAGGGAAGACATTCAGGCAAAAGATGCTCAGCAAACAGAGAAAAAACAGGCAGAGGAACAAGTGAGTCAGCAAAAACAAGAGGCGAGAGAGCCGGAGAACCAGAAAAAGCAGCAGGAACCGTTAGAAGAGCCGCAGGCAATTGAAGACACCGCCAAACAGCAACCTCAGGAAGCGGAAAAAAAGGAAGAGCCTGCACCTGAAGCCCGTAAGCCTGAAAAGGAACCGGAGGCTGTGCATAATGCAGCTAAAGCTGAAGAAAAGACACCGCCGGCCAGAAAAGTGAAAAAACCGATGAGCAAGATGTCCATCCATGAAAAAATCGACTTTTTAACAAAACTGCCGCATAACATGCCGAGAGCGCTTTGTCTGATTGAAGCCAATGGGAAAACGTACAGAGGCGTGATTGTCGGAAGAAGAAATGATTCCGTTCTGCTTCGGACGACCGGAAACGGCGCTCCGACTGAGCTGGCGATCGATGATATCACATCTCTGCACCCGTTAGGTTTTTAATGAAAGCAAAAAGCTGCCCGGCAGATCGTTCCGGCAGCTTTTTTACATAGAGAAAAGCCTGCAAATCTGCAAGCTTTTCCGCCTTATCATGAATGATGATGTGTACGATTGATTAAACGGGGATTTAAGCAATTGATCGCGCAGAAGCAGTCTAAATCCACTTCAATGCAGTAGTGCGTTTTTTCAAGTCGGAACACTTCACAAATCGTGTCTTTATCGGTGAAGTCCAAAATGTGTTTGTGTTCGTCAAAAGCGATTAATAAGGATAGTGTCGCGCAGCTGCCATGAACTTTTTCCACTCTAAAAAATACTGTATTAAAGCAAGGTCCGTTATCCAGCTCGCCGACATTACCGAAGGCGACTAAAGGCTTTGATTTTGATGTAAATATTGCAAAAGGCACTGTATCGCCTAATGAATGGCTTACAGACAAAAGCTTGGAATGGCAGCCGACCGGGCAATCCTCTTCAACCGCGTTTTGCAGATCTTCAATTTGTTCTACCGCTTCACGCACGCAGCTTGATGTTTTCTGGCTCATATTATCCCTCCTGCCTTGTAATTTTGAGACTGGCGAAATGATGGAGAGTCAGCTGCCTCACTTTCGAAGCAGCTGAATAATTTGCACCTGTAATAGAGCTTGGAAGGGGATTCCTCTTTACAAGTGTTTATCCATTGTGATGATGCTTTTTATCTTTATGAGGCGAAGTTCTGTCAACTAACTCTGGTGACAGGCATTGAATCGCACAGAAGCATCCGAGGTCCACTTCGATGCAAAAATCTGTTTTTTCTAGCCCGAAGAAATCCGGGTCGCAAGGGTGGCAAACACTTAAGGTATCGCCTTTGACATCGACCGGGCGTAAAATAGAAAGTGTTGCACAGCAATCGCATAATTTTTCAACGCGGAAGAAAATGGATTCAAAGCATTGCATATCATCCACAAATCCCCCCACGTTTCCGAATGTGGAGAACAATCCGCCTTTTTTATCAAAAACGAGAAACGGAATTGTGTCTTTTCCAGCAATCGTAGGGTTTAAAAGGTTGGTATAGCAGCCAGTCGGACACTGTTCTTCAACTGCCTCCTGCTCTGCTAAAATCTTTTCCACTGCATCGCATACACAGTTCTCATGCCGGCCATGGGTTTTTCCGCAGCTCATTGATTTCAGCTCCTTCTTTATAGGGTATTTGACTTTAGTCCTTAACAACATATGTACTTGTGCCTCACTTGGTGTGGGTGAACGTCTATATATTCATCATATGCGGGAAAATAAGAAAAAGCAGAGCGTTTTTAGCTCTGCTTTTAGGTTCTAGAGGACAAGAGTGATAACTAGGACGGCGATAAGAACGTTTGTTGCTGTAGAGATAAGGGTTGCGATATCGGCATCTACTGTTGTAACGTTTACGCCGCGGGAGCATTCGATAAGAAGTTTCTGGCGGTTTACTTGCTTATTGGCTGTCAGCTGCAATAAATCTTGTGCGACTAATTCGGCAATAACTCCGTCTGCAATTGAGGTAAGAGCTACTGTAAGGACAGCTGCATTAAGTGCTGTTACAACAGATGTTACGGCTTGAACGTCTGTAGACGAAACGTTGATGTCACAAGAGTCTCTGATAATAATTGTCTCATCGGAGACTTGTTTGTTGAGATTTGCCTGTGCCAGATCTTGATTGATAAAAGCATTGTCGTCGCCAAAACCATTGCCATTGCAACAAATATCACAATTACATTTTCTATCTTCTTTTTCTTTCTCTTTGTGATCTAACGGATGGTCACAGTCAGGATCAAGTGCAACCCAAGAGTATGGTCTGCTTTCCATATCTATTCCTCCTTTTCTTTTACTGTTATTAAATGATCGAGCCTCTTACTTTGACTGAGGCATATATCCTGATGAAGTTCCCTATTTTTATAATTGGTGTTAATTGTTATTGTTTTGCCGTCTTTTTCTGAGCTGTTCAATGAGCTGCTCTCTGCGGCTAAGCGGTTTATCGCTCTTTTGCTCTTGCACAGCTTCTTCTTCGTTTTTCTTCTTTTGTTTTTCAGCTAGCTCCGCTGATTTCGCTTGCAAGTCTTTTACCATATTCAAAAGCATTTCCTTTTCTTCATCTGATACTTTTTTCATTTTGTCTTTCGTGATGCCGTGTTTAACAAATATATTTTGAACCAGCATTTTCATCATTGGATCAACTTCCGGAAGCTTTTCAAGTTCTTCTTTGATTTTATCGTTATCTGACATTTGTTTTCACCTCGACTTTTTAGTTTGTGAAAAGAAAGGATTAAAGGACGTCAAGTTCAAGGAGAATGCTGTTTAGCACCTGAAGCAAAAGTTGTACAAAGATTATTATTTCATCGGCAGACAAAGTAATCTTGATATTTCGGCTGTTGATAATTTTAATGATGGTTCTTTTTTTGATTTGGGAGTTATCGAGGATGAGTATTTCGCTTGCGACTGCGTCAGCTAAGTTCTCGTCGGCGATGACGAGCTGTGTTGCCAGGATAATCATTGTTGTGACCAAGGCTTGTATAGAAAGGGCAGCTGTTATATGTGACGTATCTATTGTGATATTTTCGCAATCAATGACTTCGATCTGCTGCTCGAATTCGCTAGATAATTGCTCAAATATTTCAGGATGCAGGGATTCAACTTTTTCTTCAAATGACATAACCTTCACTCCTTTCTTATCCATACTGTATATAATGCAGAAGAGGTGCAGAGCGGAATAAGAAAAATAACCAATTTTCAACAGGACAAGATACAAATTCATGAAAGCTAGGGTTTCTGCATATATGTGAAGGGGATGATGAAAGGAGTGAACCAGTGGTTATCAATTGGCTGTCTCTTTTCCTTCTTTCGCTTGCGGTCTTCCGGCTCGCGCGTCTTTTCGTGTTTGATACGATTATGGCGCCGCTGCGCAGCCTTTTTCATGAAGAGAAGGAGGAAAAGGACGCGGACGGGAACATTGAAACGTATATTGTCATAAAGGGAACGGGTGTGAGGGCGTTTATCGGTGAATTGCTGAGCTGCTATTGGTGCACAGGCGTGTGGTGCGCCGGCTTTTTGATTTTGTGCCAGGCCTTTATTCCAGAGGCGGCCCAGTGGCTGGTTTTGCTGCTGGCGATCGCAGGGCTGGCCGGTATTATTGAAACCCTTGTATCAAAATGGCTGCAGGAATAAGGCATTCCCATCAGCAACTTTCCGTCAGTATCCGCATAAAGTAGCATATATGACATAAGGAAAGGAAGGGATCAAAGTGAATCAATTTAACAAACCTTCCCAAAAAACTCCATATACAGATTCATCGTATCAAACAAAAAAGGTCAAAAAGAAAGGCTGCGGGTGCGGCAGTAAAAAGAAAAAACCTCAATAGCCTGACCCTGACAAGAGACCGGAGATGTCCGGTTTTTTGTTTTTTTAACAATGCTGATTCGCTCAGCATATGTCATGAGAGGGGGGGATTTCATGAACGAGTTTGAAAAATTCATAGAGGGCAGGTATGGCACGCACGATCAAAAGCAAAACAAACATGACAAGACGATCAAACATATTGAAAAGGAATTGGCTTTATTTGACGAAGCCGGCCTGTCGTTTGAACAAGAAATTGAAGAATTGGCTGAAAAGACGGAAGACTTACTGAAAAAACGGCAGGCTCAGCATGATCCATCATAAATCCGCAAACGCCCTATGCGGATATCCAAGCCGATCATGATATCTCACATAGTGTATAGAGAGTAAAGGAGGTGCTTAGTTATGGGCTTTGGTTACGGAGGCTGCTGCTACGGCGGCGGTTATGCTGGAGGATATTCAGGCGGTTACGGTTCAACATTCGTTCTTGTGGTTGTACTGTTCATTCTTCTCATCATCGTAGGTGCATCTTTTTTTAACTACTAAGAAATGAATGAAGGAGGAAGTGCGGATGATTCCCGTGCTTCTTCCTACTTTATGTAC
The DNA here is from genome assembly GCF_014250375.1 of Bacillus sp. PAMC26543. Classification (NCBI taxonomy): domain Bacteria; kingdom Bacillati; phylum Bacillota; class Bacilli; order Caryophanales; family Bacillaceae; genus Bacillus; species Bacillus sp. PAMC26543. The sequence continues at coordinate 2,887,423 of NZ_CP060193.1, read as the reverse complement.
CCTTTGCTGCTTTTTAAATCAGTAACTTATTTTTGATTGCAAATTATCACATTATGCGTAAAGCGTTCATACAATACTGTATTACTCCGCCAAAAGGAGGCGTATCATGGATAATCAATTTTTTAAGAACATTGAAAAGAAAACAGGCGTGAACATGCAGGATGTCATGAATCTTGCTGGATCACTTCAAAACGCCAATTTTAAAGATGAAAACACAGTCCGCAGCGTCATTAAACGCGTGGCGCAGCTGGCAAACAGACGCGTGCCGAAAGAACTGGAAGATAAGATTGTCCAGTCCATTACAAGCGGAAAAGAAAAGCTTGATTTTGGAACGATTTCTAAAATGCTGGATAGTAAATAAGCGGATGGCCTGGGCAGCGGGCCTTTTTTACAGTGAAAAACCCGGCAGTATCACTGCCGGGCTGTTTATTTGGGCAAAGGCTGTCTCGTTTGCTGCAAAAGAGGATACAAAAACCTTGAACGGTGGGCGGTTTTGCCGCGCCTGTTTGCGGGACAAGACAAATATAAATGCTGTTTGGCCCGTGTCATTGCAACGTACAGAAGGCGTCTTTCCTCCTCAAGCGGAGCTTCGTCTCCCTTTCTCGCTGTTTCTAGTGAGAAATCATGCGGGATGGAGCCGTCTACCGTGCCTAATACATAGACGGTTTGGAATTCGAGGCCCTTTGACCGGTGAATGGTCATCAGCTGCACGCCGTTTTCATCCGTTTTGTTTTTTTCAGCAGCCCGCATGTGATCAACATGGGCGAGAAAGTCAGGGATGGTTTTGAATTTTTTGGCGACAACCTTGACGTCACGCAGGTCATCAGAGCCTTTTTCCAGCTTATTTCCTTCGTTGCCCCGTTTTTTTAAGTATTCGGAGAAGCCCATTTTTCCTTCGGCAAAGGTAATGGCTTCCACCGGCTTCATGGTGCGGATGCTTGCGAAAAAGGGCACGATTTTTTTGATTTTATCCAGCTGGAACGGCTTCAGATCCGGCAGTTTGGCCAGCGCCTTGATCATGGAGCAATCCTCCGTAATCGATAGCGCCTTCAGCGTGTTTAAAGCAGACTGCTTTAGAAATAAGGCAGGCAGCAAGTGTTTAATCGCTTCAGCATCATCCTCGTTTTGGCTTGCGTACAAGTATGCGAGTATCTGGCGGACGATCCTTCTGCTGTAAAAGGACTGGACGCCGCGATCTGCGGTATACGGAATTGATGATTGATGAAGCCTTTCATAAATGGCGCGGCCGGCGCTGTTTGTCCGGTAGAGAACCGCAAAATCTTCAGGTTTTGCGCCGTTTTGAATTTTTTCTTTCATATCGGAAACCACCATTGTCGCTTCTTCTTCTTCGTCATAAGGATAAAACAGCACAGGGACCTGCGCGTCGTCACGTGCGGCTTCCAGCATCTTGGCATACCTGTTTTTGTTCTTTTTCACGACAATATCAGCACTGGAAACGATCGGATGTGTTGAACGGTAGTTCGCTGTTAAATAGATTGTTTTGGCACCGGCATAATCCTTTTGAAAATCCAGAATAAAAGAAGGGCTGCTGCCGCGAAACGCATAGATTGACTGATCGTCGTCACCGACACAGCACAGGTTTTGTTCCGGACTCGCCAGCATTTGCATGATTTTATATTGAACCGGATTAATGTCCTGAAACTCATCGATTAAAATATACGTAAACCTAGATTGATATTGCTCCAGAAGGTCAGGCCGTTCGATAAACAGTTCATAGCAGGCTGATGCCATATCATCAAAATCAAATTGGCGGTGTTCTTTTTTCTGGCGCTCATAATATTCGTATAGGCGGTAAACTTGTTTTTCCCACTCATCCTTTAAAGGAATACGTTCATTCGGCAAATAAGTGTTTTTCCAGAAGCCGATTTGCTGCAAAGCCTGATCGACGGGAAACTCTTTCTCATCTACGCCTTCTTCATAGAGTGCTTTTTTCATATATTGTTCCTTTTGCCACTCCATTTTCAGCAAATGTTCGCCATTCCATTTGGCAGAATCATAGTGATATAGGATTTTATAAAACAAGCTGTGGAATGTTCCGGTGACAAGTCTTCTGACTTTTGACGGCTGTAATCCGTACTGCTTCGCCATGCGATCTTTCATTTCCGCGACGGCTTTTGTTGTAAAGGTGACAAGCAGCATATGTTCCGGCGGTATGTCTAAGTGTTCGATCATGTGGGCAGCGCGCGCGGTCAGCACACGTGTTTTTCCGCTTCCTGCACCGGCAAGCACCAATAAAGGGCCTTCCGTTTCCGTGACAGCTTTCAGCTGATCTGTGTTTAAGCCGACAGTCGGAAAAAGGCTCATATCAGGTGTTTCCGGTCTTTTTATAAAAGGTGTACCAGGTTTAATATGTCTTGGAGTCTGCCAATCCGTGACACCGGGTGCCGAATCAGCTGATATCGCTTTTCCTTTAGGCAAACGAAAGACGCCGGATTCCTGAAAGTCTTCTTTTCTCTCTTCTTTCGCCGGTTTCGGTTCGCAGGCTTCCTCACACGCCGGGAAATCACCAGGCTGCCGGTGAATAAATGCAGGCGGTTCAGCGATGTTGAGCCTTAACAAAACAGGCTTTCCGCAATGAGAACAAAATAAATTCCCTTTTATTCCTTCTTCATAGAGGAATTGATAATGTTCTCTCGAATATGTATGTAAATGTATTGTTCGATCATTCAGTCGGGCGCATTTCAAAAAGGGGTCCTCCCAATAAAAAGGTGTTCATTACAGACAAAGACTATCATATCAAAAGAAACGTGTTTCAAAAAGTAAGTTTAAGGGAAAAGAACAGCAGAAGGGTGGGGATCGTATGATATATGCAGGTCAAATTCAGAACCAGCAATACGCTCAATATGCCAATCGCACAATAGGCCATAAACAGGATTATGCCGGAACAGAGAAGATCAGCTATGTCCCATTTCAGCGGGTATACAAGGAACTTGAAAAGCAGCAGGAGAATCTAACGGCTGCTGAAAGGAAAGTAAACGAGGCGAAACGTAAGCGCTCTCTTTATAAAAGATTGCGAGAAAAAGGGATAGGCACATCTATTAATCGATATGTATAAAAAACCGTTCACATGAGAGAGCGGTTTTTTATATGCGAAAAAATCCGGATCTCAGAAGACCCGGATGGTGTTTAATCCTTAATCATTTGCAAATGGGGAATGCCAGCATCGAGAAATTCCTTTTCAGACAGCACCCGATATCCATGTTTTTTGTAAAATGGCACTGCTTGTGTCTGCGCATTTAACATAAAACCTGAAGCACCGCCGTCTGCTGCCGCTTTTTCCAGCGCTTTCATAATGATGCCGCCGACACCGGCTGAGCGGTGGCTTTTTAAGACACAAATTCGCTCTAATTTGCCGTATCCGTTCTTTAGCCGCCATCTTCCGGCGCCGACCGGCTGATCTCCGTCATACACCACAATATGCTCTGATTCGTTTTCTAGCTCATCAATTTCTTCTTCAGCTGGTACGTTTTGTTCTTTGACAAAGACTTCTTTTCTTACATAAAATGCATCTTTCATTTGTTCTTCATTTTTTGCGATAACTGCTTCCAATCGTTTATTCTCCTCCGCCTAACAGGAACGTTTCATATACCGTCCACGAACCGTTTTCCAATTGATACAGCAGATGAAAACGGTCAACAATTTCTTCATGAGATACTTCCTGCATTTTTAACTGCCCTAATACATCCGAATGCTCATCGTCGGAAAGGTTTTGGCCGACCGTCACATGCGGAACAAAATTGTATTCCTGATTACCGGCTAATACACCGGTGTAAAGTTTTTCATTCAGTGTTTTTAATTCTTCCGTCGGTTCTGCTTTAATGTAAATGACATTATTGACAGGCGCAAAAGAACTGTATTTGGTCATTTTGAGAACAATCGGATGAGATTCTTTAGCGATTTCTCTCAATTGTGATACCAATTCACCGGCTTCCTCTTCTGTAAATTCAAATGAAGATCTCAGCGTCAAATGAGGCGGGATCAGGGAATAGCTCGGATCATAGCGCTTTCTGTAAGAGTTCGCGAGATCTTGCAGTTTTTTTGATGGAAATAAAACAATTCCGTATTTCATAGTATGTCCCTCCTGAAAATAAAGTATGTTAGAGCATTTTTTTCAGAGCCGGCGTAATGAGCGGCTGCCAGTATGTCCACTTGTGGTCTCCGTCAAATGGCTCAAAATAATAATCGGAAAGCTTTTCCTCCAAAAGCTTTTTCAGCTCCTGATTCGGTTCTGTGAAGTCCAAAATATTGCCGTCTGTCGTATGGACGTCTGTTTCTTTTGTTCCGATTTGGTGATAAAGAGAGAGGTGTTTGATATCGTCTGACTGTTTCACGGCTTCTAATACATGTTGATCTACATAGGGAGACTGCATGATGATGTTACCAAACATATTCGGATAATCAAGCGCTGTCATAAGAGAAACGGTCGCTCCGAGAGAATCACCGATCAGTGTCCGCCCGTAGCCGACTTGGTACGTCGGAAATTCATGGTCCGCAAAAGGAACTAGCTCGTGGGCAATAAATCGTTTATAAGCCGAAAACTTAGAACCTTCCGGATGATAGGTTTTTCTGCGTTCTTTTACATCCTTGTAAGGAACACCGATAATAATGCATCGGTCTATTTCTCTTTTGGACAGCAATTCCTCCACTTGTCTGCCGATTCTCCCCAGCCTGAAATAATCGTGGCCGTCCTGCGCGATAATAAGATGATATTTATAAAGAGGGGAGTAGTTTGACGGCAGATAAACGAGTACTGTCATTTCCTCGTTAAGCTCTTTTGAAAAGAGCTTCTTTTCTTGAACTGTGCCGTTTTTCGGTGCCATAATACATTCCTCCAGGACATCACTAGACTTTCTTGCGTTTGAAATTATTGTACCATGAATTATTAGAAATTTCTCTCTTTAAACAGTTCGGTGCCCGAAGAAAAAAGTATTGAAATAAACTGCAAATTGCGCTAATATAAAACAATCAGAAAATTGAAATCGATATTTCTTATCGTGAGAGGTGGAGGGACTGGCCCTTAGAAACCTCAGCAACCGGCTTGTTTTGCATACGTGCAAAGCGCCAAGGTGCTAAATCCAGCAAGCGTACTATGCTTGGAAGATAAGAAGAAGCGTTAAACCCCTTCTTCTTATGAAGAAGGGGTTTTTATTTTGAAAAGGGAAGGTGTCAGCTATATGTCACAGCACGTTGAAACGAAATTAGCCCAAATCGGAAACCGAAGCGACGAAGTAACGGGAACAGTGAGTCCCCCTATTTATTTATCAACTGCATACCGCCACAGAGGGATCGGCGAATCGACCGGATTTGATTATGTTCGGACAAAAAACCCGACACGCCAGCTTGTTGAGGACGCGATTGCCAGTTTAGAAAATGGAGCGAGAGGGCTTGCCTTCAGTTCGGGAATGGCAGCGATACAAACGATTATGGCGCTGTTTAAAAGCGGGGATGAACTGATCGTTTCATCGGATTTGTATGGCGGCACGTACCGTCTGTTTGAAAATGAATGGAAAAAATACGGCTTGACCTTTTATTATGATGATTTCAGCGATGAGGACTGTTTACGCTCCAAGATTACACCAAATACAAAAGCGGTGTTTGTGGAAACACCGACAAATCCGCTGATGCAGGAGGCGGACATTGAAAAGATCGCCCGGATCTCAAAAGAGCACGGTCTTCTGGTGATTGTTGATAACACATTTTATACACCGGTTTTGCAGCGTCCGCTTGAGCTCGGAGCCGACATTGTCATTCACAGCGCAACCAAATATTTAGGCGGCCATAACGATTTGCTCGCAGGCCTTGTTGTTGTAAAGGATGAACAGCTTGGAGAAGAAATGTTTCAGCATCAAAACGCCATCGGCGCGGTCCTGCCTCCGTTTGACTCATGGCTTTTGATGAGAGGAATGAAGACGCTCAGTCTCAGAATGCGCCAGCATCAGGAGAACGCGCAAGAGCTTGCGGCCTTTTTAGAAGAGCAAGAAGAAATCAAGGATGTGCTTTACCCGGGAAAAGGAGGCATGCTATCCTTCCGTCTGCAAAAAGAAGAGTGGGTGAATCCATTTCTAAAAACACTGAAAACGATTTGCTTTGCAGAAAGCCTCGGCGGGGTGGAGAGCTTTATTACATACCCTGCCACACAGACGCACATGGATATTCCTGAAGAAATCCGTATCGCAAACGGTGTCTGCAACCGTCTGCTGCGTTTTTCAGTCGGAATTGAACATGCGGAAGATTTAAAAGAGGACCTAAAACAGGCTTTATGTCAGGTCAAAGAGGGAGCTGTTTCATTTGAGTAATCACAATTGGACGCTGGAAACCCAGCTCGTGCACAATCCATTTAAAACAGACGGTGCAACCGGGGCGGTCAGTGTACCGATCCAGCACGCCTCGACCTTCCATCAATCTTCATTTGAAGAATTTGGCGCATATGATTACAGCCGCTCAGGCACGCCGACAAGAACAGCTCTCGAAGAAACAATTGCCGCACTGGAAGGCGGAACGAGAGGGTTTGCTTTCAGTTCAGGCATGGCTGCGATCTCAACAGCATTTTTACTTCTCTCACAGGGCGATCACGTTCTTGTGACAGAAGATGTATACGGCGGAACCTTCCGCATGGTGACAGAGGTTTTGACCCGTTTTGGCATTGAGCACACGTTTGTTGATATGACGGATATCAACGAAGTGGCGCGGAATATCCAGCCAAACACAAAGGTCATTTATATGGAGACACCGTCAAATCCGACACTTGGAATTACTGATATTAAAGCGGTTGTCCAGCTTGCAAAAGAAAACAGCTGTCTGACCTTTCTGGATAATACATTCATGACACCGGCACTGCAGCGTCCGCTTGATCTCGGCGTGGATATTGTGCTTCACAGCGCAACAAAATTCCTGAGCGGACACAGCGATGTGCTGTCAGGACTGGCTGCTGTCAAGGATGAAGAGATTGGGAAGCAGCTGTATAAGCTGCAAAACTCGTTCGGCGCCGTCCTTGGCGTGCAAGATTGCTGGCTCGTGCTGCGCGGCTTAAAAACATTGCAGGTCCGTTTAGAAAAAGCGAGCCAAACAGCGCAGCGGCTTGCGGAATTTTTCCAGAAGCATCCGGCGGTGAAACGCGTGTATTATCCGGGGCTGTCTGATCATCCGGGGGCCCAAACCCATAAAAGTCAGTCGATGGGAGCGGGTGCTGTGCTTTCTTTTGAGCTTGAAAGCAAAAAGGCCGTTAAGAAATTAGTAGAGAATGTATCACTTCCGGTCTTTGCTGTGAGCCTTGGCGCCGTCGAATCGATTTTGTCCTATCCGGCAACGATGTCTCACGCGGCAATGCCTAAGGAAGAGCGTGAAAAACGCGGCATCACAGACGGCCTGCTCCGTCTAAGTGTGGGAGTCGAACATGCAGATGATTTAGAACGTGATTTCGAACAAGCGCTGAAAGAAATTGCGCCCGTAGCTGCGCGTTAAAAAAGAAGCCGGGCGATATCCCGGCTTCTTTTTTATTTTTCATCATCAGGATTCAGAATCGCCAGTACTTGATGATCCTCCCATTTTCCATTGATTTTCACGTTTTTTCGGGCAATACCCTCTTTATGAAATCCCGCTTTTTCTAATACGCGCATGGACCCCAGATTGCGAGGCATGACACCGGCTTCAATGCGATGCAGCTTCAGATCGTGAAACGCATAATCAACAATCAGTCTGACCGCCTCTGTCATAAGGCCCTTTCCGTTATGGGCTTTATCTAAAAAGTATCCAATAAACGCGCATTGCAGCGCTCCGCGGATGATTTGGAAAAGGGAAACCGTCCCGATTAATGTATGGTCTTTATTTGTGAAGATGCCGAAGTGATACTCTTGGTCATTTACCAGCCTTTGCTGATATTGTTCGATCCTTTTTCTCTGCCCTTCAATCGTATAGTAATCGTCTGCGCGAATCATGGAGAACTGTTCAAAAAATGCCCGGTTTTCGCTTTGCAGCCGAAGATTCTCTTCAGCATCTTCTGTTTCTAAAGGTCTTATATAAATGGTATGTCCTTTTAACATACAGTGATCTCTCCGTTTCTCTTACATAGTATTCTGAGGAAAGTGTGAAAATCCTTTTTATAAAAAGGAAGAAAACCAATTTCCCATAAAGGTGCCAACATAATTGCCGATCAAGTAGCCGAGTGTGCCGACCAGCATAATCGGTGCAACAAGCTCCCGCCATCCTTTGGCAATCGCCATCGCAGCTGCTGTCGTAGGGCCGCCGACTGTGGCGTTTACGGCAAGCAGAATTTCCTCAAGGCGCACGCGGAACAATTTACCGACAGCTAAGGAAACCGCTAAATTGCTGATGGCGATGATAAAGACAAATAAGAGAATAAGAGGCGCATTTGTGATGATTAACCGGAGATCTGCAGGAATGCCAATCACCACAAAAAACAAATAAATCAAGTAGGTGCCAAGCTCCTGAGATCCATTGAGCCTTTCAAAAAAACGAGGGAACAGAAAGATGATAAGAACGGTTAAAGACGTAAGCACAAGGTACTGATCGCCAAGCGTCCCGGTCAAAAGGGGATGAGAAAACGTAATTTTGAAATAGCCGGAAATCTTACCACTTACCGCAACAAGGGCAAAAGCAGCTCCAGCGTTAAAGGCAATATCCTTTAATGAAATGTCCTTCCGCTTCCAATAGCTTTCCGCGCTGTTACCATTGTTTCCTTCCGCTTTTGCCTGATCTTCAAACGGCATCGCATAATGACGGCGAAACCATTTGAGTGAGGGAATGCTGATTAAAATAAAAAACAACAGCGCCATCATAAAGTTATCTGCCACAACCGTTGCCGACACATATTCGCCCGGTGTCTCAAATTTCGCAGCCATCGCCGCAAAATTAATCCCGCCGCCAATATAGGAGGCACTGATCATCCCGCCGATCTTATCTAGATAGGGAATATGCTGTTTTAATAGAAAAAAAGCGAAGATGCTGCCAACCACTGTCCCTAAGGAGCTTATAAGAAAAATAAACAGCAAACGCCTGCTTTCCTTAAAAATCTGCCGCACATTGATCTGAAACAGCAAAAGAGGAATCGCAAGCGGCACCACATATGACCATACGGTATCGTATACAGGGGATTCAACAGGAAGCACTCCTATATTTGTAAACACCATTGCACCTGCCAGCGCGATAATAGCGCCAGACACAGCGGAAGCCCACTTAAACCGCTGCTCCAGCCCGATGCTCACTGCCGCCCACACCGCAATAAATCCCCATAATACCCATACATCATCAGAAGAAATCAAAGAATGCAAAACCCCATCACCCCTATTGTTAGAAAATTAAGACATATTATAATAGCCGATGAACATAACAGCAAGTCCGAAAAAAGTTTTTCTGAAAAAGCAGTTGACGAATAGAAGGGAAGGTTATATAATAGAACTTGTCAGAAAGACAACAACATACCCAGCAACACATACATATCATGATTCCGTAGCTCAGCTGGGAGAGCGCTACCTTGACAGGGTAGAGGTCGCTGGTTCGAGCCCAGTCGGAATCATAGCTTAAACCCTTGCGTAGCAAGGGTTTTTTACTTTTTATAGGGGTTGTCGGTTTTATTAATGCAGAATATGATTTAAATGAAAACCCAAGAATAAAAATTGAGTTGAGAAGATAAAGTAAAAACCCCATTTGTAAAGTCCAAAATGGGGTTATTTCTTAGATTTCATATTAAGTTGCTGCTCTATCTGCGACCTTATAAGTGGACTGCTCAGAAAGAGCGTATGAAGCGCTAGATACTCCAACAACGCCAAGCAAGAGCGCTAAACAAATTGCAATTTTACATTTTTTCATTTAAATGTTTCCCCCTTTGAATTTGTTTGCGTGCTTCAATTGCCATTTGATAAAAATCGACCGCATCATGTCTGTCTTCTTTGTTGGTCAAAAAATCAGCAACAGCAACAGCGTATTCTTCCATATCACCGTAAAGGTTTTTCTCTTCGAAGAACTTGAACACTTCTCTAAGTGTTTGTAAGTCGAATGATAAATAAAGACCTTTAACCAGTTTTAATTTCTCGGTTACTTCCTGGTTGTTGTGTCGGGCAGCAACCTTCTGACCTTCCTGGTATAATTCTAATGCAGTCTTTAAATCATTTTTCTTTGCTTTGACATATGCCAGATTAAAAATCGCTTTGGACTCATAAATGTGCTTTCGATTCTTATGAATTTCATAGGTGATTTGAAAATGTTTCTCATAATTGTCAAGTTCTTCAAGATTATTATAACATAATCCCACATTAAAATGAGCTGAACCAATTAAATGTTGCTCCCCTATTTTTATAGCATCATTTAAGGCTTTTCAGCTGTTTCTAAAGCGTCCTCATAACACATTTTATCTAGCCAGTTCCCAAAGATAACAAACTGACATTGGACCATTTCTTTGCCATATGTAAGGTTCCCCTGAGCATCTTTTTGCTCTTTAAATATAGAGTATGCTCGCTGGGCATAATTCATTGAAAAATGAGTCTCTTTCATATAGTAATAGACTTCTGACATTTTGAAATAGAACTCTGCCTTATCTGTATTTGCGTTTTTATCTAATTCGGCTTCGCGATAATATGTTAAAGCAATAACTAAATCTCTCGTTCTAAAATGATACATGCCGGTAAAAAAATGATAATAGAACTCTATTGTATTGGTGAGGGATTCAGGGGCCATATTTTCCCTTGTCTTTTTGAGGTAAGCATAAACACCATCTATATTTTCAGAGTCAGGTTCGAGATACGACAGCATTATTTCGTGCCGTAGCTTTAATAGCTGAAGATAGACTGCAACCTTTTCATTTTTCTCCATCATATCGAATTCTTTTTCAACTTTTCTTTTCATTTCTTTTGCTTTCTCAACTCGACCCTGCTTTATTACAACATACCAATGATTAATGTCTGTAGTTACATAATGATATGGGATTAAATCCGAAACAGACAATCAAATACCTCCTTTTATTTACATATATTTAATATTATACCGCTAAGGACCCCCTCTAATAGAGTATTTTTTGAAAAGTCCCTCTATTTAGATTAAAAAGGGTCGGAATAAACATAAATAAGGACCATATCGTCTGATATCGACCCTTTAGCTTGCTTTAGAATTTATAGAAAATTGGTCTAAAAGGCTATCGATGTCGTTTAATGATGTATAAATGACATCTACATTTTTCAAGAAAATGTTATAATGAAAAGTCATAAAATGATGTGAGGAGGAATTTCGGTGCATTACATAACTGCATGCTTAAAAATCATCAGTGATAAAGACCTTAATGAAATAATGAAGGAATTTAAAAAACTTGAGGAAGAAACAAACAAAGAAGAAGGGTGTATTACATTCCATGCTTATCCGCTTGAACCATCAGAACGCAAAATAATGCTTTGGGAGATTTGGGAAAACGAAGAAGCTGTTAAAGAACATTTCACGAAAAAACACACAAAAGACGTTCAAAAACAAGAATTAACGGAAGTAGAATGGTTAATGAAAAGCAATGTGAATGAGTAAAAGGTTCCTTAAAAACATTCAATGGCTAAGAATCAACCACCTGTAATTAAGTAGTAAAGTGTTGGCGGATTGTTGTCCAATTCTGCCAACAATCATCATTTTCATTCAGAAGTCATCAGATGTACAATTCAATAGGCTTTGAAATAAAAGGGCAAACTTGATTTTTTGGCTTAGAAATTCATTGAGCGTGTCTCTTTTTAGGGTCAAAATCATTGAAAAGTTCAGCGGTGTTTAATTTGAACCTGGATAGGAACATAAAATCTCAATTTTCTAAGAAAAGCTCCCACACAATAGGGAGCTTTTCTATTTTCACATCACTTGATATAAAGCAGAAACTTTTATAGATGTTTAAGAGATTTAGTGATGTTTTTTATACGATTCGACAAAATCATAATAATGATCATCGTCATCATAATACTTTTTATCGTAATGATAATCGTGATCATCATCATACTTCTTGTCATGATCAAAATCATAATACTTATTGTCACAATCATAATGCTTCTTATCGTGGTCATAATACTTTTTGTAATAAGTTTTTTTCCAAGTGTAATACTCTTCTTTATATTTTTTATAATAACCCAATTTAAGCCCTCCTATTATTTTAATCAATATTAATATATGAAGTTTATATGATATGGTATGGCCAAATTTACTAATAATTTATTAATAGGGCTGTTTTTGATAGCCAAATGATAAACTGTTTATGAAGATAAGTTAGGTGAAAGGATTCGGTCACAGTGAATAGACGAAGTATGTTGTAATGCCATTTGGGAACAGATGAGGACGAATAGGGGACAAACTTTTTAGTCAAAACAAAAGGTTTTATCAGAAATTCTTGTCAGAAAACCCTATAATATAAAACGTCAGTTCGTAACGGCATATAGCCCCTACCTTGACAAGGTAGAGGCCACTGGTTCGAACCCAGGCGGAATCATACACGAAAAAAACGGCAGGAAACGCTGATAAAGGCGTTCCTGCCGTTTTTGTTTTGTGTTATCTTTTCGCAATGAGATAAAGTGATATGGCTCTTTGGGTTTGAAGAGGATTATGAATCGTAATCACCCACTGGTTTCTTCGCCTCGGAAAACTGCCTATTGCATACATTGGAGCATAATCACGTGGAGTAAACCCGCCATTTATTACCTTTATATCTCTTCCTTCAAGATAACAAACAAGGTATTCACCGGGATCTATGACCTGTTGGTTAGTCCATGCGTAAGAATAAAAGCCGTCTCCGAGATCCTCGGTGGAAGATGGCGGTATAAAGCCATCTACATTCAATGTTATTTCTCTTCTTCGCTGTCTTTCTGAAAAGTCTTGATTTCTTTGCGTGTGATGAGCAGGTGGTAAGTGAGGAATTAACACAGGAACATAAAAGTAATGATACAAAGCAACCACTCCTTCGTTTACATTCATACAAAGTGTATGTTGGCGTATTTCGTTAATTCCTGTTTTGTTGTCAGTTGACTAAGAATGGAACTAAAGGAGTGAGGACAATCAGCTTGTCCATTTTTGTTTTACGACTGCCTTCATTTTTTGTATAGCAAGTTCTTTGATATTGAGGTCTTTTTGCCATTGACTAGTTTTATAGCCCTCCCTATTTTTAATCATTTTTATGATATAATGGATATGTTTTTCAGTAATTTACAGTGTCGGTAATGGAGGAAACTATATGAAATGGTATTGGAATGGCTTAAAGAACTATGTCAATTTTGAAGGGAGAGCTCGGCGAAAGGAATATTGGATGTTTCATCTCTTTAATGGCATCATTTGTTTTATTTTATTACTGCTATCATTAATACTAGTTGGATTATTAACATCAGGCCCATTGGCGGCAGAAGGATATGCCGGTTCTCAAGTAGGATATGTAATTGGATATGGCGGGGGATTACTGGCATATATTCTGATCTTTCTTTATCAGTTAGCTGTTTTTCTTCCGTCTCTTGCTCTCAGTATCCGCAGATTGCATGATATCGGCAAAAGTGGCTGGTGGATATTTATAGGCTTTATTCCGGTGGTCGGTCCTATTATTATGCTGATCTTTAACTGCCAAGATAGTGAAACAATAGAGAATCAATATGGAGCAAATCCTAAGATTATAAATGAATCGTAAATTGCGCCCCAATTGTTAGACAATGAGTTTAGCGATTGGGGTGTTTTTTATAGCCTGAAAAACTCATAAGGAAACTACATATTCAAGATAGAGAACAACTTCACCAAAGAGGGAGGAATAAATCAACCTTAGAGAATATTGTGCCAGGATATCGGCATGAATGATCTTACATTATTTGGTTTAACGTGGTTAACTGCATTTTGAATAGTTATTTATTTTTCTTCTTAACCACATCCTAAGCACCTTTGTTTATAGTTTTCGCAAAGGATTGAATTAATATGCTGATCAAGAAGACATTTAGAATGGAACGAATCAAAGTGAACTTAATGGACAAACTTATATGGATTAAAAAGAAGAGAGGAGGGTGGAAATGAGTAAAAAATGGCTGCAAATAATAACTGCGTTATGTCTATCCACTTTTATATTAATGGGCTGTAATAATGATCAAAATAATAATGATCAAGATAACAATACTCCAGATGTTGAGGAGAACGATCAAGATAATAATGGTAACAATGCGCCGGGTGTTGATGAGGACGATACGATCAATAAAGATGATGAAAAAGATAATGAGACTGATCCCGAAGATCCGGTTGAGGATAATGAAGATGCCGATAAAGATAAAAAAGATGAGTAAGGAAACAGCACATCATCATTGTTTGCAGAAGAACCGACACTTCGTGCAGAGAAGTTTTAGTATTCTTTTCTGATGCTTTCTGCTGGCGGTGCTACAGACGAAAAACGTGCTTGAAAGGCTCTAAAATGACAAAAAGCTCTGTCCTTAGCGGATGGGGCTTATTGTGTGTTTGTGACACGTTTTTGAAATGAATATGATTTACAGAATTTAAAACATAAGAAAAATTCAAATAATACTTTAGAAACAAAATGTGTGAAGTTTGTAAAAATGACATTGATTTCAACTCGAATTTTTGATAACTAATAATTGTCTATATTGTCAAAAGGAGTTGGAATCATGAACAAATTTTTCTTGGCTCTCTTTTTATCCGTTTTCGCTTCTGTCAGCATTGTTTCAACAGCAAATGCAGCAGTAATCGATCATGACAAGGTTGTCGGCTTTAAAGAGGCAGCGCCTGCCACTGTTACTCAAAAAGCGGCGAAACGTTTTCAGCCATATTTGAAGGTTTATAGCGGGTGCGTGCCTTTTCCTGCAGTCGATGCACAAGGCAATACAAGTGGAGGTTTAGAGCCTACTGGAGCGCCTGAAGGACATTGCAGCAAAAATACAGGACAAGTATATTCGCGTTCTGCTTGGTACAATGGTGTTTGGGCAATTATGTATTCCTGGTATTTTCCAAAAGATGAAGCCTCTCCAAAATTAGGTCACAGACATGACTGGGAAGGAATCGTTGTATGGATTGATAATCCAGCAAATCAACATCCAAAAGTTTTATCCATTGCATATTCCGGACACGGAAAATTCACAAATGCAGCACCAAGTGGAAGCAACATGAGAGGTCATCATCCTTTGATTGCATATGACAGCACTTGGCCGCTGAACCATGAATTACTTATGAGCGATGATGTAGTAGGCGGAACTCAACCGTTAATCGGATGGGATGATTTAACTCCTGCCGCAAGGAATGCATTACATACAACAGATTTCGGTAAAGCAAATGTTCCTATTAATGATAATAACTTTACCAGCAATTTAAAGAAAGCATGGTTTAAATAAAAACATCTTGGTATTGGGAAGAGTCCTTACAAAGAAGGATTCTTTTTTTGACTTACATGAATTCCTATTAGTTACAGTTTCTACGATAGCTGATTGGCAATGATTACTTTTAAAAATGGAACGAATGATAATAAGAGAAGTCCTTGTCGGAAAGCCTTTTCTCTCAAGAATCTCTCTGTGGTGAAAATGATGTCTGTCTTTTAAATGAGAGGATAAGGTTCAAGCCGCAATCTTCTAAGAGTAGTAATTAAGATTCAAAAAATTGACAAATCGATGTATTTTCAACAAAAGGTCAGCCCCTTCATGTATACTGAGTCCGTAATTACAATATGTAGAAAGGGGTAATAGAATGAAAATCAGTTTGGAGAAAAAAGCAGGTTTCTGGAAGAAGGCAGCGATTTCATCATTTATTTTCACCATGTTTTTTACCCTGATGATGAGTGATACGGTTTTTGCGGCCGGACTGAACAAGGATCAAAAGCGCCGGGCGGAACAGCTGACCAGTATCTTTGAAAACGGCACGACGGAAATCCAATACGGATATGTGGAACCCTTGGGTGATGGAAGAGGCTATACATGCGGACGGGCAGGCTTTACAACGGCTACCGGGGATGCATTGGAAGTAGTTGAAGTATACACAAAGGCAGTACCGAATAACAAACTGAAAAAGTATCTTCCTGAATTGCGCCGTCTGGCCGAAGAAGAAAGCGATGACATAAGCAACCTCAAGGGATTTGCTTCTGCCTGGCGTTCGCTTGGAAATGATAAAGATTTCCGTGCTGCCCAAGACAAGGTAAATGATCGCTTGTATTATCAGCCTGCCATGAAACGATCAGAGAATGCCGGATTGAAAACGGCATTGGCAAGAGCTGTGATGTACGATACAGTTATTCAGCATGGCGATGGTGATGACCCTGACTCTTTTTATGCCTTGATCAAACGCACGAACAAAAAGGCAGGCGGCTCACCTAAAGACGGAATAGATGAGAAGAAATGGTTAAATAAATTTCTGGACGTGCGTTATGACGACCTGATGAATCCAGCAGATCCGGACACCCGTGATGAGTGGAGAGAATCTGTTGCCCGTGTGGATGTGCTTCGCTCTATCGCCAAGTCGAACAACTACAATCTGAACGGACCGATCAATATCCATTCAGCAGAATACGGTGATTTCGTAATCAAATAAGCAGCGAGTGTAAAGAAACAGGCTGCACCTTTGCGTATAGACCCGCCGCCTTCATTAATATGGCGGGGTTTAAGGTATGAACCGATTGTGTAAATGTCATTACTATTACTTAGCCCTTCTCAGAGAGAAGGGCTTTTTTCAATCTAATCTGCTTTTCCGATTCAATGAAAAAAACCAGATTCACTAGCATGAATGTATCCGATCCAACGGCAGTCACATCAGCAATTAGGCTTAATACATAATTCTAGACTTGTTTTCATGCTGGCTGATCCTCTAAATAAAGAGTGTTTTTCTTACAGTAAAGGGAACAGTTTCTGTCATATTACATTCTTTAAACTTATTGTGTTGACTGAAAGATAAATTATGCTTTGGCAGATACAGAACTAATGACGAATGATTTTTTTGTTATTGGTCAAAAGGGGTGAATGAATGCCTGCTCAAAAGACAGAATAAGGGTGAAGCTGATATTCCAATGTTTTCAGAAAAGAGGTGAAAGCATGACTAAAAAAGGGATTCAAAATTCAAGTATTGAACAAATAAGAAATGATCATGAGACTGAAACAGCATTCAAGGCAGATGACCCTAAAAAACGTGGCACAGGTTCAAAGAGGACCAAATAAGTTTTGTTTCAATGGAAAGCCTAATATCAAGATAGGGCCAATTGTTTTTGGCCTGTCATATTGATTGATAAGGAATGGGAGTGGATGATGTGACTCAAAAAAATGGAGCAGACAGACCTGATGATTATAAAAGATTTTCGGAAATCGACAAGGATTTTGATTTTAATCAAAATGGCGATCCTAAGTCAGAGACATTAGGCAAGAACGAGCAAACCAATAACAAAGAAGAAGCAAACGAAAATATGGATGTTGCAGGAAGATATTTTGAACTGTCAGATTACAAAGGAACCACTCAATTGGAACAGGGTTTGGCTGAAACGCATGAACAAGTCAGTGATGACTATTTTGAGGGAACCATCGACCAAAACTTGGACTAATAATCAAGCGGAGCTGACTCGAATGAACTTGAGTTAGTTCCGTTTTTCGTACAAAGATGAAACTGGTTCGGCAGAGGCTGCTTTCATAAAGGGGCATGCAAATAATGGGATCCTCGCTTTTGCGAAACAAAAGGAAACCGTAGCTTGATATTCTATTGAAAGAAGAGAATGCAATTCTATTTAATTTTTTTCAGTCTTCTTTGGTTTCCTTGATTTTGAATAGAGAAAAAAGGTTCAAGCTGATGCATGACTTATTCTTGAAGTATGCACTCAATATCTTTTCTCTAAAGGGAAAAATTGATAAAATTTATGCGGAAGAATGAAAAAACACGATTCGGTTGGTAGTCCGAATGCATTTTTATCATGTCAGTAACCTTCCCCTCCTCGGGATGTCCGTCATTCTTTCATCATTTAAAAGAGGGGGGAATCGTTATGAAATTAACGATTTACTACAATGGTCAGTTTTGGGTAGGAGTTATTGAGGTTGTGAAAAACGGAAAACTAAAGGCCTCTCAGCATTTGTTTGGAAAAGAGCCGAAGGATTCTGAAGTATTCGATTTTGTTAATAGACAACTCTTAAAGACTCTGTCCCAGTCTGAGCAGGAAGGAGTTCGTGTAAAGGCCCAAGATCAGAAAAAGATAAATCCGAAAAGATTGCAACGTCAGGTTTCGAAGGAATTGAAACGTGCCGGAGCATCCTTAAAGGCACAGGATGCGATGAAACAAGAGTTGGAAGCGAAGAAGCAAAGGAAAAAACAAATAACGAAAGAACAAAGAGAAAAAATAAAAGAACAAAAGTATCTCATCAGAAAGCAAAAAGCTAAAAAAAAGCATAGAGGAAAATAACTTGAAAAAGCAGGCATAGAGCCTGCTTTCTTATAAGTGAAGAATATGTTTTTACACTTTAGCGTATCTCCAATGGATAAAGTCTTTTTCTTCACGGTCCAGTTTAAACCCTAACTTCTTCAAAATATGTTGTGATCCCATATTGCCATGATCACATCTTGCCGCAATACAGTTAACATTCTCTTCGCTTAATGCCCAGTTTATTAACTTTTGAGCAGCCTCAAAACAATAACCTTTACGGCGGTGACTTTTATTTGTTGCAAAACCGATTTCAACCATGCCATCCGTATCCGGGTCACCTAAAAACCCAGTTCCTCCGACAATTTCATAATCATCCTTCTTTAAAATGATCCATGAATCAAATCCTCTTGTTCCTTTATTTTTGATTAAAATCTCGCGGAAATAAGGAATTGCTTCAAAAAAATCGGAGTTTGGCCATTCCCCATTTGTTTTATAACCCAGGTCTATAATAGCCTGATGATCCAGTTTAGATGCAGCGTCTAGAAGGTTAACATCAATCGTTTTTAATAGTAACCGATCCGTTTCAAGGAGAACCATCTCTTTAGCCTCTCTTCTATTTGATATCCATACATGTGATTCTTTTTATATTCATTTACCATGAATCGAGAATTAATTGTCCTCTCTATAACAAGTTTGTCACAATGCATATTCATTATTTTCTCTCTCTATAACGTATCCGTAATATGTGCCGCACCAGAAAAATTCATGAACTTGATAACAGAAATAAACGGATGTTAAGGAGTAAAGGGGGAGCAGAGATGGTGCCTGCTCTTTATTATGAAAAGATATTTGCGGCTAACAGGAATATGCATAAGTTTGGCGGTGAGAACAAAGCAGTAGCAGACTTCCTTAAGACATACTCATACTTTGATGCTCACTAATCGTCTTCAGCAGGCTGCGCATCGAATTTGTCATGTAAGCGTCTTTGTGCCGAATAAAGATGGTTGAGATCATGCTATATTTCTCAGGCAGCGGGTGACAATAAACCTTACCTGCGGCTGAAAGATGTGTTATGGCAGATTCGGGTACGACTGTGATTCCAAGACCAAGTGCAACACTATTTAAAATGGTCTCTAGAATGTTAAACTCCAAAATTCTTTTTGGCAGTAAACCTTCATCTTTGAGCCAATGTTCCAGCCTGGAACGATATCCGCATCCTTGATTAGACACAAGGATCGGCGTCGTCATAAAATCCTCTATTTGAAACGTTTTATTTGCTGTTACTAGAGTGAGTTTTTCAGTATTGACATCATATTGTTCGAGAATGGAATGCTTAATTGGCCCTGATATAAAAGCCCCGTCTAATTCGTGGTTAGCTACCTTCTCAATAAGCTCCTCCGTTAAACCAGCCTGCAATGATAAATCAACGTTAGGATACTTTTTATAATAGGAGGCTAAGATGGGCGGCAGTATCCTCACTGTTTCCACTGTCCCGATTTTTAATATTCCCGACGGTATATCACTATCAAGAAAGACTTGTTTTAGCTCCTCAACATCTATCAAGATTTTGTTCACGTATTCAAGCATTTTTCGGCCCTCGGGATTTAATGTTACCCCTTTTTTATGCCGATTGAAAAGAGGTGTTTTGAGTTCGTTTTCTAATTGCTTAATACGTGCTGTTACATTGGATTGTACATAGCTTAATTCCTTTGCAGCGCCGGTAATACTTTTGTGATGAGCAACGCTTTGGAAAATTTGTAAGTCTCGCAGTTCCATTTAGTATCCCTCCTTCATTTAAAATATCATTATAAATGATGTTTTTCATCATTTTTATTCATTTTACATGATGTCACCCTTCTTTTTATAATTCTCATTGTCAATACAAGAAAAGGAGGGGAATGACAATGAAAAACGGTCAATTATTCATTGGTGTCCTCACATGTTTAGTAGCAAGTATGTCGTGGGGCGCAATGTTTCCAGTTGCAGATCATGCATTAGCATTTGTTGATCCATTTTATTTTTCATCTATTCGATACGGTGTTGTAGCAGTTATCTTAGTGATTTTATTATTGGTGAGGGAGGGGAAGAAATCATTTCGTCTAGAGGGTAAAGCAAAACTGCTCGTTTTTTTTGGTGTGATGGCGTTTACTGTATACAATGTTTTTATTTTTTGGGGCCAAAGATTGATGGGGGAGTCTGGAATCATGACTGCGTCTATTGCAGAGGCACTTATGCCAATCATTTCTATTTTTATCCTGTGGGGATATAAACATGTGAAACCGAAAAAATATAAGATTATATCTATTATGATTGCTTTTTTTGGAGCCGCATTCGTTATTACCAAAGGCGATATGAGTTTCTTTTATACATTGAAAGATAATCTGTTTTCGTTAACCTTTATTTTAATGGGGGTTGTGGGATGGGTAATCTATACAATGGGGGGACAGCTATTTCAAGAATGGTCTACGCTGCGTTATTCAACATTGACGTGTTTATTCGGTACAGCTGTAACAGGTATTCTAACAGCTGTGCTCACCGCTCAAGGATACGTGTCCATACCTAGTATAAATGTGATTGCTGAAATTAAGTATGACTTAATATTTATGATTACTTTACCAGGTATCGTAGCTCTCCTTAGCTGGAACTATGGTGTTAAAATTTTATCACCCATTAACGGGATTTTATTTATTAACTTTGTTCCCATTACTACATTGTTAATCATGATGATACAAGGATCTAAAATAACCACTTTTGATGTAGCAGGAACACTGCTTGTCATGACAGCGCTTATTCTAAATAACATTTTTCAGCGTAAGGAAGATAAAAATGATAAGCAGTCTTTAGAAAGTGAACAAACACAGTTGACTATCTCTTAAACGTTGGAGGATGCTATATGCTTGAAGGTTTATTGTTTTTCATTTCGGCTGGCATTGTCTGTGAACTAGCAGCAATTAATCGGAATGGCCGCAAAAATATAAAACAGCAGGAGGAGTTCAATCAACTTTTAAAAGAACTTCTTAATAGAGACATCAAATAAGTTTCGGTATATGACATGTTGCAGATAAATCATCTCCTTGAAACATTCAAGGAGATTTTTTTAAAAAAAGCTTTGACATTCACGTTACGTCAAAGTGTACGGTTAATGTATAAGGAGGGAGAAGAAATGGAATATACCGTTCAGAAGTTAGCCAAATTAGCGGGAGTCAGCACAAGAACGCTTAGGTATTATGATGAGATTAACCTTTTACAGCCAGCACGGATTAATTCATCTGGATACCGAATTTATGGGGAAAAAGAAGTCAACCAATTACAGCACATTTTATTTTATCGAGAGTTAGGCTTCCAATTAGAGGAGATAAAAAAATTAATCTTTTCCCCATCTTTTAATCGTCATAAAGCATTAAAGGATCATCATGCAGAGCTTCTAGAAGAAAGAGCCCGGATTGATAGCCTTATACAAAATGTAGAGAAAACAATTCATGCAGAGGAGAGAAACGAAAAAATGAGAGATGAAGAGAAATTTAAAGGATTTAAAAAAGAGCTTGTGGAAGAAAACGAGCGGAAATACGGAGCGGAAATACGCCAAAAGTATGGAGAAGAAGCGGTGGAAGAAACTAACCAAGAAGTGTTGAATATGACAAAGGAGCAATATGAAGAGCTGACCGCTACAGAAAAAGAAATGTTTGAAAAACTTAAAAAAGCATTTGAAGAAGGAGATCCAAAAAGTGAAGATGCCTTGAAAGCGGCGGAATTGCACAAAAAATGGCTTCTTTATCATTGGAGCGACTACAGCAAAGAAGCTCATGCAGGTCTAGGGGAGATGTATGTATCAGATGAGCGCTTTAAGCGATATTACGATCAACATGGTGAGGGATTAGCTGAATTTCTAAGACAGGTGATCTATGTGTATACTGGGAAAGTAAATGATTAAGCATCGAACTGATGCATGGACTTTATCGAGCGAGAACGAAAGCGAAGTTTGAAGCACGATTGAAAAAACTAGAGTCTTTCTTTGTCATGAAGGGTCAAAAAAGCTTACTAATTGTAAGCTTTTTATGATTTGTCATTTATAAATGTAAGTTACTCAATGGTAAGAATGCTTAGCCATAAAGACTAAGCATCTTCCACATCTCTTTCAAATATCATTTCAAAATAAGCAGCTGCTCCATACCCGTCTATACTAGGGGCGAAAATCTGAATAAACTTCCATCCTCTTTGAGCATAGTCACGAATGATTTGTTGGTAGTCTTCTTTGGGTCTTCTTCTCATGGTACTAAGTTCGACTCTAACGAATTCATACTCTTTCATCATGTGATACCTCCTGTAAGGTTATACGAAAGAGCGAGAGAAAAGTTCCGAAAGATGGAAAAACAAAAGGTGAAACCGAAAATAACCAATGAGGCAAGAACATTCAAGTTCGGATCATATAAACGCAGTTCTGATTGACCATACGAATATAGAGAAGATGTAAATCGTGCACCTAATCGTGGAATGCTTAGAAATCAAGTACGCGGAGCGAGATACGCCTTGCCATATCCTTTAGATGAACTGGCGATTAAAGAAAAAAGAGGGGGAGGATCATAACGGTGCTCCTTTTATGGTATTTCAATGGGGCATGGGAAATGACATATTCTTTACCGAGCCGTGTGGCAATCGCGAATCAGCAAAAAAAGTGATAATAACACATATAAAAACGAACAGATCATCAGTATACTTATGACCGGATAGTGTTTCGCAGAGTATATGAAAAAATCCAGCTGTGAAATTTGTTTGGGGCTGGTGATGGTGTCAATGCCGTTAAGGAGCTTTGAAAATTTGGCTGTGTAATTCCAATCGAATTGATCTGAAACAAGCTCGCTTCCTTGATACCAATTGACAGCGGCTAAAAACAGAAAAGCCATGAATGAAAATCCAAGCTGAACAACTAAAACAATCCCTTTCATCGTACGCCTCCAAATCAATGAACATGAGAAAAGCAGATCATATATAACCATAATGTAGGTGGTTGGACAATTTTTTCTTTATTCCGGATTGGGATAGCTGACAATGGAAAGGATCTCAATCTGTAATATTTCATATCTTAGAATGGAGAGCCAGTATGTATTTCATTGGAGCTTTAGTTCAGACTGGGCTGGTATTTTTTTGCTCTTTCGGCTTTTGCCGCTCTCAGCTATGTGTTATTTTGGATATTGGTGATCATATCCAGAAAGTGTGGTGTCCATGAACAAAGAAATCCTAAAATACATACTCACTATTTTTTCAATATGTGCAGCCCTCCAGGAAACCGATGATATGAGTATTGCCCATAGCTGGATTTTGACTGAAATCGTACGATTTTTGATTTGCGCGGCTGTGTTTATTATCCTGACATTTCTATTAGAGACTGTTTTCACAAACAAAAAAGAGTCACATTAATGTGTGGCTCTTTTTGCATAAAATCATCAGATTAATAACATTACAAATGAATCAATCATCATGACAAAAAACAGCAAGCAAAAATAAATGAGTGAGTAGACAAACATATCCTTTGCCCACTTTACGTCATCGTCTGTTTTGAATCCTTGCATGCTTTTTTTGATCCATATACCTCCGAGAACCAAGGCAGTTAAAAAATAAAATGGGCTTATATGGCCGGTGCCGAGAGAAAAAGGAAATAATAGCGTAACCGGCACCAGGACTGCAATATATTGAATCATTTTTACTTTCGTTACATGATTTCCTTTTACAACAGGCAAGAGCGGGACACCAGCCGCCCGATATTCCTCTTTGCGTCTTATCCCAATAGCCCAAAAATGCGGGGGCTGCCACAGAAACATAATGGCATATAACATGACGGCGGTTACACTGATTTCTCCTGTGATGGCACAATAACCCATCAGTGGCGGAGCAGCTCCCGGAAAGCTTCCGACAAACGTGCTCCATACCGAGGCCCGTTTCACCCATACTGTATAGATGATGGCATAAAAAATAAAGGCGGCCAGTCCGAGAATTGCAGTTAAAGGGTTGAGGGAATACAGCATGGCAAGACCTGCTATTCCTAAAACAGAGCCATACGTTAAGATCAAAGCAGGCGGCATTTTTCCTGTGACTGAGGCCCTGCTGCGGGTGCGCTCCATTTTTGCATCCATATGCCGATCAAAATAGTTGTTGTAGACAGTGCCGGAGGCCATGACGAACGCGGTTCCAAGCATTGCCGTTATCATTGTCATAAAAAAAGCGAGTCCTGTTAATGGTTTTTCTGAGCCCACAAATGCGATCCAAAATCCGCCGAAGGCTGCTATCGAGTTTGATACGATAATGCCGGGTTTTGCAAGCTTTATAAAATCGTAAACGGATACCCGG
The DNA here is from genome assembly GCF_014250375.1 of Bacillus sp. PAMC26543. NCBI lineage: Bacteria > Bacillati > Bacillota > Bacilli > Caryophanales > Bacillaceae > Bacillus > Bacillus sp. PAMC26543. The sequence goes on along the minus strand of NZ_CP060193.1, from coordinate 2,862,741 downwards.
TTCGAGGCTTTTATGTATTTTGTTTCAGAAATCGGAGCAGAAACTCTTGAATTCTCCAAAAATAGACGCCTCCCCCAAAACTGCATGCTTTTGTTATCGTACCAAGAGGCCATCCAGATCACAATTATTTCCTGTATTTGTCATGATATTGTCAATTTTTATACAAAAAAAGGGGAGCTGGACTGCCCCCATTCTCGGTAAACACCGCCTGCTATCTGTTGTATCCTCCATATCCGCCGCCGTATCCGCCGCCGTATCCGTACCAAGGGTAGTAAGGAGGGCGCGGGTAGTAGTAAGGCGGACGCGGATAAAACGGATAAAACGGTCTTGGATAATAATAAGGCGGATAAAATGGCGGTCTAGGGCGCGGACGCGGGTAGTAATATGGCTGTCTTTCATCAAAAGGTGAAACTTGCTCAAACTGATCGTAATTAACAGGAAATTCCAAGAGGGTTACCTCCCTAGCATTTTTTATTCTGTTTACCTTATTCCTGATATGAGAAATGGGTGTATGTCCATCGACCAAATTGTTTTTTTTTATTGAGTAAATCCTCAGAAAGGGATTGACAAGAACTTCTAAATCTCCTATTATTACAAAAGTGAAATAAATGTTACTTTAATGTTACAAAAATATTTCTAATTGAGTACGAATGAGCATAAAGAACATCATCTGAATCTTTTGATGGGATATAAATCGAAGTGATTACGAAAGAAGGAGTTTGTGTTGTTGGCGAGAAGAATCAAATGGTTTCAAGTATTATTAGCAGTTGTTTGTGCGGCAGGGCTTATTGGCTTTTGCCATAATACATCAAAAAAAGAAACGGTCATGAATCAAGTGAAAACCGATTCTCAGTATGGAGATGTGGAGATCGCAACGCTTGTGAATGACGGGAAAACCTTCAATTACGCGGTCAACTACCCTGTTTTTAAAAATAAAAAAATGGATGCGGCATTAAAGAGTTTCGCAGAGAAAGAGGTTCGCCAATTTCAGAAGGAAACGAAAGATGCTGACCAGGAGCATACAAAAAAGCGCAATGAACTCAACATCGATTATGAAATTGTTCATTATGCCAAGCAGACAGCGGCAGTGGTCTTTAATGAATATAAATACATAGGCGGCGCGCATGGACAAACCGTAAAAAAAACATTTAACTTTGATTTTAGCAAGGAAGCCTTTCTTTCTATTGATGATATTTTCATAAAGGACTCTGATTATTTACAAAAGCTTTCGCTGATCGCTTATCATGAGCTTAAAAAGAATAAGGACATTGCAGCGGACGACGAATTGTTAAAAGAAGGAACTGCACCGGCAAAAGAAAATTTCAGCCGTTTTGCCGTCAAGGAAGATTATATCGAGTTTTATTTTGATACATATCAAGTCGCTGCGGGCTATCTTGGAGAGCAGTCGATTGCGATTAAGAAAAATCTTTTAAAAGATATATTGAAAGAACAATATATTGATAAAGCGAAAAACAAAAATAAAATCAAAGAACAAAAACCGAAGCACGAAGTCATTTCATTACCTAAAGAAGAAACAGTTGATCCGAATAAAAAAGTCATTGCGCTTACTTTCGACGACGGCCCGAATCCTGCGACAACAAATCAGATTCTGGACTCCTTGAAGAAATATGAAGGGCATGCAACGTTTTTTGTGCTGGGCAGCAGGGTTCAATATTATCCGGAAACGTTAAAAAGAATGCTGAAAGAAGGAAATGAAGTGGGGAACCACTCATGGAGCCATCCGCTTCTCACAAGGCTTTCAGTGAAAGAGGCTGTAAAGCAGATCAATGACACGCAGGACATGATTGAAAAAATAAGCGGGTATCGTCCGACGCTTGTGCGTCCTCCATATGGCGGCATTAATGATGAACTGCGCAGCAAGCTGAAAATGGATGTCGCGTTATGGGACATTGATCCGGAAGATTGGAAAGACCGAAATAAAAATACAATTGTCAACCGAGTCATGAGCCACGCGGCTGACGGAAAGACGATTTTAATTCACGACATTTACGGCACTTCTGCTGATGCGGCCGATGAGATTATCAAAAGACTGACCGATCAAGGCTATCAATTGGTGACGGTCACTCAGCTTGAAGAGGTAAAAAAACAAAGGGAAGCTAAATAAATGTGGAAAGGCTGTCGCGGGAAATGCCCGTTGGACAGCCTTTTTTCTTTTTAATAAGAGCCTGTGGTTGCCCATACATTCAGGTTGGGGCCTGAATATTTACCGAAAGCGTAGGAGGTTCTCGGGTCTAAGTCATAGACCATAGGCGTATAACAAGATTTTTGGCCTGCCACCGCTTTGCCATTGCCGCCTGCAGAGTCACAGTTATATCTCTTTTTGTCTGTGTTCCGGGTTATTTCCGCGTTTGCTTCATAGCCTGTTGTCAAGGTGTTGTTCATCGTTATTTTTGCCCATGCCGTTTTGCATGTACTGCTGAACTTGAGCTCGACGACTCCGATGACTTGATTGTTTGCGTTCACTAAGTTAGAAGATTTTTTTGTGGCGGCGCTGGACGCACAATCATTGTAATAAGGGCTTTTTCCATCGTAGGCATGTGTTTCCGCATGAGCGGGTGCTCCCTTGATGGCAAAAATAAATACGAATGCGAACAACACCAAAGACACCTTTTTAACCATTCTTTTCATCTCTTCCTGACCTCCTTAAAATGACAAACAATAAATCATACGGAGGAAAGGCCAAAACATGCATGCTTTTTTGTGAAAGATAAAGGCGGCCGGGAGGATGGAGTTCTTGGCCGCCTGGGGTGTGGAGCTAAGCTTTCAGGTCAATTTTATGTCCGAGTGTCGGATGCTGAATCAGCTTAAGGGTTTGGTCAGCATTTTGCTGGGCAGTGTCCAGCATCTTTTTCGTTAAAGCGATATTAACATTTTGCGCCAGATTTGCTTGATGCATGGCAACTGATAATGCAGGAATATCCATTGCTACACCTCCTATGCCTTACCTATCGGCGGCCGGCTTTGATTTTATAGGGCAGAAAGGCTTAATTTTTTCTGTTGACCTTTACGCTGCGGCATACCGTATATTTTTCGTGAGGAGGGATTAGGATGAATATCGTAATAGAACAGACCTTTCAGCAATATGAAAAGCTGTTTTCGATGGAAGAACACGAAAGAGAGGACGAGTTTCGGTATACGATGATGGGACCGTTTGAAAAAATGTGGAGCGCCATACAGGTTCCCCTAAAAGCGAAGACACCAAATGGATATGATGTGATCATGGCTGTAAAGATGCTTGGTTATTTGGATGTGTGTAATGCTGAACCCGGACAGACAGCATTAAGAAAACTGCAGCAATTGCATATTGCCGAGACTGCTGAATCTGCGCTGCAGCAGTGTATACATTTTGCCGAGCGTGAAAAGCTGCGAGTAAATGCGGAAGAAATGAGGTTCGGGCTTTACATTGCTGATCCAAGCAAGCTGAAGCTGCAAAAAGGGTATTGCGGGTTTGGGGGAATTCCAGGCTTTATTCACGTTTGGATGTATCCGAACAGCTATAACCTTCTTAGGATTTCATCGATGATTGCCCATGAATTTCACCATAATCTGCGGTTTTCGTATTTTGATTTTCACCGAGGTTCTGTGTCAGTCGGGGATTATCTTGTCATTGAAGGGCTGGCTGAGTCATTTGCGCGGGAGCTCTTTGGCGAAGAACAATTAGGTCCTTGGGTTACTCGCTTTGATCGGGACGATTTGCAATATTCCATTGAAGTCATAAAAGAGGTGATTGATGTAAAAGGCTTTTCGGAGGTGAGCCGTTACATGTTTGGAGATCAAATAGCGAAAGCGCAAGGCTTTGAGCCGGCGGGATTATCTGCTTTTGCCGGATATGCGGTTGGATATCACGCTGTTCAGTCTTTTATGAATAAACACCGGGTCGATATAAAGGAGGCCACACTCTTGGATACAGAGACGATTCTGTCTCAGTGCGGGCTGTTCTCGACATAAGAAAAAGCGTCACGTCAGCGGCGCTTTTTGATGTTTTGATGGATCAGCTCTATGAGTGTGCAGGTGACAATTCCCATCGTATAAGCTATGATATCGCTCCATAAAAATCCGTACCCCAGCACGAGGCCGCCGAGCGAAGTGCCCCTGGTCCGGTCGATCCACTCAGCATGGTACAGCTGGCTGCATTCGATAATAACGCAAAATGAAAGGCTGATAATGCCTGTTGTGATGGTTTTCATCGTATGAAACAGAAAGCCGCAGCCCGTAAAAATCATTGCGGCCCACAGTGCATCTCCGAGATAGGCATTGACGATATCCGGGAGAAAACAGGAGAACGCTCTTGACCCCAGTCCCAACCCAATGATGAGGATTGTAAAGGCCGCATATATGAACCGGTTCCTTCTCATGAATGATTGATACCTCTTCCCGCATTTTCCCTCCCATGTATTGTAAGGAATCCATCCTCACTTTGTCCATAAAAAAAGCGGCTGAACAGCCGCAGGTACTTTTATCTTGCTCTTAGATTGACATGGTCGGCTGTCTGGTCTTTCCCAATGACGAAATGGAGCTCATAAGGGCCTGTATCATAGATATAGTCGATTTCATCCGTGAATGGGACGGTTAAAATTCGGTCGGCGGGGCCAATTTGACCGCTCAGCACATCCGGTGTAACCCCTCCAAGATTCAGACGGCGTTCTACTCCGGTTCCAAAGTAACGGATTTCTGAAATGGTCATGTCTTTGTTATAGGAAAAGCCGTAGCCGGGATTTCCCATATTCCAGCTGTATAGATCAAACATATTGTTTCCTCCAGCCGGTCTTTCCGGTTCTCCCATCTTGGCATGGACATCCCCTTTTGTGCTTTTGTTAATCGTAAGACCTTGTACCTGCTGCGGCATTTCACCTGTAAAAGCGGTGTTATAAAGATTTTTTACAAGCTCAGCGGATGATGAGGTTGTTTCTTCAGCAGGCGGATTTGCCTGAGCGGCAGCTTTTGCCGGAATTGCCGTCCCGAAGCCAAAAACAGTGCCTGACAGTGCTGCCGCCGCTGTTAATGCGGAAATGGTTTTCTTCATGGTTATCCCTCCCTTTTTGTCTATCATGACGTTTCCCGATGTTCGTGCATTAAAACATTTGTATGCGCTCTGTATGTTTTAATCAGCACATGTAAGGGAACTGAAATGGGTAATTCGGTATATAAACGCAAGAAAGGGGAATGGAGATGGCGGACACAAAAAAAGTAACCATAAACGGCGTTGAGATGGAGACAGCCGGAGACCAGACGGTGCTGCAGCTTTTGAATAACAGTTCAATCGAAGTGCCGCAAGTATGCTATCATCCGAGCCTTGGGCCGATAGAAACATGTGATACGTGTATTGTCAGCATCAATGGTGAGCTGAAGAGATCGTGCTCTGCTGAAATAAAGGATGGCGATGTCATTGATACGCTTTCGTCTGACGTGAAAAAGGCACAGGTCATCGGGATGGATAAAATCTTATATAATCATGAGCTTTACTGTACAGTTTGCGATTACAACAATGGAGGATGCGAAATACATAATACGGTGAAGGAAATGAAAATCAATCACCAAAGCATCCCGTTTGATCAAAAGCCTTATCATAAGGATGAATCCCATCCGTTTTACCGTTATGATCCTGATCAATGTATTTTGTGCGGCCGCTGTGTCGAAGCATGCCAAGACGTACAGGTGACAGAAACACTGACGATTGACTGGGAGCGGGAACGCCCGCGCGTCATTTGGGATCATGACGTGCCGATTAACGAGTCGTCATGTGTGTCGTGCGGCCATTGCTCAACCGTATGTCCGTGCAACGCGATGATGGAAAAAGGAATGGAAGGGGAAGCCGGATATTTAACAGGCATCAATAACGAATCACTGCGCCCGATGATCGAGATTACGAAAGGCGTAGAGACAGGATACGGCTCGATTCTCGCCATTTCTGACATGGAATCTGCCATGCGTGATGAACGAATCAAAAAAACCAAAACCGTCTGCACCTATTGCGGTGTCGGCTGCAGTTTTGATGTTTGGACTAAGGGCAGAGATATTCTGAAAGTGGAGCCGCAGGAGGAGGCGCCTGCCAATGGCATTTCCACTTGTGTAAAAGGCAAGTTCGGCTGGGATTTTGTAAACAGTGAGGAGCGTCTGACAAAACCGCTCATCCGCGAAGGCGACCATTTCCGGGAAGCAGAGTGGGAGGAAGCCTTAACACTGATCGCAAGCAAGTTCACTGAATTGAAAGAAGAATGTGGCCCTGACTCACTTGCTTTTATCACGTCGTCTAAATGTACGAATGAAGAATCCTACCTGATGCAAAAGTTGGCCAGAGGGGTTATCGGCACAAATAATGTGGATAACTGCTCGCGCTATTGCCAGTCTCCGGCTACTGCCGGACTGTTCCGGACAGTTGGATATGGCGGTGACTCAGGATCGATTACAGATATCGCCCAGGCAGATCTAGTTTTGATTATCGGTTCGAACACGTCAGAGTCGCACCCGGTATTATCTACCCGCATTAAACGGGCTCACAAGCTGAGAGGGCAGAAGGTCATCGTGGCCGATATCAGAAAACACGAAATGGCTGAGCGTTCTGATCTATTTGTCCAGCCGCGTGCCGGATCAGATATCGTCTGGCTGAATGCCATCGCCAAATATCTGATTGAAAGCGGCAAGGCTGATGAACGCTTTTTGCAGGAAAGGGTCAACGGCCGGGATGAATACGTGAAAAGCCTTGCGCCGTACACACTTGAATATGCAGAGGAGAAAACCGGAATTGATAAACAAACCCTGATTCAAATGGCTGAAATGATTCATGAGGCTGACAGTGTGTGCGCGTTGTGGGCCATGGGTGTGACCCAGCACATTGGAGGCAGCGATACAAGCACTGCGATTTCAAATTTGCTGCTTGTCACAGGTAACTACGGAAAACCGGGTGCGGGTTCTTATCCATTACGCGGCCATAACAACGTCCAGGGAGCAAGTGACTTCGGAAGCATGCCTGATAGCCTGCCGGGCTATGAAAAAGTGAAGGATGAACAAGTCCGCAAGAAATACGAACAAGCCTGGGGTGTGCAGCTGCCGAAGGAGCCGGGCATGACCAACCATGAAATGATTGAAAAAATCCATTCCGGCCAGCTGAAAGCGATGTATGTAAAAGGGGAGGAAATGGGTCTTGTCGACTCAAATATCAATCATGTGCACGCCGCATATGAAAAGCTTGATTTCTTTGTTGTGCAGGACATTTTCCTATCTCGGACGGCAGAATTTGCAGATGTTGTTCTTCCTGCGAGCCCGAGCCTTGAAAAAGAAGGCACCTTTACAAATACTGAACGCCGTATTCAGCGTTTAGACCAGGTATTTGAACCTCTGGGTGAATCAAAGCCGGACTGGCAGATTATTATGGAGATAGCGAATAAGCTTGGGGCCAATTGGAATTATGAGCATCCTTCCGACATAATGGAAGAAGCTGCAATGCTGTCACCAATTTATGCAGGAGTAACCTATGAACGTCTTGAGGGCTACAATTCCCTGCAATGGCCTGTTCGTGCTGATGGGAAGGATTCGCCTTTACTCTTTACAGAGCGTTTTCCTTTCCCGGACGGCAAAGCGATTCTTTATCCGGTTCAATGGACTGAGCCCGAGGAGTTCGGTGAAGAATATGATATCCATGTAAATAACGGCAGGCTCTTGGAGCATTTCCACGAAGGAAACCTGACGTATAAATCAAAAGGCATTTCTGAAAAAACGCCGCATGTATTCTTAGAAATTTCTCCAGAGCTTGCGGCAGAACGGGGGATTCAGGACGGGACCTTTGTCAGACTCACATCGCCTTTTGGAAATGTGAAGGTGAAATGCCTGATCACCGATCGTGTCAAAGGGAAGGAAGTGTATCTGCCAATGAACGATTCTGGGGAAGCGGCGATTAACCTGTTAACAGGCAGCCACGCAGACAAGGATACCGACACGCCTGCTTACAAAGAAACATCAGCGAAGATGGAAATCTTGAAGCAGGATGGAATCAATCCGCTGCCTAAAATCAATCACCGCAACGGAAATCCGCAGCCGCAAATTGGTGTGCAGGTTCATAAGAAATGGGCGCGGAAGGACTACATTTTCCCTGGCGACGCAGTGAAAAGGGGGCTTGGGCACAATGGCTAAAGCGATTAAACGCATTCAGAAAGTACAGGTGACCGAAGAAGATCAGCGCAAACGTGATTTAGAAGAAATCGAAGATGCCTTAGTCGACAACAAAGAAGCCATTCTGGAGACGCTGCAAATGCTTAGGCACATGAACGATCGGGGCGTACTGCCTTTGCTCCGCGGTCTTTTTGGCCAAGGTGATAAAGTCCTTGACATCCTAGTGAAAAAGGCAGATACAGAGGAAACGGCCAATATGCTTAAAAACCTGCTTCTCCTGTTTGGAACGCTTGGCATGCTGGATGTCAAACAGCTGGAGCCGCTCATTTTGAAAGTGAATGCCGGTGTGGCGAACGCGGTAGAACAGAAGAACAGCGAAGAGAAAACAGGTTATTTTGATATCATCCGTTCGCTTAAAGACCCGGAAATCAACAAAGCGGTTACGCTGCTGTTCTCCTTTTTAAAAGGAATGGGACAAGATACAAAGGAGCTGGAACGCACAACTCAGCCTCCGGAACATCAAAAGCATCATCAGGAACCCCCGAAAGAAAAGGGGAATGGATAAGCGAGATTGACACCCGCCCGAGCCGGCTGATGCCAGCTCGGGTTTTTTTGATGAAAAGGTCTAATGGACTAGTAAAAAATATTCATATTCTAGGAATGAGTAAGTTTGTAACGAATGAAATAGAAAAAAATGATGCTTTCTTACCTGTTAATAAAAGGAAAAATCTGATTATAATAGAAAACGATTACTTTAGATGGGGGAACGATCATGAAAAAAGTCTTATTGTTATTATTTGTCTTGACGATCGGGTTTGCACTTTCTGCGTGCAGCCAATCAAGCGATGCGTCTGAAAAGGAAAAGCCGAAAGAAAAAAAATCGCAAGAAGAGCTTGAAAAGGAACTTGATAAGGAACTGAAAAAAGGCGGTGAGCCGAAGATTAAAAAAGATGATCAAATACATAAAATAGGAGAAACGTTTAAAGCGGGACATACGAATTTTACAGTGAATAAAGTTGATAGAGTACAAAAAGGTGAATATTCGGAATTTGGGGGAGCTGTAGACTCGAAGCTAAAAACAATAAAAGATGATGAGGAACGGCTCATTATAGAAGTTACGATAGAAAACATAGGGAAAGATTCAATGCAATACAATTTTCTCGGGTTAGACTTAAAAGACAAGAAAAATCAATCAGTCCAGCCGGTTTTTTCAATAGAAGAGAAGGGCAGGATCCTGATGACAGGAACACTGACATCAGGGAAAAAGGTTACAGGTGTACTCAGTTATGTCATCCCTAAAGGAGAACAGAAACATTACACACTGGTATATAATCCGTTTTTAGCTGATACAAATAGCAGTAATACTGAAGAGAGAGTAAAGGACGATATTGATTATTTGGTGAAATTAGATTAGAACTTGATTTACAGCTGCACGTTTTTCATTAGTGAAACGTGCATTTTTTATAGAGAAAAATAACTTGAAAGGACGAGTGATAAACGTGCAAACCAAATGGCTGGAACGGGCCCAGCGGATTCAGGCGATCGCACAGGCGGGGCTTGCTTTTTCCAAGGATGTGTATGACAGGGAAAGGTACGAAGAGCTGATGAAGCTCAGCGCAGAGATGATGGCGGATTACTCGGAGAAGGACATTGAAGTCATCACTGATTTATGGAAAGGCGAGAAAGGCTATCCGACACCGAAGGCGGATGTTCGCGGCGCGGTATTTCGAGAGAATCGCATATTGCTTGTCCGGGAGAAGCATGACGAGCTGTGGTCACTCCCAGGCGGGTTTTGTGAAATTGGTTTATCACCCGCTGAAAATGTGATCAAGGAAATCAAAGAAGAGTCGGGTTACGATACAGTGCCTTCTCGATTACTGGCCGTGCTGGACAGCCATAAGCATCCTCACCCCCCTCAGCCTTATCATTACTATAAGATCTTCATTGAATGCAGCATAACGGGCGGGCAGCAGAAAACCGGAATTGAGACGAACCATGCCGCTTTTTTTCCGGAAGACAGGCTCCCTCCGCTTTCTCCAAAACGAAACACACAGTCACAGCTCAGTATGCTTTTTGACTTTCAGCGTCATCCGGATAAAAAAACTGTATTGGATTAAACAAAAAAGAGCCGGAGGCTCTTTTTTGTTTTTACAGGGCAATATGTTTTTCGCTGGCTAGCTTCAAAAGGGTTAGTACCGAATCGGCTTGTTTATGGCCGAGCTTTTGTTTTAGTTTGCTTTCTTCCACTAAACGGCTTCCATATATATCGACAGAGGCTTTGTCGACGACAGTATGCCAGTTTTCCTGTTTTTTTCCCTCAACGAGCGGTTTTGAATGTCTCTCAGAAAAAGAGAACACAAACAATACAAATGCAAGTGAAAGTACGATGCCGACAACTAGTTTTTTACGGTTGATCTGTGATGTCATTTGTTCTCTCCTTCACCATTTTACTTTCTATTTAATCATATCTTCAGCATGCTTTACATAATGGAAAAGTCATCTTTTAGAGTAGTGCTTACGTTGCGGATGAGGGCGACGTGTGAGATTTTCATAAGCTATTGATTGCGTTTCTAAAATCGATGAGCATGCCTAAGGTCACGTTGTGAACCAAATTGGGTGTGCGTAATAGAAAAAAATTGAAAGATTATGGTAAGATGAACAACATTCGAGGGGGATTATATGATGCCTGCACCGGCATCTTGAAGACCTGCCTGCTGTTTCAGACGACAAAATGGATGTCCCTCTCTTTTTCGATAGCAGGAGGTGGTGAAGTTCGTCAATTGCTGAATCTTTTCTTTCATGGGGAGGGGAAACGCATGAATGTGGTAAATCGGCGACAAGCTTTGCAGCGTGCACTGATGAACGGAAAAAATAAACAGGATGCTTATCATCCGTTTCCGTGGTACGAATCGATGAGAAAGGAAGCTCCTGTTACCTATGATGAAGACAATCAAGTATGGAGTGTTTTTCTTTATGATGATGTCAAAAAAGTGATTGGGGATAAAGAGCTTTTCTCCAGTTATATGCCGGAGCAGACAAGTTCTATCGGGAATTCGATCATTAATATGGACCCGCCAAGACACACGCAAATCCGTTCTGTTGTCAATAGAGCGTTTACACCGCGTGTCATGAAGCAGTGGGAACCAAGAATTCAAGACATCGCAGATGATCTGATACATCGTTTTCATGGACGAAGCGAGTTTGATTTGGTTCAGGATTTCTCATATCCGCTTCCTGTCATTGTGATATCTGAGCTTTTAGGCGTTCCTTCAGAGCATATGGATGCGTTTAAGACATGGTCTGATATTTTGGTGAGCACACCAAGAGATGGAAGTGAGGAAGCGGAGAAAGCCTTTCTGAAAGAGCGGAACAAGTGCGAGGAAGAGCTAGCCGCGTTTTTTGCCGGCATCATAGAAGAAAAACGGAAGAAACCGGAACAGGACATCATCTCCATTTTAATTAAAGCGGAAGAAACCGGTGAGAAGCTTTCCGGAGAAGAGCTGATTCCGTTTTGTACATTGCTGCTGGTGGCGGGAAATGAAACGACAACGAACTTGATTTCAAACGCGATGTACAGCATTTTAGACACGCCGGGCGTTTATGACGAATTGCGGCGGCATCCAGAGCTGATGCCTCAGGCGGTGGAAGAAGCTCTGCGTTTCAGGGCGCCTGCACCTGTTTTGCGGCGAATTGCCAAGAGGGATACGGAGATTGGTGGCCATCAGATGAAAGAAGGCGACATGGTGTTAGCGTTTGTGGCGTCTGCAAATCGTGATGAAGCGAAGTTTGACAGGGCGCACATGTTTGATATTCACCGCCATCCCAATCCGCATATTGCGTTTGGCCACGGCATTCATTTTTGTCTTGGGGCTCCGCTTGCACGGCTTGAAGCAGCCATCGCGTTAACGGCATTGACTCAAACGTTTTCTCGTATGGAGCCGGTCAGTATCACCCCGATTGAAAATAGCGTGATTTACGGACTAAAGAGTTTTCGCGTCAACATATAATATGAAAATTGGAGGCTGAAATGATGAGACAGCATCATATCTCAATTATTAATATCCCGGCATACGGACATGTGAATCCCACTCTTGCGTTAGTGGAGAAGCTTTGTGAAAAAGGGCACCGTGTCACTTATGCGACGACTGAGGAATTCGCGCCTGCGGTGAAGCAAGCCGGGGCAAGCCCGCTTTTATATCAAACTACGATTAACGTGGAACCGGAACGCATTAAGGAAATGATAGAGAAAAATGAAACACCGATTAGCATTTTAAAAGAATCGCTCGAAATCTTGCCTCAGCTTGAAGAATTATATCAAAATGACCAGCCTGATCTTATCGTTTATGATTTTATCGCATTTGCGGGAAAATTGTTTGCTGATAAGCTGAATGTGCCGGCCATCAGGCTCTGTTCTTCCTATGCGCAAAATGAATCCTTCCAGCTTGGAAGTGAAGAGATGCTCAAGCAACTCAAACAAGCGGAGGCCGATTTCCAGGTTTACCTTGAGAAAGAAAACTTACCGGCTGTCTCATTTGAACACTTGGCTATACCGGAAGCGTTAAATATTGTCTTTATGCCGAAGTCTTTTCAGATTAAAAACGAAACCTTTGATGAGCGATTCTGCTTTGTCGGCCCTTCACTTGGAAAACGAGGTGAACAAGAGAGCCTGCTGCCGGAAACAGGAAATCGTCCGCTCATGCTGATTTCATTGGGAACCGCTTTTAACGCATGGCCGGAATTTTATCGTATGTGTATAGATGCATTTCGGAATTCCGACTGGCATGTTGTGATGTCAACAGGGATATCAATTGAACCTGACAGTCTAGGTGACATTCCTGACAACTTTACAGTACGCCAGCGCGTTCCGCAGTTGGATATCTTAGCGAAAGCCGATCTGTTTGTTTCTCACGGGGGAATGAACAGTACGATGGAGGCAATGAATGCGGGGGTACCGCTTGTTGTGATTCCGCAAATGTATGAGCAGGAGCTCACTGCCCGGCGTGTTGATGAATTAGGCCTCGGCGTCTATTTGCCGAAAGAAGAGGTCAGCGTCTCCCGTTTGCAGAAGGCAGTTCAGGACGTATCCGGAGATAAAGAAATGCTCAGCCGCGTAAAAGACATGCAGAAAGACGTAAAAGAAGCAGGCGGAGCGGAGAAGGCAGCCGCGGAAATTGAAGCCTTCATAAAAAAGTCTGTCGTTCCGCAATAACATATTTGCACCCGAAATCTGCTGAGATTTCGGTTTTTCTTCTTTTAAAAAGGATGGGATGCAATGAGTAAAGAAAACGCCGTCTATCTGATTACAGGGGTGATGGCAGCGGGAAAGTCCACAGTTGCCCAGCTTCTTTCTGAGCGTTTAGACAAGAGCGTTCATGTCAGGGGAGATGTATTTAGAAAAATGATTGTAAACGGCGAAATGCAAATGTCAGACACTCCTTCAGCTGAGGCGCTGGAACAGTTGCGTCTTCGCTACCGGCTAACGGCTAACGTATCGGATATGTATGCTGAAGCGGGGTTTCATACGGTGGTGCAGGATGTGATCATCGGACCTATGTTAGAAGAAATGGTGAAGTTGATCAGTTATCGTCCATTGTATGTGATCGTGTTGGCACCCCGAGCTGACATAATAGCCGCAAGAGAATCAGCACGCAAGAAAAAAGGATATGGAGATATCAGCATTGAATCTCTCGATGCCGTCTTGCAGTCAGAAACACCGCGTCTTGGCCTGTGGCTGGATTCGTCAGAGATGACGCCGGAAGAGACGGTGGGAATGATATACAAAGGGCTGGAGACTGCAGCGAAAATAAAATAATGAATCCCGCTTTCTCCAGCTTGTTCTCGGGAGCAGAGGCTAACCCCTGACCCGCGAACACCATCTATTAAATATTCTTTTTCATCCCGCATCTCCGGCATTCTCTCAAAAATTTTCCGCCTTTTACGGAGCTTTTAAAAAGCGTATAGTTACAATTATCACAGCGTCCGCTATGGACGTCGGGATATTCGTTGAATTCATAAATAACCGATGTGTCGTAGCCTTTTGTTTCGTATTCTTCTTTTGTTTCCATGGTCGATCCTCCGTTAAAGCGTGTCTGTTGTTTATATTACAGCATGCATCCGGTGTATTCAACGGGTAATGAGAGGCATTTGGTTCATCTTGATTTCTCCCTTGGTTTGCGACACAATAGCTTTATTAAAGGTTATATACATATAAAGCCTAAGCTGGCAAAGAGGAGAGGAACGGATATGGGTAAAGGTTTACATGGAAAACGCGTTGCGATCGGCGGTTCTCGGAAAACGGAAGAAATCAGCACAATCATTGAAAAACAGGGCGGAATTCCTGTCGTCCGGCCTCTCCAAGGAACAGTGTACTTGGCAGAGGAGCAGGTGGAGCCGGAGCTGCGCAAATTTGCGGAAGAAAAAGCCGACTGGGTGATCTTTACGACAGGCATCGGTACGGAGACGCTTGTGAAGATGGCAGAGAAAATCGGAGTAAAGGACGAGTTTCTGCTGGCGATTCGCCAGGCTAAAGCGGCGTGCCGAGGGTACAAAACATTGTCTGCGTTAAAAAAGCTTGGAATCACCGCAGAGGCTTCTGATGAAGATGGGACAACCAGCGGATTGATCCGGTCCTTGGAGCCTTACGACTTTTCAGGAAAAAAAGTAATGGTGCAGCTTCACGGAGAAAATGCACCTGCCCTCATAGCATTTTTGGAGGAAAAAGGAGCTTCAGTTTTGCCGATTCTCCCTTATCAGCATATCCCGCCAGAGGAGGAAACGGTAGAACAGTTATGCCGGGAACTGCTGAATGGTGAATTGGATGCTGTTTGTTTTACCACGGCGATTCAGGTTCGTTCTCTGTTTCAATTTGCCAAGGAGCGCGGCTTTATCAATGAAGTGAAGGCTGTATTCGAAGAGCGTGCCATCGCAGCGGCTGTCGGAAAAGTGACTGCTGAAGCGCTGCGGGAAGAAGGCATCACAAGGCTGCTTGCTCCGGAGATTGAGCGGATGGGCGCGATGATTATTGAACTTTCACGGTATTATGAAGAAATGGCTGGGGAATAACCAGCACAAAAGCCGCTTTTTCTGTTGAGAAGCGGCTTTTGTGTAATCTGCAAATCCCGAAATCGCTGTCATAATGTTAACCATTTTGCTTCAGCTGCTGATGCGCGGTAAATAATGACGGGTATGTCAGCATGCTGAGTAGGACACAAGTCAGCGCGGCGGACGCCATCGTTGTAAAAACAATCAAAAGCTGAAAGCGTACCGCCTGAATCGGATCGGCGCCCGCTAAGATCTGGCCGGTCATCATGCCGGGAAGCTGGACGAGCCCTAATGTTTTCTGGCTTTCGAGCGTTGGGATCATACTCATTTTCATGGCGGAAGTCAGGATATGCTGTATGGATTGTTTTGGTGTGCCGCCAAGCGACAAAATCAATTGAATTTCTTCCTTGCGCACCCCGACCTCGGAGCTGAGCCGGTTTAAAAACAGGCTCGCGAGCACCATTGAATTTCCGATGACCATTCCACTGATCGGGATGACATACCGTGCGGTAAGCGGGATGATGTGAAGCGCCAGAAGAATGCCTTGGGTGACGGTTTCTACAATCGCTAACGCTACAAACACCCTCCAAAAAGAACCGATTTTCATTTTCTTTCGTTTGACGACGTTTTGCGCCGCCACCGCCAGCATTAACAGCACCATCAGCAGGATAAACACAGGGTGATCCCCATGAAATATCAGCGACAGCACATAACCGATCACAAGCAGCTGTACCGCCGCCCGGATCGTTGCAATCATCATATCTTTTTCAACGCCGGCTTTAAAGGATTTTGATAAAAACAAGGCAATCAGCACAAAGATCATGGTGAATGAGAGAGAAAGGTAATCCATTACCGTGTGCCTCCCTTCAAAAATTCACGGGCTGCTTCATGCTGAGGATGCGAGAAAAATGTGTCTGTCTCCGCGATTTCCAACAGCCGGCCATCAGCCATAAACCAAATGGTATCGGCTACTCGTTTCGCCTGTTCCATGTTATGGGTCACCCACATCACCGTCAGTTTTTTCTCTTGATGCTGCCTTTTGATCAGCTCTTCAATCTCCAGAGCAGAAACAGGGTCCAGGGCAGATGTAATTTCGTCCAATAATAGGATGGAGGAAGGGTTTGCGAGTGTTCTGGCAAGTGAAAGCCTTTGCCGCTGTCCGCCTGATAAATCCTTGGCGCTTCTGTCTAACAGCTCTGGAGACAGGCCTGTCAGTGAAGCGAGCTCTTCAGGAGAGTAAAGCTGGGTTTGGTGGAGCTTTTGTACCAGATTCAGATTGTCACGCACCGTTCCGTCAAGGACGGGGGCGGATTGAAAGGCAAGGGAGGCCGTCCGCCTCAGTTCATTCACATTCCAGTCTCTGACTTCCTTTCCGTAAATCTTCACTTCACCGTGATCCGGTGTTTTCATCAAATTACACATTGACAGCAGTGTGCTTTTTCCTGAACCGGAAGGGCCCAAAAGTGCCACGATTGCACCCTGTTGAATGTCTCCGGTGACATCCTTTAATACATCATAGGTTTGTCCCTCTTGTTCATAGCTTTTTCGCACAGATGTGAATGAGATTGCTGGTATATCGTCTTTTTGATTGTTTGCTTCCATTAAAATATCACCTTTCAGTTAAGTGGGCTTAGACTATACATAAATATAACGTGAAACAGGTCTCTTTTGGAAGGCGTTAAAAAGAAAGGAGAACGGGCTTTCGCCCATTCTCCAGAAGCTGCTAAGCAGTCAGATTTGACTGAGTTTTCTCTTTAGGTTTTTGTTGGGAAGCGAAGGTATGTAACACCATTCCGGCAATAATGATCATTAATCCGGCAAACGATAAAATGGAAGGGAAAACACCTGACAGCAGGATTATTTCACCAAGCAAAGCGAATATCACTTCCCCGGATTGTGTTGCTTCAACAGCAGCAAGCTTTTGCGGATTATCTCTTACCATATCCGTTGCCCAGAAAAATAAAACGGTCGCAATGATGCCTGAGCTGACGGCAACGATAAAGGATTGAACGGTTTGTCCCGCGGTCGGGAGGCCATCTGACCACCAGCCGTAAGCTGCCAATACAAGCCAGAATGGAAGGCTTGCAAGGGTCATTCCCAGCACACGCTGGAACGTATCAAGCCTGCCTCCGTATTGCTCAAGCATTCTCCGGTTTCCCAGCGGATAGGCGAAAGCCGCAATGACAACCGGCAGCACGCTGAAGAGCAGCATTTTTCCGGAAAGCGATTCTGCATGCTGGAGCTGAATCAGCGCTGCCCCAATCAGAATGACGACGGAAGTGCCCAGCGAAACAAGGGGAATCTTTTGCCGAACGAGCAAAGTGCCTCCAGGCGTGTCTTTTTTCTCATGGAAAAATGGAGACAGCAGCACACCGGCTACAATGGTAATTTGCCATGTTCCGGCTATGAGCCAGCCCGGCCCGAATGCGGCGGCAAACGTGATCGGCGCATAAAAAAGAACAAAGCCGACAAAGCTCCACTTTATCCAAAAAAACGGCTTTTTCCGCATCTCTTGTAAAAGAGGAACGAACTTCCCTTTCATTATGACAATCAGACATAAAAACGGAACCATAAAAATAAAGCGTAACGAGGCGCTCCAAAGCCAGCTGCCTCCGGATAATTCCATCGCCCTGTTTAAAATAAAGGTAACGGCGAAAAAGAGAGAAGCCAATATTCCGATTATGATCGCTTTCATCAAATCCCTCATTCTGGCATTATTTTTTTATACTATACTACCCGGGATGATACAGATCAACGGAATTGTGAGAAAATAATGATGTTTTACGGATCAATATATGTGGAAGACAGAAATAGGGAGGTGAAAATGATGGAAACAGAAACGTACTTTTTTCAGGATGACGGCAGGGTTCCAAATCACCCTGATTTTCCGCTCGTTATCTATAAAAATGTTTTTATGGGACGTGCTGAACAGGCAGAGCGGATCGTCAATCGGCATGGCTGGCTAAACAGCTGGTCGGGCAGTGTTTTTCCGTACCATCATTATCACAGCAACACGCATGAAGTCCTAATCGCAGTCCGAGGGGAGGCTGTTATTCAATTTGGGGGAGAAAAAGGAGCTGCTGTTCCTATCAAAACGGGCGACGCAGCGGTCATCCCAGCCGGTGTCGGCCATAAAAAGCTAAGCGCGAGCCCCGATTTTACCGTGATCGGCGCTTATCCAGACGGTTCTCGGTATGATATGAAGACGGGAAAGCCGGATGAAAGAGCGGCTGCGCTAGAGAATATAGAGCAAGCAGTACTTCCGGCATTGGATCCAGTTACAGGAAAAAGAGAACCTCTATTAGACATATGGGTAACGCGTAGGGGAGAAAATTGATGGATTGTCAATAACTAGTGCTGAAGAAATGTTATGACACGGGCACCATATAAATTAATTTCATAATCGAAGCAATTCACGTTCAAATTTTGTTCAAAAAGTGTTATCATATAGAAGGTAATCAAATTGGAGTTTTTTATGTTTGCTATTTTCAGAGAGAGTAAAGGATTTTGACTTATTCAATGGTTTATTTTTGAGATAAAAATAATACTGAATATGGCAAGATGAAAAACTGGGTAGTAAACATTTATTTTTGCGAATGATTGTGCACGAATTCACAATCCTTCTTCTCATGCTTTCAAACATGAGATCAGGGAGAGGCACTACCCTTTCCAAAAAATCAGCATACTGCTTATAGTAAAGGAGAATTGGATATGCCAGAAACAATCGATCAAACAAATGCGTCTGTCAGCCAAAGCCAGCAAGATCTTATTGATCAGCTGTTAAAGCCAGAAGTTCAAGAATCACTGACTGTTTTAGTTGACCAGCTTCCAAAGCTGACTGAGTTAGTGAATATTTTAACGAAGTCTTACGATTTCGCTCAGTCTGTTGCGACTGACGAAGTATTGAAAAGCGATACAGTCGGTGCAATCACTGAAATTCTTGAGCCTGTAAAAGAAACAGCAAAAGAAGTGGCTGCGACTGCAATCGAAGCGAAAGACCGCGCGGATGCTAGCAACGAAACGATTGGACTTTTCGGCCTGTTGCGCATGCTGAAAGATCCTCAAGCTCAAAAGCTGTTCCGTTTTGCTAACAGCTACCTTGAAATCATGAACGAAAAACAAAAATAATCTCAGATTCAAATTGATATAAAGGACGGAGGATATACGATGTCAAAACATATTGTCATTTTAGGCGCTGGTTATGGCGGTGTTCTTTCTGCTTTAACAGTTCGCAAACATTACACAAAAGAACAAGCACGCGTGACAGTGGTAAACAAATACCCAACTCACCAAATCATTACGGAATTACACCGTCTTGCAGCAGGCAACGTGTCTGAAAAAGCGGTTGCAATGCCGTTAGAAAAACTTTTCAAAGGCAAAGACATTGATCTTAAAATCGCGGAAGTCAGCTCTTTCTCTGTTGATAAAAAAGAGGTTGCGCTTGCTGACGGTTCTGCATTAACTTACGATGCGCTAGTAGTAGGCCTTGGTTCTGTCACTGCTTACTTCGGCATCCCAGGACTTGAAGAAAACAGCATGGTTCTTAAATCTGCTGCTGATGCTAACAAAGTTTTCAACCACGTTGAAGACCGTGTGCGTGAGTACTCTAAAACGAAAAACGAAGCGGATGCAACAATCCTTATCGGCGGAGGCGGCTTAACAGGCGTTGAGCTTGTCGGTGAGCTTGCTGACATCATGCCGAACCTTGCGAAAAAATACGGCGTAGACCACAAAGAAATCAAATTGAAATTGGTTGAAGCAGGTCCGAAAATCCTTCCTGTTCTTCCGGATGATCTTATCGAACGCGCGACTAAAAGCCTTGAAAAACGCGGCGTTGAGTTCTTAACAGGCCTTCCTGTTACAAATGTAGAAGGAAACGTGATTGATCTAAAAGACGGATCAAAAGTTGTTGCCAACACATTTGTTTGGACTGGCGGCGTACAAGGAAATCCTTTAGTCGGCGAATCAGGTCTTGAAGTGAACCGCGGCCGTGCGACAGTTAACGATTTCCTTCAATCTACATCTCATGAAGATGTATTTGTTGCCGGTGACAGCGCAGTTTACTTTGCGGCAGACGGCCGTCCATACCCGCCAACTGCACAAATCGCATGGCAAATGGGTGAGCTGATCGGTTACAACCTATTCGCTTACTTAGAAGGAAAAACACTTGAAACATTCCAGCCAGTAAACTCTGGTACACTTGCAAGCCTTGGACGCAAAGATGCGGTAGCCATCATTGGTGCTAATTCTACACCGCTTAAAGGTCTTCCTGCTTCCTTGATGAAAGAAGCAAGTAACGTACGCTACTTAACACACATTAAAGGACTATTCAGCCTGGCTTACTAATCCTTTCTTGTAAAATCGGACATTGCCAAAAAGAGGTCTTTTCAGGCAGCTTTACGGCAATGTCTTTTTTGCGCTTATTTGCTAACGTTAACATTTAAATTTTAAAAAGAGATTGATCCCAGAGGAATATAAAGGTAAAATAAAAACAAATCAAAATGTTAACGTTAACATTTTGAAATAGAATGAAAGACGGTGAGGACATGGAACCCTTTATGGGAGAAAACTTTTTGCTGAAAAATGAAACCGCTGTCAACCTCTATCACCATTATGCGAAAGACATGCCGATTATTGATTATCACTGCCATTTGAGTCCGAAAGAAATCTATGAAAATAAGAGATTTCAAAACATGACAGAAGCCTGGCTGTATGGAGACCATTACAAATGGCGCATCATGAGAGCCAATGGAATTGAAGAAACATACATTACAGGCGATGCAGCTGATGAGGAGAAGTTCATGGCATGGGCGAGAACAGTACCGATGGCGATTGGCAATCCGCTCTACAATTGGACCCATTTAGAGCTGCAGAGATTTTTTGGGATTTACGAGATATTAAATGAGCAATCGGCGCCAAATATTTGGAAACGGACGAATGAACTGCTGCAAGGAGAAGGCTTCGGGGCAAGGGATTTCATTGTGAAATCAAATGTAAAAGTAGTATGCACAACCGATGACCCTGTCGATTTCCTCGAGTACCACCTATTATTAAAAGAGGACAAAGATTTTCCTGTCAGTGTGCTGCCGGGATTTCGGCCGGATAAAGGGCTGGAAATCAATCGCGAAGGCTTCCCGGATTGGGTGCAGGCGCTTGAAAAGGCTGCGTCACTTTCGATTACAACCTATGATGAGTTTTTGAAGGCTCTTGAAGAACGAGTGCGTTTCTTCCATTCAGTCGGAGGCAGAGTATCTGATCATGCGATTGATTCAATGGTGTTTGCCGAAACGGACAAAGAGGAAGCGGGCCTCATTTTTACCTCAAGATTAAACGGGGAACAGGTTTCTTACGAAGACGAGAAGAAATTCAAGACATATACGCTTCAATTTCTTTGCGGATTGTATGCTGAGCTTGACTGGGCGATGCAGTTTCATATCAATGCACTCAGAAATACGAATACGAAAATGATGAAGAAATTGGGGCCGGATACAGGCTATGATTCTATGAATGACGAAGAAATTGCGAAGCCTTTGTACAGGCTGCTGAATTCAGTCGAAATGAAAAACCAGCTGCCGAAAACGATTTTATATTCGCTCAACCCAAATGATAACTATGTCATTGCCAGCATGATAAATAGCTTTCAAGACGGCATCACGCCTGGGAAAATACAATTTGGCACAGCATGGTGGTTTAACGATTCCAAGGGTGGGATGCTCGATCAAATGAAAGCGTTGTCAAACGTCGGGCTTTTCAGCCGTTTTATCGGCATGCTGACTGATTCCAGAAGCTTTTTGTCGTATACACGCCATGAATACTTCAGACGCATTGTCTGCAATCTGATCGGCGAATGGGCTGAAAACGGTGAAGTGCCGAAAGATATGGAGCTTCTTGGCGGTATCGTACAAGGCATTTGCTATCACAATGCGAAACAATATTTTCAATTTCAAGAAGAAAAGGCAAACGTATAAAATAAGTTCCGCTCAGAATAGCCAGCGTCATACTGAGCGGACATCTCATCGAAAATTCTTAAGACACAGAGGTGGAAGATGCGAGCAGAACTGGAAAATAAGGTTGTGTCGATTGAAACGGAGAAGAGGCTTTCGCTGAAGGAGAAAATTTCCTATGGTTTTGGTGATTTTGGGAACGGTTTTATGTTTGATTTAGGCCAAATCTATTTATTAAAGTATTTTACTGATGTGGCGGGAATTCCGGCCGCAATGGCGGGAAGTATTTTTTTAGTCAGCAAGCTTTTTGCGGCTGTAACAGACCCCATTGTCGGCTCATCAATTGATTATCGCAAAAACATCGGCAGGCGGGGGAAATTCAGGCCTTATTTATTAATCGGAAGCATTGTTCTTGCGGTGCTTACTGTTCTTATTTTTCTGTCCCCGAATGTATCAACGACAGGCAAGCTGATTTATGCGTATGCATCCTATATACTGTGGGGCGTGGGCTATTCATTTGTAAACATTCCGTACGGTTCATTGGGAGCGGCGATGACTCAAAATACTGAAGACCGGACTTCTATCTCTACTTTTCGCCAAATCGGTTCACTCGGGGCTTTGTTTATCACGAGCGTGGCCGTCATGCCGCTGCTCGTCAAGTTTGATAACCCGAAGGTAGGCTATCCGGTGGTCATGGGATTGTTTGCTGTTCTCGGTGTGCTTTGGTTTTATATTTGCTATCGCAACTGCAAGGAACGTATTGTTATTGCGGAAGCGCCAAAAGAGAAATTAACATTTTCATCTGTCGTCAAAACGTTTATAACGAACAAACCGCTGTTAACCCTTGTCCTGATGACCATTTTTTCGATTTCCGCTTACAACATTAAATCCGCAATGCTCGTATACTTCGCACAATATAACCTAGGCAATGTCGAACTGATGGCTTATATGAACTTTATCATTATTGGATCTTCCTTTTTGGGCGTCGTGTTTCTGCCGAAGCTCGTCAAGATGTTTGGAAAGAAACAAACCGCAATGATCGGTTTCGGCATCAGCGTTGCCGCGGATCTGATCAACTTTATGCTTCCTTCAAATGTATATGTGTTTACCATCCTTGCAAGCATCGCGTTTATTGGGATCAGTATTCCCAATGGCATTACGTGGGCGCTTGTCTCAGATATCATTGACTACGGCGAGTGGAAATCCGGTGAGCGGAAAGAAGCAACGACATATTCCCTCTTTAACTTCTCGCGAAAGCTTGCTCAGTCATTGTCTGGTTTTCTCTCCGGGATCGGATTGGGGCTTGTCGGATATATGCCGAACGTAGCCCAGACGGCACAGGCGCTGCTCGGCATTAAAGCGCTTCTTCTTCTGTATCCCGCCATTGCTTTGGCATTAGCTATGGTCATTATCGGTTTTCTTTATAAACTGACAGATCAGCAGCATGCACAGATTGTCGAAGAGCTTCAGCATAGAAACTGATCAAACAATCATATAAAGAATATTTTGAATAGTTCGCAAGTAATAATAATTTGTAAGGGTTTTCGCTAAGTGATGAAACTGAAAGAAAGGAGGCTCTTTATTGAATTGAATACGGTAACGATTTCCGCTGAAGAAGCGAAGGAACTGGTTCAGCAAAAGCTGATCGGCGCCAATTTGAATGAACGAGATGCCGAAAAAGTAGCAGACGTGCTCATACACGCCGATTTACGCAATGTGAATTCTCATGGTGTTTTGCGAACAGAACATTATGTGAACAGGCTGAGGGCTGGAGGCATCAATCCAAAAGCGTGTCCCATTTTTAAAGAAACGGGGCCGGTGACAGGAGTGCTGGACGGTGATGACGGGTTCGGCCATGTGATTGCCGATAAGGCGATGGCTCATGCCATTGAAATGGCAAAGAAAAATGGTGTTGGCATGGTCACCGCGACAAACAGCAGCCATTGCGGAGCGTTAAGTTATTTTGTGCAAAAAGCGGCTGAGGAAAAACTGATCGGAATCGTTATGTCTCATACTGACAGTATTGTAGTCCCGTTTGGCGGGAGGTCTCCTTTTTTAGGCACGAATCCAATTGCTTACGGTGTGCCGGCAAAGCATAAAAAACCGTTTATCCTAGATATGGCGACGTCAAAAGTGGCATTTGGAAAGATTCTGCAGGCGCGTGAAGAGGGCAGAGAAATACCAGAAGGATGGGGAGTCGATGAAAACGGAGAGACGGTAACAGACCCTCACAAGGTCGTCTCACTTTCAACGTTCGGGGGTCCTAAAGGCTACGGGCTATCTGTTGTGGTGGATGTGTTTTCAGGTTTGCTGGCTGGGGCGGCTTTTGGTCCGCATATCGCTAAAATGTATGGCGATCTTGATCAAAATAGGAAGCTTGGACATTATGTTTGCGCGATCCATCCGTCCTATTTTACCGGACAAGATACGTTTTTAGAGCAGATGGACGCCATGCTTGATGAACTGCAGCAATCACCTTCAGCTAGAGGAGTCGAGCGAGTGTATGTGCCTGGCGAATTGGAGCAGCTGCATGAGGAAAGAAACAGGAAACACGGAATTTCAATTGCTCGGAGCGTGTATGAATTTTTAAAAAGCAGGTGAGAAAATGAAAGCGGTTCAAGTGCGAAAAGCGTATGATTTGGTGACAGCAGACATGGAAAAGCCTGTTCTTTCAAAGGCTGATGAGGTGCTCGTCAAAGTAAAACGAGTCGGAATTTGCGGTTCTGACATGCATATTTATCATGGCACGAATCCGCTTGCGACCCTTCCGAGAGTAATCGGACACGAGGTAACGGGAGAAGTGGAGGAGGTTGGTGCGAATGTTAAAGGCCTGAAAGCCGGAGACCATGTTGTGATTGAACCGATTTCTTATTGCGGAAACTGTTATGCCTGCCGTAAAGGCCGGCCAAATGTTTGTGCGAAGCTTTCTGTGTTTGGCGTTCATGAAGACGGCGGGATGCGGGAATATGTTGTGCTTCCTGAAAAGCAGCTTCACGCGGTTTCAAAAGAGCTGCCTTGGGAGGAGGCAGTTATGGCCGAGCCTTATACAATAGGTGCCCAGGCTGTTTGGCGGGGACAGGTGGAAAAGGGTGATCGCGTTCTGATTCAGGGGGCGGGGCCTATCGGCATCTGTGTGTTAAAAATGGCAAAGCTAGCGGGTGCTTCCGTCATGATAACCGACTTAAATAATGAGCGGCTGACACTTGCTACAGAAAACGGTGCCGACGCTGTTGTGAATGTTCAAACAGAACATGCGGCTGAGCGGGTTCGGGAATGGACGGGCAATGAAGGAGCCAATGTAGTCATTGATGCTGTCTGTCTCCCTGCGACTTTTGAGCTTTCCGTTGATGTTGTTTCTCCGGCAGGGCGTGTGGTGGTGCTTGGATTTGATGAGAGAGCGTCACAAATTTCTCAGCTCCCCATTACAAAAAAAGAAGTCACGATTACCGGCTCAAGACTCCAGACAAATCAGTTTCCGAAAGTTGTAAAGCTGCTGAATGAAGGCCGGTTAGCGCATAACGGGCTCGTCACCCATACGTTTTCAGTTGAAGATGTCCATCACGCGTTTCAATTTATCAAGGAGCATCCCGATCAGGTGCGGAAGGCAGTGATCACATTTGATTAAAAGGCTCAATCCGGAGGTGTAGGATGAATATTACATTTCGATGGTATGGACGAGGCAACGATACAGTCACACTTGAACACGTGAAACAAATTCCCGGGGTGAAAGGCATTGTCTGGGCTCTCCATCACAAACCTGCCGGGGAAGTGTGGGAAATAGAGGAAATCAAAGCCGAGACGGAATATATACAATCCCATGGTTTTCATGCAGAGGTTGTCGAAAGCGTGAACGTTCATGAAGCGATTAAACTGGGCAGCGAAGAACGCGGCCGGTACATTGAAAATTATAAGCAGACCATCCGCAATCTGTCTGCTTTTGGCGTGAAAGTGATTTGCTACAATTTTATGCCGATTTTCGACTGGACACGCACCGACATGTTCCGTCCGCTGGAAGACGGCTCAACCGCTCTGTTTTTTGAAAAAGCCAAAGTGGAGAGCCTGGAGCCTCAAGAGCTGATCCGGACGGTGGAAGAAGCGTCTGACCTGACACTCCCAGGGTGGGAGCCTGAAAAAATGGCTCGGATCAAAGAACTGTTTAAGGCCTACAGGACGGTCGATGAAGAACAGCTGTGGAACAATTTATCATTTTTTTTGAAGGAAATTCTGCCGGTTGCTGAAGCGCATGGCATTCAAATGGCCATTCATCCGGATGACCCGCCTTGGCCGATTTTCGGATTGCCGCGTATTATCACAGGAGAGGCAAGCTATGAGAAGCTGCGGGCCATATCAGACTCACCTTCTAACTGCATCACCTTATGTACCGGTTCCATGGGGGCCAATCCCGCCAATGACATGGTGGAAATTGCTAAAACATATGCCGGGCTTGCTCCATTTTCACACATCCGCAATGTGAAGATTTTTGAAAATGGGGATTTTATTGAAACGTCTCATCTGACAAAGGACGGTTCGATTAATATTCAAGGGGTCATGGCAGAACTGCACAAGCAGGATTACAGCGGATATGTCAGGCCGGATCACGGTCGCCATATTTTTGGAGAGCAATGCCGTCCGGGCTACGGCTTATACGATCGCGCTTTAGGCATCATGTATTTGAACGGACTGTGGGACGCGTACGAATCAATGGCGAAAAAAGAGGTGGAATTATGATTCCTCTTCATCATCGACTGGCAGGTAAAGTTGCTGTTATCACAGGGGGCAGCGGTGTGCTCTGCTCGGCAATGGCCCGGGAGCTTGCCCGCCATGGCATGAAGGTGGCGATACTGAACCGGTCAGCTGAAACAGGACAAGAGGTTGTGAGGGAAATTACGAAAGCTGGCGGCACGGCATGTTCCGTTTCTGCTGATGTGCTGGACAGGACGTCGCTAGAGAAGGCGAAGACTGATATCCTTGACCGATTTGGCGCTGTTCATCTCTTAATCAATGGAGCAGGAGGAAATCATCCCGCTGCGATTACTGATGTGGAGACATATGAAGCAGAAGGAGAAGGGCAATCATTCTTTGACATGGATGAAAACGGATTTTCAACTGTTTTTTCAACCAACTTCACTGGGGCATTTCTGGCTACCCAAGTATTTGGAAAGGAACTGCTGAAGGCAGACTCACCAGCCATTGTGAATATCTCATCAATGAGCGCTTATTCACCTATGACGAAGGTTCCGGCGTACAGTGCGGCCAAAGCATCAATCAATAATTTTACAATGTGGCTGGCTGTGCATTTTGCGGAAACCGGACTGAGGGTTAACGCAATCGCACCAGGCTTTTTTCTGACAAAACAAAATCACGATCTGCTGATCAATAAGGATGGAAGCTTTACAGACCGCTCTAAAAAAATTATTGCGGGAACACCGATGAAGCGATTTGGAAAACCGGAGGACTTGCTCGGCACGCTTCTTTGGCTGGCGGATGATTCCTATTCAGGCTTTGTCACCGGCATCACCGTTCCTGTCGATGGAGGTTTTATGGCTTATTCAGGAGTGTGACGAAAGCAGATACAGATACTGAACCAACATAGGGGTGAGGTTGAGATGTTTTCAAAAGATAAGCTTCCAGTCATTCTTTTTTTGTTCCTGGCTGGTGTGATTAACTATCTGGACCGTTCGGCATTGTCCATTGCAGCTCCATTCATTCAGGATGATCTCACACTGTCCGCTACACAAATGGGCTTGATTTTCAGCAGTTTTTCGATTGGATATGCCGTTTTCAATTTTCTTGGCGGTGTGGCATCCGACCGCTATGGAGCAAAATTGACCTTATTTGTGGCCATGGTCGTTTGGTCGCTGTTCAGCGGAGCAGTTGCATTGGCTTTTGGCTTTGTCAGCCTGCTGATCATACGAATTTTGTTTGGAATGGGGGAAGGGCCGCTTTCGGCGACCATCAATAAAATGGTCAATAACTGGTTTCCGCCGACTCAGCGGGCGTCTGTTGTCGGAGTTACAAATAGCGGAACGCCCCTTGGCGGAGCCATTTCCGGACCAATTGTCGGCATGATCGCCGTTGCATTCAGCTGGAAGGTTTCCTTCGTTCTCATCATGATCATCGGATTGATTTGGGCTTTTCTCTGGTTAAAATTCGTAAAAGAAAAGCCGGCTGAGCCAATGGGCAATGCACCTGCGATGAAAGTTGAAGCCGCTCCTGAGGAGAAAATTCCGCTGACCTTTTATCTGAAACAAAAAACAGTCTTGTTCACGGCGTTTGCTTTTTTCGCTTACAACTACATCCTCTTCTTCTTTTTGACGTGGTTTCCGAGCTATCTTGTCGAGGAGCGGGGATTAAGTGTTGGGTCAATGAGTGTCATCACAGTCATTCCGTGGATTTTAGGATTTATCGGCCTGGCAGCCGGGGGATTTGTTTCGGACTATGTATACAAAAAAACAGTCCGGAAAGGCGTGCTGTTTTCGCGTAAAGTCGTGCTCGTCACGTGTTTGTTTTCTTCCGCGGTATTGATTGGTTTAGCTGGGCTTGTCACCACAACTGTAAGCGCTGTTACGCTCGTGGCTCTGTCTGTCTTCTTTTTATATTTGACGGGCGCGATCTACTGGGCTGTTATTCAGGATGTAGTCGACCAAAAGAATGTCGGTTCTGTTGGCGGATTCATGCATTTTCTCGCCAACACCGCAGGCATCATCGGTCCCGCTTTAACCGGCTTTATTGTTGACCGGACGGGTACTTTTTCTGGCACATTTTTACTTGCCGGAGGGCTGGCCGTCTTCGCTTCACTGGCTGTCATCCGTTTTGTGCGGCCGATCATCGGCAGCGCAGCAGGAACGCATGCTGATGATACGGTTTCTTATTAATCTGGAAATATGGTGGGAGAGGCGGTGTGTTTGATGATACAATATGTAATAACGAATCGCAGCCGGTATGATAAGGAAGGGAAATAGATGGTAACCATTAAAGATATCGCAAAACTTGCAAACGTATCCCACACAACCGTTTCCAGAGCACTCAATAACAGCCCTTATATTAAAGAACACACAAAGAAAAAAATATTGGAGCTTGCCTCACAGCTCAACTATACACCGAATGTGAATGCAAAAAGCCTTGCAATGCAAAAATCCCATACGATCGGGCTTTTCTTTACAAGCATCACAAACGGAACCTCACACAGTTTTTTCGCTGATACCATAAAAGGCGTAAACCAGGCAATCAGCGAGGAGTACAATCTGTATGTGCGCGGCATTGATGATCTGAAAAGCTATGACTCTGTAACACCAATGAGATATGACGGCATTATTTTAATGAGTCAAAGCGATATTGATAATTCTTTTATTTATCATATTCGGGAAAAAAAGATCCCGCTCGTCGTGCTGAACCGGGATGTCGATGACAGGGGCATTACCAACATATTGTCCAATGACAAGGAAGGTTCTCAGGAAGCTGTAGAATACTTGATTAAAAACGGACATCAAGACATCGCCATCATTGAGGGAATCGAAGGATTTAAATCCTCTCAGCAGCGAAAGGAAGGCTACTTAGCAGCGCTGATTCGCCATCATATACCGATCAAACATGAATACAGTGTAAAAGGGCAATACGATATGGAGAGCGGCTTTCAGGCGATGGAACGCCTGCTGGCGCTTCCGAACACTCCAACCGCTGTCTTTTGTTCGAATGATGACATGGCGATCGGAGCAATGAATGCCATATTTGCCAAGGGGATGCGCGTGCCTGATGATATATCTGTCATCGGATTTGATGATATTGGTTTTTCGCAATATATCACGCCAAGGCTTTCTACAGTGAAACGTCCTGTTGAAAAAATCAGCGTGCTCGGTGCAAAAAAATTATTGAAGCTGATCAGCACACCTGATACGAAGGCAGAAAAAATCTTTGAAAACACAGAGTTTATGGTGCGTGATTCAGTAAAAGATATCACGACATGATGCCCCGTTTTTCCAGCGGGCATTCTTTATACAGAAAAATGTTAACGTGTGCATAAATCCGAAAGGGAGGCAATGACGGTGCAAAAGCTGAATAAAAAATTGTACGAAAGCTATACACAGTATCCGGAAAGGATTCTCCAATTTGGAGAAGGAAATTTTCTGCGGGCGTTTGTCGATTGGCAAATTGAACAATTGAATCGGCATACTGATTTCAATGGAAGTGTGGCGGTTGTACAGCCGAGAGGTTCAGAGAAAATCAAAAGATTAAATGACCAGGATGGCTTGTATACTCTTTTTTTACAGGGAATGAAGGATGGAGAAGCGGTAAACGAAAAGATGATTATCAATTCAATCAGCCGCGGGATTGATCTGTTTTCCGACTATGACGAGTTCAAAAAGTTGGCTTCAAGCGAAGCACTGCGTTTTATCATTTCTAATACGACCGAAGCTGGTATTGTTTGTGAGAAAGAAGACCGCTTAGAGGATAGGCCGCAAAAAACATTTCCAGGGAAATTAACAGCTTTTCTGTACTTTCGCTACCAGGCTTTTGCTGGAGACGAGACAAAAGGGTGTGTCTTGATTCCGTGTGAGCTGATTGAGAATAACGGGCAAAAGCTGAAGGAAGCGATTCTGCATTATGCTGATCTATGGGAGCTGGAAGAGGGGTTTACGCAATGGATTCAGAACGCCAACACGTTTTGTAATAGTTTAGTAGACCGCATTGTTCCCGGTTTTCCTGTAGACAGCATTAATGAGATCACTGCGGAATTAGGCTATCAAGATGAACTGGTTGTTGTGGGAGAACAGTATTATTTATGGGTGATTGAAGGGCCGAATTGGATTGGAGAAGAATTGCCTTTTGCGGCAGCCGGTCTTCATACAAAGATTGTAAGCGATCTGACCCCATACCGGACGAAAAAAGTGAGAATTTTAAATGGCGCGCATACGGCAATGACGTCAGTGTCTTCTTTATACGGTTTGAAAACGGTGCGTGATTCAGTTGAACATCCGGCAGTGGGGCGCTTTGTTGAGGAGCTGATTCATGATGAAATACTTCCTGTTTTGAAAATGGAAGGGCTTGCTCAATATGCGGAGGATGTGCTGAATCGCTTTAAAAACCCGTACATCAAACATTATGTGGAAAGCATTGCACTGAATTCAGTGTCAAAGTTCAAAACGAGAAACCTGCCGACCCTTCAGGAATATGTTGAACAAAAGGGTCAGCTTCCTGCACGTTTAGTGTTTTCATTCAGCGCGCTTCTGTATGTTTATCGAAATAAGGAAATGCAGGATGACCCGGCTGTTCTTCAATTTTTCCAAGAGGTTTGGAATCAGGAGACCGGAGATATGCTCCGTATCGCTTCAGCCTTATTAGGAGAACAATGGCTGTGGGGAGCAAATCTGAATGAAATTCCGAAGCTGACTGAGAGAGTCGCTGATTACTTGAATGATATTCAAGAACTGGGAATGGAGCGGGCTCTTGAACAATGCTGTCTGCAAAGGGGGAAAGTGCTGTGAAATCATTTATAAAAATTCATAGACAGGATAATGTCTTGCTTGCTCTGCGTGATATTCAGAAGGGGGAGTTGCTGAACGCGGACGGCATATCGATTGAAGTAAAAGATGATATTAAAAGAGGCCATAAGATTGCATTGCAGCATATAAAGGAAAACGGCAGCATCATCAAATACGGGTTTCCGATCGGGCATGCGTTAAAAGATATTTTTATTGGGGAGCATATTCATGTTCATAATGCAAAAACAAATTTATCTGATATCCAAACGTACAGTTATACACCGAGATTTGAACAAAATCCATACACACATGAGGATCGGACATTTAAAGGATATAGAAGAGAAAACGGCAATGCCGGTGTTCGCAATGAATTGTGGATCGTGCCAACCGTCGGCTGTGTCAATGGAATTGCCGAAAAAATGCTTCAGCGGTTTGTCAGAGAAACGGGGGATATTGCCCCATTTGACAACGTATTAGTGCTAAAACATCAATACGGATGCTCACAGCTTGGCGATGATCACGAAAATACTAGGCAAATCCTGCTGAACGCCATTCGCCATCCAAATGCCGGCGGTGTCTTGGTGCTGGGGCTCGGCTGTGAAAATAACGAGCTGGCAGCAATGAAAAAAGCGCTTCAGGATGTCAACAAGGATCGGGTGAAGTTTCTTGAATCCCAGTCGGTGACAGACGAAATGGAGGCAGGTGTCGCATTGCTGAAGGACATCCATGAAGCGGCCAAAGGGGATAAACGGGAAGACATCCCGCTTTCTGAACTGAAAATAGGGTTGAAATGCGGGGGGTCTGACGGTTTTTCCGGCATCACAGCGAACCCATTGCTCGGACGATTTTCTGATTATATCATTGCGCAGGGAGGCAGCACGGTGCTGACGGAGGTGCCGGAGATGTTCGGTGCGGAAACGCTGCTGATGCAGCGGGCTGCCAATGAAGAGGTATTCCATAAGATTGTCGATTTAATCAATGATTTTAAACAATATTTTATACAGCATGATCAGCCGGTGTACGAAAACCCTTCGCCAGGAAACAAAGCAGGCGGCATTTCCACCCTTGAGGATAAATCGCTGGGCTGCACGCAAAAGGCGGGGATTTCTCCTGTCTCAGATGTATTAAAATACGGTGAAGTGCTTCAGACAAACGGACTGACGCTATTGAGCGCACCCGGCAATGATTTAATCGCCTCCTCCGCATTGGCTGCAGCCGGCTGCCACATTGTTTTGTTTACAACGGGGCGAGGCACGCCGTTCGGCACTTTTGTTCCAACGGTAAAGGTGGCGACGAATACACAGCTGTACGAGACGAAGCCGCACTGGATTGATTTTAACGCAGGTCTCTTAGCAGAGGATGATGTTCATGAGGAATTTGTGCTTCGTGAGTTTATCGATTATATCACGAAGGTTGCAAGCGGAGAGCTAGTGAATCACGAAAAAAATGACTTCAGAGAGCTTGCCATTTTTAAATCGGGTGTGACGCTATAAACCAAGAAAGGCTATCCTGTTCAGGATAGCCTTCTTGGTTAAATCAGCTTCAAACCGCTGATTAAGATAATGGATGCCATAATAAATTGCAGCGGACGGGGTGAAAATCTAGGTGAGAGATGACTGCCAACCAGCACCCCCGGAATGGAACCGATAAGCAAATTGGCCGCTAACAAATAATCAACGCTCCCGAAGCTTGCGTTTAAAATACCTGCCGCAGTAACGAGCAGAAAAGCATGCGCAATATCTGTTCCGACAATGTCGGATGTTTTCATTTTAAATAAGTACAGCATAGCAATCGCAAACAACGAGCCGGAACCGATCGACGTTAAGCCGACGATAAACCCAAACACGACACCGATAAGAATCGTAAGCATTCGCTTGTCTTCGAGCGGCATCAGCTGCCAGCGGTTCGGGCGAAGTTTTTTGTCCAGAAACAGGCGGACGATGATCGAAATGGCAACTAGGGTCAACACATAACCAAGAGCGTGTTTAATAATCTCTTCCTGATGCTGGTGGAAGGCGGGAAACAAATGAAGTATGCCAATGGCTATAGAAGCACTCGGAATACTGCCGATGGCTAAGTATTTTACCAATTTAAAATTGATTGTTTTCTGCCGCCAATGGGACGCAACACCAAACAGCTTGGTGATCGAGTTATAGACAAGGTCCGTACCGACTGCAATGGAAGGATTGATTCCAAGCACTATTAAAAGAGGAGTTAAAAGCGCAGCTCCGCCTACACCTGTCAATCCGACTAAGACACCGACTAACAAACCCATCAAAATGATGCTAACACTCATGATAAAGGCCTCCTGAAAACCCGACTATTTTTATCAGATTATATATGATTAGGTCGCTTTAATCAATTAAATTTTTTGAATATTTGTACGTGTGTTTCATTGATTTTTGTATGCTCAATATCTTTATTCATTTGCCCTATAATGAGTGTCAGGACGAGATGGGATTGAGTTTGACCGGTTAAAACAGGTAATTCCGGTCGGTATTTGGCTGAATGAGGTCAACCAGTCAGCTATATGCAAATATCGGCTGTCACTGGGAATCGCGGTGTGTTGGATACGGTAGTGAACTGAAGGCAATAAAAAAAGATACCTTTAGATCAGGTATCTTTTCTTTAGGTTACATACGCTGCTGATAAAACGGCAGCTCCGTATGGCCCATTTCTCTTACATAAACAAACAGGTTGCCTTTATGGTGAATTTCATGCTCCATCGCAAGCTGAAGCAATGCGCTGCCAGTGACTTTTCTTCCGAAAGTGGCTGTCAGGTCAATTTCTCTGTCAAGGTGTTCCTCAGTGAGCTGCTCAAGGATGGCAGCCGTTTTTTCTGTAAACGCTTTAGCCAAAACATTGAGATCTGTTTCCGTTTCTTCCTGCTGGTTTTGAAAAGGTGAGGCATTGCCTTCTTTAATGACATTTGCGAACAGATGGAAAGTCGTCAGGATGTGCTTGACAAGCTCTTCTGCTGACATTGATGTTTCCGTCGGTTTGTAGCTGTAATGATTTTTGCTGATTTTTTCTGTCAGCTCAATCGTCACATTGCGATGTGACAAAAAGTGACTCACAATTTGAGTGGATTGGCTCAATAGAATCTCCTCCATATGTAAAAATAAATGGTGCAATGAAATCCTATATCAATGGGCATAAATTAACAAGCAATATGCTGAGAAGTGATTGTATTTTTTTGCGGTTAGCCGAAATTCGACAATTGCGGTCTTTTTGCGTTCTTCTTTTTCTTGTAAATATGATAAAATATGACATATCTCGGGTATATAAAAGGGGGGATTAATTGAGGATGAAGCAGACTATTCCGTCCTCTTATGTCGGGCTTAAAATTAATGAATGGTATACCCATATCCGGCAGTTTCACGTAGCTGAAGCCGAACGGGTCAAGCTCGAAGTAGAAAGAGAAATCGAGGATATGGAAGAAGATCAAGATTTGCTGCTGTATTATTCTTTAATGGAATTTAGGCACCGTGTTATGCTGGATTACATTAAGCCTTTGGGAGAGGACACCTCGCAGCTGGAGTTTTCAGAATTATTAGAAGACATCGAGGGGAATCAGTACAAGCTGACAGGACTGCTCGAATACTACTTTAACTTTTTTCGCGGGATGTATGAATTTAAGCAGAAAATGTTTGTCAGTGCCATGATGTACTATAAGAGGGCAGAAAAGAACCTTGCCCTTGTGTCAGACGACATTGAAAAAGCTGAATTTGCTTTTAAAATGGCTGAGATCTTTTACAATTTAAAGCAGACTTATGTCTCTATGAGCTATGCCGTTCAGGCGTTAGAAACGTATCAGATGTATGAAACGTACACTGTCCGCAGAATCCAATGTGAATTCGTTATTGCAGGTAATTATGATGATATGCAGTATCCAGAAAGAGCATTGCCCCATTTAGAACTGGCTTTAGATCTTGCAAAGAAAGAAGGCAATCCCCGCCTGATCAGTTCGGCCCTTTACAATCTCGGGAACTGTTACGAGAAAATGGGTGAACTGCAAAAGGCAGCCGAATACTTTGAGAAATCTGTTTCTATTTGCAAGTCGGAAAAGTTCGATAATCTTCCGCATTCTATCTACTCATTAACACAAGTTCTGTATAAACAAAAAAATGATGCCGAAGCGCAAAAGCAATATCGTCAAGGATTGGAAATCGCCCGTCAGTATAGTGATGAATTATTCGTGGAGCTTTTTCAATTTTTACATGCGTTATACGGAAAAAACATTGACACAGAATCAGTCTCACACACCTTTCAATTTCTTGAAGAACATATGCTGTATCCTTACATTGAAGAGCTGGCGCATGATGCTGCCCAATACTATATAGAGAATGGACAGCCTGAAAAAGCACTTTCCTTTTATGAGAAAATGGTACACGCACAAAAACAAATCCAGAGAGGAGATTGTTTATATGAAATCTAAATGGATGACAGGTTTGTTGCTCGTTGCGGTCGGGTTCAGCTTTACTCAGGTGATGGTCCATGCAGGAGAAACAGCAGATACAGAGGGAAAAACATTTCATATTGCGGCACGCAATCAAACATGATGATGACAAAAAAAGACCCTCCGGTTGCGGAAGGGTCTTTTTTATTTCAGCTTCCATTCCTTAATGGTCAGCTCAGAGGACCCGCTGAACACCAATGGATCAGCTTGTCCGATTTCGCGCGCCTCTTCCAGTGAGCCCGCTTTGATGACGTATGCTCCGCCTGTGGCATCGCTGAAAGGCCCGAACATTTTTAAGCGTTTTTCTGCCTGCAGGCGGTCCAAAAATTCATAGTGTCCGGCTGCATGCTCCTGATTGAATTGATCTGTTCTCGTAGTCAGCATTAAGTACGTATTCAAGAATGTCTCCCCCTTTTGAACTTTAGCTTAGCACAATTATCCATATAGCGGTGCTTTTCGTCCTACGAATGCCACCTATTGATGAAAAAAGAAAAAGGAGAGATGATAGGTGAGCATTCAAGTGAAGAAAAATGTGGTTTCTGAGGCGAAGTACGCGCTGAAATGCCCGAATGCGATGTCCGCTGAATACATTACCATTCACAACACGGCAAACGACGCGTCCGCTGCCAACGAAATTAGCTACATGATTGGGAACACCAGCTCGACAAGCTTTCATTTCGCGGTTGATGATAAAGAGGTGATTCAGGGATTGCCGCTTAACCGTAACGCTTGGCATACTGGTGACGGCACAAACGGTACAGGAAACCGCAAGTCGATTGGCGTTGAAATTTGCTACAGCAAATCGGGAGGCCCAAAGTACGAGGCAGCCGAGGCATTGGCGATCTCTTTTGTGGCACAGCTTTTGAAGGAGCGGGGCTGGGGAATTGATCGAGTCAGAAAGCACCAAGACTGGAACGGAAAATACTGCCCGCACCGCATTTTATCAGAGGGGCGCTGGGAGCAAGTCAAGGCGGCAATTGAAGCGGAATTAAACGGCAGCGCCTCAGCGAAAAAGGTTTCTCCTTCTGCGCAAGTGTATCATGTGAAAAAAGGAGATACGCTGTCCGGCATTGCAGCATCACACGGTATCAGTGTGAAAACTCTGCAAAGCTTAAATCACATCACTGATCCAAATTACATTAAAGTCGGACAGGAGATCAAGCTTTCCGGGACTGCCTCTTCCTCTAAAAGCCATGCCGCATCCTCTTATCCGCTGCCATCGGGGGTAATCAAAGTAACGAGCCCGCTGACAAAAGGCACAAAAGTAAAGCAGGTTCAGACTGCGCTGGCAGCTCTTTATTTTTATCCTGATAAAGGGGCGAAGAATCATGGGGTGGACGGTGTATATGGGCCAAAAACAGCAAATGCTGTCAAACGCTTTCAATCTGTCAGCGGATTAACGGCAGACGGCATTTACGGGCCGAAAACGAAAGCTGAAATTGAACAAAAACTATAATGAAAAAAGGAAGCTTCACTTGGATGGAGCTTCCTTTTTTACCTTACATACAAACGGCAGCAAGAACCTTTTGACTGATTTGGCACAGCAGGAGAGTGCCGTGCCACAATAGGATGTTAAGAGTTATGAACAATTTGCTAGGCATAAAGTTAACAAGAAATCTAGAAAAGCAAAAAACCTTCGAGCAATAAAATAGAAAATAAAAAGACCCGGTGATCACCGGGGAAAAGAAATAGAACGTTAAAGGTTTAGTAATACTTTTTATATTCTACTTTGTAATCATAGTCATGCTTGTCATGATCATAACACTTTTTGCCGTGGTCATAATATTTTTTGTCATGGTCATAGTATTTTTTGTCGCAATCATAATCTTTCTCATGATCATCATAATACTTTTTATCGTGGTCGTAATACTTCTTGTAGTACTTCTTTTTGTAAGTGTAATACTCTTCTTTATATTTTTTATAATAACCCATACTAACGCCTCCTTTAATGTTTGATCAGTTTTATTATATGGATTAAAAAAGAGATGGTATGGTCAAATGTATTCGTTATCAAAAAAAGGCTGTTTTCAAAAACAAACTGATAAAAATGGATAGCGTGCCAGCTTACATAAGCCTTTTAAAAGAATGATTTATAACATTTATACTTAATCCACCTGTAGATCGACCGCATAAGGCCCCCATTTAAACGCCGCAGTTTTTCTTTCTAGTAAAATAAGTGCTTACTTTTCTATCGCCTCAGCTGTTGAAAGAGTTGACACATTCCAGCAAGATATCGATAAATCCCTTCATATATCTCCTGATATGGAAATACGATAAAAAGGTTTTCATTCATAGATGAGTAGAGTAAACTGGTGCTGACTGATAAAGGAGAGCGCTTAACATGAAAGATATGTATGACAGTTTTTTATCTCTTTCTGCGTCTGAATCGGAATACCGGATTATTTATGAAGAGAACAGCGGGAGCGAGCATATTGTCATCGGCCCTCACGGCGGAAGAATTGAGCCGGGCGTCAGCGAACTGGTGCGGGCATTTGCTGATCAAAGTTCCATTTATATCTTTGAAGGATTGAAGCAGCGCAACAACCGTTCGCTCCACCTGACAAGCACTCGTTTTGATGAACCGCTTGCCATAGAAAAAGTAAACGCCCACCGATTCGCGCTGGCATTTCACGGCTATCATGATCTGAAAAAGCCGCATACATTGGTCGGGGGCGCGGATCGGATAAAAGCAGAAGCCATTTGCGAGTTGCTGAATGAGGCAGGTTTCAGTGCGGAACTGGTCAGTGAAAAAGACCGGCTGGCAGGTGTTCATCCGCAAAATATCGTCAATCGGACGAAAAGGGAGATGGGGCTGCAGCTGGAATTGAGTACGGCGCAGCGGAGCGCGCTGTTTCACAATTTTGGCTGCCGTAAGGGACAATACATAGAAAACAATCTTTTTTCTCGATATGTGAATGCCGTTAAGCTTGGTTTTTATGGAAGAAGCAAGCAGGACCTGCAATAACTGCCTATTCCTTCATATGCTGTGATTGTTTGAATGCGCAGGGAGGAATAAACGATGTTTTATCATATTAAAGAGCTTCAGTATCAGGCAAAGCCTTCCCATCCGGATCCTGTTTATGCGAAAAAGCTCCAAGAGGTGCTGGGCGGCCAATTTGGTGAAATTAGTGTGATGATGCAATATTTGTTTCAGGGTTTTAACTGCAGGGCGGATGCCAAGTATAAAGATTTGCTATGTGATGTGGGGACGGAAGAGATCGGACATGTGGAAATGTTGGCTACGATGATTTCCAGGCTTCTGGATGATGCTCCCGCTGATGTACAGGAGAATGCTTACAAAAGCAACCCCGCTATTGCAGCAGTGATGTCAGGGATGAATCCTCAGCACGCTATTGTGTCCGGCTTGGGTGCGATGGCATCAGATAGTGAGGGTTATCCGTGGAATGCAAAATACATTATCTCAAGCGGAAATCTGCTGGCGGATTTCCGTGCAAACTTAAATGCGGAAGCTCAGGGGCGCCTTCAGGTGACACGGCTTTACGCCATGACTGATGATCCCGGGGTAAGAGATATGCTGTCATTTTTGATTGCGAGGGATACTTATCATCAAAATATGTGGTATGCAGCGATTAAAGAGCTGGAAGAAAGAGAACGGGATATTGTCGTTCCCACGACATTTCCGCGTGAGCGTGAGCTAGAAAAGCAGGAAGTATCCTATGACCTATTTAACTTTTCCAGAGGGGATGAAAGCTCACAGGGAAGGTGGGCTCATGGCGAATCATTTGACGGCCGGGGAGAATTCAGATATATACCGGCTCCGATTGCATTTGGTCCGGAACCTCATCTTAAACCGGCACCGAAGTGGTTGCATGATACGATGCCTCCCATGTCAAAATGCTAGTTTCTCTGCGGTCTGAGGACATATGTCCCCAGACCGTTTTCATGTCAGCCGCGCCTTCTGATATTGTACAGTGCTTTTGCTTCCGCTACCTGTAATGGGGGCTGATCTTCCTCATATTCCGCTTTTGGCCGCTTATCAGATAATAAATAAGCAAGCCGCTTCTGAAATTGAATACCTGCTTTACGCCGTTCAAACATTTCAAGTCTTTTCTCAGCAAAGTCCTTTGTCACCCGGAATACCGTCGCAATGGTTGCAAGAGCCTGACTTCTCCATTGCGGCAGTTCCATCTGCAACAGCATAAAGGTTGGCACACAGAAGTGGTACATAAATTGGTTCGCCTGAAATTCCTGCAGCTCCCTGAAGAGCTTGTTCATCTGAAAATGATTGCCTGCATGCTTTAATACGTGGCACAGTTCATGGCCAAAATCCTCCCATTGCTCTTCCTGGGACTTTCTTTGGTTCAATATGATACTGTACATGCCGTCGTATTTCACCATCATGCTTCCCATATCCTCGAAATGAACCCATATATCAAGATCGTTTGCGATTTTCAGCATGTCAATGTGATGGGGAGAGGTGATGCCCAGCCGGCTGTATAAATTTTTTACGTATTCCTCCAGATGTGATAAGTAATCGCCCAATTGAATACTCCCTTTCGAACATACGTTCTGTTTGTAGCGAGAAAGAAAAGCCCGTTTAGGACTAAAAAGTGTGTTGAAATCTTTCCCTTTTCTTTAAAAAATAAACACTTTTCTTTATATCGGTCTATTTTTTATATGTTTTAGAGAACAGAGAAATATTTATTTGTTTTTCGGTTTCCGGTTTTTCTCTTTTTCTTTTAAATAGTTGATAAATTCGATGGCCTGCTGTTTGCTTTCAGGGGAAAAATCCTGCATATCCCGGTATGCGAGCTGCAAGTCCGGATCAGAAAACATATCATCATCAGATTTTTTTTCTTTTCCTGTTAATAAGTAATCCGTTGTCACTTGGAAGTAATCAGCCAGCTTTTGCAGTGTGTCGTAATCAGGTTCGCTTCGCCCGTTTTCATAATGAGAATATCGTGCGCGCGATACACCGATGTGAGATGCGATTTCTTCCTGTGTCCTTTTCCCTCTGAGACTCTTCAATCTGCCGCCTATCATACTATGACCTCTCTTTTTTAAACTCCCTAAGTTACTTATGATTATAGATACAATCTGTATCAAAATAAAGTTATGATAAAAAAAGTATCAAAAATAACTTGATGATACATAATGTATCGTTTATACTTGGTAACAGTTGATACGAATTGTATCAAGAACAAATCGGGGGAGTGATCACATGCATCCGATTCAAATCGTTTTTAGTGAACATCCGATAGATCAGCGCCATCTCGGACAATCCGGCGGCTCCATTTCTTTTACGGCATGCGGCCTTCCGGTATTCCAATTTGAAAATCGAGAACAATTTCAAGCGTACTTGCTGTTAAAAGAAGAGGTGAAACGCAATGAAAATGGATAAAAGCTATCCTTTTCCTATGTATTCAGGGCTGTTGAATTCAGAACATTATGACAAAATAGGCTCGGCCCTGTGGCTGTTTCTCTGGTTTATCAGCTCAACGACAAAAGAAAATGAAAAGGACGGCGTGAGCTGGGGAATTGTGCTCGGCCATAAGCCATTAAAAGCAAGAGAGATGGCGGCAGTATTCGGTGTAAGTGAAAAAACAGTCAGAAGATGGCTGGAACTTCTTGAAAGACATGGATACATAAAGGCTGCCCGCGCGCCATACGGACTCATGATTTCTGTGAAGCACTCTAAAAAATTCAGCTTCAGATCGGACAAAACTGCACACCGCAGCGATAATGAGCGGTCATTTTCGCCGCTGGCACAGGACAAAGAAGACCGCTCTAATATAGATAAAACAAAAACATATACTGCTGCTGATGATGCAGTGGATCACATTGCGAAGCGGTTTACACAATTACGGTCGGCTCAAGAAGGACGCACCGTGTATCCTTCCTCCAGAGATTATCAAGCCATCGCCCGTATTGTCGCCATTGGCGTTCCTGTAACGCAAACAATCAAATGGCTTGAGGAATGTTTTCAAGCTTTTGAAAACCGGCGAACCGCTGCTTCAGAAACGATAAAGGCCTTTCGCTACTGTTCGAAATTCATCGAAGACCGATTTTTCGCGCAGCAAGCCAAAAAGACCGCCGCAATACACCATGAGAGGAATGAAAGTAATGACAAAACATACAATCGAGCAGATTTTAGACGAGTTGAGAAAAGGGAGACGTCCATTACTGGCGGACAAACCGGCCGAATCAGACGCAAGCCGGTATGATTGCCAGCGATGCAAGGATCAGGGAGGATATCTCAGCCGGCAAGACGGTCTGGAAGTGTGGACAATGTGCAGCTGTATGGCAGAACGAAAAGTAAAACGGCTGCTTGGCGTCAGTGAAATTACTCCTGCCTTCAGACAGCTTGGCTTTCATGAATTCCGCACCCAAGGGAAGCCACAGGCCGTCAAGGACGCGTTTGAATGCGCCAAAGAGTTTGTGGCGGATTATGAACAAATCAAGGACAGCCGGAAAAACAGTATCGCCCTTTTGGGTCAGCCCGGTTCCGGGAAAACACATCTTCTTACCGCTGCGGCCAATGACCTGATGAGAAAGCGCCATGTGCCGGTCATTTATTTTCCGTTCGTCGAAGGCTTTACTGATTTAAAAAATGATTTTGATCTTTTGGAAGCCAAGCTGAACCGAATAAAGCAGGCAGACGTGCTGTTCATTGATGATCTCTTTAAACCGGTAAACGGCAAACCGCGCGCCACTGATTGGCAGCTGGAACAAATGTATTCCGTTTTGAACTACCGCTACTTAAATCATAAACCGATTCTGCTTTCAAGCGAGCTTACGATTGAAACGCTCGTCCGGGTTGATGAAGCGATCGGCACGAGAATCTATGAAATGTGCAGTGATTATTTAGTGATTATCAAAGGAACAGCGTATGACCTGAATCATAGATTGGAGGGCATCAGATAATGTGCAAGCTCTGTAAGTCAAAGAAAGTAATTGTTGAACATACCGGGATCGGAGCGGTTTTTCATCCATGTCCGAACTGCCGGTCCGGCAATGATTTAACGCCGGTTATTCAAAAGCTGGAACAAATGCTGACAGCCGGAAAAGCGGGGCTGAATGCCCGTGATTAAACAGCTGGCTGCTCTGTTCGCGTTGCTGTTTCGGGCGAAGCGGACAGAAAAAAACATCGAACAATGGTACAAGGATGACGGGAAGTGAAGCAGATGCCGGAAACAAAACAATTTGAAATGAGTCCTGCGCCGTGGCGTGCTGTCGCATGCGGGGATGAGAAGCCAATTTATATCTATTCTGCTTACAGTGAAGAAGAAAAAGAGAGATTCCCTTATTCAAACGGCCGGCTGATCGCCGCTGTATTTGACCTCAGCTCTTTTTCGCAAATAAGCAATGCCAAATTGATGGCAGCCGCACCTGAGCTGAAGGAAGCGGCTAAAGCGGCGCTGGATTTTCTGAACGGGAATTCCGCTCATTCAAAGGAGCACATCATAAAGGTATTAGAAGCAGCCAACAAAAGCGCTGAACCCGAAAGGAAGGAAATGACATATGATCAACCCTAAAAAACTCGTAAATATTGATTCCATAACGCTCGACAGCCAGCTTGAGGATGGGAAAATCCGCGTTATTATAGTCGACGGCATAAAGCAAGAAGCCTGGATCACAGAAGCTCCGGAGCACGGGAAAACGCTTGTTGAAACGAGAAAGGGAGACCTTGCCCGCGTAGAATTTGAAATCGGCTACAAATTAAATTAAAGCGAAAAAAGAATACGTCCAAGACGGAAAGCCTGCGGACACTGATCAACATGCACAGCATTTGTGCGTTGATTGGTGTCCGCTTTTTTATTGCACAAATGAGGAGGAATCATAGAATGCAAGACTTATTATTTGAATATAAACGCACATTAAAACAAACAAGAACACAATATAAACCGCTCGCTGAAGCAGATGAATCAGTGCTCTCAGCTGAGGACATGAAGGATAAAAAGATTATCAGAAACATCATCACAGACCTTGAATATGTAACAGAATGGCTTGAAAAAGGAAGACAGCCCGGCATCAGACGGGCAATTGACCGGCGTGATGCGTATCAGCGGCTGATGATCAAAGATCCAAGAATCATAGAATCATTTTCTTGCGATATGATGTTTGAGCCGGACGGACAGGTATCTGAGGAAGACAGGGAGAGAATCCGAGAAGCTTTATCCCTTTTAACGGACAGGGAGAAAGAAATGTTTTTGCTGCACAAGGTGGAATGCTTTTCTTATGAACGCATTGCCGATCTTCTTGGCGTCAAAAAATCAACTGTGCAGACAACAATCAAACGGGCTTTATTAAAGATGCAAAGACAGCAGGAGGAAATAAACCGATCGCTTGCCTGAATGCTTGTCATACGTTTGCCACCTATAAGTGAAAAGAGCATGACACATAAGCGGACGGCATAACC
The DNA here is from genome assembly GCF_014250375.1 of Bacillus sp. PAMC26543. Taxonomy (NCBI): domain Bacteria; kingdom Bacillati; phylum Bacillota; class Bacilli; order Caryophanales; family Bacillaceae; genus Bacillus; species Bacillus sp. PAMC26543. Next base: position 2,818,311 of record NZ_CP060193.1, on the reverse strand, counting down.
AGCCGTTTTTATGAATAGAAATCCATGCTGGAGGTGGCGGTGATGCCGTAGCATGAAAACACAACAGAGAGAACAAGCATTAGCAATCTATCAGCACCATCAGGGAAATATCACAAACCGGGCCATTGCAGACACAATCGGCGTTTCGGCGAAAACAATCGGCATCTGGAAAAAACAGGACGGATGGAAAGAAGCCTTGTTTTCTGAAAACGGACATAAGCAGCGCCGCATAGAAAACGATGAATTAAATGAACGGCAGCGGCTGTTCTGCCTGTACTACGTAAAAAGCTTCAATGCGACACAGTCAGCGATCAAGGCGGGCTATTCTCCGGACAGCGCCCATGTGACGGGCTGCAGGCTGTTAAAGAATGAAAAGGTTGCCGCTGAAATCAGGCGGATAAAAAAAGAAATGGTGAATGAAGTGTTTATTGAAGCGATGGACGTTTTGCAGGTATATGTCAAAATCGCGTTCGCCGATATCACGGATTATGTGACCTTTGGCAAAAAAGAGGTGCAGGCCGTCGGAAAGTCGGGACCGCTGTTTGATGAAGATGATAACCCGATCATGAAGGAAATCAGCTTTGTCGACGTCAAAGACTCCGATCTCGTTGACGGCACAATTGTCACGGAGGCAAAGCTCGGCAAGGAAGGCATCGCCATTAAGCTTGCCGATAAGATGAAAGCACTTGAAAAGCTGTCATTATACTTTGATTTGTTTCCGGATCAATTTAAACAAAAAATAGAAAATGAGAAGTTAAAGCTCGCGAAACAAAAAGCGGAAAAAACTGATGACGGCCGCGAGCCAATTGAAATCATGATCAAACGAAAAGAGGACAAGGCATGATTGTAAAAGAAATCAATCCTCATTTTGAAGATTACGTGTTCAATTGGGAGCAGACGTACCAGTTTCTCGTCGGCGGCTACGGCTCATCAAAAAGCTATCATACGGCGCTGAAAATCGTGTTAAAGCTGTTGAAGGAAAAGCGGACGGCGCTCGTCATACGCGAGGTGTTCGATACCCACCGGGATTCGACCTTCGCTTTATTTGAAGAGGTGATTGGAGAGCTTGGTCTCACGAAGGCAGCCGCAGCACTTTCTTCCCCGCTTCAGCTGCGGTTTCAAAACGGCAGCCGGATCATGTTCAAAGGAATGGACAACCCGGCGAAGCTGAAATCTGTTCACAACATTTCTTTAATATGGATTGAAGAGTGCTCTGAGGTGAAGTATGAAGGCTTTAAGGAATTAATCGGCCGTCTTCGCCACCCTGAGCTAAAGCTGCACATGATTTGCACCACCAATCCCGTCGGCACCTCCAATTGGACGTACCGGCATTTTTTTCGGGATGAACGCAATCAGCGGTTTGTGCTGGATGACAGCGAGCTTTACGAAAAGCGGACACTTGTCAGGAGAGATACGTATTACCATCATTCCACGGCAAACGACAACCTCTTTCTCCCGAAAAGCTATATCAGGCAGCTTGACGGACTGAAGGAATATGATCCTGACTTATACCGAATTGCCCGTAAAGGCAGGTTCGGCGTCAATGGAATCAGGGTGCTGCCGCAGTTTGAGGTGCTCCCGCACGACCGTATCGAAGAACGTATTGCCGCCATCAGCCAGCCGATCCTTCGCACAGGCATGGATTTTGGTTTTGAAGAATCCTACAATGCTGTCGTCCGTCTCGCCGTCGATCCTGATAAGAAATATCTCTACATTTATTGGGAGTATTATAAAAACAAAATGACAGATGACAAGACGGCTGAGGAGCTGCGGGAATTGGCTGAAACACAGGAAATGATCAAAGCCGACTCTGCTGAGCCGAAAAGCATTCAATATTTCCGCCAGCAGGGTTTTCGGATGGTCGGAGCCAGGAAGTTTCCCGGCTCCAGGCTTCAATACACCAAAAAGGTGAAACGATTCAAAAAGATCTTCTGTTCGGACCGCTGTGAAAATGTCATCTATGAGCTCAAGACACTGACGTACGCCAAAGATAAAAACGGCGCGCTGATTGAAGATGAATTCACGATTGACCCGCATACGCTTTCTGCTATTTGGTATGCGCTCGATGATTATGAGGTCGCAGATGTGAAGGAAACAGCGCAAAAACGAATCCGTCCGAACCGAGAAAGGAGGAGGTCATAAATGCCGCACAATCAAACAGTCAGAGCAACGGTTTTAAAAGCCAATGCATCTGCTCCTCAGACAAAGCAAATTTATGAAGACGACTTTTCTGATTTGTACGGAGAGGATATCATCGCTCCGCCCTACAATATCACCGAGCTCAAAACAATTGCTGAATACTCAACCATTCTTCAGCAATGCATTGATGCGTACAGAGTGAATATTACTGGTTTTGGTTTTGATGTGGAGTACACGTTTGATGTCAACGCCACTGATGTCGACCAGGAGAAAAAGAAAAAAGCAGAAAAAGACTGGGCCAGACTTGAAGCCTTTTACAAATGCCTTCACTTTGATGAATCTGCTGAAATGATTTTAGGCTATGCCATTGAAGACAGGGAAAAAACCGGAAACGGCTTTATGGAAGTACTTCGCGACGGGATGGGAAAACCGGCCGGCATTGAATATTTGGATGTGAAATATATGCGCGTATGCGGAGCCGGCGAGCCTGTTGAAGTATCTTTTATGTATGAAGAAAACGGAAAAGTGAAGAGAATCAAAAGGCAAAAACGGTTTCGGAAATTTGTGCAGATGATCAATGGAAAAAAAGTATTTTTCAAAGAATACGGCGATCCCCGAAAAATGGACATGCGCACGGGCGAATATGTCAGCACACTGGCTGAAAAGCACCAAGCAAACGAAGTGATCCATCTTAAAATCGGAAGCGGCGTATACGGCGTGCCCCGCTGGGTAGGCAATATCGTCAATTTATACGGCGCCCGGAAAGCGGAAGAGCTCAATTTTATGTACTTTAAGCAGGGGCGTCACGTACCCGCGGCGATTACGGTGGAAAACGGGATGCTGTCTGAAGCTTCTTACCGGGAACTGCAGGAGTATATGAATGACCTTGAAGGTGTGGAAAACGCCCATAAATTTCTTCTGATTGAGGCGGAAGGCATCGCGAAGGAGAAGGATCTTCACGGCGGTGAAGATATCACGCCGGTTTCTGTGGAAATCAAATCCCTTGCGGAAATCCTGCAAAACGACGCCTTGTTTCTTGAATATGATGAAAAAAGCAGAAATAAGCTGCGCTCTGCTTTCCGTCTGCCGCCGCTTTATACGGGAGAAGCTCAGGAATACAACCGGGCTACGGCTGATACAGCGAGAAAAATTACGGAGGAGCAGGTGTTTCAGCCAGAGCGGAAAACGCTTGTCAACAAATTGAACACACTGCTTTTGCCGGAGCTGAATCTTCATGATGTGAGGCTGACATTAAAAGGACCGGACTTTCGTGATCCGCTTGAGATTGCGAAAGTGCTCGGTCCTTTTATTACAGCTGGAGCCGTTTCGCCGAATGATTTGCGAGACCTTGCCGGACGGGTGCTCGGCAAAACGCTTGAGGAGTGGCCGGAGGACATTTACAAACGCCCTGCCGGACAGGATGCTGAAAAGACAAATCTGACAGCACTTATGCAGGAGCTGAAGGACAGCATCGAAGATATCAAAACGTCCTGAAGGGAGGTGAATCAAGCAGGTGGCGCGGGAATTGAAAAATGCCAAAATCAGCTTTGTCAGCTATGTGGACAAGGCGGCAAACCAGACAGAATTTTTCTTTACGAAGTCAGCCGAACCTCCGTCATTTGAAAAAAAAGTTCGGCTGTTTACGAAAAGCGAGCAGGATGAACAAAAGCTCGTATACGGAATTGTGTATGAGCCTGATGTTCCAGATGCCCACGGCGACTATATGACCGCAGAAGAAATTGAAAAAGCGGCGCATGGCTTTCTTGCAGACGCGCGGGAGATTGATATCAATCACAGCTTTGAAGGCGGCACAGGCGTGGTCGTTGAATCCTATGTGGCGCCCGATGATTTTATCATCGGAACAAAACGGATTACAAAGGGCTCGTGGGTGCTTGTGACAAGAGCGTCAGATGAGGTGTGGGAACAAATCAAAGCCGGCATCATCACCGGCTACAGCATGGCGGGCACTGCTGATGTATATGAAGAAGAACCGGTTGAAAAAGCCGGATTTCTAAGCGTATTTAAGCAGCTGCTGGCCGACAAAACAGGAAAGGAGACTGAAGAAATGAGGAAAGAAGACATGAGGGAATCAATCGAGCATGCGCTGTATCCGTTGCTCAAACGGCTGGAGACAATTGAAAAAAACACAGAAACAGAGGAAAAACCGGAGCAGACGGGAGATGACGAGCGCCTGAAGAAGCTCGTTGAGGACATGATTGCCCCGCTGATCGAACGCATTGAGGCCCTGGAAAAAGCTCGGGGAGCCTCTAAACAGACGGCGGACGATGCGGCCGGCAATACAGAGCAAGTCAAAAAATCAATCTGGAGCGGACTGCTGTAAACCAGTCAAAGAGGAGGAAATCAATTGAGAAATCAAGAGATCATTCGGAAAGCGGAAATGTCGCTTTCTGCTTTAAAAAGCGGCGGGCTCATGAACCCTGCACAAGCATCAGCTTTTATCCGCATGGTGCAAAACACGCCGACGATTTTCAGTGAATCCCGCGTGATTCAAATGGAAAACGATTCGCAAAAATTTGAGAAAATCGGCTTCGGCCAGCGTATTTTGCGCGCGGCTCAAGAAGGAAAGGCGCTGACAGCAGACGAACTGACGGTTCCGACGACAAGCACTGTCCAGCTGAACACAAAGGAAGTCATTGCGGAAATTAACATTACGTACGACACGCTCGAAAACAATATTGAAAAAGGCGGACTGCAGCAAACGATCATGCAAATTTTAGCAGAGCGGGCGGCAGTTGATATTGAAGAGCTGATCGTAAACGGAGATACTGCATCAGCAGATCCATACCTGGCGCAGCTGGACGGCATCCGTAAACAAGCAGTGTCACACATCGTCGATATGAACGGTGAAGAACTGTCCAGAGCGACATTTAAAAAAGGCTTAAAGGCTGTTCCGCCAAAATATTTGCGCATCCCTCAGGAATTCAGATTCTATACATCGCACGGCTTAGAAGTTGAATGGAAGGACCGCGTGGCGGACCGCCAGACAAATCTTGGGGACCAGGCTGTTCAGGGCGGCTTGTCCACAGCATTCGGCGTACCGGTAAAAGGGGTATCCAATATCCAGCCGTACGCAGTCGGAGAGGGAGACGCGCAATATGATGCGTCCGATATCATTCTGACACATCCGAAAAATATCATTCTCGGCTTCTCACGCAATATTCGAATTGAAGTCGACAAGGATATCCGCTCCCGTAAGTTCATCATTGTCTTAACGGCGAAGCTGGACAGCAAGTTCGAGGAAGAGGATGCCTGCGCTAAATTAATTAACGTTAAAGAATAATCGAAATGGGGTGGCCAGCTTATATGCTCATCGAACCGACGGACGTTACCGCCTATTCGGTCTATGACCAGGTGAAAAACAGGCCGGAAGAACTGCTGGCGCAGGATATCATCGAGGCGGAATCGGAAGCGGCCCTCATTACAGGGCACAGCTTTACAGACAGCATCTACGACCCGCTCCCTGAAAAGGCGAGATTAGCTTTACTGAAGCTCGCCCAATACTTTGCGCTAGTAAACAGCGACGAATCAGCCGCATCAAGATATCAGTCTGAGAAAATGGGGGATTACTCCTACACGGTTTCCGGTGAAGCCGGCATTCAAAAGCCCGATGTATATCATTTGCTGGAAGAGTTTATCGCACCGGACTATGTTCCGGAGTCTGCCAGATTGAAGGTGCGGTCGTTATGAGTTATCAGCAGATGCTGATCCATCGCTGTGATATTTATCATGAAACAGCGCAGCCGCCGCCGGCGGGACGATTCGGAATTCCGGCGGACAAGCTTCAGCCGGTCTTTTCATATCCGAATACACCTGATGAAGAAAATGTCCCTTGCTACTTTACAGAAAAAACGCAGCAGCTGATTCAGGAGGAGCCTGATCAAACCGTGTATCACAGCTTGCTTGTCCATTTTCCATTCTCTGCGGATATCCGGATGAACGACAAAATCATTTGGCAACACAACAGCTATATTCTGAAGCTGCCAAAAAAGATCAGACACCATCATTGGGAAGTCATCGCTGTCAGAGATGAAAGTCTATGAAGATAGCGGGACTTAAACAGCTGAACGCATCGTTAAAAGAAGCGGCATCCGGCGGTTTTTCCCGCGAGGCGTCCCGGTGGCTTGAAGAGTGCGGGCAAGATTTTCTGGAGATCGTACAATCTGAACTCATCAGCACGCAAACGATAGATACAGAAAAACTGCTCAGCTCCTTTCAGAAAGGCTCAGAGGATAACCTCTGGAAGGTACAAAGCGGCGGACTCTCACTTGAGGTCGGGACCCAGCTTGAATATGCCTCTTTTCTCAATGACGGCCACTGGACATCGAAAGCGGACGATGTGAGATGGGTGCCGGGGCATTTTCAAGGCTCACGGTTTATCTATGATCCGGCTTCTTCCACAGGCATGGCACTCAAGAAAAAATGGATACCCGGCACGAGCTATTGGGAGCATGCACTGCTTCTATATGAACAGCTGTTTGCAAAATCAATGGAACATAAATTGCGCCAGTGGCTGAAAAAGATGTAAAGGAGGAGCCGGATGAACAGCGAAACAGGATCGATCATGGCTTTTTTGTACAGCCAGTGGTCTGTTCCCATTTATGAAAGCGAGCTGCCTGATCAGTTTCAAGTGCCGTCTTTATATGTCCCTGCGCCATCTGTTTTTGAAGAAACAGATACAGTCTCCACATTTAAAAAAACCTACAGTCTCAATGTGAAGCTGTTTCATCTTGACTCCGTACAGGCGCTGGATGAAGCGGACAGGCTCGCGGATGCCATCAGAGAAGCGAGAAATATAGTTCCGCTGCTCAGTGAATCCGGTGACGAGACAGGAGATATGCTTCGCATCACCCGAATTGAGACGAGGGTGGGAGACAGGGGCGAGGCGGCCATGGTGATCAGGTGGAGCAGCCGATATTATTATCATAAAACAGAACAGCCTGTCTTACAGGATATCGATATGAACAGCGGGGTGAAATAGCGGTGGCAAAGCAGAAACAAGCGAAGGCTGTACATACAGAGAGCCGGGAAGCTCTTTTTGATACAGCGGATTTGATCAAGCACGCAAAGGAACTGTTCGGCGTTAAGCCGGAGATCCTTCAGGGGGCTTTATTTGGCGTGGACAAAACACGCCTGACGAAATCAGAGGCAAGTCAATTGATACAAACATTTTTAACTAAGGAGGTCATGCAATAATGAATGGCGGAACATTTACAGCAGGAAAAGAAAAGGACCGTGCAGGCATTTATTTCAATTTTAAAACGACGGCACAGGAACGGGTGTCACTCGGTGAACGGGGGACGGTCGCACTTCCGGTAGCATCAAGCTGGGGCGAAGCGAAAACATTCGTCTCCATTTCAAGCGTGGAGGATTTAAACAAAAAAGTGGGTCTCAGCATCGACGATCCATCTTTATTACTGTTGCGTGAAGCGAAGAAAAACGCGAAAACGGTATTGATGTACCGCCTCACTGAAGGCGTCAGAGCATCTGCCGATATTGCCGAAGGCGTTAAAGCGACTGCTCTATACGGAGGATCAAAAGGGAATGACATCATCATCCGCATTAATGAAAATGTACTGGATGCAGCGTCATTTGATGTCACAACGTATATGGATGAATCAGAAGTGGATAAACAGACTGTCAAAAAAGCTGAAGAATTAACAGCAAACGGCTATGTGACATTTACCGGAAAGGGAGACCTTTCCTCTTCAATTCCGCTGACTGGATCAGAGGGAGACGCGGCTGCCGAGACGCTGAACGCATCTGCGGGTATCCGTTTATCCGGCGGTACAGATAAAGCGCCGGTCAACTCAGACTATACTGATTTCTTGGCTGCGGCTGAAACGGAGAGCTTTGATGTCATCGCTTTGCCGGTTGCAGAAGGAGATCAGCTGAAGGCGACCTTTGCCGCATTCATTAAGCGTCTGCGTGACGGTCAAGGGCAAAAAGTCCAAGGGGTAACAGCCAACTACAGCGGTGACTATGAAGGCATCATCAACGTGACAGAAGGTGTGCTGCTGGAAGATGGAACAGAAGTGACACCGGACAAAGCGACGGCGTGGGTAGCCGGCGCAAGTGCGGGAGCAACCTTTAACCAATCTCTCACATTTGTGGAGTATGAAGGTGCCGTTGATGTCTTAAACCGCCTTGACCACGACGCGATTGTGGAACGCTTAGGAAAAGGCGAATTTTTATTCACATTTGACGCCCGCGATAAATCGGTAAGCGTAGAAAAAGACATTAACTCACTTGTCACGTTTACGGCTGAGAAAAACAAGAAGTTTGCGAAAAACAAAATCGTCCGTGTCTTAGACGCCGTCAATAACGATTTAACACGCGAGCTGAAAGCATTAATCAAATCAAGAAAGGGAAGCGGAAGCGACATCCCGGCCTCTGAAGACGGGCTTCAGTATGTGAAAACGATGATTACGCAATACATGACAACGCTTCAGGATGCGGGCGGTATTACCGGTTTTGATTCTGATCAAGATATCACAATTTCAATGAATGAAGACCGTGACGGCTTCTTGATTGACCTTGCTGTACAGCCTGTCGACGCAGCAGAAAAATTCTACTTTAATGTGGAGGTAAACTAATATGGCATTAAAAGCACAAAACACGATTTCAGGTAAAGAAGGACGCTTATTTCTCGATGGCGAAGAAATGGCGCATATCAAAACATTTGAAGCAAATGTGGAGAAAAACAAGTCTGAAGTAAATATTATGGGCCGCCGCATGACAGGCCATAAAACAACAGGCGCAAACGGAACAGGCACAGCGACGTTTTACAAAGTCACATCAAAATTTGTGATCCTTATGATGGATTACGTCAAAAAAGGCAGCGATCCTTATTTCACCCTGCAGGCTGTGTTAGATGATAAATCTTCCGGAAGAGGAACAGAAAGAGTCACGCTTTACGACGTAAACTTCGACTCCGCAAAAATCGCCAGCCTCGATGTCGATTCAGAAGCATTAGAGGAAGAAGTTCCGTTTACATTTGAAGACTTCGACGTGCCTGAAAAGCTTTCTGACACGTTTTAATCAAAACTGAACAAGCCATAAGCAGACCTTTCTGAGAAAGGTCTGTTTTTAAATGATGAAATCAATTTAAAGATAAGGGAGTTTTTTACATGAGCGAGAAGAACGAAAACGTATATGATCTTTCCTTTTTTATGCCGGGAAAAACAATCGAAGCCGAAGAAATCAAAGTGCCGATCTCTAAACGTTTTGTTGATAAAAAAGGAAATATCGTACCATTTATTTTCAAAGCGATCACGACAGAGCGCATTGACGAACTGGAGAAAGAAACAACAACTTATAAAAATGTAAAAGGCAGAGGCCGTGTAAAAGATTTAGACAGCCAGCGCTTTTATGCCCGAATCGCAGTGGAATCGACAGTCTATCCGGACTTCCGTTCAAAAGATCTTCGAGAAGCTTACAAAACGGCCGACCCGGTAGAAGTTGCAAAACGTGTCCTGTCTGTAGGAGGCGAATACGCAAACTGGCTCAACAAAGCGATTGAGATTAATGGATTCGAAGATGAATTAGAAGACCTGGAAGAAGAAGCAAAAAACTAATAAAAGATGGGCATAAAGAAGCCGTGTATCTCTATTATGCGATGCACGAGCTTCATTATTCTCCATCAGATTTATTAGAACTGTATGAAGCGCCCAGAAACTTTAAGGCGCTGTTGTATGGGCTGATTGGGTATAAGCTTGAATTAATGGAAAAAGAATCGAGGAAAGGAGGTACATAATATCGCTAAATTGACAGCTCGTTTTGACCTGGAAGATAAAGTTTCTAAAAAGTTAAAACGAATTCATAAAGGGTTCCAAATGGTCGAAAAAAAGGTGAAAACCATTAATCGACAAATCAAAATCAGTATTAAGGCAGAGGACCAAGCCTTTTACAGATTGAGGAAGATCAATGACTATATTGTTTTGAAATTCGCAAAATCACTTGAAGTTAAAGTGGTTCTTGATGATCAGGCGACTGCCGGGCTTAATGTTATTGAGCATAAACTGAAACGGCTCCCGAAAGAAAGAAACATTACTGTAAGTCTAATTGAACATGTAACAGATGCTTATAAAAAAATAAGAAAAATGTTGAGCGGAAATCAGTTTTCAGTCGGTCTTTTCGTCAATGATCAAATCACCCTAGCTACAAAACGAATATTGGGATATTTGCAAAAGAACCTTAAAAACGGGTATTCAGTTCAATTAAAAGTGATTGATGAAATAACAAAAACCGTTAATCGAATTACAGCCCTTTTAGGAGATTTTGAAAAAACATATACAGTTAAATTAAAAGTGATTGATGAAATAACAAAAACCGTTAATCGAATTACAGCCCTTTTAAAAGATTTTGAAAAAACATATACAGTTAATATTATCGCTAAAGAAAAATTAACTGCTGATAAGATCAACGAGAAGAAACCGGAAGAAAAAAAGAACTGGTTTATGCAAACATTAGAAGACTTCGGAACAGCTTTTAAAGATAAAGTGATAGAAAAGATTCTTGACTCGTTATTTGAAAAAATTCCTTGGTTTAAAAAAAATGATAATGAAGAAAATACCCCAAATCATGCGCCTGGGAATACGCAGAGTAACGAGAAAGTTGATAAACGCAACACCGGGCAGAGATGCTGTTGCTGCTGCTGCGGGTGCGGAGGTAATAGCTCTGGAAGCAAAGCCAACAAAAGATATAAAAAAAGAAAAAGTCCGACAAGTGCAAGGACTTCAGGACGAACACTGAGAGTTCCAGGCGAGGTATTACGAAGACGTCAGAGCGGTGCATCAGGAGAAAATGCCACAAGCGGAAGAAATTCTGGTTCTAAGTTCAGAAACTGGCTCGGAAGCATGAGGTCCACTGCCACCGACTCATCAAAATGGGGGAAAGTTTTAACGCCTTTAAAAGGTTTGGGGAAATTTGCGAAAGGTATCCCTCTTTTGGGAACTGCATTAGCGGCAACCGATTTGCTCGGGATGAACAAAGAAAATGCAGGTGAAAAAGTTGGTTCCTTTGCGGGGAATCTTGGAGGAGCTGCTGCAGGTGGAGCCGCGGGAGCAGCCATTGGTTCTGTTGTCCCTGTAGTCGGCACTGCAGTTGGCGGAGTTGTCGGTAGTATCGCAGGCGGTATAGGGGGTTCTGATTTAGGATCCTCTATTGGCAAATGGTTTGATGATGGCGGCGCTTCTAAAGCTTGGGATGGAATTGTTGACGGCGCAAAAAATGCTGTCGATTGGATCAGCGATACTTGGTCTGATTTCTCGGATTGGTTCACGGATAATGTCTGGACTCCTGTTAGTGATTGGGCCGGAGATAAGATTGATAAGATCACCGAAAAATTCGAGGATGCTAAGAAATGGCTGACTGATACCTGGAATGACGTATCATCCTGGTTTATGGATAACGTGTGGACACCAATTTATAACACGGCAGTTCCGATCATAAATTTAGTAGTAGGTGCTTTTTTATTTGCCTGGGATGGTATCCAAGCGCTCTGGAGTATTGTTTCTACTTGGTTCATGGATAATGTCTGGAATCCATTAGTTGACGGTGTCACTGATGCCGCTGATTGGATTTGGACAAAAATAAATGACGCCTGGACTTGGATCTCAGATACATGGTCTACTGTCTCAACTTGGTTCATGGATAACGTGTGGAATCCGATTAGTAATGCAGTGGCGACTGTGGCTGGCTGGATACAAGCACATATTGATTATGCGCGAATCTGGATCCAATTAAAATGGCTTCAAGTGGCGACATGGTTCTATAACAACGTCTGGAATCCGATCAGTACAGCTGTTAGTAACGTGGCAAATTGGATCTGGACGAAGATCAACGAAGCATGGACATTTATTTCGGATTTATGGTCTACAGTCTCAACTTGGTTTATGGAAAATGTGTGGACACCGGTAAGTGATGCAGTCACTAATGCAGCAAACTGGATATGGACAAAGCTTAACGAAGCATGGACATGGATATCTGACAAGTGGAGTGCAGTTTCAACTTGGTTCAGTGAAAATGTTTGGAATCCAATTGTTTCAAAAGTGGAAGATGCCAAAAAATCCATTTCCGAAAAATTTGATTCAGCTATAACAGCAGTTAAAGACGCTTGGAAAGGTATTAAGGATTGGTTCCAAAAAAATGTGGGTGATCCGTTAGGCGAAATAGCTGATGGAATTAAGACGAAGTTTGAAGATACCTTCTGGTGGGTCATTAAACTCCAAGAATTGGCCGGCGCTGGAGGACGGTTCATAAATAACCTTATCGGTAGAGGTGAGGAAGCTACTGGAATAACAACAAAGGAAACCGGTAAGTCTTCATCCGGTAAAAATTCTAGCGGTAGCGGAGGAATTGCTGGTCTTGTCCAGTCTCAGTCATCAGCGCCAACAAGTATTTTTCCTAAACAAAAAAGCGTTCTTGAAACTGAAACGAATGCGACGGGCGGCTATATTACGAAACCAACCATTTCATGGATTGGTGAAGCGGGTAAAGAGTTTGTGATCCCTGTTGATAACAACAAGGGCCGCGGTAAAATGCTTCTTTCTCAGGCAGCTTCAAAACTGGGGATGAGCGTTGTTGATGACATGGCTTCTGCTTCATCAGCAGGTGGAGAAGCTGCTGTTTCTCCATTAGCTGGCGGATCAACGGTTTCCGCTACAGTATCTCCTACCGTTGACACATCGAGCCTTAATGAACAGGCTGCTTCTTTCGGTCAACAGTTCACGCAGGGCTTTGATCAAGGTATTGGCGATAACGTCGTTTCGATGGACGCTTGGAAACAGAAAAACGTTGGCCAGCCTATGAAAAATTTGATCTCCTACTCTCCGAATTACGGAAAACAGGTGATCAATGGTTATGCCAACGGTCAGAACAGCACAGCAACCGGAACAGACGGCTTTTTACAATCAAAAGTCAAAACACCGTTCCAAGCTACTGTAAACAAATCTTCATCATGGGGAAGCAGTACAATCAAAGGGTTTGCTTCCGGACAAAATAGTTCGCAAACAGGCACTGATCAGTACGTTAACACTCATGTGAATAAACCGTTTGTCCGTTCTAAAGAATCATCAAACGGCTGGGGAAGCGGCATGATTGGGAATTTTGTTTCAGGTATGACTTCAAAGGCAAGTGAAGTCCATGAAGCCGCCAAGGAACTCGCGAAAAAAGTTGAGACGGCTTTCCGTGAAGAATTAGATATCCATTCGCCTTCTCGAGTTATGATGAGTCTCGGTCGCTTTGCATCTGTCGGTGTAGTAAAAGGATTGGATTCTGTCGATGTGAAAAAATACGCTGAAAAGCAAGCCGGTTCACTGGCAGCTGCTTATTCCGGAATGGGTGCAGTAGGGGGAAATGTGAAGCAGTGGCTTATGGCTGCAATGATGGCCACAAAGACACCATTAAGCTGGCTTCCAGGATTGATGACGATTGCTCAGTATGAATCAGGGGGCAACCCGAACTCTATTAACCTGTGGGATAGCAACGCGAAGGCGGGAAATCCATCACAAGGACTCATGCAGACAGTCCCGACCACATTTAATGCTCATAAAGCACCGGGCATGGGTAACATTAGAAATCCGATTCACAACGCTGCTGCCGCTATCGGCTATATCAAAAGCAGATACGGCTCAATTGATAATGTACCTGGTATTAAAAGCTTAAAACGTGGAGGTCCCTATGTCGGTTATGCCAACGGCGGACTGATCACAAAAGAACAAATCGCCCGTGTCGGTGAAGGAAACAAGCGGGAATGGATCATTCCGGAGGAGCGAGGCATACGCGGCCGCTACCTCCTTCAGAGAGCAGCGCAAGCTCTGGGTATGGAAGTGACAGATCCGTCTCAATCCCAGCAGTCTGAGCTTTCATCAGGCCAAGTCTCCGCTGTTACTTCGGCAAGCCGGCCAACGACAGCAGTATCCGGATCAAAAGAAATTTATATTCAATTTAATGGTGACCAGCACTTCCATAATGGACAAGACGCTGAAACTCTTGCAGCGAAAATCAAGCAGGCGCTTATAGACGAACTGCAAAAGGATATCAATATTGGAACGAAGGGAGTCGTTGCATTTGACTAAATCCGTATATGAATTTTGGATTTCACAAGGGAAGGACAAGCTGCGGCTCCCCGTACTTCCCGACCAGCTGAATATTTCAAATACGGTTCAGAATGAGACGGTTAAAGTAGCTAAGTTCGGTGACCTTACATTTATTGACGAACAGGGAGCGAAAGAAATTTCGTTCTCTTCGTTTTTTCCGAAGAAATACAGCCCGATAGCTGAATATCAGAATATCCCTTCTCCAGAGAACGCCATTGTTAAAATTGAAAAATGGATGAAGGCTAAAAAGCCTGTTCAATTTTTAATTACAGGAACAAAAATCAATATGACATGCAGCATTGAAAGCCTTAAATACAGTGAAGGTGACAAAGAGATAGGAGACAGGGATTTTGATATTGTACTAAAAGAATACAAAACCGCCTCACCCCGAAAAATCAAGCAAAAGAAAAAAACAAAGGCAAAACGTCCGTCAAAGGCTTCTCCGAAAACCTATACAGTGAAAAAGGGAGACACGCTTTGGGACATTGCCGGCAGATTTTACGGGAACAGCACGCAATGGCGCAAAATTTGGAACGCCAATAAAACAGCGATGATCAAGCGAAGTAAACGAAATATCAGGCAGCCGGGCCACTGGATTTTTCCCGGTCAAAAATTAAAGATACCGCAATGAAGCAGGTGATGTATGATGATAGAATTGTTCGTCATTAAAGATACAGAATGGCTTGAACTGGTAGCGGAAAGCGTGTCGCTGGAGGGGCACCGATATCAAGCGCCGCGCTCCATAGAAGCGACCATCGTCATTAAACAGGGCGACCAGACGTATTACAGCGTCACAGAAGGAGATACCGTCTTGTTTAAGTGGAAGGGAAAAGAGCTTTTCCGCGGGATCGTCTTCGCCCGAACGCCTGATGAACATACGCTTGCCTTCAGTGCGTACGATATGCTGCAATATCTGGTCAAAAATCAGGATGTGTACGTGTTTTCCAATCAGCGTGCTGACCAGATGATCAGGAGGATCGCCAATGATTTTCAAATTCCGACAACCTCTATTGCGAACACAAGTCATACGATCAAAAGCCTTGTGATTAAAAATGATACGAGCCTGTACGACATCATATTGAAGGCTTTAAAACAGACAAAGAGCCAGACAGGCCGGAATTATCAGCTGTATTCGGAAAAAGGAAAGCTGGGCCTGCGCGCTTGGCCAGATCCGTCAGAGGTATGGGTGCTGGAAACCGGCGTCAATATTACGGGCTACCAATACAGCACGTCTATAAACGACACGGCAACACGGGTGGTGCTGCGCCGCCAGAAGGATAATAAGACGTATAAAGCGTCTGCGAAGGACAGTTCAGGCTTAAACAAATACGGCGTGCTTCAATATACGGAGACCGTAACAGACGAAATTAACCAGGCGCAGCTTCAGCAGAGGGCCGACGTACGACTTGCTGAAAAAAAGGGCGTAAAAAAAGAACTGAAAAATATTCAGGCCATCGGCATTCCAGAAGTACAGAGCGGCTTGCCTGTCTTTATATCCATTCCGGAGGCAGGTATCAAAAAAACCTATTGGGTAGATACAGACCGGCATGAGTTTAAAGGAACGAAACATACGATGACCATTGATGTTGTCGAAAAGAATACGATGCCGGAAGGGGTTTCCTGATGAGACTGAGTGAAGCCATCAAACATTTGGCCGTCGGTGCGGTTGATGCTGAATCTCCGGTGGAGCTGCTCCCAGCTGAGGTGGTTTCGGTTTCTCCTGCTGAAATCAAATTAAAAGAAAACAGCAAACTGATTATACCGGCTGACGCCCTCATCATCCCAAAACGGTTGCAGTCCGGAGGAGATGATGCACTCGAGTTGGGGGATCGCATCATGACTGCAGCTCTGACAGGCGGGCAATCGTTTTTTATTTTAGATAAACTGTAAACAAAACCGCTTCGGACGAAGTGGTTTTTTATTTAGCATGTATAAAGGAGGGGGCATCATGGCCCTGACACCAGAAGTGGAGTTTGAGGATATTGAAGATGACGGCGAAGTCATTGAAACCTCGCAAACCTACAAAATAGATTTTGAAAACGGAAGAATTACAAATGAGCTGATTACCGGGCTTGAAGCAATCAGGCAGTTTGTGTATATCGCCTTACAAACTGAACGATATGCGTATTCAGTTTACAGCCATAATGTCGGAAATGAGCTTCAGGACGTGCTTACAGATCATGAGACGACTGATGCCTACAAAAAAATGGAGATTCCAAGGCTCATAGAAGAGGCACTTGTTTATGATGACCGTATTTCCGCTGTAACAGACTTTGAGATAGAAAAACAAGGCGATGCGTTTCATGTTTCCTTTGTAGTCGAGACAGATGAAGGATCGCTTGAGATTGAGGAGGTGATTGGCGAAGATGTTTGAGGATCAGACCTTTGAAGAGATTATGGAGCGTATGCTGAACAGCATCTCCGCAGATATTGACACGAGAGAAGGCAGTGTTATTTATAACGCATTAGCCCCAGCGGCAGCCGAGCTTGCGAAGTCGTATATATGGCTTGATACCGTGCTTGAGCTTGTGTTTTCTGATACTGCGCAAGGAGAATTTTTGGACCGGCGCGCTGCGGAAGCGGGGATTGAACGGACAGCTGCAACAAAGGCCGTGAGAGCAGGGGAGTTCACAGCTGGCGTCAGAATTCCTGAAGGCTCCCGCTTCTATGTGGACAATCTTTATTTTCAATATACAGGAGACGGGACGCTTGTCTGTGAAACGCCGGGAGAAGCAGGAAACGCCAATCTGACCGGACGCAATCTGTTGTCACTGGATACCATCCCGGGATTGGAAAAAGCCATTGTCAAAGAAATCCTGATTCCGGGGCGTGAAGAAGAAGGAGACGATAGTTTAAGAGAACGGTATTTTACGAGGGTTCGGCGTGAGGCTGTCAGCGCCAATAAAATGCATTATAAAGAGTGGGCTGAAGAAGTGGACGGTGTTGGAAAGGCAAAGATCTTCCCGCTTTGGAACGGAGATGGGACGGTTAAAATTGTCGTCACGAATGCCAACCTTGAACCTGCTTCTGAAATCTTAATTCAAAAAGTGAAAGACTATATTGACCCTGAGCCCGGTCAGGGCGAGGGACAGGCACCAATCGGAGCCGTTGTCACAGTGGAAAGCGCGGTCTGGAAGGAAGTTGAGATTTCTGCCGAGGTGCTTCCAGAAGTCAATCACTCGATTGATGAAGTAAAGACAGAAATTCAAGAAGGCGTTTTAAATCTCTTTAAGAAAATGGCATTCGAAGATAACATTATCCGCCTTTCTCAAATTAATAACATCGTCTATAATTCGCCGTCTGTCAGTGATTATTCAAATATTAAAATCAACGGCACTTCCGAAAATTTAGTGCTGAGCGACGTAGAAATCCCTAAGCTTGGGCAGGTGAAGATCATTGAGCAAACAAGATGACATGATTTCATATCTGCCGCCGTTTCTCACCAGCTTAAAAGAAATGTCGGAGCTGCTGAAAGCGGAAGCACCTGAGTTTGATCAGCAAAATAACAGCATATTTGATCTGACAGACCAGTTATTTGTCCCGACAGCAACATGGGGGCTTAGCCGCTGGGAAAAGATTTTAAACGTGCCGCGGGAATCGGGAGACACCGATGAAATCAGGCGATTACGGCTCATTTCGAAGATGTCGAACATCCCGCCGATCACCTACAGGGCCATTGAGCAGGCGGTGAACCGTTTCTTAAAAAAACCGTCGGCACAAGTCCGCCTGCTGCCCGGTGAATACCGCTTTAATGTAGACATCAATATTGATGATCTCCAGCACATGAATGAGCTGATCGAAGCATTGGAAAATATGAAGCCGGCACATCTGGCGTATACGCTCAGAGGCGGATTGAATGAGACGCTCCAAATAAAGGACACAGTCATACTGAATCACCGAAGATACCGAACAGCCAGTGAGCTGAAGGTCGGTTATTCTGTCACCCTTAACAATAATGAGGTGGTCTTAACTTGATTTCAACCATATACAGAGAACGTACAGCTGCCGATCTCAAAAGCAGGATTCATCACGTGCTGCTTAACGGCCAAGAAACAGAAATAGTGGAGCTCACCATTGAAGGAGCAACAGTGACCGTTCTGACAAAACGTGAGGAAGATATTAAACATATAGAAACGGTACAAATTTTAGACGAGCTGGGCAACATCATTACAGAAAGAAAAACAGACCTGGACGTGAGTGAAAACAGAACACTCGATTTCAGATTTACCTTTGAGGTGGTGTAAACATGGCATACGAAGAAAAAACAGACTGGCTTCCGGATGATCCAATTAACGAGGACGACGTCAACCGCTGGGAAAAAGGCATAAAAGACGCCCACACCGACCTGGCTGCCCACAAAAACGACATGAACAACCCCCACAACACAACAAAGGCGCAAGTCGGGCTGGGGAATGTGGATAATGTGCAGCAGGCACCAAAAAAAGATTTTGAACTGCATGTGAATGACGATACGATACACATTACTGCTACTGACAGGTCAAAGTGGAACAACGCGCAGTTAAGTAAGATATCAGGCGATGATGGTAGAGTCTTCTACAAGAGTGTGAACGAAATTACTGATTATAATGATTTAATCGATACTGGTATGTACTTGATATACAATGACGGCTTGAACGGTCCGGGCCTAAACATGTGCTTTCTCCTTGTGATGAGCTATAAAAACACACTTGTTCAAATAGCTTATGACGGATTTAAGGGAGAACAATCACTTTTTAGAATAAGAAAAAATGATTCTACAACATGGACGGCATGGATTGAATCAGAAACTACAGAGGGGTCTCAAAAGAAAATAGATGCACATGCCAATAAAGCAGATATTCACGTAACAAAATCCGATAAAGACAAGTGGAACGACTCACAGCTCTTTAAAATAACTCAGGATAACGGTGTCGCAAAGTACCGTAAAGGTGCAGATTTCAATACGATCACCGAAACAGGATTCTATTACATGAGTGGTGTGACTACAGCATTAAATGCTCCAGTGGATAACAATGGTTATTTAATGGTTTATAACTACAGCACGTATGCATATCAAGAATACACGTCTTATAGTAGCATTGACACAATATCTACTGGCCGAAGGAAATTCATGAGGAATAAAGTGGCTAATTCAGAGGCTTGGACACCTTGGCGAGAGATCGAATCGGTTGAAGGTTCACAGGACAAAATAGATGCACATGCCAATAAAACAGATATCCACGTAACAAAAGCCGATAAGGACAAATGGAATAATGCACAACTATATAAATTAACTGATACTCAGGGCTGCCGGACTAAAATCCCAGATGGAACTGACTTATTAACGCTGCCCTCTGGTTTTTATTATGCATTAGGGAATGTCATAACAAACAATCCTGTTTCAGGAGATGGATCATGGTATAACTATGATGTTATCGAAACAGGAGGTGGCGGGCGAAAAACCATTTTTGCATCTAGAAGTTACGACGGAACCTTTTGGATGGCAACGATTCATACAGATGGCGTGTTTAAAGGATGGAATAAGATCGAGACTGAGGTAAGTGCTCAAACCAAAGCTGATAAAGCTTTGGCTGATGCTAAAAACTATGTTGACACAAATTATACAAACCAAAAGTTAACCATTCTTACAGGCTCTAATGCAATACAAGACGCAAGAACTGGAGGGAATGATTATCCTCCGGGGTTAACACTAATGGATATTGGCCAAGGAAATACAACAGGTTATCCGCTAGGGTATGGAATTGTGAAAAATGAAAAATATAGTGATTATCGTTTTACACAATATTTTTATGGCACAGGTAATGAAACAAGTGTATATGCAAATAGTACCGGAACTTGGATACGTCACTGGTGGTCTGGTTCAGGATGGACTCCTTGGGAAAAAATCTCTGGTTTCGGGCATATGATTGCAAAAACAACAGGTAAACAAGCACTGAATAAAGGGGAACAAAATAAAATATTATTTAAAAATGTATTGAAGGATAGCAATAAACTGTATGATCCATCGAACAGTAGATTTGTAGCAAGTCACACTGGTATGTATTTGGTTAATGCCAGCTTATATTTTCAAAATACATTACAGTATTCCAATTTTGAGTTGTATACGTATGTGAATGGTTCGCAATATAAATTAATGAATCAGTTTAGAACGCCAGCTCCTAAAGATAATAGTGATTCAAAAGAATTTTATGTAACTGTTACAGGATCGGTTGCGGTATCGCTTAATGCGGGTGATTATGTCGAAATCTACGTTTATGTGGGGTACACAGGTACAGAAACTCGGTATATTGTTGATGATACGTCCGTTAGTAAAAATTACTTTGATATCCTAGAACTCGGAGGCCGAAATTTCCCTACACTATAGGAGGTGCAAAATGATATTATACGATGCAATCATGTACAAATACCCTGACGCTGTGCCAAGAAAGGATTTCGAGCTGCGGAATGACGGAAATGGTTCCTACATTGAAAAATGGAACCTGCGCGCCCCCATCCCAACTCAAAAAGAGCTTGAATCCTGGTGGGAGGAGCTGCAAAAAAATCCTCCGTACGAGCCGCCTGATCAGGTGGGGTTGCTTGCTCAGGAATTGTCGCAGGAAAAGCTGGCACGCAAGCAGCTTGAAGAGCTAAACAAAACGTTGGGGAGCGAGCTGTCAGATATAAAGCTTTCATTATTATCTTTGAAAGGAGAGCGTGCTGAATGAATTATTGGGTGCTTGCCCTCTACTATGAGTGGGCGACAACGGATATGGTGAAACAGGCCATCGCATATCAAGACTGTTCATTTGAGGATCTGGCAGAAGGCGTGAACAAAAAACTGATCACTTCTGGCCAGTATGAAGAAATTACCGGTAAAGCCATGTAGGCTTTTTTATTTTGCTCGTTTTTACATGAAAAGGAGGATAAAAATGGTCAAGTATCAATATGAGTTTCCTCTCGATAAGACTGGAAAAGCTGGAGCTGTAAAGCCGTATAGAGGAAAAAAAACCGATTTTGTCACACCTGTTTCAAATCTCTCAGGTGTAGCGGAGATTTTAACAAATGCCGCGTTAAAGGCCACTGAGGCATACAGTCAGCTCGGACAAGACCGGCTTGGCTCAGTTCTGATTTCTAAAGTAAAGGGCTGGGCGTATGCAGATCGTGAAGGCACGCTCTTTATAGAAGAAAGCGACAATAACAATGTCTGGACAACGACAGCAGTAGTTAATGTCGCAGCAGGTGTTTTGACAGCGACTGAATGGGTGTATATCACAAAACGCTATTACCGATTCCGATATGTTAACGGAAATCTCCAGCAATCAGAGTTTGTGTTATACCAATCAGTCGGCGCAGGTGAAATGGACGTACGCTTAAATGAAAATCTTCCTTTGCAAATCGATTTGAAGGAAAACCAAACAGACGATGGGCGGCTGAAAGTGGAAGCTGGCAAAACGTTTGACTTTGTTTTTCATGAAAATGCCGAGTCCGCCGGCGAAGGTACTGCTTTACCCGTGGACGGTGCCGCGCATTTACTCGTTGAAGTATTCGGCACAGCGGAAACGAGTGAGGTGAAATTTTGGGGGAAATCTGTGTCAGGACAGAAACTTCCAATCAGAGGCGTGAAATCGGATGATGCTTCTTCCGCTTGCAGCACCTTAGGCAAGGATGAGGCTTGGTCCTTTGATATTAAAGGCTTTAAGGAGATCGTAATGGAGATTGCCAGCATGACCGGCGGGAGTCTATCAATTAAAGGAACCGCGGTCTCTTAACCATTGCAATTGGCCTCGGAAAGGAGGTGATCCGCATGTAAAGGAGGAGTGAATGATGCAGCAAGACATAGATGTTAATGTGTTTCAGCAGGATTTAGCAGACATGAAAGGCGAGCAAAAAGCGCTCGAACAGAGAGTTTCGGCATTGGAACGCGTGTCTGACCGGCAAGACCAGCAAATCATGACGCTGAACGAAAAATTAAACAAAATTGATGAAAATACAACATGGATTAAGCGCACCATTACAGGTGCCATCATTACAGCAGTGTGCACAGGGATCATTGGCGGAGCGATCGCCATTATGTACAACCTGCTGCAGCATTAAGGGGGATTATCATGAAAACGTATGATAAAGGCACGGTCACTAGGACGGTGCTTCTTTTGCTTGCGCTCATCAACCAGAGCATGCTGATGTTTGGCAAATCACCATTGGACATACAGGAAGAGCAGGTGAATCAGCTTGCAGATGCTCTGTATTCAGCAGGATCAGTGATCTTCACAATTGGGACAACACTGGCAGCTTGGTTTAAAAACAACTATGTAACAGAAAAAGGGAAAAAGCAACGCGACTTGTTAAAGGAAAATAATCTGACGAAATAAGGAGAGATGAAAATGGTTAACATTATTCAAGACTTTATTCCGGTCGGTGCAAATAATCGTCCAGGCTACGCGATGACACCACTTTATATTACCGTACACAATACAGCGAATACGGCAGCAGGCGCCGATGCCCAAGCGCATGCCCGCTATTTGAAAAACCCTGATACGGCAACAAGCTGGCATTTTACAGTTGATGATACAGAGATTTATCAGCATCTGCCGTTAAATGAAAACGGCTGGCATGCAGGAGACGGGAACGGAAGCGGCAATCGGGCTTCTATTGGGATTGAAATTTGTGAAAATGCGGATGGCGACTTTGCACAAGCAACAGCTAATGCCCAGTGGCTGATCAAAACATTGATGGATGAACACGGTATCAGCCTCGCTAACGTCGTGCCTCACAAATATTGGTCAGGGAAGGAATGCCCTCGCAAACTGTTGGATACGTGGGACTCGTTTAAAGCGGGAATTGGCGGTGGCGGGAGCCAAACTTACGTCGTAAAAAAAGGTGACACACTTACATCCATAGCGAGAGCGTTCGGTGTTACTGTTGCTCAGCTGCAAGAGTGGAACAATATCGAAGATCCGAATCTCATTCAGGTTGGTCAAGTGTTAATTGTAAGTGCTCCATCGTCCGCTGCAGAGCCAGAACTCTATCCGCTCCCTGACGCATTCAGCTGACAACACCATATACCTCAGGCGAACACGTCTTTCAGGTGCAACGAGCGCTGGCGGCTCTCTACTTTTATCCTGATAAAGGAGCTGTGAACAACGGAATTGACGGCATTTACGGGCCGAAAACAGCAGACGCGGTTGCGCGTTTTCAGTCTGTTAACGGTCTACCCGCTGACGGTATCTACGGACCTGCGACAAAAGCGAAGATCTCAGCTCAAGTTAGCTGATGGTAGAACAAAAAATCCCGGAGTTGCTCCGGGATTTATTTTTTCTTCTTCAATTTTTTTAAAATTCCTGCACTCCGCTCCCTCACCCGAAGCGAATACCCGGAAAAGCCAAACCTCCCGTAATCAATAACCTTCACACGCCGCACCAATTTTTTCACTGTATCACCTGACATTATCCTCTGTTTGTTTTATTATATGTAACCCCTTAAGAAAAGGAATAAGGACAAGAGCTGTTTCTCTTGTCCTTTTAGTGTGATCATGCTTTTTTTCGTTTATACTCATCAATCAGCCGTTCGTTTTCTTTGAAGATTCTTGCTGTGTGCGGACTGACTTGATAGCTTGCGACACTGGTGGTTGAACGTTTTTTCAGGATTTTAAACGGTTTCTTTGCCCGCGGATGGCATCCGTTTTGAAACGCGTTTTCCATTATCCTTCACCTTCCTCCTCAATTGGCAGCACCAAATCATATATGCTCGTTAATGATGTGAATAGCAAATAATCAAATTCCGTTACAATGCTGTCAGACGTCAGTTTGATGACATAGCTCTGTGTCTCAATTGTAAAGGGAATGAGCACTACTTTTCCATACTGGTCGTAATAGACATCCTTTCGATCCAGCCTCGTTTGCACGTCAGCGGGATCCTCCATGTGCTCGGTTAACCGGTCTTTATCAGACTGTGTCGAATAGTGACAAAGGCTGGCCGTCAGATTCATTTTATCAGCATAGGTTTTCAGCAGTTTATCAATTCCTTCAGCATATGCTTCTATACTTCCATAATAAACATGAATCGGTTCGTTTTTCAATAGATATTGGTATGTTTTCAGCCGATCGAGATACATGTGGAGCATTTCGTTGTTTTCTTCGAGAATTTCTCTTGTGTCTGTTTCCAGTTCACTGCCGGCCAGTTTTTTCACATAAGCGCTCAAAAAGATAAAAGCGTCAATTAAAGCAAAGCTGACAGCGACAATGACATACCGTTCCCAGTTTGTGAACAGGGAAGAGGGATCATATGTCCAGTATATCATGGCGCCCAAAACAAACAGCAAATACCATGTTTTTCGGATGGCGGACATTTTTTCTTTGACCTTCGCTTCGAACCGCCATGTGGCGTATACGTATAAGCCTAAAGCGGCCATAGTGCACCAGACCATGATTTGAAAGAATAAAAGCATACATCAATCCCTCGCATCTGTAATAGGTTCTGATTATTGTATTCGAGAGATGCGGCTGGTTTTCCTGTTCCATCAAAAAACCGCTTCTGTTAAGAAGCGGTTCCACATTAAAAAATCATATTTAAAATAAAGTAGGCGATAGCACCAAGTGTCGCTGAAATCGGAAGCGTGATGACCCATGTAATGAGCATCCGCTTAGCTGTGCCCCAGTTTACGCCTTTTACCCGGTGTGATGCACCGACGCCAAGGATTGATGAAGAAATGACGTGGGTTGTACTGACCGGCAAATGAATAAATGTGGCGCCGAAAATAATGGCTGCCCCGGTTAAGTCAGCGGATACACCGTTTACCGGACGAATCTTCATGATTTTTCCGCCAACGGTTTTAATGATTTTCCATCCGCCGATTGAAGTTCCGAGACCCATGGCTGTCGCGCAGGCGAATTGCACCCAGGTTGGAATATCATTAGCAGAAGTATGTAAATTTGCTGTGATGAGAGCCATTGTGATAATTCCCATTGCTTTTTGCGCATCGTTTGTTCCGTGTGTATAGGATTGCAGGGCAGCAGTTATAATCTGCACTCTGCGGAATTGCTTGTTTGTTTTCGCCAAATTGCTGTCTTTGAAGATCAGCTTGACGATGCTGTAAAGAATATAACCAAGGACAAAGGCAATAATTGGTGATAAGATGAGTGCCTCAATGATTTTAATGAAGCCCTTATAATTTAACGCAGTAAATCCGGCTGCCGCAACGGCTGCACCGGCAATCGCCCCGATGATGGCATGGGATGAGCTGCTTGGGATGCCGTAATACCAAGTGAGCAGGTTCCACGCTATTGCTGCGACTAAAGCAGCCAAAATAACAACAGAGCCATTTTCCAAAGTATAAGGGTCTACAATATCTTTCGTAATGGTTTTGGCAACACCTGTAAACGTCATTGCTCCGACAAAGTTCATCACTGCCGCCATTATAATGGCATGGCGCGGTTTCAGCGCTTTTGTTGATACTGAAGTCGCAATTGCGTTCGCCGTATCATGAAACCCGTTGATGAAATCAAACGCCAGAGCAAAAATGACTATTAGTATCGTTAATATAAATAGAATATCCATTTTTACCCCTCGTTACGCGTTTTTCATAATGATGGTTTCAAGATTATTGGCAACACTTTGGCACGAATCGGCAATTTCTTCAAGTGTTTCGTAAATTTCACGATATTGAATGACTTTAATTGGATCTGTTTCATTTCCGAAAAGATTCTTTAATGATTTTCTGTGCAGGTTGTCACAGCTGTGCTCATACTCTTTAATTTTGATCGCGTGAGGCTGAATATCCTTTAAGCGGTTTTCTGCCAGCAGCTCAATTGTAATCAAAATTTCTTTCGCGCATTCTCTGATGTATCCGCTGAATTTATCGATATGCTCGTCTGATGAAGTAATTGAGAAAATCTCCATCATGGCAGAGAAATGTTCGATTCCGTCAAGCACATCATCCAGGCTGTTTGTCAGCTGAAGGATATCCTCGCGCTCAATAGGAGTGATGAATGCTTTGTTAAGCTCTTTGATCATGACATGAACATGATTGTCACCTTTTGTTTCATATTCCTTTAACGTATCTGCAAACTCTTTAAGCGTCGTTTGGTTAGTGACCTTAAAATTCAAAAAATATTCTGCAGTTTCGTCTATGTTCTTTGCAATTTCTGTTAAAAGGAGTGAGAACTTATCTTTTTTTCTTCTTATCATTAAAAACCCTCCATAGTTTGAATGAACAATGCACACATCAAATTATTATATAGCCTTTTGTCGAAAAAAAACAGGAAAAGTCGAAAAAAACGCGGCTTGACTTTTTCGATAAAACGTGTCTCCTTATTTTGGCCTACTTCACCTCAAAAAAACGAACCAAGTTTGCAAAATCTTTCTGGTTAACGTAAAAAGTATATCAAAAGTTGTGTTTTTTTTGTCAACATTTATCTTCTGATTCACTAAAAAACGGTTCCCTAAACAAGGGAACCGTTTTTTTAGCTGGCTTTTCGTTTTTGCATCCAATAATACACAGGGAGTCCGGCCAGGCCGATGAGAATTGATAATCCGCAGCTTAATGTGTCTGTAATGATTGTGCTTCCCAATACAAAGAATGAACCTGCGATCGCCAATATCGGCATGAACGGGTAAAGCGGAACACTGTAAGCACGTGTTTTTCCCTTTGTTTGTTTGCGAAGAATAAATACTGCAAAAAAGGCCATCACATAAAAAATATAGATCATAAAAATAGAGATTTCAGAAAGCTTATCAGGATTACTGATGAGCATCAGGATGATCGCCACAGCGATTTGGAAAGAAATCGCAATCCACGGTGTGCGGAATGTCGGGTGCACGCGGGACAATTTCTCAGCAAAAGGCAGCTGTTTTCGTTCTGCCATCGCAAAGGTCACACGCGGGAAAGAAAGAACCTTTCCGTTTAAACAGCCGAAGATGCTGACAATAATTCCTATACTGACCAGCTTTCCGCCGATTGAACCGAACAGCATGCTGGCAGCAGTGCTTGTCGCATTTTCTCCAAGTGTCACAATTTCGTTTGCGGACAGGATGTGAAGCAGCGCAAAATTAATGAAGATATAAATGGCTGTTACGATTAACAGTCCGCCAGTCATTGCGCGAGGCAGAAGCTTTTCAGGATTTTTCATTTCTCCGCCGAGAGCCGCAAGCAGGATCCATCCGTCATAAGCAAACAATGTGGCCAAAATGGCTGCACCGAAATTCATATCAGAAATGCTTTCGTTTACGGCTGTAAAGATATGCTGATCGCCTTTCCAAAGGCCGAAAATAATGATACAAGCAATCGGAATCAGCTTTCCGACCGTAGTCAGCGTTTGAACAAAACCGCCGTATTTTGTACCGATAATATTAATTACACATAAAAAGATAACTGCGATAATACCGATTACCTTTGATAGTCCTGAACCCCAGCCGAAAAGATTCGCCATTAAGGATCCAAAATATAAACCGAGTGCCCCGATAATCGCCGGGCCGTAAATAATGATCTGCACCCAGCCGCATAAAAATCCCCAAAACTCGCCGTATACTTCTTCAAGGTACGTATAAAGTCCGCCTGTTTTCGGAATCTGCGTACCGATTTCTGCAATCGTCAGTCCGCCTGCCAGCGTTAATATACCGCCCAACAGCCACGCAAATAGCGCAGTTTTTGAGTCTCCTGAATAAGCGAGCACAGCACCGGGCTTCATAAAAACGCCGGAACCGATAATGGTTCCAATAACAAGAGTAAGGGCAAACAAGAGGCCTATCTCTTTTTTTAAACCGTTTTCTTCAGTATGCATGTCCTTAACCTCCTATGATGAAGCTTCGTGATGAAGAATCTATTTTTCATATTGTAAACCCTATTTTAGAAAAGTGAAATAAAATAAATTTTCTGATTTTCGATATTTGCTTTATTTCCATTCGTAAAATCTGTGAAATCGTCTATTTACTATCTATTGAAACGAATGAAATTGAGTGTAATCTTATCTAAAGTTCGTGTTTTGCGAAAGGTGTTCAAGCGGAGAATGAGCACATTAAACGGCTGACATCGGGACTTAGCAGGATGCCGGACCTAGATGAAGCTGATATGTTGACTTTCGTATGTGAATAAAATACCTTGTAATTAGGAAAATAAATATACATCTTTGATATAATATCTCGAAATCGAGATAAATTGACCTGGAGGGACAGCATATGAAAGTCAACGGCATTCACCACGTGTCCGCATTAACAGCTGACGCGCAAAAAAACTTAGATTTCTATAGTAAAGTATTAGGATTAAAACTCGTCAAAAAATCCGTAAACCAAGATGAACCAACGATGTACCATCTATTCTACGGAGATGAAGTGGCAAATCCGGGAACGGAACTGACGTTTTTTGAGATTCCCCGCATTGCGCCGTTTCATGCGGGAACAAACAGTATTTCTTCTATTGGATTACGTGTTCCAAGCACAGAAGCGCTGCATTACTGGAAAGAACGTTTTGAAGAGCATCAGGTAGCGCATAGCGGCATCGCCCAAAGAGCCGGACGTGACATATTGGCGTTCGAAGATCATGAAGGACAGCGCCTTGTGCTGACTGCTGATGAGAAAGGCAAAGGTTATGGTCTGCCTGTTAAACAAAGCGGCATTCCGGAAGAATTTTCATTTCGCGGGTTAGGGCCTGTTGAATTGACAGTGCCGTACGCTGAACCAACATTACATGTATTAACCAATATTCTTGGGTTTACAGAGGTCAGCCGAGAGCCGGTTGAAGGACAGGGAACAGCGGTCATTTTAGAATCTGGAGAAGGCGGTGCGGCCACAGAAATCCATTTAATTGAAAGAAATGATCTTCCGCGCGAACGTCAAGGAAAAGGAAGTGTCCATCATGTCGCATTTCGCGTGAGAGACGAAGAAGAGCTTGCCGGATGGCACCGCATCATCAGCCGGGAAGGCTTTAGCAACTCAGGCATCGTTGAGCGCTACTATTTCAAGGCGCTGTATTTCAGAGAACCGAACGGCATTCTGTTTGAATTATCTACAGACGGTCCGGGCTTTATGGTTGATGAAGAAATTGATGAGCTTGGCCAAACCATCGCTCTTCCGCCATATCTTGAGCATAGAAGAGAGGAAATCGAAGCAAGACTGAAGCCGATTCAATAACGATATATTGTGATTCTTTGCCTTCCGGCGTCACCGGAAGGCTATTTTTGTTCAAAAACGGCTTACATATGGATATTAGGTACAAAATATCAGATTTAGATCAGGATAAAGACCCGAAAACTTTTGCTTTTATGGACTGATCGTATGAATTGGTTTTGGCAAAAATATTGCCTTTGTTTATTAATAGTTTTTTCATATTTGCTTGTTACACTATTTCAAAGTTAGACGAAAAGGAGTGAAGACAAACGTGGAAAAGAAAAAACGCGAGCTGGACATCTTCCTGATTCTCATTTTGCTCGCATCTGCATTTTTAAATATCTATAACATCTGGAATGATGATACGGTGAATCCTTATTACACCGCTGCAGTCTCAAGTATGATGCAAAGCTTTCATAATTTTTTCTATGCCTCATTCGACGCGGCGGGGTTTATAACGGTTGATAAACCCCCTATTACGTTCCAAATACAAACCATCAGCGCACTTATATTCGGTATGCACGGCTGGAGCGTCATCCTGCCTCAGGCACTTGCTGGTGTAGGTTCTGTCCTTTTAATGTATCTGTTAATAAAACCGACATTCGGTAAGACGGCAGCAAGAATTGCCTCTTTCATCATGGCATGTACACCGATTGCGGTGGCTGTGGCCCGGACAAACAATGTTGATGCATTACTGGTATTTTTCTTATTGCTGGCTACATGGCTTCTCTTTAAAGCCATCAGAAAAGGAGAGCTGATCTGGCTGTTAGCAGCATTTTTCGTCGTTGGTGCAGGTTTCAACACAAAAATGCTTCAAGCTTATATGATTTTACCGGCTTTCTTATTGTTCTACCTGATTGCGGCAAATGCCACAATCAAGAAAAAAATCATTTCTTTAGGAAGCGCATTAGTCGTGTTAGCGGCAGTTTCGTTATCATGGCCGCTCATCGTTGACAATATCCCTGCCAGCAAACGCCCTTATGTCGGAAGCAGCCAGACCAACTCTGTTTTGGAATTGGCTTTCGGATACAACGGAATTCAGCGGCTGACAGGACAAAATTCCGGCGGCGGTCAGGGCGGGTCAGGCGGAGACACAGCAAAAGAAATGCCTTCTGCGGAGAACAGTTCATCTGACGCTCAAGCACCGCCTAATCAGTCATCAAGCAGCAGTACATCAAACGATGACAAATCTGCAAATGGCAATATGACGGCACCGCCATCCAATGGGGAAATGCCAAGCGGCGGTCAAGGAGGCCCTCCAAACGGCGGAGGAGATGGCGGACAAGGCGGACCTGGCGGCGACGGAGGTAAGGGCGGTTCAGGCGGATCGAAAATGCAATCAGGTACAGGAATGTTCGGAACGGGAACACCTGGCCCGCTTCGGCTCTTCCAACAAGAACTATCTGATCAAATCAGCTGGCTGCTGCCATTTGCGCTTTTTGGAATGGCAGGCTTGCTGATTGCAGGCTCGAGAGAAAGAAGAAGATTATCTGTTGAGCAGAAGGAGACGGTGTTCTGGGTTGCATGGCTTGTGCCGATTGCCGGATTCTTCAGCGTAGCAGAATTTTTCCATCATTATTATCTCATTATGCTGGCGCCGCCGATTGCTGCACTTGTCGGAGCTGGATGGGTTGCGCTCGTTCAGTTATACCGAAACCATACAGGCTGGAAGTCTTGGCTTTTGCCGGCGGCGATGATTGCCACAACAGGATTTGAATTGTTTATTCTGAGAAACTACAACGATCAAATCGGTGTTGGATGGAGTATCGGCGTAGGGGTTATCGGTGCGTTATCTGCCATTGCTCTTTTGATTTTTAAACAGCGCCAAAAACCGCTCACATATTATATATCACTTGCAGGTCTTCTCGTATTGCTTGTGATGCCGATTTATTGGGCAAGCACACCTCTCCTGTACGGAGGAAACAGCTCTCTTCCTGAAACAGGGCCGCAGCTCTCTTCAAGCAGCGGAAAAGGCATGGGAATGAACGAGTCGAGTGTAAATGAAAAATTAATTGAGTATTTAGAAGAAAACAACTCCGGAGCGGAATATTTATTCGCCACAACTGATTCAAACACAGCGGCTCCGTATATTATCAAAACGAAAAAGGCCGTCATGACGATCGGCGGATTCAGCGGTTCTGACCCGGCCATCACGCTGACTCAATTTAAAAAGCTCGTAAAAGAAGGAAAAGTGAAATACTTCTTGGCTTCAGGAATGGGGAAAGGCGGAAACAATGAAATTGTCGAATGGGTTCAAGAAAACGGCAAGAAAGTTTCTTCTGATAAATGGCAGTCAAGCGCTGATCAGCAGACATCACCTGATCAGACTGATTCATCAGGTACGTCAAGCGAGAGCAACGCTTCAGGCCAAACCGGCAAAATGGGCGGCGGGCCTGGCGGAATGAACCAGTCAGCTGCATTATACGAACTACATGCTGATGAATAGGAGGAAAAACATGAGCAGACATATTCAATATTCAATTGTGATACCTGTGTATAATGAAGAGCTTGTCATTCATGAAACCTATCAGCGCTTAAAAGAGGTCATGGATCAAACGAAGGAAAACTATGAGCTGCTATTTGTCAATGACGGCAGCAAAGATCGCAGTATTGAGATTTTAAGAGACCACAGTCTGATTGATCCGAGAGTGAAAATCATTGATTTTTCCAGGAATTTTGGGCACCAGATCGCGATTACAGCGGGAATGGATTATGCACAGGGGAATGCAATCGCCGTCATTGACGCCGATCTGCAGGACCCTCCTGAGTTAATTTTAGACATGATTGAAAAGTGGAAGGAAGGCTATGAGGTCGTATACGCCGTCCGGACAAAACGAAAAGGGGAAACCTTTTTCAAAAAACAGACAGCGGCCATGTTTTACCGGCTTCTCAGCAGCATGACAGATATTGATATCCCGATTGATACCGGGGATTTCCGTCTCATGGACAGAAAAGTCTGTGATGAAATGAAAAAATTAAAGGAAAAAAATCCTTTTGTCCGAGGACTCGTCAGCTGGGTAGGCTTCAAACAAACAGCAGTTGAGTATGTACGTGATGAAAGGCTTGCCGGAGAAACGAAATACCCGCTTAAGAAAATGCTGAAGCTTTCAATGGACGGCATTACGACATTTTCACATAAACCGCTGAAACTGGCAAGCTATGTCGGGGTCTTAATGTCAGGCGCAGGATTTCTGTATATGTTTATCGTACTGTATTTGAAGCTGTTCACCGACAGCACCATTACCGGCTGGTCATCGCTTATCGTCATCCAGCTCCTGTTCAGCGGCATCGTACTTCTGATACTGGGCATGATTGGTGAATATATCGGCAGAATCTATGATGAAGCCAAAGACCGGCCGCTTTACATCGTACAGAAATCGTACGGGATTGAAAATAAAAGACTCTATAGAGACCAGCATATGTCCTAACCTGAAACCCCTGCCCATTACGGACAGGGGTTTTTTATGTGCTGTATGGTGATCAAAGTAAAAGATGCTGATAGGGAAGGAAGAAGAGACTGTGAACTTGCACTGCGGTTCACCGCGAGCTGAAATCAGCTGTTAGATTGAGGGGTTTTTTAAGAAACGCATAATCACAGCAGTGCCTGTTATGTTTAATAGAATACTGGTCCCCAGTGTAACTCCCCATGCCAATGTTGATTCAGGAAGGAGAAAGCTCAGCATCAGAAAAGCCAATCCTGCGCAAATTATGCTCAATCCTACGGTTTTCATGTCATTCCTCCTTTTTAAACAATGCTTCAAGCATCTGATTAGAATGATGTCAGCCTGTATCATATACGGGTGTCTCGGCAGAAAGTTTCATAGAGCAGATAGGTCTTTTGTCTAATAAAAAGCCTCAGACCGCTTTTGCGGCCTGAGGCGCTTTTCTTAAGAAGGTGTTTCTTCTTTTTGATCGAGTTTGATTTTTTTCGTCATTTCTTTGCCGTTTCTGAGGATTTTCACTTCGACGGTGTCGCCGATGTTTGCGTCTTTATATAGGATATTTCGCAATTCGCTGCCTGTGTCGATTTCTTTTCCTTTTAAGCTGATGATAATATCTTCAGCTTTCAGCCCGGCCTTTGCAGCAGGGGAGCCTGAAGCGACTTCACGGATGTATACGCCTTTATTCAGCTGGCTGCCGAATAAGCCAAGTGTGCCTTCCTGGTAGTTTTGCGGCACCTGTTCCAAATCGAGCATGCTGACACCGATATACGGACGTTCAATTTGCCCTTTAGACAGCAATTCTTCAGCTATCGGTTTTACATCATTGCTTGGAATGGCAAATCCGATGCCCTCAACATCATCTTCACTGATTTTCATACTGTTAATGCCGACAATTTTACCGTCTGTATTTAACAATGGACCGCCGCTGTTACCCGGGTTAATCGCGGCATCAGTTTGAATTACGTTAATGCTTGTTTGACCGGCTGAGGTTGACATTGAAACTGTTCTATCCACGCCGCTTACAATTCCCTGTGTTACTGTGCGAGACAGGTCTTTTCCGAGCGGATCTCCAATCGCAATGACGGTTTCGCCTGTTCTGAGATCTGATGAATCACCGAAGTTTGCTACCTTTGTTACGTGGTCATCACTGATTTGAAGAACGGCTAAATCTGTTAAAGAGTCACTGCCTACGAGCTTAGCTGTCACATCAGTGCCGTCGTATAAAGACACCTTAAGTGAAGTTGCGCCTTCTACAACGTGGTTATTCGTAATGATATAAGCCTTGCCGTTCTCTTTTTTGAAAATGACACCCGATCCTGAGCCGCTTTCTGTATCTTCGCTTGAATCAGAGCTGGAACCGGAAGAGCCAGAGCCAAACAAAGAGCTGTTTGACTGAGCCTGAAGGTTTGTGATGCCGACAATCGCCGGTGAAAGATCTTCCACCATATCTGAGATTTTAGAAGAATCCTCGCTCTTAAATGCAGATGAGCTTGTCGAGCTTTTGCTTGATTCAGAGGATGTGCTTTTAGCTGTAACAGATTGAGTTTGCTGCTGGCTGGACGTCTGTTTCGCTGCGTCCTGAGAATCGTGGTCGCCAAGCGGTGTGAACGTATAAATGCCAAGGGCGAGACTTCCGCCGATGACTCCGCCAAGCAGCGGCCTGAACCATCCGAATCCGCGTTTTTTCTTCTCTTGATCATGAATCACATTGCGGGCTGAGTAAGACGGGTTTTGATCATTCTCTTTCGTTAAAAAAACCTCATTCTCTTGTCCTTCTGTTCTATTTTCGTCACGATAGTTATCCATCATGTTCACTCCGTTTCTCTCTATTTTCAACTCATTACATTTTGATTATGGCAGTTTTATGACTTGATTTTATCATAAACAAAAACTGTGGGATAAAAATGAAAACATTATGGGAAATTGTGAAAAAGTGCGAAAAACGGTACACTTTATAAGGAATATTGTACATGAAAGGGCTGAAACGATGGAGTCAATCGGATTGATCGGGTATGGCAGCATGGCGGATATGATCGCCAGGCAGCTGTTGAAGCATAAACAAGTAGAGGAAAATGAGCTGTTTGTTGAGACAAGAACTAAGGGAGAGAGGCTTCAGGCTTTGCTCGCTGATTATCCAGACGTTTCGGCAAAACCGCTTGAGATATGGGCGGAAAAGTGCGCCTTGATCTTTATATGTGTCCCGCCGCTCCATGTCATTGAAACAGTACGCCGGCTTCACCCGTATGTGAACCGGAATACTCATATTGTATCCATTGCGGCTGGTGTGCCTCTGCGGCTTTTAGAGGCTGAAACGGCAGCTGTAATATCACGGTTGATTCCGGCCATTACATCTGAAGCGGAAGCCGGCATCTCACTGGTTGTTCACAGTGAAGCACTGGCGGCACAGAAAAAAGAACGTTTGGATGAATTGTTATCGGCTTTCAGCAGTGTGCGAGAAATAAAAGAATCAAATTTGGATGCCGCCAGTAATCTGACGAGCTCTGCTCCGGGCTTCATCGCCGCAGTGTTTGAAGAATTAGCGCTGTCGGCTGTGAGAAACAGCGGCCTGACAAAAGAAGAAGCCTTTGATTTCCTGATACACTCACTGTATGGGACAGGCAAGCTGCTGATCGAAAAGAAGATGTCCTTTGAGGAGACGCTGAACCGTGTTGCAACGAAAGGCGGAATTACAGGGGAGGGAGCGGCGGTGATACGTGCCTCTGTGCCGCATGTTTTTGATCAAGTATTTGAAAAAACACTCGAAAAATATGAGCAGCTGACAGAACAGGCAGCAAAAGAAACATGAATCCTTGAAAGAGGATTCTTTTTTATCTCTGAACGTTAGTGATTTTTCCCAGCTATATTGCATTTTTCCTCTTTTTTTAATATAATCTGTTAGAATATTCATAATTTAGTAAAAAAGGAGGAGCGTTATGAAACTGTACATGTCAGTAGATATGGAGGGTATTTCAGGTCTTCCGGATGATACCTTTGTTGATTCCGGCAAGCGTAATTATGAACGCGGACGGCTGATCATGACCGAAGAAGCAAACTACTGTATTACCGAAGCGTTTAACAGCGGGTGTACGGAGGTGCTGGTGAATGACAGCCATTCGAAAATGAATAATTTGATGATTGAAAAGCTTCATCCCGAGGCAGATTTGATCTCCGGCGATGTTAAACCATTTTCAATGGTGCAGGGGCTAGATGATACTTTCACGGGTGCTTTGTTTCTCGGTTATCACGCAAGAGCCTCAACTCCCGGTGTCATGTCTCATAGCATGATTTTCGGTGTCCGTCATTTTTACATAAATGATCAGCCTGTCGGTGAGCTTGGATTAAATGCTTACGTTGCCGGTTATTACGATGTCCCGGTAATAATGGTAGCCGGTGATGACCGGGCGGCCAAAGAAGCTGAAGAGCTCATCCCGAATGTCACGACAGCTGCTGTTAAACAAACGATTTCAAGGTCTGCAGTCAAATGTCTGTCGCCTGCGAAAGCCGGCCGGCTGCTGACAGAAAAAACCGCATATGCCTTGCAGAACAAAGATAAAGTTAAACCGCTTACACCGCCTGACAGGCCTGTATTAAGCATTGAATTTGCCAATTACGGCCAAGCTGAGTGGGCTCATCTAATGCCGGGTACAGAAATCAAACCGGGAACCACAACCGTTCAATTTCAGGCGAAGGATATGCTTGAAGCCTATCAGGCTATGCTTGTCATGACTGAACTGGCAATGCGAACATCATTCTGCTAAAGGGGTGTTAAGGCTTTGGCAAGATATATAATGAAGCGTTTTTGGGCAATGGCAGCTACGATTTTGGTCATTACCACCCTGACTTTTGTTCTGATGAAGGTCATTCCCGGATCTCCTTTTAATGAGGAGAGAGGCACAAATGAAGCGGTTCAAAGAAATCTCGAAGCCTACTATCACTTAGACGATCCTCTCATTATCCAATACATCATCTATCTAAAATCCATCATTACATTCGATTTTGGCCCTTCTATTAAAAAACCGTCAGACAGCGTAAATGATATGCTGGAACGCGGATTTCCTGTTTCCTTCGAACTTGGGATGGCAGCGATTGTCATTGCTGTGATATCAGGGCTGATACTTGGCGTAACCGCCGCGCTGCGCCGCAACGGCTTTTTGGACTACGCTGCGATGAGCCTCGCGGTACTCGGCATTTCCATCCCGAATTTCATTATGGCGACGTTGCTTATTCAGCAGTTTGCCGTCAATTTTAAACTATTTCCCGCCGCTACGTGGACGAGCCCGATCCATATGGTGCTTCCGACCGCAGCGCTTGCAGTTGGACCGATGGCGATTATCGCCAGGCTGACAAGATCAAGCATGGTCGAAGTCCTGACACAGGATTATATCCGCACAGCGAAAGCAAAAGGGCTGTCTCCGCTCAAAATTATCGTAAAACACGCACTCAGAAACGCGCTCATGCCCGTCATTACCGTACTGGGAACTCTCGTTGCCAGCATTTTAACAGGAAGTTTTGTTATTGAAAAAATCTTTGCCATTCCCGGAATGGGAAAATATTTTGTCGAAAGCATTAATCAGCGGGACTATCCCGTGATTATGGGAACGACCGTTTTTTACAGCGTCATTTTGATCGTAATGCTGTTTTTGGTCGACTTGGCCTACGGTCTGCTGGACCCGCGCATTAAACTGCATAAGAAAGGGTGAAGCGTATGAATCTCCCTGTACAAACAGATGAACGCCAGCCGCAGCAGCACGCTCAGGTGCCGGACGAATGGTTTGTTTCGAATCAGGAAAAGACCCAAGAGACCGATTCAGTCAAACGGCCGAGTTTATCCTATGCGCAGGATGCCTGGAGAAGGCTGAAAAAAAATAAACTAG
Organism: Bacillus sp. PAMC26543; assembly: GCF_014250375.1. Lineage (NCBI taxonomy): Bacteria > Bacillati > Bacillota > Bacilli > Caryophanales > Bacillaceae > Bacillus > Bacillus sp. PAMC26543. The sequence continues at coordinate 2,780,661 of NZ_CP060193.1, read as the reverse complement.
CGATGGCCGGGCTTTTTATTCTTTTATTTCTATTTGTGATGGCAGCAATTGGTCCTTTTTTATCTCCTCACAGTGTCGAGCGCCAATCGCTGACAGAACAAAATCTTCCGCCTTCTGCAGATCATTGGTTCGGTACCGATGAGCTTGGCCGGGATGTGTTTACACGAACATGGTACGGAGCGAGGATTTCGTTATTTGTCGGAGTGATGGCCGCACTGATTGATTTTTTGATCGGTGTCATTTACGGAGGCATTGCCGGCTATAAAGGCGGCAGAACAGACAGTGTCATGATGCGGATTATTGAAGTGCTGTACGGGCTGCCGTATCTTCTTGTTGTCATTTTGCTGATGGTCTTGATGGGTCCGGGGCTCGGCACCATTATCGTAGCGCTGACTGTTACGGGATGGGTCGGCATGGCGAGAATTGTAAGAGGCCAAGTGCTGCAAATAAAAAATTACGAGTATGTGCTCGCCTCGAAAACCTTTGGTGCAAAAACCTTTCGCATCATCCGCAAAAATTTGCTGCCGAATACAATGGGCGCGATCATCGTACAAATGACTTTAACTGTACCTACCGCCATATTCGCAGAATCATTTTTGAGCTTTCTCGGTCTCGGCATTCAAGCGCCGTTTGCCAGCTGGGGTGTGATGGCGAATGACGGCCTGCCGACCATTTTGTCTGGGCATTGGTGGCGCCTGTTCTTTCCTGCCTTTTTCATCTCGTTAACGATGTACGCGTTTAATGTGCTGGGGGACGGATTGCAGGATGCACTGGACCCTAAGCTAAGGAGGTAGCTGTATGGAGAAAGTTCTGTCAGTCAATGATTTGCACGTTTCTTTTACGACTTACGGCGGGACGGTTCAGGCGGTCAGAGGCGTGAACTTCGATTTGTACAAAGGCGAAACCTTTGCCATTGTCGGTGAATCGGGCTGCGGCAAGAGCGTCACCTCTCAAAGCATTATGGGACTGCTCCCGCCCTATTCAGCGAAGGTGACAGACGGCAGCATTTTATTTAAAAACAAAGACCTTTGCCGTCTCTCTGACAGAGAAATGAGGAGCATAAGGGGCGCGGACATTTCAATGATTTTTCAAGACCCGATGACGGCGCTAAACCCGACGCTGACTGTCGGCGACCAGCTGGCGGAAGCGCTTCTTCGTCACAAAAGGATGACGAAAAAGGCGGCTGAGAAAGAGGTTCTGTCCATGCTTGCATTGGTCGGCATTCCGGATCCTGAAGCACGCCTGAAGCAGTACCCCCATCAATTCAGCGGCGGCATGAGACAGCGGATTGTCATTGCGATGGCGCTGATCTGCGAGCCTGATATTTTAATAGCGGATGAACCGACAACTGCCCTTGACGTCACCATACAGGCGCAAATACTGGAACTATTTAAAGAGATTCAGCGAAAAACAAAGGTTTCTGTCATTTTGATCACACACGATTTAGGCGTGGTTGCCCAGGTTGCTGACAGGGTGGCTGTTATGTATGCCGGAAAAATAGCGGAAATTGGCACGAGAAAAGATATATTTTACAAGCCGCAGCACCCTTATACAAAAGGGCTGCTGAATTCTGTCCCGCGGCTGGATCTTGAGGGCGCGGAGCTGATTCCGATTGACGGCACGCCGCCGGATTTATTTTCACCGCCGCCGGGCTGCCCATTTGCCGCCCGCTGTCCGAGCAGAATGATCGTGTGCGACAGGGTATACCCTGATCAAACCGTTCGATCCGGCACGCACGCTGTTCACTGCTGGCTTCAGGATAAACGGGCTGAGCACGCGGTGCTGCCGGGAGCGAAGGATGAATAACGAAAAAGGGGGAAGAGGATGAAGAGAGTGAAGAAGCTATGGGGAATGGGCCTTGCACTGGGACTTTCATTTGCGCTGATGGGATGTACAGCTAATGAGCAGGCTGGAAAAGAAAGCGGAGAAGATAAGGCAAAGACAAGCGGAGAAAAGGTACTGTACTTAAATAATGAAAATGAACCGACCTCGTTTGATCCGCCGATCGGTTTTAATAACGTGTCTTGGCAGCCGTTAAATAACATCATGGAAGGGTTAACGCGCCTCGGCAAAGACAATGAACCGGAGCCGGCGATGGCAGAGAAGTGGTCTGTGTCGAAAGACAAGAAAACGTACACATTTACGATTCGGGAAAATGCGAAATGGACGAACGGAGACCCTGTGACAGCCGGAGATTTTGAATACGCTTGGAAACGGATGCTTGACCCGAAAACAGGAGCTTCTTCCGCGTTTCTCGGCTATTTTATTGAAGGCGGCGAAGCCTATAACAGCGGAAAAGGGAAAAGAGACGATGTGAAGGTGACGGCAAAGGATGATCACACCCTTGAAGTGACGCTTGCCGCACCGCAAAAATATTTCCTGAGCGTGGTGTCAAACCCGGCGTATTTTCCGGTTAACGAAAAAGTCGACAAAGAAAATCCAAAGTGGTTTGCTGAAGCCGATACATTTGTCGGAAACGGCCCGTTTAAACTGTCAGAATGGAAGCATGATGACAGCATCACAATGGAAAAAAGCGATACGTACTGGGATAAAGAAACCGTGAAGCTTGACAAAGTGAAATGGGCAATGGTGAGTGACAGAAATACAGATTACCAAATGTTCCAGTCCGGTGAATTGGACACCGCATACGTACCGGCTGAGCTAAGTGACCAGCTGCTGGATCAAGACAACGTGCACATCGTTGATCAGGCGGGTTTATACTTTTACCGCTTTAATGTCAATATGGAGCCGTTTCAAAATGAAAACATCAGAAAAGCTTTCGCAATGGCTGTTGATCAGAAGGAAATCGTAAAATACGTCACGAAAAACAATGAAAAACCGGCACACGCTTTTGTTTCGCCCGGGTTTACACAGCCTGACGGCAAGGACTTTCGGGAAGGGGGCGGAGACCTGATCACACCAAATGAAAACAAAGCGAAGCAGCTGCTGGAAAAAGGAATGAAGGAAGAGAAGTATGACAAGCTGCCTGCGGTCACGCTTACTTACAGTACGAAACCGGAGCATAAAAAGATTGCTGAAGCCATCCAGCAAAAATTGAAAAACACCCTTGGCGTCGATGTGAAGCTGGCCAATATGGAGTGGAACGTGTTTTTAGAGGAGCAAAAAGCGCTTAAGTTTCAATTCTCACAAAGCTCATTTCTGCCTGACTATGCGGACCCTATCAGTTTTCTGGAAGCCTTCCAAACAGGAAATTCAATGAACCGCACAGGCTGGACCAACAAAGAATATGATCAGCTGATGAAACAGGCGAAAAATGAAGCGGATGAAAAAACGCGTTTTTCACTCATGCATAAGGCGGAAAAGCTTCTCATCAATGAAGCGCCGATCATTCCGGTTTATTTCTATAATCAGGTCAATCTGCAAAACGAACATGTAAAGGACATCGTCCGGCACCCTGTCGGCTACATCGATTTAAAATGGGCCGATAAAAACTAACGCGGCGCTTGAGAAAATACTGCTCTCTTTATGTGAAGGAGCGGTATTTTTTCTCTTATTTGCACGTATACGTAGGGTGCAGAGCAAATGAAGGGAGCTGATCGGAGTTGAATCACAAGCCGAACGCACTGAAAAAAGGCGATACAGTCGGTGTCATCGCACCTGCAAGCCCGCCTGATCCGAAAAAGCTTGAAACGGCGCTTTTGTTTTTAGAGGAACTCGGTCTTCAGGTAAAGCTGGGCAAGGCGCTGAAAAACCAGCACGGCTATTTAGCTGGACAGGATGATGAGCGGCTGGCTGATCTGCACGAGATGTTCAAAGACCAGGAGGTGAAAGCGGTGCTGTGCGCATGCGGAGGCTTTGGCACGGGACGGATCGCTTCAGGCATTGATTACAGCTTGCTCCGCAAACATCCTAAAATCTTTTGGGGATACAGTGATATTACGTTTTTACATACCGCCATCCATCAAAACACAGGCCTCGTCACTTTTCACGGGCCGATGCTCAGCTCAGATATAGGCCTGGAAGACGTTCATCCCCTGACAAAAGCGTCATATGAGCAGCTGTTTCAAGAGACAGTATTCATCTATACAGAAAAGCTTTCTCCGCTGACGGTGCTTGTTCCGGGAAAAGCGGAAGGAGAGCTTGTCGGCGGCAATCTTTCCTTGCTGTCATCGACACTCGGCACGCCGTTTGAAATTGATACGAGGGGAAAGCTCCTGTTTATTGAAGACATTGATGAAGAGCCGTATCAAATTGACCGGATGCTGAATCAGCTGAAAATGGCAGGGAAGCTGGCGGACGCAGCCGGTATTCTTGTTTGTGATTTTCATAACTGCATCCCGGTGAAGCGGGAGAAATCTTTGACACTTGAGCAGGTGCTCGAAGACTATATTGTGTCCGCCGGAAGGCCAGCTCTTAGAGGGTTTAAGATCGGCCACTGTTCGCCGAGTATTGCCGTTCCGATCGGTGCGCACGCTGCCATGGATACAGCCGAAAAAACGGTCGTCATTGAGGCGGGCGTTTCTGAAGGGGCGCTTTGAGTATGAAGATCACAAAAATAGACACGAAACGGGTCGCCGTGCCGCTGACAAAGCCGTTTAAAACGGCGCTTCGCACAGTGTATACGGCTGAATCTGTTATCGTAACGATCACTTATGATAATGGCGCAATCGGATGGGGAGAAGCGCCTCCGACGATTGTGATTACCGGAGACAGCATGGACAGTATTGAAAGTGCGATTCACAACGTCTTAAAGCCGGCACTGCTTGGAAGAAGACTGTCCGGCTGCGAGGCCATTCTGCATGACATCCAGCATCTTCTGGAAGGGAATCAAAGCGCAAAAGCAGCTGTAGAAATGGCTGTATACGATGGCTGGGCACAGATGAGCGGACAGCCGCTTTACCAAATGCTCGGCGGATATCGAAGCACACTTGAAACGGACTACACCGTCAGTGTGAACTCGCCTGAAGAGATGGCGGCGGATGCAGAGAGCTTTCTTAAACAAGGCTTTCAAACGCTAAAAATAAAGGTTGGCAGAGATGACATTGAGACAGATATCTCCCGTATTCAAGAAATCAGAAAGCGTGTCGGGCCTGGGGTAAAGCTGCGTTTGGATGCCAATCAGGGATGGGTGCCGAAAGAAGCGGTAACGGCCATTCGGAAAATGGAGGATGCCGGCCTGGACATTGAGCTTGTCGAGCAGCCTGTCCATAAGGATGATCTTGCCGGGCTCAAGAAAGTTACGGATGCAACGGACACCCCAATCATGGCTGATGAAAGTGTATTTACTCCGCGACAGGCATTCGAAGTCCTTCAAACCCGAAGCGCCGATCTGATCAATATTAAATTGATGAAGGCAGGAGGAATCAGCGGTGCAGAGAAAATCAATGCCATGGCTGAGATTTGCGGGGTGGAGTGCATGGTCGGCAGCATGATCGAAACAAAGCTTGGCATAACAGCTGCGGCGCATTTCGCGGCAAGCAAAAAAAACATTACCCGCTTTGATTTCGACGCCCCGCTCATGCTGAAAACGGATTTGATCAAGGGCGGGATTATTTACAGCGGCAGCACGATTACGATGCCTGACAAACCTGGTCTTGGCATTACCGGAGTCGTGCATCAGAAAGGAGGGATGGAGACATGAACCATACAGTAATATCAGCAGTTGCCAACGTATGGACAGCACCTGATACACCTCGTCCATTTGATCAAACAATGCTCGATCAAACCGTGTCGATCAGAAAATGGCTGAAGAGCATGACCTATGATCAGCGGCTTGGGTTGTGTACAGATAATGTGATCCAGACGCAGGTTCTTTTTGGCGAGGAGGTGCTGGTCACGGCAGAACAGGATGAATGGGTGTCTGTCGTGGTGCCCGGCCAGTCATCCCGCAAGGATAAACGCGGTTATCCGGGCTGGATGAAAAAGAACCAGCTGAAAAACACAAATCTCACACAATCGAATCACACCGTGGCGGTCAGCAAACCAACAGCTTTTTTGTATGGGGATACCGGAGATAAGGAAATTGAACTGAGCTTCTTAACTGCTCTGCCTCTCATTGGGGAAGAGGACGGCTTTTTCAAGGTATCGACTCCTTTTGGAGATAGGCTCCTGCGACAAACTGATGCGGCGCTTGTTCGGAATAAGAAAGGAACGGCGGAAGACATCATTCAGACAGGGGCAAGTTTTCTCGGGCTTCCTTATTTATGGGGAGGTATAAGCGGGTTTGGATTTGACTGCTCTGGTTTTATGTACAGCGTATTTAAAGCAAATGGATACAGAATTCCCCGAGATGCGGGAGACCAGGCGAAAACAGGGAAGGAAGTGCCGCTTCACGACATCGGTACCGGTGATCTGCTGTTTTTTGCATATGAGGAAGGAAAAGGAGCAATTCATCACGTTGGCCTGTCCATAGGAGACGGAAAAATGCTCCATTCTCCTAAAACAGGGAAATCGATCGAAATCATCACGCTGAAAGATACAGGATATGAAAAAGAGCTTTGTGCGGCACGCCGCTGTTTTTCAGAATGAGGAGGGAGACACATGACACCACTGCTAGAGGTCAGTCAGCTGAAAATGCATTTTGACGCAGGGAAAAAGCGAACAGTCAAAGCGGTCGACGGGGTAACCTTCCAGATTCATGAGGGGGAGACGTTCGGGCTTGTCGGAGAATCCGGCTGCGGGAAATCAACCTTGGGAAGAGTGCTGATGCGTCTTTACCATCCCACAGAAGGAAGCGTCAAATACCGCGGAACAAATCTTCACGCCCTCAGTGAGAAAGAGCAGTTTGCCTATAACCGCAAACTGCAGATGATTTTTCAGGACCCTTATGCATCGCTCAATCCGCGGATGACCGTTCGAGAAATCATTCTAGAGCCGATGGAAATTCACAATCTTTACAATACCCGTAAAGCGCGGCTTCTCGTTGTGGACGAGCTGCTGGAGGCAGTGGGGCTTCACCCGGATTTCGGCAGCCGTTACCCGCATGAATTCAGCGGCGGTCAAAGGCAGAGAATCGGGATTGCCAGAGCGCTTTCATTGAATCCGGAGTTTATCGTAGCGGACGAACCGATTTCTGCGCTTGATGTGTCGGTTCAGGCGCAAGTGGTCAACCTGCTGAAGCGGCTTCAAAAAGAAAAAGGGCTCACATTCCTGTTTATTGCCCATGATTTATCGATGGTAAAGCATATCAGCGACAGGATCGGCGTTATGTACTTAGGCCACATGATGGAAATTACAGATAGCGGCACATTGTATCGTGAACCGCTGCACCCGTATACGAAGGCGCTGCTGTCCTCGATTCCGATTCCGGACCCTGAATTAGAGGACAAGCGTGAGCGCATCATTTTAAAAGGGGAGCTGCCGAGTCCGGTACATCCGCCGAGCGGCTGTGTGTTTCGGACGCGCTGCCCGGAGGCGATGCCTGAATGCGGAGAATCACGCCCTTTGCTTCAAGAAATCGAAGCCGGCCGTTTCGTTGCCTGCCATTTATATCGAAATGCTGAAACGAAAGAAAAGGTAAGATAAACAAAAAGCTGGCTCCGTTGTTGGGAGCCAGCTTTCTTTTATGATTGCTGTAAAAATTTTACGCACACCGGATAAGGGACAGAAACGGTTGAAGGAAGCAGCGTCAGCCGGCCTGTCTCTGTGTCTCTTTCAAACAATACGAGATTGCCTGTTTCTTCATTTGAAGCAACGAGGAAGGTCTCCGTTGGATCCAGCACAAAGTCACGAGGCCAGTTTCCTTCAGTCGATACTCTTTCCACAAATGCCAGCTCGCCTGAATATTGATTCACTTCAAACACAGCGATGCTGTCATGGCCGCGGTTTGCAACGTAAACAAAACGCCCATCCTGAGTGACGTGAATGGCGCTTCCCTGGCTGTTATCTGTGAAATCATCAGGGATGGCAGAGACGACTTGAAGTTCTCTGAATTCGCCGGCTGTCGGATTGTATTCAAGCGCGATCACTTCATTGCTTAATTCTGTCATGACATATGCGTATTTTTCTTTCGGGTGAAAAGCGATATGACGAGGGCCTGCACCGGGAGCGAAGGAATGGCTTCCGGATTCAGTTAATTCACCGTCTTTCAGCTTATAGGTGTACAGTTTATCTGTTCCTAAGTCAACCGCTACGACATAATTATGTTCAGGTGTAAAGCCCGCATAGTGTGTATGCGGCTTTTCCTGTCTCTCATGCGGACCCTTTCCTGTATGGGCGGCTTCTGAAGCGGGAGATTGCAAACCTCCGTCTTGTTGAACCGGAAAAGCGTGCACCTTCCCGCTGTGATAGTTGGCTGTCAATACGAATTGCTGATGATCATCGACGCTCACGTGGCATGGCGATGGGCCATCGATTAACTGATGATTCAGAAATGTTAATTCGCCGCTGTTTTTATCGATTTTATAGGCAGCAATACCGCCTTTACCGTCTGCTTTTTCAATTGAATAAAGAATCGTGTTGTCTTTATTCGGCGTCACATATGTGGGGTTTCCCAGCTTTGCGGCAAGTTTTGGCTCGCTGAGTGTTTTTTTCTCAGTATCCAGCTCGAATGAATAAATGCCTTCACTTCCGCCTTTTGTATATGTTCCGACATATCCTATGTACTTTGTCATGCGATTTCCCCCTTAAAAATGATGTCATCTCTATATTAACGTATCTTAAAGAAATACGCTGTTCAAAACATGAAAAAGGGGAATATTCTTCATTCGCCTCGAATGAGCGGCATCGTACAGCATCTGAAGGAACCGCCTGATTTGATAATTTCTGACAAGTCAATTTCGATGATGTGATAGCCTCTTTTGGATAATTCACGATTCACATGACGATTGCCCGGCAGGCTGATGATGGTTTTTCTGCCGATAGACAGGACGTTGGTGCCAAGTGTAAATTGTTCGTTTTCGGGTACCTCAATGAGATTGTAACGCTCTGCCAGCATATCGACTTCCTGCTGCGGAAGGGCTTCAGGGTAGATTAATGCTTCGCTTTCAGAAATAATATTAAATACGCAGTCCAGATGCAGAAATTTTTCATGGAGCGGAACTGGGATGATGGTATATTCAGGAAGCTCTTCTTGCAGCTGGCCGACCGCTGAGATGTCCGTGCGCTGGCTGATTCCGACATAAACGGTATCACCATCTATGACGACGTCCCCGCCTTCAATGCTAGTATCCAGCATCCGGGTATAAGGAATCCCTTGATTGTGGAAAAATTCTTTTATCACAGCTTCTTCCCCTTGGCGAATGGGCTCAGTCATGCTGGAAAGAAAGGCTTTTTCCCCGATGACAAAACCGATATCCCGGGTAAATACCTGCTCAGGCAGTCCGTGCTGAACAGGCAAAAGGATGACCTCAATGCTGTGTGACCTGAGCTCTTCTACTAAGCGTTTGTGCTGCTCTTTGGCGGATTTGACCTGAATATTGTCATCTTCAAAATGTTTTTGGGTTTCATTAATAACGTCCTTAATTGTCATATGCTCGGGTTTGCATAAAATAACTTTCTTCAAGGTGTCATATTCTGTTTGGCATACCGTTTTGTGCTGATGTTTTGGAACGGATACATCCATTTGTTTCTCCTCCTGACCGTGTGAAGAATACGTATATTATTCCCTCGTCAGCCAAATCATTAAACATTTAAGAAAGAAAACCTGACAGACCAATCATTTTAAATTTTAGACAAATGGATGAGAATATTGTTTAATAGGAGAATATGAGTGCATTTACTAATCGATCAGACATCAAAGGGGAGAAAGGTATGGAAGCACAGGAAACAAAATATTGTAAAGAGTCAAAGGTTGTGAAAACCAGCAGGGTATTCCCTCTCGATACGAACAATCATAATACGCTGTTTGGCGGAAAACTGATGAGTTATATCGATGATATTGCCTCTATTTCCGCAGCGCGCCATTGCAGACGTGATACGGTAACGGCTTCGATGGACTCTGTCGATTTTCTGAAACCGATCGGGCAAAGGGAGTCTGTCTGCTTGGAATCATATGTGACTTGGGTCGGCACATCTTCCATGGAGGTGTTTGTGAAAGTCATCAAAGAGCATCTGATGACTGGTCAACGGGAGCTCGCCGCGACATCCTTTTTGACCTTTGTCGCATTAGACTCAAACGGCAAGCCGGTGCCTGTGCCGAGAGTTGTACCGGAAACAGAAGAGGAAATCATGCTGCATAACACAGCGGTTCAGCGTGCCAGTGAACGGAAAAACCGAAAAAAACACAGTCAGGCGCTGGCAAATGCGCTTGGAACAGACAAGCCTTGGTAAAACATGAAACCCAAAACATACGTTGTTTTGGGTTTTTTTGTGCCTTCTATTAATTTGCTGATAATGGTGATCATTACAAAGGTTAGTCCGTTTTTGCTAGGGGATTCTATAAAAAAGCAACAATTGTCACGTTAAATTGATAATTTTGTGACAACTTTATTAAAGATTCATTTTGAATATATCTTTTAAAGGTAAGATCATGTATTTTAAAGATATATTTTAAATACATCTTTTCGGAAGGGTTGTTAAACGATGTTAGATAACAAAACAATCGAAATCATAAAAAGCACTGTACCAGTATTACAGCAGCACGGAGAATCTATTACAGGACGTTTTTACGACCTCATGTTCCAAGATCATCCTGAGCTTTTAAACATTTTTAATCAAACAAATCAAAAGAAAAAAACACAGCGTACCGCTCTGGCAAATGCCGTTATTGCAGCTGCAGCCAATATTGACCAGCTTGGCAATATCATTCCGGTCGTCAAACAAATCGGCCATAAACACCGCAGTATCGGTATTAAGCCTGAACATTATCCGATTGTCGGCAAATATTTGCTGATTGCGATTAAAGATGTTTTGGGAGATGCAGCGACCCCTGACATTATGCAGGCGTGGGAGAAAGCGTATGGAGTTATAGCTGACGCTTTTATCGGAATTGAAGAAGAAATGTATGAACAAGCGGAACACCAAACTGGCGGATGGAAGGAGTATAAGTCTTTCGTCGTTGCGAAAAAAGTGCGTGAAAGCAAAGAAATAACATCCTTCTATTTGAAACCGGAAGACGGCAAGCCGTTACCTGAATTTCAAGCAGGGCAGTATATCAGCATTAAAGTCCGGATTCCTGATTCTGAATATACGCATATCCGTCAATACAGCTTGTCTGATATGCCGGGAAAAGACTATTATCGAATTTCAGTTAAGAAAGACGGTGCTGTGTCTTCTTATTTACACGAAGGGCTGCATGAGGGGGATTCATTAGAAATCAGTGCACCGGCAGGAGATTTTGTTTTAGATTCTTCATCCCGCAAAGATCTCGTTTTGCTTAGTGCCGGAGTTGGCATCACACCGATGATCAGCATGCTGAAAACATCAGTTTCCAAACAGCCTGAGCGGCAGATTCTGTTTATCCATGCCGCGAAAAATAGTGAATACCACGCGCTGCGCGATGAAGCAGAAGAGGCAGCAGAGCATTCTTCTGTTAAAACGGCATTTGTGTATCGCGAGCCGACAGAAGAAGACCGCGCGGGTGACATTCAATTTCATGAAGGTCAAATTGACCAGCAGTTCCTCAAAAGCCTGATCGCCAATACAGATGCGGATTATTATATTTGCGGTTCACCGTCATTTATCACTCAAATGCATAAGCTTGTATCGGAGCTCGGGTCAGCGCCAGAGTCTATTCATTACGAACTGTTCGGTCCTCAATTAAGCATCGCACAGTCCATTTCTTAATACACGCAGCTCTTCTCTTATATGAGAAGGGCTTTTTTTAGGAAAATAGAAGAAGGCGGACGAGCGCCTTCTTCTACATCCGCACAATGACTGATCCGCCTCCATTTGTGCATACGCGATTTTGCTGCTCTTGAATCGTTCTCAGCAATTCATTGTTCACCTCGATGGCTCTGATCAAATGCTCCATTTTAAGCTCTAAACCGGCCAGCCTGTCAGCTGTATGGTATGGCTGATAGGCTGCGGATTTTGACTGTATGCTTTCATAGTGCCAATTGGCACTCTTATGCTGATGTTTCATGCTGTCCCTCCAATAACATGACTTTCTACTATGTTATGTGCCTGCATTCTGCACGTTCGCCTATTTGGATGAAGAGGTAAGATATGCATAGCGTTTCAGTTACAGGGAACAATATATTCATTATGACTAGCGGATGGAGGGCAATGATCAGTGTTATGGATGGTATGGGCATTTTTATTCAAGCCTGTTATCGTGTTTTCGATTGCTTATATTTTGTTTCGGCTTGCCGGAAAAAAAGCCGTATCACAAATGAACAATTTTGATTTGCTTTTGACCTTTGCAATCGGAACCATCATCAGTGAGCCGATCCTCACATCCAAGCTGCCAATGTCTATTTATTACGCAGGCGCCTTTTTATTGCTTTATCTTCTGATGAGCAAGCTTGCTCTTTCTAATAAGTGGAGATGGCTGCTGGTGGTCAGTCCGACAGTGTTAATCCGGAACGGGGATATCGATGAGCGTGGACTCAAAAAAGAGAGACTGACCGTCAATGAGCTGCTCGGAAAACTGAGAGAAAAAGGCTATGCTGATCCGGCTGATATTGATCTTGCCATCATTGAAGAAACGGGAGAAGTAAGCGTGATCCCGACAGAAGAAGCGAGAGCAGTGCAGGTGCGGGATTTGAATATGGAGGCTGAACGGAACTTTATCCCGATTCCCCTCATATTGGACGGTGAGATCCTTGATCACAATTTGAAGTACCTTCAAAAAAACCGAAGCTGGCTGTTTGAAAAGCTTGAGGAAAAAGGACACAGCCCAAAACAGCTGTCTTTGGTCACGCTCGGCACGTTAAATGACCGCGGTGACATCTCACTCGATTTGAATACATCCAACGATGCGCACCATGATCCGTATTTGTACAAGCCTGGGAATAACAATTAAATGTGCTGCCGACATTCTTTCGGCGCTTTTTTGATAGATTAGATTGTGCCTTCTGCAAAGGAAATGTTCCCCCTTACGTCAAAATGTACACATAGGTAAGGAGGGAATGGAACATGAGGGACTTATTCATTAGAAAAGACATGGCGCCGACAGTCAGTCTGCTGTATTCCGCAGTGGAAGAAAACAGCCTCCGTCTGGCATCCATTGTTAGCCGCATGACTCACAGAGAGCTATATTATAAGGGGTGCTGTCAAACAAAAAACAGCACGGCACAGCTGATGCAGCATATCGCAAATGTTGATATCAGATGGGTGTGGCGCATAAAGGAGAATCGGGTCCCAGAACATATTGAAGACATTTACGGCCCGATGACAGATGAAAGCGGACGATTGCCTGAACCAAAGAATCAGCTGGGTTTAGAAGAACTTTTGACAAGACATCAACATGTCATAAACGAGCTGAAATCGGTATGTAAGACCTTGACGGAGAACGATTTGCATCAGACGCTTTCTTACGAGGGTGACAAGGCAACAGTAAGATGGGGGATATGGCATATGGCGGATCATAATCGCTATCATCAAGCTCATATTGAAGCCCTTAAAAAAGAATGGAAGCAGGATATGATCAAAAATGCGCGCTGAAACGAAGCTTGTGACCGAACGGATTCGTTTGCGCTGTATGGAGGACCGGGATCAAGAATCTTTACTTGAGCTTTTCAGCGACCCTGAAGTGATGAAATATTATTCCGGTTTAAAAGATAAACGGCAAACCCGCGAGTGGATTGCTTGGAACAAAAGAAATGAAAAAGGGTACCGGGTCAGTCTCTGGATCGCCGAAGACATACAGACGGGGGATTTTTTAGGCCAATGCGGAATCGTGCCTCAGCAAACCGAAAATGAAACGGCAATGGAAATCGGCTATATGTTTGCCCGCCGGCACTGGGGAAACGGCTATGCGCAAGAAGCGGCCAAAGCCTGCCTGGACTATGGTTTCAAGGAGCGGCAGTACGGCAAAATTGCGGCTTTGATTGACCCGGATAACAAAGCGTCTTTACGGGTGGCAGAGAAAATCGGCATGCTTTACAGCCGGACGATCAGAAAATGGAATAAACCGATCGCTGTGTATGAAAGAAAATCTTACAATTGAAGACAGCGTCGAGGTGTAGTATCATAAGACCAGATAAAGTTTTCTAGGGTTCCGCATGTTAATTAACATGGACTGGTCCGAGAGAAAACACATATGCGCATCATAACAGCGCATATGCACACGGAGGGAAAAAAGCCCGGGAGAGTCAAGCTCATTATGAGTCGACTGTCCGGGGTTTTTTTGTTTTCGGAGAATTTTATTGCATAAATAGAAAGGAATGATGTGATATGAAATGGGGATTGGTTGTGCTAGCCGCCGTGTTTGAGGTTGTTTGGGTTGTGGGCTTAAAGCATGCTGACTCAGTCTTAACATGGAGCGGAACTGCCGTCGGTATCATAGTTAGCTTTTATTTGTTAATGAAGGCGACAGCCAGCCTGCCGGTCGGTACCGTATACGCCGTCTTTACAGGCCTTGGCACGGCAGGAACGGTGATGAGTGAAATGTTTCTGTTTCACGAACCGGTCGGATTGCCGAAGCTTTTGTTAATCGGCGTGCTCTTAATCGGTGTGATCGGATTGAAGCTTGTGACACAGGATGAGGCTGATGAAAAAGGAGGCGAGGCATAATGCTTCATTGGATCAGTTTATTAGGCGCGGGATTTTTGGAAATGGCAGGCGTCGCACTTATGAATCAATTTGCGAAAGAAAAAAGCCCCAAATGGGTAGTGCTGATCATTATCGGTTTTGCCGCCTCATTTTCCTTATTATCTTTTGCTATGGAAACCATTCCGATGGGCACCGCTTACGCCGTTTGGACAGGAATCGGCACCGCGGGCGGGGCGCTTATCGGCATTCTCTTTTACAATGAGCCGAAAGACGCCAAACGGATCTTCTTTATCGCTTTAATCTTGTGCTCGGCCGTCGGTTTAAAAATTCTGTCATAAATTGATTTTTATCAAATCTTCAGTATAATGGATAATTAGTTTAGACTTACAAAGATAAGAGGGATTATTCATGAAATCATATATGACCCAGCGGTTAAAAGAATACCGTGACGGAAATGAAGATAAAGGGCGTCTCTTGGTCAGCTGTCCCGATCAGCCGGGAATTGTTGCTGCGGTTTCTGCGTTTTTATTAGAACATGGCGCCAATATTATTGAATCCAATCAATATACGACAGATCCTGAAGGCGGGCGTTTTTTCCTGAGAATTGACTTCGACTGTGAAGGCATTCAGGAGAAAAAAGAAAAACTTCAGGACGCGTTTTCGTCTATTGCGGATACCTTTGACATGACGTGGAGCTTAACGATGGCCAGCGAGCTGAAGCGTGTCGCTATTTTTGTATCAAAGGAGCTTCACTGTCTGCATGAGCTCATTTGGGAATGGCAAACAGGCAATCTCATGGCGGAAATCGCGGTTGTCATCAGCAACCATGAAGATGCGAGAGACCTTGTTGAACCGCTGAACATTCCATTCCACTATTTAAAAGCGAACAAAGATATCAGAGCGGAAGTTGAGAAACAGCAGCTTGAACTGCTGGAGCAATATGATATTGATGTGATCGTTCTTGCTCGCTACATGCAGATCTTAACGCCTGATTTTGTGTCGGCTCATCCGAATCGTATCATCAATATCCACCATTCCTTCCTTCCTGCTTTTATCGGTGCCAATCCGTATAAACGGGCTTATGAGCGTGGGGTCAAATTAATTGGCGCAACTTCTCACTATGTCACAAATGACCTTGATGAAGGGCCGATCATTGAACAGGACATTGAGCGTGTTGACCACCGCGATAATGCCGACGCGCTGAAAAATATCGGCAGAACGATTGAACGCAGCGTTCTTGCCCGCGCTGTGAAATGGCACCTGGAAGACCGCGTGATCGTTCACGAAAATAAAACCATTGTCTTTAACTAGACTGCCAGACGCCCGCGCAATGCGGGCTTTTTTGATGTGGAAAAAACCTTGACAAGAGGCTTTTTTCTTTGCATAATATAAAAAAATCATTGAGCGTTGAAGAGGATTAGTAAGCAGACCTTTCTGTGACAGAGAGCAAAATGAGTAGCTGAAACATTTTGCCGCATGAAACCTGCCGAACCTGCCTCGGAGTCTTAGGGGGAAAACCTAGGCGCATAACCTGGCGTTACAGGGAAGCGGAACGTGCTGAAGTGCGTTCAAACAAGGTGGTACCACGGAAACCCATTTCGTCCTTATTAATGAGGATGAAATGGGTTTTTTATTGTAAGTTGGCTGGCGAAGAGCCGCGGAGGAGAATAAATGAAAAAACAAAGAATAGTAGTGAAGATAGGAAGCAGTTCGCTTACAAATAGCAAAGGAAGCATTGATGAGGTAAAAATCAGAGAACACGTTCAGGCAATTTCTCTTTTGAAAAAAGCGGGGCATGAAATGATTTTGATTACCTCGGGAGCAGTAGCGGCGGGGTTTTCCAGTCTCGGTTATCCGTCCCGTCCTGTTACCCTCAAGGGAAAGCAGGCGGCAGCCGCGGTCGGACAAACACTGTTAATGCAGCAATACATGAATCAATTTAAACAATACTCACTTACCCCGGGACAAATCCTTTTGACG
The DNA here is from genome assembly GCF_014250375.1 of Bacillus sp. PAMC26543. Lineage (NCBI taxonomy): Bacteria > Bacillati > Bacillota > Bacilli > Caryophanales > Bacillaceae > Bacillus > Bacillus sp. PAMC26543. Next base: position 2,764,125 of record NZ_CP060193.1, on the reverse strand, counting down.
AGAAATGATTTTTCGAAGAGAGAGCGGTATCGAAACGCGTATGCAACGATTATGGAATTACTGGAGCGCGGTGTTATCCCGGTTATTAATGAAAATGATTCTACGTCTGTTGAAGAATTGACTTTTGGCGACAATGATATGCTCTCTGCTTTGGTCAGCGGATTAATTCATGCAGACCAGCTCATGATCCTGACTGACATTAACGGGCTGTATGATGCCAATCCAAATGAAAATCGTGATGCGAAACGATTTGATTATTTGCCGGAGATCACCCCTGAATTGCTGGGATACGCGGGTTCAGCCGGATCAAGGGTCGGCACGGGCGGTATGAAATCAAAGCTGTTAGCTGCACAAACCGCACTGTCTCTTGGGGTCAAAGTATTCATCGGAACAGGCAGCGGCGAACAAAAGCTGGCGGATATTTTAGATGGCAGGGGAGATGGGACTTATATCGGCGACAAGGAGCTATCCTCAGTCAACAATACGAGACAATGGATTCAATTCCACTCGCCGATATCAGGGGAAATCGTCATTGACGCGGGTGCCGAAGAGGCGATGGTTCATAACGGAAGCAGTCTTTTACCGGCTGGCGTAGTGGGCGTGAACGGAAGCTTTCCAAAAGGGGCTGTCGTGGAAGTCCGGGGACCGGGCGGTGTGATCGGCAAAGGCCAGACCCATTATTCATCTGAGGAGATTATGGAGGCAAAAGGAAAACGAAGCAATGAGCTTGATTTTGACAAAACGTTTGAGGTCATTCACAGGAATGACTGGGTCAACTTAAAAGACTAGGGGGCGGAAAAATGAGTGAAGTTTCTGTAAAATCGACGCTGGCGAAAGAAGCAGCAGCTGAAATGATGATGAAAACAACGGCTGAAAAAAATGAGGCGCTCAGTCTCATTGCAAATGGACTCCGTAAAAAATTGGATTTTCTCTTATCGGAAAATGCAAAAGACATTGAGAACGGAAAAGCAAATGGGTTAACACCCGATGTCATTGACCGTCTCACGCTGGATGAGAAACGCATACGCGACATCGCGGACGCGGTAGAGCTATTGATTGATCTGGCTGACCCAGTCGGCGAATCTCTTGAAACAATTGAAAAAGCGAACGGCCTGTTTATTGAAAAAATCCGTGTGCCGCTCGGTGTTGCCGGAATGATTTACGAGGCGAGGCCAAACGTCACAGTTGATGCGGCTACCCTTTGCCTGAAAACAGGAAATGCGGTTGTCCTGCGGGGGAGCTCCTCGGCCATTCACAGCAACAAAGCACTCGTCAGTGTTATTCACAGAGCGCTTGAGCAATCAGCGCTTCCAATCAACGCTGTGCAGCTGATTGAGGATACCAGCAGAGAGACAGCAAAAGAACTCTTTACGTTAAATGACGGATTGGATGTATTGATTCCGCGTGGAGGAAAAAAACTGATCGATCTCGTTGTAAGAGAATCAACAGTCCCGGTATTAGAAACCGGAGCCGGCAACTGTCATATTTTCATAGATGAAACGGCAAATCAGCAAATGGCTGAAAAGATTGTCATAAACGCCAAAACGCAGCGCCCTTCCGTGTGCAACGCGATTGAATCACTGCTGATCCACAAAGCATGGGCAGAGCAGCACGGAAAAGAATTGCTGACGCAGCTGGAAAAAGCGGGAGTCGAAATCCGCGGCGATGAATTCGTATGCGGGCTTCATTCTTCAAGCAAACAGGCGTCAGAAGAAGATTGGGGAACGGAATACTTAGGGCCTGTCATCAGTGTAAAGACGGTTGAAAGTGTACAGGAAGCTGTGCAGCATATCCAGAAATACGGCACTAATCATTCTGAAGCCATTTTAACTGAAAACGATCAGCATGCGGCTTACTTTCAAACGGCTGTAGACGCCGCCGCGGTCTATCATAACGCGTCGACCCGTTTTACCGATGGCTTTGAATTTGGCTACGGAGCAGAAATCGGCATCAGTACACAAAAGCTTCATGCAAGAGGACCGATGGGGCTTCCTGCATTAACTTCTACAAAATATATCATTAAAGGAACAGGACAAATTCGCGAATAGCACGATGTATTAAAAGGCTTATCTCTCAAGGAGGTAAGCTTTTTTTATAAATAAAAAATTGACACGTTAAATTTAATTGTTTACAATTTAATTGTGTAAAACAAAAGAGGAGGAATACAATATGAGTCAGCCATTATTTACAGCATCCGTTTCAGCGATAGGAGGAAGAGAAGGAAAGGTAATTTCATCAGACCGCGTTCTCGAGCTCGATGTCGCAATGCCGGGAACACCGAGAGCAAAGAAATTAGAAAAAGCGACAAATCCGGAGCAGCTGTTTGCGGCAGGTTACGCAGCTTGCTTTGACAGCGCACTTCAGCTTGTAGCAAGAACAGAACGAGTGAAAGTGGAGACGGAGGTTACAGCGCATGTCAGCCTGTTAAAGGATGAAGCAGATCAGGGCTACAAACTGGGTGTGACGCTGCAGGTGAAAGGAAAAGGAGTCAGTGCATCAGAATTACAGGCACTTGTGCAAAAAGCGCACGGTGTCTGCCCTTATTCAAAAGCAACCTCCGGCAATATCGATGTTACATTGGAAATCGCTGAATAAAAAATGAGGATGCCTCACATAGGGCATCCTCATTTTTTTTGGTGCAGGGTTTCAAGCAATGTATATAGAGCCGATTTTAAGTGTTTCAATTCCTCGCCGGACTGGCCTGAGAGTGTCAGAATTGTTCCCGGAATATCAGCCGCTTTTTCTTTTAAGAGCTTTCCGTTCTCTGTCAGGCTGATCATCACCGACCGCTCATCCTCTTCAGATCTTTTTCTTATAATCAATTCCTGCTGCTCCATCCGTTTCAGCATCGGTGTCAGCGTTCCGGAATCCAAATACAGAAGCTCGCCCATTTTTTTGACGGAAAGTGTTTCGTGTTCCCACAATAAAAGCAAAGCCAAATATTGAGGGTATGTCACATTCAGCTTTTCAAGCAGCGGCTTGTACTGCTTTGTCATCTCCCGCGAACTCGCATAAAGCAAAAAACAAAGCTGATTCTCCAATTTCATATGGTCAAATTCATTTTCCATCTGTGTTCACCAACTCTTTCTGACATTACATACTATTGTAGCTGAAAAACATCACTTTTCCTATTCTCGGCAAACAAAACATGTTTAAAAAGATGTGTATGGGAAATATAACAACTAAAGACAAATAAGGAGGCTGAAAACAAATGGCACTATTTACAGCAAAAGCCACCGCTCGCGGCGGACGTGCAGGACATATTCAATCAGATGACGGGGTACTCGATTTTGACATTGTTATGCCCAATGCAAAAAAAGAAGGACAAACCGGAACAAACCCGGAACAGCTCTTTGCCGCAGGTTATGCAGCATGCTTTGGCGGCGCGCTTGAACACGTGGCCAAAGAACAAAATATTGACATTGATTCAGAAATTGAAGGACAGGTCAGCCTCATGAAGGATGAAAGTGACGGCGGCTTTAAAATCGGAGTTACACTTGTCGTCAATACAAAGGGATTGGATCGGGATAAAGCCCAAGAGCTTGTCGAGGCTGCTCATGAATTTTGTCCTTATTCTAAAGCGACAAGAGGAAATGTTGATGTAAAATTGGAATTAAAATAATTTGCAGCATCCTGAGAGTTCTCAGGATGTTTTTTTGATATGAACGGATTGGTTATGATCTTTTCGAAGTGTGAATACATGTAGTATAGGTGGATTCAGACTAGAGAAAAGGTGAGCGAATGAAAAGACCGAAGCTGTCAGTTTGTATGATTGTCAAAAATGAAGAACGTCATATTGTCCGCTGTTTAGAAAGCGTGCAGCATATTGCTGATGAAATCATTGTCGTTGATACCGGATCAAACGATCAAACCGTAGAAATTTGCAGAAGTTTTCATGCTCAGGTCTATCATCATCAATGGACACAGGATTATTCGCAGGCAAGAAACATCAGTTTACAGCATGCCAAGGGTGAGTGGATTTTGATTTTGGATGCAGATGAAGAGTTAGACGTGGATACGGGAAGCTTGCTGCGTTCACTGCTGAATGACTGCAGGCAGTCCCTTGGTTACGTAAAGGTTATAAACTATACGGGAAAGCAATGGGATGAAAACGAAGCATTTGAACAAATGCAGATCAGGCTGATACGGAATCAGCGGAAGATAACGTTTAAGGGAAGAATTTGCGAAAAGCCCGTGGGTGAGGAGGCAAGCGGCGCTTTCTCTCTCCCTTGTGTTATTCACCATTACGGCTATCTGGAGCAGGAGGCAAAGTGTAAGCATAAACGTAATTTAAGCACATTGAATACAGAATTATTGACGTCATATGCCGACCCGCTTCTCATTTATCAGAAAGCAGCTGAGTACGACAGAGGCGGTGAACAGAGCAAAGCCATCCGCCTGGCAATGAAGTGCATAAATGAATGCAACAGCAAAAAGCAAATTCCTCCAGCGGTTTTATATTATATCAAGTTTCAACTCTTCATTGATTCTGAACGGTATGAAGAAGCTGAGCGGGATATTGATGAAGCACTGCGGCATTATCCAGATTACAGCACCCTTTACTACTACAAAGGGATAATGAAGTATCAGCTTAAAAAAGTCAGAGAAGCGATTACAGCATTTGAATCCTGTCTGCAAACGCAAGGTGAAAACCATCAGTACGTACAGGTTAAAGGAGCCGCTGATTTTCGATCCCTTTGCTGGCTGGGCGTCTGTCACGCTGAATTGCATCAACATATGACAGCAGTTTTATATTTGCAAAAAGCGCTGAAAGCAAACCCGAGGTGTACTCAGGCACAGCAGCTGCTCAGTGAATTAACAAAGGATCAGGCCGCACATGCCTGATCCTTTAATATTCTTTTTTATGGTCAACATCCCGCCATGCTTGAAACGGAGATAAATGCTCCGTGAGAGTTACGTGATAAAAGGGGATCGTTCTTTCTTCAGCAGGTTTATTGATTTCTTCATAAATGAATGAATCATCAAAACCGGCTTCAGCAGCATCTGTATGCTCAGCAGCATAGTAAACGGCTTTCGGCCGGGCCCAGTAGATGGCGCCTAAGCACATTGGGCATGGCTCGCAGCTCGTATACAACATGCAGTCATCCAGTTGGTATGTCCCAAGCGCTTTACAGGCGTTTCGAATAGCAGTTACTTCAGCGTGGGCAGTCGGATCATTGCTTGTAGTAACGTTGTTCTGTCCTTCGGCTATAATGGCTCCGTCCTTCACGATAACGGCTCCGAAAGGCCCGCCGATTCCAGCAATCACTCCTTCACGAGCAAGCTCGACAGCCCGCTTTAAAAACGTTTCATGATTCATCCCATACCCTCCCAGTCGATCGAATGATATAAGTATAGCCGAAAAGAAGTGCAAAAAACATTCTCAAAAGAATGAAAAATAAACAAAATATTTGGGGGATTTGCTAAGATGAAAAAAGGGAGGGGGAGCATATGCTGCATTTGTATATCGCCAGGCATGGACAGACACATTGGAACGTAGAAAAAAGAATGCAGGGCTGGCTGGATTCTGGTGTAACAGAACTTGGGCTGTACAATGCCCGAGCTCTTGGAGAACGGCTGAAGGATATTAAATTCAATCAGGTTTACATCAGCCCGAGCAAGCGGACAGAAGAGACGGCAAAAGCTATATTGGGACCGCGCCGCCTGCCGCTGGCGAAAGATCGTATATTCAGAGAAATGTCGCTGGGGCCATGGGAAGGGAAAAAACAAGAGGATATTGAAAGAGATGAACCTGATCTTTTTCATGCTTATTTTCATCATCCTGAAGCATATCGCCAGCCGGGATGTGAAACGTTTTTTGACCTCGAAAGCCGGGCAAGGCTGGCTCTCCAATTGATTTTAGACAGCCATTCTTCCGGGAATATTCTTCTGGTTACCCATTCTGTCTTTATATTAATGCTGTTAAATATCATAAAGGGAAGAGGCATTCATGACATATGGAATTCTGCTTACATACATGATACATCATTGAGCCTTGTGGCATTTGATAAAAATGGAACAGCCAAAATACTAAAAGAAGGGGATGGGGAGCATCGAAAACCGATTCCCGTTTTCTAAAAGAAAAAACCATCTGCATTTGCAGATGGTTTTCGTATTATACAAGCTGTGTCTGCTTAGCTCTTGCCTGTTTCGCCGCTTCAACCATATTTTTTAAGGCTGCGACTGTTTCTTCCTGCTGTCTTGTTTTTAAACCGCAGTCAGGATTTACCCAGAAACGGTCAGTCGGACATACAGCAAGCGCATCAACGATAATGTTGTACATTTCCTCAGTTGACGGGACACGTGGACTGTGAATGTCATAAACACCAAGCCCGAGCCCTTTCAAATACGGATGCTCTTTTAAGTAATCCAAAAATCCTCCGTGGCTTCTGCTGTGTTCGATCGTAATGACATCAGCGTCAAGATCATTGATCGTATCGACGATGTCTTCGAAGTTGCTGTAGCACATATGTGTATGAATTTGTGTTTCATTTTTCACGGAAGAGGTTGTTAATCTGAATGCTTCGGCAGCCCAAGTCAAATATTCATCCCAATCACGGGTTTTTAACGGAAGGCCTTCACGCAGGGCTGGCTCATCGACTTGAATGATTTGAATGCCCGCGTCTTCAAGCGCTTTTACTTCTTTGCGGAGGGCGAGTCCGATTTGGAATGCGATTTCTTTTCTCGAGATATCGTTCCGAGGGAAGGACCAATTTAAAATCGTAACAGGACCTGTCAGCATTCCTTTTACATGCTTGGATGTTAACGATTGAGCGTATACAGTATCTTTCACTGTCATCGGTTCAATAAACTCTACATCTCCATAAATGACCGGCGGGCGTACACAGCGTGAACCGTATGATTGAACCCAGGCGTACTTCGTAAAGGCGAAGCCGGCCAGCTTTTCACCAAAGTATTCAACCATGTCTGTCCGTTCGAATTCACCGTGAACAAGAACATCAAGATCCAATTCCTCCTGAATATCAATCCATCTTTTCGTCTCCGCATTGATAAAGTTTTGGTATTGTTCATCAGACCACTCGTTTTTCCGCCATTTTTGGCGTGCGCTGCGTACTTCAGCAGACTGCGGGAAGCTTCCGATTGTTGTTGTCGGCAAAAGCGGGAGTCCGAGAGATTCATTTTGCAGGGTTAAGCGTTCTTCAAACGGAATCGGACGCTTTAAGTCTTTATCGCTTAATTGTTCAAGCTCTTTCTTTTGTTCAGAATTGGCTCCTGTTGCAAATTGCTTGAGAGCTTTGATGTCCGCTTTCGCTTGCTGAATTCGCTCGCTGATGGCGGCTTTGCCTGATACTAAGCCTTCTTTTAAAACTGTCAGCTCTGCCAGTTTTTCTTTCGCGTAGGACAATCCGTTCAGCAGATCTTGTTCCAAATGCTCATCTGGGTGTTTCGCTACCGGAACATGAAGAAGGCTGCTGGAAGGCTGAATCCACAGTTCATCAACCTGTGCAATGCTGAGGATATGAAGCACGGCATCCAGGCGTTCTTCAAGATCCGCTTTCCAAATGTTGCGTCCGTCTATGACACCGGCTGCCAGCACTTTATCTTTCGGAAAGCCGTGTGTCTTAAGCTGTTCCAGGTTTCTGCCTTTATCATGAACGAAATCAAGCCCGATGCCCTGTACAGGATAAGAAATGAGCTCCTCATAAGCATCAACAGAATCGAAATACGTTTGCAAAAGTACATTCAAGGAAGAAAGCTCATTTGTGATGCTCTCGAATAACTCTTTTACGCCGCGTACATCCTCAGCTGAAGCGGTGACAAGCGCAGGTTCATCAATTTGAACCCATTTTACGCCTTCTTCTTCAAGCTCTTTTAAAAGCTGTACATATAACGGCACGAGATGTTTTTGAATTGCTTTAGCTTCAGATGGCTCGTAGCCTTTTGCAAGCGTGACGAACGTATAAGGGCCGACGATAACAGGTTTTGTTTCAACGCCGTACTCCTGTTTGATACGGCGGTAATCTTCAAGCTGTTTGTTTCTTGTCAGGCGGAACTCTAGGCTCTCGTCATATTCCGGCACGATGTAATGGTAGTTTGTATTAAACCATTTTGTCATTTCACTTGATACGGCGTCTTTTATTCCGCGGGCGATGGCGAAGTATGTATCTGTACTGTCAGTCAGGTGTCTGAAGCGTTGCGGGATCCAGTTGAAACTGACCGCAGTGTCAAGAATATGATCATACTGTGTGAAATCAGAAACAGGCACAACATCAATCTGCTGGTCAATTTGCGTTTTCACTGCGGATAAGAATAATTCATCGATTTGCTTCAAAAACGTATCTTTATCGCTGTTTCCTTTCCAATACGCTTCAAGCGATTTTTTCCATTCTCTGTTCAGTCCGATTCTTGGAAATCCTAAATTTGATGTTTTGATTGTTGTCATTGTTTCTCCTCCTTTATATGTAAAACACTCTTGTTGACCCGCGGATACAGGCTGTTAAGAGGTTTTCTCACAACTAAAAAGCCTCTTTCCCATGAGAGAAAGAGGCTTTTTTGCAAAACATACAGCCTCTCTCATCTCTCAGAAACAATCTGATGGAATTAGCACCGTGCCTTAAGAGATATAAATCTCGGCGCGAAAATCAGTGCGCCCCATTTCACAATGGAATTACGGTCGGTTGCTGTTGGGGTCAAAAGGCCAATCCCTCGCCCAACTCTCGATAAGAGAAAATGTTATTAATTTTTTGAAAAGTTGAATCATTTGTTGGTAATCTTAACAGCAATTCAAATTCATTGTCAACAAAGATTTTGAAATTTTTTTTACAATTTACGGTATATATTATATGAGAAAAATAATATTATAGGGTCAGTAAATGTGACTGCTCTGCTTTCTCTGACAGCTCATCAGGAGCGGTTAAATACAGGAATCCATTCCCGGCCAATGTTTTTGCGATATCGAGCGGAAGTGTCCTGCGGATCAGCTGCGCATAAAGCTCAGATTCTGAAAGCTCTCTTTGAAAAGATTCTTCTTCAAAGCTTTTAATTAAAGCAAGCGCTCCGCTGACATGAGGGGCAGCCATTGAAGTGCCGGTAAGTTTCCCGTATTTCTTGTTGGGAAGAGTGGATAAAATGTTTTCACCTGGTGCAACAAGATCAATCTCTTTGTTTGCGTTTGAAAATTCTGACGATTCACGCGCTACTGAAACAGATCCAACCGCAATTACATCATTATACGCAGCAGGATAGGAAAGCTCCTCTGTGCGTTCGTCGCCGTCACCCTCATTTCCCGCGGCACAAACGACTAGCACTCCGTTTTTGACGGCGTTTTTGACCGCTTCCTCCAGTTCAGGCACATCGCTAGGTCCGCCAAGGGACATTGAGATGATATCAGCCTTTTGCTCAACAGCATAGTTAATGCCGTTAATAATCCATTCGTACTTTCCGCTGCCGTTTTCACCGCCAAGCACCTTTACAATTAAAAGGCTTGCCTCAGGCGCAACCCCGGCGATGCCGCCGTTTGAATCGTTAGCTGCAATCGTTCCGGCAACGTGTGTGCCGTGTCCGTTGTAGTCGGAAATGGCATCTTCCTTGCCGCCGTCATCATCTGTGAAATTCTTTCCGCCGATGATTTGGTTTTTCAAATCGGGATGGCTCGTATCGCAGCCGGTGTCCAATACAGCAATTTTTACGTCTTTGCCTTTAACCCCTTTTGCCCACACTTCTGGCGCCTTAATCACTTTAATACCCTCAGGAAGCTCGTTCACATCCATGATCTGCTCATTCGTCACATACGGGATCAAGCGGATTTCACCATTCATAAAAAAGCCCTCCTTTTTTATGCTTGCAAGTGGATACAAGGGTGTTATCTCACATTATATGAAAAAAGCAGCCGCTCGGACAGTGTCGTTTGAAGCATTTTGAAAAAATAGGATACAATCCAATGGATTAGTAATTTTCAAAATAATGGATGTCTCTAGCGTGTATGGCTGGGATTCAGCTGTCAGTCAAGTTATAATAGAAGTTGGGAAAGGAGCAGTGTGATGAAACTGAATGAAAAAATATTTGCGTTTTTTTCTGAGCATGTAGAACAAATGGCCGAGGAATGGATTGACACAATGGAGGAAAGCGATCCGAATTCGATTTATGCCTTACATAATGCAACTGTAACCGAGGAGCTGAAAGAGCAGGACAGAGAGTTCTACCGGCATCTGAATTACATGTATGTTTTACCGGAAAAACAATTTCTCGATGAATTTCAACAATGGGTTATTGAGCTGACGAATGATCAAAAACATCTCGATACCCCGGTGCAATACGTCATCCGTGAGTTTATGAGAAACCGAAGATTATATACGAAGTATTTTGAGAAGTTCGCAGAAGAAAACGAGTCGGCATTTGGACCGGGAGAGAAACAAAAATGGGCCGATTTGATTGTGAAAGTTTTTGATTTTACCATTTATACATTCGTCGATCACGCTGAATCGAATGCAAAACAGCAATTAAATGCCCAGAGAGAAATGATACTGGAATTAAGCTCGCCTGTCATTACTCTGAGCAAAACGACAGCTCTGCTGCCGCTTGTCGGTGATATTGATACTGAACGGGCAAAGTTTATTCTTGAGAACACGCTTAATGCATGTGCGAAAAGACGCGTTGAGCATCTGTTGATCGATCTTTCAGGTGTCGTCGTTGTTGATACAATGGTGGCGCACCAAATCTTTAAATTGATTGAGGCGCTTACTTTAATCGGTGTCAGATCCACATTGTCTGGAATCAGACCAGAAATTGCGCAAACCGCTGTACAGCTTGGAATTGATTTTACGAACATTAATATTAAAACCAATCTTGCCCAAGCATTGAACTATCATCAATAATAAAAAAGCCGCTATTCAACATAGCGGCTTTTTCTATGAGGTAAAACATAAAGACACAAGAAAAGATCCTGCGAATAACAAGAGAATGAGGAAAAAGAACAGCCAGTCGCGCGGGCTGACGGTAAGCGACCGGTAATATGTCCGGTTTCGGCTGCCTGTAAATCCTTTTGATTCCATCGCAAGAGCTGTTCGTTCCGCTTTTCTGATCGCGCTTGCTAATAGCGGGATGGTATAGCGCTTTAACGCGCTGATTTTTTCTTTTAATCCATTTTCCGCCGCTCCGCCTCGGATTTTATGTGCCTGCTGGATCAGCTGGACCTCCTCTTTTAACAGAGGGAGAAAACGAAATCCGGCAATGACGCCGTATGCAAGCTTCGGGGACAGCTTGCACTGCTGCACAAGACTCAGCATAAATAAAATCGGATCGGTTGTAAAAACAAACATCATTGATAAGGCAGAAAAGCACAAAATCCGAAACCCGAGCGAGATGCCGACAGCCACATTTTCACTGTTGATCGAAAAAGGGCCGGCTTGAAACAGAAAATTATCTGCGGTCGTCGGAATCTTGCCGAAAACAGCGGCTGTCCATACGCAGCCGAATGCTAAAATCAAAAACGGAATCGTGAACAAAAGCCATTTTTTCAGCGGTATTCTGGCCGCAAACAAGACTCCCGCAACAATCATGATATAAAAGCACGCCGGTGTGTAAGGATTGTAAATAAACGACAGCATGACGACACAGCAAAAAACCGCCGCTGCTTTTACTGCCGGGTTAATGAGATGTAACGGCTGCTTCATTACGCACCTCCTGCTGGTATGTCATCCATTCATATCGAAGGGGGAGGGTGAGCTTTGCTTTTTGGACGAGCTCGGCTTCCCTGGAAAATAATTGTTCCGGTGTTCCTTCAAAGGCCAAATGTGTGCCGTGAAGCACAAGCACGCTGTCAGCATATGAAGATACAAGCTCCATATCGTGTGTGATCATGAGGACAGCGGTGCCTTCTGTCTGGATATGCTGAATCATTTCCATGCATTCAGCGGCTGTTTTGGCGTCTTGGCCAAAGGTCGGTTCGTCTAAAAGCAAAACCTTTACATCGTGCATCAGCATTGTGGCGACACTCAGCCGCCGTTTTTGCCCTTGGCTGATCGCAAACGGATGGTGGTCCGCCAAATGTGCAAGGCCGAAACGCTGCAGCAGGTTCTGCGCTTTTTTCTCGGTTTCGGCATTTGCCGCATGGCCGAACAGCAGCTCATCATATACTGTGTCAGTCACAAACTGGTGCTCTGGATTTTGGAAAACCAATCCCATTTGTTTGCGAAGCTCTTTTTCTTTGTAAGACTCCAGCGGCTTATCATGCAGAAGAATCTTGCCGCTTTTCGGTTTGAGCAAACGGGCGAGAACAGACAACAGCGTAGATTTTCCTGTGCCGTTTGGCCCGACAAGTGCCGTCAAAGAGCCTGCACGCAATGAAAAACTGATGTCTTTGAAAATGGTCTGCTGTCCTCTTGAAAACGATAAGCTCTGGACCTGCACTGCGTGTTCAGCAGAAAGAACCGCCGCTTCTTCAGCAGGCCCAGCAGGGAAGGGTTCCTTGAACAGCGTTTCTTTTGACAATGTAAACGGTATGCTCACGTTTTCTTGTAAGCCACAAATTTTTGGCGCAGCGATTCCCATTGTTCTTAACATGTTTGAGTGATGCTGAAACATATCCTTAGTCGGCCCGTCTAAGGCTTTCTTGCCTGCTCCATCCAGTACGATTGTTCTTTCAACCCAAGGCGCCCACTCATCAAGCTGATGTTCGATCACGAGAAGGCCGAAGCCTTTTTCCTGCTGAAGCTCTTTGATCATTTGAACGAATTCCCGTGCTGAATAAGGGTCTAAAAGGGAAGTCGGTTCATCCAGAATAATGAGCTCAGGCTCCATCGCCAAAATACAGGCGAGCGCGACTTTTTGCTTCAGTCCCCCTGACAGAGTGGAAATCGTTTTTTCCTTTACATGAGTGATGTGTAATTTTTCCAGAACGTCATCAATTTTCTTCACCATTTCTTCTTGGGGGATTTGCAGATTTTCCAATCCAAAGGCGATTTCATCCTCTACTGTCAGCATACAAAACTGCTGATCAGGGTCCTGAAAGACGACTCCGACATGCTGAGCGATTGTTTCAGAGGTTTCAGCGTCAGTGATCGGCTTTTGAAATAAGAATACATGCCCAGACAGCATCCCGTCGCAAGCTTCAGGGTAAAGCCCGTTTAAACAGAGGGCAAGCGAGCTTTTTCCGCACCCGCTCGGCCCTAACAATAAAGCACATTCTCCTTTTTGGAGCTCAAACGTTATATCCTGAAAAATCGGTTTCTCGTTTTCTTCATATGAAAAGCTAAGCCGGTCAACCGAAAGCAACTTGTTATAGGCTTGCATGATTTGATACCCGTTTCCGTTTCTTTTTCAGTTCCTTTCCGAGTGCCATTCCGTTTAAGACACCCGTATATGCGAGAGAATCGCTGACAGCTTTTCCGAGAAGGCCGGCCAGGACCGCACCTGAAACGAGACGGATCACAAGCATAATGAGCAGATAGCCCGGTGAGTACGCCGCATAACCGGAAACAAAGAAATCATAAATAAAGCTGGACACCGAAGACCCCATACCCGCCAGAAGCAGCACAGGAAGGGAATAAGCTTTCCAGCGTGTCGCAAGAAATACAGCTTCTGCTCCGAGACCTTGAACAATGCCGATAACGATAACCATCGGGCCTGAAGGATTTCCCAGCAAACATTCAACGAGAGCTGCGATGATTTCTGAAACAAGGGCCGCGCCCGGTTTACGAATGATGTACGCGGCAATCACCGACACGATAAACCAAATGCCGTAAATCGGTTCATAAGCGATGGGCCCGAACATCCCTGCAAGTACGTTTCCGAAATGGGTGAATACTAAATACACAATGCCAAAAACAATACTGATAACAGACATGATGACAATTTCTTTTACTTTCCAGCTTTTCATTTTATCCCTGCTTTCTGTTTTCTTGATGGACTGTTTGCCGAGAAGTTCACGGTCATGGTGACATGGGCTGTTTGCTGATTTGCCATGCGGAAAGCGGCTTCCAGTGTCCGGAACACGTCGTGTGCATCTCCGTCTACCTCACTTGCGTAATGAACACCCTGTACAAAGGTGCCGTCAGCCTTAGCGATTTCAACAGCTTTCATGATAATGTCCATATAATTCGGCTCATTCATCGGATAAAGCGCAAATTGGCAAGGAGCCTCTGCTTTCAGGTCGTGAACAGATTCTTCGTTGACACGCTTTTCATCTGCTATCAGATATGTATCTCCTTGTGTATCGCCGGGGCAGCCGATGGAAAACGTCCCGTTCATGACAATGTGCTTTTCGCTATTTGCTGCATACAGGTAGATGGCTTTGGCGGCGTCGAATACATGCTCGATCGATCCGCGCAAAACTGTGCTGATATGATCGGTCTTTGTCCAAACCTTTGACGTATCCGTTTTTTTCAGCGCAGACTTGATCACACTGATAAAATCATCTGTCATCGGGTATAAAGAGAACCGAAATCCGGCGATTCTGCTTGTACCGCATAAGTTGTCCATTTCTCTGACCTCCTGTTTTTTGGTAAAATAAAAAACTGCATATTCTTAGGGAATATGCAGTCATAGATCGAGTAAGCGCACGAAAAAATACACCTTTCGGTCAACCTGCACTTCCCCACGCTGGTATTATCCAGATCGGGTCATAAGGGATCAAAGCCCGTTTTTGCGCGCTTTATCTCAGCCATAACAGCACCCCTAGTGCTTTCCGTATACAATTTTTTATTTTGACATCATAATAGATGATAAGAATCATTTTGTAAACAATGAAATCATTTTTTTCATATAGGAACATGAGAGGATGATCGGAATTGGAAAAAGGGCACATATTAATTGTGGAAGATGAAGAAAAAATCGCGAGGGTCCTTCAGCTTGAATTGGAATATGAAGGATACAGCGTCACCATCAAACATAATGGCTCTGAAGGACTTAACGCGGCCACGGAAGGTTCGTATTCCCTATTGCTGCTCGATGTCATGCTGCCAGGGTTGAGCGGGCTTGAAGTGCTGCGTCGGCTGAGGAAAACGGATCAAGAGACACCGGTTATTTTATTAACAGCCCGCGACAGCGTTCCAGATAAGGTAACGGGGCTTGACATCGGTGCGAATGACTATGTCACCAAGCCGTTTGAAATTGAAGAATTGCTTGCCAGAATCAGAGCGGCACTCCGCCAAACCGGAAGCAAAACAGAGGATATCGGCACATTTTTGACATATGACGATTTGCAGGTGAACGAGAAAACACGTGAAGTCAGACGGGGAGACAAAGAGGTTGAATTAACGCCCCGGGAATTTGATTTGCTCGTCTATATGCTGAAGCATCCGCAGCAAGTGCTGACGAGAGAGCAAATTCTCAGCTCTGTATGGGGGTTTGATTACATCGGTGATACAAATGTCGTCGACGTGTACATAAGATATATCAGAAAAAAATTGGACTATCCTTACGAAAAACAGCTGATTCATACCGTACGCGGGGTCGGCTATACCATTAAGGGGTAAATGATGAAGCTGAAGACAAAGATTCATCTTTATACATCCATTTGGCTGTTGATTTTATTAGTATTGGTTCATACTGCGGTCTATCTCATTTTTTCATCGGCACTCACCTCAAAGGATGCGGCCCGTCTTGCCGATGAAACGGACAATATCGCCGAAGCTCTTCATACCGCCGAAACACAAGGAGTGGCTTTGCAGGATATGCTGCAGGCCTATCTTCCGGCAAATGGAATGGTGCGGGTAGTGAGTGCGGATCGGAAAGCCGTCATGACCATCACAAAGGAAAAAGCATATAAAGACTTCCCTCTTTCTTTTCACAGCGGAGAAACGACAGACGTGACAAAGCATGAAGGCAAACTGTTTGCAGCAGCAGCTGTCCCGGTCATTTGGACAGACGGACAAGTCGTATCGCTTCAGCTCGTGGAAAGGCTGGAGCATACAGAAGAGAGTCTTCTTCTGCTAAGAATCATCTTAATTGCGGCCAGCGCGGCTGTCTGTATCGCTTCCTTCTTTGCCGGCAGCTTACTCGCCCGCCATATCACCAATCCAATCAGACAATTGGTGACAACAATGAAAGACATACAAAGAGAAAAAGCATTCAAAACAATTTCTCTGGAAGGACAGTCGCATGACGAACTGTATCAAATGGGGCTGACCTTTAATGAGATGGCGAGCATGCTGAAAGAGCACTACGATAAACAGCAGCAATTCGTCCAAGACGCTTCACACGAGCTGAAAACCCCGCTCACCATTATTGAAAGCTACAGCAATCTGATGAAACGCTGGGGGGCAAAAAAGCCTGAAGTGCTTGAGGAATCCATTGAAGCTATTCATTCAGAAGCGGTCCATATGAAAAAACTGACCAATCAGCTGCTTACGCTGGCCAAGACCCATAAAGAACTGGAGCTTGATCTGAAAACGGTTGACCTGATCGAAGTGTCGCGCGCCGTCATACAAACACTCCAGCCGGTTTATAAACGCGACATCCTTCTCGAGACGGACAAGGAGAATTTGCTTGTAACGGCAGATGAAGAACGCATAAAGCAGCTGCTGACGATTTTGCTTGATAATGCCATAAAGTATAGTGACAAGGCCATTGTGATTTCCGCAGGAACCAATAACAGACGTCCGTTTTTGTCCGTAAGGGATGAAGGAATCGGCATACCTGAAGATCATATCCCGCGCCTGTTTGAACGTTTTTACCGGGCGGATGAGGCGCGTAACCGCAAAACAGGCGGAACGGGTTTAGGTCTATCCATTGCCAAACATATTGCCGATGAGCATGGTATTGACCTGTCTGTAAAAAGCAAACCGGGACAGGGAACAAATGTCACGATGCAATTTAAAGAACAGAATGGGGGAGCGCTATGACAAAACGAATGAAAACAGGAGCTGCTGCTGCGGCAGCCGTTTTAGCCATTGTCATCTGCGCGGTTCTTATCATTCAGCAAACCCATGAGGACGTGCTGTCAAAGGAGGCAGTCATAAAAAAAGTAGAAACCTCCTATGAAGGCGACATCACAAAAGTGACGCAATCCAATGATAAAAAAACGTATGATATGACTCTGGAAAATCCAAAAGGAATTTATTTTCTAAAAGCTGATGCTAAATCGGGCGACATATTGTCAATGAACAGAGTGAAAAAGACGAACACATCTGAGATGACAGAAAAAGAAGCTGAGCAGCTCGCTCTGGTGCGGGTGCCGGGCACCGTCAAAAAACACACGCGAAAACACGGAGTTGCGTCGTATACCATTCAAAAAAATAATGGGGAAACATACGAAGTGAAGGTAGATATGAAGACAAAAGAGGTGGTGTCCGCTGATAAAATCACCAGCAAAGACAAACAAAAGACAACAATTTCTGAAAAAGAGGCAAAAGCCATTGCAGAGCGTGAGGCTGGAGGAAAAGCGGATGACGCCGATTTGGAAGAAAGCGAAGGCACTCTCCTGTTTGAAGTAGATGTTGATCTCCCGAATGACAAGGAAGCTACGGTGAAAATAAACGCCTATACCGGCAAAGTTTCTAATATTATCTATGAAGACTAATGGTTTTCTCATCAAATTCTCATCTTTCTCTCGTTTTCCTTTCATGTTGAGTGTGTAAACTGATCTCATAACGAACAAGGGAGGAATCACATATGCTGAAGAAAAGATGGATGATTGGCTTATTAGCAGGGTGTTTAGCGGCCGGAGGGTTCAGCTACAACGCGTTTGCGAAAGAAAATAATGAACAAACACAGTCTGTTTCTGAAACTGGCGGACTTACTGAACAAGAAGCGGAGTCCATTGCCAAAACAGTTGTTGACGGAACAGTGGATGACATCGACAGAGACATCTATAATGGCAAAGAAGCTTATGAAGTTGAAATCGAAAAAGACGGTGAAGATTATGATGTTTATGTGGATATCAAGACCAAACAAGCGCTCAATGACCCGTTAAAAGAGAAAAAAGAGCAAGTTGTTTTGACAAAAGAAGAAGCAGAACAGATTGCTCTAAAGAAAACAGCTGGAACCGTCACAGAAAGCAAGCTGGATGAAGACGACGGTGCTTATATCTACGAAATTGAAGTCCAAACGAAACAAGGGACTGAAGCAGAATTTGACATCTCTGCAAAGGACGGACGTATTATGAAACAGGAATTAGACGACTAACCCCGCACCCGCGGGGTTTTTTTCATGATAACGAGCCGCTTTTTGGACAATCTAATAAGAAAAGGAGGCGAAGCGCTTGGAAAAGAAAGAAGAACAATACATCAATCAGGCTGAGTATGTTCCACATCCGACGAAGGAAGGGGAATACGCCTTATTTCTTCATGAAACCTATCATTTGCTTTCAGAAGATGATGAGACGCAAGCAACAGAATAAGGGCTAAGGCCCTTATTTTATTTCATCTGATGAGATGTAAACGCATAAATAACTTTTTTAAGTTGACATAGCTTGTTTTTTTCTGTAATCTCAGTGTGTCAATTCAATTACGAACTTCGTTAGGTGAGGCTCCTGTATGGAGATACGCTGCTGCCCAAAAATGTCCAAAGACGCCAATGGGTCAACAGAAATCATCGACATAAGGTGATTTTTAATGCAGCTGGATGATTGCTCCTATGCCATACAGTGCTAAAGCTCTACGATTGAAGGCGCCCGCACGCTTTTTTTGCCGTGCTTCTTTCACCTTCAATCCAGAAGGCTTTTTTTATGCCTTGAAAACGAAATGTTGAACAAAAAGGAGGTGCGGAGTATGGATTCTCCCCATTCGAGTCAATCTGAAGAAGTACCCATATACTATGACAGCAAGACAATTGATTACACGATGAGGAGACGATCTGCCGCACCTTCTGGCGAGGCCGGCACGTCTCCGTAGAGGAGGTACGAGTCCTGATGGTTCAAAACATGACCTATGACGAACTCATTTTACGCATCATTATATTATTGCGAGACGGAAAAATCAGGGATTTCAGAAGTGTTATTGATGAGCTTCAGCCCTATGATATGGCGTTTATTTTTAAAGAAATGCCGGAAAAACACCGCGCCCGCTATTTATCTTATTTAACTGTTGATGATATTACTGATATGATCGGCGAACTGGAACGGGAATTTCAGCTAGCCGTCTTAAATAAAGTCGGAAAAACAAAAGCAACACTCGCCATGAACAAAATGGACAACGATGACCTCGCTCAATTGCTTGAAGAAATGGATGAAGAACTGAAGGAACAGCTTTTATCCAGCATGGAAGCATCAGAGTCAAAAGCTGTTCAGCTCCTTATGAATTACCCGGCTGATTCAGCGGGGCGCATGATGACCAACCGTTATGTGTGGATTCCTCAGCATTACACGGTAAAAGACGCGGTCGTCAAACTAAAAAGTTTCGCGGAAATCGCAGAGTCTATCAACTACTTATATGTTATAAATGACAGTAAGCAGCTTGTCGGCGTTCTGTCATATCGCGATTTGATTCTCGGGGAACCGGAAGAAAAGGTACAAGACTTGATGTTTACCCGTGTCATTGCAGCAGACGCGCTTCAAGATCAGGAAGAAGTGGCGCGGCTGATTGAACGTTACGATTTCTTAGCGATTCCGATTGTGGAAGAAAACAATGTGCTTGTCGGGATCGTGACGGTCGATGATATCATCGACGTCGTTATTCGGGAAGCCGATGAGGACTACGAAAAATTCGCCGCATCAGGTAAAGCCATTACCTTCGATACAAAAGCATATGTTGCAGCATACCGCCGCCTTCCATGGCTGATCCTGCTTTTGTTCATCGGGCTGATTTCAGGCAGCATCATGAGCTATTTTGAAGATACGCTGAAGCAGGTCGTGGCGCTGGCATTCTTTATGCCGATGGTGTCAGGGATGACAGGGAATACAGGAACACAGTCTCTCGCGGTTGTCATCAGAGGTTTATCTAAAGAAGAAATGAATAAAACAACGATTGTGAAACTGATTTTTCGGGAGCTCAGAACGAGTATTTATATCGGTGCCGTCTGTTCTGTCTTAATTACGGTGATCGCCATTATATGGCAGGGAAATGTGCTTTTAGGATTTGTTGTCGGCTCTTCACTGCTGCTGACCTTAATTATCGGCACGATGTCCGGAACAATCATCCCCATTATTCTGCATAGACTGAATGTAGACCCGGCCATTGCGTCAGGCCCGCTCATTACGACGTTAAATGATATTTTGTCATTATTAATTTACTTTGGTATTGCGACTGCATTCATTCACTCATTATAAACGATAAAAGTCCGTCTCAGATTGCGAGGCGGACTTTTATCGTTTAACGGTTTTTGTACCTAAAGTGAGCATTAAGCTGCCCCTCCAGCATTTTTTTTCGGACTTGCGGATCGTTTTTTACCATTTGTTCTTTTTTGCGCATATCTTTTAAAATTTCAGCTGTCTGCACGCCGTCTTCGCGTTTGTTGGCGATATCCATCAGCCGCTCGACGTCGGCAAAAGAATATTTTCTCGTTCCCCTTGAAGAACGCTGCGGATAAATCAGCTTACGCTCCTCATAATACCTGATCTGTCTTACGGACAACCCTGTCAATTCACTGACAATCCCGATTGAAATCACTTTTTTGTCTTTATAAGAATGATCTTCTGTGGTCATTTTTCCACCCCTGGATGTCTTTTGATAATAGTATATAAAAAACATAGAGAAAAAACCTGACGCTTGTTATATTTTCTAACATGAAATAGCAGATTTTTGAAAAAATACGGCAGAAAAATTAACAAGAATGATGCGTAACCTATAAGCGCGTTTTATCCTTTATGTAACGATTAAATGAGGAGGAAGGATAATCATGGAGGAAGAAAAAGCGGTCTCACTGGCAAAGGAAATAATCGAGTTGGATATGAAACGGGATGAAATGCTTGAAACGTTTATGCAGCTTGCCGGAGAACATGCTTTTCAGCTTTTAAGATCAGTTCAAAACGGACTTTACCGAAAATCTTCGTAAACATAAATTCTTTACATTAGATTCACACCACATTCATTTAAAAAGAGTATCTTATTTAGAGGATACCTTAAAATGAAGGAGGACGCTATGAGTAATTTATTGAAAACTGCATTAGAAAAAGAACGTAGCCATTATTCAGAAAAACTCTTTCAAATCGGAGTTTATAATAAAGAAGTAATGAACAAAATGACACTTTCTGAACTGCGGAAGGAATACGCATATTTCTTTCGCAGCATACCATATCACCAAAAAAATCCTTATACAAAATAACGAGTATAAGGATTTTTTTGTTTCCTAAAAAGGAATTTCTCGAATTATAGCGAATAAAAATAATAAGGGCATTAAACTCTTATTATATGTAAGGGTTTTCATTATTTTTTTATAAAAATTCTATATACGGGGTAGATATGATGAGATTATCGTTTAACGAAGAAGAAGTTGAGCGTGCGATGAATTTGTACAGAGTTTTTGCAAGGGCTTTCAAAAGTGTGTCTGAACACAGCATCCGTGACAGCAAAGAGCACGGCTTTAATCCCACAGAATTTGCCGTACTGGAACTTTTGTATACGAGAGGCCCGCAAAAATTACAGCAAATTGGGTCGCGACTTCTGCTTGTAAGCGGAAACGTCACATATGTCATTGACAAGCTAGAAAGAAACGGGTTTTTAGTCAGGGAGCAGGACCCGAAAGATAAACGCTCCGTTTACGCGCATCTCACGGATAAAGGGAATGAGTATTTGGATAAAATTTATCCAATCCATGCGCTCCGTATAGCGAGAGCGTTTTCAGGCCTTTCGTCTGATGAGCAGGACCAGCTGATCCTCCTGCTGAAGAAAGCAGGTATTCACAGCCAGCATTTACTGTTTCGTTAGTCATTCCACACTCTCTTTTCAGGAGGGTGTTTTTTTATGTTCACATTCATCTAATATCCTTTTTAAAACCTCCCCAATCTCCCGGTCACACATTTGGCCAAGATACTCCCTGACTTGCTTCTCTGCTGCTGCCCGTTCATTCGATTGAAAAAATGCGGAAATGCGTTCCTCTGCCCGCTTCATATCCCAGTTTCTTATATCTGTGACAAGCTGCCGTTCTTTTAACAGGTTCACATTCATTTCCTCCTGTCCCGGCAGCGCATGATAGATAAAAACCGGAAGCCTTTTCTTTAAGCATTCACTGATGGTTACGCCTCCTGGCTTTGTCATGACGCCTGAGGCTTGTGCGTACAAACTGTTCATTTCTGCTTTGCTGTGAAGGTATGGGATCGCTTCGATAAAAGGATGTTGTAAACTTTTGACATAGCGGTAGAGCTTTTCGTTTCTGCCGCATAATATTTTGTATAAGATGTTTCCGCCTGGCGACAGCTCCTGGACCAGCTTAAAAATACCTCCGACTCCCATACTGCCGCCTGTAATCATGACGGTATAAGGCGGACGATGCTGACAGGGGTCTGCGGTTCCTGTTTCATAAGCCCGGTGAACGGGAATGCCGGTCAAAAATATTTTTTCCTGGCTGATTCCTTCGGTCATGAGCTGCTTCTTGATATCCATGATCGGGACAAAGTGGTAGTCAATGTTCTTCCGCCCCCATACCTGATTCACAAAAAAATCCGTGTAGACATTTACAATGGCCATGTTTGGATATTCCGGTTTCAGCCGGTTTAGCAGGTAAGAAGGCAGGGCGTGTGTGCAGAAGGCGATATCAGGCTGTTTTTCTTTGAGAATCTGTCTCATGCTTTGCATAAACAGCCATTCATACATGGCATAGCGTTTGACATTTTTACACTCTCCGCAAGCGAGAAGCTTGTATATTCCGCTGTACGTTTTCGGGAAATATTGAATCCATTTTAAATAAGCTGAGGAGGACAGTTGTTCTAAGTGTTTATACGTATGTGAAAAGATATCAATTTTTTCTGAATGCAGCCCTTTAGATTCCAGATCAGCCTTTAGGGCATCAGCAACATGATGATGCCCGGTGGAAATGCTTAAAAAAGGAAAAATAAGAATGTTTGTCATGTCCGTCCTCCTTAAAAATATGGCAACTATATTTTGAGGAGAATCATCACAAAATATAAGGGTGTTTTTTTGATGATAAGGAAGGTGAAGAGATGAAAACCTGTTTCCTTTCCATTTGGAGAGTGATTGACCCGATTTATTTCTTTTTTTCGAGGCTGACTTTGATTGAAGATGAGCGAAAATGCGTCTTGCGAGTCAGACTGACGAAATACAAAGGGCATCATGTCGTGCTGAGTGACGGAACGCATATAAGAAAAAACGATGTGCTCGTTAAAATCCATCTGCACAACATCAAGCTGATCAGGGAACTGCAAAGCATTGAGAGCGCAGTCAGAAAAGGAATCATTATTTATCAAAAAGTATATCAATCCATGCCGATGCTGCTGGAGTATATCAACAATCATAAAAAAAGCGAAAAAATCAAAGGAATCATTGGCATTACAATGCTTGATAAAGGGGTAGAAAGGCTCGGCTTTGACGTGGTAACCCCGGTCAATCCTTTTTACAGATCCTTTAAAAAAATCACTCATATGCCGATTTTATATTTAACGTCAAAGCCAGTGAGCTTGCGAAATCTGCCGAATTCATCCTATTTGTTTATCTCGAAAGAAAAGCTTCAGCACACCTATCAAAAAAAAGACTGATGCCATGGTCAGCACAGTCTTTTTAAATTTGATGGAAAGTCACTTCGGGGCGGCTTCCTACACGGATATTAACGCCAGTTTGTCCTAAACCTTCACTGATATAAAACGGTTTATCGTGATGATAATGAAGCCCTTTAATCATATTCATGCGTACAAGCTTGCCCATTTTCACCAAATGATACGGCTTTGGCCAGTGGATTTGCCCTCCGTGAAAATGGCCTGATAACAGGTAGTCAAAATGAATATCCTGCATCTCTAAAATAATGTTTGGATCATGTGTCAATACAAGGTAATAGCCATTCTGAAGGCCTTTATAAGAGTTTGTGATTTTACTGCGATTCGTACTGTAATCGTCAATTCCGATAATATTAACAGGCCCTGCATCAGTATTGATGTGAACATGTTCATTTTGCAGCGTAATGCAGCCATTTTCCTCCAGCACTCGCTTTAATCTTTGAAAGTCCTTATCTTTTAATACATAATCATGATTGCCAAACACCGCGTACATGCCATAAGCAGGCTTCAGTTGTTGCAGTGCCTGCAAGTAGCCGGCAAGCTTTGGAATATTTCGTTTCCGGTCAAGAAAATCTCCGGTCAGCGCAATGAT
The DNA here is from genome assembly GCF_014250375.1 of Bacillus sp. PAMC26543. NCBI lineage: Bacteria > Bacillati > Bacillota > Bacilli > Caryophanales > Bacillaceae > Bacillus > Bacillus sp. PAMC26543. Next base: position 2,739,973 of record NZ_CP060193.1, on the reverse strand, counting down.
GTCTACAGGTTGATTATTTGTTAAACGATACAGCTCATCAGGCGATACAGAAATGTTTTCTAAATGAAGATCCGATAAATGAAGGATATTCAGTTTTTTTCTTGCTGGAAGGCCGTCTTGCTGATCAATTGAAATCGTGTTGACCTTCACATCTTTTGTGTTGCGGTTTGCTTTATATATAAATGGCATAACAGCAAGTATGACCAATGAAAGTAAGATGAACACATGTATCCCCTCCCTTCTACCAGTATAGTAAGTGATCCAGCCTTATGGATAGCGGGAATTAATGGGTTGAAGACCAGTTTGAAAAATGCAGAAAGGATTGTCATTTGATGAATGTTTTAGAAGGGAAAAGGGATAATAAATTTTGACAGGTGAGGCAGATCATGCCCAATAGAAGTCAGAATAACAGATGGATGTGTTAGGGATGTTACGATTAAGACAACACAAAAAAGAAACATATTATCTTTTGATGGCTTTATTTCTCCTTTTGCTGTATGTCTCCCCGCTTTTTATTTTGAAGGAAGACGCCCATATTCGCGTACACGATAATTTGGATTCCAATATCGCTTGGTACAAGGTGCTGGCCGACAGCGGAGAAATCATCGGCAAAGTTGATGCTGCCATTCCGCAAATCATTAACGGACTGCCACGGGATGCGTTCGGCACTGAGTGGAGCGGAATTGTTTGGCTGCACGCGTTGTTTTCTTCTATGACCGCCTATGCGGTAAGCCAGACCATTACGAGAGTTGTCGCTTTCTTCGGAATGTATGTGCTGCTGAAGAAACATGTGATTCCCGAACAGAAAGCGGCATTGATCCGAATTGGCGTATCGCTCGCATTTGCTTTAACGCCTTTTTGGCCTTCTGGAATGCTGAGCACGCTTGGATACCCTTTGGCGCTGTGGGCTTTTTTGAATATCCGAAAAGGGGATATCTCATGGAGAGAATGGCTGACGCTCGGTTTGCTGCCGTTGTATTCAAGCTTTGTATTAGGCTTCTTCTTTTTCTTGGCTGGGATGGCATGCTTCTGGCTGTATGATGTCATCACAAAAAGAAAATGGAATTTCATTTTCTTAGGCAGCATCGCTTTTATGACAAGTATTTATCTATTTGTCGAGTACCGGCTTGTCTATTCGATGTTGATTTCACACGCGCCGATGCACCGGATTGAATTTATTTCTTCAAGGCATGATGTTTGGCACTCTCTGCGTTTGTCCGTCAAAAACTTTGTCTACGGACATAACCATGTCATGACAGTTCATACCGTTGTGATTCTTCCAATCTTATTACTCGTCTTTTTTGCTGTGCTGTTCAAACGAAATCGGACAAGGGAAGAAAACGTTTATCTTTTTCTCTGCGTGCTGAATTATGCGCTGTCACTGTGGTATGCGTTTTGGTTCAACAAAATATGGGCTGTTCCAAAGCAGAAATTTGCATTTTTAGCCGAATTTAATTTTGCCCGTTTTCATTTTTTGCGCCCGCTGGTGATCTACATGAGTTTTGCGCTCGCTTTGTACCTCATCTGGCGGATGGGGAAAAAGTGGCGATGGCTTGTGTATGCGGCAGTTACTGCGCAGCTGATGGTCCTTGCGCCTTTTAATGAGGAGTATACGTATGGCGTTCACTACAACGCGCCGACGTTTCGTGAATTTTACGCGTCTGACCAATTTAAAGAAATTAAGGAGTATATCGGGCGCCCGCAAGATTCGTACAGGGTGGCGAGTATCGGTCTGCATCCGTCTATTGCCCAATACAACGGTTTTTACACCTTAGATACATATAACAACCTGTACCCGCTCTCATATAAATATGAATTTAGAAAAATCATTGAAAAAGAGCTAGAAAAAAACGCCCAATTGAAACGATACTTTGATGAATGGGGGAGCCGCTGCTATCTGTTCGTCGATGAGCTTGGCAAACGATATGACTTTAAAAAGAATTCGAAAAAAACAATCAATCATCTTGAATTAAATACAGATGTGTTTCAACAAATGGGCGGACAATATATTTTTTCTTCGGTTCCCATCATGAACGCTGACCAAAACCACCTGGCGCTCGTGAAAACATTTGACCATAAAGATTCCGCCTGGCGCATTTATTTATACGAAACAAAATAAGGAGGATATCGATTGAAACAGCCACAGCCAGTGTTAACCATCGTCGTTCCGTGTTTCAATGAAGAGGAAGTATTTAAAGAGACAAGCCGTCAGCTGACGGAGGTTGTAAACAGCTTAATGGAAGAAAAAATGATATCCGAAGACAGTAAAATTTTATTTGTTGATGACGGCAGCAAAGACCGCACCTGGTCTTTGATTGCCATGGAAAGTGTGAAAAACAAGAAGGTAACCGGATTAAAATTAGCCTGCAATGTCGGACATCAAAAAGCGCTTTTAGCAGGTCTGCATAAAGCAAAGCAAAAATCAGACTGCGTGATTTCGATTGATGCCGATCTGCAGGATGATATCTCTGTTATCAGAGAATTTATGCTGAGATATCACGATGGTTTTGAAATCGTGTACGGCGTGCGCCGCAGCCGGAAAACCGATACCTTTTTTAAGCGGACGACCGCTATAGGGTTTTACCGGCTCATGAATAAGCTTGGGATTAAGTTAATTTACAATCATGCCGATTTTCGCTTAATGAATAAAAGGGCGCTTGAAGAACTCGCGCGCTATCCGGAAGCCAATTTGTTTTTAAGGGGCATCGTTCCTATGATCGGCTTCAGGTCAGCCGAAGTTTTGTATGACCGCAAAGAACGTTTTGCCGGAAAAAACGAAATATCCGCTGAAAAAAATGCTTTCATTCGCATTTAACGGAATCACATCCTTCAGTGTGGCCCCGATTCGCTTTTTTACGCTTTTGGGTTTTCTATTATTTTTGGTAAGCGCCATGGCGGGGATTGGCGCAGTCATTCAAAAAATGCTTGGCCACACAAATGCGGGCTGGGCGTCTCTCATCATCTCTATTTGGTTTCTGGGCGGATTGCAGCTCATGGGAATCGGGATTATCGGCGAATATATCGGAACGATTTTCTCTGAAGTGAAAAGACGGCCGAAATATGCGGTGGATATCGATTTGTATAATGAACCCTTGAGCCCGCTGCAGCGCCAGGAAAGTGAGCGTTTGGAGAAAAAATACAGTTGAAACAACAAAAAGAGCTGACCGGATAAGTCAGCTCTTTTTCTTCAGCTGATTCAAAATAGCGGCAAGAGGTTCATCCTGCGGAATGCGGTAAAATTCATAAAACGGGCATCCGTGTTTCTTGACCCGGTCAACGACGGTATCGATTGTATACATCGCCGGTGTCAAAGATGGCTGCACCTCGTGCCAATACAGCGGCGCCGCTACGGTGCCAAGCTCGTTTCCCCTGGTGGAATAGGGGCAGATAATCGTTTTTCCTTCAGCATGCTGCAAATAATCGAGATACAATTTTCCATGCCTGTTTTTGATCAGGCGTTCGGTTGTAAATAGGTCTGGAAATGCATTGGTACAATATTCGGCAATCAGCTGTGTAAATTGGCGTGTGTCCTCGTACGTAAATGCTTCTGGTGACAAGGGAATGTAAAGCTGAATCCCCTTGTTGCCGGAAAGCTTCGGATACGATGTGATGCCGAAGGATTCAAAGAGCCGTTTGAGTTCATTTGCTGCCTGAACAGCCATCAGAAAGTCATCTCGGGACGGGGGATCTAAATCAATGACAATCTCTGCCGGCCTTCTGCTTGCAATCGTTTGAAAAGGAACATGAAACTCTAAAGCGAGCTGATTGGCAAGCCACAATAAGGTGGACAGGTCCTTACAGACAATATGTTCATGGCTACCGTCAAAAAAGGATTGGACAAAGTCCGGTGTATAATCCGGCTTATTTTTTTGGAAAAAGGATTCGCCCCTTGATCCGTGCGGATAGCGAATAACCGTGACAGCACGGTCTTTGAGAAACGGGAACAGGTAGTCGCTGATTTCAATCATATACTGGATGAAATCTTCTTTTGTTTTTTTATGCTTTTCAAATATGATTTTATCCAGGCTTGTAAACTGCAGTTTTGGATGAACCGGCTTTGAGCGGCGCACAAGCTGTGCAAAGGTGCAGTCGGTCCAGTCCATTTGAAATTGAAATTTGACAAACGAAACCTCTCGAAGCGTGCCTTGTAAAATCGTTAAGTACTGGACAGTAGCGCAGATCGATGGTTCGAGCGTATATTCACCTGATGCTGTTTTATGTCCGTGCTGTTCCATAATCGCGCGTATTGCATTTTTTTCTTCCTCGCTCATCCCATGTGATACAGAGGCGACAGGCGTCATTACACCGTTTTTTAACACAGAAACCGTCAGAAATCCATTGTGAGGATTAAATCCTGTGATACAAACATCGGCATGTTTAAAGTTTTTATATTTCAGCCAATCAGATGACCGTTTTTTTTCGAGCCATTTGCTGTTGATTTTTTTTGCTACAATTCCCTCTCCGTCATACTTTATTACCTTCTCCCAAATCGGATCGAAGTGCTGGTAGGGGGGGATATACTGAATGGTTTCCTTTGCATAAGGATTTGGCTCAGCCGGAAGCTTTGCAGCAGACATCAGCTCATGCAGCGATGTTTTTCGGTCAGTATAGGAATAAGTCGATACATCTTGTCCGCTTCGTTCCAAAAGGTCAAATGCGAGAAAGCAGCAAGGCCGAGAGTTTGCGGATTCCTGTATCTTATCCGGCCTTTTCAAACGTCCCCGCACTTGAATATGTTCAAAATCTGAACGGAATGGATTCGCCAAAAACACGATTTCTCCGTCAAGTGTTAATGGAAGTTCCTTTTCTATATGCTGAAAAGCAGTTTCGGCAAAGTTAGCAATTTCAGGGAAGGTGCTGTTAAGCTCTAAGCCATTTCTGCTCGTTAATGTCACGCCTGACGTATTAATGCGGAGAATACAGCGAAACCCGTCATATTTTACTTCGTAACGCCATTCCGCTCCTTTTGGAGGTGACGCAGTAAGGACGGGCTGCATGGTAAACGCCATTGGTTATGATGTGCCGGAGACTTTTTTTCTAGTGGTTTTCTGCTTTTTTTCTCCGGCTCCTTTCGGTTCTCCGCCTTCGGCTGGTGCTGCCGCTGGTTTTTCCCGATTCGGCCTTTTGGTTCGATCGATGCTGGCTTGAAGTGCGCTGACCAGGTCGATCACATCCTCACGAGGAGGCGCTTTGTCAGGAGTGACGGCTGTTTCTTTATTTTCCAGCTTATCATTGACTCTTTGCAGCAAGGCTTTTCGATACGTGTCCTCATATTGTTCCGGCTGAAATTCAGTTGTCAGCTCATCTATCAGAGTAATGGCGGTTTGCAATTCTTTATCATTTACATTTGATTGATCAGGCACTCCGGGTACGTGGGCAGCACTACGGACCTCATCGGGATAATGGATGGATTCCATTACGATGCAATTTTCATATACGCGGAGAATGGCAAGCTGCTGTTTCGACCTGATCGTCATATTGGCGATACCGATCTTTCCGGTGGATCGAAGCGCCTCGCGAAGAAGAGTATAGGCTTTCGTGCCGTTATCTCCGGGTCCGACAAAGTAGGAGCGGTTAAAATATATCGGGTCAATTTCCTGCAGCTGAACAAAATCGACAATTTCAACCGCTTTCTCTTCATGCTCCTGCTTTAAGCTTTTTAAATCTTCATCAGTCAGCACGACATATTTTCCTTTTACGTATTCATATCCCTTCACAATTTCGTCAGGGCTGAGCGTTTTTTCGCAGTTGGTGCACATTTTTTCATATTTAATTGGCGCATGATCTTCTTTATGAAGGCTTCGCAGTTTGATGTCTTTGTCTTCTGTGGCGGCATAAAGCTTGATGGGGATATTCACCAAACCGAAGCTGATGGATCCCTTCCACATTGTATGCATATCGATGAACCCCTTTTTTTCATTATTGTGGAGATGAGAAGGGGGATTCATGTGTAGTAACTTATGGGTATAAAAAAACAGCCAGCGCTGTTAACGCGGCGGCTGGTTCAATATCAAGTGTTCAAGCTGTTCGGGCGGTATCGGCCTGCTGAAAAAGAAGCCCTGTAAATGGTCACAGCCTTTTTCGTCAAGCAGCTGTTTTTGACCGGAGTTTTCCACGCCTTCGGCAATGACTTGTAAAGACAGCTGATGGCCCATGGCAATAATGGCACCTGTAATTTGTTCTGATTTTGGGTGTGTCTGAATATCATCGATGAATGATTTATCGATTTTCAGCCTGTGGATCGGAAAGTCCTTTAAATAACTTAGAGAACTATGCCCCGTGCCAAAATCGTCAATGCTGATCCTGATGCCTAATTTGGTTAAAGAAGATAGAACCTTTTTGGAGTGGTCAAGATTATCCATAGTCATGCTTTCTGTTACTTCAACTTCAAGAAGGCGAGGGGGAAGCATGTATTTAGAAAGTGTATTTTTGATGAGCGGAATCAGTTCCTCCGATTGAAACTGTCTGGCGGAAATATTAATGGCGACAGAAAGATCAAATCCTTTGTCGTGCCACACTTTTGCCTGCCTGCACGCCTCATCAATAATCCACTTTCCAATATCAATAATAAGGCCAGTTTCTTCGGCAACACCGATGAATTCTCCAGGCGGACGCAGATTGCCGTCGGGAGTGACAAGGCGTATGAGCGCTTCAGCACCTGTCATTTTTTGATCTCTTGTACTGAATTGCGGCTGATAGTGCAAGACAAATCTTTTGTTATCAATCGCTTCCCTCAGCTCCATTTCTTGATTAAGCTTGACGGTTTCTTTATTGCCGATTGAGAAAGAGTAGTATCTGTATTTGCTTTTGTTTCGCTCTTTGGCCGCATACATTGCCATATCTGCTTTTTTCATCAATTCAGGGCCGTCTGTTCCGTCTTTAGGAGAAATCGCAATTCCGATGCTGACGGATGTAATAAGGGTGTGTTCCTGAATTTTAAATGGCTTTTTGAATTGCTGAATGATTTTTTTAGCCAACACATCGGCTTCTCCCGTTCCGGTATTGGCGTCAGTCATAATAATAATGAATTCGTCACCCCCAAGCCGTGCGATAAATCCATTATCCGGTATAACGGATGAAAGCCGTTTAGCCGCGAGCTGGAGCAGCTGATCGCCCACATTATGGCCTAATGCGTCATTTATCACCTTAAACCGGTTCAAATCTAAGAAAAATACCACGGTGTTATAATCCAAGGCATGCTCGCGATTCAAGACCTTTGTTAAATGGGAGATCGCATGTCTTCTGTTGGGTAAATCTGTAAGTGAGTCGTAATGAGCCATTCTATGGATTTTTTTTTCGGCCCTGTACTGTTTTGTCACATCTTTACAGATGACATATATGCTGTCCAGTTCTTGGTTCACCTCAACAGGAATAAACGTAATATTCAAATGAAACTGGCCTTTGTCCGTCATAAGATTGGTATCGCTGTTAATGGCTTGTTTTTCGCTTTTGACCTGCTTAAAAAGCGCATTGATTTTTGGCGACATATAATGATTCCAATTTTGATGGTTTAGGCCGAAATTATTCATCATATCCTCACCAGCATGATTAGAAGAAATAATATCTCCTTTTAATGACAGGATAAAGATCGCATCAATATTATGAATGATTAAAGATTGAAACCGCTGTTCGTTATCCTTCATGCGTTCATTTTGTTTCATGAATTTTCGATCAGCATGAGAACTGAATAATAATAACGTTTGAATACAGAAGACGATTAAGGCAATCAGAATAGACCAATCGAATGTATGGACTTCCATATGATGGTCGGGAGGTGCAACATCCTCATAAAATGTAGCGGCCATCATTCCTGTATAATGCATTCCCGATATGCCAATTCCCATTATTAAGGCACTGATTATTTTATAAATCAGCAAATGGTCTGCAGGTTTTTTTATGGACAAGTCAAAGAAAATCTTTAGTGAGACGAAAGAAGCTCCAATGGCAATGACAATGGATAATGTAAAAAGCAGCGGTTCATACATCATCATTACCCGGGAAATGGAAGACATTCCGATATAATGCATAGACGAAATCGATGCACCCAGCACCACCGATCCTGTAAGCAGCCTGTAAAAGGTTAGGATATAACGGCTGACGATATATAAAGAAACAAATGATCCAGAAACAGCAGCTGCAATCGAGGCAACTAAAGGCGCCAGTTCATAATGCATCGGCATCTCCGTATGAACAGCCATCATGCCGATAAAATGCATGGACCAAATCCCAAAGCCCATAATGATAGAGCCTGCAATCAGCCATACCTTGCTTTTTAATCCTGTATGAATGGTGACTTTTCTTGAAAGTTCAAGGGAGGTGAACGATGCTGCGCAAGCAATAAGAATAGATAAACATATGAGTGTTGTATTATACGTTGCGTGTAATTCCATATGGAGATTCCCCCGTGTGTTCCAGTCTTGTTGACTCTCCTTAATATCGGCTGTCAGCTAAAGAATTTCAGTCTATATGCCTGGAGAAATTGTCAGAAAAACGCTTGAAATGAAGATTCTCTGTTTTTAGTTCTGCTGACCGTCAAAAATATGTTAAAATCATTTTGATGTTTTGAGTGAAAAACAAAAATGTGTATACATAGATCAGGGAAAAGGGAAGTGAAGATGATCGAAGAATTGGTTATGTCCTGGATAGAAGCATTTAAAAGCTTATCTTATTTCGGAATTTTTCTGGCGCTCTGTATTGAATTTATTCCGGCCGAAATTGTCCTTCCGCTTGCAGGTTATTGGGTATCGAAAGGTGACATGACGCTTGCCGGCGCTGTTCTGGCAGGATCATTAGGAGGAGTCGCCGGTCCGCTCACCCTGTATTGGATCGGGCGTTATGGAGGCAGGCCGTTCCTTGAACGTTTCGGAAAGTACCTCTTTATAAAGCCTGAGGCTCTTGACAAATCGGATGATTTTTTTAAAAAGCATGGCGGTTTTGTCGCTTTCAGCGGCCGCTTCCTGCCAGGGATCCGCACACTGATTTCCATACCATGCGGCATCGCAAAAATGAATGTCTGGGTGTTTTCTCTCTACACGTTTATCGCCATGCTGCCGATCACATTTGTTTATGTATATCTCGGTGTGAAGCTCGGAGAAAATTGGAAAGACGTTGGCTCTATTCTAGACCAATATATGCTTCCGATCGGGATCGCCATTTTGATCTTGTTTGTTCTTTATTTACTGATAAAGAAGAGGAAAAAACGAATGCAGTCTGAACATTTTTCAGTTTTTTTAAAAAATAAGCGTTGACAAATAAGCTCGCTCCGCATATCATTGACATATAATATGATATTTCTTGAAATCCCAAAGGGGAGTAGCGTCCGGAATGTTCCGGAAACAAAGTCGTCATTTCATGGATAGTGATATCCATCGGCTTTGTTGGCATGCCTGAATTCATGTCTAGCAAGACCTTTGCCTTATGTCGGCAAAGGTCTTTTTTGCATGTCCGGCCGGCATAAGATCGGATGAAGAGAAAGAAAACAACTTTTTTGGGAGGGTATCATTTATGGATGCAGCATTATTATTGGAGTATGGTTGGGTTCTTCTCGTCTTGATCGGGCTGGAAGGTATTTTAGCCGCCGATAACGCTTTAGTGATGGCGGTTATGGTAAAACATTTGCCGGAGGAGCAAAGAAAGAAGGCATTGTTTTATGGGCTGGCAGGCGCCTTTGTTCTGCGATTTGGCTCTTTATTCGCTATTTCTTTTTTGGTGAACGTATGGCAGGTTCAAGCCATTGGCGCGATCTACTTGCTGTATATTGCAGCAAGCCACTTGCTCAAAAGATATGTATTTAAGAAAGAAGACAATCATAAGGTGACGAAGCAAAGCGGATTTTGGCCGACTGTATTAAAGGTTGAACTGGCAGATATCGCTTTTGCTGTTGACTCCATCTTAGCGGCAGTCGCTCTGGCCGTTACGCTGCCGGGAACTTCACTTCCAAAGATCGGCGGACTTGATGGAGGACAATTCTTCGTTATTTTGGCCGGAGGCATTATCGGACTGGTGATTATGCGGTTTGCGGCATCGATGTTTGTTAAGCTTTTAAAGGAACGTCCAAGCCTAGAAACAGCAGCTTTTGTTATTGTCGGATGGGTCGGGGTAAAGCTTGCTTTATATACACTCGCACATGATGACATCGCCTTAGTGTCCTCGCACTTTATCCACTCAGGGACATGGAAGCTGATTTTCTGGGGTGTCTTAGCGGCGATCGCAGTTTGCGGCTGGTTTATGTCAGGCTCAAAAAAACAGGCAGAAGACGCACAAAACGAACAAAATAACAGAAGCCAAGAAAGGGCTTAATCATAAAGACTCTGCTGAAAAGCAGAGTCTTTTCATGTTTGAAGCGTTTTCACAGACGAAATAAAATAACATTTTTATAACAGCTTTGTTACAAAAACCTCTTTTAAAACCCCCAAAATTCTCTTTAAAGGCACGAAATCCTGTATAGTACGTGAGAATGGATTGTCATAATTGAGACATTGGAAATCAATATTTCTTTTTCTCCTTTGCGATTCCCTATCAAATTAGCTATCATTAATGAGTAGTTATAGGGAGAAACTGAGGTGAAACCAGTGCTTAGCCTTTTGTTTAAATTGGGAAAAAAGAAGCAAACGCTTGAAAAATCTGTTGAAAGCATACAAAAAGGCAATAAAGATCTGCAAAACGAGTTGATACAGCAATATAAGCCATTTATCGCAAAAACGGTTTCATCCGTTTGTAAACGATATATAGATGAAAAAGACGATGAGTTCAGCATCGGACTGATTGCATTTAACGAAGCTATTGAAAAGTACTCACCTGAAAAAGGAAATTCGCTGCTCGCATTCGCAGAGCTTATTATAAAAAGAAAAGTCATTGATTACATTAGAAAAGAAGCAAGAACCGCTCAAAATATTAATATGGATTTACAGGAGGGTGACGATCAGGAATCCTCTCAAAGCCTGATTGAAGCCGAGCTTTCTATTGATGAATACCGCCGCCAGATAGAACAGGAACAGAGGCGGGAGGAAATTCTGTATTTTCAAAAGCAGCTCAGAGACTACGGTCTTTCATTTCAAGAGCTGCTTGAACATTCTCCAAAGCATGCGGACGCAAGGCAAAACGCCATAAAGGTGGCGCTCACCCTTGTCGAGCATGAAGAATTAGCTGCGATTCTTTATACGAAGAAACAGCTTCCTGTTAAACAGCTCGAACAGCTCGTTTCAGTAAGCAGAAAAACGATTGAGCGAAACAGAAAATATATCATTGCAATGTGCATTATCATTACCGGTGATTATATTTATTTAAAAGATTATCTTAAAGGGGTGCTGCACTCATGAGAAGAGGGATCATAGTAGAGAAAAATAAAAAATTCGTCACGTTGCTGACCCCTGACGGACAATTTTTAAAAGCAAAAAATGATCGCCAAACATATGAAATCGGAGAAGAAATCATGCTTCCGAGTGAGACACGCATGGGCAGAAGGGCCAGCTTTTTTGATGTTTTAAGACTGCGCCCTTTCAAAATGGGGATTTTTTCGATGACTGCTATTATGCTTTTTATTTTTATTATTCTCCCCGTTTTCTCTAATGACAAGGCCTATGCGTATATGACAATAGATATCAATCCAAGCTTCGAAATGGCGTTAAACAGCGATTACGAAGTGATCGAACTGACGCCCTTAAATGATGACGGCAAGAAGGTTATCAGTGACATCGATGATTGGGAGGAGACTGATTTTAAAAAGGTGATAGACGATATTATTACGGATTGCAGCGAGCATGGATATGTAAAGGAATCGAAAGAAATATTGATTTCCACTGTTTATGAAAATACGGATGACGATACATATAAATCAGGAGTAAAAAAACAGCTGAATGATGTAACGGAAAAATATAAAACGACATACCGCATGGAATCTCTCGAAACAGATATGAAAACGAGAGAAAAAGCAAAAAAGGAAGGCGTATCAACAGGCAGCTACATAAAATCGAATGAAAAGAATAACATGAAAGATCCAAATGAAGATTCCCAAAAATCCGGGGAAGAGGATCAAAAAAATACCGGCAACGAGGAAGAAAACACGAATCAGACAGACGATCAGGACAGCAAACAAGGAGAAAATGAACAGCTGGATGATACGGATTCACAGAAAGAAGATACAACTGACACGCAGAATGATGATAGTGAACAGAATAAAGATGTAAAGGAATCAGATGAAAACACGAAAGTTGAAAAAGATGGGGATACTGAGCAAACCCCTACACAAGTTCCTCAAGATAACGGAAATGAAGAAGAAGACAATGGTGAACAGAATAGCAAAAATCGCAAAAATTGGAATAACGGTGAAAAAGGAAAGGATCATTCCTCATCTAATCGGGATAATGCTTCTTACCACCGTAACCCAAATGGCTACAGCAGCAATAATGAATCAGCTCAAACAGAAGATTCGCCGAGTGCCCCCGGCGAATAGAGTCCTGAGTTTATTTATTTGTGCCATTTAGCTGTGATTGTGCCTGCTGAACCAGACGCTTTGTCATTTCCCCGCCTACAGAGCCGTTAGCGCGTGAAACTGTATCAGAACCAAGGTTCACACCGAATTCTTGAGCCACTTCAAGTTTAAATTGGTCTAGTGCCTGCTCCACCCCTGGAACAACGAGTTTATTTCTGCTCGCCATCTTTTTTCATCTCCTTTTTCTATTAAGAAATTCTTAACGCGTATTTAGTTTGAAATGTACGAGGTTTATTTATGCTGGCAATTGTTGTGGGGGAATAAGAAACCCCCGGCAATTTGCCGGGGGTACCTCCTGATTACAGTATGTCAGCGGTCATTTTGTTCGCGGTCGCCTGAATATGGAACGTCAAAATGGAGAGAACTGTAATGGCAATAATCTGCCTGATTTTGACCCATTGGGCGTCACTCAGCTCTTCAAAATGGTGACGAAGAAGGTCTGTTTCCTGTTCGACAATCTGCTGGAGGTTTGATTCCTTCATGGAAGGAGTATCTTGGTGATAAATGGCATGCAGCACATGCGCGCAGCTTTCATAGTACGCTAACGGGCTGATGACATCATCCGATCTGTCTGAGATGGTGTTAAAAGCAACTTTTAAGATAGCTCGTATGTGTTCAAAGTCATAAATGGATTTTAGGTCACGTACAATTAAAAGAATCACTGCCTGTTCAACTGAATACTTTTTACCCAGCTCAGGATGGCCAATGAGGTCTTTGATATCGCGTTTCACCCAATTTTGAATCGCGGTTGACTTTAACGAAGTCAGCTCGCATAAATTGCCAAGCTCAACGATTTCGTTGGTTGACAGGCCGTATTCTTTTTTCTGTTTTTTTCGTTCATATCTTGTAAGAAATTCTGGAATTTGAAGATGGCTTGCCGCTTCTTCCGCTGACATATTTGCCGATTTAACGAGGATGTCGAGCGGGCTAATGTCTCCCAGGCCTTTAAGGGAATAGAGCAGCCGTACCATCTCAATTCGAGTGAGTTTAAAAATATTCATTGTTCACCTCTTCAAGACAATTTGACGCGGATATAATCTCTATGTATAAATGCACTATTAAAGCGTCAGCAATACATTAACATCATACGTCTAAATCCTTGCATTTTCAAACAGATGTTTTATAATTTAAATATACAGGTTCATTTGATCTTAAAAATAACGGAGGTTATTATGGCGAAAAGAATTTTTCTGTTTATTTTAACGAATATTTTGGTGCTTACAACGATCGGAATTGTTTTATCTGTCATAAGCTCTGTCACTGGAGTTGGGACGTACTTTACAGCTGATGGCGGTATAGATCCTATTGCGCTTCTTGTATTCAGTTTAGTCGTCGGTTTTGTCGGTTCCTTTACGTCTCTTGCGATGTCGAGATGGATGGCAAAGACAATGATGGGCGTCAGAGTGCTGAATCCGGAGAAACATACACTTAGCCATGAAGAGCAGCAATTGGTTGACCGTATTTATAGATTAAGCCGCTCTGCCGGCTTAACGAAGATGCCGGAGGTCGGAATTTACCGCTCATCCGAAGTGAACGCGTTTGCGACTGGCCCTTCAAAACGCCGCTCTCTTGTCGCTGTGTCGTCAGGCCTGCTTGATCAAATGGATGATGCTGCGGTTGAAGGCGTGCTTGCCCATGAGGTCGCTCATATTGCAAATGGTGATATGGTAACAATGACACTTTTACAAGGTATTGTGAATACCTTTGTCGTCTTTTTATCACGGATCGCTGCATGGATCGCGAGCCGCTTTGTTAAGGAAGATCTTGCTCCGATTGTTCATTTTATCGCAATGATTGTATTTCAGATTGTCTTTTCAATTCTCGGAAGCCTCGTTGTTTTTGCGTATTCACGCCACCGTGAATTCCATGCTGACCGGGGAGGAGCGGATCTTGCCGGCAAGGATAAGATGATTCATGCTCTTCGAACGCTTAAGAGCTATTCTTCCCGCATCATGGAAGAAGATCAGACAGCTGTCCAAACACTAAAGATTAATGGCAAGAAGCGGTCATCGCTTTTCTCTACTCACCCTGATTTAGATGAAAGAATCAGACGATTAGAAGCAAAATAAAATAAAAACATCCTTCCTCTGAGAACCCTCAGAGGTTTTTTTTCTGTTTCACTTTGACTAAAATAATAAAAAAATATGCAAGTTAAGAAAATGTTTCGCAAAAGCCTTTAAAAATGGATCTAATATCTTTAGAATAATTACCGTACTTTAAAAGAGAGGCAGAAGGATTTCACATGAGAGTAAAGCTTGGAAAATTGATACAGGCATTATCTCCGGCCCAGCTGATTGCATTATATTACTTTCTCGCAGTAACTGTGGCCCTGATATTGCTGAGCCTGCCGGCTGCCCATAAGCAGGGAGCGGATTGGACTTTTATTGACGCGCTTTTTACGGCTGTCAGTTCAGTCAGCGTCACGGGGCTGACGGTTGTGGATACAGCTGATACATTCAGCACTACAGGCATTTTTATTTTGGCATTCGTTCTGCAATTTGGCGGAATCGGGATTATGACGCTCGGAACGTTTATTTGGCTGATCATGGGAAAAAGAATCGGCCTTAAAGAACGGAAATTGATTATGGTAGACCAAAACCAATCCCAGTTTTCGGGTATTGTCAATTTAATGAAGCAGGTTCTTTTTCTTATATTGTGGATTGAATTTTTTGGAGGAATCATACTTGGCACTTATTTTTTAACCTACTATGATTCCTTTCAGGAAGCTTATTTACACGGGTTTTTTGCAAGTGTCAGCGCTACCACAAATGGCGGGTTTGATATAACAGGAAATTCCATGGTTCCATTCCGCCATGATTATTTTGTGCAGTTTATTACGATGCTTTTGATCATATTCGGAGCGATCGGCTTTCCGGTGCTTGTCGAAGTAAAGGACTTCTTGTTTTCAAAGCATCGGAGATATCCGTTTACGCTTTTTACAAAAATCACGACCATTATGTTTGGCTCACTCGTAGTGTTTGGCGCCATCGGCATCTATGCGCTGGAAGCAAGCCACTCGTTTGCAGGAAAGGCATGGCATGATATTTTGTTTCTATCCTTGTTTCAATCAACAGCTACCCGAAGCGGCGGTCTTGCAACAATTGATATCAGCCAGCTGTCGGATCCCACGTTGTTTTTTATGTGCGCGCTGATGTTTATCGGTGCGTCACCAAGCTCAGTCGGGGGAGGCATAAGGACAACAACTTTTGCCTTGAATCTGCTTGCGCTGTTTCATTTTGCACGCGGCAATAAAGCGGTAAAAGTATTCAAACGGGAGCTGCACCCAGCAGATCTGATGAAGTCTCTTGTTGTCACAATGATGGCGATTTTGCTCGTTTTTGGAGCGACACTGATCCTAACAGTGACAGAAAAGCATTCTCTGCTGGAGCTTTTGTTTGAGGTATGTTCGGCCTTTGGAACGACTGGTCTGTCCCTTGGCATTACCGCTGATTTGAGCAACGTAGGAAAATGTGTCATTATGATCGTAATGTTTATCGGGCGGATCGGAATATTGACTTTCCTTTATCTGATCGGAAGAAAAGAAATTGAAGCAAATTACCATTATCCGAAGGAAAGAGTGATTATCGGATAATTAAACACCGCATTTGCGGTGTTTTTTTATTGCCAAAAAAAAGATGTGTGACCCGGGACCAGTTGGAGAACCTAACATAAACAGCTGCAGTTAATAGCTGGCCTGCATTTTCAAGCGAAATAAAAATTAGAAAATACTGGCGAGGAGGATTTCTATGAAACGTAAGGCTGAGGTCAATGAAGCCATAAAAAATAACAATACACCGACTGAGAGTATGGACAGAAATGCATATAAGACTCAATATCACGACGACCCGAATTTCCGAGGGGCCAATCGCAATTCCAAACAAGGTCAGCAAGGAGGCGCGTGATCATGAAAAAGAACCAGCATAGCAAAGACATGCAGAATCATAAAAAGCCGATGAATAAGAAGGTGCTTGAGGAAGAATTCTCAAGTGAGCTTGGGGATTATAACGCCGGGAAAATCATTGAAACCCTTGAAGTAACAAAGCCGAAAAAGAAAAAAGAGAAAAAACAAAAATAAAAAACACCTCTTAGGCGGCATGCCGCTTAAGAGGTGTTATGCTATTTTAAATAGGCATTTTTGCTGCTTCCTCTGACTAGCTGCAGCAAGCCAGTCATTCTCAGTTCAATGAACGGCTGAGCAACCGTTTTGACGAAATTGCTTGAGAGAATGGAGGTAAGGGCTGCAGTTAAGAGCAGCAGGATGACTAAGTTTTGATAGTCAGTGAGTCCATCCTCAAGCCCGACCTGCCTGAGTGTTTTAATGATAAATCCATGGAGCAGGTATACGTAAAATGTCCTTGTTCCCCACTTAGTAAAGAAATAGCGTTTTTGCGGAACAAGCGCTAAAAAGCTAAAGGTTGCCGCAAAGGCAAGTACATACCAGCCGATTCGGGAGAGGCCGCTTGCCAAGGTGACATCGCCAAATGATGAGTACGGCTTAGAGCCGAACAGCCATGAATAGTCAAAATCGATGCCCCAGCAGATGACAAATACGGCGGCGAGCACACCGAGCGCAATCTGTTTGCCTCGTTTTGATCTCAGTAAATCAAAGTGATGTTTATTCGAGTAAAATCCGACAAGGAACATCGGCAAGAATACAAATGTCCGAGACAGGCTCAGTGTGCTGCTGACAAAGTCGAGATAGCCGATCAGCACGGCGATGCCGCAGCTGACAAACAGCGCCCAATGCTTAGAAAGCTTTGAAAAAGGATAGAGCAGGATATTCCAGAAAAATAAGCTTACCAGAAACCATAACGACCATTGCGGATCAATCGGATTCACATTTGTCATGCTTTCGTCTTGAATAATGTAATAAAAGACGGAATAGATGCTTTGGAAAATCAAATATGGAATAATCAGCTTGACCGCCAGCTTTTTCACATATCCGGCGCGTTTAAAACCTTTGGCGAAATAACCGGATACAAGAATAAAGGCAGGCATGTGGAACGTGTAAATGAACTTGTAGAGGTAGAGCATAAAATTGTTATCATGAATAAAAGATCGAAGAATATGACCGAAAACAACAAGGAATATCAATAAGAATTTTGCATTGTCAAAATAACTGTCTCGCGATTTACTCATAGCATCACCTTCTCTTTAAATCAGTCACTAAAAGATTATTCCCTGTTGGTATTTATTTTAAAATAAAAGATCAAAAAGGATTTGAAAAAACGTCTGATTGTTAGGACGATGTAAAGTGACGGTAAGGATCGTTGAAAATGTCTTCTTTATGTAATCACGCTGAAATTTTCTGAAATGTATAGGGCGAATGAAGGAAGTTCATGCAATATGTAGAAATATTGAGGGATAGGTTTTGAAGAAGGAGTGTTTACGCATGGAAACTCTCGATGTCGAGACAAATTCAGATCTGAAAGAGGAACTGAAGCGCCTCAAACAAGAAAATGATCGGCTGAAAAAGGAATTACATCAGCATCAAGTGATTGTGAACAATACGCTCGATGCTATTTTTATATGTGATAATGAAATGAAAATCGTGCAGGCAAATGAAGCAACAGCGAGAATGCTTCAAGTAGATGCGGAAGGTTTGAAAAAGCGTTCCGTTTTTGATTTTTTGTTTTCTATTCCAAAGGATGAGCTGGACCTTTCCGTGAAGAAGTTTTTTAAGAAAGGTTTTCTGTGGAAGGAGGTTCCGATCAGGCTGGACAGCGGAGCGACAAAATATATTGAGTTTCTTGCCAAAAGAGGGATTGGCGAGGATTTCTTTTTTGTCGTTATGAGAGACATTTCTTCAAAGAAAATTTTGGAGCGGGAATTTTCCATGAATGAACAGCTTTTTAAGGACTTGTTTGACAGAGCTGTCGACGGAATCGTCTTATTTGATAAAGACGGCGGCTTTATTGATGCCAATCTGTCCTTTTGCAAAAGCTTTGAAATCGACCAGAATGAGCTGTCACATTTGTCGCTGTATCAATTCATAGACAGCGGATCGCGAAAAGATTTCGATAATACTTGGCACACGCTTTATCGAAAGGGAAAAGCAAAAGGCGAGCTGCCTGTCAGGCTTCGTTCAGGAGATCAGAAGCTGTTTGAATTTACGATTACGTCTAATATCATCAGCGGTTTTTATATGTCGATTATGCGGGATATCACAGAGAAGAGGTCCATGGAGCTCCAGCTATTTAAAAGTGAGGAGCGCTTCAGAGAAATTTTTGAAAACGCCATGGACGCCATTATCATCTGGTCGAATGACGGAAGAATCGTTAAGGCCAATCAGTCAGCCTGTAAAATTTTTGAGCTGCCGATGAATTTGCTGTTAAAAAGAAAGCTGTGTGATTTTCTCGTAGACTCTCAGCAGAAATACAGCTTGACGAAGAGAAAATATGCAAAATACGGTGAGATCAGAGAAGAGATGCTGTTTCAAATGGGCAACGGGCAGTTCAAAGAGCTTGAATTCACTTCAAAGCGGACAATACTTGAAAACCAGCACTTAACAATTTTAAGAAATGTCAGTGACCGAAAGCGGATGGAAAAGGAGCTTCGGGAAAGCGAGCTCAAATTCAGAAAAGTGTTCAACGGCTCAATGGACGGCAACGTATTATTCGACAATCAGTACCGAATCATCGACGCCAACCCGTTAGCGAGCAATATTTTGGGCCTGCCGCATGAAGAACTGAAAAAACACAGCCTGCTTGATATTATTTCTTCCTATGAAATAGAAAATCTGGCATCGCCGGCAAGGCAGATTAATTTCGATGAAATGGACAATGAGATTCCATTTTTGCTGAGCAGCAATGATAATCGAAAACTAGAATTTTCGTTTAAACGAAATATTATTCAAAATATGAACCTGGCTATCTTTAAAGATGTCACAGAGCGAAAAGAACTGGAAGAGCGTCTTCGCAAATCTGATACTCTCCATGTCGTTGGAGAACTTGCTGCCGGCATCGCTCACGAAATCAGAAATCCAATGACAGCTCTTAAAGGCTTCATTCAGCTCCTGAAAGGGAGTGTGGAGGGAGACTATTCTCTTTACTTCAACGTCATCACCTCAGAATTAAAGCGCATCGAATCCATCATCACAGAGTTTTTAATTTTAGCCAAGCCCCAGGCTATCATGTATGAGGAAAAACATGTGACACAAATTATGAAAGACACATTAGATCTTCTTAACGCGCAAGCCAATCTCAGCAACGTACAAATGCATCTGGATTTAGTCGGAGACATTCCGCCGATATACTGTGAACCGAATCAGCTGAAACAGGTTTTTATCAATATATTAAAGAACGCCATCGAAGTCATGCCTGATGGCGGCAATATTTATGTGACGATCAAAAAAGCTGATCAAGATCATATTCTTATATCTTTGAAAGACGAAGGAGTCGGAATCACAGAGGATAAATTAAAGCGTCTAGGAGAACCATTTTATACAACAAAGGAACGGGGAACTGGACTCGGGCTTATGGTAAGCTATAAAATTATTGAAGAACATCAAGGTAAAATAATGGTGGAAAGTGAAGAAGGAAAGGGGACTGTTTTCCATCTTACACTTCCCGTCAGGCAGAATTTTGAAGAAAGAAGGTTAGACGAATGAATTACTATACGACAGCGGAAACGCCGCTCGGGGAGCTCGCGATTGTCGAGGAAGAAGGCAGCATCACCCGTCTCTTCCTCAGTAAGGAAGATTTGATGCAGTGGAAAGAATCTGTTGAGAATACGGAGCAGTTGGAGACGGCTTTTTTGGCAGAAGCGAAAAAGCAGCTTCACGAATATTTTGCGGGAGAAAGAAAGATATTCTCACTGCCATTGAGCCAAAAGGGCACGCCTTTTCAGCAAAAAGTATGGGAGGCGCTTGCCATGATTCCGTATGGCGAATCACGAAGCTATGCTGACATTGCCGTAGCGGTCGGAAGTCCGAAAGCAGTACGCGCTGTCGGACAGGCAAATAAACGAAATGACCTGCCGATATTTGTCCCGTGCCACAGAGTGATCGGCAAAAACAGCACGTTAACAGGGTATGCCGGAAGTAAAACTGACATCAAAGCTTATTTGCTTAGCATCGAGCAAATCTCCTATAAAGAAAAATAAAACATATGGCACGTTCCCTTTTTTCGCCGCCGACATATGATTTTACTAAGTTAAAAAAGTTGGTCTGATGAAAGAGGAGGACAAAGCAATTGAAGCCGAGCCGCTCTGAGAAAATTGCCGTTTTTGCCGAGCTGCTTGTAAAACTGCATATCTTATCCAGCGCTCAAAAAGATGAAATAATCGATATGAATATGAGCAAACAAAAAAAACCGCTGACTCGGCCCAATATGAGCAAAGTCTTCAGCGGTTTTTTAATGAACCTTTTCGCCTGTAAACAGCTGTTCAATTTCTTCTTCATAGGAACCGGTCATAATCCCTTTTTCAGTGATGATCCCAGAAATAAGATGGTGTGGTGTAATATCAAAAGCAGGATTAAAGACAGGCACTTCAGCCGGAGCGGTTCGGACGCCGGAAATGTTCCTGACTTCTTCGGGGTCCCGTTCCTCTATCGGGATATCAGCCCCGCTTTTTACTTTTGTGTCAAAAGTAGATAAAGGTGCTGCTACAAAAAACGGAATATCGAAGGCGTTTGCTAAAATAGCAAGTCCGTAAGTGCCAATTTTATTCGCGGTATCTCCGTTCTTTGCAATTCGGTCCGCGCCAACGATGACGGCAGAAATTTGTTTTTCTTTCATCGTATGGGCTGCCATGCTGTCCGTAATCAGAGTGACGTCAATACCGCCCTGCATCAGTTCCCAAGCAGTAAGCCGTGACCCTTGAAGAACCGGTCTGGTTTCACAAGCATAAATATGAAGCCCCAAATCCTTTTGTTTCGCCAAATAAAACGGGGCAAGCGCGGTTCCATAGCGGCTTGTGGCGATAGAACCGGCATTGCAGATTGTCATAATCTTGTCGCCTTTTTTGAAAAGCTGAAGCGCGTTTTGGCCGATCATACGGCACGTTTCTTCATCCTCGACTTGAATCTGAATCGCTTCATGGACAAGAGTGGTTTTTGCTTCATTTACAGAAATGGCGTTTTGAATTGAATGGCTTAGTCTCTCGAGCGCCCATGATAAATTGATTGCTGTCGGCCTTGAACTGTTCAAATAATTTTTGATGTTATCCAATTCGCAGCGGAATTCCGCCACATTATCAGTTTCGATGTTTTTTGCCGCCAGCGCGAGCCCAAATGCTGCCGTAATGCCGATCGCCGGGGCTCCTCTAACTTTAAGTGAGACAATCGCGTCAAATACTTCTTCTTTCGTTGTCAGCTCCAAATATTCCGTAACATCAGGAAGCTTTTGCTGATTTAAAATCTTAATGGCTGTTTCTTTCCATTCAACAGAACGCGGAACAGCAAATGAATTGGTCATGGGTGAATCATTCCTTTACAAGTAACTTAAAACATTCAATAACATCCGTTATGGTTTTTAATTGTGAACGTTTTTCGATGAAGGCAGTACCGGTTTCCAGCGCCAGCCGTTTTCTTTCGATTCGCTTATCAAACGGTACGATTGTATCCAGATCTGCCACATGGGCAAGACCAACGGTGCGGCGTATCAGTTCGCAGCCGGCAAACCCAATTGTCTCTTCAAAAATATGGCTGAGTGTATCAGCGAGATAACCGTCGATTTTGGCATACACATCGAGACTGTGTTTCTCCCAGGCTTCACTGAATGTTGTTTGAAACGTGTCCCACACTTGTTTTACATGTTCATATAATGGCTCTCGATCAGCACCGTCACGGCTGAGTGCATTTAACAATAAGTTGGCGATAAATTGACCAACATCAAAACCGATTGGTCCGTAAAAAGCGAATTCAGGATCAATCACCTTTGTCTCAAGCTCGCTGGCAAAAATGCTTCCTGTATGCAGATCGCCATGAATCAGCGTTTCGGCAGATGTTAAAAATGACTTTTTCAGCTTAGCCGCTTCAACTTTGACCTTGTCATTTTTCCAAAGCTTTTCAACATATGGACGAAGCTCTTCCTCAAATTCATTTGTATCATGATCAAAGAAAGGATCTGTAAATACGAGTCTTTCGGTAATATCGCAGAGCTCAGGATTTGTAAATTGTTTAACAAGCTGTTTTTTTACCTTAGGCTCAAGTGCGTAATCAGAAGAGTAAAAAAGCGTTTTTCCTAAAAATTCGCCAATGTCTCGTGACAGATTTGGATAATTTTCACCTTCAAGAAGTCCTTTTCTAGCGATCTTCATATGTGAAAGATCCTCCATGACCGTAACCGCCAATTCAGTATCTGAATAGTAAACTCTCGGTACGAGATGAGGGACGTGTTCACCCTGCCGGATCAGTGCGCTGCTTTCGATTCTTGCCCGATCGATTGTCAGCGGCCAGCTTTCCCCGACAACTTTTGCATAAGGAACCGCCTGTTTAATGATCAAAGCCCTGTCATTTTCTTGGTCATAAATATGAAAGACGTAGTTTAAATTTCCGTCGCCGATCTCCTGGCATGTCAGCGTGCTTTTGCTTTGAAATAAGCCGAGTTTCACCGCCAGTGCGACAGCGGAGCTTTCATTTAACGTTTCGTATAAAGGTGTTTTTGTGACTGCCATCGTCATTACCTCCAGTTATGTAATATCTTGTTATGTGTGCCGCGAATGGCCGTAAAAAAGCCTCCTTCTCAGAGAGAAGGAGGCTTAACAATCATGTCCCGCCTCTCTTATCTCTCAGATCAAATCTGATGGAATTAGCACCGTGCCTTACGAGACCTCAGTCTCGGCGCCAAGAAGATGCGCCCCATTTCACAATGGAATTACGGTCGGTTGCTGTTGGGGTCAAAAGGCCAATCCCTCGCCCAACTCTCGATAAGAGAATATATTCATTTGTTAAACAATTCTAATTTATCAGTTGATGAACATAGTAACAGGTGTGTGATTGAATTGTCAATATATTTTTTAATATAAATCTTTTCTGATATCATCGAAAACAGGAATTTTTCCCCGCACCTCAACGCTTTCTTGAAGGTCAATTTCCGCTCTGACAATGCCTTCTTCACGGCCGCCCTCGGCCAATATGCGTCCCCAAGGGTCAATAATCATGCTGTGCCCGGCGAATTCATTATCGGGATTAGATCCTGTGCAATTGCAGGCAGCGACAAAGCATTGATTCTCAATAGCCCTCGCAATAAGCAGGCTTTTCCAATGATCAAGACGGGGCAGAGGCCATTCCGCAGAAATGAACAGCACGTTAGCGCCTTTAGTCGTATGTTTTCTGATCCATTCCGGAAAACGGATATCATAACAGATCAGTCCTGAGCTTTTGACGCCTTCAAGCTCGAAGTATCCGTCCTCGGAACCGGCTGATAAATACTCATGCTCATCCATCAGCTGAAAAAGATGGGCTTTGCTGTACTCTTTAATGATTCGTCCTTCCTTATCTGCGATGAACATTGTATTATAAACATCAGAACCCTTTCTGACAGCAACAGATCCTGCGACAATATGAACCCCGTGTTTTTTTGCGGTTTTTTGCAGCCAGCTTTGAGCAGTGAGCCCGTCTTCATCAGCAAGCTGATCAAGTTTGGCAAGGTCGTAACCAGTCGTCCATAATTCAGGGAGAACAAGAACGTCAGCATTTTTACTCTCTTTTTCAATTAAAGATTCAGCCTTTTTTATATTTTCTGAAGGTTTTCCGTATGAAATATCAAATTGAAGACAAGATATGGTCCATTTCATTTTATAACACCCCATATTTTTCTTTACTTTTTTCTTTTAACCATATATGATACTGGACTATCATTTCAAGATTTTTTTAGAAGGTGAAAACAGATGAAATTTGAACATTCTCAAGTGCTGCAGGAACTGCCTAAACAATTCTTTGCTTCTCTTGTGCAGAAAGTGAACCTAAAGCTGAAGGAAGGACATGATGTCATCAATTTGGGGCAGGGGAATCCGGATCAGCCGACGCCCGAGCATATTGTTGAGGAAATGAAGCGAGCCGTTGCTCAGCCTGAAAATCATAAATACTCCTCATTTCGAGGTTCGCACAGTCTTAAATCAGCAGCGGCTGCATTTTATAAAAGAGAATACGGCGTTCAGCTTGATCCGGAAACTGAAGTAGCCGTATTATTCGGCGGGAAAGCCGGCCTTGTCGAGCTGCCGCAATGCCTGCTAAATCCGGGGGATACGATTTTGGTTCCTGACCCTGGCTATCCAGATTATTGGTCCGGTGTCACGCTTGCGAAAGCGAATATGGAAATGATGCCGCTCACTAAGGAAAATGCGTTTCTTCCTGAATACGCAAGCATTTCCCCTGACGTAAGAGAACAAGCGAAACTGATGTACTTGAATTATCCGAATAATCCGACTGGAGCCGTCGCTACCGCAGCATTTTTTAGAGAAACGGTGAGTTTTGCGAAAGAAAACGAAATCTGTGTGGTCCATGATTTTGCTTACGGTGCAGTGGGCTTTGACGGACACAAGCCTTTAAGCTTTTTGCAGACTGAAGGCGCTAAGGATATCGGAATAGAAATTTACACGCTGTCCAAAACATATAATATGGCAGGCTGGCGGGTCGGTTTTGCAGTTGGTAACGCCTCGGTCATAGAAGCGATCAATCTTTATCAAGACCATATGTTTGTCAGTCTTTTCAAAGCAACCCAGCAGGCTGCCGAGGCGGCACTTTTATCTGAGCAGACATGCGTAGCGGAGCAAAATGCCCGGTATGAAAGCAGGCGCAACGCTTGGATAGCAGCATGCAGGGAAATTGGCTGGGATGTAACAGCGCCTGCGGGTTCATTTTTTGCGTGGCTGCCGGTGCCTGAAGGCTATAGCTCTGAGCAATTCTCAGATCTCTTGCTTGAAAAAGCGAATGTGGCGGTTGCAGCAGGAAACGGCTTTGGTAAATATGGCGAGGGGTATGTCAGAGTGGGGCTCTTAACGAGTGAAGCTAGGCTTAAAGAAGCAGCTCATCGAATTGGCAAACTAAACCTGTTTACCCAAAAAAGCATTGACAAGATTCTTTAACGGTGGGATAATTCAAAATAATTTATAAAATCTATATTTTCTTATCAAGAGCAGGCAGAGGGACGAGCCCGATGAAGCCCGGCAACCGACTTGTAAAGCACGGTGCTAATTCTTGCAGCTGGCGGCTGAGAGATAAGATTCGGACGAGAAACGAAACCTCTTTAGACGCATTGCTGTTTGAAGAGGTTTTTTATATGGGTTAAAAAATGAAAGGAGCTCTGGCATGAGTGAATTATTAGCAACATATCTCCTGACCGAGCCGGGAGCCGACACGGAGAAAAAAGCAGAACAAATCGCAACAGGATTGACGGTGGGCTCTTGGACTGATCTGCCTCTGGTGAAGCAGGAGCAGATGCAAAAGCATAAGGGACGGGTTGTAAAGGTCGAGGAGAGAGAGGGACATCTTGCATCAGGAAAACAAGCGGTTATCACAATTGCCTATCCCGAGGTAAATTTCTCACAGGATATTCCGGCATTGCTGACAACTGTGTTTGGCAAGCTGTCGCTGGACGGAAAAATCAAGTTAATAGATCTCGAATTTTCTGAAGCGTTTAAGCGAACACTTCCGGGCCCGAAGTTTGGCGTATACGGCATCCGGAAGATGCTTGGAGAGTTTGAAAGACCGCTGTTAATGAGCATTTTTAAAGGGGTCATCGGAAGGGACCTGAGTGATATTAAAGAACAGCTCAGGCAGCAGGCGCTAGGCGGGGTTGACTTAATCAAAGACGATGAAATTTTCTTTGAGACGGGTTTAGCACCTTTTGAAACAAGAATTACAGAGGGAAAACAAATTTTGAAAGAAACATACGAGCAGACCGGCCATAAAACGCTGTATGCAGTGAATTTGACTGGTAGAACGGCCGAGCTTAAAGATAAAGCAAGACGCGCTGCTGAATTGGGAGCGGATGCGCTTTTATTGAATGTCTTCGCTTACAGTTTGGACGTCATGCAAAGCCTTGCGGAAGATCCGGACGTATCAATCCCCATTATGGCGCATCCGGCAGTCAGCGGGGCATTTACATCCTCACCGTTGTACGGATTTTCCCATGCTCTTTTGCTCGGAAAATTAAACCGATATTGCGGCGCTGACTTCAGTCTGTTTCCTTCTCCATATGGTTCAGTTGCGCTTCCTAGAGAAGACGCGCTGGCGATTCATGAAGAATGCGTAAGAGAAGATGCCTTTAAACATACATTTGCCGTTCCGTCTGCTGGTATTCATCCTGGCATGGTTCCGCTTCTCATGCGTGATTTTGGCATTGATCATATTATTAACGCCGGGGGAGGCATACACGGACACCCAAACGGCGCCCAAGGAGGGGGCAAAGCGTTCAGAGCTATTATTGATGCGGTTTTGGAGGCGCAGCCGATTGAAGAAAAAGCCGGTCAATGCGAAGATTTGAAGCTTGCGCTTGATAAATGGGGAAAGGCTGAAGCCGTATGACGACTCAAAAACCGTTAATTATATGTGATTTTGATGGAACCATCACGATGAACGACAACATTATAAACATTATGAAAACATTCGCTCCGCCGGAGTGGACGGCGTTAAAAGACGGCGTGCTCTCCAAAACGATGTCGATCCAAGAAGGCGTCGGGCGAATGTTCGGCCTTCTGCCGAGCAGCTTAAAAGAGGAGATTACGAGATTCGTATTAGAAGACGCAAAAATCCGGGACGGCTTTCGGGAATTTGTCGCATTTGTTAACAAGCATGAACTCCCGTTTTATGTCGTAAGCGGGGGGATGGACTTTTTTGTCTATCCGCTGCTTGAAGGAATTGTTGAGAAGGATCATATTTATTGCAACCGTGCGTCATTTGAGAACGAATTCATTCATATTGATTGGCCTCATTCTTGCAAAGGCACATGCACAAATCAATGCGGGTGCTGCAAGTCGACTGTTATGAACGAGCTTTCTGAGCCTGATCAATATATCATCATGATCGGTGACTCCGTTACCGATGTAGAGGCGGCAAAGCTGTCTGATCTTTGCTTTGCAAGGGATTATTTATTAAATGAATGCAAGGAGCATCATCTGAATCATATCCCATACCATGATTTTCACGAAATAAAGAAAGCGATTGAAGACGTAACGGAGGTAAAGAAATGGCTGCAAAACAAGAGCGCTGGCGCGAGCTTGCCGAAGTGAAACGGGAATTGGCAGAAAGAGATTGGTTTCCGGCGACCAGCGGCAACCTGTCCATCAAGGTTTCTGATGAGCCATTGCAATTTCTCGTAACGGCGAGCGGAAAAGATAAACGAAAAGAAACGGATGAAGACTTCCTGTTGGTGGATCAGAACGGAGAGCCTGCCGAAAGCGGACATCATCTGAAACCGTCAGCAGAAACGCTTTTGCATACGCATCTGTACAATAAAACAAATGCCGGATGCTGTCTTCATGTTCATACGGTCAACAATAACGTCATCTCAGAGCTGTATGGAGATCAAAATCAAATCACTTTTAAAGGTCAAGAAATTATAAAAGCGCTTGGCCTGTGGGAAGAGAATGCAGAAGTGTCCATTCCAATTATAGAAAATCCGGCTCATATTCCGACTCTCGCAGCGCTTTTCGCGGATCAGGTTACTGGAGATTCAGGAGCTGTCCTGATCCGGAACCATGGCATTACTGCTTGGGGAAGAACAGCATTTGAAGCGAAAAGAGTGCTTGAAGCATATGAATTTTTATTCAGCTATCATTTGAAGCTGAAAACACTCCAGCATCAGCTGGTTAAATAAAAGGGGGAACCGCAAATGGCAACAATTCGAATTCATGATGATGCAAATACAACGATTGAAAATCAAGAGGAAGTGGCAAGCTTTCTGGACAGTCAAGAGGTGATCTATGAGCAATGGGATATCGCCAAGCTCCCTGAACAGCTTTCAGAAAAATATGACCTGTCTGAAGAAGAAAAACAGCAAATTCTTGACACCTTCGACGCTGAAATTAAAGATATCTCAGCCCGCCGCGGCTACAAAGCCCAAGATGTTATTTCTTTGTCTGACGCAAATCCGAAACTGGATGAACTGCTTGAAAACTTTAAAAGAGAACATCACCATACAGACGATGAAGTCCGTTTTATTGTAAGCGGACACGGAATTTTCGTCATTCAAGGCAAGGACGGCACATTTTTTGATGTCCGTTTAAACCCTGGAGATTTAATCTCGGTGCCTGAAAATATCCGCCATTATTTCACACTTCAAGAGGATCGAAAAGTTGTGGCGGTGCGGATCTTTGTTACATCTGAAGGCTGGGTTCCGATTTATGAAAAAGACAGCGTGAACCAATAAGAAGAAAAAGCCCCGTCCATAAAGGCGGGGCTTTTTTTGCTTATCGTAAACGCCATTCTTCGTATTGGGACAATTCTTTTTTGACCAGCGTCCAAATCAAACCGAGAACGGCAGCATCGTCAAGAATTCCTAAACCGAGCACGAAGTCCGGAATCATATCAATCGGCATGATGATATAAAAGACAGCAGCTGTCAGAAGCAACAGTGTTTTAATCTGTGAACGGGGATAGTCACCGTTTCGCCAATCGCGAAGCATTTGACAAAAGATCGTGATATGATTGATTAATTTTTTGCGGGTTTTCCTTTTCAGAATAGCTTTTCCGCCTGCCGCACCGAGCATTATCGCTTTTTTTTTCTTCATTTAGCATTCCTCCTGCCTGCGGTGTGTTTAAGATGGTCTTCGTCTGGGTATTGTTCTTCTAATCCTATCAATATATCTATTATAAATGAAAAATTAAGTTATTTAATAAAAATATGTTTACAAATAAAGTATAATCTGTAATAATGCACAATAACCCAATCAAACTTGTTTCCTATTTCTTAGCGGCGAGGGGTGAATTGAATGGGCTGTTCTTCTGAACAAGAAAGATTGCTGGTGTCTATTGATGAAAAAAGAAAGTTAATGATAGACGCCGCTAGTAAGCAGGGATTTACAGGGCATGACACAATCAGGCACAGTCAGGAGCTGGATTCTTTAATGAACGAATACCACCAGCTCATGCAAGAAAACGAACATTCCAAAGGAATTCAAGGCCTTGTGAAGAAATTAGGCTTGTGGCCCCGAAGAGACGTCATGCCTGCATATGATGCACATAAATAGCGGCGCTATCTGATGCATATATAAAGAGAGAGCTTTTCAGAAGCGCTCTTTTTTTCTGGGAAAATTTCATACGAAAGAGGGAACTGATGAAAGAACTGGCGGTAGTCATTACTGAAATGATAAACCAATTTCATGATGCTTTTATTTCGATATGCGGGATGCTTGGCATTCAATTAACCGACAAAGAAATGCATTTTTGGGTGATTGGAATATTTGGCATCTTCTTTTTCGCTGTCACTCACGCTGTATTTACATGGCTTTCTAAATGGAGCTTGACGGCTTTGTCCTTTATCTATACCGTAACGATCATCATTGTTATCGTATTTGCAATTGAGATTCAGCAAAAAGTGACCGGACGGGGAAATATGGAGTTTTTAGATGCGACGGAAGGGTTAAAAGGCTTTTTGGTGTTCTTTTTCATCTTTTTGCTTTTGAAAATGCTTTTGCGTTTGATTCGATTCTTCTTTTCAGGAGGAGCTGTAAGCAAGGAGAATGAAAATACCCGTTCACGAAAATAAATAAGCCCTCCTGAGACTGTCAGGGGGCTAGGAAGAGGAGACGGGGAGGGTAATGGTAACCTCGGTTCCTCTTCGTACTTCACTTTCTATATGAATGGAACCTCCGTACATCAGCACGATCCGTTTACATACGACTAGCCCGAGGCCGGTTCCTTTTTCTTTAGAAGTGACAAATGGAAGAAAGATATGATCCAGCATTTCCTGTGATATCCCTTCACCGTTATCCATCACTTTTATAATGGCCTTTTTATCAACTGCTCCTAAGGAAATTGTGAGTTTGCCGCCTTCCGGCATAGACTCAAGGCCATTTTTCGCAACATTCAAAATGACTTGTTTAATATGATCTTTTGTACATTTTACTTTTAGAGGTTTATCAGTTAAAAATTTTAACTCTACCTCCACATTATATAAATTTCCTTCAGAATAGATGATCGGCATAATTTCTCCGATAATATCCTGAAGCGAGTTAAGCTCCCATTTCTCAGCTGTCGGTTTTCCGAGAACTAAAAACTCACTCACAATTTGATTGATACGTTTAATCTCCTGGTCGATAATTGAAAAATACAGCTGGTCTTCTTCACCTTTATATTTCTTTTGCAGCAGCTGAATAAAACCGCTTATGCCGGTGAGCGGATTGCGGATTTCGTGAGCCGTGCTGGCAGCAAGCGTTCCGATCAGCTCTAATTTTTGCTGCTCATTTTCCGTGCGCTCCAGCTGGGTCCGCCGCTTCAGCAAATAATAAAGTACTAGAATAAAAAGAATATTCAGCAAGACTATAATACAGGAAAGAGGAAGCACAAGGCTTTTACTCAGCTCCTCTATTGTGACAGGATTCGGATATACTTTCATATTCCAGCTGATATCATCAAGATAACCGCTGACAGGTTTTTGATCTCTTGCGTGAGAAGCCTGTCCGCTTGAGAAAATCATTTTGTTATTTTCGTTCACAACCTCAATATAGACATCAGGGCTCAGCAAGTTAATCAGGTTTTGCAGATAGTCAATTTGTATAGCTGCCACAAGATAATCTGTGACATTTTTCTTTTCATCCAGCACGGGAACACAAATTGTAAAAATCGGCTGGCCTGTGATCCTGCTTGAATAGCTGTCTGTAATGACAGTCTTTTTTGTTTTTTTCGCTTTTGTAAAAAAGGATCTGTCGGCCAGATTGACTTTAGTTTTTAATTCTGTTGCGCTGGCAGTGACATCTCCTTTAGCATTGAGAAAATAAAGACCGGAAAACCTTGGTTCGGAATCAAACGTTTTTTCCAAAACAGTTTTCATTTTATTCATATCTATCGGTCTGTCGATAGCGATAGACAAGGACGTCATTCTCGCTTTTGTTTCCCCGATTAAATAATTTATTTTGTTGCGGTGAAGGTTCAGCATAACACTGGCTTCTTGCTTATGTTCTGCAGCTATTGTTTCTTTTTCTTTTTCATAGACGAAAAAGCTTATGACGAGTGCCGGAATCACTACTAGTGCAATATAAAGCTTAATTCTCCCGCAGGCGCCTTTTAGTATTTTCAATTTGCATCGCTCCAACATACACCTGATTAGAGGTATTATATCATTGTTTCTTCTTGTTTAATAAGAAAAAATAACCAAAATAATTAAGAAAAATATGTTGTTCACATGAATAATAAAAAAGAAGAGAAATATTGGAAAGATTTTTATTGACATTTCGGTATTTGTTTATTAATGTTTCTCTGTAACGGTTTCTAAAAGGATGATTGAGACATGACAGAAAAATCACTGAAGTTATTTATCGTGCTGTCACGCGCGTATCGGTCTATTAATGATCATATGAATAAGCATATTCATAAGCATGGACTGAATCCTACTGAATTTGCTGTGCTGGAGCTGTTATATCATAAAGGTGATCAGCCGCTGCAGCAGATAGGGGATAAAATTCTCTTGGCCAGCGGGAGCATCACCTACGTCGTAGATAAGCTTGAGCAAAAAGAGCTCCTTATTCGGAAAGCGTCGCCTACAGACAGACGAGTAACATTTGCACAAATTACCGAAAAAGGCATCAGTCTTTTGGATGATATTTTCCCTGATCATGCAGCTGAAATTGATGAAATGATCAGCGTATTAAGCGAAGAAGAAGTTGAAATGTGCACTGAAATGTTAAAAAGAGTAGGATTAAACGCAAAACAGTTTCATAATAAGTAAAAAAAGGAAGCCTTGTGATAGATCAGGCTTCCTTTTTTACTATTTTTCATTTGTTTCCGCTGCGCCTCTTGGCAAGATGAGAACTTCAACCCGCCTGTTTTTGCTTCGGCCTTCCGCAGTTTTGTTGGAGGCCACCGGTTTATACTCACCATAGCCTTTGGCACTGAACACTTTGGCATCAAGCTTAGGGTTCTCAATCAGAAGCCCCATGAAGTTTACGGCTCTCATCACACTTAAATGCCAGTTGGACTGAAATTCTGAATTTCTAATCGGCATATTGTCTGTATGTCCGCTGATAATGATGTTTCTCGGCGGATTAATCACAAGAAGGTTTGAAATCTCTTTTGCAAGCGGAATGTCTTCCTGGCGGATGGTCGCTTTTCCTGAATCAAAGAAGATGCTGTCTTTAATCGTGATCAGCAGGCCTTCCTTAGTCATCTTTGTTTCCAGCTGATGCTCCAGCTTTTTATTTTTAATGAACTTTTCCACCTGGCTCTGCACGTTTTTAAGTTCTTCTTGATCAGCTGCTTTTTCCTTTTCTTTCTTGTTTTCCTTTTTCTCTTCTTTTTCCTTTTCCACTTCGTCGATTCCGTCTGACTCATTTTTAGGAGGGGTGACGCTGGAATAATCCAATACGCCGGTCCCGCCTGTAAAGACTTCATTAAATGATTTTGAAAGCATTTGAAATTTAGCTGCGTCAATCGAGCTGCTCGCATACAGCACAATAAACAATGCTAGGAGAAGGGTAAGGATATCGGCGTAAGGAACCAGCCATGATTCATCAACGTGCTCGTCCTCATGCTTCTTCTTCTTTTTTCTCGCCATTTTGCGCCTCTCCTTCTCGTTCTGCAAATTTCAAACGGTCCTTCGCAGGAAGGTACATTAAAAGTTTCTGCTCGATCACTTTCGGTGCCTGTCCTTCTAAAACGGACAGGACGCCTTCAATCATAATTTCACGGAGCTTGACTTCCTGTTTTGACTTGCGTTTTAATTTGTTTGCAAAAGGATGCCATAATACATATCCCGTAAAGATACCGAGAAGGGTGGCTACAAAGGCTGCACTGATGGCGTGACCAAGCTCATCTGTATTGTCCATATGAGAAAGCGCGGCGATCAGTCCGATAACAGCACCGAGCACCCCAAGTGTCGGCGCGTAAGTTCCCGCCTGTGTAAAAATAGCGGCTCCGGCCTGGTGTCTTTCCTCCATCGCTTCAACTTCTTCAGTCATGATATCTCTGATAAATTCTGCGCTTTGCCCGTCAACAGCCATGCTGAGACCGTTTTTCAGAAACGCGTCATCTACATTTTCAATACTTGCTTCCAAAGCCAGCAGGCCTTCACGGCGTGCAAGCTGAGCCCATTCAGAGAACATAGGAATGAGTTCTTCTATTGTCAGCTGTTTGTTTTCTTTAAATAGCACACGGAACAGCACAGGCACTTTTTTGATTTCTTTCGTTGGGAACGCAATGACTACCGCTGATATCGTTCCGGCGATGATAATTAAAATGGCAGCGGGATTTGCAAGAGCAGCGAAACTGACGCCTTTCAGAACCATTCCCACACTCAATGCAACAAAAGCAAGAATAATACCGATAATCGAAGTTTTATCCATAATTTTCACCAAATCCTTTTTTACTAGCTTGTCTATGGTTAATATCGGTATCAGTGTCTGGAACTTTAGGGACATTGTGAAATTGTTCATGAAATATTCAAGGAAGATACATAGAAGGGAGAAATAAACAAACGCAGGCTTTTCAGCAGGGGAAAGGCCGGGGGTTTTAACGTGTGTATCTGATTTTCTAAAGTGCTTTCGCATAACAATAGAAATAAATATTCATCATCCTCCATCCCTCTTTAAGAAAAGTGTAAAGAAAGGAGGAGATGAGCGCTTCAGGGGATGGAATGACATGTTCTCGGACGAGAGAAGGATTTCACATAAAAAGCGGCTTCCCTGAAAAGGAAGCCGCTGATTTTTATTTTGCCTGAACTTTGATGTTATCATTTTCTACTGTGACGTGAAAACTTGCAATCTCGTTATTGTCAAGCAGCAGATCAGTCATTTCGTCCTCAACCCATTCCTGAATCGTTCTTCTGAGCGGGCGCGCACCGAATGAGGGATGGTAACCCAGCTCAGCGATTTTTTCTTTCGCTTCATCTGAAACACTCAAGCTGATGCCGCGTTCTGCCAATGTTTCTTCCAATTCTCCAAGAAGAAGGCTGACGATTTTGACCAGATGCTCTTTTTCAAGGGAACGGAATTCGATGATGCTGTCAAATCGGTTGAGAAACTCAGGTTTAAAGAACATGCTGAGTGAATCAATTAATGTTTGTTCTTCAATCACGCTGTCTTCTGATTGGAAACCGACTTTCGTTTGTTTTTCACCAGTGCCTGCATTGCTTGTCATAATGATGACGGTGTCTTTAAAGCTTACGGTTCTGCCTTGGCTGTCCGTTAAGCGGCCGTCCTCCATAATTTGCAGGAACATATGCTGAACATCTGGGTGCGCTTTTTCAATCTCATCAAGCAGCACGATGCTGTATGGATTGCGGCGCACTTTTTCCGTTAATTGTCCGGCTTCCTCATGACCGACGTATCCAGGCGGTGAACCAATAATTTTCGATACGGCATGTTTCTCCATGTATTCACTCATATCGAGACGGATAATGGCATCTTTCGTACCGAATAATTCATCCGCCAGGGTTTTAGAAAGCTCTGTTTTCCCTACGCCGGTTGGTCCGACAAAGAGGAAGGAGCCGACTGGTCTGTTTTTTGATTTTAAGCCGGCGCGGCTGCGTCTGACCGCTTTTGCCACTTTTTGAACAGCCGCTTCTTGTCCGATAACGCGTTCGTGAAGCTTTACTTCAAGCTCTTTCATTTTTGTTTGCTCATCTGCCTGCAGTTTTCCCACAGGAATGCCTGTTTTTTGTTCTACGATATCCTGAATGTGCTCAGCTTCCACTGTGACGGCGGAATGTGAAGAAGAGCTGTTCAGTTTTTTCTCCAGTGCGATTTCTTCATCACGGAGTTTTGCTGCCAATTCGTAATTCTCTTCTTCCAGTGCTTTTGTTTTTTCTGCTTCAATTGCAGTCAGCCGTTCAGCTGCATCTTCATCATTCAAATCATCAATTAACAGGTTGGCTTTAGATCCAGCTTCGTCTAATAAATCAATCGCTTTGTCCGGCAGATGTCTGTCCTGAATGTAGCGTGATGATAAAGTGACACAGGCTTTCAGTGCTTCATCGCTGAATGTCACGCCATGGTATGCTTCGTATTTGTCTTTAATTCCTTGCAGAATGCTGATCGCTTGTTCAATTGTAGGCTCCTGCACCATGACAGGCTGAAAACGTCTTTCCAGCGCAGCATCTTTTTCAATTTGGCGGTATTCTTTCAGTGTTGTCGCTCCGATAACCTGCAGCTCGCCTCTGGCAAGAGCGGGTTTGAGAATGTTACCTGCATCCATTGAGCCTTCTGCAGAGCCTGCCCCAACGAGAAGGTGAATTTCATCAATGAAAAGAATGACATTTTTGCGCTCTTTCAGCTCAGTGATCAGCTGTTTCATTCTTTCTTCAAATTGACCTCTGATGCCAGTGTTTGCAACAAGGGATGCGACATCAAGCAAGTAAAGCTCTTTGTTTTTCAATTTATTTGGAACATCGCCTTCAGCGATTTTTAAAGCGAGCCCTTCTGCAATTGCTGTTTTCCCTACACCAGGCTCTCCAATCAGAACCGGATTGTTTTTGTTGCGGCGGTTAAGAATCTCGATCACACGCGCAACTTCTTCATCACGGCCGATGACGGGATCAATCAGACCGGCTTTTGCGCCGTTTGTAATATTTTGCGCCAGTTCATCAAGCAATCCTTTTTTCTCGCTTTGCTTAGCTGCGCTTTGTTCTTTCGGCTGGAATGCTTGTTCAAACGGAAAACCGAAAGATTGAGGACCCATGCTCATTGAAGGTTTACGGGTCAGTTCGTGATAGCAAGTTTCACATAAAACCATTTGTTTATGAACGGAATTTATTTGCATGTTAAGGCGAATCGTCGCCTCGTTTTGATGACAGTGTTGACAACGCATTTGCCAAAACCTCCTTATAAAATTTGATCATCTTTGACCAATCGGTTTAGAAAAAAAGGCCGATTTCTTTGACCTTCTTTGACTATTAGTATACGCCAGATTCACTGGCTTTCAAAACCATTTGCTCAACGGTCTTGTTTTTGACTAAATTTGACCAATGAAATAATATAAAAAGACGGCTGGTTTGACCTTCTTTGATTAATAGTATACTCTGACCTTTTTTGACTTTCAAGGCTTTTGCTCAAAAATATTTTTGAATTGTTTACACAGTAAAACATGTTTTGTTCGTCTTTTCAAGGAACTTGTCTCATAGGCTATAAAAAGGCTAAAAGGACAATACTGCGGTTGGTTCGGAGGGGAGAAATGGAACAATCAAAAGGGTCTGCACATCAGCTCGCTTTTGTGTATGTAGGCACAGTAGTCGGAGCGGGATTTGCAACTGGCAGGGAAATTGTTGAGTTTTTTCTGAAGTTCGGCTGGTTCGGATTGCTTGGTATTATTATAAGCGGCGGGATGTTCACGTTTTTAGGCGCAAAGCTGATGATCATTTCAAAGCGAATCAATGCCAAGTCCTATCAGGAAATGAATATATACTTGTTCGGGGCGGCTGCCGGACGGATTATCAATGTCTTTATGCTGTTCGTTCTTCTCGGTGTCACATCTGTCATGCTGTCGGGGGCAGGAGCGCTTTTTGAGGAACAGCTTGGGATGTCCGCTCAGATTGGAATGCTGATCACAATTGGATTAAGTTTGATTGTGATGACAAGAGGAGTAAAAGGCATTTTCGGTGTGAATGTGTTTGTTGTACCGCTTTTGATTATCTTTTCTATGATTGTGGTGGCCGATTCATTTATTTTCAGTGAGACGCGGAATACAGCTCAGTGGGTGTGGCCGCATCGATGGGACTGGCTATTATCAGCAGTGTCGTACGGAGCCTTGAATTTATCGCTTGCCCAGGCTGTTTTGGTGCCGCTGGCGAATGAAATGTCTTCGGAACAGGTGATAAAAAAAGGCGCTTTCATCGGCGGTACAATGCTGACAATTGTGCTTTCCGCAAGTTTTTTGTCTTTGTCGATGCTCCCGGATGTATTTTTGTACGATATTCCGATGGCTCAAGTGGTTTACCTCTTCGCGCGATCTGTACATTTGATTTATTTGTTGATTATATTCGGCGAAGTGTTCACATCGGTGATCGGAAACCTTTATGGGCTGGAAAAACAAGTGAAGAGCTTTCTTCCTATAAAAAGTAAATATATTTTTGCGGCAATAATGATTACGGCTTATATCACGAGTCAAATCGGCTACGGCAAGCTCATTTCAACCATTTACCCACTGTTTGGCTATGTGAGCTTGGCTTTCATAGGCGCTTTGGTCTGTAAAAAGCTCCCCCGGCGCAGTTTGTAATCACAATATTGAAACATATATAATAATGAAGCAAATGTTTATGTTAGACCCTGCGCCAGCCCGAAACGGATCTTAATTAGGTATTTACGCTGTGTAAAAGGATCAAGGCGGAAAAAATGAGACAGGCTTTTCGGCTATCTTTTTTATTGTCAATAAAAACAACATTATGGTAAGATAGCAGAAGTGAAAAATTGAAGAAAATCCGTTCGATATGCGGGAGAGGTTCTAGCTACACCCTCTATAAAAAACTAAGGACGTGCTGTATCCTTGGATACGGCCTTTTTTATGTTTTTCTAGAGCACCTTTCCAAAAAGGTGTTTTTTTATATTTAACAGTTGTAGCGATGTCTCTCGCCGAGATTTTTATAGCGGAGAAGGAGAGGAATCATGAAAAAGGAAAAAGCAATTGTCGTATTCAGCGGCGGCCAAGACAGTACCACATGTTTACTGTGGGCGTTAAAGGAATTTGAAGAAGTTGAAACTGTAACATTTCATTATAATCAGCGTCATTCGCAGGAAGTTGAAGTGGCGAAGGGGATTGCGGATAAGCTTGGTGTGAAAAATCATTTGCTTGATATGTCACTTTTGAACCAGCTTGCGCCTAATGCCCTGACGAGAAATGATATAGAAATTGAAGCAAAAGACGGCGAGCTGCCATCAACATTTGTTCCAGGCCGTAACTTAGTATTCTTATCTTTTGCGTCTATCCTGGCGTACCAAATTGGCGCCCGCCATATTATCACGGGCGTTTGCGAAACGGATTTCAGCGGCTATCCTGACTGCCGTGATGAATTCGTTAAATCTTGCAATGTGACGGTTAACCTGGCCATGGAGAAGCCATTTGTGATTCATACACCGCTCATGTGGCTGAATAAGGCGGAAACGTGGAAGCTTGCAGATGAGCTTGGCGCGCTTGATTTTGTGAAAAACAACACGCTTACATGCTATAACGGCATCATCGCAGATGGCTGCGGCGAATGCCCTGCATGTCATCTTCGCTCCAGAGGCTATGAAGAGTATATGGCGATGAAAGGAGAGCGGGCATAAATTGTTATCTCAAATATATCCACAGGTCCAGCATCCTTATTCATTTGAATTGAATAAGGACATGCAAATTTCTGCTGCTCATTTTATTCCGCGTGAAAGTGCGGGAGCGTGCAGCAGGGTTCACGGGCATACGTATACCGTAAATATTACCGTTGCCGGTGATGAGCTTGACAATTCCGGCTTTCTCGTGAATTTCAGTGTGCTCAAAAAGCTGGTTCACGGCTCATATGACCATACGCTTTTAAATGATCATGAAGAATTTTCTAAGGAAGACCGGTATTCACTGCCGACAACTGAAGTCGTGGCGAAAACGATCTATGACAAAGTGCAGGCTTATTTAAACACACTTGAGAATAAACCAAGCTGTGTGCAGGTGTTTGTCCGTGAAACACCGACCAGTTATTGTGTATACCGTCCGAAAAAGGGTGGTTTGAATGGCTAAAGGCATTCCTGTATTAGAAATTTTCGGCCCGACGATTCAAGGGGAAGGCATGGTGATCGGACAGAAGACAATGTTTGTCCGCACGGCCGGCTGTGATTACTCCTGCAGCTGGTGTGACTCCGCCTTCACTTGGGACGGATCTGCTAAAAAAGATATTCGCTGGATGACAGCCGAGGAGATTTTTTCAGAGCTTAAGGGGATTGGGGGAGACGCGTTTTCCCACGTAACAATCTCCGGCGGAAACCCGGCGCTGTTAAAACAGCTGGATGCTTTGATAGAACTGCTGAAGGAAAACAATATCCGTGCAGCTCTCGAGACACAGGGGACAGTCTATCAGGATTGGTTTACACTGATCGATGATCTGACGATTTCACCAAAACCGCCAAGCTCGAAAATGGTGACGAACTTTAATAAGCTGGATCACATTTTGACATCACTGAAAGAGAATAACAGACAGCATGCTGTCAGCTTGAAGGTTGTCATTTTTAATGATGAAGATCTCGAGTTTGCCAAAACTGTACACAAACGCTACCCGGGAATACCGTTTTATTTGCAAGTCGGTAACGATGATGTGCATACGGCAGACGACAAATCACTCATTGCACATTTGCTTGGAAAATATGAAGCGCTCGTTGATCAGGTAGCTGCCGATGCGGAGCTGAATCTTGTCAGAGTGCTTCCGCAGCTGCATACCCTGTTATGGGGCAACAAACGAGGAGTTTAATAGAAAGGAAGATAAATATGACGACAAGAAAAGAATCAGAATTAGAAGGTGTAACACTGCTTGGCAACCAAGGAACAAACTATTTATTCGAATATGCGCCGGACGTGCTCGAATCCTTCCCGAATAAACATGTAAACCGTGATTACTTTGTAAAATTCAACTGCCCTGAATTTACATCTTTATGTCCGAAAACAGGGCAGCCTGACTTTGCAACAATTTACATCAGCTATATTCCTGATGAAAAAATGGTGGAGAGCAAATCACTAAAACTGTACTTGTTCAGCTTCAGAAACCATGGAGACTTCCACGAAGACTGCATGAACATCATCATGAATGACTTGATTGAATTAATGGACCCGCGCTACATTGAAGTATGGGGCAAATTCACGCCAAGAGGCGGAATTTCCATTGATCCGTACACAAACTACGGAAAACCTGGCACGAAGTATGAGGAAATGGCCGAGTACCGTATGATGAATCATGACTTGTATCCGGAGACGATTGATAATCGCTAATGAGAACCCACACTAAGTCCAATAAAAGTGTGACCTAGTGTGACTTTTATGCAGTGAAAAGTTGATATTGCAGAGGTAATTTAAGACGTACAAATGTGTACGTCTTTTTCTTTTATGCAAAAATCAATATATTAACGTAAGTTTTTTTGGCAGAAAGTCTAGCGAAATCAAAGGAAAGTATTTTGTAGATCGCTTTCTTTTCTGTGGGGCATCCGCACAAGCTATTAAATGATGATTATAATTTTTATTTCTCATTATATATGGATGGCGTATCCGGCAATACCGAAAGTATTTTTCAGCTTCTGTTATATTTTTTCGTGTCGACGAGAGAAACGATTATTTTTCGTTCTCTTAGAATGTAATTTTTCAGGAAGCTATTACGTCATCTCATATCTGAACGTTTTGTATAGACTAGTACCGTCACAAGTTATATTACAAATACATACCAATAAGTAGAGCATAAAAAAGTGAAAGAGAGGACGAACATGTGTGAAAATTCTTTTTCTAGAGAGTCATCCTATGTGGCTCTATGGTTTACCAAATGGGTTTAGTGAAGCAGGCCATACCGTAATGATTTCGGGCCCTGTAAGTCGGGAAAATGTTACTGAAATGATAGAAGAATTCAAACCAGATCTAATCGTATCTATGGGTTGGACACCAGAGCATTCAAGAGAAAAGCAAGCCTGGATCCGCAATGCTACTAAAAAGGTGAAGATCCCCCTCGTTTATTGGGCAACTGAAGACCCGCTGCACACTCAAAACTTTACTATCCCGTTAATTAAAAAGATGAAACCGGATTTTGTTTTCACCGTTACACCTTCTCTGTGTAAAACTTATGAAAGGATGGGGATAAAAGCGGCTCATTTAGACTTTGCATATCACGAAAGTATACATCATCAGATTAAACCATTGGACAAATATAGCTGTGATATAG
This sequence comes from Bacillus sp. PAMC26543, assembly GCF_014250375.1. NCBI lineage: Bacteria > Bacillati > Bacillota > Bacilli > Caryophanales > Bacillaceae > Bacillus > Bacillus sp. PAMC26543. The sequence continues at coordinate 2,698,516 of NZ_CP060193.1, read as the reverse complement.
CGGTGGTGGCTAATGCTTACCCTAATTTTCTTGAAGAACATCCGGAAGTGTTCCGCTCGTCCTCTTTAAAAACGCTTATTCGTCCTCTCATACAAAATGGTATTCGCATTGATTTTTGGGGGAAAAATTGGGAGAAAATGAGCAAACATATAGGAAGAGAAATTCCCCGGAATTGGATTCATGGATACCTTGATTATACTGAAGCATATAAAGTTTACAGTTCAGCAAAAATCATTCTCGGTTTGCAAAACTGTGAAAGCCAGCTTACGCAGCGCACCTATGAGATTCTTGGTTCCGGAGGGGTTTTATTGACATCGGATACCCCAGCAGTTCGAGGTAAATTCAAACCTGGCCGCGATCTCATCGTTTCATCTTCCCCAAAAGAAACATTTGAAAAGGTTAAATACTATTTGAATCATGATAGCGAGAGAAAGAAGATTCGGATAAACGGTAAAAAGGCTGTAAAGAATGATTCCTATCGGCATAGAGCTGAGAGAATGCTTGAGGTGCTAAAAAGCAGAGGAATCTTAAGAAACCTAGAGGAAACCATTCATTATGTTGATGTTCTCAAAGAAAATTACGTGATCCATCATGTTGCTCCCGGTGAAACATTAACGAAAATCGCCATAAAGTATAATATTCCCCTTAAACAAATCATGGAGCTAAATCATTTCAAATCAGATCAGATATATGCGGGACAAATCATTAAGATTAGAAAGAAACGGTCTAGAGATGTTAAAAATAAATTTTTCTAAAGGAGAGTAATATAAATGAAGGGAAAAAACCAAAACAGAAGTGAAAAGAACGCCTCGTTATATGGAATTTCCCGTGACATATGAAGTATATTGTGTGGAATCCGGGGATACATTATGGACGATTTCAAAATCCTTTAATATTCCGGTACAACAACTTATGAATCTTAATAAGCTTTCTTCAGATAGAATTTATCCCGGACAAATGATAAAGATAAGAGAAAGGTAATTTATGAGGTTTCGGAAACGAAACAAATTGGAATGATCAATCTTCATATTTTATTTGTTAAAACTTGATATCTTTGAGAATGAAGGGGTTATGAGATGTTTCAAATGAGCTATTTCTATTCTGGATTAGGTTATGATATTATTCATCATGTTGATCAAACGAACGGAGTATTAAAAGTCGTGTCTCCTGACTTTTTCTATATCAGAAAAAATGGATCACTACTTCTCCGTTCAGCTAATCCTGATGTGATTAAAGCTCTTCATAGAAGAAAATTAAAAGTAGTTCCTTTTTTAAGCAATCATTGGAATCAGGATTTGGGTCGAGTTGCGTTAAAGAAACGAGTGGTTTTGGCTAAACAAATTTCTAATGCAATAGAAGAACTGGATCTAGACGGGGTCAATATCGATATAGAAAACCTTACAGAGAAAGATCGGCAGGCATTTACGGATTTCGTTAGATTAGTAAGAAAAGGTATTCCTAGGCACAAAGAGGTATCAGTTGCAGTGGCAGCAAATCCTTTTGGCTGGACGAAGGGCTGGCACGGATTATATGATTATGAGAATTTAGCTAAACATGCGGACTATCTAATGGTTATGGCCTATGATGAAAGCCGCCTTGCTGGGCCTACTGCAAGTGTAGGATGGGTGGAAAAGTCCATTCAATATGCTCTAGCCCAAAAAATCTCTCCCAAAAAACTGGTTTTAGGATTGCCTTTCTATGGCCGTTGCTGGATGCAAGACCAATCTAACTCACAAGCCATTTCACTTTACCTTGTTAACTCATTAGTAAAAAGGCATAACGGTACAATTATTTTTGACATAAAGAGTCAGTCTCCAAAAGCTGTTTTTACGATCAAACACGATAAGAAGGATCTATTACCTCCAGGAACATATACATTATGGTTCGAAAATGAACAGTCACTCAGAGCAAAAATAAAACTCGTTCAAAAATATAACCTAAAAGGTCTTGGCAGCTGGAGTCTTGGACAAGAAGATTCGGCAGTCTGGAATAGAGTGTTTAAAAATATATAAGCGGAGGCGGTTAATAATCGTTAATATAGTTTCTCCTGCGGAATGCAGGGGATTTTATACATAAAAAAGACGAGTGAATCCGGGGGGAATGCCACTCGTCACCTTCTAATGAAAAGACGGGATGCTGGATGGCAGCTCGTCTGTTTTATTATAAAATATCGAACGTATGTTTGTAAAGGCGTCTTTTTTAAAGAAATGGTTAAAATAATGCTCAGAACAGATTCATTGTAAACGTTAACGGCTTTATGTTAAGATGCATGAACTGATAAGGAGTGATACCGAGTGAAAACATTGCGTTTAAACGATGTCACGTTAGAAATGTCAACATATCAAGAAGAGAGCGAGCCGAAGCGGAAAATTGCCTTTACCTTACATGTTACCAGTGAGACTTATCATGATATCGCTGTGCTGTTATATGAAAAGACATTTAACGTCGCAGTTCCGGAACAAAATCTTGCCTTCCGCGGTGAAATCACAAATTATTCAACGTCATTGACCAACCTGTACGAAGCGGGAGCCGTGAGTGAATTTTATATCGAAATAACGGAAACAGACACGAACGCCGATTCATAATCGGTGTTTTTTATGTAAAAAAGCTGCCGGCCGGCAGCTTTTGAGAAAGCTAATTTGATATGTAAGGTGTTTAATTGTTCGTCTTGCAGTTTTTGCGAATGCGTGTGGATGAAGGAGGATTTAATAGGAGTCTCTGATGATCTTGTAATTTTTATGATTAACAACAGTCAGTGAATCTAGCTCAAGATCCCGATAGTTATCCATAATGGTAACATCTACGATAACAGAATTCTCATTAACTTTTTCAACAACACCGGTTAATCCGTTTTTAAATTCAATGACGTTTCCGACCTTAGCGATTTTCACAAGCTTCCTCTCCTTTAAACATAATAATTCCTTTTGAAAGTATTAAACAGTATTTTTATTGAGAAGTAAAGCGATAAGGAGTTTTATCGTCCTAAGGAATTGTCCTGGCGCAGGAAAAATGATATATTGATTTTCGTTCAAAGATTGAAAAGGGGGAGTTTTGATTGCGTCCCGAAGACATAACAGAACAGATTGAACAGCTTCGTACTGGTGAAATAAAAGAATTGAGAGTCCAAAAAGAACACTTTCTTGATTTCAGGGCCGTTTTATCGAAACAGGACGATTTTAAGCATTTCCGAGGCATTGCCCAGCAAGGCGGAGATGTGGTGTTTCAATATTTAGAACAGCCAAGAAGCTAAAAGGTTTCTCATAAGTGAGAAGCCTTTTTATCATATATGACAGAACGCCAGCCTTTTATTACAAATGATGTAACAGACGTAAACAAAATGTAAAATTACAAAAATGGATAAATATGCCTTGAAATGACAAGATTTATAGGAAATCACGCTGTTTTTTTGCCATTAATCAGTGCGTCACCCGGTATATTCCATCCTGATACCTGTTTGGGAGAGTTGGAAAATCTTTTTCCGTGAAATTGATTTGATCTCTTGTTAAGGTTATGAAGTGTTTTTTGAGCACTTTAAGGAGGAAACTGTATGACGACAAAATTTACTGCGCTAGCTGTTTTTCTTCTTTGTTTCATGCCTGCTTCGAAAATTGAACATACACAAGCTTCACTACTGAACACAAAGAAGACAAAACATGAAGAAGCTAAGCTGCTTACCCATATAAATCATGACACAGACACATCTTTCTCTTCACTGTCTGCTGATGAGGACAAGAAAAAAATAAAGCCGATCAAGCTATCAGCGAACACTGAAAAGAAAGAAAAAGAACAATCAGAGAAAGCGAATGAGAAGAGAGAAACTTATTCTGAGTCTGAAAAAGAATTGCTTTCCCGACTCGTTCACGCAGAGGCGAAGGGCGAATCCTATGAAGGCAAGGTCGCTGTTGCAAGCGTTGTGCTGAACAGGACGGATAAGAAGGGCTTTCCCGATACAATCAGAGGGGTTATTTATCAGAAAAATGCCTTTGAACCTGTCGCAAACGGAAGCATTAATCAAGAGCCAGACAAAGAATCAATTGAGGCTGTTGAAGAAGCGATGTCATCTAAGGACAGAGAAACAGAAGCCCTTTTCTTTTATAACCCGAAAACGGCGTCAGATGACTGGATTCGCTCAAGGAAAATCATTGAAAAAATCGGCAGGCATGTCTTTGCCATATAAGCATAGAAGAGACCATTCGTCTCAGCTGTGCTTTTTTTTATAGAAAGAGTAAAAATAAAATAATTTTTGAACTTGTCTCATATGATGTTGGTAGTACAAGAGACAAGGAGAGACATCATGAATCGATTTGTAAAAGGGATTATTCTTTTATCCATTGCCGCCTTTTTCGCTGAATGCCTTGAATTTGTCGTGAATATGATTTTGGCGCGCGAGCTTGGCGAGCACGGGATGGGGCTTTACATGAGTATTTTGCCTACCATCTTTTTAATTATTGTCATCGCAAGCTTGGAGCTGCCAATATCAATTTCTAAATTTATCGCTGAATCAAATCCAAAGCTCCATGAAAGCATGCTGAGGCACGCCTTCAGAATGACAGCTGTTTTCACGGCCTTTTCCACCGCCGCCGCCAGTATTGCGCTTCCTTTTATTCCGGTGTTTGATACATATCACCCGTTTATCAAAGGAATTGTCATCGGCTTGATTCCTATTGTCGCCTTTACGTCAATTGCCAGAGGCTACTTTATGGGTGTGCAAAAAATGGGGAAGATCGCAATCGCTAATGTCCTGAAAAAAATCATTCAGCTGTTGTGCTTGTTCATCTTCTTTCAATGGTACTCGTTTGAGCTGGACATGGCTGTGCTGATTTCGCTGTTTGTCCTTGTCGTGAGCGATGTGATCGTGCTTGTTTACTTGTATTCACAGTTTATCCTGGCAAGACGTGCGGTATCGGTTCAGCAGCATATCCATTTACGCGGGAAAGATGTTAGAAAAAGACTGCTTGCCGTATCGATTCCGACAACCGGACTGCGCATTTTCCACGCTGTAGTCAACGCCATTGAGCCCTTTTTAGTAAAAGGAGCGCTTTTGGCAGCGGGCGTTGCAGGGACAACTGCAATCGATCAATACGGCATGCTTGCCGGAGTGGCTGTGACGATAGGGTCGTTTCCTGCTTTTATCGCCCATTCGTTAATGGTCGTCATGATTCCCAGTATTTCTGAAGCTTATTCTCTCTCACAATATGACATCGTATTAAAAAGGCTGAAGCAGTCGATCTTTATCACGTTGGGATACGGTATACCGGCTGTCTGGATCATGTTTCAGTTTGCGGAGCCCCTGACCCATCTGTTTTTTCACTCTCCTGAAGCACAGTATTATTTGCAGCTTTTGTGGCCGTACTTTCTCTTTCATTTATTTGTGATGCCCCTTCAGGCATGTTTAATCGGGATGGGCTTTGTCAAAGAAGCTTTTTATCACAATGTGTGGAGCCATCTCGTTGCGCTGAGTATGATGTATGTGCTGGGTTCAATGGAAAACCTGCAAATGCTGGGCATTATCCTTGGGATGAATACAGGTATGATTTTGCTGACGAGCCTACACTATACAACGATTTGCAAAGCGCTGCGTGTATCTGTTTTTCTGACGGGAGGAAACCGAACGCCGCGGATTGAAGGATGATAAATCTCTAGCGGGGCAAGCTATTTGAAAAGCATGAAAGGAAGATTCCATGTTGACAAAACGCTTGTCCCTCGCTATTTGCCTGATCTTATTTGCTATGATTTCATGGCTGCCTCTATCGGCACAGGCTGCCAATAAACAGCATGCTGTTCCTGCGGTTTTCCTCATGAAAACGATAGAAGGAGAGGATATCTCCATCCCAAATAAAGGACAGAAAACGATCCTGCATTTTTGGACTTCATGGTGTCCGCCCTGCAAAAAGGAACTTCCTCAGTTCCAATCATTTTACGAGGCTCATCGATCTGACAGTGTGAAGCTGGTAACAGTCAATTTAGTGAATTCAGAACAAAATCAGCAAGTCGTTGAAGACTTTATCAAAGCAAACCATCTGACCTTTCCGATTGTTCTCGACACAAAAGGGGATTTAATGAAGGAATATCATATTATAACAATTCCGACCTCGTTTTTGCTGAATGAAAAGGGTGAAATTGAAGAAACAAAAGTGGGGCCGATGACGGTTGAACAATTGAAAGAATGGACGAAAGAATAAGCTGAGAGCGTAGCCTTTCAGCTTTTTTGTCATATAATGAAAGGTGAACAGATATTAATGATAATTATTATCAAAAAGAAATTAAAATAATTATAATTGAAATTCTTTTTCTGCATGCTATAATTAAGAAAGACATCATGAAATAATCAACGATGAAGCTGCCTTCTGGGCGGCGATTTTGTTTTTTATAAGAGAAATGAAGATGATTTGCGTTCTCAATTAGGGAGGAGAATTCGATATGAATGAACAAGTGATGCTTCAACAAGATCAGCATCAGCCATTAAAGACAGAACAGCCAGAAAAAAGCTGGTCCCAGCATGCGGAGCTTATCGCAGCCCTTGTGTCAGGTGCTCTTATTTTAGCAGGCTGGCTCCTTTCCTCACATCAGTTGTTATCGGTAACGCTATATTTGCTGGCCTTTGTCATCGGCGGATTTGCTAAAGCGAAAGAAGGAATCGAAGAAACGCTCGAATCCAAAACGCTGAATGTTGAGCTTTTAATGATTTTCGCTGCCGTGGGTTCCGCATTGATTGGGTACTGGGCAGAGGGTGCCGTTTTAATCTTTATTTTTTCCTTAAGCGGAGCTTTAGAAACATACACGATGAATAAAAGCAGCAGGGATTTAACTTCTTTAATGAAGCTTGAGCCTGAAGAAGCAACGCTGATTGTAAACGGTGAAACCAAAAGAGTATCGGTTGCAGATATAAAGGCTGGTGATACGATTGTTATCAAACCTGGAGAACGGGTGGCAGCTGACGGAATCATTGAATCTGGTTCTACAAGTCTTGACGAGTCAGCGTTAACGGGCGAATCGATGCCCGTAGAAAAAAACACCGGCGACGCTGTGTATACGGGAACTGTTAATCGAAACGGCTCCTTGACCGTCCGTGTCACAAAAGCAAGCGAAGATTCTTTATTCCGAAAGATTATCAAATTGGTGGAATCTGCGCAAAACAGTGTGTCACCTGCGCAAGCTTTTATCGAACGATTTGAAAATGCATATGTAAAAGGCGTTCTGATCGTGGTGGGGCTGCTGTTGTTTGTGCCGCACTTTGCACTTGGCTGGAGCTGGAGTGAAACCTTTTATCGCGCGATGGTATTTATGGTGGTGGCGTCACCTTGCGCACTTGTCGCGTCCATCATGCCGGCAGCGCTGTCCTTGATTTCAAATGGCGCCCGCAACGGCATGCTAGTGAAAGGAAGTGTATTTCTTGAACAGCTGGGATCTGTGCAAATGATCGCTTTTGACAAAACGGGGACTGTAACAAAAGGCCAGCCCGCGGTTGAGACGGTCAGACTGGCGGAAGGGTATGAAGAAACGGAAGTGCTTGAAGCTGTCTATGCGATTGAGAAGCAGTCCAGCCATCCGCTCGCGCAAGCCATTGCCGGCTACGCTGAAAGCCGCGGCATCAACAAGTCCGGCTACATATCAATCGAAGAAACGTCAGGCTTTGGTGTAATGGCTGAAGTGGCGGGTGCCAAATGGAAAGTCGGAAAGGCAGGATTTATTGGGGAAGAATTGTCAGCACAATTTTTGAAACAATCTGCATCAGATATCATTCAAAACGGCCAAACCATAGTGTTTGTGAAAAAGGACGATCAAATTGCCGGCTGTATCGCTTTGAAAGATCAAATCAGACCTGAAGCAAAAGAAGTCATGGATGAACTGAGCCGTCTGGGGATTAAAACGGCCATGCTGACGGGAGATCACGAGGACACGGCTCAAGCGATAGCGAAGGAAGCGGGAATGACAACAGTTGCAGCAGAATGTCTGCCTGACCAAAAAGTAAATGAAGTGAAACGATTAAAAGAAGAATTCGGGACGATTGCAATGGTCGGAGACGGAATCAACGATGCGCCGGCACTAAAAGCGGCGGATGTCGGCATTGCAATGGGCGGCGGAACAGACGTGGCCCTTGAAACTGCTGATATGGTGCTCATGCAAAACGATTTGAAAAAACTCGTAAAAATGTGCCGTTTATCACGGAAAATGAACAGGATTGTAAAGCAGAATATCGTATTTTCTCTCGCGGTCATTTGCCTGCTTATTTGCGCAAACTTTTTACAGGTGATGGAATTGCCGTTTGGCGTTATAGGCCATGAAGGAAGTACGATCTTGGTGATTCTAAACGGTTTAAGGCTTTTAAAATAAAAAACAGCGGTCCAAATGGGCTGCTGTTTTTTTATGGATCAAGTTTTACCTTCCTTTGCTTTTTCTCTTGATCCGGCCTTTTCATCACAATGATGAGAGCCAGGATGCAGCAAAGGAAGCCGGCTGCACAGCCTATGATAGAGCTGTAATAATAAAAATCCACCAGCTTCATACCGACAAAAGGAGCGGAAATTCCCCCAACTGTTAATAGAACAACTGCCTTACGTCTGAAAAAATTCATCAGCAAACGGAACAACTCCCTGCGATTTAACTCTCCTCTCAGTATACAAGATGACCGGCAGGAAATAAAATGATGGAAAACGGAAAGTCGCCGTGAAAGGCAAACACCCGTAAAACCTGTTACAATATATAAAGAACAATGCATGGCAAAAGGCAGGGAGGAACAAGAAATGAATAGAATACAACGCGTCTCTTCATGGCTGAAGGAAGCGGGGCATACTGCCGCATTTATTCATACGAAAGAAAATGTATTTTACTTAACCGGTTTTTATACAGAGCCGCATGAACGTGTAATGGGTTTGTTTATCTTTCAAGAGGAGGAGCCATTTTTCGTTTGTCCGGGAATGGAGGCAGACCAGGCCCGAAATGCCGGATGGAATCACGAAATTATTGGCTATGCCGATCACGAAAATCCATGGGAGCTCATTGAAAAAGCACTCAAAAAACGAAATGTCAGCATACATACGCTTGCCGTAGAAAAGGATTCAATCTCGCTTTCGCGTGCCGAACAACTGAAGCATTCAGCTGGAGGGGCTCAATTTGTATCAGCAGAAGAAACACTTAACCAGTTTCGTCTGATGAAAGACGAGCATGAAATTAAATTGCTGAAAGAGGCGGCGAAGCTTGCCGATTTTGGTGTTGAAGTCGGAACAGCTGCTTTGCGTGAAGGCATCAGTGAGGTGGAAGTTCTCGCTCAGATTGAGTATGAGTTGAAGAAAAAAGGAATTCAGGGCATGTCTTTCTCGACAATGGTGCTATTCGGGAAAAAATCAGGTCAGCCTCACGGAAACCCGGGAACAGCCACATTAAAGAAAGGCGATTTTGTCTTGTTTGACCTGGGTGTTATTATGGACGGCTATTGCTCTGATATCACGCGAACCTTTGCTTACAAAACAATCAATCCGAAGCAGGAAGAAATGTACGAGACGGTGCTCCAAGCGGAAAAAGCCGCGATAGAAGCAAGCAAACCAGGCGTGAGAATCGGAGATCTGGACTTAACTGCCCGCGGAATCATTGAAAAAGCCGGATACGGAGAATATTTCCCTCACCGGCTGGGCCATGGTCTCGGCATTTCAGTGCATGAGTACCCGTCAATGAGCAAAGCCAATGACACGCTGCTGCAGGAAGGAATGGTTTACACAATCGAACCGGGCATTTATGTGCCGGATGTTGGCGGCGTACGCATTGAAGATGACGTTCACGTAACAAAAGACGGGGCGGTTGCGCTTACTCAATATCCGAAGGAATTAACGATATTGCCGTAACAGGCAGAGATAAAAAAGGACTTTGTTCTCGACATCGTCCTTTTTTATCTGTTTTAAATAAAAAAATCATCAAACGTCCGAAATGGTTTCACTTCATGTTTTTGATTGAGCGGTCTTACAGCCAGGCAGCTTCCGCCCAGAACGGCCAGACATAATCCAATTAAAATGAAGAAACCCATTTATATCTTCTCCTTTCAGCAAAAAAACATCTAATCTGTCGGTACGTTCTTATCGTATTGTATGAAACGCATTCCAGATCAAGGGAAATCAGAAAGAAGGGATTTTATGTCTAATATTAAAGACATTGCAGACAAAGCCGGTGTCTCCGTTACGACGGTTTCCAGAGTCATAAACAATCATCCTTATGTAAGTGAAGAGAAAAGAAAAAGAGTGCTTGAAGCAATGGAAGTGTTGGAGTACACAAGAAATGTCCACGCTGTGCATTTGTCGAAGGGGTTTTCAAACATGATCGGTGTTGTGATGCCGACGATCGGCCTTCCTTATTTTGCGGAACTGATGGCGGGAATCTCAGACGCTGCCGCAGAATCAGGCATTCACCTCTCTTTATTCCAGACAAATTATGACGTGAAGAAAGAAATCTTTGCGCTGTCCCAATTAAAACAGCGCCAGGTTGACGGTTTGATTTTTTGCTCGAAGGCGCTGTCTGATGACAAGCTCAAGGAGTGGGAAGGGCCGATATTGCTTTGTCAGAATTCAAACAAGGGCGGGTTTTCCACAATCAGCATTCCTCATCAAGCCGCATTCCGGGACGGACTCGACTATTTAATCGCCAAAGGGCACAAAAAAATAGCGATTTGCTTAGCGAGAAAAAAAGGCATGAACAGTCATTTTCGCATCAAAGCATATAAAGAAGCATTGGAAGAGATCGGAGAAACATTCAATGAAGAATGGGTGATTGAGAAAGCGATTACAATGAACGATGGAAAAGCGCTTTTTCATAAATGGAACAACTGGAGAGAAAGGCCGACGGCTATTTTTGTCGCGAATGACCAGGTATCGGCAGGGCTTTTACTCGAAGCGAAAGCTCAGAAAGTGTCTGTTCCGGATGAACTTGCGATCTTAAGCTTTGATAACCATGAAATCAGCCAATTGCTTGGGATATCAACTATCGATATTCAAGCGAAGGAAATGGGCAAGCAGGCGTTTTCCATGCTGGAAAAAAGGATTCAAGGTCAGCCGATTGAAAAAAGAGTTCTTGATTACCGTCTCATTGAAAGATCGACTGTTTAGTGAATGCATGAAAAAAGGTTTGACGCGCATTCCGTTCGTTATGTACGATATGAGGTATTGAATGACAAAGGAGCTGAGGATCGTGAATGGGTCCTTTACAGTGAAAAAGGTACTGAATAATAACGTATTAATTGCTTCTCATCATAAATACAGTGAAGTAGTTTTGATCGGAAAAGGAATTGGTTTCGGAAAAAAACAAGATGATGTGATTGAAGATAAAGGGTACGATAAAATGTTCATTTTAAAGGACGAAAAGGAACAGAAGCAGTTTAAAAAGCTCCTCGACTATGTTGATGAAAAGCTCGTTGATATTTCAAACGATGTCATATACCATATCAGCAATCGGACAAACCGCTCACTAAATGAACATATTCATATTGCACTGACTGACCATATTGCATTTGCAATCAAAAGGCAGCAGCAGGGCTTTGATATGAAAAATCCTTTTTTAATGGAGACGCAGTCACTTTATCCGGATGAATATCAGATTGCCAAAGAAGTCATTGATATGATCAATGAAAAAGCGGGCATCTGCCTTCCGGAAGGGGAGATCGGTTTTATCGCCCTGCATATTCATTCAGCCCTGACGAATCGCCCGCTGTCGGAAGTCAATAAGCACTCTCAGCTGATGGCGCAGCTTGTAGAGGTGATTGAAGACTCGTTTCAAATGAAAGTAAATAAGGAAAGCGTCAACTATTTACGACTTATCCGGCACATCAGATTTACGATAGAAAGAATTAAAAAAGAGGAACCGACTAAAGAACCAGAAAAATTAATGTTGTTATTGAAAAATGAATATCCGCTATGCTACAATACAGCTTGGAAATTGATTAAAATCTTGCAGCAAACATTGAAGAAACCAGTTCATGAGGCGGAAGCGGTTTATCTCACGCTTCATCTGTACCGATTAACCAATAAAATTTCATAAATTCAGTTTATCCTTTAAAAACGTGTTACTGATCCGATCAGGCATGAGTGATTGAGGGGAAAAAACGGGAAGGTCATTCTCGTTCTTTTGCGCACCCTATTTTGCTCATGCCTTTTTTGTTGTGTAAAAGGGCAAATGTAAACGGTTAAACTGGAAGACTTACGCCTGTGAATTCGTTGTCATGATTTTTAGCTGTAAGGTCAGACTAGTAAAAAGAGGAGGTCAATTCTTATGTTTAAAGCATTATTCGGCGTTCTCCAAAAAATCGGGCGTGCGCTTATGCTTCCAGTTGCGATTCTTCCTGCGGCGGGTATTTTGCTTGCGATCGGGAATGCAATGCAAAACAAGGACATGATTCAAGTCCTGCATTTCCTAAGCAATGACAATGTTCAGCTCGTAGCGGGTGTGATGGAAAGCGCTGGGCAGATTGTTTTCGATAACCTTCCGCTTCTTTTCGCAGTAGGTGTAGCCATCGGGCTTGCCAACGGAGATGGAGTTGCCGGGATAGCAGCAATTATCGGTTATCTGGTGATGAACGTATCCATGAGTGCGGTTCTTCTTGCAAACGGAACCATTCCTTCCGATTCAATCGAAAGAGCCAAGTTCTTCACGGAAAACCACCCGGCATATGTAAACATGCTCGGCATACCTACCTTGGCGACAGGGGTATTCGGCGGTATTATCGTCGGTGTGCTGGCGGCATTGTTGTTTAACAAATTTTATACAATTGAATTGCCGCAATATCTTGGTTTCTTTGCGGGTAAACGTTTCGTACCGATTATTACGTCAATTTCCGCACTGATTCTGGGTCTTATTATGTTAGTGATCTGGCCTCCGATCCAGCATGGATTGAATGCCTTTTCAACTGGATTAGTGGAAGCGAATCCAACCCTAGCTGCATTTATCTTCGGGGTCATTGAACGTTCGCTTATTCCATTTGGTCTGCATCATATTTTCTACTCGCCGTTCTGGTATGAATTCTTCAGCTACAAAAGTGCAGCCGGAGAGATCATCCGCGGGGATCAGCGTATCTTTATGGCGCAGATTAAAGACGGCGTACAATTAACAGCAGGTACGTTCATGACAGGTAAATATCCATTTATGATGTTTGGACTTCCTGCTGCGGCACTTGCGATTTATCATGAAGCAAAACCGCAAAACAAAAAACTTGTTGCAGGTATTATGGGTTCAGCAGCACTGACATCCTTCCTGACAGGGATCACAGAGCCATTGGAATTCTCATTCCTATTCGTTGCCCCTGTCCTATTTGCGATTCACTGTTTGTTTGCAGGGCTTTCATTCATGGTCATGCAGCTGTTGAATGTTAAGATTGGTATGACATTCTCCGGCGGTTTAATTGACTACTTCCTTTTCGGCATTTTACCGAACCGGACGGCTTGGTGGCTTGTCATCCCTGTTGGTTTAGGGATTGCGGTTATTTACTACTTCGGATTCCGATTTGCGATCCGCAAATTTAATCTGAAAACACCAGGCCGTGAGGATGCTTCAGCTGAAACAGCAGCATCCGGGAAAACAGGAGAAGCAGGCGACCTTCCTTACGAGATCCTGCAGGCCATGGGTGACCAGGAAAACATCAAACACCTTGATGCTTGTATCACTCGTCTTCGTGTGACAGTAAACGATCAGAAAAAGGTTGATAAAGACCGTCTGAAGCAGCTTGGCGCCTCCGGGGTTCTGGAAGTGGGCAACAATATTCAGGCGATTTTCGGACCGCGTTCTGACGGATTAAAAACACAAATGCAGGACATCATCGCGGGACGCAAACCAAGACCTGAACCGAAAACATCCGCTGAGGAAGAAGTAGGGCAGCAGGTTGAGGAAGTCATTGCAGAACCGCTGCAAAATGAAATTGGCGAGGAAGTCTTTGTTTCTCCGATTGCTGGAGAAATTCACCCAATTACTGATGTTCCTGACCAAGTCTTCTCAGGAAAAATGATGGGTGACGGCTTTGCGATCCTTCCTTCTGAAGGCATCGTCGTTTCTCCGGTACGAGGAAAAATATTAAATGTTTTCCCGACAAAACATGCAATCGGCCTGCAATCTGACGGTGGAAAAGAAATTTTGATCCACTTCGGCATTGATACGGTCAGCCTCAAGGGCGAAGGGTTTACGTCTTTCGTATCAGAAGGGGACCGCGTTGAGCCTGGACAAAAGCTTCTTGAAGTTGATTTGGACGCAGTAAAACCGAATGTACCGTCTCTGATGACACCGATCGTATTTACGAACCTTGCTGAAGGAGAAACGGTCAGCATTAAGGCAAGCGGATCAGTTAACAGAGAGCAAGAAGACATTGTGAAGATTGAAAAATAAGGGTATATAGTACGCTGTGCTTGTCAGATGACAAGTACGGCTGTATGATATAATATTGTGAAGTAATATAGCTTTAAGTTAAAAGGAGAATGATAAAAATGGCACAAAAAACATTCAAAGTAACTGCAGATTCTGGAATTCACGCTCGTCCTGCAACAGTTCTTGTACAAACTGCAAGCAAATACGACGCTGACGTTAATTTGGAATATAACGGCAAAACTGTAAACCTTAAATCAATCATGGGTGTTATGTCTCTTGGAATCGCTAAAGGCGCTGAAATCACAATTTCTGCTGCTGGCGCTGACGAAAACGATGCTCTTAACGCTTTAGAAGAAACAATGAAAAGCGAAGGACTCGGCGAGTAATGCAAGAATTAAAAGGGATTGGTGCTTCAGCCGGCATCGCGATTGCAAAAGCGTACCGGCTTGAAGAGCCAGATTTAACGGTTGAAAAGAAAAACATCTCTGATTCTGAAGCGGAAGTAAGCCGTTTTGATGAAGCGATTGCACGTTCTAAAGAAGAGCTCGAAAAAATCAAAGAGCATGCTTTGAAAGAACTGGGTCAGGATAAAGCTGATATTTTTTCTGCTCACCTTTTAGTTCTCAGTGACCCTGAGCTTCTGAATCCTGTGAAAGAAAAAATCAGCTCTGATTCTGTAAACGCTGAATTCGCTTTAAAAGAAACGTCTTCTATGTTCGTTACCATGTTTGAATCTATGGATAATGAATACATGAAAGAGCGTGCGGCAGATATCCGCGACGTAACAAAACGCGTAACGGGCCACCTGCTTGGCGTTGAAATTCCAAACCCAAGCATGATTTCAGAAGAAGTTATTATTGTAGCTGAAGACTTAACACCGTCTGACACGGCTCAATTAAACCGTGAGTTCGTAAAAGGATTCACAACTGATATCGGCGGACGCACATCTCACTCTGCCATCATGGCGCGTTCTCTTGAGATTCCTGCAGTTGTCGGAACGAAAGCGGCTACAGGCACGATCCAAAACGGCGTGACTGTTATCGTTGACGGTATTAATGGCGATGTCATTATCGATCCTTCTGCGGAAACTGTAAAAGAGTATGAAGAAAAACATAACGCTTATTTAGCTCAAAAAGCTGAGTGGGCGAAGCTGGTCAATGAACCGACTGTATCAAAAGACGGTCATCATGTAGAGCTTGCAGCGAATATCGGTACTCCTGATGATGTGAAGGGTGTTCTTGAAAACGGCGGAGAAGCAGTTGGTCTTTACCGTACAGAATTCCTTTACATGGGAAGAGATCAGCTGCCTACAGAAGATGAGCAGTTTGACGCTTACAAAACGGTTCTTGAGCGTATGGAAGGAAAATCAGTTGTCGTTCGGACACTTGATATCGGCGGAGACAAAGAGCTTCCTTACCTGCAGCTTCCTAAAGAAATGAACCCGTTCTTGGGCTACAGAGCGATTCGTCTTTGCCTTGAAGAGCAAGAAATCTTCAGAACACAGCTTCGCGCGCTGCTTCGTGCAAGTACATACGGAAACTTGAAAATCATGTTCCCTATGATTGCGACAGTTAACGAATTCAAAGAAGCGAAAGCGATCCTTCTTGAAGAGAAAGAAAAGCTTGTCAAAGCGGGACAAACTGTATCTGACGACATCGAAGTCGGTATGATGGTTGAGATTCCGTCAACTGCAGTTATCGCTGATCAGTTTGCTAAAGAAGTTGACTTCTTCAGTATCGGAACAAATGATTTGATCCAATACACAATGGCAGCTGACCGTATGAATGAACGTGTATCTTACCTGTATCAGCCATACAACCCTGCAATCCTTCGCTTAATTACACTTGTAATTGAAGCGGCACATAAAGAAGGAAAATGGGTCGGCATGTGCGGAGAAATGGCAGGAGATGAAATTGCGATTCCGATTCTTCTTGGCTTAGGCTTAGATGAGTTCTCAATGAGCGCAACTTCTATCCTTCCGGCAAGAACACAAATCAGCAAATTGTCTAAACAAGAAGCTGAGTCATTCAAAGAGAAAATCTTATCTATGAGCACGACAGAAGAAGTTGTCGCGTTCGTAAAAGAAACATTCAAGTAATTCACAAAAACCAGACGGCCTCCGGCCTGTCTGGTTTTTTTCATAATCAGGGATGCAGCGGGGCACAATAACATGGCTAGGAGGGATAGAATGTCAAACGAATTTAACGCAGGAGATACAGTCTACGTCATCTACAGAAATCCGCACGCCGCCAATGTTGCTCATATAAAGGAAGCTGAAATTGTGCATCACCCATACCATGAGGGTGAGCTTTCCCTGTTTATATTTGAAACCTATCATCCGTTTGCTGAGGATGATGCTGTTTTTGCAAGCTATGAAGAAGCAAAATCACTTTACAAAGAATTATTTGATATCGATCCGTACGAGTAACAAGGAAAACATTACAACTCATATCCTTTCCGCCTTATGAGAAAAGTAACGGTAGAAAAGGAAAAGGATGTGGCACCATGCAGAACCCATTTGTTCCGCAGCTCGTTTATATTGAACCGAGAGCAATGGAATATCCATTGGCACAGGAATTACATGATAAATTTGAAAAAATGGGCATCGAAATCAGAGAAACGACGTCCCATAACCAAGTGCGCAATATTCCTGGTAAAAACCATCTTCAGCAATACCGTAATGCAAAATCAACTTTAGTAATCGGTGTCCGAAAAACATTAAAGTTTGATTCTTCAAAACCGTCAGCTGAATATGCGATCCCGTTTGCGACAGGCTGTATGGGGCATTGCCATTACTGCTATTTACAAACCACAATGGGAACAAAACCCTATATCAGAACCTATGTAAATGTCGAAGAAATCTTGGACCAGGCGGATCAGTATATGAAAGAACGTGCACCGGAGTTTACAAGGTTTGAAGCTTCATGTACCTCGGATATTGTGGGCATCGACCATTTGACACATACGCTCAAGCACGCCATTGAACATTTTGGACAGAGTGAGCTTGGCAAGCTCAGATTTGTCACAAAGTTTCACCATGTTGATCACCTTTTGGATGCGAAACATAACGGGAAAACAAGATTCAGATTCAGCATAAATGCTGACTATGTGATTAAGAATTTTGAGCCGGGAACTTCTCCTCTCGATAAACGGATTGAAGCGGCTGTAAAAGTAGCGAAAGCAGGCTACCCGCTAGGCTTTATTGTTGCGCCGATTTACATCCATGAAGGCTGGGAGGAAGGATACAGACATCTGTTTGAAAAACTTGATGCCGCTTTGCCGCAGGATGTCAGACATGATATTACCTTTGAATTGATTCAGCATCGATTTACGAAGCCGGCGAAACGAGTCATTGAGAAGAATTATCCAAAAACAAAGCTTGAGTTAGATGAAGAAAAGCGGCGCTATAAATGGGGACGCTACGGGATCGGAAAATATATTTATCAGAAAGATGAAGAGCATGTGCTTCGGGAAACGCTTGAATCTTATATCGATACGTATTTTCCTAATGCAAAAATTGAATATTTCACGTAAACGGGCTGTCAGCTTTACAGCTCGTTTTTTCATAAAAAGGGATTTTTCCACTCCATCAAAACCCCGTAATTCAAGGATTCTTCATCGTCCAAATAATTGCTGACGATGCAGAGCGGTGAACGGCCGCAATGGAGGAGAAATGACAGTACAGGATCTTTCTTTTTTCCTTCTATAACATCCTCTACATATTGTGAAGCACTGATCTCATGTGCGTACTTATGATAAAAAGGAATACGTCCGCCGCCGAGTAACCGTTCCATTCGCTTTTCAACGGCTAATTCATACATCGTATTCATCAGCCATTTTCCTATTCCAAGCTTCCGGTAATGCGGTGAAACCGAAATATCCACTATATATAACGTATTTGCCTGCGGATCATGACATGTAATATAGCCGTTATCTGTTGTCTCCGCCCATGTATGCTCGGGAGCATCGGGATCAAAATGCACGATAAGAGAAGTCACCGAACCGACGATCTCACCATTAACCAGCGCGCATAAGGCGCCTTCCGGAAAGGTGTTGATATGGCTGGCAAGCTGTTCTTCTGACCACAGCAATTCCTGCGGAAATGGAGGGGGGAAACACTCTTTCTGCAGAGAAAGCAATCCCTCAATGTCTGTTCTTGAATAATTTCTGATCGTCAGCCGCTCAAATTTAATGCCATTATGGACATACATCTGTTTAAAAATGACAATCACTCTCCTTGTGCTGTTTATTATATCGTAATCCAAACTGCTGAAACACAATCAGTTTGAATTTTCAGTAAATATCTTGTAATTTCATTATAATTTATTTTATGTTTATTCATTTTTTGGGTGAAAAGGCCGATATAGAAAATAGGAGGGGATTGGTTTGTTTAAAAAACTTCACATGAAGATTGCTGTTTTCGTTTCTATCATGTTAATCGTCACAGTTGTTCTTTTGATGCTTTCTTCTTACCTGACGTTAAAACCGATGATTACAGAGGATGGGAAAAACACGACACAAAACGTAACAAACTCGCTTGAACAAAATATCGAACTGCAATTAAAGAGTTATGACATTTCGCTGTTAAGATTGGCAAATGGAGAGTTAACACGTGCGTTTGTGACAAATTCAAGTAAAGAAGCTGCCAGGCTGTTTAATGATGACATTAAACAAATTAAAGAAAACGATGATTATGTGGCGATGGCCTATATAGGCACCGCAAAAAAAGAAATGTTTACATATCCGAAAGCAGAATTTGCAGAAGATTATGATCCGGTTTCTAGACCATGGTATAAGCGCGCGGCTGAAACACCGGATAAAGTCGTCTGGACGGAACCCTATAAAGATGTCGTGACGGGAGAAATGATCGTCACAGCCTCAAAAGCAGTTCTTGACGGGCAGAAGGTGATAGGCGTTGCCAGTTATGATCTGAAACTTTCTTCCATCCAGACCATGGTAAATAAGCAAAAGGTGCCATACAATGGCTTTGCTTTTTTAGCTGATGCAAGCGGCAATCTTTTAGCACATCCGTCAAACCAAGGAACAAATATCTCCAAGGACCAAACATTAAAAACCATTGCATCTGACAAAAACGGGATACAAGATGCAAAGGGAAAAATGATTGTGTATCAAACGGTTGGAGAAACGGGATGGAAAGTCGGAACACAATTTGACACAAATCAATTAATGTGGATTTCAGATAAAATGAATCGGGCGAACCTTTTCATCTCACTCATCGCGCTGGCGGTGACGATTATTCTCAGCTACTTCCTCGCCAAAACAATAACCGGGCCGATCCAGCAGCTGATTGCAAAAACAAAGGCCGTCTCTGCAGGCGATTTGACAGTGCATGCAGAGTCAAAGACCAAGGATGAAGTCGGCATGTTAACAAGAGACTTTAATCAGATGGTTGAAAACATGAAGGAAATGGTGGAACAAGTCAGACATTCTTCAGGAAAAGTGTCTGACACCTCTGAACAATTAACAGCTGTCTCCGCTGAAACCAATGAAACGAGCGGACAAATTGCGAAAGCGATCGAAGAAGTGGCAGCAGGGGCAACGGAACAGGCTTCAGAAGTTGAGACCATTAACGAAAAATCAGAAAACCTGTCTGCTAAAATCAGACGAATTGCTGATCAGGCAGGCGGCATGAAAGCACGTTCAAAATCCTCAGAGGATGCAAGCTATAAAGGGCTTGACGCGCTCGGCCAGCTGCTGATGAAATCAAACGAAGCCAATACGGAAACAAAGAAAGTCGAAACGATGCTGCTGGATTTGGAAAATCAAACGAAGAATATTGAAGAAGTGGTTACTGCGATTTCAAATATTTCGGATCAAACCAATTTACTTGCCTTAAATGCCAGTATTGAAGCAGCCAGAGCCGGTGAAAGCGGACGCGGATTTGCAGTCGTGGCTGAAGAGGTGCGGAAGCTTGCCGAGCAGTCAGCGCTTTCCACCAAGCATATCAGTGAGACAGTGAAGCTGATTCAGCTTGAAACAAAAGAGGCTTCCCATGCAATGGTTGAAGCAAGTAAAATGAATGATGAACAAAACAGCGCAATTCATGAGACTGGTGAAGTATTAAACACCATCACCGCGGAAATGCAGTCACTTGTTCAAGGGATTGATCAAATTTACGAAGAAATACAAAGAATGAGTGAAGAACAGCTTGCCATTTCTGAAGCGATTCAAAGTATCTCAGCTATATCACAGGAATCGGCTGCTGCAGCGGAGGAAGTCAACGCCTCAACCGATGAACAGCTGATCACGCTTGAGAAAGTCAAACACTCAACTGATACATTAAAACATGCAAGCCAAGAGCTTATGAACGCTATTGCTAAATTTACATTATAATCAACATTGGATACCCAGGACTTTTTCAAGTTTTGGGTTTTTTATTTTTTAGACTCTACTATATGATTACTAGATATGGTAGTCTAGAAAATGATAAATTTTAACTAAATGAAATCTAACGTCTGGGGGAATTTACTTGAAAAAAACAGTCGGTTTTATCGGTCTTGGAGTAATGGGAAACAGTATGGCTTCACATATCCTTAAAGATGGACATCACGTATTGGTGTATACCCGGACAAAAGCAAAAGCGGACAGCATACTGGAAAAAGGCGCGGTATGGAAAGACACTGTAAAAGAACTATCGAAAGAAGCGGATATCATTATTACAATGGTAGGCTATCCCAGTGATGTAGAAGAAGTGTATTTCGGCAGCAGCGGAATTATTGAACATGCTAAAAAAGGCGCGTATCTCATTGATATGACGACTTCCAAACCGTCGTTAGCCAAAAAAATTGCGGAGGCAGCCAAAGAAAAATCATTATTTGCCTTAGACGCACCTGTTTCAGGAGGTGACATCGGCGCGCAAAATGGAACACTGGCGATTATGGTCGGAGGGGAAAAAGAAGCGTTTGAAGCTTGCCTGCCCATCTTCACTTTAATGGGAGAGAATATTCAATATCAAGGGCCGGCAGGGAGCGGCCAGCACACAAAGATGTGTAATCAAATCGCGATTGCAGCAGGTATGATCGGTGTAGCCGAAGCGATGGCTTATGCCCAAAAATCAGGCCTTCAGCCGGAAAACGTCCTGAAGAGCATTACAACTGGGGCGGCAGGAAGCTGGTCATTGTCAAATCTCGCCCCGCGTATGCTGAAAGGTGATTTCGAGCCAGGATTTTATGTAAAGCATTTTATCAAAGATATGGGAATTGCTTTAGAGGAAGCTGAATTAATGGGTGAAGAAATGCCAGGCTTGTCGCTTGCGAAATCATTATATGACCAACTTGCCGCACAAGGAGAAGAAAACAGCGGGACCCAAAGTATATATAAGCTTTGGGTGAAATAAAAAGAGATTGCCTGTCCAAAACAGGCAATCTCTTTTTATTATTTTCCGATGAATTGCTGTGTCCAGTAGCTGCCGGATTCAACATAACCGACACCGATGTGTGTGAAGTTAGGGTTAAGAATGTTTTTTCTGTGGCCCTCACTGTTCATCCAAGCTTTTACTACTTCTTCAGGTGTTTTTTGTCCTTTAGCAATGTTTTCACCAGCTGTTTTGTAGCTGATTCCGAAAGATTTCATCATATCAAACGGTGAGCCGTAAGTTGGGCTTTGGTGATCAAAATAGTTCTTGTCTTTCATATCCTGTGATTTTGCATGTGCAGATTTGCTTAATGTTTCATCAATTTGTAGCGGTTTTAAACCTTGTTTTTGTCTTTCTGCATTTGTCAGCTCAACAACTTTTTTCTCATATGCACTTACAGATGAAGGTGCAGCTGTTGTTGTATTATTGCTTGTTTTTTCAGCAGTAGCCGGTGCTTTAGCAGCAGTGCTTTGATCAGCGGCTTTTTCAGGAGCCTTTTGAGCTGGCTTTGCAGCTTCCGGCTTTTGAACATCCTGAATCTTCATGTTGGATTGTTTCGCGTGCTTTTGAAGAAGCTTCTCGAGATCTTTTTCATTCGCCGCGTTTAGTGTTTTTATATTTGTTTTAATATGTAGCTTTTTTACTACATCCTTAAGTGTAAGGTTTTGCACTGTGTTCCCCGTTTTGACCGTTACCACAGGCTGGCAGGAGAGTTCTTTCGCTGATGCTTGCTGTACGCCTCCGAATGTGAATAATCCCACCGCAGCGGCAGCTGATAAAATAAATGCTTTTTTCATTAGTTCGTAACCTCCTAGAGTTGTTTGTTTTCTACAAAAAAATCATAACATAGCTTTTTTGTCATAAAGAATCCATCACTTTCCTTTGACAAATGGCGATTGTCATTTTTGTAATCAAAACGCGCTGAACCGCTGATGACAAGCGAGTAATGCGTATGTAGTGACTTTATCTCACAGTTACATAGCTTCCTATTTTTTGAATCGTTAGTTATATTTTAATGTATTTCAATATTGACAACTTTTTTTATCCCTTTTCGCTGTAACAACTATTACAAAGGTGTTACAATTAAAAACAGTATATGTAAATATATTGAATGATTTGAGAGGGGTAACCAGAAGTGACTGAAATAGGACGTGAACCAAAGAAAAAGCGCAAAGGAAACAGAGCAATCAGAATGAATCTGTATTTCCTGGCGGTCTTTGTTCTATTTACTGCATTAATCTTTAAGCTTGGCGTTGTTCAAATTGTCGAAGGCGAACAGCATGAAGAAAACGCTGAGAAAGCTAATGCGAAGACAGCGTATTATCCAGCGCCTCGGGGGAAGATGTATGACAGAAACGAGAAAGTGGCTGTTGATAACCAGAGCGTGCCGGAAATTGTGTATGTCTCAACATCAAGCACAAAAACAGAGGACAAAATCAAAACAGCTAAACGGCTTGCCGCTTTGATCGATATTGATACCGAATTTTTAAAGGATAGAGATTTACGTGATTACTGGCTCGCTTCTCATCCAAAAAAAGCTCTCGGCCTGTTAAAGGAATCTGAAAGCAATCTGAAGGGGACACAGGCTTACAAGCTTCAAGTTGAACGCGTCCCGGCTGAAGAATTGAAGGCCATCCAGCGGGATGACGAAGAAATGCAAACCGCGGCCATATACACAAGATTTTCAAGCGGGAATGCGTATGAACCTCAGATTGTAAAAGCGATGGACCCAAATGACAGCAACGGCAACGGCAAAAATGGATCATTGCTTGATGAAAAGAAAAACTCCTCGCAAAGACCGAAAAATGATTTAACATATGATGAAATTTCTATTGTGTCTGAGCATTTAGAAGAGCTGCCGGGGATAGATGTTGTAAACGATTGGACACGAAAATACCCTTATGACAAAACACTTTATTCCGTTTTTGGAGGTGTCACAACACCTGATCAAGGGCTGCTCAGCGACCGGAAAGACTTTTATGTTACGAGAGGCTATGCGAGTAATGACAGAGTCGGCAAAAGTTATTTGGAGTATCAATATGAGGACTATTTAAATTCTCATAAAGAAAAAGTGGAATACGTGGAAGACAATAAAGGAAATGTCGTCAGCCAGAAAACAATCGACAAAGGCAGCAGGGGCTATGATCTTCGGCTTTCATTTGACATGGAGCTGCAGGCAAAGGTAGAAAAGATTGTGGAAGAAGAAGTGAGAAATAGCCGCGCACGCGGAAACTATATGCTTGACCGGGCCTTTGTTGTGATGATGGATCCGAATAACGGCGATATTTTGTCGATGGCAGGAAAAAAGATAGATTTAGAAACAAATAAGATTCAAGATTATGCGATCGGTGCTTTTACAACCCAATATGAAATGGGATCAGCTGTTAAGGGTGCAACCGTTCTCGCGGGCTATCAGGATGGGATACCACATTATAAATATTTCCATGATGCGCCGATGCATTTAGGAAGGAACCTCATAAAAAAATCTTACACAAATATGGGAACCATCAATGAATTAACGGCTTTGCAAAAAAGTTCAAACGTATATATGTTTAATGTTGCTATGCATATAGCTGGGGTAACGTATAAGCCGCATGGATCGCTTCCTGCTGATCAGAAGGATCTGCTCAAAATGAGAAATTACTACAGCCAGTTTGGCCTTGGAGTCAAGACTGGTGTTGACCTGCCGCAGGAATCTGCAGGAATGCAAACGACACCTGATGTTGTAGGGGGCTTAATTTTAGACTTGGCCATCGGTCAATATGATACATACACACCGCTTCAGATGGCGCAGTACATTTCTGTGATTGCAAACGGAGGATACCGTGTACAGCCTAGAATCGTCACAAGCATACATGAGCCAGGCAAAAAAGATGAACTCGGTAAGGCAATCGAGCAAAGGAAACCTAAAGTGCTGAATAAGATCAATAATTCCCAAAGTGATTTACAGCAAGTGCAAACAGGTATGAAATTAGTAACCTCTTCAGGAACAGCTAAAAATACTTTTACAGAAGATGTGTCGGGAAAAACTGGAACAGCAGAAACATATTACTACGGCACGAATCGCAACTGGTGGGGGAAAAAAACATACAATCTGACTTTTGTCGGCTATTACCCGTCGAAAAATCCAAAAGTGGCCTTTAGTGTCGTTGTGCCGTCAGTAGATGATGACGATAAAATCAATAAAATTATTGCCAAAAGAGCCATACACGCTTACGCAGAGCTCGAAAAGAAAAATAGCGAAAAATAAAAAACAGGGTGCACATCTGACAGATTGTGTGCCCTTTCTTTTCCTCAAAAATTAGAGATCACTATAAGAATAGAAGGAGAATACTCATTTTCTAGCGAATCATACTAGGTAAAAGTCAATCTGTAAATGTCGAACATGATAATCATGCAAAGGAGGGATTCTGTGGAACAGGATACGCAGTATGTTAAGCCATTTCAAACGAAAACCGATATTCATGCAGTCTTGGCTTCTAATGGACGCATCATTTATATATCAGCCAATTCCAAACTGTATCTGGGTTATCTCCAGGGAGAAATGATCGGATCATTCCTCAAGACATTTCTGCATGAGGAAGACCAATTTTTAGTTGAAAGCTATTTTTATAATGAACATCATCTGATGCCGTGCACCTTTCGTTTCATTAAAAAAGATCATACGATTGTATGGGTGGAGGCTGCAGTAGAAATTGTGACGACGAGAGCTGAGCGGACGGAACGGGAAATCATTTTGAAAATGAAGATTCTCGAAGAAGAGTCTGGGCATCAGCCTCTTAACTGCGAAAAACATGAAATTGAGCCTGAGAACCCGGAATCAACTACATATATAACGGATGATTATGAGCGGCTAGTTGAAAATCTTCCAAGCCCGCTATGCATCAGTGTCAGCGGCAAAATCGTCTATGTGAACAGCGCAATGCTTTCTATGCTGGGAGCAAAGAGCAAGGATGCTGTTATTGGCAAATGGTCCTATGAATTTATTGAGGAAGAGTATCATGATATCGTCAAAAACAGAATTATACGAATGCAAAAAGGAATGGAAGTCGGAATGATTGAACAGACGTGGAAAAGGCTTGATGGCACACCTGTTCATTTAGAAGTGAAAGCGTCCCCGACCGTCTACAAAAACCAGCAGGCTGAACTGCTTCTGCTAATCGATATCTCTTCAAGGAAAAAATTCCAAACCATCCTGCAAAAAAGCCGTGAACGATATCAGCTGCTGATTCAAAATTCAATCGATACTATTGCTGTGATTCATAATGGGAAATGGGTGTTTATGAATGAGTCGGGAATTTCGCTGTTTGAAGCGGCGACCTATGAGGATTTAATCGGCAAAAATATATACGATCAGCTCCACCCTTGCGATCACGAGGACGTGAAAGAGAGAATCCAAAACATTGCCGAGCAAAAAACAGAATCGGAAATCGTTAAGCAATCATGGTTTACCTTTCAGAACAGGGTCATCTACACGGAGATGGTCTGCATTCCGACGACCTTTTTCGGTGAAGCGGCTGTCCAAGTCATTCTGCGTGATATTTCTGAGAGAAAACAAACAGAGGAACTCATGCTTAAATCAGAAAAGTTATCTATCGCAGGACAGCTCGCAGCGGGAATCGCGCATGAGATCCGCAATCCGCTGACCGCGATCAAAGGTTTTTTACAGCTGATGAAACCGACGATGGAAGGAAATGAACATTATTTTGACATTGTATTCTCTGAGCTCAGCCGAATTGAATTAATACTCAGTGAACTGCTGATGCTGGCGAAGCCCCAGCAGAATGCCGTTAAAGAGCATTTGAACTTGAAAAAACTAATTGGTGAAGTCTCGGCGCTGCTGGAAACTCAGGCGAATTTGAACGGGATTTTCATCAGAACCCGTTATGAGAAAGACAGCATTTATATAAACGGGGACCAAAATCAGCTAAAGCAGGTATTCATTAATTTAATAAAAAATGCCGTAGAATCCATGCCTGACGGAGGCACTGTAGACATTATCGTAACAGAGGATGAGCATTCTGTTCATGTTACCGTCAAGGACGAAGGGGAGGGCATACCTGAAAAGGTGCTCAACCGTATTGGAGAACCATTTTTAACGACAAAAGAAAAGGGAACGGGACTCGGGCTGATGGTAACATTCAATATCATTGAGAATCATCAAGGCGTTATCCATGTAGACAGTCAGCCGGATAAAGGCACAGCGTTTAAGATCTCATTTCCAAAAAAATAAAACAACGGCTTAAACGCCGTTGTTTATATCGTCTGCATCGATTCCCTTTTCTTTAGTACAAATAATTCTAAACGATCTAATCCTTCTCTTAATGTGTCCAGCGAGTATGCAAAAGACAGCCTTACATATCCTTCACCAAACGCTGAGAACGAGCTGCCGGGCACAAGCGCCACACCAGCATCCTCCAAAAGAGCCATACTAAAATCAAACGAAGACATTCCAAAGGATTTAATAGAAGGAAAAATATAAAATGCGCCAGACGGTTTTACGACATCAAGCCCCATAGACACGAGGCGGTCATACACATAATCGAGCCGTTTTTTGTACTGCTCTCTCATGATCAGGGCGTCGTCAAATCCGTTAGTCACAGCTTCAAGCGCTGCCTTCTGAGAAATAGAGGACGCACATGACACATTGTATTGATGAACCTTTAAAATGTGTTTTGCTATGTCTTTCGGAGCGAATAAAAATCCGATTCTCCATCCCGTCATGCTGTGGGACTTTGACAAGCCGTTAATGACAATGGTTTGATCCCGCAAATGTGTTGCAATCGAATGGTGCGGTCTGTCATATGTTAATTCGCTGTATATTTCGTCTGACAATACGAAGACATTTCTGCCTTTTAATAGAGCCGCGATGCTTTTCAGCTCTTCTTCAGATAATGTCACACCGGTAGGGTTTGACGGATAAGGAAGCACGACACACTTGGTATTGGGAGTCAGAGCTTCTTCAATCAGCCGGGCTGTGAGCTTAAAGCCGTGAGACGTCGTGTCAACAATGACAGGTTTGGCACCGCATAAATTGATAATAGGTTCATAACCCGGGTATATCGGACCTGGCATAATGACTTCATCGCCGGGAGACAGAATGGTGCGGAAAGCTGCATCAATGGCTTGGCTCGCTCCCGTTGTGATCATTATTTCACTTTCAGCTTCATAGTTGAAGTCCGCTTTTTTCTTCATATAAAGCTGAACAGCTTGTCTCAATTCCAGGTAGCCGGCATTTGGAGTGTATGACGTAACATTGTCATCAATGGCTTTTTTTGCGGCAGCTTTCACATGATGCGGCGTGAAAAAATCAGGCTGGCCGATCGTAAGTGAAATGACATTTTCGTGTTGAGATACAAGATTTGAGAATTTGCGTATTCCTGAAATTTCAATTTCTCTGACTTTCGGATTCAGCAAATGTTCCATAATTCATCACCTTAATATATATAATGAGTTTCTCCTATTTTACCACTAGCTGGCCATTTGTCACCTTTTTAACCGATATATTTCGATTGTATGCGCCTATTTACTAAACATACCTTCCTTCTCAGAAAAAAAGAAGACAACCAGCGATTTGATTGTCTTTATTGTATCATGTTCTATTATTGTTTATATGTGCCAATTTCATCAATAACCATAGTCAAAATGAAGGTCTTCGTGCCAAATCATGTACGGGGGATGCTCTTCTTGAAGATCAGCAGATTCTTTCTTCATATGAAGATAAGTCTCTTCACTGATATCCTCTAAAACAGTCATTTCATTTTCTTTAAATATTACTAAAGTACCCATTATTTACACCCTTCTTTGGAAAAATCCTTGACTATTTTATCACTGTCAGTTGGAAAGTCAATGGTCATTAGGAAAAAAGTTTCTTTTTTTAAGGTTATCAGCATAACTGTCGCAGAATAGGATTTTGAAGAGCCTCACCATTCATTTTTTATAATTTTCGCCGATATATACAGTACAATACTGAATGCGAATAGCGAGGGATTGAATTGTCGTTACAACAATACGAAATTTTATTGGATTCTGGTACAAATGAATTAGAAATTGTGAAGTTTGGCGTTGGTGGCAATGCTTTCGGCATTAACGTCATGAAAGTAAGAGAGATTATTCAGCCTGTCGAGGTCACATCAGTGCCTCACTCCCACCAGCATGTAGAAGGAATGATTAAACTAAGAGGAGAAATTCTCCCAGTCATCAGCCTGTTTTCCTTTTTCGGGGTGGAGCCTGAGGGATCAAAAGACGAGAAGTATATCGTAACCGAATTTAATAAGCGAAAAATTGTTTTCCATGTCGGGTCTGTTTCTCAAATTCACAGGGTTTCATGGGAAGCGATTGAAAAACCGACTTCCTTAAATCAAGGGATGGAGCGGCATCTCACAGGCATAATCAAACTGGAAGAAGCGATGATCTTTTTGCCTGATTATGAAAAAATCATCTATGATATCGAATCAGACTCAGGTGTTGATACGTACAATATGCATACCGAGGGCTTTGATGAAAGAAGAACTGATAAAAAGCTTATCATTGTAGAAGACTCACCGCTTCT
Organism: Bacillus sp. PAMC26543; assembly: GCF_014250375.1. Taxonomy (NCBI): domain Bacteria; kingdom Bacillati; phylum Bacillota; class Bacilli; order Caryophanales; family Bacillaceae; genus Bacillus; species Bacillus sp. PAMC26543. The sequence goes on along the minus strand of NZ_CP060193.1, from coordinate 2,669,261 downwards.
GATGCGTCTCTTAAAAGATGAATTAACCGAAGCCGGATACAACAATATTACAGCGTTTGAGAATGGAAAAGACGCATATGACTATATCATGAACCTTACCGAAAGCGGCAATGATTTAACAGAACAGATCGATATGATCATCAGTGATATTGAAATGCCGAAAATGGACGGACACAGGCTGACAAAGCTGCTTAAAGACAATCCGAAGAGTTCTGATGTGCCGATTATGATTTTCTCATCATTAATTACAGATGATTTGCGTCACCGGGGAGAAGTGGTCGGCGCTGATGAGCAAATCAGCAAGCCGGAAATCAGCGATCTGATTAAAAAAGTGGATACGTATGTGATCGATTAATAAAAAAAGCCGGATGCCATAAGTGGCATCGGCTTTTTTTATTAAAAATAACTCTCGCCGAGTTTCTTAAAGACAGGCTTATGATAAGCGGGCTGCTGGCGATTCGTCACAAGCGGCTTTTCTTTCATGCCGACGTATTTTTGCAATAGGTGTTTTGCTTTTGTTAAAGACATTTGAGCTTTTGGATTTCGGTACGACTGATTAAGTGTACCTAAATGCGGAAGATGTTCGAAGTCTTCTTTAGTTGGAGGCATGTGAAAATAGTAGTCTCCGATTGAGATAAGCACGTCCGATTGCTGTTGGCTGAACCTTGGATTTTTTGAAAAATGAAGCCCTATTTTCTTTCCTTTACCTTCTTTGACAAGCTTTTGCAAAGCCCGTTTTTTCAGCAGATATAGGTATTTAGGGTTGGGGGCGGTTTTTGCATGGCGGTTCACGGTGTAAACTGCTTTTGAAAGATTTTCTACGGTTGGCTGCAGATCTTTCGAGTATGCATGGTCGTCCATTATTTCTCTCCTTTGCTCTTATCAAATTTCTTATGATTAGATTATACTTTTTTAAGGTTGAAATGCAAATATTGAATGCAAAAATGCGCTTTTTCTATGGAAAAAAAGCGCATTTTCAACTTATATTATACAGATTTTGCTTTCTTTTTCGGCTGAGCCTGAAATGTTTCCTGTACATTCACTTCCACAGCCTGCGCACTGTATTTTGGCAGTGCGACAAAATAGAAAATGAAAACAGCTAAGATGAAAACGCCCATGCCGTAATACAGATAATCGATGTTTGATACAAACTTAGGGAATAACAGCGCCACTAAGCCAAGTGTCAAAGACTGCGCAAACATCATAAAAGGATCTTGCCAGCCGCTTACACGTCCCATCAGCTTCGGATGGACAATCTTAGGCATCCATCCCCCAATGGCGATGTTTACCGGACCGATGCACATCCCCAGTATAAAAGTAGTCGCGTAGTACACCCATAAAACTTTGGTGTAGCCAAGGACAAAAATCAGCAAGCCCGCAATTAAAATCGGCACCGACATTAAAAAGTGAGGCTTCACTTTTTTAGAGATTAACGTGCCGATCACACTTCCTGCCAAAAGCCCAAACCCGATTGCGATCGTAAAAACGGATGTATGCCATTCATAACGGTCGGGGGCCAGTCCATACTTCATTGTAAACATTGGCAATACAGCAAATCCTCCGTTCACAAAACCAAAAACAAAGAAACCGAAAATAAGAGAGGCCAGCAGCTTGTTTTTTAAAATGTAGACAATGCCTTCCTTAAAATCGTTTATCGAATCCTTGACGGAAGCTTGTCTCCAGTTAAATGTGCCGTTCGGCTGTCTGGCTTCTTTCGGAATCCGGCAGGTGCGGATAAGCAGGCCGGAAATAATAAAGCTGACAAAATCAAGAATAATCGCTCCATGAATTCCGATTGTGTTATACATAAAAGCACCGATTCCAACGCCAAATACCATAAAGATACTAAAAAGCATCTGATTAAGCCCGGCCGCTTTCGCATAATGCTCCTTCGGCAGGATGGCTTGTACTAAACTGTTTTCTGCAGGAAAGAAAAACTTGGTTACAGCGCTTCTGACAAACAAAATACAGAAAACAAGAGGAATATTGCCGGTAAATAAAGTGAAAAAAAGTACGACAGTCAGGGCGGCTCTGATCCAATCACAGTTTTCCGCGACTTTTTTTCTGTCAAACCGGTCCGCAACGACTCCCACAAGCAAAAACACAAATACTGTAGGAAGGGAATACATCAGTTCAGCCAAGGTTGTATAAGAAGGCTGGCTGCTGAAGCGGTCCAGCAAGAAAAAAGCAAATGCCATGTTGCCTACTGTCGTGCCCATTTGAGAAGCGAGTGCTGCGAAAAATAGACGAACAAAATTACGATTTTTAAATATATCCATAAAAACGCTCCTTACCCTAAAGGTCCCACTTTATCATATTATAAACCGCCTGTTTTTGAAACAAATAAGAAAACATTACCGGTTAATCATGACTCTTGTTCCGTTTGGCACAATTGAAGCGAGTTCTAGAACATCTTTGTTATGCATGCGGATACAGCCTTTAGACACAGCCTTGCCAATCGAAGCGGGATTATTCGTTCCGTGTATTCCATAGTGCTGCCTTGAAAGGCTCAGCCAATAAGCGCCAAATGGGCCGCCGGGATTGCGTTGGCGGTTAATAATGTAGAACTCGCCAGTTGGTGTTTGTGTCAGTATTTTACCGACGGCGATCGGATAAGTTTTTATTACCTGATTATTTTGGTACAAAGTAAGGGTTTTAGCCCCAATAGAGACTGCAATATGATATGGGATCGTATTTGGGTCTGGCAGACCGGGGATGACAATGCGCTGTCCGGCGATAACTCCTGATTGCAGCGATGGGTTGGCTTGAATCAAAGCAGCAGTGCTGATTCTGAAATCGGCCGCGATGCTGGTGAGTGTATCGCCTTGTTTAATCTGGTACGTAAGCAGTTTCCTCATCCTCCCTTTTTTATTTATAAGTATTGATGAGGAACCCATTCTGCTACATTAAGTTGTGCTTTTTAATGTAAAGACTGTGATTTCAGGTTTAGCCAGAAATCGCAAAGGCAGTCTCGTCATCCCGAGGCCGCGGTTCACATAAATATGAGTGTCGCCTGTTTGGTACATTCCTTCGGTATAGACTTTTCCGTACGGAGGCGTAATAAGCGGTCCGTAGAAGGGCAGCTGGATCTGCCCGCCGTGTGTGTGTCCGGATAGCTGCAGATTGACAGGATATGTTTTTGTATTCAAGGCAGCATCAGGCTCATGGACGAGCAGAATGGAAAACAGCCTCTCGCTTAGTTTCGATAGGGTGCCTTCATAATCGGGCTTGCCGAGCATTAAATCATCGAGCGCAGCGATCTCAATTTCGCTGCCGTCTGTGAGCGCCAATTTTTGATAGGCGTTGCGAAATACCGTAAAACCTCCTGATGACATCAGGCTTTTATAAGCATCGGTTCCATAGCCGCCGTGATCATGATTGCCGTAAACACAAAACTTGCCGAAGGGTGCTTGCAGCTTTCTCAAAAAAGGAATCACTGCCTGATAATGTTGATACGTATCAGGGTTATCGATAATATCCCCGGTAAAAACAATTAAATCAGGCTTAGTTTCATTGATCGTCAGGATGACAGTTCTAAAGTCTTCAAGCGTAAAATAATCGCTTAAATGTGTATCACTGAACTGCACGATTCTAAAACCGTCAAATCCATGGGGAATGAGAGAGCTTTTAATCGTGTGCTCAGTAGTCTCAATCATATGCGGTTCCAGATAGCGGGCATAGCCATATCCCCCGCTGGCCGTTAAAACCCCGGCCGCAAAAACGCCGAGCGTTCCTTTTAAAAATTGTCTTCTGGACATCTTTTTCATTTCAAACCAACCTTTAGTAGAGTTTTTCTATTATATCACCTGTATCTTGAAAAAATCTCATCTCAGCATGTGCTGACAGAAGCTTGCGTATAATGATAGAATAATATTGAATGAATACTCATTCATAACAGGAGGGATCATACAATGGAAAAAAAGGTTGTTATTATTACCGGCGGGTCAAGCGGCATGGGAAAAGCAATGGCAAAAAAACAGGCCGAATTAGGCTGGAATGTCATGATAACAGGGCGGAACCATGAAGCACTTGAAGAAACAAAAAAAGAAATTGAAACCTTTGAGGGCCAAGTTGCCTGTTTTCAAATGGATGTCCGTTCTGATTCTGGGGCAGCACAAATGGCTGCAGAAGCGTTACATGTGTTTGGGCGTCTTGATGCACTTATTAATAATGCGGCCGGCAATTTTATTTGCCCGGCAGAAAAGCTCACGCCCAATGGATGGAAAGCGGTAATTGAGATTGTATTAAATGGTACGTTTTTTTGCAGCCAAGCCGCAGCCAGGCACTGGATTGAGCATCAGCAGAGGGGTGTTATTCTAAATATGGCCGCCACATATGCGTGGGGAGCGGGAGCGGGGGTTGTTCATTCCGCTGCGGCAAAAGCTGGCGTATTGTCGCTCACTAGAACTCTTGCCGTAGAGTGGGGCAGTCAATACGGAATCCGCACAAACGCGATTGCACCCGGTCCAATTGAACGAACAGGCGGTGCAGAGAAGCTATTTGAATCGGAAAAAGCGAAGGCCCGCACGCTGAACAGTGTGCCGCTCGGCCGGCTTGGCACACCCGAGGAAATCGCCGCTTTGGCCGCGTTTATGCTTTCTGATGAAGCGTCCTATATGAATGGGGAATGTGTCACTCTGGATGGGGGGCAATGGCTGAATCCTTATCCGTTTTAAAGCATATTAAACTTTGGATTCAATGTGGTATAATCAGACAAAGATAGAGAAGCAGGTGATAACATGTTGGATCCACTTGATATTTTAACGAACATTGATGATGTCCTCCCATATTACCAGGCGATTTTCAGTGCCGAGGAGCAGAAAATCGTCGGATATGAGGTGCTGGGACGTATATTGGCAGATTCAGAAATTCAAAGTCTCGGACCTTTTTTTTTAGATGCGGGGATACCCGAAGAATATAAATTAGAGGTTGATAACAGAATTATCCGCCAGGCTCTTGACCGCTTTTTAGAAGCGGATTCTGATCTGCTGATTTTTATGAATCAGGATGCCAATCTTTTAATGCTTGATCACGGCGAAAGCTTTCTTGAGCTTCTGAAAGAATATGAAGCGAGAGGGATCGAACTTCATCGTTTCGTGCTTGAAATTACGGAGCACAATTTTGAAGGGGACATTGAGCAGCTTTACCATATGCTTGCCTACTATCGTACATACGGAATCAAAATTGCAGTTGATAATATCGGAAAAGAAAGCAGCAATCTGGACAGAATTGCGCTGCTATCGCCAGATTTGTTAAAAATCGATTTACAGGCGCTGAAAATCTCACAGCCATCTCCGTCTTATGAGCATGTGCTGTACAGCATTTCATTATTAGCAAGAAAAATCGGTGCGGCGCTGCTTTACGAAGATATTGAGGCGAATTTTCAGCTTCAATACGCATGGAGAAACGGCGGCCGCTATTTTCAGGGCTATTATTTGGTGTCCCCGTCAGAAACGTTTTTAGAGAGAGATGTATTGAAGCGAAGACTTAAGACTGAATTTCACCAATTTATCACTCATGAGAAAAAGAAACTAGAAACCGTCTATGAGCACTCTGAACAGTTTTACAAACGGGTGCACCAAGCTGTTACATCATTGCGGAAAAACAGCCAGTCCCCGGATGATGATTTTATTAAAAAGCTGGCGGAAGAGCTGACGGATTGCAGCTTTAGAATTTATATCTGTGATGGAGAAGGCGATCAGCTGACTGGAAATGTTTTTAAACAAGACGGAGAATGGATTTACCAGCCGGAGTATACGGAGAAGAACTGGAGCTGGCGTCCTTATTTTCTGGAGAACATCATGAGAATGAGAAACCTCAGAAAAGGGTTTTTCAGTGATTTGTACAGCGATTTGGAAACAGGCGAAATGATCAGAACGTTTTCATATCCGATGGATGATCAAATATATTTATTTATAGACCTGCCGTATTCTTATTTATATGAGCAGGATGGATTGATTTAAACGGCTGAAGAGCCGTTTTTTTATGAATTGAAAAAAATATCAAAAAACGATTGACATTGATACTGAGAATCATTATCATTTAATTATAGAGAGAAGCTACTCTCTGTTCCCCAACCCCTCTATCAGATCAAGATCCGAAAAGCTTGGCGCTACCCCCGCCAAGTTTTTTATTTGTCAACGAATAAGACAATCCATAGAAACAATAAACCTTATTAGTGGTAAACAACGGCACTAGGAGGTAAAAACATGTTCAAAAGGAGCAACAGACTGCTTATTGACCTTCCAACCCCAGAACATCCTGACCCAAATGCGGCAGCGGCGGTTCAAGAGCTGTTAGGCGGCAAATTTGGTGAAATGTCCACTCTCAATAATTATATGTTCCAGTCCTTTAACTTTCGCAGCAAGAAAAAATTAAAACCGTTTTACGATCTCGTATCAAGCATTACCGCTGAAGAATTCGGCCATGTTGAGCTTGTGTCTAATACGATATCCTTAATGCTGACAGGTTCGACATTTAAAGGTGATCCCGACGTTACACCGATGAGAGATGCAAAAAATAAACGAAATTCCCAGCATTTTATTGAAACGGCTCAAACGTCTTATCCGTTTGATTCGATGGGGAAAGCCTGGACCGGTGAAAATGTGTTTAACAGCGGAAACCTGGTGCTGGATTTGCTCCATAACTTTTTCCTGGAATGCGGCGCCCGAACTCACAAAATGAGAGTGTATGAAATGACAGATCACCCGGTGGCCAGAGAAATGATCGGTTATTTGCTCGTGCGCGGCGGCGTTCATATCGTGGCGTATGCCAAAGCGCTTGAGATTGCGACTGGCGTAAATATCGGCAAAATGCTTCCGATCCCGAACCTTGATAATAAACATTTTGATACAGCCAGAAAATTCGAAGAGCAGGGAATTCATACGAAGCTGTATACATTCAGTGATACCGATTACAAGGATATCAATAAAATCTGGAAAGGTGAGCATCCGATAGACGGCAGTGAGCTTCATGTCATTGAGGGGAGCCCTAAGGGAGCGCCCGTTCCTGATTTCAGAGAAGTGCCGGAGGAATTTGCTCCCGGGATTTCAAAAGAGGATTTTGACGAAATTGCAAAAAGGCTGTTGGATTCTGCCGGAATATCAAAAAAATCATAATTGTGTGTATGACATTCCAAAAAAAGCCTCAAACTACGTAAAAATAGTTTTTTCACTTTTTTTCTTTTCTTAAATTCAGCAGGGAAAATGCCATCCTGTCCGACTTTATGGTATGATGCTCAATAGAACTTGTATTATAATAAATACTTGTTGATTTGAAGTTGTTTTTTGAAAGGAGTCTTTTTTTAGAATGTCACAATTAATGGGTATCATCACACGGCTGCAAAGTCTGCAAGAAACGGCGGAAGCGGCTAACGAGCCAATGCAGCGCTACTTCGAAGTAAATGGTGAGAAAATATGCAGTGTTAAATATTTCGAAAAAAATCAAACGTTTGAACTGACGGTTTTCCAAAAAGGTGAAAAGCCGAACACATATCCGTTTGATAATATCGACATGGTTTCAATCGAAATCTTTGAACTTCTGCAGTAAGACTCTTGATATAGGGAAAACAAGCTTTCGCTTTGCAGCATGTAATCGAAATAAACGGTAAGGAACATACTTGTTTCATGGTTGTAAATCCTTGAAAAGGAGTGTCGTCATGGCCGATTCTTTTCTGTTTTATAATCTTTCAGAAGCACAGATGACCTTTCAAGATGTGATGGAGCGGCTTAAAGCCTTTATTCGAAGGGATCCCCGTTCTTCATATGTGTTATCGATCGGAACCGATTCACAGGTTTATCGTGATTACACAAAGTTTATTACTGCATTACATTTGCATCGTACAGGCAAGGGAGCTTGGGGCTGCTTGAAAAACCACGCAGTCGACAGACCCATACATAGCCTTCGTGAAAAGATTTCGTTAGAAACGGCGTACAGTCAAGAAACAGCCGCCTATATTCTGGATGGACACTTGATGGATATTACCGATCTGCTCCTGCCTTTTACAGGCGAAGGGGCGGATCTTACATTTGAGGTTCACTTGGATATTGGGAAAAAAGGGCTTACAAAAGAACTGATTCAAGAAATGACAGGGCGCATAACTTCAATGGGGATTGAGGCTAAAATCAAACCGGATTCATACACAGCCTTCAGCTATGCAAATCGTTTTACAAAATAATTCCGGCTCGCAAGCCGAGGGAAATGTCGAATTATGCGGTTGACGATTGTTTTCTGATTACTTATTCTAGCGGTAGAGCTGAAAGTAAGTTTTCTTGCTTTCAGAGGTATTCAGTATAAAACAGGGGGCCTGATTACGAATGAGTCTTATCGGTGAACGATTTACAGAAGAAGAACAAAAACTTCTGCTGAATATCCTGATCAATCATGAGTATGCTATCGAGCTTTTAAGCAGTGAGATCAACGATATAGAGACAGGAACCAAAAACGTTGACGGAACCACCTACAAAAAACTTGTAACGCTATACGACCGATTTCGATTTGAAAATTAATGGCACACCTTATAATTGATACTCCTCCAAAGAGTATCTTTTTTATTGAGGGAAACTTTTCGACAAATACTGATAAAGTTTATATTATTGTAGTATAGGGAATGTATGTGTTGATGAAAATGAAAAGGGGTCGAAAACATGATAAGCTTGCAATCAGATCAGCTTCTTGAGGCAACAGTCGGACAATTTATGATTGAGGCGGACAAAGTAGCGCACGTTCAAGTTGGGAACAACCTGGAGCACGCTTTATTAGTGCTGACAAAAACAGGGTACACAGCCATCCCGGTGCTGGATGCGTCATATCGTTTACACGGCTTAATAGGAACCAATATGATCATGAACAGCATTTTTGGTCTTGAAAGAATTGAATTTGAAAAGCTTGACCAAATTACCGTTGAGGAAGTTATGCTGACTGATATTCCGCGTCTTCATATAAATGATCCGATTATCAAAGGATTCAGCATGGTCATTGATAACGGGTTTGTTTGCGTTGAAAATGATGATCAGGTCTTTGAGGGGATTTTCACAAGAAGAGTGGTTTTGAAGGAATTGAATAAGCATATTCGCTCATTAAACAAGTAGGCTGCTCAGCCTATTTTTTATTCTATTTGCAGAGCAATAAAGAAAGCGCATACATAAATTGGGGTGAAAAGGACTTGAATCATAAACTAAGATTTTATTAGAATAGAAGATAAGAAAAACTTATTGATAATAAAAAGGAGGACGACATGCAGCTTCAAGAGCTTCATATGCTCGTAGTTTTAGCTGAGGAGTTAAATATGAGAAAGGCGGCGGAACGGCTTTTTGTATCCCAGCCGGCTTTATCTCAGCGTTTACAAACCATTGAAAAGGCGTGGGGGACAAAGATATTTTTAAGATCCCAAAAAGGATTGACAGTAACGCCGGCCGGAGAGAAAATCATTCAGTTTGCGAATGACGTTACGTTAGAGCAGGACAGAATTAGAGAAAATATCGATGAGCTCGAAGGGGAAATTCACGGCACACTGAAGCTTGCCGTCGCCTCCATCATCGGCCAGCATTGGCTTCCAAAAGTTCTAAAAACGTATGTGGAAAAGTATCCGAATGCAAAGGTCTCGCTCATTACCGGCTGGAGCAGCGAAATGCTGAAAAGCCTTTATGAGGATCAGGTTCATATTGGCATTATTAGAGGAAACCCCGAGTGGAAAGGCCGCAAAGACTATTTAATGACAGACCATCTGTATTTAGTCGACACTGAAATCTCTTGTATAGAAGAAATTGCTCATACAGAACGGCCGTTTATCCAATTTAAAAGCGACAGCACTTATTTTCAGGAGATTCAGCATTGGTGGCATCAAAAATTTAAAACGTCGCCAAAACAGACTATATTGGTTGATCAGATTGAAACGTGCAAACAGATGGCGCTGCACGGGATCGGATATGCGATTTTACCGTCTGTTACCCTTCAGAACGAAGACAAAGTCAATAAAATGCCTCTGTTAGACGTTAAAGGCAACCCTATAGGGCGGGATACCTGGTTATTAGGCTATGAACCTGCTTTTGAACTGAAGCAAGTTCAAGCTTTTGTTTCAGTTGTAAAGGAGATGCTTGATCAAGAGCACCCATTTTAAGAGAAAAGACAGCACAAGGCTGTCTTTTTTTATTTATATATTGACAATGAAAATCATTATCATTTAAAGTGATACATATGATATTGAAAATCATTATCAATTATGAGGTGATAACATGGCAAAAGCCTTGATTACATATGCCAGCATGTCAGGAAATACCGAAGACATTGCCGGAATTATAAAAGATACGCTGCAGGAGTATAGTCTAGACATTGATTGCATCGATATGGATGACGCGGAGGCATCGGCTCTGACTTCTTATGATTATGTGCTCATTGGCACCTACACATGGGGAGATGGCGATTTGCCTTACGAAGCAGAGGACTTTTTCGAAGAGGTTCAGCAGCTCCAGCTGAACGGTTTGAAAACAGCTTGCTTCGGCTCGGGGGATTACTCTTATCCAAAGTTTTGCGAAGCTGTCAATTTGTTCAGTGACATGCTGCAAGAGGCGGGAGCTGCTGTCTATCAAGAAACACTTAAAATTGAGCTTGCCCCTGAAACGGATGATGACGTGGAAAGCTGCAGAGAATTTGCAAGAGGTTTTCTTGCATGGGCAGACTTTATGAACAAGGGAAAAAGCCATGTTTCATAAAGGGGCGACAGCTGTTGCGGCATCGGCGTTTTCTGGCTATTTTGTGGCAGTAAAAAGAGAAGGCATTTTTCATTATTCTTTGGAACAAGGCTGGAAAAAGCTTTTTCGTTTAAAAGCGAAAATACACTGCATCAGTTACATCGGTCCTTACTTATTCGGTGTCGGTGAAAAGGGAACGATCATTCGTTCATCTGACGAAGGGAAAAGCTGGACGATGTCGAGCTTCCCGACAAATGCGACAGTGTGGTCGATTACCGGCAGGAATGATGGATTTGTTTGCGCCCATGGCAAGCACTGCATTTATGTATCAGAAGACTTCGGTATTTCGTGGCGGGTTGCCAAACCCTTTGCGGAATTTGAACATCCGCCTGTTATCCGTTCACTGTGTCTGCATGGCGGGAATCTTTATATTGGTACACAAATACACGAATGTTTTGGAGGGATTTGGGCTTACGATTTCAAACGAGGCGCTCTCCGAATGGTAAAAAAAGAAGACAGCCGTATGACGGCATCCATGCTTGTGTTCGATGAAAAATGGCTGGTTGCTGCAATGGGCTCTGCAAAAGGAAAGCGCGGAGCCGTCACTGCACAACATATTTTAACGGCTGAAGAAGTCACGATACATTCCAGCATGATCAAAAAAGAAGAATCGTTTCTTGATATTTCAGAGGATGATGGCATTATTTATGTCACAACGGCTCAAGACGAAAATGGCTATTCGAGGATTTATCAGGCTGATCTTGAGGCCCGAGAGCTAAAATGGTTCGATACCATTAAAGGTCATGGATGGAGAGTCGCCAATCAAAAAGAAAATTTCTTTTGTGCAGGCTTGTATGAATGTAAATTTGTCCAGCCGTACGAAGTTTCAGCAATGATTCATTAGAGGAGGAATACGGAATTGGGGAAGATTTTGCTGGTTTACGCAACGATGTCAGGCAACACAGAAGCCATGGCTGATTTGATTGAAAAGGGTCTTCAGGAGGCGGAAGCGGAAGTAGACCGATTTGAAGCGATGGACATTGATGATGCCGAGCTGTTTAATGATTATGAACATATCATCTTAGGAACCTATACATGGGGAGACGGTGATCTGCCTGACGAATTTCTTGACCTTGCCGAAGAAATGGAAGCCCTTGACTTTACCGGAAAAACATGCGCCGTTTTCGGTTCCGGTGATACAGCATATGAATATTTCTGCGGTGCTGTAGATACGCTTGAAGAGAAAATAAAAGAACGAGGCGGCGAAATTGTGCTTCCTTCCGTAAAGGTTGAAATGAATCCTGAAGGGGAAGAAGAAGAAGTATTAAAGGAATTCGGCAGACAATTTGCCAGAAAAAGCGGCTGTGCTGTCTGATAGATGCAAAGGGAACTGCCGAGCGGCTGTTTCCTTTTTTTCTTGTCTTTGTATCTTTCCTTTGATACAGTAATGATGTAGAAAATCAGGAGGAGGACTATACATATGAAAATGATGGACGCAAATGAAATTATTTCATTTATACAAAATAGCACAAAATCTACACCTGTAAAGGTTTATGTAAAAGGTGAGCTGGAAGGAATCAATTTCGGTGAATCTGCGAAAGCTTTTCTAAATGGAAACACTGGTGTTGTTTTCGGTGAATGGAGCGAAATCAAAACAGCAATTGAAGAAAACCAAAGCAAAATCGAAGATTACGTGGTAGAAAATGACCGCCGCAACTCTGCGATTCCTATGCTTGATCTTAAAGATGTCAAAGCGCGCATCGAGCCGGGTGCGATCATCCGCGACCAAGTTGAAATCGGCGATAACGCAGTCATCATGATGGGGGCTTCTATCAATATCGGATCAGTTATCGGAGAAGGTACAATGATCGATATGAACGTTGTTCTTGGCGGACGAGCTACTGTCGGTAAAAACTGTCACATCGGTGCGGGTTCTGTGCTTGCGGGCGTTATTGAGCCGCCATCCGCTAAACCGGTTGTCATTGAAGACGACGTTGTGATCGGTGCAAATGCTGTCGTACTCGAAGGTGTAACAGTCGGTAAAGGAGCTGTTGTCGCTGCGGGAGCGATCGTAGTGAACGATGTTGAGCCATACACAGTTGTTGCGGGAACACCTGCTAAGAAAATTAAAGATATCGATGAGAAAACAAAAGGCAAAACCGAAATCAAGCAGGAATTACGCCAGCTGTAAGGAATGATTTGATCAAAAAGGCGTGGATGATATATCCACGCCTTATTCGTATAGGCAGGAGGAAATGAAAATGAAGAAAGAGGAGCTCATTGCAATTCGCAGAGATCTGCACCGTATTCCCGAGCTTGGATTTCAGGAATTCAAAACACAGCAATATTTATTAAACGTCTTGGAGCAATATCCGAAAGACAGAATTGAAATTGAGAAATGGAGAACCGGACTTTTTGTGAAAGTGAACGGAACAGCGCCGGACAAAATGCTCGGATACCGAGCGGACATTGACGCGCTTTCAATCGAAGAGCAGACAGGGCTGCCATTCGCATCAGAGCATCACGGCAACATGCACGCCTGCGGACATGATTTGCATATGACGGTTGCGCTGGGCATCATCGACCACTTTGTTCATCACCCTGTTAAGCATGATCTGCTCTTTTTATTTCAGCCGGCAGAGGAAGGGCCAGGCGGAGCGGAACCGATGCTTGAGAGCGACGTCTTAAAAAAGTGGCAGCCCGATCTCATCACTGCGCTTCATATTGCTCCAGAGCTTCCGGTCGGCACCATTGCGACAAAAAGCGGTTTGCTTTTTGCGAATACATCAGAGCTTGTCATTGACCTGGAAGGCAAAGGGGGGCATGCCGCTTATCCGCACTTAGCTGAGGATATGGTTGTAGCGGCAAGCACACTCGTTACTCAATTGCAAACGATCATCTCCAGAAACACAGACCCGCTGGACAGCGCTGTGATTACTATCGGTACGATTACGGGCGGCTCCGCGCAAAATATCATTGCGCAAACAGCTCACCTGGAAGGCACAATCCGCACGCTTTCTGAAGAATCCATGAAGCAGGTAAAGGAACGGATCGAAGATTTAGTAAAGGGAATCGAAATCGGCTTCCGCTGTAAAGGAAAAGTGACGTATCCGTCTGTGTATCACCAAGTTTACAATACAAGCGGGCTCACAGAGGAGTTTATGTCTTTTGTTGCTGAGCAAAAATTGGCACAAGTAATCGAAGCAAAAGAAGCGATGACAGGAGAGGATTTTGGCTACATGCTGAAAAAATACCCGGGTTTCATGTTCTGGCTCGGCGCTGATTCCGCGCACGGTCTCCATCACGCGAAGCTGAATCCTGATGAAAATGCGATCGAAACAGCGGTTAACGTGATGACAGGTTATTTTTCTGTTTATGCCAATTAAGTACAATGGAAAGAATAAAATGCCATATGATGAGCACCCTATTTAACGGAGGTGTTCTTTATGACAAAAAAAATAGGAATTGAACAGTCGTTATCAGATGTAGAAGCTGCATTAAGAGAAAAAGGATATGACGTTGTCATGATGAAAAGTCCTGCAGATGCAAAAGGCTGTGACTGCTGTGTCGTAACAGGGCTAGACAACAATGTGCAAGGTATTGCCGATACAGTAACACAAGCACCGGTCATTACAGCTTCCGGGATGACTGCTGAAGAAATTTGCAGCGAAGTTGAAAGCAGAATTCAGTAAAGTGAAAACCGAAGCAAAAGCTTCGGTTCTTTTGTTATTCTGTTTCTTTAGGAAAAGCGCGGTCGAGTGCGGTTTTTATTTCTTTTCTCAGCACTCGTTCGACCCGCCACTGTTCCATATTTTCTGTTTTGGCAATGACTCTGATCACAATTTCAGAGGTTCCCAGCTCTTGAATGCCAATGACATTAGGACCCTCTTTTATTTGCGGAAGAGCAGCTGCCGTTTCGTCACATACATGTTGTAAGATGTGAATGGTTTCATCGAGGTTTCTTTCAGCCGGGACTTTAATATCAACCAGCGCCTGCATCGTGCCGCGGGAATGGTTGCTTACATTTGTGATGTTCCGGTTCGGAATGTAATGCAGTGTGCCGTCAAAGCTGCGGATTTGGGTCGTTCTTAAACCGACCTGCTCCACAATTCCGTCAAAGGTCGCAACGGTTATATAATCTCCGACATCCAATTGTTTTTCAAGCAGAATAAAAAAACCTGTCACGATGTCGCTGACAAGGCCTTGGGCGCCAAAACCGACCGCCAGACCTACGATTCCCGCACCTGCTAAAAGAGCGCTCGGGTCATAATGAAACAAATCCAGAACCATAACGAAAAAAATAAAAATCAATATGTAAGCAAATACGTTAAGTGTCAGGCTTCGGAGCGTGTGAGCGCGTCCGATAGACAGGCTGTTTTGGGCTTCAAATTTTGCAAATAGATGTTTAATAATTCTCATGCCTACAGATCGAACGATAAAATAGAAGCAAATCATAATGACGAGCTTAATGAGTAAAACACCCGCACTGGTGACAAGACCTGTCCAATCATACTGTGTAATAAAATCCATGTTGGAGCTTCCTTTCTGAATGTGTTGCAGCATGTTAAAGTTTGTTTCCCTATACATGAACATGTTAAACTTTTTACCGTAAAATGTCGAAGGCAAAGACATGTATTCTTTGTTAAAAATTGACTGGGAAAATGCGGTTCGATATAATAGTCATTGTGAGGTTATTGACGAAATAAGGAATATTTTCCTTTATTTTCTTGTTCATCTGGCTTTTAAAGCCAAACTATCAATTGGAGGGATACATATGGCAGAACGTATGGTAGGTAAACAAGCTCCTCGTTTTGAAATGGAAGCAGTCCTTGCAAATAAGGAATTTGGCAAAGTAAGTCTTGAAGAAAACATGAAAAACGATAAATGGACGGTTCTTTTCTTCTATCCAATGGACTTTACTTTTGTCTGTCCGACAGAAATTACAGCGATGTCTGACCGTTATGACGAATTCGAAGATCTTGATGCTGAAGTGATCGGCGTTTCAACTGATACAATCCATACTCACTTGGCGTGGATCAACACAGACCGCAAAGAAAATGGTCTTGGTCAGCTGAAATATCCGCTTGCTGCTGATACTAACCATGAAGTATCCCGTGAATATGGCGTTTTAATTGAAGAAGAAGGCGTTGCACTTCGCGGATTGTTTATTATCAATCCTGAAGGCGAGCTACAATATCAAACGGTTTTCCATAACAACATCGGCCGTGACGTTGATGAAACGCTTCGAGTACTTCAAGCACTTCAAACAGGCGGACTATGCCCGGCTAACTGGAAACCAGGTCAAAAAACACTTTAATTCTTTTTGAGAACGAAAGAAAAAGGTCTAACAATTCGTTAGGCCTTTTTGACTCTTACTGCTCACTAGGAGGGAAAAGCGATGAAATTACGTCAGCCAATGCCTGAATTGACAGGAGAAAAAGCTTGGTTCAATGGTGAAGTAACAAAAGAACAACTGATTGGAGAAAAACCGACACTTATTCATTTCTGGTCCATCAGCTGCCACCTGTGCAAAGAAGCAATGCCGCAGGTGAATGAATTCCGTGACAAATATCAAGACAAGCTGAACGTTGTAGCTGTTCATATGCCTCGTTCCGAAGATGACCTGGATCTCGACAAAATCAAAGAAGTAGCTGCTGAACATGACATTACTCAGCCTATTTTTGTTGACAGCGACCATGCCTTAACCGACGCATTTGAAAACGAGTATGTGCCTGCGTACTATGTGTTTGATAAAACCGGACAGCTTCGTCATTTTCAAGCCGGCGGCAGCGGCATGAAAATGCTTGAAAAACGTGTGAACCGCGTTCTGGCTGAAACAGAACAAGAAGCTGAATAATTGTGCGCAAATTAAAAACCTGATCCTAATCAGGTTTTTTTATTTGCGCAAAAAAGGAAAAGAGTAAGAAGCTTATTTTTCCATATTTGGGTATAAGAAAAACGCTTTTTAATGATTTATCTTCTAAAAACGAGACCTAATTTCTTATGTTTTTCTGCATATTTAGATATTTTTCATATCCCTGCACGCGAAAATTGTAGATATTACACTAAATTTCATTAAAGAAGTAATTAAAAGATATATTTTCAACTTTATTCCAAATGACTGACATAAGCTCTTGAACCCTTGTGAATAAAGAGGTCTGTTAAAAAATAAAACATTTTTAGAAAATAAGGAATTTTTCATAGAGTAAATATAATAGTAAAATGCTAAAATAATAGTTGATAAAATTACTTTTGTAATCTAATATCTTAATTAAAGATGTTAATTCTGATAGGGGGTACATTGAGGAATGTTTAATGAAAGAGAAGCTTTGCGCTTGCGATTAGAACAATTAAATGAAGCTGAAGTAAAAGTCATTCGTGAATATCAAATTGAACGCGATAAAATATACGCAAAATTAAGAGAGCTGGACAGAAATGGAAGCACTTCCGAAACGAAAAAGGAGTTCCGTTCTGAAAGAAAAACTGACTCTCTGCCAGTTCTCGCCGAG
Source organism: Bacillus sp. PAMC26543 (assembly GCF_014250375.1). NCBI lineage: Bacteria > Bacillati > Bacillota > Bacilli > Caryophanales > Bacillaceae > Bacillus > Bacillus sp. PAMC26543. The sequence goes on along the minus strand of NZ_CP060193.1, from coordinate 2,652,064 downwards.
CTTGCAGCTCAGGAAATCAGAAGCTATCAGCCGCCATCACAGCAGCAGTCCGCCCAGCCTCAGCTTCAATCTATTTCCTCTCTTCCTGCCGGTATACCAGATGGAGCGACTAGAAGAAGAAGAGGAACGGCAAGACCGGGATCTAAAGCAGCTAAACTGCGTGAAGCGGCTATTAAAACATTAAAACGCCACAACGCGGCAATTAAGAGCTCCGAACTTCAAAAAGAGATTGAAAAGGAAAGCGGTCTTGAAATCCCTAATATGACAACGTTTATGCAAAGTTTAATTAAAATGTATCCGGAAGTGAAAAAACCGTATCGCGGCCAGTACATTTTAGAGGGTGACATCGAATCAGCTGAATCAGCAACAGAATAAGCACACAGAAAAACTGCTTGGGAGCTCAAGCAGTTTTTTTATTATTGGGTTTTTTTCGGTGAAGGTTTGTTTTCTTTTTCAAGATTAAGCTTATACACCCATTTTTGATAAGGTTTTTCTTCGGCGGCACGGCTCTTCAGCTCTTCAATTTTATGGTTGATAAGCTGGTCAGATGATTGGGCTCTGGTCAGCTGTTTTTGAAGCTCATTTACTTGTTTTGTGACATCTTCAAGGATGGTCTCTACATGACTTGACGGTGCGTAAACGGTTTGAGCTTCTTCTGCCGTTTTTTCTTTCTGTTTCGCACCGCCATCAATATCGGCAAAATGAGAAGCAATCCAGGCATCACTTTCATCAAGCTGCCGTTTGTACGAAATAATAGTTTCTTGAAATAGTTTTTCTTTCGTTTTTTCTATTTCAAGCAGCCTTTCTTTCGTTTCTATGATTCGGTCTTTCATATGATCTATTTCTATTTTGATATGTTTTAGCTGGTATTCTTTTTCTATCATTTGCTCTTTCAAGCGTCCGTTTTCGGCTTTTATCGTTTCAGCTTGCTGCTTCGCTTGAAACAATTCGTTCTGTTCCCGCTGGATAGAGGTATTAAGATGAATAATTTGTTTATGCAAATTTTTATTTTCTTCCTCAATTTTGATTTTTTCGATATGAAGCTTATGTTTTTCTTCGATTTCGGTTTTGCGTTTGTAGGTTTCTGCGGAAAGAAGCTCCTGCAAGGTGACGATTTTATCGAGCAGTTCGGCTCTCATTTGATGCAGTGTATGGCTCGTATAGGAGGCGTGTTGTTCTTTCATTGACATTTGCTTTAGCTCAGCGGACAGCTGCTGAAGTTTTTCTTTCATATTGGTATTTTCTTTGAGCAGTTTGTTATTTTTCTGATGGAAGTAGCTTGCCTCAAGCTCGGAAATTAGTTTACGGCACCTTGACAGCTCTGATTTTAAATAAAGGTTCTCCTGTGACACGTCATGGAAAAAAGGACCTGTTCTTTTCAATCGAACCATCTCCCTCATGATGTTAACATTACAATATGCAAATACTGAACAGCTATTCCTCTTTAATAAACAGACAAGCATTGGCGTTGGGACCTTGCTTTTGCTATGCTTTTGGTAACTAGAGGTGAGAGCATGAAACATATAAATGTACTTTTAGCAGGAGGAGCCTCACGCCGGTTTGGGGAGCCCAAGGCGTTTGTAAAATGGAGAGGCCGCATGTTTTACGAATGGGCTAAAAAGTCGCTGGGTGAGCAAGTGGTCATCATCAGTCGTCCCGAGTTTATCGATAGATTTCAAGAGAATGGCGAAACCGAAGTGTATCAAGACACGGAGCCGTTCCAAGGAATGGGCCCATTGGCTGGTATCTATACTGCTTTTGAAAAGACAGACGGTGACCTTTATACGATTCTATCCTGTGACACACCGCTGATACGAAAAAGGACGATGGTGGAGCTCAGGCGCATGGTAACTGCCGATACGGACGCAGTCATCCCGATATCAGGCGGAAGAGTGCAGCCATTGATAGCACTGTATCATAAAAGGATCATGCCTATTCTATATGAACAGCTATCTGAGAAAAAATTAAAACTATCAGATTTCTTAGACCGTATTTCAGTTCGGTACGTACAGGCAGAGGAAATCGCGGCAGTGCCGGAAGAGTTTATGAATATTAATACACGACATGACTATAGGCGTTTGAATGAACTCAAGACATTCTCCTGCTGGGACTGACGGGGGGAAATCATGGTATGATTGACATAAAAGATAAGGAGATCAGGTTTGATGGAAGAGCGTTATTCACGGCAAATCAGATTTAAGCAAATTGGAGAAGAGGGACAGCAAAGACTGGCAGACAGCCGCGTGCTGATCGTAGGAGCAGGAGCGCTCGGAACAGCCGGAGCTGAAGGGCTATCGAGAGCGGGAGTTGGAACCGTCACCATCATTGACCGTGATTATGTAGAATGGAGCAATCTGCAAAGGCAGCAGCTCTATACAGAAAGCGATGCGGAACTCCGCATGCCAAAAGCTATGGCTGCCAAAGAACATTTATCCGCTATTAACAGCGGCATACATATTGAGGCATACGTTACAGAGGGGACGGCTGAAACGCTTGAACCGCTGATTGAAAAAGCGGATGTTGTCATCGATGCAACAGATAATTTTGAAACACGCATGCTTATCAACGATCTAGCTCAGAAAACAAAGACACCGTGGATTTATGGCGCTTGTGTAAGCAGCCAAGGGATGTTCATGACAATTATTCCGGGGGAGACACCTTGTTTGTCTTGTTTGTTTGAGCAAATTCCTGTCGGCGGAGCGACGTGCGATACAGCGGGGATTATTCCGCCTGCGGTCCATATGGTTTCAGCCTATCAGCAGGCGGAGGCGCTGAAACTGTTAACGGGAAACACAGAAGCGATACAGCGCGGCTTTGTCACGTTTGATGTCTGGAACAATTCACATATGAAAATCAACGTTAGCAATGTACGAGTCGAAGATTGTCCGTCATGCGGCGCACACGCAGTTTATCCTTATCTTCAAGACTGGAACACGCCAAAAGCTGCTGTGCTGTGCGGCCGTAATACGGTTCAAGTCAGATCAGAGTCATTAAAAAGAATACCGAAGCAGGAGCTCGCCAGTCGGCTGAAAACAATCGGCAAGGTAGAGGCCAATGCATTTTTGCTTCATATCTATTATGAAAATTTCAGAATCGTCATTTTTAATGACGGACGGGCTCTGATACACGGAACAAGTGAAGTGAAAGAAGCTAATTCTGTGTTGGCAAGAGTAATCGGATTGTAACAACAGGAGGGTTCAGAATGCTGGAGAAAAGAACACCGATACCGGTAGATGAAGCTGTTCGGCGTGTCAGCCGATTTCAAAAACGAGGGGAAACAGAATGGGTGGCGCTTGAAAACAGCCTTCACCGATTTTTAGCTGAAGATGTAACGGCAGATCACCATGTGCCTGCATTTGACCGTTCGCCATATGACGGTTTTGCTGTCAGAGCATGTGATACGGCTGAAGCTTCACGCGAGCACCCTGTCCGCTTTGAGGTCATTGACCATATCGGAGCAGGAGCTGTATCTGAGAAAGAACTTGCTGCGTTTCAGGCAGTGCGGATCATGACAGGTGCGCAAATTCCAAAAGGCGCGGATGCCGTGGTCATGATTGAGCTGACTCAAGCCTTTGAAGAGAATGGTCAGCCGTTTATGTGTTTAAAACGCCGCTTCCAGCCAGGGGACAATATTTCAAAAACAGGTGAAGATGCTCAAAAAGGGAGCGTTTTAGTCAGAAAGGGCACGCGAATTACCCCGGGGGTAACAGCTCTTCTGGCAACCTTTGGATACGCTTCTGTGCCTGTCGTGAGAAAGCCTGTTGTCGGGATTATCGCTACCGGCACTGAATTGCTGAATGTCAGTGACCCGCTGGAGCCGGGGAAAATCCGTAACAGCAACGCCAGTATGGTATATGCACAAGTTATCGAAGCGGGCGCTTCACCTCTTTATTTAGGGAAAATCTCCGATGATCTTGATCAAAGCTTTGCTGCGGTCGAGAAAGCAATGGAAAAGGTTGATTTTCTAATCACAACAGGCGGCGTGTCAGTGGGTGACTTTGACTTTTTGCCTGAAATCTATGAAAGGCTCGGAGCTGATGTGCTCTTTAATAAAGTTGCTATGCGCCCGGGAAGTGTAACGACTGTGGCTCATGCAAACGATATGCTGCTGTTTGGGCTGTCAGGAAACCCGTCGGCATGCTATGTCGGTTTTGAACTGTTTGTAAAACCGATGATCCGGTCATGGCTGCTTCATGATAAACCGCATCCAATTTGCGCAGAAGCTGTTTTGACTAAGGACTTTCCGAAGCCGAATCCTTTTACCCGATTTGTACGTGCTTATGTACACCATCAGGAAGGAAAGCTGTTAGCGGCTCCCGTTGGATTAGATAAGTCAAGCTCTGTCACTTCACTTGCAGAAGCGAATGCGTTTATCATCCTGCCGGGCGGTACGAGAGGTTACGAATCAGGCAGAACGGTCCACGTGCTGCTGATCAGAGAAGAGAATGGAAGTGAGTGGCCTTGGTCCGTCCTTTCCCGATCGTCCAAGTTGTAGGATTCCAAAACAGCGGAAAAACAACGTTGATAGAGCGTATTCTTAAAAAAGCCGCACAACAGGGACTGCATGCAGGCTGCCTGAAGCATCACGGTCATGGCGGTGAACCGGAAGCATTCACTGAAGGAAAAGACACTGACCGTTACCAAGCTGCGGGAGCTGAAGTAACAGCAGTAGAAGGAGCGGGTGTTTTACAGCTTACGGCCCGCCGTAAATGGGATCTCCCGCAGCTGATCGAGTTATATCGCTTTCTTGATATGGATTGCCTGCTCATAGAAGGCTTTAAAAAAGCTCCTTATCCTAAAGTAGTAATAGTACGAGATAAGAATGATCTGGCTGAACTGCAGGCAGTAAATATAATCGCAATTATATACAGAGAAAAAGAACAAATGGCTGCACACCAAGGATTACCCGTTTTTCACGCGGATGATCCGGCCGCAGTTGATTTTGTGCTTTCACAGCTGAAAGGGGAATCTGTGTAATGGGAAGGTTTGAGATTACGAAAACACCCATCGTTACTGAAGATATCATAAAAAAAGTAGAGAAACGGGAAGCCGGAGCTATTACCACGTTTATCGGGACAGTTCGGGAGTGGACAAACGGAAAAAAAAACAATCCGGCTGGAATATGAGGCTTATGAACCGATGGCTGTGCAGATGCTGGCCCAAATCGGGGCTGAAATAGAAGAGAAATGGAAAGGTGCTTCGGCTGCTATCACACATCGGATCGGTGTACTGGATATCGGCGAAGCGGCAGTTGTCATCGCTGTGTCTTCTCCCCATCGAAAAGCCGCTTATGAAGCCAATGAGTATGCAATCGAACGCATTAAACAGATTGTGCCTATTTGGAAAAAAGAAATTTGGGAAGACGGAGAGCAATGGATCGGTGACCAGCTTGAGACAACAGCTTATCCGAATGGAAAACCAGATGTAAGTGAGGGAGAGCAGCATGATTAACATTCTTTTGTTTGCGGGACTTGCTGAAAAGGCCGGCACGTCAACGCTTGAAATTGATATGGAACAAGCAACAATCGATGATATAAAAGCGGTATTAAAGGAACAATACGGACTTGAATCAATTGATACGGCTATGATTGCTGTAAATGAAAACTACGTCAAAGAAAATACCTCAGTATCTTCCGGTGACACGGTGGCTGTTATTCCACCTGTCAGCGGGGGATGAAAACCGGACGGCGATAAAGCCGTCCGGTTTTTGCGTTAAAAGTCATATCCCTCTTTTTTGGCATATCCTGCTCATCATCCTGCATACAATGATTTTCTGTAAGCATTTATTTACATAAGTCCCGCCATATAAAGTAAGAGACTATCTCCACCATTAGATTGAATTTTTGAAAAATAATAGAAATTTATTTCTGGAATCGATATAGTAAGGGTGAAAAAACTGGAAGGGTGCTGGGTATGGAGACATTTAAAAGATTAAAAGCATTTTATTGGCCGTACAGAAAGGTGTTTATGTGGTCGCTTGTGGCGATGCTTTTGATGACAGCCATTACGGTCGTTTATCCAATCATTCTGCAAATTACGATTGATGAGATCGTACTGGGGAGGCAGTATCAGCTTGCAGCATGGATCAGTCTGGGATTTATTGCGGTTATGGCTGTAAAAGGAACCGCCACTTTTTTTCATCAGTATTTAGGTGATATGTTTGGCATCAAATCTGTTTATCGGCTGAGAAATGGCCTGTATGCAAAACTGCAGAGGCTTTCTTTTTCTTACTATGACAACGCAAAAACAGGTGATTTGATGTCCAGGCTGACAGCCGATGTTGAAGGGCTCAGGTTTTTTTTATCCTACGGGCTTGCTGAGTTTATTCGATTCGGCTTGCTGGTTGCAATCAGCTTATCGGTCATGTTTTACTATTCGGTTCCGCTTACGCTGGTAACAATCGCTGCTTTGCCTTTTCTGGCGGTCGCGGTATATCAGTTTGACAAAAGAGTACACCCCGCCTTCCGAGGCATCAGAAAATCGTTTGCAAAGCTCAATACAAAGGTGCAGGAAAATATCAGCGGCATCAACACAGTTAAGTCACTATCAAGAGAAGATTTTCAAATCAGCGCCTTTAATAAGGCAAATGCGGCCTACAGAACAAAATATTTACAAACGTCATCCATCTGGTCTGCTTATTTTCCGCTGATGGAGTTTATCGGCAATATTTGTATTGTGGCTCTTCTTTCATACGGCGGCTATTTGGTCATGCAAAATCAGCTGAATCCGGGTGAGCTTGTCGCTTTCTTCAGTCTTGTCAATTATATGATGTGGCCGATTATGAACTTAGGTTTTGTGATTAATATGTTTTCTCAGGCAAAAGCCTCAGGAGAGCGTCTGTTAGACATTCTTGATGAAGAGGAAGACATCAAAGACCACGTTCATGCTTTACATCAGCCAAAGTTAACCGGAGATGTCTCATTCAAAGATGTAACTCTCACATACAGAAATGAACAAACGAACGCGCTTTCCGATGTAAGCTTTGAAGCAAAAAGCGGAAAGATGATCGGACTTTTGGGTCCTACAGGATCTGGAAAAAGCTCAGTCACACAGCTCCTCACTAGATTTTACAGTCCTGCAGGCGGAATCATCACCATTGATCATAAACCTATCACAGATTATTCATTAAAAACCCTTCGCTCAAATATTGGAGTTGTACTTCAAGAATCATTCCTATTTTCATCTACTATTCGATCAAATATTTCATACGGGAAGCCGGATGCTTCGATGGACGACATTATAAATGCGGCAAAAAGAGCTCAGGCCCACGATTTTATTATGGAACTGCCTGACGGATATGACACCATGCTTGGAGAAAGGGGGCTGGGGCTTTCTGGAGGCCAGAAGCAGCGCATTGCTATTGCCAGAGCCATCTGTTTAAACCCGAGCATTTTAATATTAGATGACGCCACAAGTGCAGTAGATATGCAAACGGAGCACAGCATACAGCTTGCGTTAAAAGAAGTCATGAAAAACCGCACAACCTTTATCATCGCTCACCGCATTTCTTCACTGAAACACGCAGATGAAATTCTTGTCTTCGATAAAGGTAGCATTCGTGAAAGAGGCAATCATCACGAGCTTCTTGCCAAGAACGGCTATTACAAAAAGATATACGATTTGCAATACCGGGACGTCAATATGATAAATGAGCCGCATCAGGTCGGATAGGGAGGAACATATGAAACAAGCAAAAAAACAGGGGATTTTGGAGCGTTTCTATTATTCTTCAGATGAAATCATTGAAAAACCGTTTAACTGGGCTCAAATGTGGCGGCTGTTAAGCTATGTCAAACCATACCGAAAAACAATTCTGCCGCTTTCTTTTCTCACCGTTTTGATTGGGACTGCTGTGAAGCTTGTCATTCCTATTCTGATCGGTGTTTATGTTCTCGATCAAGCCATTACAGCAAAGAATTCGGAATTGCTGATGCAGCTGATTATTTTGATCAGCGTTTTATACGCTGTTAATTATGCAGCCAATATGCTAAGGATCAGATGGATGAACCAGCTTGGCCAGCATGTCATTTACGATTTGCGCCAGCATTTATTTACCCATGTGCAGCGCTTGTCCCACCGATTTTTTGATCAGAGATCGGCAGGGTCTATTCTCGTCAGAATTATGAATGACATTAACTCCCTTCAGGAGCTTTTCACAAGCGGCGTGATTAACTTATTAACAGATTTATTGCTTTTGGCGGGAGTCGTCATCATTTTATTCACGCTGAGTCCTGAACTGACCATAGCCATCATGGTGACTCTGCCGATTATGTTTTTTATTTCAACAAGTCTCAGAAAAAAAATCCGCCGTTCATGGCAAACGGTGCGTCTGAAGCAATCAAAGCTGAACTCCCATTTAAACGAAAGCATACAAGGTATCCGCGTAACGCAGGCTTTCACGCAGGAACAAGAAAACATGGCGTATTTTGACGGAGTCAATCAGGAGAACTATCAATCATGGCGGGAAGCAACAAGAAAAAATGCTGTGTTCCGTCCGCTGGTAGAAATGACAAATGCGATAGGAACGGCTGTATTAATATGGTATGGCGCCACACTCATCATGAACCAAACTATTACAATAGGTGTCTTCGTATCTTTCGCCTTCTATTTAGGCATGTTTTGGGAGCCTATTTCAAGACTAGGCCAGGTTTATAACCAATTGTTAATGGGGATGGCCTCGTCAGAGCGGATTTTCGAGTTTTTAGACGAACAGCCGAACGTCAAGGAAAAGCGGGATGCCATTCACAAGAAAAATATTAAAGGCCATATCAGCTTTGAAGAGGTTGAATTTTCTTATGATGAAAAACGAAAGGCACTTCATGCCGTTTCCTTTTCTATTCCTGCAGGCTCGACACTTGCACTTGTCGGACACACAGGGAGCGGGAAAACAACGATTGCCAATTTAATCAGCCGATTTTATGATGCAACAGGAGGAACCATTAAAATAGACGGCACTCCGATAAAAGACCTGGCCATTGCCAGTTTACGCTCTCAAATCAGTATTGTGCTTCAAGATACGTTTATTTTCTCGGGAACGATTATGGAAAATATTCGTTTCGGAAGGCCGGATGCGTCAGACGAAGAAGTGATAAAAGCTGCTCAAGCAGTCGGAGCGGATGAGTTTATATCTGGTTTAGCAGAAGGATACGAAACAGAAGTGGAAGAAAGGGGCAGCGTACTATCCGCCGGTCAGCGCCAGCTCATTTCCTTCGCAAGAGCGCTGCTCGCAGATCCTGCTATTATCATTCTTGACGAAGCCACGGCAAGCATTGATACAGAGACAGAGGTCAAAATCCAGCAGGCTTTAAAAACTTTGCTGAAAGGCCGTACAGCCGTCATGATTGCCCATAGATTGTCCACGATCCGCGACGCCGACCATATCATCGTTCTTGATCACGGCAGGAAAATGGAAGAGGGCAGCCACGAACAGCTGCTTGCGAAAGGAGGTATTTATGCAGGACTGGTGAAAGCGCAATACAGCATAGCTGCCGAATAAAAGCCTTCAGTTTGAAAGTCTGAAGGCCTTTTGAATGATTTGGATATTTTTTTAAAAAATATGAAACTTTTTTTAGATCCTTTCGTATTATCAGCTAGATATGTTCAAGGAGGTTTTATATATGGAAGCAAATGTAGAAAAAAACGGCGGAGTGTCAACTGAAAAGCCATCCCTTTTTGGAGTGATCACAAGTCCTGGAACTCAATTTGAGAGAATAAGAGAAAGGCCGGTTGTATGGGGCCCGCTCTTGATTGTTGCGGCAATCATCATAGTTGGTGCTGTATTGCAGGGTCTCGGAACGGATTATAGCGAGCTTCTTAAAGCGACGGATACTGAAGGTTTATCGCCTGAGCAGATTTCAACTGTCGCCACTATTACCAAGTTTGGAGCAATGGCAGGTTCGATTCTCGGCGGAATTGCAGCTTTATTTATTGCACCTCTCATTTATTGGCTCTGTGTGAAAATATCAGGAGGCGTAACGACGTATAAGAAAATGCTTTCTCTCGGTCTGTTTGTCTCCTTAATCAGCAGCTTAGGATTATTGATCAACGGAATTGTTGCTTTTACAACTGACACAAGTTCACTTTACAGCATGACGTCACTTGCGGGAATTATTCCTTCAGACATGCCTTTAGCCAATGTATTAAATACATTTGAAATCTTCAGCATTTGGAGCTATGTATTATTAGCGATCGGTCTTCACAAAACGGGAGGCATCTCCAAAAAAGCAGGGTGGATATCCGTTATTATTCTTTTCGTCCTTTTGGTCGCATTTTCGTTTGTTTCAGGGGCGATAAACTCTGTGGCAGGTGCATAAATAGATGAAAAAAGTCTGGATTGGAATTGGGATTGCAGCATTAGTCGCTCTTTTTATAGGAATTAATATTTACCGGTCTGCCGCTCCGACAAGCGGCAGCGCCGGCCAGAAGGTGGAGACGGGCAGTCTAGAAGAAAAAAAGATATCGTCAACGGTTATGGTTCCAGGCACACTTAAATTTTCAAATGAACAATATGTGTTTTATGAAGCCGATAAAGGAACTTTGAACGACATTAAAGTAAAGGAAGGCGACAAAGTTAAAAAGGGTACGCCGTTAGTCACTTATACGAATGAGCAGCTTAGTCTGGAAAAAGAACAGAATCAATTGACCTCTGAATCGAACCGGCTGCAAATCGATCAGATTCAAGAAAAGCTACAAGCGTTGGACAGTAAAGAAAAAGAACTGACAAAACAGCTTGGAAAGAAAGAAGCAGAAAAACAAGTTGACTCTGAGCGCACAGAGCTTGAAATGCAGGAAAAAACGGCTCAAATTGAATTAAAGCAAACTGAACTTCAGCGGCAGTCGCTTGCCAATCAAGTGTCAGATCTTCAAGTGAAAAGCGAGATTGAAGGCACTGTGATTTCTGTCAACCAGGAAGCGGCATCAAAAAAGTCAGATATTCAAGAGCCCGTTATACATATCGGCAATCCTAAAGATCTTGTCGTTGCAGGAAAATTGTCTGAATACGATACACTTAAAGTCAAAAAAGGCCAAAAGGTCACACTCACTTCAGATGTCATTCAGGATAAAACATGGAAAGGTACAGTTTCAGCTGTCGGACTAGTGCCGGATCAGCAGGATAACGCCGCGGCAGCCGCTGGCACAGATCAGGCGGTACAATACCCGCTTCAAGTCAAAATAAAAGGTGATCTTCCTGAAGGAAAGCCAGGTTTTAAATTCATTATGAATATAGAAACGGATAAGCGGAAAACCAATACGCTTCCTTCTAAGGCAGTTAAAAAAGAAGATGATCAATATTATGTGTATACAGTAAAGGACGGTAAAGCCAAGCGAGTCGACGTCAAAATCGGGGAAGTAACAGATGATGTAACGGAAATAAAAGAAGGAATTTCTAAGGATGATCAGGTCATTTTAAATCCTGCTGATGATTTGGCTGACGGAACGGAAGTGAAAGCATAAATGATTCAGCTTTCAAATGTGCGAAAAAGCTACCAGATCGGCAGAGAAACGTTTGATGTTCTTCATTCGATTGATTTGAACATCAATCAAGGGGAATACGTTTCGATCATGGGGCCGTCAGGATCGGGAAAATCAACGATTATGAATATTATCGGCTGTCTAGACCGTCCGACTTCCGGTATATATAAGCTGGACGGTGAAGACATCTCATCTTATAAAGACAAAGAATTGGCCGCAGTCCGCAACAAATCCATCGGTTTTGTCTTTCAGCAATTCCAGCTTCTCCCGCGGCTGAACGCTAAAAAAAATGTCGAGCTGCCGATGATTTATTCCGGCATTGGAAAAAAAGAACGCCAAGAGAGAGCCGAAAGAGCTTTAGAAAAGGTCGGATTAGCCGATCGAATGCTTCATATGCCGAATGAGTTATCCGGCGGTCAAAAGCAGCGTGTGGCTATTGCGAGGGCAATCGTCAATGAACCAAAATTAATTTTGGCGGATGAACCGACTGGCGCGTTGGATACGAAAACAAGTGCAGCGATTATGGACCAATTTACAGCGTTAAACGACGAGGGAACTACGATTGTACTTGTCACCCACGAGCCGGAAGTTGCAGATTGCACGAACCGGGTCATCATGGTGCGAGACGGAGAAATTGTTCCTCCCGGCTCCGGACAAAGGAGCGTGGGGGAATGAGTCTGTTAGAAAACGTCAGAATGGCTTTGAGCTCTGTTCTTGCACATAAAATGCGTTCCATTTTAACGATGCTCGGAATCATAATTGGTGTTGGCTCTGTTATTGTCGTCGTTGCTGTAGGGCAGGGCGGCGAGCAAATGCTTAAGCAGTCCATCAGCGGTCCGGGGAATACGGTGGAACTATACTACATGCCGAGTGACGAAGAGCTTGCAAGCAATCCGAACGCCGTAACGGAGTCAACTTTCACAGAAAACGATATTAGCGGATTAAAAGATATAGAAGGGATAAAACAAGTGGTTGCATCGACTTCTGAAAGCATGAAGGCGCGTTATCATGAGGAAGAAACCGATGTAACCATTAACGGAATCAACGACGGATATATGAATGTCAATTCCTTAGAAATAGAAAGCGGGAGAACCTTTACTGATAATGACTTTCTTGCGGGAAAAAGGGCGGGCATTATATCGCAAAAAATGGCAGAAGAGCTGTTTGATAAATCCTCTCCTCTCGGTGAAGTTGTCTGGGTAAACGGACAGCCTGTGGAAATTATCGGTGTGCTGAAGAAGGAAACAGGTTTGCTGTCTTTCGGACTAAGTGAAATGTATGTGCCGTTTAATATGATGAAATCGTCTTTCGGTACAAGTGACTTCAGTAATGTGTCATTGCAGGTCGAATCGGCTGATGATATAAAATCTATCGGAAAAGAAGCGGCACAGCTGGTGAATGACCATCATGGCACTGAGGATTCATATCAAGTCATGAACATGGAAGAGATTGCAGCAGGAATTGGAAAGATCACAACAATCATGACCACGATTATCGGCTCAATTGCAGGCATTTCGCTTTTAGTCGGCGGAATCGGTGTCATGAATATTATGCTCGTGTCAGTGACAGAACGAACGCGGGAAATTGGGATTCGGAAGTCTCTCGGAGCAACGAGAGGACAAATTCTGACCCAGTTTTTAATCGAATCAGTCGTATTAACGCTTATCGGCGGACTGATTGGGATCGGGATCGGATACGGAGGGGCCGCGCTGGTTTCTGCCATTGCCGGCTGGCCGTCATTAGTATCCTGGCAGGTCGTATGCGGAGGCGTGCTGTTCAGTATGCTTATTGGCGTTGTCTTTGGAATGCTTCCTGCAAATAAAGCTGCCAAGCTCGATCCGATTGAAGCGCTGCGTTACGAGTAACCTCATGCATATGCATGAGGTTTTTTTATGTTTGGTGCTTTTTACTATGAATATAAAAGACTTTTTACATTAAGATAAGAAGAAAAAGTCATACAATTGTCCTTATTTTTGTCGAATTTACAGTTTACAAACCCTATATACATACGTTAATATGGAGAAACGTGAAAGATTTTGATAGTTATTGAATGAATTTGAATGATTTTAGTTGCCTATTGTAAAAAAAGCGTTTACAATGAAATTGTATTCAAAATGAATACGTTTTCATTAGGAGGTGAAGCATGCTAACTCCTGAAAGATATCAGTTGATTATTGATCAAATAGAAAAGCGTGATGTGGTAAAGATTCAAGAGCTTATAAATCTTACAAATGCTTCTGAATCTACAATCAGAAGAGATTTATCGACGCTTGAAGAACGCGGTTTTTTAAAGCGTGTTCACGGGGGAGCTGCCAAGCTTTCCGATATCAGACTTGAACCTGATATGCTTGAAAAATCATCCAAAAACCTTCAAGACAAATTGAAGATTGCTGAAAAAGCCGCTTCACTTTTGGAGGAAGGGGATTGCATTTATCTTGATGCGGGCACGACGACTTTGCACATGATTGATTTTATGGATAAAAGCAAAGATATCGTTGTGGTCACGAACGGGGTTATGCACATCGACGCATTGATAAGGAAAGAAATATCTTTTTATCTGCTTGGAGGATATGTAAAGCACAGAACGGGTGCGGTTATCGGAGGCGCTTCACTGATTGCCATGGATCAGTACAGATTCGATAAGAGTTTTCTGGGGGCAAACGGTGTGCATACAGAGGCCGGCTTCACAACGCCTGACCCTGATGAAGCCCTTTTGAAAACGAAGGCTGTCAAACAGGCAAAACACGCTTACGTCTTAGCGGACCCTTCGAAATTTGGAGAAATTTCATTTTCGGCATTTGCCGGCATAGGCGACGCAACAATCATTACGACTGACGCTGAAGAGCTTACATTCGATAATTACCAAGAAAAAACTGTCGTAAAGGTAGTGAAACCATGATTTATACTGTAACACTTAATCCATCTGTCGATTATATTGTTCACGTTGAAGATTTTACTGTAGGAGGCCTGAACCGTTCCGCATACGATACAAAGTATCCAGGGGGAAAAGGCATCAACGTATCGAGACTGCTGAAAAGACATCATGTTCAGTCAAAAGCGCTCGGATTTATCGGCGGATTTACCGGAGAATATATCAAAACATTTTTGCGCGAAGAAAACCTGGAAACAGCTTTTTCTGAAGTAAAAGAAGATACCCGCATCAATGTGAAATTGAAAACTGGTGATGAAACGGAAATTAACGGTCAGGGACCAACGATTTCAGACGAAGATTTCAATGCCTTTTTAGAACAGTTTACATCTTTGCAAGAGGGGGATATTGTCGTTCTTGCTGGAAGCATTCCATCTTCACTGCCTCAAGATACCTATGAAAAAATCGCAGAGGCTTGCAAACAGCAGAACGCGCGTGTTGTGTTAGATATCTCTGGCGAAGCGCTTATGAAAGCAACAGAAATGAAACCGTTTTTGATGAAGCCAAACCATCACGAGCTTGGTGAAATGTTCGGAACGACGATTTCATCTGTTGAAGAAGCTGTTCCTTATGGGAAAAAGCTTGTAGAACAAGGCGCTGAGCATGTAATCGTATCCATGGCCGGTGACGGAGCGCTTCTGTTTACGAAGGATGCCGTTTACTTTGCAAACGTACCAAAGGGGAAATTGGTAAACTCAGTCGGAGCAGGAGATTCTGTCGTTGCAGGTTTTCTTGCCGGTGTTTCCAAGCAGCTGCCGCTTGAAGAGGCATTCCGCTTAGGAGTTACATCAGGCAGCGCTACCGCGTTTTCTGAGGAACTTGGTACAGAAGAATTTGTCCAGCAGCTTCTTCCTGAAGTTAAGGTCACACGTCTATAGAGGAGGAAACAAAAGTGAAAATAACTGAGCTTTTAACGAAGCATACGATAAAGCTTAATATTGAAAGCAAAGAAAAAGAAAACGTTATTGACGAAATGGTCACAGTTCTTGATAAGGCTGGAAAATTAAATGACAGACAAGCCTACAAAGAAGCCATTTTAAATCGTGAAAGCCAAAGTTCAACGGGTATCGGTGAAGGAATCGCTATTCCGCATGCGAAAACGGCAAGCGTTATCAACCCGGCGATTGCGTTTGGGCGTTCAAAAGACGGTGTCGATTATGAATCACTAGACGGCCAGCCGGCACACTTGGTCTTCATGATTGCAGCGACTGAAGGTGCAAACAACACTCACCTTGAAGCACTGTCAAGACTGTCTACGCTGTTAATGCGTGAAGAAATTCGCAAACAGCTGCTTGAAGCTGAATCAGAAGACGCGATTATTGACATTATCAATCAGCATGATAAAGATGATGACGAAGAGGAAGAAGAAGAAGAAACGGCACCAGCACCAGCCGGAAAAGGTAAAATCCTAGCGGTTACAGCTTGTCCGACAGGTATTGCCCATACTTTCATGGCAGCGGATGCCCTTAAAGAAAAAGCGAAAGAGCTTGGTGTTGAGATTAAGGTTGAAACAAATGGTTCAAGCGGTATTAAGCACAAGTTAACTGCTCAAGAAATTGAAGATGCACCTGCAATCATTGTCGCAGCGGACAAGCAGGTTGAAATGGAGCGCTTTAAAGGCAAACGCGTGCTTCAGGTTCCAGTAACGGCAGGTATCAGACGTCCGCAAGAGCTTATCGAAAAAGCGGTGAATCAAGACGCACCGATTTATCAAGGCAGCGGCAGCGGTTCTTCTGCTCAAAGTGATGAAAATGAACCAAAAGCCAAATCTGGCGGCATTGGAAACGCGTTTTATAAGCACCTTATGAGCGGTGTCAGCAACATGCTTCCATTCGTAGTGGGCGGCGGTATACTCGTTGCAATTTCATTCTTCTGGGGTATCCATTCTTCAGATCCGAATGATCCTAGCTACAATACGTTTGCTGCAGCATTGAACTTTATCGGCGGCGACAATGCATTAAAACTGATTGTTGCAGTTCTGGCCGGCTTTATCGCAATGAGTATTGCAGATCGTCCGGGATTTGCTCCTGGTATGGTCGGCGGGTTTATGGCCACTCAAGCGAATGCTGGATTCTTAGGCGGTTTGATTGCCGGATTCCTTGCTGGTTATGTCGTGATTTTATTGAAAAAAGTATTTGTGTTTATCCCTCAGTCACTTGATGGATTGAAGCCTGTATTGATTTATCCGCTGTTTGGTATTTTTATCACTGGCGTATTAATGCAATTTGTAATCAATACACCTGTAGCAGCATTCATGAATTTCTTAACAGACTGGCTTCAAAGCCTTGGTACTGGAAACTTGGTGTTAATGGGTATTATTTTAGGCGGTATGATGGCGATCGACATGGGCGGTCCGCTTAATAAAGCAGCCTTCACGTTCGGTATCGCGATGATTGATGCAGGCAACTATGCGCCTCATGCAGCGATCATGGCCGGCGGTATGGTTCCTCCGCTAGGTATCGCACTTGCAACAACAATTTTCAGAAACAAGTTCTCTCAGCGTGACCGTGAAGCAGGTATTACATGCTACTTCATGGGTGCGGCATTCGTAACAGAAGGCGCAATCCCGTTTGCTGCGGCTGATCCGCTTCGCGTAATTCCAGCGGCTGTGGTCGGTGCAGCGGTTGCCGGCGGATTAACTGAATTCTTCCGTGTAACCCTTCCTGCACCTCACGGGGGCATATTCGTAGCCTTTATTACAAACCATCCGCTCCTTTACTTATTAAGTATTGTAATTGGTGCTGTGGTTATGGCGATTATCCTAGGTATCGTAAAAAAACCTGTAACTGAAAAATAAGGAAAAAAGCGTCCTGTTACTAAAGGACGCTTTTTCTCTATCTTCTCGCGGCAGCGCGGTTAAGTTATGTATTTTATAATAAATTATGATAAAGTAAAAGAAGGGAAACAACTGACATAGCAATCGTCTAGGAGGAAACACTTTGACCGAAGAAAATCAAACAAAAACTGAAAAAGCGGGGAAGAAAAAAACCAATACGTATTGGGAATGGGGAAAAGCAATTGTCATTGCTGTCCTGCTGGCACTCATTATCCGCCACTTCCTATTTGAACCGTATTTAGTCGAAGGTTCATCTATGTACCCCACTTTACATGACGGCGAAAGACTGTTTGTCAATAAAACGGTACACTATATCGGTGACCTGGAGCGGGGAGATATCGTCATTATCAATGGTGAGACTTCAAAAATCCATTACGTCAAACGGTTGATCGGTAAGCCTGGAGAAACCGTGGAAATGAAGGATGACACGCTTTATATAAACGGAAAAAAAGTTGCCGAGCCTTATTTGTCTAAAAACAAAAAAGAGGCAGAAAAGCTTGGTGTCAGTCTTACAGGCGACTTTGGCCCGGTGAAAGTACCGAAAGGCAAATATTTCGTCATGGGGGATAACCGGCTAAACTCCATGGACAGCAGAAATGGCCTAGGACTGATTGCGGAAGATCGGATTGTGGGTACGTCGAAGTTTGTATTTTTCCCGTTTAATGAAATGCGCCAAACCAAATAAAAACGCCTTGCTGGCCTTTGGACAGCAGGCGTTTTTTAATTGGAAAAAGAAGCGACTAATGCAATGCATAATACAGTGACAAATACTGAACCGATAATGGCCAGCACACTGAAGAAAAGATGCACTTGCTTGTTCTCTTTGCCGCGTTTTTCTAATAACCGTTTAGAGAAGATATGTGAGAAGATATAAATCAGGGCGATCCCGATATATAAGCCGATATCTTTGGCGGTAAAGCCAGTTACGGCAAGATAAAAGCCTGTAAAAAAGATCAATAAGCAATATTCAGTCAGTGTTAAAAGCCTCAATGTGT
Organism: Bacillus sp. PAMC26543; assembly: GCF_014250375.1. NCBI lineage: Bacteria > Bacillati > Bacillota > Bacilli > Caryophanales > Bacillaceae > Bacillus > Bacillus sp. PAMC26543. Next base: position 2,633,832 of record NZ_CP060193.1, on the reverse strand, counting down.
TCCTCCGAGTAAGAATGTATGATTTTCCATCTGGATGCATCCTCTTTGCCTTCAATTGTACCACAGCTTTTCCCTTTTAGTGTAGAAGTGTTTCTGCCTGCTTTTATCAGGGAAGCATTTCTCTTGTCTTCCATTCATGGTATACTTTTAATGATGATAGACATGATGGAGGATATTAAATGATTGCTGTAAATAATGTGAGCTTGCGCTTTGCGGATCGCAAGTTATTTGAAGATGTAAATATTAAATTTACCCCAGGCAACTGCTACGGGTTAATTGGTGCCAATGGTGCTGGTAAATCAACGTTTCTGAAAGTGTTATCAGGAGAAATTGAGCCTCAGACAGGCGATGTTCATATGAGTCCTGGCGAGCGTCTTGCCATCCTGAAACAGAACCACTTTGAGTACGAAGAGTATGAAGTGCTAAAAGTTGTGATTATGGGACATAAGCGTTTATACGAGGTCATGCAGGAGAAAGACGCAATTTACATGAAGCCTGATTTCTCGGATGAAGACGGAATTCGTGCGGCAGAGCTCGAAGGTGAATTTGCAGAGCTGAACGGATGGGAAGCAGAAAGTGAAGCTGCGATCCTTCTAAAAGGTCTCGGCATCTCAGAAGATCTTCACACGAAGAAGATGGAAGACCTTGGCGGTTCCGAAAAAGTGAAAGTTCTCTTGGCTCAGGCATTATTCGGCAAGCCCGATGTTCTGCTTCTTGATGAGCCGACGAACCACTTAGACCTTCAGGCAATTCAGTGGCTGGAAGAGTTTCTGATTAACTTTGAAAACACTGTGATTGTTGTATCCCATGACCGTCACTTTTTAAATAAAGTGTGTACACATATTGCTGACCTTGATTTTAACAAAATCCAAATCTACGTTGGGAACTATGATTTCTGGTATGAATCAAGCCAGCTTGCTTTGAAGCTTTCTCAAGAAGCGAACAAGAAAAAAGAAGAGCAAATTAAACAGCTTCAAGAGTTTGTGGCCAGATTCAGCGCAAATGCGTCTAAATCAAAACAGGCGACTTCAAGAAAGAAACTTCTTGATAAAATTTCTCTTGATGATATTAAACCGTCTTCACGCCGTTATCCTTACGTCAACTTCACACCGGAACGAGAAATCGGTAATGATGTTCTCCGGGTAGAAGGATTAACGAAAACAATTGACGGTGTAAAAGTTCTCGACAATGTCAGCTTTATTATGAATAGAGAAGATAAAATTGCTTTTACAGGACGTAATGAATTGGCTGTTACTACTTTGTTCAAAATCATTTCCGGGGAAATGGAAGCTGACAGCGGAACATTTAAATGGGGCGTGACGACATCTCAAGCGTACTTCCCTAAAGACAACAGCGAATATTTTGAAGGCAGTGATTTAAATCTTGTAGACTGGCTTCGCCAATATTCTCCTCATGACCAAAGTGAGAGCTTTTTACGCGGCTTCTTAGGACGCATGCTGTTTTCCGGTGAAGAAGTACACAAAAAAGCAAATGTTTTATCCGGGGGAGAAAAGGTTCGCTGCATGCTTTCGAAAGCAATGCTTTCTGGCGCCAATATTTTAATTTTGGATGAACCGACCAACCACTTAGACCTAGAATCTATTACAGCGCTCAATAATGGCTTAATCAGCTTTAAAGGCGCAATGCTGTTTACATCACATGACCACCAGTTTGTACAGACGATTGCCAACAGAATCATAGAGATTACACCTAATGGCATTGTTGACAAGCAAATGAGCTATGACGAGTTCCTTGAAAATGCTGATGTGCAGAAAAAACTGGCTGAACTATACGCGTAATAAAAAAAGCAGAGAATTCTCTGCTTTTTTTTACATAGAGAAGAAAGGGGACATTAACTTGAAATTTTTAATTGTCGGAGCAGGTGGAGTAGGCGGTTATATTGGCGGACGGCTTGCAGAGAAAGGGAATGCGGTGACGTTTCTTGTCCGCCAAAAAAGAGCTGAACAGTTAAAACAAACGGGACTAGTTATTCATAGTGAAAAGGGTGACGTGTCCTTTCAGCCCGCAGTAATCACTGCAGGAGAAAAAGAACAGTTTGATGTAATCATCATCGCTTCTAAAGCATATTCACTCGATCAGGTGATTAGCGATGTCAAACCTTTTGTCCACAGCGAATCAGTCATTATTCCTTTCTTAAACGGTTATCGCCACTACGAGCAGCTGTTTACGGCATTTTCGAAAGATCAGGTGCTGGGCGGGCTGTGCTTCATAGAAAGTGCTTTAAACAATCTGGGAGAAATCAACCATACAAGTGCGTCGCATCGTTTTGTGTTCGGTGAATGGAACGGTGAGCGTACGGAACGGATAAAAGAGCTTGAGGAAGCATTTGCAGGAGTGAAGGCAGAGGTCATCATTAGCGGGCATATTGAGAAAGACATCTGGAAAAAATATCTGTTTATTGCAGCACAAGCAGGAATGACAACCTTATTTCAAAGACCGCTTGGACCAATCCTTGAAACAGAGAGCGGCCGGCACACTGCGCGAACACTCATTGGGGAAATCGGCATGATCTTGCGCAAGGAAGGAGTTCCGGCTGATCCAGAACTTGAAGAAGACAGCTTCCGCACAATGACAAGCATGTCTTATCATATGAAATCCTCCATGCTTCGTGATATGGAAAATGGCCAAACGACTGAAGGAGATCATCTGCACGGCTTTTTGCTTGATAAAGCAAAGCGTTTGTCTCTTTCAACACCAATATTAGAAACAGTTTATGCCAATCTGCAAATGTATGAAGCAAAAAAATAAGAAGGAGGCGAAAGCCTCCTTCTTTATTTAAAAAGCCCAATTTCCATTTCTAAAGATAGGTTCTCTTTTTCCGTCTTCAGTAATTCCATCAATGTTCATATCCTTAGAACCAACCATAAAGTCTACGTGGGTAATGCTTTCATTTAAGCCTTCTTTGACAAGCTCTTCGCGAGACATCTGTTTTCCGCCCTCAATATTAAAAGCATAGGCACTGCCGATCGCCAGATGATTTGACGCATTTTCATCAAATAAAGTGTTGTAAAAAAGAATATTTGACTGTGAAATAGCCGAATCGTACGGGACAAGAGCTACCTCACCAAGATAGTGAGAGCCTTCATCTGTTTCGACCAATTCTTTTAAAATGTCTTCTCCTTTTTCGGCTTTAATGTCAACAATACGGCCGTTTTTGAATGTGAGCGTGAAGTTTTCGATAATGTTCCCGCCGTAGCTGAGCGGTTTTGTGCTCGATACAAACCCGTCTACCCCGTCTTTTTGCGGCAGTGTGAATACTTCTTCTGTCGGCATATTGGCCATAAATTCATGTCCGCTTTCATTTACGCTTCCGGCACCTGCCCAAACGTGTTTTTTCGGCAGCTTGATTGTTAAATCAGTTCCTTCTGCTTGGTAATGTAAAGCGGCATAATGTTTTTGGTTCAAATGATCAACTTTTTCATGAAGGTTTTGATCATGATTGATCCACGCTTGAACCGGATTTTCTTCGTTTACGCGTGTGGCTTTAAAAATTTCTTCCCACAGGAGCTGTGTCGCTTCCTCTTCTGATTTGCCAGGGAATACTTTCTGAGCCCAACCTGCTGATGCAGCACCGACGACAGTCCAGCTCACTTTATCAGATTGAATGTATTGTCTGTATGTATGTAACGCTTTGCCTGCAGCTTTTTGGAAGGCGGCAATCCGTTTGGAATCTACACCTTGCAGTAAATCTGGGTTTGAGGATACAACTGAAATGAAAGCAGCTCCTTTCTTGGCAAGCTCTTCTCTGCCTTTCGCTTCCCATTCAGGATACTCTTCAAAGGCTTCAAACGGCGCCAGTTCATATTTTAATTTGGCCACTTCGTCATCCTGCCAGTTCACTGTTACATTTTTTGCGCCTTTTTCATATGCATGTTTTACAATCAGACGGACGAAATCGCGTACCTCCGTCGAAGCATTTACCACCACATACTGGCCTTTTTGGACATTAACGCCGGCCTCAACCGCCAGCTGGGCATATGTATTTAGTTTCTCTGAAAATGTATCCATCAATCTTTCCTCCTCGTGCTTTTTTCTCATCATATCAAATAATCTCCTATAAAGAAAAGAAAGGAGTGCAAAGAGAAAAACCCAAAACAAAATGGTTTTGGGCTTTTCAATACTTATGGATGATTCATTTTTACAGTACCTTCAGGCGCATGAGGCATGTTTGCCAGTGAAATGCTCATGCCTCCAAGAATGATTCCGCTCAAAATGGCTGCAATCGCTACCCGTCTTCCTAAATCTCTAAGCATCTGTTTCCTCCTTATCGTTTCTCCATTTCCCACAATATGAAGCGAGAGAGGAAAAAAGAAGCAGGAATTTCAATTACTTTCTGAGATTTTGCGAGAAAAGGATTATTTAACCGCTTTTTGGAGCTTATCAATCACCTCTAAAGAACGGCCGGTGCCGATTGCCACGGATTCAAGCGGGTTTGGCGCCACGTGTACAGGTACAACGATTTCTTCTGACAGCCATTCTTTGATCCCGTTAAGAAGCGCCCCGCCGCCTGTTAAAATTACGCCGCGATCGACAATGTCTCCGCTTAATTCAGGAGGACAGTCCTCAAGTGTGGCTCTAATCGCTTCAAGAATATGAAGGAGAGATTCACGCATCGCGTTTTGAATTTCATTTGATTGAAGCATAATGGTTTTCGGTAGCCCCGTCACAAGGTCACGTCCGCGAATTTCCATTGCATCCGGCACATGCTCAATCAATGCATGGCCAATTTCCATTTTAACCTGCTCAGCTGTACGTTCACCGATCAGCAAATTGTACTTTTTCCGCACAAAAGCAACGATATCCTCATCAAGCTGGTCTCCGCCGATTCTGATTGAATGGCAGGAGACAACGCCTCCAAAGGAAATAATCGCGACTTCCGTCGTCCCTCCGCCGATATCTACCACCACGTTAGCAACCGGCTCGTCAACCGGCAAATCCGCTCCGATTGCAGCTGCCACCGGTTCTTCAATTAAATGGACGTTTTTCGCTCCGCAATTTTTCACCGCGTCACTGATGGCGCGGCGTTCCACTGCAGTTGAGCCTGATGGTGTGCATACAACGACATTCGGCTTTCTGAACGACATGCCGATGCTCTTTCCGGCTTTTTTCATGATGTGCTTTAACAAATCAGTTGTCATATCGTAGTCAGCGATAACGCCGTCCTTCATCGGTCTGACAGCGACAATTTTTCCCGGTGTTTTACCGATCATATTTTTCGCGTCAGTCCCGATCGCAAGCACTGCTTTAGTCGTTGTATCTACTGCGACAACAGAAGGTTCATTTAAGATGATTCCTTTATTTTTGCTGTAAACAAGTATATTAGCTGTTCCTAAGTCAATTCCAATTTCAGTTGATTGAAACATGTTTTCACCCAATCTTTATCCTGATTTTATATGATTCTACATTTAAAGTTTCTAAGAAAAGAAGCGATTTTTGGGGGTGTGCGTCGGGAAAGAAATGTTTTTGTAAAAAACTGCGGAAGGGTGTAACAGAAGTAATACATTTTTCGGTTTTATGGAAAAAATATCTTGCGATTCTTCAAGAAAGCGGGAAACTTTTTCTAAGTTTCGTACGTCTACGATATATTGAGGGACAACCTTGAATATTACATGAAAAAAGAAACATTTAAGGAAGAAGGGTTTTTATGAAATCAATAGGTGTTGTAAGAAAAGTAGATGAATTAGGCCGTATTGTTATGCCGATAGAGTTAAGACGGGCACTGGATATTGCTATTAAAGACAGCATTGAGTTTTTTGTCGAGGGCGATAAAATTATTTTGAAAAAGTACAAACCTCATGGCATTTGTTTAATGACTGGGGAAATCACTTCAGAAAATAAAGAATACGGCAACGGTAAAATTACGTTAAGCCCTGAAGGCGCACAGCTGCTTCTCGAAGAAATTCAAGCCGCTTTAAAAGAATAATATATGTTGAAAAAGGCGGAATGGTGTAATCTCCGCCTTTTTTTGCGTGCCGATTTCTGATTACCGCCGCCTAAGATATGACATCATGAACAAAAGGTAATGAATGATTTGGGATACTTTACATATTTTACTCAATTATTTGTCGAAGAATGGTACAATAAACAGAGAAACACAAGCGGCAGGTGGTCATATGAGAAAATATCAAGCACGTATCATTTCCATTATTTTGGCAATGATTTTTATTATGTTTTGGGATTATTTATTTTATTTTATAGGCAAAAACCCGATTAATTGGCCTGTTGACATTGTGTATACAGCAGTAACGATTTTCAGTGTCTGGATGCTGGCGTATTATGTCGATGAGAAAAAACAGCTGGTCAAGAAAATGAAAGATAATGAATGGAAGTATAAACAGCTTTCTGATGAGAAGAACCGCATCATGGATAATTTACAGGAGATCGTTTTTCAAACAAATGCAAAAGGCGAAATTACATACTTAAATCAAGCGTGGGCAGCCATCACAGGTTTTTCGATCAGTGAATGTATGGGGACAATGTATAATGATTACTTCATAAAAGAAAAGCATGTAGCTGATCACATTAACACTCAAATCAAAAACAAAGCGTCCTCGGGGATGTTTACGGCAAAATATGTGACAAAGAACGGGACGATTTTTTGGGGCGAGGTTCACTATAAACTTTACTATGACCGAGATGAGCAATTTACCGGAAGCCTGGGTACAATGTCAGACATCACTGAGCGAAAAGAGGCTGAAGATGAGCTTCTGGAAATTAATGAACGGCTTGCGAGGGAGTCGCAGAAACTGTCAATCACGAGTGAACTGGCTGCCGGCATTGCACATGAAGTCAGAAATCCTTTAACGTCCGTCAGCGGATTCCTTCAAATTATGAAAACATCATATCCGGATAGAAAAGATTATTTTGATATCATCTTTTCAGAGATTAAAAGAATTGATCTGGTGCTCGGCGAGCTGCTGCTGCTTGCGAAGCCGCAGGAAATTACATTTAAAACGCAACCAATCAATGAAATTTTGAAACAAGTCACGACATTGCTTGATACGAATGCCATATTGTCCAATATTGCTATTGAAAAGAATTTTGGTGAGACGGAAGCCTGTATGATTAAAGGGGACGAAAACCAGCTGAAGCAGGTTTTTATCAATATTATTAAAAATGGAATCGAAGCAATGCCAAAGGGCGGTGTCGTAACGATTTCCACTGCTAAAACAGCTTCACACGCCGTAATAAGCGTAAAAGATGAAGGGAACGGCATGTCACAGGAAAAGCTTGAGCAAATCGGAAAACCTTTTTATTCAACAAAGGAGAAAGGCACAGGGCTGGGGCTCGCCATTTGTTTGAGAATATTAAAGGAACATAACGGGGAATTGAAGATTGAAAGTGAAGCTGGAAAAGGCAGCATCTTTCAAGTTGTTTTGCCTTTGAAATCTGACAGCTGAGAGGGGAAAAACAAGATGAACTCGCTTCTGTTTGTATATGGGACCTTAAGGAAGCATGAAAAAAATCATCATTTGTTATCACAGTCGGCTTGTATCAGTGAGCAGGCGCGGACAAAGGGAAGTCTTTTTAATACGGCAGCCGAGGAACCTGCGGCCGTGTTTGGGGCTGATGGCTATATTTGCGGTGAGATATATGAAGCAGATGCATCGTGTATACATAAGCTTGATCTTTTGTATCAAGGCTACCACAAGAAATCTGTACATGTCGAAACTGATGCTGGAATCAAGGAAGCACTTGTATATTATATGAAAAAAGATGATAATGCTGACTTTGTGAAAATAGGCAGCGGTGACTGGAAAGAACATCAGATGATCAGCAAATCTAAAGATCCCGTGTACTATTTTGCCTACGGATCTTGTATGGACAATGCCCGTTTTCAAAAAGCAGGGGTTGATCATTATTTTCAAGATCCAGTGGGAGGAGCTGTATTAAAAGGGTATACAACCCGCTTTACGTTAAAAAGACCAGACGGCTCAAGAGCGGATATCACTGAAGACGGAGGCACGACAGAAGGGGTGTTATATCGTCTTCCTTTTTCAGCTGTCGCCTATTTGTATAAAAGGGAAGGGGTTGAATCTCTTACCTATCGGCCGGCATTTGTAGACGTTGAAGCAGGGGGAAAGCTCTATACCGATTGTTTAACCTTTCTCGTCCTCCGAAAAGAAGCAGAAACAGCACCTCCTCAGCATTATCAAATCGAGATTGAACGGGGAGCGGAGCTTTATTTGACCCCGGGCTTTACTGAACGGCTTAAGCAGCATATGAATTCGCTGCCAAAAGGTTGATGAAATTAACACTGCCTCAAAAGAATATGTTAAAATTTGATCAATATGATGTTAGGTAAAGGAGCACCACTATGAAAAAAGAATTTGCCGTAATTGGACTCGGCCGTTTTGGTGGAAGTATATGCAAAGCATTGAGCGAAGAGGGCGTCGAGGTCATGGCGATGGATATTGATGAAGATAAAGTCAACGAGTATGCCAAGATTGCATCACATGCCGTCATCGGAGACTCGACCGATGAATCTGTTCTGAAAAATTTAGGTTTGAGGAATTTTGACCACGTCATTGTTGCGATCGGTGAAAATATTCAGGCGAGTATATTAACAACTCTGATCCTCAAAGAACTGGGTGTCAATACGATTACAGTTAAGGCTCAGAACGATTATCATGAAAAAGTGCTGTCCAAAATCGGCGCGGATCACATTGTCCACCCGGAACGTGATATGGCAAAAAGAATTGCGCATAATATCGTTTCCAACAATGTACTTGATTATTTGGAGCTGTCAGAAGAGCATAGTCTCGTCGAGATCGTGGCCAACAGCCGTCTTGCCGGAAACACTCTTCTCGATTTAGATATACGGGCGAAATACGGTATTAATATTGTAGCGATTAAAAGGGGCAAGGAAGTCATCGTGTCGCCGCTTGCGACTGAAGTGATACATCAAGAAGATATTCTCATCGTCATTGGATCGGTTACGGATATTTCACGTTTTGAGAAAAGAGTTCTTCATACGAAATAGAAGAAATATAAGCCGTCCTTAGGGACGGTTTTTTCATATTATCAGAATATAACAACTTTAATGAACTAAGCGCCAATTTACTAAAATTTTATTGACTACGGATAAGCGTTCCGATAGCATATTGTACCATATAAATAAAAAAGAGGAGGGGGCCATTTGAATAAAGAAGCGCTGGTCAAAAGGCTGAATGCTTCAGCCCGCAGACAAAAAGCTGACATCGTCATTAAGAACGGGAAAATCATGGACGTATATAATCATGAGTGGATTTATGAAGATATTGCGATAACAGACGGAGTTATTGTAGGCCTCGGCCAGTATGAAGGTGAAGAAACCATTGATGCAGAGGGGCAAGTCATTGTGCCGGGATTTATTGATGGTCATGTACATATTGAGTCATCAATGGTGACACCGATCGAGTTTGCAAAAGCCGTATTGCCGAATGGCGTGACGACCATCATTACCGATCCGCATGAAATAGCGAACGTGTCCGGTCAGGAAGGGATCAAATTTATGATTGAACAGGCTCGCCAAACACCGCTGAATATCCATTTTATGCTTCCCTCCAGTGTGCCTGCCGCCAGCTTTGAGCGATCCGGTGCGGTACTTCGGGCGGCCGATTTGAAGCCATTTTACGAAGAGAAGGAGGTATTGGGTCTGGCTGAAGTGATGGATTATGTATCGGTTGAGCAGGGTGAAGCAGACATGGTTAATAAGCTGTTTGATGCCCGGAGCGCGGGGAAACGGATTGACGGACATTTAGCAGGCTTGTCAACTGATCTCATCAATATATACAGAACCGCTTTTGTCTTGACTGATCATGAGGTAACGACGAAGGAAGAAGCGCTGGATCGTATCAGAAGAGGAATGTACGTCATGATGCGAGAAGGGTCAGTCGCCAAAAACACAATGAAAGTGCTGCCGGCTGTTAATGAAAAGAATGCGCGCCGTTTCTTTTTCTGTACTGATGATAAACACGTAGATGATTTATTGTCAGAGGGAAGTGTGAATCATCAGGTGAAAATGGCTATTCAAGCAGGTCTCGATCCGTTTTTGGCATACCAATTAGGAAGCCTGAATGCAGCGGAATGCTACGGACTAGATACAAAGGGAGCGGTTGCTCCGGGATTTGACGCCGATTTGCTCTTTATTTCAGATGTGGAAAATGTCACTGTCACAAAGACGTTGGTAAAAGGACAAACTGTTGCTGAAGATAATAAAGCAGTCTGTCAGGCGCAAGCTCATACGCTAACACCAGATCCGGCGCTGCTTCATTCCGTTAACCTTGCTGCTCCTCTTTCCGAACAGGATTTTCATATGCCAATTGATCCCCAGCAGCAGATGAATGTCATTCAAATCATACCAAATCAGCTTGAAACACGCCTGGTGAGTGTTCCGGCTCCGGAAGCATCCATTTTTCAGCCTGACATCGATCTTGACTTGTTAAAGATTGCAGTCGTCGAACGGCATAAGGGATTAAAAGAAACGGGACTTGGTATTGTGAAAGGATTTGGTTTGAAAAGCGGGGCGATTGCAACAACGATTTCACACGATTCGCATAATATCATTGCCGTGGGGACAAATGACACCGATATCGCAGCCGCAGTTAATAAGCTGCAGGAAATTGGCGGCGGATTAACAGTTATAAAGGACGGGGAAGAACTTCACTCGGTTGCTCTGCCGATTGCGGGGTTATTATCCGACCAATCTGCAGAATTGGTGAATCAAAGCTTAATGACGCTTCATGAAAAGCTCTCATTCATCGGTTTCAAAGACCGGTTTAACCCATTTTTGACGCTTTCATTTTTGGCTTTGCCTGTCATTCCTGACATCAAAATGACGACAACAGGGTTGTTTGATGTAAAGTCATTTCAGCATATAGCACTGCAATAAAAAAGATGCACTCCTAAGTGAGTGCATCTTTTTTTTAAACCTCCATAATGATCGGAAGGATCATTGGGCGGCGTTTCGTTTTTTCATATAAGAACGGAGCAAGCGTATCCGTGATCTCATTTTTGATTTCTGACCATTGAGTGGTTTTTCGTTCCATGACTTTTTGCAAGTGGTTTGAAATGAGCTCCTGGGCGTCATTGATCAAATCACCTGATTCTCTCATGTAAACAAACCCTCTGGAAATCAAGTCAGGGCCCGCTGAAATCTTAAAGTCATCCATATCTATGCTGACAACGACGATCACAAGACCTTCTTCAGAAAGAATTCTGCGGTCGCGAAGCACGATATTTCCAATATCACCGATACCGCTACCGTCGATATATACTGAACCGGATGGGATTTTACCGGCAACTGAAGCTTCATCGCCTTTAAGCGCCAATACTTCACCGTTATCCATGATAAAGCAGTTTTCTTCAGGGATGCCGCAATCTGTCGCAAGCTTGACATGCATCTTTTGCATTCTGTACTCACCGTGAATCGGCATGAAGAATTTAGGCTTGATTAAACGAAGCATCAGCTTTTGTTCTTCCTGTCCGCCGTGACCGGATGTATGGATATCATTAAGAGGTCCGTGAATAACCTCGGCCCCCGCACGATACAGCTGGTTAATTGTGCGGCTCACGCTGATTGTGTTGCCTGGGATAGGGGATGAAGAAAATACGACTGTATCTCCAGGATTGATTGAAATCTGCCGGTGTGTGCCGTTTGCAATTCTGGATAAAGCCGCCATCGGTTCCCCTTGGCTACCTGTACACAGGATCGTTACTTTATTGGCAGGAATGCGATTGATTTCATTATGTTCAATAAACGTATTTTTAGGACAGTTAATATAGCCGAGAGTTTGTCCGATTTCGATAGCCGATTCCATACTGCGTCCAAATACGGCAACTTTTCTTCCATTTAATACAGCAGCCTCAATTACCTGCTGCAAGCGGTGAATATTCGACGCAAATGTAGCGAAGATAACTCGGCCGTCCACCTTGCGGAAAATGTCATGAATGCTTTCTCCGACACGGCGTTCAGACATAGTGAACTCGGGGTTTTCACTGTTTGTGCTGTCTGAAAGGAGGCACAGAACGCCTTCTTTGCCGATTTCTGCCATTTTCGTTAAGTTTGCCGGCTCGCCGACTGGAGTAAAGTCGAATTTGAAATCTCCAGTATGTACGATGTTTCCGGGCGGCGTTTTTACAACAATACCGTAGGAATCCGGAATACTGTGTGTTGTTCTAAAGAATGACACAGCCGTTTTGCGAAATTTTACGATATCATCCTCACCGATGATGTTAAGCTTAGTCTGTCTTAATAATCCGTGCTCTTCAAGTTTATTCCGAAGTAAGCCGATCGCGAGTTTACCGCCGTAAACGGGAATATTGACTTGTCTAAGCAGGTACGGGATGCCGCCGATATGGTCTTCGTGCCCGTGAGTGATAAAAAGCCCTTTAATTTTATCTTCGTTTTTAACTAAATACGTGTAATCGGGAATGACGTAATCAATACCGAGCAGTTCGTCCTCGGGAAACTTGATCCCCGCGTCAATCAGCACAATTTCATCCTGAAACTGCACTGCATACGTATTTTTACCGATTTCACCCAGTCCTCCGAGGGCGAAAACAGCAGTCTGATCGTTTTTTACAAATTTCATACCGCTCATAACTCCAATACTTTAAAATTTTCACTCTGTTGCTCATATTCTAAAAAAGCACCGTCAACAGGTGTGATAAATTCAATATTAAATTTCTTGTCTTTCAGTTTCGTTCTGACGTCACGCTCTGATACGCCTTCAATATAAAGTGAATCTGTTTTTTCCCGAACAGGTACTTCCTCAGCTTTTTTTTGATAAAATACCTTATAAATCATCCAAATCTCTCCTTAAATGCCGTATGTTAGACTCGCTTATTCTATTATATTCGAAAACGGAATATAAGGAAAGTCTTGAGCAAAATAAGGACCTTTCAAAAAGGGACAGATCCCTTATCAGGCAATGGCTTTCCTGCGGAGCATTCCGTTCCATTGTCTTCTGAGTTTCTTTTTTAATTTCCGAAGCATACCGCGGTCCCTCCTTCGATTGATACTTGTCCAAGGCTGTTTTATACAAATAGTATACGGAGTTTAGCACGGACTTTCCGTGGATATTAATGGAATTTTATTTTGTTTTTGAGGGAAATAGTTTGCTGAACTGAAATCTTTTTGTATGATGAGTGTGGGAATTGCAGATTTAGACGATAAAGGGGAATAACGATGGACTCAAAATTAATTTTTTTCGATATTGACGGCACGATATATGATCACGACAAAAAGATACCGGAAAGCACAAGAAAAACGGTAGCGGAGCTTCAGAGGCAGGGGCACCATGTGTTTATCGCCAGCGGGCGGTCCCCGTTTCTGGTGAAGCCGATTTTAGAGGAGTTAGGCATTCACTCATTTATTTCCTACAACGGTCAGTATGTCGTCTTTGAAAATGAAGTGATTTATAAGAATCCGCTGCCTGAAGAGGCAATCAGAAGATTGTTAAAGCAGGCGGGAGAAGGAAGCCACCCGGTTGTGTTTATGGCTGAAGATACAATGAAAGCGACTGTTGCTGACCATCCTCATGTCTTGGAGGGAATCGGCAGCCTGAAAACCGACTATCCTGAAACCGATGACCTCTTTTATGAAGGAAAAGAAATTTTTCAGCTTCTGCTGTTTTGCCAGGATGAAGAAGAAAAAATTTATGGGGCTTTTCCAGAATTCGATCTTGTGCGTTGGCATGAGCTTTCGACTGATGTGGTGCCGCGCGGCGGATCAAAGGCGGAGGGGATTAAAAAAGTAATCGAGCGCCTTCCGTTTGATATCAGCGATACATATGCCTTCGGTGACGGATTAAATGATCTGCAAATGATTCAGTTTGTCGGAACAGGCGTTGCCATGGGGAATGCCGTTCCTGAATTAAAAGAAGTTGCGGATTTTGTAACAAAGCCTGTAGACGAGGATGGAATTGCTTATGCTGTCAAAGAATTAGGCTTGCTAAAATAAAAAAGCGGCTGGCACTTATAGTGTCAGCCGCATATTTTCTTTTAGCGGTCAATCGCCATCGCGTTTTCAGGTTCTTTAAATGGATTTTCTTTATCGATATGATCATAAAACATAACGCCATTTAAATGGTCGATTTCATGCTGAAATACAATCGCCGGAAATCCTTTTAAACGAATGTCTATTTGTTCTCCCTCCAGTGTTGTTCCTTTCACTCTGATACGAGCGTAGCGCGGAACATAGCCGGGAATTGCCTCATCAACTGACAGGCAGCCTTCACCGCTTGTTAAATAGCTTCTTTCAACGGAATGGCTGACGATCTTCGGGTTAAACAATGCATAGCTGTATAACTTCCCGGAAGCATCTTCTGTATGGACTGCGATCATCCGTTTATTAATATTAATTTGAGGTGCCGCAAGTCCTACGCCGGGGCGCAGATTGTATTTTTCAGCCAATTCCGGATTTTGGCTGTTTTTTACGAATTCAATCATATCTGCCAGCTGCTGTTTTTCTTCTTCTGTGGCAGGCAGCCCGACAGGCTCTGCTGTCTCTCTTAAGGCAGGGTGGCCGTCGCGCACGATGTTTTCCATAGTAATCAAGAAACTTCACTCCTAAAGCTTAATATGTAAATTATATCGGATTTCTTCGTAAAGGTGCAACGAAACGAATGACCAGCCGTAAATGGCTGGTCAGTGTTTTACTGTGTAATTAGCAACAGCCTCCGCCTAAATAAGCAGCTCCAACAATGATTAACAGAATGAATAAAACAACGATTAACGCAAATGTGCGGCCATATCCTGCTCCGCCATATCCGTAACCATAACTGCAGCAGCCTCCGCCGTAACCATATCCATAACCGTACATGAACATAACCTCCTCTTTTAATTACGCCAGAGCCTTGTAGTAGGCATAGCGTCTACAATAACCTATGTAAAAACAAAAAAGTTGTATGGTCATCTGTCCTGATTTTTGACGATTTAGATTTGTTTTTTTGCTCAGCAAGCCATGCGATAACCACCTGGCTATTGTCAAATATCTCTATGGATTCTATAGTAGAAATTGTCAAGATTGGGGGATTTAACGTGAAAGACAGAATAAAACGGCGCCACGGTGTGAAAATCGGAGCCTTTTGCGCTGTGACTTTCCTATTAACAGGGTGCGTGGGACAGGATCCGGTGGATTCGCTTCATGACTCATTAGAAAAAGTCGCTGATCTAGAAAAACCGTTTCAAGAAGAACAGAAAACGCTCGAGGAATTAGAGAAAAAAGAACATGCTCTCTACAATGATGTCATCAAGCTCAATATGGATGATTATAAAAAAATCGTTTCATTATCAGACGAAGCGCTAGAGAATGTAAATAAACGCGAAGAACATCTGAAGCTTGAAAATGAGAGCATCGAAAAATCCGAATCAGAATTTGAGGAAGCCAAAACATCCGCAGAAAATATTAAGGATAAACACATCAAGGCAAAGGCCGAGACTGCGGCAGATCATATGAAAAAAAGATATGATGCATACAGCTCTATGTCTGAAGAATATGAAAAAGCCATTAAACTTGATAAAAAACTGTATAAGCTGCTGAAAGACAAAGACTTGACGCTGGATAAGCTTGATCAGCAGATTGAAAAAGCGAATGCATCTTATAAAAAAGTCCTTAAACAAAGCGAAGAATTTGATGTGCAAACGGAGAAATATAATAAAGCCCGCGAAGATTTATATGACGCCGCAGGCTATCACATAAAAAAGAGCTGACTATGATCAGCTCTTTTTTAAAATTCTATTCAAAATTTAAATTTCTATTGTAGTACAGTGTGATAGGTTATACTAGTACAGTTTAAGGTACAGGCTGCATCTGTTTTTTTATAGAAAATGTAAAGCGAATACATTTATTGAAAATCAGCGATGAAAACGATTGACGGTTCTTCTTTATATGGTGTAAACTAATCCATGTTAAGCGGTGTTGTATTAGTTTTTTACAACTTCGAAATAATACAGTTCAAAGCAGAGTGTAACTATCCTACATAAATGGTTTCGGCAAACTGGGGATCGGCTAAAATATATACGACTTACTGCTGATACTTTAGGGTACCCTAAGTTTGTATGTATAAAAGGAATGCACGTCTAATGACTGTTTAAAAGAAAGGAAGAGGTGACTTTAGTATGGCTGCAAAAACGAAAAAAGTAATCGTTGATAGTAAGAAGCAATTTGATGCCATTAAAAAGCAGTTCGAAACGTTCCAAATTTTAAATGAAAAGGGAGAAGTCGTGAATGAAGCGGCGATGCCTGATTTAACTGATGATCAATTGAAAGAGCTTATGCGCCGCATGGTATTTACGCGTGTGCTTGATCAGCGCTCTATCTCATTAAACCGTCAAGGACGTCTCGGATTCTACGCTCCTACTGCGGGCCAAGAAGCTTCTCAGATTGCTACACATTTCGCGCTTGAAAAAGAAGACTTCGTTCTTCCGGGATACCGTGATGTGCCTCAGTTAATCTGGCACGGCCTTCCATTATATCAAGCGTTCCTGTTCTCTCGCGGACATTTCCGAGGAAACCAAATGCCTGATGATGTGAATGCCCTTTCTCCACAAATCATTATCGGTGCTCAATACATTCAAACGGCCGGTGTTGCGCTAGGTCTTAAAAAACGCGGTAAGAAAGCTGTCGCAATCACTTACACTGGTGACGGCGGAGCTTCACAAGGGGACTTCTACGAAGGAATTAACTTTGCCGGCGCTTATAAAGCACCTGCGATCTTCGTTGTACAAAACAACCGTTACGCGATTTCAACTCCAGTTGAAAAACAATCTGCAGCAGGCACAATTGCACAAAAAGCAGTAGCTGCCGGTATTGTGGGCGTACAAGTAGACGGAATGGATCCGCTTGCTGTATACGCTGCAACTGCTGAAGCACGCGAACGGGCGATTAACGGCGAAGGCCCGACACTGATTGAAACACTGACATTCCGTTATGGCCCGCACACAATGGCTGGTGACGATCCGACTAAATATCGCACAAAAGAAATCGAAAACGAGTGGGAGCAAAAAGATCCGCTTGTACGCTTCCGTGCGTTCCTTGAAAACAAAGGCCTATGGTCTGAAGAAGAAGAAACAAAAGTAATCGAGGATGCAAAAGAAGAAATTAAGCAGGCGATCAAAAAAGCGGATGCTGAGCCTAAGCAAAAAGTAACTGATTTAATGAAAATCATGTTTGAAAAAATGCCTCATAACCTTGAGGAGCAATTTGAAATTTATACACAGAAGGAGTCGAAGTAAGCCATGGCGCAAATGACAATGATTCAAGCAATCACGGATGCGTTACGCACAGAACTGAAAAATGACGAAAATGTCTTAGTTTTCGGAGAAGACGTTGGTGTTAACGGCGGCGTATTCCGTGCGACAGAAGGATTGCAAAAAGAATTCGGTGAAGACCGTGTGTTTGACACGCCACTTGCTGAATCTGGTATCGGCGGTCTTGCCCTTGGATTAGGCTTAAACGGCTTCCGTCCGGTAATGGAAATCCAATTCTTTGGATTTGTTTACGAAGTAATGGATTCAGTTTCTGGCCAAATGGCTCGTATGCGTTACCGTTCTGGCGGACGCTGGACTTCACCTGTAACCATTCGTTCTCCGTTCGGCGGCGGTGTTCATACTCCTGAGCTTCACGCTGACAGCTTAGAAGGTCTTGTTGCACAACAGCCTGGTATCAAAGTTGTTATTCCATCAACTCCTTACGATGCCAAAGGACTTTTGATTTCTGCGATCAGAGACAACGATCCTGTTGTTTTCTTAGAGCACATGAAGCTTTACCGTTCTTTCCGTCAGGAAGTTCCTGAAGAAGAATACACAATTGAGCTTGGCAAAGCTGACGTAAAACGTGAAGGTACTGACCTTTCAATCATCACTTACGGCGCAATGGTTCATGAATCATTAAAAGCTGCCGAGGAGCTTGAAAAAGACGGCATTTCTGCTGAAGTTGTCGACCTTCGCACTGTAAGCCCGCTTGACATTGATACAATCATCGCATCTGTAGAAAAAACAGGACGCGCGATTGTTGTTCAAGAGGCACAAAAACAAGCCGGTATTGCTGCAAACGTAGTAGCAGAAATTAATGACCGTGCGATCTTGAGCTTGGAAGCACCTGTACTTCGCGTGGCTGCGCCTGATACAGTATTTCCTTTCTCTCAAGCGGAGAGCGTATGGCTTCCAAACCATAAAGATGTTCTTGAAACAGCAAGAAAAGTACTTGAATTTTAATCAAACTGCATAATCGAGAGGGAAGATGAACGTTTTCCCTCTATTATATATCTGTTTTCAATGCTTACGTTGTAAACTTTAAAATTGCTTAATCAAACTAGGAGGTCGAGAACTGTGGCATTTGAATTTAAACTTCCAGATATCGGGGAAGGTATCCACGAAGGCGAAATCGTAAAATGGTTTGTCAAGCCTAACGATGAGGTTGACGAAGATGATGTACTGGCGGAAGTCCAAAATGATAAAGCAGTAGTAGAAATTCCTTCACCTGTTAAAGGAAAAGTATTAGAATTAAAAGTTGAAGAGGGAACGGTTGCAACTGTTGGACAAACGATCATTACGTTTGATGCACCTGGTTACGAAGACCTTCAATTTAAAGGCAGCGATGAGTCTGGCGACGCAAAAACTGAAGCACAAGTTCAGTCTACTGGTGAAGCTGGACAAGATGTTGCGAAAGAAGAGCGTGCTGAAGAGCCTGCTAAAGAAACTGGCGCAGGACAGCAGGATCAAGCTGAAGTTGACCCGAACAAACGCGTGATCGCTATGCCTTCTGTACGTAAATACGCTCGTGAAAAAGGCGTAGATATCCGTAAAGTAACAGGTTCAGGCAACAACGGACGTGTTGTAAAAGAAGATATCGACAGCTTTGTAAACGGAGGAGCGCAAGAAGCTGCGCCGCAAGAAACGGCTGCACCTCAAGAAACAGCTGCTAAACCGGCTGCTGCACCGGCTCCAGAGGGTGAATTCCCAGAAACTCGCGAAAAAATGAGTGGTATCCGTAAAGCAATTGCAAAAGCGATGGTTAACTCTAAACATACTGCTCCTCATGTAACACTAATGGACGAAGTGGACGTAACAAACCTTGTTGCACATCGTAAACAGTTCAAACAGGTTGCTGCTGATCAAGGCATCAAGCTGACATACTTGCCTTACGTTGTAAAAGCTCTTACATCTGCACTGAAAAAATTCCCTGTTTTAAACACGTCAATTGACGATAAAACAGATGAAGTAATCCAAAAACATTACTTCAACATCGGTATTGCTGCTGACACTGAAAAAGGCTTGCTTGTGCCAGTTGTAAAAAATGCAGACCGTAAAGCGATCTTTGAAATTTCTGATGAGATCAACAGCCTTGCAACAAAAGCTCGTGAAGGCAAGCTTGCTCCGGCTGAAATGAAAGGCGCATCTTGCACAATTACAAACATCGGTTCAGCCGGCGGACAATGGTTCACTCCGGTTATCAACCATCCAGAAGTTGCGATTCTTGGTATCGGACGCATTGCAGAAAAAGCGATTGTTCGTGATGGCGAAATCGTAGCAGCTCCAGTCTTAGCTCTTTCTCTCAGCTTCGACCACCGTATGATCGACGGAGCGACTGCGCAAAATGCACTAAATCACATCAAGCGTTTACTGAACGATCCACAATTAATTTTAATGGAGGCGTAATGTTATGGTAGTAGGAGATTTCCCTATTGAAACAGATACTCTTGTAATTGGTGCGGGACCTGGCGGCTATGTAGCTGCCATCCGCGCTGCACAGCTTGGACAAAAAGTAACAGTCGTTGAAAAAGCAACTCTTGGAGGCGTTTGTCTGAACGTTGGATGTATCCCTTCAAAAGCGCTGATCAATGCTGGCCACCGTTATGAGAATGCTAAGCATTCTGATGACATGGGAATCAATGCTGAGAACGTAACAGTTGATTTCACAAAAGTTCAAGAGTGGAAAACTTCTGTTGTTAACAAGCTTACTGGTGGTGTAGCAGGTCTTCTTAAAGGCAACAAAGTAGATGTAGTAAAAGGCGAAGCTTACTTTGTAGACAGCAATTCAGTTCGTGTAATGGATGAGAATTCTGCTCAAACATACACGTTCAAAAACGCAATCATTGCGACTGGTTCTCGTCCTATCGAATTGCCAAACTTCAAATATACTGAGCGTGTCCTAAATTCAACAGGTGCTTTGGCTCTTAAAGAAATTCCTAAAAAGCTTGTTGTTATCGGCGGCGGATACATCGGAACTGAGCTTGGAACTGCGTATGCAAACTTCGGCACTGAGCTTGTTATTCTTGAAGGTGGAGATGAAATTCTTCCAGGCTTCGAAAAACAAATGAGTTCCCTTGTAACTCGCAGACTGAAGAAAAAAGGCAACGTTGAAATCCATACAAACGCGATGGCTAAAGGCGTTGAAGAAAAAGCTGACGGCGTAACAGTCACTTTCGAAGTAAAAGGTGAAGAAAAAACTGTTGATGCTGATTACGTACTGATTACTGTCGGACGCCGTCCAAATACTGATGAGCTTGGTCTTGAGCAAGTCGGTATTGAAATGACTGACCGCGGTGTTATCAAAACTGACAAACAGTGCCGCACGAACGTACCTAACATCTATGCAATCGGTGATATCATTGAAGGACCGCCGCTTGCTCACAAAGCATCTTACGAAGGTAAGATTGCTGCAGAAGCGATCGCTGGAGAGCCTGCAGAAATCGATTACCTTGGTATTCCTGCGGTTGTCTTCTCTGAGCCTGAGCTTGCATCAGTCGGTTACACTGAAGCACAAGCGAAAGAAGAAGGCCTTGACATTGTTGCTGCTAAATTCCCATTTGCAGCAAACGGCCGCGCGCTTTCTCTTAACGAAACTGACGGCTTCATGAAGCTGATCACTCGTAAAGAGGATGGCCTTGTAATCGGTGCGCAAATCGCCGGCGCAAGCGCTTCTGACATGATTTCTGAATTAAGTTTAGCTATCGAAGGCGGCATGACTGCTGAAGATATTGCTATGACAATTCATGCACATCCAACATTGGGTGAAATCACAATGGAAGCTGCTGAAGTGGCAATCGGAAGCCCGATTCACATCGTAAAATAATAGAGATGACATAAAAAACAGCCCCGTAAGCGGGGGCTGTTTTATTTATTTAGACAGTACATGCTGTAATGGTTTAATGATGTCTTCTTTCTTTTTCACACATCCCTCTATTTTCACAACGACATGCCGCTGATCAACTACCATGAGAGTAGGGACGGTTTCGATTTCATCTTCCCAGCCTTTTCTGTTATCGTATACCTTCATTTTATCTATTTGATCAGGATAATCCTTTTCTAAATCTAGCAGAGCATCATAATATGACGCCTCTTGATCAATTTGATTTTCATCAGAAAAAAATAGGATTTGAGTATGATGAATGCTGTCAATTCGGCTTTTTTTTATTGGATTGATTGTGGAAAGGGTGCAGCCCGATAAAGCAAATACTATCATCAGTATGGGAAATACCGCGCGATATCGCATCTATCTTCTCCTCTGTATAAACCATAGTAAACTAGTTTTAGTTTATCACGAGTAACCGCGTCATCTGCTTCTTGTTACCTAATTGTTATATAATTGAAACCGTTTTTAAAGAGAGATAACATCTCTTTAAACCGAATACTCTGAACGCACACATTATTCATCGCGAATCATTTGCAATTTCGTTACACTATTCAAAAAAGTTCGCGAAAACATGAAATCACAATGTCTTTTCAGCATAAGTATCGAATGAAAGCGTTTGTTAAGAAGATGATAATTCATGGAACCGAAAAGAAAAAACATGTTACATTAAAAGTTTTTGAAATAAATGTGTTATACAGTTTGTTGTTGACATTTTAAATGTGACATATTAATATAATACCAACAAAAGAAATTAAGCGTTTTCAAAATTAAAAGAAATGGGGAATGAGAGATGGGTACGATTGTTTGCCAAGATTGTAACGAAGCCATTCATTACTTCGAGGATGAGAAGGTTACAACGTTATACGGAACATGCTGCGGACAATGTCAGTGTCCTCTTGATGAAGAGTAAGAAAAAGCATGCGGCTTAGCCGCATGCTTTTTGTATTTATTGAATAGCTTTTTGCTCTTTTATGACTCGAATCATGCTCAAAGTAGAATCCTCCGGTCCTTGAACTGGAAGTCCGGCATCAATGTTTTTGAAGATGTAGCTGATGTTTTCTTCTGTAATAATCTCGCCCGGGATAAAGATAGGAATTCCAGGAGGATACACCATCACAAATTCAGCGATAATCCGTCCTGCTGCTTCTTTTAATGGAACAACTTCTGTATTTGCATAGAAAGCGTCACGCGGCGTCATCGCCAGTAATGGGATTTCTGGAAGCAGTACCTTTGTCTGTTTATGCGTAACATCATTTGCTGACATTTGACGCGCTATCTCTTTTAAAGCTTCCACAAGGCGATTTGCATCGTTCTGGCTGTCACCAGGTGTGAAGATACACAAAATGTTATACAGATCTGAAAGCTCTACTTCAATATTAAAGGATTCCCGCAGCCACTTCTCGACATCATGTCCTGTGAGCCCGAGGTTTTTAACTGAAATAATTAATTTTGTCGGATCATAATTGTAAGCCGCTTTAGAACCGAGAATTTCAGAACCGACACAGTAAATGCCGTCAATTTGGTTCAGACGTTCTCTCGTCTGATTAGCAAGCTTCAACGTTTCTTCAGCAAGCTGATAGCCTTCTGTCGCAAGCCGTTTTCTGGCCACGTCCAAAGAGGCTAGAAGCAAATAAGAAGTAGACGTGGTTGTTAGCATGCTGAGTATCGATTGCACTCTGTCTTTAGAAACAAGGCCTTCTTTCATGTTTAGAATAGAGCTTTGTGTCAGTGATCCGCCTAGCTTATGCACACTTGTCGCAGCCATGTCTGCACCTGCCTGCATCGCTGAAAGCGGAAATTGGTCGTGAAAATGAATATGAACGCCGTGTGCTTCATCGACCAGAACCGGCACATCAAAGGAGTGGGCTAGTTCTACGATGCTTTTTAAATCAGCAGCTACTCCGAAATATGTCGGGTTGATCACAAGAAGCCCTTTGGCATCAGGATGTTCATGCAGCGCCCGTTTAGCGGATTCAAGTGTAATGCCGTGAGAGATGCCCAGTTCATTGTCAATTTCAGGATGAATAAAGATTGGGACAGCTCCGGAAAATACAATAGCTGACATAATGGATTTGTGCACATTTCTTGGAATGATGATTTTATCTCCAGGTCCGCAGACAGCCATCACCATTGTCATGATTGCGCCGCTTGTTCCCTGAACAGAAAAAAAGGTATGATCCGCGCCGAAAGCTTCGGCCGCCAAATCCTGCGCTTCTTTAATAATGCCTTTAGGCGCATGCAGGTCATCTAATGGTTCAATATTAATCAAATCTATACTTAACGCGTTTTCACCGATAAATTGTCTGAACTCTGGATCCATTCCTGCCCCTTTTTTATGGCCGGGAATGTGGAATTGAACAGGCTGTCTGCTTGCGTGCTTTTTCAGGCCTGTGAATAAGGGTGTTTCATGTTGCGACAATTGTTTTCCCACCTTTGTAGTAATACCTATGCATATTAGTGTGTATTAAAATCAGTTTCTCAACCGTTTTTTAGACGTAAAACAAATGAATTATATTATGAACTTGAAAGAATGTAAAGAACAATTTATGATCAAATGAAGATGCTTTTTGTAAAAGGAAAGCGAATCTATAAGGAGTGAAGAAAATGGAATACCAATATCCGATGAATGAAGATTGGACAACCGAAGAAGCAGTGGATGTGATTGCATTTTTCCAGCAGGTTGAGCTGGCTTATGAAAAGGGAGCAGACCGTGAAGAGCTGCTAAAGACGTATCGGCGATTCAAAGAAATTGTGCCGGGAAAAGCTGAAGAAAAAAAGCTGTGCGGCGAGTTTGAGGAACAAAGTACATACTCTCCTTATCGTACGGTCAAGCAGGCGAAGGAATCTGACCAGGCAAAGATTAAGATGTAAAAGGAAAAGAGCCGGATGAGGTCCCGGCTCTTTTTTTATGCTTGTGATACTTTTTGGGTTAAGCGGTACAGAAATGCAAGCTGCTGGAAGGCATCATCGATTCGCTGAAGGAATTCTTGGTTATTCATATTCAGCACCTCTTCTTTTTGAAGCTGAATGCCGCATAACAGCTCGGCTTTCTTTATTGTCTGCAACCGTTCGAACATTGTCTTGAGCTGTTCCTTGCCCATTTCTGACTGCTTATGGACGCCTGGTTTTGTGTGATCCGCAGACCAAACAAAGCTGTCTGGAATGTGATTTGTAACGCTGTCTTGATTCGCTTCAAGCAATTTGCCGTATTCTTCTTTTATAGGGGACTCATAAATGATCGCGAACCATACAAAAACATGGCTCTCCCACAAGCCGATTTGAAAATGCGGCAGTTTTTTATAGCCTCTTTTGCTGTTTGCGAATGCCACCCAGCTGTCTGCAGGAGGGTTGACTGATCTCCTTGCATGCTTGGCCACATGGGGAAACATTTCATCTCCGGTTAAAGCGGATAATGTTGGGGCAAAGTGCTCGCCTAAAGCAGTCAGCTTCGGACGAACCCGTTCTTTTAACACCTCCATGCGCGCGTCTAAGCCGTCTATTGTAAATGTGTTAAAGTCTTCTTCAGTAAAACGCATTTGTGTCATGATTTTCCTCCTTCATGCTAAGTATACATATTTTATCACAGTTAGAACGCGCAGCAAAAAGATGAGCACGCGTTTGAAGAGAGGGGGAATGTGGTAATAAACGAATAGGTAAACACACAATTTTCAGAATCGTGTTACAGGTAAATAGAAGAATCATAGGATATAAGAAGTATCATTGTTGAATGGCAAAATGGGATGCTTTTTTAAAACAAATGATCTCTGGAAGGGGCGAAAGACAATGAGGCAAGTTGTGAAAGAGGGATTTAGGGAAGAGAAAAACAACCGTGTAGCTGTCTGGAGACTAGAGGTTGATTATGAATTGGCAACCCTTTATGAGGCAATGCAAAAGGAAAATGACGAACAAATTGAGCTAAGCAAAAACAAACTTGAACGTCTCAGAAAAGAATGGATTCGCCTCAACGGGTAAAAAGCTATAGTGAAAACGAACCGCGTGAATGGTTCGTTTTTACGTGAGAAGGCATATTTTTCATTTTCCTTGCTTTTTCACCGCCGTTATCAGTATCCTATAAAATAAAGGTCTACATAGAAAAGAGGTACATATGAATGACAAATTGGACGGAAATTGATGAGACTGCAAAGAAATGGATAAAAGAAGCAGGCGCAAGAATTAAAGAGTCGATGCACGAAAGCCTGACAATTGAAACAAAATCAAATCCGAATGATTTAGTCACCAATATTGACAAGGAAACGGAAAAGTTTTTTATCGACCGCATCCAAGAAACCTTTCCGGGGCATCGCATACTCGGAGAAGAAGGACAAGGAGACAAACTTAACTCGTTGGAAGGTGTCGTCTGGATTATCGATCCGATTGACGGGACGATGAATTTTGTGCACCAGCAAAGAAATTTTGCAATCTCTATCGGTATTTTTGAAAATGGAATTGGCAAAATCGGTTTAATTTACGATGTGGTGCATGATGAACTGTATCACGCGTTTAGCGGTAAAGGTGCTTATATGAATGAAACGAAGCTGTCTCCTTTAAAGGAAACCGTTATTGAAGAAGCGATTCTAGCCATTAATGCGACATGGGTGACGGAAAACAGAAGAATTGACCCGGGTGTGCTGGCACCGCTTGTGAAAAGGGTGAGAGGAACACGCTCCTATGGATCTGCCGCTCTAGAACTGGCAAACGTCGCTGCGGGAAGAATTGACGCTTACATTACGATGCGGCTTGCTCCTTGGGATTACGCAGCTGGCTGTGTGCTGTTAAACGAAGTAGGGGGCATTTATACAACGACTGAAGGAGAACCGTTCACCTTTTTAGAGAATCACTGTGTGCTGGCCGGAAACCCATCTATACATAAAACAATATTTGAAGAGTATCTTCATGCTGGAAAGTAGGCCATTTGAGCAGGACGACCTCTGCTTGTTGGAGATGCTCGCGGAGGCTCATCCTGTATGGAAAGAGGAGGAGTTTGGGGAGAAAGATGCAGAAAGCTATATGATCTCCTACTCGATGTATAACGGATCATGGCTTGTTTGGGAAAAAAACGGTCTGCCTGTTGCCGTCAGTTATCATCTTGAATGGGCTCCTTCCAACGGAAAGCCATGGCTGGGAACAGTGCTGGTTGATCCTGCTGAAGAAAGAAAGGGACATGCCAGGAAGATCATTGAACAGATCGGCCAATCGCTTCAGGACAAACATAGAGCACTGTTTACAGCGGTTCCGATTGACCGGAATGAATCGATACTGTTTTTGAGCCAATGCGGCTTTGAACAGCTCAAGACGGAGAAAGATGAGGCAGACAAGCTGTACATAATCATGGTAAAGCCTTTAGTTTAAGCTGACGTATACATGACGGCAGCTTATTTTCATGCGCAAAAAAAACCTCCCAATCTTTAACGATCGATTGAGAGGCGAGCCTGGTGAAGAACCAGGGGGGGTTATTTTTTTACGGCATGTATATAATGAATGGTTTCAAACGCTGACAAATAATCCGTTCGTTTCTTGAAGAAAAGGTCATTGATTTCGGCTGGTGTTACATGTTCATAGATGAGTAAACCAGCTGAATCTAATGCTTTTTCGATTTCAAGATAAGTAAAACACGATTTCATCGGCTCACCGCTTGCTGAAGCCATTTTCACCATATGTTCAACTCTATTAGACTTTCCTTTTGTTTTAAAGAGCGTTTCGTCTGCGTAATCAAAAACGATAGAGCTTCCGGAGGGGACATGGGCAAATAATTGGTTAAGCAGGCTTTTATTCTCTTCTTTCGTCAAATAATAAGAAACTCCTAAAAGGCTGAAGAACGTTTTTTGGTTATCAAAGCCTTCATCTAAGAGAGGCTGATATGAAAACGTTTTGGTAAAGTCCATAGGAACCAAATGAAGATTCGCTGGAATAGTAAGCCTTGCATCATCCAGTCTTTTCTTTTTCAATTGCTGTGTAGCCGGGTAATCAATTTCAAATATGTCTAAGCTGTCTTCCAGCTCTGGATGCCGGAAGCAGAATGTGTCTAACCCGGCGCCAAGAATGACATACTGTTTTGCTCCCAGCACCACTTCGTTGCGAAATACTTTCTCACAATATGCTGCTCGAGCTAAGGGCGTAGGGGAAAGCTGGACTTGTGTAATCCACTTTAGTATCTCCTCTGGGTCATCTTGAAACTTTTGGGCAATATCTTTATTGAAAAACTGTATGCCTTGTATCATATTTTGACTAAAGTCGGAAAACTCTTTTTCAGAAATAAGGTGTTTGGCAATATAATCGTCAAAAATTTTAGGTGTATCATATTGACTGTGATAGGCTCGGCTAAACGCTGATATTAAAGCTGTTAAACTGGACTCATTTTCCCTCATACCATGTCCTCCTGATAAACAAAAATAAGATTCCCCTGGCCAGGAGAACCTTATTATACACACAACTATATGAATAGTAAATTATAGCACAAATAAAAATTTTTGTCAATGTATTTGAGGTTGGAAGAGTAAGATTCTTCTATTCAATTTTTGGCTGTTTAAATGAGAATGAAAGAATGTTTTTACAATACGAAGTGTATGGTCTTGGGTAAACCGATATGTCCGGCACCTTTTACTTTATACATAATTCACCATGACCTGCTTTTGTAAGTGCCCTGTATAAATCAGCGCTTTGCTTATACAGAACAACGTCATTCTGATCACCGTACATAATGAGAAGCGGAGTCGCCTCGCGATGAACATAAGCGGCTTGGGCCTAGCTCTAGAACCTGAAGTATATTTGTTACGATCCAGCAATCGGGATTAGAGTTTTCATGGGTGTGAAAAGCTCACCTTCTTCAATAATCTCTTTTGACATCAATGAAGCTCGCTTTTTTTAACAATCGGCTGAATTGGCGGATAATGACCGAGTTTGTATTTACACTGTCTGCGATTTGTTCAGAGGCAAGGTGGTCATATGTACGGCTATCGTGAAACAGCTGCTGATTTTCAAACAAACTTGAAAATCAAGAAAAAGCCTGAGATATCTCAGGCTTTTCATTTAGACATTACAAACCGACGGCTTTCCAGGATGCTTCAACTTTTGCGGCATCAGTTGAGCCATAAAGGTCACGGGCAGACTGAATGAGGGCGGCCTTTGCATCTTTGAAAGTGGAATAAGGCGTAAGGTACGTTGTTAACGCACGGTAATAAATCTGTTGTGATTTAGATATGCCTAGGCTTGTAATGGTATTGTAAGCGGCTTTGTTTGGAATTCCGCTGTTTATGTGTACACCGCCGTAATCGCCTTCATCTGTATTCGGAAGGTTTTGATAGTTGGCGTAATTGTCAGGCTGGTCATATTTTGTCGGATTGGACAAGCTGCGGAGAGCCGGCTGGCTGACCGTAATGTCTTCACCG
Organism: Bacillus sp. PAMC26543; assembly: GCF_014250375.1. NCBI lineage: Bacteria > Bacillati > Bacillota > Bacilli > Caryophanales > Bacillaceae > Bacillus > Bacillus sp. PAMC26543. The sequence goes on along the minus strand of NZ_CP060193.1, from coordinate 2,605,305 downwards.
ATATCCCAGTCTTCTGTATCAGTGAAATAACCGAATACATCAGAGAACGACTCGTTTAATGCCCCAGGCTGATTTTCATAGACAAGGTTGGCTGTTTCTTGAGTGACACCGTGTGTCATTTCATGCGCCGTCACATCCAATGAGCCGGAAAGCGGGGAGAAGAAGGAGCCGTCTCCATCACCGTAAATCATTTGATCCCCTGTCCAAGCGGCGTTATTATAACGGCTGCCGTAGTGAACAGAAGAAACGATTTTACTGCCTTTGTTGTCATAGCTGTTTCGTTTAAATGTCGAGTAAAAATAATCGTACACTTTACCCAGGTTATAGTGGGCATCTACAGCTGCGCGCTGTGATGAAGTTGTGAATTTATTTGTTGTGCTTGAGACAAGTGTTCCCGGAAGGCGGCTTTGTCTGTTTTGTAAATCATACGTGATAATTTGAGTGCCGGTTGGTTTTGACAGATCTCTTAAAACATATTTGCCGCTTTCATAAGAAATATTCAGAGGAACTGTTGCGCCTTTTAGTGTTGTCCCTGATCCTGTTGCGGCTGCATGTTCTACTTTATTTTGCTGTTTTAAAATGGTGCCTGATTCGGCATCCACTAAGACTTCCCAGTTAGCAGGTTCAGGTTCGATATAGCGAATCGTGACATCGTAAGCCAGACGATAGCCGCCGTCCTCTGTTTCTACCGCTTTTAACTCTGCTTTATCGCTGTTTTTTGCGCTTCCGTTAGAAACGGCGTCAGGTGATTTGCCAATGGCTTTAAAAGCGAGTGCTAGTGCTTTGTCAGAGGATACCTTTTGGCTGTTTTCTGTTTTTGAAGCAGACTGATTGTGCAATTCTCCATTGATCGCATAGACATTGTCAGATTTATCGACGTGAACGATCACTTGTGAATCTTTAATAGGCACTCCGTTAATGACGGGCACATATCGAAAGTGCTTGTACCCAAGAGCGTCAGTTGTGCTTTCCACAAGTTTCAGTCTTTTGGCGGGATCGCCTTTAAACACTTTGCTGTTCTTTTTCAAAAACTGTTTGACAGCTTTGTCATTTGGAGCAGAGAGCTCTGTTTGTGCAATGGCGCTTTTAGGGAGAAAGTTTGTTTGATTCTCCTTAAGCTGGTCATTCTCAGCAGCCTGAACACCCGGAAGGCCGATTGATAAACTCATAAACGAAGCAGCGACAACGACGGACAATTTCTTACCTAAACCCACAATAAATCCCCCTTTTTGAAAATACTGAAAAATCTTTATATCGTTATATTAAACGAGCAATCTGGTATTCTCAACAAAAACTAACATAACTAGACAAAATTGATAGAATTGTCCTGTGTTTATTTTTGTTGAATAATATCAAGATGAGTCAAGTGTCATGTGATGGATGAATTGCAAGAGTTATGTCGTCTTTATATCAAAGGGGAGATGAGAAATTTTTGGTTTTTATTGAAACTTTATAACAAGCGGCTTGTCTAACCGGATGAGGCCTTAATAAGAAGTAAAGGATTGTTGTTCGTGTTTGATTTATTCAGTCATTATGTATTGCATTTTGAACAGATATACTGCAAGAGCTCCTGCAGCTAAAGGATCAGCACCAATCCGTTTTGATTTTAAGAGAATTTCAAGAGCTTTCTTATGAGGAAATCGCCGAAATCTTAGGCTGGAGCCTTTCGAAAGTGAAAACCACTCTTCACCGGGCTAGATTAGAGCTCAAGAAAAACATGACGAAAAGAAGAGAGGAGGAGCGGATATGATCTGCTTTCTAGTAAGAGACCTTCTCCCTCTGTATATTGAAGGTGATTGCAAAAAAGAAACGGAAAACTTCATTGAAAAGCATATGAACACCTGCCGCAGCTGCAGAGAAATGTTTGAACAGATGTCTGAGCCTTTTGAGTTTAAAGATGAACAGCCCCCTCAAGATGCTTTTCTGCCTGAAGAAGAAATCCGTTTTAAACAAAGATACTATGGTTTGCTGATTATTAAAGCAGCCTTCTGGTTTGGAGCTGTGTTTGCTGTGATGCTGATCATCAAACTGCTGATATAAAGGAAAAGCGCTTGCCGGATTTACGGACAAGCGCTTTTCTTACATTAAGCTTGCGGATGAAGCATTTGGTAGATGGCTGCAAGCTGTTCTTGAGACAGTGCACCGAAGAGCTTTTCATAAAAATCAGCCTGCTCCGGTGTCGCACCAGCTTCTAAAGCTGCATCTTTATCAAAGCTGTACGCTCCATCTTCTGAAACAATGGATGCCTGCAGAATATGAATTTTAAGGGAAACAGCGGCGAAAAATTGGTCAAGCGCGAGTGCTTCTTTTTCTGTGAAGCCGAGCTCAACAGCTTTTTCTGTATCAAATTTGTAGCTGCCGTCTTCAACATACACACATTGTGAAACAATATCGAAGAATTCAGATGTCGATTCCCACAATTTTGCAATGATTTGAGCCTCTTCTTGTGTCATTCCTAACTCGACAGCTTTTTCACTGTCAAAATAATAAACCCCGTCTTTTTCATATATACATTGATTTAATAAATCGAAAAATGTATTCAGGTCTTCATTTGTGATTGTCTCCTGCAAAGCAGGTGTGCTGTGACTAACTGTTTTTGCGCTTGCGGCATCGGGTCCGAAAGTAAGCAGGGTGGCTGAGGTCAGTGCGGCAGTTGTAAGTATGGCTTTTTTTACAAATGGTTTCTTCATGTTTCGTCTCTCCCTTTTGTGAATTGTGGTACAAATCCCATTATAGGGAGAGGCTGGTGTGAGGAAAATAGGCTTTATGGTAGTTTGTGTATATCAATGTCGAACCACTTTTGCTTGGTTAAAAGTGTCATATTTAGAACGATTGTCCATGAATGGATGTTGTTTTGCTTCTTCCCGCCTAGGAAACAGGGGAGATAAGCCTTACGCAACGAAAAAACACCGCATTCATTTGCGGTGTTTTTGATTACAATGTCTTTAGCAAGGATAAGCTTTTAATCGAGTAATCCTTGCTCGCGCATTTTCTTTTTTAACGTAAATCCGCTTCCCATAACGGTGCAAACGAGCACAATGCTGGCGATAATGCCCCACGCGCTTTTTTCGGCGATAAAGACGCCGATCAGCATTATGCTGAAAACCGCTGCAAATGCAAATAATAATAAAAGCCAATTCATTTTTTTCATATTTCCATCCCCTTTTACGTCTTATAATAAGTTTACAGAAAAACGTGACGCTTTTAAAGAGGATGTGTGGTATAATATGAAAGTTATCTAATTTTTTTAGGAGATGAAAAAGTGAAACTTCGAAATGATCTTCGCAACATCGCGATTATTGCCCACGTTGACCATGGGAAAACGACTCTAGTCGATCAGCTTTTACACCAGGCTGGTACATTCCGTGCCAACGAACAAGTTGCTGAACGCGCAATGGACTCAAACGATCTTGAACGCGAACGCGGCATTACAATTTTGGCGAAAAATACTGCGATTAACTATAAAGATACACGCATCAATATTTTGGATACCCCTGGACACGCAGACTTTGGGGGAGAGGTAGAACGGATTATGAAAATGGTTGACGGTGTACTGCTTGTCGTTGACGCATATGAAGGCTGCATGCCTCAAACTCGCTTCGTTCTGAAGAAAGCTCTTGAGCAAAACTTGAACCCGGTTGTTGTTGTGAACAAAATCGACCGTGATTTCGCACGTCCTGAAGAAGTGATCGATGAGGTTCTTGACCTGTTCATCGAGCTTGACGCAAATGAAGAACAGCTCGAATTCCCGGTGGTATATGCTTCCGCGATTAATGGAACAGCGAGCCTTGACCCTAAGCAGCAAGATGAAAACATGGAAGCTTTATATGAAACGATTATTAAGCATGTTCCGGCACCTGTTGAGAATGCAGATGAGCCGCTTCAATTCCAAGTTGCACTTCTTGATTATAACGACTATGTAGGCCGTATCGGAATCGGACGTGTTTTCCGCGGTACGATGAAAGTCGGTCAGCAGGTTTCTCTTATGAAGCTTGACGGTACAGCTAAATCATTCCGTGTGACAAAAATCTTTGGTTTCCAAGGCTTAAAACGGGTGGAAATTGAAGAAGCAAAAGCGGGAGACCTCGTTGCGGTTTCCGGTATGGAAGATATCAACGTCGGTGAAACAGTCTGTCCTGTTGAGCATCAAGAACCGCTTCCGGTGCTTCGCATTGATGAACCGACACTTCAAATGACATTTGTCGTGAATAACAGCCCGTTTGCCGGCCGTGAAGGGAAATATGTAACAGCCCGTAAAATTGAAGAGCGCCTTCAGTCACAGCTGCAGACTGATGTCAGCTTGCGTGTCGAGCCTACAGCTTCTCCAGATGCTTGGGTGGTTTCCGGCCGCGGTGAGCTTCACCTGTCTATTTTAATTGAAAACATGCGCCGTGAAGGCTATGAGCTTCAAGTGTCAAAACCTGAAGTTATCATCAAAGAAATTGACGGTGTACGCTGTGAGCCTGTAGAGCGCGTGCAAATTGATGTTCCGGAAGAGCATACAGGCTCTGTAATGGAATCAATGGGAGCGCGTAAAGGTGAAATGATCGATATGATTAACAACGGTAACGGCCAAGTCCGTTTAATCTTTACAGTGCCTTCCCGCGGATTGATCGGTTACTCAACAGAGTTCCTGTCATTAACACGCGGCTTCGGTATCCTGAACCATACGTTTGACAGTTACCAGCCGATGCAGGCGGGCCAAGTCGGCGGACGCCGTCAAGGTGTGCTTGTGTCAATGGAAAACGGAAAAGCGACATCTTACGGAATTCAAGGGATTGAAGACCGCGGTGTGATCTTTGTTGAACCTGGTACTGAAGTTTATGAAGGAATGATTGTCGGAGAGCATAACCGTGACAACGACCTTGTTGTCAATGTCAGCAAAATGAAACAGCAGACAAACGTCCGCTCTGCAACAAAAGATCAAACAACAACAATTAAAAAAGCGCGCATCATGTCTCTTGAAGAATCTTTAGAGTACTTAAACGAAGATGAATACTGCGAAGTAACGCCTGAATCCATCCGTTTAAGAAAGAAAATCCTTAATAAAAACGAACGTGAAAAAGCGGCTAAAAAGAAAAAAACAGCAGGATTGTCTTAATCCCTTGCAGAATTTGAAAAGATAGAACCCGTACGCTGCAGGGGAGGGAATCTTTTTGAATGACGTAAGCGAACGCCTGTCGTTCTTCGCCGCTCTATATCAAGTGGACCGGCAGCCAGCAGCAGGCATGTGGCTGCTGTATGGCACCATTTTTGTTTTAGCTGTTATTGTGTTTAAGCTTGGATTTGCAAAACGGCTTCCGGTATTAAAATCAGCAGTGGTGTACTTATTTCTGGCTTTAGGCTGCACTGTTTTGACTTTTCTCGGTGTATTTTTGCCTGTGGCAGAGGGATTGGTCGTCGCTGCATTGATTTTAATCATTTACAAAATTCGGCTGTATCAGTCGAAAAAGGAACAGTCGGCAAAATCATGAAAAAGACTCAGCATCTCGCTGAGTCTTTTTTTATTCTGTATGAATAGCTGCCGCTTTATTTTTTAACTTTTTCTTTCTTCTGCTGTCCCGGGTGAAATGTGAACTTTCCGGTTTTCAGCCGTTCTTCTGTTTTTTTGGCAATTCGGTCATGGCATTCCTGGCACATATATGTATGGATCGGACGGTTTCTCAGCCGTTTCGCGATCAGGGTTTCATCATCAATTGTTTCAATTTTATCGCAAATGGAACATTGGACCCTCATCATATCACCTCTTTCACTCTAATATGCATTATATCATGGATCAGATGCTGTCCAAAATAAGAAAAAGCTAAAGCCGCAAGGGCTGTAGCTTAATCATTATTGTTCTTTTTCATATGATGATCAGATTGATCGTTTTGTTCCGTTTCCATTTCCTTCTCTTGCTTTCTGTTTAATTGATCGTTTTGCTGCTTGGTTTGCGGTTCATCCTCATCGTCAATCACATCGTTAGGCACTTCCGGAAGCACCCGGCCGACAATCGCGGCCAGTTCATCTAAAATCCCCGTAACAGGACGGCCTTCACTGATCTCTCTTCCCATTTCATTGAGACGGCTGACGGTATCAGGATCAGCAACCACAACTGCATTGGCGCCGTGCCGATCATTTTTTAAAGCCTGTGCCACAGAGTATTTGATGGTTTCGACTTTGCTTCTATCCAGGTTATCGTCGACGTCAATTCCTACTACAGCATATCCTCCAAGCACAACAGCTGTCGCATCCTTGACATCCGGCACTTTTTCAGCAACGCCGACAAGATGCTTGGCAATATCAGTTCTAGTTCCATTGTCTTTTGTTTCCTGAGATGTGTCCTTTACGTGAATCGGTTTTGTTTCCTGCTGTCTTGTTGATTCTTTTTCAATATTTTGCTCCTGTCTTCCCTGTTGAACAGCGCATGCGGACAAAATGAGTGTGAGCTGTATGATAATGAAAAGAATTCGCACTTGCGGTTTCCCTCCTTGAAATGCATTCATTAATTTTATTGTTGAATTAACCTTCTATCTTTATTCACAAAAACATATATTTTAGCAGGCGTTCACCTTTTTCATCGTAAGAGAAGCAGGAAGAACTTTGACCCTTATATCAGGAGGCTGAGACTTGAGTAAAATTTATGTGTTAGATACGAATGTGTTATTACAGGATCCTAACGCTATTTTTTCTTTTGAAGAAAATGAAGTTGTCATCCCTGCTGTCGTTTTAGAAGAGGTTGATTCCAAGAAACGATATATGGACGAAGTTGGGAGGAACGCGAGGCACGTATCTAAGCTGATAGACGCGCTAAGACTGAAGGGGAGGCTGCATGAGAAGGTTCCGCTTGATACGGGGGGAACGCTGCGAATTGAATTGAACCACCGTTCCTTTCACCAGCTTCAAGAAATCTTTATCGAAAAAACGAATGATAATCGTATATTAGCCGTTGCTAAAAACTTAAGCCTTGAAGAAGAGACGAAGGAAGACGGTAGGCCTGTGATCCTTGTCAGCAAGGATGTATTAGTCAGAGTCAAAGCGGATGCCATCGGCCTTCTTGCTGAAGATTTCTTAAATGACAGGGTTGTGGACAATGATGAAATGTACAGCGGATATAAGGATTTATATATAAACCAGCAGCTATTTAGCTCTTTTTACGGAAAAAAACAAATTTCAGTTCAGGATATGAAGCAGCATGCATTTTACCCAAACCAGTTCGCCTTAATGAAGGATGAATTAGGAGGGTCGTCCTCTGCCGTCGGTATTGCGGATAAAACGGGCACGGTCCTAAAAAGACTTGTGTTTGATGATGAACACGTATGGGGAATCAGGCCGAGAAATGTTCAGCAGACAATGGCGTTAGAGCTTTTGCTGCGAGAAGATATTCCGCTGGTGACGCTGATCGGAAAAGCCGGAACCGGGAAAACGTTGCTTGCTTTGGCAGCGGGGCTTTTACAGACAGAAGATTTAGGGATATATAAGAAGCTGGTCGTGGCAAGGCCGATTGTTCCTGTCGGCAAGGATATCGGATACTTGCCGGGTGAAAAAGAGGAGAAGCTAAAGCCTTGGATGCAGCCGATTTTTGATAACTTAGAGTTTCTGTTTAATGCCAAGAAACCGGGAGAGCTCGAGGCGATTTTGGCGGGGATCGGTTCGATCCAGGTAGAGGCGCTGACGTATATCAGAGGGAGAAGCATTCCTGATCAATTTATAATCATTGATGAAGCGCAAAATTTGACCAGGCATGAAGTGAAAACACTTCTTACAAGAGTGGGCGAAGGCAGTAAAATTGTCTTAATGGGCGATCCTGAACAAATTGATCACCCATATTTAGACAGTCTGAATAATGGTCTGGCATATGTGGTTGAGCGGTTTAAAGGACAACCCATCTCTGGCAGTGTGAAGCTTTTAAAAGGTGAGAGATCCGGGCTTGCCCAGCTTGCCGCTGACTTGCTGTGACGATTTAAATGATGTCGATCTCTTTTATATTGGTGATTGGCTGTTTGTGATCAACTGGATCTTCAAAATAAATATGAACCGGGCCGCCTTCCTGAATCGGCTTGCCTGCCTGGCTGAAATGGACAATACTGTTCAGCGCGGTTTCAAGAGGAACAGCGGCTTTACCGGAACTTGTAATAAATACGCATTGTGATGCAGAACTGAGCGGCTCGGCATTTTTCAGCACATTTCCCAATTTCATTGCGAAGCTGCCGTTCATCAGTTTTTGTTTCTCAAATTGTTTTTCCGTCTTTAATGTAGGCGGCGCAATCCGTCCTTCTCTAATAACACGTTCAGTATCAAGGCCAGATTCATTCTCAGCCGTATGAAAATTGATTTCTTGGCCGTCCCCTTTACGGTCAAAGGAAAATTTGCGATCATCAAAAATCCATACGCTAGGATCGATCGTAATCGGATATGTAACATTGCCTTTTACTTGTATAACGCTCATGGTATAACCCCCTTCTCTCAAAATTATAAAAGTTTTCGCATGAATTGTCACTTTGTGTAACAAATTATATGTATTGAGATGCTCAGGGAGCGAGGGTGGTCGCATGGTATGCCGGCATAATGACGAGCTGGAAGCGTTAGTGAAAGAAGCGAAAAAAGTGACAGACAAGGGAGAGGTGGCCAGCTATATTCCCGCTTTAGCAAAAGCTGATCAGCACGATCTTTCAGTAGCGATTTATTATTCCAATAATACTTGTCTGTCAGCGGGTGACGTAGAAAAAACATTTACTCTTCAAAGTATATCGAAAGTGCTCTCGCTTGCCCTTGTGTTAATGGAATACGGCAAGGACAGAGTCTTCAGTTATGTCGGACAGGAGCCGACCGGTGATCCGTTTAATTCAATCATTAAGCTTGAAACCGTGAATCCGAGCAAGCCGCTAAATCCTATGATAAATGCCGGGGCACTGGTTGTCACCAGCTTGATTAAAGGACAAACGTCTAAAGAGAGACTCGATTATCTCCTTTCTTTTATCAGAAAACTGACAAACAACCAAGGCATCACCTACTGCCGGGACGTAGCTGAGTCTGAATACAGCACATCTATGATTAATCGGGCGATGTGTTATTATATGAAGCAGTACGGGATTTTTGAGGATGATGTTGAAGCAGTAATGGATTTATATACGAAGCAATGTGCGATTGAGATGAACAGTCTTGATTTAGCGAAAATCGGGGCTGTGTTTGCGCTTAACGGCAGGCATCCAGAAACAGGAGAACAAGTCATTTCAAAAGATGTCGCAAGAATTTGCAAGACGTTTATGGTCACCTGCGGAATGTATAATGCAAGCGGAGAATTTGCGATTAAGGTCGGAATTCCTGCGAAAAGCGGTGTATCAGGAGGGATTATGGGCATTTCACCCTATGATTTTGGGATCGGCATTTTCGGCCCGGCTTTGGATGAAAAAGGGAACAGCATTGCAGGTGTAAAGCTTTTGAAAATAATGTCTGAAACGTATAGGCTGAGTATTTTTTAATTTATGTCATCTGTTTAAATCCTCTTGCATTTTCTGCTGATACCCTTTATGATAAATAGAAGAATTAGGTACTCGCCTGGGGAACGGAGGGATACTTTTGGCTTCAGATATGATAGTTGACCATCGGCAAAAAGCTTTTGAGCTACTGAAAGTTGACGCTGAGAAGATTTTGAAGCTGATCCGAGTACAAATGGATAACTTAACGATGCCTCAATGTCCTCTATATGAAGAGGTATTAGATACTCAAATGTTCGGACTTTCGAGGGAAATCGATTTTGCTGTCCGCCTGGGATTGGTTGACGAAAAAGATGGAAAAGACCTTTTATACACATTAGAACGCGAATTGTCTGCTTTGCACGACGCGTTTACAGGTAAATAAATGATAAAACTCAAACTAATTAACAGTTTGGGTTTTTTTATAACCGCTTGCTTTTTCACCGTATAATGACGGTCTATTTTTGTGCATTTCATCCGAATCGTATAGAGAATCTTCGTGTCATTTGATAAATTGTAGTAAAATAAAAAATATAAATACATAAAAACCATAGGTAATGGAAGTTGGAAGCAGGGAAGAGGATGTTATGTTAAAAAAAATGCTAAAATCTTATGATTACTCACTGATATTCGCAATTGTTTTACTATGCGGATTCGGTTTAGTGATGGTGTACAGCTCAAGTATGATTACGGCTGTTTCTCGGTATAACGTAAGCAGCAATTATTTCTTCATGCGTCAGCTGTTTGCTTTAATCGCAGGAGGCATCCTTTTTATTGTTATGGCCGTGTTTCCTTACAAAGCACTGGCTCATCAAAAATTTCAAAAGGTGATGCTGCTTGTTTCAGTGTTTGCGCTTATCTCACTGTTTGTATTCGGGCATGTTGCCGGAAATGCGCAAAGCTGGTTTAAAATCGGCGGAATGAGTATTCAGCCGGGTGAATTTGTCAAGCTGGTAGTGATTTTATATCTAGCAGCTGTATATGCAAAAAAACAAAGCTATATTGATCACCTGTTAACAGGAGTTGCGCCTCCTGTGGTGATGACGGTTATTATCTGCGGTTTAATTGCCATGCAGCCTGACTTTGGTACAGCGATGATTATCGCCATCATCGCTACGTGTATGATCTTGTGCTCGGGTTTCAGCGGGAAGACGCTGGTAAGGCTTGTTTTGCTGGGTGGAATTGTCTTAATTCTGGTCAGTCCAATTATTTATTTTAATATGGATAACATTTTAACAGAAAAGCGTTTAGCTCGTTTTGAGAGTCTGGAAGACCCGTTTAAATATGCGAATACATCAGGTTTACAAGTGATCAATTCTTATTATGCGATTGGGTCGGGAGGTATTTTCGGTCTTGGGCTCGGAGAAAGTATCCAGAAATACGGGTATCTTCCTGAGTCACATACTGACTTTATCATGGCCGTGATTGCTGAAGAACTTGGCATTTTTGGGGTATTGTTTGTTGTTTTCCTGCTGGGCTTTATCGTATTAAAAGGTTTCTATATTGCGAGAAAATGCGAGGACCCGTTTGGAAGTCTTCTGGCAATCGGCATTTCTAGCATGATTGCCGTACAATCGTTTATTAACCTTGGCGGTGTCAGCGGACTAATTCCGATTACGGGTGTTACGCTGCCATTTATCAGCTACGGAGGCTCTTCTTTACTTCTATTATTGGGAAGCATGGGGATATTAATCAACATCAGCATGTTTGTGAAATATTCAGAGAATAAGAAAAAGAGAGAGTCCTTGGCGCCAAAGGGAATGAAAAAGAAGCAGCTTGAAAAAACTGTTTATCTGTAAAAAACAAGTGTGTACACGTGAAGGATATTCCGATATGATAGATTATATTCCATTCGGGTAAGGGGGAAAAAAGTTTGTCACAGCAATCGATACAAAAAGTGTTAGTAGCAAACAGGGGAGAAATTGCAATCCGTATATTCCGCGCTTGTACAGAATTGAATGTTCGTACAGTTGCGGTTTATTCAAAAGAAGATTCCGGTTCCTATCATCGTTACAAAGCCGATGAAGCGTACCTGGTTGGCGAAGGGAAAAAACCAATTGATGCCTACCTGGATATTGAAGGTATTATTGATATTGCGAAAAGAAACAAGGTGGATGCGATTCACCCGGGATATGGTTTCTTATCTGAAAATATACATTTCGCAAGGCGCTGTGAAGAAGAAGGGATCGTGTTCATTGGTCCGACTTCTGAACATTTAGATATGTTTGGTGATAAGGTAAAAGCGCGTGAGCAGGCGGAAAAAGCCGGAATTCCTGTTATACCAGGAAGCGACGGCCCTGCAGAAACGCTTGAAGCAGTCGAACAATTCGGACAAACTCACGGTTATCCGATTATTATTAAAGCTTCGCTTGGCGGCGGCGGCCGCGGCATGAGAATTGTCAGAAGTGAAAGTGAAGTCAAAGAGGCATATGAACGTGCGAAATCAGAGGCAAAAGCAGCCTTTGGCAATGATGAAGTATATGTAGAGAAACTGATTGAAAACCCTAAGCATATTGAGGTCCAGGTTATCGGGGATAATCAGGGAAACGTGGTTCATCTATTTGAACGGGATTGTTCTGTTCAAAGACGCCACCAAAAGGTGATTGAAGTAGCGCCGAGCGTTTCGCTGTCAACTGAATTGAGAGACCAAATTTGTGAAGCTGCGGTTGCGCTTGCTAAAAACGTGAACTATATAAATGCTGGTACGGTTGAATTCCTTGTCGCGAACAACGAGTTTTATTTTATAGAAGTAAATCCGCGTGTTCAAGTTGAACATACAATTACGGAAATGATTACCGGTGTTGATATTGTGCAGACACAGATACTTGTTGCCCAAGGCCACAGCCTACATAGCAAAAAAGTCAACATTCCGGAGCAGAAGGACATTTTTACAATCGGCTATGCGATTCAGTCACGGGTAACGACTGAGGATCCGCAAAATGATTTTATGCCTGACACAGGGAAAATCATGGCTTACCGCTCGGGCGGAGGCTTTGGTGTTCGTCTTGATACAGGAAACAGCTTCCAAGGCGCCGTTATTACGCCATATTACGATTCACTGCTCGTTAAGCTATCAACTTGGGCTTTAACGTTTGAACAGGCGGCGGCCAAAATGGTTCGAAACCTTCAGGAGTTTAGAATCAGAGGAATTAAAACAAACATTCCGTTCCTTGAAAATGTCGCAAAGCATGAAAAGTTTCTGACAGGGCGATATGATACGTCTTTCATTGATACAACGCCTGAGTTGTTTAATTTCCCTAAGCAGAAAGACCGCGGAACAAAAATGCTTACTTATATTGGGAATGTGACCGTGAATGGTTTCCCTGGAATCGGCAAAAAAGAAAAACCGGCGTTTGACAAGCCGTTAGCTGTAAAAGTCGACGTTGATCAGCAGCCTGCAAGAGGAACAAAACAGATTCTAGATGAAAAAGGCGCTGAAGGGCTTGCAAATTGGGTTAAGGAACAGAAATCTGTTCTATTAACTGATACAACATTCCGGGATGCCCATCAGTCTTTACTTGCGACTAGATTCAGATCGCATGATTTGAAAAAAATCGCTAATCCGACGGCTGCGTTATGGCCGGAGCTGTTCAGCATGGAAATGTGGGGAGGCGCGACCTTCGATGTAGCTTACCGCTTCCTGAAGGAAGATCCATGGAAGCGTCTGGAGGATCTCCGCAAGGAAGTGCCGAATACGCTGTTCCAGATGCTGCTTCGTTCCTCAAACGCTGTCGGCTATACGAATTATCCGGATAATGTGATTAAAGAATTTGTGAAGCAATCCGCTCAATCCGGTATTGATGTTTTCCGTATTTTTGACAGCTTAAACTGGGTAAAAGGGATGACGTTAGCCATCGATGCCGTTCGGGATTCAGGTAAAGTGGCTGAAGCGGCAATTTGTTATACAGGTGATATTCTTGATAAAACCCGTACAAAATATGATCTCGCTTACTATACATCTATGGCGAAGGAGCTTGAGGCTGCAGGGGCCCATATTCTCGGAATTAAAGATATGGCAGGTCTGTTAAAACCGCAAGCTGCATATGAGCTGGTGTCTGCGTTGAAAGAAACGATCAATATTCCGGTTCACCTTCATACGCATGATACGAGCGGCAACGGAATTTATATGTATGCAAAAGCAGTAGAAGCAGGCGTTGATATCGTAGACGTGGCGGTCAGCTCAATGGCTGGCTTAACATCGCAGCCTAGCGCGAGCGGATTTTACCATGCGATGGAAGGCAACTCCCGCCGTCCGGAAATGAACGTGCAAGGCGTGGAATTACTATCCCAGTATTGGGAATCAGTTCGTAAATATTATAGTGAATTTGAAAGCGGGATGAAGTCTCCGCATACTGAAATTTATGAGCATGAAATGCCTGGAGGCCAATACAGTAACCTGCAGCAGCAGGCGAAGGGAGTAGGCTTGGGCGATCGCTGGAACGAAGTCAAAGAGATGTACAGACGAGTAAATGATATGTTCGGTGATATCGTGAAGGTTACGCCTTCCTCTAAAGTAGTCGGGGATATGGCGCTGTACATGGTGCAAAATAACCTGACTGAAAAGGACATTTACGAAAAAGGCGAATCATTAGATTTCCCTGACTCTGTTATTGAGCTTTTCAAAGGAAATATTGGACAGCCTCATGGCGGATTCCCGGAAAAACTTCAAAAGCTCATTTTAAAAGGGCAGGAGCCGATCACAGTGAGACCGGGAGAACTGCTTGAGCCGGTATCCTTTGAAGCGATCAAACAGGAGTTTAAAGAGCAGCATAACCTAGAGATCTCAGACCAGGATGCTTTGGCGTACGCACTTTATCCTAAAGTCTTCTCTGATTATGTAAAAACTGCTGAAAGCTATGGAAATATTTCGGTATTAGATACTCCGACCTTCTTCTATGGCATGACATTAGGCGAAGAAATAGAAGTGGAAATTGAACGCGGGAAAACGCTGATCGTCAAACTAATTTCAATCGGTGAACCTCAGCCGGATGCAACTCGTGTGATCTATTTCGAACTGAACGGCCAGCCGCGTGAAGTGGTCATAAAGGACGAAAGCATTAAGTCTTCCGTTCAGGAAAGATTAAAAGCAGACCGTACAAATCCAAGTCATATTGCAGCTTCTATGCCTGGAACTGTCATCAAGGTACTGACAGAAGCGGGTGCCAAAGTTGATAAAGGTGATCATTTGATGATCAACGAAGCCATGAAAATGGAAACAACGGTTCAGGCGCCATTCTCAGGAACAATCAAACAGATTCATGTGAAAAATGGAGAGCCAATCCAAACGGGAGATCTGCTTCTCGAAATTGAAAAAGCATAATCAAAAAAGAGTGTATATCATTTGATATACACTCTTTTTTAGTGAGGAACGAGATATGAACGTGCAGCTGCTGCAACGAGCGGGGGCTGTTTCAAACGTGTGTGAAGGACGCATTGGTTGTCTGCTCGCGGGTGCAGGAATGAGAAAAGCTGATGCTTAATAAGCTTGGTATAATTACGGCTTCTTTTCTGGTGAGAATGAATTGACTTCTTGAGGAAAAGTTATTTTAATTAAAATCCTGTCCCAAACATCGATTGAGCAGCGCGTTTAGAATACATCATCGCCCGAGATTATCCAAACCTTATATAAATCATCAAGTTCAGTATGCAAACCGAAAGTTGAATTATATGAAGCTGCCGAAATGGAATCATAAAAAAGACCAAAGCGTATAAGAGCTTTGGTCTTATGTCTTATACCCGTCTTGATTCGTAACGAAAGCGTGCAATCAATAATAAGAAGTAGCATAAAACCCCAAACAGGCAGGCAATAAAAAATGAGTGCGCAAGCGCAAAGCCCAGCGCCAGTTCAGAATACACGATCATAATGCCGGATAGTGCCTGTAACGTGATAAAAATAAGACACGAAATCCAGCCCCAAAAGATTTGTTTTTGTTCTTTATAGGAAGTAATCGCATGAACAGCGGCAACGATAATCCATACAAACAGGAGCAAGGCTGCAGCTCTGTGCCCCATTTGCACCCATTCGTGGAATTGGGTCGGAAGTCCATTGTTCAGCCGGCTGCACAGCGGCACATCAGGACACGCCAGACTGGATTCTGTATGTCTTACGTATGCGCCAGTATACACAACGATATAGGAATATATCAAAATACCTATCATGTGAAATTGCATTTTCTTGCCGATTTGAAGCGGTTTGACAAGTTTTCTGGCTGATTTATCAGCTTCAAATATAAGCAATGTTAATATTAGAACAGACGCAAAGGAAATCAGTGAAATCCCAAAATGAAGCGCCATAATAAGCGCGTTTGAACCGAATACAACAGCTAACGCGCCAAGCAGTGCCTGGAGAAACAAAAAGATAATGGACATGATGGCAAGAAACGTTGTCTCACGGAAAACAGGTGTGATTTTTCTCCATGACCAAAAGGCAAGGCTTAATACAAGAATAATTGAGATGCCGCTTGCGAATCTGTGGCTCCATTCAATAATAGAAGCGGGATTCAGTTCAGGGAAGAAGCGCCCGTGGCACAGCGGCCACTGTCTGCCGCATCCTTGGCCGGAACCTGTTTTTGTAACGAGGGCTCCCCCGATTAAAACAATAAGCATCACAAATGTAGTCAAAACACCGAGAGCTTTTAATGCTTTATTCATACAATATCCACCTTCTTAACAAACTGCTGCAATTTTTTATACGTACCAAGTGTAAGCGAATATGTGTTTTGTGGCAATTCTTAGAGCCCTTTGTTCACAAAAATATAATAGAATCACGACTTCTGGAAATGTATACTTGATTATTCATGCCGGGTCTGATAGAAATAAGGTAAACGCATTATCGAATTGGCGTTTGCCTTCATCTTTGGTAAAATTCATAAAAAGTTCACAAATAAATTCCTGTTTCTCGTTTAATATTTAATAGGATGTTTTTTTACAAGTTGTTATCTTGTATGATAGAGTTGCAGGTTATTATAAACCTGCGTTAGGTTTGTAAGGGAGGTTTACGTTATGGCTAACTCCAGAATCTTAAATGATACAGCTATAGACGGACAAATTGAAGAAACAACGGCATGGAAAGATTTTCTGTCCCTCATTAAAATAGGGATCGTAAATTCTAATCTCATCACAACTTTTACTGGAATGTGGCTTGCTTTTCATATTTCCGGTTTAAGCTTTTTAGGCAATATAAACACCGTTCTTCTTACTTTATTTGGATCATCTTTGATTATTGCGGGGTCCTGTGCGATCAATAACTGGTATGACCGGGACATTGACCATATCATGGAGCGTACAAAAGTAAGACCGACGGTTACGGGTAAAATTCAGCCGAATCAGGCATTATGGTCTGGAATTTTGCTTGTTGCTTTAGGATTGATCATGCTGCTGATGACCACTGTGATGGCTGCTGTTATTGGTTTTATCGGAGTATTTACTTATGTTGTCCTGTACACAATGTGGACGAAACGCCGCTATACGATTAACACAGTAGTAGGAAGTGTTTCCGGAGCGGTGCCGCCTCTGATTGGATGGACGGCAGTAGAAGGAAATATCGGCGTCGTGGCATGGGTATTATTTATGATTTTATTCATTTGGCAGATTCCTCACTTCTTATCGCTTGCCATTAAGAAAACTGAGGACTACAGAGCCGCGAATATTCCAATGCTTCCAGTCGTATATGGATTTGAAGTGACGAAAAGACAAATTATTGTATGGGTTGCGTGCCTGATGCCGCTTCCATTCTTTTTAGGAAGCCTAGGTCTTCCGATTGTGATTCTCGGATTGCTGTTAAATATCGGCTGGCTGATTCTTGGCTTGATGGGCTTCCGTTCAAAGAATATCATGAAGTGGGCGACGATGATGTTCGTTTACTCACTGAATTACATGACAATCTATTTCGTTGCAATGGTTGTCTTTACGCTTTTCTAAAAAATAGATACATTGCTTGTTTTATCGCTTCAAAATAACCGATGACAACTAGTGAATGCCGCCTTGACCTTTTGTTTAATCAGGCGGCTTTACTTTTATACATAGATGGCATTTTGAGTAAAAAAACTCATAATTTAAGAGAAGAGGAAATGTAAGTGCTTTATTGGGAGGCGGCCGGATTGCGATGGAATCAATCTATTTTCCGCCGCTGTATTGACCAGAAAAGGGGTTGGGTGAAATGGTAAAGCATTGGCGTCTTATCTTATTATTAGCCTTGGTGCCGCTTCTGTTAAGCGGATGTGGAAAACCTTTTTTATCCACGCTCAAGCCTGCTGGCGAGGTGGCTGATAAACAGTATGATCTGACAGTGCTCAGTACATTGATTATGGTTGTTGTCGTAGCAGTCGTATCTGTTATCTTCTTTTACGTGATTGTAAGATTCAGAAGGTCACGGGTTGGGGAAAACACGATACCAAAACAAGTGGAAGGGAATAAATTTTTAGAAATCACATGGACAGTGATCCCTATTTTGCTGCTCATCATTCTTGTTATCCCTGTCGTATTATATACGCTTGAACTCGCAGATACATCACCTATGGATAAGAAAAACCGCAAAGCCGAGGATGCTCTCGTTGTCAATGTCAGAGCAAATTTGTATTGGTGGGAGTTCGAGTATCCTGATTACGGCATTATCACAAGCCAGGAGCTGATCGTACCGACAGACCAGCGGGTTTATTTCAGTTTAAAAGCCTCTGATGTAAAACATTCTTTCTGGATTCCTTCAGCAGGAGGAAAAATTGATACCAATACTGATAACGAAAATACGTTCTTCTTAACTTTCGATTCAAAACGCAGCAAAGAGGCGGGAGATACGTTCTTTGGAAAGTGCGCTGAGCTTTGCGGGCCTTCACACGCACTCATGGATTTTAAAGTAAAGGCGCTTTCTGCGAAAGAATTCCAGTCATGGACAAAAGATATGAAAAACTATAAGACGGCAGCAGAAAGTGATTTGGCTAAGCAGGGGGAAGAGCTGTTCAAAGAGAAGAACTGCCTGAGCTGCCATGCGGTCGAGCCAAATGATAAGCGTGCAGAGGCAGCAAGAACGGCGCCAAACCTTGCTACTTTCGGTGAAAGGACAAAAGTGGCAGGGGTGAAGGATGCGAATAAAGAAAATGTGAAAGCCTGGCTGGAAGACCCGGAGAGCATAAAGCCAGGGAACAAAATGACAGGAACATATCCGAAGCTTTCAGACAGTGAAATGGACGCGCTTTATGAATACTTAAAAGGCTTGAAAGCAGAAAGCAAGTAGGGAAGAAAGGGAGATATTGGGGGAGGTCACATATGTTGAATGCGCTTACAGAAAAGCGGACGCGCGGATCTATGCTTTGGGATTATTTGACGACGGTGGACCATAAAAAAATCGCGATACTTTATTTAATCGCAGGGGGATTCTTCTTTCTTGTCGGGGGAATTGAAGCGATGTTTATCAGAATCCAGCTTGCAAAGCCGGAAAATGCTTTTCTCAGTGCTCAAGCGTACAATGAAGTGATGACGATGCACGGAACGACAATGATCTTTTTGGCTGCGATGCCGCTTTTATTTGCTTTGATGAATGCGGTTGTTCCATTGCAGATCGGAGCGCGGGATGTTTCGTTTCCATTTTTAAATTCGCTTGGTTTTTGGCTCTTCTTTTTCGGGGGCATTTTCTTAAACTTAAGCTGGTTTTTGGGAGGAGCGCCAGATGCGGGCTGGACGTCATATGCCTCGCTTTCGCTTCATTCAAAAGGGCACGGCATAGACTTTTTCGTCCTTGGACTGCAAATATCCGGACTGGGGACGCTGATAGCCGGGATTAACTTTTTGGCCACGATTATTAACATGAGGGCTCCCGGCATGACGTACATGAGGCTGCCTTTGTTTACATGGACGACATTTGTGGCGTCGGCATTGATTTTGTTCGCGTTTCCGCCGCTTACGGTTGGCTTGGCTCTTATGATGCTGGATCGGCTGTTCGGCACAAATTTCTTTAATCCTGAGCTTGGCGGTAACACGATTATTTGGGAGCATTTATTTTGGATATTCGGACATCCGGAGGTTTATATTCTGATTTTGCCTGCTTTCGGCATTTTCTCAGAGGTCATCCCGGTGTTTTCCAGAAAGCGTTTGTTTGGATATTCTTCAATGGTTTTTGCGATCGTGCTTATCGGTTTTCTTGGCTTTATGGTTTGGGTGCACCACATGTTTACGACAGGCCTCGGACCGATTGCGAACGCAATCTTTGCAGTTGCCACAATGGCGATCGCGATTCCGACCGGGATTAAGATATTTAACTGGCTGCTGACGATTTGGGGAGGAAATGTGAAGTACACGACGGCCATGCTGTATGCCGTCTCATTTATCCCATCCTTTGTGCTTGGCGGTGTGACAGGTGTCATGCTGGCTGCGGCAGCTGCAGATTACCAGTTCCATGATACGTATTTTGTTGTGGCGCACTTTCACTATGTCATTATAGGCGGAGTCGTATTCGGGCTATTAGCCGGTGTTCATTTCTGGTGGCCGAAAATGTTCGGTAAAATTCTGCATGAAACAATGGGGAAAATTTCATTTGTTTTGTTTTTTATCGGTTTCCATCTTACTTTTTTCATCCAGCACTTTGTCGGTTTAATGGGAATGCCGCGCCGTGTTTATACCTTCTTGCCAGGCCAGGGCCTTGAAACCGGCAACTTGATCAGTACAATCGGGGCGTTTTTTATGGCTGCAGCAGTTATCCTCCTGCTTGTCAATGTCATATGGACTTCGGTGAAGGGCGAATATGTCGGAGATGATCCATGGCATGACGGACGTACGCTTGAATGGGCTGTTTCGTCACCGCCGCCTGAATATAATTTTAAACAGCTTCCATTTGTCAGAGGGCTTGACCCGCTGTGGATCGAAAAGCAGGCGGGACACAAATCTATGACACCGGCTGAACCGGTTGATGATATCCATATGCCAAACGGTTCAATTCTGCCGCTGATCATTTCCTTCGGTCTCTTTGTCGCTGCCTTTGGTCTCTTGTATAGAACCGACCACGCTTGGGGCCTGCCGGTGATCTTTATCGGACTTGGCATCACATTTTTTACAATGCTGCTCCGTTCATTGATTGATGATCACGGTTATCATATTCACAAAGAGGAACTGCCGAACGATGATAAAGGGGTGAAGGCGTAATGCAAATTGAAGAAAAATTCACCGCAGAGACCTTTCCAGCTTCTCCCGAAAAAGCAACACTGGAAGGGAAAAATAAATTTTTAGGATTTTGGCTTTTTCTTGGGGGAGAGACTGTTCTGTTCGCGTCTCTCTTCGCCACTTTTCTTGCACTACGGAATTCAAACGCCGGTGACCCGCCTACGACAGAAATGTTTGATGTCACACTCGTTTTTATCGCCACAATGCTCTTATTAACGAGCAGTTTAACGAGTGTGTATGCGATGTACCATATGAAAAACTTTTCATTTGGCAAAATGCAGCTCTGGCTGGGAATTACCTTGTTATTGGGTGCGGGATTTTTAGGCTTGGAAATTTATGAATTTAAGCATTACACACATGAGTTTGGCTTTACCATCACAAGCTCGGCGCTTGGCTCATCGTTTTATACGCTTGTCGGCACACATGGTGCACACGTGGCGTTTGGCCTTTTGTGGATCAGCACGCTGATGATCCGCAATGCAAAAAGGGGCTTAAGCTTATATACAGCGCCTAAGTTTTACGTGGCCAGTCTTTACTGGCATTTTATTGATGTCGTGTGGGTCTTTATCTTTACCGTTGTATATTTAATGGGGATGGTGGGATAAACATGGTCGATAAAAAAAGCAGAGGACATATCAGCAGCGACCTTGAATATAAGAAAAAGAAGCATGCTCAGGAGATGAAATATCAAGTCATGTCTTTTGGCCTGATGATCGGCCTTACGCTCGTTGCATTTCTGACTGTGGCAACAGACGGCATCGGCAGCTGGTTTACGATTCCTTTCATTATACTGCTCGCGGCTATTCAAGTGATATTTCAGCTGTATTACTTCATGCATATGAATCAGAAAGGGCATGAAGCGCCGGCATTGTTTCTGTATTCAGGCATGTTTGTCGCGTTCATTACGGTGCTTGCGTTTGTTACAATTATATGGTGGTAATTTGAGCAGCCGCCGGAGGTGAAGACATGAATCAGTTAGACGTGTTTGGGTTTCGCGCCATGTGGAGCCCTTATCTTTTTTGTATCCTTTTAGGCATCACGGTGTTTTACATCTTTTTTTACAGACGGTTGACTTCAAAGCCTGACCGTATCACGGGTAAAGAAATGGCCTGTTTTCTGTCGGCGATGCTGTTTTTATATGCAGCCGAAGGAAGCCCGGTTGATCTGCTCGGACATATTATGTTCAGCGCCCATATGGTGCAGATGGCTGTTTTGTATTTAGTGGTTCCGCCTTTATTAATCGCAGGAATTCCCGCATGGGCCTGGGAAAAAATGATTTTTCGGCCTGCCATTAAACCATTTTTTACATTTTTCTCTACACCTTTAATTGCATTGCTTTTATTTAACGGCATTTTTTCTCTATATCATGTGCCGCTAATATTTGATACTGTCAAAACGGATACGCTTTACCATGCGTTAATGACTTGGCTCATCTTCGTGTTAGCGTTTTTTATGTGGTGGCCGCTCGTACACAAGGTGGCTCGGCTCCCGCAGCTCAGCGGTTTGATGAAGCTGGGCTATATTATGGCGGACGGTATGCTGCTCACGCCTGCTTGTGCACTGATCATGTTTAGCGGCACGCCATTATATGCCACTTATACCGATCCGTCTGCCTGGGCGGAAGCAATGAAGCTTTGTGTTCCTGCGGATATGCTGGGACAGGTTCCGTTAACAGGACCGGAAATGTTTAACACACTTCCTTTGTTAGAGGATCAGCAGCTTGGGGCAGTTATGATGAAAATCATTCAGGAAATTGTGTACGGCGCTTTTTTGGCTATTGTCTTTTTCCAATGGGTGAAGAAGGAAAGGGAAAAGGATGGACAGGAGGAGCCGCCTTATATTCAGCAGACGATATCATAAAAGGTACAGCGGCAATCGGCTGTACCTTTTTTATTACATTTGAACTGTTTTCAGCATGTCGGAGATGTCCTGGATGAGTGCCTTGCTTTTGGTCACAACCTGCACTGGGAATTCTTCTGTTTCTCCGTATTCCACTCCGTGCGGGTAATAGTGTTTTCCTAATAGAGGGGGCATTAATTGAATAACGGCGCGGCCGCTTCCGACATCGCCCTCTGCCGCAATGCCTTGAACCCGCAGGTAAAACGTTCCCTCAATCGTCGAAAACTTTCTGTCATAGGTCACTCTTTCATAATCCCATTGACCGGCTCTGATGAGTCCCTTGCTTTCCATCAAATCGTCCAAGAGGCTGAGCTCAGCCTTTACCCCTTCAAGTCCGCTATCAGTAAACTTCAACACTGACCCCTCCTTATAAAAATTACCTTTCCTGACAATCATAGTATGAAAGCGTTAAACTTTCAATGAATCTTCTTCTTTTGAAAGTATGCAAAAATGAAAATTTGACGAAAATATCACTAGATAAAAGGAGGTTTTACGGATGACAAAAATAAAAGATCTGATGACAGCTGACTTGCAATATTGCACGGTATTAGATAATGTATATGAAGCTGCGGTAAAGATGAAAGACGCGGATGTAGGAGCCATTCCGGTAGTTGATGAGGATGGAGAAACACTGGTCGGCATCGTAACCGATCGTGATCTGGTGTTAAGAGGCATCGCCTCAAAAAGGCCAAACTCGCAAAAAATCACTGACGCTATGACTGAAAAACCTGTCAGTGTGGAAGAGGACGCGCCAGTTGATGAGGTTCTTCATTTAATGGCATCCCATCAGCTCAGGCGCATACCTGTAACCAAAAACAACAAGCTGACTGGTATTGTCACGCTTGGCGATCTTTCCTTATCTGAACAAACAAATGAACGTGCCGGCAGTGCTTTATCAGATATTTCAGAGGACGAAAACAGAGAGCAAGGCTTTTTGCATTAACACATAAATCTTTGACATGTTAAATAGGCTGTATTGTAATGAAAAATAAGGCAAGACATGCAATTCACATCACGGGGGTGATAGATTGAAAAATATATTAAGAGCCATGGTTATCCTCTTGATTATTTGCGGAACTTACGTTCTGTTTATTCAATATGGGGCTGTTCCTGAAAAAAAATCAAATGACAGCGAACCTCAAGTCTCTAACGAGGAAGCGGCAAGCGGCAAACGAATACATATGCCGACTTCAGGATTATTGTCCTTTATGGGCAAATCCGCCGACGATGTAAAGAAAAAACTTGGGGAACCGGAACGTATTGACCCCTCGGCTTATGATTACGAATGGTGGGTTTACAATCAGGGAAAAGACCAGTATGTGCAAATCGGGATGCTGCACAATAAAGTGGTCACATTATTTGCGGCGGGAAATGATATTAACGCAAAGCCCTTCAAAATCGGTGAGTCAACGGGAGAAGTATTTAAGACAACCCAGGTGGCTCCGTTTGTAAATGTAGAGTATAAAGGAAATTCCTATCGGTTTGAGTTTTCTGAAGAGGACATCAACACCAGACCGACTGTAAAAGTAGGGAAGATGTACGTCCAGCTGTATATGGACAAATTTGAAGGGAAGCTATCCAGCATCAGGGCGTTTGATGCGCAAACCTTTGTCAAGCAAAGACCTTATGAGGTAGTGTACCGCGGTGAGTTAGTAGAACCGCAAACCGTTACGGAAGATAAGTGGAAAGAGATCCAATCAACGAGTGAAAAGCAAATACTCGATTTGACCAATGTTATTCGTGTCAAACATGGGTTAGCTAAGCTTGAGTGGGATCAGCCGACGGCCGAAGTGGCTTTTGGCCACAGTGAGGATATGAAAGAAAACAACTATTTCTCCCATGTATCGAAGAAATACGGCACGCTGAAGGACCGCTTAGAAAAAGGGGATGTCGACTTTGAGCAAGCGGGAGAAAATATCGCGTACAATTATGTGGACGGTCCGGCTGCTGTAGAAGGCTGGCTGAATAGTGAAGGCCATCGAAAAGCGCTTTTACATTCAGACTACACGCACCTTGGCGTCGGTGTAGACCGGAAGTATTACACTCAAAACTTTATTAAACGCTGAAATCAGCCGCGGACGACAGGTTCTGCGGCTTTTTATTGTTTCTGCAAAGGCTTTAGAACAAGGTGATTGCAGCAGACGAAGCTTTCTCAATGGATACTGTGAGTGACATTACCAAAAAAATGAACTTTTAAGGAGCTGAAGCTGGATCAACGTGTTGCTGTCCGGCTCTTTTTTGATGAGGAGACTTTAAGATCGGCCGGGGGCGATTAAGGATCTTGTTCTGATGGGCTTTGGAATGCGGAATCCCAAACATTTGCAAAAGGCAGGAATCTTGATTTCAGGAACAATTAAGGCCCCGGCTTTATCGGGGGAGGAAGCTTCTGTTATTCTGCGCTTCTTGTTTTACGAGAAAATGATTTTTCGATGAATATTAGGCGAACACAATGGCTCACAAACCGATACATTGTAGTAGGTATATTTTTCGGAGGGGGTGAGGATTGTGGCCAATCAACATGCCAATCATTCAATTAATGACTTTAAACAATTCGTTAAAAAACATCCCAAGCTGATTAAAGAAGTGCGCAAAGAACAAAGAAGCTGGCAGGACGTGTACGAAAATTGGGTCCTTTTCGGAGAGAAAGACCCAATTTGGGACCCGTACAGAGAACCGGAGGAAGCCGCAGAAGCGGCACCCGAAACATCAGAAAAAAATGATTTTGTTTCTAAAATGGTTACAGCTGTGAAAAAGATGGATGTCAATCAAATGAATGAACAGATCAATAAAATGAGCCAATCGATCTCATCGTTGCAAAGCCTTCTCAACACATTTTCCGGAAGCGGACAGAAGCAATCTCAGCCAGGACCCGGACAGCATCCTTTTTCTTTTCGGAAGGATTAATAAAGGAGAGCTTATATGCGCAAAGACGTTCAGGAATTTATTTTAGCAGATAAAGAACGAAAACGATTCTTAAGAGAACAGCCGATATGGTATCGGAGGCTTGCGAGAAAGCCGGATGACCTGGCTTCATTTCAGCTTGAGATGATGAATTTTTACGAAAAAACCATTCCGCATCGGGTGAATCAATTTACGAACGGGATTCAAATGGCGCAAATGATGATGCAAATGTTCCAGGCAATGCGGACAAAAGATTAAAAGACCCGAAAATGGGTCTTTTTCATTGTGTAAACTAGGGAGGCTTTTACAACTCCATTTTTAAGTGCGGCTAAGCATTTTCCAATTGGCTGGTTTCATGGTAAACTAACAACTGGAGGTGCGTGCTATGTATGCGACGATGGAATCCGTGCGGCTTCAAAGTGAAGCTCAGCAGCTTGCCGAGATGATTCTGCAGTCGGAGACGGCTGAGAACTACCGCAATTGTTACAAGCGTCTCCAGGAAGATGAAGAGGCAGGGCGGATTATTCGTTCTTTTATCAAAATAAAAGAGCAATATGAGGATGTGCAGCGTTTTGGCAAATATCATCCTGACTATAGAGAAATATCCCGAAAAATGAGGGAGATCAAACGGGAGCTCGACCTGAACGATAAGGTGGCCGACTTCAAAAAAGCAGAGACGGAACTGCAGTCTATTCTTGATGAAATCAGCGTTGAAATTGGGACAGCTGTATCAGAGCATATTAAAGTTCCGACTGGGAATCCTTATTTTGACGGTTTGTCTTCATGCGGAGGCGGCTGCGGATCAGGCGGCGGCTGCGGATGCAAAGTGTCATGACGAGACTGGCCGTCTCGTCTTTTACATATAAGAGAAATCAGGCAGGTGAATGTATTGGAGAATAGACGCCAAGGCATGATTGTGTATCTTCATTCTTTAAAGCAAAGCAAAATGCTGAGAAAGTTTGGAAATGTGCATTATGTGTCAAAACGCTTAAAATATGTCGTGCTGTATTGTGATATGGGCCAAATTGAAAAAACAATGGACAAGATCTCATCTTATTCTTTTGTTAAGAAAGTTGAGCCTTCATATAAACCGTTTTTAAAATTGGAATTTGAGTCAAAGCTTGATAAAGCAAAAGAATATGATTATAAAATCGGAATATAGCTGTATAAAAAAATCCCCGCAGGTTTCTGCGGGGTCCTTCTATTCCTTAACAAGTTAAGGAGAAGGCAAAGGGAGAGGAGAAACCGGAGGAAGAACTTATGGGGAAACGTAAGTCTTCTCCGCGGTTGGCAACAACATCCTCTGGATGCTGTTGCTTATAGTATGGACAATGATCATTCCGCTTATACACTTGTATATGAAGATTAGCGCTCATTGTTTGAAAGAATGCTTTATGATAAGATAGGATTGGTTTTTTCTTATACATAACGGCGTCCGGCCGAACAAGGAAACAAAATAGCTTTTAGAAAAAGTGGTGTGGAACATGAGAGTAATTTCTGGATCAAAAAAAGGCCGTTCACTAAAGGCAGTGCCGGGAACATCAACGAGACCGACAACCGATAAAGTGAAGGAATCCATTTTCAATATGATTGGCCCTTATTTTGACGGGGGCAGGGGACTTGACTTATTCGCAGGAAGCGGAGGTCTTGGTATTGAAGCGCTTTCACGAGGGTTTGAGCATTGTGTATTTGTTGACCGTGATTTTAAAGCGATTCAAACGGTGAAATCGAACTTGAAAACATTAGAGCTTACAGCATACGCAGATGTGTACCGTAATGATGCGGAACGTGCTTTGCACGCAGCTGCGAAAAGAGAAGCGGGCTTTCACGGGATTTTTCTTGATCCTCCGTATAAGGAACAAAAACTGAAGGCGCTCTTAAGTGTGATAGACGAACAACAAATGCTGGAGGATGGCGGCTTTATCGTCGCAGAGCATGACAAAGACGTCGAGCTTCCCGAAGCAGTAGGTGATCTAGTGATAACAAGAAAAGAAACCTACGGCCTGACAGGGGTGGCGATCTATAAAAAGAGGGGGTTGTGATGTGACGAGTATAGCTGTCTGTCCCGGCAGTTTTGATCCGGTGACCTACGGGCATCTGGATATCATTAAACGCGGGGCCAATATATTTGATCAAGTGTATGTGTGTGTGCTGAACAATTCTTCAAAAAAGCCGCTATTCAGTGTAGAAGAACGCTGTGAGCTTTTGAGAGAAGTGACAAAAGACATTCCGAACATAACAGTTGAAACGTCACAAGGGCTGTTAATTGATTATGCAAAAAGAAAAAATGCAAAAGCCATTTTAAGAGGCTTGAGAGCGGTGTCTGATTTTGAGTACGAGATGCAGGGAACATCCGTAAACCGTGTGCTTGATGAATCAATTGAAACCTTTTTTATGATGACAAATAACCAATATTCTTTCTTAAGCTCAAGCATAGTAAAAGAAGTGGCAAAGTATAAAGGTGCGGTGTCAGAATTTGTACCGCCGGAAGTCGAGAAGGCGCTTCAGGAAAAATTCAGGCAAGGATGAGTGTTTTTAAGCTCATCCTTTTTTTGTACCGTTTGTCAGTCTGTAAGAAAAAATGAAAATGTACGTAAACAGTGCACATAACGTGACAGCAGGGCCAATCTGCACAAGCAGATTCCATCCGCTGATAAGAGCTGTCGGCAGCTCACCTGTATCAAGAGATTTAAAAACGTACTGATCATGGTCATGCCACGCAGTGTAAAGAGGTTTCCATAACAGAATGACAAAAACGGCGGCATAAATGCCTTGCAGCACACGCGCGATAAAGAATGGTTTAAATCTGATGTCCGTCTCTGATAAAATGCCTGCCACCTGAGCCTGAACGGAAAAGCCGCTGAATCCGAGGATAAAGCTGACAACAACAGCTTTTTGCAAAAGGGAGACATCTGTCTCGCTGACAAGCTTGCTTCCTAATGTGATTTCAAACATTCCTGATAATAGAGGAATGTCCAATTGAGCGGGAAGCTGAAACAAGGTCAGTGCGCCTTTTGTAACAATAGAGAGAATATCGGTCAGCTGTACGACGGATAACAAACGATTAAAGACAGAAAACAAAATAATAAAACCGCCTACCATTAGAAGCGTTTGAACGGATGAGGTTACAGCGTCGCCCAAAATTTTTCCTAAAGGCCGTTTTTCCGCAAGCCTTGCGGTGTGAAGCGCATGTAAAGCATCTTTGATAGAAGGCAAAGCTATGGTTTTATTTCTCATGAGCTGGCGCTCTTCTTTACGCCCGTAGGAGCGCATCGTTAAACCGACAGCCAAATTGCCCAAATAGTGTGCAGATGCTAATAAAATACCTAATGACGCATTCTGAAAAAAGCCGACGGCGACAGCTCCAAAAATAAAGAGCGGGTTGGATGAATTGGTGAAGGAAGCAAGCCGTTCTGCTTCTACTCTTGAAATCTGTTTTTCCTGCCGCAGCCTTGCCGTCAGTTTTGCGCCCGCGGGGTTCCCTGATGCCATGCCCATGGCCAGAACGAAGCCGCCGACACCCGGCACGCGGAAAATAGGGCGCATAAAAGGCTCAAGCAGAACACCGACAAACCTTACAATACCAAAGCCGATTAATAGCTCAGACAGTATGAAAAACGGCAGCAAAGACGGAAATACGACCTCCCACCACATGGACAGCCCGGTTTTAGAGGCTTCGAATGAGGCCTGCGGATGTGAGATGACAGTCGCTGTTAAAAAAATAAAAAACGCAGCAATCAAAAGTGTATGAATCTTCGACAAGTTCATTCTTACCTCCCCGACGCTAAAAATGCACAATGACATGTATATCATGATAAAATATGGTATGACTCGAAACGGCCAAGCAGTACCTGTCCTCTTGACCCTTTGTACTAATATACGAGCATAGGGGTTCAGTTTAGACCATAGAATTCCGTATACAGGGAATTCGGGCAGGAGGTTAACATGTTGGCCAAACCTAAAATCGGGTTAGCGTTAGGATCGGGAGGCGCCAGAGGACTTGCTCATCTCGGCGTGCTTTCCAGTTTACATAAGCACCAAATTGATGTGGATATGATTGCGGGGAGCAGTATGGGCGCTTTGGTCGGCAGCTTCTATGCCGCGGGGCATGACGTGGAAACGATGAAAAAAGTCGCCAAGGCTTTCAAACGGCGGCTCTATGCTGATTATACGGTACCGAAACTCGGTTTTTTGAGAGGTGACCGTGTCAGGCAGCTCGTGCATGCTTATACATTCGGCAAACCGATTGAGGAACTCAAAATCCCTCTTGGAATTGTCGCGTGTGATCTGCAGACAGGAGAAAAGATTGTTTTCCGCAAAGGGTCAGTGTCAGATGCGGTTCGGGCAAGCATCAGCATACCAGGCATTTTTATTCCGCAGAAGCTGGACGGACGGCTTCTCGTAGACGGCGCGGTGGTCGACCGTATTCCGGTTTCTGTTGTAAAAGATATGGGGGCTGACATTATCATCGCTTCAGATGTCTCCAGGGTTCGGAAAACCGAAAAGGCGGCGCATATTTTTGATGTAATCATGCAAAGTATGGATATACTGCAAAATGAATTGGTGCGACATCAAACGATTGCCGCTGATATCATGATTCGCCCTTCTCTTGAAACATACAGCTCCAGCTCGTTTGCCAATATTGATGAAATGATATCGGCAGGCGAGGAGGCAACAAACCGAATGATCAGCCAGATAAAAAAAGAAATAGAGAATTGGGAGGGCTAATAACTTGCTACGTAAAAAACATTTCAGCTGGATGCTTGTCATCCTCATACTGATTGCCGTTGTATCATTTATAAAACTGCCATACTATATTACAAAACCGGGAGAAGCGACAGAGCTCGGCTCACTGATAAAAGTGGAGGGGGGCTACCTGGAAACAGGGAGTCTGTCCTTAATGACTGTCAAAGTGGGACCGGCTAATCCATTTACATACGCATGGGCTAAAATGCACCCCTATTATGAAATTGTTCCTGATGAAAGCATCAAGGAAGAAGGCGAATCAGATAAGGAATATATGAAACGGCAGCTGCAAATGATGAAAAGCTCTCAGGAAAATGCCGTCATCGCCGCATATCAAAAGGCAGGAAAAAAAGTAAGCTATTCCTTTAACGGCATCTACGCAAGCTCAGTTGTCGAAAACATGCCAGCGAAAGGGAAAATAGAAGTCGGCGATAAAATCATCAGTGCGGACGGAAAAAACTATCAGTCTGCTGAAAAGCTGATCGATTATATCAGCAGCAAAAAAGCCGGGGATAAAGTAAAGTTAAAAATCGAAAGAGAAGAAAAAGAAAAGACGGTCACCCTTGCGTTAAAACAATTTCCTGATGAGCCTGGCCGTGCCGGAATCGGGGTTTCGCTGTATACGGACAGAAACGTCAAGGTAAAGCCTGATATTGATTTCGAAATCGAAAATATCGGCGGCCCGTCAGCGGGATTAATGATGTCGCTTGAAATCTATAATCAGCTGACAAAAACAGATGAAACAAAAGGCTACGACATTGCAGGCACCGGAACGATTGATATTGACGGGAAAGTCGGCCCGATCGGCGGCATTGACCAAAAAGTTGTTGCCGCAGACAAAGCCGGCAAAGACATTTTCTTCGCTCCGAATCAAAACGGCGCCAGCAATTCTGATTACAAAAATGCAGTAAAAACAGCGAAAGACATTGATTCGGACATGAAGATCGTGCCTGTTGATACGCTGCAGGATGCGATTGATTATTTGAATAAGCTGACAGCGAAAAGCACCTGATATGGGACTGACCCCCGTTTTTGAGACAGGGATCAAAACACCTTTTATACAGCCAATTGCCGATAGCTTATCGGTGATTGGCTGTTTAGTTTCGTTTGAATACGAATGTTGTTATAATAATAAATGTATTCTTTGACAGTGCGTTCTACGATGGCGGTCGTGGTTCGATTAATGCTGTTAAGATAGAACGTTTCAGACTTTAGTGAGGAATGAAACGATTCGATGGAGGCATTATCAGCGGGCGTCCCTTTGCGGGACATGATCATGGTAATGCCTTTTGTTTTAACAGCTTTCTGATACTCATAAGATGTATACACAGATCCTTGGTCACTATGTAACACGCATTTCTGAGGCAGTGTTGGCAGCTGATCAAGTGTGTTTAAGACAAAGTCTGTGTCCTGCTTATCTCCAATCGTGAAAGCAATCACTTCTCCATTGTATACATCCAATATACTGGAAAGGTACAATTGTTTCTGTCCATAAGGCAAATACGTGATATCCGTTACTAGTTTTTCAAGAGGATGATCGGACTGAAAGTTCCGATCTAATATATTATCAACCACGGCATATGGCTGCCCATTCTTCTTGCGCTTTTTCACCTTAACCCGGCACTGCCACTGATTTTTCTGCATGATACGCTGAAGTTTTATGGTTAATACGCATTTCCTTTTTTAATATAGCTGTAATTTTTCGATATCCATATCGATACTTGTGCTCTCGGCACAACGTGCCGATTTGTTTTTCCAAATGGCGCTTGGGATGATCTTTCATCAGGTTCTTCTTCCAACGATAATAAGACGCTCGTGAGATACCTAAATGAACACAGATATTCTGTACGGTCATTGTGCCGTGCAATACTTCTACAAGTTCGACTGACGTTTGGCTATCAACTTCCTTTCCAATTCGTTGTACTTTTTTAAAACTTCATTTTGTTGTCTCAGATAACGGTTCTCTGCCTGCAGTTTCTCTAATTCGGAAGAATACTCCGGACCTTTTCCGTAAGTGTATTGCTTACCAACAGGCTGTTCAAATCGATGTGTATCTCCAGCTTTATGCCATCTAACCCATGTTTGAACCTGCGTCTTATTCTTGATATTCAATTCCTGCATGATCTCTTTCATAGGCACGCCTGCCAATCTCATTTCTACAGCCTTCTGTTTGACTTCAATCGGATAACTCATTCTTGTTCCCATACAAAAAACACCTCCAAGTCTTATTTCGGATAACAACTATCCGTTTTCAAACTTGAAGGTGTTTTTTATTTGTCTCATCTTATGGGGTCAGTCCCTATCCAGGTGCTTTTTTATATGCTCAAAAAACGGCGTTCATCCTCGTCATATCGTATTGGGGCATGTCCGTATTCTTGTAAATCAAACTCGGTTCTAAGGGGCTCTTCTATCGCAAGGCTGTAGATTCTGCTTGCTTTAATATCCAGATCGAGAGCGGGGTGGGAAAAGGAGGCCAGCTTGCTGACAAGCGGAACGGACAGCTCCTTTTTCTTTTCTGATAAAAAGGCCTGTCCTTTTTTCGTCATCCCAAGTAGTCTGATATAAGGCACCTCTTCGACATTGAGCAGACGGTGAATCTCCTGTTTTTTCGTTCTCGTTAAAATGTGTGTACTCATCCGCTGAAGCCTCGTCCACGTATATCGCTTTGTTTTCAGAAACTCCATAAATTCCTGATAGGAGCCGGCTTTTCTGATTGAAGGGAGGATTCTGTTCTCCAGCCCTTCCTCAACCTCGTATATTTGCTGTAATTCTAAGGCTGTGAGAGTCGAAAGACTATATTTCAAGTAAGAAAAATAGCTTTCTGGTGTATGCCACAGCCCGAAAGACTTGCGGTAATCCGCTAATTCCCGTGCAGCTGCTGCGGGAAGAAACGTAACGCAGTCTTCAAAAGGCTTTTCAATCAGGGCTTTTCTGATGCTGGTTGCGCTGGCGATATGGCTGTCTTCATCAGGAAGGTCGGCATCATGATAATCCGAGGAGATTCTCGATGTCGTATAGGGTTTCATTTCATATCCGCCGGAAAGAATCGATTTCACATAATGGTACCCCAAAATATTGTTCGGCTTCGACATATCAAGTCCGTTTTCTGTATGTAAAATCGATTTGAAGGCGATAGCAGCAGCTGATGGATAACTGGCACCCTTTTTAAGCTCTTCTTTGATACATTGATCAAACGAATCTTTATGCTCATCCATTACCTTTGCGGTTTCTAAAAACGGCTCAATCTTTCCGTTCTCACTCCCGAAAAACAGTGCCTCGCATCCCAGTTTGTTCAAAGTGGAGACGCTGCCGTGTGCAAAAATCTCCGCTTTTTGCACCGCGTAAAGATAAGGGAGTTCGATTACGAGGTCGACTCCGCTTTGAAGCGCCATTTTTGTGCGGGCCCATTTGGATACAACAGCAGGCTCCCCGCGCTGCAGAAAATGTCCGCTCATCACCGCAACAGCCGTGTCACATCCGGTTTGCCGCTTGGCTGTTTGGGCATGATAAAGATGTCCGTTATGAAAGGGATTATACTCAACCACCAATCCGACAGCTTTCATATTTTTTCCGCCTTTCTTGCTATGTTTAAAAA
The DNA here is from genome assembly GCF_014250375.1 of Bacillus sp. PAMC26543. Classification (NCBI taxonomy): domain Bacteria; kingdom Bacillati; phylum Bacillota; class Bacilli; order Caryophanales; family Bacillaceae; genus Bacillus; species Bacillus sp. PAMC26543. The sequence continues at coordinate 2,571,561 of NZ_CP060193.1, read as the reverse complement.
CGTATGGTACATTTGCAATTGAAAACTCTTACGTCTTTTTTGATTTAAGTGTATGCATAGTATATTCAGCTGTCAACGATGCTTGGCTGGCAGCATTATGCTGTAAAGAAAAAATATTGACAAAAACATTCTTAAAAGCTATAATCATGTTTGTTGCTTTCCTGAGGTGATACAAATGAAATGGACGATTTATCAGTTGCATCAAATGAAAAAACCGAGTTTTGAGTTTGATGAGACAGTTGAGTTACATGAGCTGACAAAGCTGAATTCTGACATTCGCCGCATTTCTCCTGTAAGGGTGAAAGGCAGAGCGGATATCAAATCTAAGCAGGTTTCGTTTGATTTTACGATCTCAGGCGAAATGATTTTGCCATGCTCAAGAACACTCGTTGATGTTCCGTATCCATTTACAATTTCGACAAAAGAACTGTTTATATTTCATCAGACGGATGATATAGAAGATGATGACGTTCACACTGTTGAGGACGATACTATCGACTTAACTCCGATCGTGAAAGAAGAAATTCTTTTAGAAATCCCTATGCAAATCTTTTGTGAATCTGAACAAGAAAAAGGAGCTGCTCCTCAAGAAGGAAAGGACTGGCAAGTCATTTCAGAGGAAGACAAGAAGAACAAAGTCGATCCGAGACTTGCAGCCCTTGAAAAGCTCTTAAAACAAGATGATGAATCTTAACTCTTTAAGGAGGTGGGAATAATGGCTGTACCTTTTAGAAGAACTTCTAAAATGAAAAAAAGATTGCGCCGTACACATTTCAAACTTAATGTACCTGGTATGACAGAATGTCCGTCATGCGGAGAGATGAAATTGTCTCACCGTGTATGCAAAGCATGCGGATCATACAACGGCAAAGACATAAATGTAAAAAGTAACTAATAAGAAAAGCGCAGGGTGAAAACCCTGCGCTTTTTCTTTTTTTCTTCCTGTCAGCTTGCAGAAAATTTGTGAGTGCAAATAGTCTATCTAATCTATTACCGGCATATGTATGAGATAAATAAGCTGACATGGAGGGAGATTGATTTGACCATTACAAGACAAGATGCTTGGACACAGGATGAGGATTTGCTGCTGGCAGAAGTAGTGCTTCGTCATATTCGCGAGGGCGGAACACAGCTTTCTGCCTTTGAGGAGGTCGGAAGGGCACTGACCAGAACAGCCGCTGCCTGCGGATTCAGGTGGAACTCTTATGTGAGAAAGCAATACCAATCAGGCATAGAACTGGCAAAAAAACAGCGGAAAGAACTAAGGAAACAAATTGGGGTTCATTCCGTCAATATGCCGAATTCCGTCAAGCAGGCTGCCCCGGCAGCTTCAGAGGGGAAAAGAGATTTGTCCATTCAGGATGTGATTGAGTTTCTCGAACAGTTTAAAGAAGCGCCGTCCGCGCAAGAATTCCACATTGAAAAGGAAAAAATGAAGGAGCAAATTCAGTCGCTGCAAAAAGAACTCGAGGATTTACGGAGTGAAAACCAAACATTGAGAAACCAGTTGGAGATGACAGAAGAGGACTACAAGGCACTGATCGATATAATGGATCGAGCCAGAAAAATGGTTGTTTCGAAAGAAGACGGGAGACTGAAAAAAACAGCTCAAGAAACGTAATGAACCATCAAATGAACCGGCCCTAGGATCATCAAAGGCCGGTTGTTTCATTTCTATGCTGATTCACCCGGTGTCATTTCGCCATCCATATCCGGATGCCAGATGAGCGGGTTTTCCCCTTTGTCCCGCGCCATGTCATATTTGACTGGTTCAAAGTTCATTTTACTAAAAAACTCTGCTGATTTAATCCGAGAATTTGTTCGAATCGGCATTCTGAATGATTTGGCGAATTCAACCAATGCTGTACCGTAGCCCCTGTTTTGATAACCTGGAAGGACCTCAAGCTTCCAAAGCTCTAAGTAATCCTGATGTTGGTCGAAGTAAGGATTTGATTTGCCATTGACTTGATACAGACTCATTCGCGCTACCAGTTTATCCCCGAAATAAATCCCATAAAAAGGCGAAGTGCTGTCATTTTCAATGATATTATCTTGAAGATCTTCAAGCATTGAGAGCTCTTGTATACCGTATTCTTTGAATTTCTTGAATTCTTCAAGCGTTTTATAGTTGACGAGCAGACGTTCTACTTTAATCAAACCAATCTCCCCCTTTGTTGTTCTCTACATATATTGTAAACGCTTTATTTAAAAAATCCAAATATTTAAACTTTAATTTAAGTGTTTTGAAATCTCTGTGAAGTATTTTTTTCATACTTCTGCTATGATAATACGTAAATGTTAAATTGGGTGTGACATCATGAAAATTGGAATTCTCGGCGGGGGCTCCGTCGGTCTTTTATGTGCCTATTATTTATCTTTGGATCATGAGGTGACTGTTTTGACAAGGCGGGATGAACAGGCCGCAGCGATTCAATCGGAAGGGATTCAGCTTTATAAAGCCGGAAAAGCGTTCAATGCTCATTGCAGCGCGGGCACAGCTATTGATTCATGTTTTGACCTTCTTGTCGTGACAGTGAAACAGCATCAGCTTCAGACTGTTTTCCCGATGCTTGAACGAATCAAAAAAACAAATATTTTATTTTTGCAAAACGGTATGGGCCATATACACGGCCTTAAAGACTGGGGTGCTGACCATTCCGTTTATGTTGGGGTTGTTGAGCACGGAGCTGTAAGGAAATCGGATACAGCCGTTGAACATACAGGCATTGGTGCGATAAAATGGAGCGCGTTCAAGCAAGCTGAACCAGATCTCCTGAACGCGGTGCTTCAGCATAACCATTCCGAATTCCCAATTCGCTATGAGATGGATTGGTATCGCCTGCTGACGGGCAAGCTGATCGTAAACGCCTGCATCAATCCGTTAACTGCGCTTCTGCGTGTGAAAAATGGAGAGCTGTTGACTGTGCCTGCTTATTTTTCTTATATGAAGCTCGTTTTTCAAGAGGCGTGCAGCATTTTGCGGCTGGAAGATGAAGAGGCGGCCTGGGAGCGTGTACGTGCAGTTTGTGAGCAAACGAAAGACAATCGCTCTTCCATGCTGGTCGATGTGGCCGCCGGACGGCAGACGGAGGCTGACGCCATCCTCGGATATTTGCTGAAAGAAGCACAGCTTCAAGGCCGCGACGCTGTTCACCTTGCGTTTTTACATGGCAGCATCAAAGCTTTGGAGCGAAACCCAAACAAAGTCTTTTGAGCTTTTCTGGTAACATGCTATACTCATTTCGGATAACTAACTATTTATTGGAGAAAGGAAGTTCTAGAAGATGCAGCTAACTGAACTTTCCATCAAAAATCAGAATGTGTTTGTACAGCACTATATAGATGGTAAAGAAGAAATGTCTTCTTTTTTTGATTACAGCATTCATCATAAGGATATGTGGCAAGAAAGACTGAAAGGTTTATCCTCGCGGGTTTTCGCAAGAGAGGAATTGACAGCCTATTTATCCTCTTATCACAACAAATTCGGCTCAAGCGCCATGCAGCATTCTATTGAGAAGCTGAAGGATCCGTCAAGTGTTGCTGTTGTCGGCGGACAGCAGGCAGGGCTTTTAACAGGACCGCTTTACACCATACATAAAATCATCTCAATTATTGTTTTAGCAAAGGAAAAGGAAGAACAGCTGCAAGTGCCTGTTGTACCGATCTTTTGGGTTGCCGGAGAAGACCATGATTTGGATGAAATTAATTTTGTCCACACGTCAGAAGAAAGCGGTCCGGTGAAAAAAAAGCTACCGCAGTCTTACTGGAAAAAGTCATCTGCCGCCAACACACCGCTTGACCAAGAAAAATGCGCCGCATGGATAGACGATGTGTTTGCGGCTTTTGAAGAAACAGACCATACGAACACACTTCTAGAACATGTGAAACGATGTTTAAGGGAATCTGTTACGTTTACTGATTTCTTTGAACAGCTGATTGCGGATCTGTTTCAAGAGGAAGGCTTAGTATTGTTAAATTCCGGAGACCCGGGAATTAAAAAGCTGGAAACCGCCATGTTCCAAAAGATCCTCCGTGACAATGATGAACTTGCACACGCTGTTTCTAAACAGCAGGACTTCATGCGCGAAGCGGGCTACAAGCCGATTATCGAGTCTGGAAAAGAGCAGGCAAATCTGTTTTATGAATATGAAGAGGAACGCTTTTTAATTGAGAAGGACAACGGCCGTTTTGTGATTAAGGAGCTTGATCTGGCATGGTCGATGGATGAACTTTATACGCATATAGAAGAACATCCTGAACGCTTCAGCAATAATGTTGTAACGAGACCGTTAATGCAGGAATTTTTGATTCCTACCTTGGCATTTATCGCGGGCCCCGGTGAAATCAACTATTGGGGTGAGCTCAAACAGGCTTTTGCAGCGATGGGCTTTAAAATGCCTCCTGTTATGCCGAGGCTGAACATCACGATAGTCGAGCGCCATATTGAGAAAAAACTGGTTGAACGAAAGATATCATTACAAGAGGCGATAGAAGGCGGGACGGAAAACCAAAAAGAAAAATACTTTGAACACCAGATTCCAGAAGAGTTTACCGCGGTGATTGAGCAAGCAAAAAACCAGATTGAAGCAATTCATAAAACCGTCCGGCAGGAGGCGCTTAAGGTTGATCAGAGCATGGAGCCTTTGCTCCTGAAGAACGCGGCGTTTATTCAGGACCAGCTTCAGTTTTTAGAGCGTACAGTGACAAAACGAATTGAAGAAAAAGAAGGCTATGTCTTAAGGGATTATGAGAGAATCCAAAATAGCATTAAACCGCTGCTCGCACCGCAAGAGCGAATTTGGAATATCATGTATTATTTAAACAGGTACGGTCCAAAATTCTTCACATCATTCAAGAATCTGCCATTTTCTTTTCAAAATCAACATCAAGTTGTCAAACTTTGAAATAAAGTTTTAAAGAACCCTGAATAGTTCAGGGTTTTTTTTTTATGTATAAACAGTGTAAAATGAAGTTGTGGAGAGAAGTGGTGGATAGTGGTGAGTTAAGGAGAGAAAGTGGGGCAAAAGATCATGTTTATGGGTGAATACCAGCATACAATCGATGCGAAAGGCCGCATGATCGTACCCGCTAAATTCAGAGAAGGCCTCGGTGAGCAGTTTGTGCTGACAAGAGGACTTGATCAATGTCTCTTCGGCTACCCTATGCACGAGTGGAAACAGATTGAAGAAAAACTAAAAGCTCTTCCTCTCACAAAAAAAGATGCCCGCGCATTTACCCGTTTTTTCTTTTCAGGTGCGACAGAATGCGAACTGGACAAGCAGGGCAGGGTGAATATCGCATCATCTCTATTGAATTACGCAAAACTGGAAAAAGAATGTGTTGTTATCGGGGTTTCGAATCGAATTGAATTGTGGAGTAAAGTAATTTGGGAACAATACACAGAAGAGCAAGAAGATTCATTCGCTGAAATTGCTGAAAACATGATTGGGTTTGATATATAATGAATCTTCGTGTATAACACTCTAAAAACAATTTCAATTCATCCTGATAAAAGGTGGGACCAACACAAATGTTTCAACACAAGACAGTACTTCTTCGTGAAACCGTTGACGGCCTAAATATTAAACCGGACGGTACATATGTAGACTGCACACTCGGCGGAGCTGGGCACAGTACATATTTATTACAGCAGTTATCAGAGAAAGGGCGTTTAATCGCTTTTGACCAAGATGACACGGCATTACAGCATGCAGAAGAAGCGTTGTCCGATTATCAAGGACAGCTTATTCTGATTAAAAGCAACTTTAGGTATTTAAAAGAATGTTTACATGAACACGGCATTACTGAAGTAGACGGTATTTTATTTGATTTAGGGGTGTCTTCCCCGCAGCTGGATACACCGGAAAGAGGATTCAGTTACCATCATGACGCACCTTTGGACATGAGGATGGACCAGTCGGCCACGCTTACGGCGAAAGAGGTCGTAAATGAGTGGCGCTATGAGGATCTTGTCCGTATTTTCTTTAAATACGGTGAAGAGAAGTTCAGCAAACAGATCGCCAGAAAAATTGAGGAGGCAAGAAGCAAATCTCCTATTCAAACTACGGGCCAACTGGTCGATCTAATAAAAGACGCGATTCCCGCTCCGGCCAGAAGGAGCGGAGGACATCCCGCAAAACGCGTGTTTCAGGCAATCAGAATTGCTGTGAACGATGAACTGAAGGTTTTTGAAGAGGCTTTGGAGCAAGCGATTGACGTGTTAAAGCCGGGGGGCAGGGTATCAGTGATTACCTTCCACTCACTTGAGGACAGAATTTGTAAATCTACGTTTAAAGAGAAGTCGTCACTTCCGGAACTTCCTCCGGGTCTTCCTGTTATACCGGAAGAGTTTGAACCGGAGCTCAAGCTTATCACAAGAAAACCGATCACGGCATCTGAAGAAGAGTTGGCAGAAAACAATCGTGCTCGTTCTGCGAAGCTTCGAATTGCTGAAAAAAGAAAATAACAATACGCGAACGCAAACTTAAAAGGAGGTCATCAGCCTATGAGCAATTTAGCTTATCAACCAGAGAAACAGCAACGGCATGCGATCAGTCCTGAGAAAAAAGTGATTGTCAAGAAAAGGGCTTCCATTACACTCGGAGAAAAGGTGCTTCTCGTCCTCTTCGCTGCGGCAGTGCTGAGCGTATCGCTTTTGATCGTATCGAAGGCATATGCGGCTTACCAAACAAATATAGAGGTGCAAAAGCTTGAGGAGCAAATTTCTTCCGAAAACAAGCAGATTGGTGACCTCGAAAAAAGCGTTGCTGATTTAAGCAAGCCGCAGCGCATTATGGATATTGCGAAAAAGAACGGCTTGAATTTAAAAGATAAAAAAGTGAAAAACATACAGGAATGATTCAAATGCCAAAAAAGAATAAATTTATGAACAGAGGAGCGGCGATTCTAAGTATTTGTTTCGCTCTCTTTTTCTTTGTCATCCTTGGGAGAATGGCATATATTCAAATAACCGGAAAAGCCGACGGTGAAGTGCTTGCGACAAAAGCGACAGAGCAGCATGAAAAGAAACGGACAATCGAAGCGAGCCGGGGCTCCATTTTAGACAGAAATGGAAAAGTGATTGCTGAGGATACAGCTACGTATAAGCTGATCGCTGTTCTTGATGAAAAAATGACAACTGACAAAAAGCATCCGCAGCATGTCCAGAACAAGGAAAAAACAGCGGAAGAACTGTCTAAAGTGATAGATTTGGACAAGGCTGAAATCCTTGATATCTTAAATAAGAAGGGTGCAAAACAAGTTGAGTTCGGATCAGCAGGCCGGGATATTACCTATTCCCAAAAACAGAAAATCGAAAAGCTGAAACTTCCGGGAATTTCATTTTTGCGTGATACAAAGCGGTACTATCCGAACGGCATATTTGCGTCCAACTTAATCGGCTATGCCGAGGTTGACCAAAAAACAAATGAAATTACGGGCGCGATGGGCTTAGAAAAAGTGCTGGATCAGTATTTGAAGGAGCGGGACGGATACGTAACATATGAAAGTGACAAATCCGGCTGGGAGCTCCCGAACAGCAAAAATAAAATTACAGCGCCAAAAAATGGTGACAATGTATATTTAACCATTGATCAGAAAATTCAAACCTTTTTAGAAGACAGTATGACAAAAGTGGCGGAAAAGTATAAACCGAAAAAAGTCATGGCCGCAGTTGTTGATCCGAAAACGGGCAAAGTGTTAGCAATGGGTCAGCGTCCAAGTTTTGACCCGAATACGCGTGATGTGACGAATTACTATAACGATTTGATTTCATATGCGTATGAGCCCGGGTCAACGATGAAGATTTTCACACTCGCTGCTGCCATACAGGAGAATGTGTATAACGGCAATGAAAAGTACAAGTCCGGAACATATATAGTTGGCGGAGAACCTGTAAGGGACCATAATGATGGTGTAGGCTGGGGGCCAACAACATATCATGACGGTGTTGTAAGGTCTTCAAATGTTGCTTTTGCCAAACTGGCTAATGAAAAATTGGGCTATTCCCGGTTTAATGAGTATCTTCATAAGTTCAATTTCTATCAAAAAACAGGCATTGACTTGCCGGGTGAAGCATCAAGTAAAATCAATTTTAAATATGAATTTGACAAAGCATCGACTGCATATGGCCAAGCCTCTGCTGTTACACCAATTCAACAGCTGCAGGCTGCAACTGCGATAGCAAATGACGGTAAAATGATGAAACCCTATGTCATAGACCATATTGTTGACCCTGACAAGAAAAAAACCATTTATCAAAATAAACCTCAGTCCGCCGGTACCCCAATTTCTGCGGATACCGCTAAAAAGGTTCGTAATATTTTAGGTGATGTCGTTACCTCTGATATTGGTACTGGACAGCCATATAAAATTGAAGGTTTTGATGTGGCTGTTAAAACCGGAACAGCGCAAATTGCCGGACAGAACGGTTATCTATCTGGACGCGATAATTACGTATTTTCCGTAATGGGAATGGCGCCTAAAGATGATCCTGAGCTGCTTATCTATGTTGCAGTGCAGCAGCCGCAATTAGAAAATGATGAAACAGGTTCTAATCCAGTATCTGAAATCTTCAACCCAACAATGAAAAACAGCCTGCACTACCTGAACATTGAACCGACTGAAACGTCTGATTCAAATAAGGAAGAAACGAAAGCGCAGGCGATGCCTGACTTAACAGATCAAACTGTAACAGGTGCTCAAAAGAAAGCGAAAGACGAAAACCTCACACCGATTGTGATCGGAAGTGATATTGCAGTAAAAGAGCAATATCCAAAAGCGGGTGAGGAAGTTTTGACCAATCAGAAGGTCTTCCTGAAAACGGGGGGCAAAATCAAGATGCCTGATATGACAGGCTGGTCGAGAAGAGAGGTTCTTCAATACGGCGATTTGGCAGGAATTCATATTGAAGTGAGCGGACAAGGTTACGCTGTGAGCCAAAGCGTTAAGAAGGACAAAGAAATAAAAGACGGAACCGTGATCAAGGTGAAGTTTAAGAATCCTGATTAAATAGAAAGAAAGCTTACCCCGTCGGGTGAGCTTTCTTTTTTTATATCTCCAAAGAGGAGCGCCGTTCTACCTGTCCACACGCAGGCATAAAATGAAACAAGCCTAAATAAGGAGTGAACGGTGCCTTGCGCGTCTCGAATGTAACGGTTAGAAAACGTTTATTATTTGTTTTGCTTTTTGGAGTGATCGTATTTCTGATCATTGATACAAGGCTGGGGTATGTTCAGTTTGTCATGGGAGAGAAACTGACTTCTCTGGCGAAGGATTCCTGGAGCCGGAACCTGCCGTTTGAGCCGGAACGGGGAGAGATCCTTGATCGGAACGGCGTTAAGCTTGCCACAAATAAAAGTGCACCGACCGTATTTGTCGTGCCGCGCCAAGTCCAGAATCCGCTGAAAACGAGCAAACAGCTGGCTGCGGTGTTAAATATGTCTGAAGAAAAAGTATATAAGCACGTCACGAAAAAAGCATCGATAGAAAAGATTACGCCAGAAGGGAGAAAAATTTCAAATGAGAAGGCAAAAGAAATCAAAGCGCTCGATTTAAAAGGGGTGTATGTAGCGGAGGATAGTATCCGCCATTATCCGTTCGGCAGCTTTTTATCTCATGTACTTGGGTTTGCCGGTATTGATAACCAAGGACTTCTTGGGCTTGAAGCCTATTATGATGATGATTTAAAAGGAGAAAAAGGCTCTGTTAAGTTTTATACAGATGCCAAAGGGAAGAAAATGCCCGATGAAGCGGATGACTACACGCCTCCTAAGGATGGACTCGATATGAAGCTGACTGTGGATTCGAAGGTGCAAACTATAATGGAACGAGAGCTTGATAATGCTGAAGCTAAATATCATCCAGACGGTATGATTGCAGTCGCAATGAATCCGAAAAACGGAGAAATACTTGGAATGGCAAGCAGACCTGACTTTGATCCGGCTGATTACCAATCTGTTGACCCGTCCGTTTACAATCGGAATCTCCCTGTATGGAGCACATACGAGCCGGGTTCTACCTTTAAGATTATTACACTTGCGGCGGCTCTGGAGGAGCAGAAAGTCAACCTGAAACGTGACCAATTTTATGATAAAGGGCATGCAGAAGTAGACGGAGCAAGACTGCGCTGTTGGAAAAGGGGCGGCCACGGGCTGCAAACGTACCTTGAAGTTGTGCAAAACTCCTGTAACCCCGGCTTCGTTGAATTGGGCGAGAGATTGGGCAAAGAAAAGCTATTCAAATATATAAAAGGCTTTGGATTTGGCCAAAAAACCGGGATTGACCTGCAGGGGGAAGGAACAGGGATTTTATTTCCACTTGACAGAGTAGGCCCGGTTGAGCAAGCGACAACCGCCTTCGGACAGGGAGTATCCGTCACGCCGATTCAGCAGGTTGCAGCCGTTTCTGCCGCTGTTAACGGCGGCACGCTCTACACACCTTATATAGCAAAAGAGTGGCTTGATCCGGTAACCAAAAAAACTGTCAAAAAACAATCGCCAATCGCCAAGAAACAAGTCATTTCTAAGGAAACATCAAAACAAATCCGCTATGCTTTAGAAAGCGTCGTTGCAGAAGGCACCGGACGCAATGCGTTTGTCGAAGGCTATCGTGTCGGCGGAAAAACAGGAACAGCACAAAAGGTTAAAGATGGAAAATACCTCGAAAACAACCACATTGTATCATTTATCGGTTTCGCTCCGGCTGACGACCCGAGTCTTGTCGTCTATGTCGCGGTGGATAACCCGAAAGGCACGATTCAGTTTGGCGGAACCGTTGCAGCACCTATTGTGGGAAGTATTATGAGAGACAGCCTGCCGGAGCTTGGTGTTAAGCCTAGGAAAAATCAAATCGAAAAAAAATACCAATGGAACGACACAAAAACAATAGAAGTTCCGAATGTTGTAGGGATGTCTGTCTCAGATCTTGAGTCACTCTTGGTGAATCTGAATATAGATGCTTCCGGAAAAGGAAGCAAAATCGTCAAACAATCACCAGCTGCAGGAACAAAAGTAAAAGAGGGCTCTAAGATACGTGTTTATTTGACTGAAGAAGATGAAAAGGAGGCAGCCGATTGATTCGGGCTGCCTATTATTTTATTGCAGAAAAATGCTGATATCTTTCAAGATTAGCTGGATGTATCCTTTTTTTTACGCTAAAATATGAACTGTATGCTTAAAAGTCATTATCACATCATTTGATGTGACTTCAATGATAAAAAGAACGAATAGAATGTTGAGAGGTTTGATACGATGAAACTTACAAAGCTGCTTACATACTTAACAACCGAACCTTCTGTAAATGACTCACAAGACCCTGAAATAACTTCAATTGAGATGGACTCCAGGGAAGTAAAGAAAGGGAGTCTTTTTGTATGTGTAAAAGGGTATACGGTAGATGGCCATGATTTTGCGCAAAAAGCAGTTGAAAACGGCGCAGCGGCTATTGTGGCTGAAAAGGAGCTCGATGTGGATGTGCCTGTCATCATTGTCCGGCAGTCACTGCGGGCGCTCAGCGTTTTGTCTGATGCGTTTTACGGACAGCCGACAAAGAAACTGCAGCTGATCGGAATAACGGGCACAAACGGAAAAACATCAACGACCCATATGGTTGATGAGATTCTCAAAAAAGCGGGGAAACGAACAGGCTTAATCGGCACGATGTACATTAAAATCGATGACGAAACACTTCCTGTTAAAAACACGACACCGGAAAGCGTCACGTTGCAGCAAACATTTAAAAAAATGAATGACAAGCATGTCGACACGGCCATCATGGAGGTTTCTTCTCACGCTTTGTCACTGGGACGGGTTCACGGCTGTGATTATGACATTGCCGTGTTTACGAACTTAACACAGGATCACCTTGACTATCACAAAACGATGGATGAGTACCGACAGGCAAAAAGCCTGCTGTTTTCTCAGCTTGGCGGGGCATTCAACCATGAAAATCCAAAACGGGCTGTTTTAAACGCGGATGATGAGGCAAGCGCTTATTTTGAAAAGGTGACTGCAGCACATATTTCTACATATGGAATTAAAAACAATGCTGATGTAATGGCGAAAGATATCAAAACTACTGCACAGGGCACAAGTTTTGAACTGGTGACGAACAAAGGCACTAAGCACATCACGATGTCTCTCGTTGGACAGTTTAACGTGTATAACGTGCTCGCGGCTGTTACGACATGTATTGCGGCAGGCATTCCGTTTGAAACCATTACAGAAGCTGTGGAAGAATTGCATGGCGTAAGAGGCCGTTTTGAACTGGTTAATCAGCAGCAGGAGTTTCCGGTTATTGTTGATTACGCGCATACGCCGGACAGCCTTGAAAACGTGCTGAAGACATGCAGAGACATGGCGGAAGGAAAGCTTTTTGTTGTTGTCGGCTGCGGCGGAGACAGAGATAAGACGAAACGCCCGAAAATGGCGAAAATCGCTGTTGAGCTGGCTGACGAACCGATTTTCACTTCAGATAATCCAAGAAGCGAAGATCCGCGTGCCATTTTAAGAGATATGGAAGCAGGGGTAGAGAACGAATACTACCACAGCATTGCAAATCGCGAGCAGGCGATCTTCTTTGCCATTGCCAACGCCAAAAAAGGCGACGTTGTCCTCATTGCCGGGAAAGGCCATGAAACCTATCAGCAGATTGGGAACGAAACCTTTGACTTTGACGATGCCGAAGTGGCGGCAAGAGCGATTGTCGAACTGAATAAAAATAAGACGAATTCATAGGAAAGAGATGTTATTGAATGATGGAGCTTGAAAAGATTTTTCATATGGAAAAAAATCATGAATATGATAACTACGTATGTCGTTTGAAAGAAACAGGAGGAGAAAAGGACAATGCTTGAGCAAGTCATTCTGTTTACAATTTTAATGGGTTTTTTAATCAGTGTTCTGCTCTCTCCGATTCTTATTCCGTTTTTAAGAAGATTAAAATTCGGCCAGAGTATTAGAGAAGAGGGACCGAAATCACACCAGAAAAAATCAGGGACACCGACAATGGGCGGAGTCATGATCATACTGTCTATCATTGTGACAACTATTGTGATGACACAGAAGTTTTCAGAAATAAGTCCGGAAATGTTCCTGCTGCTGTTTGTCACGATCGGTTACGGTTTACTCGGCTTTTTGGATGATTACATCAAAGTCGTAATGAAACGAAATCTTGGTCTGACGTCAAAGCAAAAACTGATCGGACAAATTATCATCGCAATTGTGTTTTATGCGGTGTATCATTACTACAATTTTGCGACGGATATCCGCATTCCTGGGACTGATCTGTCAATTGATCTTGGATGGGCTTACTTTATCCTTGTGCTATTTATGCTTGTCGGCGGATCAAACGCCGTCAACCTGACTGACGGTCTTGACGGTTTATTATCAGGGACGGCAGCTATTGCTTTTGGCGCCTTTGCCATCCTGGCTTGGAATCAATCCCAATATGATGTTGCTATTTTCTCAGTCGCGGTTGTCGGAGCGGTGCTGGGCTTCCTGGTATTCAATGCGCATCCAGCCAAAGTGTTTATGGGAGATACAGGATCACTTGCATTGGGAGGAGCAATCGTCACCATTGCCATTTTAACGAAATTAGAAATCCTGCTGGTCATTATCGGCGGTGTATTCGTCATTGAGACATTATCCGTTATTCTGCAGGTCATCAGCTTTAAAACGACAGGTAAACGAATCTTTAAAATGAGTCCGCTTCACCACCATTATGAGCTTGTCGGGTGGTCTGAATGGAGAGTTGTTGTAACATTTTGGGCTGCGGGACTTTTGCTTGCCGTATTAGGAATTTACATCGAGGTGTGGTTATAAGTGGAAAACGATCTATTTTTGCAAAATCAGCATTTTTTAGTCCTTGGGCTCGCGAAAAGCGGGTTTGCGGCGGCGTCTATTCTTCATGAAAAAGGTGTTTATGTTACAGTCAACGACCAAAAGCCTTTTGATGAGAACGAACCAGCCCAGAAACTTTCTGAAAAAGGGGTCGAAGTTGTCTGCGGAGAGCACCCTGTTTCTCTGTTTGATCAGCATCAGATTACTGTACTGATCAAAAACCCGGGAATTCCATATGAAAATATTATGGTTCAGGAAGCAGAAAAAAGAGGCATCCCGATTTGGACAGAAATTGAGCTTGCCTACCATCTGACTAATGCCAAATTTATCGGGATTACCGGATCGAACGGAAAAACGACAACGACAACGCTGATTTATGAAATGCTGAAGGCAGACTCTCAAAAGGCGCTGATCGCCGGAAACATCGGTACAGTCGCAAGTGAGGTTGCCTATCACGCTGATGGAGATGAATGGATCGTAACGGAACTTTCGTCATTTCAGCTGATGGGAACGCACGACTTCAGGCCTGAAATCAGCCTGATTTTAAACGTGTTTGATGCCCATCTGGATTATCATCATACGAGAGAAAACTATGAAAAAGCGAAACAGAAAGTGTATCTGCATCAGAAAGCTTCAGATAAAGCAATTGTCAATCAGGATGATGAAACAGTCGTGCGCCTGGCTGAAGCCGGAGAAGCCGGAATTGTTCCTTTTTCAGTACACAAACAGCTTGAACACGGCGCTTATGTAAAAGACGGCATGATTATGTACAGCGGCGAAGCTATTCTTCCTCTGGAAGAGGTTGTGCTGCCAGGTGCGCATAATCTGGAGAACATTTTAGCCGCGATTGCGGCAGTGAAAACGGCTGGAGCGTCCAACGAGGCCATCAAAAAAGTGCTGACAAGCTTTACCGGCGTCAAGCACCGTCTCCAGTATGTCACAACGGTGAAGAACCGTAAGTTTTATAATGACAGCAAAGCAACAAACGTTTTGGCGACAAGCAAGGCGCTTTCGGCTTTTGAAAAACCTGTCATTCTGCTTGCAGGCGGACTGGATCGCGGAAACGGCTTTGATGACTTAAAGCCTTACATGAAGCATGTCAAAGCGGTGCTTACATTCGGACAGACAGCACCGAAACTTGAACAGCTCGGAAATGAGCTGGGAATACAACATGTCAAACGTGTCGATAATGTTGAACAAGCAGTATCTGCGGCGTTTGCGCTCTCAAATGAAGGAGATGTCATTCTGCTTTCACCTGCGTGTGCGAGTTGGGATCAATTCAAAACATTTGAAGAACGCGGTGACATGTTTATAGACGCCGTGCATATGCTTAAGTAAGGGCTTGTCTTGGAGAAATCGGCAGCCCTAATGACTTTAAGCTTGGGGTGTCGATTGATTTGACTACTAAAAAAACATCGCCTGATTTGTTATTGGTCATCATTACGTTATTATTATTAACAATTGGATTAATTATGGTGTACAGTGCGAGTGCGGTATGGGCGGATTATAAATTTGACGACTCATTCTTTTTCGCGAAACGGCAGCTGCTGTTTGCGGGCATCGGAGTTATTGCCATGTTCTTTATTATGAATGTTGATTATTGGACATGGCGGACATGGTCTAAATTGCTGATGGTTATCTGTTTTTTCTTGCTGGTGCTTGTTTTAATACCAGGCGTAGGCATGGTGCGGAACGGCTCAAGAAGCTGGATCGGAGTCGGTGCATTCAGCATACAGCCTTCAGAGTTTATGAAGCTTGCGATGATAGCATTCCTTGCTAAATTTCTCTCTGAAAAGCAAAAAAACATTACATCATTCAGACGTGGATTTGTCCCGGCGCTCGGCATCGTGTTTTCCGCATTTTTGATTATTATGTGCCAGCCTGACCTCGGAACAGGAACGGTAATGGTCGGTACTTGTATTGTCATGATTTTTGTAGCCGGTGCGCGAATCGCCCATTTCGTCTTTCTCGGGCTGATCGGCCTGAGCGGATTTGTCGGGCTGGTACTGTCGGCTCCATACCGGATTAAACGGATTACCTCTTACTTAAATCCGTGGGAAGATCCGCTTGGCAGCGGCTTTCAAATCATTCAATCGCTTTATGCGGTAGGGCCTGGCGGATTGTTCGGAATGGGGCTTGGCCAAAGCAGACAGAAATTCTTTTATCTGCCCGAACCGCAAACGGACTTTATTTTCGCCATCTTGTCAGAGGAGCTTGGGTTTATCGGCGGGTCGCTTATTTTGCTTCTGTTCAGCGTGCTGCTGTGGAGAGGAATCAGGATCGCGCTCGGTGCACCAGATCTATATGGCAGCTTTGTCGCTGTGGGGATTATTTCAATGATCGCAATCCAAGTTATGATCAATATCGGCGTTGTGACGGGCCTTATTCCGGTAACTGGCATCACGCTGCCGTTTCTGAGCTACGGAGGTTCATCGTTGACCCTGATGCTGATGGCTGTCGGCGTGCTGCTGAACGTGAGCCGGTACTCGAGGTATTAATGAATTTTATTAGTAAAGCGATCCTATGAAACAGGAAGCTGGGAAACAATTGAAGCGATAACCCTGTCCATAAAAACAGGGTTATCGTTATGTTATAGAGAAACTGAGACTGGGGGAAGAGTTATGCGAATTGCAATAAGCGGAGGCGGCACAGGGGGACACATTTATCCTGCGCTTGCCTTTATCAAAGAGGTGCAGCGCCGCCATCCTGATACGGAATTTTTATATATCGGAACAGAAAACGGATTAGAGAAAAAAATTGTAGAACGGGAAAATATACCGTTTCGTTCCATTGAAATTACAGGTTTTAAAAGAAAGCTTTCATTTGAAAACGTAAAAACGGTGATGCGTTTTCTAAAGGGCGTTAAAAAAAGCAAATCGTATTTAGCGGAATTTAAGCCGGATGCCGTGATTGGAACGGGCGGTTATGTGTGCGGGCCGGTTGTATACGCTGCTGCAAAAATGGGGATTCCGAGTATCGTTCATGAACAAAACAGCCTGCCGGGCATCACCAATAAGTTTCTTTCAAAATATGTTAATAAAGTAGCAATATGTTTTGAGGAAGCAAAATCACATTTTCCAAGTGAGAAAGTTGTATTTACGGGAAACCCGAGAGCCTCTGAGGTCGTCTCAATAAAGACGGGCCGCTCAATGGCTGAATTCGGACTCTCTGAAGAGAAAAAAACCGTATTAATCTTCGGCGGAAGCAGAGGCGCCGCACCGATTAACCAAGCGGTCATTGATATGCAGGATGCGCTGAAATCAAGAGCGTATCAAGTACTGTATATTACGGGCGAGGTTCACTATGAGAAAGTAATGACTGAGCTGAAAAACAAGGGTGCAGCTGACAATATGGTCACAAAACCGTTTCTCCATCAGATGCCAGAATATTTAAAGGCAATTGATGTGATTGTAGCAAGAGCGGGTGCGACGACCATTGCGGAAATTACGGCACTAGGAATCCCAAGTGTGCTGATTCCAAGTCCGTACGTAACGGCGAATCACCAGGAGGTCAATGCGCGATCTCTCGGTCAGCATGATGCTGCGATTGTGTTGAAAGAAACAGAACTCAGCGGGGAAAAGCTGATTGAAGCGCTTGACCGGATTGTGCTCGATGAACAAACATTAAAGGATATGAGCGAACGGACAAAGTCACTCGGTGTTCCTGATGCGGCTGCCCGTTTATACAGCGTACTCGAAGATTTGAAAAAATAATAGAAAAGCAAATGGAATGCGGAGGTTTACGATGGAGAAAGTGATACAAGAATTAAAAGAACGCGAAGTCGGCAAGGTGCTTGCAAATGAACCGCTCGCAAATCATACAACAATGAAAATCGGCGGTCCTGCGGATGTATTGGTCATTCCAAGCAGTGTAGATGCTGTCAAGAACATCATGGATGTTGTGAAAAAATATGAAGTAAAGTGGACAGTCATCGGCCGCGGGTCAAACCTTCTTGTATTAGATGAAGGAATCAGAGGCGTGGTCATCAAGCTGGGCGCGGGTCTTGACCACTTGGAGCTTGACGGGGAACAAGTCACTGTCGGTGGCGGTTATTCAGTCGTGCGTCTTGCTACATCGTTGAGCAAAAAAGGCTTGTCGGGATTAGAATTCGCTGCCGGAATTCCGGGATCCGTTGGAGGGGCTGTCTATATGAATGCAGGCGCTCACGGGTCTGATATGAGTAAGATCCTTGTCAAAGCGCATATTTTATTTGAAGACGGCACGATCGAGTGGCTGACAAATGAGGAGATGGAATTCACCTACAGAACGTCCGTATTGCAAAAGAAACGTCCTGGTGTTTGTCTTGAAGCCGTTCTGCAGCTTGAACAAAAGGATAAAGAATCAATCGTTCAGCAAATGCAAAGCAATAAAGACTACAGAAAGAATACACAGCCGTATTCAAGCCCTTGTGCAGGAAGCATATTCAGAAACCCGCTTCCGAACCATGCCGGCAATCTAGTGGAAAAAGCAGGCTTAAAAGGATATCAAATCGGCGGTGCGAAAATATCGGAAATGCACGGGAACTTTATCGTCAATGCGGGCGGAGCATCAGCAAAAGATGTGCTTGATCTGATCGACCATGTGAAAAAGATGATCCGTGAAAAATACGAGATTGAGATGCACACAGAGGTTGAAATCATCGGTGAAAATCGCTGATTCAAGTTCTGAACTGAAGCTGTTCATATGATATACTGTAAGCAAACGACAAACGGCATCATAGTATGCCGTTTGTTTTGGAATAGGCAGACTTTTAAGGCTGTTTCATTTGAATGAGGTGAACAGGCAATGAATCCGGGGCATGACCGAGAAAAAATCGTAAATATTGAAGAACGGATCCCTAAAATTAAAGAGCAGAGAAAACAGAAGGCAAACCGCCGGCTTATTTCATTTATTATGCTCTTTTTTATGATGGTGCTGATCATCGTGTATCTGCAGACACCGATCAGTAAAATTTCATCAATCTCTGTTACCGGCAATGAGAATGTTTCCAAAAAGGAAATTATTGATCTTTCCGATATCAAAAGCGGAGATACTGAATTTTGGAGTCTGGATAAGAAAAAAACAGCAAAAAAGATTCAGCAAAATAAATTAGTAAAAAAAGCAGAAATCAGCAAATCCCTTCCTAATAAAATCAACATTGCGATCGAAGAATATAAAGCGATTGCTTATTTAGAAAAAGACAATGTGTATTATGAAGTCCTTGAAAACGGTTCAGTTTTGCCAGACGAAGTAACGCCGGATGATGCGGGACCAATTTTGGTGAATTGGACAGACGCTAAAAAACGTGTTCAGATGGCCAAGCAGCTCGATGCTTTGTCAAATTCTATAAAACAATCGATTTCAGAAGTGTATTATACTCCTGTCAAAATGGATCAAAACCGGATTAAATTATATATGAACGACGGGTATGTCGTCACTGCATCCATCAAAACCTTTGCAGACCGAATGAAAACGTATCCTTCTATTATTTCACAGCTCAGCGGCAGTAAAAAAGGGATTATTCATTTAGAAGTTGCAACCTATTTTGAGGAGTTTGGAAAAAGCGATTCGTCTGCCAAAAAGGAAGATGAAAATTGAGGGGCAAATCAGCCGTCCTTCTTTCTTTGATTATGCTTATCGCCGGCTTTTTAATTTCTTTTTCTTTTCAGACGACAAGAGAAAACCACAAAAGCATGACAGAGACGGAAGAATGGAAAAAAGAATATGCCCTGCGGGATGAACTGCTGAAACAAGAGAAAGAAAACAAGGACCTTGAAAAAGAACTGTATCAAAAGCAGAACAAAGTCCGTCAGACTGAAAATAAGCTGAAGAACGAAAAAACAGAATACTATAACGTCCTGGAAGATGTAGAAAAGTACAGAATGTATATTGGGGAAGTCGGTGTACAAGGAGAGGGCGTTCAAGTGACTTTGGAAGATGCTTCTTACATACCGGAAGGAGAGAACGTGAACAGCTACATCGTTCACGAAAGCCATCTCTTTCAAGTCATAAATGAACTGTATATATCTGGTGCGGCAGCCGTCTCCGTCAACGGCCAGCGGCTGACCCATGATTCCTACATCAAGTGCAACGGGCCGGTCGTAACGGTAGACGGGGTGCAGCACCCCGCCCCGTTTGTCGTTTCTGCCATCGGAGATCCTGATGTCCTGCTTCCTTCGTTAAATATAGCAGGAGGCCTGATCGATCAGCTTTCTATGGATCATATTTCTGTTACTGCAGAAAAAAAGAAAAATGTACAAATGGAACCCATTCTGAAAACGAAGGAATGACTGGAAAAGCGGGTGAAGTGATTGAAAATAAAGCGTTCCTTCATTAGCATCAGCGTGCTTATGGTTATATTCGGCCTTATGATATCTGTTCAATTTAATTCTTTAAAGCATCCACAAGTCCGAGATACAAGAGATATGTGGGATATAAGAGAAGAGCTTACATCAGAGCAGAAGAAGCAGGAAGAGCTGCTGGCTGAAATTAAAAAGTATGATAAATTGCTGAATACCTATACACAAAACAAAGAATTGACAAAAGAAACAGCGCTCAATAATACATTACAAACCTTAAAAAAAACAGCCGGCATGACCGATATAACAGGTAGCGGAATTGTCATCACCCTTTCTCCGCTTTTTTCTGAAAGCGTAACTGGAGAGGCGATCAAAAATCCACCGCCGGATTTACTAAAGAAGCTGATCAATGAACTCAACTCCTATGGTGCTGAGCATATCTCAATAAATGAGCGAAGAGTTGTGAATTCTTCAGTGATACGGGACATAAACGGCACAACAAAAATAGACGGATACAGCCTTGATGATTATCCTTTAACAGTAAAAGTGCTTGCTGAAGATCCGGACAAGCTGTACAGCAGGGTAAAGGGGTCCGATTTAGAGGATATCTTTGCTTCTGAAAATGTAGCGTTAAAAGCAGGTAAATCTGACAGCAGCCTGACTTTAAAAGCTTATGACAGAGCAGTGGACGTACAACAGCTAAAACCGCTGAAAGACTAAAAGGGAGGAGAATTGTCATGTGGCTGCCCGTGCTTGGACTCGTGCTCGGAATAACGATCGGATTGATGACAAACTTAACGATACCGAGTGAATACTCAAATTATTTATCACTTGCGGTGCTTGCTGCACTTGATACTCTAATCGGCGGAATCAGGGCGCATTTACAAGGTACATATGATGAAATGGTATTTGTTTCCGGTTTCTTTTTTAATATTATATTGGCAATAAGTTTAGCTTTTCTGGGAGTCCATCTTGGTGTAGACTTGTATTTAGCAGGTATATTCGCATTTGGAGTCAGGTTATTTCAGAATATAGCCGTTATAAGAAGAAATCTACTAACAAAGTGGACTCTTTCTAAAAAAAATAAAAAAAATGTGATATAAAAGAGGATATACATAGGATATAACGAATATTTTCAATAAACATAAAATGTGAAAAGCACATAAGGAATATTCCGTTGTTATTTTTTGTTACACACTTGTAAAGCCACATTCATTGTATTGTTGTTCCGCAAATAATAGAATAGAAATGATCGAAATGTGAGGAGGTGCCATAGAATGAACAACAATGAACTTTACGTCAGTCTTGACATCGGTACGTCCAATACAAAAGTGATCGTCGGAGAAATGACAGATGATTCCCTAAATATTATCGGTGTGGGAAATGTACCGTCTGAAGGGTTGAAAAAAGGCTCAATCGTTGATATAGATGAGACCGTTCATTCTATAAGAAAAGCGTTTGACCAAGCTGAAAGAATGGTAGGTTTTCCGCTTAGAAAAGCTATTGTCGGCGTTAATGGAAATTATATCAATATTCAAGATACAAACGGTGTTGTAGCAGTTTCCAGTGAAAATAAAGAAATTCAAGTAGAAGATGTCCGCCGCGTCATGGAAGCGGCTCAGGTTGTTTCAATACCGCATGAACAGCTGATAGTCGACGTCATTCCTAAACAATTTATCGTAGATGGAAGAGATGAAATTACCGACCCGAAAAAAATGCTAGGTGTGCGTTTAGAAGTAGAGGGCACACTGATCACCGGTTCAAAAACAATATTACATAACTTGCTTCGCTGCGTTGAAAGAGCCGGTGTTGAAATAACTGATATTTGTCTACAGCCGCTGGCAGCCGGTTCTGCTGCTTTGTCAAAGGATGAGAAAAATCTCGGTGTGGCTCTCATTGATATAGGCGGAGGGTCAACCACCATTGCCGTGTTCCAGAACGGACACCTGACTTCTACCCGTGTCATTCCTCTCGGAGGCGAAAATATCACCAAAGATATCTCCATCGGATTGAGAACGTCCACAGAAGAAGCGGAACGTGTGAAAAAACAATTTGGACATGCCTACTATAACGAGGCTTCAGAAGATGAAGTATTTGAGGTAACCGTTATAGGCACCAATCAAAAACAAACATTTACACAGCAGGAAGCAGCGAATATCATTGAAGCAAGAGTCGAAGAAATTCTTGAGATTGCTTCAGAAGAACTTCGCAATATGGGAATTAGCGATCTGCCGGGAGGCTTCGTGCTGACAGGGGGGCAAGCAGCAATGCCTGGTATCATGTCACTAGCGCAGGATGTGCTGCAAAACAATGTCAGAGTGGCGAGCCCGAATTATATCGGTGTAAGAGATCCTCAGTATATGACGGCAGTTGGCATGATTCAATTCGCCTGCCGGAATGCAAGAATTCAAGGCAGAAAAATTGGCTTCAAGATGCCTGAAGAAGCGATACAGGAAATCGCCGTCTCATCAGCAGAGGAACAAGAGCAGCATCATCACCAAAATGAGATGCAGCAACGGCCAAAAGGAAAACAAAAAACACAAGCCGAACATAACAAACAGAGCAAAATGAAAAAACTATTAAGCATGTTTTGGGAATAGATAGATAGTCATTCGGCAGATTAGGAGGATTTAGCATGTTGGAGTTCGAAACAAACATAGACGGCTTAGCATCAATTAAAGTAATCGGAGTAGGAGGCGGCGGTAACAACGCGGTCAACCGAATGATTGAGAATGAAGTGCAAGGAGTAGAGTACATCGCGGTAAATACGGACGCTCAAGCTCTTAACCTGTCAAAAGCGGAAGTGAAAATGCAAATCGGCGCAAAGCTGACTAGAGGATTGGGAGCAGGTGCGAATCCGGAAGTCGGGAAAAAAGCCGCAGAGGAAAGCAAGGAGCAGATTGAAGAAGCGCTAAAAGGCGCTGACATGGTATTCGTAACAGCTGGTATGGGAGGCGGAACAGGAACAGGTGCCGCACCGGTTATTGCGCAAATCGCAAAAGATTTAGGAGCATTAACAGTCGGAGTCGTTACAAGACCGTTTACGTTCGAAGGTCGCAAAAGACAGCTGCAGGCGGCGGGCGGAATTTCTGCAATGAAAGAAGCGGTGGACACGCTGATTGTGATCCCGAACGACCGTATTCTTGAAATTGTTGATAAAAACACGCCGATGCTTGAAGCATTCCGTGAAGCTGATAACGTACTCCGTCAGGGGGTTCAAGGTATTTCTGACCTGATCGCTACTCCTGGTCTCATTAACCTAGACTTTGCTGATGTGAAAACGATCATGTCAAACAAAGGATCTGCTTTAATGGGTATTGGTATTGCGACTGGAGAAAACCGTGCTGCAGAAGCTGCGAAAAAAGCCATTTCCAGTCCGCTTCTTGAAGCAGCAATTGACGGCGCGCAAGGCGTCTTAATGAACATTACTGGCGGAACAAATCTAAGCCTTTATGAAGTTCAGGAAGCAGCAGACATTGTCGCTTCTGCATCTGATCAGGATGTAAACATGATTTTCGGTTCTGTTATTAACGAAAATCTTAAAGACGAGATTGTGGTTACTGTGATTGCCACTGGTTTTATCGAACAGGAGAAAGATGTTACGAAACCCCAGCGTCCATCATTAAACCAGAACATCAAATCACATAATCAGAGTGCTCCAAAACGTGAGCCGAAACGAGAGGAACCACAGCATCAAAACACAGTCAGCCGTCAAACCTCACAGCCGGCTGACGATACGCTAGATATTCCGACATTCTTAAGAAACCGCAATAAACGCGGCTAATTGAAAGGACAAAATCGTTTTCGATTTTGTCCTTTTTTTATTTTTTCCTCAACCATTTCCATTCATCCCTTATGCCTTTTGCACTATGTCTTCCTACACATAACAACAAATCAACCTATTATACCTACTGATATTTCATGACCATATTATCATTTTCATTTATATGGAAATAAGATGACAGAAAACGACAATATCTGTAATTGAGATTGTCTACAGTTAACGTACAGCGAAGCTTTGACAAACAAATTGAATGTTAAAGGAGGGACGACATTTTTTTACAAAGTGGTTTAAAAAAGGGGGATGAAAAATGAGGAAACAAACGAAAAACAGACTGATCAGTTCTGTTTTGAGTACAATTGTCGTCAGTTCACTGCTGTTTCCGGGTGCAGCCGGGGCAAGCAGCAAAGGTGCTGCTTCTTCTGTAAAACAGGAGCTTCAATCTTCTGAATCGATTCAAAATAAGATTTCCAGCTCATTAAAGAAAAGCTTTAAAAAAGAAGAAAAAACTACCTTTCTGATCAAATTTAAAGATCAAGCTGACACCCAAAAAGCAGCAAAATCAGCTGTCAAAAAAGCGAAATCTAAAAAGCTGACCGCTGCTAAAACGGAATATCAAAAGCGTTCGGCCGTCGTGTCTTCGTTAAAAGTGACAGCTGATGAAGCTCAGAAAGACGTCTTGAAATACTTAAACAGCCAGAAAAATAAAGGGAACGCCGATGATATTCACTCCTATTATGTGGTAAATGGAATTGCTGTACATGCTTCAAAAGAAGTCATGG
The DNA here is from genome assembly GCF_014250375.1 of Bacillus sp. PAMC26543. Lineage (NCBI taxonomy): Bacteria > Bacillati > Bacillota > Bacilli > Caryophanales > Bacillaceae > Bacillus > Bacillus sp. PAMC26543. The sequence goes on along the minus strand of NZ_CP060193.1, from coordinate 2,546,882 downwards.
AGAAAGTGGCGCAGTTCCCTGAAGTAGAAAAAGTGCTTCCGAATGAAAAGCGGCAGCTTTTTAAGTCATCCGCTTCCCCATTCAATATGAAAAAAGCACAAAAAGCGATAAAAGCAACTGACGGTGTAGAATGGAATGTAGACCAAATAGACGCACCGAAGGCTTGGGAGCTTGGCTATGACGGAACGGGTACGGTTGTCGCCTCCATTGATACCGGGGTTGAATGGGAACATCCTGCATTAAAAGAAAAATATCGCGGGTATCATCCGGAAAGCCCCAATGAGCCTGATCATGACATGAACTGGTTTGATGCTGTAGCGAACGAGTCCAGTCCATATGATGATCTTGATCACGGTACTCATGTAACAGGTACAATGGTTGGTTCTGAGCCTGATGGCACGAATCAAATTGGTGTCGCACCTGGTGCAAAATGGATTGCTGTTAAGGCGTTTTCTGAAGATGGCGGGACAGACGCTGACATTTTGGAGGCTGGTGAATGGATTTTAGCTCCAAAGGACGCAGAGGGCAACCCTCATCCAGAAATGGCTCCGGATGTCGTCAATAATTCTTGGGGCGGGGGCTCCGGTCTTGATGAATGGTACAGAGATATGGTCAATGCCTGGCGGGCGGCCGACATTTTCCCGGAATTCTCTGCGGGAAATGCGGACCTCTTTAACCCGGGAGGACCTGGTTCTATTGCGAATCCTGCCAATTATCCGGAAGCGTTTGCGACAGGAGCGACTGATATTAACAAAAAGCTTGGCGATTTTTCACTCCAGGGACCGTCGCCATACGATGAAACAAAGCCGGAAATTTCTGCTCCAGGCGTAAACATCCGGTCTTCAGTTCCCGGCCAGACATATGAAGACGGTTGGGATGGCACGTCGATGGCAGGACCGCATGTTTCTGCTGTTGCTGCGCTATTGAAGCAGGCAGACGCCTCACTTTCTGTCGATGAGATGGAGGATATATTGACAAGCACGGCTGAGCCATTAACGGATTCTACATTCCCTGACTCTCCGAATAACGGATACGGTCATGGTTTGGTGAACGCTTTTGATGCCGTATCAGCGGTTACAGACGGTTTAGGAAAAGCTGAAGGGCAAGTTTCTGTCGATGGGGAAGATGACGAGCAGCCTGGCTTTCAGCATGAGAAAGTAAATGAAGCTTATGAAGGTGCCAGCCTTCCGCTTACCTTGACAGCTGAAGACAATGTGAGTGTGACATCCGTGAAATTGTCCTATAAGCTGGATCAAGGCGAATGGAACGAGGTCAAAGCTAAACGAATCAGCGGAGATCATCTGAAAGGAACGTACCAGGCGAAAATCCCAAATATAAAGGGGACCGCATTAAGCTATAAGTGGATCATTCAGGATTTTGGCGGCCATGTTGTCGAGTCTGACATATATGATGTATCCGTGAAACCTAGCATCACTGTTGGATACAGGCAGGATTTTGAAACAGAACCAGGCGGCTGGCTTACGAGCGGAACAAATAATAACTGGGAGTGGGGAGTTCCGGAATCAGGCCCTAATGCAGCTGCATCAGGAGAAAAAGTATATGGGACAAACCTGACTGGAAATTATGCCAATGGAGCGAATATGAATCTCACTATGCCTCCAATTGACGTGCCTGATTCAGGCGGCCTGTTTCTTCAATTTAAAAGCTGGCACAACCTGGAAAATGATTTTGATTATGGCTACGTTTTTGTTTTACCGGAAGGCGAAACGAATTGGGAGCAGGCAGGGGTCTATAACGGAAAGACTTCAAACTGGACCAGCGAAGAAATTAATTTATCCGCATACAGAGGCCAAAACATTCGAGTGATGTTTAACCTTCAGTCTGATGAAAGCATTGCAAAAGAGGGCTGGTACGTTGATGATGTTCAGCTTTCAGACAAATCTTCCGGGAAAACAGCCAAAAAGAATAAGCTGGGCGTACAAAAACCGGCAGAAAAGCAAAAGAAAAAAGCGGTTAACCCAAAAAAGGCTAAGCCATCAACAAATACAGCTGCCAAAACAAAACATAGTGCTGATATGCAGCCGCAAGCATTGCCGCTCAGAGCACAGGTCAGTGTGGTTGAAACAGGAAAATCAACCTATTCAGATCAATCAACCGGACAGTACAAGCTGACGCATAAAGCAGGAGACTACACGCTTATGGCAGAAGCTTACGGCTATCAATCAAAAACGCAAAAAGTGTCTTTGCAGGCAGATCAGACAACCCAAGCTAATTTTACGTTAGAAGAAATAAAGAAAGGCACATTAAAAGGCACTGTCATCAATAAAACAACAGGAGAGCCGGTAAAAGGCGCTTCCGTCTATGTTATCGAGGATGCCGCTGTTGAACCGGCAACTACAAACGACAAAGGAGAATATACACTTGAGGCCTACGAGGGCTCTTACACCATTAAAGTGGCTGCACCGGGCTATTACAGTGATGAATTTTCTGTTGATTTAAAAGGTGATATCACAAAAGAAACTGTGCTGAAGCCTTTCGTCGGATATCCGGGCGAGATCGGATACGATGACGGAACAGCGGAGAATGCAAATTCCTATTTCGCGGCCGGAAACGGCTGGGCGGTTAAAATGTCACTTGCTGACGGCAAGGAAAAAGGCATGCTGACAGGAGGGCTATTCAGATTCTGGGATACGGAGTTCCCTGATCCTGGCGGCACAGAGTTTAAGGTCGAGGTTTACGATGCTACAGGGAAAGATGGAGCACCCGGCAAAAAAATTGCGGGACCATATAACGCGGAAGCTCTTCGTAATGGCGAATGGACGAAAGTCGATCTCAGCTCGAAGGGGATTATGGTCGATAAAGACTTTTATCTTGTATATATCCAGTCAAAACCTGATCCATATTCACCAGGCTTGGCAATGGATGAAACCGGGCAGTACTCAGATCGCAACTGGCAGTATGTTAACGGAGCATGGCAAAAAGGAGATAAAGAAGACGGCAACTATATGATTCGCGCGTTAGTCGATTATGAAGCTGCCGTACCTGATATTACTTCTCCTGAAGATAAATCATACACCAATAAGGAGAACGTCACGGTAAAAGGAAAGGCATCTCCGGGGACGACTGTAACCCTTTATAATGGTGATAAAGAAGCAGGAGAAACGAAAACTGCCGCAGATGGCACGTTCGAGGCAGGAGTTTCACTCAGCAAAGGGGAAAACAAGCTGACAGCGGCTGCATCAACAGACTCCGGAACGACAGATGCTTCAAGTCCTGTCACGGTCACACTTGATCAAGAAAAGCCTGAACTGACGCTTGACAATCCAAAGAATGGCGAGAAAATCAATAAAGAAACGCTGACTGTTAAAGGCACTGTTTCAGATGACAACTTGAAAGAAGTAAAGGTTAATGGCAAAAAAGCAACGGTCACAGACGGTTCCTACTCTGCCCGTATCCTTTTGGAAAACGGAAGCAACGAAGTAAAGGTGACAGCCACTGACTTAGCAGGCAACAAAACGACGAAAAAAGCTGTCATTGATGTGAATTTTGACCAGCCAGTCATTACTGGACTGATTCCTGGTGAGGACAAAACTTTAAAAGCCGGTGAATCGGTCAAAATCGCTTTTTCAAGCGCGAAAGGCGCAGATGCAACGTTTGTCATTCGCCTGCCGCTCACAAATGCAAGAGCGAATGTACAAAACGCTACCGAGCTGCCGTTAAGAGAAATTTCTCCGGGACGATATGAAGGCTACTGGACAGCAACTTCTTCTATTAAAGCAAACGGAGCTAAAGTAGAGGTTATCGTTCGAGACGGTTACGGCAATGAAACCAGAAAAACAGCGAATGGAAAACTTTATATCAATACTGAAAAGTAAGTGTAAGAAAGCTGCCGCTCTTGGCAGCTTTTTTTCTATATACTTTCATTTATTCCCTCGACAAATTAAGCAGTTATCCCTGAAAAATTGTATGGGCCTCTCAACATTAATTGACAGACTTTCCCACAGAGCTTGCTTTATACTTATGAAACAAGAAGGGGAACAGCGTGATGCAAGAAAGAAAGGGGTCAGGTGTGAAAATCTATTTAGATGTCATTTGGCTGTTAAACTTTTGTTTTGACGCACTGTTGCTTTTACTGACGGCTTTTATTTTGAAACGCCATGTGAAAAAAAGAAGATTGATAGGCGGCGCGTTTATCGGGTCAAGTATTGTCCTTTTGATGTTTACTCCTTTCTCGCCGATCGTTGAGAACCCGGCCGGAAAGCTCGCTTTTTCGGTTGTCATTGTGCTCGTGACATTCGGTTTTAAGCGGTTTCGCTATTTCTTTCAAAATTTGTTTTCCTTTTATTTTGCTACTTTTCTAATGGGAGGGGGAATAATCGGAGCACATTCATTGCTGCAGTCAAACTCTATTGTCAGAAACGGTGTCATGATCACCAATCAAACCGGATTTGGCGACCCGATCAGCTGGATGTTTATCGTGGCTGGCTTTCCAGCGTTATGGTTTTTTTCCAAGAGAAGAATCGAAGATATTGAAACAAAAAACATTCAATATGAGGAACGAGTCAGGGTACAGGCGGACCTGGGCGGCCAAACACTGCACGCAAGAGGCCTGGTGGATTCCGGCAACCAGCTGTATGATCCGCTCACAAAAACGCCGGTCATGATTCTTCACATTGATAAGCTTGAACCAATTTTCGGAGAGGCTGAAACGGTGATTATCCGAAGTGCAGACCCGATGGAAGCGATTGAACAGCTTGATGATTCGTTTCGTTTTTTAGATAAAATGAGGCTGATCCCATATCGGGGAGTAGGCCAGCAGCATCAATTTTTATTATGTATCAAACCGGATCATGTAACGATTATGACAAAAGATGAAATGATTGCCGCGGATAAATGCTTAATCGGCATCAGCACGTCAAAGCTGTCGGCAGATGGAGATTTTGATGCGATTATTCATCCGAAAATGCTGTCCGGAAAGGCCATTAAGCACGTATCCTAATGTTCGCAAATGTCCGTTACTTATCATACTCATAAGACGTGACATTTAGAAGGGAGAGGAAGATGAAAAAACTTAAATTGCGGTTGACGCACCTCTGGTATAAGCTGCTGATGAAACTGGGCTTAAAAAGCGATGAAGTGTATTACATAGGCGGGAGTGAAGCTTTGCCGCCGCCATTATCAAAAGACGAGGAGCAGGTTCTATTAATGAAGCTCCCAAGCGGCGACCAGGCGGCCCGCGCTATTTTGATCGAACGCAACCTGCGGCTTGTCGTCTATATCGCACGGAAATTTGAAAACACGGGAATTAATATTGAAGATTTAATCAGCATCGGCACCATTGGATTAATCAAAGCTGTGAATACCTTCAATCCGGAAAAGAAAATCAAGCTGGCTACATATGCCTCTCGCTGTATCGAGAATGAAATCCTGATGTATTTAAGGAGAAACAACAAAATCCGTTCAGAAGTTTCTTTTGATGAACCGCTTAATATTGATTGGGACGGCAATGAGCTTCTGCTTTCTGATGTGCTGGGCACGGATGACGACATCATCACAAAGGACATTGAAGCAAATGTGGATAAAAAGCTTCTAAAAAAAGCGCTCGAACAGTTAAATGAGAGGGAGAAACAAATCATGGAACTGCGTTTTGGGCTCGTCGGCGAAGAGGAAAAGACCCAAAAGGATGTTGCGGATATGATGGGGATTTCCCAATCCTATATTTCCCGTCTGGAAAAAAGAATCATTAAAAGATTGCGAAAAGAATTCAACAAAATGGTGTAAAAAATTTTTGCGGCTTAATCCCTTGATTCTACAAGGATTTCCCAATTATGACTATTTTTCGGTTTGAGTGCAGTGCATATTTTTCCCACCCGAGGAGATACTTAACGTTGTACAGCAGCTCCTGTAGGGAGGGAAAAAAGTGTCGAGAAATAAAGTCGAAATCTGCGGGGTGGATACCTCCAAATTACCCGTACTCAAGAATGAAGAGATGAGAAAGCTGTTTAGGCAATTGCAGGACGAAGGTGATGATTCAGCCAGAGAAAAGCTTGTAAACGGGAACTTGCGTCTTGTCTTAAGTGTCATTCAAAGATTTAATAACAGAGGGGAGTATGTTGATGACTTATTTCAAGTCGGCTGTATCGGACTAATGAAATCCATTGATAATTTTGATCTAAGCCACAATGTTAAGTTTTCAACATACGCTGTACCTATGATTATCGGAGAAATCCGCAGGTATTTGCGCGATAATAACCCGATACGTGTCTCGAGATCACTCAGGGATATCGCATATAAGGCACTTCAGGTAAGAGAGCGGTTAATCAGTGAGACAAGCAAGGAGCCGACGGCAGAGGATATCGCCAAAGTTCTTGAAGTACCGCATGAAGAAATCGTGTTCGCACTCGACGCCATTCAAGATCCGGTATCTCTTTTTGAACCGATCTACAATGACGGCGGAGATCCGATTTATGTCATGGATCAAATCAGTGATGAACGCAACAAAGATACACAATGGATTGAAGAGCTGGCTTTGAAAGAGGGCATGAGAAGACTGAACGAGAGGGAAAAAATGATTTTAAGAAAACGGTTCTTCCAAGGAAAAACGCAAATGGAAGTAGCTGAAGAAATCGGCATTTCCCAGGCACAGGTGTCCAGACTGGAAAAGGCAGCAATCAAACAAATGAATAAGAATATTCATCAATAGCATGCACGCCGAAAGCCTTTAAAACAATTTCTGTTTTAAAGGCTTTTCTATTTGGAAACGAGCGGTTTACGTTTTCGAAAAAGTAAGGTATCCTAGTCCGTACACAGTTTTGTGAAAATTAAAATAATTCTTTGGCTTGGAAAGAGGAGGACCACAATGATTTTGCAGCTTGACAATGTCTCACTAAAACGGAATGGAAAATGGATACTAAAGGATATTCATTGGAAAGTAGAAGAAAAGGAGAATTGGGTGCTTTACGGATTAAACGGAGCTGGGAAGACCGCGCTGTTAAATATGTTATGCTCTTACTATTTTCCGACAGCAGGCGAGATGCAGGTGCTTGGTCATGTATTCGGAAAAACGGAGCTGGGAGATAAACTCAGACGAAAAATTGGCCTTGTCTCAGCGGGGCTTCAGCAAAAATTGTATCCGGCAGATTCAGCTTTTGAAATTGCTCTGAGCGGGGCATATGCTTCGATTGGCTTGTATGAAACACCAAGTGCGGAAATCAGAGAAAAAGCGATTGCCCTGCTCGAGGACTTAGGAGCCATTGATTATGCCGACCGCCGCTACGAAACTCTTTCTCAAGGAGAGAAACAAAGAGCTTTAATCGCAAGAGCGCTAATGGCTGATCCGGAGCTGCTTATACTGGACGAACCAGTTACAGGACTTGATTTTATTGCCCGGGAAAAACTGTTAGATACGATTACGCACATTGCAAGCAGGGAAAATGCGCCGTCTATTCTTTATGTTACGCATCATGCGGAAGAAATTTTGCCGATTTTTGATAAAGCCCTCTTGTTAAAAAAGGGAGAAGTCTTTAGGTCAGGACAAATGAAAGACATGCTGACAGACGAATCACTTTCTTCTTTTTTTGATACGCCGATCCGTGTATTATGGAATCAGGATCGTCCGTTTTTAACAAGAGCTGAGCCGGTGACAAATGCATAACAACATACGATTCATCCTGGGGGTGCTTTCGAAGCTGAGAGAGACGCTGGTCTCAACCCTTATTGACCTGATCTGGATCATACCAGCGGAGGGAAGCGGTGAAAAAAGCGGAGAATGCAGCAGCTTGCACTCTGCTTTCTTTATTAAGCCGTTTCATGAATATGAAACGGCTTTTTTCTATTAAAAATAGGAGCGGATAACATGATTGATCAAGTAGAATCTTTACTGAAAAGTGCTGAAGAACAAAAGGACGAGCTCATTGAGCTTGCGAAAACGCTGATTTCTTTTAAAACACCGGCGCCGCCTGCGAGAAATACAGACAGCATCCAAACATGGATTGCACAGTTTTTGCTTGAACGGGGATTTTCTATCGACAAATGGGACGTTTATCCAGGAGATCCCAATGTTGTGGGTGTTTTAAAAGGAACAAATTCAGCCGCCTATCAAAGTTTAATCATCAATGGGCATGTCGATGTGGCAGAGGTAAAAGAGGGCGAGGACTGGGTGCATGACCCATTTTGTCCCAGTGAGAAAAACGGTTTCTTAATCGGCCGGGGCGCTTCAGATATGAAAGGCGGAATGGCCTGTGTGCTGTTTGCTTTAAAGCTGATTCGTGAAGCGGGCGTTGAGCTCCCGGGCGATTTGATTCTGCAATCGGTCATCGGGGAGGAAGTCGGAGAGGCCGGCACGCTTGAATGCTGCAAAAAGGGCTATCACGCAGACTTTGCAGTTGTGGCGGATACGAGCGATATGCATATTCAAGGTCAAGGCGGAGTGATTACAGGCTGGATCGAAATGAAAAGCAGTCAAACGTTTCACGATGGAACAAGACGGAATATGATCCACGCTGGCGGAGGAACCTTCGGGGCGAGCGCAATCGAAAAAATGGCAAAAATCATTTCTGGACTCGGTGAGCTGGAGCGACATTGGGCCATTATGAAACGTTATCCCGGCTTTGCCCCCGGTACAAACACAATTAATCCCGCTGTTATAGAAGGAGGCAGACATGCGGCCTTTATAGCGGATGAGTGCCGATTATGGATTACCGTCCATTTTTATCCCAATGAAACGCATGAAGAAGTGGCTGCTGAAATAGAAGATTACATCAACAGGCTGAGTGACAGTGATATTTGGCTGAGGGAAAACCGTCCTGTCTTCAAATGGGGAGGCTCTTCAATGATTGAAGAAAGAGGAGAAATTTTTCCGGCCTTGGAAGTTGATCCGGCTCATCCCGGCGTTTTAGCCCTTACGGCGTCACACGAGGAGATCAAACGGGAACGCCCGGTCATTGACGTATCTCAAACCGTAACCGATGGGGGATGGCTTTATCATGCCGGTATTCCAAGCGTAATATACGGACCGGGCGATTTATATAATGCTCATGCCGTTAATGAAGAGGTATCGATTGAGCAGCTCGTAAATTATACGAAAATCATGCTCACGTTCATCATAAGATGGTGCAGCCGCAAAAAAGAACAATGATCATGAAAATTTCTCCTTGCTGACAAGGTTCAGCCCGCCCGTTCATATACTAGAAAAAAGGACCGAAAAAGGACGTGATGGGATGATCAGCATTTCAGAATTTCAAGTAAAGGATGTCGTCAATGTCTCTAACGGAAAAAAATTAGGGAGCATCGGTGATATTGATATCAATGTCACCACAGGAAAAATTCAGGCGATTATACTAGGGGGAAATGGAAAAGTTCTCGGTTTTTTTGGAAAGGAAGAGGAAATGGTCATTCCTTGGCGAAATATAGTTAAAATCGGAGAAGATGTCATTTTAGTCCGATTAAGTGAATCCCACGCTTAACCTGCTTTTTTGCCGCTGATTGTCAAATGCCGGAAGTCTGAACTCTTCCGGCACATTTCATTTATGAAATATGTAAATCGGCGCTAAACGAATGCAGAAAGATGTGGTAAAATAAGTGGGAAATTACGCCTTATAAATGTTTGTCGAAAGGTTGGATCATCATGAATACATATCACCCATTCAGTCTCACCACCCCCTCGACACTCATGATACAAGACTGGAAACAAACGAATCAAAACGATGCAGAAGTCATTGCCGGATTTACTACGAAAAACGGCGGTGTCAGTCAAAAACCTTTTGAGTCGTTAAATACAGGATTGCACGTTCATGACAAAGATGCAGATGTGGTTAAAAATCGTGAATATATAGCCGATATGTTTAATATTGATTTGCAGTCTTGGGTATTTGCTGACCAGACACACGACAATCGCGTCCAAAAAGTGACGCAGAGGGATAGGGGAAAAGGCGCCCGTGAGTATCACTCAGCTTTTAAAGCAACAGACGGGCTCTATACAAATGATAAAAATGTATTTTTGGCATTATGCTTTGCTGATTGTGTGCCCCTATTCTTTTTCGATCCGGTGAAATCGCTTGTCGGGATCGCTCATGCCGGATGGAAAGGCACGGTCAAACAGATTGGCAGAGAAATGGTGAAGCAATGGACCGAACAGGAGGGCTCGAAGCTTTCTGATATATACGCTGTTGTCGGACCGTCTATCTGCGGTGCGTGCTATACGGTAGATGACCGTGTGATGAATGCTGTCCGCGCATTGCCGTTTTCAGCAGATCGCGCCGTGAATCAGACGGGGCAGGGGCAGTATCAGCTTGACCTGAAAGAGCTGAACCGACTCATACTGATTGACAGCGGTTTGGCAAATGAGCAGATTTCTGTCAGCGGTTTATGTACGGAAAGTGAGCCGTCACTTTTCTTTTCCCATCGGCGAGATCAGGGGAAAACAGGACGGATGATGTCCTTTATCGGAATGAAGGAGGCATAAAAGATCTTGCGTGTTGTTGATCATTTACGACATATAAACGAACGAATAAACGAAGCATGTAACAGATCGGGCCGCAGATCCGATGAAGTTACGGTTATTGCAGTCACAAAATATGTGTCGCCTGAAAGAGCACAGGAGGCGGTCGATGCGGGCATCACGTGCCTCGGAGAGAACCGGGACGCCGAACTGCTTCGCAAACAGGAAATCATTAAAGGAAATCCGGAATGGCATTTTATCGGCAGCCTTCAATCAAGAAAAGTAAAAGCTGTCGTCAATTCTGTTTCCTATATTCATTCCCTGGACCGGCTTTCATTAGCGAAAGAAATTGAAAAACGGGCTGAAGGTGCTGTCCAATGCTTTGTGCAGGTCAATACCTCGCTTGAGCCCTCTAAACACGGCATGAATAAAGAAGAAGTGATACCATTCATACAGGAGCTTTCCGGCTTTGACAACATTGTTGTGGCCGGACTGATGACAATGGCTCCACTGACTGATGACCAAGATGAGATTAGAAGCTGTTTCCGAACGCTTAGAGAACTTCGTGATCAGGTTCAAGAGCTGAAACAGCCGAACGCTCCATGTACAGAACTGTCGATGGGCATGTCAAATGATTTTGAAATCGCGATTGAAGAAGGGGCTACTTATATTAGAATCGGCTCATCGTTAGTCGGAAATGAAACAGGGGGTGTACAGCAATGAGTATGAAAAATAAACTGAAAAACTTTTTCTCAATGGATGAAGAAGAATACGAATACGAATATATTGAAACTGAGCGGGATTCTCATGAAGAACAGGAACAAAAAGAAAAACCTGCTTATAATGCTGGTAAACCAGCAGCCAAACAGAATGTAGTAAGCTTGCAAAGTGTTCAGAAATCCTCTAAAGTGGTGTTGAGTGAGCCGCGCGTTTATGCGGAGGCGCAGGAAATAGCCGACCATCTGAAGAACAGGCGGGCAGTTGTCGTCAATCTTCAGCGGATACAGCATGACCAGGCGAAACGGATTGTTGACTTTTTAAGCGGCACCGTTTATGCCATTGGCGGCGATATCCAAAGAATCGGTTCAGATATTTTCCTATGCACGCCTGACAACGTAGATGTTTCAGGCACAATTTCTGAGCTCATATCTGAAGACGATCAGAGGTGGTAAAGCGAGATGATCCTTTATCAAGTTTTTTCGGTTTTAAGCTTATTAATTACAATATACTCATTTGCCCTGATCATATATATTTTTATGTCATGGGTGCCGAGTACGAGGGAAACAGCAGTCGGACGGTTTTTAGCGTCGATCTGTGAACCATACCTCGAGCCATTCAGAAAAATCATCCCTCCAATTGCAATGCTGGATATCTCGCCAATCGTGGCCATTCTGGTGCTGCGGTTTGCAACAACCGGCTTGTGGGGGCTTTATCGCATGATTGCGTTTTAAGGTGACAGTTTGATAGGGGGCTTGGCAGCAGCCAAGCCTCTTTACATAGAAGGGAAAGACGATGAGCGATATTTATCAGCACTTCAGAAAAGAAGAGCGTGCCTTTATCGATCAGGCGCTCGAATGGAAAAGAATTGTCCAGGAGCAGTACCGGATGAAGCTGACCGACTTTTTAGATCCCCGGGAGCAGGTCATTCTCGCTGCGGTCACGGGACAGGCAGATGTAGGACTGGCTTTTTCCGGCGGCTATGACAGAGCGGAGCGAAAACGGGCCATTTTATATCCTGAGTACATTACGCCGGAAGAATCGGATTTTGAGCTTCAGGCGTTTGACGTTCGCTATGCTGAAAAATTTGTGACGGTTGATCACCGGTCTCTCCTTGGTTCGTTAATGGGAATCGGTCTGAAGCGGCAAAAGTTTGGCGATTTAGTGTTTTCAGAGACGGCGGTGCAAATCATTGTCTCAGCTGATACAGCCGATTTTGTTGCGGCTCAGCTTACCCAAGCCGGAAAAGCTGCAGTCAAGCTTGAGAAAATTGACTTGTCAGACCTTGAAATTCCTGCACGAGATGTCGAAATAAGAGATGACACCGTTTCTTCTTTAAGGCTTGACGCGGTCTGCGCCTCTATGAGCAGGCAATCACGCCAGAAATCACAAACGCTGGTGAAAAACGGTCTCGTAAAAGTGAACTGGAAGGTTGTTGAAGACCCTTCTTACCAGGTTGCTGAAGGGGATATGCTCTCTATCAGGGGCTTTGGCCGCTGCAGCCTGACAAAAATCGAAGGGAAAACCAAAAAAGACAAGTGGAGAGTCACGTTTGAACGACAAAAATAGTCGGTTTTTCAGTTTTTTTCTCCATCTGTGCGAAATTTGTTTTATAATGTGAACTAGATAACCGTACTGAAATGTAAAAAATGGAGGTGGCATCATGCCATTAACGCCGAATGATATTCACAACAAGACGTTTACAAAAAGTTTTCGCGGATATGATGAAGACGAGGTAAATGAATTTCTGAGTCAAGTCAGAAAAGATTACGAAATTGTTCTCCGTAAAAAAACAGAGCTTGAAGCGAAAGTCAATGAGCTCGATGAAAGAATCGGACACTTTGCCAACATTGAAGAAACGCTGAATAAATCCATTCTGGTTGCCCAAGAAGCAGCTGAGGACGTAAAGCGCAATTCTCAAAAGGAAGCAAAGCTGATTGTTCGGGAAGCGGAGAAAAACGCTGATCGCATCATCAACGAATCTTTATCGAAATCAAGAAAAATCGCAATGGAAATCGAAGAGCTGAAAAAACAGTCTAAAGTGTTCAGAACACGTTTCCAAATGCTGATTGAAGCGCAGCTTGATCTTCTGAAAAATGATGATTGGGATCATTTGCTTGAGTATGAAGTCGACGCTGTGTTTGAGGAAAAGGAATAAATTCTCTGATTACCTTGACATTTTCTTAGCTTGTCGAATATAATACGTTCATAAATTCAGATGAAAAGACGATTGAAAGGGACAGTCATGTTTCCATCATGCCTTCATAGCGACCCGGAGATGGTGAAAGTCCGGGATGGCCGGAATCATGTAGATCAGCCCTTAAGTTTCCTTTCTGAACTCACAGTAGGTTAGGACGTTCATCACGTTACGATGCTCGAGAGGAAAAAGCGTAAGCCTGGCTTTTTCTAAAAGGGTGGTACCGCGAGATAAGCTTTCTCGTCCCTTATGGGATGAGAGGGCTTTTTTTATTTTCTGAAAAAATTGGTGGAGGAATGAAAATGGATTACAAAGACACGCTCTTAATGCCGAAAACAGATTTTCCGATGCGAGGCAACTTGCCAAACCGTGAGCCTGACATGCAAAAGAAATGGGAGGAGCAGGATATCTACAGTCTAGTACAGGAACGGACGAAAGACCGCCCTAAATTTGTTTTACATGACGGACCTCCGTACGCAAACGGCGATATCCACATGGGCCACGCGCTTAACAAAATTTTAAAGGACTTCATCGTCCGCTACAAATCAATGAGCGGGTACAACGCACCGTATGTACCGGGCTGGGATACACACGGGTTGCCGATTGAAACAGCTCTTACAAAAAACAAAAAAGTGAACCGCAAAGAAATGTCAGTAGCTGAATTCCGCAAGCTATGCGAAGAATATGCATGGAAGCAAATTGAGGGTCAGCGTGAGCAATTCAAGCGTCTTGGAGTCCGCGGCGACTGGGAAAATCCATATGTGACACTGAAACCGGAATATGAAGCGCAGCAAATCCGCGTTTTCGGTGAAATGGCAAAACGAGGCTATATTTATAAAGGCCTTAAACCGGTTAACTGGTCACCTTCAAGTGAGTCTGCTTTAGCTGAAGCGGAAATCGAATATCAAGACAAACGCTCAGCATCTATTTACGTTGCTTTTGGCGTAAAAGACGGAAAAGGCGTGCTTGAAAATGGCGAGCGCATCATCATTTGGACAACAACGCCTTGGACGATTCCTGCAAACCTCGGCATTTCAGTTCATCCTGATCTGGAATACAGCGTGATTGCAGTCGGTGATGACCGCTTTGTTGTCGCAAGTGCACTGGTTGAAGCTGTAGCTTCTGCATGCGGCTTTGAGCAGTATGAAGTGACAAGAACGATCAAAGGGAAAGATCTCGAAAATATTATCGCTGAACATCCGCTATACGGCAGAGATTCACTCGTTATGCTTGGCGATCACGTGACAACTGACGCCGGAACAGGCTGTGTTCATACAGCACCGGGACATGGGGAAGATGACTTTATCATTGGCCAAAAATACGGCTTAGACGTCCTTTGTCCGGTTGATGAAAAAGGTGTGATGACAAGCGAAGCTCCTGGCTTTGAAGGTATGTTCTATGATGATGCAAACAAAGTGATCACACAGCAGCTCGAAGAAAAAGGCGCGCTCGTGAAGCTTGAATTCATTACACACTCCTATCCGCACGATTGGAGAACAAAGAAACCAACCATTTTCAGAGCAACTGCGCAATGGTTTGCGTCTATTAAAGATTTCAGATCAGACCTGCTGGATGCCATTAAAGAAACCAAATGGGTTCCTGAATGGGGCGAGCAGCGTTTGCACAACATGGTTCGTGACCGCGGAGACTGGTGTATTTCCAGACAGCGTGCATGGGGTGTGCCGATTCCGGTATTTTATGCTGAAAACGGCGAGCCAATCATCACAGATGAAACGATTGAGCACGTTTCAGAATTGTTTAGAAAACATGGCTCAAACATTTGGTTTGAAAAAGAAGCGAAGGATCTTCTTCCGGAAGGCTTTACGCATCCTGGAAGCCCGAACGGCACTTTTACAAAAGAACAGGACATCATGGATGTTTGGTTTGATTCTGGTTCTTCCCACCAAGCGGTGCTTGAAGAACGCGAGGATCTCGTTCGGCCGGCTGATTTATACCTTGAAGGCTCTGACCAATACCGGGGCTGGTTTAACTCATCTCTATCAACAGCAGTAGCCGTAACAGGAAAAGCGCCATATAAAGGTGTGCTCAGCCATGGGTTTGCACTGGATGGAGAAGGACGCAAAATGAGTAAATCCATCGGTAACGTCGTCGTTCCAGCAAAAGTCATGAAACAGCTTGGCGCCGACATTTTGAGATTATGGGTGTCTTCTGTTGACTACCAGGCGGATGTTCGCGTGTCTGATGCGATTCTGAAGCAGGTTGCTGAAGTATACCGTAAAATCCGCAACACGTTCCGTTTCCTTCACGGCAACCTGTTCGATTTTGATCCAAAAACAAATGCGGTGGCTGTTGAAGATCTTCGTGAAGTCGATCAGTACATGCTGGTTAAGCTAAACAAACTGATTGATAAAGTGAAAAAAGCGTACGACGAGTACGAGTTTGCGGTTGTGTATCACAGCATCCATAATTTCTGTACAATTGAATTAAGCTCATTCTATCTGGATTTCGCTAAGGATATTGTATACATTGAGCACGCGGATCATCCGGATAGACGCAGCATGCAGACTGTATTCTATGAAACGCTGCTTGCGTTAGTGAAGCTTACAGCACCGATACTGCCTCATACCGCTGACGAATTATGGTCTCACTTAACATTTGTTGACGAGCAGAGCGTTCAGCTGACAGACATGCCGGAAACGATTGCGGTTCCAAACAGCGAAGCGACAGAAGATAAGTTTGACCGTTTTATGTCTCTTCGTGATGATGTGCTAAAAGCGTTAGAAACAGCGCGAAATGAAAAAATCATTGGTAAATCATTGGAAGCAAGCCTGAAATTGTATCCGAATAAAGAAAACAAAGAGCTATTAGCTTCTATTAAAGAAAATCTTTCTCAGCTGTTTATTGTTTCTGAATTAACCATCAGCGAAGAAAATGAAGCGCCAAACGATGCGCAAAGCTTTGAGACAGGGAAAATCGCTGTCGAGAAAGCTGAAGGCGAAATGTGTGAGAGATCCCGTGTGATTTCTAAAGATGTAGGTGCGAACCCGAAATATCCTACATTGTCACTGCGCAACGCTGAAATCGTTGAAAAGTATTATCAGAACTAATGAAAAGAGCCCGGCGCAAAAGCCGGGCCTTTTTTTGTGCCAAGAGTGACATCGTTTAGAATGGCAGGAAAAATCTTATGGGCTTTAGATCATCATTCACAGGTAACAATATAGGTATTACGTTAAGAGCAGGAGTTGTGATGAATGAATGATCAACTGACCGCAATTTATACGGAACTTCTTCTGATGAAAGAAGAATTACAGTCGAGATTATTTGAGTATTCTTGCTTTCAGGTTTCAACAAGCCCGCAAGCAGCAATCAATCATAAACAAAAAGCAACTCTGATCTATCATATTAAAGAAGAGCTTCAAGACGTTCTTCTCGCATTGTCGAAAATTGAGGACGGCACATTCGGATACTGTGAAGAAACTGGAGCTCCCATTCCTCTTTCAAAGCTGGCTGTGCTGCCGACAGCGCGGACAGCAAATGATTTTCTGTATTCAGTCCAATTTGAAAAAAAAACACTTCCTCTGTGGAAATCAACTGATATTGAATATGATCAGGCGCTGTATGAATAACAGCGCCTCTCCGATTAAGTCTGTATAGAGGCTGATATTTCTTTACTCCAGTGCTTTTTATTGATAAAATGCATAATGGACTAAAGTAACCGTATAATGGAGGAACGTTTGTGCTGTATTACGTTATCGCACTACTTATTATCGCAGCTGATCAACTGACAAAATGGCTTGTCGTCAAGAACATGGAACTTGGACAAAGCATACCGATCATTGATCAGGTATTCTATATCACCTCCCATCGCAATACGGGTGCGGCGTGGGGGATATTAGCCGGTCAGATGTGGTTTTTCTACCTCATCACAACTGCAGTCATTATTGGTATTGTTTATTACATACAGCGTTATACGAAAGGGCAAAAGCTTCTTGGTGTTTCCCTTGGACTCATGCTTGGCGGCGCCATCGGCAATTTTATCGATCGGGCTGTCAGACAGGAAGTGGTGGATTTTATCCATGTCATTATCGTCAATTACAATTACCCGATTTTTAATATCGCGGACTCTTCATTATGTGTCGGCGTAATGCTTTTATTTATACAAATGCTGTTGGACAGCGGGAAAAAGAAGAAGGAGCAATAGCATGAATCAATTTGACATAACCGCTTCAGAAGAACAAAAAAGTGAGCGGATTGATAAATTTCTGGCATCGACTGAAAATGGTTGGTCGAGAACCCAGGTGCAGTTATGGGTGAAGGACGGACAAGTTGTCGTGAACGGAAGCCCTGTAAAATCGAATTATAAAATTCAGCCGGGGGATCAGGTGACTGTCACTGTGCCTGAGCCTGAAGCGCTCGACGTGCTGGCAGAACCTATGGATCTGGATATTTACTATGAAGATCAGGATGTGCTGGTCGTCAATAAACCTCGCGGAATGGTTGTGCACCCAGCTCCCGGGCATCTTACGGGTACACTTGTAAACGGCCTTATGGCTCATTGTACGGACCTATCCGGAATAAATGGCGTGATGCGTCCGGGGATCGTACACAGAATCGATAAGGACACGTCTGGCTTATTAATGGTGGCGAAGAATGATATGGCGCACGAGTCACTTGTAAACCAATTGGTCAACAAAACGGTTACGCGGAAATATACGGCAGTTGTCCATGGGCTTATTTCTCACGATGACGGTACAATTGATGCGCCGATCGGGCGGGATAAGAAAGATCGGCAAAGCATGACTGTAACACGTGATGGAAAAAACGCCGTCACTCATTTTCATGTTCTTGACCGCTTCCAGGAATTTACGCTTGTGGAATGCCAGCTTGAAACAGGAAGAACGCACCAAATCCGTGTGCATATGAAGTATATCGGATTCCCGTTAGCAGGAGATCCGAAATACGGGCCGAGAAAAACGATCGATTTTAACGGACAGGCGCTTCATGCCGGAATTTTAGGTTTTCAGCATCCGCGCACTGACGAATATATCGAATTTGAGGCACCGCTTCCTGATGATATGTCTGCTTTAATCGAAAATCTGAGAAAAACCCGTTGACAGGACATCTCTTTTCTGAAATAATAAACGAAGCTGAATAGATTCTTTAAAACAGTCCAGAGAGGCTGAGAAGGATAACGGATTGACGGGATACGTGTATATGCACGCATCTTGTCCTAAAACCCCTCTCTGCCAATGGCAAGAGGGGTTTTTCTTCTAAATGAACTGTGAGGTGTCACATAATGAATCAAAAAGCTGTCATTCTCGACGAACAGGCAATCAGACGTGCGCTGACCAGAATTGCTCATGAAATGATTGAACGCAATAAAGGGATGAACAACTGCATCCTTGTCGGTATCAAGACAAGAGGTATTTACTTGGCAAAACGCCTCGCCGAACGGATAGAACAGATTGAAGGGAATCCTGTAACGGTTGGAGAAATTGATATCACCCTTTACAGAGACGATCTATCCAAAAAAACGAGCAATGAAGAACCGCTCGTGAAAGGTGCAGATATACCGGTAGACATCACAGATCAAAAAGTAATTGTCGTAGATGATGTTCTTTACACAGGAAGAACGGTCAGAGCCGCAATGGACGCCCTTGTCGATGTAGGCAGACCTTCCTCAATTCAACTGGCTGTGCTTGTTGACAGAGGACACAGAGAACTGCCGATCCGAGCAGATTACATCGGGAAAAACATCCCGACTTCAAAAGCTGAAAAGGTTATGGTTCAGCTTGATGAGGTTGACAAAAACGATCTCGTCGCCATTTATGAAAATGAATAATGTATCACCTTTTTAAACGCAATCCAGAGAGGTTGCAAAGAGGTGCACAGCGAAGCCCCGAAAGTATGCGGCCGGTCTTTGTATGCCTCTTTGCGTAAAAACAGCAAAGAGGTTTTTTTATACAGTTATTAAGTCATCCTAATATGAAAAGTCATCAATCAGGGGGAAAATCATCATGAGTAAGAAAAAAGTTAATTTAGGAGTCAGGGAAATCCCGAAACCTTTCTCTTGGGTTTCGTTCAGCCTGCAGCATTTATTTGCGATGTTTGGCTCAACGATTTTGGTTCCGAAGCTGGTCGGAATGAGTCCTGCTGTTGCATTGGTGACGAGCGGTATCGGAACACTTGCTTACCTTCTGATCACGAAAGGACAAATACCAGCGTATCTCGGTTCATCCTTTGCCTTTATTTCTCCGATCATCTTGGTAAAAGCGACCGGCGGACCCGGAGCGGCAATGGTTGGTGCGTTTCTGGCAGGGCTTGTGTACGGGCTGATTGCCTTGCTGATCAGACAGCTCGGAACAGGCTGGCTGATGAAGCTTCTCCCGCCTGTTGTCGTAGGTCCGGTTATTATCGTCATTGGACTGGGTCTGGCCGGCACAGCGGTAAATATGGCCATGTATGCTGATCCGAATGCCAGTGAGCTGGTTTACAGCTTAAAACATTTCAGTGTTGCAGGTGTCACTTTAGCGATCACGATCATTTGCGCGATTTTCTTGCGGGGCTTCTTAAGCTTAATCCCGGTCTTGATCGGAATCATCGGCGGATACTTGTTTGCCTTGACTCAAGGAATTGTCAACTTCCAGCCGGTGCTTGACGCGAAATGGTTTGCAGTCCCTGAATTTATCATCCCGTTTAAAGATTATACGCCGTCAGTGACACTTGGCATCGCCGCAGCAATGGTCCCTGTCGCATTTGTTACCATGTCAGAGCATATCGGCCACCAGATGGTGCTGAGCAAAGTTGTAGGACAAGACTTCATTAAGAAACCGGGTCTCCATCGCTCAATAATGGGCGACAGCGCGGCTACAATCCTTGCTTCCTTGATTGGCGGCCCGCCTACAACAACTTATGGAGAAAACATTGGTGTACTGGCCATTACGAGAGTGTTCAGCGTCTTTGTTATCGGAGGCGCGGCAGTGATTGCCCTTTGCTTCGGCTTCATCGGCAAAATATCTGCGCTTATCAGTTCAGTCCCGTCAGCGGTTATGGGAGGCGTTTCCTTCCTGCTGTTCGGCATCATCGCTTCAAGCGGCTTGAGAATGCTGATTGACAACAAAATTGATTATGAAAATAACAGAAACCTCATCATCACATCAGTCATCCTTGTAATCGGCGTAGGCGGCGCATTTATTCAGGTGTCTGAAGGAGGATTCCAAGTGTCAGGCATGGCGCTTGCTGCAATTGTAGGTGTCATCTTAAACCTGATTCTTCCGCAAGCGAAGGAAGAGCAGGCAGACACATCCGAACAACATCATATTTAAACCTTTTAATGAAAGTCCAGAGAGGCTTGGAAGGGTTATAAAGAGAAGAAAGCTTCACGCTGCTCCTCTATTTAACCGTACCCCGAGTCTATCCAAGACCGGGGTTTTTTCAGCCTTAAACAAGTTGAATTGAGAGGAGAAAGAAAATGAAGCATTTAACGACGATGAGTGAACTCAGCACTGGGGAAATCAAAGATTTGCTTCAAACTGCGCAAGACCTCAAAAACGGAAAAACAGACCATCAGCTGACAGGTAAATTTGCAGCGAATCTGTTTTTTGAACCAAGCACCAGAACACGATTCAGCTTTGAGGTAGCTGAAAAGAAACTGGGCATGAATGTCCTGAATCTCGACGGAACAAGCACCAGCGTACAAAAAGGCGAAACCTTATATGACACAATTCGAACGCTCGAATCAATCGGTGTTGACGTGTGTGTCATCAGACACAGTGAGGATGAGTACTACAAAGAGCTTGTCGGACATGTAAATATCCCGATTCTGAATGCGGGAGACGGGTGCGGCCAGCATCCCACACAATCATTGCTTGATTTAATGACAATCAATGAAGAATTCAATACGTTCAAAGGCCTTACCGTCTCCATTCACGGCGACATTAAGCACAGCAGAGTCGCGAGGTCTAATGCTGAAGTGTTGACAAGACTCGGTGCCCGCGTTCTGTTTTCCGGTCCGCCGGAATGGCAGGATGAAGAAAATACGTTTGGCGCGTATGTCTCAATAGATGAAGCAGTAGAGACTTCGGATGTTGTCATGCTGCTGCGTATTCAAAATGAAAGACATCAGTCAGCTGTCAGCCAGGAAGGCTATTTAAATGAATTCGGCTTGACTGTAGAACGGGCTGAACGTATGAAGCAGCATGCGATTATTATGCACCCGGCGCCTGTGAACAGAGGAGTGGAGATTGATCACAGCTTAGTAGAAAGCCGAAAATCAAGAATCTTCAAACAAATGCAAAATGGCGTATTTATCAGAATGGCAGTGTTACAGCGAGCCTTACAAACCAATGCGAAAAGAGGAGAAGCAGCGTATGTCATATCTCATTAAAAACGGCTGGATACTTAACGAAAATGGTGAAAAAACAGAACAGGATATTCGAGTGACAGGAGAGGTCATCTCCGAAATCGGCAAGCTTGATGCAGCAGATGGAGAAACGGTTATTGACGCGAAAGGATTGCTCGTTTCACCGGGTTTTGTTGACCTCCATGTACACTTTAGAGAGCCTGGCGGAGAGAAAAAAGAAACCATTGAAACCGGCGCAAAAGCAGCGGCGCGCGGCGGTTATACAACAGTAGCAGCCATGCCGAATACACGGCCGGTTCCTGATACGAAGGAGCAGATGGAATGGGTGCAAAGCCGCATTAAAGAAACATCATGCGTCAGAGTCCTTCCTTATGCATCTATTACGATCAGACAAATTGGCGATGAGATGACAAACTTTGAAGCATTAAAAGAAGCTGGGGCATTTGCATTTACAGATGACGGCGTCGGTATACAGACAGCAGGAATGATGTATGAGGCAATGAAACGCGCAGCCGCGATTGACAAAGCGATTGTCGCACATTGCGAGGATAACTCCTTAATTTACGGAGGCAGCGTCCATGAGGGGACGTTTTCAAAAGCGAACGGGCTTAACGGCATTCCTTCTGTGTGTGAATCGGTTCATATTGCCCGTGACGTGTTACTGGCTGAGGCGGCAAACTGCCATTACCATGTATGCCATATCAGCACGAAAGAATCTGTGAGAGTCGTGCGTGATGCGAAAAAAGCGGGAATTCGGGTCACAGCAGAAGTTTCACCTCACCATTTACTGCTTTGTGATAAAGACATTCCCGGGCTGGATACAAACTATAAAATGAACCCGCCGCTGCGCGGTGCGGAAGATAGAGAAGCGCTGATTGAAGGACTTTTAGACGGAACGATCGACTTTATAGCAACCGACCATGCGCCGCATACAGAAGAAGAGAAAAACACAGAAATGAAGCTGGCGCCGTTCGGAATTGTCGGTTTGGAAACAGCGTTCCCGCTTCTTTACACACATTTTGTTAAAAACGGCAGCTGGACGCTGAAACAGCTGATTGATTATATGACAATCAAGCCTTGCGAAGCGTTTGGTCTCCCATATGGAACACTGAAAACGGGACAAGCAGCTGACATCACGTTAATCGACCTGGAAAGAGAAGCAGTGATAGACAAAGAAACATTCTTATCTAAAGGTAAAAACACACCATTTAACGGCCTTAACTGCAGCGGCTGGCCAGTCGCTACAATTGCAGCAGGAACGCTTGCTTATGAAGAAGGGAGACTTGTGAAATGAAAAGACGATTAGTACTGGAAAACGGAGCGGTATTTGAGGGGAAAGCCTTCGGGAGCTTGGAGCACAGCATGGGAGAAGTCGTTTTCAATACCGGTATGACTGGTTATCAGGAAATTTTGTCAGACCCTTCTTATTGCGGGCAGATCGTTACGTTAACATATCCGCTTATCGGAAATTACGGGATTAACCGTGATGACTTTGAATCCATTACGCCTTTTGTTAAAGGATTGGTTGTAAAAGAATTATGTGAACTGCCTTCCAACTGGCGTTCAGCTTACACATTGGATGAGTATTTAAAAATGAAAAACATTCCGGGACTGCAAGGAATTGATACGAGAAAGCTGACGAGAATGATCCGCACGGCAGGCGCGCTAAAAGGAACGTTTGCCTCACCTGATGAAGATATCGAAGCAGTACTGAAAAGACTGAACGAAACTGAACTGCCGAGAAATCAAGTATCCCAAGTGTCAGCCAAAACAGCATATCCTAGTCCGGGAAGAGGCAAACGCATTGTTTTGGTGGACTTTGGCATGAAGCACGGCATTTTAAGAGAGCTGAACAAACGGAAATGTGACGTCATTGTTGTGCCTTACAATGTAACAGCAGAAGAAGTCCTTCAGCTGAAGCCAGACGGCATCATGCTTTCTAACGGGCCTGGCGACCCGAAAGATGTGCCTGAAGCAATTGAAATGATAAAAGGTGTTCTTGGAAAAGTGCCATTATTCGGAATTTGCCTCGGCCACCAGTTATTTGCGCTGGCGTGCGGAGCCGATACTGAAAAAATGAAATTCGGTCACAGGGGCTCTAACCATCCGGTAAAAGAGCTTGCAACCGGAAAAGTTGCCTTAACATCCCAAAACCATGGATATACAGTTTCATCTATAAATGAAACAGAGCTTGAAGTCACACACATCGCGATAAACGACGATACGATTGAAGGGCTGAAACACAAAACACTGCCGGCATTTACGGTTCAATATCATCCGGAAGCATCACCCGGTCCTGAGGACGCTAATCATCTATTTGACAGATTTATCGAAATGATCGAAACAACAGAGAAAGAAGGGGAAGCGGTATGCCAAAACGCGTAGACATTAACAAAATTTTAGTAATCGGGTCAGGACCAATCATCATCGGCCAAGCAGCTGAATTTGATTATGCGGGAACGCAAGCCTGCCTTGCATTAAAAGAAGAAGGCTATGAGGTCATTCTTGTCAATTCAAACCCTGCAACGATCATGACCGATACAGAAATGGCTGACCGGGTTTACATCGAACCGCTGACATCTGAATTTCTGACGCGGATCATCAGAAAAGAGCGTCCTGACGCCATTCTTCCTACACTCGGCGGTCAAACCGGCTTGAATCTTGCGGTTGAGCTTTCTGAGCGAGGTGTGCTGGAGGAGTGCGGCGTTGAGGTGCTCGGCACAAAGCTGTCTGCAATCCAGCAGGCTGAAGACCGCGACTTGTTCAGAACATTAATGAATGAACTAAATGAACCGGTGCCTGAAAGTGAGATTATCCACTCCCTGGAAGAAGCAGAAAACTTCGTCAGCCAAATTGGATTCCCTGTCATTGTCCGCCCGGCATATACATTAGGCGGAACAGGCGGCGGCATCTGCTCGAATGAAACCGAACTGAAAGAAATTGTTGAGAACGGATTAAAATTAAGCCCGGTTCACCAATGTTTGCTTGAAAAAAGCATTGCCGGCTACAAAGAAATCGAATACGAAGTCATGAGAGACAGCCAAGATCATGCGATTGTCGTTTGTAATATGGAGAACATTGATCCGGTCGGAATCCATACAGGAGACAGTATTGTCGTCGCACCGAGCCAAACGCTCAGCGACCGGGAATATCAGCTCCTGCGGAATGTATCTTTAAAACTGATCCGTGCGCTTGGAATTGAAGGCGGATGTAACGTACAGCTCGCTTTAGATCCAGACAGCTTCCAATACTACATCATTGAAGTGAACCCGCGTGTCAGTCGTTCATCTGCCCTTGCATCAAAAGCGACAGGCTATCCGATCGCAAAACTCGCAGCTAAAATCGCCGTCGGCCTTTCATTAGACGAAATGATGAATCCGGTGACTGGAAAGACATACGCAGCGTTTGAACCAGCGCTGGACTATGTCGTATCTAAAATACCGCGCTGGCCATTTGATAAGTTTGAATCAGCAAACAGAAGGCTCGGCACTCAGATGAAAGCGACGGGAGAGGTAATGGCGATTGGCCGCACGCTTGAAGAATCGCTGCTGAAAGCTGTGCGTTCACTGGAAGCTGATGTGTATCATCTTGAATTAAAAGATGCCGCTGATATTTCAGATGAGCTTCTCGAGAAGCGGATTAAAAAAGCCGGAGACGAGCGTTTATTCTACCTGGCTGAAGCGTACAGAAGGGGCTACACAGTTGAGCAGCTTCATGAATTCTCTGCCATCGACCTCTTTTTCCTGCATAAGCTGTTCGGAATCGTTCAGTTTGAAAAAGAGCTGAAAGCAAATGCGGGCGATACAGATGTGCTGAGACAGGCAAAAGAACTCGGATTTTCTGATAAGTACATCAGCCGCGAGTGGAAAATGAAAGAATCTGAGCTTTACAGCATGAGAAAACAAGCGGGAATCGCACCGGTATTTAAAATGGTGGATACGTGCGCGGCGGAATTCGAATCAGAAACGCCATACTTCTACAGCACATATGAAGAAGAAAATGAATCTGTTGTTACAGATAAGAAAAGCGTGATCGTACTTGGCTCCGGCCCGATTCGAATCGGCCAAGGGGTTGAATTTGACTACGCTACGGTTCACTCCGTGTGGGCAATTAAACAAGCAGGCTATGAGGCAATTATCGTCAATAATAACCCGGAAACCGTGTCGACCGATTTCAGTATCTCAGACAAGCTGTACTTTGAACCGCTTACGATCGAAGATGTCATGCATATCATTGACCTCGAACAGCCGATGGGCGTTGTCGTGCAATTTGGCGGACAAACTGCAATCAACCTTGCTGACGAACTTTCTGCACGCGGAGTCAAAATCCTTGGAACGTCATTAGAAGATTTAGACCGTGCGGAAGACCGGGATAAGTTTGAACAGGCGCTGGAAGAACTTCAAGTGCCGCAGCCGCTTGGCAAAACTGCGACATCGGTTGATCAGGCGGTAAACATCGCAAGCAACATCGGCTATCCGGTACTGGTGCGCCCTTCATATGTGCTTGGCGGACGGGCGATGGAAATTGTCTATCATGAGGAAGAGCTGCTCCATTACATGAAAAACGCAGTCAAAATCAATCCGCAGCATCCAGTCTTAATTGACAGATATCTGACTGGGAAAGAAATCGAAGTGGATGCGGTGTCTGACGGCGAAACCGTTGTCATTCCGGGAATCATGGAGCACATTGAGCGTGCGGGCGTGCACTCCGGAGACTCCATCGCGGTCTATCCGCCGCAGTCTCTGACGGAAGACATTAAGAAAAAAATTGAACAATATACAATCGCACTTGCGAAAGGGCTGAACATTGTCGGCTTGCTCAACATTCAATTCGTCCTGTCACAAGGTGAGGTATACGTGCTTGAAGTCAATCCGAGATCAAGCAGAACGGTGCCGTTCTTAAGCAAGATCACGGGCATCCCGATGGCGAACCTCGCGACAAAAGTCATTCTGGGGCAAAAGCTGGCCGAGTTTGGCTACAATGAAGGCCTGCAGCCTGAACAGCAGGGAGTATTTGTAAAAGCGCCGGTCTTCTCCTTCGCGAAGCTGAGAAGAGTGGACATTACGTTAGGGCCTGAAATGAAATCAACAGGAGAGGTCATGGGCAAAGATTCCACTCTTGAAAAGGCCCTCTATAAAGCGCTGATAGCTTCAGGAATTCAAATTCCTAACTACGGTTCCGTGCTTTTAACAGTGGCTGATAAGGACAAAGAAGAAGGGCTTGCCATCGCTAAACGATTCCATGCAATCGGGTATAACATTTTAGCGACCGAAGGAACGGCGGGGTATCTCAAGGAGGCGTCAATTCCAGCGAAGGTCGTCGGAAAAATCGGCCAGGACGGCCCGAACTTGCTTGATGTGATCAGAAACGGAGAAGCCCAGTTTGTCATCAATACGCTGACAAAAGGAAAGCAGCCGGCAAGAGACGGATTTAGAATCAGACGTGAATCAGTAGAAAATGGTGTTGCCTGCTTAACATCTTTAGATACGGCAGAAGCCATTTTGCGGGTGCTGGAAAGCATGACGTTCCGTGCCGATCAAATGCCGGCAATCAACACAAATCAGGAGGCGGCAATCACTATATGAAAAAAGCGTATTTGACGGTGTGTGCTAACCAGCAAATTGCAGACCGGGTGTATCAAATGGTTCTAAAAGGGGAGCTTGTCCAAGGGTTTACTGTCCCGGGACAGTTCCTTCACCTGAAAGTGAGCGAAGCGGTTACGCCTCTTTTGCGAAGACCAATCAGCATTGCTGATGTTAACTTTGAAAAAAATGAAGTCACCATGATTTATCGAGTAGATGGGGAAGGAACAAGACTCTTGTCGCTGAAGCAGAAGGGAGATCTCGTAGATGTCCTCGGGCCTTTGGGCAATGGCTTTCCAGTAGATGAAGTCCAACCCGGAAAGACGGCTTTGCTGGTAGGAGGCGGTGTAGGAGTCCCGCCTCTCCAAGAACTGTCGAAACGTTTAAAGGAAAAAGGCGTAAAGGTCATACACGTTTTAGGATTCCAATCGGCAAAGGATGTTTTTTACGAAAAAGAATGCCGACAGTACGGCGACACATATGTAGCAACAGCTGACGGAAGCTACGGGGAAACCGGGTTTGTCACAGATGTCATCAAACAAAAAAATCTTGAATTTGACATTCTCCTCAGCTGCGGGCCGACACCGATGCTAAAGGCGCTCAAACAAGAATACGCCCACAAAGAGGTTTACATTTCCATGGAAGAACGAATGGGCTGCGGTATTGGTGCATGCTTCGCCTGTGTGTGCCATACAAACGAAAGTGAGACATCCTATGTAAAGGTATGTCTTGACGGACCTGTATTTAAAGCTCAGGAGGTGGCGCTGTAATGCTAGAGGTGAAATTGCCGGGTCTGGATTTGAAAAATCCGATCATTCCCGCATCAGGCTGCTTCGGTTTTGGAAAAGAGTTTGCGCGTTTTTATGATTTGTCTTGTCTCGGAGCAATCATGATCAAAGCTACGACAAAGGAGCCCCGCTTCGGGAATCCGACGCCTAGGGTAGCTGAGACTGGCGCTGGTATGCTCAATGCGATCGGTCTGCAAAATCCAGGGCTGGAAAGCGTCTTAGAAAATGAGCTGCCATGGCTTGAGCAATTTGAAACGCCTATTATTGCCAATGTCGCCGGTTCACAGGTCGAGGATTATGTTGAAGTAGCAGAACTTATCAGCAAAGCGCCTAATGTCCATGCGCTTGAATTGAACATTTCCTGTCCGAACGTCAAAACAGGCGGAATTGCTTTTGGCACAAATCCTGCCATGGCTGCTGATTTGACGAAGGCTGTTAAAAAAGTGTCAGATGTGCCTGTATATGTGAAGCTTTCTCCGAATGTGGCAAACATCACAGAAATTGCGGTAGCGATCGAAGAATCGGGTGCGGATGGTCTAACGATGATCAACACATTAATCGGCATGAGGCTCGATTTAAAATCAGGAAAGCCAATATTAGCCAATAAAACTGGAGGGCTTTCGGGTCCTGCTGTAAAGCCTGTTGCCATCCGCATGGTGTATGAGGTCAGCCAGGCTGTCAGCATTCCGATTATCGGGATGGGAGGCGTTCAGACGGCCGAAGACGCATTGGAATTTCTTCTGGCTGGAGCAAGTGCGGTTGCTGTCGGAACAGCAAACTTCGTGAATCCTTTCGCATGCCCTGACATCATTGAGCAGCTCCCAGCTGTTTTACGCCAATACGGCTATGAATCTGTTGAAGAATGCATCGGAAGGAGCTGGAAGCATGAAAAACAACCTGCCCATCATCGCGCTTGATTTTGCATCAGCTGAAGAAACACTGTCGTTTTTAGCGCCTTTTCACAAGGAACCGTTATTTGTGAAGGTTGGAATGGAGCTTTTTTATCAAGAAGGCCCGGCTATAATTGCACAATTAAAAGAAAGAAACTGTGAGATCTTTTTAGATTTAAAGCTACATGACATTCCGACCACGGTGAATAAAGCAATGAAGCGGCTTGCCTGCCTTGGAGTCGATCTCGTCAATGTTCACGCAGCCGGAGGCAAAAAAATGATGGAAGCAGCCTTGGAAGGCTTAGAGGAAGGCACGCCGGCAGGAAAACAACGTCCGTCACTTATTGCGGTAACCCAGCTGACAAGCACATCTGAACAAATGGTGAAGGATGAGCTGCTGATCAGAAAGCCTCTCATCGACACGGTTGTACACTACAGCAAACTGGCGGAGAATAGCGGACTTGATGGAGTGGTGTGCTCTGTTCATGAAGCGAAAGCCATTTACGAAGCAGTGTCGCCGTCGTTTTTGACGGTGACCCCGGGTATCCGTACGTCAGCAGACACTGCGAATGATCAAGTCCGCGTTGCAACGCCTTCTATAGCAAGAGAAAAAGGGTCATCAGCAATTGTTGTGGGACGCTCTATTACAAAAGCTGCAAATCCGCTAAAAGCCTATGAAGCTGTCAAACTCGAATGGGAGGGAATCAAACAATGAAACAAATCATCGCAAAACATCTATTAGACATTCAAGCTGTATTTTTACGCCCGAATGAGCCGTTTACATGGGCGAGCGGCATCTTATCGCCAATTTACTGTGACAATCGCCTTACCCTTTCTTTCCCAGAGGTAAGAAATGATGTTGCTGCAGGCATCAGCAAGCTTATCCAAGAGCATTTCCCGAAAGCTGAAATGATCGCAGGAACAGCGACAGCAGGTATCCCTCATGCGGCATTGGCGGCTGACCGTTTGAACCTGCCGATGTGTTATGTGAGAAGCAAACCGAAAGCACATGGAAAAGGCAATCAAATTGAGGGTGCAGTTCAAAAAGGCCAGAAAACAGTTGTCATAGAAGATTTAATTTCCACAGGGGGCAGCGTACTCGAAGCTGCAGCAGCTCTGAAAGCCGCTGGCTGTGAAGTGCTTGGTGTGGTATCAATCTTTACGTATGGACTTCCTAAAGCGCAGGAAGCGTTTGCTGAGGCTGATCTTCCATACTACTCGTTAACTGATTATGACACACTGACAGAGGTTGCACTTGAGAATGGAAATATTCATTCAGATGACCTGAAGAAGCTGCAAACATGGAAAATGAATCCCGAGTCAAAAGATTGGTTTAAAAATTAAAAAATAAATTTCAGTATTGTGAAGGGCTTTAATGCCTTGCCATGATTGAAAACAGGCCCTTGGGTCTGTTTTTTTATTAATCCTATAAAAAAACTCGGGTTGACTTATGTTAGAATTGTGCTAAAATTTACTACAAATCTGAAAAACTTATCAAGAGCGGCTGAGGGACTGGTCCTATGAAGCCCGGCAACCTGCACAATGTGTAAGGTGCTACTTCCAGCAAAATGTATTCCATTTTGAAAGATAAGGGCTACATGCAGTTCCTGTCTTTCTTTCCGCCGGATTGAAAGTTTTTTATTTTAAGAGGGGCTGTTTACGGAGATAACAGCAGCCGCATCACATTACAATTGGGAAAGACAACCGGCAGAAAGCTACTGTTTGTTTGTCTCCGAAAGGAGGAAAGAAGAAATGTTAACGTACGATAATTGGGAAGAACCAACGATTACATTTCCGGAGGACGATCCTTATAAAGGGGCGCTGTCAGTTTTAAAATGGGCTTACGGCCATTACGGCAATCAGCTTGTTTATGCCTGCAGTTTCGGAATTGAAGGAATCGTTCTGATTGACTTAATCTATAAAGTGAAAAAAGACGCAGAGATTGTATTTCTCGATACAGGGCTTCATTTTAAAGAAACCTATGAAACGATAGAACGCGTGAAAGAGCGCTATCCCGGCCTCAATATCATCCTGAAGAAACCGAACCTTACTCTTGAGGAACAGGCGGAAGAACATGGTGATAAACTGTGGGAAAGAGAGCCGAATCAATGCTGCTATCTCAGGAAGATCGTTCCTTTAAGAGAGGCGCTTTCCGGCCACCCGGCATGGCTTTCCGGCCTGCGCCGCGACCAAGGGCCAAGCCGTGCCAATACGAATTTCTTAAACAAAGATGAGAAATTCAAATCAGTAAAAGTTTGCCCGCTTATCCATTGGACTTGGAAAGACATTTGGAGATACACCTCTCGGAATGAGCTGGACTACAATCCGCTCCACGATCAAGGGTATCCAAGTATCGGCTGCGCGCCTTGTACGTCACCTGCATTTACCGCAGAGGACTTGCGCTCAGGCAGATGGAACGGTATGGCGAAAACAGAATGCGGACTGCATGAATAAGGAGCTGTAAAATGGAATTAGCCGCTATTTTATTTAGCTTGTTTTTCGCAGTGAATATTGGCGCAAGCGGCGCTGCAGCTTCAATGGGAGTTGCTTACGGCTCTGGGGCCGTCAAAAAGAAAACCTACGCTTTGATCATATGTGCCGTTGGTGTTCTGGCCGGGGCTGTCATTGGCGGGGGCGAAGTTGTGAAAACCATCAGCTCTGGGATTATCCCGGAACAGACGATCACGCTGACGATTGTTTGCATCATTATCGGGGCTGCTGCACTGTCGCTTTTTACAGCTAATCTGCTCGGCATTCCTTTATCGACAAGTGAAGTCACGGTCGGGGCGGTTGTCGGTGTGGGCGTTGCGTACAAAGTATTGTTTGTAAACAATCTTCTGATTATTGTTTCATTTTGGATTTTCGTTCCGCTGTTCGCTTTTGGTTTTACATTTTTTGTAGCAAAGCTGTTTCGTTATTTTAAAATCGAAATTACGTCTTCCCGTAAACAAAACATCCTTGGCATCCTTTTGCTATGCGCTGGTTTTTTTGAAGCATTTTCTGCGGGCATGAACAATGTAGCGAATGCTGTTGGACCGTTAGTGGCTGCCGGCGTACTGGATGTAGCGAAAGGAACCCTGTATGGGGGAGTTTTTGTAGCCCTGGGCGCACTGATATTAGGCCGCAGGGTGTTAGAAACAAACGGGAAGAAAATCACGCGGTTTTCAAAAGGGGAAGGCATTCTCCTATCCGGAACAGGAGCAGGGCTGGTGATCATCAGTTCTATATTTGGAATGCCGGTGCCCTTGGCGCAAGTAACGTCATCGTCTATTATCGGAATAGGCATGGCGAAAAACGGACCAAACGTATTTCATAAACAGGTCGTTCAAACGATGCTGAAAGTATGGATCGTGTCGCCGTTTTTATCTTTATCCATCTCCTATCTGCTTGTATCTATGTTTTTAAAGGCGGATTATTATTCAATCTTTATCATGGTAAGTGTGCTTTTAGCGGCAGGCGGTGCCGTCAGCCTGACAAAAGCCATTCGTAAAGAGAGACGCTCTGTCCACGATCAAGGCGGGGGAATCTAACTATTAATCTGAGTTATTTTATCTGTTAACTAGGAGGAAATGAATATTATGAGCTTAGCACCACATGGAGGAAAACTGGTAAACCGAGTAAATGAGTCATATGAGGTAAGCGGCATTCAGAAAGAAATTGAACTTGATTTGATTTCTTTTGCCGACCTGGAATTGATCGGAATCGGCGGATACAGCCCGATCGAAGGCTTCTTAAATGAGAAAGATTACGTATCTGTTGTTGAAAACATGCGTCTTGCTTCTGGTGTTGTATGGTCTATTCCGATCACGCTGCCGGTAGATGCACAAAAAGCAGCCGAACTGTCAGTCGGCGAAACAGTAAAATTAACGTATGACGGAGAAACATACGGCGTTATCCAAATCGAAGACTTATACGTGCCTGACAAACAAAAAGAAGCTGTTAACGTGTATAAAACGGATGATCAGGCTCATCCAGGGGTAAAAAAGCTGTTCAGCCGCGGTGATACATATGTCGGCGGTCCGATCACACTGATTAAAAAAGCTTCCAAACAATTCCCTGAGTTTACATTTGAACCGACGGAAACAAGACGCCAGTTTGCAGAAAAAGGCTGGGAAACAATTGTCGGTTTCCAAACGAGAAATCCTGTTCACAGAGCACATGAATATATTCAAAAAACGGCTCTTGAGACAGTGGACGGTTTGTTTTTAAATCCGCTTGTCGGCGAAACAAAATCTGATGACATCCCCGCTGATGTCCGGATGGAAAGCTATCAAGTGCTTCTTGACAACTATTACCCGAAAGACCGTGTCTTCCTTGGCGTTTTCTTGGCTGCAATGCGTTATGCCGGTCCGAGAGAAGCGATTTTCCATGCGCTTGTCAGAAAAAACTACGGCTGCACGCATTTCATTGTCGGCCGCGATCACGCCGGTGTCGGTGACTATTACGGCACGTACGAAGCCCAGGAGCTGTTTGACACATTTAAACCTGAAGAACTCGGCATTACACCGCTGAAATTCGAGCACAGCTTCTTCTGCGAAAAATGCGGAAATATGGGAACGGCAAAAACATGCCCGCACGGCAGAGAGCACCACGTGATTTTATCAGGCACCAAGGTAAGAGGGATGCTGAGAGACGGTGTACTGCCGCCTGCAGAATTCAGCCGCGCAGAAGTTGTAGAGGTGTTAATCAAAGGCATGAAGAAAAAAGAAGAAGCAGGCGTTTCTTAAGGGGGACTGGCAGTGACAAATCGCGATATCGTATGGCATGAAGCCTCTATTACAAAAGAAGAGTATCAGCAAAAAAACAAGCATAAAAGCTCCATTCTCTGGCTGACGGGCTTAAGCGGATCAGGCAAATCCACCATTGCCAATGCTGCTGCGAGAGAACTTTTTGAGCAAGGCTACCAAGTTATTGTGCTGGATGGTGACAACATTCGCCACGGTTTAAATAAAGATCTCGGTTTTTCTGATGAAGACCGAAAAGAAAACATCCGCCGAATCGGAGAGGTAGCGAAACTTTTTGTGCAGCAGGGCACCATTGTCATTACTGCTTTTATCTCTCCTTTCCGTGAGGACAGAGACCAGGTTCGCCAGCTTGTGGAAGCAGGCGAATTTAACGAAGTTTATATTAAATGCGACCTCGATATTTGTGAACAAAGAGATCCAAAAGGGCTCTACAAAAAAGCAAGAAACGGAGAAATTCCGTTCTTCACAGGCATTGATTCTCCATATGAAGAGCCGGAAGCTCCTGAGCTCGTCCTTGACTCAGGACAATATGATCGTGAAGAGTGCAAAAATCAGCTGATCGAGTTTGTAAAGCAGCAACTGAGCTAAACGCCGCTCAGCTGTGTTCTTCTCAGATGCCGAAAATGCAAACAAGAACAACATCACAGCGAACGTTCTGGAAGAACTCGAATAGATCGGGGGAAAGACGATGGGGAAAGTATATATTGTAGGAGCGGGTCCCGGAGATCCTGATCTGCTGACAATTAAAGCGCTGAAAGCCATTGAAAAAGCTGATGTAATCCTATATGACAGATTAGTAAATAAAGAGATTTTGCATTATGCCAAGGAGCAGGCGGACCTGATCTACTGCGGGAAGCTTCCAGATTTTCATACAATGAAGCAGGAAACCATCAATCGGTTTCTTGTGAAGTATGCGCAAAAAGGGAAAACCGTTGTCAGATTGAAAGGCGGAGACCCATTTGTGTTCGGCAGAGGAGGGGAAGAAGCGGAATGCCTTTCTGAAAATAGCATTCCGTTTGAAATTGTCCCCGGTATCACATCGGGAATCGCGGCGGCTGCTTATGCCGGGATTCCTGTCACTCATCGGGACGCGGGCTCTAACGTGGCTTTTGTAACGGGGCATTATAAAAAAGAAGAGGATTTTGAGGAAAAGTGGAAAGCGCTGGCCACAGGGATTGATACACTTGTCATCTATATGGGCATTAAAAATGTGCAGCAGATCGAAAAAAAACTCCTGGAAAACGGCCGGGACGGTTCTACTCCGGCAGCGTTTATTCATTGGGGAACAACGGACAAGCAAAAATCTGTTTTTTGTACAGTTGACACCCTTTCAGAAACGGTGAAAAAAGAAGACATTAAAAATCCGAGTTTAATTGTTGTTGGAAATGTTGTAAATTATCACTATAAGCTGGAATGGTTTGAATCTGAGCTGAAAAAACAAGATTTAAGCGAGGCGTTGTAAATGAAACAAGCGATTTTATATGTCGGCCACGGCAGCCGGGTAAAAAAGGCTCAGCAAGAGGCCGCTGCATTTTTGGAAGGATGCAAAGCGCACATCTCTGCCCCTGTTCAGGAAATCAGTTTTTTAGAGCTGCAGGAGCCGGCAATTGAGACAGGGTTTGAAGCATGTGTGAAGCAAGGCGCCACTCACATCGCAGTGGTGCCTCTGCTTCTTTTAACGGCTGCTCATGCAAAACATGATATTCCGGAAGAAATTGCCCGTGCCGCATCCCGGTATCCTTCAGTCCATATCTCATACGGAAGTCCGATTGGGATTGACGAAGAAGTGGTCAAAGCTGTCTATCATCGTGTTAAAGACATAGGCGTTCCGTACGAAAACGCCAGGGTTGTGCTCATCGGCAGGGGAAGCTCAGACCCAGATGTAAAAAGAGACGTAACCGGCATTGCCGGATTGCTCCAAAACATCATGCCCGTCAAGGAAGTGATTCCATGTTTTATGACAGCATGCGGTCCCAATTACAAAGAGGTTTTTTCTGAGCTGAAAAAAGATGACGGCGTGACGACCTTTATTGTTCCGTATTTGCTGTTTAC
Organism: Bacillus sp. PAMC26543; assembly: GCF_014250375.1. Taxonomy (NCBI): domain Bacteria; kingdom Bacillati; phylum Bacillota; class Bacilli; order Caryophanales; family Bacillaceae; genus Bacillus; species Bacillus sp. PAMC26543. Next base: position 2,511,189 of record NZ_CP060193.1, on the reverse strand, counting down.
CGGGATGCTGATGAATGAGATTGAACGTGAGGTCCAGAAATTGAAGGCCGAAAATTCAAATGTCTACCTCTCTTCCTATATCGGTTTCCACCCGCATGTGAAAAAGGCATTTTTACATCGTGTGAAAGAAACTGCTGACAACCATGAGGGGCAATTTAATTTTGACGGAGGCTCATATGCTCCCGCTTCACATTAGTTTGCAGAAGAAAAAGATTGTAATCGCAGGAGGCGGCAGTATTGCGCTCAGAAGGTTAAAAACGGTGCTTTCTGAGGGAGCGGATATTACGCTTGTCAGTCCGGTTGCGGAACCGGAAATCAGGCAGATGGCAGAAAATCGCCAAATCAAGTGGCTGAGCCGGAAGATTGAGAAAGAGGATTATCTCGATGCTTTTTTGATTATTGCCGCGACGGATGACGCCGCTGTGAATAAAGAAATTGCGCAAAATGCATCGCCTTCCCAGCTTGTCAACTGTGCCAGTGACGCTGAGCTGGGCAATGTGTACATGCCGAAAATCGTAAAAAGAGGGCATGTTACGGTTTCTGTTTCGACAAACGGAGCCAGTCCAAAGCATACGAAGGAACTTGCTGAAAAAGTGGACGTGCTCATTGACGGAGACTTTGTCAGCGAAGTAGACAGGCTTTATCAGATCAGAAGAAATAAATAAGCCAGAGCAGTTGCTGCTCTGGCTTTTCTTTATATGAATCAGCTTTTTTTCAGCCTGATGACAGTATCCGCATCAGGCGTGACAAAGACGGTATGCTGGCTGTCATAAGTCACGAATCCGGGCTTTGCGCCGTTCGGCTTTTTGACGTGCCTGATTTTTGTATAATCAACAGGCACAGAACTTGAATCTTTTGCTTTTGAAAAATAAGCTGCAATTGTGGCGGCTTCAATAATTGTTTGTTCATCCGGCTCGCTGCTTCTGATGACAACATGGGAGCCCGGGATATCCTTCGTGTGAAGCCATATGTCGTCTCTGGCAGCTGCTTTGGTCGTTAAATACTCGTTTTGGCGGTTGTTTTTGCCGACTAAAATAGTGTGACCGGAAGAGGATTCGTATGTTTCTAAAACAGGGTTGTTCTGTTTTTGTTTTTTCTGCCCTTTTTGCTGCTTAGGACGTAAATATTTCCCCTCCACAAGCTCTTCTCTGATTTCACTGATATCACGCGGAGAAGCGGACGACAGCTGCTGAATCAGCTGGTCGAAGTATTCAATTTCTTGCTTAGCCAGCCTGATTTGTTCTTCGACAACGGCAACTGAGTTTTTCGCCTTCTGATACTTAGTGAAATAGGCCTGTGCATTCTCTGAAGGCGTCTTGTTCGGATTCAGCGGGATAGCGATTGTCGGATTTTCCTCATCATAGTAGTTGATGACTTCAGCCTGCTTGTCGCCTTTTTTCATCATATATAAATTTGCAGTCAGCAGCTCCCCGTAAAGCTGAAATTCCTTAGCGTTTTCCGAATACTCCAGTGTTTTTTCTAGTTTTTTGATTTTGTTGGCGTTTTTTTTTCCGTTCATTCACAACGAACCGCTCAAGATCCTGAGCCTGCTGTTTAACCCGGTCCCGCTCAGCTTTTCCGAAATAAAAACGGTCCAGCAGCTCACTTAATGAATCGAAGCGGCGTGCTTCTCCTTTAAGGTGAGTCAGCTCCAGCAGATAAAAATATTCCTTCCCGTTAACAGTCGTAATGTTAGGGTTGAAACGGTGCTCCCTTACCTCTGCAAAGAGCTCCAGCAACGCTTTTGGCAGTGTCACTTTGTTGGCAAGGCCCGCTCTGTGGACAGCTTCTTTTGCGAAGAGCGGAGAAACACCGGAAAAATGGTCAACAATTTGTTTATCTAGCCGTCCTTCTTGAAAACTGAGATGACGCAACATGTCATCTTCAGTCGCTTCTAGCGGTGAGATCTTGTCCTGGGCCGGCGGAAGCTTATAATCGTATCCCGGCAGTACGGTGCGATAGCTGTTCATTGACGGCGATAAATGTTTCAGCCCGTCGATGATCGCATTTTCCTCTCCGTCCGTCAGAATGATATTGCTGTGGCGGCCCATAATTTCGACATAAAGCTTTCGATGCGTTTCATCGCCAATTTCATTACGGCTTTTAATATGAAAAATCATAATGCGGTCTAGGCCCGCCTGTTCAATTTTTTCAATAAATCCGCCTTCAATATGCTTTCTTAGCAGCATGCAAAACATTGGCGGTTCACTCGGGTTTTCATACGTTTGGGACGTGATATGCACCCGTGAATAGCTTGGGTGTGCCGATAATAAAAGCTTTTGGTTTTTTCCATTGGCGCGGATGTGAAAAATTACATCGTGCTTATAAGGCTGATGGACTTTCGTGATCCGTCCGCCCATTATTCGCTCGTTCAGTTCGTGTGTCATTCCGTATGTAAACATGCCATCAAACGACATATATAATACACCCTCTCATTCTTCCTGCATTCGATAATTATAGCATGAAATGGGACGAGTCAGAATAAGCATGCTTATAGAGTGATATCTCTATAAGAGAGCAGGGGAGTGGACGAGCGGAATGAAGTTTCATGAAATGGGACAAACAGATTTATTAGAGGCAACAAATACGTCCATGAAACAAGGATTAACTGAAAAAGAGGTGAAAAAACGCCTCGACAAGCATGGGCCAAACGAGCTTCAAGAAGGGAAAAAAACATCAGCGCTTATCTTGTTTTTGGCGCAGTTTAAAGATTTCATGGTGCTTGTGCTGCTTGCGGCAACATTAATTTCAGGGTTTCTTGGTGAATATGTGGACGCGGTTGCGATTATTGCGATTGTGTTTGTGAATGGCATACTTGGGTTCTTTCAAGAACGGCGTGCAGAGCAATCTCTTCAGGCATTAAAAGAGCTGTCAACTCCTCATGTGATGGCGCTCAGGGAAGGAAGCTGGACAAAGATCCCTTCTAAAGAACTGGTGCCGGGCGACATTGTGAAGTTTACAAGCGGCGACCGGATTGGAGCAGATGTCCGGATTGTCGAAGCGAAAAGCCTGGAAATTGAAGAATCAGCGTTAACCGGAGAGTCAATCCCGGTTGTGAAACATGCGGATAAATTGAAAAAACCCGATGTATCGCTGGGGGATATTACGAATATGGCCTTTATGGGAACCATCGTCACCCGCGGCAGCGGTGTCGGTGTTGTCGTCGGTACAGGAATGAACACGGCTATGGGGAAAATCGCTGACATGCTTGAATCGGCGGGAACTATGTCAACCCCGCTGCAAAGAAGGCTCGAGCAGCTCGGGAAAATTTTAATTGTTGTCGCTTTGCTGCTCACTGTACTTGTTGTCGCTGTTGGCGTGATCCAGGGACACGATCTGTACAGTATGTTTTTAGCCGGTGTTTCGCTAGCGGTAGCCGCCATTCCAGAAGGGCTGCCAGCCATTGTGACAGTAGCGCTGTCATTGGGTGTACAGCGTATGATCAAGCAAAAATCAATTGTGAGAAAGCTTCCCGCGGTTGAGACGCTTGGGTGTGCCTCTATTATTTGTTCAGACAAAACAGGAACAATGACGCAAAACAAAATGACGGTCACACATGTATGGTCCGGAGGGAAAACGTGGAGAGTGTCGGGCACGGGCTACGATCCGAAAGGAGGCTTCACACTGAACGATAAAGAGGTCAGTGTGAATGAGCATAAGCCGCTGGAGCAAATGCTGTTATTCGGAGCGCTTTGTAACAACTCGAATATTGAGAATAGAAACGGTGACTATGTGCTTGACGGAGATCCGACAGAGGGAGCGCTGCTCACTGCGGCAAGAAAAGGCGGCTTTTCAAAGGAGTTTGTGGAATCCCATTACCGGGTGATTGAGGAGTTTCCGTTTGATTCAGCACGAAAAATGATGACTGTCATTGTAGAGGATCAGGACAGAAAGCGCTATATCATTACGAAAGGCGCGCCGGATGTCCTGATGCAGCGGTCTGCCCGTATTTATTATGACGGCTCTGCCGCTCCTTTCTCAAATGAGAGAAAAGCAGAAACAGAGGCAGTATTACGGCAACTGGCTTCCCAGGCGCTCCGAACGATTGCGGTTGCCTATAGACCGGTAAAAGCAGGGGAAACACCGTCAATGGAGCAGGCGGAAAAAGACCTGACAATGCTTGGCCTTTCAGGCATCATAGATCCGCCGCGCCCTGAAGTCAGACAGGCGATTAAAGAATGCCGTGAAGCGGGAATTAAGACTGTCATGATTACAGGGGATCATGTTGAGACAGCAAAAGCTATAGCGAAAGATTTGCGCCTCCTCCCGAAAAGCGGAAAAATCATGGACGGCAAGATGCTGAATGAGCTTTCGCAAGAAGAGCTTTCTGACGTAGTGGAGGATGTGTATGTGTTTGCCCGCGTTTCCCCTGAGCATAAATTGAAAATTGTTAAAGCGTATCAGGAAAACGGACATATCGTTGCAATGACAGGAGACGGCGTCAATGACGCGCCGGCTATCAAACAGGCTGACATCGGCGTTGCCATGGGTATTACAGGAACGGATGTGGCAAAGGAAGCATCATCCCTCATTCTCGTAGATGATAATTTTGCAACCATTAAATCAGCGATTAAAGAAGGCAGAAACATCTATGAAAATATTAGAAAATTTATCCGATACCTGCTGGCTTCTAACGTAGGAGAAATTCTGGTCATGCTTTTCGCCATGCTGCTTGCCCTTCCTTTGCCGCTCGTGCCGATTCAGATTTTGTGGGTCAACTTGGTGACAGATGGATTGCCGGCGATGGCGCTCGGCATGGATCAGCCGGAAGGAGACGTTATGAAGCGGAAGCCGCGTCACCCGAAAGAAGGGGTGTTTGCCCGCAAGCTTGGATGGAAGGTGGTCTCCAGAGGATTTTTAATCGGTGCTGCCACGATTTTGGCTTTTATCATCGTGTATCACCGCAATCCTGAGAATTTGTCTTATGCGCAGACAATTGCGTTTGCGACGTTGGTGCTGGCTCAGCTCATTCACGTATTTGACTGCCGGAGCGAAACGTCCGTTTTTTCCAGAAATCCGTTTGAAAACTTGTATCTGATCGGCGCTGTATTGTCATCGATTTTACTGATGCTGGTGGTCATTTACTATCCGCCGCTTCAGCCGATTTTCCATACGGTTGCCATCACGCCGGGAGACTGGATGCTGGTCATCGGCATGTCGGCCATCCCTACTTTTTTGCTGGCGGGGTCACTTTTGACAAGAAAAAAATAAATTCATATGATATAATCTTAGGGGTAATAGCATGTCTATTGCCCTTTTATTTTGAGAACAGGGAAGAAATTGGGTGTTTTATTTATGATACGAAGTATGACAGGCTTCGGCAGTGCAAGCAAAACACAAGATGATCTCTCTGTAAGCGTTGAACTTAAATCTGTGAATTACAGGTTTAAAGAAGTGAACGCTCGTTTGCCAAGGCCTTTGCTATATTTAGAAGATAAGCTGAAACAGACGATTCTGCAGTACATACAGCGCGGAAGAATTGAGCTTTTCGTCTCCGTTGACAGTGATATGCTTGTAGAGAGAAGGCTTGACATTGATTGGCCGCTGCTCGATGAGTTTGTCGCAGCTGCAGAGGATATGAAAAAGCGTTATCAATTGTCCGCAGAGCCTGATGTCATGGACTTCTTCAAGCTTGATCATGTCGTCCAGATTCATGAGGAACAGACTCAAAATGAAAAGCTTGAGGAGTTAATAACAGCTGCTGCAGAGGAAGCCGTAAAAGGACTCTGTGAGATGCGCGAAAAAGAGGGGCTGCTTTTAGCCAAAGACTGTCTGATGCATATTGATCAGCTTGAAGAGCTGGCCGAAAAGACCGAATCTTTGGCAGCCGATGCGGTATCTCGTTACAGGGAACGGCTGTACGCCAGAATAAAGGAATGGACCGAAGACGTGTTGGATGAGAGCCGGCTTGTTACAGAATGCGCTATTTTTGCAGATCGTTCTGATATTACAGAAGAGATTACAAGACTGAAGAGCCACTTCGCTCAGTTTCGTGATATATTAGCTGAAGGCGGAGCTGTCGGGCGCAAACTCGACTTTCTTGTCCAGGAGCTGAATCGGGAAGCAAATACAATTGGCTCAAAAGCAAATGATCACCAGATCACAAAGCTTGTCGTCGAAATGAAAAGTTCTATTGAAAAAATAAAAGAACAAGTGCAAAATATAGAATAGTGACTGTGCGTATTGTTTACAGACGGACTTGCTAGGCTAAACTAGAGACGTCTATTTTACAGGGGGAACGTAGAAGATGACGATTAAACTGATTAATATCGGATTTGGCAATATTATCTCCGCCAATCGGATGATTTCGATTGTCAGCCCGGAGTCTGCGCCAATCAAACGGATGATCCAGGATGCAAGAGACCGCGGAATGCTAATTGACGCTACATACGGACGAAGAACCCGTGCAGTTGTCGTCATGGATAGTGATCACATTATCTTATCTGCCGTCCAGCCTGAGACAGTTGCACACAGACTTTCTGTTAAAGAAGAAATTATGGATGAAGGGCAGGGATAATTGCCGCATGAAAGAAAGAGGGTTATTAATCGTTCTCTCAGGTCCCTCAGGAGTTGGTAAAGGAACGGTTCGGCAAGCGATTTTTTCGCAAGAAGATACAAAATTCGAGTATTCGATTTCAGTAACAACGAGAAACCCGCGAGAGGGCGAAGTGAACGGAGTCGATTATTTTTTCAAAACGAGAGAAGAATTTGAGCAAATGATTGCAAACAATAAACTGCTTGAATGGGCAGAATATGTCGGCAATTATTACGGCACTCCTGTCGATTATGTTGAACAGACGCTCCAAGAAGGAAAAGACGTCTTTTTAGAAATCGAAGTTCAAGGCGCTCTTCAAGTGAGAAATGCTTTCCCGGAAGGTCTGTTTATTTTCCTTGCGCCTCCGAGTCTTTCTGAACTGAAGAACAGAATTGTGACAAGAGGAACGGAAACAGATGCTCTGATTGAAAATCGCATGAAAGCCGCAAAAGCTGAGATCGAAATGATGGACGCATATGATTACGTCGTAGAAAATGATAATGTCGAAACGGCTTGCGACAAAATCAAAGCAATCGTTCTCGCTGAACATTTGAAGCGTGAGCGCGTTGCACCAAGATATAAGAAAATGCTGGAGGTTGAATAACTGATGTTAGATCCGTCAATTGACTCATTAATGAATAAATTGGATTCGAAATACACGCTCGTAACCGTTTCTGCTAGACGCGCGCGTGAAATGCAAATCAAAAAAGACCAGATGATTGAACATACGATTTCACACAAATATGTAGGCAAAGCTTTAGAAGAAATTGATGCAGGCCTGCTTTCGTTTGAAAAGGAAGACCGCGAATAGTAGCACAAGTAGCAACCTATATCATGTAGGTTGTTATTTTTTTCCGTGCTGTTTTAAATTGCAGAGGGGGAGAAGTCATTGCTGAACAATCGAAATGTGTTACTTTGCGTGAGCGGAGGCATCGCTGTTTATAAAGCCTGTGCGCTGACAAGCAAGCTGGTGCAGGCAGGGGCAAATGTTAAAGTCATTATGACTGAATCTGCGTGCCAGTTCGTTTCACCGCTGACATTTCAGGCATTGAGCCGCCATGAAGTATATACAGATACATTTAAAGAACAAAATCCAAACGTCATCTCTCATATAGACGCAGCTGACTGGGCCGACCTGATTATCGTAGCGCCGGCTACGGCCAATGTGATTGGAAAACTGGCCAACGGCATTGCAGATGATATGCTGACAACAACCTTATTAGCGGCAACAGCTCCGGTATGGATTGCGCCCGCCATGAATGTGCATATGTATGATCATCCGGCAGTCAAACGCAATATTTCTGTCCTATATCAGGATGGTTTTCGTTTTATTGAGCCGAGCGAGGGCTATTTAGCATGCGGTTACGTCGGAAAAGGAAGATTGGAAGAACCCGAAAACATCGTGAAGCTTGCGGCAAAGCATTTTGCAGAAGAAAAAGACGCGCCTTTAGAAGGCAAACAAGTGGTGATCACAGCAGGCCCGACACGGGAGGCAGTTGATCCTGTGCGTTTTTTCACGAATAAATCGACGGGTAAAATGGGATACGCATTAGCTGAGGCTGCGGTGCGGCTTGGTGCAAACGTGACCTTGATCTCAGGGCCGGTTTCTCTTGATGTCCCTAAAGGGCTTTCTCAGTTTATCCCTGTCCAATCGGCTGCGGACATGCGCGATGCGGTGCTCTCTGTGTATGAGAGAAGCGACGTCGTCATAAAAACAGCTGCTGTTGCCGATTTTACGCCAAAAACAGTATTTGACCAAAAAATGAAAAAACAAGACGGCGGAATGACCCTTGAATTAAAAAGAACAGTCGACATCTTAAAAGAACTGGGCGAGAAAAAACAGCATCAGCTGTTAGTCGGTTTTGCTGCTGAGACACAAGATGTGGAACATTACGCCCGCAAAAAGCTTTCTGCCAAAAATCTTGACATGATTGTGGCGAATGATGTGAAAGCGGCAGGGGCCGGTTTTGGTGCTGATACGAATATTGTGACGCTCTTTTTCAAAGGCGGGCGCAAACGCGAGCTGCCGAAGATGTCTAAGCTCGATGTTTCGTTTGACATTCTTGGAGAAGTCGCAGCCCTCTTAAAACAAACCGGAGAGCACTCATGAATTTTGCCGAAGTCATCGTTGATGTCAGCACCAAAAATATAGACAGGCCGTTTGATTACAAAATCCCAGACCATCTTAAAGGTATGATCAAAACGGGAATGAGGGTCATTGTTCCGTTTGGGCCCCGTAAAATTCAAGGGTTTGTGACAGCTGTCAAAGATACGTCTGATCTCTCAGGTAAATCTGTCAAAGAAGTGGAGGATTTATTAGATCTTACGCCTGTTTTGACAGAAGAGCTGATGCATTTGTCTTCATGGCTGTCAGACAAAACGCTGTCTTTTAAGATTACGGCGCTTCAAGCGATGCTGCCTGCCGCATTAAAGGCAAAATATGAAAAAGAGCTGAAGATTGCGGAAGGTGCGGATATCCCGCCGCAGGTAGAACGGCTGTTTTCTGAAACAAAGAGCTTGCTGTATTCCGATATACCTGATCACGATACGCTGAAAATCATCCAGAAGCAGGTTCAAAAAGGCCATATCGATGTAACTTATAAAGTGGCGCAAAAAGCGAACAAAAAAATGGTCAGGTATATTCAGGCCAATGCCGGTAAAGAAGAGCTCTCCAAGCAGGCTGAGGGTTTATCCCGACAAGCGGCTAAACAGCAGGCGATCCTGCACTTTTTCATGACAGAACCGGAAGGCACGAAAATACCTGCTGCGGACCTGTGCAAAAAAACAGACGCAAGCTCAGCCACCATCAAGACCCTGATCCAAAAGGGGCTTCTGAAAGAAACCTATGAAGAGGTTTACAGAGACCCCTATCAGGACAAAATGTTCAAAAAAACAGAACCGCTGCCGCTGACAGACGAGCAGAGCGCGGCCTTTCAGCCGATACGCCGGACGTTAGATAACAATGAACATCAAGTGTTTCTCCTGCACGGGGTGACAGGAAGCGGCAAAACGGAAATTTATCTCCAGTCGATTGAAAAAGTGCTTGCGAAAGGAAAAGAAGCCATCGTACTTGTACCGGAAATATCGTTAACGCCGCAAATGGTTCATCGCTTTAAAGGGCGCTTCGGCTCTCAGGTAGCCGTGATGCACAGCGGGTTATCCACTGGTGAAAAGTATGACGAGTGGCGCAAAATCCACCGCAAGGAAGTACGGCTTGTCGTTGGCGCGAGGTCCGCTATTTTTGCCCCGTTTGAAAATCTCGGGATGATTATCATCGATGAGGAGCATGAATCGTCCTATAAACAAGAGGAAATGCCGCGCTACCATGCGAAAGAAGTAGCGATCAAGCGGGCGGAGCACCACCGCTGTCCGGTTGTGTTAGGTAGTGCTACACCGACGTTAGAGTCATATGCACGGGCGCAAAAAGGAGTGTACGAGCTGCTTTCGCTGAAACACCGCGTCAATCACCAAGTGATGCCTGAGGTTTCGCTTGTGGATATGAGAGAGGAGCTCAGAAACGGCAATCGCTCTATGTTTTCAATAGAATTGATGGAAAAGCTTGAAGAAACCATTGCCAAGGGTGAACAGGCTGTGCTGTTTTTAAATAAAAGGGGCTATTCCTCCTTTGTGATGTGCAGGGACTGCGGATATGTCCCGCAATGCCCTCACTGCGACATTTCCATGACGTATCACCGTTCCGGCCAGAGGATGAAATGCCATTATTGCGGACATGAAGAGCCTGTTCCGCATACTTGCCCTGAATGCGGGAGCGATCATATCCGTTTTTTCGGAACGGGAACACAAAGAGTGGAAGAAGAATTAACAAAGGTGCTGCCACATGCAAGAGTCATACGGATGGATGTTGATACGACCTCTCGGAAAGGTGCCCATGAAAAATTATTGTCTGCTTTCGGAGAAGGAAGAGCAGATATTCTTCTTGGAACGCAAATGATTGCGAAAGGGCTTGATTTTCCGAATGTGACACTTGTCGGAGTCTTAAGCGCTGACACAACACTGCACATTCCTGATTTCAGATCTGCTGAAAAAACGTTTCAGCTGCTAACACAAGTCAGCGGCCGCGCGGGAAGACATGAAAAACCCGGCAATGTAATCATTCAAACGTACACACCGTCCCATTACAGCATCCAGCTGACGAAAACGCATGATTATGAAACGTTTTATCAGCATGAAATGGCGCACAGGAGGGAGCAATCCTACCCGCCGTATTACTATTTGGCTCTTGTGACGGTTTCTCACGAGGAAGTGGCAAAAGCGGCTGTAACCGCTGAGAAAATCGCACACTTTCTGAAAGCAAACTGCGGGGCAGATACGAAAATACTTGGTCCAAGCGCATCGCCGATCGCCAGGATCAAAGATAGATATCGCTATCAATGCGTGATAAAATACAAACAGGAAACCCAGATATCAGCTTTATTGAAGAAGATACTGGAACATTATAAACGGGAAATTGAACAAAAACATGTAATGATTTCAATTGATATGAATCCTTATATGATGATGTAAGATCTCACGTCTTGGAGGGTAATGAATTGGCAGTAAAAAAGGTCGTCACACATCCCGCGGAGGTTTTGGAAACGCCCGCGGAAACCGTGACTGTTTTTGATAAAAAGATAAAAAAACTGCTTGATGATATGTACGATACCATGCTCGAAATGGATGGAGTCGGACTGGCAGCGCCGCAGATCGGTATTTTAAAAAGAGCGGCTGTTGTTGATATCGGAGAAGAAAGCGGCAGAATTGACCTTGTGAATCCGGAAATTCTTGAACAAAGCGGCGAGCAAACCGGAGTTGAAGGATGCTTGAGTTTTCCCGGCGTCTACGGAGATGTCACGCGTGCCGATTATGTGAAAGTGCGGGCGTATAACCGTCAGGGAAAACCGTTTATTCTTGAAGCAAGGGGCTTTTTCGCGAGAGCCGTGCAGCATGAAATGGACCACTTGGACGGCGTGCTGTTCACATCAAAAATAAGCAAATATTATACAGAAGATGAACTAGCGGATATGGAAGGATGATTTGATGACGAGAATCGTGTTTATGGGAACACCCGATTTTTCAGTTCCTGTTTTAAGAACCCTGATAGATGACGGATATGAAGTAGTGGGGGTCGTCACGCAGCCTGACCGTCCGAAGGGCAGAAAAAAAGTGCTCACGCCTCCGCCTGTAAAGGAAGAAGCTTTAAGTCACGGCATCCCGGTTCTTCAGCCTGAGAAAGTCAGACTGACAGAAGAAATAGAAAAGGTGCTGGCGTTACAACCGGATCTTATTGTGACGGCAGCGTTTGGGCAAATTCTGCCTAAAGAGCTACTCGACAGCCCTAAGTACGGATGCATTAATGTTCATGCGTCTCTGTTGCCTGAACTGAGAGGCGGGGCCCCTATCCATTATTCCATTCTCCAAGGAAAGAAAAAAACCGGAGTTACCATTATGTACATGGTGGAAAAATTAGATGCAGGCGATATGATTTCAAAAGTGGAAGTAGACATTGAAGAAACCGACAATGTCGGAACCCTGCACGATAAATTAAGCGTTGCTGGCGCGAAGCTTCTGTCTGAAACAGTTCCTCAAGTTATAGCCGGCGACATATCACCTGAAAAGCAGGATGACGAGAAAGCGACGTATGCGCCAAACATTAAAAGAGAACAAGAGCTGATTGACTGGTCCAGAGCAGGAGAAGAGCTTTATAATCAAGTTCGAGGTTTAAACCCATGGCCTGTTGCCTATACGACTTTAAATGGACAAAACCTGAAAGTGTGGGCGGCCAAGAAAACAGCGGCGCCGGCAAAAGCCGAGCCCGGCACAGTCATTGCTATTGAAAAAGAAGGAATTATCGTGGCCACAGGAAACGATACGGCACTGTTATTAACAGAACTGCAGCCTGCCGGCAAAAAACGCATGCGAGGCGAAGACTTCGTCCGTGGCGCTCATGTTGAGACAGGTGATATGTTAGGAGTGCACAATGAAAACAAATAGCGTTCGTGATATTGCGCTGGAGGCGCTGGTCAAATTAGAACAAAATCAGGCATACAGTAACCTGCTTTTGAAATCGGTTATTAAATCCAATAAACTGAGCGATCAGGACCGGGGGCTTTTGACTGAACTAGTGTACGGTACATTGCAAAACAAAATCGCGCTGGATTATATGCTCAAGCCGTTTATCAACAAGCCGCAAAAGGTGAAGCCGTGGGTTATCCAGCTTCTCCGCCTGTCCCTATATCAAATGGAATATTTAGAAAAAATCCCGGACCGGGCAGTCATCCATGAAGCGGTAGAGATTGCTAAAAACCGCGGGCATAAAGGCATTGCCTCATTTGTCAACGGCGTGCTTCGCTCTATTCAGCGCGAAGGAGTCCCTTCCTTTGACGCCATCGAAGATCCTGTTCTCCGGCTTGCGACAGAAACAAGCCATCCCGAATGGCTCGTGAAAGAGTGGGCAGACGCATACGGATTTGATGCGGCTGAAAAGATTTGCCGCATTCATCTCATTCCGCCTAAGCAAACGCTGCGTGTCAATCAAATGAAAACAGACAGAGCGGAGATACTTGATCAAATGGCAGCTGAAGGAATCGAAGCAGAAAAAGGCGATCTCGCCGAGGATGCTGTGAAGCTTGTAAAGGGAACAATCGCCGGAACTCACTTCTTCCAGACCGGTGAAGTGTCCATCCAGGATGAAAGCTCCATGCTGGTTGCCCGGGCCCTTGACCCTAAGCCAGGTGAAACGGTGCTTGATGCGTGCGCAGCGCCGGGCGGAAAGTCAGCCCATATCGCTGAATTAATGGAGAACAAGGGAAGTGTGACATCGCTTGACCTTCACAAACATAAAGTGAAGCTGATCAAAGAAGCGTCAGAACGGCTTGGCCTTTCCATTATTGATGCGAAAACAATGGACGCGAGAAAAGCGGGAGAAACGTTTAAAAGTGAACAGTTTGACCGTATTTTGGTTGACGCTCCATGCTCAGGCTTTGGCGTGATCAGAAGAAAGCCGGATATGAAGTACACCAAAACCCCGAATGACAGCTCCCGGCTTGCTGAAATCCAGCTGTCTATCTTAAGGGAAATTGCGCCATTAGTAAAAAAAGGTGGCACTCTTGTCTACAGTACGTGTACAATGGATCGGACAGAAAATGAAGAAGTTATCCATGCTTTTATACAAGAACATCCTGATTTTGAACCCGATTTGTCTCTTGAAAAGCGGCTGCCCGAAAAGGCGAGACCCTTTGTTCGGGATGGGAGGCTTCAAATCCTTCCGCATTATTTCGGAACAGATGGTTTCTTTATTTGCAGCATGAGAAAGAAGGGATAAGCAATGACAGAACTTAAAAAAACAAAGATCAGAAAAGAATTGCGGACAGAGCGTCCTTCAATTTATTCTTTTGAATTAGACGAAATCAAACAATGGCTGACAGACAACGGAGAGAAACCGTTCCGCGCGGCACAGATTTTTGAATGGCTTTACGAAAAACGAGTATCTTCTTTTGACGAAATGACAAACCTGTCAAAGGATCTGCGTGAGAAATTAAACACTCATTTCGTATTAACGACGCTGAAAACAGCAGTTAAACAAACTTCTCAAGATGGTACGATGAAGTTTTTATTCGAGCTTCACGACGGTTATACAATCGAAACCGTTTTAATGAGACACGAGTATGGTAATTCTGTATGTGTAACGACACAAGTCGGCTGCCGCATTGGCTGCACATTCTGCGCATCAACGCTCGGCGGCTTAAAACGAAATCTTGAAGCGGGCGAAATTGTCGCTCAAGTGGTGAAAGTTCAAAAAGCGCTGGATGAAACGGATGAACGCGTCAGCTCTGTCGTCATCATGGGAATTGGCGAACCATTTGATAACTTTAACGAAATGCTTGCCTTCTTAAAAATCATTAACCATGATAAGGGACTGAATATAGGAGCCCGCCATATTACTGTTTCTACAAGCGGAATCATCCCGAAAATTTACGAATTCGCTGATCAGCAAATGCAGATTAACTTTGCGATTTCTCTGCACGCGCCAAATACAGAAATCAGAAGCCGTTTGATGCCGATTAACAGAGCGTACAAGCTGCCTGATTTAATGGAAGCCGTTAAATATTACATTAATAAAACAGGACGCCGGATCAGCTTTGAATACGGTCTGTTCGGCGGCGTAAATGATCAGGTCGAGCACGCTGAAGAGCTTGCAGACTTGCTGGAAGGCGTAAAATGCCACGTGAACTTGATTCCGGTAAACTATGTGCCTGAACGGGATTACGTCCGCACACCGCGCGAGCAGATTTTTGCTTTTGAGAAAACGCTGAAATCCCGCGGAGTAAATGTCACGATCCGAAGAGAGCAAGGCCATGACATTGACGCAGCCTGCGGTCAGCTTCGCGCGAAGGAGCGTCAAGACGAGACGAGGTGATGAGGGTTGTTAACAGCCTTAAAAACAGATACAGGGAAAATCCGCCAGCATAATGAAGATGATGCGGGTATTTTTAAGGGGAAAGACGATTTTGTATTAGCGGTTGTCGCTGATGGCATGGGCGGCCATCTTGCTGGAGATGTTGCAAGCAAGATGGCTGTGAAAGCCATGGGAGAGAAATGGAATGAGGCAGATACGGTTCCTGCGGCGCCGTCAGAGTGTGAAGAGTGGCTCATTGAACAGATTCTCGCGGTAAACAGTAAGATTTACGATCATGCCCAAGCGCACGAAGAATGCCAAGGCATGGGAACAACCATTGTATGCGCTCTTTTTACAGGCAAAACGGTTTCCGTTGCTCATATAGGCGACAGCAGATGCTATTTGCTTCAGGACGATCTTTTCGTTCAGGTGACAGAGGATCATTCTCTTGTGAATGAACTGGTTCGCACCGGTGAAATCTCCAGAGAAGATGCTGAGCATCATCCGCGCAAAAATGTGCTGACGAAGGCGCTCGGAACAGATCAATCTGTCAGTATTGACGCACGTTCTTTCGAAATTGAACCCGGAGACAAACTCCTTTTATGTTCTGATGGACTGACGAATAAAGTGGAAGTCACTGAATTAAAAGACATCCTGCAAAGCGATTCAGCTCCTCAGGAAAAAGTAAACCTGCTTGTGGACAAAGCCAATGAGAATGGCGGGGAAGACAATATTACAGCAGTTTTGCTTGAGCTTGCTTTACATGTTGAAGAGGGTGAAGATCAGTGCTAATCGGCAAGCGAATCAGCGGGCGTTACCAGATTCTCCGTGCCATAGGCGGCGGGGGAATGGCCAACGTTTATTTAGCTGAGGACATTATTCTTGATCGTGAAGTCGCAATCAAAATCCTGCGGTTTGACTATGTGAATGACAATGAGTTTATCAGGCGTTTCCGAAGAGAAGCCCAATCGGCATCAAGCCTTGATCACCCGAATATTGTCAGCATTTATGATTTGGGCGAGGAAGATGATATCTACTATATTGTCATGGAATACGTAGAGGGCATGACGCTAAAAGAATACATAACAGCAAATGGGCCGCTTCACCCCAAAGAAGCGCTCAGCATCATGGAGCAAATTGTCTCAGCCATTGCCCATGCCCACCAAAATCATATTGTCCACAGGGATATTAAACCGCATAACATTTTGATCGACCATATGGGCAATATCAAAGTAACGGATTTTGGAATTGCGACTGCACTGACTTCGACAACAATCACCCACACCAATTCTGTGCTGGGCTCAGTCCATTATTTATCCCCCGAACAGGCGCGGGGCGGTCTGGCCACAAAAAAATCAGATATTTATGCACTTGGGATTGTCTTATTTGAGCTGTTAACCGGCCGAATCCCGTTTGATGGAGAATCGGCTGTCAGCATCGCCTTAAAGCATCTTCAGGCTGAAACCCCTTCAGCGAAAAGGTGGAATCCCTCAGTACCCCAAAGCGTTGAAAACATCATATTAAAGGCAACCGCCAAAGATCCTTTTCATCGCTATGAAACTGCTGAAGATATGGAAGAAGATATTCGAACAGCTTTTGACGCGGACAGGCTCAACGAAAAGAAATTTACGATTCAAGATGATGAAGAAATGACGAAAGCGATTCCGATTATTAAGGATGCAGAGCTTGCGAAAGCTTCTAATGAAACCGAAGCTGACATGACATTTCCTCAAGAAAACCAAACGAAGAAAAAAGCTAAGAGAAAAAAATGGCCGTGGATTTTGCTCACCATATGCCTGATTTTTATCACGGCAGGAGTTCTCGCCGTCACTGTTTTTCCTTCTCTTTTTATGCCTAAGGATGTCAAAATACCCGATGTAGCAGGGATGGAATATGAGAAAGCGGCAGATCTTCTAGAAAAAGAAGGCTTGCAGGTAGATTCAGACGTTTTGGAAATCTCAGATGAGAAGATCGAAGAAGGCCTGATGGTCAAAACCGATCCTAAAGCCGAGTCCACTGTTAAAGAAGGAGCAACGGTTACGCTTTATAAGAGTACAGGTAAAGCAAAAAAGCAGATCGGTGATGTGACGGACCAATCAGTCGACAAGGCAAAAAAAGTGTTAAAGGAACAGGGCTTTAAAAATGTAACGGTGGATGAAGTAAATAATGATGAGAAAGACGCCGGCACTGTCATAGACCAGAATCCGTCAGCAGGGACCGAACTTGTGCCGGACGAAGATCAAGTTAAGCTCACAGTCAGCATCGGGCCGGAAGATATTACGCTCAGAGATTTAAAAACATACAGTAAAGAAGCAGCCTCAGGATATCTGGAAGATAACGGGCTCAAGCTGGTGGAAAAAGAAGCGTACTCAAATGACGTTCCGGAAGGACAGGTTGTCAAACAAAAACCGGCAGCGGGAACGGCGCTAAAGCCGGGAAATGAGGTCGAAGTGACATTTTCTCTCGGACCTGAGAAAAAACCGGCGAAAACAGTGAAAGAAAAAGTCAAGATTCCATATGAGCCTGAAAACGAAGGGGACGAGCTGGAGGTGCAAATCGCGATTGACGACGCGGACCACAGCATTTCTGACACTTACGAACATTTTAAGATTAAAGAGCCCGTAGAACGGACGATCGAACTGAAGATTGAACCTGGCCAAAAAGGGTACTATCAAGTGATGGTAAATAATAAAGTCGTCAGCTACAAAACAATTGAGTATCCGAAAGATGAATAACAAGGAGGGAAAATATGCCTGAGGGCAAAATTATTAAAGCGCTTAGCGGCTTTTATTACGTACTGGATGAATCAGAGGATTCAAATAACGGAAAAGTTATACAATGCAGAGGAAGAGGCATTTTCAGAAAAAATAAAATCACCCCTTTGGTCGGTGATTATGTTGTTTATCAAGCTGAAAATAATAAAGAAGGATATCTTCTAGAGATTAAAGAAAGAACCAATGAACTTATCAGGCCGCCGATCTGCAACGTTGATCAAGCGGTGCTTGTTTTCTCGGCGATGCAGCCATCTTTCAGCACAGCATTGCTCGACCGTTTCTTGGTTCTCGTAGAAGCGAATGACATCCAGCCGATTATTTGTATTACAAAAATGGATTTAATTGAAGATCAACATACACAAAAGCTCATTCAAGCGTATGCTGAAGACTACCGGAATATTGGCTATGACGTGTATCTTACCTCTTCAAAGGACCAAGACAGTTTAACGGAGATCATCCCGCATTTCCGCGGCAAAACAACGGTCTTTGCCGGTCAGTCTGGGGTTGGCAAATCCTCGCTTCTCAACGCGATCAGTCCCGAGCTGGGTTTGAGAACAAACGAGATTTCCGAGCATTTAGGCCGCGGGAAGCACACAACCCGCCATGTGGAGCTCATTCACACGTCCGGAGGTCTGGTTGCGGATACGCCGGGTTTCAGCTCTCTTGAGTTTACAGACATAGAAGAAGGAGAGCTGGGCTACACTTTCCCTGACATCAGAGAAAAAAGCGCATCATGCAAATTCAGAGGGTGTTTGCATTTGAAAGAGCCGAAATGTGCAGTCAAACAAGCTGTTGAAGAAGGGGAATTAAAGCAGTACCGCTACGACCATTATGTTGAATTTATTACAGAGATCAAAGACAGAAAGCCGAGGTATTAGATCATGGTAAAGATTGCACCTTCTATTCTTTCAGCTGATTTTGCCGCTTTAGGCAAAGAGATTCAAGATGTAGAAAAAGGCGGAGCCGATTACATTCATGTTGATGTCATGGACGGCCATTTTGTCCCGAATATTACGATTGGGCCGCTGATTGTAGAAGGAATTCGTCCGGTGACGAAACTGCCCCTGGATGTACATTTAATGATTGAAGAGCCGGATCGTTATATCCCGGCTTTCGCAAAAGCTGGAGCAGATATCCTGTCTGTACATGCCGAAGCCTGTCCGCACCTTCACCGGACAATCCAGCTTATGAAAGAGCAGGGTGTAAAAGCTGGCGTTGTCCTGAATCCGCATACACCTGTTCAAGTAATTGAGCATATTTTTGAAGAACTTGATCTCGTTCTCTTAATGACGGTGAACCCTGGATTTGGCGGACAGAAATTTATTCATTCTGTTCTTCCGAAAATAAAAGAAGTGAAACGAATGGCAGAGGAAAAAGGGAAACATGATCTGCTAATTGAAGTAGACGGCGGCGTCAACAAAGAAACAGCCCCGCTAGTCATCGAAGCGGGCGCAAATTTACTTGTTGCCGGTTCTGCTGTTTATGGCCAAACTGATCGCGAAAAAGCTATTTCTGAGATAAGAGGAAGCAAATAAGCAGCAGGAGAAAGAGCCGGGCGCATTTAGCCCGAGCTCTTTTTCCTGTACCCAGAAGCAGAAAGGAAAAAGAGATGAGAAAAATCAATATCGTTGCGGGAGGCCCAAAAGATTTGATCCCTGACCTGACTGGTTATACGGCTGATCACACGATCTGGGTCGGGGTTGACAAGGGCACAGTCACGCTTTTAGATGCCGGCATCATTCCTGATGAAGCTTTCGGAGATTTTGACAGCATTACGGAGCAGGAACGCCGGCAAATCGAAAAAGCCGCGCCCGCTCTCCATGTGTACCAGGCAGAAAAAGATCAAACTGATTTAGACCTCGCTCTTGATTGGGCCCTGGAAAAGCAGCCGGATGTCATTCAGATCTTCGGTATTACGGGAGGCAGAGCAGATCACTTTTTAGGAAATATTCAGCTGCTGTACAGGGGAGTAAAAACAAATTCGAAAATGAAGCTTATAGACAAACAGAATGATATTCAGATGTTCTCTCCAGGCGAATATTCTCTTCTTATCGATCAAAACAAACGGTATATCTCCTTCATCCCATTTACAGAAGAAGTGGATGAGCTGACTCTCATCGGTTTTAAATATCCGCTAAATAAGTGTCATATTACGCTTGGTTCAACACTATGTATTAGTAACGAACTCATTCATTCACGAGGTACTTTTTCGTTTGCGAAAGGCATATTAATAATGATAAGAAGCACGGATTAGCTTCTGCTTTCACTCATTTGTTGAAATTAATGAACCTTAAAGCGATGAACAGGCGGTTACGGGACTTATAGGAGGGGACAAAAATGAAATTTTACACCATTAAATTGCCGAAGTTTTTAGGAGGAATTGTCCGGGCGATGCTGGGCTCATTTAGAAAAGATTAAAGCCCAGGGGTTCAAGCCCCCTTTCACCACATAAAAACGCCTGCCACATATCAGGGCAGGCGTTCATTTTGTTATACACGCTCAACTTTACCGGATTTCAAAGCTCGAGCAGATACATATACTTTTTTAGGTTTTCCGTTCACAAGGATACGAACCTTTTGAAGATTCGCGCCCCAAGTGCGCTTAGAAGCGTTCATTGCGTGAGAACGGTTATTCCCAGCTGTTGTTTTTTTACCTGTGATAACGCATTTACGTGCCATTTGTTTCCCTCCTCACTTGCACAAAACATCTACTTTTTCACTTTCATATGTTCTTAGATGCTTTCGATATGGATACTTTAAATAATTTACCACAGCTAAAAAACGTTTGCAACTATTGTTTCATCATCTTTCAAGAAAATTCACTTGACATCTTGCGCAAACAGCGGCGCTATAGTATATGTAAAGAGACGTGCAGCGTTTGTCGCGTCTTTTCTTTTCATAATGGAATTCATATAGTAGAATAGCTGTAACTCTATGCATTCGAAGGAGGAACTAGTGTGTCCATTGAATTAAGAACGAAATACGGGCAGATTGATATATCGAATGAAGTCATTGCAATGGTTGCCGGCGGCGCTGCGATTGACTGTTACGGCATCGTTGGAATGGCCTCTAAAAACCAAATTAAAGACGGACTGACTGAAATCCTTCGGAAAGAGAATTTCAGCAGAGGTGTTCAAGTTCGCCAAGAAGCAGAACAGATACATATTGACATGTATATCATTGTCAGCTACGGCACAAAAATTTCTGAAGTGGCACATAACGTCCAAACAAAAGTAAAGTACACAGTAAATCAAACAGTCGGACTTGCAGTGGACTCTGTCAATATTTATGTCCAAGGCGTACGAGTGACGAACCCGTAGTTAGGAGGAGTAGGATTGTCTATCAGAACATTAGACGGCAGAACCTTTGCCGAGATGATTCTTGCAGGTGCACAGAATCTGTCGCAAAACGCGAGTGCGGTTGACGCGCTCAACGTGTTTCCGGTGCCGGACGGTGATACGGGAACAAACATGAACCTGTCAATGACTTCCGGGGCAAGAGAAGTGGAGCATTTGGAGACAACTGATATCGGTAAAGTGGGCTCCGCGTTATCTAAAGGATTGCTCATGGGGGCAAGAGGGAATTCTGGAGTCATCCTGTCCCAATTGTTCCGAGGATTCAGTAAAAGCATTGAAACAAAAAAAGAAATTAATGCAAAAGAGTTTGCCGCCGCGCTGCAAGCCGGTGTCGATATGGCTTACAAAGCAGTCATGAAGCCTGTGGAGGGCACCATCTTAACAGTTGCAAAAGATGCTGCGAAACAAGCGGTGGCCCTGGCGGAAAAAGAAACCGATATCATTGCGCTGATGACATCGGTGACAAAGGAAGCTGAGGCATCCTTAAATCGGACACCGGAATTGCTACCTGTCCTGAAGGAAGTAGGAGTCGTTGACAGCGGAGGCAAAGGCCTGCTTTGTGTGTATGAAGGTTTCCTCGCTTCATTAAAAGGAGAGACCGTTCCTGAGAAAACCGTTCTTCCGTCACTTGATGACATGGTCAGCGCAGAGCATCATAAGAGTGCGCAGAGCATGATGAATACAGATGATATTGAATTCGGTTTCTGTACAGAAGTGATGGTAAGGCTCGATCAGAATAAAAGAGAATTTGATGAAGGCACATTCAGAAATGACCTCAGCCAATTTGGTGATTCTCTTTTGGTTATTGCAGACGAGTCTCTGGCGAAGGTTCATATTCATGCTGAAGAGCCGGGAAACGTGTTAAACTACGCTCAAAATTACGGTGAATTAATAAAAATCAAAATTGAAAACATGAGAGAGCAGCACACTTCCATCATCAGCCAGGGCAGCGAGCCTGCTCACAGCGAGAAAGCGGCAAAGCAGCCGTACGGCATTGTGACTGTTGCGATGGGAGAAGGCATTTCTGATTTATTCAAAAGCATTGGCGCTTCCGTTGTGATTGAAGGCGGCCAGACGATGAATCCAAGCACTGAGGATATTGTCGATGCTGTAAGATCTGTAAATGCAGACACTGTGTTTATCTTACCGAATAACTCCAACATTATCATGGCTGCCAATCAAGCCGCAAGTGTGATAGGCGATAAGGTTTTTGTCATTCCTGCCAAAACGGTTCCGCAAGGGATGTCAGCGCTGCTGGCATTTAATCCGGATCAAGAGCCTGAAGCAAATGAAGCCAATATGCTAAGTGCCATTCAGCAAGTAAAAAGCGGACAGGTGACATACTCAGTCAGGGATACTCATATTGACGGGCAAGACATAAAAAAAGGCGACTTTATGGGAATTCTGAATGGAACGATTATCGGCAGTGCTGAAGATCAGCTGGGTGCTGCAAAAATGCTCTTGTCAGAAATGATCGGAGAAGAGGACGAAATTGTCACCATTCTTTATGGAGAAGATGCGTCTCAAGAAGAAGCTGAAGAGCTTGAAGCGTTTCTCAACGACAAGTACGAAGAGATTGAGGTTGAAATCCACAACGGAAAACAGCCGCTGTATTCGTATATAGTTTCTGCAGAATAGAAGGGCAAATTGCCCTTCTATTCTTATGTCTGCTTTTAAGTGCGGCAGCGCTGTAACGCGCCCGCTTGCCATTTTATATCCGATCAATTAGTCTAGAAGCAAAGCCGCTTATAAGCTCTGATTCATAAGGAGGAATAGCATGAAATACAGAAGCGTTTTTGATATTATCGGCCCGGTTATGATCGGTCCGTCCAGTTCGCATACAGCAGGAGCGGCGAGAATCGGGAGAGTGGCCAGAAGTTTATTTGGCAGAGAGCCTGAGCGCATCGTTGTGTCCTTTTACGGCTCTTTTGCTGAAACATATAAGGGTCACGGCACAGATGTGGCAATCATCGGCGGTCTGCTTGATTTTGATACATTTGACGAACGGATTAAAACTGCTATACAAATTGCAGAAGATAAAGGAATTGATATAGAGTTTCGAGTCGAAGACGCTGTTCCGGTTCACCCGAACACAGCTCGAATCAGCATTTCTGATGAAAAGGGAGAACTTGAACTGACGGGAATTTCGATAGGCGGAGGAAAAATTGAAATCACAGAATTAAACGGCTTTGAGCTCCGTCTGTCTGGAAACCACCCTGCCATTCTAGTTGTCCATAATGACAAGTTTGGCACCATTGCAGGAGTTGCCAATGTCCTTGCGAAATTCTCAATCAACGTCGGCCATATGGAAGTCGCCCGCAAGGATATTGGTCAGCTTGCGCTGATGACAATAGAAGTGGATCAAAATATTGACGATGATGTTCTCGATGAGCTGTCGAAGCTGCCGAACATTATTCAAGTGACAAAGATTGCTGACTAGCGAAGGGTCAGGAGGAGCCAGTTATGTTTCGTAATGTAAAAGAATTAATTGAGATAACGATAGAAAAGCAAATGTCCATTTCTGACATTATGATCGCTCAAGAGATGGAAGTAACAGAAAAAACAAAAGAAGAAATTTTTCAGCAGATGGATCACAATCTGACTGTTATGGAAGCGGCGGTTCAGAAAGGGCTTGAAGGGGTTACGAGTCAAACGGGCTTAACAGGCGGGGATGCCGTTAAATTACAGGCCTACATTCGATCTGGAAAAAGCCTGTCGGGAGCGCTGATTTTAGACGCGGTATCGAAAGCTGTGGCAACAAATGAAGTGAATGCCGCCATGGGAACAATCTGTGCGACACCGACAGCCGGATCTGCGGGTGTAGTGCCGGGTACGTTATTTGCCGTGAAAGAAAAACTGAACCCCACAAGAGAACAAATGATCCGCTTTTTATTTACGGCCGGAGCTTTCGGCTTTGTCGTAGCAAATAATGCAAGTATTTCCGGTGCGGCCGGCGGGTGTCAGGCAGAGGTAGGATCTGCCTCGGGCATGGCAGCTGCGGCAATTGTTGAAATGGCAGGCGGAACACCTGAGCAAAGTGCGGAGGCCATGGCCATTACATTAAAAAATATGCTCGGCCTTGTGTGTGATCCTGTTGCGGGCCTTGTTGAAGTGCCTTGTGTGAAGCGGAATGCAATGGGCGCATCAAACGCGATGATTGCTGCTGATATGGCATTAGCAGGCATTACAAGCCGGATTCCATGTGACGAGGTCATCGATGCGATGTATAAAATCGGCCAAACGATGCCCACTGCCCTTAGAGAAACAGGCCAGGGCGGTTTAGCGGCCACACCGACGGGAAGAGAATTAGAGAAAAAAATATTCGGAGGAGCGCTGGGTTCAAGTGAAACAACATCAGCAAACTAGTATAGCCAACATTAAGGGCATTGGGCCGGAAACAGAAAAAACATTAAATGAACTCGGTATTTATGACATTTCTGATCTTCTGAATTATTTCCCTTATCGCTATGATGACTACGAGCTGAGGGATTTAGAAGAAGTACAGCATGATGAAAGAGTCACAGTTGAAGGGAAGGTTCATTCAGAGCCTTCTCTTACCTATTACGGAAAAAAACGAAACAGGCTGACATTTCGCCTTCTTGTCGGCCATTATTTAATCACTGCCATTTGTTTTAACCGTCCTTATTTAAAGAAAAAGCTTTCGCTGGGCTCTGTTGTGACGATTTCCGGTAAATGGGACAAGCACCGTCAGACCATTTCTGTTCAGGAATTAAAAAATGGGCCGCATCAAGAGGATAAAAGCATTGAACCAGTTTATTCCGTGAAAGAAAATGTCACCGTCAAAATGATGAGACGTTTTATTCAGCACGGGCTGACACAATATGCGGACTCAATACCTGATCCTCTCCCGGAAAATCTTAAAATTCGCTATAAGCTGCCGGACTATCATCAAGCGTTAAAAGCGATGCACCAGCCAGAAACAAGAGAAGCATTAAAGCTGGCCAGACGCCGATTCGTTTACGAAGAATTTTTATTATTTCAGTTGAAAATGCAGGCGTTCCGAAAGGCGGAAAGAGAGCAGTCGCAAGGGATACGGCAGCGTTTTTCAAACGAAGAACTCATGACATTTGTCAAAAGCCTCCCGTTTCCTCTCACCAACGCCCAGTCCCGCGTGCTTCGCGAAATAACAGCAGACATGTCTTCCCCATACAGAATGAACCGTCTTCTTCAAGGAGACGTCGGATCAGGAAAAACGGCAGTCGCTGCCATCGCGCTTTATGCGGCCATTTTATCCGGATATCAGGGAGCGCTTATGGTTCCGACAGAAATTCTTGCTGAACAACATGCTGATTCCCTTGTTTCACTGTTTGAAAAGTGGGATGTCAATGTCGCCCTTCTGACAAGCTCTGTAAAAGGGAAGCGCCGAAGGGAATTGCTTGAGCGGCTTGGTGCGGGAGAGATTGATATTCTTGTAGGAACCCATGCTTTAATCCAGGATGAGGTCGAGTTTAAAGCGCTAAGTCTTGTCATCACGGATGAGCAGCACCGATTTGGAGTTGAACAGCGGAAGAAGCTTCGGAACAAAGGGCAGGATCCCGATGTTCTCTTTATGACAGCCACTCCGATTCCGAGAACCCTGGCGATTACTGTTTTCGGTGAAATGGATGTCTCCGTCATTGATGAGATGCCGGCGGGGCGGAAACAAATCGAGACCTATTGGGTGAAACATGACATGCTGGACCGCATTCTGGCATTCGTCGAAAAAGAATTAAAGCAGGGCAGACAGGCATATATTATCTGTCCGCTGATCGAAGAATCAGACAAGCTTGATGTGCAAAACGCTATAGATGTATACAATATGCTTTCTGAGGTTTTCCGTGGAAAATGGAACGTCGGCCTTATGCACGGAAAACTGCATTCCGATGAAAAAGATCAGGTGATGAGGGAATTCAGCGCGAATACGTGTCAAATTCTCGTATCAACCACTGTTGTTGAAGTCGGAGTGAATGTCCCGAATGCAACGATTATGGTCATTTACGACGCCGATCGCTTTGGTTTGTCCCAGCTTCACCAGCTGCGCGGCCGTGTAGGCCGCGGCGAGCACCAATCTTACTGCATTCTTATGGCTGATCCGAAATCAGAAACAGGAAAAGAACGGATGAGAATCATGTCGGAAACCAATGACGGCTTTGAACTGTCTGAAAAGGATTTGGAACTGAGAGGCCCGGGAGATTTCTTTGGAAAAAAACAAAGCGGAATGCCTGATTTTAAGGTGGCGGACATGGTTCATGATTACAGAGCGCTTGAAACGGCAAGGCAGGACGCTGCAAATCTGGTGGCTTCGGAAGCGTTCTGGAACGATCCTGAATATGGGGCGCTAAGAGAGCATTTGCTGAAAAGCGGAGTCATGGACGGGGAAAAATTGAGCTGAGGTAAGAAGTTTTTGGTGTTTAGCCAGAAACAATCATTGCATTCCAATCTATGAAATTATATACTACTATTAGTACCTAGTCTTAATTTGCCGGATGGTGTTTAGATATGAGAAGAAATAAGAAAGAACGCCAGGAATTACTTCAGCAGACGATCAAAGCAACCCCATTTATTACAGATGAAGAATTAGCGGGAAAATTCGGAGTTAGCATTCAGACGATTCGTTTGGACCGCTTGGAGCTTTCCATACCGGAGCTAAGAGAAAGAATTAAGAACGTGGCAGAGAAAACGCTTGAAGATGAAGTGAAGTCCCTGTCACTAGACGAAGTCATCGGAGAAATTATTGACCTTGAGCTGGATGATCAGGCGATTTCTATTTTAGAAATAAAACAGGAGCATGTATTCAGCCGGAATCAAATTGCGAGAGGACACCATTTATTTGCTCAGGCGAATTCTTTGGCCGTTGCAATTATAGATGACGAATTGGCGCTGACTGCAAGTGCAGACATCCGCTTTACCAGGCAGGTAAAGCAGGGTGAGCGCGTCGTTGCGAAAGCGAAAGTGACGGCGGTTGAGAAAGATAAAGGAAGAACGGTTGTCGAAGTGAACAGCTATGTTGCAGAGGAAATTGTTTTTTCTGGACATTTTGACATGTACCGTTCAAAACATTCATAAAGGTGGAGCATGCATGAGAATAGCTGTAGATGCAATGGGAGGAGACCACGCTCCCAAAGCTGTTATTGACGGAGTTATGAAGGGTATAGAGTCATTTGATGATCTTCATATTACACTTGTCGGTGACAAGACAACAATAGAATCGTATTTAACAACATCATCAGACCGCATCACGGTGCTGCACGCAGATGAAGTGATTGAGCCTACGGACGAACCGGTCCGCGCCGTGCGGAGAAAAAAGAACTCCTCTATGGTCCTGATGGCGCAGGAAGTTGCAGAAGGCAGAGCTGACGCCTGCATTTCAGCAGGAAATACCGGCGCGCTAATGACAGCCGGCCTGTTTATTGTGGGAAGAATTAAAGGAATTGACCGCCCTGCGCTTGCACCGACACTGCCGACTGTATCAGGCGGCGGATTTCTGCTCCTTGATGTCGGCGCCAATGTAGATGCCAAGCCTGAGCATCTCGTTCAATACGCCATTATGGGTTCTGTTTATTCCCAGCAAGTCCGAGGCGTGACTTCACCGAGAGTCGGACTTTTGAATGTCGGAACAGAAGATAAAAAAGGAAACGAATTGACGAAGCAGACGTTCCAATTATTAAAAGAGGCAAACATCAACTTTATTGGAAACGTGGAAGCACGGGACCTTTTAGACGATGTAGCAGATGTCGTAGTAACGGACGGATTTACCGGGAATGTTACACTCAAAACGCTTGAAGGCTCTGCGATGTCCATTTTTAAAATGATGAAAGAAGCGCTCACGTCAAACTTTACGTCTAAGCTTGCGGCCGCTGTGCTGAAGCCGAAGATGAAGGAAATGAAAATGAAAATGGATTATTCCGAATACGGCGGAGCAAGTCTTTTCGGTTTGAAAGCGCCGGTAATCAAGGCACACGGCTCTTCTGATGCCCGTGCGGTTTACCATGCGATCCGCCAAGCCAGAGAGATGGTCAGCCAAAACATGGCTGCGCTCATTCAGGAAGAAGTAAAAGAAGAAAAAACAGATGAATAGTCTGGAGGTTTTTACATCATGAGTAAGATTGCATTTTTATTCCCTGGTCAGGGATCTCAATTTATCGGCATGGGGAAAGAGCTTTATGATCAGGTTCCAGCTGCAAAACGTCTGTTCGATGAAGCGGACGAAACATTGGAAACAAAGCTCAGCTCACTGATTTTTGAAGGTGATGCCAAAGAATTAACCCTTACATACAATGCGCAGCCTGCTTTGCTGACGACTAGCATGGCTGTGCTTGAAAAATTTAAAGAATCAGGCATTACACCTGATTTCACAGCCGGACACAGCCTTGGAGAATATTCTGCACTGGTGGCGGCTGGCGCAATGAGCTTTAAAGACGCTGTTTATACTGTCAGAAAACGCGGTGAGTTCATGAACGAAGCGGTGCCGGCCGGAGAAGGAGCGATGGCTGCCATTCTCGGCATGGATGCCGACGCATTGAAACAAGTAACCGATAAAGTCACTGAGGATGGCCACCTTGTGCAGCTTGCCAACCTCAACTGTCCCGGACAAATCGTTATTTCCGGAACGGCAAAAGGAGTAGAGCTTGCATCTGAACAGGCAAAAGAGAACGGCGCTAAACGTGCGATTCCGCTTGACGTAAGCGGTCCGTTCCATTCTGAACTGATGAAGCCTGCTGCTGATAAGCTGAAGGAAGTCTTGGACTCCTGTGAACTGAAAGACGCAGACGTGCCGGTGATCTCAAATGTTTCTGCAGATGTGATGACAGATAAGGCAGACATTAAAGAGAAACTCATTGAGCAGCTGTACTCCCCGGTTCGTTTTGAGGAAACTGTTAACAAGCTGATCGCAGAGGGTGTTACGACGTTTATTGAAATCGGTCCCGGCAAAGTGCTTTCAGGCCTTGTGAAAAAAGTAAACAGACGCTTAAAAACCATTGCCGTATCAGACCCGGAAACGATTGAACTGGCAATTCAAACGCTTAAGGAGGAGAATGAGAATGCTTAATGAAAAAACAGCTGTTGTCACTGGCGCATCCCGCGGAATCGGCCGTTCAATCGCCCTTGACTTGGCCAAAAACGGTGCAAACGTTGTCGTTAACTACTCAGGCAGCGAAGCGAAAGCAAATGAAGTCGTAGATGAAATCAAATCAATGGGCAGAAAAGCGATTGCTGTCAAAGCCGATGTATCAAATCCTGAAGATGTACAAAACATGATAAAAGAAGCGATTTCTGTTTTCTCTACGATTGACATTCTAGTGAACAACGCCGGAATTACAAAAGACAATCTCATCATGAGGATGAAAGAAGATGAGTGGGATGATGTTATTAACATTAACCTGAAGGGTGTTTTCAACTGCACGAAAGCTGTGACAAGACAAATGATGAAGCAGCGATCAGGCCGGATTATTAACGTATCGTCTATCGTCGGCGTCAGCGGAAATCCTGGACAAGCCAACTACGTGGCTGCAAAAGCAGGTGTGATCGGCTTAACAAAATCTTCAGCTAAAGAGCTCGCAAGCCGCAACATCACAGTTAATGCGATTGCGCCTGGATTTATCTCAACTGATATGACAGATAAACTTGCTAAAGACGTTCAAGATGAAATGCTGAAACAAATTCCGCTCGCTCGCTTTGGCGATCCCGGCGATGTCAGCAGCGTCGTCACGTTTCTTGCTTCAGAGGGAGCGCGTTACATGACAGGCCAGACGCTTCATATTGACGGCGGAATGGTAATGTAAGTTTTTTCTCGAAAATTTCATCATAGTTACTCTAGTTTTTTAAAAACGAATCCACTATAATACTTGAGGGGAGGTGAATTGCTATGGCAGATACATTAGAGCGTGTAACGAAAATCATCGTAGATCGCCTTGGCGTTGATGAAGCAGACGTCAAACTTGAAGCTTCTTTCAAGGAAGACTTAGGTGCTGATTCCCTGGATGTAGTTGAGCTTGTTATGGAACTTGAAGACGAGTTTGATATGGAAATTTCTGACGAAGATGCTGAAAAGATTGCAACAGTCGGCGACGCTGTGAACTACATACAAAACCAGCAATAAGCTGATGCTAAAAGTCCCGCCGAAACGCGGGGCTTTAGCCCTTTATTCGTGCAGTTATTACAGCATGCCGCTTTTACGCGCGCTGTATCCGGTTTAGTCAGAGAAGCGCGGTGAACCTGATGTGCCTATGGAGGTTACTATGTCAAAACACTCACATTATAAAGATAAGAAAAAGTTCTATAAAAAAATAGAACAATTTAAAGAGTTTCAAGAACGGATCTCGGTTCACTTTCAAAATGAAAAGCTTTTGTATCAAGCATTTACACATTCATCTTATGTGAATGAGCATCGGAAAAAGCCGTATGAAGATAATGAAAGGCTTGAATTTTTAGGTGACGCTGTTTTGGAACTGACGATCTCCAGATTCTTATTTGCCAAGTATCCGGCTATGAGTGAAGGAGATTTGACGAAATTGAGAGCCGCGATTGTATGCGAACCGTCTCTCGTTTCATTGGCTCACGAACTGTCATTCGGCGATCTTGTCCTATTAGGGAAAGGCGAGGAAATGACGGGCGGCAGAAAACGCCCTGCACTTTTGGCGGATGTCTTCGAAGCATTTATCGGAGCCTTGTATCTTGACCAGGGATTAGAGCCGGTCGAAAGTTTCTTAAAAGTCTATGTGTTCCCTAAAATAAACGATGGTGCTTTTTCTCATGTGATGGATTTTAAAAGCCAGCTGCAGGAATACGTGCAGCGGGACGGCAAGGGCTCGCTGGAGTATAAAATATCCAACGAAAAAGGACCTGCCCATAACCGTGAATTCGAAGCCATCGTATCTCTAAAAGGTGAACCACTCGGAGTCGGAAACGGCCGTTCAAAGAAAGAAGCCGAACAGCACGCTGCTCAGGAAGCTCTAGCTAAATTGCAAAAACACCATACGAAACAATAAAATCCCCCTAAGTTATAAGGGGGATTTCAGTATGTTTGCCGTCTTATTTCATCCATGTTTATGATAAAATTGAAATACTTATTACATAAGGAGGATCGCTATGTTCCTCAAACGTTTAGACGTTATAGGATTTAAATCATTTGCAGAACGGATTTCCGTTGATTTTGTAAAAGGCGTCACTGCGGTTGTCGGCCCGAACGGAAGCGGAAAAAGCAATATCACAGACGCTATTCGCTGGGTTCTTGGAGAACAATCAGCACGTTCCCTTCGCGGCGGGAAAATGGAAGATATTATTTTTGCCGGCAGTGATTCGAGAAAACGGTTAAATCTTGCCGAAGTTACACTTACGCTTGATAATGACGATCATTTTTTGCCGATTGACTTCCATGAGGTCAGTGTCACAAGACGTGTGTACAGATCTGGCGAGAGTGAATTTTTAATTAACAATCAGCCGTGCCGCTTAAAAGATATTATTGATTTATTTATGGACTCAGGACTTGGAAAAGAAGCATTTTCGATTATCAGCCAAGGGAAAGTGGAAGAAATCCTGAGCAGCAAAGCGGAGGATCGCCGCAGTATCTTTGAAGAAGCAGCAGGGGTGCTCAAGTACAAAACGAGAAAGAAAAAAGCAGAAAACAAGCTGTTTGAAACCCAGGATAATTTAAACCGGGTAGAAGATATATTACATGAGCTGGAAGGCCAGGTTGAACCTCTTAAAATACAGGCCTCAATCGCGAAAGACTACCTGGAGAAAAAGAAAGAGCTTGAGCACGTTGAAATTGCGCTGACCGCTTACGATATTGAAGAGCTGCACGCCAAATGGTCAAGCCTTCAGGAGAAAGTGCAAGCCGCTAAGGAAGAAGAGCTTGCTGAATCGTCTGCTATTTCAGCAAAAGAAGCGAAAATTGAAGATGCGCGGGATAAAATTCAAGCGCTCGATGAATCAGTGGACGAGCTCCAGCAAGTCTTGCTTGTGACAAGTGAGGAGCTTGAAAAGCTGGAAGGGCGCAAAGAAGTACTGAAAGAACGCAAAAAAAAACGCTGTGCAAAACCGAGAGCAGCTTGAAGAAGCCATCGTACAGTTTCAGCAAAAAGAAGCTGTGCTGAAAGAAGATCTTGCGAAGCAGGAAGCTGTTTTCGAAACGCTTCAGACAGAAGTGAAAGATTTAAAAGCACAGGTGAAGGAAAAGCAGCAGGCTCTCAGTCTTCATAATGAAAATGTCGAAGAGAAAATTGAACAGCTGAAAAGCGATTACTTTGAGCTGTTAAACAGCCAGGCGTCGATTCGCAATGAGCTCCAGCTGCTTGATGACCAGATGTCCCAATCAGCCGTTACCCAGCAGAGGCTAGCTGATAATAATGAAAAGCATCTGCAGGAACGGCGCGATATTTCCGCCCAAAAAGCTGCATGTGAAACCGAGTTTGCGCGCATAGAGCAGGAGATTCACAGCCAAGTCGGCGCGTATCGTGAAATGCAGGTCAAATACGAGCAGAAAAAGCGTCAATATGAGAAAAATGAATCTGCTCTTTACCAAGCATACCAATACGTCCAGCAGGCGAGATCGAAAAAAGACATGCTTGAGACGATGCAGGGAGATTTCTCCGGCTTTTATCAAGGTGTTAAAGAGGTGCTGAAAGCGAAAGAGCGGCTTGGCGGTATTCGCGGGGCAGTCCTTGAGCTGATTTCAACAGAACAAAAGTATGAAACGGCCATTGAAATCGCACTCGGAGCTTCAGCACAGCATGTCGTGACCGATGATGAACAGTCCGCACGTAAAGCGATTCAATATTTGAAACAAAATTCGTTCGGCCGGGCGACATTTC
The DNA here is from genome assembly GCF_014250375.1 of Bacillus sp. PAMC26543. Classification (NCBI taxonomy): domain Bacteria; kingdom Bacillati; phylum Bacillota; class Bacilli; order Caryophanales; family Bacillaceae; genus Bacillus; species Bacillus sp. PAMC26543. The sequence goes on along the minus strand of NZ_CP060193.1, from coordinate 2,478,317 downwards.
TGCCGCTTTCTGTCATCAAAGACCGTCAGCTTCAAAGCAGAGACGCGGCAACTGCGGAGCAGCACCCGTCATTTCTCGGGGTTGCCAGTGATCTTGTCACATTTGATCCGGCGTATCGCCGTATCATTCAAAACCTGCTTGGCACCGTTCTGATTACAGAGCATTTAAAAGGTGCAAATGAGCTTGCGAAGCTGCTTGGACACCGTTACCGTATTGTTACTCTCGAGGGCGATGTCGTGAATCCTGGAGGTTCAATGACGGGGGGCGCCGTTAAAAAGAAAAACAACTCCCTGCTAGGAAGAAGCCGGGAACTAGAGGATGTCACCCAGCGGCTCGCTGAGATGGAAGAAAAAACAGTGCAGCTTGAACAAGAGGTCAAAACCCTTAAGCAATCCATTCAGGAGATGGAGAAAAAACTGGCTGAATTAAGAGAGGCCGGGGAAGGCTTAAGAGTAAAGCAGCAGGATGTGAAAGGCCAGCTGTATGAGCTTCAAGTCGCTGAGAAGAATATCAATACTCACTTAGAGCTCTATGATCAAGAAAAATCAGCTCTGTCAGAAAGCGATCAAGAGAAGAAAGCGCGCAAACGCGAGCTGGAAGAAAAGCTTTCTTCCGTATCCGAAAAGATGAAACAGCTTGAAGAGAATATTGATAGACTGACAAAACAAAAACAGACACAGTCCTCTACAAAAGAGTCTCTCTCCAATGAGCTGACTGAGCTGAAGATCGCAGCAGCGAAAAAAGAGCAAGCATGTAAGAGCGAAGAGGACAACCTCGCTAGATTAAAGAAAGAGCTCCAAGAAACAGAGCTTGCTTTAAAAGAGACGAAAGAGGACCTAAGCTTCTTAACGTCAGAAATGTCATCAAGCACAAGCGGCGAAGAAAAACTGGAAGAGGCCGCGAAACATAAATTGAATGACAAAACAAAAACAATTGAATTGATTGCGTTAAGGCGTGACCAGAGGATCAAACTTCAGCAGGGGCTTGATACGTATGAGCGCGAGCTGAAAGAAATGAAGCGCCTGTATAAACAAAAAACAACGCTCTTAAAAGACGAAGAAGTAAAACTAGGCCGAATGGAAGTCGAGCTTGATAATTTGCTGCAATACTTGCGGGAAGAATACAGCTTGTCCTTTGAGGGAGCTAAAGAGAAATACCAGCTTGAAACAGATCCTGAGGAAGCACGAAAGCGCGTGAAGCTGATTAAACTCGCAATAGAAGAGCTTGGGACGGTAAACCTCGGAAGCATAGATGAGTTTGAGAGGGTTAACGAACGCTATCAATTCTTGTCAGAGCAAAAAGAAGATTTAACAGAAGCAAAAAATACCCTGTTCCAAGTGATTGAGGAAATGGACGAAGAGATGACGAAACGCTTTAACGACACATTCGTCCAAATCCGCTCACACTTTGATCAAGTCTTCCGCTCCTTATTCGGAGGAGGACGAGCGGAATTAAGGCTTACCGATCCGAATGATCTGCTGCATTCCGGGGTAGAAATTATCGCGCAGCCGCCGGGAAAAAAACTGCAAAACTTAAACCTTTTGTCTGGCGGAGAGCGTGCGCTTACTGCTATTGCGCTCTTATTCTCAATTTTAAAGGTGCGCCCTGTGCCGTTTTGTGTTCTAGACGAGGTAGAAGCCGCGCTTGACGAAGCAAATGTGTTCCGGTTTGCGCAGTATTTGAAAAAATACAGTGCCGATACCCAGTTTATTGTGATTACCCACAGAAAAGGCACTATGGAGGAAGCCGATGTGCTTTACGGCGTGACAATGCCGGAATCAGGTGTTTCTAAGGTCATCTCAGTGAAGCTGGAAGAGACAAAAGAATTCGTTCAGTAACGAGGAAAGAGGTTATAAGATGAGTTTTTTTAAAAAATTAAAAGAGAAAATCACAAAGCAGACAGATTCCGTATCTGAAAAGTTTAAGGACGGCCTTGAAAAGACGAGAAACTCCTTTCAAAACAAAGTGAATGATCTCGTGTCCCGTTACCGTAAAATTGATGAGGACTTCTTCGAAGAGCTTGAAGAGGTTCTGATCAGTGCTGATGTCGGTTTTACAACGGTTATGGAGCTGATAGACGAGCTCAAGAAAGAAGTGAAGCGCAGAAATATTCAAGATCCGCAGGAAGTGCAGTCTGTTATTTCTGAAAAGCTGGTGGAGATTTATAACAGCGGAGACGAACAAATTTCTGAGCTGAACATTCAGGAAGGGCGTTTAAATGTCATTCTCCTGGTCGGCGTAAATGGAGTCGGCAAAACGACAACGATCGGAAAGCTTGCTCATAAACTAAAGCAAGAAGGAAAGTCTGTTGTACTCGCTGCCGGAGACACTTTCAGAGCAGGAGCGATTGAACAGCTTGAAGTATGGGGAGAACGTACGGGTGTGCCTGTCATTAAGCAGGCGGCCGGCAGCGATCCTGCGGCTGTCATCTATGATGCTGTTCACGCTGCCAAAGCGAGAGAAGCAGATGTATTGATTTGTGATACGGCAGGGCGTCTTCAAAATAAGGTAAACCTGATGAAGGAGCTCGAAAAGGTGAAGCGCGTTATCGAAAGAGAAGTGCCCGAAGCGCCTCATGAGGTGCTGCTCGCCCTTGATGCCACGACTGGACAAAACGCAATGGCACAGGCGAAGGAGTTCTCTAAAGCAACAAACGTTACAGGAATTGCTTTAACAAAGCTTGACGGCACTGCAAAAGGCGGCATTGTCCTTGCGATTCGCAACGAGCTTCATATTCCGGTTAAATTAGTCGGCTTAGGAGAAAAAGTTGATGATCTTCAGGAGTTTGACGCTGAATCTTACGTATACGGGCTCTTTTCAGATTTAGTGGAAAAAGCGGAGGATTAAAAAGACAGACAGCCCCCAAAAGCATTGGGGGGCTGTTTTGTTATCGTCTCACTTGATAGGCGAAATGATAAAGGCTGTTATCAGTGGATAGCAATCTCGCATCACCTGAATAAACCCTGAATGGAATAATGTCATAGTAATGAACGGAAACAGATGTGTAATACGTGTAGTATCCAGCAGCAGGTCCTAAATACATTGGAACGTTAAACTTTCCGTTTTCATCAGTTGTTCCCGCAGCTGTCTGTGTTGTATTCCCGACTTTTGTATCTGCTTCGAAGCTGACTGGTGTGTTTGGCACTGGCGCTCCATTTTCGTCGAGCAATGTACCGCTTATCGTAATATTGTACTTGACTCGCCAAAATTGGCCCTGTCCGTAATTGATTTTGCCGTACACGCCTCCGTCCGTGCTAATATTTGAGATGGAGGCCCTATAAGGGGCTCCGGCCGCAGCTGCTTGCTGGGCGGGAAAAATAAATGGTAACACGGCAGCCAAGCATAACATAACCAACAAACCGATTTTTTTCATGAGAATCCTCCTTTAAAGTGGGGTTCATATACAATATCGGAATAAATTAGAAGATGTTTAGTTAATATTGGAAAAAAGTGATCATTGCTTTGACAAGATAAAAACTTGACACTCACATTAAAACCATGTAAACTAAGTTATCGTAAAGGGATTTGACTTAACAAAGGGGAGAGCTCATATGTCGCTCGAAAAGACAACGAGAATGAATTATCTGTTTGATTTTTATCAGTCGTTGTTGACGTCTAAACAGAAGAGCTATATGTCGCTTTATTATTTGGACGATTTCTCCCTTGGCGAAATAGCCGAAGAGTATGAGGTTTCAAGACAAGCTGTTTATGATAACATCAAACGAACAGAAGCGATGCTTGAACAATATGAAGAAAAGCTGCTCCTTTTGAAAAAGTTTCAGGAGCGTAAAGAGATGTTTAATAAGCTGAAGGAGCTTGCTTCCGGTACTAAAGAAGAGGAAGAAATTACAGCTCTGATTGAAGCGCTTGAGAAATTAGATTAGGAGGCGGCAAACTATGGCATTTGAAGGATTAGCCGACCGACTGCAGCAGACGATTTCTAAAATCCGCGGAAAAGGGAAAGTCAGCGAACAAGATGTAAAAGAAATGATGCGTGAAGTTCGTCTTGCGCTGCTTGAGGCTGACGTTAACTTTAAAGTAGTAAAGGATTTTGTGAAAAAAGTAAGTGAACGGGCTGTAGGCCAAGACGTCATGAAAAGCCTGACGCCCGGCCAGCAGGTCATTAAAGTCGTTAAAGAGGAACTGACAGAGCTGATGGGCGGCGAAGAAAGCAAAATTGCCGTCGCGAAGCGGCCGCCGACTGTTATTATGATGGTTGGTCTCCAGGGTGCCGGTAAAACGACAACGAGCGGTAAGCTTGCAAATCTGCTGCGCAAAAAGCATAATCGCAAACCGATGCTGGTTGCTGCCGATATTTACCGTCCTGCTGCAATCAAGCAGCTGGAAACGCTAGGCAAGCAGCTCGACATGCCTGTTTTTTCCCTTGGTGATCAGGTCAGCCCTGTAGAAATAGCCAAGCAGGCTATCGAAAAAGCCAAGGAAGAACACTATGATTATGTCATTTTGGATACAGCAGGCCGTTTGCATATCGACCATGAGCTTATGGATGAACTGACCCAAGTGAAAGAAATCGCGAATCCGGAAGAAATCTTTCTGGTTGTCGATTCAATGACCGGGCAGGATGCCGTGAATGTAGCCAAAAGCTTTAACGAACAGCTCGGTTTAACCGGTGTTGTGTTAACGAAGCTTGATGGAGACACGCGCGGGGGTGCTGCACTTTCCATTCGTGCGGTGACAAACACGCCGATTAAATTCGCCGGTTTAGGCGAAAAACTTGATGCATTAGAAGCATTCCATCCTGAACGCATGGCATCAAGGATTCTCGGCATGGGTGACGTGTTAACATTGATTGAAAAAGCTCAGGCAACCGTCGATGAAGACAAGGCCAAAGAGCTGGAACAAAAAATGAGAACAATGAGCTTCACATTGGATGATTTTCTGGAGCAGCTCGGACAGGTCAGAAACATGGGGCCTCTGGATGAGCTTCTGCAAATGATGCCGGGTGCAGGTAAGATGAAAGGCTTGAAAAATATTCAAGTTGATGAAAAGCAGCTGAATCATGTGGAAGCGATCATTAAATCGATGACTGTTCTTGAAAAAGAACAGCCGGATATCATTAATGCCAGCCGGCGCAAGCGGATTGCGAAAGGAAGCGGGACGTCCGTACAGGAAGTCAACCGTCTGCTTAAGCAGTTTGACGAAATGAAAAAAATGATGAAGCAGATGACAAACATGTCAAAAGGAAAGAAAAAAGGATTTAAGTTACCTTTTATGTAATCGGTTATACATGATAAAACCGTTGTTAAGAAAAAACACTTTACAAACACTTTTATCATTGTTAATATACTATCTTGTTGAAATATTTTCGGAGGTGCTAGTAAAATGGCAGTAAAAATTCGTTTAAAACGTATGGGAGCAAAAAAATCTCCTTTCTATCGTATTGTTGTAGCAGATTCTCGTTCACCGCGTGACGGCCGTTTCATCGAAACAGTCGGCACTTACAACCCGGTTGCAAAACCAGCGGAAGTAAAAATCGATGAAGAGCTTGCTCTTAAATGGCTTCAAACTGGAGCGAAACCATCTGATACAGTTCGCAACTTGTTCTCTAGCCAAGGAATCATGGAAAAATTCCACAACGCTAAACAAGGCAAGTAATGACTGATCAACACTTGGAAGATTTGATTGTCACGATTGTGACGCCGCTTGTTGATCATCCAGATGACATTCGGGTCATAAGAGAAGAAACCGATCAAAAGATTGCGCTGCGCTTATCTGTTCATAAGTCAGATACCGGTAAAGTTATCGGGAAGCAAGGCCGGACTGCAAAAGCGATTCGAACAGCTGTATTTGCAGCTGGCGCACAGTCTTCTAAGAAAGTTCAATTTGAAATATTTGACTAAAAGGGAGAGGGCCGGCACCTCCCCTTTTTTTACACGCAAAAAACGGGTAAACTGATAGAAGATAAGACAAGATAGAAAAGTCTGGTCTTGAAAAAGTTTTAAAAGCAGGGAGCTTGGTGCGATGCAAATTATTCACCGTGTAGCCGTTATGCAAGTCTTAACCGAGCGCAGCAAAGAAAAGCTTTTATCTACTTTCACAGAAAAGAAGCAAATGCTTGAACGAGAATGCAGCCAGCTCTATTTTCAGCTTAGAAAACATGAAAAAGAACAGCAGAACCCAGATGTAATTGAACAATTTAAAAAGGCGATAGAAAAACGAAAAGATAATATGAAAATGATCGATTTTCAAATTACCCAAGTACATACATTACCGCTTGGCAGTGAAATGAAAGAAAAGGAAATCGATGCGCTGCTGACCATTGAAGTCGGAGATGACTGGCATGAGAAAACAGCAGCAAACACCATCGTCATAAAAGACGGAACAGTAATTGAAATTCGCCAGAGGTGATCATATGACAAAGCGATGGTTTAATGTCGGTAAAATTGTAAATACCCACGGAATTAAAGGCGAGGTGCGGGTCATTTCAAAAACGGATTTTGCCGAAGAACGGTACAAGCCGGGCAACACGCTGTATTTGTTTATGGACGGACGCCAAGAACCGATAGAGGTAACGGTAAACACGTACAGGCTGCATAAGCAATTTCATCTGCTGCAGTTTAAAGAAAGACAAAGCCTAAATGAAGTAGAGGAACTGAAAAACGCCATCATCAAAGTTCCTGAAGAGGATTTGGGTGAGCTGAATGAAGGAGAATTTTATTTCCACGAAATTATCGGCTGTGAAGTTTTTACCGAAGAAGGCGAACTGATCGGAAAGGTGAAAGAAATTTTAACACCGGGAGCCAATGATGTATGGGTAATCGGGCGTAAAGGTAAAAAAGACGCGCTGATCCCTTACATTGAATCAGTCGTCAAACAGATTGATGTCAGCGAAAAGAAAATTGAGATTCAACTCATGGAAGGATTAATAGACGAATGAAAATCGATTTTTTGACGCTGTTTCCTGAAATGTTTGAAGGGGTGCTCGGTTCATCCATTCTTCAAAAAGCCCAAGAAAAAGAAGCAGTGCAGTTCCAGATCGTCAATTTCCGGGAGTATTCTGATAACAAGCATAATACAGTGGATGATTATCCTTACGGTGGCGGAGCAGGTATGGTTCTGAAGCCTCAGCCTGTTTTTGACGCGGTTGAGGATCTGGCCTCAAAAGCCGACAGTCCGCCGCGCGTTATCCTCGTCTGCCCGCAAGGTGAGCGTTTCACACAAAAAAAAGCCGAGGAATTGGCAAAGGAAGAGCATTTGCTGTTTATCTGCGGTCATTATGAAGGCTATGATGAGCGAATCCGCGAGCATTTGGTGACAGATGAAATATCAATTGGCGACTTCGTTCTGACAGGCGGTGAGCTGCCTGCGATGATGATTGCTGACAGTGTCGTCAGGCTGCTTCCGGGTGTGCTTGGCAAAGAGGCTTCCCACATAGAGGATTCGTTCAGTACGGGGCTCTTGGAGCATCCGCATTATACAAGACCGGCAGATTATAAAGGTTTAAAAGTGCCTGAAACACTTCTATCAGGAAACCATGCTAAAATCAAAGAATGGCGGAATAAAGAATCGATCAGAAGAACCTATTTAAGACGCCCGGATCTTCTGAAAGACTATCCGCTTACAGAGCAAGAAAGAAAATGGATTTCTGAATGGGAAAAAGAATAGATTTTATTGCATAGGCTATGAAATTGTGATAAGATACTACTTGTGGCTTGAACGGGCTTATCCGTTGAAAGCTTGAAAACGATGTTCCGCTGTGCCGGGTTTTGAGGCCAAGAGCATCTGTTGGAAGGAGTTGAAAACGATGCAAAAACTAATTGAAGATATCACAAAAGAACAGCTTCGTACTGATCTTCCTACGTTCCGTCCTGGTGACACTTTACGTGTACACGTAAAAGTTGTTGAGGGTAACCGTGAGCGTATCCAGATCTTTGAAGGTGTTGTGATTAAGCGTCGTGGTGGTGGAATCAGCGAAACGTTCACAGTTCGTAAGATTTCTTACGGTGTTGGCGTTGAACGTACTTTCCCTGTACACACACCAAAAATCGCGAAAATCGAAGTTGTACGTTACGGTAAAGTACGCCGTGCTAAGCTTTACTACCTGCGTGAACTTCGCGGAAAAGCGGCTCGTATTAAAGAAATCAGACGATAATGATAACGAACGAAAAGAGCTTGTTACCAGTAACAAGCTCTTTTTTTATACAGAATTTGAAAATGCCGGTCAGGCATCGTAAAATACATAAAGAACAACTAAGAATCTTGCACACTTAGAAGATAAAGGCGGTGTTCGTGTCACATGACAATCCAATGGTTCCCTGGCCATATGGCAAAGGCAAGACGGGAAGTAACCGAAAAATTAAAATTAATCGATATTGTATATGAACTGGTAGATGCCAGAATCCCGATGTCATCAAGAAACCCAATGATTGAAGACATCTTGAAAAATAAGCCGAGAATTATGCTGTTAAATAAAGCTGACAAAGCAGATGCGGCAGTCACACAGCAGTGGAAAGAGCACTTTGAGAACCAAGGAATCCGCTCTCTGTCTATTAATTCTGTAAATGGCCAAGGATTAAATCAAATCGTTCCGGCTTCAAAAGATATCCTGCAGGAGAAATTTGACCGGATGAGAGCAAAAGGTGTAAAGCCAAGAGCGATCCGGGCGCTGATCATCGGCATTCCGAACGTCGGAAAATCAACGCTTATCAACCGGCTGGCAAAGAAAAACATTGCGAAAACCGGAGACAGACCGGGTATCACAACATCTCAGCAATGGGTCAAAGTCGGAAAAGAATTAGAGCTTTTAGACACTCCGGGGATTTTATGGCCTAAATTTGAGGACGAGCTTGTCGGATTGAGGCTGGCAGTCACAGGGGCTATTAAAGACTCGATTATCAATCTTCAGGATGTTGCCGTGTTTGGCCTCCGTTTTCTCGAAGAACATTATCCTGAACGGCTTAAAGAACGCTACGGGCTCGATGAGATACCCGAAGACATCGCGGAGCTGTTTGATGCAATAGGTGAAAAACGCGGCTGCCTCATGAGCGGTGGGCTTATTAACTACGATAAAACGACTGAAGTAATCATTCGTGATATCCGCACAGAAAAGTTCGGGAGGCTGTCATTCGAACAGCCGACGATGTAAAGACGCGCAGAAATGCGGGTCTTTATTTTTTCCTGAAAGGACCGATACATACAGTAAGGGAGAAGAGAAAGTGAATACATTAACCGTAAAAGACATTAGAGACCGTCTGCAAGAGGTAAGAGATGAACAGGACCCATTTCTTGCCCAGTGTGAAAATGATTCGAGAAAAAGCGTACAAGCGCTTGTAGAGCAATGGCTGAAAAAGCACGCAAAGGAAAAAGCGCTAAAAGAACAGTGGGTGAATATGACCTCCTATGAAAGGCTTGCGAGAAACAAGGGGTTTCGTTTGATTGCAGGAGTAGACGAAGTAGGCCGGGGGCCATTGGCAGGGCCGGTTGTCGCCAGCGCAGTCATCCTTCCTGAGGAATGCGAAATACTTGGGCTCACAGACTCAAAAAAGCTTACAGAAAAAAAGCGTGAGGAATATTACGATCTCATTATGAAAGAAGCTGTGGCAGTCGGCATAGGAATTGTAGAAGCAGCTGTTATTGACGAGATCAATATTTATGAAGCCTCAAAATTGGCAATGGTCGAAGCAATCCGCGATTTGTCCGATACACCCGATTATTTGCTCGTTGACGCGATGACACTGCCGCTCGATACGTCTCAGTCTTCAATTATAAAAGGTGATGCCAAAAGCGTGTCTATCGCAGCAGGTGCGTGTATTGCGAAAGTAACGAGAGACCGGATGATGAGCGCATATGCCGAAAAATATCCGCAGTACGGCTTTGAAAAAAATAAAGGCTATGGGACAAAAGAGCATCTTGAAGCGCTCGCAGCTTATGGACCGACCGACTTGCACCGGAAAACTTTCGCTCCTGTTCAATCTTACAGATAATCTAATGGACAAGGAGGCACCTTTTGAAATGAACATACGAAATGATGTACAGCAGGCGCTCAAAAACCTTTTTGGAAACACTGCAGCTCCGCAGGAAACATCAAATACAACCGACGAATCAAATACCGTAAAGCGTCTCCTTTTAGGAAAAGTGCTTCGTTTATTAGGGGACCAGCATGCACTGATCCAAGTAGGGAATCAAACGATTCAAGGCAAACTTGAAACCCAGCTTCGCCCTCAGGCGTATTATTGGTTTTCCTACGAAAAAAAACCAGCGGAACAGACAGGCCGTCTCCAGGTTGTTCAAAGCTTTGACCAAAATCCCAAAACCATTCAGGATGCAGCGGGCAAGCTTCTGAACGCTATTTCAGTGAAGCCGTCAAACGCATCCCTTATGCTGGCAGGCGCAATGCTGAAAAACAAAACACCCATCACAGAAAATGATATCAAAACAGCCGTCCGCTGGATGGACACGCTGCCTGCGACAGACACAAAAAAAGCCATCGAAACAGTTTTATTTGCCTTAAAGCGGGATCTCCCCGTTCACCCCGATGTTTTGAGCGGAGTTCATGCTGTCAAATCGCCTGTACCGCTCCATCAGCACTTATCTCAGCTGATTCAGGCTATTCATCAAAATCCTCAGCCGAGTCAGGCGCTGACAAAGCTAAAAGAAGCCGTTACGGCACTTTTTAATAGCGAAACAGATGTCCATGCAGAACGTCTTATCGAGAAGCTTATCTCGTTAACGGATCATAACAGATCTGCCTCTTCAGTCAGTACAGCTGGAAACCGAGAGCTTAGCGCAGCAGACGGCTCCGCAGGAAAGGCAGACTGGGCGCCTGCAAACCCGCAGGAGCAGCAGCGAAACACACGAGACGGTGCCGCTAAAACTGTCTCAGACATTCCAATGAAAGAGGCAGGAAGGCTGCTGGCCACACTGACGGAAGCTGCGGATAAAAACGGCAATCCAATCGTAAAAGAAGCAGCGAATTGGATAAAGGCTGTTGTTTCCTCTAGTCAAAATAAGCCTGAGTCAGCAGCATCTGCTTTGCAGGCCGCGCAAGTCACGGATCAAGAAGCAGAAGTGTTTTTAAAGGCTGTTCAGCAGACAGCTCCTAATTTGACGGATAAGGCAGATGTTCTTTCCTTCTTATCCAAAGTGAAAATGGCAATAGGCGCTCGAGATGAGCTTGCTTTTATTAAAGCGTTTGAACAAGGTGCCGCAGTGCTGCCCGATGATATTCAATCAGTTAAGATGGCTCTTCATGCTGCCAGAGCGTCACATGAGTTAGCGGAACCTGTCAAACAGGAAGCGGATCAGCTCTTCCATAAATTAAACGGTCAGCTTCTCATGCAGCAGGATCATCCTTCCTACAGCCAAATTGTGATGTCATTTCCGATGTTTTCAAAATCGGGGGTTCAGGACATGACTGTTCTGTTTAAAGGACAAAAAGAAGCGGATGGAAAGCTCGATCCTTTCCATTGCCGGCTCTTGTTTTTACTGCAATTAGATACGTTAAAAGAAACAGTTGTTGACTGCCTGATACAGCAGCAAGTCATGACGATTACAATTGAGACGGACTTTGAACTTCAGCCGGCAATCGATCCAATGGTGCCCGCCCTCAAGCAATCGCTCAAAGAAATGGGCTACAGTCTTTCAGGAGTTAACGCTAAAAAACGCCTTCAATCTGATGAAAAGGCTACAATTGATCAATACATAACAAGCATCAGTGATCAGGGAGTGGATGTGAAAATATGAACGAGCAAACGCCTTTAAGAAAAGCCATAGCTCTCCATTATGACGAAAAAATAGACAAGGCGCCAAGAGTAATTGCAACCGGGAAGGGCCATATTGCTGACAACATTATCAAAGAAGCTAAAAAGGCGGGGGTCCCGATCCAAGAAGATCGGACCCTTGTCGAATTAATGCGCCATTTGACTGTAGATGACCAGATCCCGGAAGCACTTTATGAAACAGTAGCCGAGATTTTTTCTTTCATTTACAGATTGGACGAAAGTGTAAAAAATAAAAAATAGCTAAAATATTCCCCATTCTCCGCTTGAAATTTATGTTTTTAATAAAATAAAAGTTTGAATGTTTAGAAGGATTTTAAGATTTTGCATCGAACTCTAGACAATTCTTCCAGTATTATATAGAATGAAAGCGCAGTCTATTTTTAGTTTTGTTACATAAGTTAGGAGGATGGGAAATGAATATCCATGAGTACCAGGGAAAAGAAGTCCTCAGAAAATATGGGGTATCTGTTCCTGAAGGTAAAGTGGCTTTTACAGCAGAAGAAGCAGTTGAAAAAGCAAAGAGCTTATCCAGCTCGGTTTATGTCGTAAAGGCTCAAATTCATGCTGGCGGTCGAGGCAAAGCTGGTGGGGTAAAAATAGCAAAATCATTAGACGAAGTAAAAGCGTATGCCGAAGAACTTTTAGGTAAGACCCTCGTTACGCATCAGACAGGTCCGGACGGGCAAGTAATAAAACGCTTACTTATTGAAGAAGGCTGCGATATTAAAAAGGAATACTATGTGGGGTTAGTGCTTGACCGTGCCACTTCAAGAATTGTTCTGATGGCCTCCGAAGAAGGCGGAACAGAAATTGAAGAAGTAGCAGAGAAAACACCGGAAAAAATCAAAAAGGCTGTCATTGATCCGGCTGTTGGCCTCCAAGGCTATCAAGCTAGAGAAATTGCATTCGCTATCAATATTCCAAAAGAGCTTGTGGGGAAAGCTGCTAAATTTATGCTTGGACTATACAAAGCGTTTGTTGAGAAAGACTGCTCAATCGCCGAAATCAATCCTCTCGTTGTAACTGGAGACGGGAATGTGATGGCGCTTGATGCGAAATTAAATTTTGACAGCAACGCATTATACAGACAAAAAGATATTATGGAATACAGAGATTTGGACGAAGAAGATCCAAAAGAAATTGAAGCGTCTAAATACGATCTGAGCTACATTTCCCTTGATGGAAATATCGGATGCATGGTAAACGGCGCTGGACTAGCAATGTCCACGATGGATATCATTAAACATTATGGAGGAGAACCGGCCAACTTCCTTGATGTCGGGGGCGGCGCAACCGCAGAAAAAGTCACGGAAGCATTTAAAATCATTCTTTCTGATCAAAATGTTAAAGGGATTTTCGTCAACATTTTCGGAGGCATTATGAAATGTGATGTCATCGCAGAAGGGGTTGTTGAAGCGACAAGACAAGTCGGTTTAACATTGCCGCTTGTCGTCCGTCTTGAAGGAACAAACGTGGATCTAGGGAAGAAAATCCTTAGTGAATCAGGATTAAATATTACATCTGCGGAATCCATGGCTGACGGCGCGCAGAAAATCGTATCTTTAGTATAGGAAAGAATGAAAGGCAGGGGACCAAATAATGAGTGTTTTTATCAATAAAGATACAAGAGTTATTGTACAAGGGATTACAGGTTCTACCGCTTTATTCCATACGAAGCAGATGCTTGAATACGGCACAAATATCGTGGGCGGTGTGACACCTGGAAAAGGCGGAACTGAAGTGGAAGGGGTACCTGTATTTAATACAGTGGCTGATGCAGTTCATACGACTGGCGCAAATGCGTCTGTTATCTATGTTCCGGCACCGTTTGCAGCTGATGCAATTATGGAAGCGGTAGATGCGGAGCTTGATCTGGTCATTTGCATTACAGAGCATATCCCGGTTTTAGATATGGTAAAAGTGAAACGCTTCATGGAAGGCAAGAAAACGAGATTAATAGGACCGAACTGTCCAGGCGTCATCACGCCTGATGAATGTAAAATCGGCATTATGCCCGGATATATCCATAAAAAGGGTCATGTAGGCGTTGTATCGCGTTCAGGGACATTAACATACGAAGCAGTGCATCAGCTGTCAGAAGCGGGTGTAGGACAGTCTACAGCTGTTGGAATCGGCGGCGATCCTGTAAATGGAACCAACTTCATTGACGTTTTAAAAGCGTTTAACGAAGATCCTGAAACACACGCTGTCATCATGATCGGCGAAATCGGCGGCACAGCTGAAGAGGAAGCTGCTGAGTGGGTAAAAGCCAACATGACAAAACCGGTAGTCGGATTCATTGGCGGTAAAACAGCACCTCCAGGGAAGCGCATGGGGCATGCAGGCGCCATCATTTCCGGCGGAAAAGGCACGGCTGATGAAAAAATCAAAACACTTAATGAATGCGGAATCGAAGTTGCAGAGACACCTTCTGTCATGGGAGAAACATTAATTAAAGTGTTGAAAGAAAAGAATTTATTTGAAACGTGCAAAACTCATTAATAGAGAAGGGACAGCCATCTTGGCTGTTCCTGCTTTTGCTGTTAAAAGGAGGTTCTCATATTGGATCAGGCCGCTGCCTGTTTAATCACTTGCAGAATCAACCAATTATTATCCCCGTCTCTTCTATTAAAATGGTGGAAAGCTGATCCGTCATTGTCACTGTCAAATCCTTCATGTGCATTAGAAACAGCTTCACGCGGCAAAGTAAGGGCTGCGGCACTAAAAAATAAAATAGAAGAACAATATCCAAAATTTCAGCATTTACTCTCTGTATATCATCAGCAAGGCATTAAAGTCATCCCAATATCCTCAGATCAATATCCATTCTGGCTGAAAAACATTTATGATCCGCCTCCCGTGCTGTTTGCAAAAGGTGATATATCCCTTCTTTCTCTAGGGAGAAAAATAGGAATTGTAGGTACGAGACATCCGACAGCCTATGGAATCCAGGTTGTCAATCATCTTACAATAGAGCTTTGCCATAAAAAGTGGGTGATTGTCAGCGGGCTGGCGTCTGGGATTGACGGATTGTCCCATGCTGCAAGTATTAAGGCGAAGGGGCGGACAATCGGAGTCATCGCAGGCGGATTTCAGAACATTTATCCTCGAGAAAATCTTCAATTAGCAGAACACATGGCTAAACACCATCTTCTTCTGTCAGAGCATCCACCTGAAACCAAACCCCAAAAATGGCATTTCCCTATGAGAAACCGTATCATCAGCGGGTTAAGTGAGGGCATTATTGTTGTGCAGGGCAAAGAAAAAAGCGGTTCTTTGATTACCGCATACCAAGCGCTAGAACAAGGGAGAGAAGTATTTGCCGTACCCGGTTCTGTATTTGATCCTTACGCCGGAGGTCCTATAAAATTGATTCAAGAGGGGGCTAAAGCCATATGGTCAGCAGAGGATATTTATGCAGAGCTTCCGGAGAAAAACGTTCAATATACGGAACCCTTTTGAATTATCGTTTGACAAACAGCGTTGTAATATTTAATAATAGTGAGGATTTAAAGTTGCATATTGTTTTGTATTTAAATAATGACGTTCATCATAAAGAATGAAATGTTGAAAGCCAAATAAAGACAGCTGCAAATATAAAATAAAATTTGAAATACTTGAAGAGAGAGAACACCTCTTGAGGGGGATGAAAATGTCTGATTATCTAGTCATCGTGGAATCGCCCGCTAAGGCGAAAACGATTGAACGTTACTTAGGTAAAAAATATAAAGTGAAAGCATCAATGGGACATGTCCGGGATCTTCCAAAAAGTCAAATGGGAGTTGACATAGAACAAAATTTCGAACCGAAATATATAACCATTCGAGGTAAAGGTCCGGTACTAAAAGAGCTGAAAACGGCTGCCAAAAAAGCTAAAAAAGTTTATCTCGCAGCCGACCCCGACAGAGAAGGGGAAGCGATTGCATGGCACTTGGCCCACAGCCTTGATTTAGATCTTCATTCAGACTGCCGTGTTGTGTTTAACGAAATTACGAAAGATGCAATTAAAGAATCATTTAAGCATCCCCGCATGATCAATATGGATTTGGTGGATGCACAGCAGGCGAGACGTATATTAGACAGGCTCGTCGGATATAAAATCAGCCCAATCCTTTGGAAAAAAGTCAAAAAAGGACTCAGCGCTGGCCGTGTTCAATCTGTTGCCCTCCGTTTAATTATTGATCGTGAAAAGGAAATTAACGACTTTAAGCCAGAGGAATATTGGACAATAGACGGCACGTTCTTAAAAGGACAGGAGACGTTTGAAGCGGGCTTTTTCGGTAAAAACGGCAAAAAACTCCCTTTAAAGAGTGAAGCGGATGTAAAGGACATACTTTCTCAGCTCAAAGGCAATAAGTATACAGTTGAAAAAGTAACTAAAAAGGAACGTAAACGTAATCCGGCCTTGCCATTTACAACTTCCACCCTTCAGCAGGAAGCAGCGCGTAAGCTCAATTTCAGAGCGAAGAAAACGATGATGATTGCGCAGCAATTATATGAAGGAATTGATCTTGGAAAAGAAGGAACTGTCGGTCTGATCACATATATGAGAACGGATTCAACCCGCATTTCCAATACAGCAGTTGATGAAGCGGCAGCGTTTATTGATCAAACGTACGGAAAAGAGTACTTAGGCGGCAAAAGAAAGCCCGCTAAAAAGAATGAAAATGCTCAGGATGCCCACGAAGCGATCCGCCCGACGTCGGTTCTCAGAAAACCAAGCGAATTAAAAGCAGTCCTTGGCAGAGATCAGCTGAGACTGTATAAATTAATTTGGGAACGTTTTGTTGCCAGCCAAATGGCATCTGCTGTCTTAGATACAATGAGTGTTGATTTGACAAACAACGGTTTGACTTTTCGTGCAAACGGAAGTAAAGTCAAGTTTTTCGGCTTTATGAAAGTGTATGTTGAAGGCAAAGACGATCAATTGGAAGAAAAAGACCGGATGCTGCCTGACTTGCAAGAGGGAGACACTGTTTTATCTAAGGACATAGAACCGGAACAGCATTTTACCCAGCCGCCTCCGCGCTATACTGAGGCCCGTTTGGTTAAAACGCTTGAAGAACTCGGGATCGGCCGTCCTTCCACTTATGCTCCGACGCTTGATACGATTCAGCGGCGCGGGTACGTTGGTTTGGATAATAAACGGTTTGTTCCCACAGAATTAGGGCAGATCGTGCTTGAGCTGATCATGGAATTTTTCCCTGAAATCATTAACGTTGAGTTTACGGCAAAAATGGAAAAAGACCTTGATAATGTTGAGGAAGGCAATATAGAATGGGTACAGATTATTGATAACTTCTATACCGATTTTGAAAAGCGCGTGAAAAAAGCCGAATCAGAAATGAAGGAAGTAGAAATTGAACCGGAATATGCCGGAGAAGATTGTGAATTGTGCAGTTCTCCTATGGTGTATAAAATGGGCCGATACGGTAAATTCTTAGCTTGCTCCAATTTCCCCGATTGCCGGAATACAAAGCCGATTGTCAAACAAATCGGTGTGAAGTGTCCGAGCTGCGGAGAAGGAAATATTGTTGAGCGAAAATCGAAAAAGAAACGGGTTTTTTACGGCTGTGATCGTTATCCGGACTGTGAATTCGTTTCCTGGGACAAACCAATTGAACGAAAATGTCCGAAATGCGGAAAAATGCTTGTTGAGAAAAAGCTCAAAAAAGGCATACAAGTCCAATGCGTGGAATGCGATTATAAGGAAGAACCACAGAAGTAGCGGTGAGCAGGGTCTTGCTCACCTTCTTTGTGTGTTAAAAGAAGACAATGAATAATAAACTAGGAGATGTGAAAGATGAACCAACAAACAGTGAATGTAATCGGAGCCGGACTCGCAGGCAGTGAAGCGGCGTGGCAGCTTGCCAAACGGGGAATTCAAGTCAGATTATATGAAATGCGCCCAGTCAAACAGACGCCTGCCCATCATACTGATAAATTTGCAGAACTGGTATGCAGCAACTCTTTACGCTCCAATACACTTGCTAACGCTGTAGGTGTACTAAAAGAAGAAATGCGTGCGCTTGATTCGGCAATTATTGCTGCGGCTGACGAATGCTCAGTGCCTGCCGGCGGCGCACTCGCGGTAGACCGGCATGAATTTGCGGCAAGTGTGACAAACCGGGTGAAAAACCATCCCAATGTTACCGTCGTTAATGAAGAAGTAACAGAAATACCTGAAGGACCAACGATTATCGCAACTGGTCCGTTAACTTCAGAATCATTGTCTGCACAGTTAAAAGAGCTTACTGGAGAGGACTATTTATACTTCTATGATGCAGCTGCGCCTATCGTAGAGAAAGACAGCCTTGATATGGATAAAGTGTATTTGAAATCCCGTTATGACAAAGGAGAAGCGGCTTATCTAAACTGTCCGATGACAGAAGAAGAGTTTGACCGTTTTCATGAAGCTTTGACATCAGCGGAAACTGTGCCGTTAAAAGAGTTTGAAAAAGAGATTTTCTTTGAGGGGTGCATGCCGATTGAAGTAATGGCAAAACGAGGAAAGAAAACAATGCTTTTCGGACCGATGAAGCCAGTGGGATTAGAGCATCCTGTTACCGGAAAACGTCCATATGCAGTCGTTCAGCTCAGACAGGATGATGCGGCGGGAACTCTCTATAATATTGTAGGATTCCAAACTCATTTAAAATGGGGAGACCAAAAGGAAGTCCTCAAATTGATTCCCGGACTTGAAAATGTGGAAATCGTCAGATACGGTGTTATGCACAGAAATACATTCATTAATTCTCCAAGCTTGTTAAAGCCGACTTACCAATTTAAAAAACGGAACGATTTGTTCTTCGCAGGACAAATGACGGGAGTAGAAGGATATGTGGAATCGGCTGCTTCTGGGCTTGTAGCAGGTATTAATGCGGCTAAACTTGTTTTAGGAGAAGAGCTTGTCACTTTTCCTCAGGAAACAGCAATAGGCAGTATGGCTCACTATATTACAACAACAAACCAGAAGAACTTCCAGCCGATGAATGCAAACTTTGGGCTTTTGAAAGATTTGCCTGTTAAAATTAAAAATAAAAAAGAGCGTAATGAACAGTACGCAAATCGGGCGATCGAGACAATTCAAACAATTTCGAAAACAATATAGGTATTGATTGCAACTTGATCGCGATTTGTGATACCATTTAAAAGCCCTTCCTGGGGAGGTATTTGGCATGGAGAATGTTAAGAATTTCGTAAAGTTATTCGTTGAATATTTACAAATTGAAAAAAATTATTCACAATATACTATTGTGAATTATGTGGATTCAATTGAAGAATTCGAGACTTTCCTGCGCGTTCAAGGTATAAATGGATTTGAAGAAGTTGCATATCAAGATACTAGAATTTTTTTGACGGAAGCCTATGAAAAGGGTTTATCGAGAAGAACAATCAGCAAAAAAATTTCTGCATTGAGAAGCTTTTACAAATTTCTGATGCGAGAAAAGCTAATTGATGATAATCCGTTCCAGCTTGTTCATCTGCCGAAACAAGAGAAACGGATACCGAAGTTTCTATATCAAAAAGAGCTTGAGGAACTGTTTGAAGTTTCAGATATAAGCCAGCCGACCGGCATGAGGGATCAAGCGCTATTAGAGCTTCTCTATGCCACCGGAATGAGGGTCAGTGAATGCTCTTCCATAAGTGTTCATGATCTTGATTTATTTATGGATACAGTGCTTGTTCACGGGAAAGGCAAGAAGCAGCGTTATATCCCTTTTGGGTCTTACGCCCGCGAAGCGTTGAAGTTATATATGAATAGCGGAAGACAGTGCTTGCTGAAAAAAGCAAAAGAACCTCATGATCTATTATTCGTGAATCAAAGAGGCGGACCGCTTACAGCTCGAGGCATTAGGCACATTTTAAGCGGGCTTGTCAAAAAAGCGTCCGGCACTTTACATATCCATCCGCATATGCTTCGACATACGTTCGCCACTCATCTATTAAACGAAGGAGCAGATTTGAGGAGCGTTCAAGAACTGCTCGGGCATTCCAATCTGTCTTCGACACAGATATACACGCACGTTTCGAAGGAAATGTTGAGAAACACATATATGTCTCACCATCCAAGAGCTTTTAAGAAAAATTAAAGGAGGCCCTTTATGTCATCTTTTCATGCGACCACAATCTTTGCAGTACAGCATAAGGGACGAAGCGCAATGTCCGGAGACGGTCAAGTTACATTTGGTCAGGCTGTTGTAATGAAACATACTGCGAGAAAAGTAAGAAAACTGTTTAACGGCAAGGTTCTCGCAGGATTTGCGGGATCTGTTGCAGACGCTTTCACTCTATTCGAAAAGTTCGAAGCGAAACTTGAAGAATATAATGGCAACTTAAAACGGGCTGCTGTTGAGCTTGCAAAGGAATGGCGAAGCGACAAAGTGCTTAGAAAGCTTGAAGCCATGCTGATCGTTATGAATCAAGATACCTTGCTTCTCGTATCGGGAACTGGTGAGGTTATCGAGCCGGATGACGGCATTCTGGCAATTGGATCAGGCGGCAATTACGCTTTGGCAGCCGGAAGAGCGCTGAAAAAGCATGCCGGGGAGAGCATGACTGCAAGTGAGATTGCTAGAGCTGCGCTGGAAACAGCGGGCGAAATTTGTGTATACACGAACGATCAAATCATACTGGAAGAGCTTGAATAGAAAGGACTTGAGGCGCATGGAAAAAAAAACCGTTAACACCAAGACAGATTGTAGATCGGTTAGACCAATACATCGTCGGTCAGCAAAACGCGAAAAAAGCTGTCGCCGTGGCATTAAGAAACCGCTATAGAAGAAGTCTCCTGGATGAAAAGCTGAAAGACGAGGTCGTTCCGAAAAATATTTTAATGATGGGGCCTACCGGGGTAGGGAAAACTGAAATTGCCAGACGAATCGCTAAGCTTTCAGGTGCGCCATTTATCAAAATTGAAGCAACAAAATTTACAGAAGTCGGCTATGTAGGCAGAGACGTTGAATCAATGGTCAGAGACCTTGTGGAAACTTCTGTTCGTCTTATAAAGGAAGAAAAAATCAACGAAGTGAAGGAACAGGCAGAAGAAAATGCAAACAAACGCATTGTTCGCCTGTTAGTTCCAGGGAAGAAAAAACAATCAGGCGTTAAAAACCCGTTTGAAATGTTTTTCGGCGGCAGCCAGCCAAACGGCGAGGACGAAACGGAAAGCCAGGAAGAAGCAAACATTGAAGAAAAAAGAAAACGCATGGCTCATCAGCTGGCATTAGGAGAGCTCGAAGACCACTATGTTACTGTAGAAGTTGAAGAGCAGCAGCCTTCTATGTTTGACATGCTGCAGGGCTCGGGTATGGAGCAGATGGGCATGAATATGCAGGATGCACTGAGCGGATTGATGCCCAAGAAAAAGAAACGCCGTAAAATGACAGTCAGAGAAGCCAGAAAAGTCCTGACGAATGAAGAGGCAAGCAAACTCATCGATATGGATGAAGTCAGCCAGGAAGCTGTCCATCGGGCAGAAGAGAGCGGAATTATCTTTATCGACGAGATTGATAAGATTGCAAAAAACGGTGGCGCGTCATCTTCAGCTGATGTATCAAGAGAAGGTGTTCAGCGTGATATTCTCCCAATCGTTGAGGGTTCTACCGTTGTCACTAAATACGGTTCAGTTAAAACAGACCATGTATTGTTTATTGCAGCGGGAGCATTTCATATGGCCAAACCGTCTGATCTGATTCCTGAACTGCAAGGGCGTTTTCCAATTCGTGTAGAACTGAGCAAACTGACGGTTGACGATTTCGTGAGAATTTTAGTTGAACCCGATAACGCGCTCTTGAAACAATATCAGGCATTATTGCAGACAGAGGGTATATCTCTTGAATTTTCTGACGAAGCTATTCATAAGATTGCTGAAGTCGCCTATCATGTGAACCAGGAAACAGATAATATCGGTGCGAGACGCCTTCATACAATACTCGAACGTCTGTTAGAAGATCTCTCTTTTGAAGCTCCGGATGTAACAATGGAGAACATAACGATTACACCGCAGTATGTGGAAGAAAAGCTCGGAACGATAGCTAAAAACAAAGATTTAAGTCAATTTATATTGTGAAAATTTAATAAGAGGAATGTTTAGGAGGATCATTTATCATGGCTTTATTACAAAAAACAAGAATTATTAACTCCATGCTGCAAGCTGCGGCAGGGAAACCGGTTAACTTTAAAGAAATGGCGGAAACGCTTCGGGATGTAATTGATTCCAATATTTTCGTTGTGAGCCGCAGAGGAAAACTGCTCGGCTACTCTATCAACCAGCAAATTGAAAATGACCGTATGAAAAAAATGCTTGAAGATCGCCAATTCCCAGAGGAATATACGAAGAATCTGTTCAACGTCCCTGAAACATCTTCTAACCTGGATATCAACAGTGAGTATACTGCTTTCCCTGTTGAAAACAGAGACTTGTTCCAAGCTGGTTTAACAACAATTGTGCCGATCATCGGAGGCGGAGAAAGATTAGGTACACTCATTCTTTCACGTTTACAGGATCAATTTAATGATGATGATTTAATACTTGCTGAATACGGCGCTACAGTTGTCGGAATGGAAATTCTGAGAGAAAAAGCAGAAGAAATTGAAGAAGAAGCAAGAAGCAAAGCAGTAGTACAAATGGCAATCAGCTCTCTTTCTTATAGTGAGCTTGAAGCAATTGAACACATCTTTGAAGAGCTTGACGGAAACGAAGGTCTCCTTGTTGCAAGTAAGATTGCAGACCGTGTCGGCATTACCCGCTCAGTTATTGTTAACGCACTCAGAAAGCTTGAAAGCGCCGGTGTAATTGAGTCAAGATCATTAGGAATGAAGGGTACTTATATTAAAGTGCTCAACAACAAATTCCTGATTGAATTAGAAAATCTGAAATCCCATTAATAAAAAAAGAACCCCTTTTTAAGGGGTTTTTTTTATTCAAATAAAGGAAATCAATAAGCTTTATTTCCTGGGCGAAAAGTCTTTCTTTGTAATAATTTTAATAAAGTTTATTATTTTCTTCATAAAAACAGAAAAATGACGAAATAAATGGGGAAAATACAGAAATTCAACTATTTTCAGCCTTATATCAATGTAAAAAACGTAGTTCAAATAATCTAGGACTATGTACCTAGTTGTAAAATAGATATATATGAGGACATTTTTTTACACGAACTTCATAGACTTTATGCCTGTTATTTCTTACAATAAGCATATGGTTTTACAAATCTCGACAAGGATATTGAGGGTGAAAAAAACTGAAATGGAGGTAAGTGGATTTGAGCTTATTTTCTGGAACGATACAAAATCTTGAAAATGCCTTGGGCAGAGCGAATATTAAGCAAAAAGTCATAACTAATAATATTGCTAATATAGATACACCGAACTATAAGGCAAAAAAAGTCTCTTTCCAAAATTTATTAGATCAAGAATCCTCTCGTCTCGAATCTATAAAAACGGACTATCGGCATGTTGATTTTTCTGATGCTGATTCAAATTATTCAATTGTAACGAGCGGAGATACATCTTATCAGCAAAACGGAAATAACGTTGACGTTGACAAAGAGATGACAGAACTAGCTGAAAATCAGATTAACTATCAAGCTTTAGTTGAAAGAATGAACGGCAAATTCAATTCTCTGAAGACCGTGCTAACAGGAGGAAAATAATGACAGCTTTTCAAAGCTTAAATGTTTCAGCATCAGCTTTAACAGCTCAGCGCCTCAGAATGGATGTTGTATCGTCTAACTTGGCGAATATGGATACGACAAGAGCCAAGCAGGTAAACGGTGAGTGGGTGCCTTACAGAAGGAAAATGGTTTCGCTTCAGTCAAAAGGTGAATCGTTCTCGTCGATTTTGAATTCTAAAATGAGCGGAAGCGGCAATGTCGGAAATGGGGTAAAGGTTACAAAAATCACTGAAGATAACTCTGATTTTAATCTGGTCTATGATCCGAGTGACCCTGATGCAAACGCTGAAGGATATGTGCAAAAGCCGAATGTTGATCCATTAAAAGAAATGGTAGACCTTGTCAGCAGTACGAGATCATATGAGGCCAATGTCACAGCGATGAATGCTTCAAAGGGAATGCTGATGAAGGCTCTAGAAATCGGAAAGTAAGGTGATGAATGTGATCAATGCAATTTCTCCTTTTCAGGTTCAAAATACTCAAAACACTCAAAATGCAACAAATCAATTAAACAATAGCCAAAAAACAGACTCTTCAAATCAAACAAGCTTTTCGGAGCTTTTAAAAAACTCTATAAGTTCGTTAAATGAGTCCCAAGTAGCTTCTGACAATATGACTAATGCCTTGGCTGCAGGAAAAGATGTGAATCTTGATGAGGTCATGATCGCCGCTCAAAAAGCAAGCATCTCTCTGACTGCTGCAACTGAGTTCCGCAACAAAGCTGTGGAAGCATACCAGGAGATTATGAGAATGCAAATGTAGGGGGTCTGACGAGAAAGAGAAAGAGTGGAATGACCGGGGGTTAACATGAATCGTACTCTAATGCAAATGAAAAACAAAACGAGTGAGTTTTGGAAAAATAGATCTAAATTACAAAAGGTTTTAATGATTAGTGCTTTAGCGGCAATTATCATTCTTGCCATTATTATCAGTATTTTTTCTTCTAATCAGAAAATGGCGCCGCTGTACAAAGATTTGTCAGCTGAAGAAGCCGGACAGATCAAAGAGGAATTGGATGCAAAAAAAGTGCCTAGCGAACTTTCAAATGGCGGTACGGTCATTAAGGTTCCGGAAGATCAGGTTGATTCACTGAAAGTTCAGCTGGCGGCAGAAGGGCTTCCTAAAACCGGATCAATTGATTACTCATTTTTTGGACAGAACGCCGGCTTTGGTTTAACAGATAATGAATTTGATATGGTGAAAGTCAAAGCCACACAAACGGAACTATCCAATCTGATTAATGAAATGGACGGTATCAAAAATTCAAAAGTAATGATTAACCTTCCGAAAGACGCTGTCTTTGTCGGTGAAGAGCAATCAGCAGCATCTGCTTCAATCGTCCTGCAGACTCAGCCTGGATACACTCTGGATCAAAGCCAGATCAACGGATTATATCATCTGGTATCAAAAAGTGTGCCGAACTTAAAAGAAGATAACATCGTCATCATGGACCAGAACTCTACATACTATGACAAAACAGACAGCGGTTCAGGGTCCTACGCTGATAGTTATTCTTCGCAGCAGGGAGTTAAATCCCAAGTTGAAAAAGACATTCAAAAACATGTTCAGTCATTGCTTGGAACGATGATGGGGCAGGACAAAGTTGTTGTTTCTGTCACGGCTGATATTGACTTTACAAAAGAAAATCGCACAGAAGACATCGTCGAGCCTGTTGACAAAGAAAACATGGAAGGCATCGCGGTCAGTGCTGAAAAAGTATCGGAAACATATCAGGGAGACGGCGCAGCTAATGGCGGAACTGCCGGAACCGGTGATGAAGATGTAACAAACTATCAAGCTGACGGTGAAAATACCGAAAGTGGGAACTACGAAAAAAGCAGTAATAAAATCAATTACGAGGTTAATCGAATCCATAAAGAAATAGCTGAAAGCCCTTATAAGGTAAGGGATTTAGGGATTCAAGTAATGGTAGAGCCGCCTGATGCCAAAAACACAGCGTCGCTATCAACTGAAAGACAGGATGATATACAAAAAATCCTTTCAACTGTTGTCAGAACATCATTGGATAAGGATGAAACACAGAACCAGAACCTTTCTGATGAAGATATCAATAATAAAATTGTTGTCTCCGTTCAGCCTTTTGACGGAAAAGTAAGTCTGGATACTGATACGGAAAAATCCTCCGGTATCCCAATGTGGGTATATATCGTAGGGGGCGTATTGATCGCAGTTATCATCATTCTGATCATTATGTTTATCAGAAAGAAACGCGTTCAAGAGGATGAATTTGAGGAATACACGTACGAAGTGCCTCAGGAGCCTATCAATTTGCCTGATATTAATGAAGAGGAAAATGAAACAGAGGAAACAGTCAGACGAAAACAGCTTGAAAAGATGGCGAAAGATAAGCCTGAAGACTTTGCAAAACTGCTGAGAAGCTGGCTGGCCGAGGATTAGGAGGGATTAGAAATGGCGAGACGTGATCAAGACAAGCTTACAGGAAAACAAAAAGCAGCCATTCTCATGATTTCCTTAGGTTTAGATGTGTCAGCTTCTGTATATAAGCATTTAACCGATGAAGAAATTGAAAGGCTTACCCTTGAAATATCAGGAGTTAGAAGTGTCGATCATCAAAAAAAGGATGAAATTATAGAGGAATTTCATAATATAGCGATTGCCCAGGATTATATTTCTCAGGGCGGTTTAAGCTATGCCAGACAAGTTCTTGAGAAGGCGCTCGGAGAAGATAAGGCTGAAAACATACTAAACAGGCTGACTTCTTCTCTGCAAGTTAAACCATTTGACTTTGCCAGAAAAGCAGAGCCTGAACAAATTTTAAATTTCATCCAACAAGAGCATCCGCAAACGATGGCTTTAATCTTGTCTTACCTTGACCCTGTGCAGGCCGGACAAATTTTATCCGAGCTGAATCCTGAGGTACAGGCAGAAGTCGCAAGAAGGATTGCGGTAATGGACAGAACGTCACCTGAAATTATTAATGAAGTAGAACGGATTCTGGAACAGAAATTATCCTCCGCATTTACTCAGGATTATACACAAACCGGCGGAATCGAAGCTGTTGTTGAAGTGTTAAACGGTGTAGACAGAGGAACAGAAAAGACGATATTGGATTCTTTGGAAATTCAGGATCCTGATCTTGCTGAAGAAATCAAGAAGCGGATGTTTGTCTTTGAGGATATTGTTACCCTTGATAACCGAGCAATTCAGCGGGTTATACGCGATGTTGAAAACGACGATCTGCTCCTTTCATTAAAGGTGGCAAGCGAGGAAGTCAAAGAAATTGTATTCAACAATATGTCACAGCGTATGGTTGAAACATTCAAAGAAGAAATGGAATTTATGGGCCCTGTACGTTTGAAGGATGTAGAAGAGGCTCAATCAAGAATTGTAAGCATCGTCAGAAAGCTTGAAGAAGCCGGTGAAATTGTTATAGCAAGAGGCGGAGGAGACGATATTATTGTCTAATATCATTAAACAAGAATCATCTTTTTCCCCACAGCAGGAAAGAAGAAAGCTTTCTTTACAAGAGGTTCGGATCGATCATTCACATCTTTTACAGACTGAAGAAAATCCGGAAGCTTTAATGGCCCGGATCAAAGAAGAAGCTGATCGGATTTCCGAGCAAGCGAACAGCCAGATGGAAGACATCCGCCGTCAAATTGAGCAGGAAAAAAATGATTGGGCGGCTGAAAAACAGCAGCTTATTGAAGAAGCGAAAACAGAAGGTTTCGAACAAGGTGTTGCATTAGGGAGAGCTGAAGCCTTACAACAGTATGCTGAGCTGCTCAATCAGGCAAACAGCATAACAGAGATGTCCAGAAGAGCTGTAGAGGATAAGCTTGAAGATGCCTCCGGAGAAATCGTTGAGCTTGCCGTTGCGTTAGCTAAAAAAGTATGGCAGCAAAAATCTGATGATAAAGAGGCCTTTATCCTGCTTGTGAAACAGGTGGTAAACGAAGTAAAGGAATATGACGATATATCAATATATGTGGACCCTTATTACTATGAAACAGTTTTTCAGCATAAAGACGAAATCCAGCAGCTTCTTTACAAAGAATGCCGGCTGGGTTTATACGCCGATGAAAAAGCTGAAAAAGGATCATGCTATATAGAAACTCCTTTTGGAAGAGTGGATGCAAGCATTGATACCCAGCTGGTGCAACTGAAGCATAAGCTCCTTACAGCACTGGAAGCAGGTGCGGATCAATGAAGACACAGAGTCTGATAGATTGCATAGAAATGACAGACTCGTATAAGCGTTATGGAAAAGTGAAACGGGTGATCGGCCTGATGATCGAATCAAAGGGGCCGGCAAGCTCAATAGGCGACCTGTGCCTGATTTATGCAAAAGGTCAATCAGGAAAAGTCATCAAAGCTGAAGTTGTTGGATTTCAGGAAGAAAATATTTTGTTAATGCCCTATTTAGAGGCCGCTAGCATTGCCCCCGGGAGCATTGTTGAAGCCACCGGTGAATCTCTTCGTGTAAAGGTAGGAGCCGGTCTGATCGGACAAGTCATTGATGCGTTTGGCGAACCGCTCGACGGAAAACTTTTGCCGAAAGGACTTTCGCCTGTATCGACGGAGCAATCACCTCCTAACCCGATGAAACGCCCGCCTATCCGGGAAAAAATGGGTGTTGGAGTCAGGTCTATTGACAGTCTGCTGACTGTCGGAAAAGGCCAGCGGATTGGTATTTTCGCAGGAAGCGGCGTCGGAAAAAGCACGTTAATGGGAATGATCGCTAAACAGACCGAAGCTGATTTAAACGTAATTGCACTCGTCGGAGAACGCGGTCGAGAGGTTCGGGAGTTTATTGAAAAAGACTTGGGAGCAGAGGGTCTGAAGCGGTCAATTGTAGTTGTTGCTACCTCAGACCAGCCTGCATTAACGAGGTTGAAAGCCGCATATACGGCGACAGCCATTGCTGAGTACTTTCGTGATAAAGGGCAAAATGTCATGTTTATGATGGATTCTGTCACAAGGGTGGCGATGGCTCAGAGGGAGATCGGACTTGCCGCTGGAGAGCCCCCGACGACAAAAGGATATACACCCTCTGTGTTCGCTATTTTACCTCGTTTACTAGAGAGAACAGGTGCAAATGAACACGGAACAATCACAGCGTTTTATACAGTGTTAGTCGACGGAGATGACATGAATGAGCCTATTGCTGATACTGTTCGCGGAATCTTAGACGGACACATTGTGTTAGACAGGGCTCTTGCTAATAAAGGCCAGTTTCCTGCCGTCAATGTGTTAAAAAGCATCAGCAGGGTGATGTCAAACATCTCGACAAAACAGCACTTAGACGCAGCGAATAAATTCCGTGAACTTTTATCAACGTATCAAAATTCTGAAGATCTCATTAATATTGGAGCTTACAAAAGAGGGTCCTCAAGAGAAATTGATGAGGCGATACAATTTTATCCGCAGCTTATTCAATTTCTGAAGCAGGGAACAGAAGAATCAGCATCATTGGAAGAAAGCATTGCTGCATTAACTAGTTTGACAGGAAATGAGGAATAGAACGTGGCCTATCAATTTAGATTCCAAAAGCTGCTGGAACTAAAAGAGAACGAAAAAGACCAGTCTTTGTCTGAGTATCAGCAATCAGTTTCTGAATTTGAAACTGTAGCGGAGAAACTATATGAGAATATGAGCAAAAAGGAATTGCTTGAGCAAAATAAAGAAAACAAACTGAAAAGCGGGATGAGCGTTCAAGAGATGAGGCATTATCAGCAATTTGTCTCAAATCTTGAAAACACCATTTATCACTACCAAAAGCTCGTCATTATGAAAAGGAATCAAATGAACCAAAAGCAAGAAGTGTTAACAGAAAAAAATATTGAAGTGAAGAAGTTTGAAAAGATGCGTGAAAAACAGTTTAAAATGTTTGCTCTTGAAGACAAAGCTGCAGAGATGAAAGAAATGGACGATATTTCGATCAAGCAGTTTATGATTCAAGGCCATTAGGAGCGAATGTAATGTCCGGCAAAAAGAAAGAATCAGGTAAGTTCCGATCGGTTTTGCTGATCATTATCCTTCCGCTGATATTTCTGCTTATAGCAGGGGGGATTGTTCTCTGGGCGGCTGGTGTCAATGTCTTAAAGCCGATACAGGAAGCTGCAGCCAAAACGCCAGTTCTTAAAGAATTGGTTCCTGAGACCGAAGATAAAAAAGATACATCATCAACAGCTAAGAATAACAGTAATACGGCGGCTCTGGAAAAAACCATTAAGGATCAAAAAAGTGAGATCAGTATATTGAATAAGGATTTGGATACAAGCAAATCTGAAATAGACAGGCTGAATCAAAAGATTCGTTCTCTTGAAAAAACAGCGGAAGACCAAAAAAAGACACCGAAGGATAACACAGAAGATTCATCAAGTTCTGATAAAGCTTCTGATGATAAAGTCATCAGTGTTTATAAAAGCATGGACAGCGGAAAGGCTGCCAAAATCATTGCCCAATTAAAAGAGAAAGAAGCGCTGAAAATATTGAATGGACTGAGCAAAAAGCAGCTTGCTGAAATTTTGGCAAAAATGACTCCTGAGCAAGCGGCAACATATACAGAAAAAATTGCTGCCAGCCAAGAATAGGGGGAATAAAGGTGAAGCTGCTTGAATTAGCCGGACCTCGGCTGCAAACTACAGCAGGGACAGCTGCTAAAACAATCAAAAATAGCCAGGGAGTTTTTCAAAATTGGCTTATGTCTGAAGCCGGCTCGAAAGAACCTTCATCACAAGGAAATGGGACTCTGACTGACGATCAGCTTTTAAAAGATGCATGTAAAAAGATCAGTGATTGGCTAAATGCAACTCCTGAAAATCAAGACAAGGAAAAAGCCGATCTTCTGCAAACGTTAAGTAAACTAACAGGAAAGCAGCTGGATGAATCCGCTCAGCAAATGTTACAGAATCTGCTGCAAGCAGTTGAATTAAAATTGGCTGACGGAACTGATCAACTGCACATGGGGCAAATACTTGCAGACAAAACCATTTCTGAAGAGAAAACTGCTCTGACTGCAAAGTATTCAGCTGGTGATGCCGCTACTGATGAACTCAAGTCTGACAGAGAGCAAGAAGTTCAGGAAAATGAGGCATCAGCAGAAGATGATAAAACGCTTATTCATATCCAAATGCTTATCAGTCAGCTTTTAGAAGGAAATAAAATGACTGACCGTGATCATCAAGCTCATACTGTCTACAAAAATGGAGATGAATTTCTTTCGGCATTAGAAAAAAAAGGCATATCTGAACAGCTTATTCAGGATCTTAAACAGCAGATATTTACAAAAGACGAGTCAAATTCAAAGCTTTATAAGATGTCAAAGTCAGAGCTGAAAAGTTTTCAAAGCTTAATGGAACAGATGTCAGTGCTTCCTCAAAAAGGGACGAAGGAATGGAATATAGCTGAAAGTCAGCTGAAAGCTTTTTTGTTATCGAAATCATCCGAATCGTCACTAGAGGTCGGAAAACGTGCCCTTTCGCCGGACACTCTGACGTCAGGTAATAAAAGTACGGCAGATTCCTCTGTAAGTATTCAGCCTATTGATAGTAAGTCAGGAATTCAAATGATGTTTTCAGGCTACCGGAGCACCGGAGGAGTTCAGACACTCGATTTGCAGCTCTCATCTGATTTGCATGCAGCCGATACGAAAACGGCTGCTGATCAAGTGATCAGTGCATGGAAGCAGATGAAATATACACCCTTTGGGAGGTCAACCGGCAGTTTTACAATTCGGCTGAACCCTGAACATTTAGGATTTGTCACAATTAAGCTGACCAATGAAAATGGAATGTTCCAGAGTAAAATCATTGCATCCAGCCAATCTGCAAAAGAGCTGCTCGAACAACATCTGCCTCAGCTGAAGCAATCACTGCCGAATATGGCTGTCCAAGTTGACCGTTTTACATTGCCGATTCAAAGCGGAGACCAGCCGATATATGGCCAGCTTGCTGATGAACAGAAACAGCAGCAAGAGGGACAGAAGCAGCAAAGACAGAAAAAGCAATCAAACGAGTTTGGAGACTTGCTTGATGAAGTGTCAATGGTTGAATTGGAGGAAGAAGAATGACATCAATAAGCTCAGAATATAAATTGCCTGAAAAAACAAGCAGCACTGCCGCTGCAAGCAACAGCAGCCTGGGAAAAGACGAGTTCTTAAAAATATTAATGACTCAAGTCCAAAACCAAGATCCGCTTAATCCGGTTGATGACAAAGAATTTATCAGCCAGATGGCGACTTTTTCAAGCCTGGAACAGATGATGAATCTGAATACGACGATGACTAAATTCGTTGAAAACCAAGATCCGTTTACAACGTATGTTGATTGGATGGGAAAAGAAGTATCTTGGACTGATGGTAAAAGTGCAACAGATAAAACAGGCACCGTAAGCTCTGTTAAACATTCTAAAGGTAATTATTATCTTGTTCTTGATGATGGGACCGAGATCAGTCCGGCGAATGTCATGTCTGTGGGACAATCATCTAAATAAAAACATCTGGGGGAATATATTATGTTACGTTCACTTTATTCTGGAATCAGCGGTATGAAAAACTTTCAAACAAAACTTGATGTTATCGGCAATAATATTGCCAACGTAAATACAGTGGGATTCAAAAAGAGCCGGGTTACCTTTAAAGATATGGTAAGTCAAACGATTGCCGGCGGTTCTGCTGCTGGTGCAACAATCGGCGGAACAAACTCTAAGCAGATCGGTTTAGGTTCATCATCTGGCACAATTGATACCATCCATTCAACAAGCGCGACACAAAGCACAGGAAGAACGCTTGATTTAGCGATTGACGGCGACGGTTATTTTCAAATCGATACAGGTGATGGAACGGCTTACACAAGAGCTGGAAACTTCTATTTAGATAATACCGGAACATTGGTGACTGGTGACGGCTACCATGTGTTAAATATGACAGGAGGAACAATAAAAATTCCTCTAGATGCTCAAAGCTTTAGTATCGGATCTGATGGAAAAGTGTCAATTGTTGATGCTGGCGGTAAACCACAAGATGGCGGTCAGATCGGGATTGTTACTTTTGCAAACAGTGACGGTTTAGATAAAATCGGAAGCAACTTGTATCGTGAATCTTTGAACTCTGGAACTGCTAGTGCAGCTAATCAGCCTGGTGATGGCGGTACAGGTGCCTTGAAGTCAGGATTTATAGAAATGTCTAACGTTGATTTAACAGACGAGTTTACTGAAATGATTGTTGCTCAGCGCGGGTTCCAATCAAACTCTAAGATTATTACAACATCGGATGAAATCCTTCAAGAGCTGGTTAACCTTAAACGTTAAGGAGGGAGGGGAGGCGAGTAATCGCTTCTCCGCTGTTTTATGATTAAAGTAACCCGTTTAAATGGGCAGCCCTTTACGCTGAATGCGTTATTTATTGAACAGATTGAATGCTTTCCGGATACTACAATCACACTGTCGAACGGTAAGAAGTTTGTAGTAAAAGAAGATGAAGAAGCTGTTCTGGAGAAGATTGTGTCTTTCTATCAAAAAATACAAATATTTTCAATGGACCATGGAATAGAGGAACCGGAATGAAGAAAAAATTATTGATCATTTTACTAATTATTCTTATCGTAATTGGTGCTCTCGGGGCGGCGGCTTATTTTGTTTTAGGCGGAAAGTCCGAAAAAAGTGAGGCAAAACGAAGTATTGATGAAATCGTTGCATCTTCTGTTGATGTAGCAGAAATCACAACGAATTTAAAATCCGATAACATTATTCGCTTAGCGATTAAACTTGAAACTGACTCTGATAAATCAAAAGAAGAGCTTGAAAAACGTGATTTTCAAGTGAAAGATGCTGTTATATCACTGCTGGCTGATACGAATGCTGATGAGATTGAGGGAGACAAGGGAAAAGAAACCTTTAAGAAGGAACTAAAAGATAAAGTGAATAGCTACCTCCAAGAAGGAAAAGTAGAAAAAGTGTATATTACCTCTTTTAATCTGCAATAAAGCATAATTTGACAGAATACGGAGGTGAGGAAAATGTCAGGAGAAGTTCTCTCCCAAAATGAAATAGATGCACTGCTTTCTGCAATATCAACGGGTGAAATGGATGCTGAAGAGCTGAAAAAAGAAGAAAAAGAGAAAAAAGTAAAGGTTTATGATTTCAAACGCGCGCTGCGGTTTTCTAAAGACCAAATCCGCAGTTTAACAAGAATTCATGACAATTTTGCAAGACTTCTTACAACTCACTTTTCTGCTCAGCTCAGAACGTATATCCATATATCGGTCAGCTCTGTTGATCAGGTTCCATACGAGGAATTTATCCGATCCATACCGAATATGACGATCCTGAATTTATTCGATGTCCATCCGATGGAAGGCAGAATTATGATGGAGGTTAACCCGACAATTGCCTATACGATGATGGATCGTGTGATGGGGGGCATCGGGATCAGTCATAATAAGGTTGATAGTTTAACAGAAATTGAAACAAAAATTATTTCTAATTTATTTGAAAATGCACTGGGAAATTATAAAGAAGCTTGGCAGTCCATTGCTGATATTGAGCCCGAAATGACTGAGTTTGAAGTGAATCCGCAATTTGTTCAGATGGTATCTCCTAATGAAACGGTTGTTGTTATTTCACTCAACACACAAATCGGCGAAATCAGCGGTGTCATCAATCTTTGTATCCCGCATATCGTCCTCGAGCCGCTCATACCAAAGCTTTCGGTCCATTATTGGATGCAATCAGAAAGAAATGAACCGAAACCTGAGGAAACAAAGTCGCTTGAAAAACGTATCATGACAGCACAAATACCTGTCGTGGCCGAACTCGGCACATCTGAACTGACAATAGAAGAGTTTTTAAGTTTAGAAGTCGGAGACTGCATAACTTTGGACAAATCAGTAACAGATCCTCTTACTGTATTGGTCGGAGATAAGCCGAAATTTTTAGGACAAGCCGGCCGGGTGAATCGAAAACAGGCAGTGCAAATTTTAGACCACGACATAAGAGGTGAACAAGATGGAGAATAACAGATTATCTCAAGATGAGATTGACGCGCTTCTTAACGGCACGAGCAGCACACCTGATGAGCCTGAGGCTCCGGAAGTGCATGACTTATCGGACATGGAGCGTGATGCGATCGGTGAAATCGGAAATATTTCATTCGGCAGTTCAGCGACAGCTTTATCCACGCTTTTAAATCAAAAAGTTGATATTACGACTCCAAACGTAACTGTCATCCCAAGAAGCAAAATCAGTGATGCGTTTCCTGAACCGTATGTTGCAATTGAAGTGAATTATACGGAAGGTTTCAGCGGCAGCAACCTGCTAGTCGTCGAACAAAGTGACGCGGCGATTATTGCGGACCTAATGATCGGGGGAGACGGGAAAGGTGCAGATCCTTCACTTGGAGAGATCCATTTGAGCGCGGTTCAAGAAGCGATGAACCAAATGATGGGGTCGGCAGCAACGTCAATGTCTACTGTATTCAGTAAAAAAATTGATATTTCACCCCCGCGTGTAGAACTGCTTGATGTAAATGAAGAAAAAGGAACAGACCGTATTCCTGCTGATGAAATGCTGGTTAAAGTTTCTTTCCGCTTGAAGGTGGGCGAGTTAATAGACTCTAACATCATGCAGCTATATCCGCTGACATTTGCTAAAGATTTGATCTCGAGCCTTATGAACACGGAGGAAAGTCCAGCTGAAGAAACAACGCCGGAGCCTGAGGTTACATATGAACAGCCGAAAGAGCCTGTGATGCCCGAGCCACGGAACGAACCGCAGCAGCAAGTGCCGGCTAAAAGGCAGGGGAAACCGAAGAAAGCCGCGCCTGTTCAAGTTTCACCAGTGGAATTTTCATCATTTGATCCAAATGAGAGCACACAAGCTCCTATAAACAATCTGGATATGCTTTTGGATATCCCGCTTTCGATCACTGTTGAACTCGGCAGAACGAAAAGAAGCGTAAAAGAAATTTTAGAACTTTCAGCCGGAAGTATTATTGAGCTGGATAAATTAGCCGGTGAGCCGGTAGATATTTTAGTGAATCAGCGTATCGTCGCCAAAGGCGAAGTCGTGGTCATTGAGGAAAACTTCGGAGTAAGGGTCACTGACATATTAAGCCAGGCAGAACGCATTAATAATTTAAAATAAAGAAACACGAGGAGAGAGAAAAAAATTATGGCACATAGAATTTTAATTGTAGATGACGCAGCATTTATGAGAATGATGATCAAAGATATTTTGGTAAAAAACGGTTTTGACGTAGTAGCAGAAGCCGAAAATGGCGCTCAGGCTGTAGAAAAATTTAAAGAGCATTCTCCTGACTTAGTTACAATGGATATCACAATGCCAGAAATGGACGGTATTACTGCACTAAAAGAAATTAAACAAATTGATGCTCAAGCTAAAATCATTATGTGTTCTGCCATGGGACAGCAATCAATGGTTATCGATGCTATTCAAGCCGGCGCTAAGGATTTTATCGTGAAACCTTTCCAGGCGGACCGTGTACTTGAAGCAATCAACAAAACATTAAGCTAAAGGGTGTACGACTGTTGAAAAAGAGTCAATGTTTCATTGCTTTTATATGTTTTTTCATTTTATTCAGTGTGCATCCGCTTGCTGCTGATGCGGCGGCATCTGATGATTCAACTGTAAACGAATGGTTTCAAAAGAAAGAGGAAAAGACCGCAGATAAGCCAGAGCAAAAGAAAGAAAAAACGACACAAACTGCTGATGAGACGGAGGGAGCTGCTACTCCTTCTGTTTCAGCTTTTGATTTTGTGAAGATGATTTTCGCTTTATTGTTTGTCATCGCGCTGATTTACGGGCTTGTTAAGCTTATGAACAAAAGAAACCGGCTGCTAAAGCCTTTTCAATATGTTGAAAATATTGGCGGAACATCGGTTGGCCAAAACCGATCAATCCAATTGATTAAAGTCGGCAACAGTGTTCTCGTCGTTGGGGTAGGAGAGACGATCCAGCTCCTTAAAGAAATTGAGGATGAAAAGGAAATCGAAGTCATACTCAGCCAGCATGAAGAGGCGATGTCAAGCAAAATAGAGTGGCAAAAGCTTGTCAAACCCCTAAAGGGTTCTGAGAATCAGCCGCAGCAAAAGCTGCCTTCATTTTCAAAAGCATTAAAAGAGCAGCTTGAAGAGCTAAAACAAAACCGTTCAGAAGGAAAAAAGAAAGGCCCACGTCATCATGAATGAGTTTATAAATATTTTCAGTTCTAGCGATCCGGGTAACGTCAGTTCAACTGTTAAATTACTATTATTGTTAACTGTATTTTCAGTGGCGCCTGGAATATTGATTCTTATGACTTGTTTTACCCGCATCGTCATCGTTCTGTCGTTTGTCAGAACTTCACTGGCGACGCAATCAATGCCGCCCAACCAGGTCCTTATCGGCCTTGCGCTATTTTTAACATTTTTTATTATGGCTCCTACTTTTTCAGAGATTAATAAAGAAGCGCTGACACCATTGATGGACAATAAAATCAGTTTGGACGAAGCGTATACAAAAGCTGAGGAACCGATTAAAGAATTTATGAGTAAGCACACAAGGCAGAAGGATTTGGCACTGTTTATGAATTACGCGAAAATGGATAAACCCGAATCATTAAAAGATATTCCTCTTACAACGATGGTTCCCGCTTTTGCCATTTCGGAGCTCAAAACAGCGTTTCAAATAGGCTTTATGATTTTTATCCCCTTTTTAATTATTGATATGGTAGTGGCGAGCGTTCTGATGTCAATGGGGATGATGATGCTCCCTCCAGTTATGATTTCTCTGCCCTTTAAAATTTTACTTTTTGTTTTAGTAGACGGCTGGTATTTAATTGTGAAATCTTTGCTTCAGAGCTTTTAGGGTAGGTGCTAAACGTGAATTCAGAATTTGTAATTTCTATGGCGGAAAAAGCCGTATATGTAACGCTGATGATCAGCGCGCCTCTGCTTGCGATCGCTTTATTGGTCGGATTAATCGTCAGCATCTTTCAGGCGACAACTCAAATCCAGGAACAGACTTTGGCGTTTATTCCCAAAATCGTGGCAGTCCTCTTGGCACTGATTTTTTTCGGGCCATGGATGCTGTCGACCATCCTTTCGTTCACAACAGAGCTGTTTTCTAATTTAAATCGTTTTGCAGGGTAATACAGTGATGAATTCGATTATTGATTTATTTCCTGCTTTTTTATTGGTTTTTATTAGAATCTCTGCTTTTTTTGTAACGGTTCCGCTATACGGCCACAGAAACGTTCCGGCTGTTCATCGTATCGGATTTGCTTTTTTTCTTGCAGTCATTTGCTTCAGCACGATTGATAAACCTCCGTCTTTGGAGGTTGACGAGCAATATATGCTGCTGGCATTTAAAGAAGCTCTGGTGGGTCTGTGTCTTGGTTTGATTGCTTATATGATGATTGCTGCTGTTCAGATAGCCGGTTCGTTTATTGATTTTCAGATGGGTTTTTCAATTGCGAACGTTATCGATCCGCAAACGGGCGCACAGAGTCCATTGATCGGCCAGTTTATCTATACGATGGCTCTTTTGTTTATGCTGAGTGTCAATGCGCATCATTTGCTGCTGGACGGTATTTACTACAGCTTTCAGTATATTTCGGTTGATCAGGCATTTCCGAATTTTGGCGATGAAAAGTTTGCCTATCTTATCGCCAAAAGCTTTAATGCAATGTTTATTATCGCATTTCAAATGTCGGCGCCGGTTGTGGCCAGTTTGTTTCTTGTGGATCTTGCATTAGGCATCGTGGCCCGGACAGTTCCCCAATTAAATGTATTTGTCGTCGGTCTGCCTTTAAAGATTGCCGTCAGTTTTATCATGCTCATCGTATGTATGTCCGTTATCTTCGTCGTTGTTCGGAATGTTTTCGGCTTAACGATTGAAACGATGCGGAATCTTTTAGCATTGGTCGGTGTTTCTTAATGAAGCTAAGAATTGACCTCCAATTTTTTGCGGGAGAAAAAACAGAGAAAGCCACTCCGAAAAAACGGAAGGATACTAGAAAAAAAGGGCAGGTTGCAAAAAGCTCTGATGTGAATACCGCCGTTTCATTATTAGTCATCTTCCTTTCGTTTATTGCGATCGGCCCGTATATGAGAGACAGGCTGCTGTCATTTATAGAGACATTTTACACGGAGTCACTCACAATGAAGCTCTCAGAATCAAATGTGCATATCCTGTTTATCAGCTTATTAAAGGATACTGGCATTGTACTTGCTCCGATTCTGCTTGTTGCCCTTGTTGCAGGAGTTGTAAGCAACTATATGCAGGTGGGATTTTTATTTTCTACGGAAGTGATCCAGCCTAAGCTTGAAAAATTGGATCCGATAAAAGGCTTTAAACGGATATACAGCATGAGGGCGATTGTAGAGCTGCTTAAATCGATACTGAAAATTGCTGTTGTAGGGTTTGCGGCGTTTGTTGTGCTTTGGATGCACTATGGAGAAATTCTCCGCCTTCCGCTTCTGACACCTGAAGAAGCACTTTCCTTTGTTTCAAAACTCACCCTGTGGATGGGGCTGAGCGGAGCAGGGGCTTTGTTGATTCTTGCCGGACTCGATTATTTGTATCAGAGATTTGACTATGATAAAAATATCAAAATGTCAAAGCAGGATATAAAAGATGAGTACAAAAAATCTGAGGGAGATCCGATTATTAAGTCTAAAATTAAGCAACGACAGCGGGAAATGGCGATGAGGCGGATGATGCAGGAAGTGCCGAAAGCTGATGTCATCATCACAAACCCGACCCACTATGCGATCGCACTTAAATATGACGAAGAAAAAATGGATGCACCATACATTGTTGCAAAAGGTGTTGACCACCTTGCATTAAAAATTAGGAAGATTGCTAAAGAGCATGATGTCATGATGGTAGAAAACAGGCCGCTTGCCCGTGCGTTATATGATCAGGTTGAAATTGACCAGGCAGTGCCGGAAGAGTTTTTTAAAGTCTTGGCAGAAATCCTGGCTTACGTATTTAAAACGAAACAAAAAGTAAATTGAATTTTACGATTCAAAAGGAGAGAAAAAACAGCATGTCAACAAGAGATTTATCCGTTTTAATAAGTGTTGTCCTCATTGTGGCAATGCTGGTGATACCATTTCCTCCATGGCTGTTAAGTATTTTGATCATTATTAATATTTCTCTTGCGTTGATCGTGCTTCTCACCACAATGAATATGCAAGAACCGCTGCAGTTTTCGATTTTTCCGTCACTGCTGCTGCTTTTGACCTTATTTCGTCTGGGCTTGAATGTGTCAACGACGCGTTCGATCCTTTCGCACGGCGAAGGAGGGAAGGTTGTTGAGACCTTCGGTAACTTCGTTGTCGGCGGAAATGTTTTAGTCGGACTTGTTGTATTTATTATCTTAATTATTATTCAGTTTATCGTCATCACAAAGGGCGCGGAACGTGTTTCCGAGGTTGCGGCAAGATTTACGCTTGATGCAATGCCAGGGAAGCAGATGAGTATTGATGCTGATTTAAATGCAGGCATGATTAACGAACAGGAAGCGAAACACCGCCGTGAAAAAGTAGCTCGAGAAGCAGACTTTTACGGTGCGATGGACGGTGCCAGCAAATTTGTGAAAGGTGATGCAATTGCTGGAATTATTATTGTGATGATCAATATCATTTTCGGAATCATTATCGGTATGCTGCAGCAAGGCATGGCGATACAAGAGGCAGCCTCTCATTTTACGATGCTGACTGTAGGAGATGGAATTGTATCGCAAATTCCGGCGCTGTTAATTTCTACAGCTACAGGTATTGTCGTGACAAGAGCAGCCTCCGAAGGAAACTTAGGTCATGACATCACAGGCCAGCTGTTCGCTTATCCAAAGCTCTTATATGTTACAGCAGCAACTATTCTGCTTCTTGGCTTGTTTACTCCAATTGGTATTCTCCTAACAGGGCCGCTTGCAGGGCTGCTTGCTTTTGGCGGTTATACGCTATCTAAAACAGGTAAGGAAAAAGAAGAAGTGGAAGAGATTCTTGAGGAAGAGGCTGAAGTTGACGAGCTCAAAAGCCCCGAAAGTGTTGTGCAGCTTCTGCATATAGATCCGATAGAATTCGAGTTTGGCTATGGTCTGATTCCGCTGGCGGATGCTAATCAGGGCGGGGATTTATTAGACCGAATTGTGATGATTCGCCGTCAGCTGGCGCTGGAACTTGGGCTTGTCATTCCTGTCGTGCGTATCAGAGACAATATCGCTTTGCAGCCTAATGAATACCGATTGAAAATTAAAGGAAATGAAGTAGCAAAAGGCGAGCTATTACTAGATCATTATCTAGCAATGTCGCCTACGCCTGAAGACGACCTGATTGAAGGGATCGAAACAGTAGAACCGTCGTTTGGGCTTCCAGCCAAATGGATTGGCGAATCGGTGAAGGATGAAGCTGACATGCTGGGCTATACAGTTGTAGATCCGGCTTCAGTTGTCTCAACACATATTACAGAGAAAATTAAGCAGCATGCTCATGAATTAATCGGCAGACAGGAGACGAAACAGCTTATTGATCATTTGAAAGAAACGTATCCGGTCCTGGTGGAAGAGGTTACGCCAAATCCATTATCTGTCGGAGATATTCAGAAAGTGCTGGCTAAACTGTTAAAAGAAAAAGTTTCAATCCGCAATTTGGTAACCATTTTTGAAACACTTGCCGATTATGGAAAACTGACAACGGACTCTGATCTTTTAACAGAGTACACAAGACAGGCACTTGCTAAGCAAATTACTGCCCAGTTTGCCAAAGAAAATGAAGTGTTAAAAGTGATCACTTGTTCCGGCCGTGTAGAAAAGGCAATTGCTGACGGTGTACAGCAGACAGAACATGGGAACTATTTGTCGCTTGAACCAGATGTGTCGGAAAGCATTGTGCGCTCTGTTGCAAAAGAAGCCGAACAGCTCTCAATACGGCAAGAGACTGCGATTCTTCTTTGCTCGCCTCCTGTAAGGATGTATGTGAAACAGCTTCTGGAACGATATTTTCCGGATCTTCCTGTTCTTTCTTATAACGAGCTTGAGGCTAATGTCGAAGTTCAAAGCATTGGAGTGGTGGATATTTAATGAAAATCAAAAAATTTACTGCTGCTTCAATGCAAGAAGCGGCACAGCTTATCAGAAAAGAACTAGGCAATGAAGCGGTTATACTGAATTCCAAAAAAATCAATAAGCGTAAATGGTTCGGACTTTTAAAAAAACCGGCTGTTGAAGTGATTGCCGTATTGGATCAAGATTTTCTTGAGAAAAAAACAGCTGAAAAGGCAGCAGAGCCGAAACAAACGTCAAAACCTCCTGTCAGCAGTCCGAAAATAGAGGAGAGGATAATCCCTCAAATTCCGGCTCAATCTGAGCCAGGTGATTTTTCAGCATATCAATCCGTACTTCCTGAACCGCTCAGAATAGCCGAACAGCTTTTGGGAGAAACCGGCGTTAATGAATCAATTAAGACCCGTACTATGAAAAAAATACTGCGATTCTCTGTTGAATCGGGCGGACTTACGGAAGAAAACGTGGTCGGTAAACTTCAGGATATACTGTGCGCGGCACTACCTCCAGCAGACAAGTGGCAGGAGCCTATTCGTTCGAAGTATATCGTGCTGTTTGGTACGACGGGCGCGGGTAAAACAACAACGCTTGCAAAACTAGCAGCGTCTTCTCTGCTTGAAAAACAGAAAAAAATTGCTTTTATTACAACAGATACTTACCGGATTGCAGCAGTTGAACAGTTGAAAACATATGCCGAGCTGCTGCAGGCTCCTCTGGAAGTCTGTTATACAAAAGAGGAATTTCAGCGGGCGAAAGAATTATTTGCTGAATATGATCATGTATTTATCGATACAGCAGGAAGAAACTTCAGAGAACAGCAATATATCGATGAACTGAAAGAGACGATTCCTTTTGAAAGCAGCATTCAGTCATTTCTCGTTTTGTCAGCGACTGCAAAATATGAAGATATGAAACAAATTGTCAGACGTTTTTCATCTGTTCCTGTCAATCAGTTTATTTTTACGAAAATAGATGAGACTGCTTCCTTAGGCTCTGTATTCAGTATACTGGCAGAATCAAAGATAGGCGCCGGGTTTATCACAAACGGCCAGAATGTGCCGGAGGATATACAGACAGTCTCGCCGCGGGAGTTTGTAGGGATGCTGTGCAGATGAACAGATTTGACCAAGCAGCAACTTTACGGGCGAAAATGAAGAAGCGTGAGCGCGATCTGCCGATTGTTTTTGCACAGAAAGCTAAAACACTTGCAGTCATCAGCGGCAAGGGCGGTGTCGGAAAATCCAACATCACTTTAAATATGGCTCTTGCGCTGCAGGATAAAGGCAAGAAGGTACTGCTTATTGATCTTGATATCGGAATGGGGAACATTGATATATTAATGGGAAACTCGTCTTCCGCGACTATT
Organism: Bacillus sp. PAMC26543; assembly: GCF_014250375.1. Classification (NCBI taxonomy): domain Bacteria; kingdom Bacillati; phylum Bacillota; class Bacilli; order Caryophanales; family Bacillaceae; genus Bacillus; species Bacillus sp. PAMC26543. Next base: position 2,435,483 of record NZ_CP060193.1, on the reverse strand, counting down.
ATTGACGTTCTAACTGAGCGCAAGCCTTTTATGCAATCCATATCTACTGGGCCAAAGGGTCTTCGGTATATATCTGGCGGAACTGGGCTGGATGTGATGTTTCAGCTGGACCAGAAAAAATGGACCTTTTTTGCTAATGAGCTTTCTCATGCGTTAAGTCAGTTTGATTATGTACTGTTTGACATGGGGGCGGGCCTATCAAAAGACCAGCTGCCTTTTATTTTATCAGCAGAAGACATTTTGATCATAACAACCCCGGAGCCTACAGCCATTATGGATGCATACAGCGCTGTCAAACATTTAGCTTTGACAGGAAATCAGCTTTCAATGAAAGTAGCTGTCAATCGGTGCCGTGATCAAAAGGAAGGGCTTGACGCTTTTACCCGCCTTTCCCGGACCATTCACATGTTTTTAGGCGAAGCGGTTCAGTTTGCCGGTTCAGTCCCTGACGACGGGATCGTGAGCAAAGCAGTTGTCGAACAGGTTCCTTTTTTATTAAAAAGTCCTCAGGCAAAAGCCAGCCGGTCAGTCCGTCTCCTAGCGGACGCCTTGTTTGAAAGAGAAGAAACTAGACACAAAGAAGAAAAACAGACATTTATTGAGAAATTATCTTCTTTTTTAATGAGGAGGGCTTAATTTGATTCGTGTGCTTGTAGTTGATGATTCGGCTTTTATGAGAAAAATGATAAGTGATTTTCTAACCGAGGAAAAGCAGATAGAAGTAATCGGAACTGCGAGAAACGGAGAAGAGGCACTTAAAAAGATAGAATTGCTGAAACCGGATGTTATCACACTTGATATCGAAATGCCGGTGATGAATGGAACAGACACACTGCGGAAAATTATTGAGCTTTATCAGCTGCCGGTCATTATGGTTTCAAGCCAGACCCAGCAAGGAAAAGAGTGTACGATTAACTGTTTAGAGATAGGCGCCTTTGATTTTATCACAAAGCCATCTGGTTCTATATCTTTAGATTTATACAAAATTAAAGAACAATTAGTTGAGCGGGTCATCGCGGCCGGACTTTCCGGTCAGCAAAAAGCTGCGGCTCCGGCGGTCAATCGGCCTGAGCCTAAACGCATCGCTAAGCCTGCATTGAGTCAGTCAAAATCTGGAACAGGCAGACATATTGTTTGTATCGGCACGTCAACAGGCGGACCAAGGGCGCTTCAAAAGGTGATACCAAAGCTTCCTAAGGATTTAAACGCGCCTGTAGTCGTTGTACAGCACATGCCTGAAGGCTTTACTGCTTCTCTGGCTGATCGGCTGAACCATCTGTCTGACATTCGTGTAAAGGAAGCAAAAGATGGCGAAGCAGCTCTTAACGGCTGTGTGTACATAGCTCCGGGGGGAAAAAACATATCCGTTATCAAAAACAGCGGCGGCCTTAAAATCGTTCTTGATAATCACGATACGCCAAGCCGTCATAAACCATCAGCAGACTACTTGTTCCGTTCTGTCGGCAAACTTGCAGACTATGAAAAAGTAGCGGTCATTATGACCGGAATGGGCAGTGACGGTACTGCCGGTCTTAAGGACATGCTTGCGTCCGGCAATGTGAAAACCCTCGCAGAGTCTGAAGAATCTTGTGTTGTATTTGGGATGCCGAAAGCAGCCGTTAAGGCGGGCCTTATTCATGAAATTAAACATGTGGAAGATATCGCAGCATCCATCACAAGCTGTGTGAAAAAAGAGAGGGTGTGATTCAAATGGATATGAATCAATATTTAGATGTCTTTATTGATGAAAGTAAAGAACATTTACAAACATGTAATGAAAAGCTTCTCCTTTTAGAGAAAGACCCGACAGATCTTCAGCTCGTCCACGATATATTCAGGGCTGCTCATACACTAAAAGGTATGAGCGCAACGATGGGGTATACGGATTTAGCCCATTTAACCCATCTGCTTGAAAACGTATTGGATGCTTTTCGAAACGGAGATATGGCAGTTACATCAGACTGGATGGATATCTTGTTTGAAGCGCTGGATCATCTGGAAGCAATGGTTCAGTCTATTATTGACGGCGGGGATGGTAAAAGAGATATCTCTGAAGTGAGCGCAAAGCTTGACGTGAACGGTGCGCATGCTGAGACTGCTGCTTCAGCGGAACCTGCTGAAGCGAAGGGTTCAGCATCTGATTGGGGATATGATGAGTTTGAACGAACAGTGATAGAAGAAGCGGAGGAGCAAGGTTTCAAACGGTATGAAATCACAATTTCTCTGAAAGAAGACTGTATGTTAAAAGCGGTTCGTGTATATATGGTTTTTGAGAAGCTCAATGAGATCGGAGAAGTAGCCAAAACAATACCGAGTGCGGAAGTGCTTGAGACGGAAGATTTCGGCACTGACTTCCAGGTTTGCTTCTTAACGAATCAAACGGCTGAAGACGTTGAACAGATCATCAACGGAGTTTCAGAGGTCGAGCATGTTGAAATTATTCAGGGCTCGCCTTTACAACCAGCTGAAAAACCGGAAGAGCCTCAGGCGGATACACCAGCTGCTGCACCTGTTAAGCAGGACAAACCAAAGCAGCCTGCTAAAAACGATGAACAGTCGAAGCATACATCAGGCGGGTCTAAAACAATTCGTGTCAATATCGACAGGCTTGATTCTTTAATGAACTTATTTGAAGAGCTTGTCATTGACCGCGGGCGTCTTGAGCAGATTGCAAAAGAGCTTGAGCACAATGAATTGACTGAAACAGTCGAGCGAATGACGAGAATTTCCGGCGATTTGCAGTCTATTATTCTCAATATGAGAATGGTTCCGGTTGAAACTGTTTTTAACCGTTTCCCAAGAATGATTCGCCAGCTTCAAAAAGAGCTGAATAAAAAAATCGAACTCTCCATCATCGGTGCGGAAACAGAACTCGATCGAACAGTAATTGATGAAATTGGAGATCCGCTCGTTCACTTAATCAGAAACAGTATTGACCATGGAATTGAGTCTCCGGAAACACGTTTGCAAAAAGGAAAACCTGAGTCTGGAAAAGTTGTGCTGAAAGCTTATCACAGCGGAAATCACGTCTTTATTGAAGTAGAGGATGACGGGGCAGGCCTTAATCGCAAAAAAAATCCTTGAAAAAGCGCTTGAGCGCGGTGTCATTACAGAAAGAGAAGCTGAAACCTTAGAAGACAATGAAATTTATGAATTGATATTTGCTCCGGGGTTCTCTACTGCTGATCAAATTTCGGATATTTCCGGGCGGGGTGTCGGGCTTGATGTTGTGAAAAATAAACTCGAGTCACTCGGCGGTTCAGTCAGTGTGAAATCTGCAGAAGGACAAGGATCACTATTCAGCATTCAGCTTCCGCTTACACTGTCCATTATTTCAGTTCTGCTGATCAAATTGGAAGAAGAGACATTTGCGATTCCGATTTCTTCTATAATTGAAACGGCAGTTATAGACAGAAAAGATATTCTGCAAACGCATGACCGTGAAGTAATCGATTTTAGAGGGCATATTGTCCCTGTCGTTTATTTAAAAGAAGAGTTTAAAATAGAAGATACAAGACAAGATGCGGAACAGCTCCATATCATTGTCGTGAAAAAAGGCGACAAACCTACTGCATTTGTGGTGGACTCCTTTATTGGCCAGCAGGAAGTTGTGCTGAAATCACTCGGAGATTATTTAACAAACGTCTTTGCAATTTCCGGAGCTACTATTTTAGGAGACGGAGAAGTAGCGCTCATTATCGATTGTAATGCACTGATTATTTAACCATACGAGGAGGTGTCTCACATGACTGCAGAAATTAAAACAGGCGAAAAAATGATTGTCTTTATGGTAAATGGCAAAGAATATGCCATTTCTGTCACTCAGGTGAAATCAATTGAGAAATGGCAAAAGCCAACGAGAGTGCCAGGCGTTGAACCTTATATTTGCGGAGTGATCAATTTGCGCGGCGTGGTGACTCCGGTTATTGATTTAAGAAAGCGTCTCAGCTTGCCTGAGTATGAAATTACCGATGAAACACGAATTATCATTATTGCTTATCGTGATATTGAAGTGGGCTGGATTGTGGATGAAGCAAATGATGTCATAACAGTACATGAAAGTGAAATAGAATCCGCTCCGGAAAGTGTTCAAAAAGACACGTATGTGTCGATCAAACAGATTGTAAAACAAGAGAACAGGCTCTTAAATATTATTGATGCAAATGCGGTTTTGGATAAAGAATCATCTCAGTCCGCTGTGCCCGATCAAGCTTAATCTTAAAGGGGTTATGACATGAGTATTTTTAATGGAATCAAAGAAGAGCAGATGGACATTTTGCGGGAAGTCGGCAATATCGGAGCCGGCCACTCTGCTTCTGCAATGGCCCAGCTGTTAAATAGAAAGATTGATATGGAAGTCCCGTTTGCAAAGTTACTATCGTTTGATGAACTTGTAGACTTTTTCGGCGGAGCAGAAATGCCGGTCGCCAGCATCTTTTTAAGAATGGAAGGCGATTTGACGGGCTCAATGTTCTTTATAATGCCTTTTTATCAGGCGGAGCAGTTTATCAGAGAGCTGATCGGCAACCCGGATTTTGATATAGAAAACCTGGGTGAAGATCATATGAGTTCTTCCGCTTTGCATGAACTGGGCAATATTTTAGCAGGATCATATTTAACGGCATTGGCTGATTTGACGAAACTCCAGCTTTACCCGAGTGTTCCAGAAGTTTCACTGGACATGTTCGGTGCTGTCATCAGTGAAGGTCTGATGGAGCTCAGTCAGGTTGGGGAACATGCAATTGTTGTTGATACGTCAATTTTTGACCAAAGCCATCAGCAGGAGCTAAAAGCGCATATGTTTATGCTGCCGGACTATGATTCATTTGAAAAGCTCTTTGTCGCCTTGGGTGCTTCATTATGAGTACAACTGAGGCTGCTGTTGTAAAGGTTGGAATTGCGGACGTGAAGATCGCCCGCTTCCCGGATTCAATCCGGACGTCTGGTTTAGGGTCGTGTGTAGGGCTGGTGCTTTACGATAAAGAAAAGCAAACGGCGGGGCTTGTCCATGTCATGCTGCCGGATTCGACGTTATCAAAAACAGCTGAACTCAATCGGGCAAAATATGCCGATACCGCTGTAAAAGCTACGATTGATATGCTGGTAGAAGCGGGCTGCCGAAAGTTTGCGTTAAAAGCAAAGCTTGCCGGCGGATCAGAGATGTTTAAATTTAAAATGACGAATGATTTGATGAAGATCGGACCGAGAAATGTCTTAGCGATAAAGGAACAGCTGTCATTATATAATATTCCGATTATCAGTGAAGATACGGGAGGCTCAAGCGGCCGGACGATAGAATTTGAACCGAAGTCCTGTATGCTGCATATTCGAACTGTTAAACAAGGTGAAAAAACGATTTAATTAAGGTATTAGGGGGATAACAATGCAATCCTTGAATTATGAAGATCAGGTGCTTTGGTCGCGCTGGAAAGAGTGGAAAGATCCTAAGGCCGGTGATGATTTAATGCGCCGTTACATGCCGCTTGTCACATATCATGTAGGCAGAATTTCTGTCGGACTGCCAAAATCAGTGCATAAAGACGATCTTATGAGCCTTGGTATGCTTGGTTTATACGATGCCCTTGAAAAATTTGACCCCAGCCGGGACTTAAAATTTGATACCTACGCCTCGTTTAGAATTCGCGGTGCAATTATTGACGGGCTTCGTAAAGAGGATTGGCTGCCCAGAACCTCGCGTGAAAAAACAAAGAAGGTTGAAGCGGCGATTGAAAAGCTTGAACAGCGCTATCTTCGGAATGTATCGCCCGCAGAAATTGCAGAGGAACTCGGAATGACGGAACAGGATGTAGTGTCAACAATGAATGAAGGTTTTTTTTGCAAATCTGCTGTCAATTGACGAAAAGCTTCATGATCAGGATGACGGGGAAAACATCCAGGTCATGATCAGAGATGACAAAAATGTCCCGCCGGAAGAAAAGATCATGAAAGATGAGCTGATTGCGCAGCTTGCGGACAAAATTCACGAACTCTCTGAAAAAGAACAGCTTGTGGTCAGTTTGTTCTATAAAGAGGAATTGACATTGACAGAAATCGGACAGGTATTGAATCTTTCTACGTCCCGTATATCACAAATACATTCAAAGGCACTATTTAAATTAAAGAATCTGCTTGAAAAAGTAATTCAATAAAGAATTCTCATGATTAGCGAGTGAAAAACATGTCAACACTATTATGGCTTTTAAGCTTCACGCTTCACGGCGTTCTTCTGTACGCTGTCATTATCCTGTATATGAGGCTCGCAGCTGTGAAAGAAACAGAAAAACAGCAAAAGAAGCTGCTGGAAGAGACGGAGAACACACTTGCGGCATTTCTTCTTGAACTAAAAGAAGAAAATGAGAAGTTGATAGACAACTTGGATGTACCTTCTGTTCAAACTGAAGAAAAACAGAAGGAAGAGCATCAGCAGGCTGAACAACATTCAGAGCGAGGTGCTGTTCAGGAAGAAAACAACGCTCTTCCCGAGCATATCGAAGGTCTGATCAACGAGGTTGAGAGGGCGGAAGAGAACGTAAACAGCGATGCCCGTTCATTTGAAGATGAAGTTATGGCATTATATGAACAGGGATATTCAGCTGGTGAAATTGCTCAGAAATTGAAGAGCGGAAAGACAGAAATCGAGCTATTTCTAAAATTTCGCTCCAAAGCTGTAAAGCATTCTTGATTGTCGCATAAAGCTGTGTTATATTATTTCTTGGTGTTAAATACACACGCTTAACGATTTATGCAGAGGGTGCTGCAGGCGGCAGTTCTGCACAAAAATGACCTAAGCGGAGGAAAAAAACCATTATATTAGGAGGAAATAACATGTCAGTCATTTCTATGAAGCAATTGCTTGAAGCTGGTGTTCACTTCGGTCACCAAACACGCCGTTGGAACCCAAAAATGAAGCGTTACATTTTCACGGAGCGTAACGGAATCTACATCATTGACCTTCAAAAAACAGTCAAAAAAGTAGAGGAAGCTTACAACTTCACTAAAAATCTTGCTGCTGAAGGCGGAAGAATCCTTTTCGTCGGCACAAAAAAACAAGCTCAAGATTCTGTTAAAGAAGAAGCTCAACGCTCTGGCATGTACTATGTCAACCAACGCTGGTTGGGCGGTACATTAACAAACTTTGAAACAATCCAAAAACGTATTAAACGTCTTAAAGACATTGAAAAAATGCAAGAAAACGGTACGTTTGAAGTACTTCCTAAAAAAGAAGTCGTTCAATTGAAAAAAGAATTAGAGCGTCTTGAAAAATTCCTAGGCGGAATTAAAGAAATGAAGGATCTTCCTGATGCATTGTTCATCATCGATCCTCGCAAAGAACGCATCGCTGTTGCGGAAGCTCGCAAATTAAACATCCCTATCATCGGAATTGTAGATACTAACTGTGATCCTGATGAAATCGATGTTGTTATTCCTGCGAACGATGACGCTATCCGCGCTGTTAAACTTCTAACTTCTAAAATGGCAGATGCAATCTTAGAAGCGAAGCAAGGCGAAGAAGAAGCGGAAGTTGCTGAAGAAACTGCACCAGAAACTGAAACAACAACTGCGTAACCTATTCAAAAGGTGATAAGAGGGACTGCCTTTTATCACCTTTTTTCAAGAAAAATGTCATGATACATATCTTGTTTAAACATATAAGGAGGAATACAAATGGCTATTACTGCACAGCAAGTAAAAGAACTGCGTCAAAAAACTGGCGCGGGTATGATGGATTGTAAGAAAGCGTTAACTGAAACTGATGGAGATATGGACAAAGCAATTGACCTTCTTAGAGAAAAAGGAATTGCAAAAGCAGCGAAAAAAGCTGACCGTATCGCAGCAGAAGGTTCAACTCTTATTAAAACTGACGGCAACAAAGGTGTTATTTTAGAAGTAAACTCTGAAACTGATTTCGTTGCGAAAAACGAAGGCTTCGTAGAGCTTCTTAACACATTAGCTGACCACCTTCTTGCAAACACTCCTGCAGATGTTGAAGAAGCAATGGGCCAAAAAATGGACAACGGCTCTACTGTAGAAGAGTACATTACAAGTGCAGTTGCTAAAATCGGTGAGAAAATCACGCTGCGCCGCTTTGCTGTTCTTACAAAAGATGACAGCTCTGCATTCGGTGCTTACCTTCACATGGGCGGACGCATCGGCGTATTAACTGTTCTTAACGGTACAACTGACGAAGAAACTGCGAAAGATATCGCAATGCATGTTGCTGCGGTTAACCCTCGTTACATTTCTCGTGACCAAGTATCAGAAGAAGAAACAGACCATGAGCGTCAAATCTTAACTCAGCAAGCTCTTCAAGAAGGAAAACCTGAAAACATCGTAGCGAAAATGGTTGAAGGCCGTCTGAACAAATTCTTCGAAGAAATTTGTCTTTTAGACCAAGCATTCGTTAAAAACCCAGATGAAAAAGTGAAACAAGTTGTTGCAGCGAAAAACGCAACTGTTGAAACTTTCGTTCGCTATGAAGTTGGCGAAGGTATCGAAAAACGTCAAGAAAACTTTGCTGAAGAAGTAATGAACCAAGTGAAAAAATAATGGTGAAAAGATGTCGCGATCAAGTCGCGTCTTTTCAGGCAGTATAGGGGACACACTTTGTGTTCCCTATTTTTAAAACTATATTTACAAACCTTTTTTTCTCTTGCATAATAGAAAACGGCAATGTTTACACTTGGAGGTTATTATGGAAAAACCAAAATACAAACGTATCGTATTAAAGCTTAGCGGGGAAGCATTGGCAGGGGAACAGGGTAACGGAATTAACCCTACTGTCATTCAATCCATTGCAAAGCAAGTGAAAGAAATCGCTGAGCTTGAAGTCGAAGTGGCTGTTGTAGTAGGCGGCGGCAACTTATGGCGCGGAAAAACAGGAAGTGACCTGGGCATGGACCGCGCAACTGCAGACTATATGGGGATGCTGGCGACAGTGATGAACTCGCTTGCTCTTCAAGACAGCTTGGAAACACTCGGAATCCAGTCCAGAGTGCAAACATCCATTGAAATGAGACAAGTTGCTGAACCGTATATCAGAAGAAAAGCGATACGCCACTTAGAGAAAAAACGTGTCGTTATTTTTGCTGCGGGTACAGGAAACCCATATTTTTCAACTGATACGACAGCTGCACTGCGCGCTGCTGAAATTGAAGCAGACGTTATTTTAATGGCTAAAAACAATGTTGACGGCGTGTATAATGCTGATCCTAGAAAAGATGAATCAGCTGTAAAATATGAATCGCTTTCTTACCTTGACGTTCTAAAAGACGGCTTGGAAGTGATGGATTCAACAGCATCATCTTTATGCATGGATAATGACATTCCGCTAATCGTCTTTTCTATTATGGAAGAAGGAAATATTAAACGCGCCGTGACAGGCGAATCAATCGGAACGATCGTGAGGGGGAAATAACGTGTCAAAAGAAGTATTAACACAAACGAAGGAAAAAATGGAAAAAGCAATTGCTGCTTATCAGCGTGAATTGGCTACTGTACGCGCAGGCCGTGCGAACCCATCTTTATTAGATAAAGTAACAGTTGAATATTACGGAGCGCAGACACCTTTAAATCAGCTGTCTTCTATTAACGTGCCTGAAGCTCGTATGCTGGTCATAACACCATACGACAAGTCAGCAATCGGTGATATCGAAAAAGCAATTTTAAAAGCGGATTTAGGCTTAACGCCAACGAGCGACGGCAATATGATTCGCATTGCGATTCCTGCGCTAACAGAAGAAAGACGTAAAGAATTAGTCAAAGTTGTAAAAAAATATGCTGAAGACGCAAAAGTAGCTGTACGAAATGTACGCCGTGATGCGAACGATGATCTCAAAAAACTTGAGAAAAACGGAGACATCACTGAAGATGAGCTGCGTGCTTCCAATGAAGATGTTCAAAAACTGACAGATGAATATGTGTCAAAAATTGACAGTGTCACAAAAGACAAAGAAAAAGAAATCATGGAAGTTTAATGAAAAACTATGTACAATAGATAATAGTGAAAAGACCCTCTCATGTTTACAGGGGGTTTTTTTGTTAATACTGTTGATTACATTGGTTATCAGCAGGGAATGCAACCTTTTTGGGTGACGGAGGAATCTCATGCTCAACATACTCAAAAATTGGAAGAACCAGCAAACTGCGGCTTCCAACTTAGAACGCTATACAAAAGAAGACATACTTAAGGGAGAAATCCCCGAACACATCGCCATTATAATGGATGGAAATGGCCGTTGGGCTAAAAAACGCTCTCTCCCCCGAATTGCAGGCCACCACGAAGGAATGAAGGTGGTTAAAAGGACAACTAAGCTTGCTAACGAATTGGGTGTCAAAGTACTGACCCTGTACGCATTTTCAACAGAAAACTGGAAGCGGCCAAAAATGGAAGTTGATTTTTTGATGAAGCTTCCTGAAGAGTTTTTAAATACGTATCTACCGGAACTTGTTGAGGAGAATGTGCAGGTCCGGATTATAGGAGATGAATCAGCCTTGCCGCCGCACACAATGCGAGCGATTGAAAAGGCTGTAAAGGATACGGCGCAAAATGACGGGCTGATCCTTAATTTTGCTCTCAACTATGGAGGGCGTACTGAAATTGTCACTGCTGCAAAAACACTCGCGGAAAAAGTGAAGGATGGTTCTTTGAAAATAGAAGACATTGATGAATCGCTTTTTTCTAATCATTTAATGACTGAATCTTTGCAGGATCCTGAACTTTTAATTCGAACGAGCGGCGAGATTAGACTAAGCAACTTTATGCTTTGGCAGGTTGCCTACAGTGAATTTGTCTTTACTGACGTTCTGTGGCCTGACTTTAAAGAAAATCATTTCTTGCAGGCGTTAGGAGAATATCAGCAACGGGGCCGGAGGTTTGGCGGAATTTAGAGGATGGTGGACATGAAACAAAGAATTTTGACAGGTGTTCTGGCAGCAATTGTATTTTTATTTTTAGTTATTGTCGGGAATTTGCCGTTCACCATATTAGTTTATGCAATGGGCAGTGTAGCGCTTTTTGAGCTTTTGCGGATGAAAAAACTTAAGCTTGTTTCACTGCCTGGATTGATCAGTCTTTTATTGTTATGGATGTTCTTAATGCCAAGCCAGTATTCTTTTTTTGAAGCGAATGGTATCTCGAAAATTGAAACGGCTTTGTTCGCAGTACTGATTTTACTGACGTACACAGTATTGGTGAAGAACACTTTTACCTTTGATGAAGTCGGCTTTATTACCCTTGCAACGATTTACATCGGAATGTGTTTTCATTATTTTATTGAAATCAGAAACCTTGATCAGCACGGGCTGACATACATTTTTTATGCCTGTGTCGTGATTTGGTCGACTGATTCCGGTGCATATTTTGTCGGGAAATCGCTTGGGAAACGAAAATTGTGGCCTGAAATCAGCCCTAATAAAACAGTTGAGGGATTTGTAGGCGGAATTGTCATTGCACTTGTACTTTCGACGATTTTTCAGCTTGTCGCAAACCTGCCGATCCCATATTTCTATCTGCTTTTGATCACACTGTTTTTGTCTGTTTTCGGACAGATTGGGGATTTAGTAGAATCCGCTCTGAAAAGACATTACGATGTAAAGGATTCTGGGAAGATCCTTCCCGGGCATGGCGGTGTGCTAGACCGTTTTGACAGTTTTTTGTTTGTCATGCCTTTCTTGTACTTTCTGCTTGCCCTTTTTTCATAAAAAAGTCTAATATGAATATGAGACTGAGTATGCAGCAAAAAGAATAGGAGTAGTGGCACTTTGAAAAATATTTGTCTTTTAGGAGCAACAGGATCAATCGGCGAACAGACTCTTGACGTATTGCGTACGCACCAAGACCAATTTCAGCTGGTATCTATGTCGTTCGGCAAAAATATTGATAAGGCCGTGCCGATGATAGAGGCCTTTCAGCCGAAGTTTGTATCTGTCGGTGATCTGGATACATATCACAAATTAAAACAAGTTTCTTTTTCATTTGATTGCCAGATCGGGCTTGGAGAAGAAGGCCTGATTGAAGCGGCAGTTATGGAGGAAGTCGATATTGTTGTCAATGCCTTGCTTGGAAGTGTCGGTCTCATCCCTACGTTAAAGGCGATCGAACAGAAAAAAACAATTGCGCTTGCAAATAAGGAAACTCTTGTCACTGCCGGGCATATAGTTAAAGAACATGCTAAGAAATACAATGTTCCGCTGCTGCCCGTTGACAGTGAGCATTCAGCCATTTTTCAAGCCCTACAAGGCGAACAGGCTAAAAACATTGATCGCCTTATCATTACGGCGTCCGGCGGAAGTTTTCGGGACAAGACGCGGGAGCAGCTCGAATCAGTTACAATTGAAGATGCATTACAGCACCCGAATTGGTCAATGGGTGCAAAAATTACAATTGATTCGGCTACAATGATGAATAAGGGATTAGAGGTGATTGAGGCGCATTGGCTTTTCGATATTCCATATGAACAAATCGATGTGGTCTTACATAAGGAGAGCATCATCCATTCCATGGTAGAGTTTCATGACAAAAGTGTGATTGCACAGCTCGGCACTCCTGATATGAGGGTTCCGATTCAATATGCGCTCACCTATCCCGACCGATTGCCATTGCCAGACGCCAAAAGGCTCGAGCTGTGGGAAATCGGCAGTCTTCATTTTGAGAAAGCTGACTTTGACAGGTTCCGCTGCTTACAATTTGCCTTTGAATCAGGTAAAATAGGGGGAACAATGCCGACTGTGCTAAACGCGGCAAATGAAGTGGCTGTCGCCGCCTTTTTAGCGGGCAAGATATCGTTTTTAGCGATTGAAGACTGTATCGAAAAGGCATTAAACCGCCATCAGGTTATTCAAAAGCCTAGCTTGGCAGACATTCAGGAAGTGGACAAAGATACCCGGGGATACGTCAATTCAATACTCACATAAGGTGGTATGTTCGTGAATACAGTTATAGCGTTTATCATTATTTTCGGAACGCTCGTTTTCTTCCATGAACTGGGCCATTTGTTGTTAGCCCAAAGAGCGGGAATTTTGTGCCGTGAATTTGCGATCGGCTTTGGTCCAAAAATCTTTTCATTCAAAAAAAATGAAACGGTGTATACGATCAGACTTCTCCCGGTCGGCGGGTTTGTCCGCATGGCCGGTGAAGATCCGGAAATGATTGAGGTGAAACCCGGCTACACGATCGGGCTTCTTTTTAACAAAGAGGAGCAGGTTGAAAAAGTCATCATCAATCAAAAGGAAAAATACCCGGATGCTTTAATTATCGAGGTGGAAACGGCGGACCTAGAGCATGACATGAAGATCACCGGCTATGAACAGGGGAAAGAGGATGAGCTTTCCAGCTTTAGTGTGAGTGAAACCTCCTTTTTCATTGTAGACGGAGAAGAAGTTCAGATCGCGCCGTATAACCGCCAGTTTGGTTCCAAACCTGTGTGGCAGCGAATTAAGGCGATTGCCGCAGGTCCGATTATGAATTTCATATTGGCTTATGTCATTTTAGTGATGCTTGGGCTGATTCAGGGTGTTCCGTCAAATGAGCCTATGCTTGGACAACTGACAGACAACGGACGGGCAGCCGAAGCAGGGCTAAAAGAAGGAGATTACATTCAAAGCATTAACGGAGAGAAGATGAGGTCCTGGACCGACATTGTCTCTGCGGTAAAAGAAAACCCGGAAAAAGAAATTGACGTTGAGGTAAAAAGAGATAACAAAACGCTCCACATTTCAGTTACTCCGGAAGCCGTTAAAGATGAGAACAAAAAAACAATCGGCCGCTTTGGTTCTTACGCGCCTACTGAGAAAGGCGTTCTCTCAGCAGTTGCTTATGGTGCAACATCAACTGTTGATGTTACAAAAGCGATATTAACAAATCTCAGTAAATTAGTGACAGGACAATTTAAAATTGATATGCTTTCAGGTCCTGTCGGCATATACGATATGACAGACCAAGTGGCAAAAACGGGAATCATTAATTTATTCCAGTTTGCTGCATTTTTAAGTATTAACCTAGGTATCGTCAACCTGCTTCCGATTCCGGCTCTTGACGGCGGAAGACTGTTGTTTCTATTTATAGAAGCCATTCGGGGCAAACCGATCAACAGAGAAAAAGAAGCCTTTGTGGTGTTTATCGGAGTCGCTTTCCTAATGCTTCTTATGCTGGTCGTTACATGGAACGATATCCAGCGGCTGTTTTTGTAAATGAAAAGTAAATCAATCAGAGGTGCGAAGAAATGAGACAAAGCTTGACGCTTATTCCTACGCTCCGTGAAGTTCCAGCTGATGCCGAAGCGAAAAGTCATCAGCTTCTTCTAAGAGCAGGATTTATCAGACAGAATACGAGCGGGGTATACAGCTATATGCCTCTTGCGTATAAGGTTATTCAAAACATTCAGCAGATCGTCCGTGAGGAAATGGAAAAAATCGACGCTGTAGAAATGCTTATGCCCGCGCTGCAGCAGGCTGAGACATGGCAGGAATCAGGCAGATGGTATACGTACGGTCCTGAACTGATGAGACTTCAAGACCGTCACGGCCGTGAATTTGCTTTAGGGGCAACGCATGAAGAAGTGATCACTTCACTCGTTCGCGATGAGGTTAAATCCTATAAGCGTCTCCCTCTGACTCTGTACCAAATCCAGTCTAAATTCAGGGATGAAAAACGCCCGCGCTTCGGTTTATTAAGAGGCCGCGAATTCATTATGAAGGATGCTTATTCTTTCCATGCTTCTGAAGAGAGCTTGGATGAAACATATCAAAAAATGTACAATGCGTATTCTAATGTTTTCGCCCGCTGCGGCATTAATGTAAGACCTGTTATCGCTGACTCAGGTGCCATGGGTGGAAAAGATACACATGAGTTTATGGCACTTTCTGAAATCGGAGAGGATACCATTGCGTACTCTGATGAATCACAATATGCAGCCAATATCGAAATGGCTGAGGTTCTTTATCAGGAAGTCACTTCAAATGAAGAGCCTATCGCTTTAGAAAAAGTGCACACTCCTAATGTGAAAACGATCGATGAGCTGACTGCATTTTTACAGGTTTCAGCTGAAGCCTGCATTAAATCGGTATTGTTTAAAGCGGATGACCGTTTTGTTCTGGTGCTTGTAAGAGGGGATCACGAAGTGAATGATATTAAAGTGAAGAATCTCCTGCATGCAGAGGTTATGGAACTTGCTTCTCATGAAGAGGTCGTTCAGCAGCTTGGAACAGAGCCTGGTTTTGTCGGACCTATCGGTGTGAATCAAGAGATTGACGTCTATGCAGATTTCGCTGTTAAAGCAATGGTTAATGCTGTTGCCGGTGCGAATGAAGGAGATTATCATTATAAAAATGTCAACGTAACCCGTGATGCGCAAATTAAAGAATTTGCCGATCTTCGCTTTATTAAGGAAGGCGACCCGTCACCAGACGGCAAAGGCACGATCCGTTTTGCAGAAGGAATCGAAGTCGGACAAGTCTTTAAGCTTGGAACTCGTTATTCTGAAGCGATGAATGCGACATATTTAGATGAAAACGGACGAGCACAGCCAATGCTGATGGGCTGTTACGGAATCGGTGTTTCCAGAACCCTTTCTGCTATTGCTGAACAGCATCACGACGAAAAAGGCTTAATATGGCCAAAAAGCGTCGCGCCGTATGATCTTCATATTCTTGCACTGAATATCAAAAACGATGCGCAAAAAGAATTGGCTGAAAAGCTGTACGCTGATTTAAAGGCGAAAGGGTATGAAGTGCTATATGACGATCGTGCGGAACGCGCCGGCGTAAAATTTGCTGACTCGGATCTAATCGGTCTTCCAATCCGTATTACTGTCGGCAAACGGGCTGATGAAGGAATTGTGGAAGTGAAAATCCGCAAAACAGGTGAGTCAACAGAAGTTTCTGTTGATGAGTTATCTTGTTTTATCAGCAAGCAGTAAACACCATAACGATTTATCAAAAAACATGTTAAAATAGAAATAATAGAAGGTACCTCATTGCCTGAGGTACCTTCACTTATGATGTTTTTAGGGGGGATACTGTCTTAATGGAACAGTTATCAGTAAACAGAAGGCAGTTTCAAATTCTTCTGCAGCAGATTAATATGACAGATGATACCTTCATGACATACTTTGAAGATGGCGAGATTAAAAAGCTGACGATACACAAAGCTTCTAAATCTTGGCATTTTCATTTTAAATTTAAATCTTTGCTGCCTTATCAAATATATGACATGTTAACCATGAGGCTGACGCAATCGTTTGCCCATATTGCAAAAGTGACGTCTTCAATCGAAGTGCATGATGCCGAGGTTGATGAAGGCCTCGTGCAGGATTACTGGACACGCTGCATTGAAGAGCTGCAAGGCATTTCACCGCCGATTATCAGTCTCTTAAGCCAGCAAAAACCAAAGCTGAAGGGCAACAAACTGATTGTCAAAACAAAAACGGATACAGAAGCATCTGCTCTTAAGAACAAATACAGTGCGATGATTCAAGCGGGATACCGTCAATTTGGGTTTCCGGATTTTCAGCTTGATGCTGAAATATTTGTATCTGATCAAGAAGTGCAAAAGTTTCGGGAACAAAAGCTAGCTGAAGATCAAGAACGGGCGATGCAGGCTTTAATTGAAATGGAGAAGAAAGATAAAGAAAGTGATGAAGACCAAGCTCCTTCAGGGCCTCTTGTTATCGGCTATCAAATTAAAGATAACGAGGAAATCAGAACACTTGACAGCATAATGGACGAGGAACGGAGAATTACGGTTCAGGGTTATGTGTTTGATGTGGAAACCAGAGAACTGAAAAGCGGGCGCACGCTGTGCATCTTCAAAATTACTGACTACACAAATAGTATCTTAATTAAAATGTTTGCAAGAGAAAAAGAAGATGCGGCCCTGATGAAGTCTCTGAAAAAAGGCATGTGGGTAAAAGCGCGCGGAAGCATTCAAAACGACACCTTTGTCCGAGATCTGGTCATGATTGCAAACGATGTAAATGAGATAAAAGCAAAAAACCGTGAAGACACGGCGCCTGAAGGAGAAAAAAGGGTAGAATTGCATCTGCATTCCCCAATGAGCCAAATGGATGCTGTAACAGGCATCGGAAAGCTTGTTGAACAGGCGAAAAAATGGGGGCATGAGGCGATCGCTTTGACTGACCATGCTGTCGTTCAATCCTTCCCAGATGCGTATTCTGCTGCCCAAAAACATGGAATTAAAATGATTTACGGAATGGAAGCAAATATCGTGGATGACGGGGTGCCGATTGCTTATAATCCCGCACACCGTTTGCTTGATGAAGAAACATATGTCGTTTTTGACGTCGAAACAACCGGACTTTCCGCTGTGTATGATACGATTATTGAACTGGCGGCTGTAAAAGTGAAAGGCGGGGAGATCATTGATAAATTTGAGTCATTTGCCAACCCGCATCGTCCGCTTTCGGCGACAATCATTGAACTGACAGGCATCACTGATGATATGCTGGTCGACGCACCGGATGTAATAGACGTGATAAGAGATTTCAGAGAATGGATTGGCGATGATATTCTCGTCGCCCATAATGCAAGCTTCGATATGGGATTTTTAAACGTTGCTTTCAAAAAGCTTCTCCAAGTTGAAAAAGCAAAAAATCCTGTCATTGATACACTGGAGCTCGGCCGTTTTCTTTATCCGGAATTTAAGAATCACCGTCTGAACACGCTGTGTAAAAAGTTTAACATTGAACTTACACAGCACCACCGTGCGATCTACGATACCGAGGCAACCGCTTATTTGCTTTTGAAAATGCTGGAGGATGCTGCTGAAAAGGGCATTCAGTATCATGACCAGCTGAATGAAAATATGGGTCAGTCCAACGCTTATCAAAGGTCAAGACCGTATCATGCAACAGTGCTGGCGGTGAACAGCACAGGCTTGAAAAACTTATTTAAGCTCGTTTCACTTTCCCATATTCATTATTTTTACAGAGTGCCGCGTATTCCAAGATCTCAGCTTGAGAAATACAGGGAAGGCCTTCTGATCGGTTCAGCTTGCGACAGAGGAGAGGTTTTTGAAGGCATGATGCAAAAGTCGCCGGAAGAGGTGGAGGATGTTGCGTCATTCTACGATTATCTCGAGGTTCAACCGCCTGAGGTGTACCGCCACTTGCTTGAGCTAGAACTGGTTCGCGATGAAAAATCGCTGAAAGAAATCATTACGAATATCACCAAACTCGGTGAAAAGCTTAATAAACCTGTTGTCGCAACAGGAAATGTTCATTATTTGAATGATGAGGACAAAATTTACAGAAAGATTTTAGTATCCTCTCAGGGCGGCGCGAATCCGCTGAACAGACACGAACTCCCGAAAGTGCATTTCAGAACGACAGATGAAATGCTTGAAGCCTTTTCCTTCTTAGGAGAAGAAAAAGCGAAGGAAATCGTTGTCACCAACACACAAAAGGTTGCGTCTTTAATTGAAGACATCAAGCCGATTAAAGATGATTTATATACGCCGAAAATCGAAGGCGCTGATGAAGAGATCAGGGAAATGAGCTATCAGCGTGCACGAAGCATTTACGGAGAGCAGCTCCCTGAAATCGTTGAAGCGCGTATTGAAAAAGAACTGAAAAGTATCATCGGCCACGGCTTTGCTGTTATTTATTTGATCTCTCATAAACTCGTAAAGAGATCTCTCGATGACGGGTATCTGGTAGGGTCACGGGGATCGGTAGGTTCTTCATTAGTTGCGACACTTACTGAGATCACAGAGGTGAACCCGCTGCCGCCGCACTATATATGTGCTGAATGCCAGCATTCTGAGTTCTTTAATGACGGATCTGTCGGTTCAGGTTTTGACCTGCCTGACAAAATGTGTCCTCATTGCGGAACGCCTTTGAAAAAAGACGGGCACGATATTCCGTTTGAAACGTTCCTGGGATTTAAAGGGGATAAAGTACCTGATATCGATTTGAACTTCTCAGGGGAATATCAGCCGCAGGCCCACAATTATACAAAAGTATTGTTCGGAGAAGACAACGTATATCGTGCGGGAACGATCGGCACGGTTGCAGAAAAAACAGCCTACGGTTACGTAAAAGGCTATGCCGGCGACAATAATCTCCATATGCGCGGCGCCGAAATCGACCGGCTTGTGCAAGGCTGTACAGGTGTAAAACGGACGACCGGACAGCACCCTGGCGGTATTATCGTAGTTCCGGATTATATGGATATTTATGATTTCTCTCCGATTCAGTTTCCGGCAGATGCGACAGGTTCTGAATGGAAAACGACTCATTTTGACTTCCATTCCATTCATGACAACCTGCTGAAGCTTGATATTCTGGGGCACGATGACCCGACGGTAATCCGTATGCTTCAAGATTTAAGCGGAATTGATCCGAAAACGATTCCGACAGATGACCCTGAAGTAATGAAAATCTTCCAAGGAACCGAATCACTCGGTGTCACACAGGAACAGATTGGATGTAAAACGGGCACCCTAGGAATTCCTGAATTCGGAACCCGCTTTGTCCGGCAAATGCTTGAAGACACAAAGCCGACAACGTTTTCTGAGCTCGTTCAGATTTCAGGGCTGTCTCACGGAACAGATGTATGGCTCGGCAATGCGCAAGAGCTCATTCACAATAATATTTGTGAGCTGAGTGAGGTGATCGGCTGCCGTGATGACATTATGGTTTATTTAATCTATCAAGGGCTTGAGCCGTCACTGGCGTTTAAAATTATGGAATTTGTCCGTAAAGGAAAAGGTTTAACGCCTGAATGGGAAGAAGAAATGAAAAATAACAATGTACCAGACTGGTATATCGATTCCTGCAAAAAGATTAAATACATGTTCCCGAAAGCCCACGCCGCGGCTTATGTATTAATGGCGGTCCGTATTGCTTACTTTAAAGTGCATCACGCGCTTCTGTATTATGCGGCTTATTTTACGGTTCGTGCAGACGACTTTGATATTGATACAATGATCAAAGGCTCCACAGCAATCAAAGCTGTAATGGAGGATATCAACTCCAAAGGGCTTGATGCGTCGCCGAAGGAAAAAAACCTTCTCACAGTATTAGAATTAGCGCTGGAAATGTGTGAAAGAGGCTATTCATTCCAAAAAGTCGATTTATACCGCTCCAGCGCAACGGAATTTATTATTGACGGCAACAGCCTGATCCCGCCGTTTAATTCTATTCCTGGATTAGGTACGAACGCCGCTCTAAATATTGTAAAGGCCCGTGAAGAAGGAGAATTTCTCTCAAAAGAAGATTTGCAAAAGAGAGGGAAAGTATCAAAAACGATTTTAGAGTATTTAGATCGTCACGGCTGTTTGGAGTCATTGCCGGATCAAAACCAATTATCGCTGTTTTAGCATATAAAAGCCGAATTTCTTAAGAAATTCGGCTTTTATACATACATGAGCGGCAAAAGTGCAATCGTATGAGTAGAGCCCCTGTGATCAGCTTAACAGCGTAAAGGTAACGTATATCCATTTGCAATAAAAATATGGTTATGGTATAGTTTTATTGGAAATGCTAACGATTACCGAGGCAAAGAGTGGGGAAACCCGCTCTTTTGTATTGAACAAGACAATTTTGTCTCGACATGTTCATCGTTTACTTTAAAGCCCCTGCTCTTTTGAAGCAGGGTTTTTATGCAGAGTGACGAGACGAATATGATATCGACAGCACAAGGAGGAAGAACATGAGCAAAAAAGTGACTGACACCGTTCAAGAAATGGCTCAGCCAATCGTAGACAGCCTTCAGCTCGAACTCGTTGACATTGAATTTGTCAAAGAGGGTCAAAGCTGGTTCCTTCGCGTGTTTATTGATTCCGATGACGGTGTGGATATTGAGGAATGTGCCAAAGTAAGCGAAGCTCTAAGCGAGAAGCTTGATGAGGCAGACCCAATCAGCCAAAATTACTTTCTTGAGGTTTCATCCCCGGGAGCTGAGCGTCCATTAAAGAAAAAAGCCGATTTCGAAAAATCACTTGGGAAAAATGTATACATTAAGACCTATGAGCCGATTGACGGCGTAAAAGTGTTTGAAGGACAGCTGGCTGAATTCGATGGACAAACAGTGACAGTTGAGATGACAATCAAAACAAGAAAGAAACGGATCGATATTCCGTATGAAAAAATAGCTAACGCAAGATTAGCTGTAACATTCTAATGAATACAAGTTTTAAGGGGGGAGACCGTTAACATGAGCAGTGAATTACTAGATGCTCTCACCATTCTTGAAAAAGAAAAAGGCATCAGCAAAGAAATTATCATTGAAGCAATCGAAGCTGCTTTAATTTCTGCTTATAAGCGAAATTTTAATCAGGCGCAGAATGTACGGGTGGATTTGAACCGTGAAACAGGTACAATCCGTGTATTCGCAAGAAAAGATGTCGTTGATGAGGTATACGATCAAAGACTGGAGATCTCAATCGAAGAGGCGCAAAGCATCCACCCGGAATATATGGTAGGCGATGTTGTAGAGATTGAAGTAACGCCTAAGGATTTCGGACGCATTGCGGCCCAAACAGCGAAGCAGGTCGTGACACAGCGTGTGCGCGAAGCTGAACGCGGTGTGATCTATTCTGAGTTTATTGACCGTGAAGAAGACATCATGACTGGTATCGTCCAGCGTCTGGACAATAAATTTATCTATGTGTCTCTAGGCAAAATTGAAGCTTTGCTGCCGGTTAATGAACAAATGCCGAATGAAAGCTATAAGCCTCATGACCGCATTAAGGTGTATATCACAAAAGTAGAAAAAACGACGAAAGGCCCGCAGATTTATGTGTCAAGAACACACCCAGGCCTCTTGAAGCGTTTATTTGAAATCGAAGTGCCGGAAATTTATGATGGAACTGTAGAGCTGAAATCTGTTGCCAGAGAAGCAGGAGACCGTTCGAAAATTTCTGTTCGCACTGATGATCCTGATGTGGATCCGGTGGGCTCTTGCGTCGGTCCTAAAGGCCAGCGTGTACAGGCGATTGTCAATGAATTAAAAGGTGAAAAAATTGACATTGTCAACTGGTCGAATGATCCTGTAGAATTTGTCGCGAATGCGCTCAGCCCTTCGAAAGTGCTGGATGTCATCGTGAATGAAGAAGAAAAAGCGACAACTGTTATTGTTCCTGATTACCAGCTGTCTCTGGCGATTGGCAAAAGAGGGCAAAACGCACGCTTAGCTGCTAAATTGACAGGCTGGAAGATTGATATTAAGAGCGAAACAGACGCAAGAGAGCTTGGAATCTATCCGAGAGAACTTGAAGAAGACGACGAAGAGCCGCTCTTTACGGAGCCTGAAACTGCTGAATCGGATGAATAAGAGGTGACCTTAGGTGAATAAACACAAAAAGATCCCGTTACGCAAGTGTGTAGTGACTGGAGAAATGAAGCCTAAAAAGGAACTAATCCGAGTTGTACGTTCAAAAGAAGGCGAAATCTCAGTAGATCCGACCGGGAAAAAGAACGGGCGGGGTGCTTATTTAACGCTGGATAAAGAGTGCATCTTAGCAGCAAAAAAGAAAAACACTTTGCAAAATCAATTTCAATCACAAATCGATGACCAGATTTTCGAAGAATTGCTGGAACTGGCGGAAAAGGTGAAAAAATAAAATGTCTGGAATGGAATGGTTTCCCTTGCTGGGTCTGGCCAATCGAGCTCGTAAGGTCGTGTCAGGCGAGGACTTGGTTATTAAAGAAATCAGGAATGCGCGTGCGAAGCTTGTCCTGCTTACAGAGGATGCATCATCTAACACAGCAAAGAAAGTAACCGACAAGTGCAATTATTATAAAGTTCCTTATAAAAAAGTCGCGGATCGCGCGATTCTTGGACGCTCTATCGGTAAAGAATCCCGTGTCGTTGTCGCCGTCACTGACCAAGGTTTTGCGAATAAGCTGATCAGCTTGCTCGATTAATATTTTTGGGGGTGAACGAATGGCTAAAATGAGAGTATACGAATATGCAAAAGCGTTAAATGTTTCAAGTAAGGAAATTTTGACCGCACTGAAGAACATGGATTTAGAAGTGAATAATCATATGGCCATGCTTGAAGAAAAGGCC
Organism: Bacillus sp. PAMC26543; assembly: GCF_014250375.1. Lineage (NCBI taxonomy): Bacteria > Bacillati > Bacillota > Bacilli > Caryophanales > Bacillaceae > Bacillus > Bacillus sp. PAMC26543. Next base: position 2,412,455 of record NZ_CP060193.1, on the reverse strand, counting down.
ATTAAACAGCTTGATGCCAAATTTAAAAAAGGCGGCGCAGCCGTTAAATCTCAAAAGCCTGCGGAAACGAACAAAAACAAACAGCCGCAAGGGGTAAATCAGCAGTCTGCTGGAAATCAACCAAATAAAATTCGAGACGGAAAGAAGAATGACGTGCAGAATAATCAATTTAACAAAAACAAGAAGAATAACAACAACAAAAAAAATAAACGCAACAATAACAACAACAGAAACCAACATCAGCAAAAGCCTGTGAAGCCGAAAAAAGAGCTTCCTGAAAAAATTACGTTCTCAGGCACTTTAACAGTCGGCGCACTGGCCGAAGAGCTTGGCAAAGAGCCTTCTGAACTCATCAAAAAACTGATGCTTCTTGGTGTTATGGCAACCATTAACCAAGAGCTCGATAAAGACACAATCGAACTGATTGCATCAGAATACGGTGTTGAAACTGAAGAAGTTATTGTCCTTGAAGAAACTGAATTAGAGAAATACGAAGAGCCTGACAAAGAAGAGGATCTTGAAATTCGTCCTCCTGTCGTTACAATCATGGGTCACGTTGACCATGGGAAAACAACGCTTCTTGACAGCATCCGTAAAACAAAGGTTGTTGAAGGAGAAGCTGGCGGAATCACTCAGCATATCGGAGCCTACCAAATCGAAGAAAACGGCAAGAAAATCACTTTCTTGGATACCCCGGGTCACGCTGCATTTACAACAATGCGTGCACGCGGTGCGGAAGTAACCGATATTACGATCCTGGTTGTAGCTGCGGATGACGGTGTAATGCCGCAAACAGTAGAGGCGATCAACCACGCGAAAGCGGCAGAAGTACCGATCATCGTTGCTGTGAACAAAGTTGATAAAGAAGCTGCAAACCCTGACCGTGTGATGCAAGAACTGACAGAATACGGACTTGTGCCTGAAGCTTGGGGCGGAGAAACGATTTTTGTTCCGCTTTCCGCTTTAACTGGAAAAGGCATTGATGAACTCGTTGAAATGATTTTGCTTGTCAGTGAGGTAGAGGAACTGAAAGCGAACCCGAACCGCCAGGCAAAAGGAACTGTTATTGAAGCGGAACTTGATAAAGGCAGAGGGTCAGTTGCGACATTGCTCGTACAGACTGGAACACTGCATGTCGGTGATCCGATTGTAGTCGGCAATACATTTGGCCGTGTCCGTGCAATGGTCAATGATATTGGTCGCCGTGTAAAAACAGCGGGACCGTCTACTCCGGTTGAAATTACCGGTCTAAATGACGTGCCTCAAGCGGGAGATCAATTCCTTGTCTTTAAAGATGAAAAAACAGCTCGTTCTGTTGGAGAAGCCCGTGCTTCCAAACAGCTTGAAGAGCAGCGCAGCGATAAAGCAAAGCTGAGTCTTGACGACTTATTCGAGCAAATTAAACAAGGTGATGTAAAAGACATCAACCTCATCGTAAAAGCTGACGTTCAAGGATCTGCCGAAGCTTTAACAGCCGCACTTCAAAAAATTGAAGTTGAAGGCGTTAAAGTGAAAATCATCCACACAGGCGTTGGTGCAATTACAGAATCTGACATTATTTTAGCATCTGCTTCCAATGCAATTGTTATCGGGTTTAATGTGAGACCGGACGGTAATGCTAAGAGTACGGCTGAAGCTGAAAACGTAGATATTCGTCTTCACCGTATTATTTACAAAGTAATCGACGAGATTGAAGCAGCTATGAAAGGTATGCTTGATCCTGAATATGAAGAAAAAGTAATTGGTCAAGTAGAAGTCCGCCAAACATTTAAAGTGTCTAAAATCGGTACGATTGCCGGAGGATATGTTACTGAAGGAACGATTACACGCGACAGCGGCCTCCGTTTAATTCGTGACGGCGTCGTAATCTTCGAAGGCGAAGTGGACGTTCTGAAACGCTTTAAAGACGATGTGAAAGAAGTTTCACAAGGCTACGAATGTGGTATAACGATTAAGAAATACAATGACATTCGTGAAGGTGACATCCTTGAAGCGTATGTCATGCAAGAAATTGAAAGAACGTGATCGGATTTGCGGAATGTGAATGCATCATTTATGATGCAGGATCGTTAAAAGAAAAGCGCGCCGTTCTGAAGCGGATCTTAACCAGGGTTCAAAATAAGTTCAATGTTTCGATTTCGGAGATTGGCTATCAGGACACATGGCAAAGAACCAGCTTTGGAATTGCCGCTGTTTCTTCCTCTCGCGTTCAGACAGAAAAAGAGTTGCAGCGTGTTCTTGCGTTTATCGACTCTTTTCCTGAAATTGAACGGACGATCACTAGAACAGAGTGGTTTTAACTTAGAGGTGATTGAATTGAGTATGAGAGCAAACCGTGTCGGCGAGCAAATGAAAAAAGAACTCGGTGATATTATCAGCCGAAAGCTGAAGGATCCGAGAATTGGTTTTCTGACAGTAACGGATGTACGTGTATCAGGTGATTTACAAATTGCAAAGGTGTATATTTCCGTTCTCGGAGACGAGAAAAAACGGGAGGAAGCACTGAAAGGGCTTGCTAAGGCGAAAGGGTTTATTCGCTCTGAAATCGGCAGCCGCATCAGACTTCGTAAAACGCCTGAAATTGAATTTGAGTTCGATGAATCAATTGATTACGGAAATCGAATCGAAACATTGATTCACCAATTGAATTCAGAGAACCCGTCTGAATAACAAATGAAGAGGATAGGCGTTCGTCGTCTGTCCTCTTTTCTGCGTTTTGAAGAAAATCTTCACAACAGAAGGAGTGAAAGGCATATGGTTAACGGAGTTCTCCTTTTACATAAACCGGTCGGCATGACATCGCATGATTGTGTCATGAAGATCCGGAAGCTGCTTAAAACAAAAAAAGTCGGACATACGGGAACGCTTGATCCTGAGGTATCAGGTGTGCTTCCGATTTGTGTGGGCCGGGCTACAAAAATTGTCGAATATTTAACTGAGAAGTCTAAAACATATGATGCAGAAATTACGCTTGGTGTTTCAACGACGACAGAGGATCAAACCGGAGAAACTGTTGAAACAAAGCCAGTAGATCAAGCTGTTGATGAAGCAGAAGTAGAAAAGGTTTTAAACAGTTTAAAGGGACAACAAGAACAGATTCCCCCGATGTATTCCGCAGTAAAGGTAAACGGCAAAAAATTATATGAATATGCAAGAGCGGGACTTGAAGTAGAACGGCCAAAACGTCTTATTACCATTGAAGATATTGTGCTCACTACAGGGGTTAAACATAATGGAGAGACAGCGAGTTTCCGGTTTACAGTAACATGTTCAAAAGGAACCTATGTGCGGACATTGGCGGTTATGATTGGTGAAAAGCTCGGATATCCGGCTCATATGTCTCATTTGATCCGTACGGCATCCGGTGACTTTTCTCTTGATGAATGCTTTACGTTTGAAGAGCTGGAAGCTCAAGTCGAGTCCGGAACTGTAGCAGACCATACAGTCTCTATTGAACGTGCGCTCAATCATTTGCCGAAATGGATCATAAGTGATACATTAGCTAAGAAAGTAGAAAATGGGGCTTTGCTTGAAACACCAGAACAATTCTCGGATCTGACAAGTGACGACCGTCTCGCAGTCTATACGGAATCCGGAAGCTGTCTGGCGATTTATTTCCCTCATCCTACAAAACACGGGCTGTTAAAGCCGGCAAAAGTATTGATGCAAAAAAGCGAACAATAGAAAAAAGGTGACCGTTCTGTGAAGACGATACATATTACACATCCGCATCATTTAATAAAAGAGGAGCAGCCAAAGTCTGTGATGGCGTTAGGTTATTTTGACGGCGTACATTTAGGGCATCAAAAGGTAATCGGCACAGCTAAACAGATAGCTGAAGAAAAGGATCTGACATTAGCCGTGATGACCTTTCATCCCCATCCTTCCCATGTGCTGGGCAGGGATCAGGAACCAAAGGATCTGATTACCCCTCTTGAAGATAAAATCAGCCAAATTGAACAATTAGGCACGGAGATACTGTATGTCGTTAAATTCAATGAAGTGTTTGCTTCTCTGACTCCTAAGCAGTTTGTTGATCAGTATATTTTAGGCCTTAATGTACAGCATGCAGTGGCAGGCTTTGATTTTACGTACGGAAAATACGGCAAAGGAACAATGGAAACGATGCCGATTGATTTAGATGGAAAAGCTGATTGCACAATGGTGGAAAAATTGACGGAGCAGGATAAAAAAATCAGCTCCAGCTATATTCGGACTGCACTTCAAAACGGAGACGTTGAACTGGCCAATGTCTTGCTTGGACAGCCCTACTTTATTAAAGGAATTGTCATTCACGGAGATAAAAGAGGGCGGACAATCGGGTTTCCGACGGCCAATATCGGCTTGAATAACAGCTATATTGTCCCGCCGACCGGTGTATATGCCGTCAAGGCGGAAATAAACGGCGAGATTTACAACGGCGTTTGCAATATCGGCTATAAGCCGACGTTTTATGAAAAACGTCCAGAACAGCCTTCAATTGAGGTCAATTTATTTGATTTTGATCAAGAAGTATACGGAGCCGCTATAAAAATTGAATGGTATAAACGTATTCGGAGCGAGCGCAAGTTCAACGGCATTCAAGAATTAACAGAGCAAATTGAGAAAGATAAGCAGGAAGCGATCCGTTATTTCAGCAATTTGCGGAAATAACATGCAGCGCACACAAATTTTATTCTAAAATATTTGCATATAGGCTCGATTTTTAGTATGATAGTTTTCGTAGTCTTAAAACCTTTGCTTGGCAATCCGAAGTCACCGACGGTTGCTAGGTAACTGGGGCTAAATATTATTTGGAGGTGAAACAGGATGGCAATTACTCAAGAGCGTAAAAACCAACTCATCAGCGAGTTTAAAACACACGAATCTGATACTGGATCTCCAGAAGTTCAGATCGCTATCCTAACTGATTCAATTAACAACTTGAACGAGCATTTACGTACTCACAAGAAAGACCACCATTCACGTCGCGGTCTTCTTAAAATGGTAGGTAAGCGTCGTAATCTTCTTACGTATCTGCGTAATAAAGACGTAACTCGTTACCGTGAGTTAATTAACAAACTAGGCTTACGTCGATAATCGTAAAAAGCGGGAGGATTCCCGCTTTTTTATCGTATAAAAGCGAAAAATTTTTATAATCAATCATTGAAATCCTTTTACATACTACTTTGACATTGATATGTTCAATCCATTTCGTTCATAATAGGAGTAATTGATTATTTCACACAACGAAGAGAGGAGTTCGTAATCGTATGGGACAAGAAAAACATGTCTTTACCATAGATTGGGCCGGAAGAACGCTTACTGTTGAAACCGGCCAGCTTGCCAAACAGGCAAATGGTGCTGTTATGGTTCGCTACGGCGATACAGCAGTACTCAGTACAGCAACCGCTTCAAAAGAACCGAAACCGCTTGATTTCTTCCCGCTTACTGTAAACTACGAGGAAAGATTGTATGCGGTAGGTAAAATACCTGGCGGGTTTATTAAAAGAGAAGGACGTCCAAGTGAAAAAGCTGTTTTGGCGAGCCGTTTAATCGACCGTCCGATCCGGCCTTTGTTCGCCGATGGATTCCGTAATGAAGTTCAAGTCATCAGCATCGTTATGAGTGTTGATCAAGACTGCTCTTCAGAAATGGCTGCTATGTTCGGTTCATCGCTTGCACTTTCTGTATCAGACATCCCGTTTGAAGGACCGATTGCAGGGGTAACTGTCGGACGCATTGATAATCAATTTGTTATTAACCCGACGGTTGATCAGCTTGAGAAAAGTGATATCAATCTTGTCGTTGCCGGAACTAAAGATGCAATTAACATGGTGGAAGCAGGGGCAGACGAAGTTCCTGAGGAAACGATGCTAGAAGCGATTATGTTCGGCCATGATGAGATTAAACGCCTGATTGCATTCCAAGAAGAAATTGTTGCAGCTGTCGGCAAAGAAAAATCAGAAATTAAGCTTTATGAAATTGATGAAGAGCTGAGTGAAAAAGTAAAGGCTTTAGCAGAGCAAGATCTGCTGAAAGCAATCCAGGTTCATGAAAAGCATGCCCGCGAAGATGCCATTAATGAAGTAAAAAACACAGTTGTGGCAAAATTCGAGGATGATGAGCATGACGAGGAAACAATCAAACAAGTCAAACAGATTTTGTCCAAGCTTGTCAAAAATGAAGTGCGCCGCCTAATTACTGAAGAGAAAGTAAGACCTGACGGCCGCGGAGTCGATCAAATCCGCCCGCTTTCTTCTGAGGTTGGCCTCTTGCCGAGAACACACGGTTCCGGATTGTTCACAAGAGGACAGACCCAGGCTCTCAGCGTTTGTACGTTAGGTGCTCTCGGAGATGTGCAAATCCTTGATGGTTTAGGTGTCGAAGAATCGAAACGGTTTATGCATCATTACAACTTCCCGCAATTCAGCGTCGGGGAAACTGGACCGATGCGCGGACCGGGACGCCGTGAAATCGGACATGGAGCTCTTGGTGAGCGTGCGCTTGAGCCTGTTATTCCGTCTGAAAAAGACTTCCCTTATACTGTCCGTCTTGTATCTGAAGTGCTTGAATCAAACGGTTCTACTTCTCAGGCAAGTATCTGTGCAAGCACACTTGCGATGATGGATGCCGGTGTACCGATTAAAGCACCAGTCGCAGGTATTGCAATGGGACTTGTCAAATCAGGCGAACATTATACTGTTCTGACTGATATTCAAGGCATGGAAGATGCGCTTGGAGACATGGACTTTAAAGTTGCCGGAACTGCAAAGGGCGTAACGGCGCTGCAAATGGACATTAAAATTGAAGGCCTCTCCAGAGAGATTCTTGAAGAAGCGCTTCAGCAGGCGAAAAAAGGAAGAATGGAAATCCTCAACAGTATGCTTGCTACATTAAGCGAATCAAGAAAAGAGCTTTCTCAATATGCGCCTAAGATTTTAACAATGGCTATTAATCCTGATAAAATCCGCGATGTCATCGGACCTAGCGGAAAACAAATCAATAAAATCATCGAAGAGACCGGTGTTAAAATTGATATCGAGCAGGATGGCACAATCTTTATTTCGTCGACAGTTGAAAGCAGCAACCAAAAAGCGAAGAAAATCATCGAAGACCTCGTCAGAGAGGTTGAAGTCGGCCAGCTTTACTTAGGTAAAGTGAAACGAATTGAAAAGTTCGGCGCTTTCGTTGAAATTTTCAGCGGAAAAGACGGTTTGGTGCACATTTCAGAGCTTGCGCTTGAGCGCGTAGGAAAAGTTGAAGATGTTGTCAAAATCGGAGACGAGATTCTTGTGAAGGTTACTGAAATCGATAAGCAAGGACGGGTCAACTTGTCTCGTAAAGCTGTGCTCCGTGAAGAGAAAGAAAAAGAAGAACAAAAATCTTAAATGAAAACATAAAAGGAGCCTGGGAGACCCGGCTTCTTTATTTTGACGCTTTAAAAAGCAAGCGGGTTCTACCTTGTCCTTCTCCTTCATAATGTGAGGTGAGGGGGGACAGAACATGTACAAAAAATTTGTACCGTTTGCCGTTTTTCTATTTCTTTTTTTTGTTTCATTCGAGATGATGAAAAATCCGCACACACTTGATTATATAGGGGCAATGAAACAAGATACGGTGACCGTCTCGGTGTCCAAAGACCCGCTATATGAAGAATTGCTTCAAAAGGCGCCAGATTATGAAGTAAAGCCTCAGAATGCAAGAATAGACAAGGTGTGGAAAAGCATTCCCGGTTACAATGGTTTAAAGGTCAATATTGAAAAATCATATAAAAAAATGAAAAAGCACGGTGAGTTTCGGGAAAACGATTTAGTGTACAGTCAAGTAAAACCAAGCGTTCATCTTGAGTCTCTTCAGCCAGAGCCTATTTACAAAGGGAATCCGGAAAAACCGATGGTGGCTTTTTTAATTAATGTGGCATGGGGAAACGAATATTTGGAAAGAATGCTCCCTGTCCTTCAAAAGCATAACGTGAAGGCTACGTTTTTTCTGGAAGGCAATTGGGTGAAAAACAATGAACAGCTGGCTAAAAAGATTGCGGAAAAAGGACATGAAATCGGAAATCATTCATACAATCATCCGGATATGAGCAAACTGACTACAGGAAGAATTTCCGAACAGCTCGACAAGACGAATGAGCAAATAGAAAAAACGCTCGGCGTCAAGCCGAAATGGTTCGCTCCGCCAAGCGGGAGTTTCAGGAAAGCGGTTGTTGACATTGCAGCTGAGAAACATATGGGAACAGTGATGTGGACAGTTGATACAATCGACTGGCAAAAACCGGCTCCGTCTGCACTTCAAACCCGGGTGTTAAGCAAGATACATAATGGTGCCATGATTTTAATGCATCCGACCGATCCCACGGCGGAAAGTCTTGAAGCGCTGATTACCAAGATAAAAGATAAAGGATATGCGCTTGGAACAGTCACTGAACTAATGGATGAAACAAGACTGTTGAAGTAACAGGGCAGGCAGCTAGTCTTTGAATAGGAGGAACAAATTTGATTAAACGATATACGTGTCAAAATGGTGTAAGAGTTGTGCTTGAAAATAACCCGACAGTCCGTTCTGTCGCGATCGGCGTTTGGATTGGTACAGGCTCGCGGCACGAAACGCCGGAGATAAATGGGATTTCCCACTTTTTGGAGCATATGTTCTTCAAAGGGACGAGCACAAGATCTGCACGTGAGATAGCAGAATCTTTTGATCGTATTGGCGGTCAGGTCAATGCGTTTACCTCAAAGGAATATACCTGCTATTATGCAAAGGTGCTTGATGAGCATGCGAATTACGCACTTGACGTATTAGCAGATATGTTCTTTCATTCAACTTTTGATGAAAACGAGCTGAAAAAAGAAAAAAATGTAGTTTACGAAGAAATAAAAATGTATGAAGACGCGCCCGATGATATTGTTCATGATTTACTGAGCAAAGCCACGTACGGGAATCATTCTTTAGGCTATCCGATTCTAGGCACAGAAGAAACGCTTGATTCCTTTAACGGCGACTCTCTCAGACAGTACATGCATGATTATTATACGCCGGACCGTGTTGTTATTTCTGTAGCGGGTAATATTTCAGAAAGCTTTATAAAAGATGTAGAAAAATGGTTCGGATCATATGAGGCAAAAGGCAAAGCGACAGGTCTACAGAAGCCCGGATTCCATACAGAAAAACTCACAAGAAAAAAAGAAACAGAACAAGCCCATTTATGTCTGGGATTTAAAGGGCTGGAAGTCGGTCATGAAAAAATTTATGATTTGATCGTCCTTAATAATGTGCTCGGAGGCAGCATGAGCAGCCGTCTGTTCCAAGATGTTCGTGAAGATAAAGGGCTCGCTTATTCTGTTTACAGCTATCACAGCTCATATGAGGACAGCGGCATGCTCACCATTTATGGCGGAACAGGTGCAAATCAGCTTCAGCAGCTGTCAGAAACCATTCAAGAAACCCTTGCAACATTAAAGCGCGACGGCATAACGCCGAAAGAGCTGGAAAACAGTAAGGAGCAAATGAAGGGAAGCTTGATGCTGAGCTTAGAAAGCACGAACAGCAAAATGAGCCGAAATGGTAAAAATGAACTGCTGCTCGGAAAACACAAAACATTAGACGAAATTATTAATGAATTAAATGCTGTAAACTTAGAACGTGTCAACGGTCTTGCCAGACAAATGTTTACGAATGACTATTCTCTGGCTCTTATCAGCCCCTCTGGCAATATGCCGTCATAAATCTGAAATGCCTGCCCTGAAACGGAGCAGGCATTTTTTTATCCTTTTGATCATACATAGTACAAGGGGGTGACAGAGATGCGGCTCAGTGAATTATCCGGGAAGGAAATTGTCGACATCAAAAGAGCTGAACGGCTGGGAGTACTGGGTCAGACCGATTTAGAAATCAATGAACAGGATGGTCAGATCACAGCGCTCCTCATTCCGACAGTCAAATGGTTTGGTTTGAGAAAACACGGTCAAGACATTCGTGTCCCCTGGAATCATATTCAAAAGATCGGATCAGATATGATCATTTTAGATGTCCCTGAGGAAATTTCTCCTCACCAAGAGTAACTATAGAAAAGGCCCAACTCTGCAGGTTATGGGCTTTCATGAAAACATCCAAACATCGGCTGAGTCTGCCGATGTTTTTTTGTGTGAAAAAAGCGTATGTTTTAATTCACCGCTATTTCCTTTTGATCATAAGATGAAGGGGAGCTTAACAGCTAGGGATCCAGTATATACAAAGAAGGTGAACGTTTAACATGTTAACCGGATTGAAAATTGCAGTTATCGGCGGTGACGCAAGACAGCTCGAAATTATTAGAAAGCTCACTGAACAGCAGACTGACATCTATCTCGTCGGTTTTGACCAATTGGATCACGGTTTTACTGGAGCTGTAAAATGTAACATTGATGAAATTCCTTATCAGCAAATAGACAGTATCATTCTTCCTGTGTCAGCGACAACAGGAGAAGGTGTCGTATCAACCGTATTTTCAAATGAAGAAGTTGTTTTAAAACAGGAGCACCTTGACCAAACGCCTGCACACTGTGTCATTTTCTCAGGGATTTCTAACGCCTATTTAGAAAACATTGCAGCTCAAGCAAATAGAAAACTTGTTAAGCTGTTTGAGCGGGATGACATTGCGATATACAATTCTATTCCGACAGTAGAAGGAACCATCATGCTGGCCATTCAGCACACAGATTATACGATACACGGATCTCAGGTGGCGGTTCTCGGGCTGGGACGCACTGGAATGACGATCGCCCGTACATTTGCCGCGCTTGGGGCGAATGTAAAGGTCGGGGCAAGAAGTTCAGCGCATCTGGCACGCATCACCGAAATGGGGCTCGTCCCGTTTCACACTGATGAACTCAAAGAGCATGTCAAAGATATAGATATTTGTATTAATACCATACCGAGCATGATTTTGAATCAAACTGTGCTTTCTCGCATGACACCGAAAACCTTAATATTGGATCTGGCTTCACGTCCCGGCGGAACCGATTTTAAATATGCTGAAAAACAAGGGATTAAGGCACTCCTTGCCCCTGGTTTGCCGGGGATTGTCGCTCCTAAAACAGCAGGGCAGATCCTCGCCAATGTCTTGAGCAAGCTTTTGGCTGAACTACATGCTGAGGAGGGGAAATAAGAATGTCGTTACTAAAAGGGAAAAGAATCGGATTTGGACTGACCGGCTCGCATTGCACATATGAAGCGGTGTTTCCGCAAATTGAGACGCTAGTCAATGAAGGAGCGGAAGTCCGGCCGATTGTCACATTTACTGTAAAATCGACTGATACACGCTTTGGAGAAGGAGCGGAATGGGTTAAAAAGATTGAAGACCTTACCGGATATGAGGCAATTGATTCAATTGTAAAGGCTGAACCCCTCGGGCCAAAGCTTCCGCTGGACTGCATGGTAATTGCGCCTTTAACCGGAAATTCGATGAGCAAGCTCGCCAACGCCATGACAGACAGCCCTGTACTGATGGCTGCAAAAGCAACAATCAGAAACAATCGGCCGGTCGTTCTCGGTATATCAACAAATGACGCTCTCGGTTTAAACGGCACAAACCTAATGAGGCTCATGTCTACCAAAAATATCTTCTTTATTCCATTTGGGCAAGACGATCCCTTCAAAAAACCGAATTCAATGGTTGCCAAAATGGATCTGCTTCCTCAAACCGTTGAAAAGGCGCTGATGCATCAGCAGCTTCAGCCGATTCTCGTTGATAATTATCAGGGAAATGACTAAATATACAGAAAATCTTTCCCAAACAAAAAATTTCGGTCATCACCCGCATATTCTATGGTAAAATAAAACGTAAAATTATAGTCAAATCAATTCAATGAAGCTGATTGGCGGAAGGAGTTTTACAGATGGGAAGAGGTTTACACGTAGCTGTTGTCGGAGCGACAGGAGCTGTAGGACAACAAATGCTTAAAACACTTGAAGACAGAAATTTTGAAATGGACACACTTACATTGCTATCTTCAAAACGCTCTGCGGGTACCCAAGTCACATTTAAAGGCCAAGAGCTGACTGTTCAGGAAGCTTCTCCTGAGAGCTTTGAAGGGGTAAATATTGCTTTGTTCAGCGCTGGCGGAAGCGTATCACAGGCATTGGCACCAGAAGCTGTAAAACGCGGCGCTATTGTTATAGATAATACAAGTGCGTTCCGTATGGACGAAAATACACCGCTTGTTGTGCCTGAAGTTAACGAGGCAGACTTGCATGAACACAACGGCATTATTGCCAACCCTAACTGCTCTACAATTCAAATGGTGGCTGCGCTGGAACCGATCCGCAAAGCTTACGGCTTAAACAAAGTTATCGTATCAACTTACCAAGCGGTATCAGGAGCGGGAAATGAAGCTGTAAAAGAGCTGTACAGCCAAACAGAGGCGATTTTGAACAACGAAGAAATCAAACCAGAGATTATGCCTGTAAAAGGGGATAAAAAACACTATCAAATCGCTTTCAATGCGATTCCGCAAATTGATAAATTCCAAGATAACGGCTATACGTTTGAGGAAATGAAAATGATAAATGAAACAAAAAAAATCATGCACATGCCTGAGCTTCAAGTAGCGGCTACATGTGTGAGACTTCCGATTGAAACCGGCCATTCAGAGTCCGTTTACATCGAGGTAGACCGAGATGGCGCTACTGTGGAAGATATTAAAAACCTATTAAAAGAAGCTCCTGGCATTACACTTCAGGACGACCCGAGCCAGCAGCTTTATCCGATGCCTGCCGATGCAGTCGGCAAAAACGATGTGTTTGTAGGCCGCATCCGCAAAGACTTGGACAGAGCAAACGGTTTTCATTTATGGGTAGTTTCTGATAACCTATTAAAAGGCGCGGCATGGAACTCTGTTCAAATTGCAGAAAGCCTGAAAAAACTAAACCTCGTATAAAAGAAAGAATTTCCCAAAGACGAATAGAAGAGAGTAAGGCGCAAATAGCCTGCTCTCTTCTGTTACGTCCGAATAATTTGGAGTGAAAACAGTGAAGATAATTGTTCAGAAGTTTGGCGGGACATCTGTAAAAGATGACAAAGGCCGTAAACTGGCTTTAGAGCACATTAAAGAAGCAATCAGTGAAGGATATAAGGTTGTCGTTGTCGTTTCCGCGATGGGCCGGAAGGGTGATCCGTACGCAACAGACTCTCTGTTGGGACTGCTTTACGGCGACCAGTCTGCGATTTCCCCGAGAGAGCAGGATCTGCTTTTATCATGCGGAGAGACGATTTCTTCTGTCGTCTTTACGAGCATGCTGCTGGATAACGGTGTAAAAGCATCTGCGCTGACAGGGGCTCAGGCTGGGTTCTTAACGAATGATCAGCATACAAATGCGAAAATCCTTGAAATGAAACCGGAGCGTTTATTCAGTGTGCTTGCGAATCATGACGCAGTAGTCGTCGCAGGATTCCAAGGCGCTACTGAAAAGGGCGATACAACAACGATCGGAAGAGGGGGCAGCGATACGTCTGCAGCTGCACTTGGGGCGGCAATTGACGCTGAATACATCGATATTTTCACAGATGTTGAAGGTGTGATGACTGCTGATCCGAGAGTAGTGGAAAACGCGAAACCGCTTCCTGTGGTAACATATACAGAAATCTGCAACCTGGCGTACCAGGGAGCGAAAGTGATTCATCCGCGAGCTGTGGAGATTGCGATGCAGGCTAAGGTTCCGATTCGCGTCCGCTCAACATATTCCAAAGATAAAGGCACATTGGTGACATCACATCATTCTTCCAATGTCGGCAGTGATGTTTTTGAACGGCTGATTACCGGAATTGCCCATGTCAAAGATGTCACACAGTTCAAAGTGCCTTCAAAAATCGGTCAGTATAACGTTCAGACTGAAGTTTTTAAAGCGATGGCGAGTGCAGGAATCAGCGTTGATTTCTTTAACATTACACCTAGTGAAATCGTTTATACGGTGGCTGGGAACAAGACGGAAACAGCTCAGCGCATCTTAATGGATATGGGTTATGACCCGATGGTGACGAAAAACTGTGCAAAAGTTTCGGCGGTCGGTGCCGGTATCATGGGCGTCCCGGGTGTAACGTCTAAAATTGTGACAGCTCTATCAGAAAAAGAGATTCCTATTCTGCAGTCGGCGGACAGCCACACGACCATCTGGGTGCTTGTCCATGAAGAGGACATGGTTCCTGCTGTAAACGCTTTGCATGAAGTGTTTGAACTTTCTAAGTAAATGTGATTGAATCATGATGAGGTGAAAAAAATGAATTTCGGAAATGTGTCTACAGCTATGATTACACCTTTTGACAATAAAGGGAATGTAGACTTTCAAAAATTGTCTACACTGATTGATTACTTGTTGAAAAACGGAACAGATTCTTTAGTAGTAGCGGGAACAACAGGAGAATCACCAACCCTTTCAACAGAAGAAAAAATAGCACTATTTGAATATACGGTCAAAGAAGTGAACGGCCGGGTGCCTGTCATTGCGGGTACTGGCAGCAACAATACGAAAGATTCCATTAAGCTGACCAAAAAAGCTGAGGAAGCAGGCGTAGATGCGGTGATGCTTGTTACGCCGTATTATAATAAACCTTCACAAGAAGGAATGTATCAGCATTTTAAAGCTGTTGCTTCTGAAACATCTCTTCCGGTTATGCTGTACAATGTGCCGGGGCGCACCGTTGCTTCTCTTGCTCCTGAGACGACAATCCGGTTGGCGGCAGATATTCCGAATGTTGTTGCGATTAAAGAAGCGAGCGGAGATCTCGAAGCGATTACAAAAATTGTTGCGGAAACGCCTGAAGATTTCTCCGTTTATTCTGGGGATGACGCCTTGACGCTTCCTGTTCTGTCAGTAGGAGGAAGAGGTGTCGTTTCAGTCGCAAGCCATATAGTAGGCTCTGATATGCAGCAAATGATCAAAAATTATACAAATGGGCAAACAGCTAACGCGGCACTGATTCACCAGAAACTGCTGCCGATTATGAAGGAACTGTTTAAAGCGCCTAACCCGGCTCCTGTGAAAACAGCTCTTCAGCTGAAAGGCCTTGATGTCGGTTCAGTGCGTCTTCCTCTCATCCCATTAAACGAAGATGAACGTCTGAGCTTAAGCAGCGCGATCAGCGAACTGTAAGAAAAATTTCATACAGTGAAACAAACGCGGTCATTCTCATTCCACCTGAGTTTGACCGTTTCTTATACATATTGGTTTTCCCTAAACCTTCTGCTTTATCTTGTTTTCTAAATTTACTTTCAGTTATAATAGGAACAAGTGATGATGGACGGGTATGAGACTAGGAGGATATAGATTTTGAAAAAGAAAAATACAGAAAACGTTAGAATTATCGCCCTTGGCGGTGTCGGAGAAATTGGGAAGAACCTTTATGTCATCGAAATTGATTCAGACATATTTGTCGTTGATGCCGGCCTTATGCATCCAGAAAACGAAATGCTCGGTATTGATGTGGTGATTCCTGACATATCATATTTGATTGAACGATCTGACCGCGTTAAGGCTATCTTTTTAACACATGGGCATGATGAGAATATCGGCGGCGTTTTTTACTTATTAAACAAGCTTTCTGTTCCTGTATACGGAACAAAGCTAACGCTTGCACTATTAAGAGAAAAATTAAAACAATACGGACATAACCGAAAAGCTGATTTAAGAGAAATTCACTCAAAATCTGTCATTACATTTGAATCAACAAAGGTATCATTCTTTAATACGATCCACAGTATCCCTGATTCAGTAGGCGTCAGTTTAAAAACATCACTTGGATCTATTGTATGCACGGGAGACTTCAAATTTGACCAAACACCCGCACTTAATCAATCGTGCGACATTGGCGAGATTGCCAAAATCGGCAACAGCGGCGTACTTGCTCTGCTTTCTGACAGTGCTAATGCAGAACGTCCGGGTTACACCCCTTCGGAAGCTGCTGTCAGCGGAGAGATTTCGGACGCACTGTACAATTCAGAGAACCGGGTAATCATTGCGGTTTTCGCATCCAATATTAACCGAATTCAGCAAGTCATTCATGCAGCGGCTCAAAATGGCAGAAAGATTGCCATTGCCGGAAAAAACCTTCAATCGATCCTTCAGCTTGCAAGAAAGCTTGGATATATTGAAGCAGATGATGAACTGTTTATTTCAATTCAGGACGTCAAAAAATATCCGAAGCGCGAAGTAGCGATTGTAACTGCCGGCAGCCATGGTGAACCATTGGCAGCTCTGACAAGAATGGCAAACAAAGCTCACAAGCAGCTGAATATCGAAGAAGGGGATACAGTTGTCATTGCATCCACTCCGATCCCTGGGCAGGAACTTATTTATTCTAAAACAGTTGATTTGCTTGCCAGAGCCGGCGCACAAGTCATTTTTGCCCAAAAGCGTGTGCATGTATCTGGACACGGCTCACAGGAAGAGTTAAAGCTGATGATCAATCTGCTTAAACCAAAATATTTAATTCCTGTAAACGGCGAATACAGAATGCAAAAGGCTCATTCGAAAATCGCTGAAGATATCGGCATGAAGCGCAGTGATATCTTCTTAATTGAAAAAGGAGACGTTGTCGAGTTTCGCGGCCAAAACGTAAAGATCGGTGATAAAGTGCCATACGGCAATATTTTAATCGACGGTTTAGGTGTAGGCGACATCGGAAATATTGTGCTGAGAGACCGCCGCTTACTTTCACAAGACGGCATACTGATTGTTGTCATTACACTTGATAAACAAAAGAAACATCTTGTATCAGGTCCTGAGATTATCACACGCGGTTTTGTTTATGTAAGAGAGTCTGAAGGCCTTATCGTACAGGCTACGGAGCTTGTACGCTCTATCGTGACAGAAGCAACTGAAACATCAAACGTTGAATGGTCAACACTTAAGCAGGCAATGCGAGATGCTTTGAACCAATTCCTATATGAAAAAACAAAACGTAAACCGATGATCATCCCAATTATTATGGAAGTCTAATGTAAACGTAAGACCGGACCTGTTCCGGTCTTTATTTTTTTGCCTGTTAAGCCGGGATTGAATTGAAGATCTTTGTTCATAATACAAAGAGAAACTCGGAAAGGGTGAAAGCGAAATGGATCATCGTATGGAAAATACAGAAGAAGAACGTCCCGAAAAAAATGATGCGAAAGACAGCATTATGAATAAAATACAGCAGCTAGGGGAAACGACACTTCCGCAGCTGCCGCAAGATACAAATATCCATTGTCTGACCATTATCGGACAAATAGAAGGCCATGTTCAGCTGCCTCCGCAAAACAAAACAACAAAATATGAACATGTAATCCCGCAAATCGTTGCCATTGAGCAGAATCCAAAAATTGAAGGTTTACTTATTATATTAAATACAGTCGGCGGAGATGTGGAAGCGGGTCTTGCAATTGCTGAAATGCTCGCATCTTTGTCAAAACCAACCGTCTCCATCGTACTTGGCGGAGGACATTCCATCGGTGTACCAATTGCGGTATCTTGTGATTACAGCTATATCGCTGAAACAGCTACCATGACGATTCATCCCGTTCGTCTGACGGGACTGGTGATCGGCGTGCCTCAAACCTTTGAGTACTTGGATAAGATGCAAGAAAGAGTCGTTAAATTTGTAACAAGCCATTCAAATGTAGATGAAGATAAGTTTAAAGAGCTGATGTTTTCAAAAGGAAACTTAACACGCGATATTGGAACAAATGTCGTCGGCAAGGATGCCGTCGAGTATGGACTGATTGATCACGTCGGCGGAGTCGGACAAGCGATTCATAAATTAAATGAGCTGATCGAGGAAGCGAGAGAAGAAGAAGGACGGATGATTCAATGATTTTGTATACCACGATGCCGCAGGAAATTGTTTTCGCGGAACAGAACCAACAGCCAAGTGCACATGAGCAAATTGAGTATAGAGGTGTTCCGCTTCTTGTCGAGATGAAAGGCAATGAAGCAGAGGTTATTCAAGTCATGAGTACTAATCCTATGCACTTTCTGCATCCGGATATTTCTCCGGGACAAAAGCTAAAATTAAACGTATAAGATTCCGGCCCTTTTTTAAGGGCAAAATATGCTATAATAGGGGAATCCTACAGAAAAACGCAGCCAGTAAACGGCTGCTTTCTTCATTATGTATGAACTTACATTTTTTAACGCAGTAAGGTGATGAGTGTGGCAAAGAAAAAAAGAAAATCGAGAAAAAAACAGGCAAAACAGCTCAACATAAAATTTGAATTAAACGGATTGCTGTGCATTGCTATCTCAATTATCGCCATTTTACAGCTTGGTGTAGTGGGACAAACCTTTATCTACTTGTTCCGTTTTTTCGCTGGTGAGTGGTTTATTTTATGCTTGTTAGGCTTATTCGTTTTAGGGGTTTCACTATTTTGGAAGAAAAAAACGCCGAGTCTTTTAACGAGACGAAAGGCGGGGCTGTACTGCATCATTGCAAGCATATTGCTGCTTTCTCATGTGCAGCTGTTTAAAAATTTGACGAACAGAGGATCTATTGAGTCTGCCAGCGTGATCCGCAATACATGGGAATTATTTTTAATGGACATGAATGGGAGCTCTGCTTCACCTGATTTAGGCGGGGGAATGATAGGGGCGCTTCTGTTTGCGGCTTCACACTTTTTGTTTGCATCAACTGGTTCTCAAATTATGGCGATTGTAATGATTTTGATCGGAATGATTCTGGTCACGGGGCGTTCTCTTCAAGAAACGCTGAAAAAGTGGATGAGCCCGATCGGCCGTTTCATCAAAGAACAATGGTTTGCTTTTATTGATGATATGAAATCAGTCAAAACAAATATGAAATCATCGAAAAAAGCGAAAGCCAATACCAGTAAAAAACAAAAGCCGGCGCGCAAAAAACAGCAAATGGAGCCAGAGCCCGCTGCTGAAGAAGAGGAGCAGGAAATGGTATCGCCTCTCATTCATTCAGAGCCGATTATCTCAAGCTTTTCAGACCGGAATGAAACGGAAGAGCCTCCGGCAGCTGCGGTAAAACGAATTGAGCCGGCGACAGAACCGCTTCAGGAAAAACAGTCCGAGGCTGAGCATAATGAAACGGCTGCTGCTCCGCCAATGACCTTTACAGAACTTGAAAATAAAGATTATCAGATGCCGTCATTAGATTTATTAGCTGATCCGAAGCATACCGGCCAGCAGGCTGATAAAAAAAATATTTATGAAAATGCCAGAAAGCTTGAACGCACCTTCCAAAGCTTCGGCGTAAAGGCGAAAGTGACACAGGTTCATCTTGGACCGGCTGTCACGAAATATGAAGTGTATCCGGATGTAGGAGTGAAGGTAAGCAAAATAGTCAACCTAAGTGACGATTTAGCGCTGGCGTTAGCTGCAAAAGACATCAGGATTGAGGCGCCTATTCCAGGTAAATCTGCCATCGGAATAGAAGTTCCAAACGCGGAAGTGGCTATGGTATCGCTGAAGGAAGTGCTTGAATCAAAACTTAATGACAGACCTGATGCAAAACTGTTAATCGGACTTGGCCGTAATATTTCGGGTGAAGCTGTGCTTGCTGAATTAAACAAAATGCCTCATTTGCTTGTCGCAGGCGCGACCGGAAGCGGAAAAAGTGTCTGTGTCAACGGCATTATTACAAGTATTCTGATGCGCGCTAAACCGCATGAAGTGAAAATGATGATGATTGACCCAAAAATGGTTGAACTGAATGTGTACAATGGGATTCCGCATTTGCTTGCTCCGGTGGTAACTGACCCGAAAAAAGCATCACAAGCTTTGAAAAAGGTTGTCAATGAAATGGAACGTCGGTACGAATTGTTTTCTCATACAGGAACAAGAAATATTGAAGGGTACAATGATTATATAAAACGCTCCAATAATGAGGGAGAGGCAAAACAGCCAGAGCTGCCGTATATCGTGGTCATTGTGGACGAGCTAGCTGATCTCATGATGGTAGCTTCATCTGATGTAGAAGACTCGATTACGAGATTGTCCCAAATGGCACGGGCTGCCGGCATCCATCTTATTATTGCGACACAGCGTCCGTCAGTTGACGTCATTACAGGGGTCATCAAGGCAAATATTCCGTCACGAATCGCATTCAGTGTCTCTTCACAGACGGACTCAAGGACCATTCTGGATATGGGGGGCGCTGAGAAGCTTTTAGGACGAGGAGATATGCTGTTTTTACCTGTCGGGGCTAATAAACCTGTCCGTGTACAAGGTGCATTTTTGTCAGACGAAGAAGTGGAGCAGGTCGTGGATCATGTCATTACGCAGCAAAAAGCTCAATATCAGGAAGAAATGATTCCTGAGGAAACAACGGAAACCCATACTGAGGTTACCGATGACCTTTATGATGAAGCCGTCGAATTAATCGTCGGCATGCAGACTGCATCCGTATCGATGCTGCAAAGAAGGTTCAGAATCGGGTATACGAGAGCGGCACGCCTGATTGATGCAATGGAAGAACGCGGCGTAGTTGGCCCGTATGAAGGCAGCAAACCAAGGGAAGTCTTAATATCAAAAGAAAAACATGATGAGCTCTCTTCTTAAATGAAGGGAGTTCAGTAACAATAATAACATTATGTAAACTGTACACCTTTTTATTTATTTTTTCGACAAAACATGATATAGTTGTCCCAATTGTTCAATAATTTTTATCGAAAGTGGTTTACGGAGGGGAAACATGTCTACAAAAGCTGATAATCGGCACTTGTATTTAAAAGTGATTGAACGAATAAAAGAGGATATTAAAAATGGAATCTACACTGAGAAAGAAAAGCTCCCTTCTGAATTTGAGCTTTCCAAAAAGCTTGGTGTCAGCCGGGCGACTTTGCGTGAAGCACTGCGGATATTGGAAGAAGAGCATGTGATTATCAGAAGGCATGGTGTAGGAACTTTTGTCCATTCTAAGCCGTTATTTCTTTCGGGCATTGAACAGCTGAACAGTGTAACCAAGATGATTGAACAGGCTAATATGATTCCAGGAACGATTTTTCTTTCATCTCAAGTGCTTATGCCGTCTGATGATGATATCAAGAGATTTCATCTGACATCAGGTCAGGAAGTTTTTTATCTTGAACGTGTCAGAACGGCAAACGGGCAGCCGATTGTGTATTGTATTGACAAAATTCCGATGGATATATTGCCGGATTCTTTTTCTCACCAGCAAGAGTCTATGTTTGACCTGCTTGAGAAAAATTCAGGCTCTGTGATCAGCTACGCTGTAACTGATATTGAGCCGATCGGCTATCATGATACGATTTCTCCTGTGCTGGAATGCGATCCGGAAACAGCTCTTTTGCTGTTAAAACAAACGCATTACGATCAGCATGATAAACCGGTGCTTTATTCATTAAATTATTTCAGAGCCGACAAATTCAGATTCCATGTTTTGCGTAAACGATTCTAAAACAGACGCCTGTGATGTGTCTGTTTTTTTATTTGTCTGGTTTATGTTTCTTTGTACATACTTTTACTGCGGTTAACGCAAGATATAAAGGATGACAAAGTGAATGGGTGAAAATGTTGAAAGAAAAAATAGGAATGAAAAATATTATTGCTCTGGCTTCCGTACCGCTTGTTATGACATTAGGGAACTCCATGCTGATTCCCGTGCTTCCGATGATGGAGAAAAAGCTGTCGGTCAGTTCATTTCAAGTGTCATTAATTATCACTGTATATTCGGTGGTAGCAATCATTTGCATTCCGATCGCCGGGTACCTGTCGGATAGATTTGGCAGAAAAAAAGTACTGCTCCCATGCCTTCTTATTGCGGGAATAGGGGGAGCTGTGGCTGCTTTTGCTTCAACATATATAGACAATCCTTACGCTATGATCTTGGCCGGACGGGTTCTTCAAGGCATCGGATCAGCGGGTGCAGCTCCCATCGTCATGCCGTTTATCGGCGATCTGTTTAAGGGGGATGATGAAAAGGTCAGTGCCGGTCTTGGCGATATTGAGACCGCTAACACCTCCGGAAAAGTGCTGAGTCCCATACTGGGCGCCTTACTTGCCTCCTGGTACTGGTTCGTCCCGTTTTGGTTTATTCCGTTTTTCTGTTTGATCAGCTTTTTGCTCGTATTGTTTCTGGTCGAGAAGCCTGAAGAAGATGAGGATGCACCTACAATTTCAGAGTTCCTCAAGAATGTGCGGAAAATCTTTAAACAGGATGGACGCTGGCTCTACACAGTTTTTATTATTGGGTGCGTCATTATGTTTTTATTATTTGGCGTATTATTTTACTTATCAGATACGCTAGAGAATAAATATACAATTGACGGAGTGGCCAAAGGCGGGCTGCTGGCGATACCTCTTTTATTCCTGTCCAGCAGTTCTTTTATAGCGGGTAAAAAGATCGGCAAAGATAAGGCAAGAATGAAATTTTGCGTCGTTACAGGGATGATTATGTTAAGCCTGTCTTTTATCGGCTTGTGGTGGAACCACAGTTTTTATTTTTTATTTATCTTTTTGAGTTTTGGGGGAATTGGAATCGGAATGGCGCTTCCTGCTTTAGATGCGCTGATAACAGAAGGGATTGAGAGTGAGGAATGCGGAACTATTTCCTCATTTTATAATAGTATGCGCTTTATTGGAGTAGCTCTCGGGCCGCCTGTGTTTGCGGCATTGATGTCTAATGCAAGCTGGCTTATTTTCATTCTTTCCGCGTTTTGCGGGATTATTTCCTTATTTCTGGTGCTCTTTAATGTAGATGCTAAAAAAAGTGAAGAAGAAAAAAACTTAGGGACGGTTTGACACACCGTCTTTTTTTTGCTGAGAAAAATAGCGAATCTCGGCAGAAAACTTGTGATTAAGAGGCATCAAGCAGGAAGCTCTTTTTTATTTCCAATAGCGGACGAACAATTAATACGTAAGAGGTTATTGTTTCCTTATAAATCCTACAGTTGCTATAATTACATGAAAGAGTGTTTCTGCGAATGCTGAAATTTGGTCATAATACATACTAATAAGAAATGAACGAAGGAGGTTTCACATGTCATATGTCAATGAAGTCAAAACAAAGCACGGCGGTTTAACCGCACATATTGTAGAAACAGAAAAATTTAAAACCGTCTCGCTTATCTTTAAAATGCTGGCGCCCTTAACAAAGGAGCAAGTTACGAAAAGAGCGCTGTTCCCGCATGTGCTGCTTCGCGGAACAGAAAGCCGTCCGAAAACTGCAGATTTACGTTCTTATCTGGATGAACTGTACGGCACGTCTGTTTCGGCTGATCTCTCGAAAAAAGGTGAACAGCATGTGATTACATTTAGGCTTGAAATTCCGAATGAAAAATATTTAAAAGATCAGACGCCTCTCCTTGAAAAAGGGCTGCAGCTTCTCGCAGAAATCGTCTTTTCACCTGCTTTAGAAGCAGGCGTTTTTCAATCGCAATATGTGGATCAAGAAAAACGAACGCTGAAGCAGAGAATTCAAGCGGTTTATGATGATAAAATGCGTTACTCTAATCTAAGGCTTATACAGGAAATGTGTAAAAATGAACCTTACTCGCTGCACGTTAATGGAGAGATCGACGATGTTGATGCCATTACGGCCGATCAATTATATGAAACATACCGACACGCGATCCAAAAAGACCAGCTTGATTTATATGTCGTCGGCGATGTTGACAGGAAACAAGTGCAAGCTGCTATTGATCAATATTTTCACACAGAGGAACGCGCTCTGGAAACATTTGTGAACAATCATGCTGAACAACCTGAGCCCAAAGAAGTCATTGATGAAGAAGACGTCAAACAAGGCAAGCTGAATATTGGCTATCGGACCAATATTACTTTTACGGATCAGGATTATTCAGCTTTACAAGTTTTTAACGGAATGTTCGGCGGCTTTTCTCATTCCAAGCTTTTCATTAATGTTCGGGAAAAAGCCAGTCTCGCTTATTACGCAGCCTCGCGTATCGATAGCTTTAAAGGTTTATTAATGGTGATGTCAGGAATTGAAGTGAAAAACTACAAACAAGCCGTCTCTATTATTGCCGAGCAATTTCAGGCTATGAAAAACGGGGAGTTCAGTGAGCAAGACATCTCACAGACGAAAGCCATGATTCAGAATCAGGTGCTGGAAACAATTGATACTGCGTACGGTTTATCTGAATTTCTATATCAGCAGGCCGCTGCCCAAGTCGATATTCCGATCGAAGATTTCCTTGCCAATATTGAGCGGGTGACAAAAGAGGATATCATTAAAGTCGGCGAAAAGATTCAGCTTGATACGACTTATTTCTTAAAAGGGACGGAGGGTGCATCTTGATAAAACCAATCGAATTTGAACAGCTTCAGGAGACGCTGTACCATGAAAAAATGTCAAACGGCCTGGACGTATACGTTTTGCCGAAAAAAGGCTTCAACAAGACGTATGCGGTATTCACAACAAAGTACGGGTCTATAGATAATCAGTTTGTCCCTCTTGGAAAAGACGAGATGGTTCAGGTTCCGGACGGGATTGCCCATTTTCTTGAACATAAGCTGTTTGAAAAAGCTGATGGAGATGTTTTTCAAGATTTCAGTAAACAGGGCGCCTCTGCCAATGCGTTCACGTCATTTACAAGAACAGCTTATCTTTTCTCAAGCACGTCAAATGTGGAACGCAATTTGGAGACATTGATTGATTTTGTGCAGGACCCTTATTTTACAGAAAAAACGGTGGAAAAGGAAAAAGGGATTATCGGCCAGGAAATTAACATGTATGATGATAACCCTGACTGGAGGCTTTACTTCGGGGTGATTGAAAACATGTACAAAGATCATCCTGTCAAAATAGACATAGCCGGGACGGTAGAAAGTATATCCCATATCACAAAGGACCTTCTTTACGAATGCTATGAGACGTTTTATCATCCGAGCAATATGCTCCTCTTTATAGTCGGCCCTGTTGATCCTGAAGCGATCATTTCTCAGGTAAGAGAAAATCAGGAAAGAAAACCGTATACAGATCAGCCGGAAATTAAACGGGAAGAAGTAAAAGAGCAAGAAGCTGTTTTCCGGAAAGAAAAAGAAATTAAAATGAATGTTCAGGGACCGAAATGTCTCGTCGGACTGAAATCAAAGCATCCGTATAAATTAGGGAAAGAGCTGCTCAAGCATGAACTTGCAATGAACCTATTGCTTGAATCTTTGTTCGGCAAAAGCTCTGCCCAATATGAGTCCCTTTATGAAAAAGGGTATATAGATGAAACGTTCAGCTTTGATTTTACGGCTGAATATGGGTTCGGTTTTGCGGCCATTGGCGGGGACACGCCTGAACCGGATAAATTGGCTGAAGACATTTCAGGCAATCTGCTTCGTGCCGGTGAAATCATCACCGCTGAGAAGATTGAACTTGCCAGAAAGAAAAAAATCGGGTCATTTTTAAAGGCATTAAACTCACCTGAATACATCGCTAACCAATTCACTCGCTATGCATTTTTGGAGATGAGCCTGTTTGATATCGTAACTGTTCTCGAGCAGATCACCCTTGAGGATGTGCAGCAAATCATACAAGAGGAAATTGCTGAGGACAGACTGACTGTCTGCAAAGTGGTTCCTAAATCTTAACATGCATCCCTCCAAGTGAGGGGTGTTTTTCTGCGGAAAGAAGGAAAGAGGATGAAAAAAACAGCATTAGTCACCGGGGCGAGCGGCGGTATCGGCAAAAGCATAAGTGAATCGCTTGCAGCAGAGGGGTATGATCTGCTTTTGCACTACAATCAGAATGAAAGCGCGGCTGCAGAGCTTGCTGAAAAACTGAAACGGTCATTTGGCATATATGCTGATATTTTGCAAGGAGATCTCTCCACTCCCACTGGCGCTGATGAACTAACAAAATCAATTGTTCAGCCGGTTGATGCGATCGTTTTAAACAGCGGCAGAAGCCATTTTGGACTGATTACTGATGTAGATAATGCTACGGTACAGGAAATGGTTCAGCTGCATGTGGCAAGTCCTTACATGCTGACGAGAAACCTTCTTCCAGGCATGATCCGTAACAAATCGGGAGCGATCGTGGCAGTCAGCTCTATTTGGGGAGAGACTGGCGCATCGTGTGAGGTGCTGTACAGCATGGCAAAGGGAGCGCAGCACTCGTTTGTAAAAGGACTGGCTAAGGAGCTGGCCCCAAGCGGTATCAGGGTCAACGCAGTAGCGCCGGGTGCTGTAGATACAAACATGATGAATCAATTCAATCCGGATGAATTAGAAGAGATCGCTGATGAAATCCCGATCGGCAGGCTTGCACAGCCGAAAGAAGTTGCCGAGGCGGCAGCATTTCTCCTGTCTGAAAAAGCTTCCTATATTACTGGACAGATTCTGTCAGTTAACGGCGGCTGGCACTGCTGAAGCAAAATAAAATGTGTATAGTTTCTTTTAAGAAGGACAAAATAATTTTGTAACTTCACATGAAATGGAGGAAACTCACATGTCAGTATTAGAAAACTGGGATAACTGGAAGAATTTCCTTGGTGATCGTTTAAACTATGCGCAAGAAAAAGGCATGAGTCAGGACACCATCACTGACCTTGCTACAGAAATCGGCGGTTACCTGGCTAATGAAGTGGATTCTAAGAACGAGCAGGAAAAAGTGCTGGCAGATCTTTGGAGCGTAGCATCTAAAGAAGAACAGCACGCCATTGCCAATATGATGGTTAAGCTTGTTGAAAATAACAGCACTCATTAAGAAGAGAGGAGATTCTTCCTCTCTTTTTTATGTTTTCCCCATCACAGCAACATTCTTCTTTCTAATTAGAGAAAAATGCTTTATGATAAAGGAAGGTAAAATTTTGCCACAATGAAGGGGGTATATCATTTGGCAAAGCTCGAATGGTATTTTGAATATGAAATTCAAGTGAACCGCCCCGGACTGCTCGGGGATATTTCATCTCTTCTCGGGATGCTTTCTATTAACATCGTAACGATAAACGGCGTCGATCTTTCCAGAAGGGGAATGCTGCTCAGGTGCCGCCATATAGATCAAATTAAGCGATTAGAATCAATCTTAAAAACGATGGAAACAATTAAAGTAACGAAGCTGAGAGAACCAAGGCTTCGCGACCGTCTCGCTGTGCGTCACGGCCGGTACATCCAGAGGGATGCCGATGATAAGAAAACATTTCGCTTTGAACGGGACGAGCTGGGCTTATTAGTCGATTTTATGGCCGAACTGTTCAAAAAAGAAGGCCATAAATTAATCGGGATCCGGGGAATGCCGCGCGTCGGGAAAACGGAGTCAATCGTAGCTTCCAGCGTATGCGCCAGCAAAAGGTGGCTGTTTGTGTCATCTACCTTGCTGAAACAGACAATCAGAAGCCAACTGATTGCCGATGAATACAGCACTGAAAATGTCTTTATCATTGACGGAATTGTATCGACAAGAAGAGGATCAGAACGCCATCTGCAGCTGGTGAGGGAAATCATGAGGCTGCCTGCTACAAAAGTGGTGGAGCATCCGGACATATTCGTTCAAAATACAGAGTATACACTAGATGACTTTGATTATATTATTGAACTGAGAAATGATCCTGATGAGGTTATTACATATGAACATGCTGAAGAACCCCAAATGTTTGATCAATCCGGGTTTTCAAGCTTTGATTTTTAAAATTGGAAGGTGTTTGTTGTGACTGAACTAGGAATCCGGCTGAAAGAAGCCAGAGAGGAAAAAGCAATGTCATTGGATGATCTCCAAGCGGCAACTAAGATTCAAAAAAGGTATTTAACCGCCTTGGAGGAAGGAAATTATGACATTATTCCGGGTAAGTTTTATGTCCGGGCTTTCATCAAGCAATATGCGGAAGCCGTCGGGCTTGATGCTGACCAATTGTTTGAGGAGCATAAAAAAGATATCCCGAATACGTATCATGACGATGTGTCTGAAAAAATCTCCGGCATGAATCTCCAGAAGGAAATGCCAAAGCCTGCTTCTAAGGCGCTGGAATTGCTGCCTACAATACTTGTGATTCTCGGCGTGATTGTCGTGATCGCCATTGTTTACGCTATAATTCAGTTTGCGAATCATAAAAACGATGATAATAGCAATGCGGCATCAGAAAAATCAATCGCGAAAAGTGAAAGCAAGTATGAGATCCCTAAAGATTCAACGCTGAAAGAGAATCAAACCAACAGCTCTGAAAAAGAGACAGACACGAAAAAAGAAACGAAAGACAAAGAAGATAAAAAAGAAGACAGTGACAGTGACAAACTAGAGGTGAAAGCAACTGGCACTGAAGGATCTGTAACAACTTATGAAGTGTCCGGCGCTGATAAAATCGAGCTTGAGCTGAAGGCTTCAGACAGCTCTTGGATTCGAGTGCGCGATGAAAACAGCAGCTCTCTTAAAGAGGGTACACTGAAAAAAGACGAAACATATAAAAAAGACATAACTGATCAGAAACAAGTTGAAATCCGTACAGGATATGCACCTAACCTGAAAATAAAAATCAACGGTGAGGTTCTTTCATATAAACTTGATCCTAAAGAAGTGATGGCACAAACAATAAAGATTGTAAATAAAAAGGAAGAAAAGTCATCTTAATCACCAGATGACTTTTCTTCACGTCCGAGTATGAAACTGGAGGGGCTTTATGTTTAACTTACCGAATAAAATCACACTAGCAAGAATTGCATTAATCCCAATCTTCATGATTATCATGCTGGCGCCGTTTGACTGGGGCAGGCTCGAATTTGGAGACGAATCCATTCCGGTCACACACTTGGCGGGCGCTATCTTGTTTATTATTGCATCGACGACAGATTGGATAGATGGTTATTATGCCCGCAAACTGAACCTTGTTACAAACTTTGGGAAATTTCTCGATCCGCTTGCGGACAAACTTCTCGTATCGGCAGCGTTAATTATCCTTGTTCAATTTGATCTTGCTCCAGCTTGGATGGTCATTGTGATTATCAGCCGGGAGTTTGCCGTAACAGGTTTAAGGCTTGTATTAGCCGGAACGGGAGAAGTAGTCGCTGCGAATATGCTTGGTAAAATTAAAACCTGGGCACAAATCATTGCAGTATCTGCATTGCTTCTTCACAATCTTCCGTTTGAGCTTGTGTCATTTCCGTTCGCTGACCTGGCGTTATGGGTAGCCGTATTCTTTACCGTTGTATCAGGCTGGGACTATTTCGCTAAAAACTGGGAAGCGCTAAAAGCATCTAACTAAGAAAGAAGGACATACATGATGGAATTTCCAAAAAAAGCAGAGATTATTGCAGTCGGTTCAGAGCTCTTACTCGGTCAGATTGCTAATACAAATGCTCAATTTATCAGCAAACAGCTGGCAGAAATCGGAGTAAACGTATTTTACCATACAGCAGTCGGTGATAATCCGGAGCGGCTGAAGCAGGTCATCCGCATTGCTGAAGAGCGCTCTGATTTTATTATTTTTTCAGGAGGGCTCGGGCCGACAAAAGATGATTTAACAAAAGAAACAATAGCAAATGTGCTGGGACGTCCGCTCGTTTTAAATGATGAGGCGTTTCAATCCATTGAGGATTATTTCAAACGAACAAAACGCACGATGTCACCTAATAACCGAAAACAGGCGCTTGTCATCGAAGGATCTGACGTACTGGCGAATCACTTTGGAATGGCGCCGGGAATGCTTACAGAGCATGATTCGCGCTTTTATATGCTTCTTCCCGGGCCGCCAAGCGAATTGCGTCCGATGTTTGAAAATGAGGCAAAACCGCTTCTTCTTAAAAAGATGGGCTCCAATGAAAAAATTGTATCAACTGTTCTTCGCTTTTTCGGTATCGGCGAATCTCAGCTTGAAGCTGATTTAGAAGATATCATTGATGCACAGACGAACCCGACGATCGCTCCGTTGGCAGCGGACGGAGAGGTGACGCTTCGCTTGACAGCAAAACATGCCGATGAAAAAGAAACAGAGCGTTTGTTAAAAGAAACAGAAGCCGTTATTTTAGAACGTGTCGGTGAATTTTTCTATGGCTACGACGATACATCGCTTGTGAAAGAGCTATCTAAAGCATGCAAGGAAAAAGGCATCACGCTTTCTGCCGCAGAAAGCTTTACCGGCGGGCTGTTTTCCGAATGGCTGACAGACCTTAGCGGCGCTTCAGCATTGTTTTCCGGCGGCGTTGTTTGCTATTCAAACGAAGTGAAGCAAAATGTCATCGGCGTCAAAAAGGAAACATTGGACCGTTTCGGCGCAGTCAGCGAGGAATGCGCATCTGAGCTCGCAAAGGGTGTTCAGCAGCTCACTGGAAGCGATATTGGCATTAGCTTTACCGGTGTTGCCGGCCCTGATACTCAAGAAGGCCATGCACCTGGACATGTGTTTATCGGTATTTTTGCAAACGGAAAAGAAGAGGTTCACGAGTTTCACTTTGCAGGCTCCAGAACAGGAATCAGAAAACGTGCTGCTAAATATGGCTGCCATTTAATTTTAAAACTGTTAGAGCAAAAATAATGTTTTCAGCACACTATCCTCCTCAAAAAACATGATTTCTCTGACTCATTATGATATTTTGGTAGAAATCAGGCCAAGAAAAAATCCGAATATGCGTTCGCTTTTTTCTTGGCAAATCCCTTCAAACAGGGTATAGTATATGTAGTGGTAACATAAAGGAGGAAAAAATAGAATGAGTGATCGTCAGGCAGCCTTAGATATGGCTCTTAAACAAATAGAAAAGCAGTTCGGCAAAGGTTCCATTATGAAACTGGGAGAAAAGACAGATACAAGAATTTCTACTGTTCCAAGCGGCTCCCTCGCTCTTGATACGGCATTGGGAATAGGCGGGTATCCCCGCGGACGGATTATTGAAGTATACGGTCCTGAAAGCTCAGGTAAAACAACTGTGGCGCTTCATGCAATTGCTGAGGTTCAGCAGCAGGGAGGACAAGCTGCGTTTATCGATGCGGAGCACGCGCTAGACCCGGTATACGCACAAAAACTCGGTGTCAATATCGAAGAGCTTTTACTGTCTCAGCCTGACACAGGCGAGCAGGCGCTTGAAATTGCAGAAGCGTTGGTTCGAAGCGGTGCAGTTGACATCGTTGTTGTCGACTCTGTAGCGGCGCTCGTTCCGAAAGCGGAAATTGAAGGCGACATGGGAGATTCACATGTCGGTTTGCAGGCACGTTTAATGTCTCAAGCGCTTCGTAAGCTTTCAGGGGCTATCAACAAATCGAAAACTATTGCGATTTTCATTAACCAAATTCGTGAAAAAGTCGGCGTTATGTTCGGAAACCCGGAAACGACTCCCGGCGGTCGTGCGCTGAAATTCTACTCTTCCGTTCGTCTTGAAGTACGCCGTGCTGAACAGCTGAAACAAGGCAACGACGTTATGGGGAATAAAACGAGAATTAAAGTCGTGAAAAACAAGGTGGCTCCTCCGTTCCGTACAGCTGAGGTTGATATTATGTATGGAGAAGGTATCTCAAAAGAAGGCGAAATCATTGATCTCGGAACTGAACTTGATATCGTGCAAAAAAGCGGTTCATGGTACTCTTATGAAGAAGAGCGTCTTGGCCAAGGCCGTGAAAATGCCAAACAATTCTTAAAAGAAAATAAAGATATCATGCTGATGATTCAGGAGCAAATTCGTGAACATTACGGCTTAGATAATAACGGAGTAGTACAGCAACAGGCGGAAGAGACACAGGAAGAACTTGAATTTGAAGAATAAAAATAAAATGAATTTGAAATGATAAAAAAGGCAGAGTGAAAACTCTGCCTTTTTTTCTTTTATATTTTCTGCAAAATAAAGATAAATAAATTGGTTTTTTTGACAACTTTTATAGTACTTCATACGTCTAACAAAACGTGTGTATTTGAAATTAGATTGGGAGGATAAAATGAATGACAAGCCCCACTCGCAGAAGAACTGCGACGCGCAGACGGAGAAAACTAAATAAAAGAGGCAAACTTTTGTTTGGTATGTTGGCCGCAATCATTTGTTTCACGATTTGGAATGCCATTCATCGAGAGGATGAAGAAGCCGAACCATCTCAAGAAGCTGCGGCGGTTTCTGATACCGGTCAGAAGCAAGCTGATCAGAAGAAAAACAAAGCCAAAAAAACAGAGGAACAAATCAAAGCAGTGGACCGCAATCAAAAAATCAGCAGTTATTTAAAAGAGATCGGCTTCAGCGGGACAGCCATGATCGTCAGAAATGGAGAAGTAGTAATCAATAAAGGTTTTGGTTACGCGGACCGCGAGCATCATATAAAAAACAATCCTGCGACATCCTTTTATGTCGGATCGTCACAAAAAGCGCTGATAGCAACCGCTATTTTACAGCTTGAGGAAAAGGGAAAGCTCCAGACAAGTGATCCGGTCAGCACGTATTTATCCCATTTTCCCAACGGAAAGAATATTACATTAAAGAATCTGCTTACTCATACATCGGGGATAAACGGACATGTTGAAGGGAATGGCGAGATCACTCCGGATGACTTAATAAAAGACATAGAGCAGCAAGGAATCAAACGCCAGCCTGGAATATGGGACTATCAGGATTCTAACTATACAGTTCTCGCTTATATTGTTGCTGAAGTGAGCGGTGAGTCTTATGAACAATACATAACCAATCATATCTTTAAGCCTGCAGGGATGACGCATTCGGGTTTTTACAAGACATACGATAAGCAGCCTTATCCAGCTGTCGGCTACAAGCTGAAAGGCAGCAGGGCCGTCACACCGTATATGCCTGATTTATCTCAGCTTTATGGAGCAGGCGATATATATATGAGTGCTGCCGATATGTACAAATTTGACAAAGCACTGATAGACGGCAAGCTCTATTCGCAAGAAAGCTATGAAAAAATGTTCACGCCAGGGAGCAGTTCCACATACGGGATGGGATTTTATGTTGCTCCCGGAAGCTATTCAAACCACGGAGTCATGCCGGGCTTCAACGTATTGAACAGCTTCAGCAAATCCGGACAAACCGTTGTTGTTTTGTTGTCAAACATTCAAAATAACGCTAAACTTGGACAAGTGAACAATAAAATATACCAGCTTCTAAATCAGGAGTAATTTACGATCTGTTTTTTCAAAAGATTGGCGGATTCACGTTCGGCACGATAAATAGGGGCTCGGCAAACGTTAAGCTGGCAAGCTTGACAAGTATTTCCGACACAATTACAATGAAGTTGTAACATTTGTTTTTTTAACATGATTGTTAAACCATTTAAACTTGACAAGGGCGATGAAACTTTCATTCCCTGTGAAGGTTCTGTATGTTGAGAAAACTAGACAATGTACATGCCGACACTTATTTTGAGCAACAACCAAGTTCATAGCAAGAGGAGGTGAAAGTATGACCCCAATTATGATGGTTCTCATCTCCATTTTGCTGATTCTACTCGGTTTAGTTGTTGGCTACTATGTTCGTAAAACCATTGCCGAAGCGAAAATTGCAGGCGCACGCGGTGCAGCCGAGCAAATTCTTGAAGATGCAAAGCGTGATGCTGAAGCACTGAAAAAAGAAGCTCTGCTTGAAGCAAAGGATGAAATCCACAAACTTCGAATAGATGCTGAACAAGAAGTTCGTGAAAGACGAAATGAGCTTCAAAAACAAGAAAACCGTTTACTCCAAAAGGAGGAAAACCTTGATCGCAAACATGAGGGAATTGATAAACGGGAAGCGATGTTGGAGAAGAAAGATCATTCTCTGAATGAACGACAACAACATATTGAAGAGATGGAAAGCAAAGTGGATGAGATGATTCGTATGCAGCAGTCTGAGTTGGAACGAATTTCGAGTCTGACTCGTGACGAAGCGAAACAAATCATTCTTGACCGGGTTGAAAACGAGCTTTCACATGACATCGCCATCATGACAAAAGAAACTGAGAACCGTGCGAAAGAAGAGGCGGATAAAAAAGCGAAAAACATTCTTTCACTCGCCTTACAGCGCTGCGCAGCGGATCACGTTGCCGAAACAACGGTATCAGTTGTCAATCTTCCAAATGATGAGATGAAAGGACGTATCATCGGCCGGGAAGGGCGTAACATTCGTACGCTTGAAACGCTGACAGGTATTGACCTGATTATCGATGATACCCCTGAAGCTGTCATTCTGTCCGGATTTGATCCGATCAGACGTGAGACAGCAAGGATTGCTCTTGATAAACTCGTTCAGGATGGCCGTATTCATCCGGCACGGATTGAAGAAATGGTTGAAAAATCTCGCCGCGAGGTCGATGACTACATTCGTGAGATGGGTGAGCAAACGACATTTGAGGTTGGCGTTCACGGCCTCCACCCAGATCTGATCAAGATTCTCGGCCGCTTAAAGTTCCGTACAAGCTACGGTCAAAATGTGCTTAAGCATTCCATGGAAGTCGCATTCTTGGCTGGGCTGATGGCATCGGAGCTTGGAGAAGATGCAAAGCTTGCTAAACGGGCGGGACTTCTTCATGACATCGGAAAAGCGATTGACCATGAAGTAGAAGGAAGCCACGTTGAAATCGGAGTCGAGCTTGCGACTAAATATAAAGAGCACCCAGTCGTAATTAACAGTATTGCATCACACCATGGGGACGAGGAGCCGACTTCCATTATCGCTGTGCTGGTAGCTGCAGCAGATGCGCTTTCCGCTGCAAGACCTGGCGCAAGAAGTGAGACGCTCGAGAACTACATTCGAAGACTTGAAAAGCTCGAAGAAATTTCTGAGTCCTACGAAGGTGTTGAAAAATCATTTGCGATTCAGGCTGGACGTGAAGTGCGTATTATGGTGAAGCCGGATTCAATAAATGATCTTGAAGCTCATCGCCTGGCGCGAGATATCCGAAAACGAATTGAGGACGAGCTCGATTATCCAGGTCATATTAAAGTGACAGTCATTAGAGAAACTCGAGCCGTAGAGTATGCAAAATAAAGTGATGCGCTAAGCATCACTTTATTTTTTTGACGGCTGAGGAATAGAAAGGATTTACAAAATGAGAATTTTATTTATCGGAGATGTTGTCGGGTCACCGGGCCGCGACATGGTAAAAGAGTATGTGCCAAAGCTGAAAACAAAATACAAGCCGCATTTTACCATTATAAATGGCGAAAATGCCGCACATGGAAAAGGCTTAACAGAAAAAATCTATCACAGTTTAATACAGTCTGGCGCAGATGCGATCACGATGGGAAACCATACCTGGGACAAAAAAGAAATTTTCGATTTTATCGACGATGTCCCGAACTTAGTCCGTCCCGCAAACTTTCCGGAAGGAACACCGGGAAAAGGGATCACATATGTGAAAGCAAACGGTAAAGAACTAGCTGTTATCAACTTACAAGGCCGTACGTTTTTACCGCCGCTCGATGATCCGTTTTTAAAAGCGGATGAATTAATTGCCGAAGCTGCTAAAAGAACACCGTACATTTTTATCGACTTCCATGCGGAAGCGACAAGTGAAAAGCTTGCACTCGGCTGGTACACGGATGGACGGGCATCTGCTGTAGTAGGAACTCACACTCACGTGCAAACAGCGGATAACCGCATTTTGCCGAAGGGCACGGCATATATTACTGATGTAGGAATGACCGGCCCATATGACGGTATACTGGGGATGGACAGAGAAACGATTATCAAACGTTTCAAAACAAACCTTCCTGTGCGCTTTACTGTCGCTGAAGGAAAAACAACCCTGAGCGGAGTCGTCATCGATATAGACGATCAAACGAAAAAAGCCGTTAAAATCGAACGTATTTTAATCAATGATGATCACATGTTCTTTGAATAATTGATCACATGGTTATTTTATAAAAATATTAAAAAGAAAAGCAGGAATATAGCAACTCCTTAGTGAATATAGTAAAAATGGAAGGTAGCCCGCTATTTTTGAAAAGCATTGTGGGGATGGCTTTTTGGATAGCAACATCTAATAATGATTGTTCTAATGAACACTCACTTATCCATTGTAAAACTAAGGGGGAGCAGAAATGGAAATCTTAAAAGTTTCAGCAAAATCGAGTCCAAATTCAGTGGCAGGTGCGCTTGCAGGTGTGTTAAGAGAGCGCGGAGCCGCCGAGATTCAAGCAATTGGAGCGGGTGCTTTGAACCAAGCTGTAAAAGCTGTGGCAATCGCCAGAGGATTTGTGGCGCCAAGCGGGGTTGATTTGATTTGTATTCCGGCTTTTACTGATATTCAGATCGATGGTGAAGAAAGAACAGCGATTAAATTAATCGTGGAGCCTCGCTAAGAAAATTAAAGTATTCACAACCTGTTTGCATATGCAAGCAGGTTGTTTTTCATTTATTGTGATATTTTCTCTCAATAGTATTTTTATAATATAAATGAACCATATGTCATGTGTAAAAACGATTCCGGCTTTTTATAAAAAAATTTAGCCCATTTTTCAAGACGGATACTTTTGTCTTTCCTAGGAGGACACAGCTGTTTACGGTGATTCCAGATCATGGTACAATCCGGTTATAACAAGACTTTTAAAGGAGGATTGTACATGCAGAGTGGAAAGATGAAAGCTGTAATGAAAAAACACGGTGCTTTCGGCGCTGTGCTGGCTGAAGTTCCCATTCCTGAAATCGATAAGCATGAAGTTCTTATAAAAATTAAGGCAGCTTCCATTTGCGGCACGGATGTGCATATTTATAATTGGGACCAATGGGCACGGCAGAGAATAAAAACTCCTTGTGTCTTCGGCCATGAGTTCAGTGGTATTGTCGAGGCTGTAGGCGAGAATGTCAGCAGTGTAAAAATTGGGGAGTATGTTTCTGCGGAAACACACATTGTATGCGGCACATGCGTCCCTTGTTTAACAGGAAAGCCTCATGTATGTAAAAATACGGCCATTATCGGAGTGGACACGGCAGGCTGTTTTGCGGAGTATGTCAAAGTGCCGGCCGAAAACGTTTGGAAGAATCCCGCGAATATGGACCCGGCGATTGCTTCCATTCAAGAGCCTTTAGGAAATGCCGTTCATACAGTTCTTGAGAGTCAGAACGCCGGAGGAACGACTGCTATTATTGGATGCGGGCCGATCGGACTTATGGCGGTAGCGGTCGCAAAAGCAGCAGGCGCAGCGCAGGTGGTCGCCATTGACAAAAATGAGTACAGATTAGCTCTCGCCAAACAAATGGGAGCCACAAGCACGGTCTCCGTCGAAAAAGAAGATCCGCTCAAAATTGTAAGCGCTTTAACGGGTGGGGAAGGAGCTGATCTCGTTTGTGAGATGTCGGGTCACCCTTCAGCTATCGCGCAAGGCCTAGCAATAGCTGCAAATGGCGGGAGATTTCATATTCTCAGCCTGCCGGAACATCCGGTTACCATCGACTTGACGAATAAAGTCGTGTTTAAAGGCCTTACCATCCAAGGGATCACAGGGAGAAAGATGTTTACGACATGGCGGCAGGTTTCACAATTGCTTAGAACAAACACACTGGATCTTTCACCTATTGTTACCCATCAGTTTCCATTAGAAGAGTTTGAGAAAGGGTTTGAACTGATGAGAAGCGGACAGTGCGGAAAGGTTATTTTAATTCCATAAAAGGGGGATCAACATGACAAAAGAATTTGAGTTTCTAAAAGCAGAGCTTGAAAGAATGAAAGAAAACCACACATGGCAAGACGTTAAACAGGTAGAATCAATGCAGGGCCCTTCTGTTACAGTGAATCATAAAAAAGTTATTCAGCTTTCTTCTAATAATTACCTCGGATTTACTTCACATCCAAGACTCATCAAAGCTGCACAGGAAGCTGCTCAGCAATTTGGAGCCGGAACCGGTTCAGTCCGGACAATCGCCGGAACGTTTACAATGCACCAAGAATTGGAGAAAAAACTGGCAGCCTTTAAAAAAACAGAGGCGGCACTAGTCTTCCAATCAGGCTTTACAACAAACCAAGGTGTACTTTCCAGCATTCTTTCAAAAGACGATATTGTCATTTCTGATGAATTGAACCATGCCTCTATCATTGATGGAATCAGATTGACTAAGGCGGATAAAAAGGTTTATCAGCATGTAGATATGAGTGATTTAGAGAAGGTGCTGAGAAAATCAATGAATTACCGCATGCGCTTGATTGTCACTGACGGCGTATTTTCAATGGATGGAAATATTGCTCCTCTGCCTGACATTGTGGAGCTCGCTGAGAAATATGACGCTTTTGTGATGGTTGATGACGCCCACGCATCCGGAGTGCTTGGCGAAGACGGCAGAGGGACGGTAAATCATTTCGGTCTTGACGGAAGGGTTCATATTCAAGTCGGAACGTTAAGCAAGGCAATCGGAGTTTTAGGGGGATACGCTGCCGGTTCAAAGGTGTTAATCGACTATTTGCGTCATAAAGGCCGTCCGTTTTTATTTAGCACGTCACATCCTCCGGCTGTAACTGCAGCTTGTATGGAAGCAATTGATGTCTTGCTGGAAGAGCCGGAGCATATGGAGCGTCTGTGGGAGAATACACATTATTTTAAATCAATGCTTGTCCAAATGGGTTTTACTCTCACACAGAGCGAGACGCCGATTTTGCCTATTTTAATAGGTGATGAAGGGGCAGCGAAGCAATTTTCTGATCAGCTTCTGTCACAAGGTGTTTTTGCCCAAAGCATCGTTTTCCCGACTGTTGCAAAAGGAAAAGCCAGAATACGCACAATTATTACAGCCGAGCACACCAAAGAAGAACTGGATCAGGCGCTTGATGCCATTGAAAAAACAGCAAAGGAGCTTCAGCTATTGTAAGGAGAAGGGAACACTCTTCTCCCTTTCATTCCTTATTGATTATTATTCTCAATGAGTGTACAATGATAGGTTGCCAGTTGTGCAGAGCTTCAATAACCTTTATACTGGAGGGTGGAAGTTTGGTTTGAAAGGAGAAATATCATATGAATGAAAAGCAAAAATTAGAGAGCGGACAAGTTAATCCATCGGACAAAAAATCCGAGAAGGATTACAGCAAGTACTTTGAAGCTGTCTACATTCCGCCTTCTTTAAAAGATGCGAAAAAACGCGGCAAAGAAGCCGTTACTTATCATAATGACTTTAAAATTTCTGAAGAATTCAAAGGCATGGGTGAAGGAAGAAAATTCTATATCCGGACGTACGGCTGCCAAATGAACGAACATGATACAGAAGTAATGGCAGGGATCTTTATGGCTCTTGGCTATGAAGCGACAAACTCTGTTGACGATGCCAATGTCATTCTGTTAAATACATGTGCAATCCGTGAGAATGCGGAAAACAAGGTGTTCGGTGAGCTTGGACACTTAAAAGCACTCAAAAAAAATAACCCGGATCTTATCTTAGGCGTTTGCGGCTGTATGTCACAAGAGGAATCAGTCGTTAACAGGATTTTGAAAAAACATCCGTTTGTCGATATGATTTTCGGGACGCATAATATCCATCGTCTGCCGGAGCTTTTGTCTGAAGCATACCTTTCAAAAGAAATGGTCATAGAAGTTTGGTCCAAGGAAGGCGACGTCATAGAAAACCTTCCGAAAGTCCGCAACGGAAAAATTAAGGGCTGGGTCAACATTATGTACGGCTGTGACAAGTTCTGTACGTATTGCATCGTACCGTATACACGCGGAAAAGAAAGAAGCCGCCGTCCGGAAGAGATCATTCAGGAAGTAAGAAGACTTGCAAGCGAAGGTTATAAGGAAATTACACTTTTAGGCCAAAACGTAAACGCGTACGGAAAAGACTTTGAAGATATGAACTACGGCCTTGGTGATTTGATGGATGAGCTGCGCAAAATCGATATCCCGAGAATTCGTTTCACAACGAGTCATCCGCGTGACTTTGATGATCATCTCATTGAAGTGCTTGCAAAAGGCGGCAATCTGCTCGATCATATTCATCTGCCGGTCCAATCAGGAAGCTCAGAGGTCTTGAAACTGATGGCACGCAAATATGACAGAGAGCGTTACATGGAGCTCGTCAGAAAAATCAAAGCGGCTATGCCAAACGCTTCTTTAACAACTGACATTATCGTCGGCTTCCCTAACGAAACGGACGAACAGTTTGAAGAAACGCTGTCATTATACCGTGAAGTGGAGTTTGACAGCGCCTATACGTTCATTTACTCTCCGCGTGAAGGCACACCTGCAGCAAAAATGAAAGATAACGTTCCGATGAGAGTGAAAAAAGAACGCCTGCAGCGTCTGAACGCATTGGTTAATGAAATTTCTGCTAAAAAAATGAAGGAATATGAAGGCAAGGTTGTCGAAGTATTAGTTGAGGGCGAAAGCAAAAACAACCCTGAGGTTCTTGCCGGCTACACTGAAAAAAGCAAGCTTGTGAATTTCAAAGGACCAAAGGAAGCGATCGGCAAAATCGTTCGCGTGAAAATCCAGCAAGCGAAAACGTGGTCGCTTGACGGAGAAATGGCAGGAGAAGCAATCGAGGTGAAATAAGATGACGCTCTACTCTAAAAAAGACATTGTGCAGCAAGCACGAAACCTTGCAAAAATGATCTCTGAAACAGAAGAGGTTGATTTCTTCAAACGGGCTGAAGCGCAAATTAATGAGAACGCAAAAGTGTCTGTAATCATTAATCAGATTAAAGCCCTGCAAAAACAAGCTGTTAATCTGAAGCATTACCAAAAACTCGAAGCGCTCAAACAAGTAGAAGAAAAAATTGATGCGCTGCAAGAGGAGCTTGAAGACATTCCTGTCATCCAGGAATTCAGAGATTCTCAGGTTGAGGTGAATGACCTTCTGCAGCTCGTGGCGACCACCATTTCCAACCAGGTCACAAATGAAATCATTACATCAACCGGAGGCGACCTTCTAAAAGGAGAAACCGGTTCGAAGATGAAACATTCAAATAACAGCTGTTCTCTTTAAACGCGGTGCCTTTTCAGGCCCGTGTTTTTTTATGTTAAACTATCAACAGAACTAAATGAACTATGTACTAAATATTCAATGTTTGGCCGCCTTTAGCCAAATAAACTTTATCGCACTTATGAGTAAAGTTTCTAGGCACCCCTGCATACAATGGAACAGAAACTTTGTATTTTTATATTTTATTTATAAAAATGCACACTAGACAAATGCCCAGCATAAGATAACACGAAGAAGAACAAGGAGGCATGCCGGAATGTCTGAATACAGGGAAATTATCACGAAGGCGGTAGTAGCGAAAGGCAGAAAATTTACACAGTGCACCAATACCATCTCCCCTGAGAAAAAACCGAGCAGCATTTTGGGCGGTTGGATTATCAATCACAAGTATGACGCAGAAAAAATCGGAAAAACCGTAGAAATTGAAGGGTATTATGATATAAACGTATGGTACTCTTACGCAGACAATACAAAAACAGAGGTTGTCACAGAACGAGTGAAGTACGTCGATGTGATTAAACTCCGATACAGAGATAACAATTACTTAGACGATGAGCATGAAGTGATTGCAAAAGTGCTTCAGCAGCCAAACTGCCTTGAAGTCACCATATCTCCAAATGGCAATAAAATTGTTGTGCAAGCGGAGAGGGAATTTTTGGCGGAAGTGGTAGGGGAAACAAAGGTTGTTGTAGAAGTGAATTCTGATTGGGAAGAGGATGACGAAGAGGATTGGGAAGACGAACTTGATGAAGAGCTGGAGGACATCAATCCTGAATTTTTAGTTGGAGATCCTGAAGAATAAAAAAGAGACTAGGGGAGTTGGTACCCCAAGTCTCTTTTTTATATAGACATATCATTCTTTTAACACTTTCTGTTTATGTTATAATGAAGGCTGGCAAATAGAAACGTTGATACATAGTGAGGGATTAAACAATGGCTACTTATACGCCTATGATACAGCAATATTTAAAAATAAAGGCAGAGCATCAGGATGCCTTTTTATTTTTTCGTCTCGGTGATTTTTACGAAATGTTTTTTGAGGACGCTAAAAAAGCGTCACAAGAGCTGGAAATTACGTTAACAAGCAGAGACGGAGGCGCCGCTGAAAAAATACCGATGTGCGGTGTTCCGTATCATTCTGCTTCGGCTTATATCGAGCAGCTTATTAAAAAAGGATACAAGGTGGCCATATGCGAACAAACGGAGGATCCAAAGGCTGCAAAGGGCGTCGTCAAACGTGA
Organism: Bacillus sp. PAMC26543; assembly: GCF_014250375.1. NCBI lineage: Bacteria > Bacillati > Bacillota > Bacilli > Caryophanales > Bacillaceae > Bacillus > Bacillus sp. PAMC26543. The sequence continues at coordinate 2,370,489 of NZ_CP060193.1, read as the reverse complement.
AGTCGTTCAGCTGATTACCCCTGGAACTGTAATGGACGGAAAAGGCATCCATGAATCAGAAAACAACTTTATTGCATCAGTTTCGGCCTGCTCAAACGGATACGGGCTGGCGCTGTCCGATTTAACAACGGGTGAAAATTTGGCTGTTTTAATTGAACGGCTGGAAGACGTCATATCAGAAATTTATTCAGTCGGCGCGCGGGAAATTGTCGTAGCGGGAAACCTTGATGAAAAGACGGTTGCTCAGCTGAAGGAGCGGTGCGGCGCTACCATTTCGATTGAAGATGGGGAAACGGATGAGCACGTTCAGATTATTGAGCATTTGCAGAATCCGGACGTAACGAAAACATTTCTCCGTTTATATACGTATCTGAAAAGGACTCAGAAACGGAGCTTAGATCACCTTCAGCCTGTACAAGTGTATGAGCTTGAAGAAGCCATGAAAATCGACTTATACTCGAAGCGGAATTTGGAGCTGACTGAAACGATCCGTTCAAAAAATAAAAAAGGCTCCCTGTTATGGCTGCTTGATGAAACAAAAACTGCGATGGGAGGGCGGCTGCTGAAACAGTGGATTGACCGTCCGCTTATCAGAGTGAATCAAATTGAAGAGCGTCAAGAAATGGTGGAAACATTAATGTCCCATTTCTTTGAACGGGAAGATCTTCGTGAGCGTTTAAAGGAAGTCTATGATTTAGAACGCCTCGCAGGCCGTGTCGCATTCGGAAATGTCAATGCACGGGATCTCATTCAGCTGAAGGAATCATTAAAGCAAGTGCCCGGCATTAAACAGCTTGTTGCTTCACTGGCTCATAAGAAAGCGAAGGAACGGGCGGAGCGGATTGACCCGTGCGGTGATGTTCTAGAATTACTGGAAGGAGCCCTGTACGAAAACCCTCCGATATCAGTAAAAGAAGGAAACCTGATCAAAGACGGGTACAATCAAAAGCTCGATGAATACCGCGATGCTAGCAGAAACGGGAAAGACTGGATTGCCCGCCTTGAACAGCAGGAACGTGAATATACAGGCATTCGGTCATTAAAAGTCGGCTTCAATAAAGTATTTGGCTATTATATTGAAGTGACAAAGGCGAATTTGCACCTTCTTGAAGAAGGGCGCTATGAGCGGAAACAGACGCTAACGAATGCAGAACGCTACATTACACCTGAATTAAAAGAAAAAGAAGCGCTCATTTTGGAAGCGGAAAATAACATCTGTGAGCTGGAATACGAGCTCTTCACCGAGCTACGTGAGAAAGTGAAATTGTATATTCCGCGTTTGCAGCAGCTCGCCAAACAGATGAGTGAGCTCGATGCGCTGCAATGCTTTGCGACAATCAGTGAAAATCGTCATTACACGAAACCTGAGTTTTCTAAAGATGAAGTTGAGGTCATAGAGGGCAGACACCCGGTTGTTGAAAAAGTAATGGACAGCCAGGAATACGTGCCTAACAACTGTGTGATGGGCGATAACAGACAGATGCTGCTCATTACTGGTCCGAACATGTCGGGGAAAAGCACATACATGAGACAAATCGCGCTCATCTCCATTATGGCGCAAATTGGCTGCTTTGTGCCCGCGAAAAAAGCTATGCTTCCGATTTTTGATCAAATTTTCACCCGAATCGGCGCAGCGGATGATTTGATTTCCGGACAAAGTACTTTTATGGTGGAAATGCTTGAAGCCAAAAATGCGATTGTAAATGCAACCAAAAACAGCCTCATTTTGTTTGATGAAATCGGGCGGGGAACGTCCACATATGACGGCATGGCCCTTGCGCAAGCGATTATTGAATATGTTCATGACCATATTGGCGCCAAGACGCTGTTTAGTACGCACTATCATGAGCTGACGGTTCTTGAAGAAAAGCTTCCGCAGCTGAAAAATGTCCATGTTCGTGCTGAGGAATATAATGGGACGGTTGTCTTTCTTCATCAAATTAAAGAAGGGGCAGCTGACAAAAGCTACGGTATCCATGTCGCCCAGCTGGCTGAGTTGCCGGAAGATCTGATTTCGCGCGCTCAAGACATTCTAAAAGAACTTGAGCATTCAGGGAACAAACCGGAAGTGCCAGTGCAGAAACCTGAGGTACCAGTACAGAAACATGAGGTAAAAGAAGAGCTGGCACAGCTGTCCTTCTTTGACGAATCGGATAAACCGGCTGCATCACCAAAGCTTTCTAAAAAAGAAAAGCAAGTACTTGATGTCTTTAAATCTCTGAATATACTTGATATGACACCGCTGGAAGCGATGAATGAAATGTACAAGCTGCAAAAGAAATTACATTAAAACGGGGTGATGAATGTGGCAAAAGTCATCCAGCTGTCAGATGAACTTTCAAATAAAATTGCGGCGGGCGAGGTTGTGGAACGGCCCGCCTCAGTCGTGAAGGAATTGGTGGAAAATGCCATCGACGCTGACAGCACAGTCATTGAAATCGACATTGAGGAAGCGGGTCTTGCATCCATTCGTGTTCTGGATAATGGAGAAGGAATGGAAAATGAAGATTGCAAGCGTGCCTTCCGCCGCCACGCAACAAGTAAAATAAAAGATGAGAATGATTTATTCAGAGTGAGAACACTTGGCTTTAGGGGAGAGGCACTGCCGAGTATTGCGTCTGTCTCCCATCTGGAGATTACGACAAGCACGGGAGAAGGAGCGGGAACGAAGCTCATGCTTCAAGGCGGAAACATCATTTCTGAATCGCGTTCCTCAAGCAGGAAGGGAACCGAAATTGTCGTTTCCAATCTGTTTTTTAATACACCGGCCCGCTTGAAATATATGAAAACCGTTCATACAGAGCTTGGGAATATTACGGATGTGGTCAACCGGATTGCGCTGGCACATCCGGAGGTATCGATCCGCCTTCGCCATCATGGAAAAAATCTTCTCCAAACGAATGGAAATGGAGATGTGCGCCATGTCCTTGCCGCGATTTACGGTACGGCTGTCGCTAAAAAAATGCTGCCTCTTCATGTCAGCTCACTGGATTTTGAAGTGAAGGGATATATCGCTCTGCCAGAGATTACACGGGCATCGAGAAATTACATGTCGTCTGTCATCAATGGCCGTTATATTAAAAATTTCCCGCTCGTCAAGGCGGTGCACGAAGGATATCACACACTTTTGCCAATCGGACGCCATCCGATCACATTTATAGAAATCACCATGGACCCGATTTTAGTCGATGTCAACGTGCACCCTTCGAAGCTTGAGGTACGGCTCAGCAAGGAAACAGAGCTGCACGACTTAATTCGTGACGGCATAAAAGATGTATTTAAACAGCAGCAGCTGATACCGAGCGCACAGCTTCCGAAAAAGTCAGCACCTGTGATCAAAAATGAGCAGCAGTTCATGACCTTTGATGAAAAACCTGCTGAAAGAAAAGTGCCGGAAAAAGCGCCTATGCCTTCGTATTCACCAATGAAGCTCAGTTCAGTTGTCAAAGAACCAGTTGAGATAGAAGACGAATTGCCTTCAGAGCAGCTTGTAACTCATTCTGTGGCTGAAATAGAACAAGATATTGCGGAGCCTGCTGTTACAGAGGAATTGCCTGAAGCATTCGAACAGGAGCCCGCTCAGGAACTTCAGCAGACATCATCTGAACGTGTGCCGATCATGTACCCGATCGGCCAGATGCATGGGACCTATATATTGGCGCAAAACGAAAACGGCTTATATATTATCGACCAGCATGCCGCCCAAGAGCGTATTAAATACGAATATTTTCGTGAAAAGGTCGGGGAGGTTGAGCCTGAGGTGCAGGATATGATTGTGCCGCTCACGTTTCATTATTCCACGAACGAGGCACTCATTATCGAACAGCATCAACAAGAGCTCGAAAGCGTAGGTGTCTTTTTAGAGTCTTTCGGCTCGAACAGTTACATCGTCCGCTGCCACCCGGCTTGGTTTCCAAAAGGAGAAGAAGCCGAGCTGATAGAAGAAATCATTCAGCAGGTGCTCGATTCTAAAAACATTGATATCAAAAAACTGCGCGAAGAAGCGGCGATTATGATGAGCTGCAAAGGTTCAATCAAAGCAAACCGTCACCTCAGAAACGACGAGATCAAAGCGCTTCTGGACGATCTCCGAAGCACATCAGACCCATTTACATGCCCGCACGGCCGTCCGATTATGATTCATCATTCCACGTATGAGATGGAAAAGATGTTTAAACGTGTGATGTAGCGGGTTTCGGCGAAGGGGAATATACCCTTTGCCCATATTTTTTCTATGCATTTTTCAAGCATTGAGATATTCTTCGAATTGATCAATGCTTTTTTTATTGTGTTATGTAAATAACATCAGCAGCCATATTAACTGTAGTATGGCCAAAGTCGTATTTAAGGTCTTCACCACTTTCTAACAGCATGATTGCATGAGTATGCTTTAGACCATGTGAGTAACATGATGCAAATCAGCTTTTTCAGATGAAACAATTATTGTTACGTGTAATAAAACAAATCGGTTGGCTTCTAGGTGGGATCGTGGTGGTTTTATTCTTTGCAATTGCAGTTCTGCCGGGGATAGGGGATGACAGCATGCAAAGGCATCGATTTATTTGCGAGAATAGGGGGCATTGCGCTTGCTGCCGAGTGGGTTGGTATTGAAACAGTCGCATTCTGTGAGCGTGAACCCATCTGCCAGAAGGTACTGAATAAAAACTTCTCTGGTGTTCCCATCTTTGACGATGTATGCACCTTGAATAGACAGCTTTTAGAGGAAAAAGGAATGATTGAGTCAGGTGAAACAATTGACATTATTTCAGGAGGATTCCCTTGCCAGCCTTACAGTATTGCCGGGAAGCGAAGAGGCACGGAAGGTGACCGCGACCTCTGGCCGGAAATGTTTAGGATTATCAAAGAACTTAGACCCACTTGGGTTGTTGGTGAAAACGTTGCTAACTTCGCAAATATGGAGCTCGACCTCACGCTATTTGACTTGGAAAGCGCAGGTTACAAAGGGCAATCGTTTATTATACCGGCTTGCGCCGTCGATGGAGGAAGAAAGGCGAGCGAAAAAGCAATATGTCAGATTGGGAAATACAGTCTCAAGCCTGGAGGGGATAAGAGTCGGTGGGCAGCTGAACCCGAAGTGGGTAGAGTGGCTCATGGTGTTCCCAACCGGGTGGACAGAATTAAAGGATTAGGCAACGCGATTGTGCCTCAGCAGATTTACCCGATATTCAAAGCGATTATGGATCAGGAGGCGGCATCATGTTCGAATACAGCTGCCCTGAATGTGATTACAGTGAATTAGATATAAATATCAGCCCGTGCCTGCTTTTAAAATGAAAAAAGCAACCTAAAATAGATTGCCTTTCCAGAAGTTAATCAGTTGTAAACATTACCAGCGAAATTCACTGGGTAACTGCCAAGGTTGGTAACCCTAACATAGTATTTATCTGTAACTTTTATATTGGAGCTGGTAAAGGATAAAGTTGGCCAAGTGCGTCCATCACTTGCTTTAACTTCACCATAATAACTGACTTGAGACACCGTATTACCGGTAGATGCATTTATTAATTCGTACTTAAGATACGCAGCTGCGTTGGCTCTTTCAGATTCTTGCCACCCTTTATAATTTGTTCCAGTGTTATTTGATAGGGTAAATACTTGTGAGTCTTTGTAATCCTTGTTTGAACCATTAGCTTCTAGTCTGCCACCAACATATACAACACTTGCAGATATCGATGCTTTCCCATTTGTGTTGAAAATAGAGTCAGTTTGAAATTTATTAGAGATGGGTAAGACCCCTCCTTTACTATCTAAACTTGTAGCACTAGCAATTGAGCCAGATCCTAAAATAGCTGAAGTTAATAAGGTAGTTGTTACTAACTTTTTAAAATTCATTATCACCACTCCTTTAGTTTTTTGATACACCTAAAGAATTCGTCCTAGGTTAAAAATAAACCTGTATATAAATGTTAATTATTTGTGAACAATATGGGGGGGAGGGTGCTCAGAATATTGTTTTTGCTGATGGGATGCGGATTCTGGATATATTTCCAACACGATTACAGGCCGGACATGAAAGCTAACCTTGCTTTGATCGGTAATCATTTCAATCACGGCTGCGGCTTACTTTAAAGATATTGATAAGTATATAGAGAAGAGGGAAGACAAATGAACCCTATTTAAATAGGGTTTTTCTTAAAAACACTAAAGAAAATCCATAATTTGTCGATTCCAAAAAGAGATTATTAAGAAAAGGAGGAGGAAATGTTATGGATGTTGTTGGTTTGCTTAAGAGCATCGGGATACCAGGCTATGTAGCTGCTGCAGGTATCTTAGTTTACGGGTTAGTTGTAACATTTAGGCCAATAACTACTTTAACAGCCAATATTTTTGAAAAGAAGCTTTTTTCTAAAGAGAAATTGTTTACTGTAATGATTTGGCGTCACTTTTGGCAGACAGTATTTTGGACAGCAGCTTTTCTTTCTATACTAAGTTTGACCAATTTACCAGAATGGACAGTTAATTTCAATTCATCTACGACCGTTGGTACAATAACTGCTACGATTGGAGAAATATTATTCGTAATCATATTGTTTATCAAAGAATTTGAAGACAAGGAATGTGGATTTTCGAATTTTTTCAAACCATATTGGAGAAGGTGTAGCATAGTTATTATTTTTGTAACATGTTTAATCTTGTTCTATGTTGCACTTGATGGTTTTATAATCGGAAGTAGCAAAGACGAGAACCAGCTAACTAAACTAATTTATATCCTGGGTATTCCCTTTGTTTTTTCTTTACCAGTTCCATTTTTAATGAGGCCTGTATCCAGATTAGTTGAATGGTCAAAAGATAAATATATTGTGATAGATAGATCCGAACAAGAACGTCCACAAAATCCTTCAACAAGTGATGAGAGTGATGAGTGTTGGTATGTTTTACATGCTATCAGCAAGGAACTTATTTTGTTAGGGAATAAACCAAATCCTAAATTATGCACGGAAACAAAGATAATAAAATTAGATGAACTATGTGATAAAAAAATGTTTATAAAAGACAAAGCTTAATATAGTCCAAGACGGAAAGCCTGCGGACACTGATCACTGTACAGAGAAATCTGTGCTTTGGTTGGTGTCCGTTTTTTATTTGAACGGAGGGATGGAAGGAGAGGAAGAAAAACTCAATAAAAACGCGCAGGAGCGCTCAGAATGGTTTTGGTGGAAAATGATGGGTCAAGATAGGAGAACACTGAAAAGAGGCAAAGACGGAGCTTTAAGACGCAAATAAACGGGAGGGTAAAAATATGAATCAATTAACATTAAACATTCCTCAGATTGACGAAGAAGCGACTAAATCAAAAGCAGAGAAGCTGCTGAATCAATATCGGTTATATCTCTTACAGGTCCCAGATGATTTTTTACCAAAAGTTACACCTACTTACAGCATTGTTCCGCCAAGTATCACGAATGAGGTTCATTCCTCAACAGAAGATGCAGCATTAAAGCGTCTTGATTGGGAGATTCAGCGTGACAAATTCTTAAAAAGGATTCAAAAGGCTGTTAACCGGCTTTCTCAAAGAGAACGGCAGATCATTGTCATGCTCTATATGAAGCGGGAAGAAATGTATGATTATGAAGTGTATGCAGAAATGGGTCTGAGCCAGCGAAGCTATTATCGTGTGAAAGCAAAAGCTCTCTACCGGCTGGCTTTACTCCGGGAGAAGAAGTCTACAAGAAAGGGATAGCTTCTTAATGAATTTTGTTCAGTCTATACGTGATCCGGAATGTATCTTTTATATCAAGAGATTTTTAAAAGAGCAAAACATGAGGAATTACATGCTATTTGTGACAGGTATCAATTCAGGGCTCCGCATATCGGATATTCTGTAGCTGAGAGTAAGAGACGCCAAACGTCCTTATTTCAATCTCATAGAGAAGAAAACGAAAAAGAAAAAGAGAATCGACATGACGCCAGCTCTTCAAAGAGAATTTAAGGCCTATGTCGAAGGGAAAGAGGATCATGAGTTTCTCTTTAAAAGCCGAGAAGGAATCAACAAACCGATATCCCGGTCAATGGCTTACAAGATTCTCAGGGGTGCTGCTGAGTATGTTGGTTTAAATGACATCGGCACGCATACATTGAGGAAAACATTTGGCTATCACTTTTACAAACAAACGAAGGACGTTGCTATGCTGCAAAGATATTTAATCACTCAGACCAACGGACAACCCTTAGGTACATCGGAATCAATCAAGACGCCAAGAACAACGCTATGAAGAAATTTAAAATATAACTAGGCTCATCCAAAACAACAAGGATGGGCCTTTTTCTTTGCGTTTTTCGTCAATTCCTCAAAAATAACAGGTGTGTAATTCATTTTAGGGATATTGGTTAAAACCCAGAGAGGACAAGGGATTGGCCAGTTCAACGAGTTGCACAGTATAAAACATATGGGTAATTCAATATTGATAATATGCCGATAAGTAAGTACATTATAATATATGAATAATTTGGGAGAAGTGATCTGTGCTTAACTTATTAAATCAGGGGTGGATTGGTTCATTAATAGGACTTTTCGGTATTTTATTTGCAATTTATTCTCATTATAAAAACAGAAAAGTAAATGAACTGACATATACCTTCAAAAGTGAAAGAGTAGTTGGAAAAAACGATAAAGCTCCGGAAGATATAGAAATTATTTTTAAGGGAAAGTCTGTTGAAAGAGTAACCAACACTCAAATGACTGTTTGGAATAGTGGAAATGTTACTATTGAGGGGAAACACATTGTAGAAAAAGATCCTGTTAGAATAGAAATTAGTGAGGGACAAGAAATTATTTCTGCAGCCATATTGGAAAAAAGTAGTGATGCAAATGATTTTATAATTAAAATAGATGAAAATAACCCTAACATTCTAGAAGTGAAATTTGATTATTTAGATGCTTCGGATGGTGCTGTAATTGAAATATTACATACAGATGATAAAAATTTTTATAAATTAAAAGGGTCAATTAAGGGGCTAAAATCATTTTACTCTTTCTCAACACTTGAAGCACCTTCTGTACGTTTATTACCTTTTTTCACCTTACTGGTAGTGAGTCTTTTGGGGTTAGCGTCAGCTTATGTAATAACCGACACTAATTCTTCCAATATCTTTTCTATTATTATGTTAATACTTAATATATTGGCATTGTTAGCTGCAACTATTAATTTTGTTTTTTTAAGAAACAAGAGAAGGAAGAAACCGAAAAAACTTATAATTTAAAGAAATGCCATAAACTTGGCAGGATAACGGCACTCCATTTTCTTTAAAGTGAGTTATTATGGTAATAGGTAATAGATCAAGGGAGCGGCACTGCTGATAAGCGGGGTCGCTTTTTTTATTCTCTGCAAACTGCATCGGTTAACAGTTATCTGAATCACAGAAAACGTTCGACAAATTTTGCAAATTGTTTCTTTGTTCATTCCCTTTACCGATAATAAGGTAGAGGTAAAACAGTGTGTACGAAATTATAAAAACTTTTGGTGTACTACCCACAGCATTAACAGCTGCAGCAGCTATTATAGTACCATTTATTACTTTTATTTTAGGTAGAATCAATGAAGATCATAAAGTTAAGTTTGAATACAGAACTTTTATGGTGATGGATGAGATAACAGGAAAATACCATCTTAAAAATGCTCCTTTTGTAAAGGAGGGGGCCAAGTTATTATTGCCTAATAGCTACGAGAGTTTAGAGAGATTAATAATAGGAAAAAGACTTGATCAAGATGCGAATTTCACTGATGTATCTAGATTTAACTATTTACAGGTAAGGACTGTAGGAAAAAGTATTATTACAGGCGGATACATTAAAATAAAATTAGGTAACGATGATAAGAGCATAATAGAAACATCTTTGCCATTTATGCTTCCCGATGATGAGGTTTATATACCACTGGATATAAATTATGGGAATGTTACGAATCGCAAATATGGAATTAAAAGAATAGATGTTTGGTATCAATTGCAAACAGGACAACGGATGAAATATAAAAGTGTAAGATCATTTAAAGAGGAAGAAAACGAGACAATCATTGAAGATAGCCGTAGTGTAAAAAAATTTCATTTATATTACTGGAGGATACAAAATTTAAGAGGAAAGAATATGGGATGGTATTATCTAAATTTAAATAAAGACGAACAAAAGAACCCTTCTAACTGAAGGGTTTTATATTCTCTGTAAACTGCTTCCGGTAAATCTCAGAATAGACAATTGACGGTTAACGGTTTGAGCGCGGGGGCAGTTTAGAGGGAATATTATTTAATGAAACCAATATCTCATTAAGAACGTATCAATATTAGTGCCGTATTTGATTAGCCTTATTTGGCAGATTACTTTTATGAAAGTGGTGATATGATGGATTGGCCTTGGTATGCTGCAATGATTATTGCATTGGCAGTTGCATTTGGTTTATTTGATAGTAAAAAAAGAAAAAATAAAGAAAAAAAATGAAGTATGTAGTGAATGGTATTGATGTGTAAAGCCTTGCGTATATTAATTAAAGATTGAATGGGTCTAACGCAAGGCTTTAACTAAGCGAAAATAAAGTGTTGAAGGTGTTACGCTCAGATAAAATTATTATCTTAAATTTTATTTTATATTCGTTAAGGCGCTTTTTATATTCTCTGTAAACTGCTTCCGGTAAATATCAGGATAGACAATGGGCGGTACGGTGGCAGTTTAGAAAGAATAAATATGTGATTAAAAGGGAATCGTTCGACAAATTTTGCGAACTGTTTCATTTCTAGTCCTCTTGTCTGATAATAAATCAAGAGGTGAAAGTTTATGAAATTTGAAGTTGTTTTTTGGTTTGATAATGAAAATTTAAGAACAGCTAAAGTAATTGCAGAATCTGAGAAAGCACTTATAAAAGAATTGCAAGAATGTGAACATTGGTATGAGTTTGAAGATGGTAAGCGTATAGCAAATGTTAATATGCGACTTGTCACGCAATTTGATGTGAAAAGAAAATAAAAAAGCATCCCTCGGGGTGCTTTTTTATTTGGGTAGTTGCGCGATGCAGGTGCACATGTGAACAGAGGAAAGGAATGTATGGGGGAGGGATTAACTTTTGTCTATTAAAAAGTAGTTTGAAACAATCATGTAAGGTATACTCTTCTCATAATGGAGGGAGTTACATGAAATTTATAATAATTACTTTGATATCTATTGGACTGCTTGCTGGCTGTTCAACCAGCAATGAAACGAAAAACAATGACACTACGAAACAGAATGAAATAAACAAGGAATCAAACACAGATGGGTTGTCTATAGTTGATGCTGGTGTTACTCAAGAAGACGAGTCTACAGACACAGCACGGACAGAAGTTAACGAAACAGTAAAGGAAATTGCTACTCAAGCATCATACGAAGAATTAAATGTAAACGATCCACCAGTTGATAAAGTTGTGAAGATAACTGGCACAGTCGAGAGTGTAATGGATGAAGGTGGTGCTTTGGATTCGTTTATAATTTCTCAGGAAGAAGATGGTGAAAAGTGTTTGTATCAAGTGATGAACATGAGTTACTTAACATTAACTAAGGGTGATAAGGTTTCAGCTTACGGCCCTGTGCAAGAAGGTGAAGAGACACCGGTGATTACAGGCGTTCTAGTAGAAAGAGAGTAAGACATCCGGTTGGGTGTCTTTTTATATTGGCAAAGGAGAGTATGAATAGGATACAAAATATTCGAAGGAGAATTAAAGATGACTAAGCAATTCATCAAAAAGATTTCATATGTATCTTCACTCGCGAATGAAAGGACAAAGAGTGAGGGCTATGCCCTTAAGCCTATGAGAATATGAACCGCCTCTGGTTGCCCGATCCTGCCTCACCCGTAGCCGGGGCTGTGATGCACACTAGACACAGCAACAAGAAGAAACGAAACCATAACAAGTTTTTAGACATATTTTGATTTTTGTTTTGCATTTCAGGTTTCATTCCTCTAACTGTTTTACACTTTCTCGTTGACTATATAGGAAAGTGAGGCGACGAAAATGTCATTACAGCATAAAACCGCTTGAATCAATCACAAGCGGTTTTTTATCGGTTTATGTTTTAGGCCGATCATCAAATGCTAGTTCAGTGAACGCCATAAATGCTGATATGACAAAGAGTAATGCGTCCGGGATATAAATAGAATCCATAAAGTAATCTACTAAACAAATTGTTATGAAATTAGCGATGAAATAAAAAACAAATGTGAAAAGTGCTGTTTTTCTGATAGAAAGTGAATGGATCATTATCAAAGAAACGACTTTTGTTAGAGGGTCTATAACCAGTCCGGCAGCAAAGCATCCCAATATAAAAAACAATAAGGTTTGATTGGAATCGTATGTGATGCCGAGGATGGCAAATAGCCCTTTCATGCCGAAGAAATAACCGCCGAAGATCACAGCAGCTGCAATTGTGATAAGGAGGGCAATGGATACAATCACTATTATTTTTGAGCTTGGTTTTAAGTCTTTAAATGGCGTGTCGTGTTCTTTCTGGCTCACGTATTACACTCCTTACATGTTAGTGATTCACAATACAGCAGAACTCATAAAATAATAATAAAAACAGGATATGTTTCCTAGGCAAGTGCCTAATGAAAAAAGCGAAAATCCGACAGGTATACTGAGAAAGCATAGGCTTTTTTCATATAAGCTCCTTATCTAGATGACTTGCATAAAGTGTAACATATATTTACAAAAGTGAAAAAATCCTTTTTCAATAGAAAAAGGATTTTTTAGCGAGACTAATTTTAACTTCTGAGATTTTTTGAAGCTTTCGCTTTTTTCGGCCAGATAAAATAACTGGCGGTGATCAGGCAATCAATGCCCAGAATGACTGTCCATAGCTTTAAAACACTGCTCAGCGCTTCGGTACGGGCAGCATCATTAATAAAATAAATCATCCCGGCCAGCAGCCCGGCACCAATAAGATAAGCGAGCACATGTCTGATCAAGCTTTTCGCATAATGTTTCGCATGATCCATTCCATAGCGCACAAGCGGTTTTGAGCCTTGCTTTGTTACATAATAACGGAATTTTTCATCCGCCCATTGGATCATTTGCTTGCCGAAAGCAATCGATACGCCGATGTACACTGCAGCAATCGCGTGTGCAGTAGTCGCAACGGCTCCGCGGTATAAGTCCGCAGACGTCATTATTAACAAAATCAGGTCAATGACAGGGGTTAAGGCAAAAAGAAACAGCCCTAATTTATCTTGTTTAAATAGATAGCGTACGACAAGGCCTAACACTATTACAACCCAAAATCCTATTTCGCAGAAGACAATCATCCAAGCGACACTGTTCAATCTGTTCCCCTCTTTCTAATACAGTTGTATTATTTAATATGATTTTACCATCTGCGTTTTTATAAAACAACTGTATTATAAAAATTGCTCTCTGATTTTTTTCTTGGTAAAATAAAGATATGCCAAAACAAATTGACCATGAAAAAAGAAGAAAACACATTGCAGAAGCGACATGGCGGGTGATTTTAGAACGAGGGATGGAGGGGGCCTCAGTCAGAAACATTGCCAAAGAAGCAGGACTGTCGTTAGGTGCGCTTCGCCATTATTTTTCAACTCAGGATGAATTGCTTGTTTTTGCAATGAAACTTGTGAAAGAAAAGGTGACAGCCCGCATTAATGCAATTGCTGCCCATGATTTGCCGCCTAAAGAAAAAGTGTTACACATACTGCTTGAAATTGTCCCGACAAATGCTGAAACGATTAGAGAGATGGAGGTATGGTTTGCTTTTACTGTTTATGCGAGACATAAAGACAATATGTTTGATGCGGGACATGATGAGATTTACAAAGCAATTCGAAATCTGATCGACTACTTGGACCAGCTTCATTTATTGCAAAAACATGCTGATAAAGAAATAGAAGGAGAGAGGCTGTACGCTTTAATCGATGGTTTGGCTTTACATGCGATGTTTGACCCTCGCCGTGTGAATAAAGAACGGATCAAACGTGTTATGATGCAGCATTTACAATCTATATGCGTTGATGAATCAGCCCAAGAGTGAATAGGTCACTGCAAAAAGTTATTCTTAATGGACAAGTCTCCAAAAAGAATAACTTTTTTTATGTGAATCAAGCCGTAACTGCAAGAATGAATTGAAGAATGGAAAAGCCGCATGCCGTTTGGTAAAGTGGGAATGGAAGAGAGAATGAAAGAACTTCATATTGATAGGAATGGTGAAAATGGTTACTTATGCGGTACATACGATCAAAACATTTCATCAAGGGTGGACTAACTATTGTTACATCATTGAAGATATTGTAAGCCGATCTGCGATAGTTGTTGATCCATCATGGGAATTGAGTAAACTAACTAATAAACTTTCTGAGCTGGAGGTTGATTTATCAGCAATTCTTTTAACGCACTCTCATTATGATCATGTAAATCTTGTTGAGCCGCTCTCGGCATTATTTCATCCTCAAGTGTATATGTCGAAAACAGAAATCGACTTTTACCAATTCAGATGCAAAAACTTAATTGCTCTTGAAGACCGTGAAACCATCAGCATAGGAATGACGAAAGCGCAATGTCTGCTTACACCTGGGCATACAGCCGGCGGGATGTGTTATTTGTTTTCAGAAAGTATATTCACAGGAGATACGATTTTTACGGAAGGATGCGGGATATGTGAAGATCATGGCAGTTCCGCAGATGATATGTTCGATAGTGTTCAGAGGATAAAATCCATCGTTTCCCCAGAAGTGCGGGTTTATCCGGGGCATTCATTTGGTCAAACACCAGGGCAAACAATAGGTGAGCTTTTAAAACATAATATTTATTTTCAGATTGATAAAAGAGAATACTTTGTGAAATTCCGCAATAGAAAAAACCAAAGAGGTATTTTTGATTTTAAATAAGTTTTTCCGAAATCATTCTATTAGACTATTTTCTTTCTGCATCCGAAAGATTTGCCTTTTGAAAAATGATGACAAAGCACGGGTTGATTTTATTAAGTAATGAAATGAAGCTTATGTATCATCATCTTTTGGCACAAGTGATATGCAGGTCTATTTTCTTATGTTTTACAGCATGTCCTGATTCTTTATACCTTTATGGAAAAATGCAGAGAAAAAACGATGGAAAGTGTAGGAAAAATTAACTTGACGGATAATATTTACAGAGGTTACCATCAACATGAACATGCTACTATTTATCCGGGGCAATACTTATATTTTCTATAACGTAAGTCAGCAGGTAATTATATATGCGGGGAAGGGTGGCTTTAATAGAATGATCACATATGTTTTTCCGGGACAGGGTTCACAGAAACAGGGAATGGGCAGTGAGTTATTTGATGAGTTTAAAGAACTGACGGCACAAGCAGATGAGATCTTAGGGTATTCTATCAAACGCCTATGCATAGAAAATCCTTATTCAAACTTAAACAAAACGCAATTTACTCAGCCGGCCTTATATGTAGTGAACGCATTAAGCTACCTGAAAAAAATACAGGAAACAGACATAAAACCCGATTTTGTTGCCGGGCACAGCCTTGGAGAATACAATGCGCTATTTGCGGCTGAAGCCTTTGATTTTGAGACGGGGTTAAAGCTTGTCAGAAAAAGAGGCGAGCTGATGAGCATGGTAAGCAACGGCGGTATGGCGGCCGTTATGGGACTAAATGAAGAACAGGTTTCAGAGGTTTTGATAGATCATCATTTACATGCGATTGACATTGCGAATGTAAATGCTCCTTATCAAATTGTGATTTCAGGTCAAAAAGAAGATATTGACAAAGCCGCATCCATATTTGAAGCTAAGACAGACGTTACGATGTTTCTCCCCTTAAACGTCAGCGGTGCGTTTCATTCCAGATACATGAATCATGCAAAGCAGGAGTTTGAACAGTTTCTTGACACTTTTCATTTTGCTCCTTTGTCTATTCCGGTTATTTCTAATGTATATGCCAGACCGTACTCTTCTGAAGTAATTAAGCCGACACTGGCGGATCAAATCAACCATTCGGTAAAATGGACTGAAAGTATACGCTTTTTAATGGAAAAAGGTCAAATGGAGTTTGAGGAAATAGGACCGGGAAATGTGTTAACAGGATTGATCCGCCGCATTGAAACAGATGCGGAACCTATGACACGCTAAACCGATTTCTATACCAAAAGGCCTCAAATTCGGGTCTAAAGTATACGTCATGCATGATTCGATAGACACTGTTAAAACTGAAAGAATTTATATACTGTTACATAAAGAGGCTCATAAAAAAAGTTCGCTCTCTAGCGGACATTTGCACTATCGCAGTCAGTTTTTATATTACGATAAACCATCGCTCTCCTTTCAAGAGAACCGCCCTTTATTTCAAAAACATCTAAGTCATAATAGAGTCGATGTTTTTGGCGATGCCAAAATGATTCACATCAAATTCAGATACTTCCAAGATCACTTCATTAACGAGCTTCCACATCCAGAACAACAAAACCAAAGCATTTTTCCATTCATGTTATAAACCATAAAACGAGGCTTTTCTCACAGCCAGCCAGCACCATCATATTTTCGTAACTCACCTTTAAATACATAAAAAAGAAGGTTATAAAAATGAATGAACCACTCGTTTTTATGTTTTCCGGACAAGGCTCTCAGTACTATCATATGGGAAAAGAATTATTCAGCGGAAACACCGTTTTTCGCCAATGTATGCTTGAAATGGATGCCATTGTCTCTCGGCGAATCGGCATATCTATAGTCAATGAAATGTATCATCCCGCTAAGCGTGTATCGGATCCGTTTGACCGTGTCCTTTATACGCACCCCGCTATTTTTATGGTTGAGTATTCTTTATATCGGGTTTTCGCAGAAAAGGGAATCCAGCCTGATTACGTGCTGGGGGCAAGTCTGGGAGAATTCGCGTCAGCTGCTGCTTCCGGTGTTTTAGACGCAAAAGAGATACTGGAATGCATACTTGAACAGGCTACCGTCATCGAAAAATACTGCGATAAAGGAAAAATGCTGGCTATACTCGACAAACCGCAACTATTACTTGATCATCCGCATCTATTTGAAAATAGTGAATTAACCTCCATTCATTATGATTCGCACTTTGTCATTTCGGGAGAAAGTGAAAACATACAGCAGATCACTGATGTCCTGAGAGAGAACGGGATTCTCTGCCAGCCGCTGCCTGTATCCTACGGATTTCATTCTTCTCTTATTGATCCTGCAGAAGATGTATATAAAGAATTTTTAAGATCAAAATCTTTTAAACACCCTTCAATCCCGTTGGTATCCTGTTTAACGGGAAGGAGCATTCGCGAGATTCATAACGATTTCTTTTGGGATACTGTAAGAAGACCAATGAGATTTCGAGAAGCTATTCAATTTTTGGAAAGTCAGCATACGTGCCATTTCATTGATTTGGGGCCTTCAGGAACCTTAGCTGCGTTTGTTAAACAATTAATCTCGGGAGATTCAGCGAATCGCTGTCATTCAATCATCACACCATTTCATCAGGAGCTGAAAAATCTGGAGATGGTTGAGCGTTTACAGAAACTAGAAAGGAAGTAAACAAGATGATTACATATGTTTTTCCAGGACAAGGCTCCCAGCAAAAAGGAATGGGACAAGGACTTTTTGAGCAATATCAGCATTTGACCGACCAAGCAGATCAAATACTTGGATATTCAATCAAAAAACTCTGTACTGAAAAAAGCTATTTCGATGTCAATCATACTCAATATACTCAGCCGGCTTTATACGTGGTCAATGCACTCAGTTATTTGAAAAAGCTGGAGGAGACCGGAGAAAAACCTGATTTTGCGGCGGGGCATAGCTTAGGAGAATACAACGCGCTGTTTGCAGCAGGCGCATTTGACTTTGGAACAGGCTTAAAGCTGGTGAAAAAAAGAGGCGAGCTGATGGGACGGATTACTGGAGGCGGTATGGCTGCGGTGATTGGTTTAGATAAGGAACAAGTTGCAGCCGTATTAGAAGAACATCATTTACATACGATTGATGTGGCAAATGAGAATACACCTCGGCAAATTGTGATTTCCGGGCAAAAAAAAGATATTGAAAAAGCGGGAGCTGTTTTTGAAACCATCCAGGATGTAAAGCTGTTCCACCCGTTAAACGTAAGCGGAGCTTTTCATTCCAGGTATATGAATGAAGCAAAACAAGAATTTAAGCAATTTATAGAAACATTCCATTTTGCGCCTTTGTCTTTTCCGGTTATCTCGAATGTATATGCAGAGCCTTATCAACAGGAAAGGCTGAAAGAGACCCTGTCTCAACAAATGAACAGCACGGTTAGATGGACAGACAGCATTCGTTATCTTATGGGAAGAGGAGCAATGGAGTTTGAAGAAGTCGGTCCTGGAAAGGTGTTAACCGGCTTAATTACCCGGATAAAAAATGAAGCGGAGCCGTTAACACATCATGCTGATTCAACAGAGAAAAATGCCTCTAATGGCCAGCAAAATGAACAAGCAGAAACTGACGCCCATTTAGCTCGAATGTCTGCTGAGATTACAGCTCATTCATTAGGAAATGCCGAGTTTAAAAAAGACTATCAACTTACATATGCTTATCTTGCAGGAGGAATGTACCGCGGAATTGCTTCGAAAGAAATGGTTGTAAAGATGTCAAAAGCGGGGATGATGGGGTTCTTTGGCACGGGCGGTTTGGATCTGAATGACGTTGAGGATGCGATTCTGTCTATTCAAGGCGAATTGGGGCAGGGACAAGCCTATGGCATTAACCTTGTGCACAGTATGAAGCATATTGAATCAGAAGAAAAAATGATTGATCTTTTATTGAAACATAATGTGAGACATTTGGAAGCCTCCGCATTTCTAAGTGTCACTCCTGCTTTAGTTAGATATCGCGCTAAAGGATTGAAACGGCGTCCAAACGGTGAAGTGATATGTTTAAATCGAATGATAGCGAAAATCTCAAGGCCTGAGGTTGCCGAATCTTTTATGAGTCCTGCGCCGGAGAATATGGTAGAAAAGCTTTTAAGAGAAAACAAAATCACAACTAGTGAAGCTGAGTTATTGCGGGAGATCCCTGTGGCAGAGGATATTTGTGTGGAAGCAGACTCAGGCGGTCATACGGACGGCGGTGTTGCATACAGCTTGATGCCGGCGATGACATTATTAAGAGACGAAATGATGAAAAAGTATCGATATAACAAAAAAATACGCGTCGGTGCGGCAGGCGGGATAGGGACTCCTGAGGCGGCAATGGCTGCCTTTATGCTCGGTGCTGATTTTATCTTAACCGGCTCAATCAATCAGTGTACGGTTGAAGCGGCCACAAGTGACAGAGTGAAAGATTTATTGCAGCAAATGAATGTTCAAGATACGGCGTATGCGCCAGCGGGTGATATGTTCGAATCGGGCAGCAAAGTGCAAGTGCTAAAAAAAGGTGTGTTTTTTCCGGCGCGAGCCAGCAAGCTGCATGAACTTTACCAGCGATTTGGATCATTGAGTGAGATCGATCAAAAGACTTTAACTCAGCTTGAGGAGAAATATTTTAAACGCAGTATCGAAAAAATATATGAAGATATTAAATTACACTATCCATCGGCAGAGATTGAGAAGGCTGAACGGAATCCGAAACATAAGATGGCATTGATTTTCAGATGGTACTTTAGGTACAGCTCGCAATTGGCGATCAGCGGAAGCGAAGAGTCTAAAGTCGATTATCAAGTTCACTGCGGCCCTGCGTTAGGGGCTTTTAATCAATGGGTCAAAGGCTCAGAATTAGAGAGCTGGCGGAACCGTCATGTGGATGATATCGGGAAAATATTAATGACAGAAACCGCAAAGTTACTTAACGACAGAATTGCATTATTTTCTCAAAAGGCGCTTTAAAGTCTATTGTGCAATAATAAAAGATTGAATATTGCGAAAGAAATGGTTGGAGCCTGAATGTTTAACATTCCATTTAAAGGAGAGACAAACGTTATGAATAAACAGAAAGTCTTCGAAGTATTGATTACTAATATTTGTGAGGTTCTTCCGGAATTGGACGGACACCGTTTTGAGCCTGAAGACCGATTAGCTGATTTAGGGGCTGATTCTGTAGACAGGGCTGAAATTATAACCATGGTGCTTGAGGATTTATCATTAAAAATCCCTCGTGTCGAGCTGTCTGGTGTGAACAACATCGGCGAATTAGCTGAGGTGCTTTATGACAAAGTACAATCCGCCTGAGATTCTGGTGACCGGTGTCGGAGTAACGGCAGCGATCGGCCAAGGAAAAGAGGCTTTTGTTTCTTCTTTATTGTCTGGGAGGCATGCCTTTGAAGTGATGCAGCGCCCTGGCAGACAAAAAGACAGCCGGTTTATTGGGGCTGAAATTCCTGCGTTATCTTATCCGGACCGTCTTTCTAAGAAACTGCTAAGAAAAGCGTCATTTTCCAGCCGAGCTGCTTTGGTTACTCTCTCAGAAGCCTGGGAGGAGGCGAAGTTAGACGATACTGGTTCCGCACGTATCGGGCTGGTAGCAGGAGGATCGAACTTTCAGCAAAGAGAGACCCTCCAGCTTTATGAGAATTATAGGGACCGCTCTGGTTTCATGTCGCCAGCATATGCACTGTCTTTTATGGATAGCGATCTTTGCGGTCTTTGTACAGAACAGTTTGGAATCACCGGTTTAGCTTATACGGCGGGAGGTGCTTCCGCAAGCGGCCAGTTAGCGGTGATTCAAGCAATTCAGCAAGTCCTGTCAGGAGAGGTTGATATTTGCATCGCACTGGGGGCGTTAATGGATATTTCCTATATGGAATGTGAGGCACTCAGGGCTTTAGGCGCTATGGGAACGGATAAATATGCTGATGAGCCGGAAAACGCGTGCCGTCCCTTTGACCAGAACAGAGATGGATTTATTTATGGAGAATGCTGCGGCGCATTGGTGATAGAACGAAAAGATACGGCTGTCCGCCGGGGCGTAAAACCCTATGCTGCATTGTCAGGATGGTCAATCAAAGTAGATGGGAACCGCAATCCTGATCCTTCTTTAGAAGGGGAGATCTATGTCATACAAAAGGCATTGGAGCGAGCCGGTCTCACACCTGAAGAAATTGATTACATAAACCCTCATGGCACGGGTTCTTTCATTGGAGATGAAATTGAATTGAAGGCGCTGCATGCTTGCGGTCTTTCTCATGCTTATATAAATGCAACAAAATCAATAACCGGGCATGGGCTCAGTGCAGCAGGCATTGTTGAGATTATTTCTGTACTGCTTCAAATGAAAGAATCACGCCTGCATCCGAGCCGGAATTTACATGATCCAATTGATCCTTCCTTGCATTGGGTGACGGATCAATCAATTTCACACGACATAAAAAACGCGTTGAGTTTAAGCATGGGTTTTGGCGGAATGAATACCGCTGTTTGTATACAAAACATTGAAAAATGCGGAGGCGAATCATAAATGGTTTCTGCTGGAATAGAAGCGATGAATGTCTTTGGCGGAACGGCATACCTTGATGTCATGCAATTAGCCAAGTACAGACATTTAGATACTGCTAGATTTGAAAATTTATTGATGAAAGAAAAAGCGGTAGCACTGCCTTACGAAGATCCTGTGACCTTTGGAGTGAATGCGGCTAAACCGATTATTGATTCACTAAGTGATGCAGAGAAGGACAGGATTGAATTGCTGATCACCTGTTCCGAATCTGGGATCGATTTTGGAAAATCATTAAGCACCTATATCCATGAATATTTAGGGCTTAATCGCAACTGCCGTTTGTTCGAAATAAAACAAGCCTGTTATTCAGGAACTGCCGGATTTCAAATGGCAGTGAATTTTATATTATCCCAGACGTCTCCGGGTGCCAAAGCACTGGTCATCGCCAGTGATATTTCCCGTTTTTTAATCGCTGAAGGCGGAGACGCTTTAAGTGAGGATTGGTCCTATGCCGAACCGAGTGCCGGAGCGGGAGCAGTGGCTGTTTTGATAGGCGAAAATCCTGAGGTGTTTCAAGTTGATCCCGGGGCAAACGGCTATTACGGCTACGAAGTGATGGATACGTGCCGTCCCATTCCCGACAGTGAGGCGGGAGATGCTGACCTGTCTTTAATGTCATATTTGGATTGTTGTGAACAAACGTTCTTGGAATATCAAAAACGTGTACCCGGGGCTCATTATCAAGATACGTTTCAATATCTAGCCTACCATACGCCTTTTGGCGGGATGGTGAAAGGGGCGCACCGCACGATGATGCGTAAGATGGCAAAGGCGAAAACGGCTGAGATAGAAACTGATTTTTTGAAACGGGTACAGCCTGGATTGCTCTACTGCCAAAGGGTCGGAAACATTATGGGAGCCGCATTGCTTCTGGCGCTGGCTAGCACTATTGACAAAGCGCAGCTTGACTCGCCTAAACGAATCGGCTGTTTCGCCTATGGTTCAGGCTGCTGTTCTGAGTTTTACAGCGGAATTGCAACGCCTCAAGGCCAACAACGCCAGCGCTTATTTGAAATCGAGAAGCACTTGGACAATCGATATCATCTTTCAATGGATGAGTATGAAACGCTGTTCAAGGGAAGCGGGATGGTCCGGTTCGGAACTCGTAATGTCAAGCTGGATCTTGAGATGATTCCGGGGATATTGCAGTTTCATCAAGAAAAGCCGAGGCTGTTTTTAGAAGAAATTTCTGAGTTTCATCGCAAGTACAGGTGGATGTCGTGACATACCAAACGATTAAGGTCCGGTTTCAAGAGTCAATTTGCTATCTAACCTTTCATCGTCCTGACGCTAATAATACGATCAATGACCAATTAATCGATGAATGTTTACAAGTGATGAATCAATGTGAGACAGCTTCCGTTACGGTCATTGTTTTAGAGGGACTCCCGGAGGTATTTTGTTTCGGAGCCGATTTTCAAGAAATATATCAGGAGATGAAAAGCGGCAGAAAACAAGCGAGTTCTCAAGAACCTCTCTATGATTTGTGGCTGAAATTGCAGACTGGTCCTTTTGTCACCATTTCACATGTGCGGGGAAAAGTAAATGCCGGAGGTCTTGGATTTGTGGCTGCCAGTGATATTGTCATAGCGGATCAAACTGCATCATTCAGTCTGTCCGAGTTATTATTTGGTCTTTATCCAGCTTGTGTGCTGCCATTTCTGATTCGCAGGATCGGCTATCAAAAAGCGCATTATATGACATTAATGACAAAACCGATTTTTGTTCAGGAAGCCATGGAATGGGGCTTGGTAGATGCCTGTGACGCTCAAAGCGAGGTCCTGCTGAGAAAGCATTTATTGCGCTTGCGGCGGTTAAATAAAAAGGCAATTGCGCGGTATAAACAGTTTATCAATTCATTGGATGACCGCCCGCGGCGTACGAAATCCATGGCTTTAACTGAAAATCAAGACATGTTTTCCGACCCTCAAAATCAAATGGGAATCATAAGGTATGTTGAAACGGGGCAGTTCCCTTGGGAGAAGAGCCCGTAAACTGTGTGAAATACATACAATCAGAAACCGTTAGGAGGACATCATGACGCATTCTGTTGTAGAGCTTTTTGAAATCGAGCCCGCTATTATTCAGGTCAAGATGCATGACCGTGCTCATAAAAACGCGTTTTCGCAAGAACTCACAGACGGATTAATTCAAGCGTTCGAATTCATTCGCAATCAACAAAGCTATAAAGCAGTGATTTTAACGGGATACGACAATTATTTTGCTTCAGGCGGAACACAAGAAGGTTTGCTGAGAATCCAGCAAGGAATCACTAAGTTTACTGATGACAATCTCTATTCTCTGGCACTTGATTGCAGAATTCCCGTCATTGCTGCCATGCAGGGTCACGGAATTGGGGGCGGCTTTGTCATGGGGCTCTTTGCTGATTTTGTTATTCTGAGCAGGGAGAGTGTGTATACCACTAATTTTATGAAATACGGGTTTACACCGGGTATGGGAGCTACTTTTATCGTTCCCCAAAAACTCGGGTTCAGCTTGGCGCAGGAGTTATTAATGAATGCAGGCAATTACCGGGGAGCCGATCTCGAAAAAAGAGGAATACCCTTTAAAGTCCTCCCTCGATCTGAAGTTTTGGAGTATGCTGTGGAGCTGGCGCGTGAGCTGGCGGAAAAACCGAGAAACTCCTTAATTACACTAAAAGACCACTTGGTTGCGCCGCTTCGCGAGCAGCTTCCCAGCGTGATAGAACAGGAGCTCGTTATGCATGAGAAAACATTTCATCAAGACGAAGTCAAAACGAGAATCACAGGTTTATATGGGAATTAATTGAATTAGAAACGATCGTCGTGTGATACATAAAAATGTGCAGGTGAAATGGAGGCAGCTCTATGAGAAATGATGTGAATACCCGCGGATTATCTAATCCCTCTGTCAGCTATGGGGAGCCATTACATATATCCGAAGATCAATCGGCTACAATACCCGAGGTTTTATACAAAACTGCAGCGGAGCTTGGAGAAACAAAGGGGATCATTTATCTGCAGCCGGATGGAACTGAGATTCATCAATCTTACGGCCGTTTATGGAATGATGCGCTGCGTATTGTGAAGGGGCTCCGTCAATCTGGCCTGAGAGCAAAGGATAATGTGATCTTGCAGCTTGGTGACAATTCACAATTTATCCCTGCTTTCTGGGGCTGTGTTTCAACTGGAATTGTTCCGGCTCCTTTAGCTGTTGCTCCAACGTACACAGAGTCGAACAGCGGGACTCAAAAGCTGAAAGACGCATGGACACTTCTTGACAGGCCGCCGGTGATTACGAGTCGGGAATTGCTTCAGGAAATGATTGATTGGGCAAAAGAGCAAGAACTTGAAGGTTTTCGCGCCTTGGCTGTCGAGGATCTTTACCGTGATGAGATGGAAACCGACTGGCATCAAGCTCACCCTGAAGATTTGGCGCTTCTGCTGCTGACTTCAGGGAGTACGGGCACTCCCAAAGCAGTCATGCTCAATCACAAAAATATTTTAAGCATGGTGAAAGGCATTATTCAAATGCAAGGTTTTACAAGAGAGGATATCACGTTTAACTGGATGCCGTTTGATCATGTCGGAGGCATTGGGATGCTTCATTTGCGGGATGTCTATCTTGGCTGCCAAGAAATCAACGTCGCAAGTGAAACGATTTTGATGGAACCTCTAAAATGGCTTGATTGGATTGATCATTACCGTGCTTCTGTTACGTGGGCGCCGAATTTTGCTTTCGGACTTGTCACTGATTTTTCTGATGAAATGAAAAATCGAAACTGGGACCTGTCATCCATGCGCTATATGCTCAATGGCGGTGAAGCGATGGTCGCTAAAGTCGGGCGCAGAATGCTAGAGCTTTTAGAACCTCACGGATTGCCTGGTGACGCGATTCGCCCTGCATGGGGCATGTCTGAAACTTCATCCGGCGTGATTTTCTCTCGTGAGTTTACCCGTGCCGCAACAAGCGATGATGATGGTTTTGTGGAAATAGGCTCCCCGATTCCTGGATTCTCCATGAGGATTGTGGATGACCATAATGAATTGGTTGAGGAAGGCGAGATCGGCCGTTTTCAAGTCTCTGGCCTCTCTGTTACCAGCGGATATTATCGGCGCCCGGATTTGAATGAGAGTGTGTTTACGGAGGATGGCTGGTTTGAAACTGGCGATCTTGGTTTTTTGCGCAATGGGCGTCTAACCATTACGGGCCGTACGAAAGATGCGATTATTATTAATGGTGTCAATTACTACAGCCATGCGATTGAATCCGCGGTTGAAGAATTAGCGGAAATCGAAACTTCTTATACTGCCGCTTGTGCTGTCCGTGTGAATAACAATACAACGGATCAGTTGGCTATCTTCTTTGTTACTTCCGCCCAGATGAATGATGATGAAATCGTTCAGCTTCTTAGAAACATACAGTATCATGTCACGCAGACAATCGGTGTGACTCCCGAATTTTTGCTTCCGGTGCATAAAGAAGAGATTCCGAAAACAGCTATAGGAAAGATTCAGCGCACACAGCTGAAAACGGCATTTGAAAATGGGGAGTTCGACCACTTGCTTCACAAACCCAACCGTATAAACGGTGAGGGAGAGACACAAGAAGCAGATGATGCCAAAAGAATAAGAGAAGATATACAGGAATATCTGCTCAGCTGTTTTACTGATGAGCTTCATGTTTCCCGCAATTGGATTGAGCCCAACACCAATATCCAAAGCCTTGGTATTGACTCTATTAAGATGATGAAGCTTATTCGGGCGGTCGAGAAAAAATACCGCATCAGACTCACAGCCAGAGAGTTATATAAGTATCCTGCAATCGAATCACTGGCCAACTATCTGTCTGAAAAAGAAGATTTGCGGAGCAGCCTGTCTGGTGACAAAGATAGCATTGACGCACCCCAATCGGTAGAGGCGGAAAAAAAGCAAGCAGCCTTTCAACCTCTTTCTGAAGTTCAAAAAGGTTTGTGGACATTGCAAAAAATGTCACCTGAAAATAGCGCGTATCACGTACCTCTCTGTTTTCGATTTACGTCAGCGCTTCACCTTGAAACTTTAAAGCAAGCTTTTCAACGTGTGCAGAAACAGCATCCGATATTAAAGCATGTGATTCAAGAAAAAGACGGAGTGCCTTGCCTCAAAAATGAGCCGGCGCTATCTCTTGATATCAAAACAGAAGACATTTCGGGTATGAAAGAGTCTGACACAACTGCTTATCTTAGAAAACAAGTAAAAGAACCGTATGTAAAGGAAAACAGCCCGTTAATGCGCGTCCGTGTTTTTTCCAGATCAGAAGAAGAGCACTTTTTGCTTGTGGTTATTCACCATATTATTTTTGATGGGATTTCTTCCCTGACGTTTATTCGCAGCCTTTTTGACAGCTATAAGCTTCTATTAGAAGGACAGGAGCCGAAAGAGTCTGTTTCACCGGCCGTTTATCATGATTTTGCCGCTTGGGAACAGAACATGCTTGCCGGTGAAGACGGCGAGAAACATCGTTCGTATTGGCGGAAACAGCTATCGGGCACATTGCCGAATCTTCAGCTGCCGGCTGTAAGCACCAGTACGTCCGTTTCAGAGTTTAAGGAAGACACATACGCTCGGCGGCTGCCCAGCAGTTTAATGGAGCGTGTCAGATCGTTTGCCAAAGAGCATTCTACAAATGTTTCAACGGTATTGCTGAGCTGCTATATGATGCTGTTAGGCCGTTATTGCGATCAGAAAGAACTGATCGTCGGCATGCCTGCGATGGTGAGACCTGAAGAGCGATTTGATTCTTCTATTGGGCATTTTCTCAATATGCTGCCTATCCGGGGTGAACTGAAAGCGGCAGAAACTTTTTCTGAGTTCGTTTCGAGATTGCAATTCACAATCCTCGATGGACTGGATCATGCGGCTTATCCTTTTCCAAAAATGGTGCGGGATTTGAATATTTCTCGCCAGCAAGCAGGTTCACCTGTTTTTCAGACAGCTTTTTTCTATCAGAATTTTCTTCAAACTGGAAGTTATCAAAGTCTGTTGAGTAAATATAAGGATTCCTTTTCTATTGATTTCGTTGAGAGTATTCATCAAGAGGGTGAATACGAATTGGTGTTTGAGCTATGGGAAGAAGAAGAAAAAATGGAGCTGAACATCAAATACAATACTGGGCTGTTTGATACCGCTGCTATTTCCGCTATGTTCGATCATTTTGTTTATTTAACAGAACAGGCTGTGGGGAGTCCTTCTCAGACTTTAAAAGAGTATTCCTTATTAACTGACGAAGAGGAACAAATGATTCTCAGAACGTGGAACGCTACTGACAAGAATTATCCACATGCGTGTTTTCATGAGTTATTTGAGCAGCAGGCGAAAAAGACGCCTAATCGGGCGGCTGTCAGCTATAAAGGTAAAACATTGACGTATCGGGAGCTTGATGAAAAAAGCACACAGCTGGCCATATATTTGCAGGCGCATGGAGCGGGGCCGGATCGCTTGGCAGGTATCTATGTGGATCGATCGCTGGAAATGATTGTGGGTTTATTGGCGATTCTCAAGGCAGGAGGAGCATATGTGCCGTTAGACCCGTCTTATCCGGCTGAGCGATTGGAATACATGCTGAAGGACAGTGAAGTCTCCATTACACTGACTACTTCCGAATTGGCCAATACTTTAAGCTGGAATGGGGTTCAGACAGTTTTGTTAGATCAGGACTGGGATGATATCGCTCAAGCCTCTTTTGATCGACGTGTTCTTTCGCGCACCGTCAAGCCGGAAAACTTGGCTTATGTCATTTATACGTCCGGCAGCACAGGGAAGCCAAAAGGTGTCATGATTCCGCATAAAGCGTTGACAAACTTTCTCGTTTCCATGGGTGAGACGCCCGGTCTTTCATCAGCGGATCGCCTGCTTGCTGTGACAACCTACTGTTTTGATATAGCTGCTTTAGAGCTATATCTGCCTTTGATAAAGGGGGCGCAGTGCCATATTTGCCAAACTGAACATACAAAAGACGTTGAAAAACTGAAGCGCGACATACAAGATTTGAGACCGACAATCATGCAAGCAACCCCTGCGACATGGAAAATGCTCTTTTATTCAGGCTGGAAAAATGAAGAGGGAGTCAAGATTCTATGCGGAGGCGAAGCCTTACCTGAAAAACTAAAGCGGCATTTTCTCAATACGGACAGCGAAGCCTGGAATATGTTCGGACCTACGGAAACAACAGTCTGGTCTGCGGTCCAGCGTGTGAATGAAGAAAGCTCTCACATCACGATAGGCCGGCCTATCGCAAATACCCGGATTTATATTACCGATTCGCAGCTTACGCCTGTCCCGGCTGGTGTCCCGGGAGAGCTTTGCATTGCGGGAGACGGAGTGGCAAAGGGCTATTACAAACAGGGTGAATTGACGGATGAAAGATTTATAGACAGCCCTTTTGAGCCTGGGTCAAAGCTTTATAGAACAGGTGACAAGGCACGCTGGCTTCCGGGAGGCAGGATTGAATATATTGGCCGCATCGACAACCAGGTGAAAATACGCGGATTCCGCATTGAGCTTGGCGATATTGAAAGCCGGCTTAATGAACATCCGGCTATTCAGGAAAGCGTCATTCTGGCAGCTGAACAGGACGGAGACGAGAAGCTCGCTGCCTATTATACAGTGAAAGATGCAAATTTATCTCTATCATCAAGGGAGCTGCGGAATTATTTAAAAAACAGTTTACCAGCCTATATGGTGCCTTCTTATTTTACCCAGCTTGACCATATGCCGTTAACACCGAACGGCAAGATAGACAGAAACACTCTGAAGAAACAAAAAGTGACAGCGAAGCAGCCAAGGCAAGGGAATATTGCTTCTATGAAAATACAAGAAACTATTTTATCTATTTGGCAAGATGTACTGAACGTTTATGACATTGAGCAGGAAGACGGATTTTTCGATGTGGGAGGCGATTCGCTTCTCGCTGTTACGGCGGCCGAACGCATCAAGCATGAACTATCCTGTGAGTTTACTGTCACAGACTTGTTTGAATACTCAACGATCAAAGGCATCAGTAAATATATCACTGAACAGCAAATGGCGGATACTGGTTTCTCTTTGACTTTAGCATCAGCGGAAAAGTCAGATCAGCCTATTCACATTCAAAATGTTACTGGTGATCTTCCGGATTATTATGAGGACAGTGTAGCGATTATTGGGATATCGTGTGAATTTCCAGGTGCGAAAAACCATGCTGAGTTTTGGGAGAACCTTAGAGACGGCAAGGAAAGTATTAAATTTTTCAGTACAGAAGAGCTTCGGAGTTTTGGTGTTTCAGAGGAACTGACTGAGAGCTCACGGTATGTCCCGGCTAAATCCTCGATTGAAGGGAAGGACGAGTTTGACCCTAGCTTCTTTCAAATATCACCTAAAGATGCTGAATTTATGGATCCGCAGCTGCGGATGCTCATGACTCACTCCTGGAAAGCGATAGAAGATGCCGGTTACGTGTCCAAACAGATTCCGGAAACGAGTGTTTATATGTCGGCAAGCAATAATTCATATCGCGCGCTCTTGCCAAAAGAAACAACGGAGAGCCTTGAAACGCCGGACGGTTATGTATCGTGGGTGCTTGCACAGAGCGGAACCATTCCGACGATGATTTCTCATAAGCTCGGATTGAAAGGGCCTAGCTATTTCGTTCATGCCAATTGTTCCTCTTCTTTAATCGGATTGCATTCCGCCTATCAAAGCCTGATGTCTGGTGAATCTAATTATGCTTTGGTCGGCGGAGCGACATTGCACACTGAGTCAAATATCGGATATGTGCATCAGTCAGGTTTGAATTTTTCAAGCGATGGGCATATTAAGGCATTTGATGCCTCTGCCGACGGAATGATTGGCGGTGAGGGCGTTGCCGTTGTATTGCTGAAAAAAGCGGCGGATGCCGTAAAAGACGGTGACCACATCTATGCGTTGTTAAGAGGCATAGGTGTAAATAACGATGGAGCTGACAAAGTCGGCTTTTATGCTCCAAGTGTAAAAGGACAGGCGGACGTGATTCAAAAGGTCATGAATCAAACGAATATTCAGCCTGAATCCATCAGCTATGTGGAAGCGCACGGTACAGGTACGAAGCTTGGAGATCCAATCGAGCTGTCAGCGTTGACGGCAGTTTACAGGCAGTATACAAATAAAAAACAATTTTGCGGAATCGGATCGGTCAAATCCAATATCGGACATGCTGATACGGCCGCCGGGCTGGCAGGCTGCATTAAGGTGGTGATGAGCCTTTACCATAATGAGCTTGCTCCTAGCATCAATTATAAGGATCCGAATCTAAATACAGACTTAGCTAATTCTCCTTTTTACGTCGTCGATCAAAAGAAAGCATTGAGTAATGAAATAAAAACGCACAGGGCTGCACTTAGTTCGTTCGGGCTTGGCGGGACAAACACTCATGCGATTTTCGAGCAATACAAAACAGTTTCTGCTGATCAGAAACAAACAGGGGCCTGCATCATTCCGATATCGGCAAAAAATAAAGAGCGGCTGTATGAGTATGTACATGGCATTTTTGTTCATTTGGAAAGAAGAGGGCTTGAAAGCGGCCGTCTGGCTGATTTTGCTTATACCCTTCAGGTCGGGCGAGAAGCAATGGAATATCGGGTTGCCTTTATCGCTGATCATGTGGATGAGTTAAAACAAAGGCTGGCTGATTTTATCAATGGAAATTCACCAATAGAAGGCTGTTATCAAGGAGAGAAGCAGCAAGCCAAGGATGTTTCATGGCTGACAGAGGATGAAGACAGCGCGGAACTGATTGGGAAGTGGATCGCAAAAGGAAAAGTGAACAAGCTGGCGGAGATATGGAGTAAAGGAGCGCATATTGATTGGCTACAGCTTTACAAAGATGTGCGTCCAAACAGAATGAGTTTGCCGACATATCCTTTTGCAAAGGAACGATACTGGGCATCACAGGATGATCACAAGCTTTCGGGAAGAATGTCCGCTAAACAGGCAGGCGTCAGTGCACTGCATCCGCTGCTTCATCAAAATACGTCAGACTTTTCTGAGCAGAGATTCAGTTCAGTTTTTACAGGTGAGGAATTCTTTCTGACAGATCATGTGGTGAGAGGGAAGCCGGTGCTCCCTGGGGTTGCCTACCTTGAAATGGCGCAAATGGCTGTAAACAAGGCGACAGGCAGCACGAACGAACAGGATGTCAGAATCAAATTGAATCACGCCGTTTGGGTTCAGCCTGTAGTGGTTGAGAGTCAGCCGGTTCATGTGCATATCAGTCTCTTTCCAGAAGAGGATGGGAAAATCACATATGACATTTACAGTACCGGAGAAGGGTCAGACTCAGCCATACACAGTCAAGGCAGTGCGGAACTGATAACTGCAGCAGAAAAGCCGGCTTGGGATCTTGGTGAATTACAGCGCCGCTGCAGCCGGAAGGAGCTTTCGCCTCACCAATTTTACGAGGAAGGCAGAAGCAGAGGAATGTTTCATGGTCCGGCATTCCAAGGAATTCAGAAAGTGAATATCGGAAACAGAGAGGTTTTGGCACGATTGCAGCTGCCAGCATCTGTTTCTGACACACAGGAACGTTTTGTGCTGCATCCAAGTATGATGGACTCCGCTGTTCAGGCTGCCACAATCTGTATCATGCAGGAATTTACTGAGCAAAAATTGATTTTGCCGTTTGCGCTTGAAGAACTTGAAGTGATCAAAGGATGTACGTCTGCGATGTGGGCATATGCCCGGTTAAGTGACGGTGATCACGGCGGAGATATGGTGCAGAAAGCGGATATCGATTTGTTTGACGAGACTGGGGACGTATGCGTAAGGATGAAGGGATTTTCAACAAGAGTGTTGGAAGGAGAAGTTCATTCGCCAAAACCTGCAGTTACACATGAGCGGTTAATGCTCGAGCCGATTTGGAATAAGCAGGATGAGGTGATCGCTAAAGAGGTGACATCTTACGGAGAGCATCTCGTTGTCTTCTGTGAAACCGAACGAAAGGTCAGCGACGGCATTGCATCCCGCATGCAGAATGTGCATGTCATTACTCTGAATGAAACTGAGGGGAATATCGCTGAACGTTTTCAAAGCTATACACAGCAGGTTTTTGAACTCATACAAAAGAAGATTCGCTCTAAAGCTAATCTGATCATTCAAGTGATTGTGCCGGGGAAAGGCGAGAAGCAATTGTTTGCGGGAATGTCCGGATTACTCAAAACAGCAGAATTGGAATACAGCAAACTTACAGCTCAGGTCATTGAGGTCGAGAATCCGGAAGAGATCATTGGCCTTCATCAAAAGCTGATAGACGACAGTCAGAGGCCTGATGACAAACAGATCAAATATGAAGCTGGTGACCGCTTTGTCAAAGGCTGGAGTGAAATAGCGCGTCCGGCAGCTGCTGAGCTTCATATGCCATGGAAGGATAATGGCGTTTACCTTATCACAGGTGGAGCGGGGAGCTTAGGTCTTTTGTTTGCAAAAGAAATTGCCAATCGAGCCGTTCATCCGGCCATCATTCTTACGGGACGCTCAGTCTTAAATGAGCATAAGGAGCAGGAGCTTGAGGCTCTCCGAAAGTTGGGTGCAGAGGTTATCTATAAACAGGCTGATGTTGGAGATCAAAAGGCGGTCTCATGGCTCATGGATGAAATCAAAGAGACGTACGGCCATCTCAATGGAATTCTTCACGGTGCAGGCATCATAAAAGATCACTTCATTGTGCACAAAACAAATAAAGAGTTTCAAGAAGTGTTACAGCCAAAAGTGAACGGTTTGTTTTATCTAGATGAATGCAGCAAAGATTGGCAGTTGGACTTTTTCATCTTGTTTTCTTCTGTGTCCGGATGTTTAGGAAACACTGGACAAGCAGACTATGCAGCAGCCAATACATTTATGGATGCATTTGCCGTGTACAGAAACGCGCTTGCCGTGTCTAAGAAGCGGAACGGCACAACCATTTCCTTCAACTGGCCGTTATGGAAAGAGGGCGGTATGCAAGTTGATGCTGAAATTGAAAAGAGTATGTTGAAAAACGCAGGAATGGTCCCGATGCAAAGTGATCACGGCATTAAAGCCCTTTATCAAGGAATCGCTTCAGAAAAGCCGCAAGTATTCGTGATGGAAGGTCAGGTTGCGAAAATGAAGCAAAAATTGCTCTCTTCCGGGTCTAAAATCAAACGGACGGATCATAAAAGCGCAGATAAACATAACAGCCAAACCCGTAAATTGGAACAGTCTTTCATCCAGATGGTCGGAGAGATTTTAAAAGTAAACACTGAAGATATTGATATCAATACAGAACTCAGCGAGTACGGATTCGATTCGGTTACGTTTACTGTATTTACAAACCGGATTAATGAAGTGTACCGATTGGAGTTAGCGCCGACCATTTTCTTCGAATATGGAAGCATACGAAGCCTGGCTGAATATATAATGTCTGAGTATCAGGATGAATGGCTGCATCAAGATGCATCCGTCAGCGGGACTGATGAACCATCCAACTCTTTACCTGCTGCAGACAGCCTGCGAGCTTCATTGAGTCACATGGTCAGCGTCATTTTAAAAGTGAACGTTGATGATATCGATATCAATACAGAGCTGAGTGAGTATGGCTTTGATTCAGTTTCATTTACTGTATTTACGAATCAGATTAACGAAGCATATCAATTGGAATTGACGCCGACCATTTTCTTTGAATATGGAAGGATTCAAAGTTTGGCTGACTATCTGATAGATGAATACAAGGAGGCTTTTGCTGAGGAGAACGTAATATCATCGGTTCCTGAAAAAGATGAAGAAACAGCTCCTGCGGCTACAAGCATGACAAAGAGGAGAAAACAGCGCTTTAAACAGACTGTTATGCCAAAAGAGGAAAGAAACACAAATCAGACTGCCGATTATGAGCCGATCGCCATTGTCGGCATCAGCGGCCGATTCCCTGGAGCCAATGACATAGATGAATTCTGGAGAAATCTTGAGGAAGGCAAAGACAGTATCACGGAAGTCCCGAAAGACCGTTGGGATTGGCGGGAGCATTTTGGAAATCCT
Source organism: Bacillus sp. PAMC26543 (assembly GCF_014250375.1). Classification (NCBI taxonomy): domain Bacteria; kingdom Bacillati; phylum Bacillota; class Bacilli; order Caryophanales; family Bacillaceae; genus Bacillus; species Bacillus sp. PAMC26543. The sequence continues at coordinate 2,336,014 of NZ_CP060193.1, read as the reverse complement.
GACTCAGAAGCCAATAAGACTGACATCAAATGGGGCGGATTTATTGATGGTGTAGCAGAATTTGATCCGTTGTTTTTTGGGATATCACCCCGTGAAGCCCATTATGTAGATCCTCAACAGAGGCTGTTAATGGAATATGCATGGAAGGTGATAGAAGATGCCGGATGCTCGCCGCAGAGCCTTTCAGGTACAGGGACAGGCATCTTTATCGGCACAGGAAATACAGGATATAAAGATTTATTTAATAAAGAAAATCTCCCGATTGAAGGACATGCCGCAACAGGCCATATGATTCCTTCGGTAGGTCCGAATAGAATGAGTTATTTCTTAAATACCCATGGTCCAAGTGAACCGGTAGAAACGGCTTGTTCAAGCTCGCTAGTTGCGATTCACCGTGCTGTGACTGCAATGCAAAGCGGCGACTGTGAGATGGCAATCGCAGGAGGCGTGAACACGATATTAACCGAGGAGGCGCACATTAGCTACAGCAAAGCTGGCATGCTGAGCAAAGACGGTAGATGTAAAACATTCTCTGCTGATGCGAATGGTTATGTCAGAGGAGAAGGTGTCGGAATGATCATGCTGAAAAAGCTGGCAGATGCTGAGCGCGATGGGAATCATATTTACGGCGTCATTCGGGGTACGGCAGAAAATCACGGAGGAAGAGCCAATACTCTGACATCTCCTAATCCGAAAGCGCAAGCTGATTTGCTGGTGCGTGCATATCGCCGGGCAGGCATAGATCCGAGTACAGTCACATATATCGAAGCGCACGGAACGGGGACTGAATTGGGAGATCCGATAGAAATAAACGGGCTGAAAGCCGCGTTTAAAGAACTGTCTAATAGGGATGAGCACACACAGCCGGAAGTTCCGGATCATCGATGCGGGATCGGCTCAGTTAAAAGCAATATCGGTCATTTGGAGCTGGCAGCGGGTATTTCTGGCCTGATTAAGGTACTGCTGCAGATGAAGCATAAAACCTTGGCCAAAAGCCTGCATTGCGATACGCTCAATCCTTACCTGCAGCTTACTGACAGTCCATTTTACATTGTTCAAGAAAAAGAGGAATGGAAGGCTGTCAAAGACCGGAACGGAAACGAAATCCCGCGCCGGGCAGGAATAAGTTCTTTTGGGATTGGCGGAGTAAACGCCCATATTGTAATTGAAGAATACATTCCAAAAGCAGGTTCCCGACCTGCGCTTACTGAACATCCGAACATTATTGTGCTGTCGGCTAAAAATAAACAAAGGCTAATGGATCGGGCTGCACAATTGCTGGGTGCCATTCGTGACAAAAAGTATACAGATCAAGATCTGCACCGCATCGCCTACACGCTTCAAGTCGGGCGGGAAGAAATGGATGAACGTATGGCTTGTATTGCGGGCACAATGCAGGAGCTTGAAGAAAAGCTGCAAGCGTATGTAGACAGCAAGGAAGGGACTGAAGGGCTCTTCCGCGGACAGGCGAATCGAAACAAAGAAGCGTTAGCCATTTTTTCTGATGATGAGGACTTGGCAATGGCTATTGAGGCTTGGATCAGAAAAAGGAAATACGCCAAGCTTGCGGATTTATGGGTCAAAGGTGTCGCGGTCAATTGGGCTAAACTATATGGTGAGGCAGCCAAACCGCGTCTGATGAGCCTTCCTTCATACCCGTTTGCGAAGGATTACTATTGGCTTCCGGCAGAGGAACGTCTTTCAGAACCGGACAATATAGAGTTCGTTGATCACAGTGAAAAGCGCACCTCATGTGTTTTGACAAAACAATGGAGCGAAAGTCCGATTGCCACAAAAACGCCGGGGACAAGGGCTGTTGCGATTCTCAGCAATGAAGAGACGGCAGACTTGGCAGCTGAAGTATCAAAGCATTTCCCGAAACATCTCATATTAAATGTGAGCCGGATTGACAATGAACAGTTAAGTAATGATTGGAAACAGTTTGACGGCCTTGTGGATTTAATCGGTTGCGGCGGACACGAGGAAGAACAGCTACATTGGATTAGCTGGATTCAAAGGCTGGTTGAAGACGGGCATAAAGAGGGAATCATGCTGCTTTGTGTGACGAAAGGGCTGGAATCATTCCAAAACCCTTCCGTGCAGATGACAGGAGCCTCCCGTGCTGGCTTGTATCGTATGCTTCAAAGCGAATACAGCCATTTGAGATCAAGGCATATGGATGCGGAAGACTCTGTTCATCCTCATATTCTCGCGAAGCAGATCGCTGAGGAGTTTTATTCCGATACTGAGGAGACGGAGGTTTGCTACAGAGAGGGCTTGCGGTACCAGGCTTACTTAAAAGCGCATCCGGTAACCTGGAGAGGAATCGAAGAGCGACAGACCTTCCCGGAAGAACATGTGCTTCTCATTACAGGCGGGACAAGAGGAATCGGACTATTAAGCGCCCGGCATTTTGCGGAACACTATGGAGTGAAAAAGCTGGTTTTGACAGGACGTGAGCAGCTTCCTCCGCGAGAAGAATGGGATCATGCTGAGACATTAAATACCTCTGCGGCGCAGAAAATTCAAGCGGTGCGGGAGCTGGAGGCACAAGGCATACAAGTTCAAACGCTGTCACTCTCTTTGTCTGATGAGACACAAGTACAGCAAGCCTTACATGAAATCAATCAAACAATGGGGCCAATTGGCGGAGTCATTCATTGTGCAGGAATAACGGACATGGATACCTTGGCGTTTATCCGTAAAACAGCTGATGATATACAGCAGGTACTGGAGCCGAAGGTGTCTGGGCTTACAACCCTTTATCGCTATGTAAGTCGTGAGCCACTACAGTTTTTTGTATTATTTTCTTCTGTTTCTGCCATTATTCCGGCACTTTCGGCTGGACAAGCTGATTATGCCATGGCTAACAGCTATATGGATTATTTTGCAGAAGCACATAAGGAAAGTGCGCCAATCTTCAGCATTCAGTGGCCGAATTGGAAAGAAACCGGTATGGGGGAAGTGACAAATCAAGCATATCGAGAAAGCGGCTTGCTGAGCATTACGAATTCAGAGGGCTTGCGTTTTCTGGATCAAATCTTATCTGGGACCTTGCAGCCGGTTGTCCTCCCTGCTATCACGAATCAGGAAAATTGGAAGCCAGACCGGCTGATGGAGCGGCGGATCCGGCAAGAATCTGGATTGAAAGAAGAAGCTTTGCTTGTATCACAACCTGAAAAAATCGGGAAAACCGCAGAGCCGGCTAAACATGAGCTGCTTTTAGATGAAACGCGGACATGGCTTGTTGCTTTGTTTTCTGAAGAGCTGAGAATTGAACGCGAACACCTGGAAATTGATGATTTATTTCAGGATTATGGTGTAGATTCTATTATCTTGGCACAGCTGCTCCAGCGTATTAATCGAAAGTTAGACGCTGCGCTCGATCCATCTATTCTATATGAATATCCAACAATTCAGCGCTTTGCTGATTGGCTTGTAGGATCTTATGCCGAATCCTTGACTGCTCTGTTTGGAGACAAGATAGCGGAAAATGCGGAAGCATCTTCGGCAAATAGAACTGATACAGTCACACCTCACCCTGCGGAGGATCCAGCTTCTGTCAGCCGAAGACAGGTGCCGGTGTCCTCGTCACCGAGTTCTTATGCAGAGGATGATATCGCCGTTGTCGGATTATCTTGCCGCTTTCCGGGGGCGGATACACTGGAATCATATTGGTCGTTATTATCTGAGGGACGCTCGTCAATCGGACCGGTTCCGGCAGAGCGCTGGGGTTATCAGTCACCGTATTATGCCGGAGTCATTGATCACATCAGCCATTTCGATCCTGATTTCTTCCTGCTCCATGAAGAGGATGTAAAGGCGATGGACCCGCAAGCGTTATTGGTATTGGAAGAATGTTTGAAACTTTGGTATCACGCCGGATATACACCAGATGAAATAAAGGGTGAATCCATCGGTGTCTATCTTGGAGGCAGAAGCCAGCACAAGCCTGATGAAGAGAGTCTTCTTCATGCGAAGAATCCTATCGTGACAGTCGGCCAGAATTATGTAGCGGCTAATATTTCACAATTTTTTGATGTCCGCGGCCCGAGTGTTGTGTTAGATACAGCATGTTCATCAGCTTTAGTCGGCATGAACATGGCTATTCAGGCCTTACACAGCGGGGATATGAAAGCTGCTGTAGTGGGCGGTGTCAGCTTGCTTGGTTCAGACGCCTCTCACCGGCTGTTTGAGCAGCGCGGCATTTTAAGTAAGCGTTCATCCTTCCATGTGTTTGATGAGCGTGCTGATGGCGTTGTTTTAGGTGAGGGTGTCGGAATGGTTCTGTTAAAAACGGTAAAACAGGCCATACAAGACGGAGATACCATTTATGCTGTGGTCAAAGCGGCCTCGGTCAATAATGACGGAAGAACCGCAGGGCCTGCAACACCTAATTTGGAGGCGCAAAAGGAAGTCATGAAGGCTGCGCTTGCCAAAAGCGGAAAACAGCCAGAGGACATCAGCTATCTTGAAGCAAACGGATCAGGTTCAATGGTAACCGATCTGCTTGAGCTTAAAGCGATTCAATCCGTGTACCGTTCAGGGAACGCAAATCCTCTTTCGCTCGGATCAATCAAGCCGAATATCGGACATCCGCTTTGTGCTGAAGGAATCGCAAGTTTTATCAAGGTTGTTCTGATGATGAAAGAGCGCAGTGTTGTTCCATTTTTATCAGGTGATAAAGAGATGCCACATTTCGATAAGCAGAAAGCGAATCTCACGTTCAGCCGATCGCTGGAAAAATGGACAGAACCGCTGCCTGCTGCGGCCATTAACTGCTTTGCCGATGGGGGGACAAACGCCCATGTCATTTTAGAGGCGTGGGACGAAGATAAAAAACGTGTGATTAAGCGTAGTCCAATATCGCCTCCTGAATTAAAGAAACGGGTGTTTTCGGCTGGCGCGTCAAAGCCGGAAGAGGAGACCTTAAAAATGGACACAGCAAACATATGGGATTCTTATGAAGTGGAGGTATAACGTGAAAAATATAACGAAGCAACTCACTCTATCGTTAAAAAATCCGTTTATTTATCACCATGTGGTTTACGGACAACATGTTCTTCCGGGTTTGGCTTATATTGATATGATTTACCAGATATTCAGAGAACACGGCTATTCCTTCTCAGAGCTTCAGTTGCGGAACTTATCCATTTACCAGCCGTTGACTGCTAGACAGGATTCGGTAATTATGCTCAATATCGATTGCACGGAGAAAAATGAAGGGCATTGGCAAATATCAGTTAAAGGCTTCGAAAAACGCCGCGATAAAGAAGCGTCAGATGAAAAGCTCTTTATGAAGGCTGATATGCACACCGACGTGCCGGCAGTGTTTGAAGAAACACTGGAGATCAATCACCTCAAAGCAACTCCGGACACGATTGTACAGCTCGATGATGTGTATGAACAGTGCAGACGCCAGGAACTTGTGCATAGCGGATATATGAAAGCGAATGGACATATTTATGAAGAGGAAGACGGTGTGCTCCTTGATCTTTCTCTTGGCTCCGAAGCTATGCTTCATGCAGAAGGCTTTATGTTTCATCCGGCTCTCATCGATGGGAGCGGAGTGGGAGCCAACAATTTGCTTACATCTTTGCTTAAAGGGGAACAGAGGCTGTTTTTGCCTCTGTTCTATGAATCTTTTTCTGCTTCAGCCCTTTTGCAGACGCATTGCATGACAAGAATTAAGCGTTCATCTGTCCGTCAGGAAAAAGAGCTCATTTATGTAACGCTTGAATTTTTTAATGCTTCGGGAGAAAAGGTGGCTGAACTGAAAAACTTCACAAGTAAATTAGTGCGTGAAGCAGAGCTTATTCATGGAGGCCGCAAGGATTTGCCTCAAAGCCAGGAGGCGAGTAAAGATACAGCCGAACTTTCACAGGCTGCAGAAGGAATCAAAGAGGTGTCATCGTCAGCCGAGAGTACGGGGACATACGAGGCAGCTGAACAATTCGTCAGCCAATTAATCGCAGACAAAATTAATAAGGCGGTTGAACAGATTGAAAAGCAGGTCGGCTATTATCAAATGGGACTGAATTCATCCGGTTTGCTTGAAGTGGTAGAAACCATCAGTGACAAAATTGGTGAGAGCCTTTCACCGACTCTCCTGTTTGAGCATACCACGATTGCGGAGCTGTCAGCGTTTCTTGCCCAGGAGTACGGTGAGCATTTTACCTCCTCTCATTCTATTGATCAAAACGAACGAAAGCGTGCCGCTATTCGCACAATTGATCGCGGTACTGCTGAAAGCCGGAAGAGACGTATACATGAGGATTCTGCCCGAACTGCACCTCTGAAGGCAGCAGAAGGAGACATTGCGATTATCGGCATGGCGGGCCGGTACCCGAAGGCAAACAATATTCATGACTTTTGGAACAATCTGAAAGAGGGAATGGATTGCATTAGTGAGATTCCCGAGTCGCGCTGGGATTGGAGGCGCTTTGAAGGAATCACCTCCCCTTCAGGAAAAAGCATTTCTAAGTGGGGCGGATTTATTGATGATCCTGATTGCTTTGATCCTCAATTTTTCAGAATTACGCCGAGAGAAGCGGAGACAATGGATCCTCAGGAGCGGCTGTTTTTAGAAACATGCTGGGAAACGATTGAGGATGCTGGCTACACGCCGAAGACGTTGGCCAAACCTAGAGGACGGAACAAAAGACAGCATGTAGGCGTTTTTGCCGGCGTCATGCACAAGGATTATACATTAGTCGGTGCTGAAGCAGCATCGAAGGAAAATGTGTTCCCTCTCTCTCTCAACTATGCGCAAATTGCCAACAGAGTGTCCTATTTTTGCAATTTCCACGGTCCGAGTATGGCGGTTGATACGGTATGTTCCTCATCTTTAACTGCCGTACATCTGGCGTTGGAAAGCCTTCGTCACGGAGAGTGCGAGGTCGCATTAGCCGGCGGTGTTAACCTTTCTCTGCACCCGAATAAGTATATGACGTACGGTGTTTGGGATATGTTTTCCACTGACGGGCACTGCCGCACGTTTGGCAAGGATGGGGACGGCTATGTGCCGGCAGAAGGAATTGGTGCGGTCTTATTAAAGCCTTTACGTCAGGCCGAGAAAGATGGAGATCGTATTTATGCAGTAATTAAAGGAAGTGCAGTCAACCATGTAGGAACTGTAAGCGGGATTTCTGTGCCAAGTCCTGTTTCACAAGCTGATCTGATTGAGACATGCTTGGAGAAAACAGGGATTGACCCGCGGACTGTCAGTTATGTGGAAGCGCACGGAACCGGTACATCTTTAGGAGATCCGATCGAATTACAGGGTCTGGTAAAAGCGTTCCGCCAATATACAGAGGATCGTCAGTTCTGTTCAATCGGTTCTGTCAAGTCAAATATCGGGCATGCGGAATCCGCCGCAGGTATCAGCGGTTTAAGCAAAGTCGCCCTTCAGCTTCACCATCAAACCCTCGTGCCTTCTTTGCATTCAGAAGAGCTGAACCCGTACGTTGACTTTGAAAAGTCGCCATTTTATGTGCAGCATAAAACCGAAACTTGGAAGCAGCCTGTTATCAATGAGAATGGTGAGGAAATCATCTATCCGCGCCGGGCAAGCATCAGTTCGTTCGGTGCAACGGGGTCTAATGCCCATATGATTTTAGAAGAATACATTCCTGAAGCAGCGGAGCAGACCGTGTCTGTACCTGACACCACACCGGTGATTATTCCGCTTTCTGCCCGGAATCAAGAACGTCTTCATGTGTATGCGGAACGTCTTCTCGATTTTCTTCATGAGGGTATTGAAATCAGAGATGTGGCTTATACATTGCAGATTGGCCGTGAACCGATGGAAGAGCGGGTTGCTTTTTTAGCAGGCGGGATTCAAGAATTGAGAGGTCAATTAGAAGCATATCTAAAAGGACAGGAAACCATTGAGCATTGCTGGAAGGGCCGAATGACAAAAGAAATCGGTGATATATCACTTTCCGGAGAAACAGTACATAAATGGCTGGAACAAGAAAATCTAAACCTGATCGCTGAAAAATGGGCCGGCGGATCTGCGGTTGATTGGAAGCTCTTATACGGGGGAAACAAACCTAAGCGGATCAGCTTGCCGACATACCCTTTCGCAAAAGTGCGGTATTGGGTGCCGGAGAAAGAGACAGAGATTGACTTGCCAAAACAGAATTTGACCCTAGGCCATGCCATTCATCCTCTCCTGCACGAAAATGTGTCTGACATGTCGGGCGTGCGTTTTCGTTCAGAGTTCACAGGGCGTGAATTTTTCTTAAAGGATCATGTCATTAAAGGTCAGCACATTTTACCCGGTGCAGCCTTGTTAGAAATGGTTCGGGCAGCTGCAGAAAAGGCGGCTGCGAACCAGATGCATGCAGATATTCGTCTTCAGGATATCGTTTGGATTCGCCCTGTTGCTGTCACAGATCTGCAATCAGACATATACGTTCACCTTTATCCGGAAGACAATGGTGATATTTTGTTCGAAATCTGCAGGGAGAGTGACAGCGCGGGGGAGGAACCGGTGATATACGGCCAAGGAAGCGTTGTGCTTTGCCAGACTGAAGAAGCTCCTAAACTGAATATTGAAGAGGTGAAAGCAAGCTGCAGTAGACGCATTCTGCCGCCTGGTGTATGCTATGACGCTTATGCGGAAATGGGAATTGAGTACGGTGACGGCCACAGAGCGATTGATACTATATATGTCGGGGCAAACGAAGCTCTAGCTAAATTGACGTTGCCGTCTGTCGTTTCACATACCCAAGATCATTATGTTTTGCATCCGAGCATGATTGATGCGGCATTTCAAGCTTCTATCGGTCTGAGGCTTGGAACAGAGGATGCCAGTTTGACAGAAAGCCAAGCAATGCTGCCTTTCGCATTGCAGGATATCCAAATTTTCAAAGATTGTGAGACTTCGATGTGGGCCCGCGTGAAATACAGCGAGGACAGTACCGCTGCGGATCGTATTCAGAAGCTTGACATCGATTTGTGTAATGAAGCGGGCCAGGTATGCGTGCGAATGAAAGGTTATTCTGCCAGAACTCTAGAAAACGAGACAGATTTAGCAACTGGCACACTTTTATTTGAGCATATATGGGAAGAAACAGCTGTTTCAGAGAAAAATGAGTTAATGGAATATCAGAGGCATAAAGTTATTGTTTGTGATATGGCAGAAAGGCAAATCGAAAGAATCCGGCACAAGTTTGACTGTACGGTATTAGAAAAAAGCGGGCAGGCAGTTCATGAACGGTTTAAAGCGTATGCTTTACAGTTATTCGAAGACATTCAACAGCTGCTAAACTCAAAGCCTGGCGGGAATATGCTCATTCAAGTCGCTGTTCCTGCATTGGATGAACCGCAGCTGCTAAACGGCTTAGCGGGACTTCTCAAAACGGCCCAGCTGGAAAACCCAGCATTCAATGGCCAGCTGATTGAATTTGATTCGGGGATATCTGCAACCGATCTGGCTGAAACATTAGCAGAATGCAGGCAATATCCTCATGATAACCATATCCGATATTGGCAAGGAAAACGGTATGTAAGCAAATGGAAAGAGACAGCAGCTGATCAACCGGGCACCGACATGCCATGGAAGGATAAAGGGGTTTATCTGATTACAGGCGGTGCAGGGGGGCTTGGTTTCCTATTTGCAAATGAAATTGCAAGCAAAACGCGTGAGGCTGTCATGATTCTCACAGGCAGGTATCCTGTCAATGAAAGAAAGCAGTCAGAGCTTCAGAGGTTACAGAAAATGGGCGCGCGTGTTGTTTATAGACAAACCGATATGACTGAAAAAGAAGCTGTTATGGCTTTAACGAAAGAGATTCAAGAGGACTATGGCGGCTTAAATGGCATCATTCATAGCGCTGGCATTATAAAAGATAATTTCATTATTAGAAAAAAGAAAGATGAGATTCAAGATGTGCTCGCTCCAAAGGTCACCGGCCTGATTCATCTTGACGAAGCAACGAAAGATATCCCGCTCGACTTTTTTATCCTTTTTTCTTCAAATGCCGGGACAGTGGGAAGTGCGGGACAGGCGGATTACGCAATGGCAAATGCTTTTATGAATACATTCAGCGAGTACCGGAATGTCCAAGCAGCACAGCACAAGCGCTACGGGAAAACCCTTTCTATGAGCTGGCCGCTGTGGAAAGACGGAGGCATGCATGTTGATGCTGAAACCGAAAGGGTGCTGACGAGAGATACAGGTATGGTCGCCATGGAAGCAGATGACGGAATTCAGGCATTATACCATGGATGGGCCTCAGGAAAATCGCAGCTGATGGTGGCTGCAGGCGTTGTGAGCAAAATCCATTCATTTTTGGATCAAACAGGAAATGGACCATCTCCAAATGGAAAATACAAAAGTGAAATTCAGCATACTGAAAATGCGAGTTCCGTGATGGGAGCCGATGAAGAGATGCTGAGAGAAAAAGCAGAGGATTATTTCAAGAGTGTGCTTTCCTCAGTTACAAAGCTGCCTGTCAGCCAGATTGACGCCGAAGCTCCAATGGAGGATTACGGAATCGATTCAATTATGATCATGCATGTTACCGGACAATTAGAAAAAGTATTCGGTTCATTGTCTAAAACCTTGTTCTTTGAATACCTCAATATTCGGTCATTATCACAGTATTTTACTGAAGCACATAGAGAAAAGCTGTTACACATCTTGGGGATTGAATCAGAAACATCTTCTTCAATAGAAGAAAATAGAAAGACAGATTCTGAGACCGAAGGGAAAAAAGAAAGTCCGGTTCGCCGCAGAAAGTCCGGATTCGTCCCCATGCAAAGAAATGGGCAAAAGCAGTCTGCTGAAAAAGAAACGGAAGAGATTGCGATTATCGGAATCTCCGGACGCTATCCGCAAGCAGACAACATCCATGAACTGTGGGAAAACTTGAGGGACGGCCACGACTGTATTACCGAGATTCCTGAAGACCGCTGGGACCACAGTCTCTATTACGATAAAGATAAGGACAAACCAGGAAAAACGTACAGCAAGTGGGGAGGCTTTATTAGGGATGTAGATAAGTTTGATCCGCAATTTTTCCATATCTCTCCTCGTGAAGCGAAATTAATGGATCCGCAGGAGCGTTTATTTTTGCAATGTGTTTACGAAACGATGGAGGATGCCGGATATACAAGAGAGCACCTCGGCCGTAAACAGGATGCTGAACTTGGCGGAAACGTAGGCGTTTACGTCGGTGTCATGTACGAAGAATATCAGCTGTACGGAGCGCAAGAACAAGCGCGGGGCCGGTCTCTGGCTTTACCGGGGAATCCATCCTCTGTAGCAAACCGGGTATCCTATTATTTCGATTTCCATGGACCGAGTATGGCTCTGGATACGATGTGCTCTTCTTCATTGACCGCTATACATTTGGCTTGCCAAAGCTTGCATCGCGGTGAATGTGAGGCAGCTTTTGCAGGGGGAGTCAATGTTTCAATCCACCCCAATAAATATTTGATGCTTGGGCAGAACAAATTTATGTCAAGCAAAGGCAGGTGTGAAAGCTTTGGACAGGGAGGAGACGGCTATGTGCCGGGAGAAGGCGTTGGAGCTGTACTCCTTAAGCCATTGTCCAAAGCGATTGAAGATGGCGATCACATTTATGGAGTCATTAAGGGCACAGCCATTAACCACGGAGGAAAAACAAACGGATACTCAGTTCCTAATCCGAAAGCCCAGGCAGATGTCATTAAAAAGGCGGTTACAGAGGCGCAAATTGACCCGCGGGCTATCAGTTATATCGAAGCGCATGGCACAGGCACTTCACTCGGAGATCCTATTGAAATAACAGGGCTGGCTAAAGTGTTCTCAGAACATACGAAAGACAAACAATTTTGTGCCATAGGCTCAGCCAAATCAAATATCGGGCACTGTGAGAGTGCAGCGGGCATTGCGGGATTAACAAAGGTGTTGCTTCAAATGAAATACAGACAGCTGGCGCCTTCCCTTCATTCAAAAGTGCTGAATCCGAATATTGACTTCTTCAATTCTCCATTCAAAGTCCAGCAAGAGCTTGAAGAATGGAAGAAGCCGATCATTGAAGTAAATGGAAAAGAAATTGAATATCCGCGAGTCGCAGGCCTCTCATCATTTGGCGCCGGAGGGGGTAACGCCCATATTCTAATAGAAGAATATGCTTCCAAATCTGAGCCAGAGCATTCTTCAGCGGGACAGGCGGCTGTTATTGTGCTCTCAGCAAAAAATGAAGAGAGACTTCAAAAACGGGCGGAACGATTGCTGGATGCTCTCCGTGAGGGGCGTTATTCTGAAGCCGATCTGCCTCGTATCGCATATACGCTTCAGGTCGGACGGGAAGCAATGAATGAGCGTTTGGCGTTTGTGGCTGAAAATATGCAGGAGCTTAAAGAAAAACTGAATGATTTTATCTCTGGAAAAGAACACATTGAACACTTATATCGGGGACAAGTGAAGCGAAATAAAGAAACCATGGCAGTTTTTGCGGCTGATGAAGATATGGCGAAGACAATTGAAGCATGGGTTCGCAAAGGAAAATTCGCAAAGTTTTTAGACCTCTGGGTCAAAGGATTAAATATCGATTGGAACATGCTTTATCAAAATGGTAAGCCGCGCCGTATCAGCTTGCCTGCCTATCCTTTTGCAAGAGACCGTTATTGGATAGAAGAAACTGTGGTGAAGACAGTTGAAAAAAGACCAGTGAAGCCGGCTGTTACATCACAGCCAGTCATCCAAGAGCCATTTATTCCGGAAAAAGTCAGCGGTAAGCCTGCCAATATTTCGTTGCAGCCTTTGATGGCAAGCAGTCAGGAAACACAGCAAAGTACATCTGTTCCGCTGCAGCCGGTTAGAAAGCAGCAAACCATAACTGCTGAAGTCTTATGTGATGAACTGACAGCAAGCTTAGCAGACGTGTTATATATGGATCAAAATGAAATCGATCCGGACGAGGCATTCATTGATATCGGCATGGACTCCATTACCGGTCTTGAATGGATAAAAGCAATCAATAAGAAATTTGGTACATCGCTTCTTGTGACCAAGGTTTATGATTATCCGACAATCCGTGATTTTGCCGCTTTCTTAAAAGATGAATTAAGCACACAAGCTGATGGAGAAAATGCAGAAAACCATCCGCAAAAATCAGAGGAGACGTATACACCGATACAACGGGAATCCATCTCATCTAAACCGGATAATATTTCGTTGCAGCCTTTAGGCCATCATGAGCCGGAGCAGCAGAAACCAGTTGAAGACATTCAATATGCAGCTGCGGAAATTTCTGCTTCCAGTCAATATGCTGGAACAATTGAAACACTGAATGATGAATTAAAGGAAAGCATTGCTGAAGTGTTATGCATGGATCCCCAAGAGGTCGATATTGATGACACCTTTATCGATATCGGAATGGACTCCATTACAGGACTAGAATGGATAAAAGCAATCAATAAGCAATATGGCACATCATTTTCAGTTACCAAAGTTTATGATTATCCAACAATTCGTCAGTTTGCATATATGTTAAAAGCCGAGCTTGTCAATCATAGTAATAGAAGTAAAGAAAGAGCGGATGAGCTTTTCCAAGAGAATAAACAGCCAGAAGCACCAGCTAAAGCGAAACCCGCGGAGCGTTCGATTCAGCCCGTTCGGCTGCCAGCGATGAAAGCGCCTGAACAGAAACCAGACCGTTCCCATCAAGGTTACCGCGATGATGCGATAGCCATAGTCGGGATGGCAGGCAGATACCCCGGTGCCAAGGATGTAAGAGAATATTGGGATCATCTGGTCAATGCAAGAAATGCGATTCGTGACATTCCGAAATCACGGTGGGATGTAGACAAATACTATGACCCGGCACTGAATCAAAAGGGGAAAGTCTACTGCAAATCACTGGGGATGCTGGATGATATTGAACATTTTGATCCGCTGTTTTTTAATATTCCGCCGTCAGAAGCTGAACTGATAGACCCGCAGCATCGAATCTTTTTGCAGGAAGGCTATAAAGCATTCGAGGATGCCGGATATAATGCGCAAACGTTAAGCAATAAAAAGTGCGGTGTTTATCTTGGCATTATGAGCAATGAATACGGAGTGATGCTAAATCGGAATCAGGCAAGAGCAAGCGCCACCGGAAACAGCTTTGCGATAGCGGCAGCGCGTATTCCGTATTATCTCAATTTAAAAGGACCGGCGATTCCGATCGATACGGCATGCTCATCCTCACTAGTCGGTACACATTTAGCGCGTCAAGCATTAGTAAACAAAGAAATTGATATGGCGCTGGTGGGAGGAGTCACCTTATACCTGACACCGGAATCTTACATCAGTATGTGTGAAGCCGGCATGCTGTCTCCTGATGGACAATGCAAAGCATTTGATAATGGCGCAAATGGTTTTGTTCCCGGAGAAGGGGCAGGAGCGCTCGTTTTGAAACGGCTGAAAGATGCAGAAGCGGATCGTGATCACATCTATGGTGTTATTATCGGTTCGGGCATTAATCAGGACGGGAAAACAAACGGAATTACGGCACCGAGCGTGAAAAGCCAAATGGATCTGGAACGGGATATATATGAGACATATGGCATACATCCTGAAAGCATTAGCTATGTTGAAATGCACGGCACCGGAACAAAACAAGGAGATCCAATAGAATTAGAGGCGCTGTCAACCGTCTTTAAAGAGAAAACAGACAAAAAGCAATTTTGTGCGATCGGTTCAGTGAAAAGCAACATTGGCCATACATCAGCGGCAGCGGGTGTTGCCGGTGTTCAAAAAGTGCTGATGTGCATGAAACATAAAACGCTGGTGCCTACGTTGAACTTCTCTGAACCTAATGAGCATTTTCAATTTGAAGAATCGCCTTTGTATGTAAACACTGAGCTTAAGCATTGGGAAACGGCTGATAGAAAACCGCGGCGGGCCTGTGTGAGTTCTTTTGGATATAGCGGAACGAACGCCCACCTCGTGATTGAAGAATATCAGTCTGATAGAAACAATGATCCATTGCCAGATCGCCATCATTCAAAGCTATTTGTGCTCTCAGCGAAAAAGAGGCAGCAATTGAAGGCTTATGCCCAATTGATGAGAGACTTCGCAGATTCTAATAAAGATATCAATCTGGATGATATGGCATATACCCTTCAGACTGGCCGGGAACCAATGGACTACCGAATGGCATTTTTGGCTGATTCGAGAGAAATGCTTATCAAAACGTTAGAAGACTATATTGCAGATATTCCGAATACGGAAATCTATGACGCGCATGTCAAAACGAAGAAAAGTGAAATGAAAGTGTTTGAAACAGATAATGACGCCAAAATCCTGCTGGAAACGTGGATTGAGAAAAAAAGGCTGGAGAAGCTAGCAGAATTATGGGTAAAAGGATTGCGAATAAACTGGAACAAGCTTTATGGCGATCACGTGCCTCGCCGAATCAGTCTGCCTGCTTATCCGTTTGCAGAAGAATACTATTGGCTCCCAATTGAAGATGCTGCAGAAAAAGACAGCCGTTCGGCATTGCCATCTGCTGTACGGCCTACGAAACAGAGCTTGTTACAAAAACAATGGCAGGATTGCCCGATTACATCAGCAGAACGTATGAGCCAAACGGTTGCCATATTGGCAAACGCAGAAACAAGGTCATTGGCTGAAGAGCTTTCCCTGTATTTCTCGAGCTATCGCATCATTGACAGCCAAGAGCTTGAGTATCTGTCAGACGCCGACTGGGAAAATGTCGGCGGAGCAGTGGATTTGATCGGATGCGGAATGAGCCATGAGCAATCGATAAACTGGATCAGTTGGCTGCAAAAACTGATTGAGCTTGGCCGTAAACACAAGCAAGAATTGACTGTCTTGTGTGTGACGAAGGGGCTCGAGTCTTTTGAAAATAAAGATGTTAATCTGTCCGGTGCATCCCGGGCTGGTCTATACCGAATGCTCCAAAGTGAATACAGTCACCTTACATCAAGACATATGGACACAGACCATGTAACAGCCGAAAAGGAGCTGGCCAGACAGATTGCAGATGAATTTTATGCTGACAGTACAGACACCGAAGTCTGTTATCGAGACGGACGGCGTTATCGCGCATATTTGGACGAGCGAACAGCAGATGCTGTTAATCAAAAAGAATTATCGTTTCCGTCAGATCAGGTGCTGTTGATTACAGGGGGGACAAGAGGGCTTGGAATGGTGTGTGCGCGTCATTTTGTGCAAACATACGGGGTGAAACGATTGGTTCTCACCGGCCGTGAAGTCATGCCCCCGCGTGAACAGTGGGAGTTTCTTAAAGCGAAAAACACGCCGCTTGCTCAGAAATTGAAAGCCATGCAAGAGTTGGAAGAAATGGGTGCTCAAGTACAAGTGCAGTCTCTTCAGCTATCCGATCCGCTTGCTGTCAAACAAAGCATCGAGACGATTCAGCAAACGATGGGAGCGATTGGCGGAGTGATTCATTGTGCCGGGGCTGTGAATAAACATAATCCGGCATTTATAAGAAAATCAGCAGAAGAAATTCAAGCCGTGCTGGAGCCGAAAGTCGGAGGGCTTCAAACCTTATTTGACCTGCTCAAAGATGAGCCGCTGCAATTCTTTGTTTTATTTTCATCTGTATCAGCGACCGTCCCTGTGCTTGCGGCCGGACAAGCTGATTATGCAATGGCGAATGCATTTATGGATTATTTTGCAGAATCACATAAAGATAAATATCCGATCGTCAGCATTCAGTGGCCAAATTGGAAGGAGACCGGCTTAGGCGAGGTTCGAAGCAAAGCTTTAGAACAGACCGGACTGTTAGGCTTGAATAACGAGGAGGGATTGCAGCTTCTGGATCAGATTCTTTCTGCAAAACAGCAAGCTGTTGTCCTGCCCGCGATTCACCATACAGATGTATGGCAGCCGGGTAAGCTCATGCAGCACTCACTGACGGATAAGGCTTTCCAACGTGCTGAGACAAGAGAACAAGACAGCGCTCAGAGCTTGTTCCATGGAACAGTAGAATGGCTTGTGACTATTTTTTCTGACGAGCTGAAGATAGGCGCCGAAGACCTTGAAACTGATGAGCCTTTTCAAGAATACGGAGTAGATTCGATTATTTTGGCGCAGCTATTACAGCAGATTAATCAAAAGTTAAAAGGAGATATCGATCCATCTATTTTATTTGAATACCCCACAATAGAATCTTTTGCAAAGTGGCTGATTTCTGAATATAAATCTGCCTTACCAGATGCTGTACATCCAGCTGACTCAAAAGAACATGTGCCTGATGCGGCATCATTGCCGCCCGATCAGGCTTCCGCGGCGAAACAGCAAATGCAAAAGGCAAGCGATATAAAACCGGCAGTTCATGCAGAAGACATCGCGATCGTTGGCCTGACATGCCGATTTCCCGGAGCGGAAACGCTGGAGGCATACTGGGATTTAATACGTGACGGTCGATCAGAGATCAAACCTGTGCCGCATGAACGCTTTGGCAATTCAAGCTCGTATTATGCCGGGGTAATCGAGGACCTGAACCGATTTGATCCTGATTTCTTCCTGATGTCCGATGATGATGTCAGAGCAATGGACCCGCAGGCTTTGGCAGTATTGGAAGAAAGTCTGAAGCTGATGTATCACGCCGGGTACACCGAAAAGGAAATGAAAGGCATGCGGGCTGGTGTCTATATAGGAGGTCGCAGTCAGCACAAGCCTGATCAATCCAGTCTTTCAAAAGCGAGAAATCCGATTGTGGCTGGAGGACAAAACTATTTAGCCGCTAATATTTCACAATTTTTTGATTTGCGAGGACCGAGTATTGTTCTGGATACAGCTTGTTCCTCTGCATTGGTCGGCATGAATATGGCCATTCAGGCTTTACGAAGCGGAGATATCGAGGCAGCGGTTGTCGGCGGTGTCAGTTTGCTCGATACAGATGCACATCGAATGTTTCAGGAGCGCGGACTTTTAAGTGACAAGCCGTCTTTCCATGTATTTGACAAGCGAGCAGAAGGCGTCGTTTTAGGAGAAGGCGTGGGAATGGTTTTAGTCAAAACGGTCAGCCAAGCACTTGAAGACGGAGATTCCATTTATGCTGTCATTAAAGCCGCAGCTGTAAACAATGACGGAAGAACGGCAGGCCCGTCCGCACCGAATCTTGAGGCGCAAAAGGACGTGATGCTGTCGGCGCTTGAGAAAAGCGGTAAAAAGCCTGAAGAAATCAGTTATCTCGAAGCAAATGGATCTGGTTCAATTGTGACAGACTTGCTTGAGCTTAAGGCGATTCAAGCGATTTACCGTTCCCGCTGCAATGCTCCATTAGGACTGGGGTCGGTTAAGCCTAACATCGGCCACCCTTTATGCGCAGAAGGGATAGCAAGCCTGATTAAGGTCGCTTTGATGCTGAAACATAGACAATTGGTTCCGTTCCTGTCAGGTGATGAGAAAATGACGCATTTTAATATTGAGGAAACGGATTTGTATTTTTGTAAAACACAAGCCGAGTGGAAAGAGAAAACGCCGGCTGCAGCAATCAATTGTTTTGCTGATGGAGGAACGAATGCCCACTTGATTATAGAAGCTTGGGATGACTCGGCTGATCGGCCGATCAGAAGAAAGCCTTTGCCGCTGCCGGCACTGCATCGGCGGCCCGTTTTAACAGAGAATCGAGCCCTATCAGCTCAAACTGAGCGGGGTCAAGGGTTTTCAGACAAGGGTGCTCCTAAAGAAATGTTTTGGAAAACTTTCAAATAAGAGAGGAGTGGGAACATGATAACTGAACAGCTGCGCATCTCATTAAATAATCCTATCATGTGCAATCACAAGGTATATGGACAAGCGTTATTACCCGGCCTTGCTTATATAGATCTGATTTATCAAGTATTCCAAGAACATGGTTACGCTTATCAAGAGCTAGAACTGAAAAACCTGACCATTTTTTATCCTTTGATCGCGGAAGCATCGTATGACATTGCCCTGACAATCCAAGTGTCTGAAAGCAAAAAAGGGACATGGTCCATCTTAATTGAAGGGCAAAAACAGCATGGAGAGTCGTTATCAGGTCATAGACGATATGCTTCGGCCGAGATGCATCATAAAGCACCAGCTGCTTTCACGGAAAAGATCGACCTTCATCAATGGAAAAAAGCGGCCGGCCGAATTCTGAATTTGGACGACATCTATGATCAATGCCGCCGTCAAGAATTAGTGCATACAGGCATGATGAAAGCTGAAGGACAGGTGTATGAAACAAAAGAGGCCGTTTTGATTGATGTATCTGTCGGACAAGAAGCATTGCTTCATTCTGAGGCTTTTATGTTTCATCCGACGCTCATCGACGGCAGCGGTTTAGGGTCAAGCGGCTTGCTCTCAAGTGTAAATAAAAACGAACAGACTGTGTATCTGCCTTTGTTTTTCGAATCCTTTACAGCTTCGGAGCCATTACAAAAAGAATGTGCGGCGCGCATTCAGGCTTCCTCCGTGCGCCAGAAAAACGAACTTACTTATATGACCATTGAATATTTTAATTCTTCTGGACAAAAAGTAGCCGAACTTAAAAACTTCGCAAGCAAGTCTGTCCGGGATGCGAAGGCCTTTCAGCCTGAAAAAGAAATCGATCAGCTCCAGGAAGAGAGAGTGGTAAAAGAAACTTCTGTCTCTCATGACGCTGGCCGGAAATACAATGCGTTTGAAAGGTTACTGCGTCAGTTGCTGGCTGAACAGCTTGAAAAACCGGCAGAACAAATGGATATTCACGCCGGGTACTATGAGCTTGGGTTAGATTCGCCATCCTTGCTTGAAATTGTTCAGGCGATAGGATCTCATGTTGGAGAAGATCTCTCTCCCACTTTGCTGTTTGAATATACAACGATTGCAGAATTATCAGCGCATTTGGCTGAAAACTATTTGTTTGGAGAGGCGGACGATGCTGTCCGCCAGTCTCCTGCATCACTGCCGGAGTCTTTAGATGCTCTTTCTTCCCCGCCAAAAAAAGCGGAGGACGTTGCGATCATTGGGATGGCAGGCCGTTATCCTAAGGCGAAAAACATACAAGAATTTTGGGAAAATCTTAAGGCTGGAACAGACTGCATCAGTGAAATTCCGAAATCACGGTGGGAATGGAAGGAATTCGATGAACTGACAACACCTTCTGGAAAGCCCTTTTCAAAATGGGGCGGGTTCATTGAGGATGCCGATTGTTTTGATCCGCAATTCTTCAGAATTTCTCCCAGAGAAGCAGAAACCATGGATCCTCAAGAACGCTTATTTTTAGAGACATGCTGGGAAGCCATTGAAGATGCAGGTTATACGCCTGAGACAATTGCTGCACAGCGAGGCGCTAATAAAAGACGGCATGTCGGCGTCTTTGCCGGTGTCATGCATAAGGACTATTCCCTTATAGGTGCTGAAGCTTTATCCGAACAAAATCCATTTCCTTTGTCCCTGAACTATGCGCAAATCGCCAATAGAGTGTCTTACTACTGTAATTTCCATGGGCCAAGCATGGCAGTGGACACGGTCTGCTCATCCTCTTTGACTGCCATTCACTTGGCGATAGAAAGCATCCGGAATGGTGAATGTGAGGCTGCGATAGCAGGGGGTGTCAATTTATCTCTGCATCCAGCTAAATATATCAGCTATGGCAGTGTGGGGATGCACTCGAGTGACGGCTATTGTCATACATTCGGCGAAGGCGGTGACGGATACGTTTCTGGAGAAGGGGTTGGAACGGTATTATTAAAGCCTCTGCGAAAAGCTGAACAGGATGGTGACCGGATTTATGCCGTCATCAAAGGAAGTGCCATTAATCATGTAGGCAAAGTCAGCGGCATTACGGTTCCGAGCCCTATAGCGCAAGCCGATGTTATAGAAACCTGCTTTGAAAAAACAGGAATCGATCCGCGTACGGTCGGCTATGTGGAAGCGCATGGCACCGGCACCTCATTAGGAGACCCAATTGAAATTCAAGGATTGGTGAAGGCTTTCAGCCGAAATACGCAGGATCAGCAATTTTGTTCGATCGGTTCTGTGAAATCAAATATTGGCCATGCTGAATCTGCAGCCGGCATCAGCGGGTTAACGAAGACCGTTCTGCAGCTGTATTATAAAACGCTGGTCCCATCCCTACACTCAGAAGAGCTGAATCCTTATTTGAAGCTGGATCAATCACCGTTTTTTGTTCAGCGCGAAGCAAAGAAATGGGAGCAGCCGGCATTGACAGAAAACGGAATGGAGATTAAGTATCCCCGCCGTGCCGGTGTAAGTTCGTTTGGAGCGTCAGGGTCCAATGCGCATATCATTTTGGAAGAATACATCCCGAAAGAGAACGACTCAGCCTCTGTTTCGGTGAAATATGAAGAGGCAATTATCCCCTTGTCGGCGAGAAATATAGACAGGCTGCAAGCATACGCCGGCAAACTCATTGAGTTTCTTCACGAGGACATTAATCTTTTTGAGCTTGCTTATACACTGCAGGCAGGACGGGTGGAAATGGAGGAGCGGGCAGCCTTCATCGTAAAAGACATAAAGGATCTAATTCATAAACTTCAAGCATTTGTAAAAGGTGAAGAAGCCGATCGCTGCTGGACCGGACAGGCCAAAGAGGGCCAAGGGTTTACCGGGGCAAAAGCGGGAGATTTGAAGAACATCGCGGAATCATGGGTTCAAGGAAAACAGGTCAACTGGGATGAACTCTACGGCGCTCGCAAGCCGCTTAAAATAAGTGTTCCAACCTACCCGTTTGCAAAAGAACGCTACTGGATACCGGCACCTGAGACGAAAATCAGCGGCAGAACAACGAATGCTGCATTACATCCGCTGCTGCATAGGAATACGTCAGACTTTTCTGAGCAGCGCTTTAGCTCTAGCTTCACAGGTAAGGAATTTTTTCTATCAGATCATGTTGTGCAGGGACAGAAAATCCTGCCGGGTGTTGCCTATTTAGAAATGGCAAGGGAAGCAGCGGAAAAAGCAGCGGGTGATCTGGAAGATGGACAAAGAATTGTGTCGCTCAGAGACATCGTCTGGATTCGTCCTATCGCGATTGAAAGTGAACCAAAAGAGATACATATTGGCCTTTATCCTGAGGATAGCGGAGAGATCAGCTATGAGATTTACAGCAAAGATGAAAACCAGATGATACACAGCCAAGGGACTGCAATCCTAGGGGCTGAACCGGACATTCCTGTTTTAGATATTAAAGCGCTGCAGGCGGAATGCAGTCTGGATACAGTGACGTCAGAGCAATGCTATGCGGCGTTTCGGAAGATAGGGCTTGACTATGGAGAGGGTTATCAAGGGATTAAAAAAGTGCTTATCGGACACGAACAATTGCTTGCAAAAATCTCCTTGCCCGCTTTTTTGGAAGACGGTAAGAAGCAATTCATGCTCCATCCGAGTTTGATGGATGCCGCTTTCCATGCATCGATTGGTTTTATCGTTAGCTCAGTTAATACGGATGCTCAAGTCCATAAGCTGTCTCTGCCGTTTGCAATGCAGGAACTTAACATTCTTGCCCCTTGCCCTTCTGAAATGTGGTCTTATATTAGATTCAGTTCAGACAGTAAGGCAGAGGACAAAATCAGAAAGTATGATATTGAACTATGCGATGAAGACGGGAATGTCTGTGTGCAAATGAAGGGTGCTTCCATTAGAGCGCTGGAAGGAGAACATCAATCTCCGGAAGCAATAGCAGCGGATTCATCATCGATAGGACATACGATGATGGTTCCTGTCTGGGAACCAGTGTCTCCAAATGCGGAGAGCGGTGTCTCGGCTGCCGGTGGACAAGCCGTTTTATTAGGGGGTACTGAGCACGAACAGAAGTTAATGAAACAATACTATCCTCAGGCTGTGGTTTTGGATATCCAGCCGGCAGATCACATGGAAACGATAGCGAACAAGCTGCAAGCGTGCGGCAGCATTAACCATGTACTGTGGATTGCTCCGCTACACTCAGAGCAGATGTTTATTGAAGAACAGGAAGAAAACGTTCTTCACGTATTTAAGCTTGTGAAAGCACTTCTTCAATTAGGCTATGGCGGGGAAAAGCTGGAATGGTCAATTATCACCGTCCAAGCGCAGCCGATTACTCAGCATGAAGCTGTCAATCCTGCTCATGCTAGCATTCATGGACTCATTGGCACAATGGCTAAGGAATATCCGCATTGGAAGATCCGGCTGATTGACCTTGAAGAAGGCTGCACTTGGCCGATCAAACAGATGTTTACACTCCCTGCAGACCGTCTTGGGCACGCGTGGGCCTATCGGAATCACCAATGGCATCAGCAGCAATTGATTCCCTATCAGCAATCCCCGTCAAATGATACGTTATATCGAACCGGCGGAGTGTATGTGGTTATTGGAGGAGCTGGGTACATCGGAGAGGCGTGGAGTGAGTATATGATCCGCCGCTATCAGGCACAGATCGTTTGGATTGGACGCAGTCAAATCAATGATGCCATCCAGGCAAAATTAGACCGTCTCTCGGCACTTGGACCTGCGCCTTACTATATTGCAGCCGATGCTGCGAATATGCATTCATTGCAGCAGGCTTATGAACAAGTGAAAAAACGCCATCCTCATATTCATGGGATCGTTCATTCTGCAATGGTTTTATTTGAACAAAGCCTGGAAAATATGACGCTCGAAGAATTCAGAACTGGATTGGCGGCAAAGGTGGATGTAAGTGTTCATATGGCCCAAGTATTTCAGCAGGAGGATTTGGATTTTGCTCTATTTTTCTCTTCGCTTGTGTCCCATATCAAAAATGTGAAACAAAGCCATTATGCCTCTGGCTGTGCATTCGCAGATGCATTTGCTTACCGGCTGTCCCAAAGCTGGAGTTGTCCCGTTAACGTCATGAATTGGGGATATTGGGGGAACAGTGAAGCGGCCGAAGATGAAAATTATGTGCAGCTCATGAATCAAATTGGCTTAGGCTTAATTGAACCTGAGGAAGGGATGGAAGCGTTAGAAGCTCTGCTTTCAGGGCCTGTCAGCCAAACGGCTTTCATTCATACGACTAAACCTGTTGCAGTCGAAGGCGTGAATCAGAAGGAATTCATCACCCTTTACCCGCAGCAGCCTTCGATAGACGCCGAAAGCCTGAAGAGACGCCTGCCGGAAACACGAGAAATAGAAAGAGTAACACACGAGGAGCTGGACGCTCTCCTTTACAGACTTCTGTTAGCACAGCTGCAGACGGCCGGGCTGTTTGATGGTCATACATTATCGGTTGAACGTCTTCAAGGAAACAACAATACTCGTGAGTTTTATGAAAAGTGGCTCCGGCAAAGCAGCGAATTCCTTCTGCAGCAAGACTACCTTAAAAAAGATGGAGATTCTTTGGTGAGGAAGGACAAGGCAGAGGATATAGACATGCTTTGGAATGAATGGGATGCAAAAAAATCAGAATGGCTCCAAGACAGTAACACAAAAGCGATGGTTGTATTAGCTGAGGCCATGCTGAAAGCATTACCGGATATCCTGACAGGGAAGGTGCCTGCGACGGATATCATGTTCCCTCATTCGTCAATGGAATTGGTGGAAGGTATTTATAAGCATAACCAAGTTGCAGACTACTTCAATACAGTGCTCGCTGATACGTTAACAGCTTACGTAGATGAACGGCTGAAACAGGACCCTAAAGCCTCCATTCGCATTATGGAGATAGGCGCAGGTACTGGCGGCACGAGTGCCGGAATCTTTCAAAAACTGAAAACCTATCAAAATCATATAGGAGAATATTGTTATACAGATCTTTCAAAGGCGTTTTTGCTTCATGCAGAAAAAGAGTATGGGGCGGAAAATCCTTACCTGACATATCAGCTATTTGACGTAGAAAAACCGATCGATCAGCAGGAAATCGAGGCAGGCGGCTATGACGTTGTAATTGCCGCTAATGTCCTTCACGCGACAAAAAATATTCGCCAAACGCTGCGGCATGCAAAAGCTTTGATGAAGCACAACGGATTGCTGTTACTAAATGAAATGGCGGGAAACAGCTTGTTTCCACACATTACCTTCGGACTTTTGGATGGCTGGTGGCTGTATGAAGATCCTGCGCTGCGAATTCCCGGCTGTCCTGGTCTATATCCAAACAAATGGAAAGAGGCCTTAGAAAGCGAAGGCTTTGAATCCGTGTTTTTCCCGGCAGAAGCAGCACATGACCTCAGTCACCAGATCATCGCAGCCTCAAGCAACGGAGTGGTGCGCCGTATGGCTATGGAAATGGTGCCTCCAGCAGAAAAGGATTTTTCTTCAGCGAGGAAGGAGCCGGCATCTGTCCAAAACGTAGCTTCAGAGATAGGCGGATCGTCAAAAGATGCCGTCTTGATAGAAAAAAGCACCGAGTATATGAAAAAACTAATCGGACAAACATTGAAAATCCCTGCAAGTAAAATTGATTCATCTGAACAGCTTGAAAAGTACGGCATCGATTCTATTGTCGTTGTTCAGCTCACGAATACATTACGTAAGGAACTGGACCATGTGAGCAGCACTTTATTTTTTGAGTATCAGACAATAGACGCGTTAGTGGAACACTTAATCAAAACGAAAAAAGCAGCACTTTTGAGACTGACAGGCCTTGACCGTCAAGTGCAAAATGACAAGCCGGTAGCAATCAATAACAAATCTTCACAGGAGGCTGGGCAGGCGCCTGACACAACCCGGCGCTATCGTAAGCTTGGCCGCAGCCGCGAGAAAGAAGCACCATCACTGGCACAAGCATCGGTCAGCCGTGATGTTGCCATTATCGGCATATCCGGGCGTTATCCTCAGGCGGAGACAGCAGAAGAATTTTGGAACAATCTAAAAGAAGGAAGAAATTGTATAGAGGAAATCCCGGAAGGCCGCTGGGATTGGAAAGCATATTACGATAAAGAAAAAGGAAAAGAAGGCTCGATTTATACAAAATGGGGCGGATTTATCAAAGGTATGGATACTTTTGATCCTTTATTCTTTCAAATTTCTCCGCTAGAAGCAGAAAGAATGGACCCTCAGGAGCGATTATTCCTGCAAACCGCCTATGCGAGTATTGAAGATGCGGGATACACGCCAGACACGCTCTGCTCAAGCAGAAAAGTCGGCGTCTTTGCCGGAGTAATGAACAAAAATTATCCTACTGGCTACGGCTATTGGTCCATTGCCAACAGGGTATCCTACTTGCTGAATTTCCAAGGCCCGAGCCTTGCTATTGACACAGCATGTTCGTCTTCTCTGACA
The DNA here is from genome assembly GCF_014250375.1 of Bacillus sp. PAMC26543. NCBI lineage: Bacteria > Bacillati > Bacillota > Bacilli > Caryophanales > Bacillaceae > Bacillus > Bacillus sp. PAMC26543. The sequence goes on along the minus strand of NZ_CP060193.1, from coordinate 2,309,844 downwards.
GCGATCCATTTGGCGTTAGAAAGCATTTACAGCGGATCAAGTGAGTGCGCCATTGCCGGAGGCGTCAATTTAGTTGTCGACCCTGTTCACTATCAGAACTTATCTGTCATGAACATGCTCTCTGAAACTGACAAATGTAAATCATTCGGTGATGACGCAGATGGGTTTGTTGACGGAGAAGGAGTGGGTGCCGTCATTTTAAAGCCTTTGCAAAAAGCAATAGAAGACGGTGACCATATATATGGGGTGATAAAGGCCAGCTCCATTAACAGCGGAGGCAAAACCAACGGATATACGGTTCCAAATCCGAATGCCCAAGCCAAGCTGATTAAAGAAGCCATTCAGCATGCCAATATCCCAGCCAGAACGATCAGTTATCTGGAGGCACACGGAACAGGCACTGCATTAGGAGATCCGATTGAGATTGCTGGATTAACAAAAGCGTTTGAGGAAGATACACAAGAAAGACAGTTCTGCGCGATCGGCTCCAGTAAATCCAATATTGGTCATTGTGAAAGTGCAGCCGGCATCGCTGGTTTGACAAAAATACTGTTTCAGTTTAGATACGGTCAAATCGCACCATCATTGCATGCTGAGCGTTTGAATCCAAATATTGAATTCAGTCAAACTCCGTTTATCGTTCAGCAAAAGCTTGGTGAATGGAAGCGGCCGATCATTGACGGTCGGGAAGTGCCAAGACGCGCCGGATTAAGCAGTTTTGGCGCCGGAGGGTCAAATGCCCATCTGATCTTAGAAGAATATATTCCGAAAACCGGGGCGCAAACACCCCAACATCCTCCTGCTCTGATCGTGCTGTCAGCGAAAAACAGTGAACGGCTTCAAGAAAGAGCGGAGCAGCTGCTCACTGCCGTTCGCGAAAAAAGGTACAGTGAATCAGATCTGGTCCGGATTGCCTTTACGCTGCAAACAGGCCGTGAAGCAATGGAGGAAAGGCTTGGCTTTATTGCCGAATCAATAGAAGATCTAGAGAGCAAGCTGCTAGATTTTATAGAAATGAAAGCAGAGGATCTGTATCTGGATCGTATCGACGATAATAAACAAGCATTAGCGCTCTTATCAGCTGATGAAGATACGGAGAAGATGATAGACGCCTGGATGAGCAAAGGGAAATTTACGAAATTACTGGATCTTTGGGTGAAGGGCTTGTCTTTTGACTGGACAAAGCTGTACGGAGCTCATAAGCCGATCCGAATCAGCCTGCCGACATATCCATTTGCGAAGGAACATTACTGGGCATCAAGTGTTGAAAAGAGAACAACGTCCTTTGAAAACAATATAGAACACCAAGAGCAAGAAGACTTCGAGGTGATGACCTTTAAAGAAGTATGGAAAGAACAGCAGGTGTCTCTCACATCGAAAAGCTTCACAACTCTCGTCTGTTTTCTGACTGACAGAGACAAGCAACAAGCATTTGCTTCAGCTGTGAAAAGCTTTGATCCAGAGACCCAGGTCATATTTGTTTCTCAAGGCGAAACGTACGGCAAACAGTCTCAATACTCTTATCAAATTGTACGGAAGGATCCCGGCACTTTTGAGAAAGCCTTCCGTAGGATTCAGGAAGAACATGGAGAACCGGATGCAATCCTCTATTTATGGGCGACGGAGGATTCAAGCTGTAGTCAGGATTATTCCTGTGCAGTCTATTTATTGCAAGCTATAGCGGCCGCGAAGCTTCAACCTGCCCGTGTGTTATTGGCTGGATGTTTTGAAAATGGTCTTGACCGAAGTTATCTGGAATCATGGATAGGATTTGAACGTTCACTCGGGCTAGTCCTTCCGAATACGAAAGTGACAGGAATCTTTCAGGATGCTGATCAAATTCCAAAAGAATCAATGGATGATTGGACAAGTAAGATCTGGACGGAATTACAGGCTTCAACAGAACAAACCGTCTTGTATCAGAATGAGAAACGTTATGTATGTCAGATTGAACAGACAACGTTACAGCCAGGCAACAGCAAATTGAAGTCCGGGGGAACTTACCTGATTACAGGCGGGTTAGGAGGGCTCGGTTATTTATTCGCCAAGCATTTGGCTAAAAACTATGCCGCGAACATCATTCTGACAGGACGAACGCCTATCAACAAAGAAAAACAAAAGCAGCTAAAAGCATTGAGGGAGTTAGGCGGCGAAGCCATGTATGCAGAGGCGGATGTGTGTGATCCGATCGCAATGGGAGACTGCGTGAAACGCGGAAAAGACCGGTACGGCACCATCAATGGTGTCATTCATGCCGCCGGTATCGAAAGCGGGTCCTCTATTTTTGAAAAAGAGATGGATAGCTTCAAGCGCATTATTGAACCGAAAATCAATGGAACGATCGCGCTTGACGAGTGGTTTAAAAAAGAAACCCTGGATTTTATCTGTTACTTCTCTTCGTCTTCTGCTATTTTAGGAGACTTTGGTTTTTGTGATTATGCGGTAGGGAATCGGTTCCAAATGGCTTATGCACATTACAGAAACGAGCTTCATCACGGTAATACATTTGTTATCAACTGGCCTGTTTGGAAGGACGGCGGGATGACAATCGGGAATGCCGAAACTACCGAGATGTACCTGAAGTCAAGCGGTCAGCGCTTCTTAGAAGCGGAAGAAGGCATACGTATGTTTGAACACATTTTGTCTCAGCAGGATGCGCAGCATCTTATCATAGCCGGTCAGCCAAGCCGGGTCCGCCGCTTTTTAGGAATGACTGAACGTGCCGTTCCAGAACCGGACATGATAGCCCCGCCTGCACAAGAAACATCGGGCGGGATGAAGCACCTTAGCGTTGAAAAACGTTTGGAAATGGACTTGAAAATGCATATTCACACCTTGCTTAAGATCTCAAAAGACAAGCTAGACTTGAATAAGAACTGGGCCGACTTTGGATTTGATTCCATCTACTTGGCTAAATTCTCGAACGTGTTAACTGACTATTACAAAGTCGAGATAACGCCTGCATTATTTTTTGGCTATTCGACTTTAAAAGAATTGATCCGCTTCTTTTTAACGGATCATAAAGGCCTGATCGAAGAATTTTACCGGGATGATGCATCTGATACTCAGAATCAGGCAGAAGCTGAAGTGCCGGTTTCTGCAGCACTCGAAACACAAAACAGCCATAGAAGCGGCCGGCAGCTTTACACAGAGCCTATCGCCATTATCGGAATGAGCGGCAGGTTTCCTCAAGCTGATTCGGTTCATGAATTGTGGGACAATCTGAAAAACGGAAAAAAATGCATTTCAGAAATTCCGAAAGACCGCTGGGACTGGCGGGAAGTCAAAGGACATCCAGAGAAAGCAGAAGTGCCGAGATGGGGCGCATTTTTGAAAGACATAGACCGATTTGATCCGCTGTTTTTTCACATATCGCCTAAAGAAGCCGAAAGTATGGACCCGCGCCAGCGATTGTTTCTGGAAGAAGCATGGCATACATTTGAGGACGCAGGATATATGGGAAACCGGATTAAAGGAAAGTCCTGCGGCGTTTATGTGGGTGTGGAAGAAGGAGAATATGCCCACTTAACCGGTGAGACGGATTACATTACCGGCACTCAAAACGCCACATTGGCTGCGCGAATTGCATACGCATTAGATTTAAAAGGACCTAATATGGCGTTGACGGCAGCATGTTCCTCAGGACTTGTAGCCATTCATCAGGCTTGCGCAGCCTTGCGTCAGGGAGACTGTGAAATGGCTTTAGCCGGCGGCGTCAGTCTGAATATTTCTCAAATGTCTTATGAGGCGCTGACAAAGGCGGAAATGCTTTCTCCAAATGGCCAATGCAAAGTGTTTGACCAGGATGCCAATGGGCTTGTGCCTGGTGAAGCGGTAGCAGCTGTTCTGCTGAAACCATTATCAAAGGCAATTGAAGATCAAGATCACATTTATGGATGTATAAAAGCAAGCGGCGTGAATTATGACGGCAAAACCAATGGAATGACAGCTCCCAATCCTTTTAGTCAGGCGGAATTAATAGAAAGCATTTATGAAAAATATCAGATCAATCCGCTGGATATTCAATATGTGATGGCGCACAGCACTGGATCAAATCTGGGAGATCCGCTTGAAGTACAGGCATTAACGGGTGCGTTCAGCAAATATACGAAACAGAAGCAATTTTGCACCATCGGCTCGATTAAATCATTAATCGGACACACATTTGCAGCTTCCGGTGTGGTTGCTTTGATCAGTATGCTGATGGCTATGAAAAATCAAACCATTCCGGCTACCCATGAATGTCAATCGAGCAATCCCTATATTCAGTTTGCAGAAAGCCCTTTTGTGCTTCACAAAGAGAACCAGCCATGGATCAGAAAAAATCATAATCCGAGGATGGGGACAATCAGCACAACGGGCATCAGCGGGACGAATGCGCATGCAGTAATTGAAGAATACATTCCGGATGAGCAGGCATCCGCGCATCAAGAGCCAACCGAATGTCCGCAAGTTATCGTGCTTTCTGCTCAAAATGAGGATCGGCTTCACGATGCTGTTCTGCAAATGCTTGAGTATGCAGAGCATAATGACAGCCTTTCATTACCTGATGTTGCGTATACACTCCAGGTTGGAAGAAAAGCAATGGAAGCAAGACTGGCGATCGTAGTGAATAATCAGGAACAACTGGTGCGAAAATTGAAGGAATTTGCAGAAGCAGTGAAGAATGGTGAATCATTCGGCCAATTTACATCCTTTTATACAGGGAATGCGGAAGACATTTCAGAAGAACGAGATGAGACATCTCTGAAAACGGTCGTCATAGAAAAAGATTTTAAAAAGATAGCAGATTGGTGGACGAAAGGTAATCATATTTCTTGGGAACTGCTCCATGAAGACAATAATGTCCGTATCGTTCCGTTACCTGGCTATCCATTTGCAAAGGAACGCTATTGGATCTCATCAGATAAGAATATTAGGCCATCGTCACAAGTCGCCCAAAGTGAGACTGACGAGTCCAATGAAGAGAAACACATTCAAGACATCATCGTACAATTTCTGGAACGAGAGCTGAGCCTGTCACGGCATCAAATCAATTTCAAAAGAAACGTTCAAGAATACGGGATGGATTCAATTCTTGGCCGAAAGCTGATGCGTCATTTAGAAAAGACCATTCAGATCAAGCTGACCGGCCGGGAGCTTCTTGAATTCCAGACAATCCAAGCGCTTTCTGCTTATGTGGCCTTAAAAGCTGAAGGAAAAAACCGAAGCGCGGAGGCTCTGCCGCAAAATCAAACCAACAGCCTGTACACTGACGAGCAAATCATCGGTTTGATGCAAGAGGTGGCGCAAGGGAATTTGGATTTTAAGAGTGTGCAAAACATCATAGAAGGGAGTTAATCGTATGAACCATAAAGAAATTCTCGATGCCTACAGATCAGGAGAATTAACGATTACTGAGGTAGAAGAGCATCTTCAAAGTATGAAGCGTCAGTTGAATAGCCCGCTTTCAGAAGGTCAAAAAGGGTTATGGATGCTTCAAAAAATGTCTCCTGATATGGGTGCTTATAATATTCCTTTATGCTTTCGCATCAGCAAAAAATTACATGTCGAGACGTTCAAGCAAGCCCTTCTGTTTGTACAGAAACAATATCCTGTTTTAACGAGTGTGATTCAAGAGGAAAATGGCATTCCATTTCAAACGGTTCAGCCGTCGCAGGCTCTTCATTTTGAGGAAGCGGATATCTCAGCTATGCATTCAGCTGAGGTATTGCCCTACCTAAAAGAAAAAGCTAAAGAACCTTTTCATCTGGAAACTGGTCCGTTAATGCGCACATGTCTGTTTCATCAGTCAAACGAGGCATGCATTGTGCTTATCACGGTTCATCATATTATATTTGACGGTGTGTCAATGCTGACATTTATATCGACGCTTTTAGAGGCGTATCAACAATTGCTGCAAGGCGAAGAGTTGATGCTGCAGACTTTACCGGCCGATTATCCTGACTTTGTTGACTGGGAAAACCGTATGCTGGGCGCTAGAGAAGGGGCTGAGCATCTCGCTTATTGGAAAGAGCAGCTGTCCGGAACGCTGCCTATTCTTGAGCTGCCGGCCGACCGTCCCCGTCCTTCAGCACAAAAATATAAGGGGCAAGCTTACAAAAGCTTGCTCCCTCATAACCTGAGCAAGCAAATAAAGTCGTTAGCACGTTCTCATTATGTGAACGAATCTGTTGTGTACCTTTCTATTTATAAAGTGCTGCTGCATCACTATACAAAACAAAAGGACATCATTGTGGGAGTCCCGACAATGGGGCGGCCTGAAGACGGTTTTGAATCGATCATCGGGTACTTTATTAATATGATGGCTGTTCGGAGTAAAGAGATAGGAACCCAAACATTTCAAGAGTTCCTTCGAGACCTGCAGCTGACAGTGGCAGACGGACTTGACCATGCGGCATACCCGTTTCCGGCACTGGTAAGAGAACTGAATGTAGACCGCTCAGCAGCGGATTCTCCGATTTTTCAAACAGCCTTTCTCTACCAGAATTTCTTTCAGACAGCAGGCTTACAAAAAATGCTGGAACCATATCAAGCTCTTGGCATCAAATATATCGAAGACATTCGGCAAGAAGGGGAATTCGAGCTGGCGCTGGAAGTGTATGAACAAGAAAACGAAACAGTGCTTCATCTTCTGTATAACCCTGATATATATGAATTATCTACCATTGAAAGAATGATGGAGAACTACATCAAACTCAATGAAAACATCATTAACGATCCGTCTTTATCACTTGAAACATACTCTTTACAGTTAGATCAAGAACAAATCAGCTTGTTCGAGCAATGGAATGAGACAAAGACAAATGACTCCAAAGACAAGTGCATACATGAGATTTTTGAGGAAAAAGCGAAAAAAACCCCCGATGCGATAGCGGTCGTATTCGAAGAGGAGACTCTTACATATAAGGAATTAGATCAAAAAAGCACATCGCTGGCCATTTACCTTCAGGCACAGGGGGCTGGACCGGAACGACCGGTAGGGATTTGTGCAGAGCGTTCGTTTGATATGCTGATCGGAATTTTAGGGATTCTGAAAGCCGGCGGGGCGTATGTGCCTCTAGATCCGAACTTCCCTCAAGAACGATTAGCGTACATGCTCAAAGACAGTGAAGCGTCCATTGTCCTTACACAATCTAAAGCTCATGACAAAGTAAACAAATTAACTGATGACCATGTAAAAGTCATCAATATCGATTTGGCTTGCAGTCAAACGGACACAGCTCAACAAAAAAGTGGATTGAAACGAGAAGTCAAACCCCATCATCTCGCTTATATCATTTACACCTCGGGCAGTACCGGACAGCCTAAAGGAGTCATGGTAGAGCATCAGAGCATTATGAATACGCTGAATTTTCTTGAATCTCAGTATCCTGTCACTGCTGAGGACGCTTATTTATTAAAGACGAACTATGTTTTCGACGTATCCATATCGGAATTATTCGGCTGGTTTATCGGAAATGGCCGCCTTATTATTCTTCCGCCAGATGGAGAGAAATCACCGCAGCTGTGCATGGAGGTGATTGAAAAATATCAAGTGACCCATGTTAATTTTGTTCCTGCCATGCTGCATGTATTTTTAGAAACGGCGAAAGACAACAGGAAATTTACTGAAGAAGGACCAATCAAATACATGATGGTTGCAGGAGAAGCCTTTCCTAAGGAATTGGTGAAAAAGGCAGTATCCATCTTTAGAAACTGCCGTGTTGAAAATATTTACGGACCAACAGAAGCCTCCATTTACGCGACTTATTTCGGATGCGGAACAGGAGATATCGCCAGTCATCATACGCCAATCGGCAAGCCTGTATCCAATACGAAGATTTACATCGTGGACCAGCATTTGAAGCCTGTTCCGATCGGAAAACCTGGTGAGCTTTGTATCGCAGGCGACGGATTGGCAAGGGGCTATTATAACCAGCCCGGCCTGACAGCGTCAACATTTATTGACAATCCGTTTGAATCTGGGACCAAGCTTTATAAATCCGGTGATTCAGCAAGATGGCTGCCTGACGGCAATATTGAATATTTAGGCCGTATTGACAGCCAGGTTAAAATTCGAGGTTTCCGAATTGAATTAGGTGCAATAGAAACGAAACTGAGTGAATATCCGGGCATTTTAGATCAGGCAGTAGTGGTCAAACAGCTGGAAGGACATAAAAAGCTGGCTGCATATTATACGGAGCAAAATGGACATCCGCCTATCGATCCAAACGATTTGCGCCGTTGCCTGAAATCCAGCCTGCCGGAATATATGATACCTGCGCACTTTATCCGCCTGAATGAGATGCCGTTAACACCAAGCGGGAAAGTGAACCGCAAGGAATTGGAACATCGGAAGGTCATTTTAAATAATAGAAAAACACAACACTTACAGTTATCAGAAGTAGAGGGCAAAGTGCAGCTCATTTGGGAGGATATGCTGAAAGTCAGCGGTTTTGGGCCAGAGGACGGATTTTTCGATGTGGGAGGCGATTCACTTCTTGCCGTGGCCGTGGCGGAACGAATCCAAAAAGAATTTGACTGTGAATTCAGTGTAACGGAGCTGTTCGAGTACGCCAATATCAGGGCCATCAGCCAATACATTATTGAAATGAAAAACACAGATGCGGCGGCCATTCCTCAAAATGAAAGCAAGCAGAATGTGAAGAGGGTGAAACAAACGGAACAGAAAGCGCTGCCGCCGTATTTTGAAGACAGTATTGCCATTGTGGGGATCTCCTGCCAGTTTCCGGGGGCAAAAAATCATCATGAGTTCTGGAATCAAATCAAAGAAGGCAAGGAAAGTATTCAATTTTTTTCAAAAGAAGAACTGCGAGAAAATGGAGTGCCTGAAGAATTAATTCAACATCCTGATTACGTTCCTGTGCAATCTGTGATTGAGGGAAAAGATTTGTTTGACCCAGGTTTCTTTCAGATCTCTCCTAAAGATGCTGAGTTTATGGACCCTCAGCTCCGTCTCTTATTGCTGCATTCATGGAAAGCAATTGAGGATGCGGGCTATGTGGCAAAAGAGATTCCGGAAACAAGTGTGTATATGTCTGCAAGCAACAATTCCTACAGAACGTTATTGCCGAAGGAGAGAACAGAAGGACATGAATCTCCGGATGGCTATGTCTCATGGGTATTAGCCCAAAGCGGAACGATCCCGACGATGATCTCGCACAAGCTCGGATTAAAGGGGCCAAGCTACTTTGTTCATTCCAATTGTTCTTCTTCACTAGTAGGTTTGTATCAAGCGTACAAAAGCCTAACAGCTGGTGAATCTGAATACGCGCTTGTTGGAGGCGCAACCTTGCACGCGCAGTCAGGAATAGGCTATGTGCATCAAAACGGATTGAATTTTTCAAGTGACGGGCATGTTAAGGCATTTGACGCCGCAGCTGACGGAATGGCTGGAGGAGAAGGTGTAGCTGTCGTCCTATTGAAAAAAGCTGTGGATGCGGTAAGAGACGGAGACCATATTTACGCCATCATGCGCGGAATAGGAATCAATAATGACGGAGCTGATAAGGCCGGCTTTTATGCACCTAGCGTAAAAGGCCAAACAGAGGTCATACAGAGCGTATTGGACGAAACCGATATCCATCCTGAAACGATCAGCTACATTGAAGCACACGGTACAGGGACTAAATTAGGCGACCCTATTGAAATTTCTGCCTTAAACAAAGTGTACAAGCAATACACGGACAAAATACAATTTTGCGGAATCGGTTCGGTGAAAACCAATATCGGACATTTGGATACTGCCGCAGGGTTAGCCGGCTGCATTAAGGTTGCCATGAGCTTATCTCATAACGAACTTGCGCCAACTATCAACTGCCAGGAGCCGAATCCTAATATTCACTTTGACAGCTCTCCATTTTATGTTGTCCGCGAACGAAAATTATTACAGAAAAATCAAGGTGTACATCGGGCAGCGCTGAGCTCGTTTGGGCTTGGCGGAACGAACGCTCATGCCATATTCGAACAATATGAAAATGCCCAAGATACAAGAGCGGATAACGAAGGAAATCCTCCGTACCTCATTCCGGTATCGGCAAAGAACAGGGAGCGGCTGCAAGCATATGTAAAGGAACTGCTGACATTTGTCAGTCAAAATGATCTGACACAACACTCTTTAAGGGATTTAGCATACACCTTCCAGATCGGCAGGGAGGCGATGGACACAAGAGTTATTTTTATGGCGAGCGATTTGGAAGAATGGAAGCTGCAGCTGGAGCGTTTTGTGAATGGACAACCGTTGACAGAAGGCTGTATTCAAGGAGAAAAAACGCGAGTGAAATCCGCTGATCTCTTGCTTGGAGATGAGGAAACGGAAGAACTGGTTGCATCATGGATGTCCAAAGGCAAACTGAAAAAGCTTGCCGAAGTGTGGGCCAAAGGTTTTCAGGTTGAATGGCGCCATCTTTACCCGAATGCGAAGCCGCGCCGCATGAGTCTGCCGACATATCCTTTTGCTGAAGAACGGTATTGGCCTGACATCAGCACGGGCAATCGTAAAACAGCCGTACCATCACGCTTGCATCCTTTGGTGCACCAGAATACATCTGTTTTATCGGAGCAGCGGTTCAGCTCCAGCTTCACAGGACAGGAGTATTTTATTGCTGAGCATATCATTAAAGGGATGGCGATTTTGCCGGCAGCTGTCACGCTTGAAATGGCAAGAGCCGCTATAGAACAAGGAATTGGCGGTTTAGATGATGAGGAATCCGGAATCCGCCTGAAACATGTGGTTTGGATGCGTCCGGTTGTAGCGGGAGATGAGCCGGTTACAGTAAACATCGGACTCTATGATGAAGACGGCGGAGATATTCTTTATCGGATGTATGGTGAACCGGAATCCGCTGACGCAGACCCAATTGTATATAACCAGGGCATAGCGGAATTATTTCAGCCAAAGCATGCGGAGGTATTGGATCTAGAGGCGATAAAGAATCAATGTAATCAAGGCTTGATGGACACCTCCTTATTTTATGAAGGCATGATCGGAGCCGATTACGGTCCAGGATACAAGAGTGTGGAGACCGTTTATAAAGGAGACGGCCAGCTGCTTGCCAAATTATCGCTGCCGGGATCTGTCTCTCATACAGCAGCCGATTATGCTCTTCATCCAAGTTTATTGGATGGGGCGTTACAGGCGGCTGAATATTTGCAAAACGTCACCAGGGCGGAGCTTTCTGACAGTGAAGACTTTAAAGCTGCACTGCCATTTGCTTTAGAGGAGCTTGAAGTCTTTCATGAATGCGTTTCTGATATGTGGGTTTATGTTCAATTTAATTCAAAAAATAAACCTGGCGATCTGATACAGAAAGTTGATATTGACCTATGCGATGAGCATGGCAGCGTTTGTATACGGATGAAGGGGTTTTCGACGAGAGTGATGGAGGCTGACATACAAACAGAATCATCACATTCAGAAACCTTATTGCTTCAGCCCGTTTGGAAAGAACAAAAGGCTGGCGGAAAAGCGGATAAAGAATATGCAGAGCATCTCGTGTTCCTCTGTGAATGTGATCAGGACATGAGAAAAAAGATCGAAGCAGAAATGGAGCATGTCCATGTCTTCATCCTGGAAGCAAGGCCTGCTTCAGTGGATGGGCGTTTTCATTCGTATACGGAACAGGTGTTTAGAAAAGTGCAAGCGCTGATTCGCGAGAAACCGAAAGGAGATATTCTGATTCAGATCGTTACCTCTGCAGAAGGCGAGCAGCAATTGTTTTCTGGATTGACAGGGCTGCTGAAAACGGCCGAGTTAGAAACGGCTAAGCTGACCGGACAAATGATTGAAATCAGCAGTGAAGAAAGCGGGGAAAGTATCGCCCGCAAACTGAAAGAAAATCAAATCAGCAGCGGCACCCATATCAGATATCAAAACGGCACACGATTTATTGCAGATTGGAGTGAAATGAAAGCGGCAAGCCGTAACATCAGCATGCCGTGGAAAGACGGCGGCGTTTATCTCATCACAGGCGGTGCCGGTGGCTTAGGCCTTATGTTCGCAAAAGAAATTGCTGAACAAACGAAAAATGCGACAGTCGTTCTGACGGGCCGTTCACCTCTGAATGATAATAAAAGAGGGAAGATTGAAGAGCTTCGCGCTATAGGGGCCGAGATCACCTATCAGCAAATGGATGTTGCCGATAAAATCGCAGTGTACCAGTTAATGAACAATATCCAGAAAGAACATGGCCGTCTTGATGGCATTCTTCATAGCGCGGGAATTATTAAAGATAGCTATTTGGCCAAGAAATCAGCGGAAGATTTGCATGATGTGCTGGCGCCTAAAGTAAAAGGACTCGTTCACCTGGATGAAGCCAGCAAAGATTTGGCATTGGATGTTTTCATTCTCTTTTCATCTCTTTCGGGAAGTTTAGGCAGCATTGGTCAGGCTGACTATGCGGCAGCCAATGTATTTATGGATATGTATGCCGGATACCGCAGTACGCTAGCCGAACACGGTCAGCGGCATGGCAAAACGCTTTCTGTAAACTGGCCATTATGGAAAGAGGGCGGCATGAAGGTCGATCGTGAAACGGAGAAAAGACTTGTGCAGCTGGCCGGAATTGTTCCTCTGGAAGCAAAACAAGGCATACAGGCTTTTTATCAAGCGTTCAATAGTGAGGCAAGCCAGGTCATGGTGATGGAAGGCAACGTTCAGAAGATAAAACAAAACATGCTGTCAAAAACAGCCTCAGCACCTATTGAAAAGAGGGAAACAGAAAGCATGACTGAACCGGCAAAGAGCATTGACACAGGGAGTTTGCTGGATAAAGTAAAGGCGATGTTAAAGCGGGAGGTCGCCAAGCTATTAAAGGTTCCATTTGAAACGATTGATGACCATGCCGAAATGACGGTGTATGGGTTTGACTCCATTTCTATGACTGAATTCACCAACCATATCAATCGGGCATATAAACTGGCGCTGACGCCAACCGTATTTTTTGACCATCCGACGATCCATGAGTTCGGCAAGCATTTGTCAGAAGAATATCAAGCGGTATTTGCGAAAACATTTGCTGTACGGACCAGGTCAAAGGTTCAGGCTCAGCCTGCATTTGAACAGGATAAAACCATACATGTCACCTCAAAAAGACGCCGAAAGCAGCCGGTTATGCTGCCGGCAACCATACAGAGTGAATCCGGTCCCGAGCCAATCGCAATCGTCGGAATAAGCGGCATTTTTCCTATGGCAAAAGATGTGGATGCCTACTGGAAGAACTTAAAAGAAGGCAAGGACTGCATGACGGAAATTCCGAAAGACCGCTGGGATTGGCGCGAATATGAAGGGGACCCTGCGAAGGAAGCCAATAAAACGAATGTAAGATGGGGAGGTTTTATTGACGGCATTGCGGAATTCGACCCATTATTCTTTGGCATTTCCCCGCGTGAAGCTGAACAAATGGAGCCACAGCAACGCTTATTATTGACTTACGCATGGAAAGCGATTGAAGATGCGGGGTATTCGGCAAAAAGTCTGTCAGGCACAAAAACAGGCGTATTCATCGGAACGGGAAATACAGGATACAGTTCTCTTTTATCTAAAGCGAACTCGGCAATAGAAGGGTCAGCGGCAGCTAACACGAGCCCGTCAGTCGGTCCGAATCGTGTCAGTTATTTCCTTAATCTGCATGGGCCGAGTGAACCTATTGATACGGCGTGCTCCAGTTCATTGGTAGCGATCCATCACGCCATTTCCTCAATCGAGGAAGGCACTTGTGACATGGCATTAGCCGGCGGCGTTAATACGATTATTCTGCCTGAGGTGTATATCAGCTTTGATAAAGCGGGTGCCCTGAGCAAAGAAGGCAAATGCAAGACGTTCTCAAATCGAGCTGATGGTTTTGCTCATGGGGAAGGAGCCGGCATACTGTTTCTGAAGAAGTTAAAAGCGGCCGAGGAAGCGGGAGACCATATTTATGGGGTGATAAAAGGAAGCGCAGTGAACCACGGGGGGCGTGCGGCGTCTTTAACGACGCCTAATCCGAAGGCCCAGGCGGAAGTCATTCAAACGGCATTCCAAAAGGCGGGAATCGATCCCAAAACGGTGACGTACATTGAGGCTCACGGAACAGGTACGGAGCTTGGAGATCCGGTTGAAATTAACGGATTGAAAGCGGCTTTTAAAGGGCTGGGTGTAAAAGAAGGAGACACTTCTGCTAATCATTATTGCGGCCTTGGTTCAGCGAAGACAAACATCGGTCATTTATCGCTTGCAGCCGGTGCAGCAGGAATTATTAAAATTTTAATGCAGCTTAAACACAAAACCTTAGTGAAAAGTCTCCATTGCGAGACTGTCAATCCGTATATTCAGCTTGAAAACAGCCCATTTTATATCGTTCGGGAAACAGAAGAATGGAAAGCGCTACAGAATGAGCAGGGGCAGAAGCTGCCTCGCCGTGCAGGCGTCAGTTCATTTGGTATCGGCGGGGTAAATGCCCACGTGCTCATCGAGGAATATATTCCGAAGGCGGACGCTGGCAACATACCGTCGATCACTTCTGAACATCCAGGTATTTTCGTCCTATCAGCTAAAAATGAAGCAAGACTGAAAGAATACGCACAGCAGCTGGCTGAAGCGTTAGACCAGCATATTTACAAAGACGAAGATCTCGCAAATATTGCTTATACGCTGCAAGCCGGGCGAGACGCGATGGAAGAACGGCTGGGGATCATTTCCGGGTCAATTGAGGATTTGCAAGACAAGCTAAAAGACTATGCAGCCGGCAAAAATAATGTGGAGGATGTATATAGAGGGCGGATTGATAAAGGAACGCTGCAAATGCTGACGGAAGATGAAGAAATTCAAGAAGCGGTTGAAAAATGGATGGAGCGCGGAAAGTATGCAAAATTGCTGGAATTATGGGTGAAAGGGCTTGATGTGGACTGGGCGAAGCTGTATGGCGAGAATGAGCCGCATCGCATTAGCTTGCCGACATATCCGTTTGCGAAAGACCGTTACTGGATTTCTGATTATGTCGCAAATAGGGGAAGCCTTGAAGCCGACAAAAAAGCATCTCACATCAGCGCATCTGTGTTACATCCATTAATGCATCAAAACACTTCGAATCTCTCGGAACAGCGGTTTAGCTCAATCTATACGGGAGAAGAGTTTTTCCTTGCAGATCATGTTGTCAAAGGCCAACGGATCTTGCCGGGAGTGGCCCATCTTGAAATGGCGCGGGCTGCCATTGAGCAGGCAGCCGAGGTACAAAACGGTCAGTATCGCATTACGCTCAAAAACACAGTGTGGGTGCGGCCGATTGTAGTCGGGGAGCAGCCGATGCAAGTACACATCAGGCTTTTTCCGGAGGAGCATGGTGACATTACGTATGAAATCTACGGCAACCCGGAAATAGCCGGTGACAAACCAATAGTATACAGTCAAGGCGGGGCTGAATTACATCCTGCTGCGGATACGCCGGTCATTGATGTAGCATCCCTGCGCAAGAAGTGTCAGCAAACTCATTTCTCTGTAAACGAAGTATACGACACCTATAAAATGATTGGTTTTGACTACGGTCCAGCTTATCGCGGTGTAGAAAAGATTTATACAGCTGAACATTTTGTATTGGCAAGATTGTCATTGCATCCTTCTGTCTTAGATACAATTGGCCAATTCAGCATGCATCCGGGTCTGATGGACTCCGCTTTACAGGCATCCAGCATTTTGACAGGCGCAGGAGATAACCGGCTGACGCTGCCTTTTGCGGTTCAAGAGCTTGAAGTCTTCGGGACATGCTCCTCGAACATGTGGGTATACGCCAGATTCAGTGAAGGCAGCAAAGCGACTGATAAGGTACAAAAACGGGATATCGATATCTTAGATGAGAACGGCAATGTTTGCGTACGGTTAAAAGGTTTGTCATTCAGAGCGGCAGAAAGCGACCCTAGATCAGCAGAGTCTGACCAAACAATGGAAACTTTGATGTTTGAGGAAAAATGGATGTCTAAGGAGATCGACAAAGACGGTCTGGAACCAGAATATGAACGGCATATTATCATGCTTTGTGAAATGAACGGACTCTCAAAAGACAGTATTGAATCAAAGCTCAAAGGAGCGGAATGTATAGTATTAGAGTCTTATCGGGAGGGTCTGGCAGAGCGATTCCAAGATTATGCCGAACAAGCGCTTGAGACGATACAGAGTATCCTCAAAAGCAAGCCGCAAGGCCATGTTCTGATCCAAATGCTTACCTCAGCGCAAAGAAAGCATTACTCTTTCTCAGGACTTTCGGCGCTCCTTAAAACGGCCGGGCTGGAGAATACAAAGCTGATCGGCCAGACGATTGAAATCGATACAAACGAAACTATGAATAGGATCGCAGAGATAGTCCAAGAGAATAAAAGAAACGCAGGAGATCAGCGCATTAAATATGAAAAAGGCAAACGGTACATCAATGAATTAAATGAAATTCATACGCCTGACCGTGAAATCAGATTGCCGTGGAGGGATCAGGGTGTGTACCTCATCACAGGCGGCGCAGGAGGACTTGGATTTATTTTTGCGAAAGAAATTGCAAGCCAAGTCAAACAGCCTGTTTTGATTCTTACAGGCAGGTCCGCGCTTAGCGCTGATCAGCAATTACAGCTTAGCGAGCTGCAGCGTTTAGGTGCTCGTACAGAGTACAGACGGGTTGATGTGACTCAAACGGAGGCTGCGTCCGAGTTAATCACAAGGATCACAGCTGATTATGGCGACTTGCATGGCGTGATTCACAGTGCTGGACTGCTTAAAGACAACTATCTCATGAATAAAACAAATGAAGAACTTAAGCAGGTCCTCGCTCCTAAGGTAAAAGGGCTCGTAAATGTGGATGAGGCAACCGAGCATCTCGCGTTAGATTTTTTTATCCTTTTTTCTTCCATATCTAGTATCACCGGCAGCGCGGGACAGGCGGATTATGCAATGGCTAATGCATTTATGGACAGCTATGCCGCTTATCGTAATGCGCTTGTGACCGCCATGTACAGACACGGCCAAACATTGTCGATCAATTGGCCGCTGTGGAAAGAGGGCGGCATGCGTGTAAATAAAGAAACTGAAAAAATGACAATGAAAAATACTGGCGTTACGGCTATGCGAACCGAAACCGGCATTCAGGCACTTTATAAAGGGTTGGCTTTTGATAAAGATAACGTCATTGTCATGGAAGGTATCAGAGACATGATGAGAGAAAAGCTGTCTCAAAAGCAGCCTTCTGAAGATGTTCCGAATAAACCAGCGCAAGAACCGGTGACCCAGAAAGCAAGAATGGATCAAGACAGCTTATTGGACCAAATACAAGACATTTTAAAGCAAGCAATCTCTCAATTGCTCAAAATCAAAACTGAAGAGATTGATCCGGATATGGAGTTTAATCAATATGGATTTGATTCAATCACTTTGACTGAATTCGCTAATATATTGAATGAACAATACAAGCTGGATCTGACCCCTACAATTTTCTTTGAGCATGCAACTGTTTCTGCCTTTGCCGCGTATTTATCAGCAGAATATCAAGATACATTCTCGGCGCAATTTGCAGTACCTGTCAAGGAGGATCTGCCTGTACAGCCTGCGGAAAAAGCCATGAAAGACATCAGGTTTTCAACCGAAAACCGTTTTGGCAAACCAAAGGAGCTGCCAGTGAAGAATGCAGCCGAGCATGCGCCTGAGCCCGAACCTATTGCCATTGTAGGGATGAGCGGAGTTTTCCCAAAAGCAAAGGATGTTGAGGAGTACTGGATGAATTTGAAAGAAGGGACAGATTGTATAACAGAGGTTCCAAAAGACCGCTGGGATTGGCGTGAGTACTACGGAGACCCGCTAAAAGAAGCAAATAAAACGAACGTCAAATGGGGCGGTTTTATTGATGGAGTAGCCGACTTTGATCCGTTGTTCTTCGGCATTTCTCCGCTGGAGGCTGAGCAGATGGAGCCTCAGCAGCGTCTATTAATGACCTATGCTTGGAAAGCGATAGAAGAAGCGGGACATTCAGCCCAAAGCCTATCAGGAACCAAAACGGGCTTATTCATCGGTACTGGAAACACGGGATACAGCTCTCTTCTCTCAAATGTAGATATCGAAGGCTCTGCAGCTGCTAATATGAGTCCTTCTGCCGGACCGAATAGAGTCAGTTATTTTCTGAACATTCATGGACCGAGCGAACCGATTGACACGGCATGTTCAAGCTCACTGGTCGCCATTCATCATGCAGTTTGTGCAATTGAAGCTGGAAACTGTGAAATGGCGTTCGCGGGAGGCGTCAACACGGTTGTAACACCGCAAGGCCACATTGCCTACGATAAAGCAGGGGCTCTGAGCAAAGAAGGAAAATGCAAAACGTTTTCTGATAAAGCCGATGGATTTGCGGTCAGTGAAGGTGCAGGCATCCTCTTCCTGAAAAAACTAAAGGCGGCGGAACGCGACGGCGATCATATTTACGGTGTGATCAAAGGAAGTGCGGTAAATCACGGAGGCCGCGCGAATTCTCTGACGACTCCTAATCCGAAGGCTCAGGCAGAAGTCGTAAAAACCGCTTATATGAAGGCGGGAATCGATCCGAGAACTGTGACGTATATTGAAGCGCATGGAACCGGAACGGAACTTGGCGATCCGGTAGAAATTAACGGGCTGAAGGCTGCATTTAAAGAACTGTACGAGAAAACGGGAGATCCTTCTGTTCATGCCAGCCATTGCGGACTGGGTTCAGCGAAGACAAACATCGGCCATTTATCGCTCGCAGCCGGTGTAGCCGGTGTCATCAAAATCCTGTTGCAGCTAAAACACAAAACGCTGGTAAAAAGTCTGCACAGTGAGACGATCAATCCGTATATCAGATTGGAAGACAGCCCATTTTATATCGTGCAGGAATCCAGAGAATGGAAATCGCTGCGGGATGAAAACGGACGGGAGCTGCCTCGCCGAGCCGGAGTCAGTTCATTTGGCATAGGCGGTGTCAATGCCCATGTGGTCATTGAGGAATATATTCCAAAAGAAACTGCTCCATCTGAACAAGCGCCAGCAGTGACATCACAGAACCCGGGCATCTTTGTCTTGTCGGCAAAGGAAGAAGATCGCCTGAAGGACCAAGCACAGCAATTGGCGGATTTTATCAGCAAACATTCAATCTCAGATCGTGATCTCACTGATATTGCTTATACACTCCAAGAGGGGCGCGATGCAATGGAGGAGAGATTAGGGATTATCGCTGTCTCGGTTCAAGATTTGCTGGAGAAACTGTACCTCTTTATAGAAGGACAAACCAATGCGACCAACATGTATAGAGGCAGGGCGAATAAAGGGATATTACAGACACTCAGGTCAGACGAAGACATTCAGAAAACACTCAAAAATGACTGGGAACCCGAAGTTTATACAAAACTGGTTGAATTATGGGTAGCAGGATTAAAAATAGATTGGAACAAACTGTACAGCGGCAAACTGCCTAACCGCATCAGCTTGCCGACCTATCCATTTGCAAAAGAGCGCTACTGGATATCGGATATGAAAGAGGAGGCAATCACGCAAAAGGCACCGACAAAAACTGTCGATACAGCAGTTTTGCACCCATTAGTACAAACCAACACTTCTGATTTGACAGAGCAGCGTTTCAGCTCAATCTTTACAGGCGCTGAGTTCTTTTTCAACGACCACAAGGTGAAGGGAAAGCCGGTCATGCCGGGGGTCGCGTATCTTGAGATGGTGCATGCAGCCATTTCGCAGGCAGTGCGAGGGCTCAAAGATCATCAATCTGTCATTCATATAAAAAATGTTGTTTGGGTGCAGCCGATTGTGGCGGACGGTCAGCCTGTCCAAGTGCATATCAGTCTTGAACCTCAGCACGATGGTGAAATTGCTTTTGAAATCTTTACAGAAGACGGTGAGAGCGCACGAAAGGTACACAGTCAGGGCAGTGTTGAGATAAGAGAAGCAGGAAACATTCCTTCTCATAATATCAGCGCGCTGCAATCGCAATGCAGTCAAAGCATACTGTCAAATGAACAGTGCTATGAGTTATTTAAAGCGATCGGCATAGAATACGGGCTTGGTTTTCAAGGAATACAGCAGCTTTACATTGGCCGCAATCAAGCGTTGGCAGAGCTTTCGCTGCCGTCTGGAGTATCTCAAACGCTGAACGAATTTGTACTTCATCCGAGTATGACGGATTCTGCTTTACAGGCGTCGATCGGGTTAAAGCTTAATTCCGGAGATGAACAGCTTTCATTGCCTTTTGCACTGCAGGAGCTTGAGGTATACAGCCCATGTACAGAAAACATGTGGGTCTCTGTCGCCTCGCGTCCAAACGAGGACAGAATACAACGGCTGGATATTGATCTATGTGATGAACAAGGCCAGGTATGTGTAAGAATCAAGGGCATCTCCTCAAGAGTGATAGAAGACGACATACAACGCCCGGAAAAAATAAAACCATCTGACAGCAAGGCGTCTCTTAATGGAGCGCTTCTAATGGCGCCGGTATGGGATCAAGTGCAAACGGAGAATAGCAGGATCATTCCGTCTGCTGATGAGCGTGTTGTCATTCTAGGTGGGGATGAAAACAGCAGAAATGCTGTACAAAGACAGTTCCCGCTTGCCAAAGAGCTGCACATCATGCCGCATGATTCTATTCATCAGTTGGCAAACGAGCTTGAAGCATTAGGGGCATTTGACCATATTGTGTGGATTTCTCCTTCCCATATTGCGGAGTGCGAAATCGGTGATGACATGATTGAAGCCCAAAACCAAAGCGTTATTCAACTGTTCAGGCTCATTAAGGCGATGCTTTCTTTAGGCTATGGAGAGAAGACGATAAGCTGGACGGTCGTGACAGCGAATACGCAATGTGTTGGTCAGCATGACATTGTCAATCCAATTGATGCCGGTCTTCACGGTCTGATCGGCTCGATGGCAAAAGAATATACAAATTGGCAGACAAAACTGATCGATGTAGATCGAAATGAGAATTGGCCGGTGGCTGAAATCTTTTCCCTGCCTTTCGACCAAGAGGGAAATACTTGGGCGTATCGGAACAAAACCTGGCACAAACAGCGTCTGATCCCTGTACACAGCAATCAGCCTGTGCACACCAAGTATAAACACGGAGGCGTTTATGTGGTCATAGGCGGTGCGGGCGGAATTGGAGAAGCTTGGAGCGAATATGTGATTCGAACATACCAAGCGCATGTCGTTTGGATTGGCAGAAGAACAAAAGATGCATCCATTCAAAGCAAACTGGACAGACTTGCGCGTTTAGGGCCGGCTCCGTTTTACATCGAAGCTGATGCCGCAAACCGAGAGGACTTGGAACGCGCTTATGCAGCCATCAAACAAATACATCGGGAAATCAACGGTATCATTCATTCTGCCATCGTTTTGCAAGACCAAAGCCTGATGAATATGGACGAGGAACGTTTCAGAAATGTTCTTTCTGCAAAAGTGGATGTAAGTGTGCAAATGGCTCAAGTCTTCCAGAAAGAGCCGTTGGACTTTGCTTTGTTTTTCTCTTCCGTACAATCATTTGCAAGAGCTTCAGGACAGAGCAATTATGCTGCCGGCTGCAGCTTTAAGGATGCTTTTGCTCATCGGCTTTCACAAGTATGGCCTTGTACAGTAGCTGTGATCAATTGGAGTTATTGGGGCAGCATTGGTGTTGTTTCCTCACCTGATTATCAGCGAAGAATGGCGCAGGCGGGCATAGGCTCCATTGAAGCCCCTGAAGCGATGGAAGCGTTGGAACTGCTGCTCGGGGGGCCGCTGAAACAGCTTGTGATGATGAAGATGGCAGACTGCGAAACGGGCAATGACTCAGGACAGAATGACGAAACAATTGAGGTGTATCCGGAAACTCACAGCTCCGCCATTGAGAAACTGCGAAGCTATCACCCGGGAGACAGCACAACGATACAACAACTGTTATAGGAGGGGAAAGCGCCAATGCGAAACACAGAAGACATTCTCTGTAAGATGCTGTTAGCACAATTGCAGTCCATAGGATTTTTTAAGGAAAATAAGCCCCAGCCGGTGCTGCATAATTTCTATGGCAGATGGTTTGAGGAGAGCCTATCGATTTTGGAGCGGCATGGTTTTCTTCAACAAACGTCAAATGGATACGCCGTAACCCGCTCAACAGAGGACATAAATGAATTATGGTACGAATGGGATGAAAAAAAAGCAGACTTGCTTCAAGACAGTAACATGAAAGCCATGGTGGTATTAGTAGAGACTGCACTTAAAGCCTTGCCGGATATTCTGACCGGCAAGGCATCTGCCACCGATATCCTTTTTCCGAACTCATCTATGGAATTAGTGGAAGGAATCTATAAAAACAATCAAGTCGCAGACTATTTTAACGATGTGCTGGCAGACACCTTGGCTGCCTTTATGCAGGAGCGTCTAAAGCAAGAGCCTGAAGCAAGGATTCGTATACTAGAAATCGGAGCAGGAACAGGCGGTACAAGCGCTGCGGTTTTTCAAAAAATGAAAGCCTATCAGTCACATATAAAAGAATATTGCTATACAGATCTCTCCAAGGCGTTTTTACTGCATGCGGAAAAAATGTACGGTCCGGACAACCCTTATCTGACGTATAAGGTATTTAATGTGGAAGAGCCGGCGGCTGAACAACATATAGAAGTGGGCGGATATGATGTGATTGTCGCTGCAAATGTGCTTCATGCGACGAAAAATATCCGGCAGACATTGAGAAATGCCAAAGCGGTTTTGAAGAAAAACGGCCTGCTCCTTCTGAATGAGATTAATGACCATAATATATATTCACACCTGACCTTTGGCTTGTTAGAGGGCTGGTGGCTGTATGAAGATCCTGATCTGCGTATCCCGGGCTGCCCCGGTTTATATCCAGACTCATGGAAAATGGTGCTTGAGAGTGAGGGCTTTCGTTATGTTTCCTTTATGGCTGAACAATCACATCAGCTCGGCCAGCAGATCATCGCAGCGGAAAGTGACGGAATCGTCCGTCAAAAAACACGAACAGAAAAACCAGCAGAAGAAATTATAGATTACCATCTAGATGAACATCATTCTCAAACGAAGGATAGTGATGAGGATTCTCTTCTTGAACAAACGACACAATTTGTGAAACATACGTTAGCAAAATCAATAAAACTATCACCGGAGCGTATACATGCAGAAACAACGTTTGAGAAGTATGGAATCGATTCTATTTTGCAGGTGAATTTTATTCGTGAGTTAGAAAAACTGACGGGTGAGCTTCCGAAAACAATTTTATTTGAACACAGCAATACGAAAGAACTCGTCGATTTTCTGATAAAGGAGCATGAAGGGAAGCTGCGGACATCACTGCTGAAAGAAAAATCACAGCCCGCAAATAAAGAAACTTCTATTCAAGCGAAGCCAGTAAAATCTGAACAGCCGTTTACATATCAAACGCGCCGTTTTAGCGGAGACCAGCAGCTAATTAAAACTCAGCAAGCAAAGGCGAATCCAAAATCAGAAACCGAAACAGCGAAAAACGTAAAGGCACTCCCTTCTCATAGAACCACACCGAATCATTACGGCACAGAAGATATTGCAATTATCGGCATAAGCGGACGTTATCCGATGTCTGAAAACGTAGAAGAGCTCTGGGAGCATTTAATAGCTGGGGATAATTGTATTACAGAGGCTCCGCAATCAAGATGGCGGACATCTTTAGTAAACACTTTATCGAAAGAATCATTACAATCGTCAGATAAGAAGCGCTACGGCGGATTTTTAAAAGACATACATGCGTTTGATCATCATCTTTTTGAAGCGGATCAGAATCAAGTAATGGAAATGACGCCGGAACTTCGTTTATTTTTAGAAACCGTCTGGGAAACATTTGAGGACGGCGGCTATTCTCAAATCCGATTAAATGAACTGCAGGACAACGGAACGGGAGTAGGTGTCTTTGTTGGAAATATGTATAATCAGTATTTTTGGAATATCCCTTCATTAGAACAAGCGGTGCTGAGCTCTAATGGCGGAGATTGGCATATTGCAAATCGCGTTTCTCATTTTTTTAACCTGACAGGACCAAGTCTGGCTGTCAGCTCCGCATGCTCCAGTTCTTTAAACGCAATCCATCTTGCATGTGAGAGTTTGAAACTGAAAAACTGTTCGATGGCAATAGCCGGCGGTGTCAATTTAACACTGGATCTCTCTAAATATGATGCGCTGGAGCGCGCAAATCTTTTAGAGAACGGAAATCAAAGCAAGAGCTTTGGCACAGGAAGCGGGCTTATTCCGGGTGAAGGCGTCGGAGCCGTCCTGCTAAAACCGCTCTCTAAGGCGATAGAAGATCACGACCATATTTATGCCGTCATCAAAAGCAGCTTTGCCAATCATAGCGGGGGAAGGCAGATGTATACAGCGCCAGATCCGAAGCAGCAAGCTGCATTAATCTCCAAGTCCATTCAGCAATCCGCCATTGATCCGGAAACAATCGGCTATATAGAATCTGCGGCAAATGGTTCAGCATTAGGTGACCCGATTGAAGTAATCGCACTATCTAATGCATTTCAACAGTATACAAATAAGAAACAGTTTTGTGCGATAGGCTCTGTAAAATCGAATCTTGGACATTTGGAGGCGGCTTCCGGCATTTCTCAGCTCACGAAAGTTCTGTTGCAGATGAAAAAGGGGACGCTTGTGCCGACGATTAATGCCACCCCTGTCAATCCAAATATTAACCTGGAAAACACAGCATTTTATCTGCAAAAACGAACGGAGCCGTGGCAGCGGTTAAAAGATCCCGATACAGGAAAGCATCTGCCCAGAAGAAGCATGATTAATTCTTTCGGAGCGGGAGGGGCCTATGCGAATCTCATTATAGAAGAATTTATCGGCGCTGCAACTGAGCAGCAACATCCAGTGCCTCACCAGCAGGAATATCTGGCCGTTTTTTCTGCGAAAACGAAATGGAGCCTGCTCAGCTATCTTGAAAAACTGCGAGTGTTTTTAGAAAAAAAACCATCTTCTTCTATTGGAGCAGTTGTACGCTCACTGCACAGGATCAACCATGACTTAGAACATCGGGCTGCATTTTCGGTATCGTCGACGCAGGAATTGATTGAAAAACTAAAGATTTTCCAAAAAACAAAAGAAAGCTCACTCCAAGATGGTATCTATACATCCTTTGATTTACAATCAGATGCGATTTCTACAAATGCAGGGTCAGCCCATGAAGAAACAAGCTTAACCGCACAGCAATGGGCTGCGGGGGCTTCGATTCATTTTGACCATATACATCAAGGGAATGAAACTGGCTGGATCAATCTGCCTCACTATGCATTTGACCATCAAACAGTCTTTCAATTCGGTGCCCTGCCTCATGAAGAAGGGAAAAGGCATGATGAGCAAACGGTTAATCATCCGCTGATACAAGATTCATTCGTATACGATGAGCCTTACGTTCAAGGCCATGTGTTCAACAAAGAACGGGTGCTCGTCGGTGCAACCTATGCAAGTCTTGCGATTGACGCATTTTTTGAAATGTTTCCTGAGGAAATCAGCGGCCGTATCAGTAAATTAAGTTATCTAAACCCTGTTGTCATAAACCAAGGGCAAACAATTGAAGTGAAAGCTGATCCTCTTCAGAAAGATCATGCAATCGATTTGCAAATCATGTATCGTGAGCGGGCATCTGAAACTTGGAAGCCTGCCGCAATCGGGCAATGCCAAAAAGATCATTTTGAAACAAAAAAAGTAAACATCGAAAGCGTAAAACGTTCGTTAACAGAGCTGGATCATATTGACCAAATGTATCAAACCATCGACGGCGGCGCTGAGTGGGGAGACTTATATAAAACCATCACTCATCTGTACAGAGGCAATAATTCAATCCTTGCAAAAGTGCGTTTGTCTCAAAACGGCATGGCAAATGCGCATCATTACACTGTCAGCCCATTGATTACAAACAGTGCTTACCTGGCAATTCTCAGTTTCATAGAACAAATAGACATAGAGGGGCATTTCTTGCCATTTGGAATCAACGATATTCAATTCACAAAAAATAAAATAAGAGAAGATTGCTGGCTTTTGATTACTTTGGTTAAGAATACCGGTGAAATGCTGCTGTTTGACATAGATGTGATGAATGAAGCGTCAGAAACGGTGATGCGCTATTCAGGTTACTCTTTAAAGCAATTCCGCTTAACAGATCGAGGAAGCAAAGAGGAAAATCAGGAAGTTCAAATACACGATATAAGAGACCGTATTCGAAGCTATATCACAGATAAACTGGCTGATAAGGCGGCCAATCCATCAAAACTGTCTCTTGCAAAAGTTCATATCATGGATTTGGGGATCGATTCTTCCCAATTGATTGCGTTGACAAGAGAGCTGGAATCAGCGACAAAGATTGAGCTAAATCCTACATTGTTTTTTGAATATCCGACTCTTCAAGAACTGGCCGACTTTTTTGCCGAGAAACATGAAAAATCCTTTGTTCAATTGTTTGGAGGGGTCAAGCAACAGCAGAAATCCCCGAATATAAAAGAAAATAAAATAATGCAAATGCAAACCTATGAAAGAAAGACGGATGAAACAAAAGAATATACGGCAGACGGTATAGCCATTATCGGCATGTCAGGGCAGTTTCCAAAAGCAAACAATGTAACGGAATTTTGGGATAACCTGGTTCATGGGAGGAATTGTATTTCTGAAGTGCCGGAAGAACGCTGGGATTGGCGAAAATATACCGAAAATACTGATGGGAAGCAGTCAAGCCTTCAATGGGGCGGGTTTATAGAAGGCATAGGTGAGTTTGACCCGCTGTTTTTCGGCATTTCACCGAAAGAAGCAGCGACAATGGATCCCCAGGAGTTTCTGCTTTTGACACATGCGTGGAAGGCGATGGAAGACGCCGGTATAACAGGCCAAGCCTTATCCAGCTGCCCGACAGGAGTTTTTGTCGCAGCCGGCAATACCGATGCGGCTGTGATTCCTTCCTTAATGCCAAACCGTATTTCCTATGCACTGAATGTAAAAGGGCCAAGTGAATATTATGAGGCTGCCTGTTCCTCAGCTCTTGTCGCTTTGCACAGAGCGATTCAATCCATTCGAAACGGCGAATGTGAGCAAGCCATTGTTGGCGCTGTGAACCTTCTGCTCTCACCAAAGGGCTTTATCGGCTTTGATTCAATGGGATATTTGAGTGCGGAAGGAAAAGCCAAGTCCTTTCAAGCAGAGGCGAATGGATTTGTTCGAAGTGAAGGTGCAGGGGTTCTCATCATTAAACCTTTACAAAAAGCCATTGAAGACTCTGATCATATTTATTCTGTCATTAAAGGGACAGGTGTATCGCATGGCGGCAGGGGAATGTCACTGCACGCGCCTAATCCGATCGGAATGAAGGATGCGATGAAGAAGGCTTATCAAGGGTCGCAAGTTGATCCGAAAACGGTGACTTATATAGAAGCGCACGGGATCGCCTCGCCAGTGGCTGACGTTATAGAAGTGGAAGCGTTGAAATCGGGATACAGACAGCTCGAATCGGAGCATTCACACCAATTGCAAGGAGAAATGCCATGTTACATCAGCAGCTTAAAGCCGAGCATCGGGCATGGAGAACTGGTCTCAGGCATGGCTGCTCTTATGAAAGTCAGCATGGCGATGCAGCATAAAACAATACCTGGTATTCCCGGTTTTGATTCATTGAATGATCATGTGTCAATAAAGGAAACGCGTTTCCGGATGATTGACAGAAACCAGCAGTGGGAAGAAATACAGGATGATGCAGGCAGAACGATACCACGCAGAGCAAGCATTAATAGCTATGGTTTTGGAGGAATAAACGCGCACATCATCTTAGAAGAATATGTTCCTTCTAATACAGAACCAGCAATTGAACATACAGATGAGCCGCACATTGTGGTGCTTTCTGCAAAAAACCAAGACAGACTAAGAGCCGTTGTTCAACAGATGCTTGACTATGTAAAACAGCAAAAAGAACTGTCTTTACAAAATTACGCTTACACACTTCAAGTCGGACGAGAAGAGATGAGTGACCGGATGGCCTTGATCATCCGCAGTAAGGATGAACTCGTACTCGGATTGGAAGAGTACTTAACAGCTGCGGAAAAAGCCGAAAAGCCGAAAAGCACTGTACCTTGCTTTATCGGAAATTTAGAAGAAGGCTTGTCAGATATCGGCGCCTTGCTTGAGGGAACATTGGGCGATATCGTGATGCAGACACTATTGTCTGAAAGCCATCTTGAAAAGATCGCGTTTTGCTGGGCAAAAGGAGTGCAAATTCCATGGGAGCAGCTTCATCGAGGAAAAGGTGCGCGGAGAATATCATTGCCCGCCTATCCGTTTGAAAAAAGAAATTGCTGGAATGACTTTCTGTCACCAGAAATAGCACCTGCTTTTTCAAATGCTGAGATTCCCCTTCACAAAAGAAACGATATTCAAATGATATCTGATGTATTGGGCATGACGCCTGAAGAATTAAATCCTCAAAAGGCATTACAAGATTACGGGTTTGATTCTATCGTTTGTATACAGTTATTGCAGCAATTGCAAGCAGAAGCTGGCCTGTCAATCAGCCTGGCAGAGCTGCAAACGTGTCAAACTGTGCAGAATATGGTGGACTTGATAGCAACGAAACGGGAAAACACAGTACAAGACCATTCAGTCCAGACTGTCAGCCGGTCATTTCCGGAATTGATACCGTTAAACGATGGCAAGCGGGGGCGCCCTGTATTTTGGTTTCATGGAGGAGTAGGCGGTGTAGAAATCTATACGCCATTTGCGAAGAAAAGCCAGCGTCCTTTTTACGGCATTCAAGCCAGGGGCTTTATGACAAATCATGCTCCTTTACACGGAATTGAACAAATGGCTTCCTATTATATAGACATTATGCGAGCCGTACAGCCGGAAGGCCCTTATGATGTAGGCGGATATTCCTTAGGCGGACTGCTCGCATATGAAGTAACACGCCAGCTGCAAAGCCAGGGGCTTGCTGTAAAAAGCATGGTCATGATTGATTCCCCTTACAGTCCTGGACGTGAACAAAATGAGTCTTCTGTAAAAACGTCAATGCTTCAAACGATAAATACGATGCTTGCATCTATTGTTCAGCCGGAAAAGCTTACAGACGTTCTCATCAGCCGTGAAGAGGTAGATGTTGACAGAGAGGAAGAGGAATTTTTAACTGAACTGATTGGTTTAGCAAGAAAGCGGGGATTAAACAAACCGGAGAAGAGAATACGGACTCAGCTTAACCAAATGGTCAAAGCTCAGCATGCTTATGAATTTGAGGCGTACACTGTGCAGCCGCTTGTGGATCCTGAAGCGGTAAAATGTTATTATTTCCGCAATAAAAGCAGGTCATTCCTTGGCGACTTGGACATTTACTTTACCATTTTAAATGAAAAAATACCGTTGGATGATACTGACTACTGGGAGGAATGGGAGCGGCAAATCCCTCAATTTCATCTGGTGGATGTCGATTCCAGCAATCACATGATGATGTTAACAGAATCTAAAGCGTCCAGCGCCATGCTGGAGTTTTGTGAAAAACTATACTCAAACAGAGGCGTAGTAAACGCGAATTTCCTTAAGGCTTTTCGCAAAAAACATGAAGCCAGCGAAGAAAACGCTGATGAATTGGTAAAGCGCTGAGGAAATTTAAAATCCCCCTTTAAAAGGGGGATTTTTATCTGCTGAAAAAATCAGCTGAGGTGTGAAAGTGAATCTTTCCTTGCAAGTGAGACTGGAAGACTTTCTAATCCTCTTAAAAAAGCATTTTTTCTCCATTTCAACTCTTCTGGCGTTACCGTAAGTTCAATTTGCGGAAATCGTTTCAGCAGTGCGTTAAACGCAATTTGCCCTTCCAATCTTGCCAGCGGCGCTCCTAAACAGAAGTGTATCCCAAAGCCGAAAGAGATATGCCGATTAGGTGTTCTGGTTATATCGAATGTTTCTGGATTTTCAAATCGTTCAGGATCTCGATTGGCAGAACCGATTCCTATAAAAATCATGTCTCCCTTTTTGATAGAATGGCCTTGGTAGGAGAAGTCTTCAATGGCCCACCGATTTGCCATCATAACGACAGGGGAGGTGTAGCGCAGCAATTCTTCAACGGCTGTATCTATCATTTCAGGATGCAGTTTCAGTTTCTCTAATTCTTCCTTGTGCTGAAGCAATGCAAGGGTGCCAGATCCGATTAAGTTAACCGTCGTTTCAAGCCCTGCTACCACCAAAAGGAACAGCATAGAGTAAAGTTCTTTTTCACTTAACGTTTGGCCGTCTTCTTCAGCATGCACAAGTTTACTGATCAAATCGTCTTTTGGCTGTATTCTTCTTTCATGAATTAACTTGCCAACATAGTCTTTAAACTCCCGAAGAGCCTGATTGGTCAGTTCTCGGTTGGCCTCTGAAGTATCAACCATGGCATTGGTCCATATTTGAAACTGTGCCCGATCCTCTTTCGGTATGCCCATCATTTCAGAAATCACGATAAACGGTAACGGAGAGGCAAAGGATGCCATAAAGTCTGTTTCATTCTCTTTTTCCATTTCATCTAACAATCGTTCAGTAATTTGTTCGATGCTGATGCGTAGATTTTCAATGGCGCGGGGGGTAAATGCTTGGTGAACCAGTGACCTTAAACGAGTATGGTCAGGTGTGTCTTTTGCCAGCATATGATCTGATACAAAATCAACGTCTTCACTGACATTGAGCATTTCAATTTGTTCTTTACTCATTACATTTTTAACGTCTCTTGTAATTCGGTTGTCTTTAAGAAATGCCATGCAATCATCGTAACGGGTGATTAACCACGCCGGATATGTACTTCCAAAACGGTGTAATTCGAATCGATGAATGGGTGCGTGTTCTCTAAAACGGCCTAAAACTGAAAAGGGGTTTTCATGAAACTCTTTAGCATGCGGATGAAACATCAAATTTTCCATTTTCCATTCTCCTCGCCTAATAGATTAAGACAGATGCATTTATTCAGTTTAGACCAGATGTAAAAGAAAGCTTTGCGCAATCTGTATAACAGAATCCCATTGGAAACGACAACCTGTTATGTCTAAAACTATATATCTATTTTAGGTGCCGTTCAATAGTTTTGGGACGAAAATATCGGCTTGCGGGTAAGGAAATGATTCCATGCAAAAAAGCGCCTTTGGGGCAATTTCAAAGGCGCTGTATTCTTTCGACCAGGTGAAAGTTTCTTCATTTGTTTTGTACATCAATAGTATATACCGCACGATCTGTCAGTACCTTCAATCCGCCATTTTCTTGGTGAATGTGAATATCCCCTAATAAAGGAATTTCATAAGCGTTCTGCGGAAGCGGTACGTCTCCAGCTTCAGTAAAGGTTGTTCCTTCGCCTTCCAGGACGAGTTCGTCATTTGCAACGTAGTCGTCAGGGTGGTTTGCGCTGCGTATGCCCACTTTTTGAAGGTGAAGAACAATCTGATCCAAATCTGAAATCTCGTCTTGGTTATTGGTCAGTTCGCCTTTTCTAATATCAAGCGTCTGGCCGATCCGCTCTCTCAACCATTCAGAAAGCTCAGTGTTGTTGAGTGCCATCAGTCATTCCTCCTTTTGATCTATACTGTAACTATTCCCAATTGTTTTATGTTTTACACTCTGCTGGGATATACCGGCTTATGTATGCTAAAAAACACTGCTGACCCTTTAACGAACCAGCAGTGTTCACGAAGATCATGAAATCTTATTCACCAGGAATAGCTTTCTCAGCATTGATTGCTCCGGCACCGTAAATATTCGGGTCTTCGCCTGTCCATTTATCAGCCCCATTTTTAAGCAGCTCTTTCACTTCGTCCGGCGTAAGATCTGGATTTTGCTGGAGTATTAAGGCGGCGATTCCCGCACAGATCGGCGTTGCCATTGATGTCCCCGACATTGTAAAATAATGAGACCCTACACGGCTTGATTTTTGCAGCTTATCGATATATGAATTCGGTGAGCGAAGGGATATGATGTTTACGCCCGGTGCTAAAATATCGGGCTTTTCTTTCCCGTATACAGTCGGTCCGCGGCTTGAGAAAGAAGCAACTGTATCATCTTCGCTGCTTACTGTATTGTTATCGTCAAACGCGCCGACAGTAATGACTTTTTCGCTTACACCAGGGCTTGAAATTGTCTGCGGATCAGGGCCTGAATTTCCGGCAGCAACACAGACGACAATCCCGGCGTTCCAAGCTTCTTCAACTGCTTTGACTAATGGATCTTCCAGTTCATTGTCATAACGCAGCGCATCGCCGCCAAGGGACATGCTGATAATATCAATTGGTTCATCCGGATTGTCCTCATTATATTGAATACACCATTCGACGCCTTCAATAATGTCCGCTAACGTGCCTGAACCTTGTTTGTTCAGCACTTTTACTCCGATTAAATTGGCTTCCGGTGCAGGGCCGCGGTAACGGCCGGAAGACGACGCGCCGCTGCTTGCGACATCACCTGCGCAGTGTGTGCCATGTCCATTATCATCATACGGCTCTGTTTTTTGGTTTACCATATCCGCAAATCCAATAATTCTTTCCTCTAAGTCAGGGTGCGGGTAGATTCCTGTATCGACTACTGCGACTGTAACGCCTTTACCGGTTAAGGTTTGCCCGCTTCTGACGACTTCCTTTGCATGGCTTGCTTCAGATGCTGTGTCAAGAAGCGCTTTGACTTCGCGGTTTAAATACACTTTGCGAATATCGCTGCATTCAGAAAGAAGAGAATGCAATGCTGAAGGGGTAACCTCTGCGCTGCAGCAATTGATTTTGTTAAAACGGTTTTTTAGCTTGCTGCGTTTTTCTTTTTGTAAAACCCGTCCCGCCATTTGAAAGCCGGCCTCATGGCAGCCTTCCTCGAATTCAATGATGACCGACATTTTTTTTCTGTTTTTTAATTTTGTTTCAAAAAACTGATGTAAAAAGCAAGGAGTCCACTTGAAGGGCTTGTAGAGCTGCAAGACGCTTTCACGCAATGGCCAATCAAGCTTATGAGCGTTTGCTCTCACCATTTGTACCATAGAGTAGCCAAACATCGATTTTCCTCCTATTATGAAGTTCTCTGTATACTCTATGAGTGGATCATATGTTTGGTAAGTTTGTTTGTCCTTTAGAGGAGGCGGACAAGAGTTTGTTTTTATGAATCTTTTGAATCTGATACGAAAGAATCATGTGTACTGTTAATCATTGGGTATTGAAAAAGAACGTTTGTTCGTATTATCATGTATATATATCAAACAGGAGGAGCGATAATCGTATGAATATCTTCTTACGCCGGTCTTTGGAAGATCAGATACCAATCAGCATTATATATGAAGAAAGACGGCACCATAACAAAAAGAACGATTATCGTCAGGCAGAAAAGCAAAACACAAATTAAAGCTTTTTGTTTTACGAACCATCAGATCAGAACGTTTTTATTAGACTCTATCCTCTCCTGTGACTTTGTGCGAACAAGGAAGCAAGAACCCCGGTTCGCAGGACTATAACAGGCCGTCCGCTTCAGCATCCCGGACAGCCTGGTTTTTAGTAAAACCTTCCTTATTCCTCTATACATTTAATTACCAAGTGAGGTTATTCCTACCTTTTTCGTTTTTCCTCTCAATCTTTTTTCACTGATATTTGAATATAACCGCTGATAAATGTGACATTCAATTGATTTTTTGAAACCGGGAACTTTTTCACTGATGATATGGTGTATACAATGGTAAGATAAAACCTATTGACTATACCTCATATAATGAACCTTGCCATTCTTGTGAAAGGAGTTTAACATGAGAAGATTTTTACTAAATGTCATATTAGTCTTAGCCATAGTCTTATTCATAAGATATGTTCATTACTCATTAGAACCTGAACCATCCAACCAGCCGGATACATATTCAAATTTCAGCAGTCTGGCAGAGAATGAGGACCCTGCTGATTATGATATTTCTTATCAAGAGAAAAAAGGGAGCAAAGTTTTAATCATGTCTCCGCACGGCGGAAGAATTGAAGGCGGAGTAAGTGAGCTTGTGCGTTATTTCAACGATGACTACTCGACTTACCTGTTTGAGGGCTTAAAGTCACATGATAATCAAACGCTGCACATTACAAGCACCAACTTTGATGAGCCATTGGCTGAAGAGAAGATCAAGGAGCACCAGTACGTTGTCGCTTTTCACGGATATAAAGGAGAAAATAAAAATACACTTGTCGGAGGAACAGACCGTAAGCGGGCGAAAATGATTGTCAGAGCTCTTGAAAAAAGAGGGTTTTCCGCTGAATTAGCGTCCTCTCAAAGCGGCCTTGCAGGATTAAGTGCAGATAACATTAATAACCAGGGGGAAACCGGGCTGAGTATCCAGCTGGAAATCAGCCGTGAACAGAGAGAAGCCTTTTTTGATGATTTTTACTATAAAGATAGGAAATACACGAAAACCAGTGAATTCTACTCT
Source organism: Bacillus sp. PAMC26543 (assembly GCF_014250375.1). Taxonomy (NCBI): domain Bacteria; kingdom Bacillati; phylum Bacillota; class Bacilli; order Caryophanales; family Bacillaceae; genus Bacillus; species Bacillus sp. PAMC26543. The sequence continues at coordinate 2,275,435 of NZ_CP060193.1, read as the reverse complement.
TATGTCCGGGCGATAAAACATGTACTTGAAAAAGAATATTCCTAATAAGCAAATCAGAGGACAAAATCAAGGAAGATCAGTAGACTGAAATGGAATCCATTGAAGGAGGCAATCAAATGGCAGATCATCATTTTTATTTAAAAGCGAATTGGCCGGGAAAACGCAATGATGTCGGCACAATCGAAAGCGGGAATCTCATCACGTCTATTTCTATTCCTCAAGAAATGGACGGACCGGGGGAGGGGACCAACCCGGATGAAATGCTTCTCGGGGCAGCGGCAACCTGTTATATTATTACGCTTGCTGCTATGATGGAAAGAAGCGGACTGGAAAAAGAAGATCTGCAGATGGAATCAGAAGGCATAGTCGATGTGACAAGAGGGATCTTTACATACAAAAAAATCATTCACCGCCCCGCAGTAGTCCTCAGACACGATGCCTCAGAAGAAGACGTTGCGTTAGCCCACAAGCTTTGTGAAAAAGCGGAGTCTTCCTGCATGATCTCACGAGCCATTCAAGGAAACGTCGAACTGCAGCTAGAAGCTTCTGTAAAAATATCGGAGCAATCATAAAAAAGCAGACGGTCACTGACAGGCCGTCTGCTTTTTTTCTTTATTAGGGGCTTTTGACTGATTTAACAGCACAACGCCTGCAATAACGAGTGTCAGCCCAAATATACCCTTCAAGCTGATGGTTTCGCCAAAAAGCAAAAAACCGACTACAGCTGTAAGCGCCGTCCCGATACCGGACCAAGTGGCGTAAGCGCTTGATAAGTCTATGGTTCTTAAAGAAATGCTTAAAAACGTGAAGGCGGACAGAAATCCGGCAGCCACTCCGATAATAGGCCAGAATTGCGTAAAGCCTTCGGAGAGTTTGAGCATTGTGCTCCCAAATACTTCAGATAATATGGCAAGAGCCAAATAAAGAAATCCTCTCATATACAACACTCCCTTACTGCCAATTAAGCAGCACAACACCTGAAATTAATAGAGCAATCCCAATAAGTCCTTTTACATTCAGTTTTTCCTTGAAAAATTTCGCACCGATAACGGCCGTCAGCACCGTACCCACGCCGCTCCATGTCGCATATGAAAGGCTTAGAGGGATGCGGTTTAAGGTAAGCGACAGCATATAAAAGGCAAGGGAATAACCAATCACGACCAATGCACTCGGCTTCCACTTTTTGAAGCCGTCAGACACTTTCAGCATGGCCGCTCCGATTGATTCTGAGCATATGGCAATTGTGAGGAATAAGTAACCGATCATCATCGTAATCCTCCTCACTCAAAATATGATAAATGTTAGGTAATGAAAAGATCATCAGCTAGAAAAATATTAGTGCAAACCTATGTATGAGTCAAGAGATTCATTTCAACTCAGATTCGGGGGATAAAAAAGACCCCTTTTATAAGGGGTCTGCCGGGTTTAGTAGTAATATGGGTACGGGGGATAAGGATATCCGCCATAAAAATAAGGGTTAAATAAAGCACTTCCTACAAGTCCGCCTACCAGCCCGCCAAAAAAAGGTCCTCCGTAAAATCCAAACGGCCGTCCAAAGCCATAGCCAAACCCAGGTCTTCCAAATCCAAAACCTGGCCGTCCAAACCCGTAGCCGAACCCTGGTCTGCCAAAGATTCTTGCATCATTTTCGTCAATGAAATATTCCACTTCGTTCATTTTTTCTTTCCTCCAATAATAAAGTGTAGATGATGCAGTGTATTCAGCCTACCCAAATTTGATTGGGCGTTCAGCTGAAAAAGAAGGAGAGTGAATTGATTGGGCCTGTATCAGTCTGACTGGGCCATGGCGCCGCCTCACGTACATGCTTATCGTGCTAAAACAACCAGTGAACAGGGGCATTATCATATCATTGAAGGTTTTACTCAGCCGGCAAACGGAACGAATACGGATCGCCATACACACTACTTCACTGGGATTACTTCGTTTGAAAATGGTCATTTCCACCGCTATTACGGGATCTCGGGCCCTGCCATTCCCAGGGCTGACGGAACACATTATCACAAAATTGAAGAAAACACTTATCTCGCTTATAACGAGCCGATTCAGATCCGTTACGGAGGCGTTGTGTACGATCCCCGAAATCACAGCAAAAAAACGCATCGCCATCATTTGAAAGGCAAGACACGGGAAATTGTCGGAAATGAGCCTCTTGGCTGGTAGAAGAAATGTTTACTGCTGCAAAAAAAGGGCAAAATGGATAGGTGGTTATATATGATGAGTGCTATAATGGGGGGAGATTTGTAAAAGAGAGTGATACATAGTGAAAAATAACAAACAGCCCGTTGTCATATTAGTCGGACCAACGGCAGTGGGGAAAACCAATTTAAGCATTCAGCTTGCTAAGGCTTTGAACGCGGAAATTATCAGCGGAGATTCCATGCAGGTTTATAAAGGAATGGACATCGGGACAGCTAAAATCTCTGAACAGGAGACAGAAGGTGTGCCGCATCATCTGATTGACATTCTAGACCCGGCAGATTCTTTTTCCACCGCGGATTATCAAGGCTTGGTCAGAAATAAAATCAGCGAGATCGCAAAAAAAGGAAAGCTTCCGATGATTGTAGGCGGTACAGGGCTTTACATTCAATCCGTCCTTTACGATTATACCTTTACGGAAGAGGCGAACGATCCGGCGTTTCGGGAAGAAATGCAGAAGGCTGCGGCGCAGGAGGGAGCTGAATTCCTTCATGCTAAGCTGGCTGCGGCTGATCCGGAGGCAGCAAAAGCGATTCATCCGAATAATACAAGAAGAGTGATTCGCGCACTGGAGATTTTACATACATCTGGTAAAACGATGTCGCAGCATTTAAAAGAGCAAAAGCGGGAGCTGCTGTACAATGCTGTATTAATCGGGCTTACAATGGACAGAGACACGCTTTACGACAGGATTAATCAGCGAGTCGATCTGATGATGGAAGCCGGACTTCTTCCGGAAGTGAAACAGCTCTACGACCGAAAATTGAGAGACTGTCAATCGATACAGGCGATCGGCTACAAGGAGCTGTACGCATATTTTGACGGATTTGTGACACTTTCTGAGGCTGTCGAGCAATTAAAACAAAACTCCAGACGGTATGCGAAACGCCAGCTGACGTGGTTTCGCAACAAAATGCCGGTTGACTGGTTCGATATGACCCCGCCTGTTGATATGGAGCTGAAAAAAAAGGAAATTTTCACACATATAGCAGGAAAACTGCAACTTTAATCGAAACTGTATGATATAGAGAATCAAGGAGGACGAAACATGAAACCGATTAATATTCAGGATCAGTTTTTGAATCAAATCCGCAAAGAAAATACGTATGTCACTGTTTTTTTACTGAACGGCTTTCAATTGCGCGGCCAGGTGAAAGGCTTTGATAACTTTACCGTATTGCTAGAATCGGAAGGTAAGCAGCAGCTTATATATAAACATGCGATCTCAACTTTTGCACCGCAAAAAAACGTCCAGCTTGAATTAGAATAGACCATAAAGATAAAACGAAATAGAAAAACCTCGGGCTGAAAGCCCGAGGTTTTTTGTGTCGCAGAAGTTCCTATAGAGATTACAAAAAATATAGTAAATTGGTTATTTGTGTAAAACTCCTATTGTTGTACAATGATTTGTAATCACTGGAAAGGGGAGAGGAAAATGAATCACAAACGAAAACGTGCCATATCATGCGGTCTGGTGTTTTTCTTAACATTGCTGTTTGTCACGCTGCCGGTATCTAAAACTTGGGCTGCAAGCGTAAATGGCACGCTGATGCAGTACTTTGAATGGTACCTGCCTAATGACGGACAACATTGGAAACGTTTGCAAGAAGATGCGGGGCATTTATCTGAAATTGGAATCACTGCTGTATGGATTCCGCCTGCATACAAAGGAACGAGTCAATCTGACAATGGATATGGCCCATATGATTTGTACGATTTAGGAGAATTTCAGCAAAAAGGGACGATGCGCACAAAATACGGCACAAAACCGGAGCTTCAGTCAGCGATCAGCTCCCTGCACTCACAAAACATCCAAGTGTACGGTGATGTTGTTTTGAATCATAAGGCAGGCGCGGATGCAACGGAAGATGTAACCGCGGTCGAAGTGAATCCAAACGATAGAAATCAGGAAATATCAGGAGAGTATCAAATAAAAGCATGGACAGGCTTTCATTACCCGGGCCGCGGAAGCACGTACAGCGATTTTAAGTGGCATTGGTACCATTTCGACGGAGCGGATTGGGACGAATCCCGAAAGCTGAACCGCATTTATAAGTTTCGAGGGGATGGAAAGACATGGGATTGGGAAGTATCAAGGGAAAACGGCAACTACGATTATTTGATGTATGCAGACGTTGACTATGATCATCCGGATGTTGTCGCAGAAACGAAAAGATGGGGTACCTGGTATGCAAACGAGCTTCAACTCGACGGTTTTCGGCTCGACGCTGTTAAACATATTAAATTTTCTTTTCTGAGTGATTGGGTAAAGTCAGTCAGACAATCAACAGGAAAGGAAATGTTTACAGTTGCAGAGTATTGGCAAAATAACCTGAACGAGCTCGAAAACTATTTGAATAAAACTGATTTTAAGCAATCTGTTTTTGATGTCCCGCTTCACTATCATTTGCAGGCTGCATCCTCACAGGGGGGCGGCTATGATATGAGACATTTGCTGGATGGCACTGTCGTATCGAAGCATCCGATGCAAGCGGTAACATTTGTGGAAAATCATGATACACAGCCGGGGCAATCATTGGAGTCGACTGTACAAACATGGTTTAAGCCCCTCGCTTATGCCTTCATCTTAACAAGAGAGGCTGGTTACCCGCAGGTTTTCTATGGAGATATGTATGGAACAAAGGGTTCATCGTCAAGGGAAATTCCGTCGCTCAAAAATAAAATAGAACCCATTTTAAAAGCGCGTAAACATTATGCATACGGGACCCAGCATGATTATTTTGACCATGAGGATGTGATTGGCTGGACGAGGGAAGGTGATCAATCGGCCGCCCAATCAGGATTGGCTGCATTAATCACAGACGGTCCTGGCGGGTCAAAGAGGATGTACGTCGGAAAGCAAAATGCCGGCGAGACATGGTATGACATTACTGGGAACCGCTCCGATCCTGTTACAATTCATTCTGATGGATGGGGAGAGTTTCATGTAAACGGAGGTTCAGTATCCATTTATGTACAGAAGTAAGAAAGGGAGGGGCTGAAAGGCTAACACAGCAGCCTCTCTTGTTTTTTATCTTGCGTGGTCTTTTTATAATGAGAACATAAGAAGGAGGAAAGTGTATATAATGTAAAAAATTTGAACGTAAGAGGAGTGAACGAATGTTTTCTGAATCTGAAGCGGAGTTGAGACGAATCAGAATTGCACTTGTCTGGATTGCTGTGTTCTTATTGTTTGGTGCGTGCGGGAGAGATGAAACAGTGATTGAAACAGATAGCGGAGATTCTTATGAAACGCCCCAGCCAAGTTCATTTCCGCTCGAAAATAATCATTTTGGAATCGTAAATGACGGCAATATAGAAATTTATGAGTATAATGAGGCTGATAACAAGGTAAAGCTTAAAAAAGCGTTTCCGTCTGATGAGCTTGAATAAAATTCACAAGCATGGAATTTTACAAAGCAGACGCAGGCCGCTAAACTGAATACTGACACAGAACATACAGAGGGTGAAATGATGAAGCATAAGATTATTGTCAATCACTGGGAAGAAATCTGTGAAGACGATTCCTGCTATGAATATGGAACGAGTATTATTGTTAATGGAAAAGAATTAATCAGAGAAGCCTCAATTATAAGCGCATTGAAGGCAGTTTTAGAAGAAATCGGCGCTGATGCAGAAATAGAAGAAACAGTCGAAAGCGAAAAATGCTGTGACAGTATAAGAAAAAAAAATCTAGACTACTAAGCAGTTTTTTTTCATGTTATGATATACATCGGCTTAAAAACGACACTTCGAGTAGGATGAGAGATGATTCTCGTTCTGCTCTCTTTTTTGGGCCCTGATGAGGGTGCCAGAGAGAAAATATGAATTTTTTATTAAAACGAATCTATATATTGTGTTTTTACCAGAGGGTAGTATACTATATATAGTGTTAGTGGTTGAGAGATTCATATTTTTTGATAGGTCGTGATAAAACGTGGTACAAATCATATTTGATTCAAAAACAGGGAATGTTCAGCGCTTTGTGAATAAAATAGACTTTCAGCAAATACGCAAGGTGGACGAAATTGACCACCTGGACACTCCGTTTGTTTTGGTCACCTACACGACAAACTTCGGCCAGGTACCGGCATCAACACAATCATTTCTCGAAAAATACGCCCATCTCTTATTAGGGGTCGCTGCGAGCGGCAATAAAGTATGGGGCGATAACTTTGCGAAAAGCGCCGATACCATTTCAAGACAATATCAGGTGCCGATTTTGCACAAATTTGAACTCAGCGGCACATCTAAAGACGTTGAATTGTTTACTCAGGAGGTAGAAAGAGTTGTCACAAAATCAAGTGCCAAAATGGATCCAGTTAAATAACGAAATCATGATCCAAAAAGATGGAAAATTCCAGTTTGATAAGGATAAAGAGGCTGTACATAGTTATTTTGTAGACTATATCAATCAAAACACAGTTTACTTTCACGATCTAAAAGAGAAGCTGGATTATTTGATTGAAAATCAATACTACGAAGAGGAATTCTTAAGCCTTTATTCTTTTGAAGACATTAAAGAAGTGTTTAAGACAGCTTACGCTAAGAAGTTTCGTTTTCCTTCCTTCATGAGTGCGTTTAAATTCTATAATGACTATGCTTTGAAAACGAATGACAAGAAAAGAATCCTCGAGCGTTATGAGGATCGGATCTCAATTGTTGCGCTGTTCTTCGCAAACGGGGACACTGAGAAAGCAAAAGAATATGTGAACCTAATGATCAATCAGGAATATCAGCCGAGTACACCGACATTTTTGAACGCCGGCAGAAAACGCCGCGGTGAACTGGTGAGCTGCTTCTTGCTCGAAGTCAATGATTCATTAAATGATATTTCAAGAGCGATCGATATCTCCATGCAGCTTTCTAAACTGGGCGGCGGGGTTTCTCTTAACCTGTCCAAGCTTCGCGCGAAAGGTGAAGCCATCAAAGATGTTGAAAATGCCACAAAAGGTGTTGTAGGCGTCATGAAGCTTCTTGATAACGCGTTCCGTTATGCTGACCAAATGGGACAAAGACAAGGATCTGGTGCGGCGTATTTAAACATTTTCCACCGCGATATCAATGATTTTCTCGATACGAAAAAGATTTCTGCCGACGAGGATGTGCGCGTCAAAACACTTTCTATCGGTGTAGTCATTCCGGACAAGTTCGTTGAGCTTGCGCGTGAGGACAAAGCGGCTTATGTATTCTATCCGCATACCATCTATAAAGAGTACGGACAGCACATGGACGAAATGGACATGAATGAAATGTACGACAAGTTCGTCGACAACCCTAGGGTGAAAAAAGAGAAAATCAACCCGCGGAAATTGCTCGAAAAACTGGCGGTGCTTCGTTCTGAATCAGGCTATCCATACATCATGTTCCAGGATAATGTCAACAAAGTACATGCGAATAACCATATTTCAAAGGTGAAATTTTCTAATCTTTGCTCTGAAGTGCTGCAGGCATCTCAGGTTTCTTCTTACACTGACTACGATGTAGAAGATGAAATCGGTTTGGATATTTCCTGCAACCTGGGATCGCTTAACATTCTCAACGTGATGGAGCACAAATCGATCGAAAAGACTGTTAAGCTTGCGACTGATTCCTTAACTCACGTATCTGAAACGACTGATATCCGTAATGCACCTGCTGTAAGACGGGCAAACAAAGCGATGAAATCAATCGGTCTCGGTGCTATGAACCTTCACGGATACCTTGCGCAAAACGGCATCGCGTATGAAAGTCCAGAAGCGCGCGACTTTGCGAACACATTCTTTATGATGGTGAACTTCTACTCTATCCAGCGTTCTGCAGAGATCGCAAAAGAGAAGGGCGAGACGTTTGATCAATATGAAGGATCAACCTATGCAACTGGTGAATACTTCGATAAATACGTTTCAACTGATTTCTCGCCGAAATACGAAAAAATCGCAAATCTGTTTGAAGGTATGCATATCCCGACGACAGAGGACTGGAGTCAATTAAAAGCATTTGTGGCTGAACACGGCATGTATCACAGCTACAGATTATGCATTGCGCCGACAGGCTCGATTTCATACGTTCAGTCAAGCACGGCATCTGTCATGCCGATTATGGAACGGATTGAAGAAAGAACATACGGCAACTCAAAAACGTACTACCCAATGCCTGGGCTTGCATCTAATAACTGGTTCTTCTACAAAGAAGCCTATGATATGGATATGTTCAAAGTCGTAGATATGATCGCGACAATCCAGCAGCACGTTGATCAGGGAATCAGCTTTACATTGTTCCTAAAAGATACAATGACGACTCGTGATTTAAACCGGATTGATTTGTATGCACATCACAGAGGAATTAAAACCATTTACTATGCAAGAACGAAAGATACTGGGCAAGACAGCTGCCTTTCTTGTGTTGTTTGATTAAAGGAGAGTTTATAGTGACGAAAATTTATGACGCAGCAAACTGGTCAAAGCATGAAGACGACTTTACCCAAATGTTTTATAACCAAAATGTGAAACAGTTCTGGCTTCCGGAAGAGATTGCTTTAAACGGCGATCTCCTCACTTGGAAGTACCTCGGGAAAAACGAGCAAGACACGTATATGAAGGTACTGGCCGGATTGACTCTTCTTGATACAGAGCAGGGGAATACAGGAATGCCGATCGTGGCTGAGCACGTAGACGGCCACCAGCGGAAAGCCGTGCTGAATTTTATGGCGATGATGGAGAACGCCGTTCACGCAAAATCGTACTCTAATATTTTCATGACACTGGCACCGACTGAAACGATTAATGAAGTATTCGAATGGGTCAAACAAAACAAATTTTTGCAGAAAAAAGCGCAAATCATCGTCGGACTCTACAAAGCGATTAAAAAAGATGACGAGATTTCACTGTTCAAAGCAATGGTTGCATCTGTGTATTTAGAAAGCTTCCTATTCTATAGCGGTTTCTATTATCCGTTATATTTCTACGGACAAGGAAAACTGATGCAAAGCGGTGAAATTATCAACCTGATCCTTCGTGATGAAGCGATTCACGGTGTTTATGTCGGACTTCTCGCTCAAGAAATCTACAATAAGCAGACAGAAGAGACAAAAGCAGAGCTTCGCGAATTTGCCATTGACCTTTTGAATGAGCTTTATGAGAATGAGCTTGAGTATACCGAGGACTTATACGATCAAGTCGGACTCTCGCACGATGTCAAGAAGTTCATCCGCTATAATGCGAATAAAGCGCTGATGAACCTTGGATTTGATCCGTACTTTGAAGAGGAAGACATTAATCCGATCGTTTTAAACGGATTAAATACAAAAACAAAATCACATGACTTCTTCTCCATGAAGGGGAATGGGTACAAAAAGGCGACCGTTGAGCCGATCAAAGACGATGACTTTTTCTTTGATGATGAAAAAGAGCAGATATAATATCTGCTCTTTTCGGCTTGAAGGTTGAAATAGGAGGACGCAGTAATCATGGGAAAAATGGATGAAATCATCTTGGTCGCTCCGCGCGATGAAGTGTTTAAAAAAGAAAAATTGACTTTTCAAGGCGTAAACAGTGAAGATGCCCGAGTAGCAGAAATTATGGCTCAAATTGAGGCGACCTATTCTGAAATGAGAAGGGGAGACGCAGAAGAAGATCCTCATTATAAGCAGCCGATTCCTTATGTCGTCATTAAACGCGAGGATGAAGTTTTCCTTTATGAGCGGCTGGCTGGCGGCGGAGAATCACGTCTTCACAATAAGCTTTCTCTTGGCTTTGGCGGCCATATGAATCATATTGAAGGAGCTGCTTCCTTTGCCGAGGTCTTAAAGCTGAACACAGACCGGGAGCTTGATGAAGAACTGCAAATCGAAGAAGAGGATAAGCAGGCCATTGTCACATTAGGTTTGATAAATGATGATGACAACAGTGTCGGCAAAGTGCATATCGGTATTCTATCTGCGCTTCAATTAAATCCAGGCTCACATGTGGAAGTCAAAGAGAAAGAGCAAATTGCGGGTAAATGGATGAAAATTTCTGAACTAAAACAAACAGACATTTATAACCGTCTGGAAACATGGTCGCAATTCGTGGTTGACATTCTTGAATAAAAAAACCCGGTTTCTCATGAAGAGGAACCGGGTTTTTTTATCAGGCATGCTCGTCCGCAAACAGTATTATGATTCTAGGAAGACCATAGCGTCAAAGCCGGTATTCTCAGCTCTGGCAGCAAGGGCATCGGCATTATCTTTGGAAGAAAAAGCGCCGATCTGAACCTTATATAATCCGTCCTTTAAGAGCACAATGGCGTCAAAGCCCTTAGACTCTGCGCTGCTTGCAAGATTGTCCGCATTTGCTTTAACCTTAAAAGCCCCGATTTGAACCTTATATAACCCTGAGTCGGATGTTTTCTGAAGGCTGAAGGATTGCTCTAACCCGTTTGCATGTCCTCTTGCCAAGCTTTGAATAAAACTGCTCGTTTTAAGCTTGTTCGCATCTGTAACCGTATCAATAAAACCGTTTTCCGTAAGCAGGGCAGGCATTGAGGATTCCCTTAATACGTGGAAGTTTGCTGTTTTTTTACCGCGATCTGAAAAGTCGACAGCTTGTATGACTTCAGAGTGAATCTCCGATTGGTAAGTCGTTGTCGGTGCTCCGACTCCCGGATAAATGTAGCTTTCGAAACCTGTTCCGCCCCCGGAATTAATGTGAATGGATAAAAAGAAATCGGCTCCCCAGTTATTTGCAGCATTTGTCCGGTCGCTTAAGCTGACATATTGGTCGCTTGTCCGGCTCAGCAGCACAGTAACACCCTCATACTCATTCGTCAATATAGTGCGTAAAGCTAAAGCGATTTGCAAGGTTAACGTTTTTTCTTGGAGACCATTGCCTGTTGCGCCTGGATCGGACCCGCCATGACCTGGATCAATAAAAATTTTAACCATTCTCCATCACCTCATTACAGGATATGAAAAAAGACGGCTTCTGCTTGTACGATTATCATCCGGCAGAAAAATGAGGAAATAACCCCTGTTACCCGAAAAATTATTTCTCGGGAAAGCGCACAATTCAACAGGATGCGACAGGAAGGTTGCTAAAAGTTTGTCTTTTAGTCGGTTTAATAAAGGTGGTTATTCAATCAAATTCAGCAGAAAGCGGAGGGGTATCTCTGTAAATGATGCTGACATACACAACGGTCTCCATGCTGCTTCAGTCTTTTTGACTGTGGTTTGGGAGGTCAGTCAGAACGTACTCAATGGAAATAACATTCAGACATTCTTTTTGTTTCCTATTAATATCACTCACTCTTGGTTGCATGGGTTAACGTTTATACTCACTCTTTTCCTCGGTGCCATTATTTTGCTCTCCAGTTCTTCATCGGATTATTGGGCATTTGTATTTGAAGAAGTATGGGGATTTGACATCATCCTAGGCTTAGTCTCTCAGGAAAGTTGATTTCCCGGGTGTTTTACCCGGATTTGTTCCAAAAAGTTGCTGGCTTTTATACATCATCCCAAAATCCTCACTCTGATGAGCCGACAATCGGTTTAGATATCCTGCGCGAAAAGAAGAATACCCAGAAATTTCTTCATCATGTAAATACTGAGCATAAAACGACGATTCTTCTCACCTTCCATCAAATTGATGACGTTGAACGTTTATGTAAACGGATCATCCTGATTGAGGAGGGAGAAATATTCGACGGGCCGAAAGAAAAGCTGTCACAATTGACGAACAGTAAGAGAAGCTCAGCTGTTGAAGTAGACGCCGTTCATGCAGACTGGGGTTTACTTTCATGTCAACCTACTGAAGTGAAAGGGAAGTATATCTGATAATTCATAAATTCCTCAGCTCATTACAAGCATATCTGCGCATTGAAAATATCCTAACTGAGGTTTATACATCGAAGAAATATCACTTTCATAGCTGATTGTTCTAACAAATTTGCTGAAAATAAAATCTCTTGGTTTGTCCACCCTGTGTTCGTGAATACAATAAGAAATAAAGTATTTCTCGGGAAAGCGCAGGATTCCCCATTGTTCCCGAAAAAAAGCATTTGTTTCGACACATGATAGGCGTTTGTCACATAAGGCATACGCTTGAATATCATATAGAGAGAACTGAGAGGTGAAAATGTTGGAGCGCGCTGTGACTTATAAAAACAACGGACAGATCAACATTATTCTTAACGGACAAAAGCAGGTGCTGACAAACGCTGAGGCAGAGGCGGAATATCAAGCGGCTTTGCAAAAAAACGAAGCTAAGCACGGCATTTTGAAGGAAATAGAAAAAGAGATGAACACACTGGTTGGAATGGAGGAAATGAAACGAAACATTAAGGAAATATACGCTTGGATTTTTGTCAATCAAAAACGTGCGGAACAGGGCTTGAAGGTGGGAAAGCAAGCGCTGCATATGATGTTTAAAGGGAATCCGGGAACTGGGAAAACGACAGTTGCACGGCTTATCGGCCGGCTGTTCTTTGAAATGAACGTACTGTCAAAAGGCCACCTGATCGAAGCGGAACGTGCTGACTTGGTCGGGGAATACATTGGCCACACCGCCCAAAAGACGAGGGATTTAATCAAAAAGTCATTAGGCGGCATTTTGTTTATAGACGAAGCCTATTCCCTTGCAAGGGGCGGCGAAAAGGACTTCGGGAAAGAAGCGATCGACACGCTTGTCAAGCATATGGAAGACAAACAGCATGAATTCATTTTAATTCTTGCCGGATATTCACGGGAAATGGAGCATTTTTTATCATTGAATCCCGGTCTCCAATCCAGATTTCCCATCTCCATCGATTTCCCGGATTATTCCGTCAATCAGCTTATGGAAATTGCGAAACGGATGATCGCAGAGCGGGAATACCAGCTCAGTCAGGAAGCTGAATGGAAATTAAAGGATTACTTAATGACAGTCAAAAGCACAACAAGTCCCATTAAATTCAGCAATGGCCGTTTTGTCAGAAATGTCATAGAAAAATCGATCAGAGCGCAAGCCATGAGACTTCTAATGGGCGACCAATACTTAAAAAGCGATTTGATGACCATTAAAAGCCAAGATCTTTCAATTAAAGAAGATACCGCTGGCTCGATATAGACCTCTTCCTGTGAGAGGTCTTTTTTTCTAATGTATTTCTTGTTTTCACAGCAATCGATTTGTGGTATACACATGCAGGGTTTGGTATGATAATACTACTGCCCAATATGCAATAGAAAGGAACATCCATTTGAAAGAACAAGAAACAAGACAGGAAAAGGCCATTTTAGTCGGATGTCAGCTGCCGCATATCACAGATGAGCATTTTGAAAATTCCATGGAAGAGCTTGCATCACTGACAAAAACAGCAGATGGAACGGTATTGACCAGTGTCACGCAAAAACGAAACCGGGCTGACGCAGCTACATATATAGGAAAAGGGAAGGTTGAAGAGCTGAAGACGCTCGTTGAAGAGCTTGAAGCCGATCTTCTTATTTTTAATGATGAACTGTCACCAAGCCAGCTGAAGTCCTTGGCAACTGCGATTGAAGTAAAAATCATCGACCGCACGCAATTGATATTAGATATTTTTGCGAAAAGAGCAAGAACAAGAGAAGGGAAACTTCAAATCGAGCTGGCTCAGCTCCAGTATGCTCTCCCGCGTCTGACGGGACAGGGGATCAACCTTTCCCGGCAAGGCGGAGGGATCGGCGCGAGAGGACCGGGGGAAACAAAACTGGAGACCGATCGCCGCCATATTAGAAATCGCATTCATGAAATTAACACGCAGTTATCCACTGTCATTCGCCATAGAAGCCGCTACCGGGAAAGAAGAAAGAAAAACGGTGTGCTGCAAATCGCTCTTGTCGGGTATACGAACGCGGGGAAATCAACGTGGTTTAACCGCCTGACAAGCGCTGACAGCTATGAAGAAGACCTTCTGTTTGCCACGCTGGACCCTATGACCAGAAAAATGGTGCTGCCAAGCGGCTACAGCGTGCTCCTGTCAGATACGGTCGGATTTATTCAAGATCTTCCGACGACACTGATCGCTGCATTCCGCTCAACGCTTGAAGAAGTAAAAGAAGCGGATGTGATTCTGCATCTGATTGATTCCTCAAATGAGGAGTACACAGGGCACGAAAAAACGGTGCTTCGCTTGCTGGAAGAGCTTGAAGCAGATGATATCCCGGTGCTGACGGCTTATAACAAACGCGATCAAAAGCTGCCTGACTTTATCCCGTCCGTTGGAAAGAATCATATCATGGTCAGTGCAAGATTTGAGGAGGATGCTGAAAAGTTTAAGGAAGCCATCCAGCGTTATTTGCGCCAAGAACTGTTAACGCCTTTTGAAGCGCAGGTACCGGCAAGTGAGGGCAAGCTTCTCTCCAGAATCAAATCCGAAACGATGGTTGACCGTTTTCATTTTAATGAAGAAAACGAACAGTATGACATATCAGGATATGTACAAGAAGAGCAAAGTATCATCGGTGAATTGAAGAAGTATATGTAAGAAGGGAATACAAGGACATGTTCGAAACTTTAACACACGGAGATTTATTAAAAAAAACAGCAATGGAAGTGGAAACGGAAATTGCCGGCGTTCATAAACAAATAGAAGAAATCAGTGAACGCAATGAATGGCGAGTGCTTCAAAGCTATAGAAAACACAAGGTGAGCGACACTCATTTTACGCCGTCTACAGGATACGGCTATGATGACATCGGAAGAGATACACTTGAAAGCATTTATGCAGATGTGTTTGGCGGAGAAGCCGGGCTTGTCAGGCCTCAAATTATCTCAGGCACACATGCGATTTCCATTGCTTTATTCGGTGTCCTCAGACCGGGGGACGAGCTGCTTTATATCACAGGCAAGCCGTATGATACGTTAGAAGAAATTGTCGGCGTCAGAGGCGGAGAAAATTCTGGATCGCTAAAGGATTTTCAAATCGGCTACAATGCGGTTGACCTGACTGAAGACGGAAAAATAGATTACGATGCTGTCGCTGCAGCTATCAATCCGAAGACAAAGGTGATCGGCATTCAGCGCTCAAAAGGATATGCCAATCGTCCTTCTTTCTTAATTAGTGAAATCAAAGAAATGATCCGCTTTGTAAAAGAAATCAATGAAAACCTTATCGTATTTGTGGACAACTGTTACGGAGAATTTGTAGAAGAGCTGGAACCTTGCCATGTAGGCGCCGATCTCATGGCGGGATCTCTTATTAAAAATCCGGGAGGCGGTCTTGCCAAAACAGGCGGGTACCTCGTTGGAAAATCTGAATGGATCGAGGCTTGTTCATACCGAATGACTTCACCGGGCATCGGCCGGGAAGCCGGAGCGTCTCTTTACTCGCTCCAGGAAATGTATCAAGGCTTCTTTTTGGCGCCTCACGTTGTGTCACAAAGCTTAAAGGGAGCGGTGTTTACAGCGAGATTCCTTGAAAAACTGGGCTTCACTTCAAACCCGAAATGGGATGCGAAAAGAACAGATTTGATACAATCCGTTGAGTTTTCCGACAGAGAAAAGATGATTGCCTTTTGCCAGGCCATTCAATATGCATCGCCGATCAATGCCCACGTGACGCCTTATCCAGCCTACATGCCGGGATACGAAGATGATGTGATTATGGCAGCGGGCACATTTATACAAGGAGCAAGCATTGAATTATCAGCTGATGGCCCTATCCGCCCGCCATATGTAGCGTATGTCCAGGGAGGATTAACCTATGCGCATGTGAAAAATGCCATATGCAGTGCAGTGGATTCTTTAATGGATAAGAAATTAATTTGAATAGTTTAAAATTTTCACTGAATTTCATGTTAAGAATCCTTACATGTTATTGACACAAAATATAACATCACCTATAATGAAACTAAGTTAAGAAAAGGAGGAAATTGAGATGAGTGATAACATTCGCCGCTCAATGCCTTTATTTCCAATAGGAATTGTCATGCAATTGACCGAATTATCAGCAAGACAAATTCGGTATTATGAGGAAAATGGACTGATATTTCCAGCTAGAAGCGAAGGAAATAGACGATTATTCTCATTTCACGATGTAGATAAACTGTTAGAAATTAAACACCTGATTGAACAAGGTGTAAACATGGCAGGAATTAAACAAATTCTGGCGAAAGCTTCGGCCGAGCCGGAACAGAAACAAAATGAGAAGACGAAGAAACCAATGAAACATGATCTGTCTGATGACGAACTGAGACAGCTCCTGAAAAACGAGCTTATGCAAGCCGGCCGTTTTCAAAGAGGAAATACATTCCGTCAAGGCGACATGTCCCGCTTCTTTCATTAATCCGTTAGCAACTGTTTTGCTATATACATTTACCTTTTAGAGGAGGAGTTTTACGAAATGGCAAAGTATACAAGAGAAGATATCGTAAAATTAGTAAATGAGGAAAACGTCAAGTACATCCGCCTGCAATTTACCGACATTCTTGGAACAATCAAGAACGTTGAGATTCCTGTAAGCCAGCTTCCAAAAGCACTTGATAATAAGGTCATGTTTGACGGATCTTCTATTGAAGGTTTCGTTCGCATCGAAGAATCAGATATGTACCTGTATCCTGATCTAAATACATTTGTTATCTTCCCATGGACAGCTGAAAAAGGTAAAGTAGCACGTTTCATCTGTGATATTTACAATCCGGATGGCACACCTTTCGAAGGTGACCCGCGAAACAATTTAAAACGGATTCTGAAAGAAATGGAAGACCTGGGCTTCAGTGATTTCAATCTAGGACCTGAGCCTGAATTCTTCTTATTCAAATTAGACGAAAAAGGCGAACCGACTCTTGAGTTAAACGACAAAGGCGGATATTTCGACTTAGCTCCAACTGACTTGGGAGAAAACTGCCGCCGCGATATCGTTCTTGAGCTTGAAGAGATGGGCTTTGAAATCGAAGCATCTCACCACGAAGTAGCGCCTGGCCAGCATGAAATCGACTTTAAATATGCTGGTGCAGTCCGCTCTTGTGACGATATCCAAACGTTTAAACTAGTTGTTAAAACAATTGCCCGCAAACACGGTCTGCATGCGACATTTATGCCAAAACCGTTGTTCGGTGTGAACGGTTCAGGTATGCACTGTAATCTATCACTCTTCAAAGATGGCGTTAACTCATTCTATGATGCAAACGCAGATCTTCAGTTAAGTGAAACAGCGAAACACTTCATTGCAGGTATCGTGAAGCATGCAACAAGCTTTACAGCAGTAACAAACCCGACAGTGAACTCTTACAAACGTCTTGTTCCTGGCTATGAAGCACCTTGCTACGTTGCATGGAGCGCGCAAAACAGAAGCCCGCTTATCCGTATCCCGGCTTCCCGCGGCATCAGCACACGTGTTGAAGTGCGCAGCGTAGATCCAGCTGCGAATCCGTACCTAGCACTTAGCGTCTTGCTTGCTGCAGGTTTAGATGGAATCAAAAACAAACTAGATGCGCCAGCTCCAATCGACCGCAACATCTACGTGATGAGCAAAGAAGAGCGCATGGAAAACGGAATCGTCGACCTTCCTGCAACACTTGCTGAAGCATTAGACGAATTCAAATCAAACGAAGTGATGGTCAAAGCTCTAGGCGAGCACCTATTCGAGCACTTCATCGAAGCAAAAGAAATCGAGTGGGATATGTTCCGCACGCAAGTACATCCTTGGGAGCGCGAACAGTATATGTCTCAGTATTAATCTGATAAACCTTGATTTGATAGAGTTTTAGATTAATAACTAGGTGGTCAAGTCAAGTGGGATAACTAGAAACAACTAGTTTGACCACTTTTTGACCACCAAAAAAATTAAAAAAATTTAGGACAAAAGTGAATTCATGTATTCTTCATAACCATCCACTGATGTATTTTCAAGCTTCTCAGATATATGAGAGTATACGTCCGATGTGATGGTTATATTTTTATGTCCGAGTCTTTCTTGAACAAACTTCATACTTGCACCTGATTCTAGAAGAAGGACAGCATGAGTATGTCTTAAATCATAAATTGCCATTTTTTTCTAATCCAGCTTTCTTCAGAATGCGATTGAGTGCATTGAAGAGGGTAGACTTTGGTAAAGGTTTTCCATCCTGTCTACAAAAAACAAGATCTAATTCATGTTCGTAAATCTCATTAAAAACTATTCTATTATCATTTAAATAGTTCATGTGTGTTGTTAACTCTTTTGCTAATGAATTGTTAATTTTAATTCTTCTTTCGGATTCATATGTTTTTGTTTCTCCAAATATTTCTTCTCCCTCTTTAACTTGAAAGTCTAATGATTTGTTAATGTTGATGAAGTTATTTTTTAGATCAATATCCTTTCTTTGTAAAGCAGCTGCTTCTCCCTTACGCATTCCTGTTTCAAGTAAAGTTTTAAAGAAGATATAGTACAAATAATTATCTTGTCTTGCAAATTTAAGGAAGAGGGAAATATCATCTGACTAAATGTATTCTAACTTTTCTTTTTTCTTAGATTTAGCCCTTGGAATTGTTACCCCTTCACATGGGTTTTCTTCAATTTTTTTAAGAGGCTTTACTGCCGTAGCTAAAGCGTTGAACATTGTCCCGTGAATGATTTCAATTGTTCTTTTGCTGTATCCCTGGTCTGCTAAATAATTAATAAATTTTTGATAACGTAAGGGTTTAATATCTTTTAGTTTAATCTCCTTAAAATAGGGGAGAATTTTTGTATTAACATTTCGTTCATGAAGAATGTAAGTGTTTTTCCTAACATTACCTTGTTTGTATTGAGCGAGCCAATCTTTAAGATAATGCTTTAAAAGGGTTTCTCCTCCGTTAATTTCTAAATCACCTATCAATCTTTGCTCTTCTTGTCTTGCAGCTATCTGTGCCTCTTTTTTTGTTTTAAATCCACTTTTGGAGACTTCGATTGGCTCTTGAGTTAAAGGGTCTTTATGTTTTATTCTGTATTGCCATGTAGTTCCTCTTTTTCTGAAACTAGCCATATTATTCCACCTTTCGTTTGTAACATATCCCATTTTAGCACTTAGTTTTTTGAGGGAATCAAAAAATTCAGATAAGTAAGTCTCTAGCATATATTGAAGTGAATTTCTCCTCTTGACTCTAAATAAAATTCCCATTTTATTTAAACCTAAAAGCTGCTTGAATACATCCTAAATTTAAAGTATCCTGTATATGTATCATAGTTGGTATATCAGCCACTATAGGCCAGAGAGTTCCCTCACATACTCTCTGGCCTTTTGTTTAAAAAAGCTAAAAAGCCCTTTAAAAGGGCTTTATATCTAACACATTATCTAGGAGTTCTGAAAACTTTATAATCATAACCTATTTGTTTGCTATATTTACTGTCTTTGTAGACGTACATATCAACGATTGTGTATCTATACTTTTTGTCGTAGGCTAAGTATTGGGTTGTTGAGTAATAACGAGTTGGTTTTTTGTGATAGAATGTTCCAAACACAGCTTGAGCGAATATACCAGCTCAGGAGTATTTAAGACCAGGTAATCCTGCAGCAATTCTTGCTCCTAATTCAGCTGCAGTGTCTATGTTCTTAGAGTTCCCTCTAAAATGATCTACAACCTTCCATTTTGTTGATGGTGGTACAGCTTGAATTGAAATTTCTCCATTCTCTTGGATGACTGGAACTGATGATGTTTTAACTAATTCTTGAAGTGGTGTTGAATTAACCTGTGTGATATAACTTGGTGTAGGTTCTGAGATGGATTCTGCATGGCTAGTTAGTGGAGCCACTGTTGAGAATAGGAGTCCGAGAGATAGGGTAGTTAGAACTGTTTTTTTCACTAACAATCATCCTTTCAAGTTTTTTAATGCTTATGACTATCTGGATGCTGTATAATATACATATTTTGGAGGTTGAAATTATGAACTTTGATGACAAAAAGAGTATATTAAAGACTGTAGGGAACATATTTATGGTTCTTGTTCTTATCTCTTTATTTGTTTATGCATTCTCCAATGAATCTATTGGATGGTATGTTAAGATCACTTCTATTGTGATGTTAACTATCTCTTATATTTGCTACGCTTTAATTTCTTTGCAGGAAAAATGGTTCATTTTAACTTTGATTATCTCCTGGCTTGTGATTATTTTTTGGGTATTCTAAATCAATAAGGCTGCCGTTCATACTTCCGCAATAAAAAAGGAAGGTAAACAGCAGCCATCTTTATTATTGTGGGAAACTTGTGTTCTAACAGCAGGAGATGCGAAACATGAGCCAAAGGAGGACAACACTGTGTGGAAAGTTTTAAGACAGTTACTTAAGAAACAGAAAAATCAAAGTTCACTCGATGAAGGTTATTTACAGATTCTGTAAAAGGATATAAATCTAGAATTTAAACAAATGATATTTGAGCTGGAGAGCCTGGGGGAAGTAGTATCCGAAAAGCTGCAAAATAAGTATATAGATGTTTTTAAAGCTCAGGGTAAACCAAATCTTAGCATCAAAGTTTGTAGAGACATAGATGGACAGGGAAGTGTAGTGTTAGCTGCATCTCCTGCACTTAAAAAAGATTTTGGAATCAAAACAGGATCAAGACTTTTTGAGATACCTGAAGATCCAAGAATACACATTGTAAATCCGCAAATGAAGCTTGTCATCAGAGTTTCGGCTGAGATTACAAAGCTGTTTTACAGATTTGTTCCTGAAAAATGTGTCCATACGTATTCAATCGATGAATCTTTTTTAGATGCAGGAAAAGAAGATCCTGAAGAAATGGCCAAAGCAATACAAAGTAGCATGTGGAGAGAGTTTGGCCTGATGTGTACAGTTGGAATTGGTGAAATACATATGAATAATCAATCCAGAAATAAGGAAAATTAACTAAAAAATTGTGAGGAACATTCAATGAAACGATTTATTTTAGTTTTATCCTTATTGAGTATTATTGTTGCCTATCCCATTCAAACAAACGCCAGTCCAATGCCTTGCAGTGTAATACTGGAACCGGTAGATAAAAATTTTAAAAATGCTAAAGGTGTAGCATTAATCTATAAGGTGCAATTGAACCCACCGAGTGCTGCCAGAACCAATATAAGCATTCTTGCTGTCCATCTTCCTGCTCCTTCTTCTTTTGGAACTTACGACAGTTACGAAGGATTTGCTACTAAACCTGGTGAGATTAGTTGGCGGTTTAAACTTTATCCTACTCCTGAGGAAGAGAGCCCTAGTTGGGCGGGAAGATTTGACTTAATTACAGCCGAAATGAAGAATGTTAAAGTTCAAGTACGTCTTTCTAATTCTAGAACTCAACAGTTGGGGCCAAGTGTATTAACGAATAATATTCAATCTTGTGATTAGAAGTTATTTGAGGGCACAACAGTGAAAATAAATTTGGATTGGGTTGAAGTGGATGATTAAATCGATTATTTTGCCTGAAGAGAATACAAAAATAACTGTCGGAAAACCAATAAGCGAAGAATCGATAATGAGCATTGTCGCTGCGGTAATGTATTGGTTCTGGGACTCCACATTCCTTTGTTTAACTTAAATCCCGTATTTTACAACGTTCACAACAAGTATAAAGGCCGCTGATCCGAACAACAAATACCCTGACCTTGTTTGTTTATTTGAAAGTGATTCCACTCCCACTAAAACAAAGAGAAGTGCAACTAATACTTGGAGAGAAATCAAGAGGAATTCACTTTGACTATATAGAGAATACACACATAGTATCAAAGCTGCACATGAAATAAAAATTTTTGAAGCTTTAAGCAAAGAACCACTCCTAATGAAGTTTTTATTAAACCTTAACACGTTATATATTATTGGAGAGGCAAAGGGATCAAGATAACGAAGTATTTTAAACAAATTTAAAACAAAAAGAGCATTAAATTACATGCTCTTTTTTTCAATTTCCCCGCATCAGATCCGACCGTCTCATTTGCTCAAGCCGGGTTCCTGATTGAAGCTGTATGAAATAGTTTTAAATTATTTTTTGGATTGATGTATTTGTCGTTTTCGGTTTTATAAAAAACGCTGTATAGAAATCTTTCATTTTCTCTAAAGGCTTTGGAAATTGTTATTACTAAATACCACTCCCGAGAAATGTATATACATTCACACTTTCTGTCGTGAAAATTTAAATGTATTCATAAAGATGCCGCAGCATATCAGCAGTGCGCCGATGATGATGTTTATGGTGATCTGTTCGTGCAATTGCAGCCATCCAAAGAATAGAGCCAATACGGGAACGAACATTAGTGCCATGGATGCTTTTGACGCTTCGATTTGATTGAGTACCCAAAACCATACGACAAATGTAAAGCCGGTGGAAAGCAAACCATTAAACACCAATGACCATATCGCCTGATATGTCCACTCGGCTGAATGCACCGGTTCCAATATAAAGGAGAAAACCAATAACATGACGGCTCCCATCAGAAGATGCCAGGCATTCATATGAATGATATCGATATGCTTGAATTGAAGCTTGCTAAACACATTTGCGATTCCCCAGCTAAGCGCTGCCGCAAGGACGCATAGTTCTCCAAATAAAGCGCTTTGATTGACATGCAGCATTTCTTTTCCAAATATAAATAAAAGTCCGAAGAAGCCGCTTATCAGCCCGATCGTTTTATACACATTAATTTTTTCGTTTAATGTAAAATGGCTGATCACCGTAACAAATATAGGCATCGTATACACCAAAACAGAGGTTTTTCCTGAATCAACAAATTGCATTCCATACGTTAAGATCCCCATATAACCCAGACCCATTAGCAGGCTCATGATGATATAGCTTTTGACATGTGCTTTTCCTATTGAAAGTTTCTTTCTTTGAATGAAGAGAATGAGAAATAAAGGAACCGCCCCGATGAACAGGCGCAAAGCCGAAAACAAAAGCGGGGGGAGGTCATGAATTCCAACTTTCATCGCTACCCAAGTATAGCCCCAAATAAGTGTGACAGATATGATTCCCAGCATGACTTTTACCATTATAAAGCCGCCTTTCTTGTTTATATATTCGTGCTGGTTTCTATCATATGTTACATTTATATATAACTGAAATACATTTTTATTATTGGGGGTATAACCAAATGGTTATGAACATGAACCACCTTCACATATTTGTAAAAGTCGGGGAGAAATTGAATATTACCGAAGCGGCAAAAGAATTGTTCATCTCTCAGCCAGCGGTTAGCAAAGCGATTAAAAATCTGGAAAGCTCGCTGCAGCTGAAATTATTGATCAGAGATAAACATCATGGTTTAATGCTGACTGATGTCGGAAAGGAAATTTTGCTGCTGGCGAGGCAAATGAAGGGGATTGAAAGCAAAATATATCAAGTAGCCAACCGGGAAAACAAGCTGTTAAGCGGGAAGGTGAAAATCGGTTCATTTCCTGCTGTTTCAACAAATATCATGCCGCAGGCGATTGCGGCATTCAGATCAAACTACCCGCTGATCCGCATAGAATTGGTCGAAGGGACCTCTGATCAAATCAAAGGATGGGTCGAGGATCGAACGGTTGATATTGGGGTCACAGCATCTCCATTTGAACCGTTTGACCATCAACTATTGTGCAAAGACTATATGGTGGCTGTCATCCCACCGCAATATGACGAATTAAAACAGGAAAAGCATGTTGACCTCAAAACATATCAAGATGACCTTATTTTTTGCAAAGGCGGTCATGAAATTGCGATGTCAAACACGTTTCAGCGGCACCACATTGAATTAAAGGAAAACTTAACTGTGCAAAATGCCGAAACCTTGATCAATATGGTCAAAAACAACTTGGGCATAGGCATTATTTCAAACTTTACACTGTCATCTGTCCCGCATCAATTGATCAAAAAAGACATCTTTCCGCGGATCACCCGTGATATTGGCGTTATCGCGCATTCTTTTGATGAAATAACGCCGGCGGCGCAAGAGTTTATCAAGGTGTTGAAAGCAGATGTGATTTAAATCCGTACACAAAAAAACATAAGGCGGTCAATCATAAGAAAAAAGCAACAATTCGAACGTTGCTTTTCCCATCACCTTATTGAAACTTTGTGCCCATGGATAAATATGATTATGATTGGAAAAGCCTTTTTTAAAATCAAAAAGCTGTTAAGCTGGGTTAATTATAATCCAGCTTTAAAATTGACATAAGAAGGATGAGTCTATGCCAAACATTATTTTCAAAGAACAAGATAAAGTATGGTCTGTGGTATAAACGTATGCTTGATGTAGCAGATGAGATTATTAATATTGAAGAATTAGATAAATATAAAGTTAGTGGAGATGAACCAGGAGAGTTTTCACCAGCTAAGATGCAAAAACGAAATGAATACATGATTGATCACAGTGAAGCAATAGTAGCTGTTTATGATGGAACTAAAAGTGGCACAAGGACTGCTTAAATTATGCCCAAAGAGGTCATTTAGGGCATCAACTATGGAGGCTTCATCCCGATTATAGCTTTGAATTGGATATATCTTATACATCTTAATAACCCAGCGGGAGGTAATAAAGCATTGAATCCTTTTAACTACAGATCTGAACAGAGAGGATATGAGCAAGAATACTATGGGGGTTATTGTAATCAAGTGAGAAACCTTGGTTTAGTACCTATCCCATTTCACAGGTTTCAGGACTTTTTAAGAGAAAGCTACTATTCAACAAGAACAAAGAAGGAAAGAATGAGATTTCTAATTAAGATCACAGAATCACAATAAAAGGATTATTTTATCTAGAGAGGACTGGACAAAATAATCAATAATAATACTCTATCGTAAGTTCATATTTGAATAACATTGAATTTAAAAAGGGAGCTAGAAGCCCCCAATTGCGATCTTATATTCGTACACCTTCATAGTGCCCAATCCAATATCCATCTGAAACTTTCGTAATACCTTTTAAATACCAGCGATATCCGCCGTCTTCAAATGAGTTGGCAAAAATACCTGTACTGCTAGGTAAATCCCAAGTGATAGCTTGAGCTTTAAAATCATCACTTGCAACATTAGCTATTCCCTGATCCGGGCTTGGGCTTGTACTTGCAGCGAATGCTGGAGATGCTGAAACAAGTAAACCTACAGATAATGCAATACCTGTTAATGCTTTTTTGTAACTCATGTAAATCCCCCATTCTTATAATTTTTTCTTGCAATTACATTATATGGTTTTGGCCGATAGGGAAATAGCGAAATTACTCCCATATATATGGAAATTGTGTGTCGGTTAATGTCGTGATAGATGAGAAGGCAAATGGAGAGATGGATTATAGGATGGAATCATAAAAAATATAGAATAAAAATAAAATAAGTGGAGGTTATATTAGTGATAAAGAGGAATCTTCTTAGAAACCACGTTGATGAGATTATCGGAGAATATTACGCTGCTAAAGGACATTCAGTTCAGAGTATTGATCGCCAAGAAAATGGTCAACTAATTGTTGTTACGCAGCGAGCAGCTAAAGAACAGAAACAAGAAAAAGTCGATATTGCATTTGATTTTGTACATAGAAGACAGCATAAAAAGAAATGCCTTTCTTAAAACAAGAAAAAAGGAGCTAAAAAGCCCCTACCTTTAAATTTAAACAACTTTTGTATAAATAGCCGTATAAAACTGAATTGAGTAATCGAAATAATATCTTGTAAGAGTATAAGTATATCCGTTGTATTCAATAGAAGGCTTGAAGTTTGGTATTGGGCTAAGCTGATATATGGTGTCATAATCATATTCATCACTTTTTACTACCACTTCAGACGAAGAACTTGTTGCCAAGGCAGGAACAGCGGATATTAGCATGCCGAATGTTAAAGCAGAACTCAATAAAATTTTTCGAGGGTTCAATTATATCAACTCCATTAACATTTTATACATTAATTATGAGGTAAATGGAAGTTGCTTCGGAAGTGAATAATGGATCATAAATAGTTAAAATCGTGATTTTAATTAGATTAGGGGGAAACGAATGAATCAAGATATTCAGTTTTTAAAAGAGCTTCAGAATGAGTTGAAAACACAAGACAACGATTGTCAAGCTTCACCGCGGTATTGGACAGTCGGTGATTATGAATGGGCTGAAGCTCGGGAGGAAAACGCAGAACGCTATTCTGTATACCTGCCATATATTGCAGAATCATATGTTTTAGATGATTATCTAGAAGAAATAAAAGATGATAGTGAGCTGTCTAAGGAAGCCCTTATAGAGTTGCAAGAAATTGAGGATGACTATGATGATGTCATTGAGTGGATTCAAAAATACATTGATGAAGGAGCAGAACTAATTCCAGAAAGAAAGGTTCACATTATACAACCAGATACAATGTTTTTGACAAAAGCAGAAGCAAAGAGCCACTCAAATTGAATAAGCATCATTATACTTCAGAAGCTCATACGTACGCGATGACATCTTGGAGAGCGCCAAAAGTTGAAAGGTTGCTTAAAATTCTCGAACCGTTTGATTGGAGTTCAATAACGATATCTAAAAAAAAGATAGTTTTTAACCAGATAACTCAAGGGTACGCTACCCGCAAAAGATTTAGATTTTACAGGTAGCGAGTAAATTACAGATAGCGTCTTTATAGCCTGAAACGCCGTTTATCTTGAAAGTGATCGGGGTACTTCTTTTTTGGATTAAATGCAAGAAAAATTACAACAGCAATAAAACTATCCAAGCTCTTTTCAAACAACCAATTAAAGAATAAATCAAGTAAATAATTCATAACTATCTCCTCCATTAATTAAAATAAATTTGACATTCAACTTAGTAAGCAACAAAGGTATTTACAATTAACCTATTGGAAATTAAGGTGAAAATTTAAACGGGAAATTAAAAAAAGGGGGAAATTTAAATGACGAAAAGCAATCAAAATGTTCACGTACTGGCTGACGAAACACTTGGCGGCATCAAGCGCGAATATGTAGAGGTCAAAAGAAAGGCAAAAATTGGTGAGAAGGTAATTATCGTAGACGCTGATGTTCAAGACGAGGAACCGTATGATAACGGAGATATTTTCAAAGTAAAAAAAAAAGTACGGGCTTTCTGAAACGGCTGGGAATAGGTGGTAATCCAATTGTCGGGAAATATATTTCTGCATTACACTTTATAATGTCTTCCTTTTCTTCTTTAGTTTGATCGCTATTTAGAAACTCTTCGCAATACTTTACTGTAAATAGCAAACCTTCTTTACTAATTTCCCTCAATAAATTCGTCTAATGCGTGTTCAGGGGATCGGATATCTTGATGAAATGTTGCACCTAAAAAATTTTCTAATTCGTCTAAGAAATCATAACTTTCATCCATGATACTTCCTCTCTTTCTATTTGGTTGGATATCCTGTAAGAATAAAGTTACCGTTGTTATCTTTTTTGAGTATAATTTTTGCGTTTGTAACGTTTTCTACTAGTTTTGAATTTCTTGATACACTTCTACCGATTATTTCTCCATCGCCCTTGTATCTTAACATTAATTTAGGTTTTTTAGGATCATCAATCCAATTTTCGATTTTCTTTATATTTTTTGGATCGTTTAAAACTGAATTAGCAATTCTCTCAGCGGTAGCCCTGTCTTTGAAAGTAGATGAAGCTGTAATATGTGGGTTAGGATCAGTTCTCAGTCTTTCTATTAATTCTTCGTCGGTCCTTCCAACGTGTCTTTCAATAAAATAAAAGAAAAAGCAAAACTTGAATCATTATTGAAGTGGCAAAAGACCCTCTCATAGAGAGGGTCTTTTAACTAATTAAGGTGCTGTTCCGCAATCAACTTTGTATTCGTCCTCTGTTACTTTCTTTGAATAACAGAGATAAGGAGTTTGACCAGTTTCACTTTTCCAAGCATTAAATAACATCAAAGAATAAAGACTCCCTGATGATTTGTCACTTTCCCTTTTTTGAAGGATTGTGAAATAGCTTTGGTATGGGTATCCCATTTTATAGATTTCATGTCTTATGGCTCCTTTTTCTGAAGAAGTATTGAAAAAACTGGTGAAGGGGAGGCATTAAAATTAATATGATTAATACTGTTGCTAAAATAGATAGCAATATTTTGGTCCTTTTTTTCATTTTTTCCTACTATCCTTTTTTGTATTTGATTTTACGTTATATTATTCATAGGGTAGTGATTAAAACAGCAAATAGCACTTTTATTTTGTTCACCCCTAATGCTGCTTCAATAATGAATAAAATCGCATTCTTTGAATCTTAATCAGTATGTAAAAGTAAGTTGGTGAGACTATATGTAATTTCTGAATAAAATTCTTCTTTTATTTAGAAAAACCATAACAAAAAAGATAGAAGGTGGAACCTCCTATCTTTTTATCCTCCCTATTCTTACGAACTCGCCAATTAAAGAGCCAACAATGAAAATAGCCAGTGGAATCACAGTAAACTTGTTCCCCAGTACCCCCATGTAAACGAAATAGCAAGCACATAAAACAAGGAACAAAAGGATATATCTTTTTATTATCCTATTAATAACTGTTGTTTTTTCTTGTTGCATATTTTCACCTCGTTTTTATGGCCGACAACTTGCCGGAATTGGTCTGCTTCCAAAAAATTTAGCGCTGTCTGCTGTTCTTAAGACTTTCTTTCTTGACGAGTCTTCATAGAATTTTGTTCTATTGGCATAAGGATATGCATTACATTTAAAGGCATAACGATACTGGAATACCGTATAATATGCAGTTGTTTGTGTACCTGCTAAAAATGATACAATACTTAGTATGACATTGTAAGGTGCTTTTGAGACTGCGGCGATTGCTGCGGTAGCAACACCAACTGAAACTCCCTTCAAATTGTATTTATAATTGTATTTACCCATGTATTTTCCATCTGGGGGAATCTTCATAGTTGATGCATTTGAGGGTGATAAAATTCCATCTTCTTGCTTGATCAGATTATCGATAAATTTGAATTAGGAGATTACAAATGCAAAAAATTGAAACCCACCGATTAATTTTAAGAAATTTTTGCGAGGCAGATTCTCAAGGCTTGTTGGAATATTCGGCTAATCCAAGAGTAAACTGCTTTCTTGATGACAGAATTTCTACGTTAGAAGAAGCTGTCTTAAGAGTGCAAAAAAGAAGCAAAGATGACTCTTATATTGCAGTCTGCTTAAAAGATAGTGATGATATAATAGGAGAACTATTTTATTTTAAAGAAGAGCCAGATACCTATTCTATTTGTTGGAATTTCAATGCTCAATTCGAAGGGATGGGATACGCAAGTGAAAGTGCGAAGGCTTTCTTAAAGTATCTCTTTATGCAAAAAGGAGCAAGAAGGCTTTATGCATATGTTGAAGATGATAACTATAGGTCTCAAAAATTATGTGAAAGATTAGGTATGCGTAAAGAAGGTTATTTTCTTGAATTTATTTCATTTACTAAATACGAGGATGGAATACCTAAATATGAAAACACTTTTCAATATGCATTGCTAAAAAAAGAATGGTTAAAACAACAGCCCATTTAATAGAATTTAGGGGGAATAGTCTCTCTCTTTTCACCCTAAAGTTTATGAAGAAATATACTTAAATAAAACGGGGAGCTATAAGGAGACTTATACGAATTAAACACAATGTTAAAGTATTGTTGCTTTTCCGAGTAAGCATCCTCAATCTAAATAAAATAATGGTTATAAAACAAAAGTTTGCAAATTAGGGAGAGAACATGCTTAATGCAGGTTCTTTTTTTATTCAATTATTAAATCATTTGAATAATTGTCGATATTTAACATGTGTAAAGATGGAAAGGGTGCTCTAAGATTATAAAAAGCTCTGAAAGGATTGTGGTTATCGGTGGTAAATGTAAACTCAAGTGATCTTATTTATGATCCAAAATTCTTAGCATTTTGCAGTTTGGCTACTGAAGGGTATGGAGGGAATAATCCAACTCCTTCATCCATTAGTTTTAGTGAATTCTGTGAAAAACTTGAGAAAAATGAGGTAGTTGAACCCGAGAATAAAAAAAGCTCACTTGAGTCTTTAGATTATTGGAAATCTAGATTAAATGGTGGAGGTAGTCTTTCTGCAATGGATTTGAAGGTATTAGATATTATTAAAAAAGCTTACAACTTAGGTATGGTTAACAAAGATAACATGTTACTACGTAACGAAGCAATTAGTGCTTACAAGAACTCAATTTGAATATGAAAATAGCGCCCTTTTAATTATTGAATTTATTTTCTTGTATATGCTCCTCATGTTCTCTGATGCTGCTATGTCTTGTTTGAATAACAATTGCTATGACCGCAGATTAAGTTGGTGCATAAAGAGGAAGGGTATGAACCCTTTCCTTTTTATATTAGTATTATTGATAATAGCTAAAACAGTTTTTATGGCCAGTATCGTTGCGTGTTGCCATCTTCCCCCTCAAACACCCCTCATCAAACAGTTGTATTTGTATATGGAACTTTCCAAATAATCTGTTGATGAAAGTGTTATTTCCTCTTCTTGATAAATCCTTCTTTCTTTTCTGTTTTTAATTTAATAATTACTATACTATTTTTACGCTTGACTTTTTTACTGTAGCCTTTTAAAGTATGGAATGTTGTTTAGACTATGTTTAACGACTTTGATACTGAAATTAAAGGTGGCTACTTAGATGAAACAAAATGGAAATCCTTGGGCGCTATTGCCACTAGTCTTATTTGTAGGCCTTTTTGTCGGCTCTGGTGTATTGACTGGAGATTTCTATAAATTGCCGATATTGATTGCGGCAATTATAGCATCAGCTTTCGCGCTTTCATTTAACCAGAAGCAATCTCTCAATCAGAAAATAGAATGGTTTGCGTCCGGGGCGGGACATCCTGATATTATTATGATGGTTATCATTTTTATATTAGCGGGTGCTTTTGCTTCTGCAGCTGAGACGATGGGAGCGGTGCACTCAACCGTCAACCTTGCTTTGAGCATTATTCCGAAGCAGTTTATACTGCCAGGGCTTTTTATCATTGCTTGTTTTATTTCTGTTTCGATGGGAACATCGATGGGGACGATTGCCGCAGTTGCTCCAATTAGCGCCGGTTTGAGCGGAGAACTTGGCTTGTCTACTGCAATCGCTATTGCAGCTGTTGTCGGCGGAGCTATGTTTGGAGATAATCTTTCTTTTATTTCGGACACCACCATCGCGGCAGTACGGTCACAAAAAACACAAATGATGGATAAATTTAAAACGAATTTTTTGATCGTTTTGCCTGCTGCTATCATAACTATCATTTTATTATTTTTTATACCGACAGGACACGTAGGACATACCGGAGCTGAATCTTACAGCTGGTTTAAAATACTTCCTTATGTTGCCGTGTTAGTCTTTGCGTTAATTGGTTTTAATGTGGTGGCTGTCATTTTTGGAGGATTGATCTTAACAGGAATTATAGGGTTTGCAAGCGGCAGCTTGACGCTTGAGTCTTATTTTAAAGCAATTACGGATGGAATTGCCGGAATGTCTGATCTTATCATCCTTTCAATGTTAATTGGCGGAATGGTCGGCGTCATGAAACAAAACGGAGGGATTGACTTTTTGGTGGGATTCATTTCCAAAAGAATCCATTCGAAAAAAGGTGCTGAAGCCGGTATTGCCGGATTGGTCAGTGTTACTAACCTAGCTACTGCCAATAATACGATTGCTATTATTGCAGCCGGACCGATAGCCAAAAATATCTCTGATGAATTTAAAATCGATAATAGAAAGTCAGCAAGTATCTTAGATATCTTTTCCTGCGTGATACAAGGCTTAATTCCTTATGGCGCGCAGATGTTATCGGCCGGGAAGTTTGGGAATATTTCACCTGTCAGCATCTTGCATTACTCTTTCTATCCTGTTTTAATCGGGATCTGCGGCATCATAGCAATTATATTCGGACTGCCAAAATTCACAAGAAATGAGAAATAAATATAAAAAAGGTACCAAACGGTACCTTTTTCTTTTTTAACCAAAATTCGTAAACACATATAGAAATGATGAAAAAGGAAGATAGAGAGTGTAATGAAAACAAGCTTTCACAAGGGTTTTAAAGCTCTTGTTATTTTTTATGTCTTCTAATTTTTAGAGGTTTATTTATTTGGAGACGTGTAGATTGTTTTAAGTAAGGATCATTCAAGGATATGGAATAGCATTACCAATATTTACATCGAATTCTTGTTCTTATTTATGTTGAATAAGGAACTTTTTTTCTATTGATATTGGATCAATAAAGGAGCGAGACAAATTGCTTCATTCGTTGTCTAAAATGTGGGGATAGGAGGGAGGATAGAAAGAAACCTGATCCGAATGGAGATATCGACTGTAGACCAGTTAGCCAAGTTTCCCTTAGAGCTGCTTGAAAAAAGTTCGGAATAAAGGGTAACAAGTTGTGCTACCATGATCACGGAAATTGATTTATCAGAAATTGGTGCTCCGTTGATGCAGGGGCAAATTAGTTTTGGTAAGAGTCAGATTTTGCTGAGGGATTATACGGAAAAAGAAGAAATTAAAGCAGTTCTTCTGGAAATTTGTGAAGAAGTCGCAAGAAGGGCACGTACACATAATAAAGTTGGTAGAACAATTAGCCTGGGAATTGGTTACAGTAAAGATGAGCTTGGCGGTGGATTTCATCTGAGTTTATTTGAAGTGGATAATGAAAAGTGAAGAAAGCTTGGATTCGTTATGGATGAAATTAGAAGCAGATACGGATCAAAAGCGATTCTGAGAGCAGTTTCTTATACACCTGCAGGAACTGCGCTTCACAGAGCTGTGCTTACTGGTGGGCATAAGTCATAACAAAAAGCGACTAAAAATATAATCGTTTTTTGTTATCATTTAGTTAAGAAACTAACTCATATAAATTTAAACTTCTATTTGCTCTTCAGTTTCACTATAGGGAACGCCAACAACTTCTCATTACGATCATAAGAGCCTGGCTATATTGAGGCTGCAGGCTCTTATCACATATGGTATTATTTTTTTGTATAACGCACCCAGTCGTAATGAGCGTATAGCGGTGTTACACCATTGTAGGAACCGAGCCATTCATCTACACCCGTACCATTCCACAAGTTCATCATGATCTTTCCTGGTGTTGTCGGAATTTGGCTTGTCGCAGTATGTTTTAATTGCCCATCGACATACCATTTAATAGAGTTTGGCTGCCAATCGAACGCATACGTATGATTGGCATTGGCTGCATCAAATCCGAGATCCACAATCTTCTCATGGTTTCCTACACCATTTGTATAATAGTTAAATTGAACCTTTGTTGTGTCTTTTCCTAAAAATTCGATATCAATCTCATCCCAAGGAGTACCATCCGTTGGACCTGTGTAGGTGAAGAACGATGAAACGATCCCTGTGTTTTTAGCTGGTTTCATTCTGACTTCATAAAGTCCATAGCCATATGTTTGAACAGAGCGGTTTTCCCCGCAGTCAAACTTGTTATAAGATGGACTTGTTAGCGCCAAACGCATTTCACCTAATGACGTCACTGATACGTTATTTGCACGCCAAGTGCAGTTGAACATATTTCCATTCGAATAACCATTTGCTTTTTGCCATAATCCGGTGTTATAGCTGTTAAAAGGGTCAAAAAACGATCCGCCGGTTTGAGCCGAGACAGTAGAAGTGACTGCAGACAAACTCATAAACAATCCAGTGATAAAAAGCAACAACACTCGTTTCATACGATTAGACATGTTGGTATCCCCTTTCTTTGAAAGCGTTTTCTATATCGATCATACATGATTCTTTTAAAAGGGAACATCAGTCAAAATAATGATAATAACAATCTTCTTACTAGAATCATGTAAGTAAGAAGTATCTCAGTTATTCTGTCTAATATTGAAGATAACTCTAATCAGCAAATAAGCCTATTTGAAAGAAGAAAGCTCGGGTTTGTAATGGATGGGAAAGAAACAAATTTGAATCGAAAGCGATCCTGAGAGCAGTTTCTTATACACCTGCAGGAACTGCGCTTCAGAAAGCAGGTCTAACTGGTGGACATAAATCGTAAAAATAACCCCTTCAAAATTTGAAGGGGGGAATGATGCATATTTAAGAAGTATGACCTCTACTAGCAACTTCAAATGAATGTCCATCAGTGAAATAACCAATACTTGCTGTATGCCCTCTACGTGCTTCTTGGACATCTTTTTGAGTGTTAGTTAAATAAATGCTGACAAATCCAATTAAAACAATGGCTAAAATAAAGACAGATGCATGCTTAAGTTTCATAAAGACAATCCCCTCTCTGAATTTGTTTACGGGCATAAAGCACTTTCTCATAAAAAACATTAGCTACTTTATGGTCTTCTTTTTCATTATAATACTTCGCTGCATCTGAGGCTAAATCCTCCACGTCTGAAAGCATTGATTTCGATTCTAAATAATTTAGAATCGAATTTAATTTTTCTTTGTCGTCATCAACATGTAAGGCATTAATGAATTCAAACATTTTAGCCATAATTTCATCATTTAAATTCTTGGACAAAGACAGACCATGTGCACACCAAGAAATTGCTTCTGATTGATTCCTCATTTTAAATGTGGTTTTTGATAACATTAACAAGATATCTAATAAACGATTTGAATGCTCGTACCCGTTGTTTTGGTATACTAGTATACCTTCTTTAAAGTACTCAGCTGCCTTTTCATAAACTTCCTCAGCAAATGAACATAAGCCAAGGTTATATAGGGACGAACCGATTAAACGTGGCATGTCGATTTCTCTCGCTTTGTCTAGAGCTTCTTTAAAATGAGGAATCGCTTTTTCAGGATATTCCATATCTAAATAGTTAAGTCCAATAACAAACGAACATTGAATAACCCTTACAGTATAAGTTTCATGTGCTTTATAACTTTCTATTGCTTGAACAATATGATGCATCGACATATGTGTCTGCTTCATATGATAATAAATCTCTGCAACTTTGTAGTGGAATTCTGCTCGCTCTATCTCATCTGCGACAAGTGATAGCTTTTTCTCGGCTTGCTTATAGAAGCTTATGGCATTAAGATGTTCGTACTGTTCAAATTCATACATACCCCGGAAAAAGTTAAAATAATATTCATGAATTCCCTTCAAATCAGTTTGGTTACTTTCGATCTTTTCTAATAAGTCTGAAATTTTAGGGCGTTCTTCGTTCATTGTTTTGGGTTCAAGGTAATCCAGCATCAATTGGTGACGAAAACACATGAGAGAATAGTACAACAATAAATCTTGGTCTTCCTTCATATGCCTTATTTCTTCCTCGACCTCAGCTTTCAATATTTCCGAATCTGGGACACTAAACAATCTTATGTATTTATACCACTCATTTATTTTCACTCCGACTTTAGAAGAAGAGATCATTTGCTCCAAGACAAGCCCTCCTATATTAAATATGTAATATTTTATCATATTTAAATGAATAAGGAAGATTAATGTTATCTTAAAAACGAAAAAATACCCTCCTCAATTAAGAGAACGTAGGGGTTTATTGTGCAGATTCGTAATCCATTGCTTGTTCACTGTCAGAAATGACTTGAGTTGTGGGTCAATCACAATTCCCATTGCAGTTAAAAAAGTTAGAAGTGCATTAATTTCTCTGTCAAATTGTCAACAAATACAATCAAGTCATATATCGTACACGAATAACATGCTTATCGTAAAAATTAAAAAAGAGTTTAAAAAGGCGATAAACATAAGGATATTTGCTAATTGGATTGGTGAATAGGGATTAAACGAACGTAAAACGTAAGAGGGAGTAGGGAAGTGGCTGCTTTAAGTAAATATTGAAGAAAAAGAGGGAATTTTAAGAGAGAAAAACATTGGCACTATGCGGTTTTACGATAGCGATTACGATATAAAATAGGGTGATTTTGAGGCGGAATTAGGAAAATGAAAATATTTGGGTAGGGTGTGGAAATGGCAGTGCTATAGACACGTTTGTTCTTGTTTTTGAGTATTTAGATGTAAATATGCCCCCATATATTTGGTAGTTAAATCCCGATATAATAGCTCTTTTACATGCAATTTAGTTACATATAATGAATATGAAATAATGTTTTATGAGTGCATATATAAATGCGAAAATCAAGAATGTTTTTTAAAAAAACAAAATGATTTCTGGCTTGAGTAGAGACAGATATCTATGTATTTGATCGTTTTCGTAACAGGAAAGATTAAAACAAACACTTATTTTATACTTTTATAAGAAATAGTTGTTCTGATGAAGCACTGCATATATTCAATCTTGTCTTTAATAATGAAGATGGAGAGTCCATCGTTTTTCATATATGTAGGCTTGAATTTTAGAGACGAACTTATACAGCAATCACATCAATGGTATGATCAAGTACTTATATTGCAGCTAAGGGTGAATCAGTCGAGACCATAACAGAAAAGAAGGAATTAGGGAAAGTTGATATTGCATTTGATTTCATACATAAGATACCAACAGAAAGAGGCACTTAGCATAAAAAAGGCAAAGAGTTAAAACTCTTTACCATGAGGTGTTTTCCTTAACCGATTCGCAATAAGCTTCATTAAGTTTACTGCAATAGATACCAAAACAATGATCAAAGCGATCTCAAGTAAGATGATAAGTCCAATATTTAAGTTTAGCCTCTCAAAGTAATCACCGATAAAGGAAAGGAGTTGATAAATACCTAGCATTAGCGCTATAAAGATTGCTCCTAAGACAATTAGAGATTTTTTAGAGAAATCCTTGGCATGTTCAAAATGATAAATGATTAAGAATACAAATAGACAAGCCATAGCAATCTCATGAGTCAACGAATCACTTGCTGAAAACCCTTGCACAATTAAGGAAGCAATTAATCCAATTATTCCGATTATTTTATTC
Source organism: Bacillus sp. PAMC26543 (assembly GCF_014250375.1). Taxonomy (NCBI): domain Bacteria; kingdom Bacillati; phylum Bacillota; class Bacilli; order Caryophanales; family Bacillaceae; genus Bacillus; species Bacillus sp. PAMC26543. Next base: position 2,238,518 of record NZ_CP060193.1, on the reverse strand, counting down.
AAGACATCACCTGCTTTGTATGATCTTTAGGTGTCAGCTTACCAATTAAAGGGGAATTTCTCAAGACGATGTACTTTAAAGTTAACTTAAAATCATGATTCCAAGGAGCGAAGATAATGAACGCTTATGTAGTCGATGACAGCAAGTATAAATGTATTTATGTAGGAACTGAATAAGCAGCTGCTTTAAATAATGAATTTGAAAGTGAAACAAGAGTAAGGGTTTGATTCGGAGGCGATCACATAAAAACATTTGAGAAAGAACTGTTAGATACTATACGACAAGCTGAACAAGTCTAAATAAAAGATAGTTTTTTAAATAAACATATAAGGATGGATCGTTATCGGAAAAACACACGTATCGATAACGATCATAGAAGGATGATTTAGTTTATATGGCGGCGTCTCTCTTCGAAGTGATCATGATACTCATTCTGTTTTGATTTGGACTTGAATACAAACCAAATTACAGCAGCTAGTGTATAATCCATGACTTTATCAAAAGTCCAATTCGCAAAATCCAGAAGAAATTTCATTACATTTCACCTCGAGACAAAATGTAATTGAAAGATAGAAACTAAAAAGGTTAAAAAAAATTACATTAGAATCAAAATAAAATATTTATTTTATTGAAAGAGGGTAAGGGAAGGGCTAAAGGGAAGGGCTAATTAAACGCATGAATGATATTAATGACCTGATAAAGCTTATCGCAAGCATTGATCGTCGAACTTTCTATAGCAAAGAAAACATCTCAGGACAATCCAATCAAAAAGCGTATTTCAAATTCAGGACACAGCTATTCTTTGTTGATAAATACACGGGAGAAGACGTTTATCCGTATGAATTACGCCACGATCCAAACGGCTTTTCACACGGAGGTAACGTGTGGCAGCTGATCAATAGTTTTAGAGAATCATCATAACAGGGAACTGTGGCGAGCTGAGGGATTATAAAGAAATATGGGCGTACAGCTATGAGGGATGTATGAAAATTCGCAATAAGGGAAAGGAGATTGGATTTGTAGAAAGTATCGTTTACCCTTATAGCTTTGATGAATAGATGAAAACTAAATAAACTAATTAAACCATGTACTAAATTTTCATCAAGCTTTATAGGGCTTGGCACTAAGGAGTTATGTAACGGAGAGTTTATACTCTCCAGAATTCGAAGGAAGGTATGCGGAGTTTACCGTGTTTAGTCTTAAATCTGTGCTTAACCTTACATTAGATAGGCTCAATAAATACATATTCATCAGATTCAGAATTTACTTGTTTCATAGAGAGGAACTTACTTCGTTCTGCATGTGGCATGAATTCCATAAATCCAGCTGAAGTTCCATCGGGATAGGATAGAAGGAATTTTATATCCTTCTTGGTGTAGCCGGTTATGAGAACTTCAGTGTAATCATAATTTATCACTTTCAGCCAATTGTGTGAACGTTTATTGATTTCATAAGGAGAGTCAGCTTTCTTGAGCACGATTCCCTCTAATTTTTTTATTTGGCTAAGGTAAAGTAAGTTAGTCCGTTACCTTGAAATTCCTTCGATAACAAAGACATTAGGATGATTCAGTTCAAGTGAATTCAAAACTGTCTTACGCACAGTGAGCGGCTGAGAGGCAATTGACTGACCGTCTTTGCAGATAACATCGAAGACACAGTAAGCAATCTTATGAGCTGATTTTTTGGACATGATATGTTCCATTACAGCTTCAAAGTCAGGAGCATCTTCTGGGGCAGCTACAATGACTTCACAATCTCTAATGTATATCTCCTTTAAACGAAATGGTTCGAATGGAGGTTAATTACAGATATTACTCCATCAGATTTAGAAACAAGAATTGTGATTCTGCGAAAAAAGGATCAGGCTATGGCGGAACAAGACCACTTATAATATAATTTTTAGGTATTTGTAATTAAATTACAAATATTCTTAATATTTGCTTGTGAATTCGTGATATTATATTGAAGGGGACGATCAAAAGCTTTGGGGCGTAGTAATTAAGGATGTTTTAAATAGATACGAGTGCTACCTCATGTCAAAGTCAGAAAAAATATTATAGGAGGTAACATATGTTTAAGTTTACAAAGAAATTCTTAGTTGGGTTAACGGCAGCTTTGATGAGTATTAGCTTGTTTTCGGCAAACGCCTCTGCAGCTAACACAGACTACTGGCAAAATTGGACTGATGGGGGCGGAGCAGTAAACGCTGTCAATGGGTCTGGCGGGAATTACAGTGTGAATTGGTCTAATACCGGGAATTTCGTTGTTGGTAAAGGTTGGACTACAGGTTCGCCATTTAGGACGATAAACTATAATGCCGGAGTTTGGGCGCCGAATGGCAATGCATATTTGACTTTATATGGTTGGACGCGATCACCCCTCATAGAATATTATGTAGTGGATTCATGGGGTACTTATAGACCTACTGGAACGTATAAAGGTACGGTTTACAGTGATGGTGGTACATATGACGTGTACACAACTACACGTTATGATGCACCTTCCATTGATGGCGATAAAACTACTTTTACGCAGTACTGGAGTGTTCGCCAGTCGAAGAGACCAACTGGAAGCAACGCTACAATCACTTTCAGCAATCACGTTAACGCATGGAAGAGATATGGGATGAATCTGGGTAGTAATTGGTCTTACCAAGTCTTAGCGACAGAGGGATATCAAAGTAGTGGAAGTTCTAACGTAACAGTGTGGTAACAGATTATCTTTAATCAGGGGTAGCTAACGGGCTGCTGATCGTTCCTTGAGAAATTTTATAATCGTTGTTATTGTGAGTTTACTAAGAAGCGACGGCCTTTTAGTTGGAATCCTAATATATGGATCGAGTATGGTGAATGATTATTAAAATCGTTAGGAATGGTTAAAGGTCGTTTTCTACTAGGTGAACGGCCTTGGCATTGCTGGAGGTAGGGTATTCTCCAGCAGGTTTTATAACTTTTCCTATAAGTTTACTGGAGAATGTTATCAATTTTTTGTTTAATAGCGATATTTTTTGTAGTCTGCGCTTGCTCACAAGAGACACCTTCATTAAATTAAATTTATCAGATAAAGATTTATACATATCGTTGATTAATTTCGAATTGCTTAGAGACAAAAATGAACAATATGCCAATGTTCTTTAGGAGCTGTAAAAAGATGATCCTTATTTGTTTATTAAGGCTTTAAAAGAAGGATATGCCGTTAATCAACTAATTGAATTTGATGAGGCCATTGTACGTTTCGTTAATGGAGAAGAACTGGCTATTGTCCATAAAACAACCGGCAAGAGGTTCAATGATTGTGAAAATGAAGAATTTTCCTGATGGATTTACTTTACAGACAATGGATATGTGGTTGTGGAGTGAAATTGTTGAATGCACACAGCTCTTAGTTTTTGATCAGTTAGAAGCTTATTTTAAGAAAGAGTCAGCAACTTCAGAAGATATAATTTGAAAATCCGGATAACTCTGAAATGTCGTTATATGTTCATATATTAAGAAAGTAAGCGTACCGGCAACTGAAGCTAGGACGCTTTTTTTGTGATGGCACCTCAATAAAACAACAATTTTAATCAGAAGGGAAGTGGGATATACAGGAATTTGAAACAATAACAGTTATAGAACGTATAGTGACTGTAGGGGTTACATTGCTTCATATGAATGTTGTGAAAGGGGTATCCATATGCAATTTCATCATACCCAAAGCGGAAAACAAAACAATCATCCAAAATGGTTGGTAACTATCTTGCTAAGTTGGGGAACATTCGTATTTGCTTTGTTTTTTGCTACTTTAATCGGTTCAATAGCCCGCCAAGCAGGAGCTTCTAAACTCTTACAGCAAGGTATCCAATCAGGCTTAGTAACATTAATTACTGTTCCATTACTCTACTTTCTTCTCAAACGGACGTCTAGTAGGCCATTTTGCTCTATCGGACTGTCTGGGTGGAGGCAAGCCGTTCCGAAAGCCATTATGGGTGCAATGTACGTCATTATTCTTTCCGGATCTGGATTCACAATCGCCCATTTATTGGACTGGGTCAAAATTTCACAATTTCATTTCTCTATCCATTTAGTTTCAGTATTGCTCTTAAATATGATTATCGCTCTCTATTATGAAGCTTTTCCAGAGGAATTAACTTTTCGTGGGGCGGTGTACTATGCTCTAAACAGGCGATTTAACTGTTTCATGGCCTTGCTCCTGCAGCCGATTCTGTTTGTGCTTGCACCAATAGCTGTAAGTGGTTTGCGGTATATAGCTGGAATTAAGTCACCTGCTATCACATTAGATTACATCGTTTTATTGTTGTCTTTTGGATTCATCCTTCAACTCCTGCATATTGTAACAGGAAGCTTATGGACGTCAATCGCTTTTCATCTAGCCTTTCTCGAACATTCTCGGTTCTTCGTCCTGCAGGGGGAGGAACGCTTTATTACCTATGAAGAAATTGTTCCGGGAACAGGTGCGTTGTTTGTGGTCTTTTTTATGTTGCTTATTGTCGGTACTCTGCTATTAATACCTGTTGCAATAACTCGCCGAAATGCTATTCAATGGTTTAAGAATAAGAAAGATACCCAAGATGTTTGATATCTGAATAAAACAGCAGTTTTAATGAGACATAAATCTCTTGGCACAAAGGGAATAGTGCGGAGGGATTGCCATGAAAATCTTAAACTTTAAATTTGATAATTCTTTCTTTTGAAGTACATGCAGCGTTTACTGCTAATGTGGCTTTTCCAACTGATTAAGATATTCAGATGGATATGCTCATGATGAGTAAAGCGATACTCAAGACAGCTGGCTACACAAATTTCTTCATCCGGGATACATACTTTATAGATAGAGATCACAATTCAGTTTATTGTTCTTGTCACTTTGAAGAAACAAAGTAAATCTATTTGTAAAGTTCGGACGTGACGGAGCTTTAGTCTAGTCTAGATTTAATTCAGGAAGTAGGTATGTCAATTTTAACAATAATTGAGATCATCATAGTGATGCTTACATTGTGAAAGGGGATTTAAACATGCAAGTTTTAAGGATCATATTTGTTCATGTCTTGTCTGCATTATCAGCTGCTGTTGTTTATGTTTTTGGCATTGATTATGATGGCTACATTCCATACTTCTTAATAAGTGTTATTCTGTTTATCTTTTATGTAATCTTTGCTGCACCTGTTCAATATTTCGTAAATCGCAATCCAAAGAGGTTTAACCCGAAATATTTACTCATATACATATTCTTTTCCTTCTTAGTATGGTTATTCTTCACTGTAATTACTGATCCAAAGAACACCTTAGACTTTCTAATGGAATACGAAGTTTACTTATTTAGTATATCATTTGCTGTAATCTTTTGGATCTGGGACTCTGTTTTTCTGCAAAACGAGAAAAAGGCAGCAACTAAGTAGCTCAAGTATTCATAATGCTTATTCTTAATCAATCGAGAAATAACACCTAAAATTCCTATTTGGTATTGTGATCCTCTTTCTAAAATTGCAGACGATAGGGGGATAAGTGTGTAAAACTGAATCCCTCTTATTATAGGATCTTAAATCAGCATAAAAGAGGGATTGACCTCACATTTGCAAAAAAATGAAAGAAAAAATCTACACGTACATTACTGGAGTTGATATCTTAAAAATCTCGCCATCTCTTATATAAAAACGGGGGATGCGGCGGCTTAATGTAGACACCACTTCATAGTTAATCGTATTAAGCATTTCAGCAACTTCATCAACGGGAATCTCAGCTCCCTTTTGGTGACCGTAAATCACAACTTCCTCTCCTTGTTTGCCTTCACTCTCTCCTAAACTAACCATGATCATATCCATTGTCACTCTTCCCGCCACCGGCACTCGTTTTCCGCGATGAAGAACAAACCCGCGATTGGAAAGCGCGCGAGAATAACCGTCAGCATATCCGATCGGGAGTGTAGCAATGACTTCACCGGGATTTGCGATGTATGTAGCACCATAACTAATAGTACGGGGTTCTGTCAGCATGGTTTTCACATAAGCGATACGCGCCTTTAAACTTAGTGCAGGTTCAAGCTTAACGAGATGTAGTTGTTTTATATATGCTGAAGGATATAATCCATATAAGCCTATACCTAAACGAATCATATCAGCGCTAAATTCCGGAAAAGCGATAGTCGCAGCCGTGTTGCTCATATGCACGGTGGGCAGCTCAATGTCTTGGTTTTTTAAAAAACGGAGAAACCGGAGAAATTGATCGTGCTGCAGTCTGGTTAGAGTGGTGTCTTCTTCATCGGCTGTTGAAAAATGTGTAAAGATACCTTCCCATCTTAGGAGTTTACTTGCTGTTAATGCCTTCACTACTGCTAAAAGTTCTTCTTTTGTACGTACACCTAATCGGCCCATACCAGTATCCACATTAATATGAATACCCAATCGGTTAGTACTCGCTTCACTTTCCAATATATCGTTAGCCTTTTTAATCCAATCAACCTGAAATGCTGATAACTCTATATTCCAAGCTGCTGATTTTTTCACACAACTAAGGGATGTAAAACCAAGCACAAGGATAGGCGCTGTAATTCCCGCTTTTCGTAAAACGATTCCTTCCTCCACGCTGGCAACAGCGAGCTCACTAGCCCCGTGTTCCAGTGCATGGCGCGCCACTTCTACAGACCCATGACCATAACCGTTCGCTTTTACGACAGCCATAATTTTGGTCTTTTTTGGTATATGATGGCGTATTGCTCGCAAATTTTTTTTAATGGCATCAAGATTTACTTCGATCCAAACTTCTCGGCAGAGCTTTGTCATCGACGCTTCCTTCCTTCTTATAGAATAGTGTAAAGCGCATTTAGCCGTTAATAAATCCTGTAACATTGATGGTTGGATGCTTTCAATCTGATTTTATTCAACCTTAACTGAAATCATTCAACAGCAAACTCTTGATCTAACGAGAAGATGCTAACCGATGGCCGAAGTCGACAGTACTTTCATTTTTTTGCATATTTGCTGATTAGTTCAATTTTGATTTTCTTCACTTAGGTGAGGATTGATACGGTGACCGAGGATCAGATAGTACATCTAAACAAAAACAGCCTGCCTATGGCTGTAACTTCATTTACTGATTTAATTCAACGATTGCTTGACAACATTGGTATTGGTTAAGGCATGATTTCATAACACTAGGCGTTGTGGATGCTGAAGTAGACATTGACTACTCACTTAAGTCAAAGCTCTATTAGCGAGGGCTCACGTTGTGCTCAAACAAAGACCAGACGCTTAAGAACGATATGATAAGACGAGATACATCAAAGGATAAGCTCCTGTTCATACTAATGGTCGGGAGGTATGCCGACTTATGATACACATTTGGATCACTGGCCTTTTATTATTGGCTCAGCCCAGCGAGCCATCTGACAGTTTAGCGATCACACAACAAGGACGGACGATTGCTACTGTTCACCGCGAAGATTTTACGATGCCTCTTCCCGGTACCCCAATGATTGATCATGAAAAATACCGTAAGTTTATCAAACGGCTTGATCAACAAATTTACCGGGAGCCCATAAACGCCAAGCTTAACGATGAAGGAATCATCATCCCGGGGAAAATGGGTTACAGACTTTATCAACAAGCGTTTAAGGAGAAATTTTATGCCTATTTCTTTGGTCATGGCCCATCCAAAATAGAAGTGCCGGAATTGAACATTTATCCGAAAGTTGACAGCGAGTTGCTTGCTCACATCAGTACGCAGCAATTAGGCCAGTATGTAACTTATTTTAATTCAAGCAATAAAAGCCGTTCACACAATATTTCTCTTTCTGCAAAAGCAATTGACAATCATGTTGTTTTTCCAAATGAGACGTTTTCATTTAACCAAGTTGTTGGGATGAGAACTCAGGACAAAGGATACATGCGTGCACCTATTATCGTGAAAGGTGAGTTGTCTGAAGGTGTAGGCGGGGGAATTTGTCAGGTGTCATCAACATTATTTAATGCTGTCGATCGTGCAGGGCTGCAAATCGTTCAGCGCTATTCTCATACAAGAAGCGTACCATATGTGCCGTCCGGACGTGATGCAACCGTAAGCTGGGGAGGCCCTGACTTTCGCTTTCATAATCAATATAACCAACCGGTCCTAATCCGGGCCAAACGATATGAGGGAAGTATGATTGTTACACTTTATTCCTCTGATGTCATCAATATCAAACTGCGAAAAGTTCCCAAAGCGCCATCACAGCTACCAAAAGAAATAAATGCCGAGCGATAAATCATAAGCTATTCATTCACCTTATGCAACCTGACGACTTCTTTTATGGGAGGGTGAGTTAGAGAGACATAAGGTTAAGTCCAAATGCTGAGTTCTCTAAACGAAAGCTGATTTTGATTAAATCTTTACTTCCTGGTCGAAATCTTACTGAAATAGCCCTCTATAATCCGGCAGCTATTTATAAAGAAAAAAGCAACAATTCAAACGTTGCTTTTTCCACTTTATCTTATTCAGAATGTTGTACGCCAATTCCTTACTATGTGGGATTCGACTTTTATTAAAAAAGATTCTTAACGATTATAAAAATGGACTAGTATCTATCCTGGTAGAATTTTTCCCCTTAACTTGTTTTAACGTCGCTACTATAAGAAAGCTGACAATCACTAACAAGAGCCATGAACTCACTTTTCCTAGATGAACGAGACTCCATGTATCGGTTTGGTTTGGGTATTCCCAAGCCCCAAAAAACGTTGCGATATTTTCGGCTATCCATATAAAGAATCCGATGAGCATAAATGAAAGGGCGAGCGGCATACGGTAACGAGTCCCATTCACCTCGTATATAACCCATGATTGCCAAAAGACGATCAAGACAAGTCCAGATAACCAAAAGCGGACGTCAATCCAAAAATGGTGGATGAAAAAATTCAAATAAATCGCAGCGGCGAGAGGTACAACGGCCCAAAACGGCGGCCACTTAACCAGTTCAACCTTAAGCCTCCTCCATGCCTGGCAAAGATAACTGGCTACACTTGCGTACATGAAGCCGCTATACAAAGGCACTCCAAAAATTTTGGAATACCCCTCCTCCGGATAAGACCAAGAGCCCATATGTACCTTGAAAAGTTCAAGAGCAAGTCCAATAAGGTGGAACATTGTGATCACCTTTAGTTCATCACGTGTTTCAAGCCCTGAATACACCATCCACCATTGCATGAGCAGGCAGATGATGAGCAGCCAGTCATACCGTGGCAGAAGGGGAAGCGGTATGATTTGTGTAATTGCCAAAGAGGCAAAAATAACGACAGGAAACAGACATGATAGGGCCTGCTCCCAGCCAAAACAAACGAGCTGTTTAAATGCTTTCATGAATTTTGCCTCCAAAGGTTTTTTTGATTAAATGGAAGGCCTGTTTAGTATAGTACTAAATAGACATAGGGTTATGTGCATAGAATCACCGCCGAGCAACTATCTTTTCCTTTCATGATTATTCCTGCTTTATTAATCCTGGGTGTCTTCATCACTTCGGTATTCCAAAATATCTCCGGGTTGACATTCTAAAGCCTTACAAATCGCCTCTAAAGTTGATAATCGAATGGCCTTTGCCTTTCCATTTTTCAATATAGAAAGATTAGCCATCGTGATTCCAACCTTCTCAGACAGTTCCGTTACGCTCATTTTCCTTTTAGCCAGCATCACATCAATATTGATTATAATTGCCATTGTTTTCACCTCAGACTGTTAAATCATTTTCTGATTTTATATCTATAGCTTCTTGCAAAAGCCTTTGGAGAACAGCAGCAAAGACTGCGATAACCATTGAGGCAAAAATAAGGACCAATCCGATTAGTATAATACCTGGAGCGTCGTCCATCTCCGCGATGAGATAGAAGAGTGGCATGCCTGCCACAAGTAAAAGACTGATTGTGATTGCACAGTATTTTATTTTCTTTAAAGCTCTTACTGATAATTCCGAGAAAGCTTTATTCCGGTCAATATAGCTTAAAAGTGTAAAGGCTTGATACAGAGCGAAATAAAAAGGTATCGCCGCTGCATACAAATCGATATAAACAAGATATTTCAGATAAGAAATATCTGGATACAATTCCGCTGCAAAGTTCGCTATCTCCGGCACTAAAAATATGCACAGAGCAATAACTGGAATTCCAATAAGAATAACAGCTATCTTTAAAAAAAGTGTTGATCCTCGTTTCATAAAAAGCACCTCACCTAATATTGTCGATTTGAATTTAACATATTATTTATCGTTTTACAATAAAAAAGTATTGATATAGATTATTTTCTTGTTGTTTTAAAACTATCCTTTTCACTTTGAACAAGAAAAAAGCATTCCTCATTACAGAGAAACGCTCTATATCTTTAATCGATTCAATTTAAAAATTGGGCAGCCGACTGAATCATTGAGTAACTATGGTTTAAAAATAACGCATGGCACATAAGGGGTTGTTTTTGAATCATGTACACGTTCGTTTATTTTGCTTAGGCGAAGGTGATATATAAAGCAATCTGGCAGGGTACCTAATGGGCTTCAATAAGCTCAGGTGAATTGTTTTTAGGTGAGTTAACTAATGATGAAACCTGGTATGCTTCCATGTCATCAGCATCATATGGCAAAAGCAAGCTTTTGAGAAAATCGGGATATTTATTTTTAGGGTTCAGCCATTCTTTTTCATGATCGTGACTCAATATAACCGGCATTCGATCATGGATATTTTCCATAAGCGCATTAGGTTTTGTCGTAATGATTGTGCAAGTGTAGAGCGGGTAACCTTCAGGCGTATTCCACTTTTCGTATAAGCCGGCAAAAGCGAACAGATTGGATGATTTCAGCTTGATTCTCATAGGAATCTTAGTTTTTGGATCAAGGCGTTTCCATTCATAAAAACTGTCGGCCGGAATGATGCAGCGTTTGCTGACAAGCGGTTTTCGAAAGCTGGGTTTCTCGGCCAATGTTTCAGCACGAGCATTGATCATTTTATAACCGATCTTTTCATTTTTAGCCCAAGGAGGAATGAGACCCCATCTTAATTTTCCAAGGCGGTTGCTTGATCCATCATTAATAATGGTAAGGATGTTTTGTGATGGCGCGACATTATAGCTGGGGTGATATTCGTCTTCAGGCAAGAAGTGACCTATGTTGAATTGCTCAATGATGTCGTCAAATTCTGAGAATAAAGTGAATCTGCCACACATGTTCATCATCCTTTTGGTTTTTTGAATATTGTACAGGGTTGGTATATGAAAATCAAAAAGGGAGTATGATGCAGCAAGTGAAGAATGAATTATTTGAATAAAAAAATGAGGGAAAATCAAAATGCGGAAACATTCAACGTTATGCGTAGCAAGAAAGCTTTAAGGCTAAAGATATAAAAGTCGTTCCAAAGATTTAAGAGTTATAAAATGATATGTATAAAAAAGGTGAGTACCTTGTATTGGATAGTATTAGCACCTTAATTGGAATGCACGGAATTTTTAAATACTGATGTAAAAATGCAATGTTGGTTAATGTTAACCTTCCCGGAAATGTGAAGAAGGGAATAGGGATCAAAACAAGGATGTTTATAAAATGATTGTGATTTAGGTTTGTTACGTATTTTTGATTTCTAATGAAGTGGTCATGAAGCCCAAGTTTCAAGAAATGAGCCTGAATCTTGGGCTATTTATAGCTTGAGATATCTTGATATTAAACCAGCAGGAAATGAAAAAAACTGATATCATTTAATCTTTCATCAGTATAATGAACTTGTTCCAGACTCTCACTATCTAATGACGGTGAGTGCGATGCCATACCCTTTTTCCGGAGTGTAAATGGTAGTGATTTTCATTACTTTCCAGGTTCCTTCAGATGCTTTTGTTCCTATCCCATTATGCGCAGTAAGATAGTCTCCTTGGCCCACAGTTTCGTCAATACGTACATAATGCTGTCCCGCCAGTCCAACCACATGCCATTCGTCCCTTACAGCCCGTGAATGATAAGCGGTCTCCAGCGCTGCATCATAGTCTGGATTTTGTTTTGGCACACGTATCAATTCACCGGTTTCCTTGTCGATCAGATCCTCATAAATGAATCCGCCAAACTCATTAGTCAAATAGCGGTCCTGCCAGACGAAGCTGGATGCTCCTGAAATGAAAGCTGCTGTTTCCGAAATAACTCCAAGCATATAATCACCCACGTGGGCGGGCGCTATTTTTTCACCTCTTAAAGTTACGATTGTACCTGTCTGGATTAACTGCCCAGTTGAACTCTCAAAATACTCTCCATATCCATTTAAGGAAGAACTGATCGCACCTGCAAATGTCCCGTTTCCTCCAACTGAGTCAAGAAGCCATTTCATTGATTGATGGCCTCCTGCCACGGTATATGGTTCTTCCAGTATAATACTTTCAGAAGACAAAATTGTTCTTGAAACATTGTTTCCTTTAATATGGGCATTGTTTGAAGAAGCGATTAATGCCCGGGAGCCTTCTGTGCTAGAGCCTCCTGAAGCGCCGATGACCGCATTTCTTTCTCCCTTCGCCGTAATGTCTCCGGTACCAGCGATAACTGCGCTCGTTTGGTTAAAGGCGAAGCCAGAGGTTGTTGCAAGCTGTGCGCCGCCTTTTAAATTAATGGGTACATGCTGGTATGTTTGACCTTTGATGGTGACCGCCGCACTATAACCTTCTGCCTGTACACCGAGAATGACGGTTTGATTATTAGGCGACTGAATTCCGACCGCTCCGTTATCAGCAATCATTGTACCGTTTAGTATATTCACATTATAGAGACCGCCACCGATTGAAATTCCTTTTGGAGCAGATTGATAAATATCGAAGTTTGAAATTTTAATATAATCAGTTTTATTTGACCCGCCTGATAAATGAATATCAACACCGGCTTTTTTAAATCCGCGAATTTTAATTCCGTTAAGGGTGATATTCTGACTGCGGTATTGCAAAGCTACGACAGGATTTTCCTTATAGTCATAGTCGGGATCACCAATCGCTGTGAATCCGCTTACATTAACGTTTTTATATGCTGAAACAACTAGCGCTCTTGGCGTGACAGCTTCATAAAGAGAGTTGAAAACCGGTTCAATTGCTGAACAATCAATGAGTGTGACATCATAAGCCGTTGTGCTTTCAGGATCCGTGGCTTGATGATGACCAATATGACGAAGATCAAATGCCCGGACATCACGATAAGAAACATGGCCGATGATATGGACATTTTGAGAGGCTGGCCACATTGCATGCGCTTTAACCTCTACTCCACGAATGTTTCCGCTTGTAAAGTTATTCAAAAGCCACACATGCTTAGACCCATCGTCGATTTCTATTCCGTTGGAGTTGGATACACCCTCTGCAAACTCCGTTCCTCGCGGATTACCGGAATGGCAATTTGAAATAAAGATGTATTCACTATAATGGGTAGTAATGCCGTCGTCTCCTGAACCATATGCCACACAGTTATCAATCCAAATATATTTTGAGCCGTCTTTAGTCCAGTCGGTATCAGGTAAATGATCGTACGTTGGGGATGTAATATCAATACCGTGAAGACCTGCGTTAATCGCTTCCACGTCTCTAATCCACCCATATTCTACTTTAGCAAAAGTTAAACAGCTGGAGAATTGACCACCAGGATTTTTCACACCGCATTGTCTATTAGGATTCCAGTCTAATGACATTCCTTGAACAAAAATATTGCGGTTCCCATTTTGGTAATCATCATTTGTGATTACCCATTCATGAGCGGGAGTGTCTTCATGAAGTTTAATTACGGTAATTCCTTTACCTTGCCCTACAATTGTTGTCCAGGACGGAAGTTTAATCCCTTGAACCAGATATTCTCCGGCAGGAACATTTACTTTGACGCGACCATTACCGATTGCTTTTCGAAAAGCTTCTGTATTGTCTCGTCCATCGGGAACAGCTCCGAAGTCTTCCACATTTACTTCCCGGGTGATTTTACTTAAAAGCTTATGGTATTCTCTGTCAAGACGTTCTTTTAAAAGAGAGGTGATCTCTCCTTCTGCCGTCACCCTTGCGTCAGTAACTTCGACGTTTTGATCTGTAACGGAATGCTTAATAAGGTTTTGCATTCTCTCCTTGACATGTTCAATTTCAGAAGTATATTCCGGGTGTGACTCAGATTTGGCGTTTAGAGAAGGATCGGGGTAGTTTTTAAAATGAACCATTCTAAAGACACCTCTTTCTTTTAATATAAGCGCAGTTTTCAGTATTGCAGTTTCTGTAGCGCCTTTTGCGCTTATCTTTCCAATTCTGTATTTGTTGCTAGAATTCCTTTTAAATCCATATTAGTTTTCAAAGATAAGTAAGTCTTGAACAAGAAAATCGATGGAAAATAGGGAAATTAGTTAATGTCTATAAAAGCAGTGGCTCAGATTCCAGCGCTGATTTAAAAAATGGGACTATAACAAAAGAAAAAATACTAAAATTAATGTAAGGAAAGATGTCATTAGCCCTTTTAATTTAAGAAAAGATTCACTCCAACTCCGTAGCAGACTTGAATACACTTTACCTATTCGGTTTCGTTAGAGAGCCAAGGTATTAAAAGAGTCTGATTAGCTTCTGCGGTGTATTCAATGGTAGTAGTCATTAAGGGGCAAGAGAAATTGAAAACATTTAAGTAGGGGAAATTCAAGCATTGACGCACGTTAAGAAGTGTTAATATGTACCGGATTAAATATATGAAAAAGGTGAGAGAAGAATAAAAAGACTTGCCTTGTTATCAAGTTTTACTGCTATTGTCATCTCAATCATCGGACAGCTGAATGGAATGTTAGACGATTCTTATGCAGTGGGTAACGCAGGGTTCGAAGATGTATTAGCAGGATTGATTAGCCTTCTTATTTTTATTGACAGTCAAGAGATGACAAAAAGTTTTATCATAAGTTCAAGTACAATTTTAGGTATTCTAGGAGTAGGTTTTTTATATTTCCCAGCTGCATTAATCAACATTTTAATAGCTTTTAAGCTAAATAAGAAAAAAGAGAGGGAATTTTTTAATTCGTAAAGAGAGAAAATGTGGTAAATGATGACATCATAGTATTGGAATCATCATTTTATTCAGTGGATTGAATTTTTAGGTTATACAATAAAAAAGGACGCCGGCATTGCCAGCGCCCTTTGCAGCAATTCCTTATTTATTAACAGAAATTGACACATTATTTCCAGAAGGGAGGACTTTTGCAAAATCCTGTGTATCTACGACAGGTGTCACTGCTTTATTGTCGATTGTGATATTGTTAAAAGTTGTTGAAAAAGTTGCTTTAATGGCAGAGCGTTGGCTTTCAGCTGAAACCGCAGCGGTGGCAAGCGTTTTCCATTTCGACAGAGTGCCGATGTTTGTTCCTTGAATTTCCATGATAATACGTCCGGTATAGCCGTCATTGTTAGTTCCCCAGAGGGTCATGCGAGTATTCCCGTTCAAGTTTTTGTAGATCGTCATTTGCACTGTGCTTCCGGGACGAAAGCCTTTATTATAAGTGAATTTCTCTTTTCCTTCGATAGACGTTTCATCATTTTTAGAGCCGACTTTCATGAGCGGTTTCCAGACGTTGTATTGTTTGCTGTACTGAAGGCCGATATCTGCCTCAGTTCCGTTTTTTGCGCTAAAGCCTGAATAAATATAAGGGGTAGAGACAGAGTCTTGGATGTTCACAGTGTCGGGAAGCTTAATTTTAGCCGTGAATACAGCGCCTGTACTGTTTAGGTAGGCGCGTCCGCCGATTCCCTTAGGCAGCTGAGAAGCCGCTTTTGCCACTTGAGTGTCTGCTCCTGGAAGACCTGGAACTCCTGGAACTCCTGAAGAAATAGTTCCGAAAAGAATAGCTGTTCCTACTGCACCTGCAATTAATACTTTTTTCAACAAAATTCCCCCTTTTAAAAGTGGTTTCGCCAATTATTATACCTTATTTTGGAACTTCTTTTATTAAGATAAATCGACAAAATCGTTAAAATCTCTTGTTTATGAAGGGGTTATGTTTATATATTGACACCATAGATCTAAAATAAACTAATTAAACTATGTACCAAATGTTCAATTTTTATTAAAAAATCGGCATTAAGGAGCAAATAATAATTGTAAGACATTCACCAAAGGTAAAAAAGCTTTATCCTTTTTTAACAAATTAGACCTATGATTCGTTTAGACATTGAAGTTACATAGTTTTTTCTGCAAAAAAAACCCCCGGCCATTGACCGGGGAAGCAAAATTGAGGAGATTAAATGGAGTTTTAGCAGTGTTTCTTACGCTTTTTATACTCTACAACGTAGTCATAGTCTTTTTTGTCGTGATCATAATGTTTTTTGTCATAATCACAGTAGTAATCTTTTTTGTCATGGTGATCATAATGTTTTTTGTCATAGTCGTAATACTTCTTGTAATACGTTTTCTTAACCGTATAATACTCTTCTTTATATTTTTTGTAATAACCCATAAATACCCCTCCTTTTATGATCATACGCTTTATTATATGGAAGTTAGAGTTTGCGGATTGGACAGTTTAAATTGCAAAAGTAAAAAAGGGCTGTCCAAAAAAAGAAGTTGAGGAATAATCAGAGGAAAACTGAGGGATCATGCAGAAACAACAATATAAAAAAAGCCGATATGCATCGGCCAAATCATTTTACCTTACATTTGCTTGTCTTCTTTGTTTTCTGAACCACTACTTCTTATGTCTTGAGTCAATCCGCTGGTCGCTTTTTTAAATTCTGATAAGGCTTTTCCGGCAGATCGGCCAAGCGCAGGCAGCTTATCAGGACCAAACACTAAAAAACCCACAAATAAAATAACTAAAATTTTTGTGACGCTTAATTCCATGATGCTTCTCCTCCTCTTGTTTGAAGTACGAACCCTTATTAACAAATTATAAAAGATGGCGGTTCAAATGAGAATACGTCTGTTTTGAATATTTTGTATAACACAGGCGAAGGGAGAATGATGTGATTTCTTCAGGAAAAAATGCTGATGATAAAACGTATGAAGCTTCCAATGCCATACACATACCTGCAATTTTATTTAAAGGGGGGTGATATATATAACTGTAAGTTCCCATGATCAAAATAAGGGGGAGATATTAATAATGAGATGCAATAAGCTAATAGGGTGCCTGTCTGTTTTCATGTTCGCTGTCGCTTTTCCATTATCTGCACATGCAGAAAAAGCGGGAACTGCTGGAGCCGGAGAGTGGGATAAGCTTGGGACTTACAATTATACTTATTCAAGTCCGACGGTATACTCGAGCGGAGGTGATTTTAGAGTTTGTCTTTCAGGAAGTACACCTTTCTCCGTATCGCTGCATCTATATGAGGATGATGCTGGTGACAACCCTGATGAATATGTGGGTTCTAATTATTTTTCACCCGGAGAATGTCATACCTTTAGCAGTATCGGGAAATTTGTAGATGGAAGCAATAACAAGGCAGAGTTCTTTGTTACTGATTACTCTGGTAAATCAAAAACAGTTACGTTTTACGATTGATTCGGAGATACAGTTCAGTGAATATAACTTTGTCATGAATAAAAGAGAGAGGGAGCTCTCTCTTTTTATACTGTATGAGCAAGGAAATACCTTACTCTTGAACAGCCTTGCGAAGTCGTTCATTCACAATGCCTGTCCAGCCGCCATCCATCTTATCCCGAATGACTGAGCTTTTCTCGTTTGCCTTACCGATCATTTCATCAGGCTTCTTCCAACCGCTGTGGATGAGAGTGAATTCTGTTTTGTTCCCTACGTCTGTTAATTGAAATGAAACAATCCATCCATCAGTATCCCATTCAAAAGAAAGCTCTCCGGGAGCATGAACCGTCAAAACTTTGCAAGGTGATGGTCCAAATGGTGATTGTAAATGAAATTTATATCCTTCCTTCAGCTGAAAATCATTCGGCATAAACCACTTGGCTATGCCTTCTGAAGTTGAGACTGTCTCCCAAACCTTTTGAATAGGCGCCTCTAATGTTACATGTTTCGTAATGTCCGGTAATGTTTTTTCTTGATATTTATCCATATATTGCTCCTCTTTATCCAATATATACTTTCAAGCAAATTTTATATCATCTAACGAAATCATGTCCATAGTGAGCATGAATTATGCTGAATCTGTTGTCGGCAAGTGTTTCATTCTATAAATTTCACGATTAAAAGTGAATTTATTATCCATTTATTGTTATATTGAGTGGTGAAAGGCAGGGGAAGTCTCATGCAAAAAAACGAAAATACAGCAGGAGAGCGGAAAATATATATCACGGTCTTTTCATTCTTGATGATTTGTGTAGCTGCAATGGGCTTTTATGAACAAAGATTTCTTTTTAATCAATTAGCATTTCGGGTATTTGTGCACTGATCAGTTTTGTGTTATTGGCCAATGTGCTGTTTTTCTGGAGAAAAAGAAGAGCATAGCATATGTCTCAGGCATTTTGGCTGTAGTTAATGTAATTTATGCTGATAACTCTGCTTTTTCTATTGTGATGAGAAGGTAAAGAAGGAGGGTTCTTCGTGCTCGGTAAAATAAAAGCGGCCATTGATAATAGTCCGGGAAAACCCGCGAAAATTGTAGTTAATGAAAGCACACTTCAGCAGTTAAAAGAAGAGATGCGTTTTGTTTACGTTTCCAAACCTAAAACCATTATGGGGATACCTGTGGAGGTTTCAGATGATGTAGAAGGCTTTGAACTCAAATTTTAACGTTAATATATTTTAATACTATAAATATGCTAATATAGGAACTGCTAGAAAAAGAAGGGAGGATGGGCTGTGAAACAGAAGCCGATTTATGTCGAAATCGAGATGACATCTGACCTGGACAAGCTTTGGGAATATACGCAAAACCCATCGCTACATAAGGAATGGGATCTGCGGTTTTCTGACATTACATATTTACATAGAAGCGTAAATGAAGCGCAGAGGTTTCTTTACGAGACAAGAATTGGCTTTGGATTAAAGGTGTCAGGTGCTGGTGAAACCGTGGGAACGAAATTGCATTCCTCTCAAAGAGTATCCTCCCTGGCCTTTTCCTCCAACCATCCGTTATCCCTGATTAAAAAAGGCAGCGGGTATTGGAAATACATACAGCATGATAACGGGAAGCTTACATTTATGACGCAGTATCAATATGAAACGGCATATGGCTTTCTAGGAAGATGGATTGACCGTTTATTATTTCGGCCGCTGTTGGGCTGGGCAACAGCATGGAGTTTTGATTCATTGAGACTTTGGATTGAACAAAATAAACATCCGAAACAATTGATCCGTTATGCGTTTGTCTATATGCTGACGTGCTTGTTTTTTAGTCTGTTTTGGTTTTACCACGGGTTTATAGATCTTGAAACGAACAACATGGCAGGAGCTGCGAAGATAGGATTGGGCATTTTATGGCTGAGTCCATTAAAGAGAAAATGGACACTTCATGCTGTGCAGACCTGTATCTTTGCTGTCTTCGCTTTTCTAGATGCTGGAATATATTCTTTACTGTTAAGTGTGATTACTGCGGCAAGCGGCTTGATCAGTCTCCGGCTTCCAAGTGCTCGGCATACGAAACGAAAAAGAAAGAAGTGAAATGGTGAGTTCAATGTATAAAAAAACAATTATAAATTATCATCTATTACATCCCAAGCTGCAGAAACGTTATCAATTAGACAGGTCACATACATTCAGCGGAAGAGGAACGATGTCAGAAATAAGCGGAGGTTCTTTTTTTGTCAGAATGCTGCTGAAGTGCGGGGTGTTTTTTAGATGTTTCTTTTCAGAAAGAGGAAAGGACATCCCTTTTACAATTAAAAACAGAACATGTCTTACGAAGCAGGAACATACGGGGATTGAATGGAATCGGACTTTTCTCTTTAAAGATAAAAAGCGTTTCTTTGATGCAGTTATGGTATACGACGAAAATGAAAAACGAATACTTGATTTTTTCGGCCAACCTCATATTCTGCTGTCCGTTTTAACTTTTGAAGCACTCTCTGACGGGTCTCTCCACATTACATCAGGAAAGCAATGGCTATTAATATGCGGAAAAAGAATTCCTTTGCCAAAATGGCTGAGCGGTAATTCCACTGTTTGCGAAACTTTTGATGAAAGCAACAACTGTTTCACTATTCAAGTTCATGTGGAAAATGCAATTCTGGGAACTTTTTTTTATTATAAAGGGACGTTTCAGGAAACAGAGGGAGAAGTATGTTAAAACGAAACGGCATCATTAGTGCGCTTTGTTTCATTTGGTTTCTTGTATCTGAAGCTCCCGACATATCAGTTGCGGAGGCGCTTGTCTTGTTTTCCATTCTCTTTTTTGTGCCGGGAATTTTTCCTTTTGTTTTTCATCAATCAGCTCACAGGACTATTCAATTTTCGGAAAAATTATTGATGCACATCTATCCGGCAGCAGCTGTTTTCGCGGTGTTAGCCCTTGTGACCGACGTGGGGTATTTTGCACTGATCTGGTGGATATACACTGCTTTGTTGGCTTTATATGGTTTGTTGCGGCTCTTGAAAACAAAAATACATAGAATCGAAGAAACATCTATTTTATTTGGACTCGTTTATTTAGGAGGAGGGGGATTTTGGTTTTTTGCCTATGCTGCGCATTTACATATCCTGCACTTCGGTCCTCTTATTATTTTGCTCACAGCTGTTCATTTTCACTATTCTGCTTTTCTGATCCCGATCTTTAATGGTTTACTTGGCAGAGTCAATAGAGAAAAACGGGTTATGTACGGTTGGGTGACATGGATTATTTTACTGTCGCCGCTCCTCATCGCACTCGGAATAACATACTCAAAAACACTTGATATCTTGGCGGTTGGTATCTATATGGCGGCACTTTATCTTAACTCATACTTAATATTTAAGACAGCTTTTCGCAGTAAGACAGGAAAAGTGCTTATCCGACTGTCTTCTGTCGTGTTAATGATAACGATCTGTTTCTCTTTCATTTACTCTTTCGGTGTATTCCGGCAAGAAGTCACGCTGACCATCAGCCAAATGATTTGGATACACGGTGTCGTGAACGCATTCGGTGTTATTTTGCCAGCTCTTGCAGGATGGAGAAAAGAAAATCCTCAGCCCTCGGATGCGAGTGTCAAGGTTTTCAGCCGTATATACGGAAAGAGAACAATCGGAAAGAACTTTTTGCACAACATTCACGCTGAAAATAACATTCAATATAGCGGACTTGTGGATGATATGAGAAGCCTTCGTTCAAACGATTTTTCACCGGAGCATTTGACACCGTTGATTGTTTCTTTTTATGAACAGACGAAAGATTATGAGGTAAAAGCAAAAGTGACGTGGAGCACTTGGTTTCAGCCCTTTGCGAAAATGTATGAATACATCAGCAAAAGAACCGGACAAATACATCTGTCAACGAATCCTGACTGGTATAGGATGCACAGTACAATAAAAGGTGTCTATTCAAAAAAAGACGGAAGAAAAAAGGTGCGTGCCTGGATCAGAACAAATGAAAAAAACGAAACCATTTTTACCGCGCTGTATTCTGTATATCGCTCAAAAGGGGAGGGGTACATGAATATTTCTCTGCCGCTTCCTTTCAGTAACATGACAGGCATTTTAAAGCCTTATCATCACAAAGAGAACCTGATTTTGACCAGCAGGCGGAGAAAAAGCGGTGCTGGGGATGAAGGGATTTATCTTAGAACAAAAGTCGGGACCTGCCCGCTTCCATTATCTGAAACCTTTCTTATAAATGCTCCGGCGGGTGCAAGCAGGTTAACAGCTGTTCACGAAATGTGGCTGTTTGGGATTCAATTTCTAACTGTAGATTATGACATTACATATTGCCCGTCCAAATGAATAATATAAAACAAAGACAATAGTTCATCTGACAGTCTCTCGTTCGGTAAACAATCGGTTCGGCACATTTTCATGCTGCACCTCATACAGACGGGGAAGGAAGGGTTTTTATGTTTTATATCAGTTTGTTTCTGATTGTATGGCTGGCTGCGGGATTTGCAGTGGGGATGAAGCAAGTTTATGTCGATCAGCTATTCGATAAAGATGTAATCGAAAGGCTTGAAAAAGAAGCAGGTGACTATGATCTTGTTGACCGTTTTATCAAACACCGTTTCATTTATATTGCAGCAGTGACTTTAAGCGGATTTATTGCTGTTTACAGTGAAATAAAAGCCATGCCGCAAAAGCGGAGAATAAGAAAAATTGAAAAAGACATTAATAAGCTCAATAAAGTAAAGAAACGCAGGAATAACAGAAAGTAAAAGGTGCACAAGCCAGCAGGCGAGTGCATTTTTTTATTTAATGGGGGAATGAGAATAAAGCCGGTGCGATCTTACTTTTTTGCTAAGGAGTATAAATTCATAAATGTGAAGAACAGCGCCCGGGCTAATGGTATATAATATTGTGAATTTAACAAAAATTTAACAAGGAGGACGAGATAATTCGTGCTAAAGCCTCAAAGAGTCCAGCATCCTGTGTTTTTGGTTTTGAGGCGGAGTAGATGAAACCGGCCAAAGTATCCCTGCTCCGCCGTTTGCTCCATTCCTTGAAGCATGTTGATTGTAACATAGTCAAACGTTTTCCATCAACTTTAAAAAATGTAAAATTGTTGTTAATTTTCTTGTTGTTTGTTCCGGTTTCTTCTGTATATGCAGAGGATATCTATCAGAATTTCGAGGAACTAAAGAATCACGAAGATCCTTCAGATTATAACATTGCCACAAAAGAAACCGGCAGCTCTGTGCTTGTTTTAGCTATTCACGGAGGAGGTATTGAAGGCGGCACAAGTGAATTAGCGAGAGAGCTCAGCAAAGAATATTCCATGTATTTGTTTGAAGGTTTGAAGACGTCTGGAAATTCAGTACTGCATATAACAAGCACACATTTTGATGAGCCTCAGGCACTGAAGCTTGTAGCAAGTCATGAGTATGTCATTTCATTGCATGGATATGCAGGAGAGGACCAACAGATACAAATCGGCGGAACAGACCGATCAAGAGCGGCAGAATTAGTTTCAAAACTGCAAAAAGCCGGTTTTCCGGCTGAATTGCTTGGTACGGATCATCCGCATGCAGGCGTAAGTCCAAACAATATAGCGAATAAATCAAAAACCGGTTTGAGCATCCAGTTAGAGATGAGTACAGGTTTCAGAGAATCTTTGTTTGGCATCTTTTCTTTAAAAAGCAGATCCACGACTCAAAATGAGAGGTTTTATGATTTTACAGAAGTGATGACCCATTTCATAGAAAACAGCTATTAAAATAAGGAGGCTTTGCGCCTCCTTATTTTTCGTCCTTCTGATCATTGGCTTCAGGAAACAATTCATCTGATGCCTCAGTTTGATATTGCAAAGTGTTATCTTTGACAGTCAGTTCGTTTCGGAATGTTTCATCCAGCACATTTTTCTGTAAATACCGGTGAAAAAAATATTCAAAAACAGTAAGGCAGACAGACGCAATCAGAGCGGCTGCAAACGGTGAGAAACCGTTTCTAGTTTGCGTTTCAAGAAAGACCCAAAGAATAACGAGTGAAAGTCCGAAGTCAGCCAGTGAAGCTGTCATATTGCTGGTTCTCGGCAAGATCAGGATGTCACCGGAAAGGTATGTTACAAAGCTTAAGAAAAATGCAATAAACAGCACACTTAAAAAGGAAGCATGGTAAACTCTATCCAATATCACATACAATAGGGCAAGAGTTAAAGCTGTCTTAGAAGCAAGAGCGATAATATGTTTCATTTGATCACCTATATTTGTGGCAAATCTTTAGCGGTATCTGCAGCCTCAAGATCGACACTTATTTGCTGCGTTAAATCTTTAGAATGATAAAAACCCTTTGCAGCCATATAATGAAAAATTTGTTCATGGGTATTCATCGCGTCATGTAAATATTGCTGCAGCGTTTCCCTGACTTCTGGGGAAGAAGATTCTGTGATGGCAGCTGCAATATTCCTTACGCCTGTCTTTGCCGATATTAAAAAATCCGTTGCGATCACTTGTTCGGTCATGCTGCCCATTCCGGCTAATTTTTGAAAGAACTCATTCACGCTTGTTCACCTCTCACTGACAGCAATTCCTGCAAACGCGCAACCTGCTGTTTTGTTTTTTGAGCATCTTGCTCAAGAATACTCTTTAATTCTTCATCTTGTACAAGTCCCGTCATGGTTGAAGATTTTGTCAAACAAAGATTCTTAAACGTAAGCAATTCGTGCAATTCTAACGTTTCATGAAGGCCGTAGCCATTCATAACGGTCATTCCCTTCTGAAGTAATATGGTTTATTTTGAACAAATTGCTTTTGTTTACACTGGTATTTTTTGCTGGTCGTTTGAAACTTTCTGGCTGCAATGCCCGTACACAAGGGGTGGGGTGAGCTTCTGTTAAAATAATCAATTATTCACTGGTTTTTAATCATCTATCTTAAAATACTAAGGAGGAGACACAGTGGAGATCAAAGGGATCAATCACTTGTTATTTTCTGTTTCTGATTTACTGACTTCCATCGAGTTTTATCAAAATGTCTTTGATGCTAAACTGCTGGTTAAAGGAAGGAGCACTGCATATTTCGATTTAAACGGCATATGGCTGGCTCTCAACGAAGAGCGTGACATTCCCAGAAATGATATTAACGCTTCTTATACCCATATCGCTTTTACAATTGAGGAAAGCAAGTTTGAAGAAATGTCCGCAACATTAAAAAACCTTCATGTTACTATTTTGTCTGGGAGAGAACGAGATGAACGGGATCGAAAATCAATTTATTTCACTGATCCTGACGGCCATAAATTTGAATTCCATACAGGAACTCTTCAAGACAGACTTCAATATTATAAGCAAGCTAAAACCCACATGGATTTTCACGATTGAAAAAGTACGGGAAACAGAGTAACAGGGAATATACATATTTATCTTATGGGGTTAATATATGGTAAAGGAGGGGGATTGCAGTTGAGAAATAAAATATTGCTCATGACAGCTGTTTTGCTATGTGTTTTTGGAACCGGGACCATTCATGCAGCAACTTCACATTTTGAGCATAAAACCGACTTTATTCTAAATGACGGAACAAAAGCGCTTTATGTAGAAAACATTAGTGATGTACCGGCAATGGATTATTTTTTAGGATACCAATTTACGATATTAGGAGTGAACACTTGTTCAGTTAACATTAAGCTTCAGCGAATGGGACTTGCAGGGGATTATACTACGTTAAGCACAAAACAATTCACCGGTAATTGGTTTGACTTTAGCGCTCACGATAAGGTTTCCATTGAACCTTATCACCGGTATCGAATATTAGCTGAAGAACATTCAGAAAACTGTGCAAGTGTTCATGTAAAAGGCCGCTATGGTGTAGAATATTTTAATTTTGATTGATGCTCACATTTTTGAAAAGAAGTGAGCTTTTTTTGCGGAATAAATTAACTAAATAAACTATGTACTAAATATTCAGTGTATTTCCTTTTGCCTCGCTAAATATAAAAGAGGAGAGTATAACTCATCTTTTCACGTCCGAAAATCGAAACATTTATAAGAAAAGAACGTCTAATTTTTTAAACAGCACTTTTTTTAAAAAAAGTTTCGTTAAGGAAAGAAAATTTCTTGACTTCAACAATTAAATGATGGATAATTATGGTGTAAACATGATGTTCTTTTTCCTCCTATTCAGGTTCGTACCTAAGCCAGGGCGAACCTGCTTTTTTTAAAACAAAACCCCCCACTCCGTAAAGGGAGAGGGGGGTTATTCTTTGTAACTGATAGCTTGATAGTTTAATGGACAGTTCTGAACACACCAATTACTTTTCCTAATATGCTGACATTCTGCAGTATGATCGGAGCCATGGTTGGATTTTCAGGCTGTAAGCGAATGTGTGTATCCTCTTTATAGAAACGTTTTACCGTAGCTTCATCATCTTCTGTCATCGCCACTACGATTTCACCGTTATTCGCCGTGTTTTGCTGTTTTACAATAACATAGTCCTTATCAAGTATACCTGCGTCAATCATACTGTCACCCATGATCTCCAGCATAAACACATGCTCATCCGGAGGAACCATACGGTCAGGAAGCGGGAAGTATTCTTCAATGTTTTCAACCGCTGTAATAGGTGAGCCCGCCGTTACTTTTCCGATTACCGGTACATTAACGACTTGGCTTTTTGGAATCTCTACTTCTTCATCCAGAATTTCTATCGCTCTTGGTTTTGTCGGATCGCGTCTAATCAGCCCTTTTGTTTCCAAACGGGCCAAATGGCCATGGACAGTAGAACTGGACGCAAGGCCGACAGCCTCTCCGATCTCTCTAACCGAAGGCGGATATCCTTTTGATTTAACCTCTGCTTTAATAAAACGGAGGATATCAAGTTGCCTTTTTGATAGCTTCGTCATTTTTTGCACCTCTAAACGTCGATTTTAAATAGATTATAGCATGATTTTCCTGACAGTACAAACATAGGTTCGAAAAAAACAATTGACAGAAACGTTTGTTCGTATATACTGAAATTATAAAAAAGCGAACAAACATTCTTGTCGGAGGTTGTTATCATGAATAAAGAATCTATTATTTTTGTCGGCCTGTTCACTGTGATTCTAAGCGTGGTTATCCTTCTGTTGTCATATACAAGCAGCGACCAGGAGCTTAATCAATATGTTAAAATAAAAGTTCAGTCTGGGGATACGCTCTGGTCGCTTGCTGATCAGGTGGATAACTCAAAAAAGATAAATAAAAGTGATTTTGTTGAATGGGTAGCTGAAAAAAATAATCTCCAGACGTCTGAGATTCAGCCGGGGGATGAATTGGTGATTCCATTAAAAAAGGAACACCCGGCTGCATACGAACTGGCTACTGTTAAATAGAGAGGAAAGGTAGAAAGGTGAAAGCACTCATTTATGCCCGAGTAAGCACAAATAAAGAACAGCAAGAAACCTCATTAAAGCGGCAGAAGGAGGAGCTTACGGCCATTGCTGCCGAGAACGGCATGGAAGTCGTCAAAGTGATTTCTGAAAAAGCCAGCGGATATGAAATGGACCGGGATGGTGTATTTGATTTGCTTGATCATATCAAGAATTCAAATATTGATGTGATTTTAGTTCAGGATGAAACAAGACTCGGCCGGGGAAACGCGAAAATTGCACTTCTTCATTGTATTTACAGGGAAGGTGTAAAAGTATATACGACCGCTCACAGAGGTGAGCTGGAGTTATCAGAGGCTGACTCTATGGTGCTGGAAATCGTCAGCATTGTGGAGGAATACCAGCGGAAAATCCACAACATGAAAATTAAACGCGGAATGAAACGCGCAGTGAAAAATGGTTTTAAGCCACAAAAGAACCTGAAAAACCAGCATGAAAACAGCGGAAAAGAAAGAATAGAAGTTCCGATCTCGGAGATTGTCCGGTTGAGAGCGAATAAACTGACGTTTGCTGAAATCGCGGCTACGTTGAGAGGTTTTGGCTATGATGTGTCAAAGGCGACAGTCCATCGGCGTTTTCAGGAATACATAGAGAATGAGCAGACAGGCGAGTGAATCAGTTGTAAAACTCCTCTTGTTTTAGTAGTATATAGACAAAATGCAATAAAGGAGTTTATCATGATTTCAAACGAAAAAATTGCCAGAATCAATGAACTTGCCGCAAAAGCTAAAGCTGGCGTTATTACAGAAGAAGAAAAAGCTGAACAGCAAAAGCTCCGTCAAGAGTACCTAAAAGGATTTCGTTCTTCTATGAAAAACACATTAAAAAGTGTAAAAATCATTGATCCTGAAGGCAATGACGTAACACCTGAAAAGTTAAAAAGAGAAAAAAATAATAACAGACTTCACTAATATAAGAGGAATACGGCAATATCGTATTCCTCTTTTGTATATACTACAAACAACAGCGCTTTCTTCAGGTGACAAAATTCATCAAGTTTCTCTCAAATTTAAGCTGAAACAGTTGAGAAAAAGTCGTCAGACATTTATGATGAAAGGGTACAACATATAAGGAAGGGGATTTTTATGGATACAATTGAAAAGAAATCAGTTGCTACCATTCGCACACTATCAATAGACGCTATTGAAAAAGCAAACTCTGGTCACCCTGGTATGCCTATGGGGGCAGCGCCAATGGCATATACGCTATGGACAAAATTTATGAATGTAAATCCGGCAAACCCTGGGTGGTTTAACCGCGACCGTTTTGTTTTATCTGCGGGACACGGATCAGCACTTTTATACAGCATGCTTCATTTAAGCGGGTATGATCTCAGCATTGAAGATCTTAAGGGATTCCGCCAGTGGGGCAGCAAAACACCGGGGCATCCGGAATTCGGACATACAGCCGGTGTTGATGCAACAACAGGGCCGCTTGGACAAGGAATCGCAATGGCGGTCGGAATGGCTATCGCAGAACGCCATTTAGCCGAAACTTACAACCGCGATTCATTCAATGTAGTCGATCACTATACATACAGCATTTGCGGTGACGGCGATTTAATGGAAGGTATTTCTTCTGAAGCCGCTTCACTTGCAGGCCATCTTCAGCTTGGCCGTCTGATCGTATTATACGATTCTAATGACATCTCATTGGACGGAGATCTGGATCGTTCATTCTCTGAAAACGTGAAACAGCGTTTTGAGGCGATGAATTGGGAAGTTCTTTACGTTGAGGATGGAAACAATATTGAAGAATTATCTGCGGCAATTGAAAAAGCACGCCAAAACGACAAGAAACCTACATTGATTGAAGTAAAAACGACAATCGGATTCGGTTCTCCTAACCGTGCCGGCACTTCCGGTGTTCACGGTGCTCCGCTTGGCAAAGAAGAAAGTAAATTAACAAAAGAAGCTTATGCATGGACGTATGAAGAAGATTTCTACGTTCCGTCAGAAGTATATGAGCATTTCGCAAAAACAGTAAAAGAATCCGGCGAGAAAAAGGAACAGGAATGGAATGACCAATTCGCTAAATATAAAGAAATTTATCCGGAACTCGCTGAACAGCTTGAGCTGGCTATCAAAGGAGAACTTCCGAAAGACTGGGATCAAGAGGTGCCTGTTTATGAAAAAGGAAGCAGTCTGGCATCCCGTGCCTCTTCAGGTGAAGTTCTGAACGGTCTTGCGAATAAAATTCCGTTCTTTGTCGGCGGTTCTGCAGACTTAGCAGGATCAAACAAAACGACGATTAAAAATTCCGGTGATTATACAGCGCTTGATTACTCAGGCAAAAATTTCTGGTTTGGTGTTCGCGAATTTGCTATGGGTGCAGCCTTAAATGGTATGGCGCTTCACGGCGGACTTCGTGTATTCGGCGGAACATTCTTTGTCTTCTCTGATTACTTGCGTCCGGCCATTCGCCTTGCAGCATTAATGGGTCTTCCTGTGACATATGTCTTTACTCACGACAGTATCGCGGTCGGTGAAGATGGACCGACTCACGAGCCGGTTGAGCAGCTTGCTTCATTACGGGCAATGCCTAACCTTTCTTTAATCCGCCCTGCAGACGGTAATGAGACAGCAGCGGCTTGGAAGCTTGCGGTGCAGAGCACAAATCACCCAACAGCGCTTGTATTGACACGTCAAAACCTTCCTACAATCGACCAAACAGCTGAAGAGGCATTGGCTGGTGTAGAAAAAGGTGCTTATGTTGTTTCTAAGTCTAAAAACGAAACACCTGCCGCTCTTCTTATCGCTACGGGCTCAGAGGTTGGCCTCGCAATTGAAGCACAGGCAGAATTGGCGAAAGAAAATATTGATGTTTCTGTCGTCAGCATGCCTTCAGTAGATCGTTTTGAGAAACAATCGGATGAATACAAAAACTCCGTGCTTCCGTCAGATGTGAGAAAACGTCTTGCGATTGAAATGGGCTCATCATTTGGCTGGGGCAAATACACAGGGCTTGAAGGAGACGTGCTCGGTATTGACAAATTCGGCGCCTCCGCTCCTGGCGAAACCATTATCAATGAATACGGCTTCTCAGTTGCAAACGTTGTGGATCGAGTCAAAGCATTAATCAATAAATAAGTTTTTCAAAGGGGATGAGTCAAATCATCCTCTTTTTCTTGTTTATCCGACAAAAATAGTATTGGCTGTTTAACAGTAATAGACAATTCTTTCTTCTCTTCTTTTGTATAATAGAATGCAAATGAAATGCTGCTGGAAAAGGGGATGAGAAGATGGAACGTCACTACTATACGTACCTGATCAAAGAGGAATTTGCCAATCACTATTTCGGGCGGGAATCGGTTATGTTTGATCTGTTTCAAGACTATCATTGGACAAGCCTGACGAGGCAGCAGTATGAAATGACAGAGAAACAAATTCAATATATTACGAAACCCATTCCGATTTTACATATGCATCAGCGGTTAAAAATGAATTTGAACAATACAAACTATACACAGCTGGATTATATTTATAGATTATCTCTCCCAAAAGCAAAGGGACAAGCGTCTTTTATGATGAAAGAACACATGATTGAAATTGTAGCTAACGGAGATTACGAGGCGGAAACGATATTTTTTGAAGTTCTTCGCAAAGTAAGCCCTTGCTTTCTCGCAATGGATTTCAATACGAAGCGGTATGGGTGGTTAAATCCGGTGAAAGAAAGAAATTTTGTCTAAAACCGAAGAAAAAGAGATGTAAATGTTGTATAATAGCTTTTGGTTTAGTACACTTTAAACTAGACAACATGAAGGAGGAAATAAAATGACTTTATGGGTTGGCATCCTAGTGGGCGTTGTTGCACTGCTCATAGGTGTTGCACTCGGGTTTTTTATTGCTCGTAAATATATGATGAGCTACCTTAAAAAGAATCCGCCTATTAATGAACAAATGTTACGCATGATGATGATGCAAATGGGAATGAAACCTTCTCAAAAGAAAATCAATCAAATGATGAAAGCCATGAATAATCAAACGAAATAATACGTAAAGATTATGATATAGAGAAACATGGTTATAAAATAAAAAACCCTTTATCGGGTTTTTTATTTTGCAATCATTCATCACCCGCTACTGCTCGAAGGCGCTGCTTTTGATATTGTATGAGAAGATGGTCAAGCTCCTGACTGAGTTCTATCGTAATATGAGATGTCATTCCGTTCGCCATGACAATTTGCAGCAGCTCTGCTCTTTTTTTTTCAATTTCATTTAATAGATGCTCTCTAATCACAGGGATGTATCCTTTCATACATTAGATCTTCAAAAGTGAATGTTTATATTATATCCATATTTATACTAATTTTCAAATGAGAAGGAGTACAATGTCTCAATGTCAAATTAAATTATATAAGTTTTTTTTGAAAATAGAAATCCTTCGAGTGAAAGTGTTAAAAAAATGAAATGATTTTGTCATAACTTGAAGGAATGTCAAATCATGAAGGGATGATGACATGGGAGATGTGAATTATTTTCTGACATTCGGCGCGGGATTTTTATCATTTATTTCGCCTTGCTGCCTGCCGCTTTATCCGGCTTTCCTGTCATATATTACAGGAGTCAGCATGGATGATGTGAAAACAGAGAAACTATTGCTGCAAAAAAGAAGCTTGGCCCATACGCTGTTTTTTTTGCTGGGGTTTTCAGTGATTTTTATAGCTTTAGGATATGGAACATCTTTTATTGGAACCCTGTTTAGGGATTATCATGATGCCATTCGGCAAGTTGGCGCTTTGCTCATTATTCTGTTCGGTTTTATTACGCTTGGCGTGTTTCGGCCTGAAGTTATCATGAAAGAACGCAGAGTCCATTTTAAGCATAGGCCAGGCGGTTTTTTCGGTTCCGTTTTAATCGGTATGGCTTTTGCGGCCGGATGGACGCCTTGCACCGGTCCCATTTTGGGGGCTGTTATCACATTAGCAGGTACGAATCCTGGCTCAGCGATACCGTATATGATGCTATATGTTCTCGGATTTGCCGTTCCGTTTGTATTATTGTCGTTCTTCATTACGAAGCTAAAGTGGATCAGGAAGAATCAGCTTTTGATCATGAAAGCGGGCGGTGTACTTATGATTGTTATTGGGGTCTTGCTATTTTTTGACTGGATGAACTTGATCATTATTTTGCTGTCGGATCTTTTTGGTGGATTTACAGGTTTCTGACTGTTAAATTACTTTTGCACTACTACTAATCCTTTTGTTTTTGGTACAATAAGACTATTACCTGAGGAATTCGATTTTTGGAGGGGAATATGACAAGAGTTTTAGTTGTAGACGACGCCAAGTTCATGAGAGTAAAAATCAGAGAGATCTTGGAAGAGGCAAATTACATAATAGCAGGCGAGGCGGCGGACGGCGAGCAAGCGGCTGACCTGTATAAAAAACTTCGGCCGGACTTAGTGACCATGGATATTACGATGCCGGTGAAAAATGGCATTAAGGCGCTCCGTGAGATCATATCCTTTGACCCTAAAGCAAAGATAATCATGTGTACCGCAATGCGCCAGCAAAGAATTGTTACAGAAGCCATTGAACTTGGGGCCAAAGATTTTATTGTCAAACCGTTTGAGGAGTCCAAAGTATTAGAAGCTGTCAACCGCGTTATGGGAAATTGATAGTCATTTCTTTTCAAAATGGTTTTTTTTATTGTTTTGGAGTATAGTATATAGTGTCAACACTCCGAGAAAACAAAGGAATGATAAGTATGATGATTATAGTTTCATCAATTGTTGCTGTTTTAATGGCTGCAGCTGTGATGGTGGTCAGAATTAAGTCTTCCGATAAGCCCGTTTCACCGAAAAAAATCATTCTCCCGCCGATTTTTATGAGTACGGGGGCGTTAATGTTTTTATTTCCGGTTTTTTGGGTAACGGGTGAAGAGTTTTTAGAAGCGATCACTTTAGGCGTGATTTTCTCTATTTTTCTTATAAAAACTTCAAAGTTTGAAATTAAAAATAATGAAATTTACATGAAACGCTCTAAGGCATTTGTCTTTATATTAGTCGGCCTTTTAGTGATCAGAATTGTGATGAAATCAATTTTAAGCACATCGGTTGATTACGGCGCACTGAGCGGAATGTTTTGGATTCTGGCTTTCGGTATGATTGTGCCGTGGAGAATCGCCATGTATCTGTCATACCGAAAACTTCAAAGCGAGCTGCAGTCAGCAGACATTCAAATGAATTAAAAAACCTTTCCTCCTTGCGGGAAAGGTTTTTTATTTAAGAAGGGCCTGATAAGGTTCAATATCGATTTTCTTGTCTCTTAGATGTTTCTTTAAAAAGGTATGGTCTCTTTTCGGAGTAGCCAGAATATAACCTTTGATAATAAGCCGCTGATCAATCGCTGCTGCGTTTTCTTTTAATGCCAGCTCTCCGATTTTTCCGGCAATTTTTGCTCGAGCTATATCTCTGAACAGCTCCGGAACAGGTGTGACCAATTCATCGAGAAATTGTTTGTTTTCATGGCTCCATAGATGTCTGCTGTTTTCAATATAGTAATCCTGCCAATCCAGCTCAGATTTGCCGTCCTCTTTTGGTAAACGCTTTAAAAACTTTCGAAACATAAAAAAACCGCCGATTGATAACAAGACAATCATCGTGATCACCCAAAACAGAATAAACCACAAAAACCAGCCTTCCAGCATCAATCATTCCCCCTTATACTAACCATATTGTATATGAAGAAAGAATAGAAGAACAATGTTTAAAAAAATAGAAAAAAATGATAGACGTCTAGTCAAAAGAGATGGTAGATCATATTCTATTGTATAGTGAATCTGCTATTTGGCCATGGGAGAGTCACTAGAGGGTATTTGACGATAAATGGACGGAAAAAAAGTCACTTTCATTATAGGGGATGAAAGTGACTTTTGATTTTAGCTGAGAGGGAATTGAAGAGAAAAAGAAGAGCCATCATTCGTCTCTTTATTGACGGCAACTGTGAGAATTTGATTTTCGCATTCAGTCTCAATCGACTTGTCATTCAAATAAAAAGGAAGCATCATTTGTTTTTCAAGAGTCTGTTCCGAGGATTTAACCGTCAGGATGAACTCACATCCGGACAAGGTAATTGTGATTTGTGTCGGCTGTATAGACGACAGATCTGCTTCAATAATATATTGCTGACTTGTTTCATATAGATCAATAGGTAATGTTTCGTCGTACCAGGCGAACGGATCTTCAAAAAATTGCCGAAGCCATTCCTCCATACCATCGAAATCATTAGCATCGTTTCGTTTTGAATGGGTCATGGAAGCATTCCTCCATATATCAACCTTGCTTTAGCTTATGCAGTTGGTCAGAAATGGGTGAACGCATAAAAAAACAGACGCTAAGGTCTGCTTTTATTACATATCATGGCTGGAATTGTGCTTTTGTCTTGTGTGATTTCTGTTTTTTACTTTCTTGCTTCCGCTGAGGGGTTCCGGCTGACCCGGATTGTGTCCTTTAGGAGCGTTTTTATGCATATCTTTACTTGTATTTTTATTGGTCATAAAATGAGAACCTCCTTAAAAGAGTTCAACGTTATTGATTGGTTTTTCTTTTTTTGTTATTTTGGCGTTCTGCTTCAGTCAGTACAAGCTGATCGTTTTCTACATAGCCGGCGCCTTTGCCTTGGCTTTTCGCGTCATTCATCCCATTTATTACGTGATTTGCTTTTCGTTTGACCATCATTATCACCTCAATCATAATATGGCTTCTTTCAATGAGGAATATGAGAGAGTGCAGACAGTAAAATTTCCCGATTTTTCGCCCTGATAAGCCGATCTTATTGTATTTAATAAAAACATTGATATTTACTTATGTATGATTTTGTTTTAATATGAAATTGTGAGAAAATTGTGATGGAATGTAATGTTCATCTGAGAATGAACTGATCTGAAGGGGGATTTTGGAGAATGGCAAACGAGCAAAAAACTGCAGCACAAGACGTTTTCCAAGCGAGAAAATCGTTTACTACAAATGGGAAAACTTATCATTACTACTCTTTGAAAGCATTGGAAGATATGGGGATCGGAAATGTGTCGAAGCTTCCTTATTCCATTAAAGTTCTTTTAGAATCTGTATTGCGTCAAGTTGACGGATTCGTCATCAAAAAAGAACACGTGGAAAATTTGGCAAAATGGGGAACTGCCGAGTTAAAGGAAATCGATGTTCCGTTTAAACCGTCACGCGTTATTTTACAAGATTTCACTGGGGTACCGGCAGTAGTTGACCTTGCTTCATTACGTAAAGCAATGGCAGCTGTCGGCGGAGATCCTGACAAAATCAACCCTGAGATTCCTGTTGATCTTGTCATCGACCACTCTGTACAGGTTGATAAAGCGGGCACAGAAGATGCTCTGGCTATTAATATGGACTTGGAATTCGAAAGAAATGCAGAGCGTTACAAATTTTTAAGCTGGGCAAAGAAAGCGTTTAATAACTACCAGGCAGTACCGCCGGCAACAGGTATCGTTCACCAGGTAAACCTTGAGTTCTTGGCAAGTGTTGTCCACGCAGTCGAAGAAGACGGAGAACTGATTACGTATCCTGATACGCTGGTAGGAACCGACTCGCATACAACAATGATTAACGGAATCGGTGTTCTCGGCTGGGGTGTAGGCGGAATTGAAGCGGAAGCCGGAATGCTTGGGCAGCCTTCTTATTTCCCTGTTCCTGAGGTAATCGGCGCGAAACTCGTCGGAAAGCTTCCGAATGGA
Organism: Bacillus sp. PAMC26543; assembly: GCF_014250375.1. Classification (NCBI taxonomy): domain Bacteria; kingdom Bacillati; phylum Bacillota; class Bacilli; order Caryophanales; family Bacillaceae; genus Bacillus; species Bacillus sp. PAMC26543. The sequence continues at coordinate 2,202,952 of NZ_CP060193.1, read as the reverse complement.
ACAACAGCCACTGACTTGGCGTTAAAAGTGACACAAGTACTGCGTGAAAAAGGCGTAGTCGGCAAATTTGTTGAGTTCTTCGGACCGGGAGTTGCTGAACTGCCGCTGGCAGACCGTGCGACAATCGCCAACATGGCTCCGGAATACGGTGCAACATGCGGATTCTTCCCTGTAGATGAAGAAGCTCTAAATTATCTGCGTCTGACAGGCCGCGATGCTGAACATATTGACGTAGTAGAAGCATACTGCAGAAGCAACGGCTTGTTCTACACTCCAGATGTAGAAGACCCGCAATTTACTGATGTCGTTGAAATTGATTTGTCTAAAATTGAAGCAAACCTTTCCGGTCCAAAACGTCCTCAGGATTTGATTCCGCTTTCTGCTATGCAGGAAACGTTTAAAAAGCACTTAGTCAGCCCTGCGGGTAACCAAGGATTCGGATTAAACGCCGAAGAGGAAGACAAAGAAATTAAATTTAAATTGCTTAACGGCGAAGAAACAGTCATGAAAACGGGTGCAATCGCTATTGCTGCGATTACAAGCTGTACAAATACATCTAACCCATACGTCTTAATCGGCGCCGGCCTTGTGGCGAAAAAAGCGGTTGAATTAGGACTCAAAGTGCCTAACTACGTGAAAACATCACTTGCACCGGGTTCTAAGGTTGTTACAGGATATCTTGTTAATTCAGGCCTTCTTCCATACATGAAAGAGCTTGGTTTTAACCTCGTCGGATACGGATGTACAACATGTATCGGAAACTCAGGTCCGCTTTCACCGGAAATTGAAGAAGCAGTTGCGAAAAATGACCTGTTGATTACGTCTGTTCTTTCTGGAAACCGTAACTTCGAAGGACGTATTCATCCGCTTGTGAAAGGTAACTATCTTGCTTCTCCGCCGCTTGTAGTAGCTTATGCGCTGGCTGGAACAGTGAACATTAACCTGAAGACGGATCCGATCGGTGTCGGAAAAGACGGACAAAAAGTGTACTTCAACGATATTTGGCCGTCAATGGACGAAATTAATTCACTTGTTAAACAAACTGTTACACCGGAGCTCTTCCGCAAGGAGTACGAAACAGTATTCGATGACAACAAACGCTGGAATGAGATTGAGACAACAGATGAAGCGCTATACAAATGGGATAATGAGTCAACTTATATCCAAAACCCGCCATTCTTCGAAGAAATGTCAGTTGAACCAGGCAAGGTTGAACCTTTAAAAGGCCTTCGTGTTGTCGGTAAATTCGGCGATTCAGTCACAACCGACCATATCTCTCCTGCAGGGGCAATCGGAAAAGATACACCTGCCGGAAAATACTTGCAAGCAAAAGGTGTGTCACCTCGTGACTTTAACTCCTACGGTTCACGCCGCGGAAACCATGAGGTTATGATGAGAGGAACATTTGCAAACATCCGCATTAAAAACCAAATCGCGCCGGGCACAGAAGGCGGATTTACAACGTACTGGCCGACTGGTGAAGTGACATCAATCTATGATGCCTGCATGAAATATAAAGAAGATAAAACAGGCCTTGCCATCTTAGCGGGCAAAGATTATGGTATGGGATCTTCCCGTGACTGGGCTGCAAAAGGAACAAACCTGCTCGGCATTAGAACTGTAATTGCTGAGAGCTTTGAAAGAATCCACAGAAGTAACCTGGTATTCATGGGTGTGCTCCCGCTTCAATTTAAACAAGGTGAAAATGCGGATACACTCGGCTTAAGCGGTAAAGAAGTGATCGAGGTGGATGTTGATGAAAGCGTACGCCCTCGTGATATCGTTACAGTAAGAGCAATTGATGAAGACGGAAGTGTAAAAACATTTGAAGCACTTGTGCGCTTCGATAGTGAAGTTGAAATTGATTATTACCGCCATGGCGGAATTCTGCAAATGGTGCTTCGCGAAAAAATGAAGCAATCATAATGTATGAAGAAGAGAAGGCACCCTGCTTTCTCTTCTTTTTATGAGATAAGATAGCTCCGGGGGTGACATTATGCTGAAAAAATGGGTGGCGGGAATCCTGTTGATTGGGCTTGCCGGATACATGTGCTGGAACATCTATCAGCAATTTAGCAAAAAAGAAATAGGCATTGAAGAGGGACAGCAAGCGCCTGACTTCACTCTGAAAACGCTATCAGGAGAAAGGACCTCTTTATCAGATGTTAAAGGTAAAAAAGTTCTGCTTAACTTCTGGGCAACTTGGTGCAAACCGTGCCGACAGGAAATGCCGGCGATGGAGGAACTGCAAAAGGAGCACTCAGATGTAGCGGTTATTGCAGTTAATTTCACTTCAGCTGAGAAAAGCGAGAAACAGGTGCAAACCTTTGCTGATACGTATCATTTAACCTTCCCCATTTTGATTGATAAAAAAGGAATTAATGCTGACTATAATGTGTTTTCATACCCAACTACGTATATTTTAGATGAAAAAGGCGTGATTCAAGACATACATATCGGGACCATGACAAAAAAAGAGATGAAAGAAAAACTGGATCTTCATTAGATTCAGTTTTTTTATTTTGCAAACATGCTTACAAATTTTCAGAATTGGAAAAAATAAAAGAATACGCGGAGGTGAGAAGAGTGAAGAAGATGAGAAAACGATCTTTTCATGAGCTCGTCATGGAAAACAAAAAAGAGCTGATGACGAATACGGAATATTTAAATCAGCTTGAGGAAAAGCTTGAACAGCGATTTAAGCAAAAATAACCTTTAATTTGTATTCATGTTTGCCCCTCCTTTTGAGAATCCTATTTGTTGAGGAGGGATAAACATGGGAAACAACAAGAAAAACGGTCAGCCTCAATATGCTCCAAGCCACTTGGGTACGAAGCCTGTTAAATATAAACGCAATAAAGGGGAAAAAATGCACGATACTTCTGGTCAGCAGCCAATTATCATGCAGACGAAAGGCGAGTAGCGCCGGATTGATTTTATTCTAGGAGGTTCATCCCAATGACAAAAAACCAAAATCAATATCAGCAGCCTAATCCTGACGACCGTTCCGACAACGTAGAGAAACTGCAGGATATGGTCCAAAATACAATCGAAAATATAGAAGAAGCAGAGGAATCAATGGAGTTTGCTTCAGGAGAAGATAAGCAGCGCATCAAAGAAAAAAACGCAAGACGGGAAGAGAGCATCGAAGCATTTCGCAATGAAATTCAAGACGAATCCGAAGCGAGAGAAAACGGATACCGTTCGTAAAAACCAGGGAAACCTGGTTTTTTTCTTTCTGATTTGGATGTGGTAAAATGGGGCTAAACTGATTAAGGGAGCAGAGTATCTTGCATGTATCAAAAACAGAAATAGAAGTGCGTTACGCCGAAACAGATCAAATGGGGATCGTGTATCATGCGAATTATCTTGTTTGGATGGAGGTCGGAAGGACGGCACTCATTAAAGACCTAGGCTTTTTATACAGTGATATGGAAAAGAAAGGCGTGCTTTCTCCAGTCGTTGATATCAATATTTCCTACAAAAAACCCCTCCATTATGGAGAAACTGCGGTGGTGCACACATGGATTGAGGAATACAACGGCTTTAAAACCATATATGGCTACCATATTTATAATCCGGCTGGTGAGCTATCTATTCAAGCGAAATCATCTCATATTTGTGTGGATAAAGAAAGTTTTAAACCGATTCAGTTTCGTAAGGCTTTCCCCGATTGGCACGCAGCATATGAAAAGGCCAAAAAATAGGAAGTGAATGACATATGGCATTTGGCGTGAAACGGGAGGAAGTTAACCGCTGGAAGAAGGCAGTCAAAAGAGGGGAAATCGCATTTTTAACACATTATTGGCTGGATGACCGTTTCCCGGAATCTAAAACCGTGACAAAAGCAGGCTGTGCAGATATTGATAAGCTGGTTCAATGGGGTGCGGCGTACGGTTTGAAGGAAGAATGGATACATAAAAAAAGCGAATTTCCCCACTTTGATCTATTGGGCGAGACGCAAAAATATATCTTAGAACAAGAAAAGCTGACCGACCATCTCACACGTTTTCATTTATAAAAAAGAACGCATATGATATGCGTTCTTTTTCTTAATGGTATTCAAATACAGGCTCATCAGCCGACTCTGAATAGCTGACGAGAAGATCATGGTTGTCAAAGTACCAAAGATCACTTTCTTCAATAAAGAAGGTAATGCCGCCGACTTCTGCCGTGACTCCTGCCTCTTGGGGAGCATCTTTCGCCACTCCGAGAGAAAAGCCTTTTTGAACGTTGCTGCAGCCGCCATAGCGGACGAAAAATCGAACTTGGTCTCCGTTTTGTAAATCGAGCTCTTCTTTATACCAGTTCAGCGCGTCTTCGTTAACTGTCATATTCATAACAGGACCCCCTTTTCCCTTTGTTATCATTTGATTTTCTCTATTATAAACGTATAAGGCTATCTCGTGTCAAAATAGAAGTTTTTGAAACATTTATAACCATTATAACCATTTGACTTTAGGTTCTGTTTTATTGATAATTCGTTTGATATTCGCCCGGTGCCTGTATATTACAAAAACAGTGAGCAGCGTGACGACAATCAATAAATACTTATCATGTACAAAGAGACTATATATGACAGTATATATCCCTGTTAACATTGATGACAGAGAGACAAATTTAGTCAAGTATAAAAAGATGAAAAAGACCGCAACCATTGTAATGAATAACAGAGGTGCATAAAACAGCAAGACGCCTCCCGAAGTTGCTACGGCTTTGCCGCCTTTAAATTTGGCGAACACAGGAAACACATGGCCAAGAACCGCTATGACTCCCGCAAGGAGCGGATGAATATCAACATGCATGAGGTAAGGCAATGCAGCTGCCAGTGTCCCTTTTAAAATATCTCCGGCTATGACAACCGAACCAGCTTTTACGCCCAGTGTACGGAACGCGTTGGTAGCGCCTAAGTTTCCGCTTCCATGCTCCCGAATATCAATTCCCTTGGCAAGCTTCCCTACGATTAAGCCAGATGGAATGCTGCCTATCAAGTAGGCCAAAATAATCAATAAAGCAATTAACATCTACATTTCTCCTTTTTTAATGTCCCTAATCTCTATTTTAACATGAGATATCATGATCTGATGATAAGTTTTTTTGTAAAGTTTGCTTACAAATCTAATCAGCCATACATCATATTTTGATTTCTTCCTTTTCGGTCGTGTAGAATAAACAAAAAGGAGTGGTCTATCATGCAAAACCCTTCAAAAGCGGAAATCAAAGAAATTCTTGATGGAAGTAAGAGAATTGCTGTAGTCGGGCTTTCAGACCGTCCCGATAGAACATCGTATATGGTATCAAAAGCGATGCAGGATGCGGGATACGAAATCATACCAGTAAATCCGACGATCGAAGAGGCGCTTGGTGTAAAAGCCGTATCATCGTTACAAGAAATTGACGGTCCGATTGATATCGTAAATGTATTCAGACGTTCAGAACAGCTTCCTGATGTCGCTAAAGAGTTTCTGGAGACAGATGCCCCGGTATTTTGGGCGCAGCAAGGCCTGGTAAACGAAGAGGCTTATCAGATGCTGAAGGAAGAAGGCAGAACGGTCATCATGGATCTGTGCATAAAAGTGGCACACGCTGTAACAAAATAGGTGCAGAGCTGCAAAAATCCTTGTGAATTCAAGGATTTTTGCTTTTTCATGTAAAGATATTGTTTGCGAATTACTGTGAAACAGATACAATAAAGCTTGAACAGCTTTTTTTGAATGCCTTGCTAAGCTGGGTTCCGGCCGTTCGATTTGCGAAGGTCCGCTGCTTTATATATAATAAACAAACATACGTTCTCATCTTGGAAAAACAGCACTTTTGGATGTTTTACGGAATGATTCGTTAGCTGTATGTTGAGAATGGGATGACATTGGTTATAATGGAGAGTCCAAGGCAGAAGCGCACCGGGGCAAGGATTATGAAAAATACTTTTATACAATTGACAAGTAACAATGAAAAAGAGAATGTTAGTTTTTTGAAAGGGGTTTGTACGTTTGGCTAGAAAACAGCAATTTGATTACAACGAAGATGCCATACAGGTGCTGGAAGGCCTTGAAGCCGTAAGGAAAAGGCCGGGTATGTATATTGGCTCAACCGACGCGAGAGGCTTGCATCACTTGGTTTATGAAATTGTAGATAACTCCGTCGATGAGGTACTTGCCGGCCATGGAGATCACATTATCGTTAAAATACATAAAGACAACAGTATTTCTGTACAGGATAGAGGCCGCGGCATGCCGACTGGAATGCATAAACTCGGCAAACCAACCCCTGAGGTCATTTTAACGGTGCTTCACGCAGGCGGAAAATTCGGTCAAGGCGGTTATAAGACGAGCGGAGGGCTTCACGGCGTCGGCGCGTCTGTCGTGAATGCTTTATCTGAATGGCTGACGGTTACGATTGAGCGGGACGGCTTCGTCTATCAGCAGCGTTTTGAAAACGGAGGTAAACCGGTCACATCTCTCGAAAAGATTGGCAAAACGAAAAAGACAGGCACACTTACTCACTTTAAGCCTGATCCGACAATGTTCAGCACAACAACTTATAATTTTGAAACGCTTTCTGAACGCTTACGGGAATCAGCGTTTTTATTAAAAGGATTAAAAATTGAACTGATTGACGAGCGGAACGGCCAGCGTGAAGTCTTTTATTATGAGAACGGAATAGAAGCGTTTGTTGCTTACTTAAATGAGGAAAAAGATGCTCTGTCTGAAGTGGTCTCATTTGAAGGAGAGCATCATTCCATCGAAGTGGATTTTGCGTTTCAGTTTAACGACGGCTATTCAGAAAATATCCTGTCGTTTGTTAACAACGTCAGAACAAAAGACGGCGGTACTCATGAGTCAGGTGCAAAGACAGCGATGACGAGAGCCTTTAATGAATATGCGAGAAAAGTGGCTTTGCTGAAAGAAAAGGATAAAAACCTTGAAGGCACAGATATAAGGGAAGGGCTTTCAGCTATAATCTCTGTCCGTATTCCTGAAGAACTTCTTCAATTTGAAGGACAAACAAAAGGAAAACTCGGCACAAGCGAAGCAAGATCTGCTGTAGACGCAATCGTATCAGAACAGCTTGCTTACTTTTTAGAGGAAAATCGGGACACCGCTACTCTTCTTGTGAAAAAAGCAATAAAGGCGAGCCAGGCGCGAGAAGCGGCACGTAAAGCCCGGGAAGAAGCCAGAAGCGGCAAAAAACGAAAAAAAATCAGAAGCGACATTAAGCGGTAAGCTGACACCTGCGGGTTCGAGAAATCCGGCAAAAAATGAATTGTATCTCGTTGAGGGTGACTCTGCGGGTGGTTCAGCAAAGCAGGGAAGAGACCGCAGATTCCAAGCGGTTCTGCCATTGCGCGGTAAAGTCATTAACACGGAAAAAGCAAAGCTTGCTGATATCTTTAAAAACGAAGAGATTAATACGATCATTCATGCCATCGGCGGCGGTGTCGGGGCTGATTTTTCAGTTGACGACATTAACTACGATAAAATCATCATTATGACGGATGCCGATACTGACGGCGCTCATATTCAAGTACTGCTTTTAACCTTTTTCTATCGCTATATGAAGCCGCTCATTGAGAATGGAAAGGTATTTATTGCACTGCCTCCTTTATATAAGGTCAGCAAAGGCAGCGGGAAAAAAGAAATCATTGAATATGCATGGTCTGATGAAGAGATGGATGATGTACTGAAAAAAGTCGGCAAGGGCTATACAATCCAGCGATACAAGGGTCTTGGTGAGATGAACGCAGATCAGCTGTGGGAAACGACGATGAATCCGGAATCCCGTACGCTTGTAAGGGTCAAAATTGACGACGCGGCACGTGTTGAGAGACGCGTGACGACATTAATGGGCGATAAAGTAGAGCCGCGCAGAAAGTGGATTGAGAAAAATGTAGCTTTCGGCTTGGATGAAGAAAGCAATATTTTAGAAAATGAAAACTTATCGGTCGCTGAGGAGGTTTAATGATTGTCACAGCCAGAATTATTTCATGATTTACCATTAGAAGAGGTGATCGGCGACCGTTTTGGACGCTATAGTAAATATATTATTCAAGACAGGGCGCTGCCTGATGCGCGCGACGGTTTAAAGCCCGTACAGCGCAGAATTCTGTATGCGATGCATACGGACGGAAACACATTTGATAAAAATTTCAGAAAAGCGGCCAAAACGGTCGGTAATGTCATCGGTAACTACCATCCGCACGGTGACAGTTCGGTGTATGAAGCAATGGTGCGGATGAGCCAGGATTGGAAAGTGCGGAATGTATTAATTGAAATGCACGGGAATAACGGAAGTATAGATGGAGATCCTCCGGCGGCCATGCGTTACACAGAAGCGAAGTTGTCTTCGATTGCATCAGAGCTTCTGCGGGATATTGACAAAAATACTGTTGAATTTGTCCCAAACTTTGATGATACAAGCAAGGAGCCTGTTGTACTTCCGGCTATGTTCCCTAACTTGCTGGTCAACGGATCTACCGGTATATCTGCAGGATACGCGACTGATATACCGCCTCATCATTTAGGAGAGGTCATTGATGCTGTTATTAAACGCATTCAAATGCCGTCATGCTCTGTAGACGATCTCATGGAAGTGATCAAAGGGCCTGACTTTCCGACAGGCGGAATTATCCAGGGCGTTGATGGCATTAGAAAAGCCTACGAAACCGGAAAAGGGAAAATTATTATCCGCGGAAAAGCTGAGATCGAAACGATCAGAGGCGGACGTGAGCAAATTGTGATTACAGAAATTCCGTTTGAAGTCAATAAAGCCAACCTTGTGAAAAAAATGGACGAGTACCGTATTGATAAAAAGGTTGAGGGCATCTCCGAGGTTCGAGACGAAACAGACCGAACCGGCCTTAGAGTGGTCGTAGAACTAAAGAAAGAAGCAGATGCCAAGGGCATTTTGAATTACTTATATAAAAATACTGATTTACAGATTACGTATAACTTTAATATGGTGGCGATCCACAACCGCCGTCCAATGCTGATGAGTCTGCCATCTATTTTAGATGCATACATCGGCCACCAAAAAGAAGTTGTGACAAACCGATCCGTTTACGAGCTTCAAAAAGCAAAAGACAGACATCACATTGTAGAAGGTCTTATGAAAGCTTTATCGATCTTGGATGAAGTTATCGCAACGATTCGCTCCTCAAGCGATAAACGTGACGCCAAAAACAATTTAATGGCGAAATATGAATTCACTGAGCCTCAGGCTGAAGCTATCGTGTCCTTGCAGCTATATCGTTTAACAAATACCGATATCACAGCGCTCAAGGAAGAGGCTGAAGAGCTCAGCAAAAATATTGAAGAGCTTGAATCGATTTTGAGCAATGATAAAAAGCTGTTAAAGGTCATTACAAACAGCTTAAAAGCGCTGAAAAAGAAATATTCGGACACTAGACGCTCTGTCATTGAAGAAAAAATTGAGGAAATCAAAATTAATCTTGAAGTCATGGTTGCCTCTGAGGATGTATACGTGACCGTTACAAAAGATGGCTACTTAAAGCGCACAAGCCAGCGTTCCTTTGCCGCTTCAAACGGACAGGATTTTGGAATGAAGGACACAGACAGGATGCTGCACCAGTTTGAAATGAATACGACAGATGTGCTGCTGCTTTTCACGAATAAGGGAAGCTATATCTATTGTCCGGTTCACCAGCTGCCTGATATCAGATGGAAGGACATGGGCCAGCACTTTTCTAACATAATCACGATTGAACGTGACGAAACGATTGTAAAGGCCATACCGATAAAAGAGTTTGATCCAACTGCTTATCTTTTATTCTTCACGAAAAACGGCATGGTGAAAAAGACAGAACTCACCCATTACAAAGCACAGCGTTATTCTAAAGCACTTGTGGCGTTAAATCTAAAGGGTGAAGACGAGCTGATTGATGTACATGTGACAAATGGTGACAGTCAGATCTTGATGGCGTCACATCTGGGGTATGGCCTATGGTTTGGAGAAGATGAAGTAAATGTTGTGGGCGCACGTGCAGCTGGCGTTAAAGGAATTAACTTGAAAGATGGAGACTTTGTTGTGTCAGGAGAAATTCTGAATGAGTCTGATTCTCTCGTATTGTTTACACAGCGGGGAGCGGTCAAACGTATGAGTCTTTCTGAGTTTGAAAAGACCTCCCGTGCAAAACGGGGAGTCGTTATGCTGCGTGAACTGAAGAAAAATCCACATCGTGTCGTTTCGCTGTTCGCGTGCGGACTTGATGAGCGATTTATGGCAGAAACGGAAAAAGGGGACAGAAAAGAACTGCAGGCTAAAGAGCTGCGAACAAACGACAGATACAGCAATGGTTCATTCTTTATTGATGAAGAAGAATCAGGCAAGGTCACAGCTGTCTGGCGTCTTACAACTGAATAACCATTAAAAAACCCGCCCACATATCGTGAGCGGGTATATTTTGTTTTTCATCAGCTTTCATGGCTGGTGAATAAGTCTGTCACGGCATGAATGACTTCAATACCTTGCCATACAAATAAGTTCAGCGCTGTGAAAGAGAACAAGCCTAAAATCACCATTCTTAAGATAAACAACATGTTAACAGCCTCCTCATATTTTCGTTATATATTCGGGTGATGTTGAACATGAAGTTTGTCGAAATAAGACGATTGATAAAATTTCGCCAGTATAAAGCTTTTTCTTCGCTGCCGTCTCCGGGAGTAACATATATCTTTGTTTTCCGCGGTCATCAGCAGCACAGCCATTGAGAAGGCAGTCAGCGCAAAAGTTCCGGTGATGGATTTCTTTTCATCATCTGCATTTTGGCCAGCTTTCATCTCATGCATTTCCTGCTGGTCGGCTACCGCTTTATAATGATGGCCAATATCAAAGGCGTGGGGAATTGAGAACAAATGAAAACTGGCAATCGCCAAAAATAAGATGGACGCTTTAAGTATCGTTACTTTTTTCAAATGATCTCCCCCCTTCGATATTACTGAATATTTTTATAATGATACCCCAGACCATCTTAAAAGTAAACCTGATTTATTAAATTTAAAAATAAAATTCACTTTGTTAAGTATATATCGTTTCAGTTCCATTTTAAAGTGAAATGTCTTTTATTAGTATATGTATACCCGATCTAGGGTGTGATTCAAAACATATTTTAAAGATATGTTTGCAGCTCAAACATTATCACGATATACACCCTAAGGTTAGGGAGAAACAAGCGGAGAATGAATAGAAAGGGAGACTCTTTTTATTGATTTCTAATGATTTTATTCATAGAAAATAAAAAATCAAACCAACATAATATTCTTCCGAAAAAACTTTCTAATTCGACATATTGTGATATAATAATACTCGTTGTGTTAAAAAATCTAACATCAAAAATGAATTCAGCATGAATTGCAAAAACGGGAGGTAAGTATGGAGTCTTTTTTCAGCAAAATGATTAATATTCCAAGTGCCTTTATTTGGGATTATTTAGTCTATATTTTAGTAGGGCTTGGATTATTTTTTACAATTCGTTTTGGTTTTATCCAATTCCGATATTTTATTGAAATGTTTAGAATAGTAGGTGAGAAGCCTGAAGGAAATAAAGGCGTTTCATCTATGCAGGCGTTCTTTATTTCTGCGGCATCCCGAGTTGGTACAGGAAATTTGACTGGTGTGGCCTTAGCAATTGCGACAGGCGGACCAGGAGCTGTATTTTGGATGTGGGTTGTAGCTGCTGTAGGGATGGCTTCAAGCTTTGTTGAGAGTACGTTAGCGCAGCTTTATAAGGTGAGAGACGGGGAGGATTTCCGCGGCGGACCGGCCTACTATATCCAAAAGGGTCTTGGAGCTAGATGGCTCGGCATTGTATTCGCTGTTTTAATTACTGTATCGTTCGGTTTAATCTTTAACGCTGTTCAAACTAACACAATAGCGGGTGCCTTAGATGGCGCTTTTCATGTGAATAAAACAGCAGTAGCCATCGTTCTTGCTGTTTTAACTGCGTTTATTATTTTTGGCGGTTTAAAACGTATTGTGGCGGTATCACAATTAATTGTTCCGGTAATGGCAGGCATTTATATTCTTATTGCTTTATATGTAGTGATTACTAACATTTCTGCATTCCCGGGAATTATCGCAACAATTGTCAAGAACGCTTTCGGCTTCGAACAAATTGTCGGCGGCGGTTTAGGAGGTATCATTATAACCGGCGCAAAACGGGGACTATTCACTAACGAAGCAGGAATGGGAAGCGCGCCGAATGCAGCTGCGACAGCTCATGTTTCGCACCCGGCAAAACAGGGTCTTATTCAGACATTGGGTGTATTTTTCGATACATTTATTGTCTGTACATCCACTGCGTTTATCGTATTACTTTACAGCGTAACGCCAAAAGGTGACGGTATTCAAGTAACACAGGCTGCATTAAATCACCATATTGGAAGCTGGACGCCGACTTTTATAGCCATCGCAATGTTCTTGTTTGCATTTAGTTCAGTTGTCGGAAACTATTATTATGGTGAGACAAATATTGAATTTATTAAAACTAGCAAGCTATGGCTGAATATTTACCGTATCGCGGTTATTTTTATGGTTGTTTACGGATGTATGGCAGACTTTCAACTTGTTTGGGACATGGCGGATCTCTTTATGGGGCTCATGGCGCTGATTAACTTAGTTGTGATCACACTGCTGTCAAACGTAGCATACAAAGTCTATAAAGATTACGCGAAACAGCGCAAACAAGGACTGGATCCTGTGTTTAAAGCAAAAAATATCCCAGGATTGAAACACGCTGAAACTTGGGAAGATGAGAAACAAGAAGCATAATTTATAAAGAATACGGCTGCATTCAATGACTTGAATGCAGCTTTTTATTTGCCGAAAAAAAAGCGGAATCTTTTGATTTCATCAAAAAATAACGTGTAAAGTCCTGATCAAACACTTTTATCCCTGATATACACGTGTCAGCTGTATAGGAAGCAACACAAAAAGAGTCAATAGACAGGCTTTTAAGCCGCCTAAAAACAAGAAATTAGGTTGATAGACAATCATGAGAAAGATTTTTACAATGAGTGCGTGTTTAAAAAAAGAAAGGGAGGGAGAACGGCAGCTATTAGCCATACGTTCTACATGATTATTTGAAGGAGGAGAGAATGCTATATGAAACGTTCAGTCTCTATCTTTATCGCATGTTTATTAATGACAGTATTAACAATTAGCGGTGTCGCGGCACCAGAAGCATCTGCAGCAGGGGCGAAAACGCCTGTAGCCCTTAATGGCCAGCTTAGCATTAAAGGTACTCAGCTAGTCAATCAAAACGGAAAACCGGTGCAGCTGAAGGGGATCAGCTCACACGGTTTGCAGTGGTTCGGCGATTATGTCAATAAAGACACTTTAAAATGGCTAAGAGACGATTGGGGAATTACCGTCTTCCGGGCGGCAATGTACACGGCTGACGGCGGTTATATCGAGAATCCGTCTGTGAAAAATAAAGTCAAAGAAGCTGTTGAAGCGGCAAAAGAGCTCGGGATATATGTCATCATTGACTGGCATATTTTAAATGACGGCAATCCAAATCAAAATAAAGAGAAGGCGAAGGAATTCTTTAAGGAAATGTCAAGCCTTTACGGAAGCTCACCAAACGTTATATATGAAATTGCTAATGAACCGAACGGTGATGTAAATTGGAAGCGCGATATCAAACCGTATGCGGAAGAAGTGATTTCTGTTATCCGTAAAAATGACCCGGATAACATCATTATTACCGGAACAGGCACTTGGAGCCAGGATGTCAACGATGCTGCGGATGATCAGCTTAAGGATGCAAACGTCATGTACGCGCTTCATTTTTATGCCGGTACACACGGCCAGTTTTTAAGGGATAAAGCGGACTATGCGCTCAGCAAAGGAGCTCCGATTTTTGTAACGGAATGGGGGACGAGTGACGCTTCCGGAAATGGAGGGGTATACCTTGACCAGTCGAGGGAATGGCTGAATTATCTCGACAGCAAGAAAATCAGCTGGGTAAACTGGAACCTTTCTGATAAGCAGGAATCATCCTCAGCTTTAAAGCCGGGGGCATCTAAAACAGGCGGCTGGCCGTTATCAGATTTATCCGCTTCAGGGACATTTGTAAGAGAAAACATTCGCGGCTCCCAAAATTCGAGTGAAGACAGATCTGAGACGCCAAAGCAAGAGAAACCCGCACAGGAAAACAGCATCTCTGTGCAATACAGAACAGGGGATGGAAGTGTGAACAGCAACCAAATCCGTCCTCAGATCAATGTGAAAAACAACAGCAAGACCACCGTTAACTTAAAAAATGTAACTGTCCGCTACTGGTATAACACGAAAAACAAAGGCCAAAACTTCGACTGTGATTACGCGAAGATCGGATGCAGCAATGTGACGCACAAGTTTGTGACATTACATAAACCTGTAAAAGGTGCAGATGCCTATCTGGAACTTGGGTTTAGAAACGGGACGCTGTCACCGGGAGCAAGCACCGGAGAAATTCAAATTCGTCTTCACAATGAGGACTGGAGCAATTATTCACAAGCCGGTGATTATTCTTTTTTCCAGTCGAATACGTTTAAAGATACAAAAAAAATCACATTATATAATAACGGAAAACTGATTTGGGGAACAGAACCCAAATAGTGACTGTTTTGACGGACATCACAATTGGTGTCCGTTTTCACTATCTAACAAGCGGCAGAACAAGGAGGTACAAGCTGTGAACGAAACATTGAAACAGTATATGTTGCTGTTCAAACAAAACAGCGACTTGGTTAACGGACCGGACTATCCAGGAAAGGAAAAAGAAATCCAAAACCAAAAAGAACAGATTGAAGCCTACGAAAAACTTCTGCAGCAAGGCTTTACCAGCGATTATGATTATGATGAGTTTGCTGATTCGGTGATCAAATGCGCATACGGTGATATGACATTGGAAGAGCTGGAAGCCGTATATTATGGATTGACTTCGCCATTTTAAAGTTTCTTAATAAGACTTGCTGAAGCTCAGGCATTTGACACTTGAAATGAAAAGCAATCGAAATTGGCCAACCTGCAAGTAATTTTCTTATTCTGTCTCACTAACTTAAGTATACTTTGTTATTGAGACAGAATTTCTTTGAAATTAATTACTTCCTAGAATATATATTATGTTAACTAAAATAAGTCGTAAATCCACACCATTGTTGTTCAGCCTCTCTTATGCCAGGATTATTATCTGTATAAGAAAAAAACTTTAAAGTAGCTCGCGAAAACAATAATTGTTTAGGTGCAATGAAATTTGACAAATCATTGCACCCTTGAGCTTGTAATAATAATCTATTTCGTCAGTTGATTTTTTTAATTGTTTTGCCGCTTCCAATGCCCAATTCGGTTATGTCACTTGTTGCTGGTTTTCTTGATCAAGTCCACGCCATCGTATGCCAGACTCTCCACACTTGCAGCCTTCTGCAGTATGTAATGATCAAAAAAGTTCTTCGTATAGTCTGTAACAAGATTTCGCATCTCTATAGCATCCCGTTCGCCTCTGAGTTCCTCATTAACACTGGTAAACACGATGTCGCAGTAATCTAAATGCGCAACACGATCAACAGAGAAATAATAGGTTTCCATGCTATTGTTAGCGCCAATTATCGCATTCATGTTATAGTTAGGTTCACAAAACAGTAGCAAAAAGGGTTTCTTAAGGTCGCTGTCGAGAAGGTCGAACGCACCGCTATCCAAGCCAATCCCGCAGGCGAACCGGTCGTCGTCCCGGCAAACAATCGCCGTCGTAGGCCCTCCATAAGAATGTCCGACTATGCCCATGCCGATGTCAAGCAACAATCTGCCCTTAAAGATGGAATTCAGCTCTCCAGAATCCAATTTGTAAAGATAATCGGCTACATACCTTACATCTTCTGCCTGTAATTCACTATACTCTGTTAACTTGGCAAGTATCGGCAGTGTAAGCACGTTATGGCACATCTCAATGGCAGTTTCATCGTCAGGCCGCATCTCCATCTTACCAGCCAACGCCAGCATCTCCGGATCTTCAGAAAACGCCATAATGACATCCGAAAAATCCTTTGAAACATTAAACAGGCGCCCATCTTTACGCTTATACATCGTGCTATTCTGATGGCCAATGCTTACCACAACATATCCCATGCTTGCCAAGTCTGTACAGATCACTGTACCCCATTCTGGAGAACCGCCCCCGCCGCAAACATAGAATAACACCGGATAGCGCTTTTCCTTCCCGGAGAGAGCAAGGTCGTCGTAACACTGGGTCTTGATATCTATAGAGAAAACATCCTTCCCTTTAAGATACGCAGTGACAAGTGGCTGCTCATTAAGCATCTCATAGACTTCAGAAAACATGTACGTTGATGTAGTCTTCCCTTCGCTGCTGTCAGATGGATAATACACAAACGCCGTCAGTTCTCTTTTTGAGTGATCTGATGCCGTGTACTCAACATCCATCTGGGTTCGACCAACAGCATAGCCGCCAATTGGTTCTGGAAATGCGTCATAAGTTTTCACTTTCTTGTTCCCCCTTCATTAATAAAAGTGGCGAATGTGAAATACATACATTGCGCTATAAGCGCTTTTCAAAACTGTTTTAGGGTCTGTTTCAACAAGAACCCAAAAATCGTATTCTAGATCACTGAACAAGCGAACATTCCTTTTTAGTTAAGGACTATATAATTCCCAATAATTATTTCCAAACTTGCTGCTTCTTTTCATGTTAATGAGCGAATACTTAATGAGCGAATACATGTGCACATCTCTTTTAACAAGATTTTTCTATAAAATTTCGACAAGGTTCTACAATACCCTTCTATAAATATTCATAATATCTCAGTGATAGTGCATCGGTCGTTCAGAATGGATCCACTTTTACTTTCCCAAATAATAAAGGGTAATACAACTCTGTCATTTTCAGAAACAGAATTGTATTACCAAAAATTCAAAAAAACCCATCAAATTAAATATATAATTTCTTCCTCTAGTTTATTCCTCTTCTCTGGTTTTGCTATATGGATTTTTGGCAAAACATGTCCGCGGGCCCGCTTGCCTGAGGTCCCCTTAACGATTTGCGACAAATGTTGTCACGCTTTGAGCTGGAAGATGGGCCCAAAAATGATTGCCCGTTACATTGAGATTCGTTCCAGGTTGAAGATTGCTGCTTCCGCTTGTTATCCACCTAGATACCTGAGAAGCAGATCCATTCTGCAACACAAAGTTTTGGTTGACCCCTGTATTGCTTTTGTTAATGGCAACAATAACGACCTTGTTGTCACCTTTATAGGCTGACACGTAAACGTTCGCATTAGGATTTTTCGTTGCATCTACCCTTACATAGCCGGGACGCACAAACTTCGAGAAATGAGCCATATTGTAACCGCGTTTGCTGATCGTACCGTCCTCTTTCATAGGACCGTAAGATCTGCGGATGTACCACCAAACATAAGATTGAAAATCTCCCTCCACCATTGAATGGTGAATATGCTCTGAAACGCCTAATGCCTCGGGCCAGCGATCCGCTGAATTGTTGTCACTGTTTGGATAGTATACTTCCGTCATCCATAGCTCTTTCCCTGCTCCTTTTTGTTTGAATAGAGGATAAGGAAACTGACTGACCTGAGTACCGTACAGGTGAGTTCCGAGAATATCCATATTCCTAAGCGCCTGTGGATCGTTCAAAATGGGGTCCGATATATTTTTAAAGTACTGAAAAGATTCTGGTGCAATGACACGTGCATTAATGGAACCGGCATTTTCTCTCATGAAACGAAGTATTTCTTGCGGAGTCCACCACGTCCATTCGTGCGCATAATCAGGCTCGTTTTGAACAGAAATCGCATAAAGATTCACGCCATTATTCTTCATGTAGGTAACAAAATCGTTAAGATGCTGCGCGTATGCGGCGTACTTATCGTATCTTAGCCGTTTAGCTGATGTGTCACCATTACGATTGAAAGTCTCAACCATATCGCTTGGAGGATTCCAGGGAGAAGCAAAAACGATTGCTCCATGTTTGATCGCACTCTTTGCAGTCTCCACTTCTCTGTACCAATTATTTCTATTTTCATCCACATGAATTCTTAAGATTGAAAAACCTAACTGATTCTGTCCATTGCCAAAAGCGGTTTCTCTTTGAGCTGCTGTCAAATCTCCAATCCAAGCCGGGTGGTTCATGCCTCCAAAACCGCGGATCACTTGTTTTTCTGCAGATAAATTAATTGTTACATCACTTGCTGCTAAAACTTCAGTAGCACCTGGCCCGGCTAACATGACTGACAGCATAGTGAAACATACCAATAATACACAAATTGGTTTTTTTACGCTTGAAATCATTTTTTCCTCTCCTTCATATGTCTTTTACGGTATTAGAAGAATCTGATCTGTCTTCTTTTATATTGCAAACAAAAGGTTGTATATCAAACTTTTCCTTATATCCATAATGGGGGCTGCTCCGGCGTTGGTCAGTTCTGCACCCTTCTCGTTTCTTAAGCGGAGCCATTACGGTGCTATCTTTGCGTAAACTGCCAGTAATCAAAATTAAACAAGTTTCCTGTACCTGTTCCGGTAAATACAAAGAAAACTTTGTGTACACCGGTTGCACCGCTTACCGCAGTTTCTATTTCTCTCCAGGTTTGCGCTCCGCCTGTGGAAGGTACATTCAGGGTTCCTGCAAGCTTACCGTTTGCACTGTCTAGACGCACTTCTATTTTCCCGCCTATAGTGGATGCTACATTTGCTTTAAACGTTCTGGCACCGCCCGCCCCGAAGTCTGCATTTCCTACAGCAATCCAGTCTCCGTTATGAATGCTTGTTACATTTTGATTATTTACCGGCCCGCCGGTTGCTGAAGATTTCTCGGTCAATATGCGTCCATTCCAGGCAAACGTTTCAGCTTCTACCCGGTTAAATGGATTCAAATTGGAAAGCTGTGTTACGCCTGCATAATTTGCCGCAACCTCTTGAATGGATCCATCTGCATTATGCACCAGCTTATTAATATGGGGAGAACGGTATCCTTTGCCGGCCCCGAACAGAGCGGAACTGACAGTTTGAGCATGGTACACCACATACCACTCATTTTTTAAATTGAAAACAGCATGGTGGTTGTTTCCGCCACCTCCGAAAAATGCTCCCGGATTTTTCAGGAAGTGCCCTCTATATGTAAAGGGACCCATGGGACTTGAGCTGGTCATATAGCCGATCTCACCTGGGGGTTTATCGGCCGGGTGCGTGCCCCCGAAATTGATGCAATAGGAATAGTAATATTTTCCGTTATGCTTATGCATTCCCGAATCTTCAAACATAAAAGGCGCATCAATTGTAGCTGCACTTCCAACAACACTGGTCATATCAGGCCCCAATTTCATGACTCTTGCTGTTTTAGGATTGGCCCATTGTCCCTGCGTTGGATTTGAACCGCCAGGAACGCCCCCCCCGGCATACAGGTAACCGGTGCCGTCATCATCTACAAATACTGCCGGATCAAAAAGCCATACAACACCGGACATTCCTGGCGTACTTGGCGTTACGAGCGCTTTTCCGATTGGGTCGGTCCATGGGCCAATCGGGCTGTCTGCGGTGAGAACCCCGATACCTCCGCCGCTGTTTGCGAAATAAAGGAAGAATTTATCCTTACCATTTATCTTTTTAACTGCGACTGACGGGGCCCAGGACGCACCTGCCCATTTCGCAATCCCCCGGCCGCCATTAGCCCCGTTGGCACCTGCTACCGGAATGGCTCCGTGGTCTGTCCAGTTCACCATATCCGCTGAAGAGATGACGAATACTCTATTCAAATTGGCAAATGAGTTATCCTTAATCGTTCCGTTGCTATTATATTCATAGTCATCACTTGACATATAGATGTAGACTCTTCCGTTATAGGTCAGCGCAAACGGATCTGCTCCCAAATGATGGTCTATAAGGGGGTTTGAATTCCCTGCATGTTTTGCAATTGTAGTACTGGCTGCATACGCAGACTCCCCAAATAAGCAACTCAATAATAAAGCAAGAACCCATAAACATACGCTACACTTTTTACTCATGACTTAACATCCTCCTTTTTTCTAAAAATGGGGGGTGATCACACAGGTCATGAAGGACACATAAATCGGATGCCGATCATATCATCGAACTGTGAAAAGCGCACTGACATTCAAATAAGTATATTTAGCCCCCCCTTTTTCCTCCGCCATCCTGATGACACGTACCACAGCTTGCCGATGCATGCTGCTGGCAGGAAATAAAAAGGCAGGATTTTTCAAGAGTTCCCTCCGATCACATTGAATAGAGATGCAATATTATACAAAATATCCCTTTATCTAACATCCTAGCATGATTATAATAAATGTGTATAGAATACTTTCGGAGGAATTATTGTTCGGTTTTACAAAGAAACTGGATACATTTATTCATTGAATATATAAGGTGGGAAAATCAGTCTTAAAAGGTTTTCAGGCGCAAAAAAACAGCCGTTCAGAGCGGCTGTTTTTTTTAGAGTACAAGAACTATTGCGGTATACCCGCCGTCCATAACTACGGCCTGACCTGTGATGCCTTTTGCTTTGTCGCTGTCCCTCTCGAGTGCGAGAAGCCTTTATGTAATAAGCCATTCACCCCTTCCTGTAAACCGCTGTAAGTGATGACCCGTTCTCCGCCTTGTTCATAGGGGGCGTCCTGGAAAGCTCTCATTCTGACGCTGTAATATGTTTCTTCCTGCATCATATTCCCCTCCTTTCTAACCTTGAGAATGAATGTTAACTAAATTTATTAAAGGTTAACACTTGTTCAGAATATTAGTGTTCCTCGTAAAATATGTCAACCTACAAGATCAAACTATTAACTTAATGAATCTGCAAGGCCTCATTATTTTTCATGTTTTGTTCATATTTTAGTAATTGTTTATTCAACACTGTCCGCTAAAGTAATTCATATCAACAAATGTGACAGCCATCTGCATTTTTTATGAAGGGAGGTCAAAACCGGGTGCGGTTATGTTGAAAGAAAAAATAAAAACATTAGGCCGTTTTTGCACCGTGGGCGTCGGAAATACGCTGATAGATTTTGGTGTCTTCTTTCTTCTCACCGCTTGTCATGTCCCTTATCTGCCGGCACAGATCTGCTCCTATTCGGCAGGTATCATCAACAGCTATGTGTGGAACCGGAATTGGACGTTTCGTGTAAACCGTAAGGCTGACGGAAAAGAGATCGTGCGCTTTCTCATGATTAATATTGCCGCGTCGGGGATCACCTTTTTGCTGCTATATTTATTTCAAAAAGGCGGCTGTTCGCTTTTGGTGAGTAAGTTCGCCGCCACTATCGGCGGAATGATGATGAATTTTATCGGAAACCGAATCTGGGTATTTGGAGATTCGCTGAAAAACATACAGGATCAGGAGTGAAGATGAATGAGAAAAAAAGTGAGAAAAGCGGTTATTCCCGCAGCGGGTTTAGGAACGAGATTTCTGCCGGCGACAAAGGCGCAGCCGAAAGAAATGCTCCCGATTGTAGACAAACCGGCAATTCAATACATTGTAGAAGAGGCCGTAGAGTCAGGAATTGAAGATATACTGATTATTACAGGGAGAAACAAACGCTCGATTGAAGATCATTTTGACCGGTCGGCGGAATTGGAATTCAATCTGCGGGAAAAAGGCAAGACGGAGACGCTTAAGGAAATACAGCAGATTGCCGATTTGGCCAACATACACTATATCCGCCAGAAAGAACCCCTCGGCTTAGGTCATGCGGTGCTGTGTGCGGAGCATTTTATCGGAGATGAGTCTTTTGCCGTTCTATTAGGCGATGATATTATGGTGTCTGAAAAGCCGGCTCTTCGGCAATTAATGGATGTATACGCCGATTATGGCACAGAGGTTGTCGGCGTACAGTCTGTTCTCCCTGAGGATGTCAGCAAATATGGCATTATTCAGACATCAGGCTCTCAAGGCCATGTGTATGAAGTGAACGATTTAGTTGAAAAACCGTCTCCGGAAGAAGCCCCTTCCGAAACTGCAGTGATGGGACGATATGTACTGAATCCTTCTATCTTCCCTGTTTTGAAGTCGATCGGGAGAGGCGCAGGCAATGAGATTCAATTAACAGATGCACTTCGTGAGGTTTGCCGTACCCAGCCTATTCATGCGCGGCTTCTGGAAGGAAAACGATATGACATTGGCGATAAATTGGGCTGTTTTAAAGCAAGCACCGAAATCGGCTTAATGCGTCCTGAAATGAGATCTCAGCTTTTAGCTTATTTAGAAGAAGTGCTCAAACGGGAAACAAAAGAAGTGCTGCGATAAAAAAATTTGTAACCATCTTGCTCGTCAATCAGTCATATAATAGTGAAAAAGATAAGGACAGGTTGTGAAGAATGTGGGCAGTTTGATAAGCGAAATTTTAACTTGGCTGACGAATATGGGATATGCGGGCATTGCAATTGGGTTGATGATCGAAATCATACCGAGTGAAATTGTATTGGCCTATGGCGGCTATATGGTATCGGAAGGCACGATTGGATTTATCGGCGCCATCATTGCGGGGGTTATCGGGGGCACCATTGCCCAGATCTTTATTTATTGGATCGGACGCTATGGCGGCAGGCCGTTTTTGGACAAATACGGGAAGTACTTATTGATTAAAAAGCATCACATTGACATGTCAGAAAACTGGTTTCAAAAGTACGGTACGGGGGTTGTCTTCTCGGCACGTTTTATACCGGTTGTCAGACATGCGATATCAATTCCCGCAGGCATTGCCAAAATGCCGTTTCTCAAATTTGTGGTACTGACTGTACTTGCTATCATTCCGTGGTCTATCCTGTTTGTTTATTTAGGCATTCAGCTCGGAAGCCAGTGGGATGACGTTGAGAACATTGCGGGCACTTATACAACACCGATTATGATACTGGCTATAGTGGTCATTGCACTTTATTTTGTCATAAAAAAACGCACAGCCATTTTTAAACGATAGCTAAACGATAGCTAATGGATATGCATAGGGAGGACTCTCCCCTATGCATATTTTTTTGTTATTTTCGATGATGATTTGAAAGCTTCATATGTTCCGCTAAAAATGCGACAAACACTTCATCTCGTACAAGAGATGCCGCGTAATTCCTTTTAATAAACCATTCTGCTTCCTCAAAAGCCGAGAAGGTTTCATCCTGTGTCTCCCCGTTAATTTGAATGTTCCATGCGTTGTCCGAAGGAAACAGGAAGAATCTCATTTGTTCGCGATTTTCGTATAATGAGCCGTTTGCCGACCCTTTCAGATTATAGAAATTACGGAATGCATCTGGGCGGACCGGTTCCATTCGGAATGCTTCAGCTACAAACAAATCGTATACTTCGTCCGTTATGGAACAGCCTGAAGCCTTCGCATGCCCCCCGCCTCCGTACCGGCCTGCTACTTCTGAAACATCAATGTAATCATGAATGGTGCGCAAGCTGGCTCGTTTTGATCCCATGCTTAAAATGGCAATGTAATCAAGATGCGGATTGTCTTTTCCGAGTCTGTTTCCGAGTTCAGAATGGTACGATTCTGCGTGAACGATACCTACACAGTGTTCGTGAACAAAGGTTTGCACCATTTCTCTTTTTTTCCTGCGAAGGTAGCGCTCGATTTTCTCTTCTTCTAAATCAAGCAGTTTCACTTCAAATTCATCAAAGAAGAATTCGTCATGGGCAGAAAGCCGTTGAATCATTTTTTGTTCAAATTCATCGATTGAAAGCAAAAAGAAAAGGTCATTGAGCCGCTTTGCCTGTTTTTGATCGTACTGCTCCCATTCCCAAGTGTCGTATTGGCGGATGAGCTCTGTAAATTGATCTAAGGCGTTTGTCGGCTTCATCAGATCATTTTGGACAAGATAGTCGTATAAAAGAGATGTGGCCGATGCAAGACGTCCGTCATCGTATTCCACCTGGACAAATCCCCACTCATGCTCATTCAAATGAAGGGCTGTTTTATGGTGGTCAATCAGTTTCACTTTTCCGCCCGCATGGACATACTCGTTCAGCCTCTTTTCATTTTCTTCATTGACAGCAAGATCCGTGATAAATAAGGCATCGTGTCTGCTGCTCTCTTTTGCTTTTTCTAAGAAGTATTGGACTTGAGCATTTAAGCCGTTGACAGAGTTATAACGGACCTCAACTTCTTTCCCGAAAGCCAATTTCGCAACGATCCCGCACCCTACTCCGTCCAAGTCGTTATGTGAATATAAATGGTACATAATAAAGGCCCCTTTTTATCATACTGGAGATTGCCGCTATAGGTGTGCGGCAGCCTTTATTTACTATTGTAAAAAACAGAGGGTTTTATGCACAGTTGATTAGTTTACATAATAAAATTATCTAAAACAATAAAAAGAGCGCTTATCACGCTCCTGGTACTTCCTTTTAAACTGGATAGACCGGATGTTTTCGATTGGTGAATGTCACTTCCTTTGTCATGTACGCCATAAGCCGTTTGTGCAATTCCTCGCGCAATGAATTGGCTGGGATTACCGCGTCAATGATCATCTCTGAAGCCAAGCGGTATATATTGATGTCCTCTTTGTACTCCTCACGTTTGCTGCTGATAAATTGAGCCTTCTCTTCTTTCGGCAGATCGGAGATTTTTTTGGCATAGACAGCGTTTACGGCTGCTTCAGGGCCCATTACGGCGATTTGTGCGGTTGGAAGCGCTATGCAGCAATCCGGTTCGAAAGCCGGTCCGGCCATAGCATATAACCCCGCCCCATAGGCTTTTCTCACGATCACAGAAAGCTTGGGGACGGTTGCTTCTGACATCGCTGAAATCATTTTGGCTCCATGGCGGATAATTCCGGCCTGTTCTACCTTTGTGCCGATCATAAAGCCGGGAATGTCCGCTAAGAACAGCAAAGGAATATGAAAGGCGTCGCATAATGTGATAAATTTAGCGGCTTTGTCCGCTGAATCGTGGAATAAGACACCGCCTTTTACTTTTGGCTGATTCGCGATAATTCCGACAGGCTGTCCGTGAATCCTCGCAAGACCTGTAATGATTTCCGGTGCGAATAAAGCTTTGATTTCAAAAAAAGAGCCTTCATCTATTACACGATCGATCAGCTCAAACATATTAAAAGGTGCATTTTGGTTTTGCGGAATAACGTCGGAAAGCGGTATGTCAAAGGGCTTTGGCGGCCGTTTTTCTTGTACAGGCGCTTTTTCTTTATAATTTGCCGGAAAGTAAGATAAATATGAGCGTGCCAAGTGAATGGCTTCTTGTTCAGTTTCAGCGAGAATATCTCCGCAGCCGGAAACTGAACAATGCATGCGGGCGCCTCCCATCTCTTCAAGTGACACCTTTTCGCCGATCACCATTTCCGCCATCCGCGGCGAGCCTAGATACATGGACGCGTTACCGTCTACCATGACGACAATATCGCAGAAGGCAGGAATATACGCACCCCCAGCTGCGGACGGGCCGAATAGAAGGCAGATTTGGGGAATGCGCCCTGACAATTTGACCTGATTGTAAAAAATTCTCCCTGCGCCTCTTCTGCCCGGAAATACATTGATCTGGTCGGTGATTCTGGCGCCTGCCGAATCGACTAAATAAATGAGCGGACAGTTTAATTTTTCTGCTGTTTCTTGTATTCTGATGATTTTTTCGACTGTTTTTGCTCCCCAGGAGCCTGCTTTCACTGTAGAATCATTTGCCATGGCGCAGACGGTTTGGCCGCCGATTTTACCAATGGCGGTTACGACTCCGTCGGCGGGAAGCCCGTCTGACATACATTCTGCAAAAAAAGCGTCCTCAAGCTCGATGTCATCGTCAAATAAAAGGGCAAGCCGCTCTCTAACAAAGAGCTTGCCTTTTTCTTGGTTGCTGCGATGATACTTCTTCGCTCCGCCTTTTTGTATCCTTTCCGCCCGTTCTGTTCGTTCTTTTTCATAATCCATAAGGCATTCCCTCCGATCTTTATTCTCCCGTGTATACGGCACGTCTTTTTTCTTGAAAGGCTTGAAGTCCCTCTGTCCTGTCCTTTGTCGGGATCGTGTGTTCATATGCTTTTTGTTCAATTGATAATCCCGTTGCAAGGTTTGTTTCCAATCCTTTATTGATCGCGAATTTAGCCTGGCGGACGGCAATTGGTCCGTTAGCTGAAATGGCTTCTGCCAGTTCCCCTGCTTTCGCCATAAGCTCACAAGAAGCCGTAACATGCTCTACAAGGTTTATCTCTTTGGCTTCATGTGCGGTTATGCGTCTGCCTGTATAAATGAGTTCTTTTGCTTTTCCTCTGCCGATCAGACGCGGAAGTCTTTGTGTCCCTCCTGCGCCTGGGATAATAGCTAAAGCCGTTTCCGGAAGGCCTAACGTAGTGTTCTCTGCTGCTATTCGGATGTCGCATCCCAATGCCAATTCAAGCCCGCCTCCTAAAGCACTTCCGTTTATGGCTGCTATCACCGGCTGCGGCAAGGCTTCGAGTAAAGCAGCGGTTCTGTGAATGAAGGATACACTTTTGAGAACCTGATCTTGTTTCATTTTTATTCTTTCTTTTAAGTCTGCTCCCGCACAGAACGCTTTTTCACCGGCGCCTGTCAGGATGACGCAGCGGATTTTCGTGTTGAATTCAATTTCATGGAGAATGGATTGCAGGTCTCTAAGCATTTCTGCCGAAAGGGCATTTGCCGCATGGGGCCTGTTAAGGGTGATGACAGCAATGTGTTCTGTTTTTGCAGTGAAAAGAATAGATTCTCCCATTGGTATTTCCTTTCTTTTATAAAGATGATTTATACACCTGTAAGTTTCGGCTCGGAAGATGTTTCCCGATTTTCTCCTCGATCCATTTGGCTGCTGGAAGTAACTTGGCGAGCTTTACGTTTGTTTCGATTCCCATTTGATCAAGCATGTACACGATATCTTCTGTCGCGGCATTTCCCGATGAACCTGGAGCATATGGGCAGCCGCCAAGCCCGCCCGTTGAGCCGTCAAATGTGGTGATGCCCATTTGCAGAGCGGTGAGAATGTTGGCGAGAGCCGTTCCCCTTGTATCATGAAAGTGGAGTGCGAGCTGGCTTGCCGGGAATCGTTTCAAAAGCGCTTCAAGTACGATTTCAACCTGTACAGGATTTGCCGCGCCGATCGTATCTCCAAGCGATAGTTCAGAAATTCCGAATTCAAATAAAGATTCTGCCAGGCGAATCACTTGTTCGATCGGTACATGTTTTTCATACGGACAGCCGAAAACTGTGGAGAGATAGGCTCTTACTGTAAGATTTGCTTTTTTTGCGTCGTCTGTTACTTGTTTGAGAACTTGGAGAGTGTCAGCAGTGGATTTGTTGATGTTTTTTACGTTGTGTGTTTCGCTTGCGGACATAAAGACAGAAGCTTCGTCAATACCCCCTTCCAGCGCATTCTCCAGTCCCATTTGATTAGGGACAAGTGCTGCGTACGTGATGCCTTTTACCCGGCTGATGCCTTTTGCCACATCTAGAGCATTTCGAAGCGCGGGAATCCATTTTGGATGAACGAAGGATGTTATTTCGATATAGGAGAGTCCTGTCTGGGAAAGCTGGTTGATCCAAGCGATTTTGTCTTCTGTTGCAAGCCACACCGGTTCGTTTTGCAAGCCGTCCCGCGGGCCGACTTCTCTTAACATGACTTTTTTAGGATAGGACATGGTAAGCCTCCCCGATTATTGAGTTGGATCGTTCAGTTCGAGCAGCACATCACCTTCATTCACGAAATCACCTTCCTTTTTTTTCACTTCTTTGACTGTTCCGCTTCTCTCTGCAACAATCGGGATTTCCATTTTCATTGATTCTAAAATGGCGACTTCCTGGCCTTTTTCAACGTGGTCTCCGGCTTTGACATGCACCTTCCACAGGTTCCCTGCCATTTGAATGTGTATCGTCATGACAGCTGCCTCCTTTATAAGTTGTTTTTCAAAAAATCAGTTGTGACGTCTCCTTTTTTGAATGCTTCTGATGAAGCAGCCTGTAAGAGAAGCGGAATATTCGTTTTGATCCCTTCTATCCGATAGTCACGGAGCGCCTCCTTTAGCCTCTCAATCGCTTCCTCTCTGTTTTGGCCTTTGACGATCATTTTGGCGATCATCGGATCGTAAAAAGGCGTAACTGCGCTCCCTGTTGCTACTGCACATTCGTGTCGGACTCCATATTGTTCCGGGAGAGAAAAAGCGGTGATTGTTCCCGGTGACGGATAGAAGGTTTTCGGATCTTCCGCATATATTCTGACCTCTATGGCATGCCCGTTTCGTTTTATGTCCTGCTGAGCGAATCTGAGAGTCTGTCCCTCCGCAACCCTTAATTGCTGCTCAACTAAATCTAAACCTGTAATTTCTTCAGTCACGGGATGTTCTACCTGCAATCTCGTATTCATTTCCAGAAAATAAAAGTTTTTATTCTCATCGACTAAAAATTCGATCGTTCCCGCATTGGCATAGCCAATCGCTTTGGCTGCTTTCACTGCCGTTTCTCCTATCTTCATTCTCAGCTCATCATCAACAAATGGAGATGGGGCTTCTTCAATGACCTTTTGGTGGCGCCTCTGGACAGAACAATCACGTTCAAACAGATGCACGGCATGCCCGTGGTGATCGGCAAGAATTTGAATTTCGATGTGGCGGGCGTGTTCAATCACCTTTTCTATATACATGGACCCGTCTCCGAAAAAATCTGCTGCTCGTTTTTTGTTTCCTTCATACGCCTTTATCAATGCTTCTTCGTCAGGAACGAGCTGCATTCCGATGCCTCCTCCCCCTGCTGAAGCTTTCAGCATAACGGGGTAGCCGATTTCACTCGCGGCGAGGCAGGCTGCCTGAATATCTCCAAGGGATTCGGAAACACCCGGCACTACAGGAACACCTGCCTCCTCCATTGCCTTTCGTGCTTCAATTTTACTTCCCATTTTGGCAATCAAAGCGGGTGAAGGACCGATAAATACAATGTTTTCTTCTTTGCAGCGTTGCGCGAAACGGCTGTTTTCTGACAATAATCCATATCCCGGATGGATGGCGTCGGCATTTGCCTTTTTCGCCGCCTCTATGATTCTCTCAATATTTAAATAGCTCTCACTGACTCTCGATTCTCCGATATAATAAGCCTCTGTTGCTGCCTTTGTATGGAGCGCATCTCTGTCTGCTTCAGAATATACCGCTGCCGTTTTGATCCCAAGGCGGCTGCACGTACGTATGATTCTCATTGCGATTTCTCCGCGATTGGCAATCAGCACTTTTGTAAACAAATGAAATCACCCCTCATTGACTTGATGGTAAGTGAAACAGCTGAATCGTTTTTTCACGAAGCTTGTATTTTTGAATTTTGCCTGAGGCCGTCATAGGATACTCGTCTGTAAAGATGAAATAACGCGGAATTTTGTGGCGGGCGATTTTCCCTTTGCAATAGGTTTTCAGCTCTTCGGATGAAGCTGTTTTTCCCTCTTTCAGCTTAATCCAGGCAGCTGCCTCCTCCCCGTATTTTTCGTCAGGCACACCAACTACCTGTACATCTAAAATATTAGGATGGCGGTATAAAAATTCTTCTATTTCTCTCGGATAAACGTTTTCACCGCCTCTGATGAGCATGTCTTTTAATCTCCCGGTGACGCGGCAGTATCCGTCTTCATCCATCACAGCGAGATCACCGGTAAAGAGCCATCCTTCTGGGTTGATTGCCTTTTGCGTAGCTTCTTCGTCTTTATAATAGCCCTTCATCACATGATACCCGCGGGTGCAAAGCTCTCCCTGTACGCCTCTTTGAACCTCATTAAACGTGCCGGGATCCACAATTTTCACTTCGACCTCAGGCAAGGCTCGGCCGGTTGTTTCCACTCTTCTTTGGAAGGAATCATTAGCTCTTGTTTGTGTGATCACCGGCGAAGCTTCCGTTTGTCCGTAGGCGATTGTGATGTCTGTCATGCCCATTTTTTCAATGACAGCTTTCATCACCTCACTCGGACAGGATGATCCTGCCATGATGCCTGTTCGCAACGATGACAGATCATAAGAATCAAAATCTTGAAGATGAAGCTCCGCGATAAACATCGTCGGTACACCGTGCAGTGCTGTGCATGTCTCGTTTTCAACCGTTGTAAGGACTGTAGCAGGTTCAAATTCTACAACAGGTACCATGGCTGCTCCGACGGACACACATGCCAAAACGCCAAGCACGCAGCCGAAGCAATGGAAAAACGGAACCGGAATGCACATGCGGTCAGATGAGGTTAATTTCATACATTCAGCGATATTTGCGGCGTTGTTGATGACATTAAAATGAGTCAGCATCACTCCTTTAGGAAATCCTGTCGTTCCTGACGTGTATTGCATGTTAATGACATCATCTTTTTCAAGGCTGCTCATTCTTGCTTCCAGCTCGGCATCTGACACTGTTTGTGCCAACATCTCTGTATCGTCCCAATGATACATACCAGGTAAACGTTTTTCACCGATATAAATCAATGTTTTTAAACACGGATAGCGTTCTGATTGCAGCTGCCCGGGCTCTGCTTCCTTCAGCTCGGGAATTAAGCTGTTCAGGATCTCTGTATAAGAAGTGCCGCGATATGAATCCATGACGATAAGTGCATCCGCATCTGATTGTCTCAGCAAGTAATCAAGCTCTTGGGATTGGTAATTTGTATTTACGGTAACGAGCACAGCCCCGATTTTTGCGGTGGCGAATTGAGCAGCAAGCCATTCCGGTATATTCGAGGCCCATATGGCCACGTGGTCTCCTTTTCTAATTCCCATCCCCATGAGCCCTTTAGCGGTTTGGCGGCACAGCCTGTTGAATTGCGCGTACGTATAGCGGAGATTCCGGTCGGGATAGACAACCGCTTCTTGATCAGGATAGGCTGCTGCCGTTTGTTCCAGCAGCCTGCCGATTGTGCAATGGATGAGTTCAGACATGTGTCGGTCCTCCTTTCACGAGATCAGAAAGCGTTTACATTTTATTTTAGAAGCTGTCTGGCGATCACGATACGCTGAATTTCTGATGTGCCTTCTCCAATTTCCATCAATTTTGCATCCCGCAGCATCCGTTCAACCGCATATTCTCTCATGTAGCCGGAACCGCCATGGATTTGAATCGCTTGGTTGCATGCCCTTGTTGCCATTTCAGAGGCAAACAGCTTGGCATAAGCCGCTTCTTTCGTAAACGGGCGCTTATGATCTTTCAGCCAGGCAGCTTTTAATACCATTTGCCGGGCAAGATCGATTTCCATCGCCATGTCGGCAAGTTTAAACTGAATGGCCTGAAAGGAAGAGATCGGCTGTCCGAACTGCTTTCGTTCTTTCGCATAGGCTAAGGAGGCTTCAAGTGCCGCTTGGGCAATGCCGACTGCAAGAGCGGCAATTGAAATGCGTCCGCCATCCAGGGTATGAAGAAACTGTTTAAATCCTTTTGAAGGGTCGCCGAGCAGGTAACTTGCGGGTACACGGACATCCTCAAGCAAAATTTCCGCTGTATTTGATCCGCGCACACCCATTTTATCGTACGGGCTCGTTATGGTAAGGCCGGGTGTGTCTGTCGGAACAATTAATGCGGAGATGATATTATTTCCGCTCTCATTTTTGCCTGTCACTGCCGTCACAATCACCGTACGTGCATAGCTGGCATTTGTGATCCAGCATTTTTCGCCGTTAATCACATATTCATCACCATCTATCACCGCTTTCGTTTGCGTGCCTCCTGCATCAGAGCCGGCATTTGGTTCTGTCAGGCCGAATGATCCGAGTGCTTTTCCGGAAGCCAGAGGAATCAAATGGTCCCGTTTTTGTTCTTCTGTCCCGAAGTAATATAGAGGGCTTGCACCGAGTGAAACTGCAGCTGCATAGCTTAATCCTGTACTGCCGCATGCTTTGCCGATTTCTTCAACAGCTAAGGCATAGGAAATCGTATCTCCGCCTGATCCTCCATATTCCTCAGGAAAGGGGATGCCCATCAGTCCGAGGTCACCCATTTTTTGAAACGTTTGTATCGGGAATTCACCCGTTTGATCTACATGTTCTGCGTGAGGAGCAATTTCTCTCTTTGCAAAATCCTTTACCATTTCACGAACCATTTGCTGTTCTTTTGTCAGGTCAAAATTCACTTGGTTTCCTCCTTCACATCTTTGTAACATCCTATTAAGTGAATTCAGGAATCATTCCCTGACAAAAGAAGTCTGAAAATTAAAACGTCAGCGTTAAAATTAACCGGTGATAATAAGCATTTTCCTTTGTTCGGGCTTTTGCTGATTTTAGCTTTTCGGTTGGCGGACGCTAATTGTTCTTTACGTTTGCCCATGAACTGTCGCACACATGACGAACCACCTCCAGCATCAGGTTCTCTTTTGTGCGAAAATGATAATAAACGGTTCTTTGCGTGACATTTGCTTGTTCGGCAACTGATTTTAACGTCATTGTAGTCCCTTGATACTTCTCATAAATCCCCCACTTTTTTCTGATCATCTCGATCAAAATGGCTAATCATTTTATGTACTGTCTTTATGTTATGTTTAGGAATGATGCCGCAGTTTTTAAATACTTCGTCATGTTCATAGATTGAAAATATATTTTGCAAGTGTGCCTCTTCGATCTTTTTTAATACGAAATGCTCAGATTCCAATACAGGGAAATCATTAAAAATCATTTTCTCTTAGTAATTCAGCACCGGCAATACGTTTCTTGCTCATTCATAAAAACGCAATTTGTTGAAAAAGACGGCTAGTAACAGCCGTCTCTGCGGGCTATTGTTTTATTTTTCTTTTCGAGGCCTTGCTTTCGTTATGAAGCCGGTCTGCGGACGTGACATAATACGTATATGTTTTATTTGGTTCTGCCGTGTCATCCAGGAAGGTTTGCTTGTCGTTTGTTTTTCTTGCTGTGGCCAGCAATGTTTGCTCCTGTTTTCCTTCAGCCCTGTATATCGCATAATAGGCTGTTTCCTTTGTTTTTCGATTTGATGGGTGGTCTTGTATGTGCAGGAGGTTTCCGTTATCGTCTGCGGTTACTTTGGTCAGTTTCGGTTTTTTCGGTGCTTTGCTGTCGAGCCAAGGCATTTCGGGTACCAATGCAGGCTTGCTGTACAGGTCGGTGATGAGTCTGTCTTTGATGCCGAGCGGATTTTTATTGAGGTCTTTGAGGCTGAAATGCATGCTTCCTTTCACCAGCTCCAGCTGACGGTTGAGATTGATTTGTCTGGCGTATTCTTCAGGGTCGGACCAAGGCGGGTCAAAATTGTTATTGATTTTATAGGCTGCCTGCCCGATGTATAAATGAACGGGTCTGTTTTTGACCTCGTTGCTCCACCAATCAGCCAGCACGTCATAAGCGGCTGCGTTGAAGCCGATGCTCCAGTAAATTTGCGGGGCAATATAGTCGATGTCGCCTTGCTGGATCCAGTGTCTCGTATCTGCATAAAGGTCGTCATAATTTCTGACACCTGCTTTGGTATTCGATCCGGTTGGGTCGTCTTCTGCGTTTCTCCATACACCGAATGGACTGATGCCGAATTTGACATATGGTTTTTCAGCTTTGATTGTTTGATTGATTTGGCTGACAAGCTGGTTTACATTATCTCTTCGCCAGTCATCAATAACGGGAAACGTGTCTTTCCCGTATTGTTCATACTGTACGGTATCAGGAAATTCCTGTCCGGCTATTTTATAAGGGTAAAAATAATCATCCATATGAACGGCATCAACGTCATAATGCTTTACGACTTCTTCAATGCCTTCGATGATAAAATCCCTCGCTTCAGGAATGCCGGGATTATAATAAAGCTGCTTTCCGTAAGCCACGACCCAGTCCGGATGCTTTCTTGCCGGGTGATCATCAGACAATTTATTGAGATCTGTATGGTTCATCGTAATACGGTAAGGATTAACCCAAGCGTGAAATTCAAGATTTCGTTTATGGGCTTCTTCAATCATAAAAGCGAGCGGATCATAACCTGGGTCTTTTCCTTGAACACCAGTCAAATATTCAGACCAAGGCCCGTAAGCGGACGGATAAAAGGCATCGGCCGTCGGCTTAATTTGAACGATGACGGCATTCATTCCCATTGACTGAACGTCATCCAGCAGGCTGAGATACTCCTGTTTTTGCGCTTCAATCGATAAGCCTTTTTTTGACGGCCAATCAAGGTTTAGTACGGATGCAATCCATACGGCTCTCAGTTCCCTGTCCGTTTGTGCTTTGGCCAGATAAGGAACGGATATGATTAACGTTCCGATGAGCAAGCTGACAAGAATACGTACAATCGGCTTTTGACAACCCTTCATTCTGTTTCTTCTCCCCCATTACATCGCTTTCACTATTCGTTATTACGGTATTCCCGGGCTGTAAAAGGGTGCTTAATCGGATTGAAGAAACCGGATTTATAACCGGCTGAACGTAAAAAAGTCCCGAAGCCTCTTTACCCTGCTTTAGGACTTTTTATCATTTATGAGAATTTGGATACTTTTTAACACGTCTACGAGTTTTACGCCTACGCCGACAGCTGATTCAAGAATGGCCTGTGCGCCTGCGATCGATAATATGAAAATCACCGGAACAGCGATATCAGGTAAAAAAAGATAGCCAAGCCCGATCAGGATGGCACACCAAACGCCCGCGCACCAGTAGCAATTTAACATATAGCCAAAGTTTGAGGCCGGCACGTTTTTTTCATTCACGTGCCCGTTTGCATCAACAGTTCTTTTCTTTTTCATAAAAGGTTTTCGGATGAATTCTGTAATTTTGTCGAATACAATTAAGTGTGTCAGCCTGTAACTCGCCAGTATCAGCATAAAAAAAGTAAGCCAAGAAAGATGTTCCATGACAAGCCTCCAAGAAAAAGGATGATGTTATCATTCCCCGCTTTTTTGCATCCATTCTTATGCGCGACACTCTTGCAAAAAGAAAACCGGACAGAGATACGCTTCTGTCCGGCAAGTATTTGTTTAATGCTTATTTGGCAGCACTTTTTGATCTGAATTGATCTTGTCTAAAATATCGAGGATAATATTTGCATTCTTTTCAGCAAATTCACCTTCCAGCATGTCTTTGTGCGCGCCGTATCCGGTGTATTCGGCATAGCCTTCCTCAGCGGCGTCTTGCCATTTCTGTAATACCATAGCCCCGCTCGTTTCGGTTTGAATGCCAGCTTCAATGAAATGAATGTTTGACTTGATACGGCCTTCATTTATTAACTGAGCCCAATATTCCTGATAGCACCTTTTTTTCTGCATCACTGTTTCTCTGACTGCTTCCGGCAGGTATGCGGCTGAGTCGTCGTTTTCGGTATCTGCTGTCATAGACTGATCCTTTTTGTAGGCGTCTACGATAATGAAGTCACTGACTTCTAGTCCTTTCTGCTCCATAGCCTGTACGACCTCAAAAGCCAAGTTTCCGCCCGCGGAGTAGCCTAATAGAACGTACGGCCCTTCTGGCTGTATTTCGGTAATGCGGCTGACGTATTGTTCAATGCGGCTGTCTTCCTCAATAAAATGAAAGCCATACACGGCTGCTTTGTGATTCAGCTGCAATGCCAGGTCTTTAAAATAAATCCCGAAGCCTGAAATCGGCGGGAAGCAGAACAGGTTTTTTTCCGCCTTGCTGGTTCAGTTGGATCACATGCTGTTCACCGGCCGCTGACAGCTGATTAGAATAAAGCTTTTCCGCAAGCTGGGCGATCGTCGGATTTTCGAATAAGACATCAATCGGTATATCAATATGCTGATGATGTTTAAGCATGTGTATCACTTGAAGCGCTTTTAGTGAATGTCCGCCAAGACCGAAGAAATCATCATGTATTCCGATCGTTTTAACGCCGAGTACGCTTTTCCAAATTTGCGCCAATTCCTGTTCGACCCAGTTTCTGGGCGGTGTGAGGTCCTGACGATTTTCAGACTCGTTTTCTGGAACAGGGAGTGCGCTGCGATTGATTTTTCCGTTTCCGGTAAGCGGCATACGGTCAACTCGAACCCAGCGCTGCGGAATCATGTAGTCAGGAAGCACTCGTGCTAATGCAGCGCGAATTTCCTTTTCGTTTCTGCTTTCATCACTAACATAATGCATGTATAGCTGCGCCTCTCCATCTGTTTCCAGCAAAGTAACTGCCGCTTCACGTACCCCTTCGATTTCTAACATCCGCGCTTCAATTTCAGCGGGCTCAATCCGTTTTCCGCGAATTTTAATCTGTCTGTCAATCCGGCTGATATATTCTAGGTTCCCATCAGGCAGCCACCGCGCCAAATCACCGGTACGGTATATTCTTTCTCCAGGTATGAAAGGATCAGAAGAAAAAACGGCAGCTGTTACATCATCTCTGTTTAAATAGCCTTTTGCCACCCCGTCACCGCCGACACATAGCTCTCCGGGAACGCCTATTGGCAAGAGACATCCTTTTGCATCTAAGATGAAAGCGGTACAATTGCTGATCGGTTTCCCGATCGGGATGGGAGTGGCATAGTCTCTTTTAATCTCAAAAAAGGTTGAGAACGTCGTGTTTTCTGTCGGTCCATAGATATTATAAAGCGAAAGCTTCGGACACGCGCGCCTGACAGCGTTTATAAGCTCAGGCGACAGCGCTTCGCCCCCGACATATAGCGTATGAAGCCTATGAAACATGTCAGCTTGAGCTTGTGCCAGCTGATTAAAAAGAGCGGTTGTCAAAAACAGCACAGTGATGTTGTTTTCAATTAAATACGCGCCAAAACGATCTGGTGTCAGCATTGTTGATTTATCAATGATATGCAGAGTTGCTCCTTTTAAAAGCGCTCCAAACATTTCAAAGGTGACGGCGTCAAAGCTGATGGACCCTGTCAGGATAAACCGGTCATTTACAGAAGCTGATGTGTAATTGCTGTTGCAAACAAGGGACACGACATTGCGATTGGTAATCATGACGCCTTTAGGCCGGCCTGTCGAACCGGAAGTATACATGATGTACGCGAGATCATCCGGGCCAGTGACGATTTCCAAAGGTTTCGTATGTTCTTCAATCATCGCCTCTGCATCTGCAGAAATGAAGGTTCCAGCAAACGCTGTGTTTGGCTCCAGTCCTTTTTGAACAATCAGCATAGCGGCTTTTGTTTCGTCGAGCATATAGCTGATACGTTCAGGCGGAAGCTCCGCGTCAAGAGGAAGGTATGTCCCCCCTGCTTTTAAAACAGCCAGTACACTAATGATGAATTCAGGAGAATGACCAGCCAAAATACCGGCTGTTCCGTTTCGGCGCAGCCCGTTTTCATACAATGTTCTGGCCAGTGCATCCGATTTTTGATCGAGTTCACGATACGAAATGGACCTATTTCCGTAAACTAGAGCTGTTTGATCTGGTGTTTTTACTGCCTGTTCGCGGAATATATCTATTACTGATTTGTTTTTCGGATACTCCGTCGAAGTGTCATTACATTGTGTTAAAATCTGCTCTTTTTCTTTCGGATCAAGAAAGGAAAAGTCTGCAACGGGAATGTCAGGGTGATCTGCAGCTGCTTGTAACGCTTGTGTCAGCTGTCTTTGGATGCAGGTCATCCAGGCAGCATCATACACGTGCGCATTATAGCTGAACTTGATGACGAGTTCATCACCGGGAGCAACGACAAAGTTGAAATTGTATCCTGACTGTTCAGACACTTTTACATTGTCTATTTGCAGAGGTGAATCAATCTGATCAGCTGAGTCAGCCATTTTTTGCTGTAACGGATAATTTTCAAAGACAATAATGTGGTCAATCAGTTCCTGTTTTAAGGCGGTGTTTGCCTGAATATCGAATAAAGGATGGCAGGTAAACGGCTCAGCGTCCAGCATATCTTGTTGACAGCGGCTGAGCAGTTCTGCAAACGTTTCTTCTTTGCCTGTTTTAA
The DNA here is from genome assembly GCF_014250375.1 of Bacillus sp. PAMC26543. Lineage (NCBI taxonomy): Bacteria > Bacillati > Bacillota > Bacilli > Caryophanales > Bacillaceae > Bacillus > Bacillus sp. PAMC26543. The sequence continues at coordinate 2,165,150 of NZ_CP060193.1, read as the reverse complement.
CACGAACCGGAACTGTATTGATAAACAATCCGATCATTGACTCAACACCCGGAATTTCAGATGGTCTGCCTGAAACGACCGCGCCAAAAACGACATCGTCCGTTCGGTTGTAGCGCTGGAGCATGACACCCCAGACCGTTTGAATAAAGGTGGCAAGCGTGACGCCTGTTTGTTTGGCGGTCTCTTTTAGCTTGTCCGTCAGCTTTTGATTCAGAGTGAAAGTTAATTCTTCACGGTAATACCCTTCTTTTGCTTCTCTGTCCGTCACCCGAGGCAGCTGTGAGGGGGTGCTGTAGTTTTTCAGATAAGCACGCCAGTAGTCTGCTGCCGTTTCTTTGTCTTGTTTTGTCAGCCAAGAAATATAGGTGCTGTAGGGACGAACAGGCTCCAAAGCAAGGTGATTTCCTGTATGGATAGATTGATAGATTTGCATAAATTCCTGCAGAATGATTCCGAGACACCAGCCGTCCATTAAGATGTGATGGTGGCTCCAGACACAGACATGCTCATTTTCTGCTGTTTTGAGCAGAGAAATCCGCATCAGCATGTCTTTTTGCAAATCAAACCCTTTTTTCTTATCTTTCTCCTTAAACTGTTCAATATAATCATTCTGCTCATTCGTTTGCAGGCTGGAAATGTCCTCAGTGTGCAAATGGAATTTCCGTTCTGTCATCACGACCTGCCGAGGCCCCGACAGATTGGGGACGTGCGGCAGAAATACAGTTCTGAAAATATCATGGCGGTCGATGATGGCTTGAATACTGCGCTGAAACATCTCATAGCTAAGGCTTCCTTTTATCGTAAAGAGCGACTGCTCAACATAAGCTCCCTCCTCTTTATGGAGGAAGGAATGAAACAGCATTCCCTCCTGCATATGACTCAGAGGATAAATGTTCTTGATTTTTTTGGTTTTAACCATATCGCCTGCACCTTTCTATACGGTTTCATTAGTGAAAACTGAGCATATCAGCGATTTCTTGGAGTGCGTCCTCGGTCAGTTCATGATCATCAAAATCGCTGATGGTTTTTTCTGTTTCTGTTTTGTTCAGACAGTGATCAATCAGCTTCAGTAAATAGTGATGGCAATTCTCACAAAGCTGTGCGATTGTTTTATGCTGGAAACGGGATGTTACGTACGTCATGTTGACTGTCATTTTTCCTTCTGCTGCCATCGCACTGATGTCAAGCGTTTGCTCACGGTTCCAAGAAGTGCTGATATCTTCTCCGGTCCCGAGCGGAGAAAACGAGAAGGTGTTTTCATCAGGCGCTTCAGTTGTACGGCTGTTTTCAAATTGACCCAGATAGTTGAAGCTGATTTCCGCCGTGCCGGTGAAATCAAGGTCAGTTTTCTCAGGCGGGGTCAAATATTTGAGTACACCGTAGCCGAATCCTTTGTCCGGAACGCGTCTCAGTGTATCTTTTGTTGTTTTTAACACATGAACCAAGTATTCTTCTTGATCCTTGTCGGTCAAGTCTGAATCTAGTTTGACGAATAATGGATAAATGGCGGTAAACCATCCAATCGTGCGGCTGACATCTATGCCGTCTAACACATCCTCGCGTCCGTGGCTTTCTAATGACAATTTGACGGCGGATTGTTTTGTCCAATCCCGCAAAGCTAGAATCACGGAAGCCAGCAGCATATCTTGCGTATCTGTGTTATATATACTGTTGACGCTTTTTAAAAGCGCATCCGTCTCTTTTGTATTTAGAGAGAATGAAACTGTATCCCGTTTTCTCTCATTTAAAGTTTGAGCGTTCATTTGATCAAACGGCAGTGCTTTTGCTTGATACTCTTCAGCTTCGCGCCAATATGCGAGCTGTTTCATAAGCTGACGGCTTTCAGCATAGTCAGCGAGTTTTTCCGTATATGCTTTGAAAGAGCTTGTTTTAGGCGGCAAATCAATGTCTTCTCCGTTTACAGCCTGACGGTATCCGGTTGCCAAATCCTCCAGCAGGACACGCCATGAGACGCCGTCAACGATGAAGTGATGAGCCGTTAGGAACAAAAAGTCTCCATTATCTGTACGGAAAAGTCCGGCCTGCAATAGCGGCCCTTTTTCCAAATCTATGTTCTGCTGAATGTCACGTACATGATGTTTAATCAGAGATTCATATTCATTGACTTCTGAACCTTTAAGATTGATGATCTGAAGGCTGTACAGCGCGTCGTCTGAATGACTGACCGGCCGATTATATTGAACCCATTTGCCTTGCTCAGACTGTGTGAACACCATTCGCAGCGCATCGTGGTGGATTGTGATGGCTTTTAACGTTTTGCGCAGCGCGTCTTCTTGAACGGAGGTGCTCCGATGCAGCATAACAGATTGATTAAAATGGTGTTTCTCTTTTATATCTTGAGAAAGGAACCATTTTTGAACAGGTGACCACTGTACTTCTCCCTCAACCGGAGCTTGGCTGGCACTAGTATCGGAATCACGGATATATGCTGCCAGTTCTTTAATTGTCGGATGACTGAATAAATCTTTAACCGACATTTGTTTCCCGATTCGATGAAGCCGTGCTGACACCTGTAACGCTTTAATGGAATCTCCTCCGAGCTCAAAGAACGAATCATCAATTCCGATTTTCTCTGCACCGAGCACTTCACCCCATATATCTGCCAGTTTTTGTTCCATCTCGCTGTTCGGTGCATGAAATGTACGTACTTGATTGAATGCCGGTTCTGGAAGTGCCCGGCGATCCAGCTTGCCATTTGGTGACAAAGGAAGCGAGTCCAGCGTTTGAATAAACGCCGGCATCATATACAAAGGCAGCTGTTTTTTTAATTCGGCACGCAGCATTTCTGTATTAAAGTCTTGCTCTGCCACAATGTAAGCACACAATTCGGTTTGAGCAGGCGCTGTTTCGCGAGCAAGGACAACAGCCTCTTTTACTCCGTTTATACGGCGGATAACTGATTCAATTTCTTTCGTTTCTACACGGTGGCCTCTGATTTTGACTTGATCGTCCATTCGTCCTAAGTATTCGATTGTACCGTCTGCCATCCATCTGGCTGTGTCACCTGTTCGGTACATGCGTTTTTCGGGCTGGAATGGGTGCTGAACGAACGTTTTTGCTGTCAGTTCCGGAAGATTGACGTATCCTCTCGCAAGCCCTGTTCCTGCTATACAAAGCTCGCCGGCAACGCCGATTGGCTGAAGCTGATCCCCGTTTAAAATCAGCACTTCAGTATTGTCGATCGGCCGGCCGATGCATACGTTTTTTTGCCGTTCCATATGTCTCATGGCTGTGGTTGCCACACTGTTTTCTGTCGGCCCATATTCATTTGCTAGCTCTGTATTCGGGCATATTGCCATGCTGCGGTCTATCAATTCCCGGTCAGCTGCTTCTCCTGCAAGCGTGACTACTCTAAGCGTCTTCGCATCTTCCGGCTGTATGACGTCCAAAAGTGCCCGATATAAAACAGGGACGATAATCATATGTGTAATCCGATGATGAGATAGATCATGCTTAATGGACAAAATATCTTTCGCTTCGTTTTCACCAGGCAGCACTGTCTTTGCACCTGACAAAAGCGGTGTGAACATACTTGTTAAAAAGCCGTCAAACGAAAAAGAAAAGAGCTGAAGGACTGTGTCTGTCTCATTCAAAGCATAAGCATTTCGCCGCCACTGCAGGGTGTTGGCTATTCCTTTATGCTCGACCATCACGCCTTTTGGCTGGCCTGTCGTTCCTGAAGTGTAAATGATATAAGCCAAATGCTGAGGGCGTGACACTTGCGGAAGCGGTGATCCGTCGTATGTCTCCGCGTTCTCTATGGCGAATATCTCACCTTCAAAATCTTCAAGTGCTTCTTGGTCCGCAGCAGGTAAAGTGATGAGCAGTTTGGTTCGGCTGTCGCCGAGTATATAGCGTTTCCGTTCCGCCGGGTATTCCGGATCAATCGGGACATAACAGCCGCCGGCTTTCCAAACGCCCAGAATGGCTGCAATCATGCTGAATGAACGAGGCATCATAATTCCGACTGGTGTGTCCGGCTTAACCCCGCGGTCTCGCAGGGCCCATGCAATGCCATTGGACCATTCGTCCAGTTCCTGATAGGTGAGCGTGTTTTCTTTGCTGACGAGTGCAGGAGCATTCGGAGTCAGCGCTGCTTGTTTTTCAAACAGCTGATCGATTGTTTGCACTTTATGTTCATTTTCTTGCCCGCTGTTAAACTCATTCAGCAGTTTGTTTCGCTCTTCATGAGTCAGAATGTCGATATTGTTAAGAAGTGTGTTCGGATTTTTGACAATATGACTCAGCAAATTTGTCAGGTGATATGTCCATTGTTTTATCGTTGCTTTTTGAAAAAGTGCAGTCGAATATTCAAATTGCAAATGAATTTGCTCGTCACCCTCAGAAGCCTGCAATGTGATATCAAACTTAGAAACATGATGAGAAACGCCGGCCGGCTGGAGTTGTATGTCATCCAGCTCCAAAGACTGTTGCTCTGTATTTTGAACGACTAACATGGCATCAAACACTGGATTTCGGCTCATATCCCTTGTTACGCCGAGCTTATCGACAAGCTCTTCGAACGGATAATCCTGGTGTTCGTAAGCTTCCAATGCGGTCTCGCGCACTTCCTGCAAAAATTGCGCAAATGGCTTCCCGCCCTCCGGGCGTGCCCGAAGCGCCAGGGTGTTGACGAACATTCCAAGTATCGGCTCAAGATCTTTGTGAGGACGTCCGGCAATTGGTGACCCGACGATGATGTCTTCCTGTCCACTTAAGCGCGACAATAACGCTGTGTAAGCTGCCAGGAGCACCATGTACAGGGTGCTTCCGTTCTCGCGTGCGAGCTTGTGAAGTCCGGCTGTGAGTTCTTGATCGAGCGTAAATGAGACTTGATCACCCGCGAAGCTTCGCACCGGCGGCCGGGCGTAATCAGCCGGCAGGTCCAGTACGGGCAGCTCGCCTTCGAGCTGCTTCAGCCAGTACGCCTCCTGCGTCTTGTACGTGTCTCCTTTTTTAAAGGCCTCCTGCCATACGGCATAGTCTTTATATTGAATGTGAAGCGCAGGTAGCTCCTGATTGGCGTACAGCTCCCCGAATTCCCGAATGAGCGTATTGACTGACACACCGTCTGAAATAATGTGATGCATATCGACCAGTAATAGATGCCGCCCGTCTGATACCTTGACGATCCCCGCCCGGAACAGCGGAGCTTGGCTGAGATCAAACGGCTGGATAAACGCTGACGCGGCTTCCTGTTCAGTTTGTCCGCCGAGCACAGAGGTGTGGAATGTAAACGGCACTTCGTCATGGATGCGCTGAACCGGCTCGCCGCCTGTGTCCGTTGTAAAGGACGTCCGCAGTGACTCGTGGCGTTTGATCAGCTTTTTGAATACGGCCTCCATTCTTGTAAGATCCAGCTTTCCTTCCAGCTCCAAGACTGCCGGCATATTGTAGCCTGTGCCTCCATCCTCCAGCTGCTGGAGCACATACATCCGCTTTTGGGCGGAGGAAACCGGGTAGGTCTCGCGTTTTTCAGCCGGCTTAATGGCTTCATACGGACTTTCCGTTCCTTCGCTGATGACAGAAGCCAAACCTTCTACCGTCGGATGGGCAAACACATCCTTCAGCGGCACTTGGACGCCGAATTCCTTAGCGATCCGGGAAACAAGCGCGGTGGCTTTTAAGGAATGGCCGCCCCGGTCAAAAAAGTTGTCGTGAATGCCGACAGGTCCGCTTTTCAGCACTTCCTCCCACAGCTGGGAAAGCTTCATCTCTGTCAGATTTCTCGGCGCTGTGTAGGTTTCCCGATCTGCCGCTCCGTCAGGAGCAGGCAGCGCTTTTCGGTCGAGCTTTCCGCTCGGGGTAACCGGCCATTGTTCCATTTCAATGATATGAGCAGGAATCATATAGCCCGGCAGCAATGCCTCAAGCTGCTTGCGCACTTCATTTCTTCCGAGCCCTTCCGCATATGCACATAATTCCGCCTCGCCGCTTTCTGTACGAACGGTTACAGCCGCTTCCCGCACGCCTTCTATGCTTCTGAGCACCGCTTCGATTTCTCCCGGCTCAATCCGGTAGCCGCGGATTTTTACCTGGTCATCCAGACGGCCGAGGAATTCAACCTGACCATCTGGGAGCCAGCGCGCCAAATCACCCGTTTTGTACATGCGTTCACCCGGATAAAATGGATCATCAAGAAAACGTTCTTTTGTTAATTCCGGCCGATTCAAGTAGCCTCTGGCAACCCCGGCCCCGGCGATGTACAATTCTCCGATACATCCAGCAGGCAGCATCCTCTGCTTCTGGTTCAGAATATACAATCTGACATGATGAATAGGTTTGCCAATGGGAATGCGGTCAAGTTTTTCATCCAGCGGGCAATCAAAGAATGCCGCTTCTACAGTAGCTTCGGTAGGCCCATAGGAATTGGTTAATGTAACATCTGGCAGCAATTCACAGAACCGAGAGACAAGATGTGCCCCCAGCTGTTCGCCTCCAGAAAACACCCTCTTCAGCCTGTTCGTTTTGATCGGTACAGGGCCATTTTTTAGATATTCTAAAAACGCATGAAGCATAGAAGGCACAAAATGCATCGCTGTAATCTGCTGTTCTTCTATGACCTTCAATATCATGTCCGGTTCTTTTTCGCCTCCTTGAGGAAGCAGATAAACAGAGGCGCCAGCATACGGCCACCAAAACAGCTCCCATATCGAAGCATCGAAGGAATACGACGTTTTATGCAAAATGACGTCCGATTGGTTCAAAGGATAGCGGAACTGAAGGGAATTTAAAAAATTCACTGCAGATTGATGCTCAACCTGTACACCCTTAGGTCTTCCAGTAGAGCCGGATGTATAAATCATATAGGCTAAAGAATCCGGATAGACTTCAACATTTGGATTGGACAGACGACGTTTCAGCCCGCTGTTTAATTGACTGAGATGAACGATTTCTCCATCAAAAGCCGGAATGTCTAGATTGTCAGATTGAATAAGGAGAATGCCAGAATCGCTGTCCTTCAGCAAAAAGCGGATCCGTTCCTCTGGATAATCCGGGTCAATAGGAAGATAAGCGCCGCCTGCTTTTAGAATCGCATAAATCCCGATCAGCATTTCAGGGGAACGCCTACCCATAATGGCAACAGTCGTTTCGGCTTTTACTCCGCGGTCGATCAGCTCCCAGGCTACACGGTTAGCCTGTTCGTTCAATTCCTTGTAGGTTATCTCTCCGTCTTCAACGATCACGGCCGGTTGGTCAGGTGTTTTTGCCGCTTGCTGTTCGAGTGCATGGTGCAGGGTCTGTTTCAACGGATAGCCTGTCTCCTCAAGCGGATGGCACGAGTCAATGAAAGACCTTTCTTCTTCTATTGTCAGGATCGGGATATTGTCCAATTCCATGTCAGGACTGGAAGCTGTGTTTTCCACAAGTGTCATAAAAAGGTCGGCCCATCTTTGAACGGTATCTTTTTCAAACAAAGCGGTACTGTATTCAAACTGACAGTACAGCTCAGCTTCATGCTCCGTGACATACAGGGAAATATCGAACTTAGATATCGGATGCTGCAAATCGTTCCATCTAAGCAGCAAATCATTCATTTTCAGCGTTTGCTTTTCCATATTTTGCAGCACAAGTGTTGTATCAAACAGCGGATTCCGGCTCATTTCCCTCTGCACACCGAGTTGATCAACCAGCTCTTCAAACGGATAATCCTGATGCTCATAGGCTTCCAGTGCAGTCTGCTTGACTTCCTTCAGAAAATCCGTAAATGTCTTATTGCCGGCTGGGTGCGTCCGGAGCGCTAATGTATTGACGAACATGCCAAGGACCGATTCAAGATCGGCATGCGGGCGTCCGGCAATAGGCGAACCGATCACGATGTCTTCCTGACCGCTTAACCGCGACAAAAAAGCTGAATACAATGCGAGTAGCGTCATGTACAGCGTGCTCCCATTTTTGCGGGCTAGCTGCTTCAGGCGGGACGTGATTTCTTCATTCATTTGAAATAAAACTTTGCCGCCTGTAAAATTCCGTTCTGCCGGTCGGCGCTTGTCTGTTGGGAGCTCGAGCACCGGCAGCTCACCGCTAAACTGTCTCAGCCAGTAAGTCTCCTGCTTTTTGTATGTGTCTTGCTTTTGAAATTCCTGCTGCCAAACGGCATAATCTTTATATTGGATTCGTAACGGCTTAAGCGTCCGATCTGCATAGCGCTCAGTGAATTCGCGGATTAAAAGCTGAACGGATACACCATCGGAAATGATATGATGCATGTCCACCAGCAGCAAATGCTTCTCGTTCGCTAGTTTCACAAGGCCAGCTCTGAATAACGGCGCTTGACTGAGGTCAAATGGACGGACAAATCCAGCAGCAGAGGCTTCTTCACTTAACGTAAACGGAACCTCACTGTGAATACGCTGTACGGGCTCGGCATCTTCTCCCGGCACAAAGGACGTTCGAAGCGGCTCATGCCGGCTGATCAGTTCCTTGAATACAGCAGCCAGTTTTTCGCGATCAAGCTTCCCTTCCAGTTCTAAAACTGCCGGCATGTTGTAGCCGACACCGCCATTATCTAGATGCTGGAGCACGTACATCCGCTTTTGAGCTGATGATACTGGGTACGTCGGTTGTTCTTTTGCCTGTACAACCGACGCATAGGGATTTTCCTCTGCATGTCGAATAATGAGAGCCAATCCTTCCACTGTCGGATGGGCAAATACGTCCTTCAGCGGGACTTGAACATGAAATTCCTTGGCGATTCGCGACACAAGCACCGTTGCTTTTAACGAGTGTCCGCCGCGGTCAAAAAAGTTGTCGTGAATGCCGATCGGGGCTTCCTTCAGCACATCTTCAAACAGCTGCGAAAGCTTTACCTCTAACAGGTTCCGCGGAGCAGCGTATGTATTACTGCTGATTGAAGCTTCCGGTTCTGGAAGAGCTGATTGATCGACTTTTCCGTTCGGCGTCAAAGGAATGCTGTTAACCCAGACCCATTTGGCCGGAATCATATATTCTGGGAGCTCATTTGCCAGATATTGTCGCAAAGCCGAGGCATCCAGCCTGTGCATACTGCAATAATAAGCGCATAACTCATGTTCTTCACCTTGATTTGGCCGGATAAGAATAGCAGCTTCTTTGACCTCTGGATGATTCATTAACGCGATTTCTATTTCTTGCGGCTCGATTCGATAACCTCTGATTTTCACTTGATCGTCGGCTCGACCGATATATTCAAAGCTGCCGTCTTCACGAATTCTCGCTACATCTCCCGTTCGGTACATGACCGCTCCGGGCCTGAAGGGATCGGGTAAAAATTTCTCTCGCGTCAGTTTATCGTTATTGATATAACCTCTGGCCACACTTGAACCGGAAATATAAAGTTCTCCTGATACTCCCCGAGGCTGCAGCTGTTTTTGGCGATTTAAAATATACAGATCAGTACAATCAATCGGTTTTCCGATCGGAGGAAACTCCGGAATTTGGTCACCCGGATGTATGGTATATGCCGACACTACATGAGTTTCTGAAGGTCCATAATGATTGTGCAAGTACATGCTGCGCTGACGCAAAACATCTTTGAGGAGACTGGAAACGATTAATTGCTCCCCGGCTGTAATCAGGTGTTTTACATCATGAGGAAACGCGTTCGCAAATTCCTGTTCGCTGAAAATCATTTTGATAAAAGCCGTTGGGAGAAACACAATAGTCGTCTGATGCTCTTTTATAAATGCAAACAGCTGCGGCACGTCTCTTTTTATAGCTTCAGGCACGATATGAAGTGTGCCGCCTCCCAGCAATGTTGAAAATATTTCTTGATAGCAGACGTCAAAAGCAGGAGTTGCAAATTGCAAAACATCATTTTCAAAGTCAATGCCAGAGCGAGTGAATTCGAACTGCAGCAAGTTAGCCATATTTCGATGTTCAAATTGAACGCCTTTTGGTTTTCCCGTTGTGCCTGATGTGTAAATCATATAGAGCAGGTCGTCCGCACTATTCACTGAATGTAAGCAGCTGCCGTCTTCGATTTGAATATCTTCTATATAGGTAACATTCAGGCCAGTCTCAAGCAAAGGTGCAAAATGCGCTTGTGAAACGACATGAGAGCAGCCGCAGTCATTTAGAATATAATTTATTCTGTCAGACGGATAATGGGGATCGATTGGAACAATGGCGCCTCCAGCCTTCAATATACCGAGAATACCTGTAATGAACTCAGTTGAGCGTTCCATCATGATTGCGACAGGTTCCTGCCTCATAACGCCTTTTTTCCGCAAATGCCGTGCCAATCTGTTGGCGGATTCGTTCAATTCTTTATAGGTCAGAGAATGCGCTTGATCAATCACAGCCCGCGCGTCAGGCGTCCTTTCTGCCTGTTTTTCAAACATGGCATGGATGGTTTCATAAACTGGTTTGTGATCTTTGATTTCCCCAATCAGCTGCAGCTTTTCAGTGTCTGTTGTGATATCGATGTCTTCGGGTGAGAGGTGCGGATGATCTAAGATTTGGGAAACAGTGTTCAAAAGATGCTCCTTAACAGAAAGCACAAAGGATCGGTCGTGCAGTGCTGCATCATAGCTCATTTTTATATGGATTTCTTCCGCTGGCGCCACCATAAGATAAAAGCTGTAATTGGTTTCATCCGCTACTGTAAAGTTATGAATCTGAAAAAGATCTGAATCAGGCTCCTGGCTGTTCAGCATTTCTATTTCTTTCTGCACCGGATAGTTTTCGAATACAAGAATGTGATCAATCAAACCTTGCTTGACTGCTGAACGGGACTGTATCTCGTATAGAGGATGGTAGCTGTATGCTTCTGCAGCAAGGCGATCCTTTTGCATGTCTTTTACGAGCTGTAAAAATGGCGTTTTTGATCCATGCATCCGTATGGGAATCGTGTTGATGAAAAGCCCGACCATTTGTTCAATTCCTTCAATGTCTGAGGGCCTTCCTGAAATGACAGAACCGAATACCGCGTCATCACTATTGTTATATTTTTGAAGAAGAATTCCCCATAGGGTATGGAAAATTGTACTGAGTGTGACTTCTTCTCTTACGGCAAGCTCTGACAGCCTGCTGCTGTCTTCTTTTGAAAATGAAAATGTAATTTGCTCCTGCCTGCTTGTGCTCTTTGTTTTTTTCTGCTTCGGGAGCAAGGTTTGCTGCTTAATGCCGGAAAGATAATTGTCCCAATAGGAAACAGCTTTCTCTTTGTCTTGCTCCATCAGCCAATTGATATAAGTTCCGTATGGCTGAACGGGCTCCAATGATAATGGAGCCCGTTTTATTTTTGATGCATAAATCTGAAGGAATTCTTTTAGTACAATGCCGAGGCACCAGCCGTCCATCATGATGTGATGAAAGGTCCAAATACAAGTATATTGCCGCTTTCCGGTTCGAATAAGTGTGATGCGCATGAGCATATCTTTTTGCAGATGAAACCCTTTGGCGCGGTCCTTTTCTTTTATTTGTTCGACAAACGCAGATTGGCCCGCTTCATCTAAATGAGCAATGTCCTCCTCCAGTACACTGACAGTCCGTTCCCTCAGGACAACCTGCTGAGGTGAAGAGACATTTTGGCTGATGAAAATCGTTCTGAAAATGTCATGTCTTGCTACTAAAGCATTGATGCTCTCTTGGAAAAACTGCAAATTGACTTCTCCCTCTATTGTAAAAGAGGCTTGTTCAACATATGCCCGTGAATCTTTTTGCAGGAGGGAATGAAAAAGCATTCCTTCCTGCATATAAGACAGCGGATAAATATCCTGTATTGAATTCGCTTTTGTCATGTTCATATCTCCCTGTCACGATTTTCTACAAATCTTCCACCAAGCTGGATATACTGTCCAAATCCTCTGCCGTTAATGATTGGCTGCTGAAATCGCTCAGCGTCTTTTCTGTGTTCTGTTTTTCAGCACAGTGTTTCATAATATCCTGCAAATAGCATTCAATCATGGTGATGAGCCGCTCCATTGTACCCCTGTGAAACCGTGCCGGCGGATAGCTGAGCTGAAAATGAAGCTGATTTTCTGCTGCCATCGCACTCATCTCAATAAGCTGCTCCCGCTTCCAAGTAGGAGTGATGTCCTTACCGCTCCCAAGACCGGATGGGCGGAAACGGTCTTGACTTTCTATGTCGTTGAACTGCCCTAAATAGTTAAAGCCGATTTCAGGTGTTTTTGAAAACACCATGCTTTTATGTTCGGGATGTGTAAGATATTTCAACATGCCGTACCCTACCCCTTTGTTCGGTATCCGGCCCAATGTATCTTTCACGGTTTTAACTGCGGTTCCAAGCTCATCCGCTTGATTTTCAAAGTCAATAAGGACGGGGTAAATGGATGTAAACCAGCCAACCGTCCGGCTGATGTCTAAATCCGGCAGAATGTGTTCTCTCCCATGTCCCTCCATTGCCATACGGAGCTTGCTGCCCCCTGTCCAGTCACAAATCGCTAAGGAAGCCGCCGTCAATAGAATATCTTGTGTATCTGTGCCATAAGCGTGGTTTACCTTTTGCAGCAAGACCGCGGTGTCTGCTTCAGTGAGTGAAAAGCGCAATGTTTCCCTTACACTGCTGTTCATATTCTCCATATAAGGCATTTCGTATGGCAGTTCCGCTGCTTTTTCCTCTTCAACCGTCCGCCAGTACGTTTCCTCGCGAATCAGCTTGCTGCTTTGGGCATAATCTTGAATTCGCCGTGCGTATTCCTGATAGGAATCTGTTTTAGGCGGAAGCTGTATAGCCTGTCCTGAAGCTGCTTGATGATATGCCGCTGACAGGTCCTCCAGTAAAATTCTCCATGATACCCCATCAACGACCAAATGATGAATCGTGAGAAATAAATAATCTCCGGACAGCGTTTTAAACCAAGCGGCATGCAGTAATGGTCCTTGTTGGAGATTGATACTTTGCTGAAGATTTGCCACTTCTTCTTTAATGCTCGTTTCCCAATCGATTCCCGGATCTGAAAAATCAGAAATCCTTAAGCTGTACAGTTTGGATTCATGAATATCTTGGTTGATTTGTATCTGTTGTCCGCTATCATCCCGATAAATCATCCGCAGGGCATCATGATGCTCTGCCAGTTTTTTTAATGATGCGCGCAGTGCATTTTCCGACAAACAATCAGGACTAAACAGCATGACAGACTGGTTAAAATGGTGTCTATCTTCTATATCCTGAGAGAGGAACCAATGCTGAATAGGTGTCCATGGGACAGCTCCCTGAACAGATCCTTGGTCTATTACTCTTTCTGTCTTCCGGATGACTGCTGATAAATCTTTTATGTTCGGATGGCGGAATAAATCGCTTGCATGCAAGCTCCACCCATAACGTCCGAGGCGCGCGGATACTTGAAGAGCCTTAATTGAATCTCCGCCTAGTTCAAAAAACGAATCTTCTATTCCGATCCTCTGTGTCCCGAGAACCTCCTGCCATATGATCGCAAGCTGTTCTTCAAGGTCATTTCGAGGCGGGACGTACGTTTGTTTAGATGTAATATCTGGTTCAGGCAGTGCTTTTCGGTTCAATTTTCCGTTGGCAGTGAGCGGGAGAGCATCCATTTCTATCACATAGGCCGGCATCATATAGCCTGGCAGCATTTGAGAAAGGTGAGTACGCACTTGTTCAGCATCTGTCCCCTCTTTTACGCTTATATAGGCGTAAAGCTCCTTGCTGCCTAATTGTCCTGTTCGCGCCAATACAGCTGCTTCTTTGACACCGTCTATATGACGAAGCGCTGATTCAATCTCACCGAGCTCAACCCGGTACCCCCTTATTTTTACCTGATCATCGACACGGCCTACATATTCAATTGTGCCGTCCGGTAGCCAGCGTGCCAGATCACCGGTACGGTACATTTGTTCGCCGGGCGCAAATGGATTTGGCACAAATTTCTCTTTCGTCAGGTCTGGTCGACCAAGATAGCCTCTTGCCACACCATCTCCGCCGACACACAGTTCACCGACAGCTCCGATCGGCTGCAGCATTCCCCATTTATTTAAGATAAATGCGGTTGAATTACCAATCGGCCGGCCGATCGGAATGGAATGTTCATACAGTTTTTCAATGTGAAAACAAGTCGAAAATGTTGTATTCTCAGTCGGCCCATATCCGTTCCAGATTGACAATTCCGGGCATGCTTGCTTGATTCGATTGACATGACTGGCTGACAGAGCTTCTCCGCCAATAATCAGATTTATGAGCCGGGAAAATATTTTCTCATTCTGTTCTGTTAAATGGTTGAAAAGAGATGCAGTCAGCCACATTGTGGTGATTCCGTTTTGTTCTATGTATCTCTTAAGCTGATGGGAATCCAGAAATGTTTCTTTATCTGTGAGATGCAAAGCAGCGCCATTTAGCAGCGGCCCGAGTATTTCAAATGTAACGACATCAAAACCGAGTGAAGAAGTCAGCAGAAGCCGGTCTTCAGGTGTAAATTCAATGTAATTGCTGTTTTTGACAAGACGGATCACACTTCGCTGCTCAATCATGACACCCTTCGGTTTGCCGGTTGATCCTGAGGTATAGATGATATAAGCGAGTGAACTTGGCCCTGCTGGAGATTCAAAGTTCTTCGTTTCTCCTTGTCCTTGAATCTCTTCGATGACGATTTGCTCACATGTAAGTTCTAAGTCTAATCGTTGATTGTTTGCTTTTTCAGATTGAAGGAGTATTTTTGCACCGCTGTCTGACAGCATATATGATATCCGGTCAGCGGGAAGATCCTTAGCGATAGGCAAATAGGCTCCTCCAGCTTTCAAAATGCCGAGCATTCCTGCTGCAAGTTCTGGAGTACGTGTTGTCAATAATGCAACTACAGTTTCAGGTCCGACTCCTTTTCTCCGAAGAACAGCAGCAATCCTGTTTGCCCGGATGTTCAGCTCCTTATACGTTAATGTTTGTTCATCGCCGCCCACAGCTATGGCATCAGGCGTTTGTGCAGCCTGTAACTCAAACAGCCTGCTGATGGTTTCATGTCTCGGATACTCTCTTTTTGTGCAGTTGAGTTCATGGATAAGGAAATGGGTTTCATTCTCGTCCAATACATGTATTGTTCCAAGTGCTGCTTCGCTGTCTTGGATGATGGCGCGTAGCATATTCATTAAATAGTGAAGCCACATTTCAATCGTATTTTTCTGATAGAGATCAGTGCTATATTCCATTTGAAACATCATAGATCCATTGGCTTCCTCGTACGCATACAGGGTTAAATCGAACTTTGATACTTGATGTTCCACATTTGTTGCGGGCCGGAGACACAGGTCCTTCAGCTGCATGGATTCTTGGTCCATATTCTGAAGCACAAACATCACATCAAACAGCGGATTTCGGCTCATATCCCTCGTCATGCCGAGCTTGTCGACAAGCTCTTCGAACGGATAATCCTGGTGTTCGTAAGCTTCCAATGCGGTCTCACGCACTTCCTGCAAAAATTGCGCAAATGGCTTCCCGCCCTCCGGGCGTGTCCGAAGCGCCAGGGTGTTGACGAACATTCCAAGTATCGGCTCAAGGTCTTTGTGAGGACGTCCGGCAATTGGTGACCCGACGATGATGTCTTCCTGTCCGCTTAAGCGCGACAATAACGCTGTGTAAGCTGCCAGGAGCACCATGTACAGGGTGCTTCCGTTCTCGCGTGCGAGTTTGTGAAGCCCGGCTGTGAGTTCTTGATCGAGCGTAAATGAAACTTGATCACCCGCGAAGCTTCGCACCGGCGGCCGGGCGTAATCAGCCGGCAGGTCCAGTACGGGCAGCTCGCCTTCGAGCTGCTTCAGCCAGTATGCCTCCTGCGTCTTGTACGGGTCTCCTTTTTTAAAGGCCTCCTGCCATACGGCATAGTCTTTATATTGAATGTGAAGCGCAGGTAGCTCCTGATTGGCGTACAGCTCCCCGAATTCCCGAATGAGCGTATTGACTGACACACCGTCTGAAATAATGTGATGCATATCGACCAGTAATAGATGCCGCCCGTCTGATACCTTGACGATCCCCGCTCGAAACAGCGGAGCTTGGCTGAGGTCAAACGGCTGAATAAAAGCTGCCGCGGCTTCCTGTTCAGTTTGTCCGCCGAGCACAGAGGTGTGGAATGTAAACGGCACTTCGTCATGGATGCGCTGAACCGGTTCGCCGCCTGTGTCCGTTGTAAAGGACGTCCGCAGTGACTCGTGGCGTTTGATCAGCTTTTTGAATACGGCCTCCATTCTTGTAAGATCCAGCTTTCCTTCCAGCTCCAAGACTGCCGGCATATTGTAGCCTGTGCCTCCATCCTCCAGCTGCTGGAGCACATACATCCGCTTTTGGGCGGAGGAAACCGGGTAGGTCTCGCGTTTTTCAGCCGGCTTAATGGCTTCATACGGACTTTCCGTTCCTTCGCTGATGACAGAAGCCAAACCTTCTACCGTCGGATGGGCAAACACATCCTTCAGCGGCACTTGGACGCCGAATTCCTTAGCGATCCGGGAAACAAGCGCGGTGGCTTTTAAGGAATGGCCGCCCCGGTCAAAAAAGTTGTCGTGAATGCCGACAGGTCCGCTTTTCAGCACTTCCTCCCACAGCTGGGAAAGCTTCATCTCTGTCAGATTTCTCGGCGCTGTGTAGGTTTCCCGATCTGCCGCTCCGTCAGGAGCAGGCAGCGCTTTTCGGTCGAGCTTTCCGCTCGGGGTAACCGGCCATTGTTCCATTTCAATGATATGAGCAGGAATCATATAGCCCGGCAGCAATGTCTCAAGCTGCTTGCGCACTTCATTTCTGCCGAGCCCTTCCGCATACGCACATAATTCCGACTCGCCGAATTCTGTACGAACAGTCACAGCCGCTTCCCGCACGCCTTCTATGCTTCTGAGCACCGCTTCGATTTCTCCCGGCTCAATCCGGTAGCCGCGGATTTTCACCTGGTCATCCAGACGGCCGAGGAATTCAACCTGTCCGTCTGGCAGCCAGCGCGCCAAATCACCCGTTTTGTACATGCGTTCACCCGGATAAAATGGATCATCAAGAAAACGTTCTTCTGTTAATTCCGGACGATTCAAGTAGCCTCTGGCAACCCCGGCTCCGGCGATATACAATTCTCCCGCTACGCCGACAGGCTGTACGGCTAAATGAGGATCTAACACATACAGACGCGCGCCAGGCACGGGTTTTCCGATCGGAAGGCGCAAGCGATCCTTGTCCAACTCAGGATTACACGCGTAAAATGCCGCATCAACGGTTGCTTCTGTCGGCCCGTAGCCGTGGACCAGTGATGTCTCCGGCAGCAAAGAAGCGAAACGGGCTGCCGTATGGGGTGCCAGCGGTTCACCTCCGGCGAATACGCGCTTCAGGCTTCTCGGTGCCTCTATTTCCGCTTGATCCAAAAAGCTGTTCAGCATGGCCGGAATAAAATGGGCCGTTGTAACGCCTTCCTCCCGAATGGCTTTTACCATCAATGCCGGATCTTTTTCCCAGCCGGACGGAAGCAGATAGGCCGAAGCACCTGAAAGCGTCCACCAAAACAGCTGCCAGACAGATGCATCAAAGGAAAAAGACGTTTTCATCATAATGATGTCGTCTTCCTCTAAAGGAAACTGCATCTGCATGCCGGTCAGAAAGGAAACAGCCTGGCGGTGCTCCACGGCGACCCCTTTCGGCCGTCCAGTGGAGCCCGACGTATAGATTACATAGGCGAGAGAATCGCTGTCCGCTTGATGAAGAGAGTGATATTCGGATTCTTCATTCGCAAGAGCCGTCATATCCACTTCAAGTGTCTTTCCGGAAAAATCAGGTGCCTTTAATCCCGGCTGCGTCAGCAACAATGCTGCCCCGCTGTCTTTCAGCATATAGCTCAGCCGCTCCTCTGGATATACAGGATCAAGCGGCACATAAACTCCGCCTGCCTTTAATACGGCGAGAACGGCTGTCAGCATGTCCGGCGACCGCTCGCTTAGAACACCGACAATGCTTTCCTTCGTGACACCATGCGCCGTAAGGCGCGCTGCCAGCCTGTTGGCGTACATGTCAAGCTGCGCGTAAGTCAGCGAGCCGCCAGAAAAGCGCAAAGCCGTCCGATCCGGCGTCAAAGCCGCCTGACGTTCAAACAGCCCGTGCAGCGTCGGAGCTAACGCTGAAACAGCTCCCGTCGTATTATATTCAGCAACCATTTTCTGTGTTTTGTCTTTATCTAGTAACGTCATCTTTGAAACAGGAAGAGAAGGATCAGAGATGACAGCTGAAATCATATGCTGTAAATAATCTTTTATCTCAGCTATTAAGCCAGGCTCATATAAACCTGTATGAAAATTGATGCGCACGAACAATGTGCGGCCTGGAATCACTTTGACGCTGCATCCATAATTAGTCTCCTCCGCCATCGCAAAGTTTTCCACTGAGAAACCGAACGATCCAGTCTGGTTTAGTCCTTCAATTTCTTGCTGGGTCGGCACGTTTTCAAACACGATAATATGATCAATGAGCTCTTGTTTAAGAGCACTCTGTGCTTGAATGTCATATAGAGGGAAATAACTGTATGCTTCTGCTTCAGTCATTTCCTTTTGTATCCGGCTGACCAGGCCAGAGAAAGAAAGAGCTTTGCTTTGGACCCGGATGGGAATGGTATTGATAAAAAGGCCGACTATATTTTCTACATCCTCCAGCTCAGAGGGCCTGCCTGAGACGACTGATCCGAACACGGCATCGTCACAGCGATTGAATTTTTGCAGCAAAATCCCCCACAAAGCTTGGAAAACGGTGTTAAGCGTTGCACCGGATGCTGCTGCGATTTTCTGCAAATCGGACGTTTCTTTTTCAGAGATGGTAAACGTGACCTGCTGTAATTCACCTTCTGATACTTGCTCGTTTCTTTTTGGCAAAGAAGAAGCTTTCTCGAAATGCTGCAGCCGCTTTTTCCAATATGCAGCTGCCTCTTCACGATCCTGCTGCATCAGCCATTTAATATACGTTCCGTACGGCTGAACTGGCTGCAAATATGGAAGCCGCCCTTCTCCCAGCGCTTGATAAATGTGGAGAAAGTCTTTGATGATGATGCCTAAGCACCATCCGTCCATTAAAATATGGTGATGGCTCCAGATGCACACGTAACGCTCAGGCGCCCATTTTAAAACGGATATTCTCATCAGTACATCCGACTGAAGATCAAAGCCCCTTTTTTTATCTTGTTCCTTGAATGCTTCTGTACAATGTTCTTTTTCTCTCTCATTAAGATGAGAAATATCTTCAAAATGAACATGGCAAGGACGGTTTTTAAGCACCACCTGACGAGGTTTGGCTACATTTTTGTAGATAAAAGCCGTTCGAAAGATTTCATACCTGTCAAAAACAGCGTCCATACTTTTCTGGAAACGGTCTAAGTCAAGCTGCCCATTGATTGTAAAAGACGCCTGTTCAAAATAAGCTCTCGACTGTTCATCATACAGCGAATGAAAAAGCATCCCCTCCTGCATAAAAGACAAGGGATATATATCCTGTATTTCGGGTTGCTGCGGCATCAATGAATCTCCTCTCCTATAGTTTGTTGACGGCCCCCATAATCTCACTTAAATCCTCCAGCGTTAAATCCTCATCAGTAAAATCAGCGGCACTCCATTCGCGGTTTTCTTTGCCCGCGCAATGCTGAATCATGTTTTCAAGCGCATGTTTAAGATGATCGGCTAATGCTTGTATGGTTTGTTTCTTAAATTGAAGACGGTTATAAATAATGTGCATGTGCAGGCATCCTGATGAAACGGCTCCGCTGATATCTAACACATAAGGCCGCTCCCAATCCGGGCTGATTTCATCCCCTGTCTTAATATCAGAAATCTCAAAAGCTTTTGATTGAACATCCTGATCAAACTGGCCTAAGTAATTAAAGCTGATTTCCGGGTCGCTGTACTCAGAATCCCAAATTTTGTTGATATATTTCAGCACTCCATAGCCTGCGCCTTTATGAGGTATGCGGTGCAGCATGTCTTTTGTCTGTTTAATGTGTCGTCCTAGCCGCTCACCTTCATCCGTATGGTCAGAATCACTCATATCAAGCCATACAGGATAAATAGAAGTGAACCAGCCTACTGTTCTGTTCATGTCAATATTGTCAAGATAATCTTCTCTGCCGTGGCCCTCCATACTGATTTTGAAATGGTCAAGTCCCGTCCATTCCTGCAAAGCTAGGCCTAAAGCAGTCAGAAGGATATCATTCGTTTCCGTGTTGTATGCATTGTTTGCACCAGTTAACAGCAATTCTGTATCTTCACGAGACAGCTCGAAATCAATTACTTCTGTATCTTTGAATGAGTTCGATGTGATCGAATGATCTTTGGGAATACGCTCAATATGCCGGTCCTCCCGCTCATTCCAATACGCGATTTCACGCTGCAGACGACGGCTTTTTGAATAGTCAGCCAATGTTTGTGCATAGGTGAAATATGAATCCGTTTTTTCCGGCAGTACGATGGGTTTTCCTGAGACTGCCTGTTCGTAAGCAATTGAAAAATCCTCAAATAAAATGCGCCATGAAACGGCATCAATGACTAAGGGATGGATCGTCAGAAACAAATGGTCTCCATCATCGGCTTTAAACAAACCAGCATGAAGCAAAGGGCCAGTCTCCAATCGAATGGTTTGCTGAATTTGGTTTGCCATTTCTTCAATCTGTTTGTGTGCTTCGGCTGACAAGCCCTGTGCATTTCCGGCTGTATTTGAACGATGATCTCTTATATCAAACAGATCGAAGGCATATAGCTCCTCATCCGGAAGATCTGCTCCTCTGTTAACCTGTACAGGCTTGCCATCTTTGTAACGGCATATGATTCTCAGTGCGTCATGATGAGTCACCAAGCTTCTCAGCACATTTCTGAGTGCAATGTCATCAAATCGTTCAGCCCGGTAGAGCATGACAGATTGATTAAAATGATGGGCTTCCAATGATTGTGAAAAAAAACCATTGCTGTACAGGTGTCCAAGGCAGCTCGCCTTCGACTGGCGTTTGGTCAATTACGCGTACGGCTTTTCGAACGCGGGCGGACAGTTCACCAAGCGTCTGATGCTCAAACATCTCACGCACTGTCGTTTCATAGCCTCGCTGCTTCAGCCGTGCACACACCTGCAACGCTTTTATTGAATCCCCTCCAAGCTCAAAGAAATTCGCGTTGACACCTATCTCCTCCGCTTCGAGCAGTTCCTCCCAAATGTCAGCCATCGCCTTTTCAATCTCATTTCTAGGGCTGATATCATTCTCAGTTTGAGCGCGCTTATCTGGTTCCGGCAGGACTTTCTGGTCGAGCTTGCCGTTAACCGTCAGCGGGATGCTGTCAATCTGGATCAAGCGGGCAGGCACCATAAAATCAGGCAGAACGGCTCTCAGGGCAGCCCTGATATCTGCTTCATTTACGACCTGTCCATCTTCCGCAACCAAGTAAGCATATACAGCGGATTGGCCTTGTTCATCATCTCTTGTGATGACAGCAGCCTCTTTGATTATTGGAAGCTGAAGCAGAGACGCCTGGATTTCGCCGAGCTCGATGCGGTGTCCTCTCACCTTTACTTGATCATCAATGCGGCCCATATATTCCAGATCTCCACTTGCCAGACGCTTTGCAAGGTCTCCGGTTCGGTATAATCTGTCTCCCGGAAGATAAGGATTAGGTACAAATCGGGCCGCGGTCAGATCATCTCTGTTCAAATATCCCCGGGCTACCCCTTCTCCGCCAATATACAGCTCTCCTGGAACTCCTGTAGGCTGAAGATTCATATGAGCATCCATCACATAAGCCTGAAGAGTTGCCAGCGGTTTTCCGATATTGCTCTTATTTTTTTCTATATCAGCTGAGGACAATTTCTTATATGTCACATGTACAGTTGTTTCAGTAATGCCGTACATATTGATCAGATCAGTATCAGGGTATTTCTCGTTCCAGGTTACAAGCATGCCGGGCTGTAAAGCTTCTCCGCCGAAAATAACGTATCGCACATGTAATCGGTCCGTATGGTTTTCTTCTTCATGAATGAGTCCGTAAAAAGCAGTTGGAGTCTGATTGAGTACTGTGACGCCTTCGTTTTTTAACAATAAGCGGAATGCGTTTGGATCGCGGGCTGTTTCTCTGGAGACAAGAACCAGCGTACTTCCATTCAGCAATGCTCCGAACATTTCCCATACTGAGAAATCAAAGCAATATGAATGAAATAAAGTCCAAACGTCCTCACTGCCAAAATCAAAAGGCAGGTCCTGATGCTTCAATAGACTAATCACATTGCGATGCTCGACAACGACGCCCTTTGGCTGCCCAGTGGTTCCAGATGTATAAATCACATAAGCTGGCTGGTCTGCTAATGTTTCTTGCGCTTTCAAATCAGGCGAAATCAATTCGTTTTCGGCGTCATTCAGGTATAAAATTTGCCCATGGTAATCCGCCGGCTTGTTGTGTCCGTGCTCTGTCAGGAGAATTCTTGCCCCGCTGTCATTCAGCATAAAGCTGATGCGTTCTTGAGGATATTCAGGGTCAATCGGCAAGTATGCCCCTCCGGCCTTTAGAATAGATAAAACGCCAATCACCATATCAGGCGATCGATCAAACAATAAACCGATAATATCCCCTGATCGGGCTCCTTGTTTCATCAGCATAGCCGCTGTCCGTTCTGCTTTTTCATTCAGGTCGCGATAAGTCAGCCGTATATGATCGCATACGACTGCGGTATGTTCGGGATGTTCAGCTGCTTGTTTTTCAAATAAACGAACGATGCTTTCATCTCTTGGATAGTCAGCATACTGACCCATCGTTTCAAGAAGCAATTCGCGCGCTGGAGCAGAAAGCAATTGCATTTCCGAAAGCTTCATATGGATATCAGACGTTATTCCTTTCACCAGCTCAATAAAATGGGAAGCCCATCTTGCAATGGTCTCTTCTTCAAACAGCGCGGTACTGTATTCGAAGCGGCAGCGAATGCCATCGGAATGCTCCTCAGCGTGTAATGTCAAATCGAATTTAGATACATTGTGTGACAGCGTTACAGACGAGATAGATAAACCAGGCACTTCAAACCGGAAATCTTCGCTGTTTTGAAGCACGAGCATCGCGTCAAACAGCGGATTGCGATTTACCTCCCGTTTCGTTTCAAGCTTATTGACGAGCTCTTCAAAAGGATAATCCTGATGCTCGTATGCAGTCAGAGCAAGTTCGCGAATTTCCTGCAAATAAGAGCTGAACGTTTTGCGGCCCTCAGGCTGGCATCGCATAGCTAATGTATTGACAAACATCCCGATGACTCGCTCCAGATCAGCGTGCGGTCTCCCGGCAGCAGGCGAGCCGACAACGATATCCTCCTGCCCGCTCAGTTTGGAAAGTAGGATGGAATAGACAGCCAGAAGGAGCATATACATCGTCGTTCCCGTTTCAAACATCAAGCGGTGCAGTTCTTCCGCCGTTCTTTTATCAATGTTTACTTCAAATGTTCCGCCGCTGAAATCAGGCAGAAGCGGCCTCGTTTTATCAAGCGGTAAATCCAATACTGGAAGGCTGCCGCCAAGCTGCTTCAGCCAGTAGGCCTCCTGTTTGCTGTAATGCGTTTCCGGAAACTTCTCTTGCTGCCAAACCGCAAAATCCTTATAATGCAGGTTTAAAGCTGGAAGCTCTTTTCTGCAATAAAGATCAGTGAATTCTTGGACGAGTGTACTCATAGAGATTCCGTCAGCAATGATGTGATGCATATCAAGCAACAAATAGGCTCTTTCTTTTTCGAGAGATATCAAGCTTGCTCTAAAAAGCGGTCCCACGCTAAGATCAAACGGTTTGATAAAGGACGAGATCGCAGACTGCAGCATTTGCTCTGATTCAATTTCAAGCTCTTTCAGATCAGCTGCCAGCGCCGGATGAATCTTTTGCACTGGCTCTCCGTTGTTCAGTTCAAATGCCGTACGCAATGATTCATGCCGATTCACAAGCTCTGTGAGAACTTTTCTCAATCTTCCGCGATCCAAATGTCCTCGCAGTTCCAGTACCGCCGGCATGTTGTAGCCTGTGCTGTCATCTGCCAACTGGTAAAGAGCGTATAATCTTTTTTGCGAGAAAGACAGCGGATAAACATCTCTAAAATCCGCAGGTTCAATCTGCGTAAAAGCATGCTCACGTAAACTCATCAGTTTGGCTGCCATACTTTCCACGGTCGGATAAGAAAAAACGTCACTGAGCGGCAGCTCGATATTCAGCCGTTTATGTATTCTTGATACGAGTGTGGCTGCTTTTAAGGACTGTCCGCCTAATTGAAAGAAATCATCGCGTATACCGATTTGATTTTTGTTCAGCACCTCTTCCCAAATGCGTGCCAGTTCAGTTTCCATTAAGGTTTGTGGCGGCATGTACGTTAAGTTAGTTGTGTTTTCTGGTTCCGGAAGTGCGGAACGGTCGAGCTTCCCGCTGGATGTTAACGGCATTTGAGTGATTTTGATGATGCTTGCGGGAATCATATAGGACGGCAATGTACCGGCAAGATGCTGGTGCAGATTCGGAAGGCCGTTTCCTTTTTCCGGAACGATATAAGCAACGAGTTCCTTTTCCTCATCAGAAACATCACGGGCCAGCACTGCAGCTTCCTTCACTCCAGATGCTTGCCGAAGAACAGTTTCAATCTCACTTAATTCAATGCGATATCCCCTGATTTTTACCTGATCATCAAAACGTCCAATATATTCAATCGTGCCATCAGGCAGGAAGCGCCCTGCATCTCCGGTTCGATATAAACGTTCCCCTTTGAGGAATGGATGGTCTGTGAATGCTTTCTCTGTTAGCTCTGTGCGCTTATAGTACCCTTGTGCGAGACCCGCGCCGGAAATACACAGTTCACCCGCCGCGCCTATCGGCTGCAGTTGCTCTCCTTGTAAAATATATACTTTTGTATTGGCGATCGGGTGTCCGATCGTGATTCTCTCTTCTTCGTTCAGATGACGAAGGATTGTTGTTGCCACGCTGTTTTCTGTCGGTCCATATTCATTTGCAAGTTCAGCGGAGGGACAAATCTTTCTGCTAGTCTCAAGCAGGTCAGGAGTCACTGCCTCGCCCGCAAATGTCACGATACGAAGACTTTGTGCATCTTCAGCAGTCAGCACTTCTAATAACACCCGGTACAAGGAAGGAACAATAAGCATATGACTAACCTTGTATTGAGCTATTATCCGTCTAAGGGCGAGCACGTCCTTCGCTTCGTTATCTGTTGTCAGCAGCACGCATGCGCCGGACAGAAGCGGAGTAAACAAGCTTGTCACGCAGCCGTCGAAAACATAGGAAAACAGATGAAGTGCTGTATCCCCTTCGCTCATGCCGTACTCTTCCCGTCTCCACTGCAAGGTATTTGCAATTCCTTGATGGTCAACGAGCACTCCTTTTGGCCGTCCTGTCGTTCCTGACGTATAGATCAGGTAGGCAAGCTCACCAATCGATGCATCAGGAGAATCCGTTCTGTAATGTGTTGTATGTCCTGATGTCACAATTCTGCCTTTATAGCCTGACGGGATGGATGAAATAAGTTCTTCTTCTGTCAGTAAGAGAGCTGCTTGACTGTCATGCAGCAGAAAAGAAAGCCGCTCTTTCGGATAACTTGGATCAAGAGGCAGATAAGCGCCTCCGGCTTTCCAAATTCCAAGCAGGGCAGCAGCCATGTCCATTGACCGTTCCATCATCACAGCGACAATCCCGCCAGATCCAGCTCCCTTTTCTATCAGGGCGTGTGCAATCTGATTGGCTCTTTCATCTAATTGCCGATATGTCCGGCACTCATCTCCCATTCTCAAAGCAGCCGCGTCAGGTGTTTTGAGAGCCTGTTCCTCAAACAATTGGGATAGCGTTTTGCTTGGATAATGGCGCTCCGTTTCGTTAAACGATTGAATGAGCTTACGTTCTTCAGGAGGCACAATGCTGATGCTGTCGACAGCAATATCGGGATTTGACAAAATACAATCCATTGCCTGCATGAGGTGCCCCTGAATCCGAAGCACCTCTTCACGTTCATAAACGGCGGCATTGTAGCTGAATTTAATATAAAATGATTCACCTGGAACGATGACAACGTTAAGGTCATAGCTGGTTTGTTCTGACATAGAAATGTCATCTAGCTTCAATGCGTTTTCGTCATTTTCGCTTTGCCTATTGACTGCCTGCTGAAGCTGTACAGGATAATTTTCAAAGACAAGAATATGATCGATCAATCCTTGCTTCAAAGCACTGCGGTTTTGAATCTCATAAAGCGGATAATAACCATGCTGCTCAGAACGTAAAGTATCCTCCTGCACGGATTTGACAAGCGTAGAAAATGCCATTTTCTCTGCAGATCGAATACGCACCGGAACAGTGTTAATAAACAAGCCGACCATTGACTCGATCCCGTCAATCGCTGACGGACGTCCGGAAACAACAGAGCCGAAGACCGCGTCATCCGTACCGTTGTAACGATGGAGAAGAACACCCCATAGACTCATAAATAAAGTGTTTAATGTAACTCCCCAATTTTGAGCAGCTGCTGTCAATTTCTGAACGATAGCCGGCTCTAAAGAAAAACGGATATTTGCGGCTTCATATTCCCCATTCGCTGAGCGGCTTTTTAGTTTAGGAATAGAAGCGGTATTGCCGTACTCCTGCAGATAATCTCTCCAGTATGCAGCGGTTTCTTCTTTATCTTGTTCTCCGAGCCATTCAATATAACGGCTATACGGCACCATGCTGCCGAGCTGTACAGGCCTGTTATTTTTAAGTGAGTCATACATGCTGAAGAATTCTTTGAGGATGATGCCCAGGCACCAGCCATCCATGATGATATGGTGATGCGTCCAGACACATGTATATGTGCTGTCTCCTCTATCAAAAAGCATGAGCCGCATTAACGGATCTTTTTGCAAGTGAAACCCTTTTTCCCGGTCCTGCTGCATAAAGTCTTCTATCAGAGCAAGCTGCTCATCATCTTTCAGGTGAGAAAGATCTTCCCTTTGTACGGTCAATTCACGGTTTGTCAGCACAACTTGCTGCGGCCCAGTGAGGTCTGGAACCTCCTTAAGGAATATGGTTCTGAAAATATCGTATCGGGAAACAAGAAGATTTAAGCTCTTTTGAAACGAATCGATACACAGGCTGCCTGTAATGGTAAACGAGGTTTGTTCCACATAGGCTTTAGAGCTGAAATCAAGCAGTGAATGAAACAGCATCCCTTCCTGCATGTACGATAACGGATAAATATCTTGGATCTGCGTTGCTTGCGTCATCAATTCCACACACCTTTTCCAAAAGTTAAAGATCTTTAACGAGATTTTCGATGCTAGATAATGCGGATGGCGTTAGTTCTTTGTTGCTGAAATCGCTCAGCGTTTTTTCTCGTTCTTTTTTCTTTGTACAATGCTCAATGATCTCGATAAGATGACTGTGAAAGCTGTCCATCAAACACTGAATTGTGTTTTCGCGGAACACCCGGGTGTATACTGCTTTAACTTGCAGGCGTCCGTCTGTTATCAAAGCATTAATATCGAGCTCGTACTCTCTTTCTCTCTCCCCCGCTATTTCGTAACGAGGCTGATAAGAAGACAGTTGAAACAAATCAGAACCCTCACCTTCGCTGAATTGTCCAAGATAATTGAAGCTGATCTCAGGCTCTTTATGCTGTATGGCTCCCTTTTGTACTAATAAGCCGTAGCCCGTTCCCTTTTGCGGCACTCTTCTCAGCCTGTCCTTTGTCGCTTTGATTCTGTAACCGAGCTGATCTTCAGATGAATGCGGTGCACTCATGTCCAGAAGGATAGGATAAATAGAAGTGAACCAACCTACTGTTCGTGAAATATCAATATTCGGAACATGTCCTTCTCTTCCATGGCCCTCAGCGCTGATCACAATTTGTTCATGTCCGCTCCATTCATAAAGCGCCATTCCTAAAGCAGTCAGCAAAAGTTCGTTGGCATCAGTACCATAGGCTTGCTGCGTTTCAAACAGCAGTTTTTTAGTCCAGTCACTGGATAATACAAACGCAGCTGTTTCAGCACTGCTTTGATGCCTGTCCGACTCAGCCATGTCCTTAGGCAGAAAAACATTATGGGCATCTAAAATCGTTTGCCAATATGTTATTTCTGATAACAATTGCCGGCTCCCGGCTATCTGTGCCAGACCGCTGGCATATGATAAATAAGAATCGCTTTTCGGCGGCAGTTTGATCTCTGTTTGCTCCAAAGACTGTTGGTAGGCTGCAGCTAAATCTTCAAGCAGAATCCTCCAAGAAACGCCATCTACAGCGAGATGGTGGATCGTAATCAGCAAATGGTCTCCCTCTGTCGTTTTAAACAATCCTGCTTGCAGCAAAGGTCCTTCTTTTACATTCATATTACTTTGAATCACGATTTCCTCAGCGGCAAATTTTTCTTCCAAGAGTGTGCCTTTTGCCTGTTCCTTTGTCCAATCCGCTAGATGAAATCCGAACAGTTCATTTTCAGTAATCTGAATACCGCGATTGTACTGAACGACACGCCCGGTATGATCCTGTGTAAACACCATGCGAAGCGCGTCATGATGCTCAGTCAATTTGCGCAGCGCTTGGCGAAGCGCGTCAGCATGAAACCCCTTTTCGCTGAAAAGCATGACCGATTGGTTGTAATGATCACGAAAAGCATGACGCTGATCGAAAAATTTGCTCTGAATCGGTGTGAGATCCGCTTCACCTTCGATAGGCCTCTGTTCTGCCTGAGATATCAATGGAGTGATGTGGCTGCTCAGCTCATGAACTGTTGGATAACGGAATAAATCTTGTATAGTCATGCTCCAGCCTTCAGCTGCCAGCCGGGCGGACACTTGCAGTGCTTTAATAGAGTCTCCTCCAAGCTCAAAAAAGGAGTCGTGAATGCCAACTCGAGACACGCTCAGCACGTCCTCCCAAATCTGCGCTGTCATTCCCTGCAATTCGTTGACCGGTGCAGTATACGGCCGCGAGAAACCTTCATTTGGTGCCGGTAAGGCTCTTCTGTCCAGCTTCCCGTTTAATGTCAGCGGCATAGTTTCCAAAGGAATGATATGCGCAGGGATCATATATGCCGGCAGCATTTTCGATAAAGCGCCGCGGAGAACCGTTGTATCGGCATCTGAAGGCAGAATATACGCTGCCAAACGAGCCTGTCCATTCGTATCACTTTGAACCGCTACAACCGCTTCATTGACAAGTCCGGTTTGGAGAAGCACACTTTCAATTTCTTCTGTTTCGATCCTGTACCCGTTTATTTTTACTTGATGATCTATCCGGCCAAGAAGCCTGAGAGTGCCGTTTGGAAGCCAGCAAGCCAGATCCCCTGTTCTGTAGAGTCTTTCTCCGGATAAAAATGGGTTTTTTGTAAATTTCTTTTCCGTTAATTCAAATTTTCCGTGATAGCCCTTGGCAACGCCGGCTCCGCCGATACAAAGCTCGCCGGCAATACCGATCGGCTGTATTTGGTCAGTCTGGCTGAGTACATACAGTTTTACATTGGGAAGCGGGATGCCGATCGGTACGCTGTCTCCCGAATACTCTTCACCCATATTCATTTCATAATAACTTGAATCAATCGTGGCCTCTGTGACCCCGTAACTATTGATTAAGCGCATTTTGTTTCCGAAACGGTCCGCCAATGTTTTGAAATCATGGGCTTTCACCATATCCGAACCAAGAATAAGGATGTCTAAGTCAGGAAGACTGAGCTGGTTGCGGTAAACATATTCCATAAATGGGACAATGAGTGCCGGTGTTGACTCCATGATCGTGATACGCTGGCGGTTCATCAATGCATATAATTCAGCAGGCTCAAGCCTTGTTTCATCAGGGCAAATGACTAGAGTCCCTCCGTTGGCCAATGTTCTCGCCAAGTCTCCTGAAAAGACATCAAAGGAAAAACTCGCCATTTGAAGCAGTCTGACAGGCATTTGATCGAGCTGATATATGCTGCGCCATGCAAGAACAGCATGAGCAAAGTTTCGGTGCGTAACGATAACGCCTTTAGGCGCACCGGTTGTTCCTGACGTATAAATGATATATGCCGAGTCCTCCGGGGCAGGAGATGAAGCAAGGTTGCATCTTTTTGCTTCATAGAAACTTTCATCATCAAGACAGATGCGAGAAATATCACCTATATCTGAGCCTGCAATCAAATGCTTTACTTCATTCTGTAAAAGAAGAATTTCAGCCCCGCTGTCTTTGAGAAGGTATTCAATCCGGGCTTTTGGATAATGAGAATCTATCGGAATATACACGCCGCCGGCTTTCATAACGGCTAAAATACCAACAATAGCATCAATGGATCGCTCCGCTAAAACAGCAACGATTGGCTGCGTCTCTTTTCCTTTTTCTTGCAGTGTGCGCGCCAGACGATTGGCTTTTTCGTTGAGATGGCGATAGCTGATCTGTTTTTCACCGTCCATAACAGCAATATGCTCCGGTGTCTCTTCAGCCCTCTTTTCAAACATGCGATGAAAAACGATATCAGTTTGAGAACATTCAACGTGGGTTTTGTTGAGTTCTATCAAAATCTTTTGTTTTTCTTTTTCGCTGAGTATATTCACTTGTGAGAGAGTTGTATTAGGATCTGACGTGGCAGCACGCAAAAATTCGGTAAAATGAGCCGTCCAGCGTTCAATTGTCGTTCTCATAAATACGTCGGTACTAAATTCCATGTCACATTTGATGACTCCATCTGATTCAACCGCAATCAACGTCATGTCAAATACAGAAATTTGATGAATGACATTTGCAGGCCGTGCTTTTATGTCTCCAAGATTAATGTCTTGTTTGTCCATATTTTGAAGAATAAACATCGCATCAAACACTGGATTTCGGCTCATATCCCTTGTCACGCTGAGCTTATCGACAAGCTCTTCGAACGGATAATCCTGGTGTTCGTAAGCTTCCAATGCAGTCTCACGCACTTCCTGCAAAAATTGCGCAAACGGCTTCCCGCCCTCCGGGCGTGTCCGAAGCGCCAGGGTGTTGACGAACATTCCAAGTATCGGCTCAAGGTCCTTGTGAGGACGTCCGGCAATTGGTGACCCGACGATGATGTCTTCCTGTCCGCTTAAGCGCGCCAATAACGCTGTGTAAGCTGCCAGGAGCACCATGTACAGGGTGCTTCCGTTCTCGCGTGCGAGTTTGTGAAGCCCGGCTGTGAGTTCTTGATCGAGCGTAAATGAGACTTGATCACCCGCGAAGCTTCGCACCGGCGGCCGGGCGTAATCAGCCGGCAGGTCCAGTACGGGCAGCTCGCCTTCGAGCTGCTTCAGCCAGTATGCCTCCTGCGTCTTGTACGTGTCTCCTTTTTTAAAGGCCTCCTGCCATACGGCATAGTCTTTATATTGAATGTGAAGCGCAGGTAGCTCTTGATTGGCGTACAGCTCCCCGAATTCCCGAATGAGCGTATTGACTGACACACCGTCTGAAATAATGTGATGCATATCGACCAGTAATAGATGCCGCCCGTCTGATACTTTGACGACCCCCGCTCGGAACAGCGGAGCTTGGCTGAGATCAAACGGCTGGATAAACGCTGCCGCGGCTTCCTGTTCAGTTTGTCCGCCGAGCACAGAGGTGTGGAATGTAAACGGCACTTCTTCATGGATACGCTGAACCGGCTCGCCGTCTGTGTCCGTTGTAAAGGACGTGCGCAGTGACTCGTGGCGTTTGATCAGCTTGTTGAATACGGCCTCCATTCTTGTAAGAACCAGCTTTCCTTCCAGCTCCAAGACTGCCGGCATATTGTAGCCTGTGCCACCATCCTCCAGCTGCTGGAGCACATACATCCGCTTTTGGGCGGAGGAAACCGGGTAGGTCTCGCGTTTTTCAGCCGGCTTAATGGCTTCATACGGACTTTCCGTTCCTTCGCTGATGACAGAAGCCAAACCTTCTACCGTCGGATGGGCAAACACATCCTTCAGCGGCACCTGGACGCCGAATTCCTTAGCGATCCGGGAAACAAGCGCGGTGGCTTTTAAGGAATGGCCGCCCCGGTCAAAAAAGTTGTCGTGAATGCCGACAGGTCCGCTTTTCAGCACTTCCTCCCACAGCTGGGAAAGCTTCATCTCTGTCAGATTTCTCGGCGCTGTGTAGGTTTCCCGATCTGCCGCTCCGTCAGGAGCAGGCAGCGCTTTTCGGTCGAGCTTTCCGCTCGGGGTAACCGGCCATTGTTCCATTTCAATGATATGAGCAGGAATCATATAGCCCGGCAGCAATGCCTCAAGCTGCTTGCGCACTTCATTTCTTCCGAGCCCTTCCGCATACGCACATAATTCCGCCTCGCCGCTTTCTGTACGAACAGTTACAGCCGCTTCCCGCACGCCTTCTATGCTTCTGAGCGCCGCTTCGATTTCTCCCGGCTCAATACGATAGCCGCGGATTTTCACCTGGTCATCCAGACGGCCGAGGAATTCAACCTGTCCATCTGGCAGCCAGCGCGCCAAATCACCCGTTTTGTACATGCGTTCACCCGGATAAAATGGATCATCAAGAAAACGTTCTTCTGTTAATTCCGGACGATTCAAGTAGCCTCTGGCAACCCCGGCTCCGGCGATATACAATTCTCCCGCTACGCCGACAGGCTGTACGGCTAAATGAGGATCTAACACATACAGACGCGCGCCAGGCACGGGTTTTCCGATCGGAAGGCGCAAGCGATCCCTGTCCAGCTCAGGATTACACGCGTAAAATGCCGCATCAACGGTTGCTTCTGTCGGCCCGTAGCCGTGGACCAGTGATGTCTCCGGCAGCAAAGAAGCGAAACGGGCTGCCGTATGGGGTGCCAGCGGTTCACCTCCGGCGAATACGCGCTTCAGGCTTCTCGGTGCCTCTATTTCCGCTTGATCCAAAAAGCTGTTCAGCATGGCCGGGATAAAATGGGCAATTGTAACGCCTTCCTCCCGAATGGCTTTTATCATCAATGCCGGATCTTTTTCCCAGCCGGACGGAAGCAGATAGGCCGAAGCACCTGAAAGCGTCCACCAAAACAGCTGCCAGACAGATGCATCAAAGGAAAAAGACGTTTTCATCATAATGATGTCGTCTTCCTCTAAAGGAAACTGCATCTGCATGCCGGTCAGAAAGGAAACAGCCTGGCGTTGCTCAACGGCGACCCCTTTCGGCCGTCCAGTGGAGCCCGACGTATAGATTACATAGGCGAGAGAATCGCTGTCCGCTTGATGAAGAGAGTGATATTCGGATTCTTCATTCGCAAGAGCCGTCATATCCACTTCAAGTGTCTTCTTGGAAAAATCAGGTGCCCTTAATCCCGGCTGCGTCAGCAACAATGCTGCCCCGCTGTCTTTCAGCATATAGCTCAGCCGCTCCTCTGGATATGCAGGATCAAGCGGCAAATAAGCTCCGCCTGCCTTTAATACGGCGAGAACGGCTGTCAGCATGTCCGGCGAACGCTCGCTTAGAACACCGACAATGCTTTCCTTCGTGACACCATGCGCCGTAAGGCGCGCTGCCAGCCTGTTGGCGTACATGTCAAGCTGCGCGTAAGTCAGCGAACCGCCAGAAAAGCGTAAGGCCGTCCGATCCGGCGTCAAAGCTGCCTGACGTTCAAACAGCCCGTGCAGCGTCGAAGCTGCAGGCGAAACAGCTTTCGTTCTGTTAAATTCATACAAAACTTTTTCTTTCTCATGTTTTTCTGCCATATCTAATTCTTTTATAGTGCTATGCGGATTTTGAAGCGCGTTTTCCAGCAACGTAAGCAGGTGGTGCTGAATCCGTTTAATGTCCTCAAGAGAAAATAAGATATTTTGATAGTCGAAATTTAATTGAATGGCTCCAGTATCTATCCGCTCCTGTATTTGAACAGAAAGCTCATTCGCGGTGTATCCGCTGAAATAAAGCGCCGTCTCATAGTTCAAATCATCCGCTTTTTGCCACTGAAGCGGATGGTACTGCATTGATATACCGATCAGGTTGTGTAAATCCTTGTGTTCTTTTCTTAATTCATTCACCAGCAAATTATAAGGAAATCTTTGGTGGCGCATGACTGAAAGCTGTTCTCTGCCGACACTGCGTACAAAGGAAAGAAAATCGGCGTCAGAATCAACCGTTTTTCTGATTGGAAGAGAGCTGACAAACATGCCAAGCATTTCTTTCTCCGCCTTTGACCCCCTGTTTCCATAGTAGGTTCCGATCGCAAGGTCCGTTTTAGAGGTGATGCGGCTGATACATATGTAAAATGAAGCCATAAATAAGGAAATCATACTGATTTTCTGTTCTTCGCAAAAAGCTTGGATGGTATGTGCTAGGTAAGGTGAAAGTGTGATAGTATCTCTCGATGCGGAGGTACTCTGCTTTTGTGAAGTGCTCTGTCCGGTTAGTGAGTGGTATTCCGGCGGCTGTTGGTAGGTTTGCGTCCAAAACAAATGGTCTTTTTCAAAACGTGAAGATTGTAAGTACTGCCTCTCTTTTTCTATGTAGCTAATGTAGGAAGGCTCTTGCTCATCGGGTATAGGCTCCCCTTTTTTGATTTTTTGATACAGATTAATAATTTGATTTCCCATCAAATTTAAAGAGATGCCGTCCATGATAATATGATGGAATTTCGCATATAGCCAAATTTCATGGGGGTGGATTCTAAGGAGATAAAATTGATACAGAGGCGAATCAAGCAGCTTAAACGGAATTCTGGCTTGATCATGAATCCATTGCTCTGTTTCAGTCATTTCAGCATTTGTAAAATCTATTATTTCAAGTGATAATCCTTTGTATTCTGCAAGATACAGACGAGGCTCTGACTCCGATTCAATTCCTTCTGTCAGCTGGAACCTGATTGCATCATTACGGGAGATTGAAAGGTTCAGAGCCAACTGAAGAGCATCAAGATCAACATCACCCCTGAATTTTACACAGGCGGTCAGATTACAGATGCTTGTACCAGGCTCCAACAGTTCAGTAAACCAAACTCTCCTTTGGGCATGAGTTAAACCATAAGTATTTTCTTTCAACGAATTCCCTCCAATTCTAATTTATAAGAGGATAAGAAACTGAAAAAATTACAATAAAAAGAAATTATATGACTATATAATCCATATATGCATTATATTAACCGAATTTTTTTAAAGTACAATAAAAAATATAAAATTTTTATAACATTTTTTTGAATATAGTATTAATTATTTATTTTTCTTGATTAATTTTATTAGGATTTCGAATGTAAAGTTATGAAAGTATCGATTTTTAATAGTTCTTCATCACTAGATTTTTTCTTCATTTATTTAATTTCATATGAGGATAGTGTTGAACCGTTTATAAGATATTCTCCGCCTCAGTATCAGTTACATTTCTACAATATTTAGATGGATGTTTTAAAAACAAGCGCAATAATGTAAAAAGAAATATAAAAAAACCTGTTTTCGCGGAAAACAGGTTTAGCGTTTTTATTGATTTGCCAAAATAACAGCAATTTGATCCTCAATGTCTTTGCCATCCGAGTCATCAATCAAACCGTTTAGAAGAATAGAGAAAACGAGCGTTTTTCCGCTCTTTGTTTCTGCATAGCCAGACAGAGAGCTGACAGTGCTTAAGGACCCGGTCTTTGCCCTTATTTTTCCTTCTGCCGGAGTGTCTTTCATGCGGTTTCTTAGCGTCCCGCCTACCAGTCTGTCACTGTTCCCCGCTTCCGGCAGAGCATGCAGATAAGGTTGAAACCACTTTTCATCTTGGATGTCATATAACAGCTTTGTGATTTGGTCTGATGATACGGCGTTGATATGAGAGACCCCGGAACCGTCCCTCAAAATAAGTGTTTTGGGATCAACGCTGAAATTCGGAAGCGTACTGTTTAGCACTTCAAGCCCTTTTTCCCAGCTGCCCTCTCCTTTTTCCACTTTCCCCATCTCTTTTACAAGTACCTCGGCGTGTCCGTTATTGCTTAATTTCATAAAAGGGAGAAATAGCTTAGACAAAGGCATTGAGTGATGAGTGGCCAGTACGTCTGAAGAGTCGGGCGCTGTGCCCATTATGATTTTCCCTTTTACTGTAATGCCTTGTTTTTTAAGAGCCTGCTTAAATAAATCTAAAGCATATCCTGCCGGCTCCCAGACGGAAATCCACTCTTTTGTTTTGCTTGCATCAACCGGTATGCTCCCTTTAATCGTGATAGTATTGGTTCCATGTTCTCTTTCGATAGAAAGATCTTTCTTTTTTCCCGCCTCAACTGTTTTCGCCTCATTCTCAATCGCTACATAATCCGTTTTTGGTGACACTGATATTGCTGGCTTTTGTCCTTCTTTCTTTCCCGGGCTGGCTTCTACTATCACAGTGCCTGCATCATAGTCCTCATTTGGAGACGCTGTCAGTGCGGAAATTTGCGCGCCGTAATAAGTGTACTCATCACTCCATGGCAAATCAGGCGAATAGCGGAGATGATCATACCATGAGTCATCGGCGACAAGATTGCCTTTTATGGACTTGATGCCGGATTTTTTCAGCTTTTCGGCCATTTGATCAAAATCAGATGGTAAAAGTGTCGGATCTCCTTTTCCTTTCAGATAAAGGTTGCCATTCAGTTTTTGTCCTTTAAGGCGGCCGTCTGTCCGCACTTCTGTTGTGAAAGAATAATCCTCACCGAGAACAGAAAGTGCCGCGGCGGCTGTAAAAAGCTTCAAAGAAGAGGCGGGTCTCATCCGGACATCCCCTAAATGGTCGTAAATGACGTCGCCTGTTTCTGCAGAACGGACAGTAATGCCGGCCATTGCACCTTTTAAAGCAGGTTCATTGGCTAAAATGGTTTCAATCTGCCCGGCAAGTGTATCCTGTTCTTCAGCCGCCTGTACAGCATGATGCATATATGGAATGGAAGCAAAGATGAAAAGCAGCAATATTACAAAATAAAGCTTCATGCTTTTTCCCATTTTCTTATCCCGCCTCTCCTGATTGGCTATCGATGATTACGCTCAATCGTGATGCTGCTTTTGACTGTCTTCTCTTCACCAGGCTCTAACACATGTAAGCCAGTGAGTGACGAAGGGAGATCAAGGTTAACTGCGTTTGTCACCCATGTATAAGGCTCCGGACATAAATACCCTTGTGTTCCATCAGCATTATACACAACCCAATGCTTAAATTGTTCATCCGCCTTGTAGATCATATTCAGGTGTGCATGCTGATGGTAAATGACGGCCTGATTTTCTCCTCCTCTCTTCTGATAAGAAGATAAAAAGACATCATCAAGCTGCTGCCGCAAGAGCATTCCTTCGTGCAAAGCTTCCTGATTTGGTATATCGATCAGCTTTCCGGTCGGCAATAAACGTTCATCCAATTCCCATTGCTGATCAGCAGTAAGAGAAAATAAAGAGCTCTCTTCTGGGAAAACGAAGGTCGTATGATAACCAAGCCCCCAAGGAAATGCATCCTTCCCTTTATTCATGATCGTGGCATGCTTATAAAGAGTGTTATCTTTTAAAATGTATGTCATCCGTACAACAGCATGATGCGGAAATTGTTTATAAACATGGGGAATTTCCGATAGATCAATTTCAGTTTCTATGATCACTTCTTCGTCTGTTTGTTTCATCGTTATGATGTCCCACTTTTTGTCATAGAGAAAGCCGTGGAGGTGATGGTGTTTATCTTTTTCATTGATATCAAAATGATACGTTCTGCCCCGGAAAATGAACGTTCCGTCACTTATGCGATTAGGCGGAAACAAAATGGGAATTCCATACAATGTAGGTGTGTCATGAAAGCTTTCAGTTGTTTCCGGTTCTCGTAAAAGGTGCATCTTTGTTTCTTTGTCTACGAGAGAAATGACGTTGCTGCCCCACTCAGGCACGACTATTATTTCCAAATGCTCATTACCCGCTTTGACAGCTGGTGTTCCTAAATACGTCATCTTTTCAATATAATTTGTCATGTGTACTCAACCTCTCCTTAGTTCAATGCTTATATATAAATTCAATTCAGTGTGCACTATTTCCTCCATTTTATGTTTTCCCTTTTGTCTTTAAGTAAACAAAAAACACCATTCAAAATGAACGGTGTTTTTTGGAGTTTATTGAATCAGACGTGTAATCTGCTTCTTTTTCCAAATGAATTGATAATACCCGTAAATCAAAAGCAAACTCACAGCAAATGCTGCCGGATAGCCTA
Organism: Bacillus sp. PAMC26543; assembly: GCF_014250375.1. NCBI lineage: Bacteria > Bacillati > Bacillota > Bacilli > Caryophanales > Bacillaceae > Bacillus > Bacillus sp. PAMC26543. Next base: position 2,127,130 of record NZ_CP060193.1, on the reverse strand, counting down.
CCCAAATGCCGAGTATTTCAAGATTTGTATAGTGAGACAGAACAAACGCGACCGGCACTTCGATTCCCCAGATGGCAAAAATACTGATAAGGGTCGGCCATAAAACCGTTCCGCTTGCACGCATCGTCGCAGAAATAATTTGGGCATTCCCAAACAGCAAATAGCTCCATAATGTAATCATCAAAAGCCTGTGTGCAATGTAAAGGGTATCTTTCTCGGTCAAAAATAATGCTAAAATCTGATGTGCAAAAAGATAGATAAGGAGGATCAGCACACCGCCAATGATATAATTCAGCCAAATACCGACCCGAATGACTTGCTTTAACCGGTCAAACTCATTCGCTCCAATAGATTGAGCGGCGAAAATAGACACCGCGATCCCCAGACTGACAGCCGGCATTTGCACATAGCTGGCTACCTGATTGACCACGCCATATGCTGCTGTTGCATCAGAGCCATAATGATTGACGAATGAAATGACTGCTATTTCCGATAGTGAGACGAGAATCATGTTAATGCTTGACGGAATACCAAGACGCAGCAGAAGCGCCAGCAATTCCTTATCCATTTTCAAATAACGCCGTACTGTCTTATCAAATTGCAGCGGGTGTTTCGTTTTCCGCAGATACACCAATAATACGATAAAGGTCACAATTGTAGAAATAACGGTTGCGTAAGCAGAGCCGTAAATGCCCAGCTTCGGCAAGCCGAACATGCCGAGAATGAAGATTGGTAAAAGTGCTATATTGATGACTGTGCTTACAATCAATGTATAAAACGGTGTCTTAGAATCTCCTGTCCCCCGCAAGAATGTGGTATAAGCAAAATATAAAAACATAAACGGCATTGCGCAAAATAAGATACGCGCATAGCTGACACTGACATGAATTACATTTTCCGGCGTTCCCATGAGACGCAGAATATCTAAGGTGAATATACTGCCGATCACAGCTAACACAATTCCTAATAAAAAGGTGAATGTCAGCGTTGTTCCGACAACGGCCTTTAACCGTTCCTCATTTTTTGCCCCATAGGCTTGCCCGATAAGAATGGAACTGCCGGAACCGATGCCGATCGTAAATGAAATGAGAAGAAAAAACAGCGGGAAAAAGGATGAGACAGCTGCAAGCGCATCTACGCCAAGCCATCTGCCCACAGCGACCATCCCGACTAATTGGCCCACTGATTGCAGCACATTGCTCAGAAGGAGCGGCACTAAAAATAGTGACATTGACCGCCAAACAGATGGATTGCTCTTCTTCTTAGATACGGGATTTTCTTGTAATGTTTCCATATGAATGACTCCTTTATTTAAACTCGTTTCACTAACGTGCTCCCGTTTCTTTTGAAATGAACACGACATGCAACATGTAACTATTCACCACAGTACTTATAAAACCCTTCCCGATTCTCCTATTTTTACACATTTTTCAATCTGCAAGAATAAACTAGTGCGATACAGCATAGTCTTTTGGTGAGATGAAAGAATAAAAAATAATTTATGCAAAAGTATTGTAATCTAAACGTAACTATTGTAACATTTGTAACATAAGAGAAAGAGATTTTAAAGGAGAGAGCCACATTGAAAAAATATCTTCTATTTCTAACCACTATTGCACTTATTCTGTCATTAAACACAAATGCATTTGCGAAAAACACATCCGGAGATTTATCACAAAAACAAGCATTGCAGCTGGCAATAACAGCAAGAGAGCATTTTTGGAATACAATGAGCGGACACAATCCAAAAGCGAAAAAAGCAGTTTGCCCATCAGGCACATTCGAGCATCAAAATCTTCAGTACGTATACATGTGCAGTGACCTTGGCACAAAAGAAAAAGCTGTGAATTACTTAACACCTATTTTCTCAAAAACAGCGATTGAAAAAGGCTTTAAAGACTATCATTTCGTTGTCTCAAAAGGAAAACTGGCTGTTCCGGTCGGTGACGGAGACAATCTCTTAAATTGGAAAAAATCAACCGCTAAACTCATTTCTAAAAAAGGCGGCACAGTCACATATGAATTTACCGTTCCTACTTTGGACGGATCACCTTCAGCAAAACGGAAAGTGACATTTGTAAAAGAGAACAAAAAGTGGAAAGTAAATCGCTTTGACGCAGTTATATAAGAAAAAAACGCCCGAGAAAAACGGGCGTTTTTTATGTTAAGCATAAAAAGGGCAACGGACGTATCGTCCATTGCCCTTTTGTTTTATTACGCTCTAGGAGAGATTCGAACTCCCGACCTGCAGTTTAGGAAACTGCTGCACTATCCGCTGTGCTACTAGAGCTTTTTTGATATCTATATAGTAGCTCCGATTGTCACGATTTTCAAGCGATTTGATTTACAGCCCTCCAAATACCTTATAAGCAGCTCTTGTTGTATCTTCATCGATTCCAATATAACGCATTGTAATCGAAGGTGATGAATGATTAAGGATCCTCTGCAGCTCAGCGATATCTTTTGTCCGCTGGTAGAAATGATAGCCAAATGTTTTCCGGAGCGTATGGGTCCCTATTTCCTCAAGTCCGCACGCTTCGGCTGCCTCTCTTAAAATTCTGTATGCCTGAATGCGTGAAATTGGCTTTTTGGTTCGGACAGATTTAAAGAGGTATTCATTTTCTTTCATATCTTTCGTATACTCGTATATTTCTGCTTTCAAAGATTCTAAAATGAGAATCTTCCTTTTCTTTTTTGTTTTGCTTTCAGTCGCCCATAAATGGTCTTTATTTCTGACATCTTTCACCTGAAGCGGCAAAATATCAGAAATTCGGAGCGCGCTGTTAATGCCGAAAATAAACAAAAAATAATCACGCTTGTTTTTGCTGCGTAAATACTGTTTTACATCTTGAATTTTCTCTAAACTGCGGATCGGCTGTACAATATGCATCAAAAAACTCCTTAAAAACCGTTATGTAACGTTTTGAGGTCTATGTTACTATTATAGCGGAAAAACGTTGAATGTCAAAGTTCGGAGGCATTTATGTAACATAATATACATAGTGTTACATAAGTAGAAAAGAGATCTCTTGAAACGCCCTATCTTCTGAAATGGCATTTACAGGCTCATATAAAGCTTTTTCGCCTCCTGAGACAAATCACTCTGACCCTTCCCGAAAAAGCCCTTATAACGCAATATGACGCTTTTCTTTTCGAGATGCTCTCAAAAAAATATGCAAAAAAAGACACAATTTGAAATTGTGTCCTAGTCTTCATCCTTTACATCAATATCTTCTGGGATCGGTTCATTTAATATTTCCTGCACGAGCGCTTTGTAATTTTCCAGCTGTTCGAGATGCGTTTTGAACTGTCCCTTATAAATCAAAAATTGCTCACCGTCATGAACGGCCCTGATTTTACCTTCGAGCACCAAACTTTTAATATAATCCTCTGAAAGATTTGCATATTCTGCTGTTTCTTTAATCGTTAAATACATATAGCATTCCTTTCTGAATCCGTATGCTGTTTCTACTATAGCACATGACTCACCCCAATATAATCAATTTCACACAGAAATAAGGCCGAATGATATAGATAATATACCATTTGTCACTTGTGAAACCGCTGTATTTTTTTTACGCTAAGATTGTAACATAACAGCTTAATAGGAGGGAGAACATGAAAAAAACGTGGAACGTCTGTTTAGCAGCCCTGCTTAGTGTTCTGTTAGTCGCTGGAAGTGCTCCATTTCACGCGGAAGCTAAAAAGCCGCCCAAAGGCTATGACGAGTACAAACAAGTAGATGTAGGCAAAGACGGAATGGTTGCGACTGCGCATCCTCTCGCTTCAGAGATCGGAGCTGACGTCCTGAAAAAAGGCGGAAATGCCATTGACGCGGCGGTTGCCATTCAGTTTGCGCTTAATGTCACAGAACCGATGATGTCAGGTATTGGCGGCGGCGGTTTTATGATGGTGTATGACGGAAAAACAAAAGATACGACGATCATTGACAGCCGTGAACGCGCTCCCGCAGGCGCAACTCCGGATATGTTTCTCGATGAAAACGGCAAAGCGATACCTTTCTCCGAACGTGTCACAAAAGGTACTGCCGTTGGTGTTCCGGGTACACTGAAAGGGCTGGAAAAAGCCTTGGATACATGGGGAACCCGTTCGATGAAACAATTAATTTCCCCCTCTATAAAACTCGCTGATAAAGGCTTTCCGATTGATTCAGTGTTAGCAGATGCGATTTCTGATTATCAGGAAAAATTATCACGGACTGCCGCTAAGGATGTATTTCTGCCGAATGGCGAGCCGCTTAAAGAAGGCGATACGCTCATTCAAAAAGATCTGGCCAAAACCTTTAAGCTCATTCGTTCGAAAGGCATAGACGCCTTTTACGAAGGCAGATTTGCCAAAGCCCTTTCTGATACTGTTCAGGATTTTGGGGGATCAATGACCGAAAAAGATTTAGAAAATTATGACATTACAATTGACGAACCAATTTGGGGAGAATATCAAGGCTATCAAATCGCAACGACTCCTCCTCCAAGCTCTGGCGGCGTTTTCTTGCTGCAAATGCTAAACATTCTCGATGATTTTAACCTTTCACAATATGATATCCGCTCATGGGAAAAATACCATCTGCTCGCTGAAACCATGCATTTGTCTTACGCTGACCGTGCGGCTTATGCAGGCGATCCCGAATTTGTAAATGTTCCTCTCAAAGGTTTGCTTCACCCCGACTATATAAAAGAGCGCCAGCAATTAATCAGTTTAGATGAAGTCAACAAAAAACCAAAAGCCGGTGATCCTTGGAAATACGAAGAAGGAACCGCAAACTATAAGCAAGTCGAACAGCCGAATGATAAAGTAGACGGCCAAACGACACACTTTACCGTCGCGGACCGCTGGGGCAATGTTGTTTCCTATACAACAACAATTGAACAGCTGTTTGGCACAGGCATTATGGTTCCTGATTACGGCGTCATTTTAAACAATGAACTAACAGATTTTGATGCGGTTCCAGGCGGAGCCAACGAAGTTCAGCCGAACAAGCGGCCATTAAGCAGCATGACACCGACGATTTTGTTTAAAGATGACAAACCAGTTCTCACCGTCGGATCTCCTGGAGGGGCAACGATTATTTCTTCCGTGCTGCAAACCATCCTCTATAATATAGAATATGGAATGGAATTAAAAGCAGCGGTTGAAGAGCCGAGAATTTACACAAACAGTATGAGCTCCTACAGATACGAAGACGGAGTTCCAGAGAATGTACTCAGCAAATTAAAAGACATGGGCCATAAATTCGGCACAAGTCCAGTGGACATCGGAAACGTGCAAAGCATTTTTATCGACCGTGAAAACGGCACCTTCAAAGGAGTAGCCGATTCAAGCAGAAACGGCGCAGCGATCGGAATTAATTTAAAACATAAATAAAAAAGAAAAACTGTACTCATTTTTGCCGAGTACAGTTTTTTTGCTGTGAACGATTAATCTTGCCTATGGTCCCCGCAAACTCCTTAACGGTCGGTACGAATACCTTTCAATATAACATCCAGACATGCGCCAGATAACAATTCGAAACACATAAAGGTTTGATCAGCTAATCAATTCATAGACCTTAAAGCTTCTTTGTTTTTTTGAAAACAGTCTCTCCAGCTTACAAAACAAAAATCTATCCCGCATCCCCTGCTATTGTTGAATCTTCTCTTCTTGATTAGACTGATTGGATAAATTTGGCCTCATTCAATTCTGCAATAAACCGCTGAAATGCACTGGTCATAAAAAAGTCTTTCCTGTAAATAAACACAATCGTCATATCCTGATATGATGCGGGAAGCTGGTGAACGTACACCCTTTGGCGATGGACAGAGCAGGCAATGGCCGACTTTGGCAGCAGCGCCGTTCCCAAACCAGCGGAAACACCTCTGATAACGGCTTCCAATGTGCCAAATTCTATGATTTTTTGCTGTTGAATACCTGCTTCCTCCAATAATCTTTTGACCCTATCGCGATGAGAGCAGCCGGTTCCAAAAAAGAGCATCGGCAGCCGTAGCATGTCCTCTATCGCCCCTTCCTCCGGTGAAATCAACACCAATTCCTCATAGAAAACAGGAATTTGTTTGATATCCATGTATTCAACAGGACCGTACACAAAAGCGCCATCCACCTTATGATCTAGAACTTGCCGAACCAAGCTGTGCGTATCACCTGTGTTCACTGATAAATCAACTTCAGGAAAACGTCTGAGGAATGAAGCTGCATGTTCAGGCAGGTGAGTGACCGCTGTTGTTTCCAATGCTCCAAGCCGCAACGGCCCTTTCGGATGCTGACTTAACTGCGCTGATTTCTCAGCTTCGTCTAATAATGATAAAACTTGATCTGCGTATTGTAATAGGTTTTCCCCCGCAGCCGTTAACGTCATTCCACGATTTGTCCGGTGAAATAACTTGATATTCAGATCTGTCTCAAGCTTATGGATTCTGGCTGTTACATTAGATTGAACATAATTCAGCTGCCGGGCTGCTTTTGTTATACTTCCTTCACGGGCAACAGCCCGGAATATCTTTAATTCTCCGCTTTCCACACACTGTCACCTTCTTGCTATGATTAAATGTGATACCGGCAATCATTTTTGTTCATTTTACTTGAAGAAAACCGCTGTGTAAAATATGTGAAGATCATAGATTACGAGGAATATAGGAGGCAGACGGCATGAAAGCGGTTATTCATAACGGAAAAAGCGGACTTCGGGGGTTAGCGTATCAGGACATCCCTTCTCAAAATCCCGGATACGGAGAAGTGAAAGTAAAGTTGAAAACGGCCGGATTAAATCATCGGGACCTGTTTCTCATGAAAAATAAAACTGAACAAGATCCTGAGTTTATTCTGGGCTCTGACGGTGCTGGTATTATTGAAGCGGTCGGTGAAGGTGTAGATCATCTGGCTGTTCAAACAGAAGTGGTGATTTTACCGACTTTGAATTGGGAAGTAACAGATGATGTACCTCCTGTTCCGGATATTTTGGGAGGCCCTTCAAACGGAACACTTGCTGAATATGTGATCATTCCTTCACAAAACGCAGTGAAAAAACCTTCTTATCTATCCTGGGAGGAAGCAGGCGTGTTGCCATTATCAGCTCTGACCGCATATCGATCACTTTTTACAAAGGCCCAATTAAAAAAAGGCGAGCATATTTTGATACCCGGAATTGGAAGCGGCGTTGCAACCTACGCGCTAGTAATGGCTAAAGCGATTGGAGCAACTGTAAGCGTGACTTCTCGAAGCGAGGAAAAAAGAAAAAGAGCAATACAATTAGGCGCTGACCACGCTTTTGAAAGTTACAGCAATTGGTCTGAACATCTTCAAGGACAAAAAGCTGATGTCATTCTCGATAGCATAGGACCGGCCCTCTTTTCAGAATACTTTGATCATGTTAAACCGAACGGCCGTATTGTCAGCTTTGGTGCAAGTTCGGGTGATAATCTCAGTTTTCCGCTGCGTTCTTTATTCTTTCCGCAAATCAATATATTGGGAACGTCAATGGGAAGTCGCGATGAATTCCGTGAAATGCTGCATTTCATGGAAAAACATAAACTTCGGCCCGTGCTTGACCGGACATATCCTATAGAACAAGCACATGAAGCATATACCAGTATGCTGGAAGGCAGCCAGTTTGGGAACATCGGAATCACAATAGATTAAAAAAGAAACCGGCTGACAAACAGTCCGGTTTCTTTTTTTATATAATCCCCTTTATTTACGGCAGAACTGAACTCCCCATCAAATATCGGTCAACTTCACGCGCCACTTCACGGCCTTCATTAATCGCCCATACGATTAAGCTTTGGCCTCTTCTTGCATCCCCTGCGGCGAAAACACCATCGATATTTGTTTTATAATCCCCATATGCTGCGCTGATTTTGTTGTTATTAGAATCAACACCAAATTGTTTTAAAAGCGGCTGTTCTGTGCCTTCAAAGCCGATAGCGATAAAGACGAGCTGAGCAGGCCATACTTTTTCAGTTCCAGGCAGTTCACGGAACTCGTATTTTCCATGCTCATTTTTCACTTTCTCCATTTGAATCGTATGGAGCTCTTTCAATTTGCCGTTTTTATCGGCAACCAATTTTTTTGTTTGGATCGAATATTCTCTCGGATCTCTTCCGAATTTTGCTTCTGCTTCTTCATATGCATATTCAAGCGTAAAGACGTGCGGCTGTTCAGGCCACATATTATCATTCGTGCGAGCCGGAGGAAGTTTCGGGTGTTTGCCGAATTGGTGCACGCTTTTGGCTTTTTGGCGCAAAGCGGTAGCCACACAGTCAGCTCCTGTGTCTCCGCCTCCGATCACGATAACGTCTTTCCCCTTCGCATCAATGAATCGCTTGTCTTTAAAGTTAGAATCTAAATAGCTTTTTGTAGCAAGCGTCAAGTAATCCATCGCGTAGTGAACACCTTTTGATTCGCGTCCCTCGATTAACAGATCCCGCTGTTTTTGAGCACCTGTGCAAAGGATCACGGAATCAAATTGCTCTTGCAGCTCATCAGCCGTTATATCAACGCCAATTTCCGTATTTGTAACAAAATCGATTCCTTCTTGCGTCAGCAACTTAATGCGGCGTTCGACAATTCCTTTTTCAAGTTTCATGTTTGGAATGCCGTAAGTTAAAAGTCCGCCCGCTCTGTCTGCGCGTTCAAATACAGTGACAGAATGTCCAGCTTGGTTCAACTGGTCAGCACTCGCCAGTCCGGCTGGGCCCGACCCAACGATGGCAACTTTTTTGCCTGTTCGTTTTTTCGGAATTCTAGGATGAATCCAGCCATTCTCAAACCCTTTATCAATTATGGTCCGTTCAATATTCTTAATCGATACGGCCGGGTCGGAAATCGCTAGTGTACATGACCCTTCACAAGGAGCGGGACAAACCCGCCCTGTGAATTCAGGAAAGTTGTTTGTTTTTACAAGCCGTTCTAATGCTTCTTTCCATCTGCCTCGGTAGACAAGATCGTTCCATTCAGGAATTAAGTTGTAAATCGGACAGCCGGATGTAAATCCGTTAATGTCAGCACCGATCTGGCAAAACGGTGTACCGCAATCCATACACCGTGCCCCCTGCCGTTTCGACGCTTCTTCTGAAAAAGGAGCAGAATATTCCTTCCAGTCCTTTAAGCGAGTGAGAGGGTCTCGCTCAGCTGGTTTTTCTCGTTTGATTTCCATAAATCCAGTTGGTTTCCCCATGTTCCTCTCCCCTTCCTTACTGTACTACCGCTTGTTTTTGTCCCGCCGGCGCTTTTTTCTGCTTTGGTTTCGTATTGGCTTCAAACGCGTACATGACGGCTTCTTCCTCAGATAAGCCCGCAGCTTTTTGCTCTTCGATGCTCGCAAGCATTTGTTTATAGTTTTTCGGAATCACTTTAATGAATGTATTCACGTTGTCTTCCCACTGTTCAAGCAGGTCTGCTGCTTTTTGGCTGTTTGTATACGCGGCATGTTTTTCAAGCATTGCTTTAACTTGTTGAATTTCTTTTTCAACTTCTAATGACTCTAACAAAATCATTTCAAGGTTGCATTTGCGTTTAAATGCCTTTACATCTTCGGCCAATACATACGCGATTCCGCCGGACATACCAGCCGCGAAGTTTTTGCCGACATCACCCAGTACGACAACACTTCCGCCTGTCATGTATTCACAGCCGTGATCACCGATGCCTTCAACAACAACATTCACACCGCTGTTCCGAACGGCAAAGCGTTCACCTGCACGGCCGTTAATATATGCTTCTCCGCTCGTCGCGCCATAGAATGCTACGTTGCCGATAATTACATTATCATGTGATTCGGAGTTGAATCCTTCCGGTGATTTGACAATGATTTTTCCGCCAGACAGACCTTTTCCGACATAGTCATTTGAATCTCCGTCTAAATAAAGCGTCATGCCTTTTGGAACGAACGCTCCAAAGCTTTGGCCGGCTGAACCTGTGAATTGCAGCTTAATCGTATCTTCCGGAAGTCCTTCTTCTCCGTAACGTTTCGAAATTTCACTGCCTGTTACAGTGCCTGCTACACGGTTTGTGTTATTGATTTCGACTGAAATATCAGCTTCTTTTCCCGATTCAATGGCATCTTTTACAGCAGGAAGAATTGTTGTGATATCGAGCGATTGATCAATTTTATGGTTTTGCGGCGTTTGGAATGTCCGTATCCCTTCCGGCTGATAAAGAAGTGTGGACAAATCAAGCTGGCTCGCTTTCCAATGCGCCTTTGCCCGCTCACTCACGTTAAGTGCGTCAGTGCGGCCGATCATTTCATCGAACGTTTTAAAACCTAATGCAGCCATGTATTCACGGACTTCTTCAGCAATAAACAACATGTAGTTCACAATATGATCAGGATCTCCCATGAACTTTTTGCGAAGTTCAGGATTTTGAGTCGCTACCCCGACAGGACATGTATCCAAATGGCAGGCGCGCATCATAACACAGCCGAGAACAACTAACGGAGCAGTTGCGAAACCGAATTCTTCGGCGCCGAGCAATGCGGCCATGACGACGTCGCGGCCTGTCATAAGCTTTCCGTCTGTTTCTAATACAACACGATCACGGAGTCCGTTCAGCATTAAGGTTTGGTGCGCTTCTGCAAGGCCAAGCTCCCACGGAAGCCCTGTATGTTTAATGCTTGTTTTAGGTGAAGCACCTGTACCTCCGTCGTAACCGCTGATAACGATGACATCTGCAGTTGCTTTAGCAACACCCGCAGCGATCGTTCCGACACCAGCTTTTGAGACCAGCTTCACGCTGATTCTTGCATCACGGTTCGCATTTTTTAAATCGTGAATCAGCTGGGCTAAATCCTCGATTGAATAAATGTCATGGTGAGGAGGCGGTGAAATCAATCCGACCCCAGGTGTTGATCCGCGGACATCGGCAACCCAAGGATACACTTTATTGCCTGGCAGCTGTCCGCCTTCTCCCGGTTTTGCGCCTTGCGCCATTTTAATCTGCAGCTCATCGGCGTTGACTAAGTAATGGCTTTTCACACCGAATCGTCCGGATGCAATTTGTTTGATCGCGCTTCTTCTGTCATCGCCGTTTTCATCAGGCACAAAGCGTTTTGGATCTTCTCCGCCTTCACCGCTGTTGCTTTTTCCACCCAAGCGGTTCATCGCAATCGCTAATGCTTCGTGGGCTTCCTTGCTTAATGATCCAAATGACATCGCACCTGTTTTAAAACGTTTGACAATCGATTCAGCAGATTCTACTTCCTCCACTTTTAGAGGCTTGCGGTTTTCGTCAAATGAGAACAAGTTTCGCAGGAATCCGATTCGTTCTTCATCTGCCGCTTTCGTATATTGTTTAAACAGATTGTAATCATTTCTGCGGCACGCCCATTGCAAGGTGTGAATCGTTTTCGGGTTAAATGCGTGATGCTCTCCGCCGTTTCTCCATTGGAAGTCACTTCCCGGTTCAAGCGTTTTGCTGTAGTCATCCTTATAGGCTTCCTGGTGGCGGCGCTGCGCCTCTGCCGCAATGGTATTTAAGTCAATGCCGCCGAGCTGTGATGCTGTTCCCGTAAAATAAAGGTCAATCACGTCACGGCTGATTCCTACCGCTTCAAAGATTTGGGCGCCCCTGTAGCTCTGTACCGTAGAAATCCCCATCTTCGACATCACTTTTACGACACCTTCGGTAATGCTTTTTCCATACTTGCTGACTGCTTCTTCATAGCTGATATCCAAACGGCCTTCGTCAATTTCCTGTTTATAGGTCGCATATGTCAGATAAGGATTGACAGCATCGGCTCCATAGCCGATTAGAGCTGCAAAGTGATGAACTTCACGTGCTTCTCCCGATTCAACGATAATGCTGACTTTCGTGCGCAATCCTTTTCGGATTAAATGCTGGTGCAGTGCGCTGACTGCTAACAGCGGCGGAATTGGCGTTAACTGATCATTCATTGCTCTATCGGACAAAATCAAAAGACTGACGCCTTGGCTGATTGCTTTCTCAGCTTGGGTGAACATGTCTTTTAACCCGCGTTCAAGATCTTCTGAAAACAGCACATTCATTTTTTGGCTTCTTAAATCAGGATGGACGATGGTTTTCAGCGCATAAAACTGCTCATTGGATAACACGGGTGTATACAGCTTGATTCGGCGGACGTTTCGTTCATTCGGATGAAGGAGATCGCCTTCTGCTCCGAGCCAAGTCATTGTTGAAGTCACGAGCTGCTCGCGAATCGCGTCAATCGGCGGGTTGGTCACCTGTGCAAACAATTGCTTAAAGTAGTTAAACAGCGATTGCGGGCGATCAGACAAAACAGCAAGCGGCGAATCGTTCCCCATTGAGCCGAGAGGATCTTTTCCTTCTTTAATAACAGGAATTAAATATTTTTGAATATCCTCATATGTGTATCCAAACGCTTTCTGACGCGTAAGAAGATCCGTGAACTGCTCTTCCTCTCTTGTTTCCGGATCAGGATTCACTTGCACAAGCTCTTCCTCAAGCCATTTTTGGTACGGATATTCAGTTGCGATTTGTGTTTTTACTTCTTCATCAGAAATGATGCGGCCTTCTTCCAGGTCAATTAAAAGCATTTTTCCTGGTTCAAGGCGGTTTTTATATAAAACGTTTTCCTGTTCAACCTCAATAACGCCGACCTCAGATGAGAAAATAATATAATCATCCTTTGTCACATAATAACGGGCCGGACGTAAACCATTTCGGTCGAGTATTGCGCCGATTTGTTTTCCGTCAGTAAATGAAATGGCCGTCGGACCGTCCCAAGGCTCCATTAATGAGCTGTGATACTCATAAAACGCTCTTTTTTCTTTAGACATGTGCGTATTTTCTGTCCATGGCTCAGGAATCAGCATCATCGCCGTATGTGCCGGCTTGCGTCCAGCCATAACGAAAAACTCAAATGCGTTATCTAAAATGGAAGAGTCACTGCCGTCAGCATTCAGAATCGGAAGAATTTTATTGAGATCCTCACCAAAACTTTCAGACACAAATTGCTGTTCACGTGCTCTCATCCAGTTGATATTTCCTCGAAGGGTGTTAATCTCACCATTGTGAACCAAATAACGGTTTGGGTGTGCTCTTTCCCATGTAGGGAAGGTATTCGTGCTGAAGCGTGAATGAACTAGTGCAAAAGCGGATACGAATGCCTCATCTTGCAGATCGGAATAAAACGCATCAACCTGTTCAGGTGTTAAAAGGCCTTTATAAACAATAGTTTGGCTTGAAAGACTGGCAAAATAAAAATCTAGACCTTCCGTTACTCCCCAGTTTTCAGCCTGTTTACGAATGACATACAATTTTCGCTCAAAGGACAAATCATCCTTCAGGTCAGAACTTGCGCCAATGAATACTTGACGGACAAACGGACAGCTTTTTTGTGCTACTGTTCCGATTTTTCCGACATTTACAGGTACAGTTCTCCATCCAAGCACAACTTGGCCTTCCTGCTCAATCAGTGCATCGATTTGCTTTTCGATTTTTTTTCTTTCATCTTCCTTCTGCGAGAAAAAGACCATTCCTACCCCGTAACGTCCTTTTTCCGGCAGATTGATGTCTTTGCACTCTTTCTTAAAGAAAGCATCAGGGATTTGAACCAGTAAGCCGGCACCGTCTCCCGTATCCGGATCACTGCCTTGACCTCCTCTGTGGTCGAGCTGGCAAAGCATCTGCAGCCCCTGTTTGACGATGTCATGTGTCGCCTTGCCTTTTAAGTGCGCATATAGGCCGATTCCGCATGCATCATGTTCAAATTCAGGACGGTAGAGACCTTGAGCTTTTGGCATTTGATTGTAAGTCATAATTCCTCTCCCCCGATCAGTTTCCGATAATACCGGTCATAAAATCTAACAACTCTAATATTATTGTAGGTTTTCAAAACGATATAAACAATATATAATTTAGATCAAAAGAATCTCAAAATGAGATAGATGGATGTGAGACTTACATGGAGCTGCGCCAACTGCGTTATTTTATGGAGGTTGCTGAACGGGAACACGTTTCAGAAGCCGCTGATTATCTGCATGTGGCCCAATCAGCAATCAGCAGACAAATTGCAAACCTTGAAGAAGAATTAAATGTTACTTTATTTGAGCGTGAAGGGAGAAATATCAAACTCACTCCGATTGGAAAAGAATTTTTAATTCATGTCAAAACAGCGATGAAAGCCATCGATTATGCAAAAGAACAAATTGATGAGTACCTTGACCCGCATCGCGGAACCGTAAAAATCGGCTTTCCTACAAGCCTCGCCAGTCAGCTACTGCCGACTGTCGTTTCGGCATTTAAAGAAGAATATCCGCACGTAGAGTTTTTGCTGCGCCAAGGCTCTTATAAGTTTCTGATTGAAGCTGTCAGAAACCGCGATATCGATTTAGCGTTATTAGGCCCGGTGCCGACGAATTTTCCAGACATAGCAGGAAATATTTTATTCACGGAAAAAATTTACGCGCTTGTACCTTTAAATCATCCGCTCGCCAAACAAAAAACGGTGCATTTAATCGATTTGCGCAACGATCAATTTGTGTTGTTTCCGGAAGGATTTGTGCTCAGAAAAATGGCGATTGACTCTTGCAAACAAGCCGGGTTTGCCCCTCTTGTCTCTACAGAGGGTGAGGATTTGGACGCTATCAAAGGATTGGTGTCCGCAGGTATGGGTGTCACCCTTCTGCCGGAGAGCACTTTTGCTGAAACGACACCCCGATTTACTGTGAAAATTCCAATTGAGTTTCCTCAAGTGAAACGGACTGTCGGAATTATTAAGCCGAAAAATAGAGAGCTTGCACCGTCAGCTCAGGATTTTTATGAGTTTGTCATTCAGTTTTTCTCGAAATTGGAACAGTATCAATAAAAAAGAACCCGAGCTTCTCTGGAGAAGTTCGGGTTTTTTGTTCCCGTGTATTTCTTCTATTTAATATACAGGCAAAGATAAATCCACATGGCAGACAAACGCTTCTGGATCAATCACAGCTTTGTTTTTCGTGCCTTTATTTTTTTCGGGTGTCTCAAGCTGCGAGGAAGAATAATTGACGATCCCGAGGCCGATGTCTTCACCATGAGAATCAGTCAGGCGGACAACAGCGCCGCTTTTAAATTTTCCTTTAATCTCCCTTACACCATCTGGGTATATACACGATTGACCGTCAGCTATTTGGCCGGAACAGTCATCTGATAACACAATTTCACCTTCTGGTCCGGAATTAAAAGCGATCCACTGCTCTTTTTGATTCAACGGAAGCGTTCCCTCAGCTTCAAAATAGGTGCCTTCCGCCTCTCCATGAACAGCTTGATATAATATATCTGCAGCGTCTGCCTGGCCAAGAAATCCTTTTATGCCGGATGCCATCACAATTTTAAACGCATCCAGTTTGGACCGCATGCCTCCGGTGCCGACCTCGCTGTCTGTATCGCCTGCACACGCTTCAATTTCAGGTGTAATCTCACTGACCCGCTGCACCCTTTTCGCTTTTGGATTATTTCGCGGATTGCCGTCATATAAACCGTCGATATCCGATAAAATCACAAGCAAATCCGCATCGATTAATCCGGCGACTTTGGCCGCGAGTGTATCATTATCGCCAAACTTAAGCCGATTGACGGTCACTGTGTCATTTTCGTTAATTATCGGGATAATACCGCGTTCGAGCAGTACATTCATTGTGTTCCGAACATTGTGATATCGGTATTCATCAGAAAAGTCGCTTCTTGTAATTAAAATTTGGGAAGCCACATAACCGTGCGCCAAAAACAGCTTTGAATAAGCCTCCATCAGCAACCCTTGACCGATTGAAGCAGACGCTTGTTTTTCAGGCAGATTATCTGGTCGCTGAAGAAACCCGAGCTTGCGATATCCTGCAGCTACTGCGCCGGAAGAAACCAGGATGACTTCATATCCGGCGTCTTTTAGTTTGGCGACCTGGTCCACTAAAGCTTCCAGTTTGCGAATGCTGATTTCCCCATGAAGACTTGTTAATGAACTGCTGCCGATCTTCACGACAACTCTTTTCATTTCTGTTTCAGACGTCACTTTATCACTCCTGTTTTATAGCGGTGCCGCTGTTTTTTCGATATCATCGCTGATTTCCTTTGAACGCTTAGCCGCATGTTTAATGGCTTGAGAAATGGCTTCTCCTCCGCCGCTCTTCTTCAAGGCCTGCAATCCGGCAGCAGTCGTTCCATTTGGCGAGGTGATATTATCTCTCAGCACCTCGGGCTGTTCTCCTGTCTCCATCAGCATTTTTGCAGCACCCAAGAGTGTCTGTGCACCGATGCTTCGTGATAAATGTTTATCAAGGCCTGCTTCCTCGCCTGTCTTTTCGATGAATTCCATTAAATAATAAAAATACGCAGGGCCGCTGCCGGCAATTCCCGTGAATATGTCCATTTGATTTTCCTGGATTGTATACACTTCACCCATGCAGCCGAGCAAAGCCGCCGTCAGTTTTTCTAAATCATCTGTCACATGCCTGCCAAGTGCGATGGCAGTTGCAGAAGCGCCGATCATACTTGATGTGTTAGGCATTACTCTGACAACCGGCTGTTGATTATGCAATGATTGTTCAATATAAGAGGTGGTTATGCCGGCTAGCACCGACAAAATTAATTGATGGGGTTGGATGCGTGTTTTTAATGATGACAGAGCGCTTTCGGCATCTTTTGGCTTCATCGCCAAAATGAGCACATCCATGTCTTCAATACATAAGTGATCCGGCGCCACGCCTTTGATTCCATATTGAAGTTCAAGCTCAGCTAATCGCTCTGTATTGCTGCGGTTTGTAACGCAGATGTTTTGTTTTGGGATTTTATTGGCACGAACGATACCTGATATCATTCCTTCCGCCATAGATCCGGCTCCGATAAAAGCTACTTTTTTTTGATCAAAGATCGGTAACATCTCCTTTGTTCGCTTTTTTGTTCGTATTTTCACACGTTTAAAATGTTACCACGTGAGGAAATGATGTCAAGTTTGAAGGTCACTATTGATTTGTATTGTTTCATTTCGACAAATATGTATAATGAAAAACAGAAAACACCCGATACTCGTGACTATGCCGGGTGTTTTCTATGTTAAAAATTATCTGACAGTGCTTTTTCAATCAGTTTCTTGCAGCGATCCAGCTCTACTTTCAGCTGTTTTTTATACAGCTTGGCTGCCTCGTAATCTTTAAATTGATAGAGGACCACTTCTTGGAGCTTAGCCCCTTCTTTCTTTACTTTGATTTGTTTTAATATCCCATCATCAAGAAGCTCATGCAAAGACCGGTAAACCTCTGTATGGTTTGGTTTAAAACCAATCTCTTTAAATTCTGATCGAAGCACTTCCAGAAGCTTTAACCCGTAAAGTCTTTTCTGCTCAGTCATGGTAATCATATAAAGCTTCAAAAACGCGCGCTGCTTGACTAAAAATCCAGTGGAACTTCTTTTTTCTTCTTTCATCGGTCTGCACCCCTTCTCTGTAAACTGAGAACACCATGTACTAAATATTCAATTTTTTCCTGTTGTTCTCCTTCTTCTATTCATAACATGATAATCAAGTTATTTTGTGTTTGGTGTTTGTATGGCTGGTGGGAATAGAAAAAGATAAAATGAACATTTGGTACATAGTTTGTTTGGTTCATTATAACTTGTTTTCACTATGATCTTCAATTTAAAACTATTGTCCGGTTTACATTTTCTTCAATATATGTCCATTGAATTGAAAACAGCCTTTGATAACGTATCGATAAAGGAGATGATAAAATGACAAAGCAAACAGCGCGCCCTGCCAAAGAAGAACGTTACGCCAACTTGATTCCCATGAAAGAATTGCAATTCGAAAAGGATCGTCTTTTCCCCTTCCCGATTTATGAAAAGCTTCGGGAATCGTCTCCTGTTCGCTATGACAAACAGCGTGATTGCTGGGATGTTTTTAAGTATGATGACGTTCAATTCGTCCTGAAAAATCCCAAACTTTTTTCATCCAAACGCGGCATACAGGCAGAAAGCATTTTAACAATGGACCCTCCGAAACATACCAAATTACGTGCACTCGTCAACAAATCGTTTACTCCAAAGGCAGTGAAACAAATCGAAACCCGCATAAAAGACGTTACAGCATTCCTCTTACAGGAGGCGCGGCAAAAAGACACAATCGATATGATAGATGATATAGCAGGCCCCCTTCCTGTTATTATCATTGCTGAAATGCTTGGAGCACCGATTGAAGACCGGCACATCATCAAAACATACTCCGACGTGCTCGTTGCCGGAGCGAAGGACAGTTCAGACAAATCTGTCGCTGACATGGTTCAAAAACGCCGGGACGGCCACGCTTTCTTAAGTAACTATTTTAGAGACATTCTATTAAAACGACGAGCCCAGCCAAAAGAAGATTTGATTACGATGCTTTTGCAGTCAGAAGTCGATGGAGAATATCTAACAGAAGAGCAGCTGCTCGGTTTTTGCATTCTACTTCTTGTCGCGGGAAACGAAACGACTACTAATTTGATCGCGAATGCTGTTCGCTATATCACGGAAGACACAGCCATGCAACAACAGATAAGACAGAATACAGACTATGTGCCTAATATAATAGAAGAAACACTCCGCTATTATCCGCCTGTTCAAGCCATCGGACGAGTTGCAGCAGAAGATATAGCGCTTGGCAGAGCATTTATAAAGAAAGGATCTTCCGTTATCAGCTGGGTCGCGTCAGCCAATCGGGATGAAGCTAAATTTTCTGAACCTGATCGTTTTATCATTAACCGCCCCTCCTACCCCCATCTCAGCTTTGGGTTCGGAATTCACTTTTGCCTCGGCGCACCATTGGCCAGGCTCGAAGCAAAAATCGCTCTTTCCTCCCTCTTGTCTATGTCAGCTTATATTAAAAAAGCTGATGATGAACAGAAACTCGAAGCGGTACCAAGTCCTTTCGTGTTTGGTGTTAAACATTTACCTGTGCGGATTGAATTCAAATAAAAAAAGCCTGTCGCTAGACAGGCTCAGCTTGTAGAGAAAACGATGTTTTTTCTACAAGCTTTTTTGTTTCTTTAGATGCTTATTGTATTTTAGATACAGAAAAAGGCTCCCACATATCTATCCCTGCTTGGATAGGTATGTGGCAATCTTCTTCATGTTCTGGCATGCGGCTGTGAGGAGAACTTGTTCGCTCACATTTCGTTGTCCCCTCAACCTGCAATAGCGAAGCCCATGCAGCTGTTTTGAATCTGCAAAGCTTCGCTCTATTTTTTCTTTTCTTTTTTTGTAGAGGTTTTTTCCTGAAACAGACAAGCGATTTTGTCTGACCTTTTCTTTATGGTCTTCCCATACATGCCGAGTAATCACTTTCTGCCGATTCTTTGATTTTGTACAGTTTTCAAGCAGCGGGCATGAGGAACATATTTCAGGATTTGATTTATATGTCCGGTAGCCTTTTCGGTCAGTTGTTGAGTACGTAAGGGTTTGCTGGTTCGGGCAAATATATCTGTCTTGTTCACTGTCGTAATGAAATTTCCATTTTGGAAACAAGCCTCGGATAGGGTGATAAAGTCTATGTGCGATGACACCAAAGATTTGTCGGTCAGATAATCCTTTACAGATCGGAGTCGTTAAATATCCGGAATCAAGGGCGACGGCTTCTACTTGAAACCCAAATCGTGCGATTTGGTGATCCAATCGGTCAAGATAGGGCACAGAATCATGGACATTTCCAGGTGTGACATAGGTATCTGTGATAATGTTGTATTTCATATCTGTTGTGCGGTGATCTAAATAGAAAAAACCTTCTGGTTTGTTTTCACGATACAGATATCCACTTTCCGGATCTGTTGTACTATGGCGGATCTCTTTTTCAGCTTTCACCTCCTCTTTGATTGTTAATGGCTTTTTTCCGTGTTCCTCCCGATCCTCTTGAATGGCTTCATTTAAATCTTTGATATAGTTTTGGGTATCCTGCGCAATTGTTTTTCTTGTGTATTTATGCTTGTTGGCATTGGCTTTCAGATGAGTTGAATCGGTGAATAGGACACGTCCGCCCACCATGTCATGATTGATGGCCTGAAGAACGATCTCATCAAAAATGTCTTGGAAGATGGTTGTATCTTTAAAGCGTGTGCGTCTGTTCCAGCTGATGGTGGAGTGGTGCGGAACCGGGTCATTGATATTCAGTCCCAAAAACCATCTGTACGCCATATTGTAGTAAATTTCTTTTTCGAGCTGTCTTTCTGAACGGATACCGTAGAGGTAGCCGATAAACATCATTTTGAATAAAATTAGCGGATCAAGTGAGGGGCGGCCTTTGTTTTCGCTGTAGTAGGGTTTCACCTTTTCAATGATGAAAGAGAAGTCTATGTGTTTATCAATTTTACGAAGCAGATGATCCTCTTCGACGAGTTGGTCAAGCAGAACAAATTCGGCTGCATTTTGAGAAGAATTTCTTGTGTGCAACATGAGAAAGACACCGTCCTTGTAAGTCTTTCTTTTATTTTATTACATGAGAATGGATATTTTAAGAAAAAATAAAGGCTGTCGAGATTTTCTCGACAGCCTGAGCCTGTCGCTAGACAGGCTTTCGTTTTACGGATTTGTTGACCACAATCCTGCAGATTTAATGAAAATACGCGGATCTAATTTCAATTGAGCTACCATATATTCAGCAAGATCCTCAGGCTGCATAACCTTTTCAGGATTGCCGTCTGTCAGGTTCAGTTCAATCGACATATCACTTGCGACAGTGCTCGGCGTTAACGCGCTGACTCTGATATTATGCTTTCTCACTTCTTGCATGAGAGATTCTGTTAACCCAAGAACGGCAAATTTGGATGCGCTGTAAGCGCTTGTGACAGCTGCTCCTCTTTGGCCGGCTGTAGAAGAAATATTAATAATGTCACCAGCTTTGCGTTCAATCATTTCAGGAAGCACCGCACGAGTAACATGGTATACACCCATTAGGTTCACTTGAATGATATTTTCCCACTCATCAGCGGATAGATCTAAGAATCCGCCAAATTTGCTGATTCCCGCATTGTTAACGAGAATATCAATCTCGCCTAGCTCCTCTTTAATAGAAGCCACAGCTTGATCAACATGCGCCGCATCCTTTACATCCGCAGCGGCAAACGCAGCTTTCACACCAAGTGCTTTTACTTCTTCTGCGACTTTCTCAACATTGGCGGCAGTTCGTCCGATTAAACCGATATTTACGCCTTCTTTCGCAAGCGCAAGAGCTGTCGCGCGTCCAATCCCTCTGCCTCCGCCTGTGATAAGAGCAGTTTTATTTTGTAAACTTTGCAATTGAAGCACCCTTTCTTTGTTTACATATGTACGATAACACATTATAAGCACAAGAAAACCAATACGCAAATCATATGAACTGACCAGATAACATTTCACATGATTATAATAGGCGAAATAGGGTATGACATTAGAAAAGGGGTGAACATATGGTTATCGTTTATATCAGTATCGCAGTAATAGCCATTTCAATCATTTACTTAGGGATAAATGTGATTCAAAACAAGAAGAAAATAGATCCCGCCATGAAGGAACTCACTGCAGTTACGCAATCCATGCAAAAACAAGTTGAAATGGTAAAAACGGAAGCACAGCAGCTGTCTGAAAAACAAAAAATGATTCAGTACGATGTTGAAATGAAAAAAACCGCGTTGCAGCAGACTGCTGCTGAAGTGAAAGAAGCCCCTCAAGCAGTTAAAGAGGTGTGGCACGCAGGACATTTGAATAGAGGTTAAATATGAATGATATCCCGTTGTAACGTTTAAAATGGACAATGGGATATCATTTTTAGGGAGGTTCACCCATGATTGGAAACCGCAGCGGTTTAGCAGCATTTGCAGAGAAATTAAATACTCTTCCGGTATCAAGACCGCTTTCGAAAACGGATTTGCTCACTTCCCCATTTCGCATACACCAAGAAAACGCGCTTGAAATGTACTATTCACCTCATAATGAATATATCAATCAAGATGCTTCAGTTGTGATGTCAGGCATAACGCCGGGTTTTTCACAGATGAAAACAGCTTATGAAACAGCCGCAGAAAGCTTGCGCAAAGGCCGATCTCTAGAACAGATAGCTTTAGACACCAAAAAAGCGGCAGGACTTTCTGGAACTATGAGAGATAACCTGATTACGATGCTGGATCAATGCGGGCTGCCGCAGGTTTTAGGCATTCAAAGCGCCGCACAGCTTTTCGGCGACTTGCGCCATATGCTTCACACCACTTCTGTTATCAAATACCCTGTTTTCATTCAACAGAAAAACTATACAGGACATCGTCCGGCTATCCCCCGCTCATCTATGCTAAGCACTTATGCATATAAGCATTTTCCCGCTGAACTTGAAAAGCTATCGAGCCCTGCTCTTCTTATCCCGCTAGGCAAAGCAGCCGAAACAGTCTGTGAAACACTGATCAGGGAAAACAGCAAATGGCGGCTGACCTGCCTACACGGCTTCCCTCACCCATCGGGGGCGAACGGCCATCGAACGAAACAATTTAATAAAAACAAAGAGGAATTAGAAAAACAAATCCGCTCCTTTGCTTCATCAAATTCGATTTCGTTATAGAAAAGAGGAAATAAAAGGGATATGATAAACCTACATACACCATAAGGGAGGGATTCGGTGTTTCCTGAATTAGAAACCGTCAGGCTTATTCTAAGAGAGTTGACAGAGAAAGATGCGGAAGCCATTTTTACTTGTTTTTCAAACCATGGCGTCACACTCTACTACGGACTTGATCCCTTTGAAAGTATAGATCAAGCAAAAACAATGATTCATCAGTTTGCCGACAATTATCAAGAAAAGCGGGGAATACGGTGGGGAATTGAAAAGAAAAGACACCAAAGAACTCATCGGTACGATTGGCTTTCATGCTTTGGCCCTCAAGCATAAACGTGCAGAAATCGGTTATGAAATCAGCCCGGCGAATTGGCGAAACGGCTATGCGTCAGAAGCCATTTTAGAAATTGTGTCTTTCGGCTTTGATATCCTTGAACTAACGAGAATCGGTGCAGTTGTTTTTATGGAAAATGAAGCGTCAAATCGTTTGCTGTTAAAAATGGGATTTGAAAAAGAAGGCGTATTAAGACAATATATGTACCAAAGCGGTTTCCCTTATGATACAAATGTTTATTCTATGATAAATTCATGAAAATCAGAGAATGAGCAGAGATTCTAGCTGCTCTTCTCTAAGTCTCTCGTCTGTTTTCACTCCGCAGGATTGCCTCTCAAAATATCATAGCTAAAATACTCACAGTAGCGGCAATCAAAAAGACCGCATTCTATCGCAGCATTGGCGAAGACGGAGCCTTGTCATATAAAATGTCCGGTTCTGTATTCGTGCCAGCAATGCCACTTCATTCTTAAAAACTCCCTAATAAATAACTCATTATAACGAAACAATAAAAAAGATGCATAGCGTTCTATGCATCTAGTGACATCCATTAATAAATCCCTTTCTTCATCCTGCTTCTTGTCATAAAGCCACCAAAGAAATAAAATAATGCCGACCAAATAAAGATATAAAAAAGCTGAAATTTGAATTCCCGCATTGTCTGCCCTATTTCTATCCCATGGATAAAGGTCATGAATGCTTTTTGCGGCAGAATCGCACATAGTGCATCTAAGACGGGAAGATTAGTCGTAAAAGAAATAAAACAGCCTGACAATACAGACGTAACCACACTGATTCCGCTCGTCACCAAGCTTAAGTTTCGATCCATAACTGAGGACATAAAAATAGCGAATGACGCTGCAAGCACTGCGAGAACAGCCAGCAGTTCAGCAAAAATGTCCAAGCGAAAGCCAATATTCACATGAAATAATATTGTTGTCATCACAATGGCCAGATAGGTTGGTATGTATAGACATAAAAATGTAAAGATAAACTGAACACACAGGTATTTGTTCTCGTTTACGGGTGACACTAAAATCCGCCTGAAGGTTTTAAGCATGCGGTCTTCAGGATACAAGGCAGTGAGCGCGGCACCTTGCATAAAAACAAGCATCACGATAAAACCTAAGATATTTGTGCCTGTCCCTCTTTCAGTCCTTATTTTATCCTCTCCTTTATAGCTGTTCGGCATTTTCCCAGTCTCAAAAAGCTCCCGAATCATTTTTTTATCCGCTTCACTCTTCAAAGTGGTTACCTTGTAGTCTTGATGATTTTTTTCTACGACTGCTGCATATTTTCCTAACATAAGATCAGAAAACCTCGGCTTTTGATGGACCATAACCACTCGAAAGGCAGGATCTTTGGGGAGATTTTTCATTTCATCCTGCTCCGTGACAAATGCAATGGTTTCTTTTAAGACCGGTTTACCGGAAAAAAGAATCGCTGCTCCAACCATCAGCGGAATGATAATCACTGCAATGATGATAACGGCTTTCTTCGCCAGTATTCGTTCCCACCTATTTCGGAATAGATTCAGCATACATATCCCTCCGGCTTAAAAACAACATGGGAAACGGCAATACAAACGACTGAAGCCAAGAGAAGAATGGATACCACAGGCAGCAAAATGCTGAAATCATGATCATAAATGAGGCGAAATGAGCATTCCGCTACCCATTTAACCGGAGAAAATACGGAAATTTCATTTACGGTATCTCCAAATCTATGAATTCCGAAAAAAACGCCTCCAAAGAAAACAAAAAAAGCAACTGGAATTTGCATGATACTATTCGCCTGTTCTTCATTTTTAAAAATGCAGCAAAACATGGTGCCGAAACAGCAGCCAAAGAACAAAAAGACATGCAGTAAAAGCAAGATATACGGAAGGTCTTCTCCGCCAAAGTTCAATTTAAAAATCGTTTGGGCCGTCCATACATTCATGCTGTACAATATCACACTGAATATGTAAGTTGATAGTAATTTTGAAAGATAAATACTTGTTTTCGAAACGGGTGCGTATACAAGGCGGATGTTTCCTCTCTTCACCTTTTCTTCCATAAATGTGTTGGACGCGGTCATTGCGATCAGAGCCGCTGAGAAAATGATCATATTCACCCCGTAATAATCGTATGAACTGATACCATCTGCCCCAAAGCTGTTTTTTGTGACAAAACCCATGATCACAATAAGAATGAAAGGAAAAATCGTATTAGCTAAAACGAGAACCGGATTCCTTAAAATATTCATAAAATCAAATGTCATTACTTTTACCAAACTCATGTTGCCTCTCCTAATCTCTTAAATTTCTTCCCGTCAGCTCCAAAAATACCGTTTCTAATGATGCCTCTTGACTGCTCATATGCAGAATGCTGCATCCTTGAACACTTAATTCTGCTATGATTTCACCTAGGAGATCTCGGCTCTTTCGGACTGTAACTTTCAATTCACCCTCTATGGAGTGTACTTTTATAACCCCATCTATATCCATCAGAATGTTTTTGTTTAATTTATCTGCATTCGCCAGCTGAAAAGAGTAAGTCATTTCTTTATTTACTTTTTTGTACAATTCATCTTTCGTCCCGTTAGCAATGATTTTTCCCTCATTCATAATCATAATCCGATCACTAATAGCCTCCGCTTCTTCCATATAATGAGTTGAGTAAATAATGCTCGCTCCTTTTTCTTTAAGCAATTTAATAGACTCCAATATGTGATTTCTGGATTGGGGGTCTATCCCAACAGTCGGCTCATCCATAATAATCAGTTTCGGCTGATGGGCAATAGCACAGGCAATGTTTAGTCTTCTTTTCATCCCGCCTGAAAAAGTCTTAGGCTTATCATCTTTACGATCATATAGCTGTACAAGCTCCAAGGCCTCCTTAACCCGGGCTTTCAGCTCTTTTCCTTTAAGAGAATATAGACTGGCAAAAAAGCGAACATTTTGCTCAGCAGATATATCCTCATAGATGGCAATATCTTGAGGGACGATTCCGATGCCCTTTTTCATTTTCTTTGCGCTGTTTTTTACATTATGGCCCAATATCGTAACATTTCCGGAAGTGGCCGACAGTACTCCGGATAAAATATGAATCGTTGTGCTTTTTCCTGCTCCGTTTGGACCAAGAAGCCCAAGGATTTCACTCTCCTTTACTTCAAATGAAATGCCGTCTACTGCAGTTTTGTTCGTGTACTGCTTTTTCAAATTTTCTATTAATGCCACGCTGTTCATACGTATCTCCTTTTTACATTCTCCGTTTTGCGAACTCCTGAAGTATTTTTATTTTCAGATCATCACGTTCTTGTTCAATTTCAAAGTCACGAGCATCTTCTTCGAAACCATCCTGCTCTTCTCCGTCAAAACTGTATAGCTTTTTCAATAAATTCCACAGTGTCTCTAATTCTTCCGTCGAAAACCCCTGAAAAATATCTGCCATAAAGTACACAGCTTTTTCACCGCACTCCTCTAAAACGCGTTTTCCAGAATCGGTAATTTTCACATTAACCGCACGCTTGTCACGTTTACTTGGCACAGTAACGGCATATCCTCTTTTTTCAATACTGCTGACAAGCCTGTTTACGTTCTGTTTCGACGTACCTAATTTTTTGGCAATGTTGTTGAAAGTGGTTTCTTCTTCCGGTAAATGCAGTATGGAGACCATCGTCATAAATTGCCTAGTCGTTAAGCTCTCATAGTACTCATCACCTCGTGATTGAATTTTGTTTAAAACAGAAAAAAGTGTAGCGTAAGACTGCTGCATTAAAAATAAATCTTTTAGTTCTTTAGAAAAGTTCATTATAATCCTCCCACAAAAGACAATTTGTTGTCTATATCATCATAGCACTTCGTTTTGGTTTGTCAACATATTGTCTATTTTATTTCAAAAAACTTACGTCCTCGTTTGCAAAACATACAACAATTCCATATTGATCAATATGAAAAAAGGTATATCATGGTTCAGCAACGTATAGTTGTTGAAGAAAAAGCATTGAAATCAGCCTTTTTTGAAGATCTAATTGAAGAGAAATACGGAGACCCTTAAATCGTACTACAATGGTTGAGCCGTGCCCTGCAAAGATACACTTAAAAAAAGGCATACAATCATGAGAGTTAAAAAGCGCTTTAATGCAGAAGCGATCGCCCAAACTATTTTATTGGCGGACTCCTAATGATGAAGTCCCGTCCAGACCAATCATTTGCGCGGCACTCTGTAACTGAAACCATTGCTGAAAAAAATCATAAAAAGCGCCCTGTTTCAGGGCGCTTTTCATCAGGATGCATATTGAGGGGAAGTCTCTTTCTGTACTTCTTTTTCTTCAGGTAGCTTAATACATTTCGTCATGACTGCACTCGCAAGATAAAGCACCGCAAAAATCCAGACAACGCCTTGTGCACCGACGAGTCCGATGAACATCCAAGCTAAAGCAGGTCCGACAAATGCCGATAAGCCGGCTGCGAGGTTCAAAACGGACATGGCGGCTCCTTTGTCTTTTCCGGCAACTGTCGGCACGATCGCACCAATCGGCACGTAGCCTGCCAGCAAACCGCCCCAGATAAAGCCGATGATGCTCACAACAGCTATATTCCCGCCTGAAAAAACAGGCGCATAGTATAATAAAACGGTGAAAATGCCGCAGCCGACACCTCCAAACCAAATGACGGTGTTTTTCCATCCGAATTTATCACCGACAATTCCAAAAATGAGGTTAAATACAATGTTGCCCAGAAAAATCGTTCCCCAAATCTGCAGCCACACATTAGTTGAAATGCCGTGCTGAGCCATGTGCATCGGCAAAAACACAGGGAAACCATATGTGCCGATGCTGTTGATGATTCTAATCATTCCTCCTGTCAGCACCCGCGGATTGGTAACAAGAATGGTAACCCCTTTTAAAAGCTCCTCCGCCGTTTCTGATCTTTTTCTTTTCTTTTTTTCAAACCGGTCTTTATTAATAAACAACGCGAAGACTGCACCGAGGCATACCCAGAAAATAGAACTCCACAGCGTATTTAAATAACCAAACGTTTTAATTGCATAACTTGAATACCAAGCACCGAAAACAAACATGCCCAGACAATACGCAATCCAAAACCAGCCGACAGCTGTGCTGAGCCTGTTCTGCGGTGTTCTGTAGATGACCCATGTCAAGAAGGAATAAGCAAAAAGCGGGTATCCTAAGCCTTTAATAAAGTAAGTCACATACATGACAGGCAGATTTAGCTGTTCAAATCCGAAGACGATAAAAGCCGCTGTACCGATCACATAAAACAACAACCCCATAAACATCGTCCGCTTTGCGCCAAATGCTTCCAGACACACACCCGAAAACCATGAAGCGATGGCCAGTGAAATGCCGTATATACTAAAAATCGAAGCGGATTGCTGAACGGTGAGCCCATTTTCAATCAAAAAAGGACTGAGCCATCCTTGTTCAAGACCGTCTCCCATCATAAACAGCACAACCCCTAAAAACCCCCATGCCAGCCGCTTTGGTATACCAATTTTATCTAACATATCTGTATCCTCCTTAGATGCTTATCTCAATTACCGCATTAAAGTAAGAAAATGTATAATTCCTCAATTAGCAGCAAATTCCGCCTTATACTAATACCTTGTTTCCCGATGACGGCTCTAACCCTGAAAAGAAGCGTTGGACCTGCTTCCACTCCTCGTATAAAGTCATTTCTATCCGGCAATCCTGCGGTTCTATCACCCGAACACTTCCAGACATTTCTTCGGTCAATCTATAGGCCTCATTGCAAACCACCGCAGCACCAACGACTGATGCCTGACTGTACCCTTCTTTGACATAAATTTTTTTCTGAAGAAGATTGGCGATATATTGTGTAAATGCTCTGCTTTGGAATCCGCCTCCGCATCCCCACACATAGTCACGATCAAACGGAGTGATCTCTGTTAAAATGTCAAAGTTCCATTTGATTGAACATGCAATCTCCTGTAAGGCCGCGCGTACAAAATGCGCTCTGCTTAAATGGGCTGAAAGCGGTACATCAAAGAGAAAGCCGCCTTTCGTCAGGGCGTTTTTTTCTGCCGATAAATACGAACCGAGGGAAGATACACATGCATGATCTTCCTTAGCAAGAGCAGCAATCTCTTCTTCCATCACGTCGTACGGTTCATTCGGATAGAAAATATCCTTTAATTTTTGAAAATTCAGACCTGTTACCCCGGGATTTGTCTCCGCAAGCCACTGTCCTTGATCTGTGTGGCAGTTCAGCCAGGCTTTATTTTGTCTGTCCTCATGAATTTCATCAATAATTTTGGTAATCGGTGTTGTCGTACCTGATACAATGACTGCGTCTCCCAAAGCAGCACCAGTGCTTTTGACAGCAAGCTGTGTATCTCCCCCACCCGCTATAACCTTCGCATGATGTGATAGTCCCAATTCTGCCGCATACTCATCTGTTATCGATCCAATGACTGTTCCCGCTTTTACTAGAGGCGGAAGAATAGATGGCGAGAAACCGAATATATTGCACATCTCTTCTGACCATGTATTTTGTTTTACATCAAACAGCAGCGTTTCCGTCGCCTGTGACGGTTCATATGTCAATACTCCGCTCAACTGATACGTCACCCAATCACTGATGCTTGTGAAGCTTGCAGTTTTTTCCCATAAGGAGGGCTGGCGGTGCTTTAAACCATAAAGCTTGAGCGCTGAAAAAAGCGCAGTCGGCAGACGGCCTGTTCGGCTGTATACTTCTTCCCGATTCGGTATGTTTTCCTCCCACTCCCTGCCCCGATTGTCAATGTTGGGCAGACCGAGGAAAGACTCACCATTTTGATCAAATAGCACGATCCCCTGTCTTTGACTTGTTGAAGTGAGACCAATAATTTCAATATGATGAGAACGAGAAATCGCACGTTTAGCCAGATTCATGATTTGATTCCACAGCGCCTGTGGAGAAAAATAGCGGCTGTCCGGGTAAAGCGGCTCGGTCGTATATACAATGTCCTCCCGTTCAACCGTTTGAACGCTTCCCGACACACTTACGACCGCAACTCTTGCATTGCCAGTGCCAATGTCAAATACGAGATAACCTTTTTGTTTTGTCATCCTGATGCCCTCCTTTTTACACCTCTGCTTTAAGATCGTTTTTGTTATATAAAGTCGGAATATTGAGAGTTTTTTCATCTTTCCACTTTTTAAGCGCTTCGTTCAGAATGGTAACGTGATGATCCTCTACTTCAAATGTTGCTCCTGCTAAATGCGGTGTTGCCAGAACATTAGGCAATGTAATAAATTCATAATCCGATTGCTCTGGCGGCTCATGATAAAAAACGTCTAATATCGCACCTCTGATTTTACTTTCTTTCAGTACAGATAAAAGATCCTCTCGGTTTACCACGACAGCTCTTGATGTATTCACGAAAATGGCGCTCTCTTTCATCAAGTCAAAATACGGCCGATCAATGAGGCCAAGCGTATCATCTGTACGCGGCAGATGAACAGAAACGATATCACTATCTGAAAATACCTTCTCCAGAGATACTTTTTCATATTGCGGATAATCGTGCTGTACGTATGGATCGTAATACAAAACCTTGCAGTCAAACGCAGTCAGCAGTTTTGCAATTCTTTGCCCAACCGCTCCGAATCCGACCATACCCACGGTTTTTCCTGTTATTTCATTACCTTTGAATTTGGCATATGCCTGCAAATAATCGCTGTTCCATTTTCCATCCTTTAGCCATTGATTAGAGGTATTCGTATGCCGGAGAAATGAAATCACATTTCCAATAAACATTTCAGCAACAGCTTGTGCGTTGCGCCCAGGTGTATAGAAAACCGGAATGTCTCTGTTTGACGCTGCTGCCACATCAACATTGGAAGGCATTCCCCTGCATACTCCCACAAATGAAAGTTCCGGCATTGATGCAAACACGTTTTCTGTCACCTGATCAAGCTCAGTAATCAAACCCGTCGCATTTGATCCTTTTAATAGCTGAATCAATTCATCTTCCCTGTATGCCCGGCCGTTTTCTTTCCAAGACTGATAAACAACGGAACCGAACAATTCTTCAAGCTCTTTTCGTCCTTCTTCGTTGTACGGTGCTGTAATCAAAACCGTCATGATGCAAAACATCCTTTTCATCGTTATTATTCACACAAAAAAATCTCTCTCCAAAGATGGAAAGAGATTCATGTATAGGCGCACTCTGCCACAGACAGAAGCCGGTATAAACCTTACTTTCCTATCTTTCAAGCTGGCGCTTGCTGGAATTGGCACAATAATGTTGCCGAGGTTTCATAGGGCCAGTCCCTCCACCTCTCTTGATAGAAAATGTTTTGTATGTAATTTTCAGAATTGAGAATACGTTAATCATAAAGAAGACCCAGATTGATGTCAATGTCTTTTTTTCAGAATTGACGTTATCATTCGAAATGTTATAATTCTTACAATATATCTAACTAGGGAGAGGAACTGGGCTATGAAATCGTTCGCCACTCAACAAAACGGCATTTTTAAATCCGTTTGCTCACTGGACTGCCCGGACCAGTGCGGATTGCTGGTACATAAAAAAGACGGGAAAATTGTGAAAGTGCAGGGTGATCCTGATCACCCCGTGACAGCCGGAAATATATGCAACAAAGTACGAAATATGGCTGAGCGTCTCTATGATGAAAAGCGGCTGACGACTCCGCTAAAACGAACAGGTGTGAAGGGCGAGGCAGAGTTTAAACCAATTTCTTGGGAAGAAGCGATTGACACCATCACATCCCGCTGGAAACAGCTGATTGATGAAGAAGGAGCTGAAAGCATACTGCCTTACAGCTTTTACGGCAATATGGGAAAATTAACGGCTGAAGGAATGGACCGCCGCTTTTTTTACCGCTTGGGCTCAAGCCAGCTTGAGCGGACGATTTGCAGCAAAGCCGGATCAGAGGGCTATAAATATACCATGGGTGTGAGTGCTGGAATCGATCCTGAAGAAACGATCCATACGAAACTGTTTATCTTTTGGGGAATTAACGCAGTCAGCACAAATATGCATCAAATTACAATCGCCCAAAAAGCACGGAAAAAAGGCGCAAAAATTATTGTGATTGATGTGCATAAAAATCAGACAGGGCGTCTAGCAGACTGGTTTATTCCTATAAAACCCGGTACCGACAGCGCGCTTGCCCTCGGCATCATGCACATTTTATTTAAAGAAAATCTTCACGATGAAGCGTTTCTTTCAAAATATACAGTCGGCTATGAAGAACTGCGCGAGCATGCGAAACAGTATCATCCAGAAAAGGTATCCCTGATCACTGGTATCAGTACCGACGATATCTATCAGCTGGCAAAAATGTACGGTGAAACCTCCCCTTCCTTTATCAGAATCGGAAACGGCCTTCAGCATCATGACAACGGCGGAATGATTGTAAGAACGATTGCCTGTCTTCCGGCAATTACCGGTCAATGGATGCATACAGGAGGCGGTGCCATCAAGCATAACAGCGGAATTTTAGAATATAACACCACCGCGCTTCAGCGTCCTGATTTACTGAAAGGCCGCACACCGAGATCGTTTAATATGAACCAGCTGGGCAGTGTTCTTCTGGAAACAGACCCTCCTGTTCGCTCCCTCTTTATTTATGGGACGAATCCAGCCGTTGTGGCGCCAGAAGCGAACAAAGTCAGACAAGGCCTCCTGCGGGATGACTTGTTCACCGTGGTTCATGATTTGTTTTTAACAGAAACGGCCAAATATGCGGACATTGTACTGCCCGCTGCATCTGCTTTTGAAAATACTGATTTTTACACCTCATACTGGCATCATTACATTCAGCTGCAGCAGCCGGTTATTGAGAAATACGGAGAAAGTAAGTCTAATACTGAGGTATTCCGGTTATTGGCTGAGGCAATGGGATTTACGGATCAGGAGCTTAAAGATTCAGATGAAGACTTAATCCGCCAGGCGCTTCACCATCCGGATAATCCTTATTTAGCAGAGATTACTTATGAATCACTTACTGAACGTTCGTTTATGAAGGCGAAGCGTGAAAAGCCGCTATTTCCGGGTAAATTGCCGACACCGAGCAGAAAAATAGAATTATATTCAGAAAAAATGAAACAAGCCGGTTTCCCGCCGTTACCGACACATACGCCGCTTGCGCCGGATCATGAATTTCCGTTTATGTATGTTCCCGGGCCTAATCATAATTTCTTAAACTCAACGTTTTCCAATAATGCAAAACACGTCAAACTTGAAAAGACACCGAAACTCTTTATCAACACGAAAGATGCCGAAAAACACGGCATCACTGATGGTGAAGCCGTACGGATTTGGAACAGCCGAGGTGAGTGTGAACTAACCGCCGCAGTTGGAGAACAAGTGCTGCCCGGTGTTGTCGTCAGTCAAGGATTATGGGCAGATGAACCAGGCAAAAATCAGCTTGTTAACGCCCTGACCCCCGACCGCTTGTCTGATATGGGCGGAGGTGCCACTTTTTTCTCAGGCCGAGTGCAGATTGAAAAAGCATAGAAACCGTCCAGAGCTTGCTCTGGCGGTTTTTTGTGTACACAGTCAACAAAATGAAACCAATGGTATAGATTGACCGTATAACATGACGAGTACATAATGGAGGCATACACATGGACGTTTTTTTAGGAATCGGTATTGCATTGGCTGGATATTTTATCGGAGAAGGATTAAAGCATATTAACAACCCAAAAGCTAACGAAAAAAATGACATCATGCTGATTAAAGAACGAGATATTTACTTTTACATCGGGCATTTTTTAGGAATAACCCAAGCGGAGGCGAAACTCTTAGCAAAGGATCTCACAGACCTCCCTCATATTGATATTGACGGAAAAAGATATGTGCAAAAACATATCTTAAGAGAATGGGTATTAACATTAGGAGAGAAACAACAAGCGAAAGATTAATGCGAATTTTTCAATAAGACGAGCTATGAAATTTCTTTCCCAAACACAACAAAAAGCAGGATTGGAAACGCTTTTTGATCAATTTATTGGTTCTTTAGTTATTTATTTAATTTGAAACCAATCAACACATTAACGAAAGCAGCCCACATATGCAAATATTGATTTTTACTTATCAAGTATAGGTATTGCTGTCTTTGGTGGAGGGGTTGCCAAATGAATACAGAGTCACCATCTAGCATCCAAGTAGCTGAAAGACAAAGACCAGTCGCAGGATTCGTTTAGCCCTTTTTCTTGAGCAGGACTTTTCATTTAAAATGTTCCTCTACCGTTGCTGTGCCAACTTGCATAAGTAAGTCACAACATTCTTATTTCATAATCATTTGCACGTATAAAAAAACGGCGGAAAATTTAGATTTTCCGCCGTTTTTCAAAGGTTTTATTCAGGAAACTGAACATGCCCGGGAACTGTGTACGCCCCAGATGTTCCGTTTGCAGGAAGCTTTGGAATCGTGTCTTTTACAACTTTTCCTCGAATGTCAGTGATTCTGACTTTAAGAGAGCCCGTTCCTAAATTGGTGCTGAGGAAATGATTATAGTCCGTTTTCTCCATGTTGATCCACTTTCCGTCTTTGTAGTATTCCATTTTCATAACGGGATACTTGTGATTTCTAACTTGGATTGCCGCCCACCACTGGCTGCTGCCTTCTTTAATCCGGTATGTGAAATTGCCAGTGATTGGCGCTTTGATCACACGCCATTTGATTTTGATTTTTCCATCTTTCATAGCACCGATTTTGCTGAAGGCATTGGGTGAAAGATCAAGGGCTCCTGGGGCACCCTCAGGATATAGATCGGTAACATAGACGATCGTCTTCCCCTTTGGCCCTTCCACTTCAAGATAAGAGCCGGCAAGAGCGGATTTCACACCGCCGTAATTAAGATCCTTTGGGTTAATTGCCGTAATCTCCATGTCAGATGGGATAGGGTCAAGAAGGAAAGCTCCTCCTGAATAGCCTGATCCGGTATAGGTTGCATAGCCTTCGTGCAAATCGTTATAGGCTGCCGAAGCCTGCGGGCAAAAACAAAGAATCATCAACATAACCACGCTAATAACAGCACTGATCTTCTTTTTCATAGACATCCTCCTAATCCAAATTTCGAATGAGAATCATTATCATTGTAATACTCATTCGATATGGATTGAAAGAGGACATAGATTCATAGATTGATTTATGTCTAATTCACTATTCTATATATATCAAAGGGTGCGTTTATACAACTATGCATTACTTATGTTCAGATGCACATTTGAGCCAAAATTCTTGTTTCATTAATATGGATAGAATATAGATAGCTATAGTGAGGATCTGAAGTATATCAGCTCAAAAAATTCCCATCCCCGCTTGAAATCGCAAGCGGGAGAATTTCACTTTACCTTTTGCAACTTGGTCAGAGCAGTAAGTATAATACCTAAAATGAGCACAATCGGAAACCAGATAATAATGTAATGAAAATGTGGATCTGCAAAAGCTACAATAACAGCCCCCACACAATATAATATGATGGCCAGCGCCCTTAACACAGCATCTCTTAAGAATGTTTTATTCTGTTTAGAGAAAAACAACCGGCCGGAAAGATCCTCTAAAAGAGAAGCCAATGTTCCGGTCAAAACTGTAGAAGAAATGCCTGCAATCCCCAGTTGTTTAGCTGCTATTGTTTGTATCCCCATGGCAATACTCAAAAGGATAATAAGGATGTACACCGGAACGAAAGCAGCAGATATTGAAAGACAAGCAAAAACAAATAAAATGAACGCTTCAATTGCCAGAGCTTTTGTTACAGCGGATGGCCAAAATGTTTTCTCTGCCTTTCCAACAATGATCGTGGAAACAATCACTCCCACGATAAAGCCGATTAGCGCAGTTAAAGAATGAAAAACAGTGACTTGAAGAGATTTTCCGATTGCTAATCCCAATAAAACGATATTTCCCGTCATATTAGCAGTGAAGACGTGTCCTAGGCTTAAATA
The DNA here is from genome assembly GCF_014250375.1 of Bacillus sp. PAMC26543. Taxonomy (NCBI): domain Bacteria; kingdom Bacillati; phylum Bacillota; class Bacilli; order Caryophanales; family Bacillaceae; genus Bacillus; species Bacillus sp. PAMC26543. Next base: position 2,091,348 of record NZ_CP060193.1, on the reverse strand, counting down.
ACCGATCACATCCACGATTCCCGCTGTTAAACAAAGAAGAGAAAGCAAAGTGTTTCGATATGCTGCAGCAGTCAATGGTGTATCAATCCTTTCGTGTGGTTCCAACTGTAACTCTTTTATTTGCATCAAAAAACATATAAAATCCCGGTTTTGATCAGGAATATAGACTCTATTCTTACTGTTGTCCAACTGTAATAATAATCCATATGTAAATTATTTAAATTTGAAAGGAAGCTGAGTGGCTTTGAAACGATTTTCTTTATTATTTGCCATGTTAAGTTTATTATTGCTTCTCTTGCCTGAAAAAGCTTTAGGCGCCGTCGATTTTCCAAATACCTCGACGAATGGCATTTTAGGATTTGCCGGAAATGCAAAAAATGAAAAAGGAGTCTCTAAAGCCAGCACAACCGGCGGAAAAAACGGCCAGATCGTTTATATCCAAAGTCTAAATGATTTAAAAACCCATCTGAGCGGATCAACACCTAAAATTTTAGTGCTTCAAAATGATTTAACCGCTTCTTCAAAAACAACGGTAACGATTGGTTCAAATAAAACACTTGTAGGTTCTTACGCTAAAAAAACGCTGAAAAATATTTATTTAACAACATCTTCTTCATCCGGAAATGTCATCTTTCAAAATCTGACCTTTGAACACAGCCCGCAGATTAACGGAAATAACGATATACAGCTTTATCTAGATTCAGGCTTCAACTATTGGATCGACCATGTTACATTTTCAGGACACAGCTATAGTGCTGGCGGAAGTGACCTGGACAAGCTGTTGTATATCGGTAAATCAGCTGATTATATCACCATCAGCAACTCAAAATTCGCAAATCATAAGTACGGTTTAATTTTAGGATATCCTGATGATTCCCAGCACCAATATGACGGCTATCCGCACATGACCATCGCCAACAACTATTTTGAGAATTTGTATGTAAGAGGCCCGGGGCTGATGAGATATGGCTACTTTCATGTCAAAAACAATTACAGCAACAATTTTAACCAAGCAATTACCATCGCGACAAAAGCAAAAATATATTCTGAATACAATTATTTTGGAAAAGGCAGCGAAAAAGGCGGAATCCTTGATGACAAGGGCACCGGATACTTTAAGGATACAGGAAGCTATCCATCCTTGAACAGGCAATCCTCACCGTTGACAACGTGGAATCCAGGCTCCAATTACAGCTACCGGGTTCAAACTCCGCAGTACACAAAAGAATTTGTCACAAAATATGCCGGATCACAAAGTACAACATTGGTTTTTGGCTACTGACACAAATAGGGCTTGTATAACGCCAAGCCTCTCTTTATGGCTATGTATTGTTCGTCTGGCTTGTGTCTAAAACTCACATGCGCCACGATGTTGCTTGTCCAACATATCATTCCTGCACAAGATGAACATGCTGACGGACCAAATATTTTTTTGCCAACATGTTCACTCCATTTTCATTGAATGAACACACGGACCTCTGAATTGCTTTTCTCATTATACAACTAGGTCATTATGGTTTCATCTCAAACAAAAAGAATCCATTTCTAAAATGGATTCTTTTATTTTACTGTACATTCTATCATCTATAAACCAGGCCGCCATCAGTTAAAATAGCTTGACCGGTGATATAATCTGAATCATCTGAAGCTAGAAATGAGACTAAATTGGCCACATCTTCAGGTGTTTGATATCTTTTTAGAGCAATGTCTGAAGAGAATTTTTCAAAAGCTTCTCCTGGTTTTAAATCATCGCTATGTTTAACCATTTCCTCATCAATGCGATCCCACATTTTTGTTTTTGCAACACCAGGACAATATGCGTTAACTGTTATTTGATATTTGGCTAACTCTTTAGCAGCTGAATGTGTAAAAGATTTCACTGCGTGCTTCGTTGCGGAATATGTGCCAAGCATTTCAAATGATTCGTGACCTGCTATACTGCATGCGTTAATGATTTTGCCTTTTGTTTCTTGCTTAATGAACTGATCAGCAGCTGCTTGAGTACCAAACACAACGCCATTGACATTAACCTTGAACAATTGATTCAGTTGTTCTTCTGTTATTTCTAAAAATGGCGAAACTGCCTCAATACCTGCATTGTTTACAAACACATCCAAACGGCCAAATGTATCTGCCGCTGCTTTAACTAAATTGAATTGATCATCACGCTTGGATACATCCCCTTTTACTCCGATAACATGATAGCCTTTTTCTTTGAAGTCTGATACAGTTGCATGCAGCAGTTCCTCGTTAATATCATGCAGAACGACACTAAAACCATCCTTGCACAATCTCTCTGCTATCCCTCTCCCTAATCCGCCTGCGGAACCAGTAACTATCGCTACCTTGGTCATAAATATTCCCCTTTCGCAATGAGGTATAGTGACGATATATTTATTTTAACAAATCAGTGTTTCTCCACATAATGTAAACTGCTGTCTCAAAAGAAAGCTTGTATTATATTAATTAATTCAAGTTGAAATCATCGTGTGTAAAGTAATAAAGTTCTTCACTTCAGGATTGATCCCTTAATTGAAATGATCTATAGGACGTGTGTAACCGAGCCCTCATTATTGTTAAAGATATGGACACCGAGCTCTTATCCATTTTCTTTAGTATTCATGTGCTGTAATACATTGTATTGGATTTCATTAGACCGGTACCCAATGTTTCATTGCTACGGTCTTACCCATAAATGTTCCGCCGAATACACGAAGTCCGCCGATGTAGTTTTCCTTGATTACAATACCTTTGAATTTCGTAAAAGCATAGTGTGTAAATGCCTTTGAGTTTAATTGGTCTTGATTCCAAAGCATGCGTGATGAAGCGTTCTTTAACTGATGAAGAAGATCATCGACCTGGTCAACTTTTTCATCAGTTAACATTCTATTTTCTTAGCAAGCTTAGTAATCATATGTATTGCCGATGCTGCCGTCCTCTTGTTTCCTTTGTAATTCTTTAAGCTGCAAGCTTTTTCTGGCTCCTACTTGGTTTAAATTCTTCAACTGAGATATCATTATTTATAATTGAGATGTATCGTTTAACAAATAGAGTTATCCTAATTTACTTCCTTTTTTATCAGATTCTTAATTTTTAATTTATATTTATGTGGTTTTAAAGAGGAGAAAGTCCCCTCTTTTACACTTGTATTTCTTCATAACATAGTTACCGCCAGTTTGATACATGCAACGTTGATAGCATCGTTGTGGATCATAAGAGATTGTTTGGTATTGAGGCACATGATAATTCAGATAGTAAGGTGTTTGTGTATACCAAACTGGATATTGTCTAAACACATCGAACCCTCCATTCGCTCATCTAGTTTACTGTATTGTATTTACCTCACAGCCAAATGTCATTTGTCCATACGAAATTAGGCATTCTTTAAAAGAACCCCCCCTTTATTAGAGCAATTGATCTTTTCAACACATTTAGTTATTTTTTTATTCTTTAACAATTTATCAATTCACTATCACTCCAATCATTTTCAACTTTGACTCGTATGAGCAATAAACTTCTCCTCAACCGTTTCTTAAAAACATGTCAGCAAAATTGGTTTGGAAATCACTGTCGTTATTGAGTTTCACCTTCCCTTTCCTCCTTTTAAATCTAGATAAAAGTCTTTTTTTATTTAATCTTAATCTCTTTCCTAATTATGTTAAAATAGATTCAAAAAAGAAATTGTGGTGTATTTATGCTTGACTCAACTTTTCTCTTGCCATTCATGTTTGTACTTTATTTTTGTTTTATTCTTTATAGAATTATTAAGCGATTTATATTTAAGAAAGAACGAATGGCCAATGATAAGCATCTTGTAATTGTTTGTTTAATCGTTTACTTCTTTGAACTGATAAGCGTTACAATATTCCCTTTACCTATAGATCATGATTTAATTGCGAACTGGAGGAACGATTCTTATCATCCATTTTTGTATGGAAATAACTTTATCCCGTTTTATTTCTTTGTAGATATTTATCATCTAGGCTTGCAGTTTTATGTGATAAGATCTCTTGGCGGAAATCTGATTTTACTGTTGCCAATTGGCTTGTTGTTCCCTCTTTTATTTGACAAGTTAAGGAACCTAAAAAGAATGTTATTAACTGGATTTTTTATTTCATTGTCTATAGAACTAACGCAACTTTCGATTTCTATGTATTTAAGAAACTCTTATAGAAGTTTTGACGTTGATGATTTAATCCTTAATACGTCAGGTGCTGCAATAGGTTACTCGCTGTTTTGTATTCTTCGATCGTTATATAAAAAATTACGATTTAAAAATGATTCTTTCATAAACATCTGATCTGTAAACAAGATATGTAGCCCTCATCAAGTACACAATGTAAAGACCAGCCAATGTAACAGATTTTATGTTGAAATTGAATTAGAAAGACATAATAGGAAAAGGTAAGCATTCACTAGCGCGAGAAATGATGTTTATTGGAAGATCGCAAGTGAAAGGATATAATCAACATAACTAATCATTTTAAGGTGATACGAAAATGGACAGTATAATGAAATCTCATTTTGAAAATCTAGAAGCAAAGGACAAAAGCCTGCAATTAGAAGCCTTTCAGAATATTATTAACGCCACAAAAGAAAAAGTAGACTGGGCTTATGAAGTATGGGATCAATTAATAGGATGGCTGACCGATCCGGATAACCACAGGCGAGCGAGAGCTGCACAGTTTCTTGCTGGTTTAGCAATCAGTGATCCGGATAAACGGATGCTGCACGACTTTCCAGCGTTATGGGAAGTGACCAGGGATTCAAAATTTGTAACTGCTCGGCATAGTTTGCAAGCAATCTGGAAGGTTGGTTTAGCTGGGCCAGAACAAAAAGACCTAGTGCTTACTCATATTATTGATCGCTTTAAAAATGGAATAAACGAAAAACATTATACATTGATTCGCTACGATATGATTGTAGGATTAAAAAAATTATACGATGAAGATAAAGATGAGCATATTAGGGAAATAGCAATGGACTTGATTGAGATCGAGAAAGATAGCAAATATCGAAAGAAATATTTGTCAGTCTGGAAATAACCACTTTTATGCAATGCTCTGCAAACGTTAAAACAGCACTACATCTTCGTGTGAGTGCTGTTTTTTATACTAAACTATCATGCTGCTTTTATACAGCAACAAGCTGCATTGATTGTGTAAGTGATGTTCATGCCCTTGCGCGTGGTAAAGAGAACATCTGTGTTTATTGATTTTTTTCAGGCATCTCAGCATTTGAATATAGCGCTGTTTATGGCAGTACCATTATTAAAATATAATAATTGTAGAGCTTTCTATTAAGCGATCATATGCGGGGGATGCCAACCTTTATAACCAATTGAATTTTTTAATTGTTGCTTTTGGAGGATCAGATTCTTTAAGAGTGTTGAACCACACCTTCATTTTTTTACCTGCCACAAGGTCTTCTTTGTTTTCAATTTGACTTAATCCCAATATCACAACATGATTTTTATATTTTCTTATTAGTCTATCTTGAGACAATTCAAAGTCCTCTTTTTCAGGAGCATGTTTGCCCTCAAGAAAAACGGCTGACTTGTCATCCTTAAAAAGGATAAAACCAACAAGGTTCTGCATCTTTGGCGTTTTTATTTTATTTTCTTCCTTATCATTGCAGCCTGAAATAAAAGCAAAGAACGCTAAGACCAATATCCCGATTTTACGCATTTATCTCTCCTTTTTGGTGTATGTTTTATAACAGTGCAAATCATTTTAGAGGTAATTTATAATAACGCGACACAAGAGTACTGAACCCGGAAGACAGTACAAGTTTATAGATTTGAAGAACACATTTACCACAGGTAAACTCTCTTCAATTCAGTTTTGCCTTTCCGTTACACATTATTCCCTAGTGCCCGCACATAAAAAACGATTGAATATTTAGTACATGGTACAATAAGATAAAAAAACCTATTTCGTTAACTAATTGATTAATTTACTGCCATCGCATTGTGCCTATTGTGAAAAACTTGTAAACTTTTTGGGTAGCCATAAAATAAGGAGCGATTTTTTGTCTAAAAACTTAGCATTTTTTCTTTTCATCTTATGTATCATCATTGCGAAAGTCATGAAAAATATTGATGTAATAAGCACTGTAGCATCCTTTTGCTCTTTAGTTCTCGTTTTCATTTATTTTAAAGATGAGTTTAAAAAGCTAAAACCAAAAGCAAGGAGCATTCTGTTTTCATGCTTTTTAGTATTAACAGGGATTATAACTTTTATCATTTTAGAAGGACAGGTATTCATTAAAAACCACGATTTTTTTAACGGCTGGGAGATCATAGCAGTGATTATTTTGTTTGCAGTCCCTTTGATATCTGGTACTGTTTGCTTTAATTGCTTTACGAGCATTTGAAAGAAATGTAAGCATTTTATGTACAGGTAAGGAACTAAACTCGCATGTTTTATTTTTACTTTGAATAAAAACATGCCTTTATCATGACATGTACTTATCAATCAGATGTTTCTGAAAGCAGACCTATATTTTGGACGTTCATCCCTAAACTTGCCATTGCAGATTTATCTTTTATACCATGGTTTCTCTTGTAATCTTATTTTATCTGTATGTTTTTCCCTACCGGTCTTCCACTCCACCTTAACAACTACATCATGTCCAATTACTTCATCTTCAAGCATAAAATCAAACGTAGCAATGTGGTCTTCCATTTGTCCTCCGCCTGGCATTTCTTCACCTGTGTACTCTGATAAATCATAATCTTCTCTGTCATCGTACTTTTTACCATCTATATACAATATGATTTTTTCAACAATGGTTCTTTTCGCTTCTTTCTTGTTCCCCTGCCAGTATAAATTCAAGAAGTAATTAGGGCCAATCGAAGTTTTATCTGATTTTTCAATGGTAGAAACCCACAATCCGTTCCTGCTGCTTCCCTCATTTTTTACTTTGTCTCCTGATATCATTGCGAAGAACGTTACTAAACAAATCAATAATAGAGCTGTAATGATTAGTGATCTTTTGATTTTATTTTTGCTTCTCATGTTTCCCCTCGCTTTCTTCATTTTATTAGTAGAATAAATGGGCAAAATGTTACTTGAAAAAGAATATAAAAAAAGCTGCTCATAAAGCAGCCCAATAAATTGTCTTTTCAGTTTTGCAGTCACATAAGACTTTCTTGGTGATTCGCAGCGCATCTATGTCTGCCTTAATACTGATCAGGTGTTGATTATCTGCCTGTTAACCCAAATGGATACAACATTCAAACAGCTTTAATGCTCAAGTCCTATGTAGGTCACTACATTGTCTAATTCACCTCTTCTAACTGAATGTAAAGGTTTGTTTTAATTGGCGTCCTTCTTTTCCTTTTTGTGTCCAAATAATAACAACCTCTAATTCAGATGCCTTTTCAGCCACCATAAAATGGTTAAACTTCAGCGGTGCACCATCGTTTAAACTTTTGGCTAAGCTTATTAAATCCTCCTTCTGTCTCACACAGTTTTCGGGACAGCCAAAAAGTGAAAACCTCGTGGTTGAATCAGGATCATTTCTATACAATTGTACATCCACTGTAGCTGCGGCTTCCCCTATGTTTTTGATTTCCATTGAATATACGTGATATTCCCCCTTTTTTGGACTCGCTAATTCCTTTGCATTTTTTGCTTCAGCTATTTCGACTGACCATTGTTCTGTTTTTTGTTTAATTGGCAATTCTGTAAATGTCAGGGCTTGAGTCTTTGTTTGAACAAAAGTCAATGCAAATAATAAAACACATAAGGAAAGTAAATGCTTCTTCACTTCGTATCTCCTTCTTTCTTTTTCATTAGCTTCCCCAATATAAGTGTCCGGTATGACGCATAATAAAAAGCCCTCATAAAGAGAGCTTTAATTACAAATGCAATACTATTAATATGTTCATAGACAGAAGTAAAATTTTCAAGAAGATTAGTCGAAAACAATTACTTGTTATTGTCCACTTGATGAAAGTGGGCTGCTTAACCATTGCATTCAATATCATTTTAATAAGATAATCACGCTTCATGAATTGATTTTTCAGAGTCATAATTTCTATCCATTGAACGGAAATGCTCTTCTAGTTCTTCAAGTGTTCGCCCCTTAGTTTCCGGCATGAATTTGTACACAAAACCGATTGCCAAGATACCCAAAGCGACAAATATAAAGAAAGTAAAGGATAAGCCTGCAGAGCTAAGCATGATTGGAAAAGCAAAACCGATGATAAAGTTTAAAATCCAGAGGAAAAATACACTGATGCCAGAACCAAGCCCTCTTACTTTTTGCGGGAATATTTCTGCAATGACCAGCCATGTTACTGGTCCGACACAGCCCTGCATAAAGGCTAGAAATAAAACGGTCAAAGATAGCACGATATACGGGAGTGCTGCTGATCCATCAAACACGATTGAAAATATGGCAATGAATAAAAGCGCTGTGGTCGTTCCTGATAAACCAATCATCAATATCGGACGCCGGTTCACCCTGCCAACCAGCCAAATGCCGATGATAACGGCAATGACTGATATCAATCCATTCCCAATATTAGCGATTAAAGCTGCTTTTGTACCAAAACCGGATTCTTGCAGGATTTGAGTGCCGTAATACATAATCGAATTGACGCCTGTGATTTGATTAACGATGGCAACACCGATCCCAATCCATAAAAGACGGCGCAGCCATGGTGTAGAGAACTCTTTGATAGATACCTTCTCTACATTTGAATCTTTGACTGCCGCTGCTTGTATTTCTTTAAATTCTGCTTCTGCCCTTTTCTCGTCACGTATGAGTTTAAGAACGCGCAGCGCCTCGCTTTTTTTACCTTTAGAAGTTAGCCACCTCGGGCTCTCCGGAACCATGAGCATACTTGCAAATAATAGGAGAGCCGGTATGGCACAAAGGACAAGCATGTATCTCCAAACATGCCCTGTATCAGCCATTGCAACACCAAGAATCGCATTAAAAACGTAGGCTAAAAATTGCCCGCCGACGATCATCAGTTCATTTTGCGTTACCATACGCCCTCTTTTCTCATACGGCGCCATTTCTGCTAAAAAGGCCGGTACCATTGATGATGCCCCACCGACAGCCAGTCCCAGCAAAAACCGAAAGATAACCATCGTTAAAACATTCGGCGCAATTGCTGTTCCGAGTGATGCCAGAAAGAATAAAAAGGAAAGATTAAGGATCATTTTACGTCGGCCATAGCGGTCAGCCAATTTGCCGCACAGCAATGCACCAAACGCTGCTCCTAATAGAAGCATGCTTGTAACCAGCCCTTCTGTGACCGGTGTTAAGTTAAGTTGATCAGATCTTGCCATAAAAGGCAAGGCTCCATTTATAACTCCGGTGTCATATCCAAAGAGAAGCCCGCCAAATGTTGCTGAAATCATTATCAACTGCAAAAACGACCTGGGATTTCGTTGTTCTTTCATACCCTTTCCCCACCTTTATGAAGAATGCTTTATACATTTTTTCATTCTGTCAACCGAGTGTGCTGGATTCACCCTTTCTCTTTTAAAGAGCAATACTCGTTTCAGCCAGTTTTTTTATTTCCCGAGACCTTATCAATCTGAAAATTAGCAATACTCAATGCAGCGAAGAGGCTTTTCGCAAAAACAGCCTAATTGAAATCGTTTTCATTTACCACGAGAAACATATCCACTTTTTTGTTATGTCCTAGTTATATTTTTGTTACATCCTTGTTAGGTTTGGTATTATCATAATTTTAAAAGCGTTTTCAGTCAATAAAAAACTTCTGAAGTTTTTTAGCAATCATAGGATTTTCCCAGATAAAACGCCTAACACCAGGATTACATACTAATCCCCTTATACTCCGAATGATTTCAGGAAATTCAGCTAAACATGTTCTTCATGGTTACATTTTTGAAACCTTTTTGTGATATTGGAATATTGATCAAAAGCTAGTACTCAAATATAAACGTGTTAAGAAAAATTACATTCACAATAAATAGCGATATCATTATAATGAATGTTGGTTGATTGAGATAGAAAGAAACAGAAGAAGGAGAAATGGAATTGAAGAAAGTAATGTTAGGCTTTAGTCTATTAGCTTTGAGTTTTTCTTTGACAGCCTGCGGATTAAATGATACTGCTGAAAAAAGCCATTCAGATCTAAAACAGCCAGTTGCCAAGAATTCTAACTCTGAAGCAAAAAAAGGCTTGGTGGATGCTGTGTTAGAAAGGCCTGTTGACGGAGATACGATCAAAGTTAGCTATAACGGCAATATTGATACGGTTCGCTACTTGCTCATTGATACTCCAGAGACTAAAAAGCCACATTCATGTGTTCAGCCATATGGCGAGGATGCATCTAAACGAAACAAAGAATTGGTTAGCGGCGGAAAGCTGCAATTAGAATTTGATAAAGGAGAGCGCAGAGATAAATTCGGAAGGCTGTTAGCTTACGTTTATGTCGATGGCAAGTCTGTTCAAGAAACACTGTTAAAAGAAGGATTAGCCAGAGTAGCATATGTTTATGAGCCAAATACAAAATACATAGACCAGTTTAGAAAAGATGAACAGGAAGCACAAACGAAAAAACGTTCTATTTGGAGTAAAAACGGTTATGTGAATGCCAGAGGATTTAAAGGCTGTGTTGAGCAGCACTCAACTGAAAAAAAGATATAGTTCGTGATAGATACCCTTTTGAATGAATATAATGCAATAAATCTAAAAAGAGGGTGCCTCACAAAAATGAATTCTCTACTAAAGAACGAAGACATGATTGCGATTATTAGAAATGGTCTTAGCACATCACAATACCCAAAGCACATTATTATCGTTGGCGCCGGGTTGGCCGGGCTTGTTTCTGCATCTTTGCTGAAGAATGCAGGACATAAAGTGACGATTCTGGAAGCGAGTGATAGAGTCGGGGGCAGAGTTTGCACGTTGCGATCTCCCTTCAGTGCCGGGCTGTATTTCAATGTTGGACCAATGCGTATTCCGGATATCCATACTCTAACCTTGGAATATATAAAAAGATTCAGCCTGCCAACTAGTGTATTTTTGAACAGAACTCCAATGGACATCATTTACGCCAATGGCATTCAAACACGTCTTCATCATTTTGAAAGCAATCCGGGTATCTTAAGATACCCAGTTACAGCAAATGAACAAGGAAAAACGGCCGAAGAGCTGATGCTTTCTGTATTGCAGCCTATCCTCAATTTTATTTATGTAGATCCTGCGAGAAATTGGCGGATTGTTGAAACACAATACCGGAACCATTCGTTAGGCTCTTACTTGAATACTTATTTTTCATACGGTGCAATCGATATGATCGGCGTACTTTTGGATATGGAAGCATATATGGGGATGTCCCTTGTTGAAGTGTTACGGGAATCCATCTTTTATACGTCGCCAACTCGTTTCTATGAAATAACAGGCGGCATGGATCGGCTTCCTCAAGCATTTCTTCCTCAATTAAAAGAACATATTGTCTTCCATCATAAAATGGTGAAAATATCTCAAAACCAAAACAATGTTACGGTTAACTGCATTCATCAACAGACAGCAAAACATTTGGCAGTGACAGGCGATCTCGCTATCATAACCATTCCATTTTCAACATTGCGTTTTGTACAAGTTGAACCATATGATTCATTTTCCTATTATAAACGGCGGGCTATTCGTGAACTCAACTATATTGCCGCAACAAAAATCGGAATAGAGTTTAAGAGCCGTTTTTGGGAAAAAGCTGGGCAGCGCGGCGGCAAATCGATAACTGATCTTCCGATTAGATTTTCGTATTATCCCAGCATTGACATTGGATCGAATGGACATGCTGTCGTTGTAGCGAGTTACACATGGGCGGATGAGGCACTGATATGGGACAGTCTTTCAGAGGGAGAGCGCCTCCGCTATACGTTAATGAATTTATCGGAAATCTATGGTGATGTTGTATGGTCAGAGTTTGTGACCGGCGCTTCTTTTAGCTGGACCCAAAATCCATATTCAGCCGGGGGTTTCACAGCTTTCGAACCAGGACAGGAATTACAGCTGTATCCATACATCCCTGCCCCTGAAGGGAAAATACATTTCGCTGGAGAACACGCCTCACTTACTCACGGATGGATGCAAGGAGCAATTGAATCCGGAATACGAACGGCGTATGAAGTGAATCGTACAACTTAAATCCTACGTTTTTTATATTCGTTTTAGCGACTCCTTTAGATAGATTTGATATTGCTTTTTAATGACGGACATTGATTTTGTTGAATACTATAGAAACAGCAATTAGATCGTGTAGCTTATCAAAAACACCCCTTCACATTGGGACTGACCCCCGTTTTTGAGACAGGGATCAAAACACCTTTTAAACAGCCAATTGCCGATAGCTTATCGGTGATTGGCTGTTTAGTTTCGTTTGAATACGAATGTTGTTATAATAATAAATGTATTCTTTGACAGTGCGTTCTACGATGGCGGTCGTGGTTCGATTAATGCTGTTAAGATAGAACGTTTCAGACTTTAGTGAGGAATGAAACGATTCGATGGAGGCATTATCAGCGGGCGTCCCTTTGCGGGACATGCTCATGGTAATGCCTTTTGTTTTAACAGCTTTCTGATACTCATAAGATGTATACACAGATCCTTGGTCACTATGTAACACGCAGTTCTGAGGCAGTGTTGGCAGTTGATCAAGTGTGTTTAAGACAAAGTCTGTGTCCTGCTTATCTCCAATCGTGAAAGCAATCACTTCTCCATTGTATACATCCAATATACTGGAAAGGTACAATTGTTTCTGTCCATAAGGCAAATACGTGATATCCGTTACTAGTTTTTCAAGAGGATGATCGGACTGAAAGTTTCGATCTAATATATTATCAACCACGGCATATGGCTGCCCATTCTTCTTGCGCTTTTTCACCTTAACCCGGCACTGCCACTGATTTTTCTGCATGATACGCTGAACCGTTTTATGGTTAATACGCATTTCCTTTTTTAATATAGCTGTAATTTTTCGATATCCATATCGATACTTGTGCTCTCGGCACAACGTGCCGATTTGTTTTTCCAAATGGCGCTTGGGATGATCTTTCATCAGGTTCTTCTTCCAACGATAATAAGACGCTCGTGAGATACCTAAATGAACACAGATATTCTGTACGGTCATTGTGCCGTGCAATACTTCTACAAGTTCGACTGACGTTTGGCTATCAACTTCCTTTCCAATTCGTTGTACTTTTTTAAAACTTCATTTTGTTGTCTCAGATAACGGTTCTCTGCCTGCAGTTTCTCTAATTCGGAAGAATACTCCGGACCTTTTCCGTAAGTGTATTGCTTACCAACAGGCTGTTCGAATCGATGTGTATCCCCAGCTTTATGCCATCTAACCCATGTCTGAACCTGCGTCTTATTCCTGATATTCAATTCCTGCATGATCTCTTTCATAGGCACGCCTGCCAATCTCATTTCTACAGCCTTCTGTTTGACTTCAATCGGATAACTCATTCTTGTTCCCATACAAAAAAACACCTCCAAGTCTTATTTCGGATAACAACTATCCGTTTTCAAACTTGAAGGTGTTTTTTATTTGTCTCATCTTATGGGGTCAGTCCCCATTAATGTGAGGGGTTATTTGTGAGTAGACAATACTTCCGATTTGAATCAAAACTTAAAAGGATGATTTACTGCTTACCGCCAATAGTCAGTACATTTGCAGTTACATTATCACTGCCATTATTTTAATATCCCTAACCGTAAGCGCGGTTTCATACATCTTATCCATTGGCATTCCTAAGCTTTCCCACTTCTTGAAGTGTTCGCTGACAGATACGGTTCCGCTTGTTCGTTTTGTCTGCCGGACACTCCAATACGGTTTAAAGGTTGCGATACCTATAATGGAAGGTGGTTCATTCTAGTAGTCTTATAAATGTCATATGTCCCCCCGTCAACAGTAAAAGTACCCTTTGGCATTCCGGTCGGTCTATAGGTGCCCCAATTATCAACGATGTAATATTCTACGAGCGGATCTTTCGTCCATCCATAAACACACAGATAGGAATTCCCTCCCAGATTGAAGGTTGCGTTGTAATGAATTGACATGTTTCCAAGTTATGAGTGAGTCTCGGTTGTATCAAATTTCTTGCCTTTTCGGAATAAAGCATTCCCACTGGGCACTAAACGCGTCGCCGCTATTGAGCGTCATACTGGTGTTCCCATAATCCTTCCGCATTCATATTCATAGCTAGGGAGCCGATTTGAGCTGTAGTTTTGTCATCAAATGCCTTTGTTGGTGATTAGTCGTTAATTGTTCTTTCGTTGATCCCCTGACAAAAAAATACACTCTTTACGAACCACACATATAATTAGTTTTTTCGAAAGCTCTTCAAGGCTGTATTTAGACCCTTTGTGTGAGTGTAAATTTTCTTATACACATCGAATAGTGTTTTATATTTTTGAACATTTTGTTCCTTTGGATAAAATGTAGCAGCCTCACGAATGAACTGCTCTGCACACTCTTCAAGAGATTCAAACCACCTACTTCCAAAGGCAGCTAGCATAGCAGCACCCATGGCTGGGCCTTGTTCATTTGCCAACTTTATCACCCTCGCATTGAAAATATCAGCTTGCATTTGAAGCCACGTTTCATTTTTAGCTCCTCCACCAATAGAAACAACGGTATGCACTGATTTTCCCGCTTCTCGAAATAGCTCAATTGATTCATGTAAAGAGAATGTAATGCCTTCCATAACCGCCCTCAAAAAATGCTCTCTTTTATGTGCTCCATCCATTCCAATTAAGCTTCCCCGAATAGAAGAATCAGCATGTGGCGTTCTTTCACCTACCAAATAAGGAGTGTATAGCAGTCCATTTGCTCCTATTGGAATAGATTCCACCCCCTGCAATAATTGCTCAAACGATTCGTTTGGGGCAAACGTTCTTTTGAACCAGTCCAAGCTGTACCCTGCAGCGAGCGTGACTCCCATCGTATAAAAAGAATCCTTTTTTCCATGATTAAAAAAGTGCACTTTCCCTTTAAAGTCTCTTTCTTCGCCTTCTTCGTATGAAAGTATGACCCCTGACGTTCCAATACTGCATAATGTTTTTCCGGAAGAAAGAATGCCGGCTCCAATCGCACCACAAGCATTGTCTGCTCCCCCAGCGTACACTTTTGTTTTTTCCAAGAGCCCTGTCTCAGCCGCAACGTTCGGAAGCAGCGATCCTACACAATCATGAGATTCAACAAGCGGAGGACAAATATCTGCAGAAATGCCAAATCGATTGCAAATATCATCGCTCCACTCCTTGCGAGTAATATGTAAAAGTAACGTTCCTGCTGCATCGGAGTATTCGGTGTGAATGGCACCGGTCATACGAAATCTCACATAGTCTTTCGGAAGCAAAAAAACAGCCGTTTTTTTAAAAAGTTCAGGCTCATGTTCCTTCACCCATAACATTTTAGGTAATGTAAACCCTTCTAAAGCACGGTTTTTTGTGATGTTAAGCAGATTATCACCGAATTTCTCGGTCATCTTAATACATTGAGGCGTGGTTCTGGTGTCATTCCAAAGAATTGCATGACGTAACACCTGCCGATCCTGGTCAAGCAGTACTAACCCATGCATTTGTCCTGAATAACTTATCCCGTCAATATCCTTGGCTTGAACGTTGGATATGGAAACCAATTCAGCCAATGCATCAATTGTTTGCTGCACCCAGTCTTCAGGATTTTGCTCACTATATCCCGCCTTCTCTTGAATGAGCGGATAACTTTTGGACGTTTCTGCACAAACCTTGCCGTTTTGATTGACTAAAATTGTTTTAACAGCACTCGTTCCAAGATCTATTCCAATGACATACTTCATTTTTTCACCTCTTACCCTTATAAAAAAACCATTCACTCTAAATAAATCCCAATTATAGAAATTACCCGTCATAACAATAAGCAAAAGGTAAGGAATCATGACGGGCAGTCTCAGGTATTAGCTATCATGCTATACCTTTTTATAGCGGTTCTCTTTATCTGTTATACTTCTAAAATGTATTGGTTCAATATAGCTTTTAATCGCTCCTGTCTTCCTGATTCGTTTTTGATTGCTGTATTATTTAACGCATATTGCTCAAGAGTATGGAAATTAGCTCTTCCTTCTGTAATTTCAAGACCTATTCCTTCAGTAAAGCTGCGATAACGATGTTGAATCACATCATCAAACACACGATCTTCGATTAATTTATGGGCTACTCTCAATCCTCTTGCAAATGCATCCATCCCCGCAACATGGGAATATATTAAATCATCAGGCTCAAAAGAAGACCTTCTGACCTTCGCATCGAAGTTTAATCCGCCGCTTCCAAGGCCGCCATTTTGCAGGATTTCGTACATTGCTAATGTCGTAGAATATAAATCCGTCGGAAATTCATCTGTATCCCAGCCTAAAAGAGGATCACCCTGATTCGCGTCAACAGAGCCAAGAAGACCATGTACTCTTGCCATCCGTAATTCATGTTCAAATGTATGCCCTGCTAATGTGGCATGATTGGCTTCGAGATTTAATTTAAAATGATTGTCTAAGCCATATTGCTTTAAGAAGGCAATGGTTGTTGCTGCATCTGTATCATATTGATGAGTGGTCGGCTCTTTTGGTTTTGGCTCAATCAAAAACTGCCCTGTATATCCGATTTCCTTTGCATAATCCACTGCCATATGCATGAATCTCGCCAAATTATCAAGCTCCAATTTTAAATCGGTATTTAACAATGTTTCATATCCTTCACGGCCGCCCCAAAATACATAGTTCTCGGCGCCAAGCTCTTTTGCTGTTTCTAACCCTTTTTTTACTTGTGCTGCAGCATACGCAAACACATCTGCATTGCAGGAAGTCGCCGCACCATGGACGAAACGGGGATTCGTGAACATGTTTGCAGTATTCCATAATAGCTTAACGTTGCTATTTCTCATATACTCTTTAATCATGCCCACGATGATATCTAAATTGTGATTTGTCTCTTTTAACGTACTTCCTTCTGGTGCAACATCTCGGTCATGAAAAGCAAAGAATGGTGCATCTAGTTTTTCAAACATCTCAAATGCTGCTTCTACTCTCGCCTTCGCCAGATCCATTCCTTTATAGTGATCCCATGGCCTTTGCATCGTAGCTGCCCCAAAAACGTCTGTTCCATCAGCGGTAAATGTATGCCAATAGGCAATAGAAAACCGCAAGTGCTCTTTCATCGTTTTTCCGCCGATTACTTCTTGAGAATTATAATATTTAAATGCTAAAGGATTAGTGGAATCTTTCCCTTCGTAAACCACTTTGTTTACGCTTTCAAAATAGTTGACTGAACTAGAATGAGATTGAGCCATGTTATTTCCCCCTTAAAAATCATTTCAAATACATGTGCATTTTATTTCATATTGTAAGTAAGTTGTCTATTAGTTTGTTGTTCGAACAAACTAACTTATTTTAATCTTATATAACCTCATCAGTATTTTCAATATTTTTTTTGTTTTTTATGAACACATTAGATATAGTAAAGGTAAGATTAGCTATGTACTATGTCTCATACTGAAAACAATACATTTCAACTTAATGTAAAGATTATACAAATGGAGTGGATTAAGTGGTTATCGCTGATCAAACCTTTGTCAAAAAAGTAAATCAAAAGTTATTATTAAAAGAAATTCTTAAAAATTCACCTATTTCAAGAGCAAAATTATCTGAAAAGACTGGATTAAATAAATCAACTGTTTCATCACAGGTAAACACGTTAATGAAAGAAAATCTTGTTTTTGAAATAGGTCAGGGACAATCAAGTGGCGGAAGAAGACCTGTCATGCTTGTTTTTAATAAAAAGGCAGGATACTCCGTAGGAATAGATGTTGGTGTGGATTATATTAATGGCATTTTAACAGATCTTGAAGGAACGATCGTTCTTGATCAACACCATCATTTGGAATCAAATTCTCCAGAAAAAACCAAAGACATTTTAATTGATATGATTCATCACTTGATTACGCATATGCCACAATCTCCATACGGGCTTACTGGTATAGGCATATGCGTGCCTGGACTAGTTGATAAAAATCAAAAAATTGTTTTCACTCCGAACTCCAACTGGAGAGATATTGACTTAAAATCTTTCATACAAGAGAAGTTCAATGTGCCCGTTTTTATAGAAAATGAGGCGAATGCTGGAGCATATGGAGAAAAAGTATTCGGTGCTGCAAAAAATCACGATAACATTATTTATGCAAGTGTCAGTACAGGGATAGGGATCGGTGTTATTATCAACAATGATTTATATAGAGGGGTAAGCGGATTCTCTGGAGAAATGGGACATATGACAATAGACTTTAATGGCCCTAAATGCAGTTGCGGAAACCGAGGCTGCTGGGAATTGTATGCTTCAGAGAAGGCTTTATTAAAATCTCTTCAGACTAAAGAGAAAAAAGTGTCCTATCAAGATATTATAGACCTTGCCCACCGGAATGATATCGGAACTTTAAATGCATTACAGAATTTTGGATTCTATTTAGGAATAGGCCTTACCAATATTCTAAATACATTCAATCCTCAAGCCATCATTTTAAGAAACAGCATAATTGAATCGCATCCTATGGTTTTAAATTCAATTAGAAGTGAAGTGTCGTCCAGGGTTTATTCCCAATTAGGCAATAGCTATGAATTATTACCGTCTTTCTTAGGAAAAAATGCACCGGCATTAGGAATGTCCTCTATTGTTATTGATCATTTTCTGGATATGGTTACAATGTAATTTATGATTAAAATGTACAGATCTCTATGTCCTGCGCTCATCTTTAAAGATGAGCTTTTTGTTTGTTATATTGATGTTGAATAGGAGTATTTTTGAAGGATAAGAAAAAAGGAGTTCTAAAATAGAAGTCTCCTTTTTTCATGAAACAAATTATTTTTCTTTATAGCGAAAATATCTAAAGTCGGCCGGAATATGATTACCACTGGTATCTTGGCATTGCATCCCTACAAAGGCTCCCGTGAAAAATCCTCCTCCACGGATGTAATCATCTGATAATTTTTTCGATTCCAATGCAATGTCAATTTTATGCCAATCTTCTTTGTTAAAAGAATAAAAATAATAATAATTTTCCTTTTCAATATTTACTTTTAAATATACATACTTTACTTCATCTGGAATAACAATTTTATTTTTTAATGGTTGTGAAAAAGAAAAGTTATCACATATTGTTAATTCAAGAATACGGCCAAGGTCTTCATCATGCGTGACTTGAAGAGCCGTCCAGTTCTCTGTATTGTAATAGTTCACCAATCCAGCGGCTTGTTGAAAGTTCTCCGGATAAAACTCAACAGCCGTTTCCGCTTCAAAATGGAGGCTTTGCCAACGCCTGGCTACAAATGCCTGAGTAAATGTCGAGGTTAATGATTCATGGCCGTATAATCGTAAATGATTTGGCACTTGAGTTAATGAACCTAATTCATTCGTAAACGGGATCCTTAAAGTTTGAAAATTTATATTTAATGTTGAGTCCTCAAATTCATCAACTTCCGGGTACGTTGCTTGAAACATTGTATTAGGTATAGAAGGCGCTTCTACCTCCAAGCTTCCTTCTTTTCCACCTACTACATAAGGCCAATCATCTTTCCAATCCAGTTTTTGAATAGCTGTTTCTCTGCCTAAAGGGCAATATCCTCTCTGCTGAAAAATTGAATCATCGTCAGGATGAATAGGACGGCCCGTTAAATGAGCTAAATACCACTCATCTGTATGTGTTTGAACAATGGATGCATGACCGCATTTTTGCAATGGATTTCCAGGATCATGCCATGATGTTAAGATTGGATTATCGGGATGAACTTCATATGGACCCTCAATATTTGTAGAACGGGCAATTGTAGCAGCGTGTTCAAACCGTGTTCCTCCTTCTGCAGTCAATAAATAATAATAGTTCCCGATATGATAAAGGTGCGGAGCTTCTGTTAGTTTTCTGTCGGTCCCTTTAAAAATAACTTTCGGTTTACCAATTAATTTTTTCTCCTCATCAGAATATTCCTGTATGACAATTCCTCCAAATGAATGCCGATCAATACGCTGATCCCATAACATATTTAATAAATATTTTTTTCCATCCGTATCATGGAACAAAGAAGCATCAAATCCTGAGCTATTTAATTTGATCGGATCCCCCCAATCACCATTAATCGTTTCACAAGTAACTAAATAATTATGACAATCTTTCCAAGCGCCATCTACTACCTTAACATCCGTATAGATCAGCCAAAACTTTCCGTCACTATAACTTAAACATGGTGCCCAAACCCCGCCTGAATTAGGGTTTCCTTTCATATCTAATTGTGAAACTCTTTGTAATGGATGTGCGACTAAGTGCCAATTCACTAAATCTTTTGAATGATGTATCTGGACACCTGGAAACCACTCGAATGTAGATACAGCGATATAATAATCCTCTCCTGCCCTACAAATACTTGGATCGGGATTGAATCCTTTAAGTACTGGATTGATAATCTTCATTTGAACTCCTCCTCAGCTATTTTCTTAATAGGCTTCTCTTATTTGGTGCCATTTTCATGCCTTGAATTCCTCAATATTATCCAAATAAATTTTATCTCTATTCTCTAATTCTCGTACCATTTTTTTGTATTTCTCTTCATCTAAGTTATAGAAATTAATATCAATCATGGCTAGAACCAGCAAGAACACGGGAATGATTGTTGCTGTAATTAAAATTCCCGTTAATGCCTCCGGGGTTTGTGTTTGATTTGCCACGTATCCAAACTTATCTAAAACCAACCCAGGAACAATCCCTCCCAGTGCCATACCGAATTTAAAGAAAAATCCGATAATAGCATATATGAGCCCACCCATTCTTTTCCCAGTCCTATACTCTCCATATTCTATTGTTTCAGGAATGAGCGCCCACATATATCCCCCGGCAGTGAGACTTCCGGCAGCAGCAATTAATCGAAAGAAGAGTATTAGATATACATTGCTTGGCGGAACAAATAGTAAAGCTAAGAGGCCGATAATATTCAGTAATAATGCATAGTTTAGTAGTTTTTTCTTCCCCAATAATTGATGAAGCCTTGGAATAAACGGTAAAATGACCAAAGCAGGCAAACTTCCAATCAAACCGTACCACTTCACTAAATCCTCTCTTCCCAAGTTATATGTCACATAATAGATGCCAACTGAATTACTTATTGAATTCACTCCAAAAATAATAATAAAGAAAATGCTTAATACAACAAGTGGGCGATTCACATGAAATTGCTCAAATATATCCGATAATTTAATTTTCTCCTCAGACTTTTGAAGAGTGACACGCTCTTTTGTGCTTTTAAAACAAAAGATTAAAAGGCACCCGCCTATCATTCCCAAAATACCCATGGTTAGCTGCCAGCCAAGAGATTCGTTGCCGGAAGTATCGCTTAAATAGGCAGCCAATAAGGGAACAAAAAATGCAACGACAAGTCCCCCAAGATTCGCAAATAACATACGAACAGATGTTATACTAACAACTTCTTGATTATTTCTAGTCATTGCAGAAGTTAACGCGCCATATGGAACGTTTATGGTTGTGTATGTAAGCGACAAACCAACATAGGTCATATAGGCATATATTAATTTCCCCATGTCTGAAAAATCTGGAGTTGTAAAACAGAGTAATGCAAGTACTACAAATGGGAAAGCTCCGAATAAAAGATACGGTCTAAAGCGTCCAAACCTGCTATTTGTTCTGTCTACTACCGTTCCAATAAAAGGATCAGCGAGAGCGTCGATGATTCTAACCACTAAGAACATGGTACCGGCTGCTGCTGCCGATAAACCAAATACATCTGTATAGAAGAACAAAAGATAAGTAGACACCGTTGCATAAATTAAATTACATGCAAAATCTCCAGAAGCATAGCCAACTTTTTCAGTCATGCTAATCTTCTTTAAATTTTCACTGACCATGATTTTTCCTCCCTTTTCGATCATTAAATAAGGAACAGTATGAAATGGTATAAAAATTTTCCAAACTCACCTCAGCTGGTAATTGTTTATAAAAGCGCTTTCAAAAAATCACAAAAAATATGAGTGGTTTAACTTCACAGATTATTCTTCATCGTACAAAATGATCTGATCAGCAAGCAGTAAATTCATCTTTTTTCGTTGCACTCGTATACTTGGGAAAGGATTAAAGATACACTCTTTTGTTTTATATA
Organism: Bacillus sp. PAMC26543; assembly: GCF_014250375.1. Classification (NCBI taxonomy): domain Bacteria; kingdom Bacillati; phylum Bacillota; class Bacilli; order Caryophanales; family Bacillaceae; genus Bacillus; species Bacillus sp. PAMC26543. The sequence continues at coordinate 2,069,167 of NZ_CP060193.1, read as the reverse complement.
TTGTTTAGCTCCAATTGAATCGAGCCTTTTATTCCCCCCTTATATTTAGAAATAACCTTATCTTACGGAACTAATAAAGTCACCTTCATTAGTTTGTTGATTGGACAAACTAACTTGACTTAATATTATAAAATCCTATCAACTTTTTCAATGTTTTTTCAGAAAATTTAAATTCCTGCAGCAAATATTGATTATTGCTTTTTTTAACAGTCAGTTTCTCAAATATCCTGATTATTCTCTTCAAAAAGATTTCATTCCTTCTAAGAACCCTGTAAAATTTTAAATTCATATAAACTTCACTTGAATAAAACAAAAAGCAGTCTATTCAGAACTGCTCCTTAGTGTTCTCTTCTTTTAACTTTTTGTTTAGCTTGAAACCAATTAAGACATTGATCATCGCAGCTGGAAAATATAAAATTCCTGCTCCCATTATTCCTAACGCAGTGCTTGAACCTACTATAAAAGCCTGCATTTCTGTATTTCTTGACTTCAAACTAAGTAATACTAGAATACCCGCTAAAACCCCTATAAACCGAGCAATGCCTGGAATAAAGAAATCGGTTAGGGTTCCAAATATTTGTCCAATAATTGATAACACAATCCCCATAAAACTGGATAATACAACTAATGTTTTGATAGCTTTTCACCCTTTTTAAATCCGTTTCCAATATTAAACCGCTTTTTTTGATACAGGTCTACAAGTATAGCAGCCCGCTCTACAAACCCTCTCAGCTGCCATGCTTTTTGACTCACCATTCTCTTTCCGCTCTATTCCAATACAAATAAACACTCCTTACCCTGCGACAATGGCGATTAGCTTTATTCAAGAACTCTGCAAAGGCGGTGTATTCTTACATGAATGCCGGAGATGTGGAATAGAAAAGAGCATTTAACTTAATACTCTTTCAGATTTCTCACAGTCCGTTTCCAGAAACTTATATACTTTACTTTTCTTGTTTAAGCTCTTTCTTTTTATTCCTTTTGTAACCTGCATAAGAGCCGCCAAAAATAGCTATAAATATGGAAATTAAATAAAAATGTTCAAGTCAACTCCCCCAATTTTAAATAAAACACTTCTTTTATCATGACCCCTTTTCCTCTCCAATAAAAGCTCATACCGTGTTATGGTTTAAAAAAACTTTCAAGGAGTGGTTCTTTGCTTAAAGCTTCAAAAATTTTGATCTCATGTGCAGCTTTAATCCTATGCGTATATTCTTTATATCATCAAAGTGAATTCCTCTTGGTTTCTCTCCAAGTATTAGTTGCATTTCTCTTTGTTTTAATGGGAGTGGAGACACTTTCAGAGAAACAAACAAGGTCTGCGTATTTGTTGTTCGGATCAGCGGCTTTTATACTTGTTGTGAACGTTGTGAAATGCATAATTTAAATAGTAAATAAACTAATTCCGCAGGCATATGGAATCCCAGAACCAATAAATTAACGCAGCGGCAATGCTCATTATGTAATAATTTAAGCTCCTGAACACTGTAAGAGCACTAGGCGGATAATCAACAAACCAGAACACGAACACAGCCAAAAAAGCTACTGCAGTATAAATTAAAAAATGGATCAAACTGAACTTTCTGGGATTTCTTCTTAGTAATAATTGTAAGGGAAAAGCAAAGATTAAGTAAGTGATAAAAGAGTAGAATGCAATGATGCCTATTGTGATTAAGGCGATCGCCATAAATCCCGAATAAACAAACATATACAAGCCAAAGACTAGACCATATGACAAACTCGAGAATACCAGAGTATAAACATAACTGTTTAACGTCTTTTGATTGAGGCTCAAATCAGCACCCCCTACCATGTATCCTTTTTAACCAGTTATCCAATTGTTCAAAATCTTCATCGATTTTCACGTCTTTTTAAAAATTAGACTCCGAATAACAAAGTTCCACCTATAAAAAAGAAGAAAGGGAATAGTAACAAAATTGAATTTAAAATGATTCCCCATATAGCCCACCGTTTATTTGTCTTTATTGAAACTAACGCAAGCATTATCCCTATAGGTGAGAGTAATAAAGGGAACAATACCGGCATTCCTTGCCACGGCATTGAAATAATCCCAGTCAAAAAATTAATTATTAATATAGCTGAACTAATTGGAAAAGCAAATGAAAAGATGACTGCAGCTTTTTTAAAATTCATATTAAAAGTAAATCTCCGTTCTCTTTAAAATCGTATTTTTATTAAAAAATATATTAAGACGTCATTGTCTCCGTGCTATGCTTCAACAACGCTTTATTTAATTTTGAGAGATGCTTCAAACCTTGCCTCAGATCACACTGCGCTTAATTCTTTTCTCATATCCCGAAAATAGGGTTTATCTTAATGGTTTTCTATTCGTTATTATCAAGGAAGTGAAGAAGCTTAATGCCATTCTATTCTATGTATTGAGTAGACTTCAATTAAAATTTAAAAAAGATCGGCAGATGCACGAACATCTAACCGATCTGCAATAGATAGCTGATTTTCGTACTTCCACACTCAAACACTCTGTGTTCTCCCGGTTCCGTAACAGTTTCCTTCGTTGTTACAGCAAACGTTTCACTAGCTGGTGATAGCTTATCTGATATAGTCCAACTATTGGCAGCTGTTAAAACCTTAGCGGTATACACTGTTCCAGATTTGATGGCAATTTTCTGATTAAGCCTCATATTCTTGTTCATTGGGATTAAGATTTGTTCGATGGAGGTTCAACATCATTGTATTAGGTTTACATCAATTACGTTATAAAAGGCATTAGAGGTATCCGCAACGTCCCACACCCCTAAAATGACATGATAACCACTGCGATCAGTTGGTACATAAATCTTATGAGAAAGATTAGTATCTGCCTTTGAACCATCGTGATCTACTGTTCCAATTAATTCAAACTCATCTCTTGTTAATGGTTTGTTTGGATTCCAATCTTTCTTGGTTATATAATAGTGCCACTTTGATGTTGCGTGAGGAGCAGTATAGTGCCAAGTAAAGGTGTTTAGACCTCCATGCATGTTTTGTTTTACCCAATGATCTGCAGTCTGCCTGTCTAACCCAAAGTCAATTTGACCAAAGCCTCCATTTGCCGATGCAATTTTTCCATCTGGCGGACCTCCGGCTGGAAACCCTTTAGGTCCTTCTACCGATTGAGGATTATCAACTACAGAACCATACTTTTGTGTAGCTGCAGTCCAACCAATTATTTGTTTTTCTAATGATCCCATGTACGCTCTACTAGCAGGTTCTTTTATATACCCGTGTGCAGATACATCACCTGCAAATAAAGTAGCACCCACACTTAGAACAGCAGTTAGAACAGCGCCTTTGATAAAACCCTTCATTACCAACTCATTCCTCCCTTTGCTGTAAATTTTTTCTCTTTCCTACTATAATAATTCATTATATGTCAGGTAAACTCCTTCTTTATTTTTGATGGCGTTACACTTAAAGAACTTCATACTCCCCAGCTCTTTTGTTCTTCATATAGCTTTTTAATGTAATCACAGATGGCGAACTCTTTTTCAATCTCTGCTTTAACACATATCATCTGCAGTATCATTCAACCCAGCGGTATATTCTGAATCCCCTAATAACTAACAAAAGGATTTATTCAATCTTCAGTGGTAGCTGAAATTCATGTGACTTTGAAATAAAGTCGTGACGTCTATAAGAATGTTGCGATGCCTTCTTTTCCTCAGAAAATTCTTGTCTAAAGTTTTGTTCTTTTTAACTAAACGGGCAGGTATAATTAAACTATAAAAAGAAAACAAAACATCATAAGGAGGATTTTTGTGTTTCAAACCTTAGACCATTTTTTAAAATCTTGGGAGTTCGAAGCCGACGCTACACAGAAACTACTAAATAGTCTAACTGATGAATCACTTAAACAAGAAATAACTTCACAAAATTGGACTTTAGGCCGTATTGCTTGGCATACTGTTGCTGCCATTCGCATTATTACCTCAAACACAGACTTAACGTTTCATGCCCCTGCTGAAGATTATCCTGTTCCTACTTCGGCTCAGTTTATAGCAGACAGCTATCATCAAGCCAGTAATGCGTTTGTACAGGCATTAAAAACCCAATGGACTGATCATACACTTCAAGAACGTATCAACTTTATTGGTCAACAATTGCCAAATGGTTCACTTTTGATGTTTTTGATTCAACATCAAAATCACCATCGAGGACAAATGACTGTTCTTATGAGACAAGCAGGATTAACTGTTCCAGGTATTTATGGTCCAGCTAAAGAGGAATGGACAAAATTCGGTTTGGAACCTCCGCAAATGTAAGCAGCCTTTATAACGAAGTTAACCTATTACAAAATATAAAAGCATGTTTCGATGATTTTTTTTTTCAAAACATGCTCTTCCTTTTGTTCATTTAATTAATGTTGATTAACATCAGAAATAATATCTGCATTTTTCTAATCTCCTTTTTGAATAATGTTTTGATACACATTAAAATGGGTAAAAATTTATCAGGTGATTTCTTTGAATAATGATCAAAAAGTTACTCATTACTCTTCATTTATTTTTTCAACGATCATCGTGTTGCTGGTCGCAATCTTTCCTGAATACACTTCTTGGTTTGTGACTGTTTTCTTTTTGGGTTTTGCAATTATATATACTTTCCAAAAACATAAAGCAAGTTCGTCAAAAGCAATTTCTTATATTTCATATTTCATGTTCACCGTTGCGTTGGTTTACACATTAGTAAATATATCCTCCTAGAATTGTCTCAAATAAAATGCCCTGCATTTAAGAATGTCTCCTGCCATTTGGTATTTTGTTTGTATCGCCAATGTTTCTGCCTTCAATATAGTTCAATTCCACTCTTCCTCTAAAATAGCGTAATAATATTCATCCCACCATTCATTGCCTTTAGGAATACATTTTTTAAAAAAGCCTTCTCTTCTCATTCCAATCTTCTCCATAACTCGGTATGATGGAATATTCTCAGGTTGACACGTAGCTATAATCCTATGTATGTTCATTTCTTTAAATCCATATTCCAAGATAGCTTGTGCTGCTTCAGAAGCATATCCTCTATTTTGATAATTCGGATTAAACACCCACCCAATCTCATATGTATGTTCACCAAAATACTTATAAAAAACAATATGGCCGATAAGAAAATTTTCATCTTTTAGTATTACAGGAAATTTTTCTGCGTTATCACCTTTGTTTTTATTTACAAATGCTTTTGCATCTTCTTCAGTAAAAACCCCTTCTGGTATATACTTCATAACATTAATATCTGACGTATACTCATATACAGCTTTCCAATCTTTGAATTCAAATTCACGTATCAATAACCTTTTTGTTGTTATATGCATTAAAATAACTCCCATCAAAAATAATTTCACTTAATCTTTATTCGATATTAAGACAATAATAACCTCTTTAAATACTATCCTTATACAACAATCTGGGCCCCTTACAAACAACAAAGGGTAGGCTCCTTGTAGACTTCTGTGTACGCCTTTAATTGGTCACGTAAATCCTTGCTCTAATCGCTTGACTTTCCGGTTTAATGATTCGATACTCGCGTCTTTATTATTTTCATTCATATCACTTTGCAGCTTTCTTTTTCATTTTTAAAGCTCTTTACACAAAAAAAGAGGCTATCCACAAAATGACAATTTTAGGGATAACCTCTTTTTTATCAATTTCTAATCAATCATCTAGCTTTCACCCCATAAAAGCTTCTGAATAATGAACGACACCTTGCACATCTTCAAGAGAATGATCTGCTAATTCCAGAGCCATAAATACTTCATCAGGCACCTCAAAGGGGGCTTTTATATTCCATAAGCTAGCTGGCTTAAAACCAAACTTCGGATAATAATCTTTATGTCCTAAAACAATTACTGAACGATAACCAAGCTCTATTGCTTTTTTTAACGCAGCACGAATTAATTGACTCCCGATTCCTTTTTTCTGGTTCTCAGGCGCAACAGAAACTGGAGCAAGTGCCAAAGAATCGACTGCGTTATCGCCATCTATGATTTTGATTTTAGATAAAAGGATATGACCTACGATATCTTTATCTTGATGTAATGCGACCAATGAAAGTTCAGGAATGAATGCATCTGATTTTCTAATTTTATTTACAAGTATGTGTTCTTTCTTGTCGCTATATTCTACATTTGAAAAAGCTCTTTTAATCATTTCTTCAGACGTATGATATTCTTCAGTGAGCTCTTGCCTAATTAAAATTTCCATTCATATCCCCTGTTCTTTTAGTTAATTGCCATAAGCTTTTTCTTCAACAGCCTTATTACTTGTTGTTTAGAACGTTGTAATATTAAATCTTTTCTTGATTCTTTATAAATACTGAATCCCAGAACCAGTACACCGCCGCTGCTACAAAACTCAAATAATAAAAGTTCACATGTTGAACCTCAGTAAGCACATAAGTTGGATCACTGGCTAAGGAGAACAAGAATAATGCGATTAGCGCTACTACGATATAAATTAATAAGTACTTCACACTGAATTTCTTTACTTTTTTTCGAAGTAATATTTGCAATGGAATAGCAAATACTGTATATGGGATGAATGCATAAAATGGTATGATGAAAATTGTTATCAGCATCCAAGGTTCGAAATTAGAATAAGCAAAACCATAAAACCCAATAATAATCCCGTATGTAATGCATGAGAGCGCTAGTGTAAGACTATATTTAGCGACATTTTTTTTATTAAAACTCAAAGCTTTAACCTCCAAAAAATATAGCTCAAATCTTTTCTTAAAAAAAGAATTGTTATTCAGTTATCCAAATTGCTAGATCTTCATCGATTTTCACGTCATTATAAATTTTAAACTTCAAATAACAAAATCCCGCCTATAAACCAGAAAAAAGGAAATAGAAACATAATTGCATTTAAGACTAATCCAAATATGCACACCGTTTATTTGACTTTATTGAAACCAACGCCAAAATCATTCCTATAGAAGAAAGCAATAATGAAAAAACATCGGCATACTTTGCCATGGAATTGAAATAACTCCCATAAAAAAATTAATAGATAGCTCAGATAATTGGAATAGCGATTGAAAAAATAGCTGCAGCATTTTTAACATTCATATTGATAGCAAGTCTCCCTTCTCTTAAAATCGTAGTTTTATTTAGACTTTTTCCCAGGAATGTCTTAACCTTTTTCTTTCTATTTAAAAACAATAGCTTTTTATAGCTCCTTAAATTAAAACACTACACATCAACTTCTGGGTTTCCCGCTCAATTTCTCTTACATTGTTAAACTGCCCGCTAGGTCAATTATAGATTTAAAAACATCATCTTCCATTACTTATTTCTCCTTCTTTGAGAAAAATTGTATCATTTTTATATAACTTTTTTCAATTAATTCTAGTTGTGCCTCTTTTAATATTAGTTCGAATTCAATAAAGTGATCAAACTTGGAATATAAGGCTTCTCCTCATGACTTTTTAATTTCTTCTCTAGATTTATAGTTAGAAGTGCAGATAATGATTGCTTTTGAAATATCTGCTACATAGTGTTTATCAACTAAAATGCCTTCATCAAACATTTGATAAAATGCGCTATGAAATACTGCAGGAGCTTTATCAAATTCATCAAGCAATATAACATTAGATGAACGATTTAATAAGTCTCTTGCAAGGACGACCCATTGGCAAATATTAGTTATTATTGCGGTCGTTTCAACAGCTCAACTATATAAAAACTATCTTTTATTTAGATATCGTGATTGAACTCCAATCAAACGTTTCGAGAATTTTAAGCAACCTTTCAACTTTTGGTGCTCTCCAAGCTGTCATAGCCCGTATGAACCTTTTTCGTATAGTGGTAATGATTTTGTTTTATGTGCTGTTTTGCCTCCGCTTTAGTTAGAAACATTGTATTTTGATAAATGTAATAAACCTCTGTTTCTGGATCAGATCAGCGCCACTGTCTACATATTCATATATCCAATCTAATGCGGAAGCCTCACACTCTATATCTTCCACCGCTTCTGAAGACAATTCATCATTCTCCTTGATGTCCTTTAGATAACTTTCCAGGTCATAAGATTCGCCATCTTCAGGGATGTAAACAGAACAGCGTTCCGCATCATCATCATCTGAAGTCCTAATTCATTTATAATCTCCTATAAACAAACCGCGGTGCAGCTTGAGAGCCATGATCCTGCGTTTTCAATTCAGTTTGGAGGTCTTTCAAAAGCTGAATATCTTGATTCATTCGTTTCCCCCTAATTTGTTTAAAACCACGATTTTGAAAATAAATAGGCTTTTATGATCCTTCATTCACTTCCAAATAAACTCCATATATTGCATAATAAATGCATAATATGTAAATGGAGTTGATATAATTGAACCCTCGAAAAATTTTATTGAGTTCTGCTTTAACATTCGGCATGCTAATATCCGCTGTTCCTGCCTTGGCAACGAATGTTTCATCTGAAGTTGTTGTGAAAAATGATGAATATGAGTACGATACCATATATCAGCTTAGTCCCATACCAAACTTCAAGCCTTCTCTTGAATACAATGGTTATACTTATACTCTTACAAATTATTATTTTGATTACTCAATAGGGTTTTATAAGGCTATTTATACAAAAGTTATTTAAACTTATAAGGGGCTTTTTAGCTCCTTTTTCTTGTTTTAAGCAAGGTGTTTCTTCCTATGTGATCTTTTATGTATGAAATCAACCGTAATATCTACTTTTGCTGGTTCCTTCTTTTCTGTTGCGCTGAGTAATAACAATCACTTGGCTATATTTTGATTCCTCAATGATCTCGACTGATTAACCCTTAGATGTAATATAAGTACTAGGATCGTGTAAGATATACGACTTGACGGTATTGGGTGACAATTTGACAGAGAAATTTAATGCACTTCTAACTTTTTTAACTGCAATGGGAATCATTGTTGACCCGACAACTCTCAAGGTATTTCTGATAGTGAACAAGCAATGGATTATGATTCACCGAGATAAAACCCCTACCCTTCTCTTAATCGAGGAGGGTATTTTTTTCGCTTTTTAAGAAAACGTTAATCTTCCTTAAACACTTAAATATGATAAAATATTACATATTTAGTCTATTGGATACATAGAGGGAGGGATTTCAATGGAGCAATTAATTCCGTCATCCACGGTTGGAGTTAAAATCAATGAGTGGTATAAATACATACGGATGTTCGCCGTTCCAGATGCTGAGATATTAAAAGCAGAGGTTGAAGAAGAAATAAAACATATGAAGGAAGATCAAGACTTATTGCTGTATTATTCTCTAATGTGTTTTCGTCATCAGCTAATGCTGGATTACCTTGAACCTAAGTCATTGAATGAAGAACGCCCTAAAATTTCAGACTTATTAGAAAAGATCGAAAGCAGCCAAACAAAACTGAAAGGTGTACTAGAATACTACTGCAATTTCTTTAGAGGAATGTACGAATTTGATAAGAAGGAATATATAAGAGCAATAAGGTCATATAAAATTGCTGAGAAAAAGCTTGCTTTAGTAACAGACGAAATTGAACGAGCTGAGTTTTATTTCAAAATGGCTGAAGTGTATTATCACATGAAACAAACCCATGTATCAATGCACTATGCTGAAACAGCCCTTAACATTTATAAAGACCAAAAAACTTATACTGTTCGCCGAATACAATGTGCATTTGTTGTAGCAGGCAACTTTGATGATCTGGAAAGTCATGAAAAAGCAGTTCCCCATCTTCAGAGAGCCTTAAAAGACTCAAAAGCCATAAACAAGCACAAACTAATTGGGGCATCTTTATATAATTTGGGGAACTGTTATTATAAAATGAAAGAGTATGACAAAGCTGCTGAATATATTGAGCAAGCAGTCTCATTGTACGAAACCGATAAAAGTGATCTTCTCCCTCACACGTTATTTACGCTTACACAAATTTACTTTAAAATGAAAGATATTGAAAAAGCCTTTATTCTTTATAAAAAAGGAATCGAGAAAGCGCAAGCCATAAACGATGATGTCTTAGTTGCTGAGTTTAATTACTTAAAGGCTTTATATATCGACTCTATAGATAAACGCACAGTTTTTCAAACTTTTTCTGTACTTAAAGATAATGTTATGTATCCAGATTTAGAGGAATTAGCACTCGACACGGCTAATTATTGTAAAGAGATAGGGCAATTTGAAAACTCAACCACCTTTTTTGACGTCATGGTGGATGCCCGAATCCAAATACAAAGAGGAGAGTGTTTATATGAAATTTAAACTTGCATTAGCCACCTTGTCAGTTGTCGTTGGATTAGCAGTGTTTAGTGGCTTTTCATCCTCGAATGACCAAGAATTCCATGAAGCTAAAAGGAATATTACTTCTATTCAACCAACCAAGTTTTTTGTTTAATGTTTAGCCCTTCTCATTGAGAAGGGTTTTAACTCTTATGTACAACAACTTGTTACCCTTTATTCTGAACTTTGTTCAAGCAGCTCTAAGGGAAACTTGGCTAACTGGCCTACAGTCGATATCCCCATTCGGTTCAGGTTCCTTTCTACCCTCCCTCCTATCCCCACATTTTAGACAACAACGAATGAACATTCTAAAGCCTTATTTGGCACATCTTCATATCTCCAACGTGTAATCTCACTCTTCGTTTTCTTACTCTCCAGGTCAAGCGCAAGCATACTGAGTAACATGTTATCTCCAATGCCTACTGTGCACATTAGGCCAAATTCTCTCCACATGCTGCTTTGAATTGCTTTGACCATGTCTTCAGGATCTTCTTTTCCTGCAATGCGGATTTCCCACGCTAAGCAATTATTACATAAAAAAGCTGGATCCCCACTCTATGGGGATCCGACTTTGCTTATTGTTAGAGTATCATTTTCCCATTTTTGTATATTTCATCGATTCTCTAATCTTGTCGAAGAATAGCTAAGGCCTCAATGTGTGTAGCAAGCCATCAAATATTCAACATTCACTAAGTGTCCTTATCTCTGCTCAAGAGATAAAAGAATGAACAGTATAACCGTTCTTTTATCCATTTAAGGCCGTCCATTATGACAAGATCTTAATTGATGAGCCATTACAATATGTCAATGTACCCTTCTGTTCCATTCACACGAATTCGTTCCCCGTCTTTGATTAGTCTGGTAGCATTTTCAACTCCAACAACTGCAGGTAAGCCATATTCACGCGCTATAACTGCTCCATGGGTCATCAGTCCACCAACTTCGGTGACTAGGCCTTTTATGGATACAAACAATGGTGTCCAGCTAGGATCAGTAAAGGAAGTGACTAATATATCTCCAGCTTCTAGATCAGCATCTTCCATGTTTAAGATGACACGTGCTCGCCCCTCTATAACTCCGGAGGAAACAGGTAGACCTACAATCGCTCCGGCTGGGAGATTTTCTCGTTTGTACTCGCCTGTCATGATTTCACCATCAGACGTGATAACACGTGGTGGAGATAGTTTTTCATATAATTTATACTCGTCTTTTCGTTTGCTTATGATTTGGTAATCCAGTTTATTTGTGCGTACGACTTCGTGAAGTTCTTCAAAAGTGAGATAGTATATATCTTCTTTTTCATGAATAACGCCCACTTTTGCGAGTTGTTCGGCTTCTTTCAGTAAAGCTTGCTTATAAACGAAGTAGCGATTAACCATGCCGTATTTTGGATATTCCCGATAACCGATGAAATTCCGGATTATGTCGATCATTCGTTTGGTTTCTTTGGCTTTTTGTTCACCATCCGGTAATTGCTTCAATCGATCTAATAACTCTTGTTCTTTCTTCAAAGCCTCCTGTCGCCCTTGTTCAAATTTCCGATGGCTGGCATTAGGCTCAAAGTTTTTGATATTATTAAGAATCATTGGGACAAGTGTAGTTGGTTTTTCGCTCCATCGAGTTCTTGTAATATCAATTTCTCCGGCACATCGCATTCCGTATTTGTTGAGATAAGCATAAATAGCGTCTTGGATTTTCTGTCCATTTTTAAACTCAACCAGTTCATCCAAAAAGTGATCATTTTTTACATGCTGTAAATAAGCAATTACTTCTGGATAAGGACGTATCACGTCTGCGACGTCCAATAGCGCAAGACCCATTTCTGAAGTAATATTATGAGGTACAGATTGAGAAAGCGTATCTGCTGCGTTTTTTTCGCCTAACCACTCGTTCATTTTTTCGTTAATCCATGATGTAGCATTTATAGCAGCCATAAACACAGCCGAACTTTGTGGGTCAAATAAGATCTTCTTTAATTGCTGGATATCTTCGAGAATAAAATCAAACAAATCCGATCCCGATTTCGTTTGGATGTTTTGTTTTAACTCTTCTATCGATGTTTGACTACGCTTAATCAAATCAGAAACGATTGTTGGATCGTTCTCGAATTGTACCAGCATATCTGTATTGTTACTTCGGTTGGGAATCGTTGCTGTTTTATCATTTGGTATCGACTTAATGAAATCCCGTCGGTCAATTGTTGTCATAAGTGCGTCTTTTAAGAGCGGATCGTGTTGTCCCATGCCATTTAATAAAAATTCTCTGCTGTCAGGTGATGCCAGATTATGTGTGACATCAACAAATAACCTTCCACCAGCTTTATGCATGGGTGCAGAAGTCGTCAACAGAAAAAAAGACAATCCCAGTGGTTTTATGGGATCCGTCATCATTTGTTGATGACCAACAGAGATATAGACGTGATTTTCTTGATCACTCGCTTCAGGGATAGGGGTATAAAGTTGTGATTGGACGACTCTGGACAATATAAAAAGTATCGTCAACCAAACACCATTCGATATCTTGAGGGCAACCAAAATGAGCTTCGATCTGTCTCCCGGTGCGTGCCAGTTGTAAAATTTGTTCATCAGTCAGTGTTTGAGTCTTTTGCTGATTAGGATCGATTTGCTGTGTTTCTGTTCCTCCTTCTTTTCGTCCATAGATAGCCAATTTTTTGGTTGCTATCATCTTATCGACGATTTGCTCATCCTGTACTTTATAACAATCGGCAGATACCAAGCCAGAGACCAGTGCTTCACCAAGTCCAAAACCGGCATCGATGGATAACACCTTTCTGTTGGAAGTGATTGGATCAGCGGTAAATAAAATCCCCGAAGTCTGTGGGAAAACCATCCTTTGAATGATAACGGATAAATAAACTTGGGTATGGTCGAATCCATTTTGCATGCGGTAGATTACCGCGCGATCCGTAAATAGGGAAGCCCAGCATTTGCTGATATGCAGCAAGATCGCTTCTTTGCCGATAATATTTAAATAGGTATCTTGCTGACCGGCAAAAGAAGCATGTGGTAAATCTTCAGCAGTTGCACTCGAACGCACAGCATAGGCATGTTCCTCACCAAACTGGGAGAGATAGTGAGCAACTGCTTTCACAACATCGGAAGGAATTTCTACTTCCATAATGATTTGTCGAATCTTTCTGCTGATTTTACCAATTTGATCTCGATCCTCAACTTTTAGCATGGCCAATTGATCCAACAACACTTGTAACATTTCGTTTTGTTCGACGGCTTTTTGATATCCTACTGTTGTGACACAAAATCCTTCTGGTACTTGTAGACCTTGAATTTTTGATAATTCCCCTAAATTTAACCCTTTTCCTCCAACAAGCAAATGCTGTGTTTTTTCAATTTCGTGAAAACCAAGGACCAAAGAACTCATTCTACATCTCCCCTTCAAAAATAATAATTGACAAAGAGCTTTCCAGCATGATATAATAAAAATATAAGATTGATATCTATAATTTTTTACACAGAAAGCACACGTAGTCTGATTATATCACCGTGTCTATTTTTGTGCAATATAAAAAGAACCTGGGCTATTTCAACAGGTTCTTTTTTAATTTCCCGCTATCATTAGTCACAAAAAAGTCGGAACTTTATTCTATAGAAAGAACATGAAAAGTATTCACAAGAAAAAATGACCAATAAACAAAGCAACATCCAACTTTTATTCTTGTATTGTTTCCATATTCAAATTGAATTTTTATAGACAATATATCAAAGGTTTTAATAACCGAATACAAAATAGAACCTGCATTTTGCAAGCTCCTTTCACGTTGTCAATATATTATGAATGTTTAACGACAAGGACATTTATGTATAAATATTTCCTGTAAAGTTTGCTCACTCAAGGGAGTCTTGATCATCCCCTAACGAAAGGGGGTGATGCTATGTCAATATTCCAGGCATTAATGCTAATGTCTTTCATTCGAGTCGGTTATAATCGCCCTGTTGACGTATATAAATAAAAAATAGACCTCCCTTGAGCCTCAGAACCTAAAGGGATAGGTCTACCAAGAAACCATATCGAGCAAGCCCTTTGATGGGCAGCTTTTTGTACAGAGCCGGGGTGTTGGTAGCACCCTGGCCTTTTATGTTAAAAAGAAGATTCAGAAACTAAGTCAAAAAATAAATGAAGATATCGATACTAACATTTAATGCCTATTGAGAGATCCTAGGCATTTTTTTGTGCAATAGAAAGACCCAGATCAAAAAGTCTAGGTCATACTGGTTCCTTCTATTCGCTTTGATATTTAGTACGTTTTCGTTGATTTAACTACGTTTATGACAACTCTTAAATGTATACTTCGGGTCACAGTTGGGGTCACACTCAGGCATAACATGACTTTTACTGGTTTCAAATCATCCAATTCAAACTAATCATTGTATAGTAATCTCCCCTATTTCTCTTCATTTCATATTTTCACAGCAAATTCAAACATACAATAACAAAGTACTCCTTGCATTTCCTCATCCGTCATGCTATATTCATATAGCGATGAGCTGAATTGTGTAAGCCGATGTACATGCCCTTTGCGGCACACACGAATGTGGCGTGTTAAAAGAGGTACTACAAAGCCTTACACAGCGTAGCTCATCGCTTTTTTATTTCCTTCAGATCACAGGTGAGGTCACGATTTTAACAATAAATCCATCTTATCCACTGCTTCTAATTGCATTGATGGAAGAGCGTGACTGTATGTTCCTAATGTTTGCTTAATATCTGAATGTCCTAACCTCTCTTGTACTATTTTTGGACTCACACCAATACTGATTAGATACGTAGCATGTGTGTGTCTTAATGCATGAGGTTTAATCTTTGGTAATCCTAGCTGTTTGCGTATTGAGTGAAATCCCCTTCTCCAATTACAAGGCGGCAACCAATCCCCCATTTTCGTACATACCACTAAGTCTAGATCATTGTATTTTGCTCCTGCTTCTTTCTTGTCCCTTTCAACCAACCTTTTTCACATAATGACTCAGGTATATTAACATTTCTGTATGAATTAACTGTTTTAACTTCTGGCTCTAACCCATAGTTACCTTTATCATCTACTCTGCATAGTGTTTGGCGTATTGTGATGTACCGTTTTTCCCAATTAATACTCTTCCACTCTAACCCCAGTACCTCACCCATTCTCAAACCAGTCTTAATGGATATTTCATAAGCAATGTAATGTCTTGATGGGCGTTTAAGTTTTGAAGTATCCAGGAAACGTTTTATTTCTTCAGGAGTCCAAGTCTCCACTATGCTCTTTTCTCTTGGTAAGTTCAATTCATCAAAGATGGCCATATCAATTTTTCTTCTTCGTGATGCCTTTTTGAATATACTCCTGGTTACCTGTACTGCTCTTCTTACTGTGTCAGCAGATACTTTTCGTTCAAAGTGGAGTGTATTTATGTGTTGCTGCAATACATCCTCTGTGATCTCATCGAATTTGTATACCGATAAATAAGAAAGAACATTGTATTGAAGTATCTCTCTATAGTTGTTAAATGTACTTGGTCTAAGCTTCACTCTTTTTGATTCTAACCAGGATTCAGCATACTTTCCAAATGATTCAGGTATCTCAGGTAAGTAGTTCTTTTCTTCTTCAACCTCAAGAATTACCTGTCTAAGTACCTCTTGAGCTTCTTTATAAGTCTTAATCCCTTTTCTTTTACGCTGAATTCTCTTTTTTGTTATTGGATGCGTTCCACCTGAATAAACAAAATAGTATGTTCCTGATTTTTCATCTTTTTTAACTTTTGTCATTCTGCTCACCTTTTTAAGTGAACACAAGGGAAAACGTACTAAAGACAATTATAATGACATGCTTATAAGAAGTCACACAATATATAGAGTGGACAGCAGCACACTAGGTTCGGAAGAATGTTCCGAACCTTTAACGCCCCTCTCTTCCCTTGTGATAACAAGAATACCCATCCATATTTTAACACACTGCATAAAAAAGACCCCCAGCTAAAGGGAGTCTAGTTTTTAATAAACTTCATCTAAAAGTTTCTCGCTTAAATCCTTAAATTTACCTTCATCTTTTAGAGCATTAAGAAGCGCTATCACTTTCTTTTCTTTAATTCCAAGAACTTTAGATAAGATATCACGCACTTCTGCAAAGTCAGGGACTTTCTCATTATGTAACTCTTGACTTGAAATGCCTTCAACCTCTTTTCGATACTGTTCTGGTGGCTGAGGACTATTTAGAACACGATCATTTAAGACTGATAAGATATATTCCAATTCTCTTCTTTTCTCACTATAAATATTATGTTGAATTAACCAATTGGAATAAGGGTATCTTGGATCATTCAGTTTTGCATTACTAAGCTTTAAGATTTGCCATTTAAGCTCTTCAATTTCTTGTTCAAGAAGTTCAACCTTTTCTTCTAATTGATTAGTCATTTATAGCCCTCCTGGGAATTATAGAAGTATCCAAAGTACCCCTTCTCTGCGCAGTGAAATTATACCTGTGCTAGCCCGCCATCTACGAACAATTCAACACCCGTCAAGTAACTGCTTTCGTCTGAAGCAAGGAAAGATACAGCGTTTGCTACTTCTTCAGGTGTCCCAACTTTTCCAGTTGGAACAGTATTTCTGGTATTTTCCATTGCTCCTTCAAGTGCATCACCAAAAAGCTCATCGTATGCAGGTGTAAGAATAACTCCTGGACTAACCACATTTACACGGATTTCAGTACCTTTTAGGTCAAGAATCCAGTTGCGAACTAGTGCTCTTAATGCTGCTTTAGATGCTCCATATACACTAAACGCTGGGTTGCCAATTGATCCAGCAGTAGAGCCCGTTACAATAATAGAACCTACTTTGTCCGGGAATAGTGATAACGCTTTTTGAACAGTAAAGATGGTTCCTTTAACGTTAATGTCGAACGTTCTATCAACCTGCTCTTCAGTAATTTCACCTAATGGAAGGAAGTTTCCGGTGCCTGCATTAGCAAAAAGAATGTCCAACTTACCTTTTTCCTGCTTTATAATGTCATATAGTTTGTCTAAGTCTTCAAGCTTAGAAATATCACCTTGAACACCGGTTACGTTCTTGCCAATTTGGTTAACAGCTTTATCAAGTTCGTTTTGTCTACGTCCCATGATATAAACATATGCACCTTCGTTTACAAATTTTTGTGCTGTAGCTAGACCAATCCCACTTGTTCCACCCGTTACAAGCGCTATTTCACCTTCAAATTTACCCATACTTAACACTCCTTTAGAATTAATTTTATTTTATGTCTAGTACCTTTAAGTACTTGAAGAACAACTTACAAGATATAGTATCCTTCAGTAAGCACATTATCGGAAGTACCCACTTTTTTGTGATATAGTAACTAAAAAGTAATAAATGTTGAATGGAGAGCTTTAGACATGAAAAAATTTAGCTGTGGGTTTGAAGTGACAAAGGAAGTTATTGGCGGAAAATGGAAAGGCCTTGTATTATACTTTTTAATGAATGGACCAAAGAGAACGAGTGAATTAAAGCGCATTATCCCAAATATAACTCAGAAAATGCTGATTCAAACACTTAGAGAGCTTGAAGCCAGTGGACTTGTGAGCAGAAAGATGTATAATCAAGTACCCCCGAAGGTTGAATATTCATCCACTGAACTTGGAGAATCTCTTAAACCTATCTTGCAGGAGCTCTGTCAATGGGGAGGCCATTATGCGGAGCAAGAGTATGCAGAAGGTGAATATGAAATTGTACAACCAGAACAACTAAAGTGAGGATTGATGTAGCTGCTGAAGTAAATGCTAAACAACTTCAGTACCATCACCTGACAGATGAAGAACAGTCAGAAATAAATGAGATATTCAATTATGAAAGTGAAGTTCTAATAAGAAGTATCATGGACTATATTCAGGAGAACTTTGATGAAATTCAAAAAAGAGCTGTTTCAAATGTTAAAAAGAAGGTTCAGAAACTTAGCCAAAAAAATAAATGAAGATATTGATAATAATATTTAATGCCTATCTAGAGATAATAGGCATTTTTTTGTGCATAAAAAAGACCTGAATTAAAAATCCAGGTCACATTACTCCCCTGTATTCACCTTATTATTTAGTATGTTTTTATTGATTTAACAGCATTTATTCACATCCACAAAACGGTGTTTCAGGTCATAATCAGGTCACAGTACGGGTCACAGTTAAGTCAATTTTCTGAGTTTGGACAATAAAACACCAGCTTAATATCGTCATACAATTTAACAATATTACGATTGAATTTTGTGTTTTCGCTTACTTTCGACAACATCATACAAAATAAGACAAGTTTTATTACGTTTTCAATTACAATAACAAAGTACTCCTTGCATTTCCTCACCCGCCATGCTATATTCATATAGCGATGAGCTGAATTGTGTAAGCCGATGTACATGCCCTTTGCGGCACACACGAATGTGGCGTGTGGTGCATCGCCTCAATACGCAAAGACGTTTGCCTCTTAGGCAAACGTCTTTTTTGTGTTATCCGATTTTTGTTCCGTTTGGTAATGGCTGTTCAGGCTGAAGCAGGACGACATCGCCTTGGCCGGGAATGCCGCCGAGGACTAAGACTTCGGATTTAAAACCTGCGATTCGGCGCGGCGGGAAGTTCACGACAGCGATAATTTGTGTGCTGGTCAGTTCTTCTGGGCAATAGCGCTTTGTGATTTGCGCGCTTGATTGTTTAATGCCGATATCTTCTCCAAAATCAATGAACAATTTAATCGCCGGGACTCTTGCTTCAGGGAACTCTTCCGCTTTAATAATGGTGCCAGTTCTGATATCCAGTTTTTCAAAATCTTCAATTACAGCCATCATTATATCTCCTTTTTCTTACTATTTTAAAAGAGACACCTGCTAAATGTTTAACCAAAAGCTCATATTTTTTTATCCGAATGAAAGGTGTTCCGGTATATTCGGGGTGATACACCTGTACTTTTTGCAAACCATCTTGTAAAAGAAGAAAGGTTTTGAAAGCCGAGCGCTTGACTCACGACAGTCAGCGCAACATTTTTCTCAATCAGCATCCGTTTCGCTTCCTCAAGACGGAGGTCAGCTATATAGGCTTTAGGGGACTTACCGGTCTGTTTCTTAAACCAGCTTGAATAGTAAGCTGGGTGATAATGTTCAATTTTCGCCAGCTTTTGTATTGTCAGCGGCTCAGACAAATGACTATGGATGTATGCGATTGACGCATGAGTATGGGTTTGCAGTTTTTCTTTTATGTATTGAACAAGCAAATGGAGCGTGTGCGCTGAGCGTGTGTTTGCTTCCTCTATTAATAAGTGCCTGATCGAAGACCAAAAAGGATCGATTGCAGCTTCAATCCCTGCGGCTGCATGATGCTCCTCAATTTTCATCGCCTGAAGCGGCACATCCAGCACAAGACATTCATTTCTGCCAATAGAGCGGAACCGATGCTCGCACTCTGGCGGAATATATAAAAATTGATCCGGCTTTAATTTGACCTGCCGATCCTCTGTTTCAAGATCGATATTCCCTTCAAGGGGAAAAAGAAATTGGCTGTATGCGTGCTTATGTGAGGAATAAAGGCGTGTATATGTCCGTTTTTCACAGATAATCTCTTGAAGCGAATTCATCAGCCATCCTCCTTTTTGATCCGGTAATGGTGTTCCGATATAGGCAAGAACCCGATTTTTTCATACAAAGAAACGGCGGCTGAGTTTTCTTTCATCACTTGCAAGTACATATACTTGGCTCCATTGTTCATTGACCATTCAGTCAGAGCCCTGATGACTTGGGTCCCTGCCCCTTTCCCTCTATGTTCCTTTGCTACTACAACGTTGCTGAGTCCGCCATAGCCATCGATAACGGAAGCCGTGCCCACTGCTGTCAGGCTGCCTTGGTCATACATAGTGAAAAAGGTTTTACACGGCTGCATTCGTTTGAAAATGCTTGCATAGCCGCAATGCCGTTCGGCTGAAAATTCTTCCAATCGGATAAAATCATCAATCCATGAAGACGATGACTCCTGCTCCCACTTATATGTAAATCGGCTGTTGTCAAAAGTACGATCTAAAATATCGCAGCATGTTGCTGTCATTTGAAAACATTCATCAATCTTTTCATATCCGCTGTCTGCCAGAGCATCATCCAGTCCTTCCGGAGATGCGTCACTGATTTGAACACAAACGGGCAGGCCTAAACTTTTATAGAAATGCTCGATCTCTTTTTGGTAATCTCCTTCTGGCATGTCCGCCGATGTCCATACGCTGTTCGCCCGTTTGGTTACGCCAAAATTCGCTCTAAGAAGCCATTTCCCCATTCTTTTTTGAATATAAGACGGCCATGATGCTGCCGCTAATTGCTCAATTTTGTAAAAATCATGCATCGCCTCTTGCCTCTCCCTTATATATACTGCATGATATATTATACAATATTCAGAAATATAAGACATATATTATTTAGTTTACATAATACTTTTATTGTTTGTTGACAGACCCGATAGAAATAATCGAATTGAAAATGCTAAGCTGTCTGAAATATCTTCCTTTAATTCAAACGCTTCTTTTCCGATTAAAGTTGCGAATCCGTGCAGTAAGCTTCGTAGCCCTCTTGTTGCATGGATTACAGTCTGTTCGTTTGCATAACCGCTGTCAATTAGCAGTTTCGTGACAAGCCGGACAATCTGGTTTGACAGGCTTTCAGCTCTTTCATCTTGAATTTTAAGCAAAGTCGCTTCATAATAACCCGGATTTTCAACTGCAAACCCAACATATGCATCGCCTAAAGATAGCAAGGCGGACTCCCCCTTCTGTTCTTTGACGGAATCAGCCATCTGATCAAAAAGCCTTGTCAAACCGCTAACGGCAAGCTCTGTTCTGATTCCCTGCAGCCCGCTTATGTGATTATACAGAGACGGGGGCCGTACATTCATTTTTTTAGAGAGTGCGGCTAGTGTCACGCCGTTTATTCCTTCCTGATCAGCAATCTCTGCCGCCGCCTCTATAATCATCTTTTGATGTAATCCTGCTCTCGGTGACATGGTCAGACCCCCTTCTTTGCTTTTTGAATTGCTAATTTCATCAATTGTTCTGGTGAAGCAAGGAAATTCCCATGTCCGACCGCGAGACAGCTCGGCGCCTTGTCAACAAGCCATTCCGCGCTTCTTACAGCAGCCTCCTTATTCCAAGTGGCGAAGGCAGGAAAAGGAAATGTCCATCTCATCTGGCCGGAGACAGCTATTCCCCCGCGTAGTTGAAATGCATCCCCAGCTATTACAATTCCGTTTCTTGTGTCCAGAAACGACATGCTTCCCGGGGTATGACCTGGGGTTGAAATCGCAAGGAGAGAACCAATTGTTTCGCCCCCCGCCAGCAAAACGTCAGGCTTTGTTTTGATATTTTTTGGAATTCCTCCTTTTATAGGCGTCTGCGGTTCCTCTTTCCGCAAAGAAACATCACCTTTTAACAAAAATGAATCACGCTCGGATATGACAACCTTTGCATGAGGAAAGGCTTGGGACAGTGCATCCAGCGAACCGACATGATCACCGTGCGCATGAGTCAGTAAAATGTGTTGTAACGGTTTTCCCAGCTGATTCACTGCTTGGATAATCCCTTTATAGCTGTTCGGAAGACCAGTATCAACTAAGGTTACTTCATTTTCTTCCTCTACAAGATAACAATTGACCGGAAATAATGTCGGATAAAACGTCAGCTGCCGCACAGTTTGATTCTGAATCATTCTCATATGATAACTCCTCCTGAATAAAAAACTAATGGTGTTAGTTTTATTATTAACTAATACCATTAGTTTTTCAAGAGTGTTATACCAAGTTTATGGCGACAAATATTTTAACCTGCGCCCGCTGCGGTGAAAGCGCACTTTGATCATACTGCTCAAAGTCTCCTGAAAACGTACGCAAATGGCGCTTATCCCAAGACCAGATTTCCTTCCATGTGTCGAGTACAATGTCTTCAATAGGACCGATTCTTGAAGTGAAAACAGCATAAGCGGAAGCCGGTAAATATATATCCTCATAAGGTTCCGGAAGCATGTCGCTATGCTCGGTAAAAGCGCCGACAGAAAATGTGTAAAACCCATTCTCCTGCTGTTCGTAATGAGAGTATAAAGCGATAATGCTCTGATCCTTTTTATTAGGCGGGAGTAACATGCTCGTATCCTGCTGCCAAAATCGATTCCATAAGAGCGGGATTTGTCTTTTTTCCGTCATTTCCAATGCATTGCTTGTTCTCTGTGACAGCCCTGAAAAGCGCTTTTGTTCTAAATGTGTCATATGTGAATAGCTCATATGATACCTCCTTTTTACCTAGATTATAAAAGAAGAAACCTGACAGCATTGTGTCAGGTTTCATATATTTTTTGCATATGAAAAATCGTATCTTTTACCTTTTCCCGGATATGAAGGGGTTCCAGGACCTCAATATCCTTGCCAAATTGCAGCAAGAAACCGATCAGCCATTGATCCTCAGGCAGAGATATCACCGCTCGGCAGGCTTTATTTTCATCCAATTGAAGGACATCATTTCCAAACCATTCAATTATACGCTGATGCGCACCGGGCTGGACAAGAATGACCAGTTCAGTTAAACGATCCTTTCGATACCAATTCGCATCCCAAGGCAGAGTCTCCAGCTGAATGTCTTTTCTCTTAAATGATTGATGTAAAACAGTCAGATCTTTCATCCGGCTTAATTTAAAAAAGCGGAAATCGTTTCTAACCAGACAGTAGGCGTATAAATACCAGCGGCCTGTCTTGCACACCAATGTGTAAGGCTCTGTTTCACGGAGAAGTGTTTCCCCGTTTGCATTTGTATATGTAAATGATATGGTTGACGACCGATCGATTGCATCACTGATGTTTTCTCGAAGCGCCTTTTGGTCCTCTGTTTGTCCCCATGCCGTCATGTCAATAAACCATTTTTCCGTTTCTCGCTTAAATGCCTCTGCGGCCTGGTCAGGTATGAGATGTTTTATTTTTTGATAAGCCGCGCTGTGAGAAGCGGGTTCATACATCGATGAGACGCTCTGCAAAGCGGAAGCAATAGCAAATAGCTCCTCTTCTTTCAGCCACTCTCTTTCAAGCCGATACGTTTCCATCACACTGATCCCGCCCCCGGCGCCTTGTGAGGTTACAATCGGAATACCCGCTCTGCTGATCGTATCAATATCTCGGTAAACCGTTCTGACTGATACTTCAAACAAATCAGCTAGCTCAGCAGCCTGCACTTGTTTTTTGCTGATTAATAACATCACCATCGCTAACATACGTTCCAGTTTCATTTTTCGCACCTTGTCTCCTGCTTTTATTTTCCAATATTATCATACCATTTTATGAGGCTTGGGCATATCTATTATGCAGCCTAAAGGCATCGTGCATATGTTATGAAAACAGGGGCCTCCCCTTCTTTTTTTATGGGCATTGTTTATTTAGACTACTATTTCAAAACGGATAAGCATACACTTCTCAACGGAGGGGATATCACATCATGCATCTTACACTTCAAAGCGTTTATCCTGTCGTGATTATCGTCTTTTTTCTGTATAAAAAAATCAAGCGATCCATCGGATATCAGCCGCTGAAGCCTCGCTGGCTTTTTACTCGTATGATTCTTTTTTCAATGTTTGCATTCGGTCTCACCATCTTCAGTCTCATTCATCCTTTTTTATACGGATATTTCATTATCGGCATTCTCGGCGGATGTCTGCTGGTTTTTTTCGCCAGGAAAAATCTCTCCTTTGAAAAACGCAGAGGAAAAATTTATTTTCGGACTCATATTTGGGTAGAGCTTATTCTGCTAACCCTATTTCTATCGAGATTTCTTTATCGTGTAACAGAGCTGTACCTTGCCGCGCCTGATTTACACAGCCTGGGATCTTACAGCCAATCTATCGGTACTGATCCTTTCACGATTGGCGTCTGTTTTCTGATCGCCGTCTATTATATCGGTTTTTCCTCTATTGTAATCAAAATCAGCAGAAACGGACTGGAACAAAATGGGCACAGTAAAGAAAAAGACATCCTTGCTTAACCGCGACATGCGGCAGCAAGGATGTCTTTTTTAATCGTGTCTTGTATGATGGATCATTTGCTGAAGCACATCTAAAACATGCTCATCCTCGGGAGAATAGTAGATTGATGTTCCTTCTCTGCGCGATTTCACAAGCCGGAGATTTTTTAAAAACCTGAGCTGATGGGATACTGTTGATTGCAGTAAATTCAGTTTCTCCGCGATTCCGTTCACAGCATGTTCACCCTGAGAAAGCAAATGGAGAATTCTGATTCTCGTAGGATCAGAAAGCGCTTTGAAGGTTTGTGCGACTAGAAATAAAGTTTCTTCGTCCAAATCGGTCACCGTTTCATTCGCACGGTCCGTTTCTCGAAATTCAGTCATGTGTCTCACCTTTCTTATTTCATAGTTTTATCTTATAACAAATGACCTTTCATGCAAACCTGTCTCTTCTTGTTCCAATTTAATCTCATAGTTTAAATTTATGTTTCAAATCAGGTTTTCACTTGGTCTGGTATACGTTCTATGTCATAATGAAAAAGTCATACTGCTGCAAACATTGAGGGTGAAACACAGTGAAGAAAAAGAGAAAAGGCTGTTTCGCTGCTGCGGGTTTTATGATGATTTCTGTCTTTGTCATGGCCTCTTTTTTATTGGTCCTGCTTTTGTTCAACCGCGATTTAATCAAAAAACTTCCGATTGACACGAAAACAATTGTCCTCGAACGTTTAACTGATTATAAACCGCTGGTTGAGGACGAGCTTGAAAATCGGGGACTCTCCAATTACACATCGCTGATACTCGGCATGATGTATCAGGAGTCAAAAGGAAAAGGCAATGATCCGATGCAGTCCTCTGAATCTCTAGGGTTAAAGCGTAATGAGATAACAGACCCTCAACTCAGTATTAAACAAGGCATCAAGCAATTTACCCTCATGTACAAAACCGGTAAAGAAAAAGGTGTGGATTTGGATACGATTATTCAAAGCTACAACATGGGGGCAGGTTATATTGATTTTGTAGCTGAACATGGAGGAACGCATACTGAGGAATTGGCAAAACAATACTCCGAGCAGCAAGTCGAAAAAAATCCCGGGCTTTATACTTGCGGAGGAAATGAAAACAATTTCCGTTATCCGTATTGCTACGGTGATTACACGTACGCGGAAAAAGTAAAAGAAAAAACGAAAACTGTTGAAAAATCTTTACAAGTTGCAACACTTGAAACCATGGAATCAACGGCTCATTAAAGGAGCCTGTCAATTTACTGACAAAGCCCAAAACGATATTTGGGCTTTTGTTATGTTTACAAACCTCAAAAAAGCCATACAAAGTATGGCTTTTAATAATACGGTGATATCATCAAGTATACAATAACGCCTGTAAGGCTGACATACAGCCAAAGCGGCATTGTCCATCTGGCAATTTTTTTATGGCGCTCAACCTGCATGCTGAAGCCTCTGATCAGCGTAAACAGCGCAAGCGGCACGATGATTGCAGAAAGGCAGATATGCGTAATTAAAATAAAGAAGTAAATCGGACGCATAATACCTTCTCCGCCATACAGCGTATTCTCCGCAATCGAATGGTATGTGACATAGCAAATCAAAAACAATAATGTTGTCGTAAAAGCAGCTAAGATAAAGCGTTTATGCGCCTTAATGTTTTTTTGTTTAATCATAATCAGTGCCGCCAACAAGAAGATAAACGTAAAGCTGTTGAATATCGCATTCAGCATTGGCAAAATGTGAATATTCGCATGGCTGAACTGATCTAATTTGGGCATAAAAAACAGCACTGCGATTAAACCGTTAATCAGAACTGTCAGTGTTAGGACAATTCCAGTATAATTTTTCGGTTTATTTTCTGTTTGATTCATTTGGTGACCTCTCCTAATTTGTACTGGCTATCCAAATCGTATGCAAATTCAACGGAGATGTCAACGTTTTCGATGGCTTCGTCAGAAATTAGACACACTTCAGAAGGCCGGCGCTTTAATAGCACCAGCCTTTTGGTTTATGCCTCTTGCATTAAATGGTCAACAACCTTATGTTCATTTTCATTCAGCAAATTCTTTTGGATTTTCGAATGAACGGGTTTGTTCATATGCTGATCGAGGATGTCAGCCGTTTCTTTATCACCGGCAATGATCATCCGCTCCCATTTTTTTGCCGCGGCCTTTTGGTCGAGGTTGGCCGCCAGCCGCTTGTACAGTCTCGTTTGATTCTCCGTTACATGATTCTTCAGCTGTTCCTCTTCTAATGAAGCCGATGTGGTTTTAGAAGACTGGCTGCTCTCCCATGATTCATTGATTACGTCATATTCATAATGTTCCACCGCTTCAATTTTGCCTAAAACGGTTTCTATAATTTTCACTTCATTTTGCTGCGTTAAAATAAAAGCCGTGCTTGGATACGTTTTGCGCAAATTCTCCAGCTGATCAAGTACAGCTGTCTCTTCCCAGTAAAATTTTGTTTCAACAGGAATTTGAAGCTTGATCGCTTCCCATATACCGCTATTCGAAACAAAAAACACGAGGCTGCGCGGCATGTTTTTTCCTATTCCGTTAAGGTGCTGATAGATTTTGTCCGTGATTGCATTCAGACACTTTTCTTCCTCCGGGTCACTTGCTGCCAGATATTCTTTTAATCTGCCGAACCCCGACTTAAGGGCAATTTTCCATTCTCCCCCTTGCTGCTCTGGATCCCTCATATCTGTGTTGAGATATAATGAGAGAATTTTGTCCGGGGATTCCAATTGGACATAACGCAATTTCTTAATCAATGAATCAATCGGCATTCATATTCCTCCTTTTGCAACGGGTTACTTTTCTTTTTCCTCTCTTAAAACCAATCAAACCTTCCTTGCACTAAATTCTAGCAATTATGGATTTATCATTTACAAACGCCTCTTCTATCTACTACAATTGGTTACTGTGTTTCTAACTATTTTTTGAAAGGGGTTTGATTTTGATTACCACTAAGGAAAAAAACCGCCAAGAGCTTGAAGAAGAGCTGAATCATTTAGAATTTCAAATTTATCGCATGCAGGAAAATATAAAGGATCTATCGAAAGATGCCAGAGTGCTTGGTATTGATCAATCGAAAGATGAAGATTGGATGATTGTTTCCTCGATTGATGATGGCCAAACATGCAAAATTATGCTCACAGATTGTGAAACAGCTTATAGAGGGAAAAGCTGCTTTTCACTTGTAGCATCCTATCAGGACGATGCCATTCATATTGGGGATATTAAAGGGCCTCCGAATTACGGCTTCGGTTCTATTTGTATGAAATATTTAAAAGATATTGCCAGAGACTGCAATATCCCGCAAGTTACCGGCGACATAGCCAAACGGGATTGGAATCATGTGGACAGACTCATTCATTTTTATGAAAAGCATCAATTTGAAGTATCCATTGACTACGATACACAATCAGGAAGCATTAAATGGACGGATTTCTAAAAAAGTCTGGAAGAATATGCCGAGATATGCTGTAATGGTGTAAAACTGTTTAGGAGGACCTGAAGTGTTTGCACCCAAACTGAAACCGGGAGACGAAATTCGAATCGTGTCTCCCGCCACCAGCATGTCCGTATTAACAAATGAAGCAAAGTTGCACGCAAAAACGACATTAGAACGATTGGGTTTTCGGGTGACCATTGCTGAACACGCAGAGGAGTTAAACGAATTCCAGTCATCCTCTATCGAATCAAGAGTAAGTGATCTGCACAGCGCCTTTTTTGATCCCGAAGTCAAAGCTATTTTAACAACACTCGGCGGATTCAACAGCAATCAGCTGCTGCGTTATCTTGATTACGAGAAAATCAAACAGAATCCAAAAATTCTTTGCGGCTATTCCGATATTACGGCTCTCGCCAATGCCATTTATCAAAAAACCGGTCTCGTTACATATTCAGGCCCCCACTTTTCTACGTTTGCAATGAAAAAAGGATTGGACTATATAAAAGATTATTTTCTGGCTTGCTGCGCTTCGGATGAAGCCTTTGAAATCCTGCCATCACAAGAGTGGAGTGATGACCAATGGTTTTCAGATCAAGAAAACAGGCACTTTTATCCCCATTCCGGTCCTATTGTGATCCAGGATGGCTATGCTGAAGGCACATTGATTGGCGGCAACCTGTGTACACTTAATTTGCTGCAGGGAACGGAGTATTTTCCGGAAACAGAAAATACAATTTTACTGATTGAGGATGATTATATGTCAGACGCAAACATGTTTGACCGCGATTTACAATCGCTCATCCACCTCCCTTCTTTTTCAAATGTAAAGGGGATATTGATCGGCAGGTTCCAAAAAGCATCAAACGTATCAATAGATCATGTAAAAGCGATAGTTGGTACAAAAAAAGAATTATCCGGCCTCCCCGTCATCGCAAACATAAATGCCGGGCACACCTCTCCAATTGCCACGTTCCCTATTGGGGGAACATGCAGGCTTGAAGCTGTTTCGGGTACATCACGAATATGGATCGACAAACATTAAACAGCTTGTAAAATCATTTTACAAGCTGTTTTCACATCTGCACGTCATCTCAGTCCACATGACAAATGTCATATATGATGTATGATGTGTGCTACTACAAAGACATCCTTCTCTTTCGTATACTTAAGCGAGACACACAATGAGAGGATCCTTTACTATGACTGAACCAACCCTTAAACACAAACAAAAACTGCTGACAAAGCAAGTCGCTGCTTTTGCTCAGCCCGAAACAAAAAACAGTCTGATTCAGCTTTTAAACACGTTTATCCCTTTCTTCGGACTTTGGTTTCTTGCTTATTTCAGCCTCAATGTCTCCTATCTTCTTACTTTAGCATTAACAGTGGTTGCCTCAGGGTTTTTGACAAGAATTTTCATTATCTTTCATGACTGCTGCCATCAATCATTTTTCAAACAAAAGCGCTATAACCATATTCTCGGTTTTCTGACAGGTGTTCTGACTTTATTCCCTTACCTTCAATGGCAGCACAGCCATTCGATTCATCACGCGACCAGCAGCAATCTGGATAAACGCGGAACAGGCGACATTTGGCTGTTAACGGTAAACGAATATAAAGCCGCACCTAGACGCACAAAACTTGCATACAGACTTTATAGAAATCCGTTTATCATGTTTATTCTCGGACCAATTTATGTTTTTCTGATCACCAACCGTTTTAACAAAAAAGGTGCAAGACGTAAGGAGCGTATGAACACGTACCTTACAAACCTGGCAATTGTGTCATTGGCTGCTGTTTGCTGTCTCATCTTTGGCTGGCAATCGTTTTTGCTCGTGCAAGGCCCTATCTTTCTGATCTCAGGTTCAATCGGCGTGTGGCTGTTTTATGTACAGCATACATTTGAAGACTCTTATTTTGAAGCAGATGAAAACTGGAGCTACGTTCAGGCCGCTGTGGAAGGCAGTTCATTTTATAAACTCCCGAAACTGCTTCAATGGCTGACAGGCAATATCGGTTACCACCACGTTCACCATTTGAGCCCAAAGGTGCCGAACTATAAGCTTGAAGTTGCTCATGAACATCACGAACCATTAAAAAACGTACCGACAATCACCTTAAAAACAAGCCTGCAATCACTCGCATTCCGTCTTTGGGATGAAGACAAAAAACAATTTGTGTCATTTCGGGATATCAAACAAATATCTTTCCGCCTTCCGCCTGATTCAACAGAAAAACAGAAGCTGCGGGAGAACGCCTGACAATTAGGAGGTCTTCTTATACAACAAGAAGACTTCCTTTTTATTGTTCGGTGGTGCAATCTGGCTTTTACAATGGTAAAGTTACATTTAAGATGAAAAGCTGAAAATGAGGTTATATCATGATCAAAAAGCATTTTACATTTCAAAAACTAAGCGGGATCACGCCTTATATATGGACGATATTTTTCATCCTGCCCTTCTACTTTATATTTAAATCATCTTCTACATTTGTTATTATCGTCGGAATTATTTTGACGCTTTTATTTTTTTCGGTTTATCGATTTGCTTTTGTCTCAAAAGGCTGGGCCATTTATTTGTGGGCGTTTCTGCTAATCGGCATTTCAACCGCCTCCATTACGCTGTTCAGTTATATTTATTTTGCTTTTTTTATTGCGTATTTTATTGGAAACATAAAAGAACGCGTCCCTTTCCACATTTTATATTACGTACATTTAATAAGCGCAGCTGTCGCAGCGAATTTCAGTCTTGTGTTAAAAAAAGAATTCTTTCTGACACAAATTCCTTTTGTAGTCATTACCCTCATCAGTGCAATTTTATTGCCGTTCAGTGTCAGAAGCCGCAAGGAGCGCGAACGGCTGGAAGAAAAACTTGAATTTGCAAATGAACGGATTGCCGATTTGGTAAAATTAGAAGAAAGGCAGCGGATTGCCCGCGATCTCCACGATACGCTTGGTCAAAAGCTTTCTCTTATCGGTTTAAAAAGCGATTTGGCGAGAAAATTAATATACAAAGATCCCGAACAAGCAGCGCGTGAGCTGAAAAGCGTTCAGCAAACAGCGAGAACTTCTTTAAATGAAGTAAGAAAAATCGTATCCTCTATGAAAGGCATCCGGCTCAAGGATGAAATCATAAATATCAAACAAATTCTCGAAGCTGCTGACATTACATTTATCTACGAAGTTGAGAAATTGCCCGAAAATATCTCATTGCTTAATGAAAATATTTTGAGCATGTGCTTAAAGGAAGCTGTCACAAATGTTGTGAAACACAGTCAGGCTAAAACATGCCGAGTTGATATTCAGGAGCTCTGGAAGGAAGTTGTTATTACAGTGTCTGACGATGGAACATTTCAAGGAAGAGACACGTGCTTTTCAAAAGGACATGGCTTACTCGGTATGAGAGAGCGTCTTGAATTTGCAAACGGGAGCCTTCACATCGACACCAAAAACGGAACCAAGCTTACCATGACGATTCCTAATAACTCAAAATAAACAAAAAGGATGGCTTACATGATTAGTATATTTATTGCGGAAGATCAGCAGATGCTGCTGGGCGCTTTAGGATCACTATTGAACTTAGAAGACGATATGAAAGTTGTCGGCAAAGGAACAACCGGACAGGATGCTGTCGAATTTGCAAAAAAACATCAGCCCGATGTATGCATTATGGACATTGAAATGCCCGGAAAGACAGGCCTTGAAGCTGCTGAGGAGTTAAAGGATACAGGCTGCAAAATTATTATCTTAACCACTTTTGCCCGCCCCGGCTACTTTCAGAGAGCCATTAAAGCCGGTGTTAAAGGCTATTTGTTGAAGGACAGTCCGAGTGAAGAGCTCGCGAGCGCCATCCGAAGCGTCATGAACGGAAAGCGTATCTACGCACCTGAGCTGATGGAGGATATGTATAGCGAGGCCAACCCTCTCACAGATAGAGAAAAAGAAGTGCTCGAACTTGTGGCTGACGGAAAAAACACAAAAGAAATCGCCCAAGAACTCAGCATTAAAAGCGGGACGGTGCGAAATTATATCTCTATGATTCTGGAAAAGCTTGAAGTGAAAAACCGTATAGAAGCCATTACGCGCTCAAAGGAAAAAGGCTGGTTTAAGTAAAAGAGGATCTTGGCATATGTCCAAGATCCTCTTTTGTTCATCTGCTACTCCCCACGCTGAAACAGGAGATATGTTGCCGCTCCAAGAATGAAAATAACACATCACATGACGCCAGCTTGACGTGCTTCCATGGTGTAATATCAACCTGCGGGTCATAATCAGGCTTGTATTCATTTTGCGCGGACGCAGCTTTCCTACAAGAAGCACAACTGCAACTGAAAAAGAAAGAGAAAGAGAACGGCCAGGATATACAGAAAATGAATATGAGTAAATAGACTTTTGATAAACCGCAGCAAATGCCGGTACTTTTTTCGTAAAGAAGCCACGGGGACATTAAAGAACCTGATCACCTACCTCTTGAAGATTGTATACTGGAAGGCATATCACACGAATCTTTCATAGACAGAAGAAAAGAGGAGTAAACACATGATCTACTCCTCTAATTAGTTTCTTGCCTCTTCACTTCTTCATAGTCTGGTGTTTTCTTTGATAAACCAAGGCGTCTGGTGCTATGACATAGATACAATCCCGAGGACTGCAACAAAAATGCGCCCTGATTTGACAATTTCACCTTTACCATCATCTAGCTTGAACATTGGCTTGTATATATTTAATGTAAACAAGGTAACTGTACTGTTTAAAGCCCCACTGAAAGAGCTTAAAATCGCCCTGAATAAAATAGCGGCAAAAACACCAGTAAGTGACGCTGGCGATAAGTCGATGATCAATCGAGGGTATACACTGTCAGCATTTCTATTCCGAAGCCATACAAATGAAAAGGCAGTCACTCCCGGAACTACTATATAATACACTCCGATCAGTTTAAAAGCCCCCTTCTGGCCTTCATCTGAATGTTTAGCGCCTAACGCACGCTGAACAAATTGCATGGTTCATAATACAGGTGATTCACTAATAAACCTGTTCAAATCGTCGGCCGGGAATTACGAATATCGATTGATTGGGTTTTTCAATTATGTAAAGCAGTCAGTCTTGCAATTCCGCTCCCAAAGCTGCCATCTTCGACCGCCGAGAACCACAATAAAAAAATCGCCTAAAATTAAACCAATTCCGTATATCACATCTGCTAAAAGCAGCTGCTATCAGCCCGCCAAAAAAATGTAGCAGTCGTTACGCAATAATGAAGGAAATCAGCTAAACCGCCATGAACGTGCTGATGCCAAACGTCTCCGTAATGCGGAAGACAAGAGCCTTGAATACAGCACTGTTGCTGGAATGAAACAGCATAACCTATGATCGCTGCTCCAAAAAATCAGGTATCGCCATGACTCCTGTTTTTAAGTAACGCGGGCGGCGCACTTGCTTCCCAAGACATGCTGTCATAGAGCCCGCGTAGCTTTGTCCATTAATCAAAGTAAAAGCCAGCACACCTTCTGCAAAGACAGTAGATGACAGGAGCGTTTACCTTCTATTCATCGAAATCAGAAGGAGCACAATTTTTCTTTTATCAGCGTATTATGTTTTACGTCTCTAAAAAACAAAAAAAGGACACGAGCTTAGAGCTACATGTCCTTTATCTTCATCTATTCTATTAATTTAACACTTTTACACTTACTGTTCTGACGCCCCAATTATGTGCATCACTTTTGTTTGGTACAAATACGTCAATTTTATTTCCTTTTATTGCGCCGCCAGTGTCTGCTGCTGTTGCTTCTCCATAACCTTCAACATAGACTTTAGAACCAAGCGGAATCACGTTTGGATCAACCGCAATAACTTTAGCATTCGGGTTCTTGTTTAAGTCGATGCCTGTTGCTGTAACGCCGGAAATGCCGCCGTCGTTAGCAGAGTAAGCAGTAGCAGTAACAGTTAGTTCTTTTGCCGCTTCTTGTTGATTTGTATTAGATTCAACAGCCTTTTCTTCTGTTTTAACAGAAGTATCTGCTGCAGCCTTTGTTTCTTGTTTTGGTTGCTGTTGAACAGCTTCTTGTTTTGGTTGCTCTTTTTGCACAGCCTCTTGTTTTGTTTCAGTTTGAGGTGCGCTTGTTTGCGCATTCTCAGTCACTGTGTTTGTTGCTGTTGCCTGACCTTTTACTGAAAGTGCAGATCCAGCATAGATCATGTCAGAGCTTAAGTTATTCCAAACTTTCAGGTTGTTAACTGTCGTACCGAATTTTTGAGCAATCTTAGAAAGCGTATCTCCCGCTTTAATTGTATATTGCCCAGAAGTGGTTGTTTCTTCTGAAGAAATGGTCAGTTTTTCTCCCGCAATGATTGTATCAGAAGTTAACTTGTTCCATTCTTTTAGGTCCTTTAGGTTCACTCCGTTTTTCTGAGAGATCCCCCAGAGCGTATCACCCTTTTGCACCGTGATTTCTTTTGCAGAAGCGTGAGCTCCGAATGCAGTTGTTGAAAGTGCTGCAACTGCTACAAAGGACATAATCGTCTTCTTCATAAGTAAATCCTCCCTTGTTAGCTTTTTATTGGCGGCTAACAGGTGATATCGTAACACATGTAAATGTCAAATCAATAACAAAAAGATATGATTTAGATTACAGTTCCTTTACATGAAGGATTTCTCTCCGTTGGAAAGTCTTACTGAACCCTTGATATAATAGGCTTTTCAAGTCTTTTAAGTTCGGGTCAAAAAAAAGAAAAGAAAATGTGTTTTTCAAAGAAAAAAAGGTTGATTTATGCTTTTTTTGAGTCTGTCACCAGTACATAAGCTTGTATTTCTTCTAAAAAAAGCCGGCCATATTTTGCTCTTTTTTGTTCTCCGACTCCTTTTATAGACAAAAGTTCCTCATCATTTACAGGCTGTTTTCCTGACATATCTTTCAGCGTCTGATCAGAAAAAACGACAAAAGGTGGAACACCCTGCTCCGCCGCAATTTGCTTGCGTAAGGTGCGCAGCCGTTCAAACAGCTCGTCATTTTCTGTAATGGCTTCTGCTTTTAATGCTTCTTTTCTCGCTACCGATAATTCGCCTCTCAGAACATTTCTCCCTTTGCCGCTTACAAAAAGAGTCGGAAATGTTCCATCTGACATCCTAATAAAGTCGTCAGCGATCAGAAATTCAATGAAGTCGCTGATTTCACCAACTGATTGGTGCTTTAATATTCCGTATGTTGAAAGGCTGCTAAAGCCGTTTTCGAGCACTTTTTTATTTTTTGATCCAGCGAGCACCTGGGCAACCATCGTCTTCCCAAAACGTTCATTCATGCGAATGATACACGATAAGACCATCTGCGCTTCTCTCGTCACGTCATGGGCTGTTCTTGTATCTGTGCAGTTTCCGCACTGTCCGCAGGCTTCAGCCTCCTTTTCTCCGAAATACATCAGAATAAATCGCTGCAGACAATCTTCCGTATGGCAGTAGTCAACCATTTGCCGCAGTTTTTTCAAGTCCTGCTTTTGCTTCTCTTCATTTTCCGATTGCTCGATTAAAAAGCGCTGCACCATAATATCCTGCGGAGAAAATAAAAGCACACATTCACTGTCGAGGCCATCCCGGCCAGCTCGTCCCGCCTCCTGATAGTAGCTTTCCATATCTTTCGGGATTTGTGCATGAAGAACAAACCTGATATTTGATTTATCGATGCCCATGCCGAAAGCAGATGTGGCAACCATGACCTGCATCTCATCGTTCAGAAACCTTTCCTGCTGTTCTTTTCTGACTTCGTCCTGTAAGCCCCCGTGATACCGCCCTGCGCTGACCTGATTTCGTTTTAATCGCTCATATATCCGATCTGCTTCTTTTCTTGTCGCGGTATAGATAATGCCTGCTTCATGTTTGTTTCTTTTTACATACTCTTCAATAAAACGATCTTTGTTTTCCCCTTTTGCAACTTTTAAAGTCAGATTATCACGGGAGAAACCGGTATACACCGTGTTTTCTTTTTGAATATGCAGCTGGCTGCATATATCATCATGCACCTCAGGTGTTGCTGTTGCCGTTAATGCGATAATGACGGGTTTGTCATTTAACTCACGAAACAGAATTTCAATGTTTCTGTAGCTTGGCCTGAAATCATGGCCCCATTGAGAAATACAGTGCGCTTCATCTATTGCTACTAAAGGAACGTCAATGCTTTGCAAAATACGAATAAATTCTGTTGACGTTAACCGCTCTGGTGTAATGTAAAAAAGCTTATAAGCTCCTTCTTTCAGCCCGTTCAGCCTTTCATATATCTCTTGATTGGTTTGCGTGCTGTTGATGTAAGCAGCTCTGATTCCCGCTTCTTCAAGAGCATCAACCTGATCCTTCATTAATGATATTAACGGCGAAATGACAATCGTTGTTCCTTCAAACATCAGTGCCGGAATTTGATAGCAAATTGATTTCCCCCCGCCCGTCGGCATGATGCAGGCCGTGTTTTGTCTCGCTTCTGTCACCGAACGGATGGCTTCCTCCTGCCCTCTGCGCAGCTTTTCATAGCCGAAATAATGCGACAAAAGAGATTGGGCTTTATGTAACATAACGTGTAACCCTCGCTTTTCCTTCAATTTCTCCCATCATATCACAAAAAATAACCCTGCATTTCTTCTCGGATGGAAATTGAATTTTCGATATAAAAATCCTTTTTCAGATAAAATAAAAAGCCATTTCCATAAAGGAAATGGCTTTCGCTACATCTTGCCGTATGCAAGTAAGAAAGTTTTAAACCACCACTCCTCAAAGTGGGTGTTTGCAGAAACGTTCCTGTCGTCCTCTACAATGGAGGCATGACATTCCGGCTTCGATATAAAACTCCCTATTACAGCTTAAAGGTTAAAACTTAATTAACAATACGTACAAAGTAGCTTCTTTTATATAGTACACCATCGGACATATTTTATCAAGGGGTAGATCAATTGTTCAGAAAAACTTTTTTCCGTCCGTAAAACTGTTTTTTCGCTAATATATCTAATGATTCGACAAACAAAAAATATATTACAATAAAAAACGGCGCTTTTTAACGGCAAGAAGTCATCACTTTCTTCTATATAATATGTACACGCAAAAAAACTCCTATCTCACGGATAGGAGTCTTCATTCATTAAAATTTAACAGCAAGCTCTTTCGCTTCTTGTAAACCTTTTTCAACAATTTCTTGTGCTTTATCAGGCGCTGCGTTATGTCCCTCGATGACAACTGTGTGCAAGTCTTGAACACCCCAGAAACCAAGAACTGTTTTCATGAAGTTTAATGACATTTCTAGTGAAGCCATTGGCCCTTCTGAATAAACGCCGCCGCGCGCGTTAAGAAGTGCAACTTTTTTGCCGCCCATTAAACCAACTGGTCCTTCTTGTGTGTATTTGAATGTAACGCCTGCGCGAGACAGGTAATCCACATAAGTATGAAGCACTGCTGGCACTGTAAAGTTCCAAAGCGGGAATGCGAACACCACTTTATCAGCTTTTACAAATTGGTTCAGATATTTGTCAGCTGTTGCAGCTTGTTTTTTCTCTTCCTCAGTCATTTCCATACCTTGACCTGCTTTAAATGTTCCGTTAATCATATCTCTTCCAAGGTAAGGAAGGTTTTCTTTATGAAGATCTAATTCAATCACTTCATCATTAGGGTTGTTTTCTTTATATGCAGCTAGAAATGCTTCGTATAGTTTAACTGAAACACCTTCTTCAGCTGTACGGTCACTTGATTTTACAAATAAAACTGTAGACATTTGTATTCCTCCCGGTAAACTTTTTATATTAACTTACAAATAGTATGTTACTTTCTTTTTTATGCAAAGTCAATCACTTTATTTCGAATATGAGATTTTTTCATAAAAAAAAGCAAGTACACTTCATATCGGTGTACTTGCTTGCCATTTTCAGTTTGAATCCTGCTCACGATCTAAAATCTCATACGTTTGAGAGCTTTTTTGATCAATTGTTTCTTTATTAGATAGATCTTTGACCTGTTCATGAAACTCCCTTTCGAATGACGGAGCATCCGTTTCCAAGTCATCCTCTATATCAGCTTGGGCTTCCACTGTCATTCTTGCGTACGGAACAGCTTCCAATCTTTCGTATGGAATGTCTTGACCTGTTTTTTCACAAATGCCGTACGTTCCGTCTTTTATCTTTTGCAAAGCGTGATTAACCTCCTCCAAAAGCTCCCGGTCTATTTCTTTTACCGTTTGGTCTGTCATGCGGTCTGTTACAAGTGTTCCGTGGTCAGCCATATGGTTATCGACCCCATTAGACAGCTCTCCTACTTCTTCAGTCATTGATTGTGTTTTCTTTTTTTCGCCAGACAATTCTTTTTGCATATCAAGCAATTTATGGTAGAGATGCTGAGTTTGTTCTTTAGTCAGTGCCATGTGTATCCTCTCCTTTTTTTTCTCTGTTCCCAGTTTTGAATACTGACAAACCAAAAAAGCGTTTTTATGGCACAAAAAAAAGCCAAACCATTCTTTGGGACGGCTGGCCTCAGTCAGTTTTATTCAGCTGCATAAATACTTTGTCAGCACCGCTTGCACTTCGCTTAAATCGGTATCTTTCGCAAATTCTAATTCAAAGGTTTTGCTTCTTGTCATTAATAAAAGTCCAGTATCGGGATCAAACATTCCCGCTTCTTGAATGGCAAAGCTTTCAATCGTTTTATATGGAAGAAATACACGAACCTTCTTTTTAGAAAACACCTTATTATCAAAGAAAATGATACGTTTGTTTGTAAAGCAAATTTGGTCAACCCGGAGCTTATAAATCGATTCTATTCTTTCCCCTTCAACGAGCAAAGCTTCAAGCTTCTTTGCGTCAGTTGATCTGCTAACAGAAAAAATACCCAATGAAGAACCCCTCTTTCTGCATTTATCTATTTTTCTTATGACGAGATTACATTAAATAAAATAAGTCCTTTATCCCTATATAAGAATACGACATAGAAGACATTTAAACCATTACGAACAGATTACATTTTTCAAATTTTTGATTTGTTTCTTGTCTTTTGAATTGTTGTCATCATGTAGTACGCACCAAAAGAGAAAAAAGTTTCATTTTTCGCAAATATTTTTTTTGAAAAATGAGTTTTTTAACGTTTCTGTTGTGTATCTGTTTTATTTTTCCTTTTTGAATCAAAGAAGAACCGCAGCTTAGCTGCGGTCCTTTGCATAACCATCCGTATCTTCAATTGTGACATCTTCTGTTTCTTCTTCCATCAGGAAATTCAATCGGTTATTATACCTCTTCAAAATATTCTTTATAGTAACCGCCGATTTTATTTGTATTATCGACGACAAACAGAAATTCCTCTGTTTCATTCTTCACTTCATATTCTTTCCCTGGAGTTAATACGCGATTTACAATGTATTTTTTTGCGTTTGTCTGAACACACTTTACTTTTTTAATGGTTTCTTTTTCAAGCCAATTTTTATGTATCATGATGAAATCTCCTTTACTTGTCTATAAGCCTATTGTAGCTTTTTTCTTTTGTAAATTGCAATATCGGTTATTCATTGATTTTGCCTTGTTTTCTAGTATAGAATGTTTGTATACGCTTACTTCCACAGTAACGATCACAGCTAATTCCTGCTCTTCAATGAAGCAATAACCATTCTATCACCAAGAATCTCAGAACAGACCATAAAAATGACTGGAGGTTTGTTACGAATGAGTTCTTTAACGATGCAAGTGAGTAAAAGGCTGGAGACATTTTTACAGGGAACAAAGAAGCTTTATATTGATGGAAAGTTTGTTCCGAGTGCCTCAGGGGCAACCTTTGACACGCCCAACCCGGCGACAGGCGAAACCTTAATGACGCTGTATGAAGCCCAGGCAGAGGATGTGGACAAAGCCGTTAAAGCTGCCCGCAAAGCCTTTGATCAAGGCGAGTGGAGAACAATGTCTCCAGCATCGAGAAGCAGACTGATGTATAAGCTGGCAGATTTAATGGAAGAGCATAAAACTGAGCTTGCCCAGCTTGAAACCCTTGATAACGGAAAACCAATAAACGAAACAACAAATGGAGATATTCCGCTGGCTATTGAGCATATGCGCTATTACGCAGGCTGGTGTACAAAAATAACAGGGCAGACAATCCCTGTTTCCGGCTCCTATTTTAATTACACACGCCATGAGCCTGTCGGCGTCGTCGGGCAAATCATCCCATGGAATTTCCCGCTCCTTATGGCGATGTGGAAAATGGGGGCGGCTCTTGCAACCGGCTGTACCATTGTGCTTAAGCCTGCTGAGCAAACCCCGCTTTCAGCTCTTTATTTGGCTGAGTTAATTGATAAAGCAGGTTTCCCCGACGGTGTCATCAATATCATTCCGGGATTCGGTGAGGATGCGGGAGAAGCACTTACCAACCATGAAGCGGTTGATAAAATTGCCTTTACCGGTTCAACAGAAATCGGAAAGAAAATCATGGGCACAGCGGCAAAAAGCATTAAGCGGGTCACCCTGGAACTGGGCGGAAAATCACCTAATATCCTACTCCCGGATGCGAATTTGAAAAAAGCCATTCCAGGCGCTTTAAACGGTGTCATGTTTAACCAAGGCCAAGTCTGCTGTGCGGGCTCACGCGTCTTTATTCATAAAGACCAGTATGATGAAGTTGTCAATGAGATGGTGTCTTATGCTGAATCACTCCGTCAAGGAGCCGGACTTCATAAAGATACCCAAATCGGCCCGCTCGTGAGCAAGGAGCAGCATGAACGCGTTCTTTCTTATATTCAAAAAGGGAAAGATGAAGGAGCTAAAGCTGTCACTGGCGGAAGCTGCCCTTATGAAGAAGGATACTTTGTCGCGCCGACTGTGTTTGCGAATGTGGAAGACGATATGACCATCGCTAAAGAAGAAATTTTCGGACCAGTCCTGACGGCCATACCATATGAAACAGTGGATGAAGTCATTGAACGAGCTAACCATTCTGAATACGGACTTGCTGCCGGACTATGGACCGAGAATGTAAAACAAGCCCATTATATCGCAGATCGTCTTCAAGCCGGGACTATCTGGGTAAACTGTTATAATGTGTTTGACGCAGCTTCCCCATTCGGCGGTTATAAACAATCCGGACTCGGAAGAGAAATGGGCTCCTATGCTCTAGATAACTACACAGAAGTCAAGAGTGTATGGATTAATCTTGAGGACTAAAAGGTTTTTCAAAAAAACTGCTGCCAGCCAGCAGTTTTTTTCTTTCAGTAATGGCGGCAAAAGCAGGTGAATATATATCTTCTGAAGGAGTTGAGCGGGATGAGCACACTTCAGGAGAAGGTGAGGCGCTATCAGCAAAACACCATTTCAGAGCTGAAAGATAGGCAAAATGATGACGGTTCTTGGACATTTTGCTTTGAAGGGCCAATCATGACGAATTCTTTTTTTATTCTGCTCCTCACCTCACTTGATGAAGGTGAAAATGAAAAAGAACTCATTTCGGCGCTTGCAGCCGGCATTCGCGAAAATCAGCAGCCAGACGGAACGTTTAACAATTTTCCTGACGAGACAGACGGCAATATAACAGCTACCGTCCAAGGATATGTCGGAATGCTGGCTTCAGGATGCTACCATCGAACTGATCCGCACATGAAAAAAGCTGAACAATTCATTGCATCACATGGCGGCTTGAGAAATATTCATTTTATGACAAAATGGATGCTTGCAGCAAATGGCCTTTACCCTTGGCCCGCTTTATATTTGCCATTGTCGCTTTTAGCAATTCCCCCAACATTCCCGGTTCATTTTTATCAGTTCAGCACATATGCCCGTATACACTTTGCCCCGATGGCCGTAACACTCAATCAACGATTCACACTAAAAAACCGCAAAATTCAATCTCTCCGCCACCTCGACCCGCACATGACAAAAAATCCTTTGACTTGGCTCCGTTCCGATGCTTTCGAGGAGAGAGACCTCTCTTCTGTTCTGACTCATTGGAAGCGCATTTTTCGTGCACCCTTTGCTCTTCAGGAGCTGGGCTTACACACAGCTAAAACGTATATGCTTGACCGGATTGAAGAAGACGGCACACTGTACAGTTATGCAAGCGCCACAATATTTATGGTATACAGCCTTCTGTCACTTGGTGTGTCACGCCATTCACCGGTCATCCGAAGGGCAATAAATGGCATCAAAGCATTGGTGACTAAATGCGGCGGCATTCCTTATTTAGAAAATTCCACATCCACTGTTTGGGATACTGCATTAATCACCTATGCGCTTCAGCAAAACGGCGTAGCCGAAACAGACGGTACAATTACAAAAGCCGCTTCTTTTTTACAAAAGCGGCAGCAT
This sequence comes from Bacillus sp. PAMC26543, assembly GCF_014250375.1. NCBI lineage: Bacteria > Bacillati > Bacillota > Bacilli > Caryophanales > Bacillaceae > Bacillus > Bacillus sp. PAMC26543. Next base: position 2,027,152 of record NZ_CP060193.1, on the reverse strand, counting down.
ACCAAGATAGCAGATTGGTCTGTCAAAAATCCAAATGTATCTCCAGGCGGCTGGGGATTTTCAAATATCAACACGAATAACCCTGATTGTGACGACACCGCAGCCGTCTTAAAAGCAATTCCCCGCAACTTCTCTCCTTCTTCTTGGGAGCGAGGTGTGGCTTGGCTTTTATCGATGCAGAACAATGATGGAGGGTTTTCCGCCTTTGAAAAAAATGTGAACCACCCTCTTATCCGCCACCTCCCGCTTGAATCCGCCGAGGATGCGGCTGTTGATCCCTCAACCGCCGACCTCACCGGGCGTGTGCTGCACTTTTTAGGTGAAAAAGCCGACTTTTCAGTAAAACATCACCACATTCAGCGTGCTGTGAACTGGCTTTTTGAAAACCAGGAACGTAATGGATCTTGGTACGGACGATGGGGTGTTTGCTACATTTATGGCACATGGGCTGCCTTGACCGGTATGCACGCCTGCGGAGTTGTTCGAACACATCCTTCGATACAAAAGGCAATCCGGTGGCTCAAAACCGTACAAAATGATGACGGCAGCTGGGGTGAATCCTGCAAAAGCGCTGAGGTCAAAACCTATGTGCCGCTTAAAGAAGGAACCATTATACAAACTGCCTGGGCTTTAGATGCTTTATTGCAATATGAAAAACCCAGTCATCCAGCAATTGTAAAAGGAATGAACTACCTCATGGACAGCAGTTCTCATGACGGTAGAAGCTTGACTTATCCAGTGGGAATCGGGCTGCCAAAGCAATTTTATATTCGGTACCATAGTTATCCTTATGTGTTCCCTTTGCTGGCTGTCAGCAAGTATTTGAATTCTATTGAAAAGGAGACAGCAAATGAAACGTGAATCTTATCAAACCGAGATGTTCAATTGGTGTGAAGCCTTAAAAGATCAGATTCAAAAACGAGGACAGCTTGATCAATTTGAGGATCAAATCGAAAAGATGATTGAAGCGCTGGAGGATGACCAGACGACAGAAGAAGAGTGGTATCAGCAGGCCGCCACACTCTATCGTGATATTACACAATCAGAAGAAACAGGTGAAAGACGCGCCTTCGTTCCTATAGGAAAACATGTTCTCCCAAAGCTTCCGTACAAGTACTCCGCTTTAGAACCTTATATTTCACGTGATATTATGGTGCTTCATCATACAAAGCATCATCAAAGCTATGTTGACGGACTGAATAAAGCAGAATTGGAGCTTAAGAATGCCAGAGCTTCAAAGAACTATGACTTGATCACTCATTGGGAAAGAGAGCTGGCATTTCATGGAGCTGGCCATTATTTGCACAGTTTTTTTTGGTTTTCTATGCATCCAAACGGAAAAAGACGTCCTACTGGAGCATTGTTTCAAATGATCGATCTTTCATTTGGAAGCTATTCAGCCTTTAAGGAGCATTTTACCCAAGCTGCAAAAAAAGTGGAGGGTGTCGGGTGGGCCATTCTTGTCTGGTCCCCTCGTTCCGGACGGCTTGAGATTTTAGCCGCAGAGAAGCACCAGCACTTCAGCCAGTGGGATGTTATCCCTCTTTTGCCGCTTGATGTATGGGAACATGCTTACTATTTGCAATATAAAAATGACCGCGGGAGCTATGTTGATCATTGGTGGAACGTAGTCGATTGGCGTGAAGCCGAAAAACGTTTTGAACAGGCAAAAGAAGTTGTATGGAAACTCTATTAAAAAAGCCCCCTTTTCCAGGGGGCTTCATTTTTTAAAAAACACCTAATACATGTAAAAATACAATAATGATTGCAACAGGTGAAAGATAACGTATCAGCAGAAGCCAAACCGCAAACCACTTTCGCTTGAGGTTTGAGCCGCTTTTCAGCTCGTTAAACAAATCCTCTTTCGGTATTTTTAACGGTACAAAGAAAGAAATCAATAACGCTCCTAACGGCATTAAAATATTGCTGACCAGAAAATCAGCTGCGTCAAAAATAGACATGTGAAAAATGGTAACATCACTTAAAACCCCGTATGATAACGCAGACGGTACGCCGACCAGAAAGATAGCAATCCCGCCGATCCAGGCAAATCGTTTTCTTTTACTCACATCGCCTTTAGAAAGCACAGCGACCAAAATTTCAAGCATTGAAAACGCAGAGGTCAGTGCCGCAAATAAAAATAGAATTAAAAATGCTAATAAAAAGACAATTCCGAACGGCATTTGATTAAACACAGTCGGCAGCACATTAAATAACAGAACAGGCCCTTGATCCGGTTTGAGACCGAATGAAAAAACAGCTGGAAAGATCGCGATGCCCGCCATAATGGCGACAAGGACATTCAAAACCGTAACAGATACAGCAGACTGCACCAGATTTTCTTGTTTCTCTAGATAAGCACTATACGTTACCATTACAGATACACCGACACTTAATAAGAAGAAGGACTGGCCCATCGCATATAATATCGTATTGGCGTCAATCGCAGAGATATCAGGTGTCAGGAAAAACTTAATACCTTCTATCGCTCCATGAAGTGTAACTGAACGCACCATTAAAATGATAAATAATATAAAAAGCGCCGGCATTAAAATTTGGCTTGCTTTTTCAATTCCGCTGCTTACACCTTTTGCGACAACCAAAATTGTGACCAGCATAAACAGCAGCTGGCCTCCTACAGCCAAATAAGGATTTGAAATAGTATTCGCAAACAGCGTATCAAATCCTGACGTATGCGATAAACCGCCGGTAAAGCCTTTAAAAATGTAATTTAAAATCCATCCGCCGACGACGCTGTAAAATGATAACAGAATAAAGCACGTCGCCATGCCCAAATAGCCTATCCAATGCCACTTAGACTCTGGAGCAAGAGATTTATAGGATTGGACGGCATCTTGCTGTGTTTTTCTGCCTATGATGAATTCACCAAGCAATAATGGCAGTCCGATTAAAATTGTAAATAAAATAAAAATAAATAAAAACGCGCCTCCTCCGCTGGTGCCTGCTACATATGGGAATTTCCATATTGCACCGAGACCGATAGCCGATCCAGCCGCAGCTAAAATAAAGCCCAGCTTCGAAGACCATTGATTAGCTTCCTTCACCCTATCACTCCTATTTTCCAAAACAGTTTAAAGGTTCATTGTAAGAATATCTACCTATATAGTCAAGAATATTTTGATTAGTTTACATAATATATTTATCATCTATCTCCATGAATATATCAGATCACAGTCAATCTATCAATATTGAATTATTCAGAAAATTAATTATAATAGGGGAATACCAAAAAATCTGTAAGGATTTCTGCTGGAGTTCTTGATCAGTGTATGAGGAGTGTTTTTATGGAAAACATCAGAAAGATAAGTCATTTCGCGGGACAAACCTTCGGAATCTGGGTCATTGTTTTTGCCATGCTCGGATTTGCTTTCCCGTCATTATTTTCTTGGATCAGTTCTTATATTACGATTTTGCTTGGCATTATTATGTTTGGAATGGGGCTAACACTGCAAACCGATGATTTTAAAGAGCTGATCAGAAAACCTTTGTACGTCATTATCGGAGTGATTGCCCAATATACGATTATGCCGCTTGTTGCTTTCGGCTTAGCATATGGCCTGCATCTCCCCTCGGAAATCGCGGTAGGCGTCATTCTCGTTGGCTGCTGTCCGGGTGGAACTGCCTCTAATGTCATGACATTTTTAGCAAAAGGCAATACCGCCCTGTCTGTTGCTGTCACAACGATTTCCACCTTGTTGGCACCGGTTTTGACGCCGGTTTTGATTATGCTGTTTGCCAAGGAATGGCTGCCTGTCTCACCTGGCTCGTTATTTATTTCGATTTTGCAGGCTGTATTGATTCCAATCATTGCAGGCCTAGTCGTCAAAATATTTTTCAAAAAACAGGTCGCAAAAGCCGTTCATGCCCTGCCGCTTGTTTCAGTCATCGGTATCGTTGCCATTGTGTCAGCTGTTGTAAGCGGCAACCGGGAAAACCTGCTTCAATCAGGCTTGCTTATTTTTTCAGTAGTTATCCTGCACAACGGGTTTGGATATTTACTGGGATTTCTATGTGCAAAGCTGTTAAAAATGGATTATGCGTCTCAAAAAGCAATTGCAATTGAAGTCGGCATGCAAAACTCAGGGCTTGGCGCAGCACTTGCCACGGCACATTTTTCACCGCTATCTGCCGTTCCGAGCGCGATTTTCAGTGTATGGCACAACCTTTCGGGCTCCCTGCTCGCTACATATTGGTCTAAAAAAGGTAAGAATCCAAAAGAAGATTCAAACAGCACAGAACTGACTCTTTAACATTCTATTGTATATAAAAAGGTACATCACGTTTATCCGTGATGTACCTTTTTTGTTTTATCCCTCTAACAAAAGCTGTTCAGGATCTTCTAGTAAGTTTTTAATTGTGACAAGGAATCCAACTGCTTCTTTACCATCTACGATCCGGTGATCATAAGATAATGCAATGTACATCATCGGACGGTTTTCGAAACGTTCTTCATCAATTGCGACAGGGCGCAGCTGAATCTTATGCATACCCAGGATACCAACTTGAGGGCTGTTTAAAATCGGTGTCGACATGAGTGAACCGAAAGTCCCTCCGTTTGTAATTGTAAATGAGCCTCCTTGCAGCTCACCAAGGGTCAATTTATTGCTTCTCGCTTTTTTCGCAAGCTCGCCGATTTCTTTTTCAATGCCTGCAAATGTCAGGCGGTCTGCATCACGTACAACTGGAACGACAAGTCCTTCCTCAGCTGCGACAGCGATTCCGATATCATAGAATTTTTTAACAATCAGCTCATCGCCTTGAATTTCTGCATTCAAGAGCGGATATTTTTTCAAAGCCGCTACAACAGCTTTTGTAAAGAAAGACATAAAGCCGAGCTTCACTTCATTTTGCTCAAAGAATTGGTCTTTGCGGCGTTTTCTAAGATTCATAACAGCCGTCATGTCAACTTCATTAAATGTAGTCAGCATCGCAGATGTTTGCTGTACTTCGACTAGACGTTTTGCGATTGTCTGTCTGCGGCGTGACATTTTTTGCACTTCAACAGGCTTTTCAAAGCTTTGCTGTGTTTTTTGAGCCTGCGGCTGCTGTTTTTGCTGAGGAGCTGGTTTCGCAGCCGGTTTTTCATACGCCTCAACATCCTGTTTGCGCACTCTTCCAAGCGGGTCGCCAGTCGGAACCTGAGACAGGTCAATCCCTTTCTCTCTCGCCAGCTTACGTGCAGAAGGAGATGCGATTGTTCTTGATTTTGCTTCAGTTTGCGCTTCCTGGCTCACTTCTTGCGCCGCTGGTTCAGCTTGCTTTTCTTCTTTTTCACTTTCTTTGCTTTCAGCCTTCTCTGAAGGAGCAGGGGCAGAACTTTCACCCGCGCCTTCTGTAATGGTACCGATAATTTCTCCAACTTGGACGGTATCACCCGAATCTTTCAATACCTCTTGAAGAACACCCGATTCTTCTGCTGTCAATTCAACATTTACTTTATCCGTTTCAAGTTCAAGCAGATATTCACCCTGTTCTACATAATCACCGGGCTGCTTTAACCATTGGGCTATTGTTCCTTCTGAGATTGATTCTGCTAATTCAGGTACCTTAATTTCCGCCATTTTTTCATTTCCCCCTTAGTTTTTGCGAGTCAAGCTATCAGATACAATACGTTCCTGTTCTTTTTTATGAACTGTCGGATCTCCCTCTGCAGGACTGGATCGTCTTCTTCGTCCAATATATTGAACGCTTACTCCTTCTGGTGCAAGTTCTGTCAAATAAGGGCTGATGTAGCTCCAAGCCCCCATGTTCTGCGGCTCTTCCTGAACCCAAACGATTTCTTTTAGGTTCGGAAGCTTTGCAAATAATTCTTTGACTCCTTTTGCAGGGAATGGATACAGCTGTTCAATTCTCGCAATGTGAAGCCACTCTTTCCCGTCTTCTAACTTGTTGAAATGATCGCTGATGTCTATAGATACTTTACCGCTGGATAATACGAGCCGCGTTACTTTTTCATACTCATGAGAAAGTCCTGACTGTTCGTAAACAGGCTGGAAGCGGCTTTCACTGAGCTCCTGCACTTCAGAAACGGTATTCGGATTGCGCAGAAGGCTCTTCGGCGTCATGATGACGAGCGGACGAATTTCCTCACGCAGCAGCATTTTAGCCTGTCTTCTTAATATATGAAAATATTGAGCGGCGCTTGTCAGGTTGGCAACCGTCCAGTTATTCTCAGCAGCTAGCTGCAGGAACCGCTCGATTCTACCGCTTGAATGCTCAGGGCCCTGTCCCTCATAACCGTGCGGCAGCAGCATCACTAATCCAGATTTTTGGCCCCATTTTGCTCGTCCGGCAGAAATAAATTGGTCAAAGTACACTTGAGCAGCATTGGCAAAATCCCCATACTGCGCTTCCCAAAGGACAAGTGTTTCAGGTGAATACACATTATAGCCGTATTCAAAACCGAGTACAGATCCTTCAGACAGCGGGCTGTTATGAACCGCAAATGATGTGTCACAATCTGACAAATGGTGCAGCGGCACAAATTCCTTGCCTGTCTCACTGTCGTGAAGCACAAGGTTTCTTTGAGCAAACGTTCCGCGCTCAGAATCCTGTCCTGTTAATCGAATCGGTGTTCCGTCTTTCAGAATGGAAGCAAACGCGAGAGATTCAGCCAATGACCATTCCACTTTTCTGTCATCATCAAACGCCTTGGCCCGTCTTTCCAAAATGCGTTTTAGCTTACCGAATACATTAAACGACTCCGGCCAATTGACCAGTTCGCCATTCAGCTTGCGGAGCACATCAAAATCAATAGATGTATCTACATCCGGAAAGCCGTTTGAAACAGGTTCCGGAAGTTCTATTTCACTGGCGATATGTTCCTTTTTAGCCGGCACTTTTTGATAAGCGTCTTCTATGCGTTTCGTTACCGACTTTTCAATGTTTTGAACAACTTCCTCGGTAAGCACCCCTTCTTTAACGAGCTTTTCCGCGAAAATATGTTTGACAGTCGGATGCTTTCTTACAGCGTCATACAGCATCGGCTGAGTAGTTGACGGCTCATCCATTTCGTTGTGTCCGTAGCGTCTGTACCCGATCAAGTCAATCAGAAAGTCCTTGTTGAATGTTTTTCGGTATTCTACCGCAAACTTAACAGCTGAAAGACAGGCTTCAGGATCGTCCGCATTTACGTGAACAATCGGAATTTCATAGCCCTTCGCCAGGTCACTGGCATAGTTTGTTGATCTTGATTCAGCGCTTTCTGTTGTGAATCCGATCATGTTATTGGCGATAATATGAATCGCACCGCCGACTTGATACCCTTTTAAAGAGCTTAAATTCAATGTTTCAGCTACAATTCCTTCCCCCGGGAACGCAGCATCTCCATGAATTAAAATCGCAAGTGATTTTGTTTCATCCTGAACCGGATATCCGCTTTGTGTTCTTGTTTCCTGAGCCGCTCTTGTGCTGCCTTCAACAATCGGATTGATAAATTCCAAGTGGCTCGGGTTATTCGCCAGCGTAATGCGCGCTGACTTCGTTTCAGCGTCATGAAGCTCACGGTTCGCTCCCAGATGATATTTGACATCCCCCGTCCATCCGTAGCTGATGCCGATTGATCCTTCAGACGGGACAAGATCTTTGTTCGGCGCGTGCTGGAATTCTGAGAATATGATTTCATACGGTTTGCCCAGCACATGTGCCAGCACATTCAGGCGGCCCCTGTGCGCCATACCGATGTTGACGCTCGTTGTACCTGATTTGACAGATTGTGCAATAATGTCATCAAGCACTGGAACGAGAGCGTCCAGACCCTCAATTGAAAAACGCTTCTGCCCGACGAAGGTCCGGTGTAAAAATTGCTCGAATCCCTCTACTTCCATCAGTCTCTCCAGCACAGCTGACAGCTTTTCGGCTGAGTTCTTTTGGAACAATTCACCGGATTCAATCTTTTGAGTCAGCCACTCGCGCTCTTTAAAATCGTGTACATGATCAAATTCAAATGAGATGGTTCTTTTATACGTATTTCGCAAATATTGAATGGCTTCTAAACCGTTCGTAATGTTTGTAGGAGCGTCTTTACAAATGACCGACGCAGGTATTTCTTTTATTTCCTCTTCTGTTAGCCCGTAATCGGATAATGGAAAGAGCTCGCTCTTTTTCCCATCCTTTCTGAGCGGATTGACGGAAGCGTTCAAATGGCCATAGGTTCGTATATCTTCTGCAAGTCTGATTGCTGATGCGATCTTTTGTATCAGATCGGCTGTAACACGTCCCTTTTCTTTTGTTCCCGATGCCTCTTTTATATCGCTTGGAGGAGCTCCGAGTTCGTCGAACATTTCCTTCAGATCCGGATCAATGCTGTTCGGATCCTGGGTGTACTGATCGTAAAGCTCCAGCGCATAGCCGAGGTTCGGACCGTAAAAATCTTCCCAATTCATTCGTTGTTTCATATTATTTTGAAACATTTGAATATTACCCCCAACCTAGATAATCAAGTGATTTATTCACTATCTTAAAATAACTTTCGAACGCTGTGTCCAAAATTATGTAATAAAAACGCTTCCAACGATATTTTACCACTGTTTGCAATTTGATTCTACCTTGATTGTTCACAAAATAGTAAAAAACCTTTATAAAAAACAAAAAATTTAATCATTTAAAAAAAGAAACGCCAAAAAGCATAGAATAAAGGGTTATCCTATGCTTTTATGGAGCAGTTTTTTAAGAAGCGGATACAGTACATCCGGAAGCTGATCGACATCCGGGACAAATATACTGAACTTCCCGTACATATCCTGTATCGTTTTCATTTGTGATTCTTCAATTTCCGAGTTGGAGAGAAAAACATTTATGACTTCTATTCCTCTTTTTCGAGCTTCGATAACCGCTTCACTTGTATCGACAATTCCATTTTGCTCATAACCAAATGCGGCCGGCTCTCCGTCAGAGAACACGATTAAGAATTTTTGCGCCTCGCTCCGCTGCAGCATTTTTTTCGTCATTTGCCTGATCGCATAGCCGTCACGGTTGTCTTCCTCAGGTTCAAGCTGCATAATCGCCGGTCCCGCCGCCTGTCTTAAGGATGACTGAAATGGAATTACCGTATTAAAATAGTTCGGCTGACTCGTTTCGGTCGCATCGTTTGTATCCTCCCAGAAACCGACAATTTGATGCGGGACTGCTACCGACTTCAGGGCTTCGTGAAACAATACGATTCCCCGCTTCGTTTCATCCATTTTGTCGAACATGCTGGCTGAACAGTCGACCAGCAATGTGAAAACAGCGTCAATTTCTGAAGAAGGCTCTTGTTTTTTGTAAAAAAGACGCGGATTCCGCTCCGTAAAATAACGGAGAAGCTTGTTGTTCAGACGGCCCGCGTGAAGGTCAGTCCTTGGCAGCGTTTTTTTTGTGTTCAAGCGTTTTTTGAATCATCTGTTTCAAACGCTTCTGATACGATTCGATCGATTTTGCCTGCTGTTTATAAGAAAGCTCTTCATCTTGTGTTGCAGGCTGCGGTTCTTTATAAATCGCAAACGCGAATTTATTTTCCTTTCCGTCGGCAAGACCCGCACCGTTCGGCTGGTCTTTTTTGGACTCCAGCGCTTCCAGTTTGGAATAGTCTTTTCGTTTTGTCTGTCTGGCTGAACCTTGAACAGAGCCGAGGGCCTGGTCTCCATCGTCCCCTTCACGAGAAGCATCTTTTCCTAAATCGGATTTTGCGCCGTGTTCAATATCAAATTGAAGGAAGCTTTTAGACGGCGCTTCTGTTTCACGGTGCCAAGTCGGCATTTCTTCATCGTGAATATCTTCATCGCCGTCTGACTTTTTCGGAAGCGTTATGTCATCACTCAGCTTCGGCGCTTTTTTCTCTTCTTCAAATAACGGCTGCTCGGCAGCTTTTGCATAATCTAACTCAGGCAAAAAGAAGTAGGTATTCAGCATGTCTTTATCAAGCACCTCTTCAAGTCCGTCCATGATATCTTCGACAATTTTCAGAACGTGATGTGTAGAATCAGCTTCATACACACGCAAGAGCTGCTGTTCGATAAACGGACGCATCAGATCAATATCATCACGCATAGACGGGATGGCTTCCAGAGGCGATTCCGCCGTCAGCTTGACATACATGGCGCAAAAGAGCGCATCCGTAAAAATGCTTCGTTCTAAATTTAAAGTCAGCTGCGTGGAGAAATGTTTTCTGTACATGTCTTTTCGTTTTGCAAATACATACTTTGTACCAGGACGCTCGTGTTTGATACATTCTTCAATTCTGATGTCCTCAAGCAGCATAAACAGCTGTTTGGCAAAGCTTTTGTACGTAAGATTGTGCTGGATATAATCCAAAAGGCTCGCAAACTCTTGCAGCGAGCTGTATTTTGTTCCGACTGATCGAAGGTAGACATCGCTTTTGAGACCTGCTTCCATATCTTCAGCTGCTCTGTCCTTCCAAAAATGGCTCATGTAGATTTTTTTTTCAAATGGGTTGTAGTAGGACTGAACGCCATACTCCACTTCCACTGCCTCACTTTTGGTGAGCGTTTTGGCCAAATCGGTCAGCATCATAAATAAAAACGAGTCAATTGTGCTGTCATTAAATTTGATAAATTTCATCGCACATCCCTCATTCAAACAGAGTTTCTGCGATATTTCGGACCGCCGCCTTTTCACGGTCATCGTCAAGCTTCTCTACAATTCCGCGTTCAATGGCGCGTAGCGGCGGAATATAAGCGGCTAAATCACACGTATCAATTAAAGCTCTGATGGATGCCGCTTCTTCAGACACCTGCCCGTTATTAGCCTGAACGATCAGATCAGAAGACAGCGTGATAAACCGGTCAATCAATTTCTCATCATGAAGGGCAGACTGAGACATGAGTACTTGTTTCAGCAGCTCGCCTTTAATATAAGGCACATCAATGATGACAAAACGGTTTTTAAGCGCTTCATTCAGCGGAACGGTTCCGACGTAGCCTTCATTGATGGCAGCAATGACTCCAAACCCTTCTTTTGCCCGAACGACTTCTCCTGTAAACGGATTTGTCATCATTTTTCTGTAGTCCAATACACCGTTTAAGATTGGCAGGGTTTCCGGTTTTGCCATATTAATTTCATCTATATAAAGAAAGTGGCCTTCATTCATGGCCGTTGTCACAGGTCCCGAGATAAACTCGATCGTCGCCTGGCCAGATTGATTTTCAATGGTTTTATAGCCGACCAGCGCTTCAGCATCCAAATCAACTGAGCAGTTGACACTGTGCATTGGTTTATGAAAATAGCTGGACAATGTTTCTGCCAGCCTAGTTTTACCTGAGCCTGTAGGTCCTTTTAACAGGATATTTTTCCCCATCGCTAATGCGATAATGGCATCGAATAAAATGGCTTCATCCTCCGCCTCATAGCCTGATGTCCCGATGAGCGATTGAAATTCTGGAGAAATCGGCTGGCTTTTATATGATAAAAGCTTATTTTGTATATCTTCCGGCAATGTTAAGTGCTGCAATTGAGATGTCATAGACAGGTTTCCTTTCCTATTCGTATTCCATTAACGAGTATACTAAAAAAGCCCCTGTATGCTCAATACAAAAGGGCTCCCGCTATATTACTGTTTCTCGTTATTGCCAGAAAGCGCTCCGCAGACAATTCGCGCTCCTGAATTTCCGCTCGGATTCGTCAAATAGTCGTCAGCCTGTTCATGAATAATAAACGCGCTGCCATCCTGGTCGAGAATATTCAATTTGCTTCCTTTTTGTAAAGAGGTTTCAGGCGCATTCATAATAACATCTACTTTCCCGTCTGCGCCGACCTCAAGATTCGGAAGATCTCCGGCATGATGTCCCATCGGATTATTGAAGCCGTGTTCTTTGTTCAGCGGATTAAAGGGTCCGCCCGCGGATTCAAAATCCGGCCTGACACATGATCCTTTTTCATAAATATGAAAACCGAGTGAAGCCCCAGGTGTCAGGCTGTGTGCTGAGATGTGAAAATCGAGCCCTTCGTCTTCTGACTCTTTTATTTCAATAAACCCGACTTTTTTGCCTTCTCTATTGACCAGCTGAATCTGATGGCGAAACGCTGAGGTTTCTATTACCTTTTTTTCCGGTACCCGCCGCGGATGATCGGGAGGTGTTTCCTGACTGCATCCCGCAAGACCCAGTGCCGCCAGCACGATAAGGAGCAAGAAACGATTCATGCTGTCTCCCCCTTGTTTTTTCTAACAGTCTGGTCAATCATATTCCGATATAAACTAAAAAAAGCCTTTTAAAAGGCTTTTACATTAGGGCAGCAGGACGTCCTGCCCAAACGCCCCGTCTGTCTAATGTCGATGCTATAGTTTAAAAATAGCTTCGTGCGCCCAGGTAGCGCTGTTTCCAATACGAATTGCTGAGATTGGAAATGCCCACACCGTCCGAGCTTGCATGAATAAAATTGCCGCCGCCCAAGTAAATCCCCATGTGAGACGGTCCGGATTTATACGTCGTAAAGAAAACAAAGTCACCGACTGACGGCTGGCTGACTTTTTGCATTACGTTCCAGTACCCTGCCGTGCTCAGCCTTGAAATAGATGATACTTTATTAATGAGGTAATAAATATAGCCGCTGCAATCGAAACCGGAAGGCGTATTTCCGCCCCAGCGATACGGAACACCGACATATTTTTTTGCCTCCGTTATCATTCTGTCAATCTTTGTTCCAATTTGAACGTTTGATCCTGGTTTGTCTTTCGGGACTGTCTTATTGGAATTATTTGATTTAGTCGTTCCTGAAATCGTGAGAACCTGCCCGATTCGCAGAACATCACTAGACAAATTGTTCTTATCACGGATACTTTGCACAGTAACGCCCAGCTGATTCGCAATCTTCCATAACGAATCACCCGATTTCACTTTGTATGTAGTTGTTTTTGAAGAATTTGAGTTTGACGGCTTTTTGGAACCGCCGCTACCGCTATTGGATGAGCTGCTTTTTTTTATTTTTAATACTTGCTTAGGGTAAAGCGTATCTGATGTTAAGCCGTTTAAGGTTTTCAATTCGGCCACCGTCATATTTAGACTGTTTGCGATTTTCCACAGAGAATCACCAAGCTTTACAGTATATGTACCTTTTGATGAGCCTGCAGAATTTGAACCGTTGCTTTTTTTTCTGCCCATTCGAACCATTTGAACTGCTTGTCCCTTTAATTTTCAGTTTTTGGCCGGGACGAATCAAATCACTGCTCAGGCTGTTTAAGCTTTTAAGCTCTGAAACACTCATTTTATGATTTTTGGCAATCATCCATAAGGAATCACCATATGCTACGGTGTATGTTGACGTTTTGCTTGAGTTTGATGAGGATGTTTTGCTTTTTTTGCTGCTTTCAGGAACTTTAAGGCTTTGGCCGACATAAAGCATTGACGATTTCAATTTGTTTTCGGATTTCAGTGCTGAAATACTCGTATGATACTGGCGCGAAAGTTTCCAAAGAGAGTCACCGCTTTTCACCTTTATCGTTTTTGCGTCCGCGGGTGCTGCTACCATCGATGACCCAACAACTGCGGAAACAGCCAAGCCGGCTACGATCTTCTTTTTCATTCATTTAACCTCCTAAACTTTTTATGAGACAAACAGAAATAATTAGTATTCTGTTTCCAAAAATGGCACACATACGTTTTATCGTCACTTTTTTAGCGTTATAAACAAATTTTTATAGATCCGGCAGCAAATTCAGCTTCGTTCGACCTTAAAACTCTAGATAAACACCTAATACTTTACATAATTTGTATAGGTTTATCGAAAGTCTAAGGAACTATTTAAGCGGGGGTAAAATGATTGGTTTATGCTGATGAAAGAAGCAGATTTTCCTCCTTTCCTGTCTGTTTTTCTTTCAATTCTCTATCAAAGTGTCAAATCCCTTCTTCTGACTGCAACTCTGCCCAGCTTTCCGAAACAGTTAAAAGCCTGTCCATTTCAAATGAACAGGCTGTATACACTATGCGTTAGCTGATTGAGTATTGTGTTTAACATATTCAAGAATGCTGCCGGCAGCTTTTTCAGCACCGCCTGCTGCTTTCAGTGACTGGCCAATTGCTTTTGCATTCTTAGCATAAACAGGATTGCTGATCACTTCTTGAATGGTTTCTTTCAGAAGGTTTTCAGACAGCTGTTCTTTTTTCAGCACTTTCCCCGCACCTACTTGTTCCACCTGTTTTCCGACAGCGAATTGATCAGCTCCCATCGGAATGACAATGAGCGGTGTTTCAAAATATAACCCTTCGCTTGTGCTGTTCATTCCGCCGTGGGTGACAAACAAACTGGCTCTTTTCAGGATTTCAAGCTGCGGCACATACGGGCGCACAATAAAATTGTGAGGAATATCGTTTAACTCACTTTGTTTAACATGTTTCCCAATGGACAGCACAACTTTTCCGTCAAAGTCTTTGCACACCTCGAGACATTGGTTGAAAAACTCTTTTTGATTATTAAAAATGGTTCCCATAGAAATAAACAGCACGTTTTCATTGTCAATCTCATCGAATGGAAAGTCATTGCTTTTGGCTCTTTTTGCAATTGAAGGACCAACAAACACATAATTTTCTCCGAATTGCTCAGCCATTGGCTGAAATTCTCTTGACGTAAAGACAATCGTCAAATCTCCATCGGACGAAAAAACGTCAAAAGGCTTGGTAATTCCCGCTTGAAACTCGGCATTTAAGGTTTCTGCGAGCTGCTGATAGGATTCGTAATAAGGTGAGTCTTCAAATGGTCTGCTATTGAAGGTGTCCATCATTCCCTTTAAAAAATCCTCATTCATCGCAAAGGTCGTACATAATGAAAATCTAGGCAGCTTCAGCAGATTGGCAATGATTTTACCGGCCAGGAAATGGTGATCATATATGACATAATCGTATGATTCGTTTTTCACTTCATTATAAATATGGGTGGCGATGTCCTTACACCCTTTCAAAAAGGCGCATATCATTTCGGCAAAATCTCTTTCCTCATTACCAGTTGCGTTTTTTCCGAAATATTCTTCTCTAAAATCGTTATATTCACGAAATTCAATATCAAGCGCAGTGATTTTTTCTTCATATTCCTTTACTGCATAGTAAGTAATGTTTTCTCCTCGTGATTTCAGCTCCTTCATTACACCGATAGACGGATTAATATGGCCCTCTCCCGGAAAACCGATCATTAATACATTAGTCATGCGGCACACCCTTCCATTAAAATTTATGTAATATTTTATACAGTACTATAAATACAAAATCAGGTAAAGTATTTAACTTTATTAATATTAATCTAATATAACTTTTATACTAGGTTACATTTCCCGACTTTCTATTTTCAAGAAAAAAAGCATTCAGTATGGCATGAATGCTTTTAAAAAAGAGTTCTATTCCAGTCATTTTGTCTCATGAGACGAAAGCTGTTCGGGTCCTTTTGTTTATTTTTATGTTCTCGGTGAGATGAGCGGATATAACACACCGTCCTTCGCAAACGACATCTTGCCTGTTTCCTCAGAAACAACCAGCACAAGCGCATCTGTATATCCAGACATCCCCAAAGCCGCCCGGTGCCTGGTTCCCAGATGAATATCCACTTCTTGTGTCGTCAGCGGGAGAACGTTTCCGGCTGAGACGAGTGTATGATCCCTCACTAATAAAGCGCCGTCATGAAGAGGGTTTCCCGGGAAAAAGATGCTTTCAATTAATGAAGCACTGATTTCTGCATGCAGCGATGTTCCTTTTTGAATAAATTCGTCAACCGGGTCTGCCCTTTCAATGACAATTAACGCGCCATGCTTATTTTCCGATAAATTTTTAATCGCCTTGGCCAGTTCCACAAATGACGGTGTAAATTGTTCAATGTATGATTGCAAATAAAAGGATGAGGCAATGCCGTGCATATTCTCAAAAATACGTCCCAAGTCATCCAATTCACAAAGGAGGCATTGATCTTTTTCGTGTAACGTTTTCAAAATAAGAGAAGCATCCCCTAATATCTGTTCTAAATGCGATTGTATCTTTGCCGTGAATACACTTTCTGTCATCTGTTCGTAATGCATGGGCCTTCATCTCCTTTTCATATTTTCAACTTTGCACGCATGCTTATCTTATTGATGTACATTCTATTGGTAAAGGAGGTATGTAAAGAATGGAAATGGAAAGAATCATTCAATATATCTGCACCTTTTTAGGCGTTATTTCGCTTTCTTTTATTTATGCCCAAATGTTTAGAAAAACGAAACCGACAAAAAAAGAATAGGCCAGGCGTTCATTGCTTTTTATACATAAAATGTTATAATTTCTCTCGTTATGATAAAGAAACGGGGATCAATGTATGAAAGAAACCAAAAACGCCGGACAAAAGATAAAACAGCTTTTGCACATTTTAATTCCGATTTTAATCACTCAGGCGGGGCTTTCTCTCATGACCTTTTTAGATACGGTGATGTCAGGGAAAGTCAGCGCCGCCGATTTAGCCGGTGTGGCCATTGGATCAAGTCTTTGGACGCCTGTCTATACTGGACTGGCAGGTATATTAATGGCTGTCACCCCGATTGTCGCACAGCTATTAGGTGCTGATAAAACCAAACAAATTCCCTTTACTGTCTTACAGGCTGTATATGTGGCCGCGCTTCTAAGCATCGCCGTTTTAGCGGTTGGATATGGAATAGTTGATCCTGTTCTGTCCCGATTGAACCTTGAGGCTCACGTATATGACATTGCTAAGCACTTTTTAGGGTTTTTATCTTTGGGGATTTTTCCTTTATTTGTTTACACCGTTTTGAGATCGTTCATTGACTCATTAGGAAAAACACGAGTGACCATGATGATTACACTATGTTCACTGCCGATTAATTTTGTGTTAAACTACGTATTTATTTTCGGAAAATTCGGCATGCCTGCCCTTGGCGGAGTCGGCGCCGGAATTGCATCAGCGCTTACGTATTGGTGCATCTGTATCATCAGTTTTATCATCATTCATAAAGCAGCGCCGTTTTCTGAATATGGCATTTTCCTTACCATGTATAAGTTCTCTTGGGAAGCGTGCAAAAATATGCTGAAAATCGGACTGCCCATCGGGTTTGCCGTGTTTTTTGAAACGAGCATCTTCGCGGCTGTCACTTTGCTGATGAGCCATTTCAATACAGTAACCATCGCGTCCCATCAGGCCGCCATGAACTTTGCGTCACTTTTATATATGCTGCCGCTCAGCGTGTCCATGGCTTTAACGATAGTTGTCGGGTTTGAGGCCGGAGCAGCTCGTTTTAAAGACGCTCGCTCTTACAGCTTTATCGGCATCATGATGGCAGTAGGCTTTTCTTTGTTAACAGCTGCCTGTATCCTTTTATTCAGAGAGCAAATCGCAGGTATGTACACCTCTGATCAGGATGTCCTCCGGCTAACGCAGCACTTTTTAATTTACGCGCTGTTTTTTCAGCTTTCCGATGCTGTGGCAGCACCTATTCAGGGCGCCCTCAGAGGATATAAAGATGTCAATTATACACTTGCAGCCGCTTTTATTTCTTATTGGGTTATCGGCCTTCCTGTCGGTTATGCGGTCGGCACGTTTACAGGACTTGGCGCGTTCGGTTATTGGATCGGGTTAATTGCAGGACTAGCGGCAGGAGCAGTCGGGCTGTTTTTCAGGCTGGTTAAACTGCAGAAGCGTTATTTATTGAAGCAGGAATTTTAAAAGAGGTGATATGACATGGCACAAAATCAGAAATTATATGAGTATCTGTCTCAGCATGCAGAAGAAATAAGTTCTACATGGTATGAAACAATCGAGGAAACTGATCCGAATTCAATCTATGCATCAACAGACCCGGCCGTCATTAAAAATTTAAAGAGCCAGAATCTTGCTTTCAATTATAAGATCAGCCGTATCTTTATAGATGAAGAAGAGGTATACTTGCCCATTCTAAAAGCCTGGGCATTTGAAGTCACCCAGGATCAAGAGCATTTAAAAACGCCTATCCACTATATTATCCGTGAGTTTGTCAGAGTGAGAGACTTGTATATTTCCTATGTGAAGGACTTTGTTCATATCAATCAGGATACCGTGAAAAGCGAAGAAGCCGAGGATTTGTATCACACCCTTATTAAGGCGTTTGATCTTGTGATTCATATTTTTATAGAAGAAATGTACAAAAACACAAGCCTTCAGCTTCAAGCCCAAAAGGATATGATCACTGAATTGAGCGCCCCGGTAATCGTGCTGTTCCACAGTGTGGGACTGCTTCCGTTAATCGGTGATATTGATACCGTCCGCGCTAAATTGATCATGGAAAATACATTGAATCAATGTGCGAAAAAAAAGGTGACGCAGCTTTACATTGACTTGTCCGGAGTAGCGGTAATTGATACCATGGTTGCCCACCAGCTGTTCAGTCTGATTGAGGCGCTGCGTTTGATCGGCGTTTCATCCACATTGTCGGGGATCCGCCCGGAAATTGCGCAAACCGCGGTTCAGCTCGGTTTGTCTTTTGAGGACATCTCACTGAGATCTACTCTTGCATCAGCGATTGCATCTGACTTGAAATTAAAAAAGGTATAAGGTCCCCTCAAGGGCCTTATACCTTTTTTTAATCATTCCATTGATATGTCCAATACACTTCTTCTTCAAACCATGTTGCCATAACAGGTTCATTGTTTTTCAGTTTTTCCTCAAGCTCTCGGAGCATACCTTCCGTCTGGGTGCGATGAGCTCTTAACGCGTTCATTTTAATATCTGCCACTTCTTTGATATCAAGTACGACGTCTGCTTCGCCAAGCACCTCTTCCCTATTGCGTGTAATAGCCATGCATAGTGTGCGCGGACGGTCTTCTTTCTTTTTGCGGTACAATGCCCGGATGACCGCTTCCCCGCATGCATCATGGTCAGGGTGCACGCCATGTCCCGGATAAAATGTGACAATTAAGCTTGGTTTTACATCATCTATGATTTCTTCCATGATATCAGCTAAATATTTATCGTCTTCAAACTCAAGCGTTTTATCCCGAAGTCCGAGCATTCGCAAATCATTAATATCCATTTCTTTGCAGGCGTTGATAAGCTCTTGTTTTCTTAATAATGGCAAGGTTTCCCGATTAGCAAAAAATGGATCTCCCATATTTCTGCCCATTTCGCCTAACGTAGCGCAAGCATATGTAACGGGCACATCTTTTTTTCTGTTTAAAGCAATCAGACCCGCCACACCGTATGATTCGTCATCAGGGTGAGGCAGGATTACAAGCACGTGTTCTTTCATTATTTTTTCACCCTTTTCTTTAAACTGTGAACGGTTTTTCACTGATTTGAAGTGAAATAGCCAGTTTTCCGCCCGGCAAGTGTCCTGCCATTAATAAGCGGTTTTCTTCATCCACTGTGTACTCAGTCAGGCCTTCAGCATAAATCCAGCCCTCTTTTGTTTTTAAGCCGACCCGGTAAGGCCCGCTCCCTTTGATTTTAGCTTGATGATAGGTTACCTTCGCATTGCGTATATAAGCAACAACCGTCATGTTTTTTTCATTTAAATGTGCCGAGTAAGAACCGGTTGTGGTTTCTAAATGGATATATACAGGGCGGTCCGCATATCGTTCTAAAGATGCTTGCACATCTTCTTTTATGATTGCTTTCATAATTGCTCCCCTCTTTCTACTTTTAAATACTGTACGCGTTCTGTATGTAATTTGACCAGTTGATATTTGACAGCCGGTTCCAGCTGTGAATTCACAATGCGCTGTATAGCGGCATAATATTTTTCCAGCATAGGTTTACGAAGTCTCGGATGTGTTCTCTTATCCAAAAGCTCAAGATCAATTGCCTCTGTAACCGCTTCTGCATCTTCGTTTGAGAAAGAGCGGCTGTTCCATAGCGAGGCGTATGCTTTTCCTATTTCTATATCATTGTCCATCGTCCTGCTCCTTTATGTCTTACATACATGAAATGATTATACATAATATATACTCAAACTGAAAAGCCAAAGGCTCAATGGCTTTTTGATGCCCGTTTCCATTTCACTTGTGAAAACGTAAACAAGACTAATGCAGCCCATATACAGGCAAAGGTAAATGCCTTCGAGCTTGAAAATGGCTCATGGTAAATGAACAGCCCGATCAGCAAGGTGATGGTCGGTGCAATATATTGTAATATACCGACTTGATACAGCGGCAGCCGCTTCGCCCCTTCAGCAAACAATAAGAGCGGCAGCGCGGTAAACACACCGGCAAAAAAGAGAAGCACCCATGCCCCGCCGCTTTCTGCACCCGCAGGCTGAATATGGCCGCTAAGCAGCAAATACCCCAATGCAATCGGCATAATCATGAATGTCTCCAGCGTTAAACCGATAGCGCTTGAAAGACTTGTTCTTTTTTTGGTAAATCCGTATAAGCCAAAGCTGAATGCAAGCAGCAGCGCGATGTACGGAATGGAGCCGTATTGAAACGCAGAAATAATAACGCCGGCTGCCGCAATAGAAACTGCAACCAATTGAAGGCGATTCAGCTTTTCCTTTAAAAACAAAATGCCGAGAAGAACTGACACAAGCGGATTGATGTAGTAGCCAAGACTTGCTTCTAGCAGAAATCCATGATTGACAGCCCATATGTATACAAACCAGTTAACCGAAATGAGAATTGAAGCGAGAAATAAAGATAGTATGCCTCCGTTCTTTTTTAAAGACCGCAGCTCATGCCACCCCGTTTTCCATTGACGCAAGAAAAAAAGCACGATACACATAAAAACAAAAGACCAAATGATACGGTGAGCTAAAATATCAAGTGCCGGCAGCTGTTCAAGAAGCTTCCAATAAAGCGGAAACAGCCCCCACATCGTAAAGGAAACGGCTGTGTAAAGAACGCCTTTTTTTGTTTCTGAATGATGCATATTATGTCCCTGCCTTTCTTTAGAGCATCTTATATTATATCACGTGAAAGATCGAGCAGGCATATACTATTTTGTCCGTGAAGAAAGGTGTGACGAAGATGTTTGAGTGGAACAAGTACTTTCCTTTCCAAAATCAATTTTCCAAGGAAGCATTAAAAAAGGCCGATCCAAAAGAGGTTGAGCATTATGTAAACAGTGTAATGGAAAGTGTGTTCGGAAGTGATTACGCGGCTCAATTTCCATTTCGCGATCCTCTCCCGACTAAAGAAAAAACAAAGCGCACCGAACCTGATATAGATATATTCGAAACAGCAGACCATGTGTTTGTAAAGGTTTCAGTAAGCGAAAGCCAGCTGGAACAGCTCAAAATTAAACATACATCACATACATTACTGATTGAACATTTCCCGGGTTTGACTCATCCTAAAAAAATAAATCTTCCCTGTCTTGTCAAGCGGAAAGGAACGAAAGCCGTATATAAAGACGGCCATCTGGAAGTCATGTTTCATAAACAGCAGGACTACAATATGTCCGAGGTAGAAATTATGCGATAAAAAACGGCCTGCTTCTGTGCAGGCCGTTTTTGCTAATAGAAACCGGGATAACCTCCGCCATACGATCCCCCGGGGCCGTATGGCGCACCTCCGTAACCGTAAGGAACAGGCGGATACGCATAGGGACGCGGATAATTAAAAAGAGCACTCCCAAGAAAACCGCCTAATAAACCGCCGACTAAAGGAGCGCCAAACAAAAAAGGGTTTCGTTCCGGGTATCCGGCCGGACCTGGGTTCCCGCGATAATATGAGTGTTGAGGGTACATGATTATTTCCTCCTTTATGTCTGCCTATATATAAGATATTCATCCAGGAAGAAAAACGATTGGGCTATTGTTAAATTGGATTTTTACTGATAAAGCATTATTACAAAAATAATCCGGCCAATAAAACACAGCCCAGTCCTGTACCGAGAGGACCGTTGTGAGCAGCGTCCATGTTTGAAACGTTTCCTTCATGCTCACGCCGTCAGAAATAACAAAATAAAAACCCCGGCAGCAGTGATAAAACTCGGCATGGCCAACCTCCATTTTCATGTTGTTTTTGACAATATCTCCGGATGTTTATTAGAAAACGCTTTCATTTCAACGAAATAGGATCTTCGTGGTGATATAATTGTCATCTTTTGATCAACTATTATTTTCATACTAACCTCCTAATCAATTACTGCCAGTAATATTTATGATTTCATAGGCTGTCAGACAACAATATAGTTATATATTGATCAATTATTGGTTATATGTTATGTTTTTATCTATCAATTGGCTTCAGATAACAAAATAATGTGATAACATGCTGATAAAATCAGTGTCACAAAAGGAGGAATTCAAATGCCATTATTACGTTTCGATCTGATAGAAGGCCGTGATCAAAAAGCATTACAATCGCTATTAGACACTGCTCATCAAGCAATGGTAGAAGCGTTTGGCGTGCCGGAGAGTGACCGATATCAAATTGTGCACCAGCATCCCGCGAATGAGCTCGTGATTCACGATACCGGATTAGGATTTCATAGAAGCAAGGATTTGATCGTGATCAGCATTACAAGTAAAACAAGAACAAAGAGCCAAAAAGAGAAATTATATGCCTTGCTGGCTGAAAAACTAGAAGCAGAATGCGGTATTTCCCCGGAAGACCTAATGGTTTCCATTACGGAAAACGGTGATGCTGATTGGAGTTTCGGGCTCGGCGAGGCACAATTTTTGAATGGTAAGTTATAAGATGGTGAAACTTCTTCATCTGCTTTACACTTAGCAAATGGCCAGTCAATGAAATAAAAAAAGAGAGATCCTTATTCAAGACCTCTCTTTTTTTATTTCTTTTTCAAAAAAGCAGAAATAACCAGAATGAAAACAGCCAGCAAAACGAAATATAACGGTGTGATCCAGATTTGGTGGATAGAATCAGGGTCTCCCTTTTTATACCCAGTTTCGATGCCTATGTAATTCCAATGAAAGCTGACAGGGTTTTGATCGTATATATAAAATTCAGGCAGATAGAGCTCCGGTTTGCTGATTTGAACAACAAGATAAATGATGATTCCCATTAACAACAGGATAGCTGTTAGTAACTTTTTCACGGAAGGATCCTTTCCTATTTTTGTATGTTGACATCATCCTAACATCTCTTTTTATAAGTGTAAAATATAAGCTGATTCATATCATGGCTCCTAAAATAAAAAGTCATGTAAACGGTATGACCCACTTACATGACTTTCTCACTGAAACAAACCCTTTCTGCGGATGCTCTGTTTCTTTCCATTATTTCTCTTCTTCGCACACTGTAACACCAGGCTCACAAAATTGATCGGCCCACGCTTGCATTTCTTGAAATACGGCTTGCAGCGCGGTTCCTTTTTCAGTCAGCGTATAGATCACTTTTACCGGTGTCTCGGGAAGAACCCGGCGTTCAACAATTTCGTTTTGCTCTAGCTCTTTAAGGCGCTCTGCCAGCATTTTTTGGCTGATCATCGGTATGGTTTCCGTTATCTCTTTAAATCGTTTCGGCCCATCCATTAGTACATGGATGATCAGACCGTTCCATCGTTTTCCCAGCAATGAGAAAGCTGACTCCATTTTAGGGCACATTGTATTTCCCACTAGTCTTCATCCCTTCATCTATTGTTTGACAAGTATTCACTGATCCATTAAAATTATCTTTCAAGTTACATTTAGTAAGCTTCTAACTTTTCTATTATCATACCACGTTTACCCGAAGGAGGAAACATTATGACTGATACTCTGGACATTTTGCAAGCACGGGCATCTGTTAAGGAATATGATACGAATGCCCCGATCTCTAAAGAGGAACTGACTGATCTTTTGGAGCTCGCCACTAAAGCGCCTTCTGCATGGAATCTGCAGCACTGGCATTTTACAGTTTTCCACAGCGATGAATCAAAAGCGGCTCTTCTGCCTGTAGCATATAATCAAAAACAAATTGTTGAATCTTCTGCTGTCGTTGCCATTTTAGGCGATCTAAAAGCGAATGAAAACGGTGAAGACGTTTACGCTGAACTGGCAAACCAAGGTTTCATCACGGATGAAATCAAACAAACGCTTCTTGGCCAAATTAACGGTGCTTACCAAAGTGAACAGTTCGCACGCGATTCCGCTTTCTTAAATGCTTCATTGGCTGCTATGCAGCTTATGATTGCCGCAAAAGCGAAAGGTTATGACACCTGCGCAATCGGAGGATTTAATAAGGAGCAGTTCCAAAAGGAATTTGATATCAGCGAGCGCTATGTTCCGGTTATGCTTATTTCTATCGGGAAAGCAGTGAAACCTGCACACCAAAGCAACCGCTTGCCTCTATCAAAAGTATCAACTTGGCTGTAAATCTAAGAAAAACCTTAGTCCGGATAAACACGGACTAAGGTTTTTTTATTGAAACGTATCTTTGTACCATTGGCGAGCCTGTTCAGCTTCATGCTGTGTGAGCTGATGGCCCCCATCCTGCCAAAAAACTGAAGCAGATGCCCCGCTGTCAAGCAAACAGCGGTGAAGCTCTTCCGATTCTTCCTTTGTGCAAAGCGGATCATATTTTCCCGCCCCAATGAAAACAGGAAGCCCTGTCATATTGGGAAGCTCAAGCCCCCGTATCGGCACCATAGGATGATGCAGAATAGCCCCCTTTAAAACATCCGCATAATGAAAAAGCAGGCTCGCTGCGATATTTGCGCCGTTTGAGTAGCCGACTGCAATCACTCGGCTCCGGTCAAACTGATGCATTTGTGCCGCCTCGTCGATAAAATCTTTCAATTCTTTTGTCCGCTCAACGAGATCCTTTTCATCAAATACACCTTCGCTGAGACGTTTGAAAAAGCGCGGCATTCCATTTTCGAGCACTGATCCCCTGACACCCAGCAAATGAGCATCCGGATCTATAAAACGGCCCAATGAAAGGAGATCATGTTCATTTCCTCCGGTTCCATGTAACAGCAGTAAGACGTTATCAGATGTCCCTCTTTCAAAAATATGCTTCATCATGTCCCCTCCTACAATTCAGGCAAAATATCTGTAATTTGTTTGCGGTGTTGCTCCAGCCATTCAGGCAGCTTTAAGGATGTCCCCAGCTCATCAAACGTTTCATCTGTCATAAAGCCTGGTTCATCTGTGGCAATTTCAAATAAAATGCCGCCTTTTTCCCTGAAATAAATTGATGTGAAATACTCCCTGTCCAGAATTTCTGATGAAGGGAGATGTTTTTCAGCAATAAGCGGCTGCCATTTAGCCTGCTCCTCACTCGTTGTCCGAAACGCTATATGATGAACTGTTCCATAACCTCCGACGCCTCTTTTTTCCGGCTGCAAATGAACGTCAATCACGTTTCCGACAGCCGCTGCGGATTTCAGTCTAACGATCTGATCTTCTTCCGCTACTTTGCTGTATCCGAAGCTTTCCTCTAACAATTGAATCGTTGCTTGCGGATCAAAGGAGTACAGCAGCACGCCTCTCATTCCGGTGATGGCTTCATGTTCTGAAATGCCGTCAGGTGTCCACTCGCTTTTTCCGCTTTTGCCGTCTTCCATGATTGCTAACGGAAGGTCTTCTGTATCATCAAAGATCAGCGCGTGTTCCCCGCATAGCATTTTCTCCTCTGCATTCAGTCCATTATTTTGAAGGCGTTCCTTCCAGAAAGCCAGAGAGCCTTTAGGGACTGAAAAGTAAATTCGGCCGGCTTGGCCTTTCCCTACCGTCCCCTGCCCGCTTCCTTGGAACGGGAAAAAGGTAATAATGGTCCCTGGATCTCCATTTTGATTCCCAAAGTAAAAATGATATGTTCCCGGGTCATCGAAATTCACTGTTTTTTTGACAAGCCGAAGCCCGAGCACTTCTGTATAAAATCGCAAATTTTCTTGCGGATCTCTGGCAAATGCTGTGACATGATGCAATCCTTCTGTTTTCATCTTTTCACTCCTAAATTATCTTGATTTCGAGATATTTATTATTTTAAACCTATAATGTGCAGGATGCAAACCATGTGATTTAATTAAATAATTGAAAAAATCATTTTTTTCTAATAATTATCTTGTGATCTTATCTTACAACTGCTATTATAGTGAGCATTATCATCTTTCAGGAGGAAAGTAAATGGTTAAAAAAGCACTTATTGTTCTACTCATCATTTTACCATTCATTCAGCTTGCACTTTTGCCGTTTGTGAATCGAATCGAACCGATTATTTTCGGCCTTCCTTTTTTCCATTTTTGGCTGCTGCTGTGGATTATTATTACGCCGGTATGTTCGTTTGGCATTTACCTGATGCAAAAAAAAGATGGAGGAATTGAATGATGCAAGGAAATCTCATTGCACTTATGATTACGGCTATTATCGTATTAACTGTTGTCTGTATCGGATTTCTCGCCGGGAGAGACAAATCATCGCGAACCTCGGTGGAAGAATGGTCTGTCGGCGGCAGACGTTTTGGAGGCCTTCTCGTTTGGTTTTTAGTAGGCGCTGACCTTTACACGGCATATACTTTCTTAGGCCTGACCAGTACGGCTTACACAGGCGGAAGTGTTGCGTTTTTTGCTATTCCTTACTCCGTATTGGCTTATTTTATCGCCTATTTCTTCCTGCCGAAACTTTGGAAAGTTGCGAAAATTCACAAATTAACAACTCTCGCTGATTATGCGCGGGAACGTTTTGACAGCAAGCTGTTGGCAAGTCTCGTTGCAATTGTCGGTGTCCTGATGCTTATCCCATATATCTGTCTTCAGCTTAGCGGAATTCAAGATACGCTTCAGGTGGCGGGAACCGGCTATATCAACGTAAAGTTTGTTGTCATCATCTCATTTATTCTAGTTGCTCTTTACACGTTTTTCAGCGGGATTAAAGGGCCTACTTTTACGGCCATTATTAAAGATATTTTAGTATGGGTGATTATGCTGTTTATGGTCGTTTCCCTCCCTCTTATTCATTTCAACGGCTGGACGCCGATGATTGATACATTGGTGAAGGAAGCGCCGCAAATGCTGACGATACCGACAGAGGGCCCAAAAGGCATCCCTTGGTTTATTACAGCATCTATTGTATCCGCCTTGGCACTTTTTATGTGGGCGCATGCCGCTACAGGTGTATTTACGGCGAAAAGTGCCGATGCAGTTAGAAAAAACAGCATGTTTTTGCCGCTTTATAACATCGTTTTAATCTTAGTTATTTTCCTTGGTTTTATCGCTTTTCTTGTGCTGCCGGAAGATACAAATCCAAGACTGGCGCTGCTGCATCTGATTCAGACGTCTTACGGCGGCGTGGCACAAGGTTTTGCATATGCCACTATCGCCCTAGCTTCATTGATCCCTTGTTCGATCATGGCTATCGGAGCATCGAATTTATTTGCCAATAACTTATACCGTGACTTGATCCATCCAAATGTGTCACAAAGCAAACTGACCCTTATTACACGTTCCATGGTGTTTGTCGTGATCGGTCTTGCTCTTCTATTTGGAATGCTGTTCCCGACTGCCTTAGTAACACTTCAGCTTTTAGGCGTTTCCGGTATGGTGCAGATCTTCCCCGCGATTGCCGTCAGCTTATTCTGGAAGAACCAAACGAGAGAGGCGACAGTGATCGGATTATTAGCCGGCCTCGCGGTTACGTTTATTGTGTATATCACTCAATCTGCACACGGCATTTATGAAGGTTTCTGGGGATTGTCCGCCAATATCATCGCTGTAATCATTCTCAATCCGCTGTTTGTAAAAAGAGCAGGTTCAAATCCAGTCAAAGAAGGTTTATTTGGTAAAAAAACTGAACCAAATCCGAATCAGAAGGGTGCTTAAAAAAAAGCCATACGCGGCAGCCGCGTATGGCTTTTTTACATTTCTTTTTTCAGCGTTTCAATTGCTTTTTTCATTTGCGTATCATTATTTGACAGCTTTTGTTGAAGTTCTGTCATTAGTTTTGTTGTAGTATCGCCAGTCAGCACGCCTGTTTGTTTCAGATTCTCTTTTTTCTGGAACTGTTTGACGACTGATACAAAATCTTGATCATACGTACTGTTTACCTTCACCTGATAGCCAAGTGCTTTCAGCATTTGCTGAGCGACTTTGACTTCAGTGCCTGTATTGCCTGATTTGTACGTTTTATCAGCGTCTAAATAAGGGAGCTTCGCGTAATCAGGAAGCTCTGCTTTCAATTGCGGCTTGATGCCTTTTTTATGAATCCACTCACCGTCAGCAGTCAGCCATTTGGCCATTGTCAGTTTGACTGTTGAGCCATCCTCATACTCTTTTGCGGTTTGCACTGTGCCTTTTCCGAATGTGGTTTCTCCAATTAACGGAATGCCTGACGATTCATGAAGGGCAGCGGCCATGATTTCTGCAGCGCTCGCTGTTCCGTCATTTACTAAAACGACAGTCGGCTTTGTGACTTTTCGTTCTTTTTCCGCTTTCATGACTTCTTTTGAGCCGTTTTTGTACTCAACCTGCATAATATTTTTACCTTTATCAATAAACAGATTGCTCATTGTAATCGCCTGGTCCATTAAGCCGCCCGGATTGCCCCTCAAGTCTAAAATATAGCCTTTGGCACCTTTTTTCTCTAAACTGTCGATCGCATTTGTCAGCTCTTTAGCAGTTGTTTCAGAGAAAGAAGTGATTTGGATCTCACCGATATTGTTGTCTTTCATCTCAGAATAGACGGTCTCAACAGGAATCGTATCGCGCTTAATGGAAAGATCAATCTCTCCCACTCCCGCTCTGTTCAGCTCAAGCTTCACTTTTGTGCCCTTTTTGCCGCGGATTAAAGCGACGGCTTCATTTACATTCATGCCTTTTACGCTTTTCCCGTTTACTTTCAGGATTTGATCCTTCGGTTTGATTCCGGCTTTTTCAGCAGGTGAACCTTTGATTGGCGCAACAATAAGGATTTCACCGTCTTTTTCCTCTACTTGCGCTCCTATTCCTTCAAAGGATGCAGAAATGCTTTCTTCGAATGATTTTCCTTCCTCTTGATCCATATAGGTAGAGTAAGGATCGTCCAGAGACTCAATCATTCCTTTAATTGCTCCGTCTACTAATTTGTCATCGTTTGTTTCCTTGTAATAATCACTTTTGATTTGCTCATACGCTTTATTTAATTTATCGAACTTACTGTCTCCTGTGCTTGTTGATTTCTGGCCCAGAATGCTTGAATTGCCCGTAATAAATAAAGTCAGCGCCGAAGCGACAACCGCAGTGATCAGCACAACAAAAAACAGTTTCAATTGCCGTTTCAATTAAACACCACCTTTTCTTCTTACATTATTATCATGGACGATTTCCTATTCGTCAACTCGGAGCAGAAAATATAGAGATCCGCCCTTCTTTATCGTTTCATAAACCTATGTCTTTTCACGACATATAATAACGAAAAAGGAGGATACCATTTTGAGCCGATATTTAGAAATGCTGTCCTTATTCGGTGTCTCAGGTGCACATCCAGGCGGGCTTGCTTTTTCAAAAGCCGTATTGCAAAAAGCGGCACCTCCGCCTGATCAGCCGATTCTTGATGCCGGATGCGGGACGGGGCAAACTGCGGCTTATTTAGGACATTTGCTTTATCCTGTCACAGTCGTTGATAAAGACCCTGTCATGCTTGAGAAGGCGAAAAAAAGATTTGCAAATGAAGGGCTGGCCATCCCTGCATATCTTGGAGAGCTGGAACATCTTCCGTTTTCTTCGGCGTCCTTTTCCTGCGTCCTGTCCGAATCCGTCCTCAGTTTTTCCCATCTGACATCCTCCCTTCAAGAAATTAATAGAGTATTGAAGCCGGGTGGAATGCTGATCGGTATTGAAGCGGCGCTTAAAAAGCCGATGCCTCCGCGCGAAAAGAAGCAAATGATGGACTTTTACGGTTTTACAAAGCTTTATGACGAATCGGAGTGGATAGACTCGATTCGTTCCCATGGATTTCAGAAAACAGAAACGATCACCCTTTTGCCGGAAGATATGGAATTTGAACCGACGACTGAAATGGATGTATCGCAAGCAATCGCTCCTATCTACTATGAAACGCTTCAGTCCCATTATGACCTCATGCAGGCATACAGCGAGTATATGGGTCATTGTATCTTTATCGCATACAAGTAAAACGGCGCTTCACCCCCTCTTTTCGTCCAACCTTTTTTGTTTATCTATCATAAGCTGATAGAAAGACGGATTAGGAGGGAATTATATTGGAAAAATACTATCATATCTGCCGGCAGCACCAAGGAAAAGTTGCTAGAATTACAGAAAGAAACGGCAGAGTCCACGTGGGCAGAATTACACGGGTAACCAACAGCAAGGTCTTTATTGCTCCAGTTACTTCAGGGGGCCCAAGAGGCGGATTTGGCTATGGATATTGGGGCGGCTACGGATATGGATATGGAGCCGCATACGGTATTGGCCTTGGGCTGATTACAGGTGTGGCGCTCGCCGGATTATTCTTTTTTTAATGGAAAAACCCGCTTAACCAATGGTAAGCGGGTTTTTATTTTATATCTTCTTCACTTTTTCAAAGTATTCTTCTAATGTTAAGTCATTCTCATGAATAACCTTTGCAGCCTTTTTGCCTACATAACGCAAATGCCATGGTTCGTATTCGTACTTCGTGATGTCTTCTTTGTTTTTAGGGTAGCGAATGATAAAACCGTATTTATATGCATTGTTCTGCACCCATTTTCCGTCTTCGGTGCTGCCGAACGCCTCATTTAGCTCAAAACCGTTGCTTCGGCTGGAAATATCCATTGCCAGACCTGTTTGATGTTCGCTTTCACCCGGATATGCGACAGCTTCTCTTGCTTTCTTTTCCCCTTTTAAGCTTACTTCATTTTTAAAGATAACCTGCTGTCTGTCATACGAGCGGTATCCTGACACGGCTGCCAGCTCATAGCCATCCTTTTTCGCAGCATCAAACATCGTTTTTAATGCGTCTGCTGCTTCTTTTCTGATGTATCGCTTTTGTATTTTCTCTTTAAAAGAAAACTCGACATCAGGGATAACTAGATCGCTAGGTTCATAGTCTCCTGGCAGTGCGTATTGCTTATTGACAAGGGCGAGGATATTTTTTGGATTTTGAATGGTTTCCAGGCCGTCCACTTTTTTAATGTTATTGAAAAACTTGCTTTCCAATAAGAACTCACTGTCCTGCGTATTTGTTTTTTTGCTGTCAGCTGTTTTTTCTTCTGTCTGTTTTGATTCTGCAGTGGTTTTCGTATCCTTTTGAGCATCCCCATTTGACATGCTGCAGCCGGCTCCGACAATTGCCGTCACACTCAGAGCGGCGGCCAGCGAGAACCATTTACCGGACTTTTTCATAATCACATTACCTTCCTTTTATCAATCGTTTCCGTATCCATAAAGAAGAGGCTGCCGGCACCCAGCACGCCTCTTCATTTATTTTATTTTGATACAGAATGTAAAGCCACTTCTATCATATCATGAAAAGTGGTTTGACGCTCTTCTGCTGTTGTTTCTTCTCCTGTTAATACGTGATCGCTCACGGTCAGGATGGACAGCGCTTTTCTACCGTGCTTCGCTGCCAATGTATACAAAGCGGTTGTTTCCATCTCTACCCCGAGCACACCGTATTGGGCAAGCTTCTCAATTTGAGAATCGTCATTGTAGAACTGGTCAGCAGTAAATACACTGCCTACCGTCACCGGTACGCCTTTATCCTTAGCGGCGTCATAGGCATTTTTCAAAAGCTCGAAATCTGCGTTAGGCGCGAAATCGATACTTCCAAAAGCGACTCTGTTCATTTGTGAATCAGTAGAAGAAGTCATGGCCAAAATGACGTCGCGCACTTTGACATCTTTACGGATGGCGCCGCAAGAGCCTACTCTTATTAAGTTTTGCACATCATAGCTTTGAATTAATTCATTGACGTAAATTGAAATGGACGGAACGCCCATGCCCGTGCCCTGCACAGAGATTTTTTTGCCTTTATATGTACCTGTAAATCCATACATTCCTCTGACTTCATTATAGCATTCCACATTTTCAAGATACGTTTCAGCGATAAATTTTGCTCTTAAAGGGTCCCCCGGCAATAGTACCGTATCCGCAATTTGTCCTTTTTCCGCACCGATATGTACACTCATCTCATATCCTCCTATAAACCAAAATTAACGATCAGTCCGTTCATTTTACAACGGATGTCATGATGAGACAAACTTCAGCATTGATTATAAAGGAATGTTCCGAAAAAAGAAAATGATCCGAGGTATTTTTAGGCGCCATTAGAGAAAATCGGGATAATTGAGCCGCTTATATGAGAACCTAACGACAAAAGGAGGGATGAAACATGGGTAAAAAACAGCGTAACCGAATAACCGGACAAAAAAAGAACAACCACATACCTGCTAAAGACGTTATCGCGGCTGAAGAGGCGCACGAAAAAGAGCATTCCGCGGCCAAACGAAAACCTTAAAAAAACAGAAAACTGCGGATATCCGCAGTTTTCTTTCGCTATGTTGTTTGCACAATCAGACGATTGATTTTCCTCCATCCGGCGGGAAGCAGTTTATAATATGTTTTCCCTTTTCTGCCTTCATCAATCAAAATCACATCCCCTGTGGCCATAAATCTCGCATCATAATCACTTGGAACAGTATCGAATACATTAAACAAAGAGAATGCTCTTTTTAGCACGTCTTGATGATTGCTCCCGTTCAGTTCAGTTCGATAGACGGCTCTGTAGCCTTTTTTTTCACCAAACCGGGGTGTTTGAAATATTGTCACATCGTAAAAACAAGACTTCTTTTTAAACACGGATAACATCATCAAGATCCCTCCCTTTTATTTCTATAACATATTGGCGTTTCGCCCTCTTTTTCCTCTCTCTACTTTTGTCGAAACGAATGAAACTTTTCGTCAAAACCTTTCACGAGGAAAAACAGCAGCAGGCCGAGACTGAAGCCTCCTAAAACGTCAGTTAAAAAGTGCACGCCGAGGTAGACTCTGCTGGCACCAACCAAAATAACGACAGTACCGGCAATTATGTATACCGCTTTTTTATGCTTTGACAAAAACGGGATGTGTTTCACTAAAAAGTAGGCGATTACTGGATAAACACAAGCAGCGTTCATGGAGTGGCCGCTCGGAAAGCTGAAGGACGACTCATGAACGAGCGGTTCAAAATCCGGCCTTGCCCGTTCGATCCACTCTTTTAATATTTTGTTGAACAGACGATCCGCACCGAATATGAAGAGCATCAAAAGACCGTCCAAGGTTCTCTTGTAAAAAAACAGCCCTGCCCCAATGACTACGATAAGTGGCAGTAAAAAGGAAGTAGCACCAAGATGTGTCACCCAAATCATCACATCGTTCAGCCAAGGCTGACGGATAGCTGCGGCTGCCTTACTGATCATTTCATCTGCTGATTGAACAGCAGCTGTATGAATAACCGCGGCTAAAAAAAGAAAGAGAAGAAACAGACTGACTGGCTTGTACAAGATTTTCCCTCCTTTATTTCTCAAAAATTCATATCAGCCGAATAAAAAACCGGAGCTGGCCGCTCCGGTTTCAAGCCTTAACAATCTTCATCCAGCTCTTCATCTATCATACATTTTTCTATCAGATAATCAAAGGTAATATCGGCGATTTCAAACAGCTCATCTTCACTCGGTATGTAGCCCCGTCTTGCAAGCTCTCTGTAAAAAAATTCAGCGATTTCTTCCGTGTCAATCACAAGATCTATTTCTTTCATAACCATACCGCCTCCTTTTTTATGTTTTATGAAAAAACGGGATGAATTATACCCGGTGTTCTAAACAATTCTTTCATTCATATACATTGAATAAAAAAACAAGCCATAGGAGGCTGACAAATGATTGCTAAAATGATGGAAGCACTGGACGGAGAAAGATTCGATATGGTGATGGAAAAAACGCTCAAAGGTATGACGCATGTCATGATTTGGGGCTGTCTGCCTTACTTTTTATATGTGATCATCCGCTTGTTCACAAACTAACTGAAGTGTTCTTTTAAACTTTCCAGCACAAACATCATCATATCTTTATATTCTTCATCTTTAAACATTTCGTACAGAATTTTGTAATCGTTGTAAATATCCAAAAGCTCATCAACAATTGATACAGCCAGGATGCGCAGGGTATCTTGATCTTCATCTTCGCCTTCAAACTGAAGAAGAGCAGACGGTACAATATCTTCGCCGATCTCATGGGCAGTTTCTCCGACATAGTGGACAAACAAAAGCTGATGCACAAACTGGTCCATTTCATACTTTCTGAGTACCAGCGTGAGATCCTCTTCCTCCGTTTCAAGCCACTCTCCATCCTTTAAACGAGTCAGCTCATAAATAATATCTTCCCAGCCATCTTCTAAATATCTCCAAATTTCTGTTCTGTGGCCGATAATGCGAAAGAGTTCTTTTCCATAATCTTTTACATAAACGACATCTCCAATGAGGAATTCATATTCAATATCAAGTTTTTCCATATCGACAATGACGCCTTCATAATCTTTATATAATTGAATGGACGATTCAAAATATAAGACTTCATTGTGGTTTACTTCATAAAGATAGTGCTTATCGATTTGGTGTACTTTTGTGATTGTGCCGACTGTCCCATACATAATGACGACTACGATATCCCCTACTTGGAATTTCGGTTTATTTTGCTTCACGGTGTCTCCCCCTCGCCGCAACATTTCTCATACGCTATCGTATGCTGGGTTACACCAATTCGCATGGGCATGAAAACCATTGGAAGTATCCAATTATGGTATGTGTATGCGCACAAAAAAAATCCGCAGCGGATCTGCGGATTTAAACATGTGGTTATTTGCCGTACACCTCGGCCTCGTATTTTTCCCAAGCTTCATCAAACGTAGCCATCGTGTCCAGATAATCAACATTCAGCTCCAAATATGAACTGATTTCGTGATAATCGGTTGATGTTTTCGGGAAGCTGTGATCCTCATACGCCTGATTGGCAAACTCGCTGATGCTGTCCTGCGGTTTAGGATGTCTGTATCTCAATAAATAGTGATAAAAGGATTTCATGGCTTTCCCCTCCTGGTGTCTGTCTTTTGTTGTTCTATTATACAGTGCAAGTGTAAAATTACAACAAAAGAATAACGAAACATCATTCAGGAAAAATCAAAATAGTTGCGTTTTAATATCCTTTCCGTTTCCATTAGCTGTTGATACGTCAGACTTTCAGGGAGTTTTTTTGTGTTGATTAAAAACAGCTGATCCTCAATATCCTTTATCGTCGAATCCTCTTGGTAGGCCATTCCGCAAGAAGAGCAAATCATCGCGGGGGTGTTTGTCAGCTCTATGGCTCGTGTGCCGTCAGGAAGCTCCCAATAAACCGTGTTCGTGCCAGGCTGCGCCTCAGGCACACCGCACCATTCACATGTTTTCATGAAGAATTCCCCCCGCTTTCTGCCTCTTTTTCTTTTTTCTGCTGGGCTAAAAATTTCTTTTCCTTTAGCTGGTCTCTTTTCTCCCGCCGGTCCTTTAAGGTTTCATGCCCCGGCTTCGCTGTATATGCTTCTCTCCTTTTGATTCTGGCCACGTTTTCCGGTGTGAAAGAAATCTCTTTGTCGGCAAGGATGGCACTCAGTCCAATTGCCTCTTTTTTGTCGAGAGCTTCAGGAAAAACAGACTCAAAATAGGCGTCAGCCTGGTTAGGGATATAATGTTCAGGTTCCGGATAAGAGGTAATGACTCCTTCAAAATTTCTCAAGATGATTTTGTCAGGACTTTGCGATAAAACATAATTTGGCTGCAGTGCGATCTTCCCGCCGCCGCCTGGTGCGTCAACGACAAAGGTTGGTACCGCGTAGCCTGAAGTATGGCCTCGCAGCCCTTCAATAATCTCCAGCCCTTTTGAAACCGGAGCTCTGAAATGTCCGATGCCTTCTGAGAGATCACATTGGTATATATAATAGGGACGGACTCTGATTTTCACCAAGTCATGCATAAGCTTTTTCATAATTGTTACCGAATCATTAATGCCTGCTAGCACGACGGCCTGATTTCCGACCGGCACACCTGCGTTCACCAGCTTTTCGCAAGCCTCAACGGATTCCTCCGTCATTTCGATGCTTGTGTTGAAATGGGTGTTCAGCCAGACCGGATGATATTTCTTTAAAATATCGCACAGTTGATCGGTGATTCTCTGAGGGAAAACGACAGGCGCTCTTGTGCCGATTCTGATAATTTCCAGATGGGGTATACTGCGCAGCTCTTTTAAAATGTATTCTAAAATTTGATCATTGATCAGCAACCCGTCCCCGCCTGAAATCAGGCAGTCCCGGATCTCGGGTGTCTCCCGAATGTAGGCGATCGCGGCATCAAGCTGCTTTTTAGGGACACCCATTCCGATTTGACCGGAAAAACGCCTCCTTGTGCAGTAGCGGCAGTACATGGAGCATTGGTTCGTGACAAGGAACAGGACTCGGTCGGGATAACGGTGTGTCAGACCGGGTACCGGAGAGTCTTCATCCTCATGAAGCGGGTCTTCCAGGTCGTATTTTGTTTTGTGCATCTCTTCAGAGAGCGGCACAGACTGCATCCGTATCGGACATCTGGGGTTGTCGGGATCCATTAAGGAAGCATAATAGGGTGTGATATTTAAGGGTATCGTTTTAGTAGAAATTCTGACGCCTTCCTCTTCTTCTTCGGTCAGGTTAATCACTTTTTTCAAGTCATCTAATGTTCTTACAGTATGGGTCAGCTGCCACAGCCAATCATTCCATTTTTCTTCCGGAACATCCTTCCATAACTCTATCTCCTTCCAATGCCGTTTCGGTTTATACCATTTGTTTGTCAAATGAAATTCCTCCTCGTGCATTTCTTTTTGACTTACAGGCGCTTGCACCAGATATTCATATTTTCGAGCCCTTCTCCTATATAACAATTATTGATCAGCCTTCCGCCATACTGATACCCGGAATGATACAGGACAGCATTCATGCCAAAAGATGCAGCGCGGGCGAGTGAAAATACTTGAAAGATATCTTGCTCTCTCATTTCTTTTTCTAATGCATCTATTAAAATACTTGTCAGCGAACGGCCCCGATAATCGGGAAGCACGGCACAGTCCGTCATTTCGGCATGCCCCAGCTCAGGATTGATATCTGCGCTCGCCGCGCTAATCAGACGGTCATCTTCAAGCATGACATAATAAAGCGTATGCTCATTCATCGTCTTTTCAATATAGGCGGGATCAAACACAGGAGTCGGATACGTGCGGAATACTTTTTTATACAGCATAGATAACTGATACATGTCGTTTGTTTCTGCTTTTCTCATTGTAAAAGGAGACCTGTCTTCGATTTGTGACTGAGGCTTCATTTTATATAATAGCTCTATCATTTCCTGCTCGGATAAATAGGTATCTGTTTGTCTTCGTTTTTCTGTGAGATAACGGACCATGACGGCAGCGCGATGGCCGAGATAGTAGCCTTCGAGAAAGCCCTCCGGCGTAAACAATTGTTTAGCCAGCTCTGCCTCGTCATGCTGTTTAGTGTACACAATAATTTTTTCGGCACCCTCCTCTTCAGCCGCTGTCATAATATCAGACAAGGCTTCCTGAATAGCGCCTTCATAACGAATGACTCTAATTCGTTTATTAAAGCGGTCATTGTCTATGACAGCCGTAACACCGTTATTCTTTACCGTTTTGATCATCAGCATCCTCCCCGTCTGTATGAAGCCCGCACCAATCCATCACAAAAAGAGCAATAATTTTAGCTGATTCTAACATGGCTTCAACCTCAATATACTCGTTTGCCTGATGTGCCGTTTTCGTCTCTCCCGGTCCAAAAACGATAACAGGAGTATCTCCCGCATGATACAAAAGGCCGCCGTCTGTCCCCCAAGGCGACGCTTCGATGATCGGCTCTGTTTGTTTTATTTTTTGATAGGCTGATTGCAAAACTGATAGTAAAGGATGGCCATCAGGCAAATCATTCGGCAGCCATTGAGCCCCGAACCATTCCACTTGAATTGGATGGCGTTTAAACCATTCATCATGGTATTGTAAATCTTTCAGCCAGTTTTCCAATTCCATTTTCACGGCTTCAGGCTTTTCATGAG
Source organism: Bacillus sp. PAMC26543 (assembly GCF_014250375.1). NCBI lineage: Bacteria > Bacillati > Bacillota > Bacilli > Caryophanales > Bacillaceae > Bacillus > Bacillus sp. PAMC26543. The sequence goes on along the minus strand of NZ_CP060193.1, from coordinate 1,989,243 downwards.
GAGCAATTCCGCACCTTCCTTCTATGACGACGCGGTCTGCTACCGAGGACGGCCATGTTCCGCCTGAGATGGTGCCAATATTGATTGGAACGGGGATTGGGATATGATTATAAAGCGGGTCAGAAATTCTTGCATTGCGGACTTTTTCAAGCTCTTGAATGGCTGTAATGACATGCATGCTTTTTTCAATGGCGCTGACACCTTCATATCGTGTACCTCCGTGTGCCGCTAATCCTTTAACCGTGATCCGAAACCACATCGAGCCCTGCTGTTTAATAAAAAGCTTCATATTGGTCGGTTCCGGAATTAGCGCCCCGTCCGCACGATAGCCTCTCATAATGGCAGAAAGTGTTCCGGCGCCGCCGCACTCTTCATCTATAACACTTTGAAACAATACATCACCTTTCAGTTTGACATCGCAGGCGTGCAGAGCTTCTAATGCAAATAGAAGGGCTGTATTGCCTCCCTTCATATCAGTGGAGCCGCGGCCGTAAATTTTACCATTTACTTCGGCAGCTTGAAACGGTTCATACTTCCATTCCTTCAAATTTCCTTCTGGCACAACATCGATATGCCCGTTTAAAATCAGAGATCGTCCTCCGCCCTCTCCCGTTTTTTTAGCGACAATGTTCGGGCTCTCATGAAAATCCGAACGGTCTGATATAAAATAAGGATGCTGTTTTAATTGTTTTAGGCTCGGCTCCCACACATCAATGTCCATATGAAATTGCCTAAGCTTTTCAAGAACTACTGCCTGGGCGTTAAATTCCTTGCCAAGTGTGCTTTTTTCTCCAACCAGCCTTTTCAAAAGACGAATGGCTTTGGCTGAATGCTGATCAAGCCATTCGATTACTTTTCTTTCAATGTCCTGCATCATCACTCCCCCTTTTAAGAAAAAGGCATATCTACCATTATTTCAGCGTCGGTCAGCCCGATCACCTCGTCAATTGTTGAGCCATTCATCAGTTCTTTTAAAATAAAATGATGCCGGCCAACTGCAAGAACTGCTTTTTCAGTAATGATCATATCTACACAGCCTGCTGCTGTTAACGGAAGGGTGCAGGCTTCTGTTAATTTAGGCCTCCCTTTTTGATCGGTATGGCTCATGACGACAACCACTTTTTTCGCTTTTTGGGCGAGCTCCATCGCACCGCCCATGCCTGGCACCTTTTTTCCGGGTACAAGCCAATTCGCAAGGTCTCCCGACTGGCTTACCTGCAAAGCGCCTAAAATCGTAATGTCAATCATGCCTCTTCTGATCATGGCAAAAGACATCGTTGTATCAAAATAAGATGCCCCCTTTACAGCACGGACAGGGAATCCCGCGGCGTTGCATAAATTTTCATCCTCATTCCCTTTTTCAGGACTTTCGCCAATCCCGAGTACGCCGTTTTCCGCCTGCAGCATAACCTGCATGTCAGGCGGCAAAAAGTTCGGCACCAAGGAAGGGATGCCGATACCGAGATTCACCATCATGCCTGGTTTGATTTCAGAAGCAGCCCGTCTGGCGATCTGCTCTCTTTCTGTTACTCCCAAGCCCATTTCCACCTCACCCCTTCGCTTCTCACAACCCCCTCAACAAAAACCCCAGGCGTTACAATCATTTCTTCTGCAATATCACCCATCGGCACAATCGTCTCAGCCTCGGCAAAGGTTCTTTTGGCGGCCATTGCCATAAGCGGATTCATGTTGCGCGCTGTTTTGTCATACGTTAAATTGCCGAATTCATCTGCAATGCAGGCATTGATGAAGGCAAAATCAGCTGTCAGCGCTTCTTCAACCAAGTATTGTTTCCCCGCTACAGACACAATCTCTTTTTTCTCACAAACCATTTGATTATCAATGCCGATATCGGTCAAAATGCCGCCAAGGCCGGATCCGCCGGCGCGAATCCGTTCTGCGAGCGTGCCCTGAGGCGAAAATCGAACCTCTAATGTGCCGTCTGTCATCTGTTTTCCGGCTACAGGATTTGAACCGATATGCGATGCAATCAGTGTCTTGACTCTTTTATTGACAATAAGCGGTCCAATCCCAATCTCCGGGAATCCGGCATCATTGCAAATGACAGTTAATTCTTTCACACCGCTGTCCAATATGGCTTCAATCAAAGAAGGAGGAGAGCCGACTCCTCCGAAGCCGCCAAACATAAGGACCGACCCATCACGCACATCTGCAATTGCCGATTCAATGCTAATCGTTTTTTGAAATGGTGCCATATTGATTTCAGTCCCTTTTCAGTTTTTTTCAACTTCTGCAACTGTTTCCGAAAAAGTTGATATAAGCTCTTCCATCTCTCCATCTGATATTGTGAATGGAGGAGCGATAATTACGGCATCTCCTTCCCCGCTGTCGATTCCAGCCTTGGCAGGATAGACAATGAGCCCGCGTTTTTTTGCTTCGCTGATGATACGCTGGGTCATCGACCGATCTTGCGGAAACACTCGCTTTGTCTTTTTATCAGCCACAAATTCAACGCCTAACAGCAGTCCTTTGCCGCGGACATCCCCAATGATGCCGCTTCGGTGCATCATCTCTTCAAGTTTCTTTTTCAGCTTGAAGCCCTTTTCTTCAGCCTGTTTGATCAAGCCGTGTCTGATAACATAACGCAAAACCTCGAGAGCGGCTTTGGCTGAAAAGGGATGAGCACTGTATGTGTGACCGCTCATAATAACACCTGATCCTTGTTTTATCGTTTGGAGAACCGTATCAGACACAACTGCAGCTGCAATAGGCGCGTAGCCGGCACCGAGTCCCTTTCCAAGCACAGCGATATCAGGAACGGTATGCCAATGCTCTGTCGCAAGCATCCTTCCAGTTCTCCCAAGCCCGGTCATCACTTCATCCGCAATAAACAGCACGCCGTGTGAGCGGCACACCTCTTGCAATCTCTCATAATATCCAGAAGGTGGAGTGATTGCTGCTCCTGCGGCTCCAATAATAGGTTCTGCCACAAAGCCAGCAATAAACTGACTTCCGATTCTTTTTATAGCGGTTTCCAGCTCCTCCGCAGCCGTTTGAACAAAATCTTTTTTTGCCTCTTGATTCAGCCGGTATATATGCGGGGCTGAGAGAGCGGGATAACGCTCTAGCAAATGGGTGAACCGGTACCTGCGTTCATAAAATCCCGACAATGAAAGCGCTCCCAAAGTTATTCCGTGGTAACTGCTCCATCGTGAGAGAAAGATGGATTTTTCTGTCTGCTTTTTTTCCTGCCAATATTGAATGGCGATTTTCATTGCCGTTTCTATGGCCTCTGATCCGCTATTGACAAAAAAAGACCAATTCAAGTCTCCCGGCAGCTGCTCGGCCAGTAAAGCAGCTAATTGCTCGGCCGGCTCACTCGTAAACTGCGAGCGGTAAGCAAAAGACACCTTATCAAGCTGTTCTTTCAGCTGCTCAGTTACTTCATCAACCCCATGGCCGATATTGCATGTCACCGCACCAGATGAGCCATCAAGATATTTTTTTCCGTTCTGATCATACACATATGTGCCCTTTGCATGACTGACAATCGGATATTCCGCATTAAGCTCTGGCTTAATTAAATAACTGCTCATGCTCCACCTCAAAAACACCTTTTCTACATTGTATGAGTGTCCAAATAGCGGCATGACGCTCCCTATAAAATCTTTTTTCGCACAAAAAAAGAGCCCTTCCGAACTTCGAAAGGCTCTTGTGTTATTTCATCTAGCAAATAAAAGCGGCTCCGACGATAATTAGTAAAATGAACAAGACAACAATCAATACAAATGTATTTGTCCCGCAGCCAAATCCTCCGTAACCGTATCCATGACAATATCCATGCATATTGTTTTTCATCCTTTCTTATCACGATATACGGCATTGTATGCGGGCCAAGTCCCAAACGGTTTGTGCAAATGCCCATCTATGTAAGGAAATAATGAAAAACAGTGTGCACCCGCTCAAATTTTTTAAATTTGAGCTTTTCATAAAAATGAGTAACGCCATCAGAATTTGAGGCCACTAAATAAGCATCGTCCATTCCTAAAGATTTGGCAATAGACAGCATCTCACCCACAAGAATACTGCCGTAGCCCCTTCTTTGAAACTGATCCAAAATCGCCACTTCTTCAATTTTCGCCGTTTTCTCTTGCGAATCAATAAAAAGTTCTCCGCAGCCAATCGGAATGTTCTGTGATGAATCGCTGTAACAAACGACAAGCAAAATCGTACCCGCTTTGTAAAAAGGATATTTTCTCACTAATTTTTGTTCTGCGGTTGCCTCTCCTATATAAAGCGAGTCATAAATTTTCATGATAGAAGATCCGTCACTAAGACTCTTTGCCGTCCCCCATGCCGTGAAAGGATGTCCCGTCTGTCCCTTCCAGTCTTCAAGCTTCATGCAGTATAACAGCTCATCTTCAACCACAAAACCGCTTTTCACAAGCGACTGCTTCAAAACGAGCGGAAAAGCATGCTGAGGAGACGCTTTTAAATGGATATAATTCGCATTAAGCAGCTTCGGTACGGACGGCAAAAAATCAGGTATACGCTCCAATGGAAATGTATCATGAAGCTGCACAAAATTATGAGAAAAAATTTGCGGCAGCTTGGAATCTTTATATACACTGTAATGACCAAACAACTTCGATTCAGACGTTAACGATAGGTATTGATGCTCCGTTTTTGAATAATGTCCTGTCATGAATGTCTCCTTTTTATGACCTATACATTTACTCGATTGCAATATTTAATTTCTTTATAATCTCATCGTACACCGGATAAAACGGCTTTCCAATTGGAAATTGCTGAATATTCCGGAAAGAAGCGGGTATTGGTTTCTGCTGCAAAAAGAATTTTCTCACCACTTGCTCGCTGATTGGATGAAAAACACCGTTTAGAAATAGAAACCGCTCGCGTTCTATAAAAAACAGTCTTCGTCCAGGCGGATTTGCGATCACCCCAGATCTGTCCCGCGTGATAGGCGGCCCTTCCTGCAGATCCTCGAGCACTTCTTTTTCAATCGTCAAAATATCTTTTCTTTTAAATTGATAAAATTGAAAAGCATGCTGACTTTCTATCCGTCTTTTTTTACCGGCGTCAATGTAAAATACTGCAGGCTGGTCAGCTTCTTTTACCAAAACATAATTCGGAATGTTTAAACATTTTCCCATATGATATTGAAATAAATGCGGATCGGGGATAACAACAGTCCGATCCAGATACACTGAACTCCATCTCTCCCCCACAGGATGCCGCACACCTTGATCAAGAAAATACACATGTTGATCAGATCCTTTTACAAACGTGCCGTCAATCAAATCGGCGGGCAGAAACTGATAAGCGTTTTGAAAGGAATTCGGGGTCTTATACGTTGTATCTAATACTTCATTTATCGGCAGGAACGGGGCAAATGTGTTTACTCTAATCCAAAAAATTGAGTCGCCGTGATTCCAATGCATCATATCATCGTCCCAATAGCTTCCATATTTATCTTTGATCCGATCAAGCAACGAACGGCGATGCATAACAGAGCAATGATCGACTTGAAAAGCGGCTTGATCAAGCACTGCATTGGCATCTCTGTAAAAATGGGAAATTTCCTCTCCTCTTTCGTTTACATGAACAACTTTTTGTTTTGAATAGACTGCCTGTGCTTCAGGATGACACAAAAATGTCTGCACCATACGGCTCAGCCGATCAGGATGATAAACTGTATCATCGGTGAGATAAGAAATGTAGTCGCCGGCGGCAAATGGAAGAGCGTTATTAATTAATGTGGCATAACGTGTTGTTTTTAATCGATTTTGAGGATGGACGAAGCTGTTTTTATAACGAATGCGCTGGTCATGAAGGTACTTGTGAATCACCGCAATCGTTTTCTCATTTGAATGGTCATCCATGACAAAAAGCTCCCAATTGCTATGAGTTTGATTGATGACACTCTCAATCGCCATTTGCAGATAATCAGGTTTGTTATAACTCGTTAAAATAATGGAAACTTTGTCCCCCATCTCTGCAAGCCTCCTATTGTCACACATGAAAACGGCTCCGCAGCAAGCAGAGCCTCTGTCAACATGTAAAAAGCACCTCAACTTACAATAGCAACATTTGATCCCGTTTGATTTAGCGGGTTCTGAAAAATAACCAAATCAGCCAGGGATTTTCACGATAACATTTTGAAGCGTATCTCCATTGATCAGATTGACTCTTGAAATCGGACACCAAGCTCTTGGCAACTACGAGCTGGCGTTTGAGACCAGATTGATTTCCGTCTGAAGCTGTTTGACGTATAAGCAGAATGAATAAAAACAGAATAAAATGCAATTCGTCGTCATTTTCTTCTTAGTTCACTTTGTTTTCTAAATCCAAACTTCCCTCTCTCCCTTACCCTCTGTTTCACAATATGAACATGCTGTCAATTGCGGTATAGGCAATGTCCATCCATAGAAGAAAATCAGCATTTTCCTTAAATATATGAAAAATAGCTCAGGTACGGCGTTCGACTCATACCAATTGCCAATCAGAAGAATATGATTAAACGTGAGTTCAATAATTAATAGGAGGTGTATGTGTTGAGCAGTGAAAATGCGCAGTTAAAAAAGGATATTATTAAAAGCCTTTTAAGCCCTTTATTTACAAATGCAACAGAAGGAGGAGAAAACGTGAATAATAACCTTAAAGAATTACTTGAAGCTGCTGTTGATAAAAAAGTTGACGAAAGCGAAACGGTTACTGCTGAATCTGTTTTAGATCCTTCCCTTCCTGCAAGATGGATTTTTGCCAGAATTACACCTGGCACTACCATCAGCATTGTGACAGATTCCGGTGACATGATCGGTCCGGTTGTCTTTGTGGCTTTTGATCAAGTCCACGGCATCGTATTTGTCACACAGGAAAGCTCTGTAACTCCGCCAGGTCAAGCGACAACATTGATTGATGTAGATAAAGTAGAAAGCGTTACATTCTTTTCATAATCTCTGATGAAAGTTTTGTATATCCAGTCGGGATATGGAGGAATATACAGTTATTTTGACCGCTGGGCTGAAGAATGCTTTCGGCACGCTCAGACAGAATACATGTCTGCAGATACACCAGACACCGAATCGCTGTCACGCATTGAAACGTTTCAGCCGGATTTCGCACTCATGATGGTTGGAGTTCACGTTCCTCACGACTGGCTGACCTGGTTAAAGGGTAAGGGTATTCCCGTATATGTTTGGCTGACAGAAGACCCATTTTATATTGATATCAGTCTTCAGGTGATAAAGCACGCTGACGCAGTTTTAACAATTGACCAAAATGCTGCTCTCTATTATCAGGAGCTTGGTTATCAGCATATCTATTATGTTCCGATTCCTGTTAATCATCGGCTGTTTAAAAAAATGGACACCGAACATTCCTTTCATTCACAATTGCTTATCATCGGCTATCCTTACCCTAATCGGGTTCAGCTTGTGAAAGAAGCGGCATATCTCCCGTACACCGTTCGGGTCATCGGAAAGGAATGGAGAAAATACCTGCCTAAAAAAGTACTCAAACAGCCGCATATAGATGTAGTCAGCACATGGGTTCCGCCTGAACAGGCCGTTCATTATTATAACGGGGCAGACATCGTGATCAATCCGCATCGGCCGTATCATTTTACGTTCAACAAAAATAAAAGCCGCATTAAAAATACAAGCTTTAATAACCGCACCTTTGATATCGCTGCATGCGAAGCATTTCAACTAGTGGATCTCCCTGCGGCATATCCTTTTTCATCCTTTATTTCTTATCACAGCATCAACGACTTTAAGGAAAAAGCCGCTTTCTATATCAATCATCCTGAGGAACGAAACAAAGCTGCGGCGTTAAATTATAAAGAGACCGTTCCTGCTCATACATTTGATGAGCTTCCCGCAAAACTGAAAGCCATTCATCTGGCGCTTTCTTGAAAAATCGTTCATTTCATATGAACGATTTTTTCGTGCACATAAAAAAGCAGCCGAAAATAGGCTGTTTCTTTATTCATCAGATCTGTCCTTCAGCTTCCTTGGATTCACCTGTTTATTCAGGTCAGGTTTTCCGCCTAGATGCTGAGAAATCTGTTCCCATGATACAATTTTGAAATTTTGATTGACAGCTTGTCCATTTTCTATATTTTCTCCGTCCTGTGCTACAAAAATGCCGTACGGATATTTTGGCCCCAGCCCGAAACCAAGAACATCAATACCGTCAGTATCACTCGTCCCGTCTATTTTCTCGCCATCCGTAATTTCAAAATTGGCAATATACCGATTGCCTCCCTGTCTTTCATACAACACATAGCTGTTATTGCCTTGGCTTGAGGCGATAAGATAACCTTTTCCGTCCGGCGCATAATAAATGGTCAAGCCCTCAATATCAGCTGTCAAATGCTTTCCAGAAGCAAGATCAATGACTTTGCCCTGCGATCCTCCAGATGGTTCAGCATTAAATTTCCAAATTGCTGTGTCTTCCTCCGCTATATAGAGATTCCCGTACTCGTCATCTGCGACGAGACCTTCAGTTTGTGAATGTAATTTGAATTGCCGCACTTTTTTCCCTGTTACATATCCCTTTCCATTGTCGGCAATTTCATATTGCTCGAACTCTCCTTGCTTTCCTGTTACCAACGCATAAAATGCCCCTGTTTTTTGGCTGTGATACAGGCTGAAACCGTAAACTTCAGAAATATCAGTGGAAATAGGATGTTTTGGGTCTGTGATGCTTTTCAATTCACCTTTTTCCCCATCAATGGCGTAAACTTCGATCGAATTTTTTCCTTCTGTCCGGTTTGAAGCAGCAGCAATGTCAATCTGTTTGCCGTTGAACGGAAAATCATAACGCAGATCGACATTATTCAGCTTGCCAAACTCGTAAGAATTGATCTGTTTGCCGTCCAAATCATACACGACTAACCCGGACTTCTTGTTTGTCGTTATCAATTTGCTTTTTTCCGGATGCTTTGCATCAACCCAAATGGACGGATCATCCGCTGCGTCATCTCCTGAAGCAACCGGGTCAGTCTCTCCCTTTGCCGTCACTTTGAAATGATTCACTTCATCAGCCTGATGAGCCGATACCGAGTTTGCAGATAGGCTAAGCAATAAACCCGCAGCGGCACTAAACAGAATAGTTTTTGGATACTTCATTTTACAGCCTCCTTATTTTAACCTTCATTTCTTATTGTAAAATATATGTAGTTGATGAATAGTGAGACAATCGAACCTTTTTTTCGTAGTGTTTCTGATTCAAAAGAAAGCTTTTTATATGGACGTGATAAGATCATATGGGACCTGTTTATATGGAGCGAAAAAAGATAATATGAAAATTTAGTACACTGTTTATTTAGTTAGATTAAGCCAATCTCTTCATTTTCTATTAAAAAAGAACACTTTGTGACATCATCATTCCCCTAAATTTCGTTTTATTGGTTGCTTTCATTAACTCGATTAAAATGTTGAACATATGATGCATGGTAGAGAAACGAGAGTTGGAGGATAAGCCATGCCTAAACAGCAAACAGCAGAACTAAAACCATTTTTCCATAACAAAACAGTTTTAGTCACTGGCGGAACGGGTTCAATCGGAAGTCAAATTGTCAAACGCCTTTTGCTGCTTACACCAAAAAAGGTCATTGTATTCAGCAAAGACGACAGTAAACAGTATGTTATGAGTCAAAAGTATGCGGAGGATCAGCGGCTTTCATTTGTACTTGGAGATGTGCGCGACCACCGGAGAGTGAATCAGGTGATGACAGGTGTCGATATCGTCTTTCACGCAGCAGCGCTGAAACAGGTACCGACATGCGAAGACAATCCGTTTGAAGCGATCCAGACCAATCTCATCGGCGGACAGAATGTGGTGGAGGCCGCCCTAATCAATGGAGTACAGCATGTCATCAATATCAGTACAGATAAAGCTGTGTCCCCTGTAAACACAATGGGTGCCACTAAGCTGTTATCTGAAAAGCTGTTTCATCAAGCTAACCGCCACGTTCAAAATAGAGGAACTGTTTTTTGTTCCGTCCGTTTCGGAAATGTTCTCGGCTCAAGAGGTTCAGTCATCCCTATTTTATTTGAACAGATGATGGAAGGTGAACCGTTGACCATCACAGACAAGAACATGACCAGATTTTTTATGTCTATTAATGATGCGGCCACACTGACACTGCAATCAGCCGCTATAACCACAGGCGGAGAAACTTTTATTTTTAAAATGGAATCACTGAAACTCGAGGAATTGATTCATGGATTTGAAGAATACGCAGCGCAGCACGGTCTCCCGCGCCCGGCCGCAATAGAAGTCGGCAAGCGTCCAGGTGAAAAGCTTCACGAAGAATTGACATCTCCCCACGAAGTAGAGTCACTATATGAATGGGGCAACCTATATGCTATCCTCCCAGAACCTGAAAAACATCCTGATTTTCGCAAAGTCAATTTGCCCGGGTATCAGTCTGATCAGGCTCCTCTTATTACAAAAGACAGAATTGCCCAAATTATTGAAGACCTGCATAAAGAAAAAAAGGCATAAAACAAGCCTGTCTATCCATTAGGCAGGCTTGTTTTTTCTTGCATTTATTTGTCAAATAGGTGCTGATAGCTTTCATATCCCTCTTCTTTGAGCTTATCCTTAGGAATAAACCGCAGCGCCGCAGAATTAATGCAGTAACGAAGTCCACTAGGTCCAGGTCCGTCATTAAATACATGTCCCAGATGGGAATCAGCTGTTCGGCTTCTGACTTCTGTCCGAATCATTCCGTGGCTCGTATCCTGTTTTTCTTCCACTTCTTCTTCCTCAATCGGCTTTGTAAAGCTTGGCCAGCCGCAGTGGGAATCAAATTTATCCTTGGAAGTAAACAAAGGCTTTCCTGACACAATGTCAACATAAAGCCCTTCTTCCTTATGATCCCAATACTCATTTTGAAACGGCGGCTCCGTTCCGTTATTTTGTGTGACCTCGTATTGCATACGGTTTAATGACTTTATTCTTTCTTCTTTATTTAGCGTCATTTATTTCGCCCCCCAATGCTCACTGATAAATCCAGATCTTCCGGAGCCTGTCCGGTAACGCTGATAATGCCCTGGATTCTTTTTATAAAAATGCTGATGGTAATCTTCTGCTTCATAGAATGGTTCAGCCTTTAAAATATCTGTCACGATAGGATCTTTAAAAATGCCGCTTTCCGCCAGCCGTTGTTTTGATGCTTCGGCAAGCTCCTTTTGTTTTTCATTATGATAAAAAATCGCTGCACGGTAAGAGCTGCCGCGATCAGCGAACTGGCCGCCTGCATCTGTCGGATCAATTTGCTGCCAGAACAGCTCTAACAGCTTTTCATAAGGGAATACATCAGGCTCAAACGTGATTTGTACGGCTTCACGATGCCCTGTTGTTTCGCTGCATACTTCTTCATACGTAGGGTTTTCAGTATGGCCGCCTGTATACCCGGACACCACTTTTTCAATTCCCGGCTGTTCGTCAAATGGTTTGACCATACACCAAAAACAGCCGCCTGCAAATGTGGCGAGTTCTTTTTTTTCAGACATACTGGTGCCTCCTTTGTTAATACGTGGTATTATTATATTATAGCATGTAAAAATAGAATGAAAATGATTCTGCTTTTCAATAAAAATCTATAGGTTTTGAGTATTAGCAATTATGTAATGGGGGTTCACAAATTTGAAAGTAAGAACACAAATGATGTATGATATGGAAACTTTACTCCGTAAAGTTTTTAAACAAATACGCAATGAAATCAACGATATTCTAGATAAAGAGCTTTCGCGGAATGAATTTACCATTTTGCGCATTCTAAGTGAACAGGGACCTAAGAAAGTGACGGAATTTGCGCCCATTTTGGAAGTATCAGCAAGCCATATTACCGCAGTGACTGACGCGCTGGTAGAAAAAGAATGGATCACGAGAATCAGATCGAAGGAAGATCGGCGGATCATCCGCATCCATATCACTGAAGCAGGTGAAAAAATCGTTCAGCATTTCAATGAGAAAAAAACTGAATATTTCTTTAAACGCTTTGATTGTTATACGGATACTGAACTCGCCACATTAATCGAGCTTTTCAGCAAACTTGATAAAAAACGGTAAAAAAAGCACATACCCATTTAGGGTATGTGCTTTTCGCAGCGCCTTTCTTATCTTTCAGTAAACAATTTCATCGTTTTCCAGCGGCCGTATCTGTAGTACAAAAACGCCGCACAGCTGCTGAATAAGAAACTCATACCGATTCCGAGACCGATCCCTTTCTGTCCAAGCCAAGCTGAAAACAGAGCCGTGAAAGGATATCTCAAAACCCAGAAAGAAATCAAATTTAAAACCAAAACCTGCATCATTGCCCCAGCGGCTCTGACAATTCCGTTCAGCACAAAATTAATACCGATAAAGGGATAGAAAAACGCAATCCACCGCAAATATTGTTCACCAAACGCTACCGCGTCAGGCTCACTAATAAATAACCTCATTAAATATTTTCCGAATATCCAAATGATAATAGCAATTACGAGCATGCAAGAAAAAACAGACATCACACCAAGCTTCGCAATCGATTCCACTCTTTTATAGTTTCCGAGTCCGATATTTTGTCCCGCCATGCTGTTGACCGCCGTACCGGCCGCCATAGCCGGAAGTGTGATGATGCTGTCCAGCCGCTGCACTGCGCCAAATCCAGAGACCACATGCTCTCCATAAGAGTTGACGACGCTCATGATCGCCATCATTCCGCCTGTAATCACCATCATCTGCAGACCGGCAGGAATACCAAGTTTTAGAATCAATGCAGTCTCTTCCCACTTAGGTGCTCTTGGCATAGAAAACGGAACCAGCTGATGTTTGATGACATAAAACAAACCGTAAAGAAACGCAATGCCCTGTGACAAAACAGTTGAATAAGCCGCTCCCGCAATCCCCATGCGGAAAACAGAAATAAAGAGCGGTGCCAGCACAGCATTCAGCACAACGGCAAAAGCGATGAACCGCAGCGGTGTTTTGCTGTCGCCTAGCGCCCGAAGAACCGTACTGATAAAGTTATAACCAAACAAAAACAGTATGCCGATAAATTGAATCTGCAAATAGATCTCGGCAAGCGGAATCATGGACTCCGGCGTTTGCAGAAGACGCAGCAATGGTTCTGACAGGAAAAAACCGGCTGCGCCGAACCCGATGCTTAAGCCTGTTAATAAAACCACAAAGGCATTTATATAAGACGCCATTCCTTTCTCATCATCTTTTCCCTTTTGCTGAGACAAAATGGTTAAGGTCGCATTATTAAGTCCCAAAATAAAAGACAGCACGGTTAAAACTATCGTGCTTGATACCGCGGCCGCGCCAAGCGCTTTTGCCCCCAGCAAATTGCCGATCCATAAACTGTCTATGAATTGAAAAGAAACCTGCAGAGCATTTCCCAGCATAATAGGCATCGAAAACAGGATAAGCTGCCTCAGCACGTTTCCCTTCGTAAAATCGTATGCTTTCATTTCTTCTCCTTGTTCTCTTATATTTTCGTCCAGCCGCATGAAAAAAGAGACGGTGCAGCATGTCTCTTTTTTTCATGATTTATCGGTTTTTTTTTCGGTCTTTCATGCCAAATGTAAACACCATCACACTCAAAAACAATGCGCAGTACGAAATGTTCAAGTACATTTGATCCATATCCTCAGCCGCCAGATGATGATAAGCCAGCCAGCCGAAGTAAAGGGAAAACGTAAATGATAACAAACTGAAATACTGGTAAATCCGCTTCATTTCAGTCACCTCTATTGTTTAGGATGGTAATAGGAAAACTCAATTTCATCTTTTTCTAAATTAATTTTATCTGCTTTGACATACATACCGTTCGTTAATGGCATTTCAGACAAACGAACCTCAATGCTTTTATCGCCGGGATGAACATGTACAAAGGATGGAAGTTCATAGAAGCTGTCCATATAATTTAACACAAAGCTAATAGGAATACTCAATTTCCCTAAGGAAAATTTCGTTACATTCAGCTCGACATCGCCATTCTTTTTCACGGTCGGCTCAAATGCGATAAACGCGTCAATTGACGTGGAAAATGCTTTGATTTTCCCTGCCACATGGACATCGTCATCTATATCCACTTTGTAATCAAGCTGATTTGACGCTTTCTCGTTTAAATATGAGTTGACAAACGCAGCTAAGGATTCTTTTGTGCTTGTCACTTGAAATCCGTACTCGCTTTTAGAGGTATCCTCTACCTCCGCTTGCTTGCCCGGCAGCATGACCAGCGTCACAAATCCTACTGCTAATACAATATTGATGGCAAGCAATATAAAAAACAGTCGTTTCCAGTTATTCATGATTTCACCCTACTCTTTCGGTAATCCTTCTTTTTCAATTGCTTGATAGACCCGCTTCGCTATTAAGGAATAACCCGTTCCATTAGGATGAAAATCATCTTCCTCAGAAATTCGTTTACTGTCACTTTTTTGATTGAACAAGTCTTCTATATTAATGATTTTTGCATGTTTATCTTTTTTCAGCTCTTTTTTAGCAATGTTGTTCCAATCAGTGACTACCCCGTTTATTTCCTGTAATTCAGATAAAGTAAATGTAAACGGATTATACATGCTGACATAAATCAGCTCTGCGTGATTATTCAGTGCGCGGATTTCTGAAATGATTTTTTTAAAACGCTTTTCGTACGGCTTTTCCTCTTCCTGAAACGGTTCGACGGTTAATTGCAGAAAGTTTTGACGAAGGACCTTCATCAGATCATTACCGCCAATTGTTAAAAAGACATAATCTGCATCTTTTATGCCTTTTTGAACGTTTTTATCTTTTAGTTTCTCTAACAAATCTTCCGAACGATTCCCTTTGACGGCATAATTTTTAACGTCAACCTTTTTGACTTGCTCATTTGACCGGATAGAATCCGCCACCTTGCCGACATATCCCTTGCCCTCAGGATCTCCGACACCTTCTGTAAGCGAATCTCCGACAGCGGCAATGACAATGTGTTCCTTCGTTTTCAGTTCATGGGCTTTTTGTTTTCCCTCAGATGCTGTACGTATGCTCGTACATGCAGTAAGAAGCAAAATCAAACTGGCCATGAGTGCAAAAATGCGCAGTTTCAATCTTGTTGCTCCTCCCCATTCTACTAGTGGAAAGTGTATCATGTTTTAGGAGATTTGAAAATGCCTTGTCTTCGAGATTACTTGAGTTTACTAGCCGCTTTCACATCAGCGATGATGTCATCGTATGGTGTATTTTCTACTCCATTGTAATCTTTCAGCACTTTACCGTCAGGGCCTACTAAATAAAAAGAGGATTGGTGAATGACCTGGTCCTGGCCTTCAGGTTTCTTCACGATCGCTTTAAAGCTATCAAACGCAAACGTCTCGATGTCACTTTGACTGTATCCCGTTAGAAAATCCCAGTTATCAAAAGATAAAGGATAATTTGCCGCAAATTTTTTCAGCTGCTTCGGGTTATCATTCTCAGGATCAACACTAAAGGATACGATGCGCACATCTATATTCTCAGCCTTTAATTTCTTTTGAAGATCTGTCATATGAGCCGTCATCGGCGGACACACGGTCTCACAATTGGTAAAAATAAAGTCTGCGAGCCAAACCTTTCCTTTTAAACTGTCTAAAGAAACATTTTTGCCATCTTGGTTTTTAAAAGTAAAAGACTCCACTTGGTAATTAAGCGGATCCTTAATCTGATGTCCTCCGCAGGCACACAAAAGCAGAAAAATCAGCCCCGCCGCCAACCCTTTGATCATCTTCATGCCCTTCACCCTTTCCAGCTTAAAGCGCTTACTAATGCCGCGCTTACCTTCTTACATCTTGTTTAATTCTATACCCGCAAAAAAAATTCCTGCATGCCCCTTCGTCCGCCTGCGAGCGGCATAGCAAAGGGGACACACAGGAATAAACGGCGTATCACGCGTTGTGTTTTAACACCTCTTGATGAAAAACAGCCTGATAATCAGTCCATTTCATCCGGCGCTTCATATATTGTCGGAAAGAATACACTTTTGCCCTGCTTTTTGATGAAAACACTTCTTTTAAGTAGATCTGCAAATGCTGATTCAGCATAAAGAAATAATGTTCATCTTCCTTTAACACAGGTATTTCTGTCACTTTCACCTGAATCCCGTCGCTGCGTTTGAACTCTAGGCTTTTGAGTAACAAGCTATCAATCCTCATTTTTTGATTGTTTTCTTCTATTATATACAATGCCGGCCGGGCTGTCTGTCATTTTGCGCGGTTGTGCCGAAAAAATCAGATCAGCAGATGGAATAAATCTTGATCCTTATTTACCTCTAAATAATGAAACGCTTTTTTATTCATCCGTTCAATCAGCGGTCCATAGTCAGCTTTGTTTTGAAGCTCAATGCCGACCAGGGCCGGTCCGTTGCTTTTATTGTTTTTCTTCGTATATTCAAATCGCGTAATGTCATCATTCGGCCCAAGAACTTCATCAAGAAATTCACGGAGTGCCCCAGCTCTTTGCGGAAAATTGACGATAAAATAATGCTGAAGGCCTTCGAAAATCATAGACCGCTCCTTCATTTCCTGCATTCTTCCGATATCGTTATTGCCGCCGCTGACAACACATACTACGTTTTTCCCTTTAATTTCTTCCTTATATAAATCCAGAGCCGCGACAGAAAGAGCACCCGCCGGTTCAGCGACAATCGCACATTGATTATATAGTTCAAGAATGGCTGTGCATACCTTCCCTTCTGGCACGAGAAGTATGTCATCAACAACGGTTTCTAGCGCTTGAAAGGTTTCATCGCCGATTTTTTTTACAGCCGCTCCGTCCACAAATTTATCAATTTTATCTAACGTGACAACATGTCCAGCTTTGTTAGATTCAAAATAAGACGCAGCACCCGCCGGTTCAACCGCGATTACTTTGGTTTCAGGAGACACGTTTTTCATATACGTGCCGACCCCTGCAAGAAGCCCGCCTCCCCCGACACTTGCAAATAGAAAATGCGGTTCTGTATCAATATCGTTTAAAATTTCAACCGCCAGAGTTCCCTGGCCGGCCATTACATCCGGATCATCAAACGGATGGATAAAGGTGCGATGTTCCTGCTCACAGCATTCAACTGCGTTTTTATACGCATCATCAAAAGTATCACCTGTCAAAATAATATCGATAAACCCTTTTCCGAACAGTTCAACTTGTGACACTTTTTGTCTTGGTGTTGTGGAAGGCATGAAAATCTTCCCGTGAACGCCCAGGTGTTTACACGAAAACGCTACACCTTGCGCGTGGTTTCCGGCACTTGCGCACACGACTCCGTTTTTAGTCTGCTCGTCAGAGAGCTGCTTCATTTTGTTATAAGCCCCTCTGAGTTTAAAAGATCTGACTACCTGCAAGTCTTCTCGTTTCAAATAAATATTGCATTCGTATCTCTCAGAAAGTCTGTCATTCCTTTGCAGCGGTGTGTGAGTCACAACGTCCTTCACGTTTTGATGAGCCTTTAAAATGTCTTTCACTTGGATGAGAGAGTTTTCTTTAAGCAACGGTTTCATGTACAGATTCCTTTCTTGTTTTAAATCCCTATTTAATATGCCATTATAACACGAATATTCAAATAATAAGACAATTATTTTTATTTAGTAAATAAAAAAATGGATCGTATTCTAAGTTCCCCCCACCCGTGATAACATCTGCGTGACCTGTATCCAGCAGCCTAAGAAAAAAGTTTCTTAAAGATAAAAGATGTTTTCATCTGAAAGGCATGCTATAATAGAACCAATTAGAACCAAAAGGAGCCAATAAATGATTACCGCACCTCGACCTTGCACTTTTCATAATTTAATTGGAGAGCATCAACTATTTCTCGAAACAAAACGAGTCGCCATGCAGTTCGCCCTATCAGAGCTTCCTGTCCTGATCACAGGAAAGGTCGGAACAGGCAAGGATCATTTTGCACAAGCCATACACCAAGGCTCTTCAAGAAACGGCGAACCATTGATCAGTATCAATTGCAGCACCCATTCAGAAGAAAGCCTTGCATACGAGCTTTTTGGCGCTGATGATGCCTTGGGTGCGTTTCAAAAAGCCGCCCGAGGTACACTTTTTCTTAATGACGTATGGAGTATGCCGGTTTCTGTACAAGCTAAGCTTCTAGAAGCACTTGACTCAGATGGGGAAAAACCGAGAATCATCTGTGCTTCTGCAATCCCGATAACAGAAGTTGCTGAAAATACATTCAGGCAGGACTTATTTTACAGGCTGAACATTTTAACGCTCACATTGCCGGTGCTGTCCGAGCGAAAAAGCGATACCCCCCTTTTGACCCAGTATTTCCTTTCGGAATCGGGGCAGCAATTGTTAATTGACCCCTCAGTCTTTCCGCTGCTTGAACAGCATCCCTTTGATGGGAATGTAAGAGAATTAAAAAACGCTGCAGATTATATGGCGGCTGTATCAAGCGGAGGAACCATTCATCCGTATGACGTGCCGCCGTATATACGGGACGGGCTAAATGAAAAAACGACGAAGAAAAAAGCGAAGCTTCTGACTTTAATGGAAAAAGCCGAGTTTCTGTTTATTTTGGAAACCATAAAAGTGTTAAATGAAAAAGGCGAACCGGCAAGCAGACGGATTATCTCTGAAAGCAGCAAAAACAGCCAAATCTCTTTAACGCCGCAGCAGGTCAGAAGCCGTCTCGATTATTTGGAGAAGAAAGAGTATGTGACAAAAAGCCGCGGACGTGCGGGCACGAAAATCACTTTAGAAGGGCTGAATTTTTTAGAAACGCTGCAAAAACAAATGATGTAGCAGCTAAAGAGAGGAGAATGTACGTGTATACAATAAAAGAAGAGATCGCCAACGCCATTACCCACGGCATCGGTGTGTTCTTATCCATACCAGCATTAGTGTTTCTCATCATATTTGCGGCTAATTACGGGTCCGCATGGGATATCGTCAGTTTTACCATATTTGGTGTTTCCATGCTGCTGCTATATTTGAGCTCCACCCTGCTTCACAGCATTCAGCACAAAAAGACGAAAGATATTTTGGAGATTATTGACCATAGCGCCATTTACGTGTTGATTGCCGGAACCTATACCCCCTTTCTGCTTGGACCGTTAAAAGGCACACTCGGCTTCACCCTGCTGATCATCGTTTGGGCGCTTGCCCTTGGCGGAATCGTATTCAAAATTTTCTTCGTAAAACGGTTTATCATTTTATCTACCTTGATGTATTTATTAATGGGATGGCTAATGATTATCGCGGTTAAGCCTTTATATGCTTCACTGACAGGAGCTGGATTCAGCCTTCTTTTGCTTGGCGGTCTGTTGTATTCAGCCGGAACGATCTTTTATATTTGGAGAAAGATCCCCTTCCATCATGCCATTTGGCACAGCTTTGTTTTAGGCGGGAGTGCGGCGATGTTTTTCTGCGTGCTGTTCTATTGTGTGAAAGTGCCGTTTTTATCCTAATGAAAAAGCGCAGTCTCAGTGACTGCGCTTTTTTAGGCCCGTAATTGCTTCTCACTTGCCGGTATATAAGCCTTGGAAAATGACACTTCTATATCTGCTGGCTTTAAGCGTTTAACAAGCGATCCCTTCAGCAGTTCATCGGTTCCTTTCGTTTCCACCATTACAACCGGAAGGCTGCAGCGGGCTGCAAGTTCCAATGGATTGATACAGCCATCTAAAGAAAGAATCATGCTTTGGCCTTTTTCTAATTGGGTCAAAATATCTTCATATACCATGTCTGAACTGCTCTCTCGAATGACATTCATCCGTTCAAGCCATTGCCCGATAATCGGTAAACGAAACACTTTGGGATTTGTGATAAATCCGGCTGGTTCTTCAATATACCCGGCAATCAAAGCAAGTTCAGGCAATCCTAAACGAGAATGCACATACAAAACAGGACCGCTCGGTATCGGCTCTGGCTGATGAATGGTGATGACAGATCCTGAAATGCCGATACAGCCTTCCAAAAACGCCTTTGGCTGCTCGTAAACGAGCGTCATCTGTTTTTTGTATGACAGACGCGGATCCAGCATTCTTTGATTAAACAATTGTTTTATATTTTTTAACAGCATATACACAATGTAAATCACTAGACAGCTGTAGCGAATCAATTAAAATCCTCCCGCTTCAGATGATACATTCTTTTTTTCATACACTAAAAATTCATAGTCATACGGATTTTTTTCATCCTTAGTCCCTTGCTCAGAAGAAACAAGTTTCCATTTGCTCTCATCAAATTCAGGAAAGTAGCGGTCTCCATCAAACTGGTGATGAATTTTTGTCATATACAGCCTGTCCGCATAAGGGAACAGCGCCGTGTAAAGCTGTGCGCCTCCGATCACGAAGCATTCCTCAGTATCTGAGGTAATCTGGAGCACATCCTCTATTGAACTGACGACGGTACAACCGGGAAATTCTGAATCGTGTGCAGATGTCACAACAATATTTTTCCGATTCGGAAGCGGACGTCCAATTGATTCATATGTTTTTCGCCCCATGATGATTGAATGTCCTGAGGTTATTTTTTTAAAGTATGCAAGGTCATTCGGCAAATGCCACGGCAAATCATTGTCCTTCCCGATAAGCCGGTTGGCATCCATCGCGAAAATGAATGAAATCATACGCTGACCGCTCCTTTAATATGCGGATGCGGATTGTAATCTTCAATGATAAAGTCATCAAACGTAAAGCCGAAAATCGAATCAACCTCTCTGGCAAAACGTAGCTTCGGCAGCGGGCGGACATCTCTGGTCAGCTGCAAGTTAACCTGTTCAATGTGATTTTGATAAATATGAACATCGCCGAATGTATGAATAAACTCGCCCGGCTCAAGCCCTGTTACATGCGCGATCATCATCGTAAGCAGCGCATAAGAAGCTATATTAAACGGCACACCGAGGAAAACATCGGCTGAGCGCTGATAAAGCTGGCAGGACAGCTTGCCGTCAGATACATAAAATTGGAACAGGCAGTGGCACGGAGGCAAGGCCATTTTATCAATTTCACCAACATTCCATGCACTGACGATTAAACGTCTTGAGTTCGGATTTGTTTTAATATCTTCAACAAGACGTGAAATTTGATCAATGGTTTCTCCGTCAGCTCCCCGCCACGAACGCCATTGCGAACCATATACAGGTCCGAGCTCGCCGTTTTCATCGGCCCACTCATTCCAAATACGCACTCCGTTTTCCTGCAGATAGCGTACATTGGTATCACCCTTTAAAAACCAAAGCAGCTCGTGCGCAATTGATTTAAAGTGAAGTTTTTTTGTGGTCAGCATCGGGAAGCCTTCCTGTAAATTAAATCTCATTTGATAGCCGAAGGTGCTGATTGTTCCGGTTCCTGTACGGTCGCCCTTTTTTTCACCATGATCTAAAACATGTCGGCATAATTCTTTATACTGTTTCATTTTATTCATCCTTTAAAAGTAGTCTTATAGTAGTGTAACACAATAAAAAATCATTTCTGAACCCAGAAATGATTTTTTTTATAAGTCAGCTGACAACAGGCTTTTCGTCCTGTTCTTTTTCTTCATCTTGCAGATCCTGATGCGTATGGGCAATTCTGCTCGCTGCTGCGGCTGCAAGTGCTGCCACAATATCATCCAAAAACGTATGGATGCCGTCAGGGCTTTCATCGAGCTCCTTAATAATTCCGATCTTCTCTTTATCCAAATAACCAAAGTTGGTCAAGCCGATCGAACCGTACACATTAACGATTGAAAGAGGGATAATTTCATCTATGCCGTACAGCGGTTCATCTGTTTCAACAAGATGCTGCAGCGGTTCAGGAAGCAGTTTCTGCTCTGCAAGCTGATCAAGCGCCAGCCCGGTTAAAACAGCATGGATAATTTCACGCTTGTTCAGTACTTTTTCTACATTCTCCATACATACACTA
Source organism: Bacillus sp. PAMC26543 (assembly GCF_014250375.1). Lineage (NCBI taxonomy): Bacteria > Bacillati > Bacillota > Bacilli > Caryophanales > Bacillaceae > Bacillus > Bacillus sp. PAMC26543. The sequence goes on along the minus strand of NZ_CP060193.1, from coordinate 1,967,383 downwards.
AGCGGAAGATTTGGATTGTATTTTTCCTGAAGTTTTTGAACAATACGCGCAATATCTTCTATCATAACGCCCCGTTTGTTCAGCATATCTTTTGTTATATCGACCATTTCATTCATTGTGTACTTTTTCATATCTAATGGCATCTCCTTTAGGCACTCATCCAGTTGGGAGGTGTGTTGCGGTCCCAATAAATGCTCCCAAGCTCATGGTGTGATTGAAATCCATCTTCTGCTGTATGATAATGAAAATTAAACCAGTAGCCGTCATGAGGAGGGTGATCTCTGCGCACATGGAACCTGAGGAGGTCTTCTCCGGTTGTCCGATTGTAAACATGAAAGATTTTCTCCGTTTTCCCCGCTGAAGGCTTGCTTGAAATCACAACATCTTGATACGCTTCGTCATCTTGTAATGTCGCTAAAAAGTCACATATGACGTTTTCGATTTTCGGCAGAATCTCTTTCCGATAGTCATCTTCAATGACCGGAGCAATTTTGCTGCCAAATTTCAAAAAAGACTGATTTTCAGCGCTGTCAAGGAGCTGTTCCTTGTACGATTGAAAAAGTAATTCGGGGTCTCGCCTGTCTTCCGATTCATAATCATCGTACAAATCATGCTCATCATAAAAAGCGGTGTAATCATTCTGCTCAAGACTGCTCGGCTGTCCTGAAGGCTTGTCTGCCATGAGAGCAGCCGGAGGAGATACGAGCCCGAACGTTACGATGGTAAATAAAACCACAAGGGTCTTTCTCATCCACAATTTCATGACTGCTTATTCCTCTCTATTTTATTGTCATGTTTCTCTTATTTTATCATAGGTCGAACTTACAAGTCATGTACTATATGAAGCTCTAAGTCAATTTAGGAGATTTGTTGCTTTGCCGCGTGTATAAAAACGCTTACAATATAATATGAAAGGAGGCCTTCCGCATGATTGACGCCTTGTTTGCAACGGTTTCACTTTTAACATTATTATACTTTGTCGTCATGGAAGTCACCGATTAGAAACAAGCCCGTGAGGTTCTTCACGGGCTTGTTTCGCTTGCGATTTGAATAACACCGTAGTGAAAAAGCGCTGTTTTTCTTTTCAATACGTTAAAACCAAATTGGTCAAAGCGCGGGCTTTTCCAATGGTCTTTGAGTACAACGCTTTTTCTGGCTGCCCGCACCGCTTCTTTGATGCAGCCGTCAGCCAATGCAGAATCCTCAGCCAGCTCTCGTAATGGCGCGATGCCATCAGACGACTCTACAGGCTCATGAAACATCGGATCAAAATAAATGACATCTACTGATTTGTCAGGCAGCTGCTTTAGATGGTCAAAGCAATCCGCATGATTCACTTGTATTCTTCTCATGGCAGCTTGAAGCTGTTCTATACCGGTTTCCCACGAATGGAGCCCCGTATTCACCAGAACGGACACAAGCTTGTTTTTTTCCAGCCCGATCACCGACCCTGTTTCGCCAACGGCCATACTTGCGATAATTGCGTCGGAAGCCAGACCGAGCGTGCAATCCAAAAAAGAATCTCCGGCCGTTAAGCCGGCTGCCCGAAGCATTGGCTCTTGCTCGCCGCGCATAAACCGTTTAGCTCTGAACATCGCTGTATTCGGATGAAAAAAGAATTTACCGCCTTGTTTTGTATAAAGTTCGAACCGCTCTTTTCCAATCACGAGCAAATCACGCTTAGCTGACTTCAGCATATTTTCAACCGTTTGTTTATTTCGGTCGCAATATCGTATACCCAGCTCTTCCGAAAGCATTTTTGCGATCTTTATCGTGTGGTCAGACGGTCTATAGCTTGTTGTAATCATGATCTATACTCCAAAAGAAAATGCCCGGAAAACGGGCATTTAGCAGTGTGCATCAAAGGCGTCAGTTAAGTTTTTCATGATTTCTTCCATTTCGTGCCCTTCAATCTCATGACGCGGAATAAAATGCACGACTTCTTTGCCTTTCAAAAGAGCCATTGACGGCGAAGAAGGCTCCTGGCCTGTAAAATACTCCCGCATTTTTGCAGTGGCTTCTTTATCTTGGCCCGCAAATACTGTCACCGTATTGTCAGGTGTTTTGTCGTTCTGCAGGACTGCCTGAGTTGCCGCAGGACGCGCAAGACCAGCTGCACAACCGCAAACAGAGTTAACGACTACGAGAGTTGTGCCCTCTGCCTTTTCCATAAAATTCTCCACTTCTTCTGCCGTTGTTAATTCTTCAAAACCGGCCCCAGTCAGCTCGCGGCGCATCGGAACGACAAGCTGGCGCATATATTCTTCATAAGCCATTGACATAAAAAAAGCCCCCTCTATTATCCTTCATCTGAAGTAAAGGATACTATAGAGAGCGCCGGATTTCAAATGTTCACGTCTTAAATCAAAAGAATGTGATCCTTGTGTCTAGATTTTCATGATACCGCCCGTATTGGCACTTGTCACAAGTTTAGAATAACGGGCTAAATAGCCGGTTTTCACTTTTGGCTCAAAGCCTTTCCAATTTGCTTTCCGTTTTTCCCATTCTTCTTCAGGCACTTGAACGTCCAGGATGCGTTTTTCAATATCAACGATGATATGATCACCGTTTTCAACAAAGGCAAGCGGTCCGCCTTCTGCTGCCTCTGGTGATACGTGTCCGATTGAAAGGCCTCGGGATGCTCCGGAAAAACGTCCGTCCGTAATCAGCGCTACTTTCGGACCAAGCCCCATTCCGACAATCTGTGATGTAGGTGCAAGCATTTCAGGCATACCCGGCCCGCCCTTTGGCCCTTCGTAACGAATGATGACGACATCGCCTTCTTTTACTTTCCGGTTGATAATGCCGTCTAGCGCCTCATCCTGAGAGTCGAATACGACAGCCGGCCCTTCGTGTCTCGTAATTCCGTTCTGTACGCCGCCGGTTTTGATGATAGCGCCGTCCGGAGCCAGATTTCCGAATAATACGGCAAGGCCGCCCTTTTCAGTGAATGGCTGATCTAACGGATGAATCACGTTATAATCCTTCACTTCATGTCCGGCAATGGTTTCTCCAAGCGTCTCACCTGTAACTGTCAGCGCGTCCAAATGAAGTGCTCCTTCTTTTTTGGAAAGCTCATTCAATGCTGCAGACACACCGCCCGCTTCATGAAGATCTTCAATAAATACATCAGATGCAGGCGCCAGCTTAGCCAAATGCGGCACGCGCTCTGCGACTTCATTGATGCGTTCTAAAGAGTATTCAACGCCAGCTTCATTTGCAAGGGCAAGCGTATGAAGTACAGTATTTGTTGAACCGCCGAGCGCCATATCAAGCGCAAACGCGTTATCAATCGCTTTTACTGTAACGATATCTCTCGGTTTGATGTCTTTGCGAATGGTTTCCATTAATTGCGCAGCTGATTTTCTGACAAACTCTTTTCGTTCCGGTGATGTCGCGAGAATGGTTCCATTACCAGGCAAAGCCAATCCAAGCGCCTCTGACAGACAGTTCATTGAGTTTGCTGTAAACATTCCTGAGCAAGATCCGCATGTCGGGCAGCCGAACTGTTCTAATTCTTGAAGTTCGCTTTCGCCGATTTTTCCAGCTTGATAAGCACCGACTCCCTCAAATACTGAAGAAAGAGAGATTTTGCGGCCGTCGCTTGTTCTTCCTGCCGCCATCGGTCCTCCGCTGACAAAAATGGTCGGAATGTTGATGCGCATAGCCGCCATAAGCATTCCCGGCGTGATTTTATCACAGTTCGGAATACAGACCATTCCGTCAAACCAGTGCGCTGATACGACAGTTTCCACTGAGTCCGCGATGATCTCACGGCTCGGGAGCGAATATCTCATTCCGATATGCCCCATCGCAATTCCGTCATCTACACCGATTGTATTAAATTCAAACGGTACGCCTCCGGCTTCTCTGATTGCTTCTTTTACGATTTTTCCAAACTCCTGCAAGTGAACATGACCGGGAACGATATCAATATATGAGTTACAAACCGCAATAAACGGTTTACCAAAATCCTCTTCTTTTACACCTGCTGCGCGGAGCAAACTGCGGTGCGGTGCTCTATCGATTCCTTGTGTGATCATGTTACTGCGTAATTCTGCCATGGTGATCCTCCTAAATAGTCTCAATTGTTAGATTGAATTTTATTTTAACAATTTTCAGTTTATTTGTGGGCCGTTTTAGCTAAATCGCATGAATTCAGGCCGCCCTTTCCTCTGTTGTTTGATTCATGTTTTTATATTTATATAGCTTTCTGTCGATGTGAACCCTCCAACTATTAATATTGTTACTTACTATATATAGTTTTTGATTATTTTTCAACAATATTCGAAATAATTTTTATAAAAAGTGAATTCAAGCAAAAAAGGTGCATGATCTGCACCTTCATCTTCTTTTTTATTCGCCTTTTTTTCTGCTCTCTGTCATTTGCTTCCAGACTGAACCTTTTGCCTCTTCCCCATGTTCGATTCGTTCCAGCGCCATTTTCACTTGAAGGCTGACTTCGAATTCCGGATCATCTTCAGCAGCCCGCAAAGCTTCTATTGCACTTTCATCACCGACTTCGTAAAGGAACATAGCGGCGCGCCAGCGGACCAGCTTGCTTGAGTCGCTTAACGATTTTATCATCGCAGGGATGGCTTGAGGATCGCCGATATCAGACAGGCAGTCTCCAGCCGTCCTTCTCACCGATACAGACTTATCCTCAAGCGCCTTATACAATAGAGGAAGAACATCAGGTGATTCAATCATTCCCAAATACACAACAGCCTGTCTTCTAATGGACACCTTCGGATCATCCAATGCTTTTTGCAAAACCGGGATGTCCTCTTCTTTCGGATCCATCTGCTCCAAGTGTGCGTACCGCTGCTTCCAATCCTCATCATCCAGCATGTCAAGCGTTACTTTATAGGCATTGCGCTGTGCTGTTTGTTTCGTTTCGCCTTTACCTTGGGCCGCTGCTTCCGTTAGCCGTTTCAGCCTTTCATCACTGTAAGCGGCCTGAAGCTCTTCTGTCACGTCATGGCCGATTTCAGTAAAATCGCCGAATCTGACGCCTTGTTCTTTCCAAGCTCGTTCAAACACAACATTTGACGCTTCAGATCTGAGTTTTAAGATCGCCTGCTGAAAACGGTCAGGAAGCCCGAACCGCTCTTCACGCTCACCATCTGTTAATTTGACTTGCATAGGAATTCCGCTGAACATCTGTACAAAAACTTTCACTTCTCCAAATGACTCCTGATCCGAGCGGTTTTCTGCACTCTCAGCGCTCTCCATTCCAAATGCCGTCCGGACTTGCGGTAAAATGTCTTTCCAGTCATATCTGGCGTTCCGTTCAACCGCAAGAAAGTCGGCAACGTGATATACCCCTTTAACTCCTTCAATATTTAGGATTTCCACGACAACAGGCGGGGCGCCTTCTGCCTGATCCGGTTTATAATTATTGCTTTTGCCCGCCGGAAGCTCTTCCGTTAAGATGACCTTCATTGTATTCGGGCTTGGCGTCGGTTCAATTGATTTTATCTTCATGATTGTCCTCCTATAGCCTATCTGTGACTTATTCTAACATAGTCGCCCCGCGCCTTCTATTACGATGTTTCAATATCAATTCCGGGAATTTCTTTTTCTAATTGACTGACAAAATGAAGCATAAATTTATGCCTCTCGTCAGCCATTTCTCTTGCGGTATCTGTATTCATCATATCTTTTAGGAGCAGCAGCTTGCTGAAAAAGTGGGTATAGGCACTCTTATCATTTCCATAAAGGCTATGTCCCTTTGCTCCCGCAAACATAAACGTCCGTGCTATACCAACTGCGCCGATCGCATCCAGCCTGTCAGCATCCTGTACGATTTTCCCCTCAAGTGAAAGCGGTTCTTTTCCGAGCTTTTCCCTGTCCCGAAAGGACATTCTAGTAATAATGTGAATAATTCTTTCAGCCTCATCTTTTCCGGCTCCTAAAGAAACCAGCCGTTCGTCCACCTCACTGACTGAAAGCCTGATTGCGTCAGGCAGCTTCACATCAATCAAATCATGAACCAAGGCTGCCGCTTCAACGACGAACAAATCCGCATTTTCCTTTTTTCCAATAGATAAAGCAAGCTCTGCAACTCTTGACACATGAAGCCAATCATGACCCGTGCTTTCCCCGCTCAGAACAGATTTGACCCATGTCCTGATTTGCTCTGTCTGCATCAGTTTTCGATCCCGCACCAAAACACCCTCTTTATTGTCCTAATAACTTCGCAATAACGTCTTCCAGTTCTTTCGGATTTGTGTTTGGTGAATAGCGTCCGGCTATTTCTCCGTTTCTGTCCACTACAAATTTAGTGAAATTCCATTTGATTGCCTTTGTTCCAAGCATGCCTTTCGCATTGTCTGTCAAATACGCAAAAAGCGGGTGGGCATTTTTTCCGTTCACCTCGACTTTTGAAAACATGGGAAACGTCACACCGTAATTTGTTTCGCAAAATTCCTGTATGCCTTCCTCGTCGTCAGGCTCCTGATTCATAAATTGATTGCAGGGAAACCCTAAAATCTCCAGGCCCTCCGGTTGGTATGTATCATACAACTCCTGAAGCTGCTTAAATTGAGGAGTAAAACCGCATTTACTGGCTGTGTTAACAATCAACAACACCTTTCCGGCAAATGGCTGAAGTGTCATGTCTTTGCCTGTAATGGTGCGGACCCTCATATTGTATATAGACATTGAAATTCCCTCCTAATGAACCTGAGTGCTGTGATTATTTTACCTTTTTTCCTGTTTCAAAACAAAACGGAAGCTCTAGGTTTATCAATTGTACAGACATCGTGTTCAACGGATGTTCTTCCCTCATCGGATCATTTGTTTATGAACAGAAACATCTCTTGAGAAGGAGCTATTTCTATTTATTGCATGACACCTGGAAAACTCATTACAGTGAAACCAAAAGTCATATGTTTGCGTTTATTATATAGTATTTTCTGCTGTTCCCCTTCAAACCCTTATAGATAGATTGAAAATTGGCGGGAAAATTCCTATAATGAAGAAAATTAACGGGGAAATGATGGAGGTGGCACGTTGCCTATTAATATACCTACACACCTGCCGGCAAAACAGGTGCTTGAGAGTGAACATATCTTTGTAATGGATGAAAGCAGAGCATTTCATCAGGATATCCGGCCGCAGAAAATTATTATTTTAAATTTAATGCCGAAAAAAATCCAAACGGAAACTCAGCTGCTCAGACTGCTTGGGAATTCGCCTTTGCAGGTTCATTTTACATTTTTAATCCCAAGCACTCATACACCGAAAAATACAGCAAGGGAACACCTTGATGAGTTTTATACGACATTCTCCAATATCCGTCATAAGAAATTTGACGGCATGATCATCACCGGTGCGCCGATCGAGCATTTGGCGTTTGAAGATGTTTCTTATTGGGAAGAGCTCAAAGAGATTATGGAATGGAGCAAAACGAATGTCACGTCAACCTTGCATATTTGCTGGGGTGCTCAGGCAGGTTTGTATTATCATTACGGCGTGGAAAAAACTGAAATGCCGAAAAAAATCTTTGGTGTGTTTGAACATACTGTTCTTTCCAAGCACGAAAGATTGGTAAGAGGTTTTGACGAGCTATACTACGTGCCGCATTCCCGGCATACAGATATAAATATGGAACAACTGCAAGCAGTGCCCGAGTTAAACATTCTTACTGCATCAAAGGAAGCTGGGGTTTGCTTAATTGTGTCAAAAGACGAAAAACAAGTCTTTTTAACAGGACACCCTGAATATGATACAAATACGTTGCTTCAAGAGTATGAAAGAGATCTGGAACGAAACCTTTCGACTGTCGAGGCGCCGAAACATTATTTCGCAGAAGACAGCAAAGAACCTGTCAATCGCTGGAAAGCACATGCGACATTATTGTTTATGAACTGGCTTAATTATTATGTTTACCAAGAAACTCCTTATGAATGGGACTAATTTTTCTTTTTAAAGTGATACGCTGAGCAAAAAATATGATAAAATACATCTGATTCAGTATGCGTATAACAAAAATTTAAAATACTGGAATCCGAATCTTTTAAAATTAGTTTAATTTTTTCACTGCATTAATAATTCGATTATGTATTTGTGTTATGTTTATGTATAGACAATAACTCCTTACGATGCATGAAGCTTGCTTGTTGTTGATTACATTGAGGTGAATTTACTTGAATACCAATAAAAGAGTATTAATTTTGACTGCAAATTACGGAAATGGACATGTACAGGTAGCCAAAACGCTTTATGAACAATGTGTACGTCTCGGCTTTCAGCATGTAACAGTTTCTAATTTGTATCAAGAGTCAAATCCGATTGTTTCAGAGGTAACTCAGTACCTTTATTTAAAAAGCTTCTCAATCGGAAAACAGTTTTATCGTTTGTTTTATTACGGAGTTGACAAAATCTATAATAAACGTAAATTTAATATTTACTTTAAAATGGGAAATAAACGATTGGGCGAACTTGTCGATGAACATCAGCCCGACATCATTATTAATACATTTCCGATGATCGTCGTACCCGAATACAGACGGAGAACAGGAAGAGTTATTCCTACCTTCAACGTCATGACTGATTTTTGTCTTCATAAAATTTGGGTTCACGAAAATGTGGATAAATATTATGTGGCGACAGATTATGTGAAGGAAAAACTGATTGAGATCGGGACCCATCCCAGCAACGTAAAAATTACGGGAATTCCGATCAGGCCTCAATTTGAAGAATCGCTGCCGGTTGAGCCGATTTATAAAAAGTACGATCTTTCGCCTGATAAAAAAGTGCTGCTCATCATGGCTGGCGCACACGGTGTATTAAAGAACGTAAAAGAGCTGTGCGAAAACCTTGTTATGGATGATCAGGTGCAAGTGGTGGTCGTATGCGGAAAAAATACGGCTTTAAAAGAATCCTTGAGCATACTTGAAGCAGAAAACAGCGATAACTTAAAGGTTCTCGGCTATGTAGAGCGAATTGACGAGCTCTTCCGGGTCACAGATTGCATGATTACAAAACCAGGCGGCATTACGTTGACAGAAGCCACGGCTATCGGCGTGCCTGTCATTCTGTACAAACCAGTGCCCGGACAAGAAAAAGAAAATGCAAATTTCTTTGAGGACCACGGAGCTGCCATTGTCGTGAACCGGCATGAAGAGATTCTCGAGTCTGTCACCTCCCTTCTTTCAGATGAAGATACCTTACAGCGAATGAAGAAAAACATTAAGAGTCTTCATTTGGCACACTCCTCTGAAGTGATTTTGGAGGATATTTTGAAGGAATCAGAAATGATGACGACCAAACAAAAAGCCAAGGCGCTTTCTTAACTGATGTTCTTGCAGGAGCACACGAAAAATCGTGTGCTCTTTTTATTCGCATTCATCTTTTCGTAAAAGCGGTTACATTTTTTTGAGAAACTTGCCCTTTTTTTGAAAAATAAGCAGTTTCGCAACTTGACGCGTGCTGCCAGATGGTGTATAGTTGAACCATCATTTAACAACGAAACGAAGTTAAATGGTACAAAATTTTTTTTAGCACATAGGTGCTACAGTACTAGGAGGAATTAAGCAATATGCAAAACGGTAAAGTAAAATGGTTCAACAACGAAAAAGGATTCGGCTTCATTGAAGTTGAAGGCGGAGACGATGTATTTGTTCACTTCACAGCTATCGAAGGAGAAGGATACAAATCATTAGAAGAAGGACAAGAAGTTTCTTTTGAAATTGTCGAAGGTAATCGTGGACCTCAAGCTTCTAATGTTGTAAAACTCTAAACTCAATATAAGTTGACAAATAGAGGAGAGGCAAATGCCTCTCCTATTTGATTTTCATCTGAATTTCGATCGCTAAAATGTTTTGTTTGCACCTCTGCTCAATCTCTTCAATATGCTTTTCCATTGACGGCTTTCCTTTTTTCGCAATATCCGCAAGTTCTTCTAAATCATTGTATATTTCTATAAATGTTTTGTGAAGGATCGATTTTAAGTCTTTATCATCCATAGCTGTGCTCCCCTTCTCTACCAAGATACCTCAAATAGTAAAACAGACCTACTCATTCAGGTTCAATAGTTATATCGGCTTATTTTTTATTTTATTTTCTATTTTGGCACATAAATTTTAAAAAACTCTGCAAAATAGTTGCGGAGGTGTTTTTTTGTGAACTCAGAATTTCATGAAGAGGATCAGACTGGATTTACCGATAAACGGCAGCTGGAGCTAGCGGTGGAAACAGCGCAGAAAACGACCGGCGCCGCCACAAGAGGCCGAAGCTCAACATTACTCAATTCCGCATACCAAGCCATCGAGGACGCCAGGGAGCTTTCAATGTCTCAAGAACTGGCAGCTCTTGATGATCCTGAATTTGTACAGCAGCAACAGCAGCTGTTAGATGCCTGCCAGCATCAGCTGGATGAATTTAAAAAATAAAACCGCAGAAGCTGCGGTTTTATTTTTTAGTGCTTGGTTAAGACATCTCCATATGATTTAAGCTTTTCCCCCACGGTACATTTATTGATACAAAATGAATGTGCGTATGTTTTGCCAAATTCCTTGCGAAACTGCTTCTTAATAAAACAGTCTTTGCAATATTCATCTTGCAGTTCTGTCAGTTCCTTATATATAGCTTTCTTATCCAATATTGTCATCTCCGTTACAGTCTAATTTCATGTGGCTTTCTACGAATTGATGAGATAGGATTTTTTTTGCGAGGCCATCAGCTTCCTGATTTTCTTTTCGCTGTATCGTTTCGAATGTCGGACTCAGCTTTAGTGACTCAAGAAGCGCTTCTATTTTATCCAGCCATTCATTATGGGAGGGATCATAGCAAGGCCAGCTGCCGTCAAGCTGGTTCAGCACAACAAGAGAGTCCCCTCTGATCGTGATTGAATTTCTGCTAGCTCCGAGCTCTCTTACTTCTCTTATCGCTTCATAAAGAGCGGCATATTCAGCTTCGTTATTGGTTTTCAGACGGAAGCTTTTATTTTTTCTTAAGCGGTGGCGCGCCCCTCCCAATGAATAATAAATGACGATTCCGAGCCCGGCCAGCTGGCTTTCCTTATCGAAACTGCCGTCAAAATAAACGGTAATATCATCAGGTTCATGCGCAAGCTCCTCAGTCAGCTTTTCTAATTCCTTCAGCGTCCAGACGCCGCCCTTCTCATCTTCGAATTCAAGTTCCTTCATATAAGGAAAACGGCCGAGTTCCCTCGCGAGCATACGTGCTTCCTGAACAGTCAGCCAGTTTTCGCCCAAAAACGAGACAGGCCCTGTCCCTTTTGCTTCTATTTTCATGTGCGGTCTGAGATTCAATATAATCACCTTACCATTCATTAGTTGCCGGGCTTGTGCTATAATCAAACCATTCTTAACCCGGAAAGGAAGCTTCTTCATTTTGTTTAATAACTCTTTTTGGATCTTTTTTGCGATCATTCATTTTATCATTGTTCTTTTATTTTATAAAGGATTTGGCAAAATGGGTTTATTTGTGTGGATCGGCTTTGCAACAGTCTGTGCCAACCTTCAAGTCGTCAAAACGGTTGAACTGTTTGGCTTAACAGCAACGCTCGGGAATGTGATGTACGGCACAATCTTTTTTGCTACAGATGTGCTGAATGAAAAATATGGGCCAGCTGAAGCGAGAAAAGCTGTATGGCTCGGGTTTTCGACTCTCCTGACACTGACTTTTGTTATGCAGGGCGTTCTGCTTTTCGAACCCGCTTCGAGCGATATTTCACAAACAGCGCTAGAAACGATTTTCGGTTTTCTCCCGAGAGTTGCTTTGGGAAGTCTGCTTGCCTTTATCTTCAGCCAAACACTGGATGTTTATGTATATTCGGCAATTAGAAGGATATTTCCTTCCGATCGGCTTCTATGGCTGAGAAACGGCGGCAGTACAGCAGTCAGCCAGCTGTTTGATACATTCATTTTTACCGGAGTCGCTTTTTTCGGCACATATCCGGCGGATGTTTGGCTTCATATTTTTATTTCTACATATTTGATTAAGTTTGCGGTATCTCTGATTTCTCTGCCATATGCTTATGCGGCGAAAAAAATGATTCCGAGTGACGAAAGGAGTACATGATGCCTACAGAAATATATGTTGACGGAGCGAGCGCCGGTAATCCAGGGCCTTCCGGCATCGGAATTTTTATCAAACATGAAGGAAAAGCAGAATCTTTCTCGATTCCAATTGGAATGCATACCAACCAGGAAGCGGAATTTCTGGCGTTAATTGAAGGCATGAAACTGTGTGCAGCGCGCGGGTATCAATCGGTCTCCTTTCGAACTGATTCGGATATCGTGGAACGCGCAGCCGATCTTGAAATCGTGAAAAATAAAGCGTTTCAGTCATTTGTCGAAGAAATCATCCGATTAAAAATGGCCTTCCCTCTTTTTTTCATCAAATGGATTCCGGGAAAGCAAAACCAAAAAGCCGACCAGCTGGCAAAAGAAGCGATTCGGATGAATGATAAGAATTAAATCAAGCTGAATGGTTCATCCTATTGATGAGGTGAACAAACATGAAAAAGAAAGATAAGGGCCGGCTGACCGGCGGTGTTTCCCCGCAAGGCGATTTAGAAGGAAATACACATAATGACCCTAAAACAGAGCTTGAGGAAAGAGCTAAAAAAAGCAATACAAAACGCTAGAGAAGATCTTAAACGATCTCTCTAGCGTTCAGTTTTTCAAGCATACGCTCTATTCCTTTGATCTGATGGCGGCGAAGCATGACAGCCGCCTGCTCCATATTCAATGTAAAAACGGCTTCTGTCAGCGTACAGGCTAACGGCACAGAGCAGTTAATCTCAGCAAGCTTCCTCGAAATTTCCAAGTCGCTTAAACCTTGCTGAATTTTCCCCTGCTGTCCCTTTGGAAGAAGAGACAGATTCTCCAGCAAGCGGTCAATTGTTTCGTATTCACGAATCAGTTTATACGCGGTTTTTTCTCCAATGCCTTTTACTCCGGGATAATTATCACTGGAATCGCCCATCAGCGCTTTGATGTCAATTAAAGCCTTGGGCAGGACACCTGTTTCTTCGTAAAATACATCTTTTGTATACATTTTATAATTGCCGATTCCTTTTTGAAGCAGCGCAACGCTTACTTCGTCCGTTAACAGCTGAAGTAAATCCCTGTCGCCTGTTACGATCGTAATATCCGTTTCTTCAGAAAACAAAGCTGCAAGTGTTCCAATACAATCATCCGCTTCGTACCCGGCAAGGCCAATATTCATGATGCCAAGTTCAGCGGCCGCTTCCTTTGCCAGATCAAATTGCGGGATCAGCTCAACCGGCGGCTGGCTTCGGTTCGCCTTATAATCCTGAAACAGATCATTCCGGTACGTTTTGCTGCCCATGTCCCAGCAGCATACAACATGTGTAGGCTGAAATGTTTCCACGGCTGTGATTAAATGTTTCAAAAAACCGTTAACGCCGTTTGTCGGAACCCCGCTGTCATTTATCATAAAGTTGCGATGCACGGCTGTGGCGAAAAATGCCCTGAATAATAGAGCCATGCCGTCAACAAGCAATAATTTATTTTTCATATGATAACTCCTTTTTCTATCAGTCGATCTATTTTACCATAAGTGCCGCGAAAATAAAAAACAGCATCTCTGTATAGAGATACTGTTTGCGGTTAAATTAATCGTTGTGTCTTTTATTGCTGGCAATCAGCTTTTCAGCTTCGCGTCCTGCGTAAGAGTCGAAATGGGTTTGAAACCCGTTTTTCTTTTTGGCATTGTTATTGGCCTGTGCATTTCTGTTACCCAGCTTTGTTCTGCCCAACATAAATCCCCCCTTACGTCTTATACATATAGTATGCGCGTAACGGAGGATTTGCACTCGAGGCAGGATCATCCAGCTTATGTGCGGCTGACGTATTCTTTGACCATTTCTTTTGATACCAGACGTCTAGTCGGTACGATGCCTTTTTTGGCCAGCTGATTCATCTTTTCTGTAATTTCATTAATGGCATCTGTTGAAAATGGCTCATCGTTTTTGCATTTAGCAACAGCTTCTTCAATCGCCATTTCACGAAGGTGTTCAAGCTGCATAAATGTTTTAATATGCTCGTGCTGTTTTGCAGAATGTGCAGAAATTGCTTTATGTACCTCTGACATCAATCGTTCATCTCGCTTTTTCTATTTAGTCTATCATGACTTGAAATGCAAGCCAACTGAATTTTTACATTTTGATTGTATCGCCTGTTCTCTGCCAAGAAATACATGCTTGATATGCATCTTCTATCTCTTTCACATGTTCCCCTTCTGCGTATCCTTCTGCATACGTATCTCTTTGGCCCTCTATTTGCGCCAATGCTTTTTCCGCCATTCCATACTGCTGGTGTCTGACATATTCAGCATAATGAGATATAAGGCTTTCTTCTTCACTTCTAATCCAGGCCTCCGTTATTTTCATAAGCTTCGTCCGCACTGCTTCAATGAAGCCTGCTTTTCCTTTCTGTTCAAAAAACTGCTTCGGAGATTTGATTTGTTTTTGCTCCTGTTCAAAGGCACGTTCATCGATTTCAGGTTCAACTTCTTTCAGCTGTATGCTGTTAGAAAGCTGATCATCCGCATAAATGGAGAAATATCCGTCTTCTTCTACTGTTTTTTGACAGCTTTCCAGCCACTCTTCAGTGATATGCCGTTCGATGAAACCGCTCATTCGAATGTCGAGCGTTTTGATCTCCTGAATATATTCAAATTGATAATCATGTAATGCGCTTTTCATCGCCGCACTGATATTCTTTTTCCAATCTCCATTTTGAAGACCCGGATGAAATGCAGATTTTAACAAATCATTCGCAAAAAAGGACAAACGCTGTGTAATGTGATAAAGCTGCTCCCTTGTATCCTTTTTTACTTTCTCAATAATGGTTTCTGAATTGCGGCGTTCCTTGATATCAGCAACTGCCCGCTCAAACGATAACAGAAGGCGCTTTTTTTGCGCTTCCTTTTCTTCTTTGGACTGATGCTGAGATTGATGAAGCTGTAAGACCGTCTCACATAGTTTGTCTGCTTCTGAGCTAAGCTGGGCCGCAGCCGCTTTCTTTACATCGACCTCAATAAACTGGTCTAAATGTGCTCTTGCTTTTGAGAACTGATTATGATACGTTTCCGGTTTTCCTAAAAGCTCTTCTTTACTTGACACGTAAAAGAGCTGCGGATCATGAATTCCTTCTTTTAAAAGCTCTGATCTGACATAATCCGTGACCGTTTCGAGCTCTGCTTTATCTTTCGCAAGATCAGCGGCATTAATGACAAAAAACATTTTATCCATGCTAAGCGATTCTTTCACGAGTCCCAGCTTCCGTAAAAATGAGCGGTCTCCTTTCGAGAAAGAATGCTGATAATAAGTCATGTAAAAAAACGCATCGGCATCCTTGATATATTGAAACGCAAGTTCTGTGTGCCGTTTATTCAGACTGCTGGCTCCAGGTGTATCAACGATCGTAATCCCTTTTTCAGTCAGCGGGCTTTTATAATAAACGGTCACTTCCTTTACAGCACAAGCCGTTGTCTCCTCAGCTACATACGGTTTTAATTCGGAGAGCGGAATCGTTAATATCTTTTGGGCCTGAATATATTGCTGATATTTTTCATATGCAAGCAGGAAATGACTGATCATATTGATTTGTTCTTCTTGCAGACGCTCTTTTTTGATTGCCTTTTTCCATTTTTCCACAAATGACCGACCTTGTGGTTCCTCTTGCATTCCTGTGAGCTGCATGATTTCAGCTGTTATGTCACCCTCCGTCTTAAACATGACATCCGCTGTTTTGTGAGATTTGCCGTTTGCCGGTTTCGTTATTTTGTTAATCGTTGCTGTTGTCGGTGTCGGTGATGACGGCAGCACTCTTTCACCAACCAGCGCATTGGCAAATGAGGATTTTCCTGAACTGAATCCGCCAAATAGAGCAAGTGTAAATTTTCGGTCTTCCAGCCTTTTAATCCTTTCACGAAAAGCTGAGGTTTGTTTGGACAGCATACGATATCCACCCAATAGATCAGACAGTGTGTAAAAGCGTTTTATCTGCTCTTGAAGCGGCAGCTCTTTCCCGCTTTTCACTTCTGTTTTTAGCGTCTGCTGCTTTGTATGCTGTGCTTGGCTTTGTTTCTGTTCTGGAGCCTCGACCTTTTTTTTCTTCGTTCTAAACCAGTCCGGATCTATGTTTATTGGGCTTGCAGACTTCTCTTCCCAGATCGCCCACATCCGGTCGGCTTTCTCACGGGCATATTGTTCATGACTGGCCTGTTCTTGAAGATAAGCCAGCTTTTCCGATTCCTGCGCGAGCCGGCCATTGATCGATTCCTGTTCTATAGAAGTACTCTCTTTTACCGTGGAGGTAAGTGTTTTGATGATGTCTGACGCTTCAGCTTTCGCCTCTTTACGGATCAGCTCCGCCAAATCTTTTGTATATTGCAAGACATATTCAGAAGAAAATGCTGCACCTTGCTTGACTGCGCGTTCAATGATATCAATATGAAGCGGCGTGCGATAGGCCTGGATCAGCTTCTCACTTTCAGCTGATTGAATATCGAATCCCTTGGCGTGTTTATGCAAAATATCTATGATATGCCAATCCGCTTCAGCTTCCGTTCTTTTTTTCACATCCGAGAAAAACTCATTTCTCCTTTTTTCTCTTTCCTGTGCAGTCTTTGCTTTAGAAAAGAAAAAACCGGTCTTAAAAGAGGGTTCACGTGATTCTAAGTAAGCTGCTGCCAGCTCACGCATTTCAAAAGGCGTCAAATTAGCGTTTCTTAAAATTCGATTGACTTCCTCCTGCATCATGCTTTCTGCCTCAATCGGTTTATTTGCTGCTTCGGTTGATTGAAGCTGCAGGGAATTCACCAGCCTAGCTTGCTTTTCAAGCTGTTCTCCAGAACTTGGACTGTCCGTATCTTCTATGAGCATCTCTGTGTGCTCTCTCAGTAAATTCTGTACTTTTTGTTCAGTAATGGAATGCAAATTTCTTTTTGAATGCTGTTCAATTCTTTTTAACTCTTTTCGCAGGATACCGATTTGATTGAATGGGTGATTCGGTTCCGTCACCGACGTAAAAAAGAGTGCATCCTTCGGAATTCCTTCTTGACAAAGCATCTCCTCCACTTGCGCTTTGTAATCTTCAAAGCGTGTCTCAGTCTCATCATGTCTGTCAATTTGATTAACGATAAAATAGACATTCGGAATGCTGTCTTTGATTGACCTAAGAAACAGTACATTTTCCTCAGAGTGGACATGGTTATAGTGTACGACGTAAAACAGCGCATCTGCCTGGTGAAGAATAGATGCCGCCGATAAAAAATGAGCCTCATCTGTTGAGTCAATCCCGGGGGTATCAATATACGCAACTCCTGGTTCGATTTCAGTATACCGGTCAAAAATTTCTACGGTTTCAATCTGCTCCCCATCCTTGCAATATTGCTGCACCTTGTCTTTATGATAGGCACCCTCCAGCTCCGCACACGCTCCGTCTGTTGTATGAAGACGAACACGCTTTTCTCCGTTTCTGATCACAACAAGGTTAGCGCTGGTCGGAATTGGACTTGTCGGCAGAATATTCTCCATTAACAGGCAGTTCAGCAATGACGATTTCCCCGCTGAATAATGCCCTGTAAACGCGATATAAATTTCTTCATCTGCGGCTTTCTTAACAACTGAAGCCAGTTTAGCCGCCCTTTTTTCATCCTGGTTCTCAATCAATTGTTCATAAAGTGCCCCAGTTTTGTACAAAAGTTCTTGTCTGCTGCGTTCTGTCATAAGTCTGAACCCCTTTGTGCCGTTTCAATTATGAATCTTTTTTGAAAGATCTGAATAAATCCCACTTCCATTTTACACAAGAATGACCCAAATTTCTTTATGAGAATAGAAAAAAGCTGCCGAAGACGGCAGCTTCTATAAAAGAAAATCTGCAACTTTTTTACAAGTTCCAGATTCTTTAAACAGATTTATTAGAGATTCCTTTCAATACAAAACCAATTAATACACTATATGTACAAACTGCCCCAAGCAAAAACAGCATTGTCATTTGCTTCACCATCCTGATTGAGAATCTTTTTCAAGTTCATTCTAACATGGATGAGAATGATATTCAATCTCTATTTTGCTGTATATTCTCGTAATGCTTGCTCCTCTGCACGTATTCTGACAGACAGCATAACGGCATTTAAAAGTGAAAACAGACACATGGTAAAGTACGCTTGATACAAGAGCGGAATCAGGATGATTTCTAATACGACAACTGTATAGTTTGGGTGCTTCAGCCATTTGTATGGCCCTTTTTTGACAAGTTCAACACCCGGAACAACAAGAATTTTTGTATTCCAGTATGCCCCCAAGGAACAAAGCGCCCAATATCGAATCGCCTGTACTGCTAATATAGCCGCTGCTATGCCTGACCACCAGTTTGAAGGCTGTTTGTGCAGCAATAGTACTTCGGCAATTAAAGACAGAAAAAAAAGAATGTGCATGGTGATGATATACGGATAATGACCCTCTCCGAACTCTATCGCACCTTGTTTTTTCACCTTTTGTTCGTTTCGTCTCGCCACAGCCATTTCCGCTGCTCTTTGAGCAGTGAGCACAGTGATTAGCATCCAAAACATGAGTTATGCCCCCTTTTCCCAGCTGAACAGCAGCAATTCTGATGAAAATCCCGGCCCCAATGCACCGATCAGCCCCCGTTCTGCTTCGTTTTTGCTTCCGTTCTGCAGATGGTGGTCGATTACATACAGAATGGTGGCTGATGACATATTTCCGTGTTTTTTAAGGATAGTTTGCGAAGACGCAAGCTGCTCAGGTGACAGTTCAAGACATTTAATGTATGCATCAATGACTTTTTTTCCGCCTGGATGAGCCAGAAAGACCGTAATATCGCTGAATGAAAGCTGATGTCCATTCAAAAAAGCCTGGACATTTGTCTTCAGCCATTTTTCAACCAAAGTCGGAATATCCCTTGAAAAAACGACTTTGAAACCACGATCGGTAAAGTCCCAGCCCATAACATCTTCAGATTGATTCATCAATACAGATTGCGAATCCGATATATTCGGCAAAAGCTGCAGCTTTGTCAGCCGGCGGTCCGCCTTCTCCCCGCATAATAATGCCGCTGCAATGCCGTCGCCAAAAAGTGATGTGCCGATCAAATTGCTTTTCGTTTTATCTTCAGGCTGAAATGTCAGACTGCACAGCTCAGCAGCAATGACAAGAACAAAAGCCTCCGGATACGCTTTACAGTACTCAGCAGCGCGCGCAAGCCCGCTCGCCCCTCCTGCACAGCCGAGCCCCCAAAGCGGAATTCGCTTCGTATAAGGGGAAAACGGGAGTTCATTCATCAGCCGCGCCTCAATGCTTGGTGTGGAAAGACCCGTGCTGGAGACGAAAAAAACAGCATCCACTTTTTCATAAGGAATGGGTTCTTGAAGATAAGCTGCATTTGCGAGACACGTTTGAACAGCACTGACGCTATGCCTGAGTGTTTCCTCTATATAAATTTGATTTTTTTCTTCGAAGCTGTGCCCTCCTTTATACCATTCAATCGGTCTCACAAATTGTCTCGATTCAATTTGCCCGTTTTTAAAGGAGGTTAACAGCCGTTCTATATCTTTAAAGGATTGCTGAAACATATATCTTGCAAACTCCGCCGCCTTTTCTTGATTCACATCATTCTCAGGAAGACTTGTCCCGATCGACAAAACAAACGCCATTTGATCACCTCTTAGCATACATTGTGCCGCAACTTTCTTTTTTATATGCAAAAAACCCCGCCGAAGCGGAGTTTACACTGCTGTTTTTTGCTGATTGACATCAGCTTTCTGTTCTGTTTTTTCAGTTTTCGAAAACATATTATATATCACATTCAAGACAACAGCCGTAAAGCTGCCGGCAACAATGCCGTTTGTTGTAAGAAGCGTTAAGGCACTTGGAAGCTGTTTAAATATGTCCGGCACAACTGTCACACCGAGCCCAAGCCCCACTGAGCAGGCAACGATCAGCAGATTTTCCTGCTTTGCAAAATCAATTCGGCTGAGCATTTTGATGCCATAAGCAATGACCATCCCAAACATGGCCACCATCGCTCCGCCTAACACGGCAGATGGAATGATTGTCGTAAAAGCAGCAATTTTGGGAAACAGGCCAAAAGCCATTAGAAGCACCCCTGTCGCCACAATCACTGTATTTTTCTTGATTCCTGTCAGCTGGACAAGACCGACGTTTTGAGAAAATGCAGTGTAAGGAAATGCGTTAAATATACCGCCCAGCAAAACAGCAAGTCCTTCTGCACGATATCCTCTGGATAAGTCCTTTTCTGACAGACGGCGGTTGGTCAGATCGCCTAAAGCAAAGTAAACGCCCGTTGACTCCACAAGGCTGACGATGGCAACGATGGACATTGTAATGATAGGGGCAGCATGAAAAGACGGTGTGCCGAAATAAAACGGCTGAATCATTTGCACAAAGGCAGCGTCTGAAACATTATCAAACTGAACTTTCCCCATAAAATACGCAATAAATGTCCCGATCAAAATACCGATCAAAATGGAGATGGACTTGATAAATCCTGTTGTAAAGCGGTATAGAAGCACGATGATGCTTAAAACGATCAAAGCGAGAGCAAGATTAGAAAGATCACCGAAGTCCGGACTGCCTTCCCCGCCGGCTATATTATTCATGGCCACCGGCATAAGCGTAATGCCAATGATGGTAACGACAGAACCTGTAACAACAGGCGGGAAAAACGAGACGAGCTTTCCAAAGAAAAACGAAATGAGAATCACAAGAATACCTGAGGCGATAATACTTCCATAAACAGCGGAAACCCCGTATTCGGAGCCTATCGCAATCATTGGTGACACAGCGGTAAATGTGCAGCCAAGCACAACTGGAAGCCCGATGCCGAAAAACCGATTGCTCCAAACTTGGAGAAGTGTAGCAACACCGCACATAAAAATATCAATCGACACCAAGTAGGTCAGCTGCTCCGCCGTCAGCCCCATCGCCTTCCCCACAATCAGGGGAACGACAATGGCGCCGGCGTACATGGCGAGTACATGCTGGATCCCTAGTGACAGCGTTTTGCCGAATCCGTTTTTCATGAAGGAACCTCCTGTACAAAGGATACTTTTCCTTTTTCTAAAGATTCAATTCTTGCCAAAGATTCCACCCGATAGCCAAGCTTCACAAGTTCTTCTCTTCCCGGCTGAAACGATTTTTCAATGACAATGCCAAGTCCCGCGACAGAAGCTCCAGCTTGCTGTACGATCGATACCAGCCCAAGTGCGGCTTGTCCATTTGCCAAAAAGTCATCAATAATCAAAACGCGGTCCTGATCTGACAGATGGTTTCCTGATACTGCGATTTGGCTTTCTGTTTGCTTCGTAAAGGAATAAACAGACGATGTCAGCAAATTGTCAGTGAGCGTTAAAGACTTATGTTTTCTCGCGAATACGACTGGCACACCCATTTGTAAACCAGCCATTACGGCCGGAGCAATTCCGGATGATTCGATTGTAACAATTTTTGTTACTCCGTCTTTTTCAAATCTGGCGGCAAACTCGTCACCGATTTTCTTCATGAGCAGCGGATCAATTTGATGATTTAAAAAAGCATCCACTTTCAATACCTGATCTGATAAAACGACGCCCTCTTCCTCTATTTTTCGTTTCAGTGCTTCCATCCTGTCATACCTCCGTTTAGATAATAAAAAAAGCATTACCCGCTCAAAACAAAGAGCAAGCAATGCTGAAATAACAAAAAACCGTACACGTCCGGTCTCATTGCTCACTCATAGTCGGACATTTACGGTGCCCGGTAGAAACTTGCGTGCCATATCCACGCGATTATATGAGTGTTCCTATCATATTGTTACAAATTATATCAAGATTCTAAGGTCTTGCATAGACAAAAATAAAAATTTCCGAACTTTAATTCTTTTTTTGAAAAAATCATTCGTTTTTTATGAATATTTTGTTAATAAGTTAGCCTGACGTTTAAAACGCCAGGCTTTTTTATTAAGATAAATACAGATTTGAGTATTTATTTTGCAAATAATCAATCAGGTAGCGTACATTCAGTTCTTCACCTGTTGCTTCTTTAATAATGTCTAATGGCTTTTTCCGTTTTCCGTGAATATGCACTTTTTCCGTCAGCCATTGTTTAATCGGATGAAACTCTCCTCTTTCCAAGAGAGTATCAAATTCAGGCAGATCATCGAGCATTTTATGCTTCAGCTGTGCTGCATACATATAACCAAGTGCATACGATGGGAAGTAGCCAAAATCTCCACCCGCCCAGTGAACATCCTGCAGGATTCCCTCTGCATCCTCAGAAGGAGTAATACCTAAATAATCCTGATATTTTTGATTCCAAAGTGAAGGCAGTTCTTCCACAGATACTTCATTGCTGAAAATCGCTTTTTCAATTTCATAACGAATAATAATATGCAAAGGATACGTCAATTCATCCGCTTCAACTCTGATTAATGAAGGTTTTGATTCGTTGACAGCCCTAACAAAATCATCAAGCGATATGTTGCCGAACTGTTCAGGAGACGCTTCTTGTATTTTCTGATAGTATGGTGTCCAGAAATGCTTGTTGCGTCCAATAAAATTCTCGTAAAATAATGATTGAGATTCATGAATTCCCATTGAAGCACCGTCTGATAAATTCGTCCCGCTCAGCGCTTCGTCAATATTTTGCTCGTAGATCGCGTGACCGCATTCATGAATTGTGCCGAAAATAGCTGTCCGGAAATCTTTTTCATCATATCTCGTCGTCACCCGAACATCCCCGCGGTTCATTGTTGTCGCAAATGGATGAACGGTTTCATCAAGCCTTCCGCCGTCAAAATCGTAGCCGAGCTCTTGCAGGAAATAAAGGCTGAGTTCTTTTTGTTTTTCCTTAGGGAACACTTCACTGATAAAGCTTGTATCCGGTTTATTCTCTGAGGCTGACACTTGTTTGATAAGAGGAATGATCGCTTCTTTCAGCTCAGAAAACAGCTGATCAAGCACCTTGACTGTCACACCTGGTTCAAACAAATCAAGCAATGCATTATAAGGATGCTCTTCATAACCCCAATATTCAATAAATCGTTTATTGTATTCGACCAGCTCCTCCAAATAAGGGGCAAACAAGCTGAAATCAGATTTGCCTTTCGCTTCCTCCCATGCTGTTTCAGCCTTTGAACAAAGAATAACATATTCCCTGTATTCTGCTTCAGGAATTTTTTTGTTTTCTTCATACTCTTTTTTAGCCAGCTCTACAGCCTTTTTCGTATCTTCAGCCAAATCATCAAACCGTTCATAAAGCGCATCAATAAGCTCCTTCATCCGATCTGATGTCTGGATATTGAATATATCTGTCGAAAGCTGACCGATGCTTTCAGCACGGTCCTCTGAGCCGTTTTTCGGCGCGCCTGTTCTGGAGTCCCAATGCATCAGTGCAACCGCTTCACTATAATGTGAGATTCTTTTTAAAAGATCAAAAAATTCCTTTTCGTATGTATGTATCTCCATATCCATTCCCTCCCTATTCTAGCCGTTCCATTACAGGCTACTGGAAGGGTGTTTGAAAGTCAAATTGTTTGTATAAAAGGCTGCCGGTCTAGTTATCGGCAGCCTTCATCACTCAGTTTATCGTCATTTGATTGTTTGGCGGCGGTGTTTTTCGTTTTTTCGCATTGATTTTTTTATCCGCCCACACTGTTACCAGAGGTGTTAACAAAGAGGTGACAATAACGCTTGTCGCAATGATTGCAGTTGCAGATTCAGCAACGGGTGCAAACGCAGAATTCGCTTCCGCTAAGGCGTATGGCACGGCGACGGCCGCTCCCGCTGTTGATGAAGCTGCCACCCCCGCGACACCATCTCCCCGGGCAATGAAACGATCAAGCAAATACAAGGAACCGCCGGATAAGATGACAACAGAGACACCGACCAAAATGCCTAATAACCCTGACTGAATCAGCATTCCAAAATTTAAAGTGTTCCCAAGTGAAAATGCAAAAAACGGAATGATTGCCGGCACTACCTTGCTGAATAAGTCTCTCAGATCATGATCAAGATTTCCAAGTATGCAGCCGAGCAAAAACGGGATGACTGTTGCCGCCAGCGTTTCCCACGGAAAAGCAGCCAGTCCGGTAACACCGAATGTAACCATGGTCATAAAAGGTCCAGATTCTGTACTGATAAACGCGAATGCGCCGGCATCTTCTTTTCTGCCCATATGATTCATGAGCGCCAAATAGAGGCCGCCGTTCGTTTCATTCATCACTGCAACAATGGCTAGAACAGAAAGACCTGCAAAGAATCCGGATTGTATGCCTTCATCGGGTATAAATTGAGCCGCAATCACACCGAGCAGTGCCGCAAACCCGATCTTTCCCAATAATAAGGTAATCCCTTTTCTCGCAATATAGCCTGAAGAACGGAAATCAATCGTCGCTCCAACGCAAAAGATAAAAACGCCTAGTATGGGAAGGGTTCCTGTAATAAGCGCACCCGTAAACCCT
Organism: Bacillus sp. PAMC26543; assembly: GCF_014250375.1. Lineage (NCBI taxonomy): Bacteria > Bacillati > Bacillota > Bacilli > Caryophanales > Bacillaceae > Bacillus > Bacillus sp. PAMC26543. Next base: position 1,942,895 of record NZ_CP060193.1, on the reverse strand, counting down.
CCAAAAAACTCTGCTGTTCCAGGCGCAAACGTATTAAGCGCTGCTCCCAGAAACAGCGGAATAATCATCATTCCGCCAGGTACCCGTTCAATTGTCGCTTTGATTTTCATATATATTCTCCCATCCTCCGGTTATGGAAAAACAATACCCCTTATGTGGCTACACTTGGAAAACAGCCTGTAAATCCTCTTTTGAACAGCTTTCCAGCTGGCTTCCGACTCCGACGGCACCTGCCCCTGCCTTGAGCCATTCCGGAACCTCAGACGGATGGATCCCGCCAGTCGGTATAAAAGTAACCTGCGGAAAAGGGCCCGCTAAATTTTTCATAAAAGGGATGCCGAATACACCGCTTGGAAACAGCTTTAATGTAGTAAATCCGCATGTCAACGCTTTCATAATTTCGCTCGGTGTCAGTACGCCAGGGATATAATGCGTCTTCATAAACGATAGGTGTTCAGCAAGATCTGTTGAAAAACCCGGACTGACAATAAATTGTGCTCCTGCTTCCGCAGCTTCTCCCGCCTGCTGCGCAGTGATGACCGTGCCCGCTCCGATTAAGACATCTTCCCGATTTCTGTAGGACTCAATAATAGCAGAAGCTCCAGGTGTCGTATAAGTGACTTCAATTGCCCGAATCCCTTTATCTATCAAACTCTCAATCTGCTGACAGGCCTGCTGTTTATCCTTTGAACGAATGACTGCAATCAGCTTGGCTTCTTTCAGACGGTTTTCTACTACATTGGACTCCATATTAACAATCCCCTTTCTTGTGGTGAACTGTTCTTTGAGCAGATAGAAATGCGGCTAATTTTTCCCTTGTCGGCAGACCGTCCATGTCCCCCGGTGCCTGAACTTGCAATGCGCCGATCGCATTACCCCTTTGCACTGCATCCTTGTACGGCAAGCCATCAAGAATTCCGCTGATGACGCCGACAGCAAATCCGTCTCCGGCGCCGACTGTGTCAACAACCTGATCAACCCAGAAGCCTTCTGTATATCCTTCACTTTCCTTTGATTTAAAGTAAGCGCCTTCTTTTCCAAGTTTAATAGCGACAAAGCTGACACCTTTTTTCAGATAAAAATCTGCAATGCCTTCAGGCGTTTTTTTACCAGTCAATAGCTCTCCCTCTGCGATTCCAGGGAAGAACCAATCCGCAAGTCCCGCCAAATCATTAATCGTATGTGCCATTGTAGCTTGATCAGGCCAAAGTGCGGGTCTTAGGTTAGGATCTAATGAGATGGTTTTTCCAGCCTGTTTCATGTCTTTCATCACATAATAGGCGAATTCTTTCATATCGGCGGACAAAGCCGGGGGAATACCGGTAACATGCAGATGGTCTGCGCTTTGAAAATAGTCTCTTGGGTATTCAGCAGCTGTTAAAGTGCTTGCAGCCGAGTTCTTCCTGTAATAGGTTACCTCAGGATCGCCTTCTTTCACTTTGGACTTTAGCAGCAGCCCGGTTGGATTGCCATCCTGAGACCGAATCACGCGAGACACATCCACTCCCTCTTTTTTCAGCTCCTGAAGAATAAATGTTCCGAGCTGATCATTGCCGACTTTGCTCATCCAGCCCATTTGAAAGCCAAGTCTGGCCAGGCCGCAAGCCACATTGCTTTCTGCCCCGGCCAGTCCTTTTGAGAATGTGGAAGCTTCATGAAGGCCTCCGTACTCATTTGCGTAAAACATGGCCATCGATTCGCCGAAAGTAATCGCATCAAGCTTCATTTCCCAACCTCCCCTTAGTTGAGGGCACCTTGGATTAAAGTGACTTTCTCATGATGACTTTTGCCTCTAATTCGATAGTTTGAGGCGCTCCCTCGTCACCTTCAATCCTTTTTAATACGCGTTCCATCGCCGTCTTGCCCATATCATGTGACGGCTGGGCGATTGTTGTAATGCCCGGGCCGATGAGTTTATACCATTCCGTATCATCGAATCCGGCAATCCCCGTATCTTCGGGAATGCGCAGCCCTATTTCTTCCATACAGCTAATAATTTTCAGCATAATCAACCCATTTAAAGCAAGAATCGCTTTTTTTTGCTCAGGCATCTCATTCATAAAAGAACGCAGCGCCTTCTCAAGCTGCTCTTTGTCTTTGACGTCAATTTCATACATTCGCCTGAGTCCATTCACATTTCGCACCGCAGCAATCTCCTGATAAACAGCCGCTCTTTCCGCCCGGGGGCTGATGGATGCAATCGGTTCGGTAAACAGCGCGACATCTGTGTACCCTTTTTTGTAAATCTGCTGAAGGATCTCTTCAGTTATCCTTCTGTTGTCAGTCGTTACGGTATCCAGTTTCAGATCCGGCAATTTGCGGTCAATTAATACTGTCGGCACCTGCTGTTCGGCAAAGGAATATAAAATATCCTTGTTTTCCCCGGTTGCATTCAAAATCAGCCCTTCTACAGAGTGTGCTTCGAGCTTTAGCAGCATTTCCCGTTCTTTTTCAGGACTGTTATCAGTGTTGCACACCATTATGCTGTAGCCATATTGATCACAAACCTCTTCAACTCCCCTAAATGCTGCGACTGAAAAGGGATTTGTAATGTCGGCAACAACAAATCCGATTAATTTGCTTTTTTTTATTTTCAAACCTTGTGCCATTTTACTCGGCCGATAATTCAATTCAGTGATTGCCTTTTTTATGTTTTTTACCTTTTCAGGAGAAATCGCGTCAATTTTCCCGTTAATATAACGAGAAACAGTTGATTTTGATACTCCTGCAAATTCAGCTACGTCTTTGATGGTGATATGGCCTGTTGTTTTCTTTTTCATTCAAGTGCTCCTGTATCGTCTTATAATTTGAAACCGATTTCAAAACCGTTACAACACAAGAATACCATATTTTTTAAAATTGAAAAGTATTTTTTTAATAATGTACTTATTCACAAAATTCCCGTTGACTCTTTTCTCTATTTATCCTAAAATTTTCTTTGAAACCGTTACCAAAATATTTTCATTCATGATGCTGAAATCCTAACCAAGGGGGAAATCCAATGGAAAATCGTTACTCTGTACACCCTGAACAAGTAAAACGCTTTACAACCGAGGAGCTTCGCAGTCATTTTTTAATGGATACGTTATTTACGGAAAATAAGCTGACCATGTATTACTCCCATGAAGACCGCGTTGTGATCGGCGGTGCAGCACCCGGACAGAGCGAACTGAAGCTTGATGCCGGAGACTTTCTTAAAACGGACTTTTTTCTGGAACGGCGTGAAATCGGTATTATTAACGTCGGCCAGCCTGGTGCGGTTAAAGTTGGCGATGATGAATATGTGCTTCAAACAAAGGATTTTCTATATATCGGGATGGGCAATCGGGATGTAGCATTTAAAAGCCTAAACGGAGAAACAGCAAAGTTTTACTTCGTCTCCTCGGGCGCGCATCAAAGCTATCCGACGCAAAAAGCCGCTCTTTCTGAACTGAAACCGGACCGGCTCGGTGACGCAGCAGCATCAAATGTAAGAAGCTTGTACAAAGTCATTCATCAAGATGGCATTCAAAGCTGTCAGCTGATGATGGGGATCACGATGCTAGACGAAAACAATAACTGGAACACCATGCCGGCACACGTTCATGATCGCCGGATGGAGGCTTATCTCTACCTTGATCTTGAGAAGGATTCGAAGGTTTTTCACTTCATGGGTCAGCCGGATGAAACACGCCACCTTGTCGTCGGAAACGAGCAGGCTGTCCTTTCTCCTGCCTGGTCCATTCATTCTGGCGCAGGAACAACTAACTACAGTTTTGTATGGGCGATGGCTGGTGAAAACTACACATTTACGGACATGGATCTTGTGCCGATGGATGGGCTGAAATAAGATGAGTTATCTGCAAGAGGCATTTTCATTAGAAGGAAAAACGGCACTGGTGACAGGGCCGGGTACGGGAATCGGCCAAGGAATCGCCAAAGCGCTGGCAGGCGCCGGTGCTGATATTATCGGCACATCACATAAAAGCAGCCTCTCTGAAACACAGCAGCTTGTGGAACAAGAAGGCCGCACATTCACTACCTTTACATTGGATATGAGTAAGCCTGATGCAATAAAGGATACAGCGGCTGAACTGTTTGAAACACAGCAAATCGATATCCTTGTCAATAACGCCGGGATTATTCACCGGGAAAAAGCGGACACTTTCGCTGAAGAGAACTGGCATAACGTGCTGAATGTGAACCTAAACAGCTTATTTATCCTGACCCAGCTAGCGGGCAGACACATGCTGAAAAGAGGTCATGGGAAGGTTATCAATATTGCCTCTCTCCTCTCTTTTCAAGGCGGCATTCTTGTTCCAGCCTATACAGCAAGCAAACATGCCGTTGCTGGTTTAACAAAATCGTTTGCAAATGAGTGGGCCGCATCCGGCGTACAAGTTAACGCGATAGCGCCTGGCTATATATCAACTGCCAATACACAGCCTATCCGGGATGATAAAAAGCGAAATGAAGACATTTTAAAAAGGATTCCTGCCGGACGCTGGGGCAAAGCTGATGATATCGGCGGGACGGCTGTTTTTCTGGCATCTCGCGCTTCTGATTATGTCAATGGACATATTTTAGCAGTAGACGGCGGCTGGCTTGCCCGCTGACAAAATGAAAAAGCTGATGATCATGGATCATCAGCTTTTTCGTGATTACATCATATGCGGTTCAACAGGTAAGACCTTTTTCACTTCATCAATGATGCGTTCATTTTCTCCGCCCGCATAAATATGAATCGAGCCGCTGTCTTGATTTGAGCGAATCAGACGGCCAATCCCCTGCCGCACTCGCAACAGCATATACGGAAGGTCAACCTCTTCAAACGGGTCTTTTCTCGCACTGTTGCGTTTTGCCGTAAATACAGGGTCATGAGGCGGAAACGGCAATGACCAGATCGTGACATTCTTCAATGCGTCACCAGGAATATCAAGCCCTTCCCATAGGTGAACTGAACATAAAACCGTTTCCTCTTCCCCTTGGAATTTTTCTACTAAGCTGCTGATTTCTTCGTCGCCTTCAAAATAAATCGGATACGGCAGCTCCCAAGCAGCTGCGAGCTCCTTAAACTCGTTTAATTCCTCAAAAGACGGGAAGAGCACCAGCGTTCTGCCTTTATAGTGCTTAATTGTCTCTATTGTTTGAGCTGTTTTTTGTTCTGCGCTCATTTCTGTTTTCCCATAAAGGGTAACGGTCATTTGTTCGTCATAATCATAAGGAGAATCAACCGTTAACGATAAGTAATCGTGAATCCCCAGACTGTCCGCAATATAGTCAAACGAACCGCCTTCTGACAGCGTTGCAGAAGAAAAGATATACGGAATTTTCTTTAAAAACACTTTCTCGCCAAGCACTTCTGCTACTGTTCTCGGCATCACGACAAAAGTGGATTCCGCTTCCTTTTGCTCCAGCCAGCTGATCGCATCCTTTTGATATAAAGATAATGAATACGCCATTTGCTCAACGTATTCCTCTACGACTGACAGCTCGTATTGATCAATGGTGTACATTTCTGACTCAAATACGAGTGCTTCACCAATTTTATCAAGCAAACGGCACAGCTCGTCCGCCGCCTTTTTGACACGCTGATCATTCTTTATTTCCAAACGGTGCGACCCGGCAACTTCTCTTGATTCTTCAGAAAGAACATAGAAAAACTCGTCGTTTGCAGCAAGTGCGTCTTCTATCAATTCAGCAAATTCTTCTCTAATGTCATTTTGAAGCAAACGTTCTAAAAATAATTCAAGAGTTGATTGCTTGACTCTGTAGGTTAATGCTTTTTGCGCAGCAAACTCTAACAGATGCCCTTCATCAAATACAACCGCACTATGATCAGGCAAGAGCGGCAGCTGTCCCTCCCGTTTGCGCGATTCTTCCGTCCATACATGTTCCATATAGAAATCATGAGAACAAATGATCAAGTCTGTTGACTTGCGATAATAATCTCTTGATAGCGTCAAGCCGCATCTATGTCTCATATCACATGTCAGGCAATCTTGAAACGAGTCGTAGCTTACTTGCGACCATTCTTCATTCGAAAGGTTAGCGTACTGCTTTCGGTCACCATATGGATAAAACCGCTGCATGGCCTGTGACTCATGGACAAATGACGGTAAAGCTTCATAAAGATCAAGCCACTTTTCATCATCAGATCGCTGCATTGTTTTTTCAAGCTTTTTCAAGCATAGATACTGCTCATGTGATTTCGATAGCCTTGTGTCAATCTTAAGATCCAAATGTTCAGCCAGCTTCGAAATGTCTCCCTCTTTTTTCACGAGCTGTTCGATTAGCGTTTCATCAGCACAAGCGATAATAGCGGGTTTTCCGACATATCTTGCATAACTGATCGCAAAAAGAAGGTAAACAAGTGTTTTCCCCGTTCCTACTCCGGCTTCGGCAAACATGACTTTTTTCTCTTTAAACGCCCGTTCCAGCTGAAAAGCCATGAACACTTGCTCATCTCGAAGATCAAACCCTTTTTCGGGAAGAATATCGTAAAACACGTCACCAATCCAATTGTTCAATTCTTCATAAAAATTCTTTGTTTTTGTTAAAGAAAAAGGCAAACGTGATGTTGTCACCCAGTTCCAACCCCCAACTATTCGGCATTCAGACCATCAATATTATCATTTCCCGCCGCTGAATACAATAAAAAAACTTGGCAGTGCCAAGCTTTTTGTGACTTACTTTCGGTTGATCACATGCGAGGATAAAAAAGGATGGTCTGTTGAATGAATATGTTCCACCGCTTTTTCTAAATTATTTTGCGCATGTGAAATCACAGACGGAGACGCATCATCAGCTCTGAGCTCCTTCAGCTCGTTTGCGGTTGCGTCAAGCGCCCTTTGAATGAGATTAAAATGTTCGCTGTTCAGCATGAGATCACCTCTAATTGAAATAATCATCATTGTATGCGAACTTTTCATTTTATATACATGCTTTCCGCATGTTATCACTGAAATGTGCACAAACTACATCCGATACTCCGTCATGGACTATCCGTCTTATCAACAATATTCTATCAGGGAGTGATGTTGACATGAGTTATAAAGACCGATTAGATCAGCATTCTGAACTGTTTCATCACAATTGGACGCGGCCTAAACGTTCTAAGTCTCAAGTAAACGGTCACACCGAAATGTCCCAAACCAACATTATATTAAGAAGTAACGCGAAAGCGCACCGTTGGTAACGATAGAATATGGCTGAAAGATGAAAGAAGACGCATCCAGAGCGTCTTCTTTTTATGCGTGTTCCGTTTTATTACGCTGAGGTCTTACTTTAGACCAGTACTGATAGTAATCCGTCTTAATAAATCCATTAAAGAGCTTTCGTTTCTTCGTTGCTTTTCTTCCATATGCTTCCTCAAAATTTTCATTTGAAGTCAGCATATACACAGACCACGTATCAAGCGGTTCGAACGCCTGTCCCATTTCTTTGTACATCTGCTCAACGGCTTTTTTCTCGCCGAGACGTTCTCCGTACGGCGGGTTTCCGACAATCACGCCAAACTCATGTTTTGTAGTGAAGTCCTTTACCTGCATTTGTTTAAATTCGATTAATTCGCTCAGTCCCGCTTCCTCTGCATTTTCTTTTGCGATTTGCACCATGCGGTGATCTACGTCACTGGCGAAAATCGTAAGCGGCTGATCATAGTTTGCCTTTTCTTCGACTTCAAGACGTGCTTTGTCCCACAGATCTTTACCGATCCACTCCCAATCCTCTGAGACAAAATCGCGGTTAAATCCCGGGGCGATATTTTGGCCGATTAATGCGGCTTCAATCGCGATCGTTCCGGAACCGCAAAAAGGATCGACAAATGGACGGTCCGGAGTCCAATTTGTTAATTGCACCAAAGCGGCAGCAAGCGTTTCTTTAATGGGCGCTCCTCCCTGATCCACGCGGTATCCCCGTTTGTGGAGGCCTGTCCCTGACGTATCAAGTGTAATAACCGCCTGATCTTTCAATAAAGAAATTTCCACCTTATATTCGGCGCCTGTTTCTTCGATCCAGTCATTGGCTTTGCCGGACTGCAGCTTCAGCTTTTCAACAATCGCTTTTTTGACGATCCGCTGACAATCGGGAACGCTTGCAAGTGTTGATTTAACGGATTTACCGATGACAGGGAATTTCCCGTTCTCCGGTATAAATGAACGCCAGTTAACCGCTTTCGTTTTTTCAAACAGCTCATCAAATGTTTTTGCTTTAAATGTAGCAACTTGAACTTTTACACGGTCCGCCGTTCTCAGCCAAAGATTCGCACGGCAAATCGCAAGCGCATCCCCTTCGAAGATAACTTTTCCGTTATCAACCTTGCATTCATATCCTAAGTCACGAACTTCTTTTGCAACTACAGCTTCAATGCCCATTGGCGCTGTTGCAATTAGTGTATACTTCTTCATCGTATCACCCTGTCTTTTAAAACTTTTCTCTCATCAAGATAAAAGCTCTCCTTATACGGGAGAGCTTGATTTCATCATTTAATTTAATGGTCTAACGTTCTGTAAGCCATGTTTTGTTCCATCGTACTGCAATCGGCTCATCACCTCGTACTCAGGCGGCAATCATCTATCTACAGAAAGCATTCTGTCCTTCTCTCCGTTGAATTCCGTCAAGAAGGTTCCCCTACCAAAATTTGGGTTTCTCGCTCGAGGGGTTTACCGCGTTCCACTCTCACCATTTCTAGTGAGACTTCGTCACTGTGGCACTTTCAAGGATACTCAGCCATATCCAAAGGACGTAGGCTTTTTTCCTGCCGTCAGCCTATCAAGGCTGCCCTAGCTTATGACTTCGCTAGGCACGAACACTACGGGCATCTCAGCACCGTGCGAGCATGGACTTTCCTCTACAGATTCAAGATCTGCAGCGATTACCCGAACGTTAAGAACATGAATTATTATATAACAACTGATTGTCATTTACAAGCGCCATTTTTTACAAGCGCAGATCAATCATAAAGCTTGCTGCCAAAAACATGCTTTTCTAAGTTAGACAGCCGTTTTAAGATATCAAAGTTCGTGGTGTTTGATTGCACTGGCTGTTTTTTGCTGGCTTCTTCAAGCTGTTTTTTCAGCTGCAAATTTTCCTGCTGCAGTTCTTCAATTTCTTGATGGAAGGTTTCATAATCCTTAATGATCATATCTAAAAATTTGTCAACGTCTTCTTGTTTGTAACCTCTAACGCCTGTTTTAAATTCTTTTTCCAAAATGTCTTTCGCAGAAAGCTTTACTTTATCAGCAAGCATCTTTTTCACCTCGTATCGTGAATCATCATCTTATATTTTTTCAGAAATCTGGACGATTGTCAAATTTCTCTTTCTTTGTTATGAGAAGCTGTCTTCCTCTACTGTCACTCTCAGATCATCCATTGTGATAAAGTAGATCGGATAGCCATCCTGTTCGCGTCTTTTTTCAGCTGTCTCAAGCATATACTTTGGGGAACCTGCCATTTCAGAGTCATATAAAAGCATAAGCGCGTCAGACTTATCAATGAAGAACTGATTTTTTTGTTTAAACTGAAGCGGGCTTTCATACGGACGATGAGTCAGGCTTTCCTCGTAGTCCGCCTGGGCCAGAACAGCTTCATACAGTTCCTTATTCGGCTCTTTCCAGTTCTTTTCCTGCTCGTAAAATGGTGTGATGACAGCAACCTTTAAGTCAGGGTATTCTTCTTGCAAATCATATGCAACTTCGGCCGACCAGAGTTCCGTTCCAAGCTGCCCTGAAATTAAAATCCATTCTAATCCTTCATCCAAAAAAGCAATCAGCCGGTTCTTAATGGCTTTTTTTATGTAATACAGCGCCTTGTCATCCTGTTTAAATATCCCGAGTTCAAACGGTTTATATCCTGTTATTGCTAATACTTTCATCTTTTCACCTGCTTTAAAAAATGGGGCTCCCATTGGGCCCCATTTTATGTGCTGCGTTGGTTTACACCATCAAGCTGCACGTTTCCATACTAGTAATCGCAACAAGGTCTTCCTGCTTGAAAATGCTGATGCGTAGCCGGATCAACATTTGAGAAAGTGTGTGGAAAGTAGTGAACGTGCTGGAAATGCTGGTGATTTACGTTTGTTGTGTGCTGTGGGTGAATGTGCGGCACGATTGTTTTTGAAAACGTATGGTGTTCACAGCAATGAGTAGGATGGACAATCGGCGCCATCATGTGCGGTCTGCAGTGATGCATGATTTAAATCCCCTTTCCATAAACTTTATTACAATACTAAGCTATGAAAAATAGAGGGTACATGTTCTGATGCAAAGACCTATTTTAAAAGTGTGCAATTAAGCTGTCTTTAAAGTTTGAAAATACGAAAGCAATCAAAAACACAACGACGAAGAACAAATAAAAAACACCCTTATACATACCAACTCTCCCTTTAAAAATAACTAACGTCATTTTACAGGATTCGCCGGTATTCTACAACAAAATCGATGTGAATCCAGCAAAAAAATTTCATGGCGAAAGAAGTCGTCTTTTGCGCTTTCCCGGGGAATATTTAAGAGGAATATTTCCTCTTCAGACGGGCAATTCTCACGTGCAGATTTTCCGTTTCTTTTTCTGATAAGGATGCCTCATCGGCAAGTAATTGTTCAGCTGTATGTAAAGCTTTCCCGAATTCCTTTTTCTTATGCTCAAAATATTTCGCAAGCTCTATCGCTGAAGTGTACCTGCATTTCTGGTGCTGAGAATGGAATAGTTTCTCCCAAAGCGGGACTGCATCTTCTAGGCGGTTTTGTTTTTTGTACAGCATTGATAAATCTAAAAGGGCTCTGTCTTTATTTTCAAATGACTTTTCTTTAAGTCTTTCAAGCTGATTGACTGCTTGGCCTGTTTCCTTATGGGCCATAAACCATTTCGCCATTGCGTAAGCTTCATCATGCTCTTTTGGCATATCAGAAGCGGAAAGAATTTTCTTTGACATATGAATGTACAGTGAAATTAACGACAGCACATCCATCTCGTTATGGTGCAGCACACCCTTTAAAAGATCCGGTTCCTGTGCCTTAATAAAATGAAAGTACAGCATCGGTGCCAAATAGCCCGGGGTGTCTTCTTTTCTGCGTACGCCGAGCTCTTCTTTTTCAACTGAGCCAAGCGACACGCGTTCCATTTTGTGCTTCCACAAACGCCTTGCTCCATGCAAGAGGTCAAAATGCCCGAATTCCGGGAGCTTCGGAACTCTGTCACGAATCAGTGTATGCCTTGTTTTTACCTGCGGCCAATCAAAAGCTTTTCCGTTGTAGGTAACAAGTGATGTAATATCAACCTCGCTTAAAAAGCTCTGATACAAGGCGACTTCATTCCCCGGTTTGGGCAGAAGATGCTGTTTGATTACCACTCGATCTTTATATACCCTTGCATGGCCGAGCAAAAAAATCGTATTGCCGGCTCCACCGCCAAGACCTGTTGTTTCTGTATCAAAGAAAAAGAGGCTGTTGTTTTCATATCCTTTTGCAGATAGTGTATGCGACAGGCTGCTTTTATTCCATAACGCGATGACTTCATCAAGCTCGGAAAAACAGTAATGTCCGTGCCGATGGGAGAGCGGATATTCTACTTTCCTGATCAGACAGTATTCATCCTCAAAGAAGAAAGGCTTCACGCCATAAGCCTCCCACTCTTTAAGAAACGGTATATCAGAGCGAATGTCTGAGGTCCCATTCTCTTCTATCTTGTGTTCTGCTTCCTCCAGCACCATATGCTTTTTCATACGCTGGAGTTTTCCTTTTAACGACATGCCTAACCTCCTTTCCTTATGACATTTGGTCCAACAGCTGCAAAATTCGTTCCTTGGCTTTTATTCCTTCTATTTCAGTACCTATACAAGACGGACAGCCATCATGACAAGGACATTGTTTTATCAGCCGCTTAGCCGCTTCATTAATGTCAGCAAACCGTGTAAAGACTTCCTCTGCCAAGCCGATTCCGCCCGGATAATGGTCATACAAAAATACCGTTGGCAAACCGGTATGGGCAGCTTTGATTTGTGAAACGACATGGACATCATTTCGGTCACACATAATATACACAGGGACAATATGCTGCAAAACATTCGATATGCCGAGAAGCAGCTGTTCGAGTGTCTTTTCTCCAATGTCTTCATCAATTGTTTTGATTTCAAGCCAAGCCGCACTCGTGTGGAGTTCTTCTTCCGGTAAATGGATAGGGCCTGATCCGATATTTTCAAAAGTAGTCATCTTAATCTTTTTAAAAATAGTGGGCAATGCATTTACCGTAACATCGCCGTAATGTAGGGATGTACGGCTCCTCTCTTTTGTTTTGTCAATCTCCAGCACCTTCAGCTGGACTGCCAGATTGGCATCCGTGTAATATTCCACATCAACTCTTCTGACATAAGCCTTTTTATGATCCCAATCAAGCTTTTCCACTTGGAATTGCACGCCTTCATGCAAATAAATCGCTTCATCATGAAGAAGCGTCATCGCACTAAACCGATCCATTTCACCGATGATTCTCACATTCGCAATATCCGTTTGATCGACAATGACCACATTTTCTTGTGAAGCCGAACGCAGACTGATATTGGAAGCAGGAAACGATTCGTTTGCCCAATGATAACGTTCCCCATTGCGGTGCAGGACACCTTCTTCCTGAAGGTACTCGAGAATATCACTGACGTCCAGCGGCCCAAACTCTTCATCGGCTTTAAAAGGAAGTTCATAAGAAGCGCATTTTAAGTGATCAACTAAAATAATTAGATTCTCTGGGTTGATTCTTGCCGATTCCGGCGAACGGTTAAAGAAGTATTCAGGATGGCGCACAATATATTGGTCAATCGGTGTTGAATTGGCGACCATGATAATCAAAGACTCACCGTGCCTTCTGCCGGCTCGTCCCGCCTGCTGCCATGCACTTGCCACACTTCCGGGATAACCGGTCATGATACAGACCTGCAGCTGACCGATATCAACCCCGAGCTCCAGCGCATTTGTGCTGACAACCCCAAGAATTTGGCCATCTCGCAGTCCTCTTTCGATTTCTCTCCGCTCTTTCGGAAGATAGCCTCCCCGATAGCCTCTGATTGACTTTGTCCCGATCTCTTTTTTCACAAGCTCTTGAATATGGCTTAAAATAATTTCCACCCGGACTCTGCTTCTGGCAAAAACAATGGTCTGCACTTTGTTCTTCAGGAACTCTTTCGCCAGCTCGTTTACTTCTACTGTTGCGCTTTTTCTGATGTTAAGCGGCTGATTAACAATTGGAGGATTATAAAATACAAAGTGCTTCCGTCCGCTTGGCGCACCGTTGTCATCGACCAGCCTCATTGAGTTTCCGGTCAGCTGCTCTCCCAATTCCTTCGGATTCGCGATCGTTGCCGAGGTACAAATAAAGATCGGGTCACTTCCATAAAACCGGCAGATCCGTTTCAGCCGGCGGATTACATTTGCCACATGGCTTCCGAATACACCGCGATACGTGTGCAGCTCGTCTATCACAATATATTTAAGGTTTTCAAACAGACTCACCCATTTTGTATGATGCGGAAGAATGGCCGAGTGGAGCATATCAGGGTTTGTAATCACAATGTGCCCTGCTTTTCTGACTTTTTGTCTGATCGCTGGAGATGTATCTCCGTCATATGTAAAACTTTTAATATCAATGCCCATCTCATCAATGATTTCATTGAGTTCACTTTTTTGATCCTGAGCCAGCGCTTTAGTAGGAAATAAATATAACGCCCGGTTTGTATCGTCCTCAGCGATAGATTGCAGGACAGGCAGGTTGTAGCATAATGTCTTCCCGGATGCCGTAGGCGTTACAGTTACAATGCTTTCACCTTTTTGCACATATTGAAAAGCGGCATATTGGTGGGTATATAAGGCATCAATTCCCCTTTTGGAAAGGGCTGTTTTGAGTCTCTCATCTATACGTTCAGGCATCGGCCTTGTCCTTGCTTCACGAGGCTCAATTTCATGCCAGTTCACAACGTTTTCATTTCCTTTCAATTCAGAAATGAGTTCAGTCAGTGATTTCTTTTTCATTCTTTACACCTCTTTATCAAGTACAGTTTACCGAATATTTGTTTGCATGGCTAGGTGCAAATTTTATACAATCGGACAACAAAAAAGCAAGGCATCCGCCCTGCTTATTTCGCTCTTATTGTGAGCAGCTTTGTTTCGCCTTTGTGTGCAGCCTTTTCGCCTGCAGGCTCTATTGTTTCCACTGCTTCCCCATTCATAATGACGATTGGGATGACTGTGCTGCTCGCTTTTTCTTTTATTAACTCCAAATCACACGTGATGAGCGGGTCGCCGACCTTTACTTTGTCACCTTCTTTAATATGAGCGGTAAATCCTTCTCCATTCATATTTACGGTTTCTAATCCGACGTGAATTAACAGCTCGATTCCCGAACGTGTCCGGATGCCCACGGCGTGTTTTGTATGAAACAGCTGAATCACTTCACCTTCAGCAGGTGAAACAATTTCACCATTAGAGGGTTCAACTGCAATTCCTTCGCCCATCATTTTTTGTGAAAAAACAGGATCCGGCACATCTGTCAGATCCATTACCGTCCCGTCTGCCGGAGAATAGATGACCTCTTCCGTAATTTTTTCCTCTGATTTTCCCATTCCGAATAATTTTTTCAGCAATGTGTTATCTCCCTTCCAATTCATCAACCGTTATCCCTTCATTCACCACCTATTTAACCACACTTTCAATTTCGCTTCAATTTATAACAACATCCGGCACAAACGCATAGTCTGATAAAAAAAGGCGGTGGCTCATTTGGAATGTAAAGATGACAAAAAGAATGAATTGTCTAAGAAAGAAGAGATCATCAATCAAGCAATGGACCATCTGTTTCAGTCTTCTGCATTAGGAAATCTTTTACATGGTTTCCAAAACTTGATCGATTCTAGTTTCAAAGATGTACAGACAACGATAGACGTCAGAAAAAGTGATGACGGGCTGTATGTCGATATCACAATTCCAGCAACGTTTCGAGACGGCGAGATTCTCATCGACATTAAGTCCCGGTACCTCCATGTAACGCTTCAGGAAAAACAGAAGGAGCAAAACGCCTCCACATTAACAAGCATGACAAGAACCGTACAGCTGCCTTATGAGGTACACCAGGAAGAAATGGTAACGTCATGGAGTGAGCAGACAATGACGCTTTTCTTCCCAACAAATAAGCATGAATGATTTGATTCATTCATGCTTCTGTTATTTGAAAAAGCTGGTAAATCCCTTTATTAATGAGCCGACTTGATTCATGGCACTCATGACTTGGCCTGTCGTATCCATCATTTTATTAAAGTCAAACTGCCCGTTCGCTTTTTTGAATTGTGACATAATACTTTGAACCTGTGAAGGCTGCTGCTGATTCGGTCTCGGAATAGGATAAGGATTAGGAAATACCGGCGGCTGCATAGGCATAGACTGAGGCGGAATATACGGCTGATAAAACTCCTGTTGTCCGTAATGCTGCGGAACGTACTGTTCAGAATGAACAGGCGCATTCTGCTGATAATATCCCTGCACTTGCTGAGGGTAATAATAACCCAATTGCCGAGGATCGTTTTGAGGTCTCCTTTTCATTGCGATTTCCCCCCTAGACTCAACAGTTTCTCTCCTATATATGTATGAATCATTTCTTTTGTTTGTGTCTGATGCCATCAAGCGTGTTTGTCAAATTGTGTCGAAAGTTTAAATTTTTTAAAAACAGAAAAAAGTCGAATCATTATGATACCATATTTTCAATACAGATGAGAGGGGATGCACCATAATGAACGTATCATACTTAAGCAAACGTTTTGCAGAAATGAAGAAATATGAAACAGACTGTGTGAATAAACTGATGGACTTTGCCAAGTTCCTCTATATTCAAGGACACTTCAACGCAACTGAATTTCGTAACAGTCTGAAGGTTCTGGAAGCAAATGGAGCAGAAAGCCCGGCATATGAGCTGAATTAATGTCCGGCCCCCTATAATAAAAATGAAGACAGCCTTATTGGCTGTCTTCACTTGCAATTTCATCCCTCACTGTCTGCAATGTGTAAATGACTGATTCAGTGATGTCTTTGAATCGCTTTTTATGAATGTGATGAACATATGACTGAAGAATCAATTCCAGGAAATTATCTTTTGCGGTCTCTATTTGCTCAGCATGCACATATTTCGGGCGGCGAGCCTTTATAAATTCAAGCGTCCCTTCCGCCCAGTGAGCTGCCAGGGCATCATTCTCCTGCACAGCAGGCTTTATCGTCTCAAAAAAATCGTACGAATGGTTATTTTCTTTCCCTTCCTGATATCGTGCAGCACCTGTTTCAGCGGCTTCAATCATCTGCTCGGTAACTTTCAGCAATGTTTGTGGTTGCAACATCCTTCACCTCAAAGCTTATCGTACCAAATTTTGCTCATAAATTCAGCCGATACGGTATACCTTGTCCACAGCATACCTCTCTTGAGGGGATCGGTACAGTTCGTTTATACATATATGAAGATCCATGATTTCTTCTTCCAGAACACTCAAACGTTCGTCCTCCGTTTCACGCATTTCAGCCTCGAATACATCTATAGAACGGCTAAGGCTCTGTTCAGCACAGTTTATTTCAGTTTCTATATCAGAAAGCATTCGGAGAATATCTGTCTTGCTTACGTAACCGGACATTTGTGTTCCTCCCTTTACTCTTCTCTCCCGGTTAAATTCTTTGCTCGCACGGCGCAATCCTTCCGCATGACAAAACTAGAAGCAAATCGCCAAACAAACAGGTATTCCACGAAAAGCTGAAGTTTTCGACAAAAAGACACGCAAAAATTGTATGATCCTCACGCTTAATGCACACGATACTTGTGAGGAGGTGCCGTATGAAATCCAGACCGAAAAAAGCCGGCCAGCAAAAAAAGACGGAATCAAAAGCAGTTGATTCTTTAGATAAAAAACTAGGCGGCCCGAACCGTCCTTCTACGTAAGAAGCAAGGAAATTCCTTGCTTCTTTTATTTCTTCAGCCAATGCTCCACCGCAAAGAGCGCATGCAGCTGACGTTTTTTATTTACATACCAGTCGGTCAATTCTATCTGCCGCGGCAATGCCTCCCGTGCAAAGAGGCCTTTCTTTATCTTTCCATGAAACCAATCTGTTTTCTTTCCGTCTAATGAGTGAGTTAATTCAGGGTAGCATGTCCTTAGCATAGGAGATGTCCTTTTTGTGATTCCGATCATTTTTTCCATATCAAAACGGGAGCCTGTATGCGGCACTGTGTGCAAAAAGTCATAAAAAGAAGAAAACAGTTCCGGACTGAACAGCAATTGTGACAGCTGTTTTCCAAGCCTTATCCTTTCTTCGGTTTTAGAAAAACGCTTGGCCGAAATACCGTAGAGAATGCCGTCTGAAGAAGGAAAAATAACGGTGTTGAAATGAAACCAGTCACTTAAATAAAAAGGAATCGTGCCAAAAACGTTCTTTTTGAACGAAGGATTTTGTATAATAGGTGTTTGGATAGTGTTTTGTTCATTTATAATGAGAGCATACATGAGCCGCTCCGTGTTTCGTTCATGCCAAAAACGGGTCCACTCTTCTGTCATAAATTGTGATACGCCAAACAATTGCAGATAGTTGAACAGGGGCTTCCCGGTTTTTACAGACCAGTGGTACAAAAGAAGCTGCGGATAGGCATCTGAAAAGATGAGCCAATTCGCTCTCTCGTAGGCCAAAAAGAACCACCTTTGCTGTGACTCACGCAGACCAAGCTGAAACAGACTGCCCTTTAAATCAGTCATTGACCAGCCGGCATTGCGTGAAACGAAGGAAGCTAAGAGTGACCATTTAATTTCTGGATGGCGGTCATAGAATGCTTTGTAAGCATTCGTTCTTGAAATATTATCGGCGTTTTCGACTGCCGTCTGCCGCTCAATCCGGCGAAGAAGCTTTCTGATGGCCTGTTGTTCTTGCACGTTCATTCACTTCCGTCACTAATAGTTTAATAAGGAGGATGAGAAAGTGATTCGGTATCCTAACGGAAAAACGTTTCAGCCGAAACATCCGGTTTCATCCCAAAACAGTCATAAAAGAGCGCCATCTTACAGTAATCGCGGAATGACCCTCGAAGATGACTTAAACGAAACGAATAAGTATTATCTGACAAACCAAATTGCCGTGATACACAAAAAGCCGACACCTGTTCAAATTGTAAATGTCCATTATCCAAAAAGAAGCGCTGCAGTCATAAAAGAAGCCTATTTTAAACAATCATCGACAACAGATTATAACGGAATTTATAAAGGGCGGTACATTGACTTTGAGGCGAAAGAGACAAAAAACAAAACCTCTTTCCCCCTGCAGAATTTCCATGACCATCAAATTGAGCATATGAAGCAGGTAAAGGCTCAAGACGGTATTTGTTTTGTTATTATATCCGCTTTCGGCCAGGTTTATTTTTTAGAAGCCGATAGGCTGTTTTATTTCTGGGAAAGAAAAGAAAAAAACGGCAGAAAATCCATTCGAAAAGATGAGTTAGAGGAAGCAGCTTATCCGATTTCTCTTGGATACGCGCCAAGAATTGATTATATTAGTATTATTGAGCAGCTTTATTTTTCGCCATCATCAAGTGCGAAAGGTTGATTAACGAAAGGTTGAGATGTTATGTCAGATCAATTTACGAGTCGTGAAGCTCGACGTAAAGCGAACAGCAAGTCGAGCCCTTCACCGAAAAAAGGCAAGAAACGAAAAAAAGGCGGATTGTTTAAAAAGACGCTATTCACTTTACTCATTCTGTTTGTTTTAGGCGTAGTCGGCGGTGCTGTAACATTTGCCGTCATGGTTTCTGATGCGCCATCACTGGACGAAAACAAATTGAAGACGCCTTATTCATCGACAATTTATGATAAAAACGGAAAAGAAATCGCTGAATACGGCTCCGAAAAGCGGTCCTATGTCTCGATAGATGAAATTCCCGATGTTGTAAAAGAAGCCTTTATTGCGACAGAGGATGCCCGTTTTTATGAGCACCACGGGATTGATCCTGTCCGTATCGGAGGCGCCTTAGTCGCCAACTTTACAGATGGCTTCGGGGCTGAAGGCGGAAGTACGATCACACAGCAAGTCGTCAAGAACTCCCTTCTTTCTCATCAAAAGACGCTGAAACGGAAGGTGCAGGAAGTTTGGCTATCGATTCAGCTTGAACGCAATTACTCTAAAGATGAAATTTTAGAAATGTATTTAAACCGGATTTATTTTTCTCCTAGAGCATACGGAATCGGAAAAGCGGCGGAAGAATTTTTCGGCGTCACAGATTTAAGCAAATTGACTGTGGAACAGGCTGCGACACTTGCGGGTATGCCGCAAAGCCCAACGGCGTACAATCCCGTTAAAAACCCGGATAAAGCGGAAAAAAGACGGAACATCGTACTCAGTCTCATGAAAAAACAAGGATTCATTTCTGATTCTCAATATAACAAAGCGAAAAAAGTGGCAGTGAAAGATGAAGGCGTTGTATCACAGAAAGAATATGAAAAAACAAATTCAAATAAATACAGTGCGTTTGTTGAAGAAGTCATGAAAGAAATTGAAGAAAAATCTGATGTCAATCCAGGTACTGACGGATTAAAGATTTATACGACATTAGATACAAAAGCACAAGACAAACTTGATGAATTAATGGACGGAGACACTGTCGGATTTACTGAAGGCATGCAGGGCGGTGTAACGCTTCTCGATACAAAAACCGGAGAAGTCCGCGCGATTGGTGCGGGAAGAAATTCTACGGTTGGTGGCTACAATTACGCGACCCAAGCTCAGCGACAGCCTGGGTCTACCATTAAGCCTATTCTCGACTACGGTCCAGTTATTGAAAATAAAAAATGGTCCACATACGAACAAATTGATGACTCAGCTTATACGTATTCTGATGGAACACCGATCCGTAACTTTGACCACAAATATAAAGAACTAATGTCTATGCGTGAAGCACTTGCGCAATCTCGGAACATTCCTGCTTTAAAAGCATACCAAGCAGTGGGTAGAGATGCTGCTGTAGACTTTGCTAACGGATTGGGACTAGGATTAGATAAAGATAAAGTATATGAATCGTATTCTATCGGTGGATTCGGAAAAGGCAATGTTGGTGTCTCTTCACTGACGATGGCAGGAGCATACAGCGCCTTCGGAAATAACGGAACATATAATGAACCGCATTTTGTAAAGTCTATTGAATTTAACGATGGCACGAAGCTTGACTTAACACCAAAATCAAAGTCAGCAATGAGCGATTATACTGCGTTTATGATTACAGATATGCTGAAAACAGCTGTTAAGACAGGTACTGGACAGCTTGCACAAGTACCCGGTGTGGAAGTAGCAGGAAAAACAGGGACGACCAACTTTGAAGAAAGTGAAATCCAAAGGTACAATATCGCAAGCGACGGTGCCCGAGATTCTTGGTTTGTCGGCTACACACCGCAATATACAGCAGCCGTCTGGACAGGTATGGGAGAAAACGAAGCTGGAAAGAAATCTCTTTCAGCAGAAGAGCAAAAAGTTGCAAAACGCATCTTCGCCCAGCTCATTGCCGATGTCGATGACGGAAGCGGATCATTTGAGAAACCTGATAGCGTAGTGGAAGCGACTGTGGAAAAAGGCTCTAATCCGGCAAAACTGGCAGGGCCGAATACGCCAAGCGATAAAAAGGTCACAGAGTACTTTGTAAAAGGTACATCTCCTTCTACTGTTTCTAAAACATATGAGAAAGAAGAGAAAGAAGAAACAGCAAAACTGTCTGGTTTAAATGTGAAATATGATAAAGATAATCAATCATTGACATTAAGCTGGAAGTACGACGGAGATGCGACCTTTGCTGTTAAGCAATCTGTTGATGGCGGCAGCTACTCTGAAGTTCAAAACAGCTCTGCAAAAGAAGCAGTCATTTCGGGCGTGCAGCCAGGCTCTGTATACAAATTCGAAGTGACAGCCGTCAGTGATGATGGCAAAAGTTCAGCGTCGACATCCTATGAAGTGCCAAAAGCCGAAGAGGATGAAGATAAAGAAGACCAGCAGCAAACGGATGATGAAAATCAAGATGATGAGAAGACTCAGGATGACACACAAACTGATGATTCTCAAACAGATGACAGTCAGACAGATCAAGATCAGACAGATGATTCAACAAACGATCAAGACAAAAAACAAGACAACACGAACACCAATCCGTCCGACAACAGCAACCAAGACCAATCTAACGATAACAGCAGCAATAACAACGGCCGCAAAGAAGAGGACGCGTCAGATGGTGACTCAACGGATGATTCATCAGGATCTAATACAGATAAAAACAAAACAAATACATCTGACAATACACAAACGAATTCATCATCAACTGAAAAAACGAATTAAAGACAAAGCCATCACCCTTTAAAAGGTGGTGGCTTTTTTCTGCACAAAAAAACCTCCTTTTTAGGGGAGGTTTTATCGTTTCATCGCGTGATGCTTATAGAAATGCTTCTTCATTTCTGTAAAAAGTTCATCTAGCTGGATAAAGCAATGATACTGGGTCGGCTTCAGCAAAATGAACTCCACTCGTTCAGCCCAATTAATCGGCTTAGCCGGAAATGATTTCTTTGTCAGTTCTGACCAATTCAGCGATATCACCCGCTCACCCGCTGTCCAATGAAATGAAGCCAGTAAACATACAATCCCTTTAAGCATGTCGTTTTGGTCGCATCTGGACTTTCTTGTTTGAAATACAGGGAGAAGTGATTCTTTTGTTTCTTCCCACACTTGAAATAGATACGGAACGTACTTGCCGCTGTTTTCCCATGGCAATATGTCCTGCGTGGCCTCGCAGAAGTCAAAATACAAAGGATTAATCCTTAATGGTTCCTTGATATCAGAGAAGCCAATGTGTCCTAGACTGCGCAAATATTGCTCATAAGAAGCTAACAATTCATTCGCTGCCGTCATCGTTTCACCAGCCCTTTTTTATCTCTCTTCTGCCCTTCTCTGCACAGAGAAAGCAATGGACATTCCGCACAGCGCGGCGATTGTGCCTTACAGTGGTATCTTCCGAAGAATATGAGACGATGATGGGTAACGGACCAATCTTCTTTAGGAACCTTGCGCATCAGTGTCTTTTCGACTTCCAGCACCGAATCCTTCCACCGGCAGATTCCCAGACGCTTGCTGACCCTCTCGACGTGTGTATCCACTGCAATGGCCGGTACGCCAAAGGCAACAGATACGACAACATTGGCGGTCTTCCGGCCAACTCCTGGAAGTTTCACAAGCTCATCACGGTCCTTCGGTACTTCTCCGCCATAATCTTCAATAATCATTTTACTCAGTTTCTGAATATTTTTTGCTTTATTACGGTACAAACCGATTGATTTGATATCCTGCTGAAGCTCTTCCAGAGAAACAGATAAATAGTCTTCCGGCCGTTTATATTTTTGAAATAATGTTTTGGTCACCCTGTTTACAAGTGCGTCTGTACATTGCGCAGATAATGCGACTGCCACCACTAATTCAAAGGGATTGGAATGAACAAGTTCACACTCCGCGTGGGGAAACATGTCGCCTATCTTCTCTAAACAGAATTCAATTTGTTTTAGATTTAACACGATTGTCACCTTTTCACTTTATTGTTCAAGCCAATTGTAAAAAGGAACCTGCCTCTTATACTCTTTTTGCGGTTCATTCTGTTTTGTTTGAACACGCCGGAATTTTTGGCTGTGGATTTTGGCCTGCTCCACTGTTCTCAGCCCGTTTTTCTTCCATTCAAACAAAATCCGGTCAATGTAGCGGAAGCTGAGTTTTCCTGATAATACAGCCTCTTTTAAAGCGTGTTTAATCAGCTGTGCATCATGCTGATCCTGATCCTGCCAAATGGCCAGCGTTTCACACTCCAAAGGAGATAACGGTCTTGCAAACTCTTCTTCAAAAATCGTATAAAGGCTTCTTTGTTCCCCTTCTGCTTTTCTTTCTTGTGTTTGATTCTGTGCAAGCTCTATATACTCATAGAGCTTGCCCCATAAAGGCTGGAGCGAATATTTCTCAAACTTGATGCCGTTTTGGTCTTCGCCTTCCTCAATAAACAGAAAACCCTTTTGGATAAACATACGCAATCTGTTTGTGCATTCTTCAACAGAAATCGTCATACCTTCCTGCAGTTCATGCGGTGTAGGAAAATAAGATCCCTTTTCTAAATGCATTTTGATTTTCAACAGCAGAATCAGTTCTGTTTCATTAAGTCCAAGCTGTTTATAATGGGTCAGCAGAAGATTGGGGATCGTCGACATCCCCATCTCCTGCATATCAATAAATTGCTGTTTTTTCATCGTTACACCTCTTACTGTAAAGGATAGTGTTTTCCCCTTTACTGTAAAAAGTCTCCCTTACAGGAGACTCTTTTTTTGTTTCATTTAAATGTATTACGGATACAGACGGTTCAACAGTCTTGGGAACGGAATTGTTTCACGTACGTGAGGCGCTCCGCTGATCCAAGCTACTGTACGCTCTAATCCAAGGCCGAATCCGGAATGTGGAACTGATCCATATTTTCTAAGTTCAGCATACCATTTATATGCGTCAGAATCCAGTCCATGTTCTTTAAGGCGCGCTTCCAAAAGTTCCATATCGTGAATCCGTTCAGAACCGCCGATGATTTCTCCGTAGCCTTCAGGCGCGATCAGATCTGCGCAAAGCACTACATCTTCGCGGTCAGATGCCGGCTGCATATAGAACGGTTTTAAGGACGTCGGATAGCGAGTGATGAAAACCGGCTTGTCATAGTGCTCGGCAATCGCTGTTTCATGAGGCGCTCCAAAATCGTCTCCCCACTCGATATCGTCAAAGCCTTTTTCTTTCAGAAAATCAACCGCTTCGTCATACGTAATTCTTGGGAACGGCGCTTTGATTTGCTCAAGTTTTGACGTGTCTCTTCCTAGTGTGTTTAATTCAATTTTGCAGTTCTTAAGAACTGATTGCACGATGAAAGAAACGTAATTTTCCTGTACCTGAAGGTTTTCCTCAAATTCTACAAACGCCATTTCCGGTTCGATCATCCAGAATTCGATTAAGTGACGTTTTGTTTTAGACTTTTCTGCTCTGAACGTCGGTCCGAAGGAGAATACTTTTCCTAATGCCATTGCCGCAGCTTCCATGTACAGCTGTCCGCTTTGAGAAAGGTAAGCATCTTCATCGAAGTATTTTGTCGCAAAGAGCTCAGTTGTTCCTTCAGGCGCGCTTCCAGTCAAAATCGGCGGATCTACTTTTACGAAGCCTTCGTTATTAAAGAATTCGTAAGTCGCGCGAATGATTTCATTGCGGATTTTCATGATCGCATGCTGGCGCTTTGAACGAAGCCATAAGTGTCTGTGATCCATCAAAAATTCCGTACCGTGTTCCTTTGGCGTAATTGGATAATCAGTCGCTTCGTGAATGACTTCAATATCTGTCACAGCTAATTCATAACCAAGCGGAGAACGCTCGTCCTCTTTGACAATTCCTTTTATATAGAGTGACGTTTCCTGCGTCACAGATTTAGCCGTTTGGAAAATGCTTTCTTCAATCTCCGCTTTTACAACGACACCTTGAATAAAACCTGTACCGTCTCTCAGCTGTAAAAACGCGATTTTCCCGCTTGAACGCTTATTAGCGATCCAAGCTCCGATCGTTACTTCCTCACCTACGTGCTTGTACACTTGGTTGATTGTTGTTTTCAAAATATTTCCCTCCAAAACAAGAAGACATTCGGAAGCTTTTGCCCCGCGAACTCTTTTATCATCACTTTATTATACCCGGTCTTAACTGACCGGGTCAATGCAGATAAAAAGCGGCTTTTTGTCAGCCGCTTTCTGATCCGTTAGCTATGTTTTTCTACAAAACGTTTGATTCGTTCCACCGCTTTTTCTAGAAGGTCTAATGATGTCGCGTAGGACAACCGGACATTATCAGGAGAGCCGAATCCGGAACCTGGAACAATCGCGACTTTTTCTTCTTCAAGAAGCGCCTTGACAAATTCATCTACATCTTTGAAACCGCAAGTTTGAGCTGCTTTTTTTGCATTCGGAAATAAGTAAAAAGCACCTTCCGGCTTCACGCAGCTGAAGCCCGGGATTTCAACGAGCTGATCATAAATCGTGTTTAATCTATGCTCAAATGCTTTTCTCATCTCCTCCATTGGCTCAGAAGGTCCGTTGTATGCGGCAATCGCTCCGTATTGTGCAATAGATGTCGGATTTGATGTGCTGTGGCTTGCAAGGTTTGTCATCGCTTTGATGATCTCTTCTGCTCCAGCCGCATAACCGATTCTCCAGCCTGTCATGCTGTGTGATTTTGATACGCCGTTGATGACGATCGTTTGCTCTTTCAAACGGTCAGACAGCTGTGCGATGGAAACGTGTTTTTTTCCGCCGTATGTAAGTTTTTCATAAATTTCGTCAGATACTATCAGGATGTCATGATCAAGGCATACATCGCCAAGCGCGGCCAGCTCTTCTTCCGTATACATAACGCCAGTCGGATTGCTTGGTGAATTAATAACGATTGCTTTTGTTTTTTCTGTAATCGCTTTTTTCAGCTGCTCAGGAGAAATTTTAAAGTGATTTTCCTCAAGCCCTTCCACATAAACAGGCTGACCGCCAGCGAGTTTCACCTGTTCCGGATAGCTTACCCAGTACGGCGTTGGGATAATCACTTCATCTCCTTCATCCAAAATCACTTGGAAAAGGGTATACAGTGCATGTTTGGCACCAGTACAGACAATCAATTGAGACGGTTTGTATTCAATATTCTGGTCACGTTTAAATTTCTCTGCAATGCTGTTCTTTAATTCAGCCAAACCGCCTGAAGGCGTATATTTCGTATGTCCTTCGTTCATTGAGCGTACAGCTGCATCAATAATGTGCTGCGGTGTATTGAAGTCGGGTTCGCCCGCTCCAAGGCCGATGACATCATGGCCTGCCGCTTTCAGTTCTTTCGCTTTCGCTGTAATGGCCAGTGTGGTAGACGGTGTTAATGCGGATACTCTTTTTGCCAGTTTCAACTTGAACTCCCCCTAATTCGTCTTAAGGCGTGATATTTTTGAGAATCTTTCCAGTTGTAAAGTCCACATAACTTAAACTGTATTGTCCTTCTTTGTCTAAGTACGTTACTTCCCAAAGCAGGACGTTCCCTTCTCTTGCCAGGTGAACCTCTTTTTGCTTTGAAACCAGCCCTTCATCTTGTATGATTTTCGCCGCTTTGTCCTCGGTGATTCCCTCTTTTGCTTCTTTTGAGAGAATTTTTACTTTTTTATCTTCAGGAACCCATACATATAATTTGATGCCTTTTTTGTCAGTTCCCTTTACGATATAATATTTTTCTTTTCCGACAAATGTTTCGACTTGATCAACGCTGGTGAGGTCGGTTTCTTTTTTCGCTTCAGCAGCTGCTGCTTCGTGCCCCTTTTCCTTTTGTGCCATGGCTGATTTATAAATGTTTGCCGAGACAAGAAGTACTGCTAAAAAAATAATACCAAATATGGCGGTAAATATTAATGCTTTTTTTCTCATCTTCTCACCTACGTACGATAAATGGTAAAAACGGCTTGGTTTTTGTTTTCTTCATCAAGTGCAAGACCGAACATCAGATTATCTCTTTTCAGTGTCCGATTCAGCGTGTCTACAATTTTATAAAGGTCATCCGAATGCTCTACATTAATTGTTGAAAGAATTTCGATTTTGCTTTCCATTTTTTCATCCTCCAAATTGAACAAATATTGTTAGTCATACTCCTTTTCAGGACGCGCCATACTAGTACCACAGAGCGGAAAAACCGCTTTTACAAATAAAACACGTCCTACTCCCACACCGGAAAGCCGCTTTATGCGGCTTTTATTCACTTTTTCCGGCAACATAAGCTTCAATCTCACTGTCAGTCACTTCAGATATTGCGGACGTCGGCAGAGCGTCAAGAAACAGGCGCCCGTAACCAGCGGTTTTGACCCGTCTGTCTAATATGACAATCGTTCCTTTGTCTCCGGCTGTCCGGAGTAAGCGCCCAATTCCTTGTCTGAACGTCAGCACCGCTTCCGGCAGTGAGACCGTTTGAAACGGATTGCGCCCTTTTTTCCTCGCCAGCTCACATTTTGCAGCGTGCAGCGGATGATCCGGAGCCCGGAAAGGAAGTCTCACGATGATCACTGTCGTCAGCTCATCACCAGGGAAATCAACGCCTTCCCAAAAATGATTCGTTCCAAGCAAAATGGCCTGATTGGCTGTTTTGAACGTTTTCATCAGTTTTCCGGGACTGCCGCCGGTTATGCCCTGAGCCAAAAGCTGAATGCCTGAAACACTCATGGCGAGCTTGAGTTCCTGATGCACTTTTTTCAGCATGTCATGAGACGTAAACAGCACAAGGATTTTCGGCTGTTTTTCTTTTGCCATCAGTTCGATATAACGTGCGGTATCCTGTATAAATTCAGTCTGCCCCGTATCTTGGATCGATTTTATTTCTTTTGGAATCATTACCTGCATCCGCTCATCATAAGAAAAAGGCGACGCGATCCTCATTGTGCGGGGGAAAAAGTCGCTTAACCCCAAACGCTCAATGATAAATTGAAACGAATTTTCTATCGTTAGGGTTGCAGATGTAAGAACGACACTGTTTTTCCGGGCAAAAAACTGATCAGCAAGAAGCTCGCCCGGTTCCAGCGGCTGCGCATATATAGCTACTGCATTCTTCGCACCTTTAGCATCTATCTCAATCCAAACCGCTTCATTGTCATCTGAGCCAAAGAACAGCTGATTTAGAGTCTGGCAGTACTCCCCCAAATCATTCATGCTTCTATTATATTCATCGGCCAAAAAAGCATTTTTGCTTTTCATAACCGTCAGATGTTCTTCCATCAGAGCCGTCTGGGTCTCAAAAAGCTGCTGCAAATGCGCCAGCATAGAACAGAGCCTTTCCGCTCCATCTGTTAAAATAGGCCATCCTTTATCGTGACTTTTTTTGTTCACATTAAAGACAAGACGGTTTAAGTCTTCTTTAGGTTTTCTTCGTTTGACAAAAGAATGCAGAGAGCTGAAAAACGCATCACTTTCCGCCTGAATATGCTGAATCCACTCCTCCACTTCGAAAAATGAATCCACCGGCAGGCTGTGGCGCTGAAAAAGCTGTCTCATTTTTTTCAGAAGCCCCTGCTCTTTCAGCGTTCCGATTCTGCTCAATTTTGTATGCAGTTCTATGTAAGTTGCTCTTTTTCCTAAATGTTCGCTTGCAGCACGTTCAAAATGGTGTGCTTCATCAATGACAAAAGTCCCGCTATCCGGGAGTCTTTTTTTCCGGCTTGCCTCATCGGTTAGCAGAAGAGAATGATTCGTAATCACCAGATCAGACCGCATGGCACTTTGTTTGGCCCGTTCATAAAAACCAATCACTTGATCCCTCTGATTTCGTTTATAAGAATGATCATCATATGCCAATCTGTCCCACAGCAGTTTTCCGCCTGACGGCAAATTCAGTTCTGCTACATCTCCCGTGTTTGTCTCTGTCAGCCAAACAAGAAGCTGGGCTTTTGTCAAAACGGCATCATAGTTATCGTCTTCCTCATGAAGCACCTGCTCAAACTTATAAAGGCACAGATAATGCGTTTGCCCTTTTAAAATAGCCGCAGTCACCGAAAAAGGGAACATATCTTTGATGATCGGCAAATCCTTCGTCAAAATCTGCTGCTGAAGAAGGGTTGAATACGTGCTGATGACGACCGGTTTTTTTTGATTTTTTCGCAAAAAGCGCAGCCGGAATCAGGTAGCCGATCGTTTTTCCGATTCCCGGAGCAGCTTCAATCAGCGCGTGTTCACGATTGGCAAAGGCCTCAGCCACTTCTTTCATCATCAGCATTTGGCCTTCTCTTTTTTCGTACTGGGGCATGAACTCAGAGAGCGCTTTTTCATTTCCTGCTGCCCAATTTTCTATCTCAAATAGAAATTCTTCATCTTCTTTGAGACGTTCAACCACAGGTTCAGGTTCTCTGACAGAAAAAGATGAAAAACGCGTAAAGCCTGGCATATCTGTATGTCTGTTTTCATAAATGAACATATCTAACAAATGCGTCAGATCACTGATAAAATGCTGTGACAGCCTTCTTAACTGCTTTAATGTCGGGTAAGGAAGCCGCCTTAGCTTTTCAAGAATTTCCAAAAAAATAAGTCCTGTGACTTCAGCGTCGCTGTCAGCTCGATGCGGCTGATCATGCCGCAGCTGAAGCTCTTCGCTTAATTCAGTCAGCTTATATCCCTCAAATCCCGGAAATGCGATACGGGAAAGCTCAACAGTATCCAGCACTTCACAATCTGGGAGCTGGAAACCCGCTTTATGTAACTCATGCTTCACAAACCCGAGGTCAAAATGGATATTGTGGGCGACGAAGTAAGCGCCGTCAAGCAAATGAAACACTTCTTCAGCCACTGCTTCAAACGGCGGCTGATTTTCTACCATTTGGTTCGTGATTCCCGTAAGCTGTTCAATAAAAACCGGAATGGATTTATTTGGATTAATATATTTTGAAAACCGCTCAGTAATTTGTCCATTTTCAATTACAACCGCTGCGATTTGAATGATTTTATCGCCCTTTTTTGGCGAATTCCCTGTTGTTTCTACATCTATAACAACGAACCGTTGCTTATTCATTAAAATGGACACCTCAATTCTTGCATACGACAAAAGTGTAACACGTTTTGTACGGAAATGGAGCGGCAAAACCGTTTTACGCTGAAAATCTTAAACGAAAACCCCCGATAAAGGGGGCGGTATATCTACAAAATGGTGCTGGCAGGTTCTTGTCCAAGCATTTGTTCAATTTTGTTTTGGTCATTCAAAACGGCAACTTTCGGCTGATGGTTTGCCGCTTCTTGATCAGACATCATTTTGTAAGAAATAATAATAACCTTATCGCCTTCCTGTACAAGGCGTGCGGCAGCTCCGTTTAAACAGATGACTCCGCTTCCGCGCTGACCGGGAATAATGTACGTTTCCAGGCGTGCTCCATTGTTATTATTCACAATTTGCACTTTTTCATTAGGAAGCATTCCTACCGCATCAATAAGATCTTCATCAATTGTAATGCTGCCCACATAGTTAAGATTTGCTTCTGTAACTGTTGCCCTATGAAGCTTTCCGCTCATCATCGTGCGATACATCATTATATTCTCTCCATTTCTCGAATATCAATAATGATATTGTCTATTAAACGCGCTTTTGAAAATGCAACTGCTACAGCCAGAATAATCTTTCCTTCGAGCTTGTTCACAGGCTCAAGTTCCGGATAAGAATATAGCTCAACATAATCAATTCTGCCGCTTGTCGTTTCAATGATGTCTTTTGCAGCATTGATGATCGTTTCAGGATTTCTCTCACCTGCTCTGATCAGCTCGGCACTCGTCTGAAGGGCTTGGTAAAGCTTAGGTGCTTCTCTTCTTTCCTCAGCCGTTAAATACACATTCCGGGAGCTTTTAGCTAACCCATCTTTCTCTCTGACCGTATCTACAGCAACCAGTTCAATATCCATGAAGAAATCACTGATTAAACCATCAACAACTGCCACCTGCTGTGCATCCTTTAAACCAAAATAAGCGCGTGTCGGTTTAACAAGGTTGAACAGCTTCGTCAGCACGATGGCAACTCCGTCAAAATGTCCTTCTCTTGAACGCCCGCATAAAACATCTGTACGTCTCTCAACATGTATCGTTACATTTTTTTCACCGGGATACATGTCACGGGCATCAGGGGTAAAAAGAATATCCACGCCGATGTTTTCCGCATGGGCGGCATCACGTTCCAGATCGCGCGGATACGCTTCAAAATCCTCACCGGGACCGAATTGCGTCGGATTTACAAAAATACTCATCACGACGGCGTCATTTTCTTGTCTGGCTTTGTCTGCCAAGGTTAAATGCCCTTCATGAAGAAATCCCATCGTCGGAACGAATCCGATTGTTTTGCCTTCTGACTGATATTGTGTAATGATTTCTTTCAGCTGTGAGATATCTGTAATCTGCTTCATCTTATTTTCCTCCGTACAAGCCTTCTAGGACTGACTGATTCATCTGAAAGGAATGCTTTTGTTCAGGGAAAGCACGACGTCTTACATCATGGACATATCCACTGATTGCTGTTTCTATAGTGCCGTCAATTTGCGTATATTGTTTCACAAATTTAGGTGTTCTAACAACACCATGACCGATAATATCATGATAAACAAGAACCTGTCCGTCCGCTTTTACACCAGCTCCGATTCCAATGACAGGGATGGTTAATGTCTCTGCGATTTTTGCCGTGAGTTCTGCAGGCACACATTCAAGCACAAGCATCATGGCTCCCGCTTCCTCACATTTTATACTGTCTTCTATTAATTTCTTTGCGCTTTGTTCATCTTTGCCCTGGACTTTATATCCGCCTAATACACCGACTGATTGCGGTGTCAGCCCTAAATGACTGACAACAGGAATGCCACCGAGCGTCAAGGCGCGGATGGATTCAAACACCCCTTCACCGCCCTCCAGCTTCAGCGCGTCAGCTCCGCTTTCCTGAACGATAGCTGCGGCATTTTTCAGCGTATCCTCTTTAGACAAGTGGTAGGACATAAACGGCATGTCGGTTACGATAAATGTATTTGGCGCACCTCTTTTGACCGCTTTCGTATGATGGATCATATCCGCAACTGTCACGCCGACAGTTGAATCAAGGCCTAGCACGACCATTCCTAGTGAATCGCCGACTAAAATCATATCCACTCCCGCTTGTTCAGCAAGCTTTGCTGCCGGATAATCGTAAGCCGTTAGCATGACAATCGGTTCTTCATTCTCTTTCATTTTTAAGAAATCAAGTTTTGTTTTCACTTTTTCTCCTCCTCATTTTTAGAGGAGATGAGCTGCCGTTTCTTATCCAAGCCAAAAAACCTTCCGCTACACGAGAAGGATTCTTCACTTTCTAAAGTTCGGCGAGTTTCATCCCTCTGTCCCAGTCCTTTTTGGATCAAGGCAGACTGCTGCAATGTCTATCTATTTTTTATGAATAGGTGCAGTTCGCAGGCGATACTGCCCAATGGAAGTATATCAAAATCAACAGGGTTGTACCAACTACAATGAACTCATTTCGATATCTGCCGAATAGATTTTTTTTATGCCTTCCTTCGTTTCTAAAAGAAGAACACCCTCTTCGTCTATTCCTAGGGCTTTCCCATAAAATGTTCCGTTTAGCGTTCTTGCTCTTAATTCACTGCCGATTCCAAGCGCATAGCTTTCCCACAGAAGCTTAATTGGCGTGAAACCATGCGTCAAATAATCGCGGTACCGTTTTTCAAAAGAAAGCAAAATATGCTGCATAACGCTCGCCCGATCTATTTTTTCCCCGGCTGCCAAGCTAAGGCTCGTCGCGATTTCCTTAAGCTCCTCGGGAAAATCGCCGGCCTCTTGATTAACGTTTATGCCTGTACCGATAATGACTGAACGGACACGGTCTTCTTCCGCCTGCATTTCAGTTAAAATGCCGACTGCTTTTTTTCCGTGAATTAATATGTCATTAGGCCATT
Organism: Bacillus sp. PAMC26543; assembly: GCF_014250375.1. Classification (NCBI taxonomy): domain Bacteria; kingdom Bacillati; phylum Bacillota; class Bacilli; order Caryophanales; family Bacillaceae; genus Bacillus; species Bacillus sp. PAMC26543. The sequence continues at coordinate 1,910,378 of NZ_CP060193.1, read as the reverse complement.
TAATATCCGTTTGAAGGCCTGTTGCCTCCTCTATTCCTTGCACAACAGCTACCGCAGCAAGAAGCGTAAGCTGCGGTGTTTTTTGAAGCGGAATGTCTGGACGCAAAATCAGGCTCATCCAGATGCCTGTTCCTTCTTGAGAATGCCACACCCTTGACATACGCCCTCTGCCGGCTGTTTGTTTATCCGCGACAACGAGAGTGCCCTCGGGCGCGTTATCATTAGCAAGCTCATGAGCCTTTTTTTGAGTGGATGAAAGGACGTCATGATAAAAAAGATGCTGGCCCATCACTTCTGTTTTCAGCCCAAACCGTATCTCACTTTCACTGAGTTTTCCAGGCTTTTTGATAAGCCGATACCCTTTTCTTCTGACAGCTTCCACTTCATAGCCTTCTTTGCGAAGCTCCTCAATATGCTTCCATACAGCTGTTCTCGAGCATCCGAGAGCATCACTGATTTTTTGGCCGGAAATAAACTCGCTTCCGGCCTGAGAAAATAATTCAATAAGATCGTTTCTTAAGGTTGATCGCATGTCTTCAGCCACTCCTCTATGTGTTCCTTCTGATTGGAGAGCTTTCCCGTTACAACAGCCTGCTCTATCCGCTGTAATTCTTCAGACACCCATTTTCCAGCGGGCTGGTTTCGCAGTGCAAGTAAGTCCCGCCCTGTGATGGCAAGATCCTTCAGACTTTTGATGGGCAGGCTTTGATAAGCTTCTCTAACTTCCTTCAGTCTCTCGCCGTTCAGCTGCTTGGTTTGCCGGAGCATTGATATTTTGACCGCGGATAAAAGCGCTTTTTCACCAGCCTTGTACATGGACATAGCGTCATGGCTCTGGCCAAACGTATCGGCAATGTGAGCGGCTTCCTTCATCACTTTTCCAGGGAGCTTCCAGGCTTTCAGGAAAAGCATCGCTTCTTTCAAGTCTATCTGAAGATCAATTAAAAGCGCTGCCCAAAGCTCCTCACGAGAAGCGAGAAGAGAAAACGGAAACTCACTCGCCGTCAGCAGGTTCTCTCGTTTGTGATAAAAACCAGGCAGTTCTTCATAAAGCCCCGTATGTACAAGCATTTGAATGGCCTCTTGTGACGCTTTTCCCAGTAAAAGCTTCTCGAACTCTATTGTTTTCCGTTCGACTGATACATGAGACAGAAGTGTTTTCTCTTTTATGATCGCTTCTTCTGTTTCTTTCGAAAGCGTAAATCCGAGCTGGCTCATAAATCGCACCGCTCTCAGCATGCGAAGCGCATCCTCCTGAAAGCGGTCCTCCGGTTTTCCAACCGTTCGAATCAGCTGCTGATCAATGTCTTTCTTGCCGCCAAAATAATCAAGAACTTGACCGTCAGCTGTCATGGCCATCGCATTAATCGTCAAATCCCTGCGTTTCAAATCCTCTTTTAATGAGGTGATAAAGTGCACTTCTGACGGTCTTCTGTAATCTTCATAATCTGATTCAGTCCGGAATGTAGTGACTTCATAGGTATCATCTTCCCAGAGCACGATAATGGTCCCGTGCTCTTTGCCGACATCAACTGTCCGCTTAAAAAGCCGTTCTACTTGGTCCGGTGCCGCATCTGTCGCAATATCGACATCTCCAATTGTTCGTTTCATATAGCTGTCACGAACTGCGCCTCCGACAAAGTAAGCTTGGTGGCCTGCTTCAATTAATGTGCGGAGCACGGGAAGTGCTTTAATAAAAACTTGTTCCATGTCATCACTCCGGTTCTGCTAAATCGGCATATATCTGTTCATACTGGCTGACAATCTTTTGTGACGAAAATTCATTATTGAGCATTTCCATGGCCGCTTCGGTAAACCGCTTGCTCAGCTGTTCGTCTTCTAAAATGCGAACCGCTTTGGCTGAAGCGGCTTCGACATCGCCGACATCCACCAAAAACCCGCTCACATTGTTTTTTATCACTTCAGGGATACCGCCAATATTCGTTCCGATGCAAGGCACTCCGCATGCCATCGCTTCAAGCAGGACAAGGCCGAAACTTTCTTTTTCAGACAGCAGCAGCTTCAAATCACTGATTGAGTAAAGTTCCTCGACACGGTCTTGATTTCCAAGCATCAGCACTTGTTTTTCCAGTCCATATTTTCTGACAAGCTCACAGGCCACTGATTTCTCAGGACCGTCTCCGACTAAGAGCAGTTTTGCTTTTGTTTTGCCGGCTATATTGCGAAACACCTGGATGACATCCTGCACACGTTTGACCTTTCTGAAGTTGGACACATGGATCACGACTTTTTCATCCGGCAGTATGCCGTGTTTCTCTTTAATGGCCGCTGTGTTTTTCTTAAGATATACACGTTCATCTATGAAATTATAAATCGTTTCTATTTTTTTCTCCGGCTTAATTAAATCGTACGTTTCAGCAGCAAGGGCTGATGAGACCGCTGTCACCCTGTCTGAAGCCTCTATCGCAAAACGGATAAGATCTTTTAAGGATGGATCGTAGCCTAATACTGTAATATCCGTTCCATGCAAAGTTGTTACGATGCCGATATTCCGTTTCAGCATCTGCTTTGCGAGATAAGCGCAAACCGCATGCGGCAGAGCGTAGTGAGCGTGGATGATGTCTAAATTCTCCCGTTCTGCAACCTCAGCGATTTTGCTTGCCAATGTTAAATCATACGGCGGATATTTAAAAACGGCATATTGGTTAACTTCAACTTCATGAAAGTGAATATTAGGATGGTATGTATTTAATCTAAACGGGATGCTCGATGTTATAAAATGGATTTCATGACCCTTTTCAGCAAGCTGTTTCCCGAGTTCTGTCGCAATGATACCTGAGCCGCCGACGCTCGGATAGCATGTAATGCCTATCTTTAACTTTTTCATTGTTCGCCCCCAAGCACATCATGATCCAGCATCAGCATCCGATTGGAAAAGAAGCCCTCGGCGTACCCTACACCCGCTTCTTTGCCGTACAGCTTTTCTCTTGCTTCAATGATCTCGATATAACCGTTCGTCAATGGTGTTGAAACAGAATTCTGTGACGGTACAAACTGGCTTTTGTAGGCATTGAGGCTTTTCTTTTTATCCTCTATTGTATCCGAGATATCAATAACAAAATCAGGCTGATGAAAACCATTTATCATATAATAGTAGACCTTACTTACTTTATGCGCAGGCAGGCTGTTTTCATCTTTATATTTATGAATTCCTGCTGAAAAGATCGCTTCTTCTACCAGTGCGGCAGCATTGCCGTGATCCGGATGACGATCCTTTTTATATGGCATAAACACCGCTTTCGGCCGGCAGGTTCTAATGACTGTGACAATCGCCCGAATCGCCTCATCACTCATCATCAGCCCGCGGTCAGGGAGCGTCAGCTGAATTCTTTTGTCCACACCTAATATACGGGCTGCTTCGGCCGCTTCTTCTTTTCGCAAACTGACTGTTCCGTTTGAAGACAACTCCGCTTCAGTCAAATCGCATATCACAGCTTTTTTTCCCTGTTTGACAAGCTTTGCTATTGTGCCGCCCATACCGATCTCGACATCATCACTATGGGCGCCAAAAGCAAGAACGTCAGCATTATACATGAGGTTCTTCTCCCCGAAGAAGATTGCGGAATTCAAAAACGCCTTCATCAAGTGTGCGAACAAGTATTTCTGCAGTTCCCATATTGGTGGCAAGCGGAATCGAATAAACATCACATAAACGGATTAATGCCGAGACATCCGGTTCATGCGGCTGTGCGGTCAGCGGGTCGCGCAAAAAGATAACTAGGTCAAGTGCGTTAGCGGCAATTAATGCGCCGATTTGCTGGTCTCCGCCTAAAGGGCCGGATTGAAAACGCTGAATTTGAAGGCCGGTCGCCTCTTGAATTTTCAATCCCGTTGTTCCCGTTGCATATAGATCATGATGACTCAAAATCTCTTGATAAGCGGTTGTAAATTGGATCATATCCTGTTTCTTCTTGTCATGCGCGATCAAAGCAATTTTCATCATTTATCCCCCTGTCTAATCAATGATATTTTCCAATCCGTAGACAAGCTGATCAATCTTCATGACTTGTTCTACAGACAGTTTTACACCGGACATGAAGGAAGCACGGTTATAAGAATCGTGACGGATCTGCAGCGTTTGGCCGTCCATGCCGAACATCACTTCTTGATGGGCGATCAACCCTGGAAGACGAACACTGTGCAGACGGATTCCGTTTAGCTCCGCACCTCTTGCTCCTGGAAGGATTTCTTTTTCATCTGGATGTCCTTGCTGTTTTTCTTTTCGAACCTCGGAAATCATTTCAGCGGTTTTGAGAGCCGTTCCGCTTGGCGCGTCAAGCTTCTGATCATGGTGAAGCTCAATAATCTCAACATCATCGAAGTAATTGGCAGCCATTTTTGAGAATTTCATCATGAGTACCGCACCCAATGCAAAATTTGGAGCGATGATAGCCCCGATCCCTTTTTCTTCTGTCAGAGATGTAAGTTCTTTCAAATCAGCTTCAGAGAAACCGGTCGTACCCACTACAGGGCGGACACCGTGTTCTAATGCAACTTTTGTATGTACTTTCCCGATTTCGGGTGTAGTTAAATCAATCAATACATCTGGTTTTGTTTCAGTAAAGCAGGCATGGATATCTGTGTAAATAAGAGCATCAGACTCAACAGACATCACATCAGATAATTTGTGCTGATCGTATGTATGGTCAACTGCTCCGACTAGGTCAAAATGAGGTGTTTTTTCCGCCAATTTAACAGCTTCTTGCCCCATTCTTCCCCGCGGTCCTGCAATGACTACTTTAATTGTTTCGTTTGACATCTTGATCTCCTCTACTTTCCTTCTTCTTTTCTAGTCCAGCGGTCTTTATCTCTTGTATTAAATTTATGCATGACTCGGTCATGGGCTTCCTCTAATGAAATATCAAGTGAGTTGGCTAAACAAACCAATACAAACAGCACATCGCCCATTTCCTCTTCCATGCTTTTATCATCTTCAGTCGCTTTTTTTGGTTTTTCTCCAAAACGATGATTGACTTCTCTTGCAAGCTCGCCCAGTTCTTCGGTTAATCTTGCCATCATGGCAAGCGGGCTGAAATACCCTTCCTTAAATTGGCCGATGTAGCGGTCCACCTCAGCCTGTATATCTTTCATTGTTTTATCACTCACTGCACGAAACCTCCTATCATCCTCTTACATGTTAGCTAATTCGGATACGTTTGACAAATGTTTAAGCACGTTTGCTGTTTTCTTTTGCATCCACTATAATATAAACGCTATCTAATGGAAGGAAAAGGGGTTTTGTGTGATGCTTGGAGAAATTAGATTAAAAAACATATTTTTTATTTTAATCGGTGCAGCAATTTTTTCATTTGGCCTGGTTCATTTCAATATGCAAAACAATCTGGCAGAGGGTGGATTCACGGGAATTACACTATTGCTTTATGCCCTTTTCCATATTAGTCCTTCTATTTCAAACCTGGTTTTGAATATCCCGATCTTTTTTATCGGCTGGCGTTTGCTGGGCAAGACAATGTTTGTATACACCCTAATCGGTACTGTAGCACTGTCTTTATTCCTCAGCATTTTTCAGCGATATGAAATACATATGCCCCTTCAGCATGATCTTGCGCTTGCCGCTTTATTTGCCGGCGTATTCATTGGAGCCGGCTTAGGCATTATTTTTAAGTTCGGCGGTACGACGGGCGGGGTTGATATCATTGCCCGTTTGGTCAATAAGTATTTTGGGATACCAATGGGCCGAACGATGTTTGCTTTCGATGCTTGCGTGATCATTTTATCATTGCTTACCTATCTCTCTTACAAAGAAGCCATGTACACATTGGTTGCCGTTTTTGTGGCGGCAAGACTGATTGATTTTATTCAGGAAGGCGGATACGCAGCTAAAGGTGCAACAATCATCTCTGCGAAAAACGATCAGATTCAGAAGAAAATTCTTGAGGAAATGGAACGGGGCGTTACCATTTTGAAAGGACAGGGATCCTACACGAAAGAGGATCTAGACGTGCTGTATTGTGTAGTGCCCAAAAACGAACTGGTCATGCTGAAAAGTGTGATTAACTCTATTGACCCTCATGCCTTTGTCGCGGTCAGCGATGTCCACGATGTGCTTGGAGAAGGATTTACACTCGATGAAAATAAAAATCCGCTCCCGCGCTAATGTTTTTTTGATAACAAAAGGCGGCTGCCGCCGCCCCTCTTACTCATTTTGGATAATCCCGCTTTTTTAGTTTCTTTTTCTCCGCTCTGTATTTTCTGTAACCGACATAAGTAAGTGCAGTAATGATGATACCGCCTGTAGTGATCATCACCCATAACAAAGATGGATCTGCATCATCCTCTTCCACCCTGTCAAATACACTCTTCAGATCGTTCTGGAGTAGGGAAAGCCGTTCAAGCTTCGTACTCTCGGTCATTTGCTGAAACCCCTCTTGCTCAATCACTTCAATATGTTTTCCGACTGTATCAAGTTGATCTTCTGATATATCGATTGTAAGACTTGGATAAATCAAATCATACAAGCTGATAAATTCGTTCCACTTTTCATGAAAGCTCGTACTTTCATTTTTTTGGACATCCTGCTTGAGTGCGGCAAAGACCTCCATAATCGGCTTCTCCAGTGACCCCCAAAGGGGATCAGACTGATTGTCAACAGCATCCATCAGCATTCTGAACTGCGCGGCTGCTCTGAGCTTTTGTGTGTCTGATGCATCAGCCTGTTTTAAACTCCGTACCATATCGTTATAGCCCAAAGTAATTTGGCGAATTTGGGCTCCAGTTAACATGCTGTCTTGCTTCTGTTTTTCAGCGGATTTTAATGTTTTTTCAAAATAAGATAAGACTTGCAGCGCCTCTTCATATTTCGACTGGCGGGTCATTTGAAAAACCGTATCGGATAAATCATTCAATTCCTTGAGGCTTCCCCGCTCTTCAGCCTTGGCATTCCCATTATAAAAAATAAGAGCAATCAACAAACAGATCGTCAGCTTTCGTTTCATGCAGGTCCCTCCCACTCTCTCTCCTTACAGAATATGAAGGAAAGGACAAGGATAGACCAAGATTGTCTTTACGTCAGTTGAAGCTTTGTTTGCTTTTTCGAAATGACGAGATAGAAGGCAAGTCCGATTGAAAAGATGCTCAGCCAAAACGTTCCGTATCCTATGTCAGTCATATATTCAGAAAGCATGGAGTATTGCGGCATCATCCCAAACAGGTAATCAATGACATCATTATGAAGCGTCCAGACCGCAGCGATAACAAGATGCCATAATGAAAATCGAAAATACGGGCTGTACAGCACCCCCTGGACAGCCATTGCAAAATGCGAGGCAATCAGCATATAGCCTTCCCATGGCAAATCACCCGTTACAGCCAATACGAGAAGATTCATGGCGACCGCCCACAAGCCATATTTCACGAGCGTCACTAACGCAAGCGCTTCAAAAAGCGGAGCATTCCGCTTCATGAGAAAGGCCAGCAGCACAAACAAAAAGAAAAACGTTGCTGTCGGGCTGTCCGGAACAAAGATGAGGAAACGGGCCGGCGTCTCCAAAAGCTGAGGCAAGTACCAATAGTATCCGTAAACCGTTCCCAGAAAATTGATCGCTAAGACAAGAATAAGCATCGTTCGCTGTCCTAATACATATTGAAACCATTTCACATCAAATCAACTCTCAGTCTGTAAAAATAATGTGTCCATATAAAAAAGCTGACGCCTGGTCAGCTTTTGATAATAAAAGTATATCCTTCCGTTTCGCAATTCACAATACGTTATTTTGCCGTTGTTTCGGAAATAAATTTCGCAAGTTCTTCAAGCTGCTTATCATTTCCTTTGAACACACCTGCCGGCATTTGGCCTTTTCCTTCAACAGCGATCTTTTTGATTTCTTCCGGCTTCAGTCCGGTGTCTACCAATGAAGGCCCGGCCGCTCCGCCTTGAAGATTATCCCCGTGACATGAAATACAGCCCTGCTCCTGAAAAATTTTATATCCTTCGGCACTGGTATCGATATCCGCTTCTTTTGTGATTTTCCCCTGCTCCTCCGCTTTTGCCCAGTCGTGAGTAGCTACGGACTGCCAGGTCAAAAATACAGCCGCGGAAATAGCCAAGAGCATCATCCCGACAGCCACGGGACGCTTCCAAGGCCTTCTTTCCGTTCCCCTGTCGAGAAATGGTGCCAAAAGCAGAGCGCCAAAGGCAATCCCCGGCATAATCATAGCGCCGACCACCGTAAAGCTCCCAGCGGCGTATTCATATTTCAAAAGCTGATATAAGAAAAGAAAATACCAGTCCGGCAGCGGAATATAACCTGTATCCGTCGGGTCCGCCATCCGCTCCAAAGGCGGCTGGTGTACAATCGTCAAAACAAGAAAACCGATCAGAAAGACAGCTCCGACCATCCATTCCTTCAATAGGAAATTTGGCCAGAAGGCTTCTGTTTTACCGGGATACTCTGAGTAATCCTTCGGTATATTCGGCTTTTTCTCAGCCGGTATCCTTGAGTCTCCTACAAATTTCATCCCTTTGCCCCGGTGCATGTCATCCCCTCCCTTTTATTCGCAGATCAAGTTTAAAGCGGTCCTGAAATCCCCTGCTTGCGGATCATAATAAAGTGTGCGGCCATCAATCCAAACAAGGCGGCAGGAAGAAAGAATACATGGATCGCAAAAAACCTAGTCAGCGTTTGGGCGCCTACAATATCCGGATGCCCTGCCAGGAGTGTTTTGACTTGCGTCCCGATCAAAGGAGTGGCTTCAGCGATCTGCAGCCCGACTTTTGTGGCAAACAGAGCCTTCATATCCCAAGGTAGCAAGTAGCCTGTAAACCCAAGCCCAAGCATGACAAAAAAGATTAACACACCGACTATCCAATTCAGTTCCCGCGGCTTTTTATACGCCCCTTGGAAAAAGACCCTCAGCGTATGTAAAAACATCATCACAATGACCAAGCTGGCGCCCCAATGGTGCATTCCCCTGACAATCTGGCCGAATGCAACTTCATTTTGCAAATAATATACCGATTCCCAGGCATTTTTAATATCAGGCACATAGTACATCGTTAAAAACATCCCAGACAACACTTGGATAACGGTTACAAAAAACGTCAGTCCCCCAAAGCAGTACACAAACGCAGAGAAATGATGAGCGGGATTCACATGTTCCGGTACTTCGTGATCGGCAATATCCCTCCACATCGGTGTAATATCAAGCCGTTCATCTACCCAGTCATAAATTTTGTTCAGCATGTCACCCTTCCCCCTTAGGCTTTGCTTTTCCAAGATACAGGAAGCCGTCTTTAACTTCTTGCTCGTAATGATCAAGAGGCGCAAGCGGCGGCGTGCCCGGGACATTGGTGCCGTCTTTTTCATAGAGTCCGTAGTGGCAAGGACAGAAAAATTTATTCGGATTTTTAGGATCGCTGTTCCAGTTCACCGTACACCCCAAATGCTTACAAATTGGTGAAAGTGCTACAATCTCATCCCCATTTTTGAAAACCCAAGCTGATCTCGATTCTTCCGACTCATACCAGGCATCGACTTGATTAATTTTGAAATCAAAGCGTTGCGGCTCTTTTGTCAGCTCATCTACGCTGACAACCTGAACCATGTCCTGCTTTCCTGTCGATTTTAATACCGGGTCGAGTGCAAAGCGAACCATAGGCATGAGCATACTAGCCGCCATAAACCCCCCTACGCCTGTAAGCGTATAATTTAAAAATTGACGTCTCGATATATCATGTCTTCCGCCCATCTCTTCTCCCCCCTCAAGGTCAACCCTGCAAACTGACTAAAATAGAAAATATTTCATAACTCTAGACACCCTCATAATATATGAATCTCTCAGCAAGGTCAATATAGCCAAAATATTGTTTATAAGGAAATGTAAGTGTTTTTACGAAGCGTTCCACAACTGTAACAAAACGTTCAAAATTTCAGCTGTGCGTTCATCTAACATTTTTCTTTTTATGGAGTCATTTAAGTGCTCTAACGGAACAGAAGGCGCAACAATTATCTTCCCCAATGACTCTTCGCAACTCCAATGATCATCAGCTGTCAGCAGTACAACATGCTGAAAATCTGATTTGACCTCCTCCTGTAAATCTTTCAGCCCTTGAACGGTATTTTCATTTCTATCAACATATGTATAAGCAGGCAATAAATATACCCGTCCTTTTAACTGCCTTTCCAATTCATCAGCTAGAAGCTGCGTAAATTCGCCTCTTTCAGCTGCTATTTTTAATTGGCTCCCCATTTTTATGTTAATTAATGGTATGACAGCGGTATCAATGTAATCTTTAGATTGTAAATAGTCCTTAGCATCAGGCATTTTCCACCTCATCATCGTTCTCCCCTTTTTACGACAACAAGCCTTGCATTACACTGCAAGGCTGGTCATGTTATGTGAGCTGATTCAATTGGCGCGATAATTGTTCAAATGCTTCTTTATCGTGACGATCGAGCGCATCGTCAATGTCTTTTAATAATTTTTCTCTTTGGAATGTAGAAATGGCGTGCTCCAGGATTTGTTCAGCCAGCCCCTGATCTTTTTTGTTTTCAAACAGATCTTTCGGAATGTGAGGGTTGGACTCCAGCACCGCCGCATACTCAGGAGAACTGTAGGCTGAACGGAAATTAAGCTGGATAAACAAATCCTGCTGTTTATTTAATCTAATATCATGAAAAGATTTTTCCGCGTCGGTTGTCATAACACTCTCTTTATAAAACCGAAACGGAACTTCTTCAACACAATGTGTTGACATTATAATGCCTCTAGGGCAAAATTCTGCCTGCTCTACAAAATGAACCTTTTCCATTAAAGAATCGTGGCTCATTAAATAGTTCAAGATCCATACGCACTCTCTGCGCTTTAGCTGATAATGGTTTAAAAACCAACGGATAAAATCCTTTTTCTCATTGACAGAAACAGGGGTCTGCATGTAATTCCCTCCTCTATCGTTCGTATAATCTATACTTATATGTTCCACATAAGCGGTTAAATTTCCTGCTTATCTCGAAAATTCATCCTCGATCCGCAAGATTATTTCTTCCAACTCTTCATTGGCTCCGTCTATTTCGAGTACCTTTTTCAATAGCGGCAGCGCTTCTTGTTGGAGGCCTTCTTCTAATAAAAAGGTTGCGTATTCGTATAAGAAATCTCTGTCATCACGATAGTGAAGAAAAGCTGCTTCAAAGGATTGTTTTGCTTGTTCATACTGCTCTAATTCGGTGTAAGCGCTGGCCAGATACCAATTGTATTTCGGATCTTCTTCCCCGTAGCCCCGCACCTCTTGAATCAGATCAATAATTTGCTCAAAATCCTCTTCCTTATGATACACAGCAAGGAGAGTATGAAGTGCTTCGACAAAACCAGGATCAAGAGCAAGCGCTTCCTGAAGAAGTTTTTTCCCTTCTTCTGACTTCCCGATTTTTAACGCCATCTTTGCGGCATAGAGGAAAAGTTCTTTGTTATATTCATCATACCTGATACCCTCTTTTGCCGTTTTTAATGCCTCTTCATACATCCCTTCAGCCTCATAGCTCTTTGAAAGCGGCATATAAAGTGATGAATAGGATGGATCAAGCTCCTTTAAATCGGACAGCTGTTTAATAGCCGTTTTGATCAGTCCCGCCTGCGAGGCTGTAAATCCATAGCCGAAAATTGTATTAGGGTCAGGATTCTCATCTACAGCTTTTTCATACCACGGAATGGCCTCCTCAAAATCTCCTGATGCACTTAGCGATTCCGCCAGTCTTTGGTGGACATTAACGCCTCCGATCTCACTCTGCTCCCCAGCCGTTCTTTTAAAATATTGAACAGCTTTTGCATAGGCTCCTTGAGTAAAGTAAAGCTCGCCTAGCGCAAAATCAATGATTGGTTCATTTTCAAGAATAGACTTTGCCTGTAAAAGCTTTTGCTCACTTACTTCGAACAGCCCCTGCATCTGATAAAGATCAGCCATGAGCAGCAGGCTTTCCGGATATGATGGGTCTGATTCCGGGATCGTTTCCAGCACAGCCAGCGCTTTTTCTTCTTCGTCAATATCTATTAAAAGTTCAGCATAAAAATTCGTCAGTTCTGTTTCATTCGGATATAAATCATGCAAATCACTGATCAGTGAGATCGCTTTCTCTACATTTCCCCACTCGTAATAAAGCTGTGCTGCGATGGCTTTATCTTCATCATGAAGCTGTTTTTCGGCCTTCGAGAGGGTGTTGAGTCCCTTTTCTGTTTCTCCTGCTTCAACTAATTTTATGGCTTCTTGAATTAATGTATTCAAATCGGACCGGTCCTTTCTTTTCCTAACAACATCAATCATACATAAAAGTCTTATTTGTTCGGGTTAACCTTATCATAATTCAGAGGAAAGCCCTCGGCAAATAAGATGCTTACACTGTACGTCAAGGAATTTCTGAGTCTTATTAGTTTATCAAAAGATCCTGCGATAGCAAATAAAAAAAGGAAGATAGCCCTCTATTACAGTAAAGCAGCCCTTGACCTGCCGACTTGTAAGTAAAGCACCCCTCCCTCTTTTTTAGTTTTTATATTCCTTTATAAGACAGGCTATGTTTTTCCCCTTCAGTTTATGACTGATAAACGCTCACACAACAAATCCTGAAGCATAAACTTCAGGATTTGTTTGAAAGCTTATTTAAATGATCAAAAAAGTTTGGATATGACACATGAATGGCGTCTGTCTGTCCGATCTCAACCGGCTCTTCTGTTAAACAGGAAGCTATGCCTAGCATCATCCCGATCCGATGATCTCCATGACTGGATACTTTCGCGCCGCCTTTGAGAGTTTGTTTGCCGTATACCTTCATTCCGTCTTCAGTCGGTTCAATCTCAGCACCGAGCTTTCGAAGCTCTGAAACAACTGTGTCGATACGATTCGTTTCTTTCACTTTAAGCTCTGCGGCATCCTTAATAACTGTTGTTCCCTCCGCCTGAGTCGCAAGAAGGGCAATAATAGGAATCTCATCAATCAAACGCGGAATAATATCTCCGCCAATTTCAACCGCTTTAAGAGATGACGTTTCAATGATCAAATCTCCATAAGGCTCTGCGCTTTCATCAACAGATGGTATGATTTCAAGCTTTGCCCCCATGTTTTGAAGCACATCGATGACACCGGTCCGAGTCGGATTTAACCCCACGTTTTTCAGTACAATTCTGCTGTTTGGAATCATTGCGCCAGCTGCAAGGAAAAACGCGGCTGAAGAAATATCTCCGGGAACAAAAATATCTGCAGCCGTAAGCTGCTGTCCGCCTTTTATGGAAACGCTTGTCTTGTCCTCTGCCAGTTTCACTCCGAAAGCCGACAGCATCCGTTCAGTATGATCTCTGGATTTATGAGGCTCGGTGACAGTGGTAGTTCCCTCAGCCTGCAACCCGGCAAGCAGAACAGCTGATTTAATTTGCGCGCTGGCCACAGGTGATACATAGTCAATGCCTTTTAATGTACCGCCGCTTACTGACAGCGGTGTAAATTCCCCGCCGGCTCTGCCGTCAATTTTAGCGCCCATTTGTTTCAGAGGCTCTGTTACACGCTTCATTGGGCGTTTCGCAATGCTTTCATCCCCAGCTACCGCGCTGTAAAAAGGGCGGCCCGCAAGGATTCCGAGCATCAGACGAATCGTTGTGCCTGAATTACCGACGTCTAACAGACTTTCTGGTTCTCGCAGGGAATCCATCCCTTTCCCGTGAATGACTACATCACTGCCGTTTCGCTCAATTTGAACACCCATCTTACTAAAGCAATCGATGGTGCTCAGACAGTCTGCTCCCGGCAGAAAATTTTTAACAGTTGTTGTGCCTTTCGCAAGCGCGCCAAACATAACAGAGCGGTGAGAAATAGATTTATCACCGGGAATATGTATTTCGCCGTTTAACGCCTGCACCTTTTCTCTTTTCATTGTTTCCACCTCAATCAGCATAAAAAGTTTCGTATTCTGCCCGGGCTTCTATGCACTGTTCGGCCCGTTTGCGGTCATCATCGGATTGAAAACTGATCCTTAAAATCCCGTTAATATCTTCTCTCGTTTCAATAATGCGGATATTCGTTATACTGATGCGTTCCGCAGCAAGTATAGCCGTTATCTCGGAAATCACACCAGGATGATCCGGCACGTCTACGTATAAATCATAAAATGCCGGTATTGCGCCCTTCTGGCGGAGAGGCAGTCCATCACGGTAGTCCTTTGCCGTTTTAAAATAATTGAATAGTTTTTCCGCATCTCCATGCTCTACATATGTCCGGATCGTTTCAATCTCACGAGTCCACTCATCAAAACGATCTAAAATCTTATCTTTATTATGTAACAGAATATCACGCCACATTGCAGGACTGCTTGATGCAATCCGGGTAATATCCCGAAAACCGCCGGCAGCAAACCGCTTCACAAGCGGATAAAGCTCTTCCGAGTGATGGGTCTGATGCACAAGACTGGCTGCAACAATATGCGGAAAATGACTGATCACGCTTGTTACGCCATCATGCTCTTCAGGCGACATTTCTACAAATTGGGCATTCGTCCCTTGCAGCAAATGTTTTAACTGATTGACCGCTTGTCTGTCCGTTTTACGGCCCGGGGTTAAAATATAAAAAGCATTTTCAAACAGAAATTCCTTTGCAGCGGCAACTCCTGATTTATGCGAGCCCGCCATCGGATGCCCTCCGACAAATTGGTAGCCGGCAGGCAGCACTTGATCGGCGTAATGAACCACTTTTTGCTTTGTGCTTCCTACGTCAGTAATCAAAAGCGGATGCTTAATTTCTGAATGGGCCAGCTCTTCAAGCATAAGCAGCGTTTGCGCAACAGGTGTTGCAATAATAACGGTTGCAGCTTTTTTCGCGCCGTCAATAAACGAATCAGCACTCTCGTCTATCACACCTAATTTTAACGCAGCCACTACCTGCTCATCTGAGATATCGACCCCAATAATGCGTTTTTCCGGATGTTTTTTTTTGATGGCTAACGCAATAGAACCGCCTATCAATCCGAGACCGGCGAGCAATATTGTATCTTTGATTTGATTCATTCGTCATCACCTGGTTCATAGACTAAAGAGGTGATTCTTGACCACCTCTTATAAAATTTCAGCTAAAGTTGCGAGAATTTCCTCGTTTTGCTCTTTCGTGCCGATCGTAATCCGGAGTGAAGTCGGGAACCCTAATGCATTTCCTGATCGGACAATATAACCTTTTTGCAGCAATGCCTGAAACAATTCATCAGACGGGCGGTTAAAATCTATTAAAACAAAGTTTGTCTGTGAAGGGTAGCATTTTAATCCGTGTGTTTCCGCAAAATCATAATACTGCTGAAGGCCTGCTTGATTTTTCTCGATGCAAGAAGCGATAAATTCTTGATCGTCAAGCGCTGCAATCGCTGCAGCCTGGCCAAGACGGCTGGTGTTAAACGGCTCTCTTGCCGGCTCTATTTGGCGGATCAATTTTTCGTCAGCAATACCGTATCCGACTCTAAGCGCCGCCAGACCGTATGCCTTTGAAAACGTACGCAATATCATCAAGTTAGAATACGTATTCAAAAGCGGTATGCTTTCCGGGTAATCCTCAGCTGTTACATATTCATAATATGCTTCATCAAGAACAACGAGGACACGAGAAGGAACACGTTCCAGAAATGAAATCAATTCTCCTTCAGCTGTATAAGTGCCAGTCGGGTTGTTCGGGCTGCAAATCCAAACGACTTGAGTCTGTTCGTCAATCGCTTCAAGCATCGCGTCTAAATCATGAGAGCCGTCAGAACGAAGGGCAATTTCACGAACTTCAGCGCCTTCAATCACCGCATTATGCTTATATTGCGGAAAAGTCGGTGCTGCTGCAATCGTGTTTGTTTTGTCGTTTAAAAAAGCCCGGCATATAATTTGGATGATTTCATCTGAACCATTGCCGAAAATAAGTGATGTTTCGCTCACATTGAGGTGCTCACTGAGCCTTGTCCGCAAAGCGGCGCTATATCCATCGGGATAAAGCGCAAGCTGTTGAATTTCATGATGAAGTGCCTCTTTTGCAGCTTCCGAACAGCCGTACGGATTTTCGTTTGATGCAAGCTTCACGACTTTATCCAAGCCATATTCTGCTTTTACTGCTTCAATCGGTTTACCCGGCTG
The DNA here is from genome assembly GCF_014250375.1 of Bacillus sp. PAMC26543. NCBI lineage: Bacteria > Bacillati > Bacillota > Bacilli > Caryophanales > Bacillaceae > Bacillus > Bacillus sp. PAMC26543. The sequence goes on along the minus strand of NZ_CP060193.1, from coordinate 1,894,268 downwards.
ATAAGGCTTCAGTTGTTTTAAATGTTCTTTGATACGCAAATCCAGTCACCTCATTTTAAACTGTACAAACCGCCAAACGTCTTCGCGTAATCTTCAAACTCTTGCACTGCACGATCTCTCGTCTCAGTGCTGATGAGCCGTTCCTTTAATTCTTCTATCTTTTTGACGAGCGCACTTCCCACTACGACACCGTCACAGATTTCATTCATCTTGACCACCTGCTCGCGGCTGGAAATACCAAACCCTACAGCAACCGGCACAGAACTGAGATTCTTCACTGTCCGGATAAATGGATAAGCTGATGAATTGAACTCATTTCGGACACCGGTCACACCTAACGAAGATACACAGTAGACGAAGCCCTCGGCTTGTTCAATAATCGTTTTCAAACGGCTTTCGCTTGTCGGTGCAACTAAAGAAATATACGTTACCTCATGGGTTTTGCATTCCGCTTGAAGGCTGGCGCTCTCTTCTAAAGGCAGGTCCGGAACAAGCAGGCCGTCTATATGATTTTCCCGCAGTAAAGCGAAAAAGTATTCTTTGTTCAATTGTAACACAGGATTATAATACGTAAAGAGGATAATGGGAATATTGACATCATTTTTTTTCATTTCTCCGCCTAATTCAATCGCTTTTACAATATTCATCCCGTTCTCAAGCGCCCGTTTTGAAGCCCGCTGAATCACCGGACCGTCTGCCAGCGGATCTGAATATGCTACACCGATCTCAAGTGCCGTGGCACCCGCTTTTTGAAGAGACTTAGCCAGTTCGACTGAAACTTCCGGCAACGGATCACCCGCTGTAATAAACGGGATAAACAACTTTCCCGACTGCTGCAGGTCTACTTTAAACATGCGCTTTCACCTCATCTTCCAATACGTTCATTAATGTGTTGACATCCTTATCTCCTCTTCCTGATAAACAGACAAGGATAGTTTGATCCCGCCCCATCTCTTTTGCGATTTTAAATGCCTTCGCTAATGCATGAGCAGATTCGATCGCTGGTAAAATCCCTTCTTTTTCTGACAATAGTTTTAACGCATCTACTGCTTCTTCATCAGTTATGCTATCGTATGTGACACGGCCGCTTTTATGCAAATAAGCGTGCTCCGGACCAATTCCCGGATAGTCAAGTCCTGCTGAAATTGAATAAGGCTCAATAATTTGACCGTACTCGTCTTGAATGAGGTAAGTGAGTGAACCGTGAATCACACCGACAGTTCCTTTCGTAATGGTAGCGGCATGAAGCGGAGTGTCAATTCCTTTTCCTGCCGCTTCAGCACCGATCAGTTCAACATCTTCGTCTAAAAATGCCTGAAACATGCCTATCGCATTACTTCCGCCGCCTACGCAGGCAACGACTTTATCAGGCAGTGTTCCCTCAATGTCTTTCAGCTGATCCTTCGCTTCCTCTCCGATCATTTTTTGAAATTCCCGGACAATTTGCGGGTAAGGGTGCGGTCCGACAACCGATCCGATCATGTAAAAATGATCCTCACAATGCTGAACCCAATAGCGGATAGCCTCATTTGTCGCATCCTTCAGTGTCCCGTTTCCGCTTGTGACCGGCACAACCTCTGCTCCAAGAAGCTTCATTCGGAATACGTTCAGAGACTGGCGGGCGACATCCTCTTCACCCATAAATACAATGCAGGAAAAACCAAACTTTGCAGCAACTGTGGCGGCGGCTACTCCATGCTGTCCGGCACCTGTTTCTGCAATGATTTTCGTTTTGCCCATTTTTTTTGCAAGCAATGCCTGGCCTAAAGCATTGTTGATTTTATGGGAACCTGTATGGTTTAAATCTTCTCTTTTCAAATAAATTTTAGCGCCGCCTAAATGCTCTGTGACTCGATCGGCATATGTTAATGCGGTCGGCCTGCCGGAATATTCAGCTAACAGCTTATGATATTCTCCCCTAAAAACAGGATCATCCTTTATTTCCTTAAATGTTGTTTCAATTTCTTCTAACGGCTGCATAAGAGTTTCCGGAACAAATTTCCCGCCAAAATCGCCGTATCTGCCTATTTCATTCGGATATGGATACATATCGGTTCATCCTTTCTTCTAAGAGCCTAATCAGTTTGTCATCTTTTTGCCCGTTCTTTTCTATTCCGCTGGCAAGATCGACTCCGCCCGGTTTCCATTTCAATAAGTCTGCGATTGTGTCGGGATTCACACCGCCTGCGATGAAACACCGTTTCCCCGTTTGTTCAGCTTTCTGCTGATATTCAGGCACACACTCCCAAGCAAAAGCCACTCCAGTCCCGCCTCTTGCCCCTTTTACAGATGAGTCAATCACAAAACCGTCTACAGAACCGTTAAAGCGGTCCAAGTCCTGAATTGCTGTGCTGTTATGATGGAGCGCCCTCCATATTTCACAATTTGTCAGCAGACGGAGGACTTCAGCATCCTTTGGAGTCTCATCACCATGAAGCTGAATGACGTCAAGCTGCAAATCGCCTGCTATACGGGCAATCGTTCCCAGCGATTCATTCACAAAAACGCCTGCAATCTGTTTCTCGGTACGAACTTGGCTCAGCCACTTTCTCACATCTGCCGGAGATACTTTTCGTTTACTGTCAGCAAAAATAAAACCCAGATAATCTGCCTGTGAATCCGCTGCAAGCCGCAGGTCCTGCAGTGACCGTATACCGCAATACTTTAATGCCGGTTTTTTCACAACCTCACTCCCCATACAAAGCATGGATTGCTTTTTGCTGTGAATGCTGTCTCATCAATGACTCTCCGATTAGAACAGCTTGTGCTCCATGTTCTTTGACAAATGTTAAATGTTCTAAAGAACCAATGCCGCTTTCACTGACAAGCAAGCATTCTTTCGGAACTAGGGATGCAATCTGTTTCGTCTGTTCAAGCGAAGTTTCAAACGTTTTTAAGTTTCGATTATTAATACCGAGAATATCAGGGGTGAATACCTTCACTATTTGTTCCAGCGTCGTTTGATCATGAACCTCCACTAACACGTCCATTTCCTTTTCCCCTGCTTCGAGATACAACTCGTGAAGCTGTACAGGATCAAGCACCTCTCCGATTAACAATATGGCATCTGCTCCAATTCTCTTTGATTCCTCCACTTGAATAGAATCGATAATAAAATCTTTTCTCAGCACCGGAATCGAAACAGCACGCTTTATGTCTGATAAATAACTGTTTTTCCCTTGGAAAAACGGAAAGTCAGTTAAAACAGAAAGCGCGTCTGCATGCGCAGCTTCATAGTCTTTTGCAATCCGCTCCGGAACAAAATCTTCTTTAATGAGTCCTTTTGACGGCGACGCTTTTTTGACTTCGGCTATCGATCCGATAAAACGGTTCGGGTTAGCCAGCGCCTCTTTAAAAGACCGTTTTTCAAAAGGCTGCTCTTCTGGCAGGATGAGAGTTTTGACTTCTTCTTTTTTTTGATTGATTATGTTTTCAAGCATAGATCTCTCCCTCTTTCTGTTTCAGTCTATTGAGCTGCGCTGCGGCACCTCCGCTTGCAATTGTTTCTAACGCAAGCTCTGTTCCTTCTTTCAGTGTTTCAGCAATACCCGCCGTGTATATCGCAGCGCCGGCATTAAAGGCTGTAATATATAAAGCCGATTTGCTGCTTTTATTTTCAAAAATATTCTGAATCAGATGAGCGCTTTCTGTCGGTGACTGCACCTGTATATCTTCAAGTCTGCCATTTTTGAAGCCGAAGTCTTCGGGTGAAACAGTATATTCCCGGCGCTCTCCATCCTTTATTTCAATCACATCGGTCGGTGATGTAACCGAAAGCTCATCTAAACCGTCACGGCTTGCTGCGAATAGTACATGCTTCGGCTGGAACATTTCCAGTGCGCTTGCCATCAATCCCGCTTTTTCAGCAGAATAGACACCGATCACCTGACGCTTCGCCCGCAAAGGATTGCTGAGCGGTCCGAGCAGATTAAAAATCGTTCTGAATCCGAGCTCTTTTCTTGTACCCGCTACATGTTTCATGGACGAATGATAAAGCGGCGCAAAGAGAAATCCCATGTTATTTGTTTCAATGCTGATTCTGACTTCTTCAGGTGTGGTTTGGATTGGTATCCCAAGCTCTTCTAGAACATCGGCGCTTCCGCTTTTAGAGGATACGGAGCGATTGCCGTGCTTAGCAATTTTAGCTCCTGCTGCTGAAGCAACGATTGCCGATGCCGTTGAAATATTAAAGGTAGAGATGCCGTCACCGCCTGTACCGCATGTGTCAACCACATCATGAAGTCCGTCTACCGTAAGGGCATGTGTCCGCATGGCCTTCACAAAGCCCGCCAGCTCTTCTGCAGTTTCGCCCCGATGAGCCAGGATAGACAATATACCGCCCATTTCAGAAGGAGTCATTTCTGCTGTCATCATCATATTCATAAGCGCTTCCGCTTCAACAGCAGTAAGTGTCTTACCGTCAACGCACGTTTGCAGAAATTGGTTCATCGGCTTCATCCCCCTTGCTACGAAACATGTCTTCAGCAATATGAATGGTTTTCAGCAGTGCGCCCGCTTTGTTGCAGCTTTCTTCATATTCGGCTTCCGGCACAGAATCAGCAACAATACCTGCTCCAGCCTGTATGGATGCGACACCGTTTTTTACGCTCATGGTGCGGATCGTAATACAGGAGTCGATATTCCCGTCAAATCCGATGTAGGCGATGCAGCCGCCGTATGTCTCTCTCGGTGTCGGCTCCAATTCATTTAAAAGCTGCATGGCACGGATTTTTGGGGCCCCGGTTAAAGTTCCCGCAGGAAAAGCCGACATTAGCGCATCAACAGGGTGAACTCCCTCTTTCAACCTCCCTGTGACGACTGAAATGATGTGCATAACATGTGAAAATGAGACGATCTTTGTGAACTCCGGCACAGCAACCGATCCATACTCTGCCACTCTGCCGATATCGTTTCGAGCTAGATCAACGAGCATATAATGCTCCGCTTTTTCTTTTTCATCTTTCATCAGCTCAATTTTGAGTTTTTCATCTTCCTCTTTGTCTGCGCCTCTTTTTCTTGTTCCGGCAATCGGATGGATTTCCAAATGCCCGTCTTGAACGTGGATTAACCGTTCCGGAGAGCTGCCGACAATCTCTCTGTCCGGGAGTTTTATATAATACATATACGGCGAAGGATTGACGATTCGCAGCACTCTGTACAATTCGAAGGAATCTGCTGTTATCGGAATCTCAAATTTTTGTGACAGGACACCTTGAAAGATGTCACCTGCTTTTATATATTCTTTGATCTTTTCTACATCTGCCATAAACGCAGATTTTTCGTAATTTGAAGATACTGAATCGAAACCTGGTGTCTTATATGACTCAGATGAAAGAAACAGTTCTTTTATGTTTTTTTGATCCATCATCTTATCAATGAGGCCTTGTAGCTCTCGGTGATTTTTATTGAACACAGCAATTTTTTCAGCTTCAGTTTCTTGTCCATTCAATCTAGCATACTGAATAAAATGGACGTTTTTTGTTTCATGATCATAAGCAATTAATGTGCTGCAAACAAACAGCATACACTTTTCAAATTCCGTTTCCTTCCTGTGGCGAGGAACAGAAGGTTCAATCATCGGGATCATGTCATAGCTTAAATACCCGACAGCTCCGCCTACAAAGGGAATGGCAAGCTCTGGCGTTTTGATTTTGTATGCTGCATTCATCCAATCCAGAACCTCTTTTAATTCTTTTCCAGTGTAAAGGGATCGTCCATTCTCATCTTGAGCAGTAAAATCATTTTGCTGTTCTTTGATCGTTAGAAATGGCTGAAGGCCGATGAACGAATATCTGGACCAATTTGATGTGTCATCCTTGCTTTCAAGAAGGTAAGTGATCTTCCTGTCCAGCTGCTCGATCATTTGGATAGGTGTCAGTGTGTCAACTGTGAATGTCTCCACAATCGGTATGGTGCGGTAGGACATACTGTCCTCTAAAAATGCAGAAATGTTTGATTGGAAATTCATTGCTCTCACTCCTTTTGGCAAGGAGAATGAGAAGAAGGCATGAGAGGGAAAATCAAGATATAACAAAATAAACCCAAAAGAAAGGCTTCTTTTGGGTAGAATAAACATACATGTCTCAGCTCAACTACACTCATTCTCTGCTACCCTATTCTCTAACTCAACTCATTCACTAAGCTTTATACACACTCTTGTGTATTTCTAAGCTGTTCTAATCGTATTACAATTCATTATTTTTTGTCAATGATAAATCGGGTCTTAATACAACCGCTTTTTCTAAATAGACATGTCTGATTTGATTCTGAGGAACTTCAGTCTGAACAGTCATCATGACCCTTATACATTTTTTCAGACCGCCTGTAACATCCATTTCCTGCATACATGTCACCGGCACATACTGCCAGCCAGAAAGCTCACGGACAGCTTTTGCCGGGAAAACAGAGTGCAGGTCAGGCGTCGCCGATAGAAGCATTTGAACAACATCTTCCGGCTTTGTTTTGTTTTCTTCTATCATTTTTTCTAACAGCTGTTTGGTTTTTTGTAAAATATCTTCTTCAGTATCCTTTTCTACTGTAGTTGCTCCGCGAATTCCACGAATCATCATGATGTCTCCTCCATTCGCCATTTGTTCAGCCAGCTCTCAAGTTCATCTCTTGAAAACGTATGGTCGGCGACTTTTCCTAATTCTTTGAGAACGATGAATTGAATCATACCGCCGCGGGTTTTTTTATCATTCATCATACGGTCTAAAAGCACGGAAGTTGCCGTTTCTTTTTTAATGCGGCTTGGATAGCCTAGATTCTTAAGCCAGCTGACTAATCGATTTCTGTCCATTTCACAGCCGGCTTCCTGTTCACTTATATATAAAGCAAACTGCATACCGAGTGCTACCGCATCACCGTGGGTGATCTGTCCGTAGCCATACTCCGCCTCAACTGCGTGTCCTAGCGTATGCCCAAAGTTAAGATAGGCTCTGATTCCTTCTTCCTTTTCATCCTGATGAACGACAGACGCTTTAATCGAAATACCTTTAAAAATCATGTCATTCAGCTGCTCACTGGTGATATCGTTCAATGAGTGAATGTCCAGCAGATCTTTCAGGAATTCTCTGTCATAAATAAAAGCATGCTTAATCACTTCTGCCATCCCGGACCGAAGCTCTTTTTCCGGTAGGGAACGGAGAAAGTCCGTATCGTAAAGCACGGCTTTGGGCTGATAAAATGCGCCGATCAGATTTTTTCCAAGCGGATGATTCACCGCTACTTTTCCTCCGACCGCGCTGTCATGCGCCAAAAGCGTTGTAGGCATTTGAATGAAATCAATGCCGCGCATAAAAGTGGCAGCCACAAATCCAGCAAGATCTCCTACAACACCGCCTCCAAAAGCGATGATGCATGAGGAGCGATCCATATGAAATCGAATCGCTTCACTCTGCAGCTTCGTGTACATATCCATTGATTTCGCCTGCTCTCCGCTCGGCACCGTCACTTTTTTCACAGGCCATTTTTCTTCCAGCAGGTGAAGCATTTCATCACCGTACAGGCGATTCACTTCTTCATCGGTAACAAGCATAATGCGTGTTAATGGCCTGTTTAGCGAGGTTAATAGTTCACAAGCCTTTTTTCTGATTCCTTGTCCGATAAATACAGGATACGAAGAGGAAGCGGTTTGAACATGCAGTGTTCTCATTAAAATTCCCTCGACAGTTTTCTCATATTCTCCACGTTTTCTCTAATGCGGTCAATTTGGTCTAAGCCGAATTGTTCAACAACAGCGTTAGCAATTTCCCATGCAACAGCAGCTTCCGCCACTACACTTGCTGCTGGCACTGCGCAGCTGTCTGAACGTTCAATGCTGGCAGAAAATGGTTCTTTCGTTTCAATATCCACACTTTTCAGCGGTTTATATAATGTCGGAATCGGCTTCATGACTCCGCGGACAACGATTGGCATTCCTGTCGTCATGCCGCCTTCCAATCCGCCAAGTCTGTTCGTAGCACGCGTATATCCTTTTTCTTCGTCCCAAATGATCTCGTCATGAACCTCGCTTCCGTTTCTTCCGGCCGCTTCAAAACCGATGCCGAATTCAACACCTTTAAATGCATTAATAGACAGTACTGCCGCAGCAAGCTTGCTGTCCAGTTTACGGTCATAATGAACGTAGCTGCCCACGCCCACCGGCATTCCTTCAACAATCACTTCCACAATTCCGCCGATGGAATCTCCGTTTGCCTTCGCTTCGTCAATGGCATCCATCATTTTTTTGCCTGCTTCTTCATCGTAGCATCTGACCGGAGACTCTTCAGTCACACGCTTCAAGTCATCAATTGAAGTATAATCCGTTTTTTCAGCCTTAACTGCCCCAATCTGTAATACGTGGCCCGCTACCTTAATACCAAGCTCAGAAAGGATCTTTTTAGCGACAGCGCCTGCCGCCACTCTTACGGTCGTTTCACGAGCTGAAGAGCGCTCAAGCACATTTCTCATATCGCGGTGGTTATATTTAATCGCACCGTTTAAATCTGCGTGTCCCGGTCTCGGTCTGGAAATTTGGCGTTTCATTTCCTTTTCTTCTTCTTCAGTAATCGGAGCCGCACCCATAATTTTAGTCCAGTGTTTCCAATCGTTATTTTCTACGACAAGCGCGATTGGTGAACCGAGAGTGCGGGCATGGCGCACCCCGCTCATAATTTTCGCCTGATCCTTTTCGATCTGCATGCGGCGCCCGCGGCCATGGCCTTTCTGGCGTCTGCCAAGCTCAAAGTTGATATCTTCCTCAGTTATGTAAAGCCCCGCAGGCACACCTTCAATAATGGTTGTCAATTGGGGGCCGTGTGATTCACCGGCTGTTAAATATCTCATGACTTCTTCTCCCTTCATCGCATTAACGCTTTTAAGTAAAACTACTATAACATATTTTTCAGCAAAAAGTCAGTCTATCTTTTTTGATAAAAGAATGTATCCGCAGGAGAAAGGCCGAATTTCTCCGGATTGAAGATCTGCTCTGTGCTGCCGACAAAGAGAACCCCATTCTTTTTTAAGCTATGCGCCATTTTTAAGTACAGCTCTTCCTTTGCGTTTTCTGTAAAATAAATAAAAACATTGCGGCACACAATCAAATCAAAGTCTTGCTCGTAGCGATCCGCAAGCAGATTATGTTTTTGAAACCTAATGTTCTTCTTTATGTCATGTTTCACTTCATAGCTCTTATCAGCGTTTTGAGTAAAATAACGATCCTTCACAGAAGACGGCACTTCTTGCAAAGACCGCTCCTGATACACGCCTTTTTTCGCTTTTTCCAGTGCCTTATCATCTATATCAGTCGCCAAAATCTGATAGCCTGGGAGCCCTTTCTGCTGATCTAAAATCATTGCGAGCGTATAAGGCTCCTCCCCTGTAGAGCATGCCGCGCTCCATATTTTTAAAGGCTTTGAATGTTTGATTAAAGGCAAAATAGCTGTTTCAAGAACTTCCCATCTTTTATAATTTCGATAAAATTCTGAAACATTAATCGTCATTCTGTCCAATGTTTCATTTAAAAGCGTCTGATCCTTTTCTAGTGCCGCTGCAAAATCTTTAAAGCTTTGAAAACCTTTTTTCTCATAAAGAGATGTCAGCCTTCTCTTCATTTGCGCTTCTTTATATAAAGTTAAATCAACTCCGGTTAATTGCTTCCATTTGGTTGTAAATACGCTGTATGTATCCATCTCTTCTCTCCCAGTCTCGCTGTCTTTTGTCCTAGTATAGCTTGTTTTATCAGGAAATTGTATTGTTTCAAATAAAAAAATCAGCTTTTCAGCTGATTTCAGATGATTGGTAAAGACAGTGGTGGATCCCCTGCCGTTTTAGCCATATATTCAAGTCAATGTAAACCTTTACAAAAAAGCCGGAACCGGCGGAGTGCAGATGCCGGCTCTTCTCTCGGCTTTTTCAACAATGATTAATAGATCCAGCCTGTCATGAGTTGTTGATATGATACTAACTCTTCATCCTTAAAGAAAATATTAATCTCACGCTCAGCGCTTTCCAGAGAATCAGAGCCGTGGATAATATTTTTTCCGACAAACATGCCGAAATCCCCGCGAATGGTGCCTGGCAATGCTTCTTTAGGGTTTGTTTTTCCAATCAGCTGCCTGGTCACTTCAACGACATTTTCGCCTTCCCACACCATCGCAAAAACTGGTCCGGAAGTAATAAACTCAACAAGTTCTCCAAAGAAAGGCTTTCCTTGATGTTCGGCATAGTGTTTCTCAGCCATTTGTTCAGTTACTCTCATCAGCTTTGCGCCAGCTAATTGTAAGCCCTTACGTTCGAATCTAGATAAAATTTCCCCGATCAGCTGCCGTTGGACACCGTCCGGTTTCACCATGATAAAAGTCTTTTCCATCACATTCTCCACCCCATCATATGTATGTATAGGCTTTCACATTGCACACCGAAATCGTAACATCTTTCAGATAATTAATCAATCCGGGGCGGAGAAATTTCTTAATATCTACAAAAAATTAAAATTTTCTTTTGCCGATATATTTTGCGATGGCTGCAAGAGAAGAACGCGCACGCCCTCTCGGAAGCGTGTTAAGTTTTTGGAAAGCTTTTTGCAGATACATCTCGCTCACTGCCATCGATGCTTCAATTGCATCTGTCTTTTTGATTTCTTCAATAATGGGCGCAAGCTGTTCTTGTGTCGTCTCGCTGTTAATTAATTTAAGCTGATTCTTTAAAGCTGGATTTTTTAATGCATATAGGACAGGCAATGTAACATTTCCTTGAAGCAAATCGCCTCCAACCGGTTTACCCAGTTCTTCTTCAGTTGAAGTAAAATCAAGAATATCATCAATGATTTGATAAGACATGCCGACATAATATCCAAACCAGTAGAGCGCCTTATGAATCTTTTCTTCAGCTCCGGAAGCAATAGCCCCCAGCTGGCAGCTGACAGCGATAAGAAGCGCCGTTTTTCTCTTTATGCGCCGCAGGTACGTTCTGAGATTCTGTTCCATGTTGTATTTGTCTTTGATTTGTTCAATCTCTCCAAGACACACTTCAACAATGGTCTGCGACAAGATCCGATGAGCTTTCGGTTCATTAATTCTCGTCATCATTTCAAGAGATCCGGCAAGCATATAATCGCCTGTATACATCGCAATTCGGTTATCCCATTTGGCCTTGATCGTCGGCTTTCCCCGGCGAAGCTCCGCATCGTCAATGACATCATCATGAACCAACGATGCCATATGAATCATTTCCAGAGTGACAGCGACATATTTAATCTTATTGATATCGTAATCGCCAAACATGCCGGAAAGCAGAACGAAGACAGGCCGAATCCGTTTGCCTCCTGCCTGCAATAGATGAAGACCCGCCTCGCTCAAAAGCGGATAATCGGAGCGTACGGTTTGTTCAAGCTCCCTTTCAATTACATCAATATCGTCATTTAAAAAAGAGTAGGCCATTTTAAATTTCATATCATTCACCCAAACATCTGTGTTTTCATTTCCATCCGATATGCGTGGCAGCAACTCCGCCAGTAAACGAATGATACTTGACATTTTTCAGACCCGCCTCTTCAAACAGGCCTGCCAGTTCCTTCATACCAGGGAATTCTCTGGCTGACTCTTGGAGCCACGAGTATTCTTTATAGCTTTTCGCAAACAGCTTCCCGAAAAACGGCATAATATACTTAAAGTACATAAAATAAGCCTGTCTAAATCCAAACATTTCAGGCTGTGAGGTTTCCAGGCATACTACTTGTCCGCCAGGCTTCACCACACGTCTCATTTCTTTCAGTACGGTCAAATAATCCGGCACATTACGCAGTCCGAAGCCAATTGTTACAAAATCAAATGTATTATCATCAAAAGGGAGCTCCATTGCATTTCCGTGCAGCAGTTCGATTTGACTGAAACCGCCGTCTTTTACTTTCTGTTTGCCGACGCTCAGCATGTTTTCGCTGAAATCCAAACCCTTTATTTCACCGGTTTTACCGGCTGCTTTTGCAAGAGCAATCGTCCAGTCAGCTGTTCCGCAGCAAACATCAAGAGCTTTGGCGCCTTCTTTTACACCCATGATGCGCATCGTTTTATCACGCCATTTTTTGTGCTGCTGAAAACTGATGACAGAGTTCATTTGGTCGTAGTTTTTATATATTTTTTCAAATACTCCGTGTACGCGCTGTTCTTTTGAGTCCTGCATAATGGTTACCCTTCTTCCACTTTCTGATGATAAGTTTGGTCTTGGCTGATTGTCTTCAGGCGGTTTAATAAAATTTGCTGAATAGGTGAGCTTAGAGGCAGAAGTGACTCAATGCTGTTCTTTGCTTTCTTAAAACACTCTTCCAGCATCTCTTCTTTTGTTTTCCCCAGCTGTATAACACTGCCGATCACATCTAAAAATGTATCATTTCCGGTCATAAGCCGCTTATATACAAAAAAATCACTCGATAGCTTCTTCCAGCGCGGGAGATTGAAATGTTCAGACACCCGATGGAATAGAGCTGATTCAACGATGCCGACACTTTCGAAAAAATGGTGTTCGTCCTTTACAGATCGGTCATACAGACGAATTTTATGTTCATTAATTTCTTTAATTGCTGTAGCGAGCGTTCTAATCATGTAGATATCCTTCATTTCAGATAGTAATGAATAGTACAGTCCGCTGAAATAATCGCCTGCAAGAACAGTCAATTGACGGTTCTTGTTTTCGTCTCGTTTTATGACTCTGGCTGTCGTTACTTCATCATGGGTATCAAGGGCGCTTTGTACAAGCATCGCTGTTACAATATAATTTTCTCTGTCATTGTTTTTTATGTCGGCTTCCTCAAATAATGCATGAAAAAGAAGAAGCTTATCCTCATCGATCTTAGGCGCAGAAATATGCTTCGCTAAATAAGGATGAGACAGCTTTTGTTTTATTTTCGTGTTCAGATTGGCTAAAGTTCCGTAGATGTCTTGCAAAAATATCACCCTTGTCCCCAAATTCACATTTATTTCTAAATCATATGTATGAGTTTTATTTTGTCATAAGATTACGCAGGTATCATTATAGCATAAAAAAAACAAATTGGCTGTATCCTCCCGCTGTTTGCGAGCATTTGCTTTAAAACAGCGGGGACAGCCAGCTTATTTTTTTTCGCTTTTCATTTCTCCGTATGCGGTTTGAATGAGCGCCTCTCCTCTGACTTTAATGGCAGAAGTATGCTCTGTAAACTGAGCAATGATCACTTCTCCCTTGTCGAGTTTTTCGGAATGGTGAAACTTTGTGTCCGTTCCCCTTGTCAGGCCGATCACATTCACTCCATCCTCAATTGCTTTAATGACGACAAAATCGCTTGAATGCTTTTCGTTCATTTATAGCACCCTCTATCTTTATTAGTCCTGGCGTTTAATATGTTCCAATACTTCTGAACGTGCAGCAGCATCATCTTTGAAAATGCCTCTGACAGCTGAAGTGACTGTTTTGGCGCCCGGCTTTCTTACGCCCCGCATTGTCATGCACATATGCTCTGCTTCAACAACAACCATTACGCCATGCGGATCAAGCGTTTCTACGATGCTTTCTGCAATTGTAGAAGTGATGCGCTCCTGAAGCTGCGGACGCTTTGCAACTGCCTCAACAGCACGCGCCAATTTGCTGAGCCCTGTGACTTTTCCGCCCCGCGGTATATATGCAACATGTGCTTTTCCGTAAAAAGGAACAAGGTGATGCTCACACATAGAATGAAACGCGATATCTTTTACTAGAACAAGCTCCTCATGGTCTTCACCGAAGATAGTCTGGAAATGTTCTTTTGGATCTTCATTCAAGCCGGAGAATACTTCGGCATACATCTTTGCGACTCGTTTCGGAGTATCAAGAAGCCCTTCTCTGTTTGGGTCCTCTCCGATCGCTTCTAAAATTTGACGAACAGCTTGTTCGATTTGTTCTTTATTAACTTCTTTCATGTTCTGTGTCCTCCACCAATGAATACATTTAATTTCGATTCTAGCACACATGCCCCGCTAAAAGCAAAGTGAATGCACACGCTCCTAAAAAAATGAAAAGCCCCTTAAGAAGGGGCTTTTCTGTGAAGAAATAAAGTGTATGTAATCTAGATGCATACACGATCTATATTCACAATTATTTTCCGGCAACTGCGTCTTTAAGCGCTTTACCTGGTTTGAAAGCAGGTACTTTGCTTGCTGGAATTTCGATTTCTTCACCTGTTTGAGGGTTGCGTCCTTTACGTGCAGAACGTTCACGCACCTCGAAGTTACCAAAACCGATCAGTTGGATTTTATCACCGTTTTTAAGTGCATCTAAGATCGTATCAAAAACAGAGTCAACTGCTTTTGTCGCGTCTTTTTTAGACAATTCGCTTGCTTCCGCAACCGCATTAATAAGTTCTGTTTTGTTCATGCCTTTCACCTCCTCCCAAAAGGAATAAGCTCAGTTCGTTTATTATCATTTCTTCACAGTTCAGTCTGATTCTAAACCTGCCTGAGAAAAAAATCAGACAAGCAAGAGAAAGACAATTAAACGGCTTTTAAGAAAAACTGCACTCCAAGGAATGTTTGTCCATCAGAGTGAAGAATTTCTGTATGTAGAGTAACACATATAAAAAGCCATATCAAGCATTTTAAAGCGTCAACCCCTTGCTCGTCAAGGATTTAACGTGATTTATCGAACAAATATTCCTTTTTTTCCTTTTTTCATCCTATTCCTTGATCCTTTTCCAATATTAAGAGCAAAGAAAAAAGACCTCCTATTCTATAAAGAGGTCTCCCCGCATTACAGGATAATGGCGATTAAGCCGCCTGATCCTTCGTTTATGATTCTTTCTAATGTTTCTTTTAATTTATATCGTGCGTTTTCAGGCATCAGTGACAGCTTAGCCTGAATCCCTTCTCTCACGATAGAGCTGAGCGATCTTCCAAAAATGTCAGAGTTCCAAATTGAAAGCGGATCATCCTCAAAGTCCTGCATTAAGTAACGCACCAGTTCCTCGCTTTGTTTTTCAGTTCCGATAATCGGCGCAAATTCGCTTTCGACATCCACTTTGATCATATGGATTGACGGTGCGACAGCTTTCAATCTTACGCCGAATCTGGAGCCTTGCCGTATAATTTCCGGCTCATCCAGACTCATGTCAGTTAAAGCAGGCGCTGCAATGCCGTATCCCGTCTGTTTGACCATTTTTAAAGCGTCGGACACCTGGTCATATTCCGTTTTTGCATGGGCAAAATCCTGCATCAGCTCAAGCAGGTGGTCTCTGCCCCTGATTTCAACGCCTACCACTTCTTTTAGGATTTGATCATATAAATGGTCGGGCGCATACAAATCAATTTCTGCAACCCCTTGGCCGAGCTCAATCCCGGCTAATCCGGCACTTTCAATAAACTCAAACTCGCTGAATTGACCGACAACCCTGTCGACATCACGGAGCCGTTTAATATCCTTAACAGTTTCCTTCACTGATTCCTGATAGCTCTCGCGCAGCCAATGGTTTTCTTTCAGCACCATGACCCAGCTTGGAAGATTTACATTTACTTCAAGCACAGGAAACTCATAAAGAGCCTCTCTGAGAACATTCAGTACATCGTTTTCCCGCATACTTTCTACGCTCATTGCCAAAACAGGGATATCGTATTTTTCGCTTAAATCCTGGCGCATCGCCTCTGTCTCCGGGTGATACGGTTTTACTGAGTTAATGACCATAATAAAGGGTTTTCCGACTTCTTTCAGCTCTTCAATGACTCTTTCTTCTGCCTCTATATAGTCACTTCTGGCGATATCACCAATCGTGCCGTCTGTCGTAATAACCACTCCGATGGTCGAATGTTCTTGAATCACCTTCCGCGTTCCGATTTCAGCAGCCTCATGAAATGGGATCGGTTCTTCGTACCAAGGTGTATTAATCATCCGCGGGCCGTTTTCATCCTCGTATCCTTTTGCACCCGGCACTGTGTAGCCTACACAATCTACTAATCTTATATTGACATCGAGTCCGTCTGATACATGAACAGACATCGCCTGATTCGGAACAAATTTAGGCTCTGTAGTCATAATCGTTTTTCCGGCTGCGCTTTGAGGCAGTTCATCCTGCGCACGTGCCCGGTCTGCTTCATTACTGATATTCGGGAGCACCACAAGCTCCATAAATTTCTTAATAAACGTAGATTTCCCTGTACGGACAGCACCAACGACTCCTAAGTATATATCGCCTCCTGTTCGTTCAGCGATATCCTTGAAAATATCGACCTTTTCCAAGTGATCCCCTCCCGGACTTCCTATCCTTATCAATTTTATTAACCTTTTTCAATCAAACACAGGACACTATATGTGTATGACGTTGTCCTATTTCAATATGACATCTTTAGAAAATTTTCCATCCTTAATCTATTAAAGTATAAAAAAACCTTTCTCCCTATTTGTATGCAAGGGAGAAAGGTTCATTCCTTTTTTATATCATTTTCTAAAAAAACAGGTTCTTGTTTGTCATTAACGGTATATTTCACTGAAAATGCGGGGACGAAAGGCGTCTCTTCCCATATTATGTCCTGTATTTCCGTGCCGGGTTTAAAAGTTTTTTTGCTTTTTTTGAGACAGGAAACGAGCTCTGTCCGATAGTCGGCATGAATTTCTCCGTCTCCGTCAATCATAAGCGGCAGGGAGTTTCCTGAGATTGGGCTTGTGACAGAAAGAGAGTCAGCTTCCCCTAGTTTTTTCCCATCAAGCGTAAACAAGTCACGCGCTAATACATTCTGATATGGCGGATATTTATGCTCTTGGCGGTACATTTGAACGCGTAATTTGATATCACGTATTTTTTCCGCCATCTTTACATCAATCAGTTTAACAGTCGGATTATTCTCTACATCGACAAGCACGTATTGATAGTCTCCGCCGCTTTCATATGCCGTGCTTGGAGGTTCAGCCATATATCTCGGCGCTAAACGGTTAAAATCTATCGGATATTTTTGATAAAGCGGTGTTGACATATCTTTTGTTTGAATCGGAAGCAGTCCTCCGTTTGCCTTTTGAAATTCATCAACGGCTGATTGAACCAGCTTTAATTGGTCCTGATATGGAGTGGCTTGTACACTGCTTTTCCGCTCATGTGGATATAAACATCCAGATAAGAAAATCACTGCTACAAAAATCATAGCGCACTTCAGTTTACCCATACAGCACTTCCTTTTACAGCTTTATTCATTAACAGGGCCGCTGAATACCACCACAAATACAATAATTCCTGAAATCAATACACACATGTAAGCAAACGATGAAACCGCAATCTTCAGAAAACGGTTTCGGCATTTAAAACGGCTTAAATAGATGCATGCTACGGCCAGAAACATCAGCCCCATGGAACCAAGGGCAAACCACATTTTGATCAATGCCAGACTCAAATGACCCGCGCCCCCTCCGACATTTGTTTTGTAAGCGTTACATTTTATTTTAATATACAGCGCTTGAAAAGATCAACCAGATTTTCCATCCTTTGATAGAATAAAAAAACTGAAGCAAAGAGGGGGACTTTGCTTCAGTCAAATTGACTATATTCACCTACGTTTAAGAAACACTCTCTTGGACTTCGATGCTATAGTATGCGACTTTGCATACAGATGCATCCTCTCTTGCCTAAATCGGCAAAATGTTTCAGGAGATCCCAAGGCATGGGTATTCTTCTGTGTTTCGGGCTTTCGTGCAATTAGAATATGCGGATTTCTATTCCGTTGACACTATTTAACTTGGTTATCAAATGTATTCACCAAGTCCTCCATCTCGTGGGTTTTCCCTCTCGCCATTAAGGATTCAACAGCGGTTTCTACCTTTTGTCCATTAAACAGAACTTGATGAAGGGCTTCTGTAATCGGCATTTGCACCTGATATTTTTCTGAAAGCTGGTAAGCCGCTTTTGTCGTGCGCACTCCCTCAACGACCATTCCCATTTCTTCGAGAACGTCCTCAAGCTTGTACCCTTTTCCGAGTAAATTACCGGCACGCCAGTTTCTGGAGTGAACACTTGTGCACGTAACAATCAGGTCTCCGACACCTGTCAATCCGGAAAACGTTAGCGGATTCCCGCCCATTTTTGTGCCGAGTCTCGCAATTTCAGCAAGACCCCGCGTAATCAAAGCAGCTTTGGCATTATCGCCGTATCCTAAGCCGTCTGTGATGCCAGCAGCAAGGGCGATAATATTTTTCAGAGCGCCTCCGATTTCTACACCGATAACGTCAGGATTTGTGTACACCCGAAAATTGTGGTTTATAAACAGATCCTGCACCTCTTCTGCCGCCTGCATGCTCTTTGAAGAGGAAGTGACGGTTGTCGGATGCCGGAGTCCTACTTCTTCAGCATGGCTCGGCCCGGAGAGCACGACAATGTCCTTTCTGACATCACTCGGGAGCTCAAATTCCATAATTTCAGAAATACGCAGGAGCGAATCCGGCTCTATCCCCTTACTCACATGAACAAAAACTGCTTTATTCGTCATAAAAGGCACTGCCTGTCTCAACACTTCCCGAATCGCTTTGGTCGGAACAGCAACTATGATGAAATCTGCGTCTGACACAGCTTCTTTCATATTGGTTGTCCCTTTCATAGTTGTAGGCAGCTTAACATTTGGCAAATAGTCTTTATTCTCATGCAGCTCATTGATTTGATGTATTAACTCTGCACGGTGAGCCCAAACGCATACTTCATTTCCGTTATCGGTTAAAACCAAAGCCAGCGCGGTTCCCCAGCTCCCTGCTCCAAGCATTGTTACTTTTTTCATTTTGATTCACACCTTTTTATTTTCTAGCTCTTGCAAATATTTTGATTGGTGTCCCCTCAAAACCGAACGCGTCTCTGATTCGGTTTTCTAAAAATCGTTCGTATGAAAAATGCATCAGTTCCGGATCGTTTACAAACACAACAAAACTCGGCGGCTTCACCGCAACTTGAGTCGCATAATAAATTTTCAAGCGCGACCCGTTATGAGTCGGTGTCGGATTCATTGCCACAGCATCCATAATGATGTCATTTAAAACATTCGTCTGGACACGAAGTGAGTGATTTTCACTTGCTTTAATGATTGCAGGCATGAGCGTATGAATCCGTTTTGTCGTTAATGCTGACATGAACAGAATCGGTGCATAGTCAAGAAATTGAAAGTGGTCGCGGATATTTTGTTCAAATTCTTTCATCGTGCTTTCATCTTTGTCAACAGCATCCCATTTATTCACTACGATCACGACAGCCTTGCCTGCTTCATGTGCATAACCCGCGATTCGCTTGTCCTGTTCGATAATGCCTTCCTCGCCGTCAAGCACCACCGCAACAACTTCAGAGCGGTCGATGGCTTTCAGCGCCCGCAGCACGCTGTACTTTTCAGTCGTTTCATACACTTTACCTTTTTTTCTCATGCCGGCAGTGTCTACAATGACAAAATCCTGCTGGTTATAAGTAAAAGTTGTATCAACGGCATCTCTTGTTGTTCCCGCCACATTACTCACAATGACACGATCTTCGCCAAGTATCGCGTTTACCAGAGAAGACTTTCCTACATTCGGGCGTCCGATCAGGCAAAATTGAACGACTTCATCATCGTATTTTGTTTCAGGGATATTTTTAAAATGCTCCGCTGCGGCATCCAGTAAATCTCCGAGTCCCAGCCCGTGTGTTCCTGAAACCGGATACGGTTCACCAAAGCCCAGCGAATAAAAATCATAAATATTCGCTCTCATTTCTGTGTTATCCAGTTTATTTACCGCTAAAACAACAGGCTTTTTCGTGCGGTACAAAATTTTCGCTACTTCTTCATCAGCAGCAGTCACACCTTCACGGCCATTCACCATAAAAATAATGACATCCGCTTCATCCATGGCGATTTCGGCCTGCTCGCGTATCTGTGTTAGAAACGGCTCATCACCGATATCAATACCGCCCGTATCAATCAAATTAAAATCATAATTCAGCCATTCAGCCGAGCTGTATATCCGATCCCTTGTCACACCAGGGGTATCTTCCACTATTGAAATTCTTTCACCCGCAATCCGGTTAAAGATTGTGGATTTTCCTACATTCGGTCTCCCGACAATGGCTACGACAGGTTTACCCATAGTACCCTTCCTTTCGATCCAGCCGCTTTCATTTTTACATAAATTCTCAACCGGTTATTTAAATCATCTCATTCACTTTTATGAAAAGAAACCCTTCAGAGGAAGGGCTTAACTCATTTATTATATCAGTTTTTACTGGGATCACAACTATTCTTAAAAATGTTTCACGATCAAATAAACATCTTCCCCAATTCTATGGGCAATTCCGTCAAGGATCGCCTCAAGGTTTTTAGCGAAAAGCTCCATCTCTTTTTGGTCATTACAAAAAAAGATGGGTGTCCCTCCTGAAGCACGGTTCCGGTTTGTCGTGATAACAGACAAAATCACTTTCGTCAGCGATTCACTCATCCTATCACCTTATCCTGTTTTTTGATAAATTCCGTAGGCATTCTGATCGCGTTTTCCAAGGTCGGAACATTACTGATAATCTGAACAGCTGTTTCCGGGTGATGAATTTGCGGCAGGACAAAAACGCCCACTCTTCCGTCATTAAGATCCCTTTTCGCGATTGGCGTCAGGGACGGCTCTCCTGAGTCCCGATACACCCCCAGCACATTGGAGACATCAAATAAAATGGCCTGGCGCTGACCCAGGTTGGCAATGGTTGCAGCTGAATTAAAATTTTTAGGGGTTAAAATAAACCCCATTCCATGCTTTAAAATCAGCTCCTGTTTCTCCGGAAGTCCGATGTTCATCATATAAATATTATCTATAAACAGACCCGGCCCTTCGAAGTGAGGCTCTATGTACTCAATATCCACAATATCTTTCAATACACTGCCGGACATAAATTTCATTGCCAACAAAAAACAAACAACAGCGGTGATGACAGCAGCCCAGATTGAGAAAAACACGTACGCCGATGTTGTCAAAAGAGCAGTAAAAATTACGATATAATTTCTGCTTTCAAACGCAATGGCGATTCCTTCAATATATGTGCTTCCTCTTGAGACAAGTTCGTACGAATCCATTTGTGTCAGCGTATTCCGCTCCATATTTCTGACATCTCTGAATTGAGTGGCTGCAAGTGTCAAAAACGTGATGGCCGTAAACTCCTCCTGTAATAGCGCAGGCATAATAATGGCCCCTAACCCTGCCGCAATAAGCCCAAGTGCAATATGAATGACTTTTCCGTGAATATAGGTCGGATACTGACGGTAATCTGTTTTCAGCATATACAGCCTTGTGGCGACTCCTGCTACGACCCCCGCAATAATCGGATAGATGTAATCACTCATGACATTTTAGTAGCTCCTTTGTTTGATCTTTTGCCTCTCTGGCCAATTTGACTGGCGAGCTGTTCATACTTTGATATGCCAAACAGCAATATCGTTCCTGCAGAGCACGCGTTAAGCCATTGAAAACCTCCGACAGCCGTATGCCCTGCCAATTGTTGAATGACAAAAGAATACACCAGTTCACCTTGGCACATTCCTAGAACATATAAGGCAAGCTGCATCTGAAAATCCCTTTCAACAGAAGCAGTCAAAAGCACACATAATACAACAGCGGTCCACTCAGGTTTTATGATGAACCAAACCGGATCATATAATGCAAAAAGATAAACAAACGCATACCCGGAAACAAGCGTCAGGTGCACCATGATATAGCGAAATCGTTTATACATCCCTAAATATCCGGCATAGACGCACCCGCAAACGAGAAACATCACGTACGCCGCATTCAGAGAAAAATATAAAGTAAAGTGATGTATGCTTAAGATGATATTAGTCAAAATAAATACTGAGACGGCAAAGCGCCTTTTCGTCTTTCCAAGAATAAAGGTTGTCAGCACCCACAAAAACCACATTGACCAATAATAATAAAATTGTTCCATTTCGCTTCCTCCATACTCCCAGTATGGAGTCTAAACACTTTTTTTAAACAAACCGCTTCACGTAAAGGAGAATGATCATGGGAAAAGACAGACAGGAGAAAAAACTCAAGGCTTCGGGCAGAGTGGAATCAGACCGGGACCAATCGATTCACTATGACGGAGCCACCAGCCTTGAACAAAACGGCAAATTTAAAAAGCGTAAATCATAATACAAAAAGCCCAAAACTCACACCGTTTTGGGCTTTTCTTATACAGCTGTCAACGCACATTGTAATTGGAAGTATGAATGCCTCTCTCAGTCAGCCAGTGATGAGTCTCACCTTTTATGACAAGAGGAGCCCTTTGCAAATCAGAAATCGTACTGGTGCCAAGCACAGTCATAATCATTTTTAATTCCTCTAGGATCAGCTGAATCTCTTCAAGCAGCCCTTCTTCGCCTTTTTCAGTCAGCGCTTTTAAGAAGTGCCCTGCCATTCCGGTACAGGAAGCCCCAAGAGCTATCGCCTTCGCGACATCAAGCGCATTTTGAAGGCCGCCGGACGCAATCGTTGTTTTACCGGGAAACTCAGAGCGGATTTCCGCCAGGCTCGCTGCTGTTGAAATCCCCCATGAGTTGAAAAAAGTGATCTTCCGCTGTCTTCGGAGATTTTCTATTTTCGAGAAATTTGTCCCTCCGTAACCGCCGATATCAACAGCTGCCGCACCAGCTTCATACAGCTTTCTTGCTGATTCTTTGCTCATTCCGAAGCCTACTTCTTTTATTATGACAGGCACTTTGATTTCGCTGCAGATCTGTTCAATACGGGAAAGAGCGCCGCTAAAGCTTCTGTCGCCTTCAGGCATGACAATTTCCTGAATCACATTCAGGTGAATCTGCAACGCATCCGCCTCAATCATTTCGACAGCTTCCTTCGCCTGACGAGCTGTCGCCTCACTGCCCAAGTTGGCAAAAATCAGCCCATTCGGATTTTCCTTTCGGACGATTTCATACGAATAGCGTTCAGACGGGTCTTTTAACGCCGACATTTGTGAGCCGACAGCGAGAGGAATATCAGCTATACGAGCTGCTCTAGCAAGCGCCTTATTAATTTCATATGTAAGTTGTCCGCCGCCGCCAGTCATTGCATTGATAAAAATCGGCGAACTGCTTGAAAGTTCGCCGATTTTTGTGGAAATATCTACTTGTTCTAATGCAAGATCGGGCAGACTGACATGAACAAACGTAATATCATCAAGACCCGTCTCCCGCTTTTGGCCGGTAGACAGGGCATGATTGATGTGTTCTCTTTTCCGTTCTGCTCGAGTCACGTTTATCACCAATTATTTTAGTTTATTAAGCTTATCTCCGATCAGATCTCCAAGCTGGAAGCCAGTGCTTGTTTCTTCCTTCGCCTGATATTGGCGGTAATCCTCTTGATCGGCTTTAGGAGCTTCTTCAAGCTCACGCATGCTTAATGAAATGCGCTCTTCATTTTCATTCACATCAAGAACCTTCACTTTTACAGTCTGTCCTTCTTCAAGGACTTCATGCGGCGTGCCGATGTGTTTATTAGAAATTTGAGAAATATGAACGAGACCTTCTACGCCAGGAAGAATTTCAACAAACGCACCGAAGCTCACGAGGCGCTGAACCTTTCCTTCAAGCACATCACCCGGCTTGACCTTCTCGCCAATTTGGCTCCAAGGCCCAGGCAGAGTTTCTTTAATAGATAAAGAAATACGCTCATTATCCCGGTCAACCGATAATACTTTCACTTTCACTTCCTGTCCCTCTTCCACAACATCAGACGGCTTTTCAACGTGGGAGTGGGAAAGCTGTGAAATGTGCACAAGCCCGTCGATACCGCCGATATCAACAAACGCGCCAAAGTCAGTCAGGCGCTGCACTTTACCATCGAGCACACTTCCAACTTCTAGAGACTGAAGAAGGTCTTGTTTTTTATTCGCCTGCTCACTTTCAACAACCGCACGGTGTGAAAGGATGACGCGGTTTTTATCACGGTCAAGCTCTACTACGAGCAGAGACAGTGTTTTTCCTTTATAGTCGGTAAAATCTTCTACAAAATGCGCTTCTACAAGTGATGCCGGAATAAAGCCTCGAACGCCGATATCAACGACTAGACCGCCTTTTACGACATCTTTCACTTCAGCTTCAAACACTTCTTTTGTTTCAAATTTTTTCTCAAGGTCTTCCCAAGCGCGGTCTGCATCAACAGCACGTTTAGATAAAATCAAAGCATCGTCTTCCACTTTTGTTACTTTCAGGTCAAGCTCGTCGTCTACTTTTACGACATCCGATGCTTTCTCTACATGAAGACTTGATAATTCACTGATTGGAATAATACCGGACTGTTTGACATTGATAATTTCAACATCCACATGCTTGTCCTCTACCTTTGTCACAATCCCTTTTACTACATCTCCAACCTCTGGTACTTGAACATCAATTTGATTCATTTCCTCTGTCATTTGAATAACCTCCTTGGTCCAAACCTACACAGCTTAATTAAAAACGGTTTGAAAGCTGAACACGTATCATGCATGTCCGCTTTTAGCCGAATATGTATTAAAGAATCATCCAAAAAAGATTTTGAATGATCAATAAAAAGTTTTATTAGTATTAACTTCTAATAAAAGGACAGGTTTGTCAAGCAATAACATTCTTTCTTTGTTGAAAAATTCAAAAAAAGTGGCCTCCGCCGGTATCAGCGGGACTTTTGCTCCACTACATCAAGGATTTTTTCAGCAACTTCCTGAATGGAGAGAGAAGTCGTGTCGATTTCAAGCGCGTCATCTGCTTTTCGAAGCGGAGAAACTTCGCGCTCTGAATCGAGTTTATCTCTTCTTGCAATTTCCTCAATTAATGTTTCGTAGTTGGCATCGTAGCCTTTTTTTACATTTTCTTCATAACGGCGTTTCGCTCTCTCTTCAACAGATGCCAAAAGAAAGATCTTCACTTCGGCATTTGGAAGCACATGAGTTCCGATATCACGTCCGTCCATGACAACGCCGCCTTTTTCCCCGAGCTGCTGCTGGCGTTTCACCATTTCTTCCCTGACGCTTCTGTGCTTGGCAGCAATTGAGACTTGATTGCTGACCTCGTCTTTTCTGATGTCCTCAGTCACATCTGTGCCGTTGACAAGCACCTTTTGTCCTTCTTTTGTTGTAATCAGCTCAATATCGGTTTGCTTTAACAGCTCAGCCAATTTTGCTCCATCTGTCAAATCAACTTTTTCTTGTAAAGCCACATATGTAATGGCCCGATACATCGCTCCCGTATCAATATATATGTACGATTTTTTCTCAGCCACAATTTTGGCAACGGTGCTTTTCCCCGCAGCAGCCGGGCCGTCGATCGCAATCGATAATTTCTTTTCCATAATTCCTCTCCTTGCTCTTTTCTCCTCTATGGATTGTATCATGAACTTTATGAAAAAGGGTGAAAAATTCATGAATAATTAATGTTTGAACGTTTCTACCCAATCATTAACTTCCATTTTATCCACCCCTTCATATTGAATCACTTTTGAGACATAAGGTTCAATATGCTGATAGTGAAAAAGAAACTGGATACCAATTAAAATCACTGCCTGAATGAACAATAATTTGAGCAGCAGCCGTTCAAAGGTCTTCATCGGCCCACCTCCATCACAAATAGTATGGAAGTGTTTGCCGATGTTTATTCCAATCGTCCCTTTCTTCTCTTGTTTAACTGGCGGCGAAGGCAATACTGAAGAAGGAGCTGCTGATCACTGGCTGAAATCTCCGAATATTCCAAGGTCATTTTACGTTTGCCTGATTTTGAATCATTAAACACACGCCTGACAACCGCGTCAGCCTCTATTTGATGCGTTTTTTCCTCATCCTGAAGGCTGATGAACAGGCGCAGCGTATCCCCGTGCTGAAAAGAATAGCCATCTGTCACAATCAAAGCAATACCGCCGGCGCTGATATTGTACGAAAGTGTTTGAAACCTGTCTTTTTCATCTGCCGGCTCGACCAGCACATCCAATACCGCGTCAGTTCTTACATATTGCCGGCGCTGAATTCGCTTCATTTTTTCACGAGGAGGCACTTCAAGGCAGATCATTTGAAGCTTATCCTTCACTTTTCCCTTAATTCGGCTTGAGAAGCGGTAAGGCACTTCGTCTTTACCGACAAACTCTACCGTTACTTCAGTATCATGATGTAAAATCACGGTTCTTCCTGTGTTTACATCAACCGGATATGCGATCAGGAGCTCTCCGTTTTCTATACTCACGGCTTTGCTCTTTGCTATTTTTAAATCATTTTCTTCTATGTATTCTAAGTGTACAGTTTCCCCAATCTCTATCATTGACTTCACTCTTTCGCATTCAATATACTCACTTTTTTATTAAATCATGTAATGAAAAAAAGGAAAAGACTTTTAGTCCTTTCCTCCTAGTTTTTATAGGTCTTTATATATAGGTTCAGCATTTTTTAGTTTTTCAACTTTCTCTTCCGTTCCGTCATTAGCATTTATATACATTCTGAATGTATCATTTTCAATCGTACCCAGCATTTCATAGCATAATACTTCCTGTCCTAATTCATTTGTGATCACAGCAAGCCTTGTTTCTCTCACTTCTACACTTTTGTTTAATTTTGCTTTCGCATCTTGTTCAGAGATAGCCGGCTTTGGTATGTCTCTTTTTCTGTGGGATGTTAAGAAATCTCGTGCTGAAAAGCCGACAACCTCGCCGTCATCCAAGGCAACTTTCATACGGATGGCTTCTGGATACATCCGGACATTATTTTCTATTGGAACATATGAGAATACACCGATTTTATCGTATTGCGCACTTTCATCGATTTCCAGATCTTTTGTTTCATATCCGTTTTTCTTTAGAAAAGCAAGGGCTCGATTCGATCCGTCATTCAAGCTGATTTTCTGATCTTTCACTTCTCTGTTTTGGATTAAATAAACCGGGTGTCCGCCTTTTTTTGTAATATCCATATATATCGCTGCTTTATGATCAGGATCTTTCATACTGATACTGTAGACGTCACGGTTTGTTTTTTTTCCGCTCTTTATCACTTTGATTGCATAATTGTCATCAGGTGCAAAGCGTTGGGCAATTTGTTTGGCTTCCTGTGCAGAAATTTCTTTTCCCTTCAGATGGGCAAAACCCTTCTCCTCTTTTTTGGTGCTGGTGAAACTTGGCCCAAGATCTGTTCCTGAGGCGAAGGATCCGACATTTTTTTCAACCGTTTTAAAGCTGTTGATGATCGTGTTATCACTCTGTTTTTCATCAGAGGCCAGCGCCATCTCTACATCCATCCAGCGCAAGTTCTTGCTCATGACAAGGTGCTGAACGTGGCGCAGTTCATTTTGTATATCTTCTGATTGCTGATAAAGCTTATTTAACGAAGTATACTCTTTTTCGTCGAGCGGTTTTTGATCCAAATCTCTGATTGACGTTTTATAGCTGAAATCACCGATCTTGGATAACAGCTCTTCCGTTTTGTTAAACGGCATTAATGTAAGCGGCAGCTGACTGACACTGTTATGGGCTTCTGATGTAATTCTCCAAACATCTATCAATGCGGGGGACAGTGATTTTTTGCTGTTCATGGCAAGCGTTGCGCCAATTTTATCATGCAGCTGGTCTACTTGATAGGTGAGCTCATGAAACGCCCGCTGATAGTTATTTTCAGCATGAAGAAGGACAGCGTCTTTTTCCTGGTGCTCTTTGTATCCCCAGTAACTAGTACCGACAATTGCAATACCGAGCACTGCGATTAAAATAGCTCTGATCATTTATCACACCTCATTTTTATGCTTTCTTATGTCCTGCTACTCACAGAAAATGTGTTTACCGATTCTCTTAATCTGCGGGCGCCCCCAAATCCACGCGCTGGTAGCTGTATCCGGATTAAAGTAATACAGCGCTTCCTCGGAAGGGTCCCAGCCATTAATGGCGTCTAATACTGCTTCTCTTGCTGTTTCGTTCGGCTGCATATAAATTTGTCCGTCAGCCACCGCTGTAAAGGCAAGCGGTTCAAAAATAACACCTGCTATTGAATTTGGAAATAACGGACTGTTTAAACGATTCAAGATAACTGCTGCAATAGCAACCTGTCCCTCGTACGGCTCGCCACGCGCTTCCCCGTAAACCGCTTGAGAAAGCAGCCGAATATCATTATTGGAAAAACCGCCCGGCATGTTAGCTGCAACCGCATCCTGTTTTCTGGTTTTTGCAGGCGTGTTGTTGTTTTGCTGTTTATTCGCTTGCGGCTGCTGTGTTATTTTTTCAGCAGGCTGTTTCTGCCGCGTCTCTGCTTGCTGCCTTGCTTTTTGAGTCGCTGTTTTTGACGGTTTCGTTTGGTATTTCAGCGGTATTTTTCCGTAATGCGTGAATTTATTTCCTTTTTGGAGCTGCTCCATGACATATTCACGGTAATATTTAGACTTAGATATCAAGGTCTGTTTGGTTTGGGCTCCGACCAGACCGTCTACCTCTTTTAAGCCGAATTGATCCTGAAAGTTCCGTACTGCCCAGTATGTCCCCCATCCATAAACCCCGTCAATTTTCCCATTATAATATCCGTTATATTGAAGACGCGCCTGCAGCTCGATCACATCGTCCCCTGTTGCCCCTCTTTGAATGACTTGATTAGAAAAGGCTGAAATTGTTTCAGTATTGATAAACGTCGTAATTATAAAGGAAAATAAGATGAGACATGCCATAATCGATCCTTTGGACTTCATCTTTTCAAGCCTCCTACAGCAAATTTTTGAGTGTAATCGTATTTTCTGTAACGAGGTTATTTTTATACACTCTTTCCTTCTTATCCCTCACAGCTTAAAAATTTCAGCAAATCAAAAAGCCGCACTATCGCTGTGCGGCTCTTCTATATCTGCATCATATTGACGGAACGGGCTTTTTTTGCTTTTCGCAAACCAAACCACCATAAAAATAACATAAATGGAAACATGTAATAGATCCAATTACTGAGGGCTGTCAGGATAAAGTCATACGACCCATGTAAAAGTGAAGGTACGGCCAACGAAAGGAAAAGCCATTTTACACGTGCTTTTTCAGCGGAAAAACGCGCTTTCCCTAGGTAAAACCCCATAATCACTCCAATTAAGGCATGGCATGAAACGGGCAGCAGCGCTCTGACAAACGCATGCTCCACGCCATGACCGATTAAATAAAGAATATTTTCGAATGTCGCAAAACCGAGCGATACACTTGCGCCGTATACAATTCCGTCATAATGTTCATCAAAGTGGGCGTGCGGGTAAACACTGATCATTAAAATAAACCATTTTAATGATTCCTCCAAAAAGCCAGAAGACAAAAAAGAAACAAAAAAGCTTCCGCCTCCCACATTCTCTTTTTCAAGCACATACTGGATAAACATGGTGGGAAATACAAGAACAACCCCAAGAAAAAATGACCGAAGCACCATATGTACAGGTTCATTATCATACTGATCTTTTAAATAAAAATAACTTAACAGCGCGATGCCGGGAGCAATTCCTGCAGAGATGATTGCAAACATCAGGCAACCTCTTTCCTTTATATTCCTATGTCTATCCTACCATGTTGTGTATGAATTTACATCTGTCTGCCCTTAAAAAAACAAAAAGAGCATACGAATCCTTCATATGCTCTCCTCTTTTCACTTATCTTCTCTTTTTGCGATTTCATTTGCGATGTGGCCGCCGTGAAATCTTCCGTTTTCAATAAATATTTCATTTGCATTGTTTCCGGCAGCGATGACCCCTGCAATAAAAACGCCTTCCACATTGGTTTCCATCGTTTCTTCGTTAAAAAACGGACGTCCTGATTCCTCATCGATTTTCACACCGATTTTTTTCAAAAATTGATGATCAGGATGATAACCCGTCATGGCAAATACAAAGTCGTTTTTAATGGTAATCAGTTCCTGCTGGCCGGAGCGGAAAACGACTTTATCTTCAGTGATTTTTTCTACACAAGCGCCAAATTCCATTCGGATTGTACCGTTTCTTACTAAAGATTCGAATTCTGGCAGAATCCATGGCTTAATGCTAGAAGAATATTCATTGCCCCTGTATAAAACGGTGACACGCGCTCCTGATTTTACGAGTTCAAGCGCAGCATCTACACTTGAATTTTTCCCGCCGATAACGACGACGTCTTTATCGAAATACGGATGTCCTTCCTTAAAATAATGGAATACTTTCGGCAAATCCTCACCGGGTACGTTCATATAGTTTGGATGATCATAATAACCTGTGGCAATAATGCAGTATGGTGTTGAATACGTCTCTTTTGACGTTTCGATAACAAATGAATTGTTTTCTGCTTTTGTCACTTTTTGAACCATTTCAAATGCATTCACACGGATCTTTTTCCGCTTCACGACTTCCCTGTAGTACGACAAAGCCTGAATTCTGACAGGCTTTCTGTTTTCGGTAATAAATGCCACGTCACCGATTTCAAGCTTTTCACTTGAGCTGAAAAAGGTTTGATGCGTCGGATAATTGTAAATACTGTTAACGACATTGCCTTTTTCAATGACGAGGGCATCAATGCCAATTTGTTTTAGGTGAATGGCCGCAGATAACCCGCAAGGACCTCCGCCAATAATTATTGCTTTTTCTTCAATCATTTCCGTCAACTCCTGCGATTGGCATTCGATTCACATTTTTCTATTTCCAAATAAAAAAATCTCCTATTTTATCATAGGAGATTTTTATTTTTTATGCAAATCATCAACTTATATCCAGCCTCTAAAGCGCGAAGCCTCCGCCATTTTACGCACGCCTACCATATAAGCGGCAAGTCTCATGTCGATTCTTCGGTTGTTGGCCATTTCATAAATATTGTTGAATGATTTTACCATCATTTTTTCTAATTTCTCTTCTACTTCTTCCTCGCTCCAGTAGAAGCCTTGGTTATTCTGAACCCATTCAAAATAAGAAACCGTTACGCCTCCCGCGCTTGCCAGTACATCCGGAACAAGCAGAATGTCACGGTCTGAAAGAATTTTTGTTCCTTCAAGCGTAGTTGGGCCGTTTGCTGCTTCAACAACGATTTTCGCCTGAATGTTATGGGCATTTTCTTCTGTAATTTGGTTTTCAATCGCGGCAGGAACTAAAATATCACAATCTAGTTCCAGCAGCTCTTGGTTCGTAATGGTATCGTTGAAAAGCTTTGTCACTGTGCCAAAACTGTCGCGGCGGTCGAGTAAATAATCAATATCCAGGCCTTCAGGGTCATACAGTCCGCCGTATGCATCGGATATGCCGACAACCTTTGCTCCTGCATCATGCATAAATTTTGCCAAATAGCTTCCGGCGTTTCCGAAGCCTTGAACGACAACTCGCGCACCTTTAATATCGATGCCTTTTTTCTTCGCCGCTTCTTTTATGCAGATGGTTACACCTTTTGCTGTCGCTGATTCTCTCCCGTGAGATCCGCCAAGCACAAGCGGTTTGCCTGTAATGAACCCAGGCGAATTAAATTCATCAATTCTTGAATACTCATCCATCATCCAAGCCATGATTTGTGAGTTTGTAAATACATCCGGTGCCGGCACGTCTTTCGTCGGACCGACAATTTGGCTGATAGCTCTGACATAACCCCTGCTTAGACGCTCCAGCTCTCTAAACGACATATCCCTTGGATCACAAACAATTCCGCCTTTACCACCGCCATATGGAAGATCAATGATACCGCATTTTAAACTCATCCAAATGGAAAGTGCCTTCACCTCTTTTTCAGTTACGTTCGGGTGAAAACGTATCCCGCCTTTTGTCGGACCGACAGAGTCATTGTGCTGGGCACGATAACCCGTAAAAATCTTGACTGAACCGTCGTCCATACGAACTGGTATTTTTACCGTTAATAATCTCATCGGCTCTTTTAACAGTTCGTATACTTCTTCAGGATATCCCAATTTTTCCAGAGCCTTATGTATTACGGTTTGGGTTGATTTTAATACATCAAGTTTGTCCTCTTCTGTATGACCGGTGTTTCGATCGGCTGCCATTTGAGTTAACCTCCTAGAATCTTCTGTTTCTCACATGCTCCCTTTCAGAGAATAGTATACACCTTCATATGATCTATGCATAGGATAAACGTTATGTTTTTCCATGTTTTTTAACAAAAAAAACCGCTGTAAAAAACAGCAGTTTTTCTTCCATTCTTATGAAAAATGAGTTTGGATTGTCTCTACAGCATTTCCATCCATAATGAGCTTACCATACTCTTGTAAGCGATAAATCGTTAATGTTGTCGGATTGCCGTATTCAGCCAGGACCGCCACAACACCCTCGGCAGTCTGTGATCCCAAGTCTTCAAGGCTCAGAAAGTACTGTCCTTCATAGTGGTAGACAGTTCCTCCTGTGATACCGATCCGCTGTAAGCTTTCAGAAAGCTGAATGATATCTTCAAAGGAATGGAATTGATATATGATGTCCGCGCTTTCGTCAAGCTTGACTTGCATTTCGATGTAATCATCATCATACTCATCTTCTTCTGAATCCGCTTCTTGGTTCTTTGTTACGATCACAACCATCCCTTGTGCTTGGAGAGAATACACTTCCACTGCAATCGGTCCATTCGCTTCAAAGCCGAGCTCTGTATTTGCTTCATTCATCATATCTTTAAATAACTGGTGGACTTTAAATGAGTCCTTCCAGAGGTCTTCTTTTGTTAATCCACGATCAGTTAAATCATCGAGGGTCAAGAAGATTTTGATCTTATTATAATTCAGACGCTCAAGCCGCATAACGTTCCCTCCTGCCTCTACTTGCACACAAATCATATAACACATTATATGAGATGATGAGTCATAGGTTCTTAATTGTTATCAGTTTACACTGAGTTCACTAGTAAGACAAGCACAATGCAGTTTTTTATTGACACACTCTTTAGGGAAGTCATTCAGGTGCTGCAAGTGTCACGATGTGTGCCTCAGGCTCCGCCCCTAAACGAAGGGGCACTTTTGTTGTGCCGTACCCATTGCTGATGAGGTACGCAGCATTTTTAACAAAACCGGTTGTACCAAGCTCATAAGGGCCAAATTTCCCAAATCGAATCTGCCCGCCATGGGTATGCCCGCTGAATATCACATCAATACCGTCAGTTTCATTGATTTGTTGATGGATCTCAGGGTTATGGCAAACCAGAACGTTCACCTGGTTCCCGTCAATTTCTTTAATCGCTTCTTCATAATCATCCATCTCCATCCTGATGTCATCCACTCCGGCTATGGTGATGGTATGTCCGTTATACGTAAAAGGAACCGATTCATTTCGCAGCGTAATAATACGGTGCGTTTTAAATATAGCATACAGTTCCCGCTGACTGATTTCATAATCATTGTTTCCCCAGACAAACATGACAGGGACTCCCAAACCCGCAAGCCTTCTGACGTTTTCCTCAATTCTCGAGCAGGGCACCCCGCCCTCAGCTAAATCACCGCCGATTATAACCAAATCCGGCTGATGGCCCTGCGCTTCCTCCAAAAGACCGTGATCAACAATACGTTTATGAATGTCAGATATAAAAAAGATCGTAAGAGGCGGCTTCCCCTTCATTTTTGATAACGTAAATGTATGGATTTTTAGGTGATTGCCTTTTGCCACTGAATACATTTTTGCCGTCATTGCCACTGCTGCAATAGCCAATGCACCGGCAATTTTCATTGATCGCTTCATTAAAAACTCTCCATTCTTTTAGAACTTATCAATAAGACGGACAATAAAAAAAAGACGTTTCTATCGTTTGAGAAAACGCCCCATTTTATTTACTTTCAAAATATAGATTAATATCGTATTGGTGCTTCATCAATTGAAAAACAGATTCTCTCGCCTTCCATTTATCAGGCTGCGGCCAAAGATCAGTGCTTTTCTGAATAATTTCACATCTCAGTTTATGGAAATCACCCTCGGCTTTTTCTTCTTTTTTCTTAAAATAATATGAAGTGCAGTATGCAAAAGCAGTTGCCATCATCCAAAATAAATAAAAGGTATGGCTGAGCATTTCTTGAAGAATGAGCTGAGGCGCCGGACTTTTGATCATCATAAAAAGACATAATAAGCCCAGGCAAATGAGTGAGGTCCACCGCCACCTGCGGCATTGCGCAGCATAGTTTTCGTATTTTTGTTTTCGTTTCACCAACGCCTGTAGCATCTGTTTGGTCGGCGCGTCCGTAAATCGGTCCAGCTGGTTCCATAAGGATTCCATACGCTTCACACCTTGTCCCTTTTCATTGCTACAATATATGAGCCTGCGATCAAAAAGATGCCCGCTAATAAGTCAAAGGGATGTCCAAAATTTGCCCGGTATAAACGTCATTTCCGTTCAAATGGTTATAGGCACGGATCTTTTCTTCTCCTGATCTGCTTTTATAATATTTCATGGAAATGCGGTACAGCGTTTCTTTCTTTTGAACGGTGTGCTGAACGATACGTTTTGCCTCCGTATCTTGAACTGGTTCAGACTGCTGCTGTACCTGTTCCTGCTCTTTTTGGACTGTTTTTTCCGGGGAAGGGGAAGCAGCCGCGCTTTTTGCTTCCTGTTTGTTTGCTGTGTCCTCTTTTTCCGCTACAGCAGGCTGCTTCTTATCAGTTGTTGCTTCTGTTTGTTTCTCTGTCTTTTTGCCTTCAGATTTTTTTTTTGACTCTTCGCGCAGAACTGTCTCTGCCGTTTCTTTTTTGGCCTCTGGTTTTTGGACCACCTCGTATTTACTCTGGCTGCTGTTTATAAAAACATCTTCATAATCATCGGGATTTTCCGGATGGCTTTTCATTAGATAAAATAAGGTGACAAAGACGATAACCGGCACAAATACAAACAGTACTGCGAGAGTGGTAAATAACGGCGTTCTTGTTTTACCTTGCTTTTTTTTCTTCTCTCTTTGATTTTTTACAGATTGTCTTGTCGGAAGGCTTTCTTCATCATCTTCGAAAAGGTCGTCCGCCAATGCGGTTTTATGGTCTTCATAAAGATTCTGGGCTTTTCTTCTCTCTACTCTAGACATGTTCGTCATGTGTATCCCTCCTAACATGTTCAAAACGAATCTGACAGGCAAACACGGCATCAATAATAAAATGCGCCGTTACCGGAACAAATAGATTGCCGGTCCATTCATAAATCA
The DNA here is from genome assembly GCF_014250375.1 of Bacillus sp. PAMC26543. Lineage (NCBI taxonomy): Bacteria > Bacillati > Bacillota > Bacilli > Caryophanales > Bacillaceae > Bacillus > Bacillus sp. PAMC26543. Next base: position 1,859,254 of record NZ_CP060193.1, on the reverse strand, counting down.
GTCCAAGCAAAAAGCTGATTGCCGTCACCATGATAAATAGCAGCCATTTTGTCAAATACCGAAAATGAAGAACAGCAAATACAAGACTGGCCGCCCATAAACCAATATGGGTCTGCAGCACTCCCCTGAATAACATTTCTTCAGCAAAAGAAATCAGAAGCGTTAAAAATATAATATGAGGGATTGGCCTTTTACTGAATAACTTTTTATTGATTCCGCCGTCATCATATAAATGAGGCGGACACCATTTCATGATTGCCATGTCGGCTAAAATGACAATAACCGCCAAAGAAACACCATACCAAATGATTCTTGTATCCCTAATATGCCAGAGCTTGAAAAAATCACTTGCATCCTGAAAAAAGAACAAAACGGCAGCAGCGGACACCATGATGATCAGAAGCTGTGTCATGTATAGCTGCTTCAGTATATCACGGTCAGATAGATGCTGGATCAAATCCTTTTGCTGTTTCAGTTCGGCTCACCTACAGTCGCTAGACTGAATATACGATGCAATTCCGATCTCCAGCCGTCTAATGGCGCTTTTTGGACGCGCTCCTCTTTTTGTTCATACAGCGAAAGATCAAAACCGCAATGTGAACAGCATGGCATGCTTCCTTTATCGGGCTCGTATGTTTCATCAAAATAGGCTAACAGCGATTGTCTTAAACAGCCATCGCGATGAAGTAAAGCTGCCACGTGACGCATTTTTTCAAGTTTCAGCTCCATGCGATACGTGATTTCCCGCTTGATCAGATCAATTGATGTTTTCCCCTGCATAAAGAGATGGATGATCATTCGCGACTGCGTCTCTGTGATACCATATTGCATGAATAATTCGCGCAGTTTTCTTTCGTCCCGTTCTTCCGTTTCTTCCAGCACGCGAATAACATTGGCGATTTCTCCATCCGCAAGGCGCTCCATTTGGATAATCTGCTCCTGCAATTCGAAATCTCCAGGCGCTCTGAGCAAAATGCTGACACTCGGTTTTCCGTCACGCCCTGCTCTGCCGATTTCCTGCATAAAAGCTTCAGCCGTCTGCGGGAGATAAAAATGGATGACATATTTGATATCAGATTTATCAACACCCATGCCGAACGCATTTGTACAGCAAATGACATCAAGCTGATTATTGATAAATTGCTGCTGAATTAACATTCTGTCACCAGAATCCATGCCGCCATGGTAATAATCAACCCTGCTGCTTGTTTTATTTTTAATTTCCTCCGCTAATTCCTCTGCCCATTTCCTTGTCGGACAATAGACAATTCCCGGTCCTTGCAGGTTTTCAACCAGCTGAATGACCCTATCTATTTTTTCGGCAGTATCCGCGGTATTTTCAACTTTGAGCGCAATATTCGGCCGGTTAACTGAGTTAAGATGCTGTTCGGCATGCTGCAGATCAAGCAAATTCATGACATCATGCAGCGTATCCTTCGTCGCCGTAGCCGTCAGAGCAAGCACCGGCGGATGCCCTAGTTTTTTTCTCAGCTGTCCAAGCTTTGAATAATCAGGTCTAAAATCATGTCCCCATTCCGATATACAATGCGCTTCATCAATAACAAAAAGACTGATCGGAACGCTCTTTAATTTTTCCAGGACATATGACGACTGCAAAGCTTCGGGCGACAGATACAAAAATTTGTAGCGGTGGATATGCTCCAAAACGAAATGTCTTTCCTGCCTGCCGAGCATGCTATTCAATGCGGCAGCTCGTTTTTCTCCCCGCGCTTTCAGCTGCTGCACCTGGTCCTCCATTAAAGAAAGCAAAGGAGAAACGATTAATATCATACCGTCAAGCATATAACCGGGCAACTGATAGCAAAGAGACTTTCCTCCCCCTGTGGGAAGCATTGCAATGGTATCCTTTCCGCTGAGTACGCTTCTGATGATGTCCTCCTGCCCTTTTTTGAAGGAATGAAAACCAAAAAACTGATATAACGCTTGCTGTAATTTAGTCATACTGTTTCACCTGCTTTGCCAATGCCAGCCTGATTTGAAAGTAGCTGAACCGCTGCTCTAGGCCTTCTCGAATTTGTTTGATCTTGTTTGTCCGCATGCGTTTGGCGAACTCAGCAATTTGGAGCTGATCTTCAGCCGAAATATATCCATCAATCACAAAAGCCGGCTCATGAAGAGAAATTTCGACGATATGGTCTTCAATTGTGGCGGTTTTCAGCTTTCTGATTTCAGCAATTCGCTGAATCGGAATCCCTTGTCTGACCATCTGCCATGTTTTTCTCGTAGACTCAGTCAGTGCGTTCTCCAAATGCACATCAGAAAGAAGACCCTTTAATATAGAATCTTCACATTGCGGCAAGGAATGAATAAAATAATGTACCGCAGCCCAAAACAAGACATAAACGTACCACTCGTCTTCTTTCAGATTGTCAGCAAGCTGCCTGCTCGTATAACCGATCCTATTATATGAAGTTAATGAGTAGACAAAGATAAGAGCTGCTTTCTCGTCAAGCTTTTGCAAATGATTCTCCAGCATATCCTGCAAGCCTCTTGCCAGTTTTTCATGATCCTTTTGCTTGTGCATGTATCGCTTGACCCAGTGAAGCGTCTTATAATCTTTTGTGACGGGAATATACTGTCTGCTGCTGTGCTGCTTATTTGACAATCCCTGTACGAGAAGGGAAAGTCTTTTCCAAAGCACGCTTGCGGCCTGCTGAAAATAAGCGCCGTGGCAATGGGCTGGCCAAGGCCGTTCACTCAGCGCCTGCCTCAACTTGCTTTCGCCTCTAATAGTCACTCTGTATGTATCTGTTTCTGACATCGGTTCCAGAAATGACTGCTGTTCAAGCTTGCGAAGTGAGGCTGAAATGTCGCTTCTTGAACATTGCGGAGCCATTCCAAAATATCTTGCAGTCTGAAATAAGCCGGCATCTTGAATGGTTTGTGACGATCTTTTTCCTTTGAATAAGTGAAAAACGGCACTTCCTGTCCGTTCCCCGTTTATTTTAGAAAGGCAATCGAGAACCATGATATCAAAGTAATTTAATGACAACCTATCCACCCACATTCTTCCTGACAAAAATCGCCGGTTTGTTCTTTTTATTTTAACAGATTTTAAACAGAAATCGACGTTTAAAGTCATCATTAGGGGGGATGTTATGTAGATAACCCCTTATGTGATAAGCATTCTCAATCATTTTTCTGTTGAAATGTGGCATCAACATCATTACAATAAGTAAGAGGAATAGGTGTTAAATTGATTAAATATAAAGATTGATCCATTTGTTCCACCAAGAACAATCTGGGAGGTTTTATTCATGGCAAAGTACACAATCGTAGACAAAGATACATGCATTGCATGCGGCGCTTGCGGAGCGGCTGCACCAGACATTTACGATTACGATGATGAAGGCATCGCGTTCGTAACGCTTGACGAAAACAAAGGCGTTGTCGAAGTTCCTGAAGTACTGGAAGAAGATATGATTGACGCATTTGAAGGATGCCCTACTGATTCCATCAAAGTGGCGGATGAGCCGTTTGAGGGCGACCCGCTTAAATTTGAATAGAAGTAATTGAAAAAGCTCCCCTGCGGGAGCTTTTTTTATTTAATGAATATGCGCGCTTCTTTGCTGTTCAATCCACGGTTTAAGCTTGATAAAGATAAGTGTGAACACAATCGTAATGACAATGCCTTTTATGACGTTAAATGGCAGGATACCAGCGACTACCGCTGTTTTCAGCGCACTGTCGGATAATGCCGGGGAGTGTAAAAACCATGTGTAGGCCGGAAGAATCAGAACATAATTCAGAATGCTCATCAGCACCGTCATAGCTGCAGTTCCAAGCAGAAGACTTACTGCCAGGCCTTTTGCTGAGTTCAGCTTTTTAAATAAGAAAGCAGTCGGCAAAATAAAGAGTGTTCCGGCAATGAAATTTGCAATTTGTCCTACAGGCACTCCAGCCATGCTCCCCTGAATGATATATTGAAGAACGTTTTTTATTGCTTCAACGGCAATACCCGCTAAAGGTCCGTATATAAGAATCGCAATAATGGCAGGGACATCACTGAAATCAATTTTTAAATAATCAGGAAGCCCCGGAAACGGAAAATTTAACAGCATCAAAACAAATGCGATGCTGCTCAGCATGCTGATCACGACTAATTTTTTTACTTTCAATTTGCTCTCTCCTTTTCGATCACATCTTACTCGAAAAGCGGAAAGGTTCTTTTTCCAGCCAATAAAAAAACCGCTCTATGATATAAAAGCGGGGTTTCAAAAATTTGGCTTGGTAAAGAAACGTTTGAAAACCTTTCTTTCAAAACGCTGCTGAACCTCCATCTTCTCCCATCCAGACTATACTGTCGGCTTCGGAATCGCACCGAATCCTGCTGTCAAAAACAGCTCGCGGGCTTAGAGCCATTGCTCATCACCGCCGGTAGGGAATTTCACCCTGCCCCGAAGATTGATCATATGAATTTGGTTCCATTATAAACGATAAACGGTTGGTTGTATAGATAATTGCTTCAAATTAAATATAACGCCAAAAGTCTCTAAAACTGGTCAATTCCTCGCTTTCCTTTTATCCTTTACTGCGTCAATACACATTGACACTCTATTGAGAATATGTTAAATTATCAGATATTTAGTTTGTCAATTTAGGAGGAAATCTTACGATGTTTCGAGTATTGGTCTCAGACAAAATGAGCAACGACGGCTTACAACCACTTATTGAATCAGACTTTATTGAAATCGTCCAAAAAAACGTAGCAGATGCAGAGGATGAATTACATACCTTTGATGCTCTATTGGTGCGAAGCGCGACAAAAGTAACAGAAGACCTTTTTCAAAAAATGACTTCTTTAAAAATCGTCGGAAGAGCCGGTGTCGGTGTGGATAATATCGACATTGACGAAGCGACGAAACATGGGGTAATTGTTATTAATGCGCCAAACGGAAACACAATTTCCACAGCTGAGCACACATTCGCGATGATCTCATCTTTAATGAGACACATCCCTCAGGCCAATATTTCTGTAAAATCCAGAGAATGGAACCGCACAGCATATGTCGGTTCGGAACTTTACGGCAAAACACTTGGAATTGTAGGATTAGGAAGAATCGGAAGCGAAATTGCACAGCGTGCGAGAGCCTTCGGTATGACCGTGCACGTTTTTGATCCTTTCTTAACAGAAGAAAGAGCGAAAAAAATCGGTGTAAACAGCCGTACGTTCGAAGAAGTCTTGGAAAGCGCAGATATCATCACTGTGCATACACCGTTAACAAAAGAAACCAAAGGCTTATTAAACAAAGAAACAATTGCAAAAACGAAAAAAGGTGTTCGCTTAATTAACTGTGCACGAGGCGGCATTATCGATGAGGCAGCTCTTCTTGAAGCTTTAGAAAGCGGCCATGTTGCCGGTGCGGCTCTTGACGTTTTTGAAGTTGAACCGCCAGTTGATAATAAACTCGTTGACCACCCGTTAGTGATTGCCACTCCTCACCTAGGGGCATCGACAAAAGAAGCGCAGCTGAATGTTGCAGCGCAAGTATCAGAAGAAGTTCTGCAGTTCGCAAAAGGTCTTCCTGTTATGTCAGCCATTAACCTGCCTGCCATGACAAAAGATGAATTCGCTAAGATTAAGCCGTACCACCAAATCGCAGGAAAAATCGGCAGCCTCGTATCACAATGCATGAAAGAGCCGGTACAGGATGTCGCGATTCAATATGAAGGCACAATTGCTAAACTTGAAACATCGTTTATTACAAAAAGCCTTCTGTCAGGCTTCTTAAAACCACGCGTTGACTCAACAGTTAACGAAGTAAATGCGGGCGGTGTCGCAAAAGAACGCGGCATTAGCTTTAGTGAAAAGATTTCCACTTCTGAATCTGGATACGATAATTGCATTAGCGTAAAAGTGACAGGAGACCGCAGCACCTTTACCGTTACAGCTACCTATATCCCTCATTTCGGAGAACGCATTGTCGAAATCAACGGGTTTAATATCGACTTTTATCCAACAGGCCACCTGGTTTACATCCAGCATCAGGATACGACGGGGGTCATCGGCCGAGTGGGACGTATTATCGGAGATAACGATATTAACATTGCAACCATGCAGGTTGGCCGTAAAGAAAAAGGCGGAGAAGCCATCATGATGCTTTCTTTTGACAGACATTTAGAAGATAAAATTGTGAAAGAACTAACAGATGTTCCTGATATCGTGTCTGTGAAACTTATTGATCTTCCATAATGAAAAAAACTCAAGCTCTGCAGCTTGAGTTTTTTTCTGCTTTTTAACGGTTTCCTGTTTATGTATGTTTGTGCAGTACTTCTAACACGTTTCTCAGTTCGGATACAGGTATTTGCCCAGGTGCTGAAGCCTCTTCTCCTGCGCCGAATGTGCAATCTGATCCAAATACCTCACCGCTCAGCCTGCTGACTAATCCCGTTCCCGCCATTGACATTGTGATCATCGGTCGGTCCGCATATTTTGTCTTCATCGTATACGTCGCATCAAGCAAGGTTAAAAGATCTCCTGCATCCTTCGGCATTACGGCTATTTTCGGAATATGCGCTCCTAACTCCTGCATTTTACGAAGCCGAGAAATGATCTCGTCCTTTGCAGGTGTTTTCTGAAAGTCATGATTAGACATAATCACGTAGACACCATTTTCTCCTGCTAAAGATACTAACGCTTCAACGTTTGCCTCTCCTGAAAATAATTCAATATCGATAAAGTCTATATCTTTTGTGCGGATAGCCGTTTCCAGCAAAGCGATGTAGGAACTTACATCCATTTCTTTGCTCCCGCCTTCTTTAAGCGATCTGAATGTAAATAGAAACAGCTTGTCTCTCAAAGACTCTCGCAGCTTTGAGATCATCTTTATGACTGCTTCATTGTCGTCTGCTTTTTCAAATACATCGGCTCGCCACTCGACAATATCCGGATCCAGTAATTTCACAGCTTCTGCTTCTTTTAAAATTTGCTTTTCTGTTTTCCCCATCAGCGGAACGATGATTTTCGGCATCCCTTCACCGATGGAAACTCCTTTGATTGTTAACACGTTCACTCGTCTCAAATCCTTTCAATCTTTACCTTGTTTTATTATACACGGACAAGTTTTTTTGAAAATTTCTATTATATGAAAAGCAACGAAAAAAGAGCCTGAAAAAAGGCTCTTTTAATGTAAGGAAATCGGATTTGGAGCAGCAGGAACCGGAATAGCTTCTGATACATCGTATCTGCCGATTTTTTTTGTTCCCGTTTCCGCAAAGGTCACTTCTGTAAAGCCAAACTCCTTTGCTGTTAAAAGAAGTCCCTCCAGCATTAAGATGCCGGCAATAGAATCCTCAACCCCCGAGTGTTTTGAGAAATGGATATATAAGTGATTCTGTTTCTCCGTTACAGATTTGACGGCACCCGCTTGAATAAGAGGTGCAGTATTTGTTTGATTGCTCGATTCCATTTCCTTAATAGCTTCTTTTACAGTATTAAATGTTCTTTCTGTTGGAACGAGAAAGTCTTGTCCTTGTTCATTTTGGTACAAGGAGTAGGCTCTGTTCGACTGTTTAGGAATAGGAATTTCAGTAAAAGTACCATTTGAGCCAATACTGGCGCCGTCCTTTTTCTGCTCCGATGAAAAAATTTTGATTTTTTCATAAGGACTCCATTTTAATGATTCTTTCAGCAATTTTTTTAGTATTGCGTCGTCTTTTACAGAAAAAGCCTCAATGGGCTGATCGACTTGTATATTTAATTCCTTATGATTTTGGTTTTCCTTTACCTCCACTTCATCCATGAAGGAGGGAATTGTGATGGCGTGATCAAGGATATCCAATTGATCACTTTCAAACAGCACCTCCTGTATGGTTTGGTTTGATTTCGTTTTTTTAATGCTGACGGGTATAATTGTGGATGTTTCGGCATCGGCAATTGCTACAGTCGTATAGTTGTTCTGCTCCTTTTCAGGAACAACTAACGATGACTGATCCAGGGATAATGCAGCTTTTTTGCTGTCTGCTGTCTCAGTTTTCGTTATAGCGTTTTCTTGGGACGCTTCTTTTTGTTGAGGCTGTGCCTGATCAAAGAAATGAGGAGAAATAATGAAGGCGATATAAACCGCAACCGCAGTGGCACATGCGGGGCCAATCCACCTAACAGCGGACTTTTTTTTGCTTTTTGCCATCGAAAGCCGCTTGTATATGTCTTGCGGAGAACGATGGTCTTTAACTGCCGGCAGTTGACTTAACAACTCCTTTATCTGTTCTTCGTTCCAATCTGACTTCATCATCCATTAGCTCCTCCCTCAAAAGCTCCATATGTTTCCGAAGTACTTTGAGCCCTCTGTGTTGGGTCGTTTTCACTTTGCTTTCCGAGAAGCGCAGAGCATTGGCTGTTTCCTGTATTGAATATCCCTGAATAAACCGTAAGATAATCACAGCTCTTTGATCGATCGTACATTGATCGAGCGCAGCATAAATTTCCCGGACATTTTCATGTTGAACCGCGAGTTCGTCCGGAAGCAATTGCTGATCTCTGACATCCTGTGTGTCCCAATCAAATGTCCCGAGTACACGCTGTCTGATCGTCTGCTGCTTACGGAACCAGTCTATCGCCACATGGCGTGCAATCGACAAAAGCCATGTTTTTTCACTGCTTCTTCCTTCAAACGTATGATATGAATTTAATACACGAATATAAACCTCCTGAAGAAGGTCTTCAGCCTGGCTTTTATCCTTTACCATATAAAATAAAAATTGATATAAATCTTGATGGTAAGTTTTATATAACGCTTGAAAGGTTTCTTCCATAGGAAACCCCTCCGTTCCTTTAGTCGTAATAATAGCTTAAAAGTTACATTACAACTATATTACGAGAAACTGGAATTTGGAAGGGAATTTATATTAACATATCCTTAAATTTTATTAAGAAAAACCTTTTAAAAAACACCCGCTTGGATCAGCGGGTGTTTCTTATGGAACAAGATTCTTCGGCAAATTCAGACTCGACTTGATCATTTTGTCGGAATATAAAACGTAAACGTCGTTCCTTTGTCCATCCGGCTGTGCACCGTAATGGTACCGTTGTGAGCTTCCACAATATTTTTAACAATAGCCAGTCCCAGTCCGGTTCCTGCTCTGCCTCTTGTCCGTGCTTTATCTGCTTTATAGAATCGCTCAAAAATAAACGGCAGATCCTCTTCCGGTATCCCGGAGCCGGAATCTTTGACGTCTATTTTTATTCCATCCTTAACCGTATGAACGGAGATGGAGACATTGCCGCCTGATTGAGTATGACGCAGCGCGTTATCAATTAAATTGGTAAACACCTGCTCCATCTTATCTTCATCAAACATAAATTCCTCTTCAGTGAGAGAAATGTCCTGATGCAAAGAAATATTTTTTTCTTTGGCAACGCCGGAAAATTTGCGCATGATCTTTTCTATAAATTCATTAAGATTGATTTGTTCATAATGCAATCCAGTATGGCCTGATTCCATTCGCGCTAAATCAAGCAAATCGTTGACAAGGCGGCCCATTCGCAGCGACTCGTCATATATAATTTGAGCAATCTCTTTTCGGTCTTCTTCGGAGCTCGCAATGTCATCGACAATGGCTTCACTGTACCCTTGAAGCATGGAGATCGGCGTTCTTAATTCATGGCTGACATTTGCGATAAAGTCTTCGCGCAATTTATCAAGGCGGCGTTCTTCGGTCATATCTCGAAGAACGGCAACCGCGCCTCTGACATGCGATTCCGCATACAGCGGCGACATCAGCAGCACCCACGATCTGCCCTGCAGCGTCATTTCAATCATTTGTTCTTTTTCTGTGCTGACAGCATTTTGGAACAGTTCTTTTGCTTCTGGCGGAAGATTGTCGCCTTCTTTAATATTCATATTCTGCTCATAATACCAAGCCTGCAGAAAACGTTCGGCCGGCGGGTTTGTCACGAGAATCGTGCCGTCGATATTGATGGTAATCACTCCGTCAGCCATACTGCTTAATATGTTTGAAAGCTGTTCTTTTTCTTGGTTGAGCGCATTGATATGAAAGTTAAGCTGCCGTCCCATTTGATTAAAGGCGGTTGCCAGCTCACCGATTTCATCCTGGGTTAAAATCGGGATTTTCGTGTCAAACTTGCCCTTTGCCAAATCCTGTGCGCCCTCTCTCATTTTTCGAAGCGGATACGTGACCCTGCTTGATAAAAAGAAAGCAAAAAATGTGGTCAGCACAATCGCAATGCCTGCGGCAAGGAATATATAACGGGTCGTGTGTTTTGTTGTGTCTTTGACAGCAAGCAGAGATTGAGATAAAAAGACCATGCCTTTTTTTCCGTCTTTTTCATACGGAACACCCACAATCAGGCGTTCATTATCCGTGTCTCTGCCACTCAGGCCCGTGCGTTTACTGACTTTTTTATGGTTGTCCAGAGCCTGATATAAATCCTTGTCCCGCTGTATTTGCTCAAGCGTGATAGATGAGAGCCGATTTTTATCGTTCGGCGAATACCAGTATTTTTTCTCATCCTGTATGATCGCAATGCTTGTTAAGTTATCAGCGAGCTCCCAGGTGATCGACCTTGCCAGCGCCTGATCCTCGTGTTTTTCTAAGATGACTGCGACTTTATTTGCAAGCTGGGTTAAATCATTTTCGGCTTCTTCCACATGATAATTTTCGATAAACTCGAGTAAAAGCACCGTTAAAATAAATAATACGATCAGGACAAGAGAAAGGATCGTAGCCCACAGCTTGCCTACTACGCTTTTCCAAAATTTCATTCAGCGCCTACCTCGAATTTATAACCGACGCCCCATACGGTGACGATTTTTTTGGCAGCTCCCGGTGATACTTTATTGAGCTTTTCCCGGAGACGTTTGACGTGTGTGTCTACTGTACGCAGATCGCCAAAAAATTCATACTGCCACACTTCCTTGAGAAGCTTTTCCCGATCATACACTTTGTCAGGTGTTTTCGCTAAGAAGTAAAGGAGCTCATACTCTTTCGGTGTTAAGCTCACTTCAGTTCCGTCAGCAGTTACCCGATGGGCATCATGATCGATTGACAGATGAGAAAACACCAATACGTTTTTCGTCGGCGTATTCGCATTGAAATAAGAGTTTTGAGATGCCCTTCTCAGAAGCGCTTTTACCCGCAGCACAACTTCTCTCGGACTAAACGGTTTGACAATGTAATCATCTGTTCCCGATTCAAACCCCTGCACCCGGTTTGCTTCTTCTCCTTTTGCGGTCAGCATGATAATTGGTGTAGCTTTTTTTTCGCGAATTTGGCGGCAGACCTCAATTCCGTCTGTGCCAGGCATCATTAGGTCAAGCAAAATTAAGTCATAATTGGTTTCGAGGCCTTTGGCAATGGCTTCATCACCATTTTCCGCTTCTTCAATCACATAATTTTCACGTTCAAGATACATTTTTAAAAGGCGGCGAATTCTGGCTTCGTCATCAACTACTAATATTTTGGTTTCATTGGTTTGGTCCATCGTTTTCCCCCTGCTTTCCTTCTGTTACTTTCATTTTATCAAATCGTGAGAAAGTTTGAGAACTGTATCGCTTTGTTCTGGACTATGCATAAGAATGAAGTCCGGCAAGCACAAGATTTACGAATATTAAATTGAACATAATGATAGCAAAACCGATTACGGCCAGCCATGCTGATTTCTCACCGTGCCATCCTCTTGACAGCCTTAAATGCAAATATGCGGCGTAAAACAAAAACGTGATCAGCGCCCATACTTCCTTCGGGTCCCAGCCCCAAAATCTCGTCCAAGCAAGCTGAGCCCAAATCATGGCAAAGATCAGCGCGCCGAGTGTAAAAATCGGAAAACCGATGGAAACGGCTCTGTAGCCAACCTCATCCACCAGATCAAGATTCACGTTTTTCACCAGAGGATGTAAACAGGCACTGATTCTTTTTCTGACGATCAGGCGAAGCGCTCCGTACAATAGGAGTCCAGCTCCAAACGACCAAATCACTGTGTTTACCTTTCTGCCTGAGAAAAGGGCCGGAAGCTCTGCAATGGGCTGCATTTTCCCCTCGGTGATAAGCTCACCCTCATGCGGACCTACAAGTGCGGGCATTTCATAGACCATCACGCTTTTTTCCTTATTCTTATCCACCCAGTTAAACTCAGCTTCATAGCCGGCAAAACGAAACACAGATGTTATCACAATAAAGGCAACTGCCGTCACCATAATAAACATGATAGCTTCAAGCCAAAAGGTTTTTTTGCTTGGTTTTGTCTGGTCAACATGCTTCAAAAGAAAAATGACGCCTGCGACAAAACTGATGGCGAGTATAGCTTGCCCCAGCGCGGCCGTGGTTACGTGGATATACAGCCAATTGCTCTGCAATGACGGAATTAATGGCGAAATGTCCGTCGGAAACATGCTGGCGTATGCAATCAGCAATAAAGCGATCGATAATGTAAACAGACCTAATGAAGGCAATTGATAGATAAAATAAAGGATAATAAACGCAAGCACAAGCATCATGCCAAAGGCCGTTGTAAATTCAAACATGTTGCTGACAGGCGCATGGCCGCTGGCAGCCCACCTTGTAATAAAATAGCCCAGGTGGCAGAGAAAACCGGTAATCGAAAGGGTAATCCCGATCGTCGCCCACCGGTTTGCCCTGTCTTTTTTATTTTTCCTTCCGCGTATGGCCCCGCCGAAAATCGGGACCGCAATTAAATACACGAGAAAGGCCGCATAAAGAAAATTTCCGCTCAGCTCCGCCATGACACCACTCCCTTTTCGCCTATTTCTGTGTTTTCATTAATTCTTTTTGGTCTGCTGGTTCAGTCAGCCCCGTATCGGCTAAAACAAATTTTAAATCCTGCTTTAGTCCGTACCAGTTTTTATTGGTATGGCCGGCAACCATGACTGCACCTTCCTGTGTATGCAGCCAGATTCTGCGGTGCTGCCAGTACATTCCTTGAATGACGCCAATCATAAAAATGGCTCCGCCGATGGCAAGCACCCAAAGCGTCAGATCTTTTCTGACTGTCAGACCGGTTATGTTTTTCGTTTCGACATGGTCAAATTTCAACTTGTACTTATTGCTGCCCGACCCTTCAATTGTTTCTTGAATGGCAACAAAGCTTTTTTCGCCTTTTGGCTTATCTGGCGTTATGATATTAAAAACAAACGCCGGATTGTTAGGGATTTTTGTTTTTGTGCTCGGCTCTCCGTCCTGATTAAAATAGAAGTCAGGAAGGTAGCTGGCGACCTCAACTTTGTAACCGTTGCCAAGATCATAAACCGAATCTGGATCCAATAGGTTGATCTTTAAGCTCCCAAAGGATTTTTTTGATTTTTTGTCAATCAGCTGAAACACCATCTGATCGAGCTGATTCTCTTTATAATCCACCTGATAAACAGAAAACGAATCAAAGCGCAGCGGCTGGTTGACACGAATATCTTCTTCTTTTACTTTTTTCAGCTTCGGCTTCTCTCCATAGACAATTTTGCCTTCCCGTTTATAGAGAACCGCGTCTGTTTGAAAGTTTTTCGCGACCTTTCCGCTTCCGACTCTGTCAATGGCATCAGCGAACACCTTTTTTTCTGTCTCGCTGTTATAAGTCTCTACGCTGAATTGATTGTTTTTCAAATAATATCTTCCGTCTGTGCCTGGAATTGCCGCAGTTTCGCCTTCTCTGACCCAGAGCGTTTCATCGACGTACATGCCCGGCACAAATCTCAGCATTGCGCCAATCAGGAAAATGATTAGTCCTATGTGATTGACATACGGACCCCAGCGGGAAAAACGCCCTTTTTCCGCCAGAATGCTGCCCTCTTGTTCTCGTATTCTATAACGCTTTTTCTTTAAGAGAGTCACAATCTTTTCTTTTTCTTCAAGGTTGAGCTCGGTCTCCGTTTCACTGAACAGCCGCTGTCTTTTTAAGAAAACAGGGCTTCTCCTGACCCCCTGATTTTTCAATGCCCTGTACAGGGGAATCACGCGGTCAAGGCTGCAGATGACAAGAGAAATGCCGATAGAGGCAATCAGCAGCAAGTACCACCAAGATCCATATAAATGATGGAACCCGAGTAAATAATAAAGCTGGCCAAACGTGCCGTATTGTTCTTTATAATATGTATCAGCCTGAGCGCCGGGGGGCAAATAGGCTTCTTGAGGAAATATAGTCCCGAATGCTGATGCTGCAAGGGTTATGACGATAAGCCATATTCCGACCTTAACCGAAGAAAAGAAGTTCCATATTTTATCAATGAACGTTTTGTTATAGGTTTGTGAACGTCTCGCACTTCCATCGTATCTCATATCAGCAAGCGGGGGCTGCGTTTCCTGAAGCGCCCTGCCGCACGATTCACATAAAACGGTTCCTACCGGGTTGATATGTCCGCATTCACATTTTACCTGCTTCATCCCGAAGTCGCTCCGGGTTTTATCAGATTCATATAGTCATGGATCATGCTTTCTGTCATAGTGCCGGTCACCACCTTGACAACTTTTCCTTCCGGATTGATTAAAAAGGTTGTCGGAAGCGGAGATACGCCATAGGCATCAAGCACCTGACGATCTGTATCCAGGACAACCGGAAAATTCACTCCGTAGGATTTCATAAAATTATGTACTGCTATCTTTGACTCCCCAACATTTACCGCGACAATTTCAACGCCTTGGTCTTTAAAATATTTGTATTGGTTCGCCATATAAGGAAATTCTTTTTTGCACGGCTCACACCAGGTGCCCCAGAAATTCAAAAAAACACCTTTTCCTTTTAAGTCACTCAGCTCAATACGTTCCCCATTCGTATCTTCAAGGACAAAATTCGGTGCCTCGGACCCTTCGGATATGCTCTCTTTGTCGGCAAATACAGCATTGTATATTGTATAGCCCAGCGCGCAGATTAAAACGAGAAGGATGCCGGTCCGAATGAATAAACGCCTTTTTTTCTTCATTGTCCACTGCCCCCTTCCCCTATTGCAGATCCATTCAATTATATCATTTCACAATCATTTCACATTTCTAACTTTTTGAAGGTTATGTGAAACTTAGAAAGCGTTTTTACCGTGTTCCGCTAGCGCTCTGAGTCTTTTGACTTCATGCGGCGTAAGCTCTCTTGCGTCTCCCGTATTTAAGCCTCTCAGATTTAAAAATGCGTATTCTTCCCGCTTCAGCTTAATTACTTCATGTCCGATTGCTTCAAACATGCGGCGCACTTGCCTGTTCCGTCCTTCATGGATGGTCAGCTGTATAATGCTTGTTTGTTTTTTCTTATCCAATGAAAGCAGCTTCGCTTTGGCAGGCGCTGTTTTGCCTTCCTCTAGCATAATGCCGCGCTCCAGCTTTCTGATCAGCTCTTTAGACGGTATGCCTTTTACCTTTGCTACATATGTTTTGTTTATTTCATATTTAGGGTGCATCAGCTTGTTGGCAAACTCGCCGTCATTGGTTAAAAGCAAAAGACCGCTTGTATCGTAATCCAGACGTCCGACCGGATAGATGCGCTGCGGCACTTCTCTAAAAAAGTCCGTCACGACTTTGCGCCCTTTGTCATCATCCGCTGCGGAGATCACGCCTCTTGGTTTATATAGCAGAAAATAAACAGGCTCTTCACGTTCCACTTTCAAGCCGTTTACTTCAATCTGATCAGAACCGGTGACTTTAACACCAAGCTCTGTTATTACTTTGCCGTTCACCTTTACTTTTCCTTCTTTAATCAGCTCTTCTGCCTTTCTGCGCGATGCAACTCCGGCGTGAGCAATTACTTTTTGCAGTCTTTCCATGTCTTTCACCTCAAGTATTATCTTACTTTTTTCAACCTGAACAAACAAGCTTTTTCAGATTTCGCATGCTTTATCTAAAAAAACGCCATTTTCAGGCGCTCCCAAATAATAACGTAACGATGATGATAGATGCAACTACACCGATTAAATCAGCAAGAAGTCCCACCTTTAACGCATCACCCATTTTTTTAATGCCGACCGCTCCGAAATACACCGTCAGCACATAAAGTGTTGTATCCGTTGATCCCTGCATCACCGATGCCAGCCTGCCAATAAAGGAATCCGGTCCATACACTGCAATTAAATCGGTGGTCATACCCAGAGCAGCCGTACCGGAGATCGGACGGATCAGCGCAAGCGGAACCACCTCAGCCGGTATGCCGATGGCGGAAAAGGCCGGCTTTAAAAGATCCATAAAAAAGTCAAGCGCGCCTGATGATCTGAAAACGGTAATCGCAACAAGCATCCCTACTAAGTAGGGGATAATCGAAAATGCGATCTCAATTCCTTCTTTTCCGCCTTCAACAAAGGATTCATATGTCGGCACCTTTTTGATTGTTCCATAAAGTAGAATGCCGGCAATAATGATAGGGATCATGGCTAAAGACAGCCAGTTGATAATTTCCATCGGCTTACCTCCCCTTCTTTTTACGGCGGTAATAAAAATAACGGTCAATAATAATGGCGCCGATTCCAGAAATGAGTGTCGCCAAAATGCTCGGTCCGACGATATCTGTCGGCGTTTTGGAGGAATAGGCCATTCGCACGGCGATAACCGTCGTCGGGATGAGAGTAATGCAGGAAGTATTAACAGCTAAAAAAGTGATCATGGAACGGCTCGCTTCCGAACGGTTTCCATTCAGCTTTTTCATTTGCTCCATTGCTTTAATGCCAAGAGGTGTGGCCGCGTTCCCGAGACCGAAGAAGTTCGCCATGAGATTTGATAAAATGTAGCCCATTGCGGGATGATCCGGCGGTATGTCAGGGAACAGCTTAGAAATAAAAGGCCTGCACATACGGCTGAAAATATCCAGCAATCCTGACTGTTCAGCTATTTTCATTAAACCCAGCCAAAAAACAAGCACGCTCATAAGTCCAAATGAGATTGTGACAGCTTCTTTGGCTCCTTTAAACACCGCCTCATTTACATCTTGCAGCGTTCCATTGCACATCGCAAATACTAGCCCGATCACAGTTAAGCTGACCCAGATTATATTGACCATTTTGCCCCGCCAGCCGCATTCAGAAAAATGGATTGAAACGTTTCAAAAAACTTTTTTTTCGGTTTTTGATTTCGTTCGTTTTCGTAATAGATCGGCACTTTTGCGATGGTTTCATCGTTGAACATGACTTTCATATGTCCTACAATATCCGGAATTTTTGAGACATCCTTTTCCCAGGCTTTTTTCGGTTTGAGCAGGGTAGTGTTGATTTTGACATCTTCTTTTTCTTCTTCGGTAAGCAAATAGGTGATGTCCCGTTTGATGAAAGCTTTAGACTCATAAAATGTACCTTTGAGCTTAGGAATATCTCCTTTTTTTGCGATTAAATATGTTTGATAATGATCAAATACATAGTTAAACATATTCATATGATCATCCCAATCGTCGGGGTCATTAATGGTAACGGCTATCAGATTAACGCCGTCCTTTGAAGCGGTTGAAACGAGTGTGCGTTTTGCAAGCTTGGTATAGCCTGTTTTCCCCCCTGTGCTGTATGGGTACAGCATCGTCAGCAATTTATTTTTGTTTTTCCATACGCTTTCCATTGTTTCTGCTTTGTATATTTTTGTGCCGGAGATGGTTTGATAGTCTTTGAGCTTCATGGCGTATTTCGTTAAAACAGCCATGTCATAAGCTGTTGAGTAGTGATTTTCATGGTCGTCCAATCCGTGCGGGTTTTGAAAACGGGTATTCTCCATACCGATTTGTTCTGCTTTTTGGTTCATCATATAGACAAATCCATCGAGGCTTCCCCCGACATACTCAGCAATCGCAACAGCAGCATCGTTCCCGGATCTCAGCATCAGGCCATACACAAGATCCTTCAATTTTACTTTTTGCCCTTCGGTTAAATAAATGGCCGAGCCCTCTGTTCTGACCGCATTTGCAGAAACAGTCACGGTTTCTTCCATTTTTCCGGATTCAATGGCGAGAACAGCGGTCATGATCTTTGTAATACTGGCAATCCGCCTTTTTTCATGCTCGTCCTTGGCAAATAACACTCTTCCTGATGTGCCGTCAATGACAATGGCGCTCTTCGCACTGACATTTATAGCTGCATGTGCTGTGTTCACATTTACATTTGCAAATAGAAAAGAAATGATGACTATTAATACAGCTTTTTTAAAAATGCGCATGTTTGTTCACGTCCTTGTGGTGGTTTGTACAAGTTTATGCGCATGTCCATCAGTTATGAATAACAATTGTGTCTTGGCCTGCAAACATAAAAAAACTCTCCCATAAAGGGAGAGTAAGTGTTATCTGATTGATGCCATGCTAGATCCGGACGCTTCGTAATGAGCCAGTTCTTCCCTCATCTTCAGAAACGCTGCGCTCAGCGGCAATAATAATTGCTCCAGAGACTGCGGAACAGCATGGTAGAACTCAATTGCGCTGACTCCGGTATATGACGCCCGGCTGTTTTCACACCAGGTGTCTTTCTTTGGCATAAAGAACTCTTCAATGCATTGATGATACACATTGTAAAGTGTTTTTTCCGCTCTGGTTTCCTGAAATGGCTCTTGCATAAGGAGACGGCGGCATGCTTCAGCGCCTCCTTCACAAAATACTGTCATTCTTCTCAGCGTGCTCAGCACATCACAGCAGTATGCCTCTTCAACAGGCAATTCAGCCTGCATAGACGCCAGTGTGGTTTCATTTAAATAATCATTAACGGTATTGACAACCATTGATAAGAATTCGCCTGTTTTTTGAGTCTGCACTCGCACAATCGAATGTCCCATTTCGTTTGGTATCTTCCCCTCATGTCTTTGTCTCTCACATTTTGCTTCTTTCATGATAGCTACTTCTTCCTTATATCTTATGTTGATGAAAAAGCGCGATTCATTAAATCTCTATTTTATGTCTTCAAAGGTTTGGTTAAAGTTTTCAAAGAATAAATCCGCTTCTTCTTGAAGAACGTCATCTTCCGCATTTTCAGGCAGCGGCGGAAGCTCGTCCAGCGTTTTTAAGCCGAATTGCTCAAGAAAAGTCGGCGTCGTGCCGTATAAAATGGCCCGTCCCGGACCGTCAGCGCGTCCGACTTCACACAGCAGCGCCTTGGCGACAAGGCTGTGTAAAATTCTTTCTGATTTCACGCCTCTGATATCTTCAATTTCCGCTCTCGTAATCGGCTGTTTATATGAAACAATCGCCAGCACCTCCAAAGATGCCTGGGAAAGGCCTTTCGACGGTACTTCGATCAGTTTTTTCAAGTACGGCGCAAAGTCCTTTTTGGTGGAAAGCATGTACGTATCTGCATATTCAATTAGTTCAATGCCTCTTGTATCATGACGGTAATCGTCTGCCACATCCGCCATAATGGTGTTCAGTTCAGGCTCTTCTATTTCAAGCACTGTTAACAGCTGTTTTTTGGTCAGTCCTTCATCGCCTGCCGCATATAGAAGGGCTTCCACTATAGCTTTCCAATTCACGATATCAAGCCCCATGAATGGATTCACTCCCCATAATGTAAATATCTGAAAAATTTTGCTCCTGCTCAATCAAAATCAGCTGATTTTTCATCAGTTCTAAAACCGCCAGGAAGGTGACAACCAAATGTTCTTTTTGCTCATATGAAAAAAGATCCATAAAATTGATTCTTTTCCCTTTTGATTTCAGGCTGTGCACGATTTCATTCATTCTGTCTTCGATTGGTATTTCCTGTCTTGTAATTGTTGTTTCCATCGGCCTTGTTATTTTTTTTCGCTTCAGCACTTTTTGAAAAGCGCCAATCATATCGTAGACTGTGACTGACAGCTTTTGCTCCGACTGTTTCACTTCTTTTGCATATTCGCTCAAGTCACTCGGCGGTTTCGTGAATGATTTTTGTCTTTCTTCTTCCCGTTCCTTTAATTCCTTCGCCGCGTCTTTATATTTTCTATACTCAATCAGCTTTTCAATCAGTTCCTCCCGCGGGTCTTCTTCCTCAAGCAATTCATCCTCAAACAGCTCTTCCTCTTGCTTCGGGAGCAGCATTCTGCTTTTAATACTGAGCAGTGTGGCAGCCATCACCAAATACTCGCTGGCGATATCAAGCTCAAGCACACGCATCGTATGTACATATAATAAATATTGTTCAGTAATCTTCGCCACAGGTATATCATATATGTCAATTTCAAGACGATTGATTAAATGAAGCAGCAGGTCCAATGGGCCTTCAAACGTATCAATTTTTACTTGATATTCTTCCATCATCTCACCATTTTCAAGTATCACTCTCATTGCCGGATAAACTGGCTACCCTTTAGTATAAGCCACCAAAAAGCTCTCGTCCAATACTATTTCATTTCCTGCATTTCAAGAGATTTGTGCTGAATATTCAAATAACAAGATATCCGCCTACACAAAAAAGGGCAGGTGTACATAGGATGCTCGCGTAGACCACAACAAAGGAGGCTGAATGTTCATGGGAGAAAAGTGCTTCAGCGGCGGTTTCGCTTTAATTGTCGTTTTGTTTATTCTGCTGATTATCGTAGGTGCCGCTTGGATTTGCTAGAACTAAAAATGAGCGAATCCAATGCGCTGTTTTTTCCTTTTATCTGTCCTGTGTTACACTAAAGGCGGATTAAAAGGAGGAAGCATCTTGTACCCGAAAGCTTATATCGATTATCTCGTTGAATTTCACGCAACACGGGATTATTTTGAATGCCATGAAATACTAGAAGAATATTGGAAGGAAGATCCTCCGAACAAACGAAACATACTTTGGGTCGGCTTTATCCAGCTTGCTGTTGCTTTGTATCATCACAGAAGACAGAATACAGCCGGGGCCAAAAGATTGCTGGCAAACAGCATACGGATTCTTCAAGCGGAAAGACAAGCGGTGGAAGATTTGGGGCTTGATCATACCCGTTTACTGGAGCTTATGCAGTCGGTTTACGAACAAATTGAACTGGGATCTTCCTATAAAAGCATCATGCTGCCAATTAAAGATGAGAGGCTGAAGGAAGCATGCCGCATTGAATGCAAGCAAAAAGCTTACACTTGGGGACAGCCCAGCACACTCACTGATAGATTTCTAATTCATAAACATCGTTTGCGGGATCGGACTGATGTCATCCGCGAACGCGAGAAAGAAATTGAACGAAGAAAAAAAAGCAGAGGCTGATAACAGCCTCTGCTTAATTATTGTATGAAATGTCTTGATCCTGCTGACCTTGACAGCGTTCGAAAAAGCTCTGCGTTAATTCATTCGGAACCAGTACCTGCGTTTTGAATAAATGCTTTAAAGCATCCATCATCTGTTTTCCGATTCCTTGATGGCGATGAGAAGGATTCACACTGATATGCCGGATTTCAACCTCGGAATCCTTTTTTTCAACTCCGATTGCTCCGACGATATCCTCGTCCTCTTTCCAAAGAAAGAGCTGGCGGTCTGTATCCGTTTCGTAGTCCTTAATTGTCTGCTGAAGCTGCTTAAGATCTTTTTCATTTGGCATAAATGAAAGAAGTCCCATCGCAATCTTTTCAAACGATTTTTTATAACGAATTAACATAAAAACCCCTCTATATCCTAAATGTCCAGTTCTATCAAACGGATAAGTATAGGTGATCCGTTTTCTCACATTATATCATTTTCGCCATATTTTTAAACTGTTTTCAGCAAATTATTCAAATGAACGGTTTAAATTTGCCATTTCTATGGCAGAAACAGCACAATCTACGCCCTTATTGCCTGCTTTTGTTCCAGCCCGTTCAATGGCCTGCTCAATGTTTTCCGTAGTGACAATTCCAAAGATCACAGGTACGCCTGTTGTGTTCGCTGCTTGCGCGATGCCTTTTGCAGCTTCGTTGCAGACGTAATCGTAATGAGTCGTCGCGCCTCTGATGACAGTGCCGAGTGTAATAACGGCGTCATATTTTTTTGTTTCCGCCATTTTTTTAGCAGCGAAAGGAATTTCAAATGCGCCCGGAACCCAAGCCACATCAATATCGTTTGTATCCACGCCGTGTCTGAGCAAAGCATCTTCTGCCCCGCTCAGCAGCTTGCTTGTAATAAAATCATTAAATCTTCCTACTACGATTCCGATTTTAAGACCTGTACCAACTAAATTTCCTTGTATGATATTCATATGATTCCCATCCTTTTTTGTGATTTTTGTTATTAGAAATGAAGTAAATGACCTAGTTTATTCATCTTTGTTTGCAAATATTTTTTGTTGTGCTCTTTGGCCTCCATTTGAAGCGGCACTCTTTCTGTAATGCTGAGACCATACCCTTCAAGTCCAGCAATTTTTCGCGGATTATTCGTCAAGAGCTTCATATTCCGCACGCCGAGATCGCGTAAAATTTGAGCACCAATGCCGTAATTGCGCAAATCAGGCAAAAAGCCGAGCGCTTCATTAGCTTCTACGGTGTCATACCCTTCTTCCTGAAGCTTATAAGCTTTTAACTTATTGATCAGACCGATGCCCCGGCCTTCTTGGCGGAGATACAAAAGCACTCCCCGGCCTTCTGCGGCAATTTGCGTCAGCGCGGCGTGAAGCTGCGGGCCGCAGTCACAGCGATGAGACCCAAACACATCACCTGTGAGACACTCTGAATGAACCCGAACCAATACTGGTTCTTCATTAAACGGCACATCTCCCATCACAAATGCGACATGCTCTTTTCCATCGATCTCATTTGTGTATCCGTACACCTTAAATGTGCCAAAATCAGTAGGCAAGGTAATATCGACTTCCCGCTCTACAAGTGTTGTCAAGTTGTAGCGGTACTCAATTAAATCCTTAATGGTGATCAGTTTTAATTGATGCTTTTTCGCAATTTCAATGAGCTCAGGTACCCTTGCCATCGTTCCGTCTTCATTCATTATTTCACAAATGACGCCAGCTCCCTGAGAACCGCAGGCTTCAGCAAGATCAACTGCCGCTTCTGTATGGCCCGCTCTTTTCAGGACACCTCCCTTTTTCGCAATCAGCGGAAAAATGTGCCCTGGACGCTGAAAATCTGCCGGCACTGAACCGCTGTCCAGCAAAGCTTTGACAGTAAATGATCTTTCCTGTGCGCTGATTCCCGTTTTTGTCTTACGGTGGTCAATGCTTACTGTAAAAGCAGTGTGGTGGGAATCTGTATTGTGCTCAACCATAGGATGAAGATCGAGCCTGTCAGCGATTTCCTCACTGAGAGGCGTGCAAATCAGCCCTCTTCCGTGCGTCGCCATAAAGTTAATCACTTCAGGAGTCGCATGCTCCGCAAGAGCCACAAAGTCTCCTTCGTTTTCTCTGTCTTCATCATCCACAACAATGATGACTTCGCCTTTTTTTAAAGCGTCTAATGCCTCTTCTATCGGATGAAACATGCAAATCTTCCTCTCTAAAAGCCGTTTTCGCTTAAGAAGGCTTTTGTTATGGTTTGTTGGTTCTTATTTTCATTGGCTTTATGCAAAAATCGATACATATATTTTCCGATCATATCGCATTCGATATTCACTTTAGAGCCGATTGTTTTTTCTGAAAAAATCGTTTCGCTGATGGTGTGAGGGATTAAAGAAATCGTCACGGTATCATCTGTCAGCCCGAAGATGGTTAAACTGACGCCGTCCACGGTAATAGATCCCTTTAAAACCAACGTTTTTGTTAATGACGAATCCATTTTCAAATCATAGTAAACTGCGTTGCTTTTTTCTTCAATACGCGTGATTTCTGCGGTTCCGTCGACATGGCCTGAAACGAAATGGCCTCCAAAACGCCCGTTTGCCGCCATGGCTCTTTCCAGATTCACTTTGCTGCCTTTTGATAAATCGTTCAGCGACGTTGCTTTGACTGTTTCAGGCATGACATCAACTGTGAAGTGACTTTTCGTGAAATCAGTAACAGTCAGACAAATGCCATTTACTGCAATGCTGTCGCCCAAATGAACATCCTCTAATATTTTTGAGCATTTAATTGTTAAGGCCATAGAGGGGCCAGCTTTTTTCATAGATTCGATTGTGCCTGTTTCTTCTATAATTCCTGTAAACATGGTCACCATCCTACTCGTTTTTCGGTTTTGCCGTCAGTCTGATATCACGGCCAATTTGGGTTATATCTGTGAATTGTAATAAGGGGACATCTTTCATTGATTGAAAACCTTCACCGGAGATTAAGCTGGGAGCAAGCGTTCCTCCGATTAATTTAGGGGCAAAATAGTAGATGATCTCTTGAAAACAGCCTGCTTTGACGAAGCTTCCGTGAACAGCTGATCCGCCTTCCACATACACCGACATGATGCCTTCTTCCGCAAGGATTTTCAGTACATCGGAAATTGGTATACGATCTGTTTCCAGAGTAAATATTTTCACGCCAAAAGCGGAAAACCGTTTTTTCTTCTCCTCATCAGCACGTGTTGTTGTAAAAATCCAAGTCGGCGCTGCCTGATCGCAAATCACATTGGCGTCATCGGGAATCGAAAGTTCGGTATCAAGTATCACCCTGACCGGCTGTTTTGAAACATTCGGGAGCCTGCAGGTTAAGCTTGGATTGTCAGCCTTCACAGTGCCTGCTCCGACCAAAATGCTTTGATGTGATTTCCTGTATTGCTGAGCATCCTGTCTTGCAGCTTCTGATGTGATCCATTTGCTGTCACCTGTACTGGTCGCTGTTTTTCCGTCTAGGCTTGCGGCAGCTTTTAATGTGACGTAAGGGAGGCCTGTCCTCATGAAATGCAGAAATTTTTCATTCAGCTGTTCCGCCTGATCTGCCAGAATGCCTTCCTTTACTTCGATGCCGGCTTCTTCTATCATGCTGATTCCCCGTCCGGCCACAAGCGGGTTAGGATCTCTCATTGCGACAAATACTCTCTTTATCCCGGACTTGATAATCAGTTCGGCACAAGGCGGTGTTTTTCCGTAATGGCTGCATGGTTCAAGGGTGACATAAATATCAGCGTCTTTCACATGTGCGCCTGCCATATGAATAGCATGGACTTCCGCGTGAGCTTCACCGTATTTTAAATGGGCGCCCATCCCGACAATCTGTCCGTCCTTCACCACAACAGCGCCTACGAGCGGATTCGATTCGGTCTGTCCTTCACCCTGCTTCGCAAGATCCAACGCCAGTTTCATATAATACTCTTCCATCTGTTTTCCCCTCCCTTCTTTATTCATTTACCGTCAAAAAAGCCCCGAATTTAAGAAAAATTCGGGGCTTTAGGTATTTTACGCAATAGGAAATAACACTATGCATGTTGATACATTTTGCATAGCGGTTCTTCATCCTTCTCCCATCCAGACTTTCACTGTCGGCTTCAGCTTAAACTGAATCCACCGCGTACATATGTGCACACGGGTCACGGGCTCTAAAGCGCATGTCGCTTTACTACCGCCGGTCGGGATTTCCACCCTGCCCCGAAGGATACAATCTTTATTCATTTGTCCTTAATGGCTATTATAGCGATCCTTTCTTAAGTACGCAATGAAATAAACTTACAATTTGAGAAATCAAAAAAACACCCATCGTTCCGAAAGGTGTTTTTTCACTTAATCATTTACTTTTGCAACCTTGATTAAACCGTCGATCCGCTTTGATTTGCTGAAGTACGCCTTAATCTTATCGCCTTCTTTTATATCAGACAAATCTTGATTTAACTTTTTTCCGTTGAAGATGATCTTCGTGCCGTTTTCTGCTTCTCCATGATATTCGGTGCCGTCAATTTTTGTCACTTGATATTCCTCGATTGTATACTCTTCTTCTTCGGAGGACAAGGTTTGTCCAATCGCTGTCGGAACGTCTTTCAGTTCAACATCATTTATGTACATATACCCCCCTGCAAGTAAAACCAGTAGCACTAACAGAATGGTAATCTTGGTTTTTATTCTTCCCATTTTAAAAAACCTCCAGCCAATATGAATCTATTCATTCATATGAGTTATTCCTTTTTTTCATGAATAAAAAACCGTAAATTCTCGTAAATTATTAATATAACGATGCATAACGGGAATATGTTTCGCATTTCTGCAAAAATTTCTTTTCTATAGATATACGAATTTATGTTCTGGTTTTAGGGGATGCATGAGAAAAAGAATAAAAAAGCAGCTCCTTTTCAGGAAACTGCTTATACCTAGTTGGTTTTACGAATGTCGTTAAATGGGAAGAAAACAAACTTTGACGTACCCGCAATTTGTTTTTTCGTAAAGAGTCCAAGCCCGTTTCGGCTGTCCATTGAGTATCGGCGGTTATCACCCATCACAAAATATTTGTTATCAGGCACTTTGATCGGGCCGAAATCATCAGTTAGATGGTCATATCCATCTTCTTTTGCTTGCTTTTTATTTGCCTTCAAATAAGGCTCAGCCACTTTTTTTCCATTGATATAAAGCTGGTCGTTTTTCATTTCGACTGTGTCTCCCGGCAAGCCGATCAGCCGCTTGACATAGTGGACATCATCCCCGTTTAGCACGATGATATCCCCTCTCTTAAACTCGCCTATGTACTTAACTGTCATATTGACAAATACCCTTTCATGGTCATGAAGGGTAGGCTCCATGGACTCACCGTCAACGACATACGGCGCAAAAATAAAATTGCGGATGAGTAATGCCAGAACAACTGCGATAATAATCGCTTTGGCCCATTCAAATATTGATTTTTTCTTAGAAACGGTTTCCGCTTTCAACTGAGTTCCTCCAATAAACAACGGTCTTCAATTTATGTTATCACGAATCGATAAGAAATCCCATTAGGACCATTGAAGAAAATTTTCACATCTATTCATTCTACTGCCAGAATCAATTTGTTCCATTTCCTAATGAAATTGGGAGAAGAATCAATCAGCCTCCAAAGAACAAATCCAATATATTGCCGGCAGTTGAAGTTTCTTTATTATAAAACTCCGAATATCCGCATTTCTTACAGTAGACGACGAGAAAACGGTTATGCTGCACATCAAACAACTTTGACAATCCGGTTCCAGTTGTGGCAATTTCTTTTTGGCCAGCTTCAGTGCTTCCGCATTTTATACAGCCCTTGTTGTTCATCAAACGCAGCCCCTTTTCAAAAAAATGACATCGATATTATTTCATTTTACTACAAATGCCGTTTGGGATGAAGCATGTCAGCTTTAAAATTTGTTTAATTTTTCCCTGATGAGTGTGACTGTAAGGAATGCTCCACCCATACAAACGCGGACTAGCTTACAATCTCATTTTGTTTTTTACTGGTTCGTTTAAGCTATTTCATACGATCTCTAATATGTATAAAGAGAAGAAGAGATAGGGATGATTTTCCTATTACGTTGAATCATATTGAAGGGAACAGCGTAGGCAATGCATTTTCTATAAGCCCGCTGAACGTATCAAAAATCAGTGTTTTGGTTCCGTCGGATTGAATACAATTGTGATTGAACACTTATGATTTGAAACATAGCTATAGGATTTAACTCAAATCTCTCTATGCCTCCTCGTTCTACCTTAAAAACGTCTGTTTGTTAACTGTCACAACCAGATCAGGCTGTGAGCGAAAAGAAAAAGCTCCCTCATATCGGGGAGCTTTCTGCCTGCCTATTAGCCTTCTACGCGAACTTCTTTCATCACGTCACCGTTAGACATGTTTTTCGCGAATTCTAGACCGCTTGTTACTTTGCCAAATACAGTGTGAACACCGTTTAAATGAGGCTGCGGCTCATGGACGATGAAAAATTGGCTGCCGCCAGTATCTTTTCCTGCGTGTGCCATAGAGAGCGCGCCCGCTTCATGTGTGTGCGGGTTTCCTTCTGTTTCACATTTGATTGTGTATCCGGGACCGCCTGTGCCAGTACCGTGCGGGCATCCGCCTTGGCTGACGAAGCCTGGAATTACTCGGTGGAATGTAAGTCCGTCGTAAAATCCTTCGTTTGCAAGCTTTTCAAAGTTTGCAACTGTACCCGGTGCTGCTTCCGGATAAAGTTCAAATTCAATTTTGTTGCCGTCTTCTAATAAAAAGTAACCTGTTTTCAATTGTATGCCCACTTTCTTTATTTTAATTTTCAAAGGAGAAATTTATGTATCATCATTATGGCTTGTCTCTCCTTGTCGCGGCTATTATACCACACCTTTTTTGGGAAAACGACTCTCCCGGCTTTTCTCCAAAATAAAAATGAAACCTGAACCTCTCTATCTCCGTCTAACCTATCGGAACTGTATTTTTCATCATGATTCAGGTCCTCGCAAAGCAGCTTTAACTGCTGCTTGTGAAATGAAGGAGGTCAACTGCTTTGAAAAAAATATGGATTGGAATGCTGGCAGCGGCCGTTTTGCTGCTGACGATTCCGAAAGTCAGTCTCGCGGATGCCGCAGTCGGAGATGTCATCGTGACACTTGGTGCAAATTTGTCAGAATCAGATAAGCAAAAAGTGCTTGATGAAATGAATGTCCCTGATAATGCCACAACCGTGACCGTTACCAATAAGGAAGAACACGAATATTTAGGAAAATATATACCAAGCGCGCAAATTGGCTCAAGAGCGATTTCATCATCGTCTATTACCATTGCCAAAAAAGGCTCCGGATTAAATGTTGAGACACATAATATCAGCGGCATTACGGATGAAATGTACCTCAATGCCTTGATGACAGCCGGCGTTAAGGACGCGAAGGTTTATATTACCGCTCCGTTTGAAGTGTCCGGTACTGCGGCTTTGACAGGCTTGATTAAAGCATATGAAGTTTCTTCTGACGAAGCGATTTCTGAAGACGTTAAGCAAGTCGCCAACCAAGAGCTTGTGACGACCTCAGAGCTTGGAGACAAAATCGGTGACGAAAATGCGGCTGCGCTGATTGCAAAAATAAAAGAAGAGTTTGCTAAAAACGGTGTGCCTGACAATAAAGCCGATATTGAGAAAAAAGTGGATGATGCGGCTTCCGATTTAAACGTCACACTGACAGACAGCCAAAAGGATCAGCTTGTATCCTTGTTCAATAAGATGAAAAATGTTGATATCGACTGGGGACAGGTCGGTGACCAGCTTGATAAAGCGAAAGATAAGATTAGTAAATTTTTAGACTCAGATGAAGGCAAGAACTTTATCCAGAAAGTCATTGATTTCTTCGTTTCCATCTGGAACGCGATTGTTTCTATATTCAAATAAAAAAAGCGCCGAATTCCCGGCGCTTTTTTCATTGCTTCACACTCGTTTTAAATGGCAGATCCAGTTTTACAATATCCTCGTACGTTTCTCTTTTTACGACTAAATGAGCCTCTCCGTTTTCTACAAATACAACGGCAGGTCTTGGAATTCTATTATAATTATTGGCCATGCTGTAGCCATAAGCGCCTGTACAGAAAACAGCAAGCAGATCTCCTTCTTTTACTTCCGGCAGGTCAATATCCCAAATGAGCATATCTCCGCTTTCACAGCACTTGCCGGCAATCGATACCGTTTTATCGTGCGCTTCACCGATACGGTTAGCTGTAACAGCTTCATATTTTGCCTGATAGAGAGCCGGACGGATATTGTCGTTCATTCCTCCGTCAACAGCTACATACTGCCGGACACCCGGCACTTCTTTTTGGGAGCCGACTGTATAAAGTGTTGTGCCTGCGTCTCCTACAAGCGAGCGGCCCGGTTCGATCCAAATTTCCGGTATGTCAAATCCATAGCGGGCTGCATTTGTTTTTACTGCTTCGATAATTTTTTCTACATATTCAGTGGCCTGAAGCGGTTCATCTTCTTCCGTATAACGAATGCCAAAACCGCCTCCAAGGTTCAGCACCTTTGAAACAAATGAGTAAGCTTCTCTCCATTCGTCAAGTTTTTTGAAGATTTTTTCTGCCGCTAGCACAAAACCGGCTGTATCAAAAATTTGCGAACCGATATGGCAATGAACACCTAGCAGCTGAATGTGTTCTGATTGTAAAACCTGTTCAATCGCCTGTTCAGTTTGTCCGTTATGAAGGTCAAAACCAAACTTTGAATCTTCCTGTCCCGTTGTAATGTAGTCATGTGTATGCGCCTCTACTCCGGGGGTAATCCGCAGGAGAACATCAATTGAGTGCCCAGTTTCTTTGCACAGGTCTTCAAGTATCGAGATTTCATAGAAATTATCAACCACAATGCAGCCGATACGGTGTTCAAGCGCCATTCGCAGCTCTTCCCTGCTTTTGTTATTTCCGTGAAAGTGAATGCGCTCCGCCGGAAATCCTGCTGCAACAGCTGTGTAAAGTTCTCCTCCAGACACGACATCTAAGGAAAGCCCTTCTTCCTCGGCAAGCTGAATCATCGCAACAGAAGAGAATGCCTTGCTCGCATACGCGACCTGCGCTGCCAATCCTGCAGTTATAAATGCCTGCTTAAAGCTTTTAGCACGCTCACGTATTAAAGCCACATCATATACGTAAAGAGGCGTGCCATATGTTTCAGCTAAATAGAGAGCGTCCACACCTCCGATTTCCAAATGCCCATGTTGATTTTGTCTGCTAGTGCCGTGTAAGAACAATGTCATTCCCTCTTTCTCCGCTTATGGGTGAAAGGACAGTTTTATGGACTGTCCTTTCATAATTAAGACATACATTATCATACTCTTCAGTCAGTTTCAATGCGATTATGAATTGGTAGGCTGTCTTAAGCGATTTCTTGGGTGAACAATGCTTGGTCTTACATTCGCACCAGGTTTCGCCGTGCGAATCAGCACCTGCCACAGCGCCTTTCCGTTAAACGGAATGAGCGGCCATAGGTATGGGGTTTGAAGGGATTTTATGCTGGCCATGGCAATAATCAGAACAGTAAATCCTATAACGAGCCCTTTTACATGAAAGAGTGCTACTAATATCATAAGTGTAAGACGGGCCATTTTATTTGCCAGGCTTAATTCATAGCTTGGCGTCGTAAATGTTCCAATAGCGGCAAGCGAGACATACAGTATGACCTCAGGAGAGAACAGCCCCACATCAATGGCAATTTGCCCGATTAGAACCGCGGCAATTAATCCCATTGCGGTAGATAAAGCGGTCGGTGTGTGAATAGCCGCCATTCTGAGAAACTCAATTCCTAAATCAGCTAAGAAAATCTGCAGAATGATCGGGATGTGCATATCTTTATTCAACCCGATAAATTTTAGATTCTCTGGCAGCAGTTCCGGTTGAAGAACAAAGAGAAACCAGATGGGGAGAAATAAAGTAGAAGCAAGAATGCCGAAAAATCGTACCCATCTTAAAAAAGTTCCCACAGAAGGAGCCTGTCTGTATTCTTCAGCATGCTGAACATGATGGAATAAGGTTGTCGGCGTTATGATTACACTTGGCGATGTATCAACCATAATCACGACATGGCCTTCAAGTACGTGATTGGCCGCCACATCGGGCCTTTCTGTATAACGGACGAGCGGAAACGGGTTGTAGCTTTGTTTGATAATAAACTCTTCGACTGTTTTGTCTGCCATTGTTAATCCGTCGACATCAATGGCGGCAATTTCTTTTTCCACGATGTCAACAAGATCCGGATCTGCAATGTCTTCGATATAACAAATGCTCAGATCCGTTTTTGAACGCTCGCCGACCTTTGTCATCTTGACGCGAAGGCGTTCGTCCCTGATCCGTCTTCTGAGAAGCGCGGTATTGACGACGATATTTTCAACAAATCCGTCTCTGGCGCCTCTTACCACCTTTTCCGTATCCGGTTCTTCCGGATTTCTTCCCGGATAGCTTCTGACATCAATGATAAAAGCAAATCCTGCATCTTCAACAATAACTGCGACTAACCCGGACAGCACCTGGTCGGTGGTTTCATCCAGCGTTTTTACTTTTTCGACCTGGGCGTTGAGCAGCCTGTTTTCAACGATATCGACCAGCTCTTCAGGGTCCTCTTTTCCTGTCCGGTTGTTAATGGCAACTAGCTCTCTCATTAAGTGAATGATAAAGGCAGTGTCACATAATCCATTCAAATAGTACAGCTGAACTTCTCTGTCTAAAATGGTAAGCTTGCGAACACCTACATCATAGCTGATTCCCATTCCGACGCGATTTTTAAAATAAGCTTCATTTTTGTCTGGATTCCGATAAACCCGGATTTTCTCTTCCTGTTTGTCCGGCATGATACCCGCTCCTTTCTAAAATAAACTCGACCGCTTTCATGGTGATTGGCGACCCTTTCGATATATCGTCTTTCCTGCCCATTTTGCCGATATCCCCGATACCAACGATAAGCGGCAGATCAAGTTTATCAAGGCAATAGACCGTATCCCCGTTCATTCTGTGTTCATCGAATTCCCTCTCTCCGATTTTGTCCACACCGTATTCTGTTATCTCTCCATTGCGGTCAATGCTTACGTCAACCCTGGTCCATTCAGCCTGATGGGTTTTCGACGCTACCGCAATCACACCGAGCACTTCAATTGCCGGATGAGTGGCCACATAGGTCAGAGCGGTTTCTCCCGGTCCCTCTCCTTGAAGGCCGGAGTCGTCAAACATGACAAATACAGGGTCATACGGTGCCGATGCAATCAGCCTGACAAGCTCGGCGCCGCTGCGGGTGGAGGGATTGCCTTTTGATTGAGAAATACATCTCCCTCCAACTCTTCTTGCGGCGTATTCAATTGTTTTAGCGGCATACACGTCTCCGTCTGTTACCAGTATGACCTTGCGTTTTGTCGTCATCTCGGCATTATCCTTTCGGTTTAAAAATAACAGCGACGATAAAGGCGAATAGAATGGCGGCTGAGATACCGGCAGATGTCAGCTCGAATATCCCCATACCGATTCCGATAAATCCGTGTATATGCGCCTGATGCATGGCACCGTGCAGAAGGCTGTGGCCAAAGCTGACAATCGGAACCGTGGCGCCTCCTCCAGCAAACTCAATAAATTTATCGTAAATGCCAAAACCATCTAAAATCGCCCCGATGACGACAAAGGATGTCATGACGTGGGCAGGCGTCAATTTAAATATGTCCAGCAGCAGCTGCCCGACAATACAAATGGCGCCTCCGCAAACAAAAGCCAAAAGATAGTCCACTTAAGATGCACCTCCTGCACGTTCAAATACAACCCCGTGTGCGATGGTCGGAATGGTTTGTTTTTGCTGGATCATAGTCGGGCTTAACAGCGCCCCGGTTGCTACTACAAACACACGGTTTAATTTTCCTTCTTTCAGCTGCTTGAAAATATGTGAGTAGGTTACAACTGCGGAACAAGCGCAGCCGCTTCCTCCGGCAAACACTTGCTGATCTGGTGTGTAAATCAGAAGCCCGCAATCATCATGTTTTGTGCCGACCGGATATCCCTCTTCTTTCAAGATATCTTTGACAATAGGAGATCCGACGCCGGAAAGGTCTCCCGTCAGGATCAGATCGTAGTCGTCTGCTGTGCGGTTCATGTCTTGAAAGTGCTGTTTAATGGTATCAGCAGCAGCAGGAGCCATGGCTGATCCCATATCAAACGGGTCGGTAATTCCTAAGTCAGCCACCTTCCCTATAGTTGCACTTGTAATTTGAATATCACTCGGTGTCTGACTGATAACAACCGCACCGCTCCCAGTTACAGTAGATGT
Organism: Bacillus sp. PAMC26543; assembly: GCF_014250375.1. Lineage (NCBI taxonomy): Bacteria > Bacillati > Bacillota > Bacilli > Caryophanales > Bacillaceae > Bacillus > Bacillus sp. PAMC26543. The sequence goes on along the minus strand of NZ_CP060193.1, from coordinate 1,825,860 downwards.
CGCAGTATCCGGTTTTTGCCCGCCGTATTCCGTCGGATAGCGGAACTGTCTTTCGGCCGTGGCATTGTGACTGCTTGTAGCAGCAATCGCCCGATTTGCAAATCCGCCGTCGACTAAGGCAGATGCAACAGCAACTGTTTCCATTGATGTTGAGCATGCGCCAAACATGCAAAGAAACGGGATTTTCAGATGCCTTGCCACATAGTTGGCTGTGACATTTTGATTCAACAGATCGCCTGCAAGCAAAAGATCAATATCATCTTTTTTCAAATTGTTTTTTTGCAGCACGGTATTGATGGCATCCTCCATTAGCTGCCTTTCAGCCATTTCCCAGCTTTTTTGATTACAGTGCATGTCGTCATAGGTTTTATCATATAAAGACCCGAGCGGACCGTCTTTTTCCTTAGGCCCTACTGCTGTTCCCGCTGCATTGACAAATAAGGGATGCTCAAACACCCAGGTTTGCTTTCCTGTTAATTTCATTTCTTTCTCCTCCTATGACATCAGTTTCTCAAAAGCAAACCGAATCATTCCGACGATGTAAGCAGCCACAACACCGAATACGATGACGTTTCCCGCCAGTTTAAACATGTTTGTCGCTACTCCCAATACTAAACCTTCGCTTTTATACTCAAGAGCCGCGCTTGCCATACTGTTGGCAAAGCCGGTGACAGGTACAGCTGATCCTGCGCCTGCAAACTGACCGATTCTGTCATAAATGCCGAATCCGGTGAGCAACGCTGATAATAGGATCAGCGTTGCCGCCGTAGGGTTTCCTGCTGTTTTTTCGTTAAAATCAAAAAAATGGATATAAAAATTCTGCAGACCTTGTCCGATCATGCAGATCAAACCGCCTACAAGAAAGGCTTTTACACAGTTCCATACGTAAGGCGGCTTTGGCTGATATGTTTTTACTTTTGATTTGTAGTTTTCTTTTATGTTTGTCATATTAAAACCTCCTTATGAATGATGAATAAAATACAGCCAATGAAATAAAGATCCCGCGATTTTTCCAATGACAATGGCCATTAATAAAATAATGATTTTACTTCTGAGGCCGATTCGTTTAGCCAAGATCGGCAGGACATTTAACACTTCTGTCAGCGCGGCTGCAAGCATCCCGACAAATACTCCGGCCAACAGCCCGACCGGCACGGCAATCCACTTTGATAAAAAGAGATGGTGCATATGAAGTGTTTCCCAGCCCCCGCAAACCGCACCGAGAATAACAGCCGCTTCATAAGCTTGAACAAATCTCATCGTTTTGGTGAGCTGCATCAGACGCGGAATGATTCCCATCACGGTTAAAAAAGCCACGAAACCTGCCCCGACTGTGATGCCTCCGCCGAGCCCGACAAAAATGATGAACAATACACTAACGATCATGCAGGTCCTTTATTGTTTCTTCATTTTCATGCATGGCCACATATTGATCGAGATCAAGCTGATAGTTAAACATTTCAACCTCCAGCGGGCTGGGCTCTTCATTAAGGCGCTTTTTAAAAATGTGGTTAAAAAACACAATCATCCCCAGTCCCAAACCAATGCTGTAAGGGATTTGAAGTAAATATGGATAGTCATTCCGCTCTCCGGTTATGATTTCATATAGCGCAATATGAACATCTCCCATGCTGACATCCTCATGGAAGTTCATGATGGCGAGGCACGATCCGATAAACAGCAGCAGCCAGACACCAATAAAAAGAACGGTTGATATGTGCCGTTTCTGATACTGAATTTCAACAATGGTTTCAGCTCCGCCCACAGTTTGAACATCAAGTGTGGGATCCTGCTGATAAATGGCTTTGAGCACTTTTATGATATCCAGAATTACGATATTTTTATCTTTTTCGCTCACCTGATACAGCGGCATAGCCGACAGTTTCTTTTTCAGCTGATGCTGCCCTTCTATTTGCGCGGCATCCCCGACCGTTATGATATCCCCCGGATGTGCCAAAACGCGGTGGCGAAGCCTGATAAATAGTCGTCGTTCCATCATTGATCACCATCTTTCGGTGGTTATATATGTAGTATGTGGTTCGATTTTGTTCTCATTCATCCGCTTGAAAAGACCATAAATTACCATGCTTTTGCAAAACAAAAAGCCAGCCTGCAGTGACAGACTAGCTTTCCGTATGATCCATTTGAACCTTGATTTGCTTTAATATTTTCTTTTCAAGCCTGGATACCTGCACCTGAGATATCCCCAGCCGCTCAGCAACTTCTGACTGCGTCTGATCTTTATAATACCGAAGATAGACGATTAATTTTTCCCTTTCTTCTAAATCGCTTATGGCTTCTTTCAGCGCAATTTTATCAAACCATTTCTCTTCTGAGTTATCGGCGATTTGGTCAAGCAGGGTAATCGGATCTCCGTCATTTTCATAAACTGTCTCATGAATCGAAGACGGGGCTCTTACTGCCTCTTGGGCAAGCACGACATCTTCAGCTTCAATCTCCAAATGTTCGGCGATTTCCTGTACGGTCGGCACCCTGCCCAGTGTTTTTGAAAGTTCATCTTTCGCTCGGCGGATTTTGTTGCCAAGCTCTTTTAATGATCTTGACACCTTGACAGTTCCGTCATCACGGATAAAACGCTGGATTTCGCCGATAATCATCGGCACTGCATATGTCGAGAAGCGCACATCATAGGTTAAATCAAATTTATCAACAGATTTTAACAGCCCGATGCAGCCAATCTGAAAGAGGTCATCAGGCTCATATCCTCTGTTTAAAAACCGCTGTACGACAGACCAAACAAGACGCATGTTTTTTTCTATGAGGAGGTCTCTTGCCTGCTGGTCGCCATCTTGGCTCTGTTTGATTAATTCTTTTACTTCATGGTCCTTCAGCTGAGCGTTCTTACCGTTTTTCTTAACCTCCACATCCATAACAAATCTCCTTAATTACAAAGCGCTTTGCTTTTTGATAAGTGCTTTGTTAAGCGAATCGTCGTCCCCATTTCGGGTGATGAATCGATACTGACATCATCCATGAAATTTTCCATAATGGTAAAGCCCATTCCAGAACGCTCCAGCTCAGGCTTTGTTGTGAATAAAGGCTGCCGGGCTTCTTCCAGATCTGTAATGCCGAGCCCTTCATCACGGATGGTCATATATACGACATGATCTTCCAGCGTCACCGAAATATATACTTTTCCGTCGCCATTTTCTTCGTACCCATGGATGATGGCATTCGTCACCGCTTCTGACACCACGGTTTTGATCTCGGTGAGTTCATCCATGGTCGGGTCAAGCTGTGCAATAAATGAAGCAACTGTCACACGCGCAAACGATTCATTTTGGCTGAGGGCGGAAAATTCAAGGTGCATTTCATTTTTCATGATGCCACCCCCAGTGTGAGCAGTGCCTGCTGCTCAGATTGTTCAAAGCGAATAATTTTAAACAGGCCAGACATATCAAACAGCCGTTTCACTGCCGGAGAGATGGCGCAAACGACCATTTCCCCGCCAATTTGCTTAATTTGTTTGTATCTGCCTAAAATAACGCCAAGCCCCGAGCTGTCCATAAAGGAAAGGTCCTCCAGATTCAGCACGATATGACGAATATCATCCTTTTCCAATGATTCCGTTACTTTTTGTTTCAGCGTTTCAGCCGTATGGTGATCGAGTTCGCCTGTTAATCGAATACAAAGCACTGATTCTTTGACATGCATGTCAATTCCAAGGCTCATGCTCATTCCTCCTTGATATGATCGGATAATGAGTGTTTCGATTTCGCAGGAATGAATTCCTTCACCGTGACAAAACTAGTGATCATTCGGCATAATTACTTAAATTTTGTCCAATCTCCCATTGCCCTCTTTAAAAACGTTAAGTATCCGGCTTTTTCCATATCATCTTTAGCGACGACAGGACTTTCAGCAAGCACTTTTCCGTCCTTTTTCAACACCAGCGTGCCAAGCTCTTGGCCCTTTTGAACCGGAGCGCTTACATTGTTGTTCATTTTAATTTCTTTTTTCACATGTTTCATATCCTCGCCTTTTTTCGTCAATACAGAAATCGGCTCAGAAGTGGTGAGTTCTATCACTTTTTGTTTGCCTTTTTTGACCTTTGCTTTTGCTACCGTTTCATTTCGTTTGTATAAAGGATGTGTCTCATATTGGCTGAAAGCATAATCAAGCATCTTTGTGACTTGAGCATTTCTTTCCTTAGGTGTGCTTGCCCCGAACACAACGGCAATCGCCCGCATGTTCCCTTTTTTAGCCGAAGCGGTCAGGCAGTATTTCGCTTCTCCTGTATAGCCTGTTTTGACGCCGTCTACACCGGGATAAAATTTGATAAGCCTATTTGTATTCACTAACCAAAACTTTTTATCTGTGTTTTCACGTAAATAATCCTCATACGTACCTGTAAACTTGGTGATTGATTCATATTTCAATAATTCCTTAGCCATAATTGCCATGTCATAAGCCGAGCTGTAATGCCCTTCCTCAGTCAAGCCGGTCGGGTTTTTAAAGGATGTATCTTTTAAACCCAGCTCTTTCGCTTTTTTGTTCATTTTTTTCACAAATTCATCCTCGGAGCCTGAAATAAATTCAGCCATCGCTACGGATGCGTCATTTCCTGATGCAATCGCAATGCCCTTCAGCATTTCTGTAACTGTCATTTCCTCCCCGGGCTCAAGGAAAATCTGTGATCCGCCCATTGAAGCAGCATGTTCGCTCGTACGGACCTTATCACTCATCTTGATTTTCCCTTCGTCTAAGGCTTCCATGATTAAAAGCATCGTCATGATTTTTGTCATGCTTGCAGGCGCCAGTCTCTCACGGCTGTTCTTGTTGTAAAGCACTTTTCCAGTATCACGTTCAATCAGCACCGCAGACTTGGCTTCATGAGCAAGCTCCGATGTATGTTTTCCGTCTTGTTTTGCAAATGCGGACGGTGCAAATGTAAGCAGCATCATACCAATCAACAAAGTGGATAAAAGACGTTTCATCTCAAAAGCCCTCCATTTCATAATCCTTTTTATTTTTTCCAAGCTGAATGGTTTTATACACCACTGTTGGAAAATGTTTCGGGACTTTTTCGACATAAAAAAAGACAGCTGTTTCGATTAGAAACAGCTGTCTTCTTATTTTTTCTGAATTCCATTTTTATTCGTACTTAGCAACTACCGCTTTCACAAGCTGCAAGAATCCGGCTTTCACCTTTTCTGTCACTTCCATGACCTCATCGTGAGATAAAGGCTGATCCAAAATTCCGGCTGCTGCGTTCGAAATGCAGGAAATGCCGAGTACGCGGAGACCCGCATGGTTTGCCACAATCACTTCCGGTACGGTAGACATGCCGACTGCATCAGAACCCATTGTTCTTAAAAAGCGCACTTCCGCCGGTGTTTCGTAGGAAGGACCTGTCACAGCGGTATACACACCTTTTTGAATTGGAATGTTAAGGTCTTTCGCCATTTTTTCAGCCAGGCTGGAAAGATCTTTATCATAGGCTGAAGACATATCAGGAAATCTGGCGCCGAAATCTGCTTCGTTTGGCCCGATTAATGGGTTTGTCCCCATAAAGTTAATGTGATCTGTAATGATCATTAAGTCTCCCGCACGGAATTCAGTGTTTACGCCCCCTGCCGCATTTGTCACGATCAAAGCCTCGACTCCGAGCGCTTTCATGACGCGAACAGGAAAAGTGACTTTTTCCATTGAATAGCCTTCATAGAAATGAAAGCGGCCCTGCATGGCGATGACGGTAACTCCCTCAAGTGTGCCAAGCACAAGCTGTCCGGCGTGTCCCTCAACCGTTGATACCGGGAATTCCGGGATATCCTCATATTTCAGCTTAACAGGATTTTCGATTTCATCAGCCAAAATACCAAGACCTGAGCCTAAAATAAGGCCGATCTTTGGTGATTCAGGCAAGTTTTGTTGAATAAAAGCGGCTGCGCGTTCGATTCTGTCTTTCAAGAAACAGTCCCCCTATTGTAATAAAGATAAAAAGCTTTTACCGTATTTCGGTTTTTTTGTTTGGAAGTTATCGGCGATGGTTGCGCCGATATCGGCAAATGTATCTGCGAGCGGCAGCATTTGCGCTTTCTCATGTTTTTTGCTGTATGCAAGAATCGGCACATACTCACGTGTATGGTCTGTTCCGTGATGAATCGGATCATTGCCGTGATCGGCTGTAATGATTAACAGATCATCTTCTTTCATTTGTTCGAATACTTCCGGAAGACGAGCATCAAATTCTTCAAGCGCGCGTCCGTAGCCTTCTGGATCACGGCGATGGCCGTATAAGGCGTCAAAATCAACAAGGTTTGCAAAGCTCAGACCCGTAAAGTCTTCTCCGAGCGTGTCAACCACCTTGTCCATTCCATCCATATTGGATACCGTTCTGCGGGAAGACGTAATTCCTTCTCCATCATAAATATCAGAAATTTTTCCGATTGAAATGACATCTAAGCCGCTGTCTTTCAATTCATTCATCACAGTGCGGTCAAACGGCTTAAGCGCATAGTCGTGGCGGTTTGGCGTCCGTTTGAAATGTCCCGGCTCGCCGACGAACGGCCGTGCGATAATACGGCCTACCATATATTTCGGATCAAGCGTCAGCTCTCTCGCCGTTTCACAAATGCGGTACAGTTCTTCAAGCGGAACAACTTCTTCGTGAGCGGCAATTTGCAGAACAGAGTCAGCTGAAGTGTACACAATTAAAGCGCCTGTCTCCATATGCTCTTTGCCGAGTTCATCCAAAATAGCTGTGCCAGAAGCCGGCTTGTTTCCAATAATTTTGCGGCCCGATCTTTTCTCAAGCTCCTGAAGCAGTTCATCAGGAAAGCCTTCAGGGAACACTTTAAACGGTTTATCAATGTATAAGCCCATGATCTCCCAATGGCCTGTCATTGTATCTTTGCCGTTTGACGCTTCTTGCATTTTTCCAAAGTACGCGAGCGGCTGTTCTGTTTTTTCAACGCCCTTGATATCACCAATAAGGCCAAGGCCGAGTTTTGCCATATTCGGCATATGTAATCCGTTCATGTGCTCGGCAATATGCCCGAGCGTATTGGCGCCTACGTCATTAAAGTCGGCGGCATCAGGCGCTTCGCCAATTCCGACTGAATCCATTACGATTAAAAACACGCGATTATATTTGTATGCAGGCATCATAAAAGCCTCCTTTTTTTCTATACGTCTATTGTATCGCCTAGAGGTCTGACAACTCAAGTATAAACCGTTTTCATTCCTGTTGACAATGCATTTGAAAATAATGAGAAACTTCATTATTTTCTGTCTGGCCTAAAGAAAAAAGCCGCAGCCTGCTGCGGCTAGGCACGCGGATGGTACTGCTTGTACACATCCTTCAGCCTTGTTTTCGTCACATGCGTATAGATTTGCGTCGTAGATATATCCGCATGTCCGAGCATTTCCTGCACCGCTCTTAAATCAGCCCCGTTTTCAAGCAGATGCGTTGCAAAGGAATGCCTGAGTGTATGCGGGGTGAGCTCTTTTTTGATTCCGGCTTCGAGCGCGATTTTCTTCAGATTTTTCCAAAACCCCTGGCGGCTGATCTGCTTGCCGTGATGATTTAAAAAGAGTGCGTCAGACACTTTGTTCTTCAGCAGTTTCCCCCTGGCTTTCATCATATATTCTTCAATAGCAGAAGCAGCGGTTTCACCGATCGGCACAATCCGCTCTTTCCTTCCTTTTCCGAAGCAGCGGACAAATCCCATTGACAAATGGACATCTGTCGTTTTCAATTCAATCATTTCACTGACTCGGATACCTGTGGCATAGAGCAGCTCCAGCATCGCTTTATCCCGATAGCCAAAAGGACTCGTAAGCTTAGGCGTGTCCAACAGCCGCTCAACCTCGTTCAGCGCCAGCACCTTTGGAAGCGTCCGTTCGGTTTTTTGTGTTTCGATATGTACGGAAGGGTCTTTGTCCGTCACCTTTTCCCTAAGCAGAAATTGATGAAAAGAGCGAATCGATGCCAAATGCCGCGCTGATGTCTTTCCGGATTTCCCCGAGTCCTTCAAGTGCTTCAAATATTGGATAATATGTATACGGGTCACATCGTTCCAATTGTTGATATGAAGGGTTTCTGTTAAATAAAGAGAATAGCTTTTCAAGTCACGCTCATAGGAGACCACCGTATTTTGAGAAAGCCCTCTCTCTACCATGACGTAGTGGATGAAATCCTTTATTTGATCTTTCACTCTAGATCTACTCCCCATTTTGGTAAAAAAAGATTAACCGGTCAAACCATCCGCCTTTTTCTTCCGCATCCATTTCAACAACTTTTACGGCAGAGCCTTCCGGTTTATCGTACCGATGATAGTTTTCATACTCTTGATTTACCCATATCATAGCATAATAGAAGAGAGCGGTAAAACCTGTGAACAGAATAAAAACCTTCAATGTATCAACAGCCGTTTTCAGGAATCTTCCCATGTCCCAATCGATCCTTTCTCTATGGTTCCAGTTATTTAAACCATATGCCAAATCAGAAAGGATTTATACGTCGAAACAGCAAAAAACCCTTTCCCCAAGAGAAAAGGTTCGAGCCCGGCATCGTCTATTCAGTTTCTTTTCCGTTACAGCGGTGGCAAATGCCGTGAAACGTCAATCTATGATCTTTGATCTTAAATTTCCAATCACGTTCAATGACTTCTTCTACGTCTTCAAGCAAATCTTCTTCAATTTCATCAACGGCTCCGCACTCCATGCACACCAAGTGGTGATGAAAGTGAGCTGCCCCCTCCTTACGAAGATCGTAACGGGACACGCCGTCTCCAAAGTTAATTTTATCAACGACTTTTAATTCAGTTAGTAATTCAAGCGTACGGTATACTGTTGCGAGACCGATCTCAGGAGATTTCTCTTTTACGAGGAGGTATACATCTTCTGCGCTTAAATGGTCTTCTTCGTTTTCAAGCAGCACTCTTACTGTCGCTTCACGCTGAGGCGTAAGTTTGTAGCTGGATGAGTGCAGCTGTTTCTTAATTCGATCAATACGGTTTTCCATGTCTTTCCCTCCTACGCCGCATTCCATGACTCATTATAACAAAATAAGCGCGGAGTTCCAACTATAATTATTATAAACTGATAAATAAAATGATTTTCTTTTAATAATGTTTTTAAAAAAGTCGCGATGTCAGCTTTTCCATCAAAACAGGCGACATGTATGCTTCAAAGAGAGACGAGATCAGCGCTAAAAATAAAATGATCAGGAGAACAACAGCATATCGCCCGAACCACTGGATCGGCGCATCATGCAGACTTCGTTTGACGAACAGCTGTCTGATCAGCTTTAAAGAAAATGCAATCGCACACGTGCCCATAATGAGGTAAGCCGGAATAAGCAGCACATTTTGCGGCAAAACCGAGACAAAGGATAAGAAAAAACCGCTGATTCCCATCTGGTTGACGAGAAATCCCACAGTAAATCCGACGACAATTCCTTTTAGAAAGATCATAATAAAAATGATCGGCATACCAATCACAGAAATGCCTAAAATCCACATCAGCCCTAAATACTTTACATTATGAAAAATGCTTTGCCAAAACATATCGGATGAGCTGGCCTGTTTTCCGTCTGATAGCTGTCCGAAAAATTGGCTTAAATAATAATATAAATCTTCTTTCTGGCTGATCGTCATGCTGTTGACAATAATAGCGCCAAAAATCACACCCATGAAAAACAGGACAGACACAAATATATAAAGAGAGAGATGATCCTTTACATGCCCGAGAAACATGTCCTTATAAGAAATTTTCCGCATATCGTTTCCTCCCGCCCGCTCTATTGATTTGATTTAATAGATTGTATGAAAGAAACGAAAAAACATGCTCTTTTTCAAAAAGAAACGATAGAGATTGCTAGGCGGCTGTTTCGGGCATAAAAAAATCCCTATCATCAAATGCATTATGATCATAAGGATTTTTGTGTTTATGCTTTCTTTTATTCAATATGTCTTTTTTGCTTTTTGTCATTCTTTCATGGGTGCTGAAGGATGGAGAACTGCCTCTTGATAATAAGGCGTCCCGTCCGCTGTTTCTAAGCAGATGCTCCCGTTTTCTTTTCGCTCGGCTTTTTGCCATGCTGATCACTCCCTGTTTCATTTTGGTTCATTATAGCAAATGGAACTTGTTATTAAAATGTTTTGAACCTGTCAATAAAAAACAGCACCTGTCGTCCCAGGCGCTGTTTTCATTTTAATGTTTGACCGCTGTAAGAGCTGCGCGTTCAACCGCAGCTGTCACTTCGTGATGGACCTTTGAATCCAGCGGCTGCGGAACCACATCGCCTGGCTTTGTGCAGGCTGCAATGGCCTCTGCTGCCGCCACAAGCATATCGTGATTGATCTCCTTGCTTTTGGCATTCAGTGCTCCTCTGAATATACCCGGGAAGCCAAGCACATTATTCACAGACCGCCCGTCAGCCGCATACGCTGCGCCGGCCTGCAAAGCAGCCTCAGGCTCAATTTCCGGCTTCGGATTGGATAAAGCCAATATGACCTGACCAGATCGTACGAATTCAGGTTTAATTAAACCAGGAACTCCTGTGGTGGCAATGACAATATCACATGTTTCCATTAACTCTTCAATGCTGGCAGCTGTCTGTCCGCCATATTGCTCAAGACGACTCATCGCCGCCTCTGATTTATCTGTACCGCATACAGCTTTGACGCCGTAAGCCATAAACATCCGGCAGATGGCTACGCCCGCTGCGCCGAGGCCGATCTGCCCCACTTTTGCTTCTTTCAAGTCAACGCCCGCGCTTTTACATGCCGAAATGGCAGCTGCCAGCGTGACGACAGCTGTCCCATGCTGATCATCGTGCATGACAGGGATATTGAGCTCCTCTTTTAGGCGATCTTCAATTTCGAAGCAATGCGGTGACCCGATATCCTCAAGCAGGATGCCGTTAAATCCTGGTGAAATATGTTTTACCGTATTGATGATTTCTTCAGGATCACTTGTATCCAGCAAAATCGGGATACCGCTGATCCCTGCCAGCTGATCAAACAGCGCTGCCTTTCCTTCCATAACAGGCATTCCCGCCACAGAGCCGATGTTACCAAGGCCGAGAATCGCTGTTCCATCGGTTACAATTGCGACCGAGTTGCTGATTGTTGTATAGATATCAGCCTTCTGAGGTTCTTTCTCGATCAGTCTGCAGACGTCTGCTACACCTGGGGTATAGACACGCCCGAGCTCTGCCAGCGAACGGATTGGCATTTTGCTTTTCATTTGGATTTTTCCGCCTTCATGGGCAGACAGGACTTCATCAGATACCGTGTGAAGCCTGATCCCTTCGCCAAGAGCCTGAACAGCCATGATCACTTCCTGAAGCTGTTCTTCATTTTCCACTTGTACAGTAATATTGCGCATCGTGTAATTGGGTCCGACTTTTACCGTCTCCACATCACCAATGTCTCCGCCCAGAAGGCCGATTGCTGTAGCCACTCTTCCGAGATTTCCGGGAACCGAAGGCGTTTCTATCATCAGTGTCCGAATCATGTGTTTCGCTATCATTCAGTGATCCTCCCCTTAGCCTAGTTTTTCAGCTTGAGCTGTATCGTTTTTCGTATACCATATACATTTTCCTGTATAACCATAGATAATGGCAAGACCTATTGCGACAAAACTGAGCCACATAAACGGCAGATAAGAGAAGGTAGAAACTCCTAAAATTCCGGCCATGTAAATGCCGTTATCAGACCAAGGGACCATACCTGAAGTCAAAGTTCCCCCGACCTCTGAATTACGGGATAGAACTCTTCTGTCCAGATGCAAACGGTCATAGCTGTCTTCCATAATCTTCGGTGTCAAAATAAGAGATACATACATGGCACACCCGAAGATGTTCGCCAAAAATGCTACAATCAGCGTAGATAATGTCACATTGCCTGCTGATGTTAATTTCTTTTCAAAAGTAGAGACAATCACTTTTAATACACCGAGTTTTTCAAGCAATCCGCCAAAGCCGAGACCAAAGATAATCACGACGAGAGAGTCAAGCATACCGACGATGCCTCCGCGGTTTAAGAGGCCGTTTAAAAACTCAACATCTGTTTTAATAGAGAAGCCGTTGTACGCAGTTGCAATCGCATCGGCAATATTCATGCCTTGGAAAATAGCAGCCCAAGCAGCCCCAAGCAATGCACCAATTACGATAACCGGCATAGACGGCTTTTTCATCGCTAATAAGACGATTACGACAACAGCCGGAATCAGCATCCAAATATGAATGTCAAATGTATTCTGCAATGAAGATTTCAAAAATTCAACTTTGTCGAGATCAATATTTTTCCCGCCGTACATAAATCCAACAGCTGTAAAGAGAATAGCCGTAATCACATATGCTGGTATTGATAAATAAAGCATCGCTCTGACGTGAGCCAATACATCCACTTTTGATAATGAAGAAGCCAGGACTGTGCTGTCAGACAAAGGAGACAGCTTGTCCCCGAAGTAAGCTCCGGAAAGAATGGCTCCAGCTACAAGAGGAAGCGGGATTCCGAGGCCTTCACCAATTGCGATCATGGCGATGCCGGCTGTTCCTACTGTTCCCCATGACGTTCCTGTTGCCACAGACATAATAGAACAAATAATTAATGTTGCGAGTAAAAAGATACTAGGATGAATAAATTCTAATCCATAATAAATCAAGGTCGGCACGACGCCTCCGGCAATCCATGTTCCAATGAGCGCTCCGACTGAAACGAGAATCAGAACAGCTTCAAGACCATTAGATATCCCATGGACAATCGCGTTTTGCAGATCTTTATATGAATAACCCAGTCTGATTCCGAGAATCATTGCAATAAACCAAGAAACAAAAAGCGCTAGCTGTATTGGCAAGTCTAAAAAGACTGTAAACGACAGAACAAGTGCTAAAAATGCTCCTAGTACGATAATAATTTCAAATAGTGTTGGCAATCTTACATCCTTCAAAAGAAGTCCCCCTTAATGAAAAAGCTAAAACGCTTTCAATAAATAGTGCAACACGTATACTATACTTCCTCATCCCTATGCTTGTAAACAGCTTATTCACCGGCTATCCAGAGGTGAATAAGCTGCATTTTGTTTAAATTTTATTTTTCTAATAGCTCTTTTCCGGCAATCCCTGGCTTTGTCATTTCGTATGGATTTAAAATGATATCCAATTCTTCTTCTGTCAGCACATCATGCTGAAGGCAAAGATCACGGACGGATTGGCCTGTCATAATCGCTTCCCTGGCGATTCGGGCAGCCGCTTCATAGCCAAGATGCGGATTCACAGCGGTAATAACGCCAGCGCTTTTTTCTACGTATTGTTTCAAGCGTTTTTCATTAGCTTCGATGCCTTTTAAGCAATAGTCAGTGAAGGAACGGAAACCATTGTTCATAATGCTGATTGATTGCAGCAGATTAAAGACGAGCACTGGCTCCATAACGTTTAACTCAAGCTGACCTGCTTCTGAAGCTAGGCAGATGGTATTATCGTTTCCAATCACCTGGAACGCAATTTGGTTAATGAGCTCCGCCATAACCGGATTGACTTTACCCGGCATGATGGAAGATCCCGGCTGGCGGGCAGGCAGAGAGATCTCCGCAAGTCCGGCGCGCGGTCCCGATGCCATTAAACGAAGGTCGTTTGCGATCTTCGACATGTTCATCATGCAGACTTTTAATGATGCAGAAACTTCTGTGTAAGCATCTGTATTTTGCGTTGCATCGACAAGATGGTCAGCGCCGACAAGAGGCAGTCCGCTAATATCAGCAAGGTGTTTAACGACTTGTTTGATATATTCCGGATCGGCGTTCAGTCCAGTGCCGACAGCAGTAGCGCCCATGTTGACTTCATACAGGTGCTGCCGGGATTGTTTAATGCGTTTAATATCACGCTCAAGAACACGGCTGTATGCTTCAAATTCCTGGCCGAGACGAATCGGAACAGCGTCTTGGAGGTGAGTCCGTCCCATTTTAATGACAGAATCAAATTCCTGTGCTTTTTGTTTAAACACACCATGCATGTCTTCCATTGTCTTAAGCAGTTTTTCCAGCAGATTCAGTGTGGATATATGAATGGCTGTCGGAAATACATCGTTTGTTGACTGAGACATATTAACGTGTGTGTTAGGGCTTAAATGGATGTATTCTCCCTTTTTATGACCCATGATTTCGAGCGCGCGGTTTCCGATGACCTCGTTCGCATTCATGTTCATGGATGTACCAGCGCCGCCTTGAATCGGATCGACGATAAACTGGTCGTGCCACTTGCCTTCCAGAATCTCGTCAGCGGCTTGTACGATAGCTTGGCCAATTCCTTCATACAGCCGTTTTACATCCATGTTTGCAAGAGCGGCAGCTTTTTTTACAATCGCCAGCGCGTTAATCATTTCTTCATGGATTTTATATCCCGTAATCGGAAAGTTTTCTGAAGCACGCAGCGTTTGGATGCCGTAATAGACATCTGCTTCAATTTGTTTTTCTCCAAGGAAATCTTTTTCCACGCGGTATTCTTTTTGGCCGTTTAACATAATCTTTAACCTACTTTCTCTATAATGGTTATAGTTTTAGCTTTTTTACAGGACAACGTCATCGGCAATCGGTGTTTCCATAATTCTTTTCACGACCGGCAGATCTGAGGATTGGCCGAGTGCCCACATTAATTTAGGAACGATTGCTTCAGTGTTCATGTTTCTTGAGCGGATAATCAAGTCCTGATTGACTCTGCGGCCGACTTCGTAAATACTCATATCTTCGCCTTCTTCCAAGCATTGAGTCGTAATGACGACAACGATGCCGCTTTCAATCAGCTCATTTACTTTGGACAAAATGTCTCTGCCTTCAAACGGAACGCCTCCGCTGCCATAACTTTCGATGACAATTCCTTTGTACATGCTTTTCAGAGCGTCCAGCATTTCCGGCTTTAAGCCCGGATGCAGCTTAAGCAGACAAACATCTGTGCATAGTGACGTGTCAACCGTGAAGGAGTCGTTCTCAGGTTCCGTTACTTGTTTGTTGTATTCAATCCCGTCTTCTGTAATAAAAGCGATATATGGATAATTGATGCTTTCAAACGCGTCATAGCTTTTCGTTCTTAACTTGATCGCACGTGTTCCTTGAATGACTCTGCCGTCAAACACAACATAAACCCCACCTACGCCTTCACAGGCAAAGCGAATGGCATCTGTAATATTTTTTTTGGCATCTGTCTTTTGAAAGGTAATCGGAATTTGCGAGCCTGTAATCACAATCGGCTTTTTAGCATGCTGCAGCATATAAGATAATGCGGCAGATGTATAGGCCATTGTATCTGTACCATGGGTAATAACAAACCCGTCATAGGCATCATAATTTTCCTTAACGGCTTCCGCTATCTCTACCCAGTATTCAGGCTGCATATTGGTGCTGTCTATATTCATAAGCGATTGGGTTTCCATCGTGTAATCGTTATCAAGTTTTGATACGTAACTTAACAACTCGTCAGCCTTCACCCCCGGGGCAAGCCCGTTTTCCCCTTCAACTGAAGCGATCGTTCCCCCAGTTGTCAACATCAATAATTTTTTCATACCATACACCTCTTCACTATATCTAAAGATGGGTTTGCGAGAAGGCATTCGCTTTTCGCATACTTTTAATGCAATTATAGACACGGAAAATAAAATACGCAAGACATTATTATTCAATTCGCGTACACTTCCGAATACCTATATGATATAATCAGCTCAAGTTGAAAAAGGAGCGGAAGTCCATGAATTTAGATCGTTTAACTGAATTGAGAAAAAAGAAAAATTGGTCGCTTCAATATACGGCTGACCTCCTGGGCATTGCAAAAAGCACATACGCGGGATACGAGTCCGGCTACCGCCGCCCTTCACTTGAGGCGCTGGCAATGCTGGCAGACCTTTTTGACACAACCTGCGATGACCTCTTAGGCCGCCCAAAGCAAAAGCAGACTGCTCCTCAGACCATTGAATTGACCACGTGGAGCAGCCTTGACATTGATATTGCTGTTGACGGCAAGCCGCTGTCTGAAGACGAAATTATACAGCTGATCACCTTTATCCGGACAAAGAGAAAAGTCCAGGAGGAACTGAGTTAATTTTCACTCACGACTTAACTTTCCCGTAGGTTCCTCCTCCTCCGGCTTTCAGTTCAAGCTTTCCTGATCTCGCTTTCACAATAAGAGCGGCGGTTTTCGGCGGAACAACCCGCGCCAGATCCTCCTCTGAAGTCTCATGGAGAACAGCCATTTCTGTGCCAAAGGCAGTCTTCAGCTTGTCAAGGGTTTTCGGTCCGACACCCGGAACAAATTGCAGCGGTATCTGATGGACATATCTAGGACGCGTTATGCCTTTTCCAGACTGATCACTCAGTTCGCGCAGTCTCTCGCTGACACCCTTTGTCAATCTGGCACTTCCGCATTCCGCGCACGCCGTTGCCCCGCTCACTGTACGCTCCCCGCATACTTCACAAGCCGTTTGATAATACTTCCCCAACAGCGGATCTAATCCGTAATTTGCAGTAATTTTCCTGTTGTCCTGCCCCTTTAATGCAAGAGCAAACTCAGAAAAATCAGCTGACTGCACATATATTTCATTATATTCTCTGCCGATCTTCCCTAAGGAATGCGCATCAGAATTTGTTAAAAATAAATATTTATTTAATTCGGAAACCCGTGAAGCCATAGGTGTGTCACAGCTTAAACCAAGCTCGACCGCATCTATCATAGAAGAATCAAAAACTTCAGTTAAACTTGACTTAACCCCTTTTCCGTACAAGCTTTTGTGGGGCGTGAAAATATGGGCGGGGATAAACAATCCGCCCATTTCCTTTACTTTTTTTTGAAGGTTCAAGCCTGTTTCGTATATCCGCTGCGAGCTTAAGTGAATATTTTTCATCCGCGCTGAAAGCCAGGCTGAAAATTGTTTCATATCAGCGAGTGTCGGCATAAAAGCGAGCACATGAATCGGCCCGCTGCAGGCTTCATCGTAAATCTCCAGCTCGCTTCCCAATAAAAGAGTTGTGCTGCGATAACGGATTCCGCCGCCCTCAAGCTCGTGATACCTGCCTGAAGCAATGCCTTCCTCAAGCTCTATTATGACTTCCGGGGAATGGCAGTCAATAATCCCGAGAAGTTCAATCCCTTTATATTCACTGGCCTCAACCAAAATCCGGTCCAGCGTCAGGGTTTTTGCACCTGTTATTTTGACAGCCCTTCCTGTATAGGTCCGGCCGATATGAATGTGTAAATCCGCGTAAATCTTTTTCATTTTTATGCTTGCAGCGCTTCTTTCAGCTGAAGATATTGAATCGCATAGGCTGTTTTTGCATCATATACCTCACGCGACTCAACCAGCTTCAGTGCGTCTTCAAGCGTCACCTCCATCACTTCAACAAACTCGTCCTCATCAAGCTCCCGTTTTTCTTCAAGCACAGACAGCTCTTCCGCAAGAAAAACGTGGACAATTTCATCGGCAAAACCGGGCGATGTATAGAATGCTGTGATTTTAGTCAGCTTTTTCGCTGTGTAGCCTGTTTCTTCTTCCAGCTCCCGAAGCGCCGTATACTCCGGCTCTTCTCCTTTTTCCAGCTTTCCGGCCGGTATTTCAACGATCGTCCGCTCCAGCGGCTTCCGGAATTGTTTCACCATTATGATTTTCCCTTCGTCTGTGACAGCCAGCACCGCTACCGCACCCGGGTGTTTTACAATTTCGCGTTTACTCGTTTTTCCGTTTGGGAGCTCGACGTCCTCTACATAAAGATCAATAACTTTACCCGAAAAAATCTGTTCTTTAGCAATTGTTTTTTCTTCTAAGTGTTTCATTTCCTCATCTCCCGTTCTGTCTCTATATCATGCCCCATACATTTTATCATACTAGAGAAAAGGGGGCTTCTTTATGAAAGTGTACCGTATGCAAAAGGGCGTCGTTTTAGTGGGAAAAGCGTGGGAGGTGCGGGCGAAGCTCAAGGAATACGGGCGCACATTCCGGTATGTGAAAGATTGGATTTCCGAGCCGTAAAAGTTGAAAACTCCGCTCCTTTATATTACGGTCATTACAAAGCCTAAAAAAGGAGTGTGCACATGAAAAAGCGCAAACTAGGTTCATCTGATATAGAAATAAGCGAAGTCGGACTTGGCTGTATGTCCCTTGGAACCGAAAAAAATAAAGCGCTGTCGATCCTTGATGAAGCCATTGAGCTTGGCATCAACTATCTGGACACAGCTGATTTGTATGACCGCGGCCGCAATGAAGAAATCGTCGGCGAAGCGATTCAAAACAGACGCCAGGATATCATTTTGGCCACAAAAGCCGGAAACCGCTGGAGTGACGAAAGTGAAGGCTGGTATTGGGACCCTTCAAAAGCTTACATAAAAGAAGCTGTGAAAAAGAGCTTGTCACGTCTGAAAACGGATTATATCGACCTGTATCAGCTTCACGGCGGCACAATAGAAGACAACATTGACGAAACGATTGAAGCATTTGAAGAATTAAAACAAGAAGGTGTCATTCGTTATTATGGAATTTCTTCTATTCGCCCGAACGTCATTAAAGAATATGTGAAAAAGTCAAACATCGTCAGCATTATGATGCAATTCAGCCTGTTTGACAGACGGCCGGAGGAATGGCTCCCGCTTTTAGAGGAACATCAGATCAGTGTCGTAGCCAGAGGACCTGTCGCTAAAGGGCTGCTGACTGAGAAACCGCTTGAACAATCGGCTGACAGTATCAAACAAAACGGGTACTTATCCTATTCGTTCGAGACACTGACAAATGCCCGCAAAGCGATGGAGAATGTCGCGCCAGATCTGTCTATGACAGAAAAGTCGCTGCAGTATCTGTTAGCACAGCCTGCTGTCGCCTCAGTGATTACAGGCGCCAGTAAGATTGAGCAGTTACGGGAAAACGTTTATGCTGCAAACGCACGGCGTTTAAGTGAAGAGGAAATCAAAGCGCTCCAATCTCATACGAAACAAGACGTTTACGAAGCGCACCGTTCATAAAGAAAACCAGCACCTGACCGGGTGCTGGTTTATTTGTATTGATGCCAATCAAGCTGGCTTTCATCGAGGAGCTGTTCAAAGCTTTTGTTTTTTTCGATCTCCTTTTTCTTTCTGATCTGTTCTGCTTTTTCTCTTTTCTGTCTCTCCTGATCCTCTTCCTTCAATTGGCTTTTCATCTGCATCAGCTTTTCTTTTATATCGGATTGAAGATCGTCTTTTAACTGGTGTTTGTCAGCGGATTTTTGTTTTTTCATGCTCGCTTCCCCCGTGTTTTGTTTTGAAGCCAGTTTATCATGGAGATTCAGGCTGAACAAGCAGACTCTCTTCGGAAAAACGCTGTCATATTTTTCTGCCGGCTCAGCAGCGTTTAGGTATAATGGTTTTAGAAGGTTATCCATAATAGAGTTGAAAGGTGCTGTGTCTTTTGAAAAGATTCCTTTTAGCCGTCGGCGCTGTCTTGGCAGCTGTAGCTGCTATCGGTATTTGCTTCACAAATATCATTATGTTTATAAAGAAAAAAACCGACGAAGAGATTATGAAAAGAGAAACAGATGACGGGCATGATGTATTTGAATCGTTTGAACGCATGGAGAAAACGGCTTTTGTGATTCCATCGGCTTACGGATATGATATAAAAGGCTACTATGCTGCACCGCACGATACATCAAATACAATGATCATCTGCCACGGTGTGACCGTGAATGTATTGAATTCTCTCAAATATATGGATTTATTTCTTGATCTCGGCTGGAATGTGCTGATTTACGATCATCGCCGGCACGGACAAAGCGGCGGAAAGACTACAAGCTATGGTTTTTATGAAAAGGATGATTTAAACGAGGTCGTCAAATGGGTCAAAGACAAAACCTGCAACCGCGGATTGGTCGGAATTCATGGTGAATCAATGGGAGCAGTGACTGCTCTGCTGTATGCAGGCGCACATCCTGACGATGGCGCTGATTTTTATATTGCCGATTGCCCGTTTGCAAGCTTCGAGGAACAGCTTGCGTATCGTCTGAAAGCGGAATACCGGCTGCCTTCCTGGCCGATTCTTCCCATTGCCGACTCCTTTTTGCGGTTCAGGGACGGCTACCGCGCACGCGATGTATCTCCGCTTGCCGTCATCGAAACGATCGAAAAGCCGGTCCTCTTTATTCACAGCAGGCACGATGATTATATTCCTGTTTCTGCAACCGAGCGGCTTTATAAAAAAAAGCCCGGTCCAAAGGAACTCTATATTGCTGAAGCTGGAGAACACGCCATGTCGTATACAAAAAATCGGGACACGTATCGAAAAACCGTGCAAGCCTTTTTAGACAAAATAACGTAAAAAGCGAAAGGCCCCTTTTGGCCTTTCGCTTTTCCATCATAAAACGTCGGTGATGCCATCCATATTTTCACTGATCCATTCAATCGCAAGGTCTATCGTAGTAAACTCCTGCGCTTCAAATGTCATTTCATCCTGCAAAAGCCAAACATCCTTCTCGACGGATTGCGCTCCTCCGATTGACCAATGCAGCAGGGTGTAGGGATGGTTTTTGTTCAGAAAGGATACCCACGTTTTATTCTGTGCTGTATTCTTAATTGACTTCAGCTTTTGTTCCACGTTTCGTGTCTCCCTACTTTACTAATATGCTCATTCTTGGACTGAGCATTTGAGCCGGACTTTTCAGCGCCAGCGTTTTGGCTTTTTCATTGTAATCGATTGTCATTTGATCGTCAAAAAACACTTTTTGCGACGACTGGATATATAGCGGAATGCCGTTCGTTTCCAGCTGCTCACACTGTCCCGCTAATTCCTCTGTCACCCAGATGGTCGGTACACCGCTTACTGCGCAGCCGCATCCTTCAGCGTCATAACGGAGCTGTGCCTTTTTTCCCGGGTTGGCGTCAAGCGCCTGCTGCAGTGCCTGTTTTGCTGCATCTGTCACATGAATGTTCATAAGGTGAAACCCCCGTTTTTTTCATTTTCGCTATTGTAGCACACCACGCGTCCGTTCGCATTGTTTCTGCCTTTTTTCCACCGCTTCGCTTTTTCTTCTGCAGCCTTGATCCAATCGGTTTTTCCCTGTATGTACTGCTTGATATTGTCCGGGTACTGGGCCGCCAGCTGTTTTTTGAGCGCGGCGTATTCATTCGCTATTTCCGGATGAGCTGTGAGATAATCTCTGAACACCAAATGCCGTTCAATAGCAGGATGCCCTCCCTCATAAATATGGACATGATGGGTACGCTTATTTCCGCCCTTTTGAAAATAGCGTCTGCCAATCATGCCGTTTTCTCCTTTCGGCATATAGCCGAGCTCCGCCATTTTCGAATCATATTGGTTCACGGCCGCGATATCCTTTACTGCAATCAGGATATCAATGACCGGCTTTGCCGCCATATTTGGTATCGATGTGCTTCCGACATGATGCACGTCAATGATCTCCGGGCCGAGCACAAGCTTCAGACGATCTTTTTCCTCACTGAACAGCCTTACCCATTCTTCATTGTAGTGAACGACTTCAACCTTTCTTTTCGGATAGAGATGAAAGACTGACAGCAAAAGCCCCTCTGACGCTTTGACGGTTTTCGTCTTTACAAATCCTGCCTGCGTATACAGCGATACGGCAGGGTTGTTTTTCTCGGCTGTTACTACCTCGATTTTCTCAGCGTCTTCGTTCTGATCAATAACAAATTGCACGAGTGCTCGTCCGATGCCTTTTCTGAAACCGTCGGGATGCACAACAAGCCTGCAAATGGTCAGCTCATGCATAAACTTCTCGTATGAAATGACACCGAGCAGTTTCCCGTCTTCCAGGTATCCCGCAAATCGCTCCTGAGAGGCTCTGATATCCTCAGCTTTTTCGTGTAAAGCAGGGATTCCGTCAAAACCGATAAGCTCCGCTTCTTTTACATAAGCTGGCTTTTGAACGTCAATAATCTCACGCGATACATCCTCTTCCTTATGCTGAAGAAATGCAATCATTTGTTTTCTCCTGAAAACAGCCGCTGCTTCTCGACTTTGGCGACGCGGACCGCATACGATTCATACCATACGCTTTTTCCTTTTTCTTTCGCTGCCTGGTGTTCGGTGTGATGCTTCCAATGATTGATTGCGTTCATACTCTCCCAATAGGAAACTGTGATGCCGGTTCCATCCGCTTCGCGAACGCTTTCCACACCTAAAAATCCGGGCTGGCTCGCCGCAAGCGAAACCATCCGCTCTGCTGTTTCTCCATATGCTTCGTCATTTTCACTTTTGACAGAAGAAAAGATAACAGCATAATAAGGAGGCTCAGGTGTTTTTGACAAAAAATCCATAGCGGTTCCTCCTCATATGTTTTTCACAAAAAGAACCCTGTCCTGGCCCGGTCCATCGTAATTTGCAAATACTGAGATGCCATTCACTGTTTTGCTGCCTTTTTCAATTTCAAAACCCAGTCTTGTATGATACGCGATTGACACCTTATTTACCGGGGACGTGACGCACTTTACCCGGGTGCATCCCCTCTTCTTAACTGCTTCAATAAACACATCGTATAATTGTTTTCCAATTTGCATTTTTCTGAAATCCGGATGCACACCGGAAAAATGGATGTATGCCGTTACAGGATCTGATTGCGATTGAAATCCGATTAAAAATCCAGTCATGCTGTTATGTTCATGTGTGATAAAGCTGGTGTCCTGAAAATGTTCAAAAAATAATCGCGGGAGCTTTTCTTTCAGCTGCCTGCCGCCCCACCATTCATTCATTACAGACGTTACCATTTCATAATCTGAAGACGTGATTGTTCGAATATCCATTACGCTTTGATCTCCCTCCGTCTGGCAAAACGAATGTCTCTTTTTTCTCACAATATAAAAATTATATTTTGCCTGACTGGAATTGTAAATGCCTTCTTTTCTGTATCATACGTTTCCAGACTGCTGACGGAACAATGTTTGCTATTTTCACATCTAGATCTCCCCCTCCAGGAGGGGGGATATTTACAGAAAAATATCAAGCACCTGATCAAGTCTCAGCTTACAGAGCTTGCCGGCGTCCCCTTTTATCCACACTGTTTTTTCAAATTCCTCATAGCGGCAGATTTTCCCGCTGCAGGTGACAATTTCGCCATCTTGAAAGCAGCTGACAGTAATATCCTGAGCAAATTCCATTGCCATGCAAAGCGTTTGGTTCATCTCCGCCAGCTTATCCGAATCAAGGATTGGCCTTTGCAGCTTCTGTTTATGGTGTTTTCTCTCAAGCAGGCTTTGTTTATGTTCAGGCAGAAACATTCGGCTTCCTTCCCACAGCAGATTGCCTCTTTTTAAATGCTCATTCATTTATAATGCCCTCCTATTTTAGCCGCACGTTCAAACGCCTGGCCTGCCGCTGTCAGTGAGGCCGCCCTGATGATCGCCGTGTCGCCGAACCGGTTTTTAATCCCGTCCATCACATAGCCGAGGCTCATCTTCTTTGCATAATCCTGAAATAAATTAAGCTGCCATACTTCATCAGATGAGAGCTGAGAGAGATTGACCCCGAGGCGGCGGACAGGCTTCCCGTCCCAAAACTTGAGAAACAGTCTGCATACAGCCTGGTACACATCCTGCGTAGAATTGGTCGGTTCCGCCAGCTTCACTTGCCGGTTGAAGCCGGTCGGCAAATCAAAGTCAGCCCCCCTGCAGCTCACCGAAACCGTCTGCCCCATCATCCCGGCGTTTCGGCTTCGCCTGCATACCTCTTCACTCAGCTCCAGCAGAACGACCTTTATTTCTTTGTCAAAGTGTTCATAGTCTTTCGGGAGTGTCATTCCGTGGCCAATCGCTTTTTGTCCGTCCAGCGATGCCGTTGACACAGGAGAATAGTCGATTCCGTTCGCCGTCATCCACAGCACGTGTCCGTTAATGCCCCATTTCTTTTTTAAAAGCTCGAGCGGAAAAACCGCAAGCCCGCCGATCGTGCTGATGCCCATTCGATTTAAATGATGTTTCATCCGGCTCCCGACGCCAAACATACTCCCCACCGGAAGCGGCCACATCTCGGTTTTCATATTTTCTTTCGTTAACGTGAAAATACCGTTCTTATTCTTTTTGGCAAAATTGTCACACGCGATTTTGGCAAGCGCTTTATTAGGGCCGATTCCGACCCGGGCATAAATGCCGACCTCCCGCATGATTCTGTCCTGAATGCTTTTGGCAATCTCCTCGGGCGCCCCAAACAGCTTCTGGCTGCCTGTGATATCCATGAACTGCTCGTCAATGGAATAGGGCTCCACAAGATCTGTATATTCCTCTAAAATGGCGGTGATTTGCAGCGATACATCAATATACCGCTGCATACGAGGCCGGAGCACAATAGCTTCAGGGCACTTTTCCTGCGCTTCCCACAGGCGTGAGGCATTGGCTACCCCTTTTCGTTTCGCCAGCGGGCATGCAGCCAATACAACTCCGCCCCGCCTTTCCGGATCACCCGAAACAATCACCGGCTGATTTTTTAAATGTGGATTTTCCGCTTTCTCTACAGATGCATAAAACGATTGCATGTCAACGAGAAAAATCACTTTTTCTTTCATCATACACACCTCTAAAAAGAACTTATGTTCGCTTTCACTATTATATGCGAAAATATGTTCGATTTATACTGGTAAATGATTCTTGTCTGACAGAAAATATGATGCAAGGGTTTGAGAGAAGGAAAACATTTAGTAGAATGAAAGCGAACCATAAAGATAGGAGAGTCAAAATGGAGAAATTTGTCGAAAAAATGCTGGGACAGGCATTGCGTCAATACGGCCGAAATGTCGCCGTTGATCCGTTAAGCCCGTATGAAAAACAAAGCCTGAAAGCTGCTTTAGAGGAAAGGCAAAATGAAGATCCAGACGAGGACCTGCATGCGCATATAGAGGATATCATTTATGACTACGTCACAAACCAAGGGCTGTTTTCTTAATGTCATGCACCTTCATTGTTGGAGAAATTTCGTATATCTGTTTTCGTATGGCCAGAAGGGACGCGGCTGATATCGACGGAAAGCGCCCCTTCTCATATACGGACGCTCAAGCCCATCAATAAACTTTAGCCTGATGCCCCGTCTGACTCAGCATTTCAGGAACCCCGACGATATGAGCTACAGCCTGATGGGTCAACGTCTTTAAACGGAAATCCGTTTGCTTCTCCCGCCTTCCTGATGTCTTTAAACTGCCCGGGCATTTCTGCTCAATGAGAATTGCACTTTCATGATATAAGCGCCGGACAAAAAATCCGTGTACTTCAACCTCCGCTTCAACGGCGTAAACGCCATCGTCAACGTGAAACATGAACCATTCAAAAACAAAGGTCATCCTGCGCACACATAGTGTAATACAATCCCATATAAACCGGTAAGTAAAAATATTTAATCCCCCGTTGGATAAGGAAATTTTTTCATGTATGATAGAAAAAGATCTTACTAACAGGAGAGAACAATAGACATGAAGACATGGAAAGATATCCACCCAATCAGCTGGACAATTATTATCGGAACCATTTTTGGCAGGATGGCAACATCGATGAGCATTCCGTTTTTAGCGATTTATTTAACAGCTGTCCAAGGCGCATCAGCGTCCTACGCGGGGCTTGTCATTGCGGCGAGCTCATCAGTCGGTATCATTGCAAGCTTTTATGGCGGATATATCTCGGACAAATTCGGCAGAAAGAACATGATGCTTGTATCCATTTTCGGCTGGATGCTGGTGTTTGCAGGGTTTGCGGCCGCTTCTCACCTCTGGGTATTTTTTGTGGTAAATGCGTTAAACGGACTTTGTAAATCACTGTTTGAACCTGCTTCAAAAGCTTTGCTGTCAGATATGACAGAAGAAAAAACAAGATTGCTGGTTTTTAATTTACGGTATGCAGCCATTAATATCGGCGTTGTCTTCGGCCCTGTGCTCGGTCTGTACTTTGGTTCATCACAATCTACCGCTCCTTTTTTGGTGCCCGCGGTGATTTATGGGATATACGGTGTCATCCTTGCCATCCAATTTAAAAAGCATCCACCCGCGACATTAGAACAATCCAGAAATCTGAACGTTCGGGAAGCGTTTATGGTAACGCAAAAGGACCGTCTTTTTACAGTTGCTCTTATCGGCATTACACTATGCAGCTTCGGCTATTCACAGTTCAGCTCTACATTCCCGCAATATATGGCGCAAAATCCTTTTATCGAAAATGGGACAAAATTGTACGGCTTGATGCTGACATTAAACGCAATTGTTGTTTTGGCAACACAGTTTCCCATCGTCCACCTTGGTAAACGGTTTTCGCCGCTTTGCTCCCTGATGCTCGGCAATATCATGATCAGCGCCAGCATGATGATCCTTACCATGTCACACGGGGTTTCTTCACTTGTTATCATTGTGATTGCATTTACAATTGGAGAAGTGCTCTTATTCTGTATGATGGATTTGTTTGTAGACCAGATTGCAAAACCCGGATTAAAAGGAACGTATTTCGGAGCGATCGGCTTTTCGCAGTTTGGGAATGTGATTGGCCCTTGGGCCGGCGGCTTATGTATAGATGCATTTGGTGCCGGGCATCCAAGTTCCATTTTTTCTGTCCTTAGCGGCATCACCCTGCTTGGCCTGCCGTTTTTAGTGTTTGCCTATCGGAGGATGAAAGCGGGAATTACTGAGCAGCAATCCGAACTGGGGAAGCCGCTTTAACACAAGAAGACGGGAGAGAATCGCTCTCTCCCGCAAAAACGAGGTGATGAAATATGAATATAGGTGATATCATGTTTCAGCTGATCGTATTTTTCATGTTTGCCGCTGTTATCTCGGCGGCTGTGATCGGCTCTACATATGCGAAAAACCGTAAAGCACAGCTGGACCGAATCGAAAAAAAGCTTAACAGCATGTCCGAAGACCAAAACGATTAACCGCTTGGGGCAACGAGCTCTACCTTGATCCGGTCAGGGTCCTCACAATAGACTGCATAATGCCCGTCTCCTCCGGCAAAAGGATGCCGGTCTCGGTACAGCCTTTTGCCAACAGTTTTTCAGTCATCAGGTCGACTTGAAGCTTGATTTCAGCATGAAACGCGAGATGGTTCAGGCCGACACGGCACCTGTGATATTTCGGCTCTAGCCATTCTTCTTTTGCCTGAACAATCACAAGGTAAAAGTGATCATTCTTCCAGCTGATGCCGGAACTCCATTTTTGAAACTCTTTATAGCCGCTTCCAAACCGGAGACATACAGTTCAATATGGTGCATAATGATCACACCCTTCTGACTAACACTTCTTCTACCTTATGCCGGTCTCCCTTTCGCAATATTAAATCTGACCTGAATTTAGTCGGCAAAATATTTTCATATAAATTAGGGCGGTTGACACTCTCCCAAATCGAGGTTGCCATCTCGTCAGCCTCCTGGTCAGACAGGTCTTTAAATTTATGAAAATACGAGTCAGGATTTTGAAAGGCTGTTTCCCGAAGAAGGCGGAAACGCTCTAAATACCAGGTAAGAATCCGGCTTTCGTCCGCATCGACGTAAATTGAAAAATCAAAGAAATCGGAAACAAAGATGCGGGGATTTTCCCGGTCATCCTCCAAGGTCGGCGATTGAAGAACATTAATCCCTTCGATGATCACGATATCAGCCTGTTCTACAACCTCGAACACACCTTCCTCGCGGTCATAGGTTAAATGAGAATATACCGGGGCCTTTACTCTTTCTTTTCCTGACTTTACGTCATTCAAAAATTCGAGGAGCGCTTTCACATCATAGCTTTCAGGAAATCCTTTTCTTGACAGCAAGTTTTTCTTCTTCAGCTCAGCTGTAGGAAATAAAAAGCCGTCTGTCGTGATCAGGCTGACCTTGGGGCGATCCGGCAAACGCGAAAGCAGCTTCTGCAAAATCCGCGCTGTCGTGCTTTTCCCGACTGCAACACTGCCGGCAATGCCGATGATAAACGGAATTTTGGCTGAATGAGGGTGCTTCAAAAAAACATTCACATGCTTATTTCGTTCGGCAGCCGACTTGACATGCAAATGAAGCAGGCGAACAAGCGGAATATAGATCGTCTCCACTTCCTCTACGGATAGATGATCATTCAGCCCTTCAACAGCTTTTGCCTCTTCTTCAGAAACAGCAATCGACAAATGGCCCCCAAATCCTGACCAAGACTGCCGGCTGTGCTGTGTATATAAAGTATGTAAATTAAGCTCTTTATTTTTCACTGTTTACACCTGACTCTCTGTAGCTTTAAACAAACGCTTACAAAGATTGTAACGGAAAACATTCCTACTGTCTGCTTATTTTTTCAATTTACCTTTTAACAAGTCAGCACCGATTCGGTTATATGCAGCCATTTCTTCTTTCGGAACCATACTGCCTCCCGTTCCCCAGACAACATGTACGGCATTTTTCATGCTGAGACGCAGATCATTTTCAGACATGTCGTGTTTCCCGGTTTCCGATAAAAACAGCTGAACAGGCCCGAACATGCCGGCAAGCGCAGACGGCTCTAAATGCTTATTTTCAGATAAAGCCAGCAAATGAAGCAAGGTATACAGCGTTTCGTCTTCAATTGTATAACAGCCGCTCAGCAAAGGTTCTATCAGATTGCCGACAAATCCTGACGGACGCCCTACGGCAAGCCCGTCAGCAGCCGTTACATTATCCAAGCCGATATCCTGCACAGAGATCTGGTCATGCAGGCCGGAATATAGACCTAAGAGCATAGACGGTGAATGGGTAGGCTCCCCGAAAAATACATGGACATGGTTTCCATACAATAGCTTCAGTCCAAATGCCACACCGCCCGGCCCTCCGCCGACTCCGCAAGGCAAATACACAAACAGCGGTGTTTCAGGACCAGGCTCGATATCCATAAAGCTGAGCTGTGTTTTTAAACGACTGGCCGCTACCGCATATCCTAGGAACAGCTGGCGGGAATGTTCATCATCAATAAAATAACAGAATGGATCTTGTTCCGCCTGCCGCCGTCCTTCTTTAACCGCTTCACTGTAATCTGATTCGTACTCGATTACGGTGACGCCCTTTTTGCGAAGTAAATCCTTCTTCCACTGTTTAGCGTCGGAGGACATATGCACCGTCACTCGAAAACCTAGTTTGGCGCCAATGATGCCGATGCTTAAACCAAGATTGCCTGTTGAGCCGACAGCAATGGAATAGCGTGAGAAAAATGAAGTGAACCGCTCTTCGTGCAAGATGCGGTAATCATCTGTTTCCTTAAGCATTCCTTCTTGAAGCGCAAGCTCCTCCGCATGTTTCAGCACTTCATAAATACCGCCGCGTGCTTTAATCGATCCCGAAATCGGAAGCTCATGATCGCACTTTAAAAGCCATCTCCCCGGAAACGTTGCGCCATACACTTCCTCCAGCTTCTTTTTCATATGGCGTATTTCAAAAAGCGGCGATTCAATCATCCCTTCGGCAGCTTTTGTTTCCGGAAACGCCTCGGCAATATAAGGAGCAAACCGCCGAAGTCTTTTGTCCGCCTCGGCTATCTCGCTTTCCCACTCAGCCGCTTGTAGAACCATCCCCTCTTTCTTGCCGGGATTAGCCCAGAATACCGGTCGTGCATCAATCAATTTCTGAATAAATGGATCTTTTATCAGATTACGCAAAGTTTCTTGATTTATCGACATCAGCCATTTCTCCTTCCTTTAACAAATGTATATGTTTATAAAAAACTGCCTGCAAACACACCAAAAGGCGCCTCACACAGGCAGTTCCATGCTTATTTTTTCATGAACACCCGTCCAGCCAGCTTTTCCACAAGGGCTGGAAACAGCTGATATAGCTTTGTGCCGGCATTCATCAAACGAGGAAGGTTGATTTCACGTTTGTTCGTCATAATGGCAGACGCGATTTGTGCTGCCACATCATCTGGGTCAAGCATCCAGCGTTCGACATTTTTGGCATAGTCTCCGCCTTTGTCAGCAATAGAAAAAAAGTCAGTCTGAATCGGTCCTGGATTGACTGTCGTCACATGGACGCCCGTGCCCGCCAGCTCCATACGCAAAGCGTTTGAATAGCCGAGCACAGCATGTTTTGTCGCTGAATAAAGGCTGGATTTCGGCGTGGCAATTTTCCCTGCTTGAGAGGCAATATTGATGATATGGCCGCTTTTTTGCTCAAGCATATGCGGAAGAACAGCTTTTGTACAGGCGATCAGACCGAAAACATTGACATCAAACATTGATTTCATCTCATCAAGTGTAGAGTCTAAAACCGTTTCAAAAATACCGAAGCCTGCATTATTGATCAGCACATCAACCGGACCGATCTGATCACGGACGAGGGTGATATCTTCAAGACGGGAGACATCCAGAGGGAAAATATCACACTGTCCGCTCCATTCCTCGGTCATTTTTCTTTTGATTTCCTTCAAACGATCCTCACGTCTTGCCGACAGCAAAACATGGGCTCCTTCAGCCGCACATAAATAAGCGATTCTTTCACCAAGCCCTCCTGAAGCACCTGTAATCCAAATACGCTTGCCAGCTATATTTTTCACCCTGTTCACCTCTCTATTGCTCTAAAGTATGCGGTTTTTCCATCCCAATATGACGTGATGCCTGCTTCGGCTGCCAATATATCAAGATGCCCAACCGTTTCTGACATCGTTAAAAACAACTCTTTTGCATAAACGGCAGGAAAGAGCTGCTGACAGACCTGAAAAGCGGTAAGCGGTTTTTCCGACAGTATATGACGCACATCCTCGGTTCGGCTGCTCTGCTTGTCAAACCGCTTCTTGATCAGTGCTCGTACATTGCCAATCGTCTCGCCATGACCGGGAAACACTGTGTTCGGGGCAAGTTCAGACAGCCTCCGCAACGACCGCTGATAATCCAGTAAAGGCTCCGATCTTTTTTCTCCCGTTTTTGGCGCTTCAAGAATCGGGTTAGACGAGCTGTTCGCCAGCAGCAAATCACCGCCAAGCATTCTTCCGGTCTTTTCATGTAAGAGAACAATATGCGACTCTGCATGTCCGGGCATTTCCAGAACAGTCCAGTCACCCATCCCGTCAATTTTCATCCCTTCCGTAACCGTTTGGGTCAAGGATCTTGTACAGGAAAATGCGTACGCCGACCGGATGAGCCTTTCTGCTTTCACATCATCAAATGGAACGCCTAACTCAGGCAGCAGCTTTTGAAAAAAATGTTTTTGCCACTCCATAAATGCCTTGTCTCTACTGATATATGGTTCGTTAAACGGATGTCCAATCACTTTAATATCATCAGAAAAAACATCAAGCAACCCCGCATGATCCGCGTGATGGTGAGTCAGCACGATCTGCTCAATATCTGACATTTCTATATGTATACTAGCAAGCTGCTCTTTTAGGACTTCAGCTGCTTCTTTAGTGTTCGGTCCGGCATCGATCAGTGTCAGCGCGTCACCTTTTACTAAGTAAACGATGACATCACCGACGGCAAACGGTGTCGGGACGCGAATCGGAATGATATCTGCAGTTGTCATTCTTTTGCTCCTTGTCTTCATTCATTACTCATATTTTAGCTTTTTCTCGGTCCTGTGTCATTATTGCCGTATGAGAATGTCCCTTTTTGAAAAAGCTATTGACATTAGCTTATCCCCCATTGCATAATGAACAACAACTAAAATGAGAACCATTGGAACGCTATGACGAGGAATAGTATACAGGCAATGGCCAGAGAGAGCGATATCCCCAGGCTGAAAGGTATCGCGGCCCGCTTGTTTGTAGAACCTGCCCTCAAGTCGCGGTTAGGAAAACCTAAACGTTTCCCGCGTTACGGGATTTGAGCTGAGCACAAGTTGTGCTAATGAGGGTGGTACCGCGAACCTTTTCGTCCTTTACGTGATGAAAAGGTTTTTTGTTGTTCTGATAGAAGGAGGATATCCATGAAAAAGATAGGATTTGTCGGCGCCGGGTCCATGGCTGAAGCAATGATCAACGGCTTTTTGCAAAGCGGCATTACAAAACCTGAAAATATTTATATCACAAACAGGTCAAACGAAGAGAGACTCAATGAATTAAAGGAAATGTACGGCGTGCGTCCATGCAGGGATAAGAGCGAGTTTTTCACACAAACAGATATCGTCGTTCTCGCTTTTAAGCCTAAGGATGCGGCAGAGAGCATTGACAGCATTCGTTCTTACATGAAGGATCAGCTTGTCATTTCTGTGCTTGCAGGCCTTACCATCGAAACCATTCAGCATTATTTCGGCAGAAAGCTTGCTGTCATACGGGTGATGCCGAATACTTCAGCTGCCATCAGAAAATCAGCAACCGGATTTTCCGTAAGCGCTGAAGCAAGCCAAGACGATATCACGGCGGCTACAGCATTGCTAGAAACAATCGGTGACGCCACATTGGTTGAGGAGCAGCACCTTGATGCCGTTACCGCGATAGCAGGCAGCGGTCCCGCTTACCTGTATCGCTATATCGAAGCGATGGAAAAAGCGGCGCAAACGGTCGGTTTAGAGGAGGAAACGGCTAAAAAATTGATCCTGCAGACAATGGCAGGCGCAACAGACATGCTTCGTCAAAGCGGAAAACAGCCCGCACAGCTGCGCAGGGAGATTACGAGCCCAGGGGGAACAACAGAGGCAGGCCTTCGCGCTTTAACGGAAGCCCGCTTTGAAGAAGCGATCATTCATTGTATTGAAGAAACAGCCAAACGAAGCGCTGAAATCAAAGAGCAATTTGCCGGAGCCGCCTTAAAGAAGCATTTATAGAAAAAAACACAAGACAGAAGGCAAAGCGCTTTCTGTCTTCTTTTATCTTAAGGCTGGCTGGCAGCTTCTGATTGTTTTAATAATGCAGAGATTGTAAAGGAAAGCAAGTCGGGAAGCACCTCAAAGGAATAAGGCACATACAGTCTTTCTGTCCATTTGTGCGGGTCTTTTCCAGCCGGGCCGACATTTAATACCGGGACATACAGCGCCTTGTCTTTACTGCTGGGAAGTGAATATCCTCTGTTAAAGAGCGGCATATTGCTTGTGTATGCACCAACCTCCTGTTTTTCCAGCTGAAGATAGCTCAAATCCGAGAGTCCTGGGAAATACTGAACCTCCCGTAAAGCAATGCCGTACCTGTCAGCTGCATATTGAATGAGCTTGCCAGCAGTATTCTTGATTATCTGATCGTTCTTTGATGACACTGCCGGATAAAATGGAGGGCTGTAAAAGAGAACGATGAGCGGCGCATCTTCCTTACACAGCGCTGCGAGCTCTGATACAATTCTAGTCGAAAAATCCCTGTCTCCAAGATCTCCCCTGTTTGCATAAGTGAAATTCAGCACCCGTTCTGTTTCCGAGCTTCCGACACGCCGTTTCGCACGTGCAAGCAGCTCATCAAATGTAAAAACAGAGACAGTTCGTTCAATTGGATGAAATGGCTCAAACTTCTGGAAATCATGTGTTTTCTGCTGAATATGGTTTGAAATCTTCTCTGCCGCCTGCTCTGCGGTTTTCCGCAGCATGTTATGCAGCTCACTCGCGGAGCGCTTCATTGTCAGTACATTAAATAACGTAACGGCCGTATGCGGTGTTTGGACGGAATATGCCTCTTTCAAGTCCTTTTGCATTAAGTTTACCGGCGGCGGGGTGACTTCCCCGTCAGCCATTTCGCAGTAATTCACGTTCAGTTCCAGCAAACGGTTGATCTCAGAAACCATTAAATTTGCATTTAAACCGGAAAACGGCTCTCCGACATGCGTCTCTATCCCTTTGCAGAAAAACCCTGCGAGAACCTTGCCGATGCTTCCTGAATACACATATTGCTGCTGGTCGCCCGGAAACTTTTCAAACATCGGTTCGCTATTCAAACAAGCAGTGTATGTAAGATGATATTTTTTCTCCATTTCTTTCAGCGCAGGAACGGCTTCGATCATTCCCCTTGAGTTCACTTCCTCGTCAGGAACCGTAATCAAAAGCACATTCCCATCAAAATGACCATTCATTGCCCGCTCAAGCATCGACAGCTGAACAGCCAGCCCCGCTTTCATATCCATCGTGCCTCTCCCGAACAGCCAGTCGCCGCTTTCCGCGTCTGTTCTCACACGTTTAGGAAGCAACTCTTTTTTCTCTAAAAAGGAGTTCAAAAGCTCAGCCGGCTTACAAGCCATATGTTTGAATTCTCCGTAGTCCTCTATGTCCACGACGTCAAAATGACTCAGCAAGAGCACCGTCTGTTTGACATCTTTCTTTTTGACAAGCGCTGTCAAAAACGTTCTGCCGTCTTCCATCGGATGGAGTATTACATGATCAGGGTTATTTTGAAAATAAGGCTTGTCCTTTAAAAGATAATAAAGATATTCTGCAAGTGCGGCCTCTCCTTTCGAACCGGTGACACTTTCGTACTGGACAAGAGAAGTTAAAAGGGTAAGCAAATCATCCTTAGTCTGCCAATTCATCATTTCAGCCCTCCTATGTATAAAAACGCTTCGATCCTAAAAAATAAAATGATTCCCTGTCTATTATACAGAAATATTTGACAAATTCGGATCGTTTGAGCAGTTTATATGACGTGAAAGAAATGACTTGTTATAATCAATCTCTAAAAACCTTACGGGAGGCGAAAGAAATGGCCAGAAAATTATTCACACCTATTACAATTAAAGATGTAACGTTAAAAAACCGCATTGTGATGTCACCAATGTGCATGTACTCTTCTCACGAAAAGGACGGAAAATTACAGCCGTTCCACATGGCTCACTACATAACGCGCGCAGTCGGCCAAGTCGGATTGATTATTGTGGAAGCATCGGCAGTTAATCCTCAAGGACGAATCACAGACCAAGATTTAGGGATATGGGGCGACGAGCATATCGAAGGTTTCGCAAAGCTGACTGAGCAGGTAAAAGCGCAAGGCTCAAAAATCGGAATTCAGCTTGCCCACGCAGGACGTAAAGCAGAGCTTGAAGGAGATATTTTCGCTCCGTCTGCGATCGCGTTTGACGAGCAATCAAGCACGCCGGTTGAAATGACAACTGAAAAAGTGAAAGAAACCGTGCAGGAGTTCAAACAAGCGGCTGCCCGTGCAAAAGAAGCAGGTTTTGATGTGATTGAGATTCATGCAGCACACGGTTACTTAATTCATGAATTTTTATCTCCGCTTTCTAACCATCGCACAGATGAATACGGCGGCTCACCAGAAAACCGCTACCGTTTCTTAAGAGAAATCATTGATGAAGTCAAACAAGTGTGGGACGGTCCTTTATTTGTCCGTGTATCGGCTTCTGACTATACAGACAAAGGCTTAGATATCGCTGATCATATCGGTTTTGCAAAATGGATGAAGGAGCAGGGCGTTGACTTAATTGACTGCAGCTCAGGTGCCCTTGTTCAGGCAGACATTAACGTATTCCCTGGCTATCAGGTCAGCTTCGCCGAGAAAATCCGCGAACAGGCTGACATGGCGACTGGAGCTGTCGGGATGATTACAAATGGTTCAATGGCTGAAGAAATTCTTCAAAATAACCGTGCAGACCTCATCTTTATCGGCAGAGAGCTATTACGCGATCCTTACTTTGCAAGAACTGCTGCAAAACAGCTGAATACAGACATTCAAGCCCCTGTTCAATACGAAAGAGGCTGGTAATCTTGATCCGAGATATCCGCGGCTCCGCCGCCGGATATCTCTTTTTTTATTTTTGGAGAAACGATCAGCTGACGTTCTCCGTCTCCCTAGTAGAACCAATTAGAGGAGATGACTCCAATGAATGCAGCATGGATCGAAAGGACCTATACGGTTGACGGTTGTGAATTTCATACAAAACACCGAAAAGGATTTAGCGGTGTAACCATTGTCTTTGAAGCCGGCTATGGCACTTCTTCAGAGACGTGGAAACCACTAACAGCGGACATTGATGACGAATTTGGCATATTCACATATGATAGAGCGGGCATTGGGAAAAGCGGACAAAGCAAGGCAGAACGAACAGCCGACCAAAAGGTGAGAGAATTAGAAAGCTTGCTTAAGGCAGCAGGTATAAGACCGCCTTATCTGGCTGTTTCACATTCATACGGATCGGTTATCAGCAGTTTATGGGCCTGTAAAAACCGACAGGATATTATCGGCATGGTGCTCCTTGATCCCGCTTTAGGAGATTACGGCAATGGCGGCTTTACATTTATTCCTGAAGAAATGCATACAGCATACAGAAAGCAGATGATGCTCGAGGAGACACATGCAGACTTTTCGAAAAGTCTGCGGCAGTTCAAACAGCAGCAAGTCCATTTAGGGAACATGCCGCTTATTGTACTGTCATCAGGTGAACGCACTGAGAAATTCGCCTCCGGTGAAGAGGACTGGAGAAACCTGCATAGCAGCATTTTGTCTCTATCCGATCAAAGCGGCTGGATACAAGCTAAAAACAGCTCACATAACATTCATCATGATGAACCTCATATCGTCCATCTGGCGATTTATGATGTTTGGTGCGCGGCCTGCAAGCAGGCCGCCCCGATATACCAGGCAATCAATTAAACAAAAACCCCGGCTAAAGCAGGGACTGACCCCTGTTTTTGAGACAGGGATCAAAACACTTTTATACAGCCAATTGCCGATAGCTTATCGGTGATTGGCTGTTTAGTTTCGTTTGAATACGAATGTTGTTATAATAATAAATGTATTCTTTGACAGTGCGTTCTACGATGGCGGTCGTGGTTCGATCAATGCTGTTAAGATAGAACGTTTCAGACTTTAGTGAGGAATGAAACGATTCGATGGAGGCATTATCAGCGGGCGTCCCTTTGCGGGACATGCTCATGGTAATGCCTTTTGTTTTAACAGCTTTCTGATACTCATAAGATGTATACACAGATCCTTGGTCACTATGTAACACGCAGTTCTGAGGCAGTGTTGGCAGTTGCTCAAGTGTGTTTAAGACAAAGTCTGTGTCCTGCTTATCTCCAATCGTGAAAGCAATCACTTCTCCATTGTATACATCCAATATACTGGAAAGGTACAATTGTTTCTGTCCATAAGGCAAATATGTGATGTCCGTTACTAGTTTTTCAAGAGGACGATCAGACTGAAAGTTCCGATTCAATATGTTATCGACCACGGCATATGGCTGCCCATTCTTCTTGCGCTTTTTCACCTTAACCCGGCACTGCCACTGATTTTTCTGCATGATACGCTGAACCGTTTTATGGTTAATACGCATTTCCTTTTTTAATATAGCTGTAATTTTTCGATATCCATATCGATACTTGTGCTCTCGGCACAACGTGCCGATTTGTTTTTCCAAATGGCACTTGGATTGATCTTTCGTCAGGTTCTTCTTCCAACGATAATAAGACGCTCGTGAGATACCTAAATGAACACAGATATTCTGTACGGTCATTGTGCTGTGCAATCCTTCTACAAGTTCGACTGACGTTTCGCTATCAACTTCCTTTCCAATTCGTTGTACTTTTTTAAAACTTCATTCTGTTGTCTCAGATAACGGTTCTCTGCCTGTAGTTTCTCTAATTCGGAAGAATACTCCGGACCTTTTCCGTAAGTGTATTGCTTACCAACAGGCTGTTCAAATCGATGTGTATCCCCAGCTTTATGCCATCTAACCCATGTCTGAACCTGCGTCTTATTCCTGATATTCAATTCCTGCATGATCGCTTTCATAGGCACGCCTGCCAATCTCATTTCTACAGCCTTCTGTTTGACTTCAATCGGATAACTCATTCTTGTTCCCATACAAAAAACACCTCCAAGTCTTATTTCGGATAACAACTATCCGTTTTCAAACTTGAAGGTGTTTTTTATTTGTCTCATCTTATGGGGTCAGTCCCAGCAGCCGGGGGTTTTATTATTTTGTTTCGCGATGAAGGGTATATTTCTTTAACCGCGGTGAGTATTTTTTCAGCTCTAAACGATCAGGATTTGTGCGTTTATTTTTGGTTGTGATGTAGTTTCTGTCCCCTGTTTCAGTGCAAGCCAAAGTAACATTTACTCTCATGTTAACATCTCCTTATAAAACGTAATGGTTACGTTTTATTATACAGCTTAACAACAGATTGTCAAACACCATCTCTTTCTCAGCCTCTCGGAACTTGAACCTCTAAGAAATCATACGCTGTGATGCTGTTCGGAAAAACGGCTGCCGCTTCTTTTTGGAGCTCTAAAGAAGCCTCTCCCTGATATCTCGCGCTGATATGAGTTAAAATGAGCTGCTTTGCCCCAGCTTCTTTGGCAGTAATAGCTGCTTGTTCTGTTGTACTGTGAAA
Organism: Bacillus sp. PAMC26543; assembly: GCF_014250375.1. Taxonomy (NCBI): domain Bacteria; kingdom Bacillati; phylum Bacillota; class Bacilli; order Caryophanales; family Bacillaceae; genus Bacillus; species Bacillus sp. PAMC26543. The sequence continues at coordinate 1,787,704 of NZ_CP060193.1, read as the reverse complement.
ATAATCAAATGCAAGCTTCACATCATCCTTAGCAAAGGTGGCTTCATGCACAAGCACATCACAGTCCTGCGCAAGCTCTTTTATCTTATCGCTCATTCTCGTATCCCCGGAAAACACGACAGCTCTTCCCTTTTTAGGAGGCTCCAGAAAATCCTCCCCATTTATGGTGCGTCCGTCTTCAAGCGTCACGATTTCACCTTTTTTTATTTTCGAATATACAGGTCCAGGCGGAATATTCATTCCCTTTAATAACGCCGCCTTTAAAGAACCAGGCACATCTTTTTCCTGTACGCGGTACCCGAAGGCCTCTACACCATGAATCGCGGATACAGCTGTGACGATAAACTGGTCGTCCTCAAATACGGCTCCCTCTTCAATCTCTTGTATCACAAGCGGATATGTTAGGTGGGTTTTCGTGACGGCAAGACTTGTTTCAATAAACGCCTTGATGCCTTTCGGTCCGTAGACCGTCAGCTCGTCCTCACCGCCCTGAAAAGAACGGCTGCCAAGAAGCCCTGGAAGACCGTATACATGATCGCCGTGCATGTGAGTAATGAAGATTTTTTCTATTTTTCGAGGTTTAATCGATGTATGTAAAATTTGATGCTGTGTGGCTTCCCCGCAGTCAAACAGCCATACAGATCGCCTTTCTTCAAGCAGCTTTAATGCGATCGACGTCACGTTTCTCGACTTAGCGGGAATTCCGGCTCCCGTCCCTAAAAAAAGTAATTCCACATTTCCTTCCTCCTACTAGAACTAGTTACCTACAAGAATACAGGATCATGCGTAAAATGTGAATCTCGCCTCTCATTCGTGCAACCCTTTCGTTCTAGAAATATTTTCGCGCCATTCTGCAAAAAAAGGTCTTAAATGTTTGCTTTCGTTGAATTTTAGATTTAAAATGAAGGAAATATGCGGGGTACTAAAATAAAGCTTCGAATAAAGTGAGGTACTTTTAGTGAAAACAAACCAACAACCAAAAGCAGTAATTGTCATATTCGGTGCAACGGGAGATTTAGCAAAACGAAAACTCTATCCGTCCATTCACCGTTTATATAAAAACGGACAAATCGGAGAAGAGTTTGCAGTTGTAGGAGTCGGAAGAAGGCCTTGGTCCAATGAGGATCTTCGCCAAACCGTCAAAACATCTATTTCCACAGCTGCTGATAAACAATTAGATGATTTCACGTCTCACTTCTATTACCACCCGTTTGACGTGACAAACCCTGGTTCTTATCAAGAGCTTAACGTACTGCTCAACCAGCTGGAAGATACATATCAAATTCCGAACAACAGAATGTTCTACTTGGCAATGGCCCCAGAATTCTTTGGAACAATTGCAAAGACATTAAAATCAGAAGGTGTTACAGCAACTACAGGCTGGTCCCGCCTTGTGATTGAAAAGCCGTTCGGCCATGACTTGCCGAGCGCGCAAGCATTAAATCAAGAAATTCGCGAAGCATTTACAGAAGATCAAATTTACAGAATCGATCACTATTTAGGAAAACAAATGGTGCAGAATATTGAGGTCATTCGATTTGCCAATGCGATTTTCGAACCGCTATGGACAAACCGCTACATCTCAAATATCCAAATCACATCAAGCGAATCACTTGGTGTTGAAGACCGTGCTAGATATTACGAAAAATCAGGCGCCCTTCGCGACATGGTCCAAAACCATATTATGCAAATGGTTGCGCTTCTCGCAATGGAGCCGCCGATTAAACTGAACACAGAAGAAATCCGCAGCGAAAAAGTGAAGGTGCTTAGAGCCCTCCGCCCTATTGCAAAAGACGAAGTGGATGAGTATTTTGTGCGCGGACAATATCAAGCCGGTGAAATTGACGGTTTGCCAGTCCCTGCTTATACAGATGAAGATAACGTCGCTCCTGACTCAAATACAGAAACCTTTGTTTCTGGAAAGCTTCTGATCGACAACTTCAGATGGGCTGGTGTTCCATTCTACATCCGTACCGGAAAACGAATGAAAGAAAAGTCTACAAAAATTGTCGTTCAATTTAAGGACATTCCGATGAACCTGTACTACGGCAATGAAAACAACATGAATCCGAACTTACTCGTCATTCATATTCAGCCTGACGAAGGCATTACACTTTACTTAAACGCTAAAAAACTCGGAGGAGCAGCACACGCGCAGCCAATCAAACTGGATTACTGCAGCAATTGCAATGACGAGCTGAACACTCCTGAAGCATATGAAAAATTGATTCACGACTGTCTTCTCGGCGATGCGACGAACTTCGCACACTGGGATGAAGTTGCCCTTTCTTGGAGCTTTGTCGATTCCATTTCTGAAACATGGGCAGCCAACAAAACCCTATCGCCAAACTACGAAGCAGGTTCTATGGGTCCAAAAGAATCAGATGATCTTTTGGCGAAAGACGGCTTGCATTGGTGGAATATATAAAGAAAAAGGCTGAAAGTGCTTGTAAAGCATTTTCAGCCTTTTATTTATGTTGTATCAAGCTTTCTGCCTCTAAGCGGCTCAAAAAGACGATTGATTCTCTCTCTGTCGTAATCTAATATCCAACTGTTATATGTATCATACATATCCCGTATTGTTTCAGCTGCAGCAGCTAAAATATCGCAGCCTCGATCATCATAAAGATAAAAAATGGTTCTCTTTTTTATATTGATAAAGTAAATTTTTTGAGAAATGCTTGGTTTTATCCCCATATCTTGATTACATATTGCTCTCAGCATTGGGATATATCTTATATCACCAGCTTTGCATCTAAGAAAAAATCTATGCGTTTTATCATCATAATCATCAAAACAAGTATAAGGAACAGCAATGTGCTGCAGTTTTTTCAACACAGCTTTTTCTCGAATGTACCGTGAGAAAATATACAATTTGCTCTTATATCTCCTTCTCCCTTCACAAACCAACAGCATCAGCTATAACAAATATATCATCATCTTCGGCATGTAGAGATTTAAATAAAGTGACAGCTCTCTTATATGCGTTATCTAAATAAGGGGCGTGTAGATAGGCATCGTTCACATTATACCCTACACCTATTTCAAACCGGATTCCAATCTGCCAGTTATAAAACAAAGGAGGCATAAGTCGTAAACCAGGAAAATTTTCAAGTAGATACTCATTTACAGGCAAAACATACATCCTTTCATCGGCACTCTATTTCAAAAAAATCCCGCAGCTGTCAGGCTGCGGGATTTCCACATCATTATTTCATCCATTCAGTATGGAAGACACCGTCTTTGTCTGTGCGCTCATAAGTATGGGCGCCGAAGTAGTCACGCTGCGCTTGGATTAAGTTTGCAGGCAGCACGGCTGTGCGATAGCTGTCATAATAAGCTAGTGCGCTTGAGAATGAAGGTACCGGCACACCTTGGGCAACTGCAAGTGAAATCACTTGGCGAAGCGCTCCTTGGTAGCTTTCTGCAATGTTCTTGAAGTGGCTGTCAAGCAGCAGGTTATCAAGCTCAGGATCGCGGTCGTAAGCTTCTTTGATTTTCTGCAGGAATGCCGCGCGGATGATGCAGCCGCCGCGGAAGATCATAGCGATTTCACCGTAATTGAGATCCCAGTTGTATTCTTCAGAAGCTGCTTTCATTTGGGCAAATCCTTGGGCGTAAGAACAGATTTTGCTCATGAACAGCGCTTTTCTGACTGCTTCGATCAGCTCTTCTTTATTTTCTGTAACAGGCTTCACTTCAGGCCCTGAAAGAAGGCCGCTTGCTTTCACACGCTCATCCTTCATCGCTGAAATAAAACGTGCGAATACAGATTCAGTGATAATCGGAAGCGGAACACCTAAGTCAAGTGCACTTTGGCTTGTCCATTTTCCTGTTCCTTTTTGACCCGCTTTATCAAGAATTACATCAACAAGCGGTTTGCCTGTTTCTTCATCTTTTTTCGTGAAGATATCAGCAGTAATCTCGATCAGATAGCTGTCAAGCTCGCCTTTATTCCATTCAGCAAATACTTCATGAAGCTCATCAGCTGAAAGACCGAGTACCTGCTTCAGGATGAAATAAGATTCAGAGATCAGCTGCATATCCCCGTATTCAATACCGTTGTGCACCATTTTTACATAATGGCCGGCACCGTCCGGACCGATATATGTCGTACACGCCTCACCGTCAACTTTTGCAGAAATTGCTTCAAGAATTGGCTTCACAAGTTCATGAGCTTCTTTTTGTCCGCCAGGCATGATAGAAGGCCCTTTAAGCGCTCCTTCTTCTCCGCCTGAAACGCCTGTGCCGATAAAATGAATGCCGCTTTCAGCAAGCTCTTTGTTTCGGCGCTGTGTATCTTTATAATATGTATTTCCGCCGTCAATTAAAATATCGTCCTTCTCTAAGTGAGGAAGAAGAGATTGAATTGTCGCATCTGTAGCAGTTCCCGCTTTAACCATTAACAAAATTTTGCGCGGTGTTTCCAAGGATTGAACAAATTCTTCAATGCTGTAGGTGCCGACAACGTTTTTGCCTTTAGCCTCCTGCAAAAATTCCTCGGTTTTGCTGCTTGATCTGTTGTAAACAGAAACAGAAAATCCTCGGCTTTCAATATTTAAAGCCAGATTTTTACCCATTACCGCAAGTCCGATAACTCCGATTTGTTGTTTTGACATATTCTAACGTCCCTTCTGCAAACGTTTAACCATTTTAAAATTTACATTAAAATAAAATGATATTTATACTATTGAAATTACCATACTTCACCCCCTTATTTCAAGACATTCAGCTTTTCTTTTCATCTTGAAAAAAATCTTTATTAAAGCTTGTCCCGCTTGTTTTGCTCTCGTCTTTTTTAACCTTTGCACCTTTTCTGATCAGCTTGGAGCCGTACTTTTCATTCAGTTTTTCCATCATCTGCTGAATCGGTTCATCCTTCGCATCCTCTGTAAAGCTGAACAAATCGAGCTGCTTATAGGCCTGCTCTTTTTCTACCAAATCCGTTCCGGTAATGCCGAGCAGCCTGATGGGGTTTTTGTTCCAATGCTTAAAGAAGAGATGTTCTGCTTCATTATATATTTCGTTTTTTTGATCTATCGGATTCTTCAGTGTGATGCTTCTCGTAATGGTTTTCCAGTCCGCATATCTGATCATAATAAACAGCTTTGAAGCCATTACTTCCTTACGCTGCAAACGGTCGCTAACTGATGCGGACAGTTTGCGAAAAACAGCTAACAGCTCATCCTCATCGGCAGAATCATGAGAAAGTGTGGATGAATTGCCTACGCTTTTAAATTCATAAATGCGCTCCGGATCAACAGGAGCATGGTGAATGCCGTTCGCTTTATTTTTTAGACGGGGCCCGTTGATGCCGAGCAGCCGTTTTAGCGAGTGTTCGTCAGCGGCTGCTAAATCTCCAATCGTATCAATACTGAGCCCGTTCAGTTTTTCCGCCGTCTTTTTACCTACGCCATGCATTTCTCCAACTGGGAGAGGCCAAAGGATATCAGGCACTTCTCTTTTTCTCAGGATGGTGATCCCAAGCGGTTTTTTCATATCGGATGCCATTTTAGCGAGAAATTTATTAGGGGCAATTCCGATGCTTGACGGAAGCAGCAGCTCTTTCTGCAGTCTGCTTTGTATTTCTTTTGCCGTCTCATAGGCATTGCGGCTGTATGGTGTATCCGTCATATCCATATAGCCTTCGTCGATGGATACAGGCTCCACCAAATCTGTATATTCACGGAGGATGCTAAACATCGCTCTTGAAGAGCTTCTGTAGCGGTCGAAGTTCGGAGGAAGGACGATGAGCTCAGGACAGTTACGCTTTGCTTCCCAAACCGGCATGGTTGTTTTCACGCCGTGCGCCCTTGCTTCGTAGCTGCATGTGACAACGATGCCTTTGCGTTCTTTGACGTTTCCGGCAACTGCAACCGGCTTTCCTCGGAGAGCCGGGTCATATGCCATTTCCACCGATGCATAGAAACTGTTCATATCAATATGGAAAATAATTCGGCCCTTCCCCGGCATAAACATATCTCCTTTCCGTTCATTAGACAACGGCTTGTACATATAGTAAAATGAAGGTATTGAATGGATGTGATTACAATGTTTGTGGAATCGATAAATGACGTTTTATTCTTAGTCGATTTTTTCACAATTATTCTTCCGGCTCTGACCGCCATCGGGATTGCTTTTCTCTTGCGAGAGTGCCGTGCCGGCGAGCAGTGGAAATCAAAACGAACAGATGAACATCAGACGGTCTTTCGAATAAACCGAACAGACTTTCTTATTATTATATATCATCGCATTACAACTTGGATACGTAAAGTCTTCCGCATGAATTCACCTGTGAATGATGATGAAGACGTCAGTTCCCTTCTTTTATAAACCGCATTTATAAAAAGGAGGAGAACAAATTGTTAAAAACACATCAGAAACTTTTGGCTTTAGGGGCCTTTTTGATCGTATTATGCTCGGGCAACGCAGCTTTTGCTGCAACAAATCAGGTGGGAGGTCTCGGTAACGTCGGTTTTTTCCACGACTATTTAATTGAGCCGTTTTCCTCGCTGCTGAAAGGCGTTGCCGGACTGTTTCACGGAGAGTACGGGTTGTCTATCATTCTTGTAACCGTTATTGTGCGCGTTGTGGTACTGCCTTTGTTTGTCAATCAGTTTAAAAAACAGCGTGTGTTCCAAGAGAAAATGGCAGTTATTAAACCGCAAGTAGACAGCATTCAAGCCAAAATCAAAAAGACAAAGGACCCGGAAAAGCAGAAAGAACTTCAAATGGAAATGATGAAGCTGTATCAGGAGCATAATATCAACCCGCTTGCGATGGGCTGTCTTCCAATGCTGATTCAGTTTCCGATTATGATTGGGTTTTATTACGCAATTCGTTCAACACCTGAAATTGCGTCGCACTCGTTTCTATGGTTCAGTTTAGGACAATCTGATATTCTCGTGTCCCTCAGTGCAGGGATTATGTATTTTGTCCAAGCCTATGTCGCTCAAAAGCTGAGTGCGAAATATTCCGCTGTCCCGCAAAATCCGGCAGCGCAGCAATCTGCAAAGCTAATGGTGTTTATCTTCCCTGTGATGATGACGATTTTCTCGCTTAATGTACCTGCGGCCCTTCCGCTGTACTGGTTCACCAGCGGCCTGTTCTTGACAGTGCAAAACGTCGTACTTCAGATGACACACCATAAACATAAAAAAACAGCCGCTCTTACAGAGCCGGTGAAATAAAAAAACAACTCCGACTTTTGTTCGGAGTTGTTTTTTTATTTCCATCACTTTTTAGAACCTGCATCCGTTTAAAAAGAAGAAAATCGGGAATACCTTTACTCACATCCAAAGGAAAGGAGCTGGTGTCGTGACGGAACAGTCTCAACAAAAAAATATTTCTGTGCCTGAGGGAATTTGGATCATGAAACAAACATGGAATGATGTCTTATTTGCTCATTGGCCGGTTGATTACTCTACCCTTCGAGCTAAGATTCCGCCGATATTGGACATAGATACATACAACGGACAAGCTTGGGTCAGCGTGCTTCCCTTTATGCTCACAAACCTTCGCGCGCGTTTTCTCCCTCCTATTCCCGGAGCCCAGTCCTTTCCAGAGCTTAACCTGCGCACTTATGTCACCTATAAAGGCAAGCCGGGCATTTATTTCTTCAGCTTAGATGCTGATCATCGGCTGGCAGTTCAAGGTGCACGGACTTTCTTTCATTTGCCTTATTTTTACGCCGATATGAAAGCCGAAAAAAATGGGGCTGATATGGAATATAGAAGCAAACGGAGAGACGCCGGAAAAGCAGAATTCGGCGCCAAGTACCGGCCGCTCTCTGCGCCTTTTACAGCGCAAGAGGATTCGCTTGATTACTGGCTGACGGAGCGCTACAGACTCTACACCGCCCATCATGACAAGCTCTATTATGAGGACATTCACCATCATCCTTGGCTTCTTCAAAGAGCCGAGGCCCAGTTTTCAATCAATACAGTGGCTGATGCTCACGAAATCACTTTACCAGACTCAGAACCGCTGCTTCATTATGCCAAAAAACAAGACGTGTTATTTTGGCCGCTTCGACAATGGCGCTGACTGTCAGAAAAAAACCCGAATGCCAGATCCGCACTCGGGTTTTTCTTCATTATTTTGCTGCTTCTTCAATAATGGCAACAACCATTTCTGCTGTTTTCACCAGCTCTTCAATCGGCATTTTTTCGTTCTTCGTATGAATTTGCTCATACCCGACAGCAAGATTGACCGTTGGGATGCCGTGGCCTGCGATTACGTTTGCGTCGCTTCCGCCGCCGCTCGTTTGCAGCTCGCTCGTGCGTCCGATTTTCGCTGCCGCTTTTTTCGCGATTTCAACGACTTGGTCGCCATCTTGATATTTAAACCCTGGATACATGACTTCGATTTCGACATCTGCACGTCCGCCCATATCAGCCGCTGCCTCTTCAAAAGCAGCTTTCATTTTTTGAACCTGCGCTTCCATTTTTTCTGGAACTAAAGAACGGGCTTCAGCGAGAATGTGAACTTCGTCGCACACAATGTTTGTTTGTGTGCCGCCTTCAAATCGGCCGATGTTTGCTGTTGTTTCTTCATCGATGCGGCCCAAAGGCATTTTTGAAATGGCCTTGCTTGCGATTGTAATCGCTGATATACCTTTTTCTGGTTCAACTCCAGCGTGTGCAGTTTTACCATAAATCGCCGCTCTTACCTTCGCCTGAGTCGGTGCCGCAACAATGATATTGCCGACTTTTCCGTCTGAATCAAGAGCATAACCGTAGGATGCTGTTATCATGGAACGGTCCAGCGCCTTTGCCCCGATAAGACCTGATTCTTCACCTACTGTGATGATGAATTCAATCGTGCCGTGCTCAATGTTTTCTTCTTTGAGCACTTTAATTGCTTCAAACATGGCAGCCAATCCCGCTTTGTCATCGGCGCCTAAAATTGTTGTGCCGTCTGTTTTAACATACCCGTCCTCAACAACCGGTTTTACGCCGTTTCCGGGTACGACTGTGTCCATATGAGATGTAAAATAAATTGTATCTGTCTTTTTCGTTCCTTTTAATGTGCAGATTAGGTTTCCTGCTCCGTGGCCAGTGATACCCATCGTATCGTCTTCTTTTACATCTACACCTAAATCAGAAAATTTTTGTTTCAGCACTTTGCAGATTTCAGCTTCGTGCTTCGTTTCTGAATCGATTTGAACAAGCTCTAAAAATTCTTCCAGCAGGCGTTTTTCATTCACCATTTGTAAGTCCCCTCCATGTTAAAGCGGTATGTTACCGTGCTTTTTTTTCGGTCTCTCTTCTGTCTTATGTGCAAGCATGTGAAAAGCTTGGATGAGTCTTTTCCTTGATTCTTCCGGCAAAATGATGTCATCGACCATTCCGCATGCCGCCGCTTTGTAAGGGCTGGCGTTTTGTTTTTTGTATTCAGCTGTTTTTTCGCGTTTTGTCTTTTGCGGGTCAGCTGACGCTTCAATATCCTTATCATACAAAATAGATGCCGCACCTTCAGCACCCATCACTGCGATTTCGGCATTTGGCCAAGCAAACACGAGATCCGCTCCGATGGATTTGCTGTTCATGGCGACATACGACCCGCCATACGCTTTTCTTATAATGAGCGTTACTTTTGGGACCGTCGCTTCTGCATAAGCAAACAGCAATTTGGCTCCGTGTCTGATAATGCCGTTATGCTCCTGCTGAATGCCGGGCAAAAACCCCGGAACATCTTCGACAGTTAACAGCGGGATGTCAAAGGCGTCACAAAACCGGATAAATCTCGCTGCTTTATCAGCCGCGTCAATCGTCAGGCTTCCTGCTAAATGTTTCGGCTGGTTTGCCACAATTCCGATCGTTTTTTGGCCAAGCTTTGCAAATCCGATGACTATATTTTTCGCAAAATACGGCTGAATCTCAAAAAAAGACTGCGGATCAGCCAATTCCTGAATCACCGCCCGAACATCATACGGCTTTGTGCTGTCAGCCGGCACGAGGCGGTTTATTAACGAGCTGGAGGCCTCATCCACAGATGAAGGTAGTGATATCTGTTTGTCGAGCGGCAAATAAGACAGCAGCTTCTTCACTCCTGCCAGAACCTCCTCTTCCGTTTTTCCGGAAAAGTGGGCATTTCCGCTGACGGCATTATGTATTCCCGCTCCTCCTAAGCTCTCCGCATCAACCTGTTCTCCTGTTACTTTTTCAATGACCTTCGGACCGGTAATAAACATTCGGCCCGTCTGTTCTGCCATAAAGATAAAATCAGTAAGTGCCGGAGAGTACACAGCGCCTCCAGCGCACGGCCCTAATATAACCGAGATTTGCGGAATGACTCCGGAATATAAGACGTTTCGGTAAAATATGTGACCGTATCCATCTAATGATACCACACCCTCTTGAATTCTCGCACCACCTGAGTCGTTCAGCCCGATAATCGGGGCTTTATTTTTTGCTGCAAGATCCATAAGAGAGGTAATCTTTTTCGCATGGGTTTCGCCAAGCGCCCCGCCGAATACGGTAAAATCCTGCGCAAACACATATACAGAGCGGCCGTCAATCGTACCGTAACCCGTCACGACTCCATCTCCCAATATACGCTGCTCCCTCGTTAAGCTTCGGCTCTCCATGAAGGGATATAATTCGATAAAACTATCCTCATCCAAGAGATAGGCGATCCTTTCCCGCGCTGTGAGCTTTCCCTTTTTCCGCTGTTCAGCTTGCTTCGCATGTCCCCCGCCTTCTTCCGCCTGCCTGCGCCTGTTGTATAGATGACCGATATGCTCATTCATGTTCAATGTCTTGATCTCCTTTCGGTTCACAGAGCTCTACAAGCACGCCATTTGTTTCCCGCGGAGAAATAAACGCGATCTGTTTCCCGTTTGCTCCCTGTCTCGGGTGCCTGTTTATTACATCAATTTGCCGGTTTGATAATGCTTGAAGCTGATCTGTTAAGCCGCTGCATAAAAACGCAACATGGTGCAGCCCCTCTCCTTTTTTATCTAAAAATGTACGGACAGGGCTGTCAGGCGTTAACGGCTCGATCAGCTCCAAATAAACGCCTCCCGCTTGGAAAAGAGCAATGGTCACCTTTTGCTCTTCAACCGTTTCTTGATGAAGAAACGTTAATCCCAATACATCTTCATAAAAAGCTCTGGCCTTGTTTATGGAATAAACGGCAATCCCAATATGGTCAAGTCCGGTCATTTTCATCCCTGCTTTCCGGCAATAGATATCGCTTGTCCGCCCATACAAAACACGATAAAATATAATCAGATTGTCTAAGGAGTGAAACCATGTCTCAAAAACTGATGAAAAGCGTTTTAATCGTGATTTTGGGAGTTTTTATTCTTTCAACAGTACTCTCAGGAATCGTTATGTTTTTATAATGATAAAAAAGCAGGCGGCCTATTGAACAGGAACATCCTGCTTTTTTATCAGGGCTTTATGCTCAATGGCAATCTCCTCAAAAGCCCGGGAGTCTTTCGTGATCAGCACTCTCGTCCCCACCGGAATCTCTTGAAACAGATGGACAACTTCATCGTTATGCATACGTATACAGCCGTTAGATACAAATTGACCGATAGATTCTTCCCGGTTTGTCCCGTGAATTCCGTAGATCCGGCCGTCTGTCCCTCTCGCATCAAACCCAATCCATCTTGCCCCAAGCGGGTTCTCAGAAGCTCCGCCTTCAATATTTTTCTTTCTGTAATAAGGATTCGCCGCTTTTACTGTAATCGAAAATTCTCCCTCAGGCGTCAGATCATCCGACTTTCCGGTTGCCACACGATAAACGCCTTCAATTTTGTTGTCGATGATGACAGCAAGCTCATTTGTTTTCTTGTTGACGATGACATACGGGTCACCCGGAAGAGGATTTTCACCAAGCGGCCATATCGGAGAAATAATCATAAATATTGAACATAAGAAAAAACGCATAAGCTCCTCCTTTTCCATTAGGTTGACCAATGTAGGATGAGCTCATGCGAGTTAAGCGAGCGATTTTTCTGCTTTGATTCCTTTGAAATAACTTTTGATCACTAAATATTGCTCCATTTCCCCAAGAAGATGAAAGAGTGCGGCTCTCGCTTCAAATTCTTCTCTTGTCGCAGGAAGCGGCATCTCTTCGAATTCTTTTCTCATGTCAGCAAGTCTTTTCAAAAATTTGTAGGCTGTATTCCCCGGGTGAATTGCTTCCCGCAGATCGCGAAGAAATTCAGCAATCATTTTTCCCTGATCCACCGTAATGGAAATCGATGTCACTTTAGGGAGAAGGCGCTCGATGATTTCAAATTGTTTTTCTCTCATTTTAAAATAATGATAGTGCTGATTTTCGTGGCGCAGAATGTGGTTTTGTACATCTCGGTACGCCAGGTTTTTGGCTTCAGTGATTAACTGGTGTGTTTCCGGAATTTCTTTTCCTGTCCAATCTTGCTCACCAGTTAACAAATACCGTTCGATTTCTGCGAAAATGACAGCAAAATTGTCCTCTATCTTTTTTCGATAGGCGATCAGCTTCCGGTCAAGGCTCGGCATATACAGATTCATTAAAAGAGCAACGCCGATTCCCACCGTAATTAACTGGACTTCATTCCAGATGAATTGGGGCGTAATGCCGCCGGACATATACAGATGAAGAATAATAACTGAGCTGGTGACGATTCCTTCGTTTATTTTTAAAACAACAGTTGTCGGGATGAAAATCAGCAAAAGCAATCCAATGACAAACGGATCATAGCCAATCAGTTCGAAAAAGAGATAGGAAAAGAGAATTGCCAGACAGCATGCTGCAAATCGGGCCCATGACGCTTGAAGCGACCGTTTTTGTGTGATTTGTATGCACAAAATGGTGATAATTCCTGCTGATGCGAAGTTTTGCAGATGTAAAAGCTGGCTTATATAAATAGCCAAAGCTGTTCCAAGTGCGGTCTTTATTGTGCGGTAACCAATTTTAAACATGTCGGACTCCATTCTATTTGTTTCTTCAACAAAAAAGAAGAAGCACAAGCCTTCTTCTTTTTCCCTATATTCTATAATATTTTTTCTAAAAAGTCCTGCGCTCTTTTGGATTTTGGCGAAAGAAAAAATTCTTTCGGATTGCCGTCCTCGACAATCATCCCTTCATCCATAAATAACACGCGGTCGGCTACTTCTTTTGCAAAGCCCATTTCATGTGTAACAATTACCATGGTCATACCGGTTTCAACCAGTTCTTTCATGACCTGGAGCACTTCTTTGACCATTTCAGGGTCAAGCGCGGATGTCGGCTCGTCGAACAGCATGATTTCAGGATTCATTGCCAAAGCACGAGCGATGGCGACACGCTGCTTTTGTCCGCCTGATAAACGGTTTGGATAGTCATTTCGCTTTTCAAACAATCCGACTTTGCGCAGCAGCTCTTCGGCTTTTCCCTGTGCAGTCTGCTTGGATTCTTTTTTGACATTTACAGGTGCGTACATGATATTTTCGAGAACCGTTTTGTGCGGAAAAAGATGAAAATGCTGAAATACCATTCCGATGTTTTCCCGTACCTTTAATGTATTGGTTTTCGGCTGCGTAATCTCTTTGTCTTTAATTGTGATGGTTCCGCCGTTAGGTTTCTCCAAGAGATTCAAACAGCGAAGAAATGTTGATTTGCCTGAGCCTGAAGGGCCGATGACGGCAACAACCTCACCTTCAGCGATGTTTGTTGAAATGTTTTTTAATACTTCATGTTTCCCAAATGATTTTGACAGCTTTTCAACCTTAATCATTGGATTTCAGCTTCCTTTCTACAGCCTTGCCGATAAACGTTAAAATAAGGACAAGCACATAATAAATCAATCCGGCGATAATCAGCGGCTCAAGGTAATTGTAAGTGGCGGCGCCAGCTTGATACGCCCGTCTCATAACATCGCCAAGACCAATAACTGTAACGATCGCTGATTCTTTTGTTAACGTAATTAATTCATTTACAATGGCAGGTGATATATTTTTGAAGGCCTGCGGCAAAAGCAGATCCTTCATCATTTTGCCGTACGGAACACCCAGTGCGACAGCAGCCTCTTTTTGCCCTTTATCAATTGCGTTGATTCCCGCTCTGATAATTTCCGATACATAAGCAGCGGAATTCAGTGACAATGCGACAACCGCCGCCCAAAACTGGTCAATTTGAAAGCCGAGCAGCTGCGGGAGCCCGAAATAAACAATCATAAGCTGCAGCACTAAAGGCGTGCCGCGAAATACTGATGTGTAAAAATCAGCAATCCAGATCAGCGGGCGGAATGTGCTGATCTTGCATAAGCTTAGCACAATCCCTAATATAAGTCCGATAATAGCAGATACAACAACAATTTTTAATGTGATTGCTAAGCCTTCTAATATAAAAGGAATTTGGGGGATCGTTGCTGAAAAATCCAAATTCATAGCCTTTGTCTCCTTTTCTTACAGGAAAAAAAATTTCCTATTCAATAAAAAGGCTCAACGAAAAAGTTGAGCCGCTTTTTTTACTTCTCGCCAGTGAACCATTTTTTCTTCAATTTATCGAGCTCTCCGTTATCTTGCATTTCTTTGAGCGCTTTATTGAATTTGTCCGTCAGTTCACTGTCTTTTCTGAAAGCAATCGCAGAACCGGCTTCTTCCGCTTTCGCATCAGGAATCACGAAGCCCTGCAGGTCATCATTTGATTTGAAATACCCTTCTGCCACCATGTCTTCAATAATCGCAGCATCAAAACGGTCAGATTTGATTTCCTGCACCAAATCAGAAATTCTGTTGCGGTCTTCAGTTTTAAAATCATATTCCGGAGAAAGCTCTTTCCCCTTCTCTTCCTGAATGGAGCCAAGCTGAACGCCGACTGTTTTTCCTTTCAAATCTTTTAAAGACTTAATGCCGCTGTCTTTTTTGCTGACAATCATATGATTCGCTGTGTAATATACATCGGAAAAATCAACTTGTTTTTTACGATCAGGCGTCGGTGTCATTCCTGACAAAACCAAATCAACTTGTTTTGATTTCAGTGCTGTAATTAAGCTGTTAAAGTCCATATCCTGCACTTCAATTTCGTAGCCGGTTTTCTTCGCAAGGGCCTTTGCCAAATCTACATCAAAACCGACAATGTTATCGCCATCTTTATATTCAAACGGTTTGTAATCCGCCGAAGTTCCCATAATTATCTTTTTCTTCCCGCTTTCTGAACCTGAATTGCTTGAGCCGCAAGCAGATAATGCAAAGGTGATGCACGCAGCTACCAGTAATAAGAGCCATTTTTTCATGATCCATTTCCCCCATATTCATTACTTTTATCATATTTGAATATTTATTCGTTAATTTGTATTTTAAACACTTTCTTATTTTTATGCAATACTATTTTTAAAAATTATCTCGAAGCTTATTTTTCCAGCAATCTCTTCTCCTATCACTAGGCAAAAGGACATCTTTTATAGCGCATCCATTGAATAAACTCTAATATTTATTCATCATGACTTGGAATTTTATGCACAAAAAAACCCCGTGCCGCTCGGGCATCCGGGGTTTTATCTTATACTTCTTCGCAATATTCTTCGAAGGCTTCCTGCAGTTTAGAGACAACTGCCATCGGCTCATGGCCTTCAATCTCATGACGCTCCACCATTTTCATGATTTTCCCGTCTTTTAGAATAGCAAATGACGGAGAGGATGGCGGATATCCTTCGAAATATTCGCGCGCTCTTGCCGTCGCTTCTTTATCCTGTCCCGCAAACACAGTCACGAGCTGGTCAGGTCTTTTGTCATAATGAACGGAATGGTATGCAGCCGGTCTTGCGATCCCGCCCGCGCATCCGCAGACAGAATTGACCATGACAAGCGTCGTTCCTTTTTTCGTAAGTGCCTCGTCCACCTCTTCAGCTGTTTTCAGTTCGGTATATCCGGCAGCTGTAATTTCTTGTCTCGCTTGGCGGACAACATCATTCATAAATAAATTAAAGTCCATGTTCAATGAAGACCTCTCCTTTTTCATCATCTGTTCTTATGATAGCAAGGAAACCGCCTTATCGGCAAATGCTACCGCTTATATCGGAGGATTTTTTGCTTTCCGTTTACTCCTTACAAGATAAGGGAATTATATAATCAGATGTATAAATAAAGGAGCAGTTTTGTATGAGCCACCGGAAAGCTTTACTTATTCATAACGGAAACGCCGGCAACAAAAATATAGAAAAAGCATTAGGAGCTGTTGTGCCGGTTTTATCACAATCGTTAGATGAGGTGATCATTAAACAGACAAAGAAAAAAGACGATGCCTATCATTTTTGCCGTTCAATAGATGATTCTATCGAGACTGTCTTTATTCTCGGCGGCGACGGTACAGTCCATCAATGCATCAATGGCATCAGTACTTTAGAAAGAAGGCCAGCTGTCGGTATTTTGCCCGGCGGAACGTGCAATGACTTTTCAAGAGTGCTGGGCATTCCTCAAAATCTTGCAAAGGCAGCCGAAGCACTCGTGTCAGGAAAAAAATCCAAGGTTGATGTATGCCAGATGAACGATCGTTATTTTTTGAATTTCTGGGGGATCGGCCTGATCGCAGAAACATCGAATCAAATCAACGAAACGGAAAAAGCGTTATTAGGAAAAATCAGCTATTTTACAAGCGCGTTACGTACCGTCTCATCCGCTGAGTCCTTTCCTATTTCATTGACAATCGATGGGCAAGAGATAAAAGATGAAGCCGTTATGCTGCTTGTCATGAACGGACAATACATTGGAACGAATCGAATTCCCCTGCCAGATGCCAGTATAAGTGACGGATTACTTGATATCCTCATTTGCCGCAGCACCAATCTCTCCGCTTTGCGCGAGCTGATGAATATGGAACAGGGCACAATAGAGCGGTTCACCGGTGAGCTGTCCTATGTTCAGGCCTCTCGCGTCGAAATTGAAACGGATACCGTCAAAAAGGCTGATACAGATGGAGAAGTGTACACACATACACCCGCTGTGATTCAAGTCCTTCCGCAGCACATTGACATGCTTATTCCCCGCAATGAATAACTGTCCGCTGGTAAAGGACGTTTATAAAGAGCGAACAGCTTCATAGAAAGAAATCCGTTGACTCTCCCCTAAGAGGAGGTCTTACAGTATAAGGGATACACTTTCGTAAAAAGGGGAAGTCACATGAAGAAACAGAACATCACATTAGCTATATTATTAACCAATTTATTCATTGCCTTTTTAGGGATCGGGCTTGTGATTCCGGTAACGCCCGCGATTATGAATGAATTGCATTTATCCGGTACCGCGGTCGGCTATATGGTTGCATGCTTCGCTGTTACGCAGCTTATTGTGTCACCAATCGCCGGACGCTGGGTTGACCGCTTCGGACGCAAAATTATGATCGTGATTGGCCTGTTGTTTTTTAGTGTTTCAGAGTTTTTATTCGGCATCGGAAAAACAGTTGACATTTTATTTATATCCCGTATGCTTGGCGGTATCAGTGCTGCTTTCATTATGCCCGGGGTCACGGCTTTTATCGCCGATATCACTACTGTTAAAACACGGCCGAAAGCGCTCGGCTATATGTCAGCCGCTATTTCAACAGGTTTTATTATCGGTCCCGGCATTGGCGGATTTTTAGCGGAAATCCATTCCCGTCTGCCTTTCTTCTTTGCGGCAGCCTTTGCGTTAATAGCAGCCATTTTATCGATGCTAACGCTTCGGGAACCGGAGCGAAATCCTGAGAATGAGAAAATAGAGGGCCAAAAGACAGGATTCAAGCGGATTTTTGCACCTATGTATTTCATTGCTTTTCTCATCATTTTAATATCGTCTTTTGGATTAGCATCGTTTGAATCTTTATTTGCGTTATTCGTTGATCATAAATTCGGATTTACGGCCAGTGACATTGCCATTTTGATAACTGGGGGAGCAATTGTCGGAGCCATCACGCAAGTCGTCTTATTCGACCGCTTCACAAGGTGGTTTGGGGAAATCCGTTTAATCCGCTACAGCTTAATTCTCTCAACTAGTCTTGTGTTTTTGCTGACCATCGTAAATTCATATGCTGCGATTTTATTAGTTACCTTCACCGTATTTGTCGGATTCGATCTTATGCGGCCGGCCGTAACAACCTATCTGTCAAAAATTGCGGGAAATGAACAGGGGTTTGCCGGCGGGATGAATTCAATGTTTACGAGTATCGGCAATGTGTTCGGCCCTATTATCGGGGGAATGCTATTCGATATTGACTTAAACTATCCATTTTATTTTGCAACAGTAGCTTTAGCCATAGGCATTGCGCTGACCATTGCCTGGAAAGCCCCTGCCCATATAAAAGCCAGCATGTAAAAAAAGCGTATTCTTTGTGTACTGCAAAGGATGCGCTTTTTCATTATACTGATCATAAGGGGGGATGGCATGAAGGACTCGTTTTACTCAATTGGAGAAGTTTCAAAACTGGCAAATGTGTCGATTAAAGCGCTTCGTTACTACGATAAGATTGATTTATTCAAACCCGCCTACGTCGACCCGGATACGAACTACCGCTATTATACTGACTCCCAGCTCTATCATCTTGATTTGATCAAATCATTAAAATATATTGGCACACCTTTAGAAGAGATGAAAAAGGCACAGGAATTAGAGATGGAGGAACTGTTTGCTTTTTATACAGAGCAGGAAAAGCAAATCAGGGAGAAATTAGATTTTTTATCAACATTGGAGCAGACCATTTCTCTGGTGAAAAAGCGAATGAAACGGCAGATGGAATATCCTGCGCTCGGTGAGGTGTTTGTTCTACATGAGGAAGAAACACGGATTATACAGACAGAGGCAGAGGGAATCGGGCCTGAAAACGTGCTCAACGCCTCATACAGCAAACTAAAAACATTTATCGAATCAGCTGATGGTTTTTCGAACAATAGCTACGGTGCTACTTTCTCGTTTCAGCCGTACAACAACATTGATGAAATGACTTACCGTCATATTTTTACGCCTGTCTTAACGAATAAACAAATTTCTGCGATTACGCCGGATATGGAAATCACAACAATACCAAAAGGCAAATATGTTTGTATCGCTTATAATTTCTCGCCAGAGCATTATTTTCTCAACTTACAAAAGCTGATCAAGTATATCACGGACCGTCAATTAACGGTTATCAGTGATGTTTACGAGTTAATCATACCGATTCATTATTCTCCGAAAAAACAAGAAGAATATCGGGTTGAAATGAAAATCCGAATCGCAGAATAATGGTACATAGAAAAAGAGCATTTTTTGAAGTTATCGTTCAAAAAATGCTCTTTCTGTTTGTTTAGTAGACAGAGGTCTTCTCATCTATCGATTCTAAAATTTCTTTGACACGTGCCAGGAATCTTCCGCACACGAGGCCATCAAGCACTCTGTGATCTAAAGACAGGCACAGATTGACCATATCTCTGACCGCAATCATGCCATGATCCATGACAACCGGGCGTTTGACGATCGATTCCACTTGAAGAATCGCAGCCTGAGGATAATTGATGATTCCCATCGACTGAACAGATCCGAATGAACCTGTATTGTTGACGGTAAACGTTCCTCCCTGCATATCGTCTGCTGACAGTTTTCCGTCTCTTACCTTTTTGGCAAGGTCGGTAATTTCTCTCGCAATGCCTTTAATCGTTTTTTCATCAGCGTTTTTGATCACCGGAACAAATAAAGAATCTTCCGTGGCAACCGCGATTGAAATGTTGATATCTTTTTTCTGAATGATTTTGTCCCCCGCCCACATGCTGTTCATTTGCGGGAATTCCTTTAACGCCTGAGCGACCGCTTTTACGAAAAAGGCGAAAAAAGTTAAATTAAAGCCTTCTGTTTTCTTGAAGGAATCTTTTATACTGTTTCGGTATGCCACCATGTTTGTGACATCGACTTCCATCATCGTCCAAGCGTGAGGAATTTCTGTTTTGCTTCGTTTCATATTTGAAGCGATCGCTTTTCTAACAGCTGTGACAGGAATTTCTTTATCTCCGGCTGCTGCAGCAGGATGAGAAACGTTTTCTTTCGTCTCCTGTTTTTGCGCTGGTGCAGGAGCTGCTGCTTTTGGCTCTTCAGTCTGTTCTGAAACGCCGCCTGAATCAATGATACGCTGAATATCTTTTCTCGTGATCCTTCCGCCGGCGCCCGTTCCTTTCACTTGCTCAAGGTCAATGCCATGCTCTCCGGCCAAACGAAGTACGGCTGGAGAAAAACGTTTCTTATTGGCCTGACTGGCTGCTTCAGTGCGGCTTTCAGGAGCAGCTTGCCCGGCAGTTGGCGCTTCCGCCTGATCTTGTTTTTGTTCAGCCGGCTTTGCGCCTTCTGTTTCGATTTTGCAAATCACTTCTCCGACTTGCAGGGTCTGGCCTTCTTCTCCCACAAGCTCTGTTATTGTACCGGTAAAAGAGGACGGAACCTCCGCGTTTACCTTATCTGTCATAACTTCCGCAATCGGATCGTATTTGTTCACCTTATCTCCAGGGGCGACAAGCCATTTACTGATCGTGCCCTCCGTTACGCTTTCGCCAAGCTGCGGCATCGTCATTTGTTCTATTGCCATGATCGTATCCTCCTTACGTCTTTAAAACTCCGCTAATTCTCTCATCGCCGCTTCTACTTTATCAGGGTTGAGCATAAAGTATTTTTCCATTGTCGGCGCATAAGGCATAGCCGGAATATCAGGACCTGCAAGCCGTTTGATCGGCGCGTCTAAGTCGAACAGACAATGCTCGGATATAATGGCAGCCACCTCACTCATGATACTGCCCTCTTTTGTATCTTCTGTGACCAAAAGGACCTTTCCGGTTTTGGATGCCGCTTCGATGATCGCTTCTTGATCAAGCGGGTATACCGTTCTTAAATCCACCACATATACAGAAATGCCGTCTTTTTCGAGACGTTCTGCAGCCTGTAAAGCAAAGTGGACACAAAGCCCGTATGTGATCACCGTGATGTCATCGCCTTCCCTTTTTACATCAGCCTTGCCGATAGGAAGTACATAATCATCTGCCGGAACCTCTCCTTTGATCAGACGGTACGCGCGTTTATGCTCAAAAAACAGCACCGGATCTTCATCACGAACTGCAGCTTTTAAGAGTCCTTTCGCGTCATATGGCGTTGAAGGCATCACAATTTTCAGTCCGGGCTGATTGGCAAAAATTGCTTCGACTGATTGAGAATGATAAAGCGCTCCGTGCACGCCGCCACCGTACGGCGCTCTGACAACGATCGGGCAGCTCCAGTCATTGTTGCTGCGGTAACGGATTTTAGCAGCCTCGGAGATAATCTGGTTTACCGCCGGCATAATAAAATCTGCAAATTGCATTTCAGCAATCGGCCTCATGCCGTACATAGCCGCTCCGATACCGACTCCGGCGATCGCCGATTCAGCAAGCGGCGTATCCATGACACGCTCTTCTCCAAATTGTTCGTACAGGCCGGCTGTGGCTTTAAATACACCGCCTTTTTTCCCTACATCTTCCCCAAGAACGAAGACACGTGAATCTCGTTCCATTTCTTCTTTCATCGCCAAATTGATCGCATCAATATATGACATTACTGACATTTGTACTTCCTCCCTACTTCGCATACACATAATCGAGCGCTGACTCAGGAGCTGCATAAGGAGCGTTCTCCGCTTCATCTGTCGCCTCGTTTATGATTGCCATGATTTCGTCCAGCATGGTTTGTTCTATCTCTTCGGTCAGCAGGCCTATTTCCTTTAAGTAAGCTTGATAAGTAAACAGGGGATCACTTTTTTTCGCTTCCTCTACTTCTTCACGGCCTCTGTAGCTGCTGTCGTCGTCATCGCTGGAATGCGGTGTCAGGCGGTAAGAAATCGTCTCAATTAAGGTAGGGCCTTCTCCTCTGCGCGCCCGTTCACGCGCTTCTTTCACCGCTTGATAAACTTCTAGCGGATCGTTTCCATTCACCGTTACACCAGGCATTCCATAGCCTACGGCACGATCTGAAATATTTTCACAGGCCACTTGCTTATCGTAAGGGACCGAAATCGCGTATTTGTTGTTTTCGCACATAAAAATAACCGGAAGCTTATGAACAGCGGCAAAGTTTGCCCCTTCATGGAAATCGCCTTGGTTTGAAGATCCTTCTCCAAATGTGACAAAAGCTGCAATGTCTTTTTTCTCCATGCGTCCAGCCAGCGCAATGCCGACCGCATGCGGCACTTGCGTTGTTACCGGAGAAGACCCCGTCACGATCCGGTTTTCCTTTTGACCGAAATGCCCCGGCATTTGGCGGCCACCTGAGTTTGGATCTGCTGCTTTGGCAAACCCGGACATCATTAAGTCCTTCGCGGTCATGCCAAACGCGAGCACGACACCCATGTCTCTATAGTAAGGCAGCACATAATCCGTTTCACGGTCAAGGGCGAAAGCTGCTCCTACTTGTGCTGCTTCCTGTCCTTGACAAGAGATAACAAACGGGATTTTACCAGAGCGGTTTAACAGCCACATTCTTTCATCGATTTTTCTTGCTAACAGCATGGTTCTATACATATCAACGGCTTCCTGATCAGTCAGCCCTAATGCTTGATGTCGGTTTGTACTCATTCAAGCGCCTCCTTTATGCTTTTAAAAATGAATGGCTTTGCCATCTGCAGCAAGCGCTGCTTCTCCAATCGCTTCAGACAGCGTCGGGTGCGGGTGGATCGTTTGTCCGATCTCCCATGGCGTCGCATCCAGCACTTTTGCAAGACCTGCCTCTGATATCATGTCAGTGACATGCGGGCCTATCATATGCACGCCGAGAATATCATCTGTGGCACGATCAGCTATGATTTTTACGAAGCCATCGCTTTCCCCGTACACAAGTGCTTTTCCGATCGCCATAAATGGGAACTTTCCTATTTTGACATCGTGTCCCTTCGCCTTTGCCTCTTCTTCCGTTAAACCCACACTAGCTGCTTCCGGGCTGGAATAGATGCACTTCGGTACAAGTGCCGGGTCAAGCGGGTGCGGATTGAGGCCTGCGATATGCTCCACTGCAAGGATTCCTTCATGTGACGCCACATGAGCAAGCTGAAGGCCCCCGATGACATCCCCGATCGCATAAATATGAGATTCTTTCGTCTGGCAGCTGCCGTTAACAGAGATGACGCCATTTTGAGTGACAACATCGGTGTTTTCCAAACCGATGCCTTCGATATTTGCCTGTCTGCCAATGGAAACAAGCATTTTTTCCGATGTATAAGTGACGGTTTCTCCGTCTTTTTCCGCCTGTATACTGATTTCGTCTGATGATTTTTTTAACGTATCAGGCAGCACTTTAGCTCCTGTGACAAACTGAATTCCTTTTTTCGTAAAAAGGCTTTGCATTTCTTTTGAAATGTCCTGGTCTTCAGTCGGCAATATCCGGTCCGCATATTCGATAACCGTTACGTTTACGCCAAAGTCATGAAGCATGGATGCCCATTCGATTCCAATGACCCCTCCGCCGACGATGATCATTGATTTTGGAAGCTCCTCCATTTGGAGCGCTTCATCTGAGGTCAAAACAAACTCTCCGTCCGCTTCCAGACCCGGAAGCATTCTCGGCCTTGAACCTGTAGCTATAATGACCTGCTTCGGGATCAGCATGTCATTTTCTTCGCCATTTCCCCGTTCAACAGAAATCGTTCCCGGCAGCGGAGAGAAAATAGACGGTCCGAGGATGCGCCCATATCCGTCATACACGTCAATTTTTCCTTTTTTCATTAAATGATTGACGCCTGCTGCAAGCTTATCAACAACAGCCTGCTTACGGTGCTGTACCTTTTCAAAGTTGAGGGAAACGCCGGACGTTTCGACTCCGAATTGATCGGCTTCACGGGCTGTCCGGTACACTTCCGCGCTTCTAAGCAGCGCTTTACTCGGAATACAGCCTTTATGCAGGCATGTTCCGCCGAGCTTTTCTTTTTCTACAACGGCTGTTTTTAAGCCGAGCTGCGCCGCTCTGATCGCCGCGACATAACCGCCTGTACCGCCGCCCAGAATGACTACATCATACTCAGTTGCCATCTGACTCACTCCTGTCTGTCTATTCAATGCGATATTGTTTGGATTGCTCTTCGCCCTGCAATACCCTGAGCGCTCCTTGGGCCAGAGATTGCAGTTCGTTTTCTCCCGGATATACTAATACGTCCGAAATCCAATCTATGTATGATCTGATGCTGGAAACAAAGCTTTTGCCGTAAGCCAGACCTCCTGTCAGAACAATGGCCTCGACTTCGCCTTTTAAAACGGCGCTTGCTGCTCCGATTTCTTTCGCTACCTGATACGCCATGGCGTCAAAAATTAAGCGGGCTTTTTCATCGCCCTCCTGAATCATTTGTTCTACTTTCACAGCGTCATTTGTACCGAGATAACCGGAGAGCCCGCCGGTTCCCACCAGTTTTTTCATCATTTCTTCTTTTGTATATTCTCCTGAAAAGCATAAATCGACGAGATCCCCCGCAGGCACTGTTCCTGCGCGTTCAGGACTGAACGGCCCCTCTCCGTGAAGGCCGTTGTTGACATCGACCACCCGGCCCCGGTCATGTACACCTATTGTAATGCCGCCGCCCAAATGAGTAATGATCAATTTCATATTCTCATATCGTTTGCCAAGAGAGTCTGCCGCCTTACGGGCGACAGCTTTTTGGTTTAAAGCATGAAAAATGCTTTTCCGTTCAATTTCCGGCATACCTGATATTTTAGCGAGCTCTGACATTTCGTCAACTACAACAGGGTCTACAATATAAGATGGAATGTTGAGGCCGTCAGCAATTTCTCTTGCGATAATGCCTCCTAAATTGGAGGCATGCTGTCCTGCATAACCGCTTTTCAAGTCCTCAATCATATCGTCATTCACTTCATATGTCCCGCCTTCTATCGGACGGAGAAGACCCCCTCTGGCACAGACAGCATCAAATTTTGAAATATTGATGCCCTGTTCATGAAGCGATTCGAGGATATGCTTTTTTCGAAACTCATACTGGTCAATAATATGGTCGAACTGCTGCAGCTCTTCTATGTCGTGTCTCAGTGTTTTTTCAAAAATACTGCGTTCATTATGAAAAACACCGATTTTCGTTGAAGTTGAGCCTGGATTAATGGTGAGAATGCGTTTTTCATCATGTAGCATTTCAAAACCTCCAGATCAATTTCTTAGCGTCTGCTTAATATATGGTGGCCGTTTTGCAAAAACTGGCTTCTTGAGCGGCGATTGCGTTCAATTCGTTCTTCAGCCAAGCGGTCAGCCGCTAAATACGTCGGAATGCCGTCACGCTGGGAAATGTCAAGGACACGTTCAATGTTAGCGTAAATGCCCTCAACCTTTTTCAGTGCACGTTCCGCATTATAGCCATAAAGCTCATCCGCAACGTTGATAACGCCGCCCGCGTTGATGACGTAGTCCGGTGCGTAAACAATGCCCATTTCGTGAATTTGATCGCCGTGGCGAGTTTCTTTCAGCTGATTGTTAGCCGCGCCTGCAATCACTTTAGCTTTCAGCTGCTTAATAGTATCGTCATTGATGGTTGCACCAAGAGCACACGGCGCATAAATATCGCAGTTTTGTGAATAAATATCTTCTGGATCAACCGCACGAGCGCCAAAATCTTGTACCGCACGTTCAACTGATTGCTTGTTGATATCCGTAACGATTAAGCTTGCTCCTTCTTCATGAAGGTGGCGGCATAGATTGTAAGCCACGTTGCCAACACCCTGTACAGCGATGGTTTTTCCTTCAAGAGAGTCCGTGCCGAATGCAGCTTTAGCGGCAGCCTTCATGCCTTTATACACCCCGTAAGCAGTAACAGGAGACGGATTTCCTGAAGAGCCGAATGCTGGGGAAATACCTGTGACAAAATCTGTTTCATCATGAATGATATCCATATCCTCAACCGTTGTGCCGACATCCTCAGCCGTAATATATCTGCCGTTAAGCCCTTGAATATAACGGCCGAACGCGCGGAACATTTCTTCATTTTTATCCTTGCGCGGATCGCCGATGATAACCGTTTTTTCCGCCACCCAGGTTTAAGCCTGCCGCCGCGTTTTTATAGGTCATGCCTCTTGCAAGTCTCAGTGCGTCTTCAATCGCAGCTTCTTCATTTTCATACGTCCACATTCTCGTTCCGCCGAGCGCTGGTCCCAGTGTTGTATCATGAATTGCGATAATTGCCTTTAATCCTGATTGTTCGTCTTGGCAGAAAACCAATTGCTCATAATCGTATTGCTCCATATATTTAAAAAGTTCCATATCAGTTCCTCCTAAAGTGTGTATTCTTCAGATGCGCATAATGCCAGCGCGATCGAATACAGTTTGTTTTCAGCGGAATCCGCTCTGCTCGTTAATGCAATCGGCGCTTTGGCCCCCGTAATGACAGCCGCCACGTGTGCTTTCGCAAAATAAATCAGTGATTTATATAAAATATTTCCCGCTTCAATCGAAGGGACAAGAAGGATATCGGCGCTGCCCGCTACGTCTCCCGAAATCTTTTTCTGAGCCGCGGCGATTTGCGATACTGCGTTATCCAAGGCAAGCGGTCCATCTACAATGCACCCTTTAATCTGCCCTCTTTTGCACATTTGGGCGAGAGCAGCTGCATTGACCGTCGCTTCCATCTTCGGATTTACCGTTTCTACCGCTGCAAGGGCAGCCGCTTTTGGCATATTGTTCCCTACTGCACGCGCGACATGAACAGCATTTTGAAGAATCTGCTGAAGCTCCTCCAGCGAAGGGGCAATATTCATAGCCGAATCTGTCACAAACATGAGTCTCTCAAAGTCAGGAATATCAAACACGGCCACATGAGAAAGGACACGGGATTTCCGCAGCCCTTCCTGTTTGTTTAATACCGCTTTAAGCAAAACAGAAGTCGGCACATTCCCTTTCATTAAGACGTCTGCTTTTTTTTGATGAACAGCGCGAACCGCTAGCTTCGCCGATTCCTCCGGCGTATTGGCATGAATGATTTCCACTTGATGCCCTTGCATGGAGGATGTCAGGTCGTTCAGTTTTTTGCTGTCGCCCACTAATAAAAAACGGACGGACAAATGCTCGGCTGCCAGTTTCACAGCCCGGATCACTTCCTCATCCTCAGCATGAGCAACCGCAATGGTCTTGTTTTTGTACATCGACGCTTTGCCGATCAAATCTTTCAGCTTCATCAGTTACCACCTTTCTTGTCTCGACTCCGCTTTTTATTATGCAAGTTCTATGCCAGCTCGGTGCGATGCTGTCATGATGGATGCGAAGAAAGATTCGTGCAGACGTTTGCGCTTATTCTGCAAATTATTGCATGCCTTCATTTGCAAGGCCGTATTTATCCATTTTGTAATATAAATTTCGAATGCTGACGCCGAGGGCTTTCGCTGTTTTCGTACGGTTAAAATGATGCTTTTCCAGCGTTTGCTGAATCAAGTGCGCTTCAAATTTTTCAACGGCCTTAGACAGCTTTTCGCCTTCGATGTCAGGAAAATCAAAACCGGCTCCCTGTTCTGCGCTGCTTTCTTTTTGTTCTATTTCAAATACAGGCAAATGCTCTTTTTCAATCCATTCCATGTGCGGCTTCAGAAAAATCATTGCTCGTCCAAGGACATTTTCCAGCTCGCGGACATTTCCCGGCCAATGGTAAGCCGACAATGCCCGCAAAGCCTGCTGGGTCAGTCCCTTTACATTCCGGCCGTAATCGCGGTTAATTTTTTGAATGAGCCTTTCACTGAGCGCTTCAATGTCTTCAATCCGCTGACGCAAAGGAGGGATAGAGATGGGATAGCGATTGATGCGGTAATACAGATCTTCACGGAACGTCCCATCCGCCATTGCTTTTTCGATATTTACATTTGTGGCTGCAATAATTCTCACATTAACAGGGATTGCCTTCGTGCCTCCCACTCTGACGATCTCTTTTTCTTGAAGGACGCGCAGCAGTTTCGCCTGCATATTTTGCGTCAGCTCGCCGATTTCGTCTAAGAAAATGCTGCCGTTATTGGCTTCTTCAAATAAGCCCTTCTTGCCGCCGCGCTTCGCTCCCGAAAACGCGCCTTCCTCGTAGCCAAACAGTTCTGATTCCAGAAGATTTTCTGAAAGAGCGGCGCAATTTACGCGGATGAATTTATTGTATTTCCTGTCGCTTTCGTTATGGATGGCATGGGCAAACAGCTCTTTGCCCGTGCCCGATTCTCCGCGCAGCAAAATCGTTGCCGGCGTTTTCGCTCCAAGCTTCGCCTGCTCAAGCGCAACCAGCATTTGCTCACTTTTGCCGATAATATCGTCAAAGGTATATTTCGCTTCGAGCGTGCGGATAATCTGCCTGGCCCTGTTAAGCTCCGCGGTCAGCATTTTAATTTCTGACACGTCATGGATCACGCCGACACTGCCTTTTAAAATGCCATCCACAATCACCGGCGCTACATTGACGATGACCTCTTTTTCATTCGGGCCGACCTTCATTCTGACGCCGCGCACTGGGCGTCTTGTCTCAAGCACCTTTAAATGCATGCTTTCCCCTTCAGAAATATCAGTGCTCGCCGGCTTGCCGATGACTTCTTTTTCAGAAAGCCCAGTCATTTTTGTGTATGCTTTATTGATCAACAGGCCAATGCCGTTTTCATCAACGACAGAAATCGCCTCGTCGGAGGATTGTATAATCGCCTCCAGCATCGTGCGCACCTGTTTTAAATTTGTCACTTCCTCCGCCAGCTCGACCGCATCTGTAATATCCTTAAATACACTGAGTGCTCCGAGCAGACGTCCGCCTTCATCAATGATTGGCAGCCTTGTTGTTACAATTTGCAAATTTTCTCCCAAGAGCTGTTTTTGATTGTATTCAGGCTCTCTCGTTTTTAAAATCCGAGGCATCTTTGTGCTCGGGATGACTTCTTTGATCGGGCGTCCAATGACTTCCTCACGTTGTTTTCCCACCATATTTTCAGCCATATGATTAAACAGAATGATCTCTTCATTGATATCAATAAAAATCATTCCGTCGTGGGTGGAATTAAAGATTCGGTCATGTTTGTATGTTTGTTCTTTTAGCATTTGAATCAGCTGCTGTTTTTCTTCCATAAGCTGAAACACAATGTAAGCCATCTTTCCCGGCATAACAATGGTCTGCTCATGTTTTTCCTGAAGGAGTTCGTCAAGTACAGCTTGATCACCCGTTGTATGAATGACGATATCCGGCTTTTGTTGTATGTATGGTTTCCAATCAGATGAAACGGCAATTCCATAATGTTTTGCTTCTTTTAATCCCGGCGCTTCGGGGTTTTTGTCAACCACGGCAATAATGTCTATGATGGCTGTTTTAATGAGAATTTGTAATAACGCCGTTCCCCTTTTACCGGCACCTACGATCAGTACCTTCTGCATCCCGATACCCCTTTGTATGAAAAAATTTGCATACCTGTTTTTTCCGTTGCAATAATTTGCACAACCCTATGTTACCACGTTTTCTTCTCTTGACAAAATATTTTTTCCGCTGGACAATAAAGGAAATGAAAAATAAAGGGGTTTTCTGAACATGAGCCGACTTCTTGCGCTTTTGATTTTAGTGCTCCCCGGCGCCATTTCTGCTTTAGGCATTAAACTGATGAGAGATATGCTTTTCGGCCATACGGTAAAGCCATTTTCTTCTCTTTGGCTCCAAGGTTTATCAGGATTAATCTTTTTCGTTTTCGGCCTGTATGTGCTGGCCGGGTTCATCTTGTACAGAGACAGAAAACGCAATCAAGTCAGTCCGCGATTCAGAAAACAAAAGATGTAAAAAAGCCGGAGAATGCTCCGGCTTTTTTGTTCGCATTATTTATCAGGCAAGACGGTCTTGGCAATCGTTTTGTCCAGCGCTTCATAATCATAATAAGAAATCGTTTCATACAGCTCCTTACGCGTCTGCATATCATCAAGCCCTTCTTTTTGCGATCCGCGCTCCCTTATCAAGCTAAACATCCGTTCATAAGCCTTTGCCGCAGCTCTGAGCGAGGTGACCGGATAGATCACCATCTGAAACCCCATAGCAGCAAATTCATCTGCATGATAATACGGGGTTTTCCCAAACTCAGTCATATTGGCAAGAAGCGGGACAGGGATCTGTTCAGCAAACTGGCGAAATTCGTTTTCCGTTTGAAGCGCTTCAGGGAAAATTGCGTCCGCTCCCGCCTCAATGTATGCCAAAGCGCGTTTTATTGCGGATTCAAGTCCTTCTTGCGCTCTTGCATCTGTACGGCCGACAATCACAAGTGATGGTGCCGCTTGTTTAATGGCTTTTATTTTTTGCGCCAATTCCTGAGCCGGGACAAGCTGTTTGCCATTCAAATGCCCGCATTTTTTCGGAAGCTGCTGGTCCTCTATTTGCACAGCTGCCACCCTTGCTTCCAGCATCTCGCGGGCGGTGCGGGCAGCGTTTAATACCCCGCCAAAGCCCGTATCGATATCAACGAGCAAAGGCAGGTCTGCTGCGCGGACAAGATCTTTTGCCCGTTCGGCCATTTCTGCCGACGTAACAATTCCGAGATCAGGCAGCCCCCTGCTGGCCGTATAAGCCGCACCCGATAAGTATAAGGCAGAAAAACCGGCCTCCTTCGCAAGCAAGGCGGCCATCCCGTCATGAACACCGGTAATTTGCAATATTTCCGGCGCACACATCAGCTTGCGGAAGCGTTCAGCAAGCTCTTCTTGTGACGATTGCTTATTGACGATCCAAGCCAAGATATGAGTCCTCCTTTCACATACAGAACATATCGACAAAATCGTTTACACGCATCGTTTGTAATGTTTCAGAGCTGGTGCAGCGCTTGTAAATATGTTTTTGCTGCTTCTCAGAAAAATGGGTTTTGAGATTCGCAGAAAACTTTTCTAACAATTTTGGCACAGCCTCGCCTCTTCGAAAACGATGGCCCAGCGGAAATTCACATTCAACCATCTCTGTACTCGTTCCGTCTTTAAAATAAATCTGAACGGCATTTGAAATGGAGCGTTTATCTGGTTTGAGATAATCTTCCGTATATGCTTTGTTTTCAGTCACTTCCATTTTTTCTCGAAGTTTATCTATTCTTGGATCACTTGCCGTATCAGCCTCATAATGCTGTGCAGTGATATCACCGAATATTAAACCAATCGCTGTGATGTATTGCAGACAATGATCGCGATCCGCGGGATTATGCAGCGGGCCTTTTTTATCAATGATGCGAATAGCTGATTCATGCGTTCTGATAACAACACGGTCAATTTCATCGATACGGTCTTTGACATGCGGATGAAGAATGACGGCACACTCTGCCGCTGTCTGGGCGTGGAATTCCGCAGGATAAGAGACTTTGAACAACACATGTTCCATGACATAAGCGTCAAGCGGGCGGGCGAGCTTGATCTCTTTCTTGTTGAATAATACGTCTTGAAAGCCCCAGCCCGGAGCGGTCAAAGCTGTCGGGTAACCCATTTCCCCTTTTAATGCCATCAGTGCGAGATGAACGCCCCTGCTGGTCGCATCTCCTGCGGCCCACGATTTGCGCGAGCCTGTATTAGGCGCATGCCGGTATGTCCTCAAGGCTGCATTGTCAATCCAAGCATTCGAAAGCGCATGATTGATTTCTTCCCTTCCGCCGCCCAGCAGCTTTGCGGCTACAGCCGTCGTTGCCACCTTGACAAACAACACATGATCAAGCCCGACTCGGTTTAAGCTGTTTTCTAAAGCCAGCACACCTTGAATTTCGTGAGCCTTGATCATCGCTTCAAGGACGTCGCGAACCGTTAATGGCTCTTTTCCTTCAGACAGCCTCACTCTTGATACATAATCAGCCGCCGCAAGAATGCCCCCCAAGTTATCTGACGGATGCCCCCACTCCGCCGCAAGCCATGTATCGTTGTAATCAAGCCAGCGGATCATACACCCTATGTTAAATGCTGCCCGTACAGGATCAAGAACATATGACGTTCCCGGCACTCTGCTTCCGTTTGGCACACTGGTTCCTGGCACAATCGGGCCGAGCAGCTTGGTGCATTCGGGATAGCGGAGCGCTAAAATCCCGCAGCCGAGTGTATCCAGCAAAACGTGACCTGCCGTTGTAAACGCTTCCGAACTCGTAATCTCTTTCTCAAGCACATAGTCTGTTATTTCTTCAATGACATGATCCGTTTTCAGCATTCGACCAATTCCTTTCATGATTTGAATTTGTTCTCATATCGCGGGCCGGTATAGCGGACACGCGGGCGGAACAAGCGGTTATTGGTATGCTGTTCAATCACATGTGCGCATAAGCCTGCCGTTCTCGCACTGAAAAAGACAGGTGTATACAACGGAATTGGTATGCCAAGCATCCAATACACCGGGGCGGCGTAATAATCCAAATTCGGATAAAGCCCTTTTTCCCGCTCCATCAGCTGCTCCCCTGCTTCACACATTTCGTATAAACGGTGATCTCCGGCTCGATCGCATAATTGCTTAAGCGCTTCTTTCATCATTAGCGCTCTCGGGTCCATTTTTTTCATGTACACTCGGTGGCCGAAGCCCATGATTTTGTCTTTTTTTCTCAGTTTTGATAACAGGATTTGTTCAAAATCAGGCTTTGTTTTAGCCTCCAAAAGCATATACATGACCGCTTCGTTTGCGCCTCCATGAAGATTCCCCTTCAAAGAAGCTACAGCTCCTGTCAATGCGCCATAAAGATCCGATTGTGTTGAAGCAATCACCCTGGCCGTAAAGGTTGAATTCGGCATCTCATGCTCACTGTACAGAATGAGTGAACGGTCAAAGATCCGCTCTTCCAATGCGGACGGTATTTTCCCTGTCATCATGTATAAGAAATTCGCGCTGTAGGAAAGGTGCTGAAGCGGGGGAATCGGTTTTCCTTTATTTATCTTTCTATAGCTGCTTGCTGTGAGCGCAGGCATTTTCCCTAAAAGCTGATAGGCGCGCTCCTTGTTTGCAGAAGGCGACCGATCGTCAATTTGGCGGTCGTAGCCGGCAAGAGCCGATACCCCGGTTCGCAGACAATCCATCGGATGAGTATATTCAGGCAGCAGCTCAAGAAGACGGACAATGTCAGCAGGCAGGTTTGAAGCGCTGTTGACCTTCCTTTTGACCGTTTCCGTTTCATTTTCATCCGGCAGCCTCCCCTCCAGCAATAGATGCACCAGTTCTAGATAGCTTTTGGTTTTTGAAAGATCAATTAAATCATAGCCTCGAATCAATATCTGGCTGTACTGTGTGTCAAGATAAGAAATATCCGTTTCTGCCGCGACGACCCCGTCCAGACCTGGAGAAAAATGCTGTTTACCATCCATATTCTCAACCTCCGCTTTGCGTTATTATCTGTCAGATTGCGCCAAGCAGGTGCTTGGAAATAATGAGTCTTTGAATTTCATTTGTACCTTCATAAATTTGTGTTACCTTTGCATCCCTAAGCAGCCGTTCGACCGGATAATCCTTCATATAACCATATCCTCCATAAATCTGGACTGCCTCAAGGGCAGCCTTCACCGCTGAATCGGAAGCAAATTGTTTAGCCATGGACGCTTCCTTTCCGCAGGCCAGGCCGCGGTTATGGAGATCTGCCGCATGATAGACAAGGTGCCTTGCCGCCTCTGCTCTTGTCGCCATATCGGCGAGCTTAAACGATATGCCTTGATTGGCTGCGATAGGCCTGTTGAATTGGACACGCTGTTTCGCGTAAGCAACCGCATATTCTAGGGCAGCCTCTGCGATTCCCAGCGCTTGTGCTGCAATGCCGATGCGCCCCACATTCAGATTCGCCATCGCAATTTTAAATCCATCGCCCTCTTCGCCCAGCAAATTCTCTTCCGGCACTTCCGCATTTTCAAATATCAGCTCTGTTGTATTGGACCCGTGAAGCCCCAGCTTTCTTTCTTTTTTGCCGACTGTAAAACCCGGTGTGTTCTTTTCAACAATAAAAGCCGAAATCCCGCTCCTGTTTTGGCCTGGAGCAGTTAAAGCAAACGTAATATAGAGGTCAGCGGCACCGCCGTTTGTTATGAAAATTTTCGATCCGTTTAAAATATATTTGCCGTTCTTTTTGATTGCTGTGGTGCGAAGGCTCCCGGCATCCGATCCAGAGTAAGGCTCAGTCAGCGCAAATGCACCCAAGTAGTTGCCTGAGGCGAGTTTCGGTATATATTTCACTTTTTGCTCTTCGTTTCCGAAGTACAAAATCGGATTTGTGCCCACTGAGGAATGAACCGAAAGAATGACACCGACCGCCGCGCTGATTTTAGAAATCTCATGAATGGCCAAAATATAAGAAACAACGTCCGCTCCAGCGCCGCCATACTGTTCCGGCACTGGTATTCCCATCAAGCCGTGTTCACCCATTTTCTTCATTAGCTGAAATGGAAATTCATCTGTTTTCTCCATGACCTCCGCAGCAGGAGCAATTTCTTTTCGGGCAAAATCACGCACCATCTTTCGCATCATGACTTGCTCTTGGGTTAAATGCAACTCGGCCACCCCCGGATTGGAATTGACTTCAGGTATTCTTCTCCTCGCCGTAATGATAAAAGCCGCGTCCGCTCTTTTTGCCGAGCCACCCTGCTTTGACGTACTTACGAAGCAGCGGGCAAGGACGGTACTTGGAGTCTCCAAGCCCGGAGTGAAGGACTTCCATTATCGACAAACACGTGTCCAGCCCGATAAAATCAGCTAATTTAAGCGGACCCATCGGGTGATTCATGCCAAGTTTCATAACCTGGTCTATTGCGTTTGGCTCAGCTACCCCCTCATAAAGACAATAGATGGCTTCATTAATCATTGGGAGAAGCACACGGTTGGAGACAAATCCGGGAAAATCATTGACTTCGACCGGTGTTTTCCCCATTTTTTCCGCTAATGCCGTAATGGTTAATGCCGTTTCATCTGATGTCGCCAGGCCGCGAATGACTTCAACCAGTTTCATAACAGG
The DNA here is from genome assembly GCF_014250375.1 of Bacillus sp. PAMC26543. Lineage (NCBI taxonomy): Bacteria > Bacillati > Bacillota > Bacilli > Caryophanales > Bacillaceae > Bacillus > Bacillus sp. PAMC26543. The sequence goes on along the minus strand of NZ_CP060193.1, from coordinate 1,752,870 downwards.
GACGGGGTTCATAAAATGCATGCCAATGACATGTTCTGGACGATTTGTGACAGCTGCAATTTCTGTTATAGGCAAGGAGGATGTATTGCTGGCCAAAAGCGTATGAGCCGGGCAAATATGATCAAGGTTTTTGAACAATTTAGTTTTTGCCGTCATGCTTTCTGCAATTGCTTCAATCACAACATCCGCATGCTGCGCCTCCTCCAGCGCCGGGGAAAGCGAAATACGGCTGATAACAGCCTTCACTTCAGCCTCCGTCTTTCTTCCTTTTTCAGCATCGCGGGTCAAATGCTTTTTTATGTGCTGAAACCCCGTTTCCGCTGCCTCAGGATTTAAATCATACAGCCGCACATAAAAGCCGGCTTCAGCCGCTGTTTGGGCAATTCCGCTTCCCATCTGTCCGGCGCCGGCTACCATGATATGTTTGATTTCCATGCAAATCCCCTTCTCCGTCAATGTTTTAATGAACTTGAACCAACACAGCGTCTCCCTGAGCCGCCCCGCTGCAAATAGCAGCAATACCCAGTCCGCCTCCCCGGCGCTTTAATTCGTACACAAGTGTCATCAAAATTCTCGCACCGCTAGCGCCGATCGGATGGCCCAGCGCAATTGCTCCGCCATTTACGTTTACTTTTTCAAGATCAAACCCGACGATTTTTTCACATGTTAATACAACAGATGCAAATGCTTCATTGACTTCAAAAAGATCAATATCCTGTAATGTAAAACCGGTCTTTTTCAGCAGCTTGTTTATTGCATATCCCGGAGCAGCCGCAAGCTCATGCGCTTGCATTCCGGCTGTTGAAAAACCAAGAATGGTTGCAAGAGGACGCTTTCCAAGTTCAGCGGCTTTTTCCTCAGACATTAATACAAATGCTCCCGCTCCGTCGTTGACTCCCGGCGCATTGCCGGCTGTAATGGATCCGTCACTCGAGTATATCGGAGATAGTTTCGCAAGCTGATCGAGAGTGGTATCGCGGCGAATCGCTTCATCTTTGTCAACAATGTTTGTTTTTCCTTTCCGGTCAAACCAGCTGACAGGAACAATTTCTTCATCAAACTTTCCTTCATCAGCCGCCTCGGCCGACCGCTTATGACTTCGAAGGGCCCATTCATCCTGCTCTTTACGTGAAATTCCATATTCCTTGGCCGCCGTATTTCCGTGAACGGCCATGTGCACTTCATCAAAGGCGCACATTAATCCGTCATAAACCATTAAATCCCTTAGCTCACCGTTACCCATCCGCGCGCCCCAGCGGCCAGCGGGAACAGCATACGGAATATTGCTCATGCTCTCCATACCTCCGGCAACAAGAATGTCCGCATCATGCGCCCGAATCATTTGGTCACATAGAGTGACAGCGCGAAGGCCGGAGGCGCAAACTTTATTCAGCGTTTCCGATGGCACACTCCAAGGCAGTCCGGCTATACGGGCAGCTTGCCGGGAAGGTATCTGGCCCGCACCGGCTTGGACAACCATACCCATGACCGCGCCTTCCGCCTGATCTCCAGAGACTCCGGCACGCTTTAACGCCTCTTTCATAGCAGCGCCCCCGAGTTCAGCAGCTTTTACTTCTTTTAATGCCCCGCCAAATTTACCAAACGGGGTTCTCGCAGCACTTACAATAACTGTTTTCCTCATAGTGTCACCTCAAATCAGAAGATAGACAGCGCTTACATTTCTTGATGTCTTCTATGAATGTATGCTTTGAAACAGGTATGAATGAATGAAAAAAGAAGGCTGCTCCGGCAGCCTTCTTGAAAACTAATTTCTTCTATTCAATTTCTTAGCGATGGCAGCAGCTCGCTCAGGAAAATCTGTGAAAATGCCGTCTGCTCCCATTTTCATCAAATGCTCCATATCGTCTGGCCGATTGACTGTAAAAGGCCTTACCTTAATCGAACTGTTCCGCATTTGCTCCAGCATTTCATCCGTTACCGCCGGACTATGCAGCTTTGGGTGGTAGCCGGCTGCCGGAATAGATTTTACATATTGATCAGCCTGATAAAGCACATCTGAGGTTAGTACCGCCCGCTCAATATGGGGTGCCAGCCGGCCGCATAACGCTAAGCTTTCATGATTAAATGCGGACAGAATCGTTCTTTCTTCTATTTTAAATCGCTTTACTGCCTCAAGCACTTTTTCTTCCATTCCTTCATAGCGGATCACGCTGTTTTTCAATTCAATGTTAATCAGAAAATCCTTTTTTTCAGCCCACGAGAGCACGTCTTCAAGCAGCGGCACCCTTACATCGCCGACTGTTTGATGATGACCGGCAGCCGCATCCGCGGATTTCAAGACATCGTACACCGTGTCCTTTACGAAACCTTTTAAGGATGTCGTCCGGTCGAGCCTTTCATCATGAATAACGACAATACGTCCGTCTTTTGTCAGCTGAACATCAAGCTCTATTCCGTCTGCTCCGTCTTCAATCCCTTTTTCAAATGCAATCATTGTATTTTCGGGATAATGACCTGATGCCCCCCGATGGGCAAAAATCTTTGTCATTGTTTCACCTCAAGCCTAAAGTTGCCCGTTTTCTTCATTATACTGATTTTGGCCTTGTCACTCTAGAATTAAGGTTTCTTGTACTCAGACTATTGTGCGTAATAAGAATCGATCCCCGCGACAATCGCGTCTGCAGCTTTTTCCTGATATACTTCACTCCCAAGCTTGTCCGCATCAGAGCTGTTTGTAATAAATCCAAGCTCAGCCAGCACGCTCGGCATTTGTGAATATGTAATGACATAAAAATCTGATTCTTTCACACCCCTGTCTCTTGTTTGCAAGGATGATACCAGCTCTGACTGAATATCCGATGCCAGCCGCTGACTGTTTTCCGCTTCATAATCAGACTGAAAGTACGTTTCCGTGCCTGAAGCGGAGGAAACGCCCGAATTCACATGAATACTGACAAAAAGATCGGCATGGTTTGCACTTGCTTTTGCCACTCTTTCCTCCAAGGTCAGAAAATGATCATCTGTCCTTGTAGCGATAGGATTCGCTCCTTCCGCTTTCAGCTTGTCCACAACATGACGGGAGACAGCCAAATTAATATTTTTCTCTAAGAGCCCGTTTCCGACTGCCCCGCTGTCTTTGCCGCCATGGCCGGCATCAATATATACCGTCTTCCCTGCTACCGGCTCTGCCGCTTGCGCACAGGGTGCGAGCATAAAAGCCAATCCGCATATCGCTAAACTCCTCCATAACATTCTCAACGTTTCTCCCTCCGGTCTGTCATTACGAATTCTTTTGCTGAATATCTTCCAGCTGTAAGGTTCCGTTCTCTTTTTTTATATATTTCACCTGGACATTTGTGTGATCTGGCAGATCCTCACAATCATCGCGCTTGTCTCTTGGAACTTGTATCATGGTTTCTTCTCCGTTAAGGGAAACAGCGATTGTATGAGGATCGGCCGAGCCGATGTATTTGCCCTCTTCTGTAAACCTCGGGGCTGATTCATCCGCGCTTGCAATACTGCATCCGGAAAGCAGCAGTACAGTAAACAGAAATAGACCAGCTTGTTTCACATGATCACCTCTTCCTGATGTTTGGCTTTTATCTTTGACCAGAATGGCGGATTTGTAAAGCTTGCACAAAAGCCGGCACAACATTTCCATGATTTTCAAAAGGGCTATCTGACCTGCTGATTTCCTGTTGTTAGAAAGAAAGCAAGCGGATCTGTCTATGAGGATGTCTCTAAAAGAGCAGCATTTTAGAAAAAATTAGCTGAAAGAAACAACTTTATATTCATTTTTAAAAAAATTGATGAATACGATGAGCAGATGGTTTGACGGAAGGGTTGGGCAGGCGTAAGCTTTTAAAGAATATTTACTTTACAGAAAGAAGTTACAGCTCATGAAAAAATTCGTTCTGCTGCTAGCCGCGGCGGTCATCACTTGCTCCATTGGCCATCAAATCAAAGGCGGCTACAAAAGCCCCGAAAAAGAGCGAAGAAAACCACATTCGGCACTCAAGATATTCAGCCGGTGAAGCAGATTGAATGCATCAAATTTTACATATAGGCTAGAATATGTGCGAATCCAAACGAAAGAAGATGATCTTATGAATCCAAAGTACAAACCGCTCTTTGAATCATTTACATTTCGAAGCGGCGTTACGATTGACAACCGGATCGCGGTTGCTCCAATGACCCATTATTCTTCCAATGAGGATGGCACGATTTCTGAAGCGGAGCTGGACTATATCATCCCCCGTTCAAAAGAAATGGGAATGGTGATTACAGCATGCGCAAACGTCACGCCTGATGGAAAAGCGTTTTCCGGACAGCCGGCCATCCATGACGATTCAAATATTGCCGGGCTAAAAAGATTAGCCCAAGCCATTCAAGCACAAGGGTCAAAAGCGATTGTGCAAATTCATCACGGCGGAATTGAATGCCCTGCTGAGCTCGTTCCGAATCAGGACGTTGTCGCGCCAAGTGACGTGTCTGATAACGGCAAACAAATGGCCCGCGCCTTGACAGAAGCAGAGGTTGAAAACATTGTGAAAGCTTTTGGAGAAGCGACAAGACGCGCCATTGAAGCCGGCTTTGACGGTGTCGAAATTCACGGTGCAAACGGCTACTTAATTCAGCAGTTTTATTCCCCAAAAACAAATCAGCGCACAGACCGCTGGGGAGGAAGCGATGAGAAACGATTAGCCTTCCCGCTTGCTATTGTGGATGAGGTGAAACAAGCAATTGCCGATCACGCGAAAGATGAATTTTTAGTCGGCTACCGCCTGTCTCCGGAAGAGCCAGATACACCGGGACTGACAATGACAGAAACCTTCACGCTTGTTGATGCCTTAGTAGAAAAAGAACTGGATTACCTCCATATTTCATTGATGGACGTCAACTCCAAAGCGCGCCGCGGGGCAGACCCGACACGTACGCGCATGGACTTATTGAATGAACGTGTCGGACACAAGGTGCCTCTGATTGCTGTTGGTTCCATCCATTCTGCTGATGACGCGCTTGCTGTGATTGAAAACGGTATTCCGCTAGTGGCGATGGGGCGTGAAATTTTAGTTGATCCTGATTGGGCTGTAAAAGTAAAAGAAGGACGCGAAAAACAAATTGAAACTGTGATAAAAGGGACAGACAAAGAAAAATATCACTTGCCTGAGCCGCTATGGCAAGCGATTGTGAACACACCTGGATGGGTTCCTTATAAAGATTAATTTGATGTGACTGCCGAAATGTTTCGGCAGTCTTTTTTATAAAAAAAGACCCTTAGGAAAGGGCCTTTTCGTCAATCGAATAGTTTGTGCACATATTTAAGTGGCAAAATGAGAAGCTGACCAATTCCTTCGGTTAGAAAATCGAACAGCAGTCCGTCACGTTTTCTCTTTTTCATGATATGTCTTCTTTATACCTCAATTGCTCTTTTTGCTACGAACATACAGCGGAAAAGGTTTCAATCCGTTTTTGACTTTCTGTTTCTCATGGTCCAACCAACGAATATACATACGACCATTGCAGCAAATGAAATGAAGTCAATCAGCATACCTATTTTGTGTGACTCCACGATGATGTTTGAATTGACACAAAGCGAAAGGATAAATATAGCCATCAGCAGCCCGTACTTTTCACACATTTTCGATCACTCCAAGCGTATAAACAAATATTCACCCATCTACCGCATTCATTATAACAGATTTATCCAAAAACAAAACGCCTCCTATTTATCAGCGGAAACCAATAAATAAAAGACGTTTGATTTAAGTGCTTTTGCTGATCATGCTTAAGAAGCCTTATGCTCTAATCTCAGCTTATCTGCAACCATCGCAATGAACTCTGAATTTGTAGGTTTTGCCTTCGTCATGCTGACTGTATAGCCGAACAATGAGGAAATGGAATCAATATTCCCTCTGCTCCATGCCACTTCAATCGCGTGGCGGATCGCTCTTTCTACACGGCTAGCGGTTGTGTTGAATTTTTTGGCGATGTCCGGATAGAGGACTTTTGTAATACTGCCGAGCAGTTCGATGTCGTTGTACACCATTGAGATCGCTTCACGCAGATAGAGATAGCCTTTAATATGTGCAGGGACGCCGATTTCATGGATAATGCTTGTGATGCTCGCGTCGAGATTTTTCCTTTTTGGTTCAGGCTGGCTGCTGCGTATAATGCTGCTTTGTGATGACGGCGCGCGATGCGTCACACTGCTGGCATTTCCGCTGACCTGGCGAATATGGCCGACAAGGTTTTCCATATCAAACGGTTTGAGAATAAAGTAGGACGCTCCTAAATCGACGGCCTTTTTCGTGACATCTTCCTGCCCGAAGGCTGTCAGCATGATGACGTTTGGCTGTTTTTTCAGATCGGATTCTCTCAGTCGCTCTAAAACAGCAAGTCCGTCCAAATGAGGCATAATAATATCCAAGACGAGCACATCAGGATCTTTTTCTTTAAATAGCGACAGGCATTCCTGTCCGTTATACGCAACTCCGATGACTTCCATGTCTTCCTGTCCTTCTATATATTCACTCAACAGGCTTACCAGCTCTCGATTATCGTCAGCAACACAAACTTTAATTTTCTCCACGTTTCTTCCTCCCCCAATGTAGTTAACAGGATTCCACCTTGCTACATGTTTACATTCGACAAAACCGCTATATACCCTCTAAAAAAAATCATAACTAACAATAATAGTGGCATATCTTCGTTATTCTATGTTTTTCTCTATTTTTCGACTAAAAATGAAATTTGACAAATAAGGAAACGTGAATTTGTCGAAAAATCTTCTTTTGTTCATTTTAACGTATGTATGATGAGAAGTGAAGAGGGAGAAAAGCAAAAAAACTGCCGGAGATCCGGCAGTCAGCTTGCTTTTTCTTTTCCGTAAATATCGATTCCTGCTTCAGACAGCATCCATTCAATATGCACACCGTAACCGCTTGTCGGGTCGTTGACAAACACATGGGTGACAGCGCCGACGACCTTTCCATTTTGAATGATTGGGCTTCCGCTCATGCCTTGTACAATGCCGCCTGTTTCCTTCAGCAGTCTCGGATCGGTAATTTTCAAGACCATTCCTTTTGTAGCCGGAAACTTTTGCTGTGTCGTGCTGACGATTTCGATATCAAATTTTTCTACCTTATCATCATCAATGACCGTTAAGATTTCCGCAGGCCCTTTTTTCACTTCACTTGAAAAGGCAACCGGCAGCGCCTTATCTGATATTTTGTTTTTAATCGGCTGATGTAACGTGCCGAAGATTCCAAATGGGCTGTTTCTGTTAATGTCCCCGATCGTTTTGCGTTCAGAGGAAAATCGCGCCAGTTTTTCTCCAGGATTTCCGCCTGTCCCTTTTTCAATTGATGTCACAGTCGATTTGACAATTTCTCCATCTTCCACGACGATTGGTTTTTTCGTATCCATATCGGAGATCACGTGGCCAAGCGCTCCGTATTTTTTTGTTTTCGGCTCATAAAAAGTCATCGTGCCGATGCCCGCGGCAGAATCCCTGATATATAAACCGATTCGGTATTTGCCTTCAGCTTCATCCTTTTGAGGAATCAGCTTTGTTTTGATCTTCTGTTTATCACGTTTGATCAGCAAATCAAGTGACTCTCCGGTGTTTCCCGCCTTTTGAATAAACGGGGCAACATCATTCATTTTTTCAATTTTCTGTCCATTCATCTCAATAATAATGTCGCCTGCTGTAATACCTGCCGATTCACCAGGGGATTTTTTCCCTTCGCTTGTGTTAATTTGATGAAATCCGACGACAAGGACTCCCACGGAATGAAGTTTGACACCGATGGATTGCCCGCCCGGTATGACTTTTAAATCCGGAAGAACTTGCACTTTTGTTTTTTTAATTGGAAATCCGGCAAGATCATATACTAATTCTGACTGGCCTGATTTTTTGCCTGTGACTTTGATTTCATGCGGGTCTTTCTCAACTGTAAACGCTTCTGATGATTTTTCCTGGGCGTTTACCGATAAACTCGTTTCAATGGCTTGTGTTTGGGTTTCAAATACTCTCATTTGCGTTGGAATCAGTAAATACTCTTTTAATGGTTTGCATAAACCTACACTTAATAACGAAACAAGGAGAATTAAACCTATTGCTTTTCTGATGTTATCCGGCATTCACTACTTCACTCTCCTCGCTCCTACCCCACACCTTCTTTATGAATTGCTGCTACATCATTACTTTTGCCTTCTCAGCCCTTATTTATAACTGTCTTATAAAGAAAAACATTGGATATACTGATGAACGAATGGATGTGTATACAAAAAAATAAGCTGCGCATATCGCGCAGCTTACCCAGTTGTTTTGACTTGATCCGCTTGTTTTAACAGCTCTTTCGCATGGCGTTTCGTCAAGTCTGTGACTTCGACTCCTGCTATCATGCGTCCGATTTCCGTCACCTTCTCTTGTTTAGTCAGCGGCTTTACACGCGTCGTCGTTCTTCCGTCTTTTAATTCTTTCGCAATGTAAAGATGGGTATCGGCCATGGCTGCTACCTGAGGCAGGTGCGTAATGCATAGCACTTGTGATCCCATCGATACTTTGTGAATCTTTTCAGCAATAGCCTGAGCGACCCTGCCGCTTACGCCTGTATCTACCTCGTCAAATATAATCGAGGTAACGTCCTGCTGTGAGGAAAAAATGCTTTTAATGGCAAGCATGACCCTCGACAGCTCTCCGCCGGAAGCGACTTTAGAAAGAGATTTCAGCGGCTCGCCCGTATTGGTGGAAATTAAAAACTTCACCAGATCAATCCCTTGTTCAGTGAGCTGAACAGGCTGTCCGTTTACGACCGGCGCTTCCTCATCGCGGGTCGCCGTTCTGACCTTAAACTCCGTATCGAAAGTCGACTTTTCCATATATAAGCTTTTCAGTTCACGATGGATTTCCTCAGCCAGCTTTTTCGCCCACGTTTTTCGGATTCGGGATACGTTTGCCGCTTCTACTGCAACATCTTTACCAACCGAATCCAGCTCCTGCTTCAGGCTTTGCAGATGGCTGTCTCTGTTTTCAATTTGATCAATCTCTTCTTCAATTTTAGAAGCATATTCTAAAATATCCTCAACGGTTGCCCCGTATTTCCGCTTCAGCTGCTTGATCTCATTAAGACGCGTCTCAATAAAATTCAAGCGCTCGGGGTCATATTCAAGCTCATCCAGCATATTTCTCATCTGAAATGTAGCGTCCTCTAAAAGGTAGTAGGAGTTTGAAACACTCTCAGAAAGTTTTTGCAGCGGTTCGTTAATATCGGATAAATCTTCAAGCTGAGACGACGCCATTCCGACCCAGTCCAGCCCGCCCTGCTCGCTGCGCAGCGCGTTATAAGCATTTTGCAGTGATTCAAATATTTTCTCGAAATTTGAAATTTGCTGGCGCTCTTCTTGCAGCTGCTCATCTTCGTTCAGTTCAAGCTTTGCTGATTCGATTTCTTCCAGCTGAAATTGAATCAGATCAAGCCGGTGTGCCATTTCCTGCTCACTTTCAGAAAGCTGCTTCAACTTTTTAAGCAGCTTCATATATCGCTGATAGCCTTCCTGATACGCTTGAAGTGCGCTTTCCACTTCGGCTCCCGCAAACTTGTCCAAAAGCTGAAGATGGTTTTCGTCCTCCATTAACAGCTGGTTATCGTGCTGCCCGTGAATATCTAATAAAAGCCTGCCGATTTCTCTAAGCGACGCAATCGTTACAAGTTTGCCATTAACCCGGCATACGCTTTTTCCGTTCGTGCTGATATCCCTTCTCATGACGATCATTTCATCTGAAACGTCAATCCCCTGTTCAGCACAAACGTCAAAAACGGGATGGCCGCTATCTAACAGAAACAGCCCTTCAAGCTCGGCTTTTGTTTCTCCATATCTGACAAATTCAGATGAACCGCGGCCACCGACCAAAAGTGAAATGGCATCTATGATGATGGATTTGCCGGCTCCGGTTTCTCCTGTTAAAACCGTAAGCCCGCGTTCAAAAGAAACCGTCAGTTCCTCAATAATGGCAAAGTTTTTAATCGATAATTCAGCTAACAAACAGCATTACACCTCTTATCTTTGTTAGATTTCCTTTACAGCAGCTCTAGGAGCCGGCTTTTTACGCCGTCGGTATCTTCAGGAGTCCGGCAAATAATTAAAATAGTGTCATCTCCGCAAATGGTCCCCATAATTTCGTCCCAATCCAGATTGTCCATAAGCGCTCCGATTGCCTGGGCATTGCCCGGCATGGTTTTCAGCACAATCATATGGCTTGCTGAGTCTATTTTCACAAAAGCATCCATCAGTGACCGTTTCAGCTTAGACAGCGGATTGAAACGCTGGTCCGCCGGTAGGCTGTATTTATATGAGCCGTTATTTGTCGGCACCTTCACAAGGTGAAGCTCTTTAATATCACGTGAAACCGTGGCTTGTGTCACCTTGTATCCATCCTGCTTCAGCATGTCGACCAATTCATCTTGGGTTTCGATTTCATTGCTTGTAATGATTTCTCTGATTTTGATATGCCTCTGGCCTTTGTTCATGTAAGCACCTCTATTTCCAGCTTATCTGTTCTTATATGGTATATGATTCTCCGCAAAAAGTACATGAATGCAGAAAAAAGGAATAATAGCGCCCTATTATTCCGGTACATCTGCTTTTTTTTCTTTTAACGTCTTATGTGCTTCTTCCACTATACGGCTGATTTCCTCCTCAGGCAAACCTGCACCTTCTTGACCTTCTCCCAGCCAGTGCAAATGAAGGAGAAATTCAATATTTCCGTCTCCTCCCGTAATTGGAGAAAATGACAGGCCTTTGCAGATATAGCCCTCGCCAGCCGAAAAACTGATCATACGCCGCAGAACATCCGCATGCACCTTCGGATCTCTGACAATGCCTTTTTTGCCGACAGATTCCCGGCCTGCTTCAAACTGAGGCTTGACAAGCGCAATACAATCGCTGCCCGGTACAAGCAATGTTTTTAAAACGGGCAGGATCAGCCGAAGTGAAATAAAGGATACATCAATCGTAGCAAACTCCGGCATGCCTTTTGTGAAGTCTGCCGGAGTCGCATAACGGAAATTCGTGCGCTCCATCACGACGACGCGTTCATCCTGTCTTAGCTTCCATGCAAGCTGATTATAGCCTACATCCACCGCGTACGACTGTTTTGCGCCGTTTTGCAGAGCACAGTCTGTAAAGCCGCCGGTGGAGGAACCGATATCAATCATAATTTTGTCCTGAACAGAGACAGGAAATTCTTTCAGCGCTTTTTCAAGCTTTAAGCCGCCTCTGCTCACATATTTCAGCGGGTTTCCTTTGATGGTCAACGGAAGCTCGCGGTCAATTTTTTCTCCAGGCTTGTCCAAGCGGTTTTCATTCGAATACACGATCCCTGCCATAATGGCCCGTTTCGCTTTTTCCCGCGTTTCCGCAAGCCCTCTTTCCACTAGTAATACATCTAATCGTTCTTTCTTAGCCGTCATGATCCAATTCCTTTATGTGTCTTCGGCGGTGCCAGCAATCGAATTCGGTCTGCCACCTGCTGTTTCGTTAATCCTATTTCTTCAAGAAGCGCCGTTACGCTACCATGTTCTATAAATCGATCCGGTATGCCCATTCTGTCGATCGGCGTATGATACATTCCCTGATCATGAGCGAATTCTAAAACCGCGCTTCCGAATCCGCCTTCTAAGACCGCTTCTTCAATCGTTAGAATCGGCAAGCCTTCATTTAGTATATCCTTCATCATCTTTTCATCAATCGGCTTAATGAATCGCGCGTTGACGACGCGTACGGAAAGGCCTTCTTTTTGCAGCTCTTCAGCAGCTTCAAGCGCCATTTCAATTGTTGTTCCAAATGTTAAGATGACCGCGTCGCTACCCGGACGCAGCACCTCCCACGTGCCGATTGGGATCGTTTTAAGCTGTTCATCCATTTTGACGCCGAGGCCGTTTCCGCGCGGAAAACGCATGGCGATCGGACCGTCGTCATAGCTGAGCGCTGTATGAACCATATGCTGCCCTTCATTTTCATCCTTTGGCATCATTAAGACCATATTTGGAATGTGGCGCATAAATGCGATATCAAATACGCCTTGATGCGTCTCGCCATCTGCACCGACTAATCCGGCACGGTCAATTCCGATAAACACATTGGCGTTTTGACGGCAGATGTCATGAACAACCTGGTCATATGCACGCTGCAGGAACGTTGAATAGATAGCCAGAAACGGCTTCATCCCTTGTAATGCCATAGCGGCGGCCATTGTAGCGGCATGCTGCTCTGCAATTCCGACATCGAACATTCGGTCAGGAAATTCCTGCGCAAAGCCTTCAAGCTTCGAACCGACAGGCATTGCCGGTGTTATCGCCACAATTCGCCCGTCCTCACGTGCCATTCGCTGCACTGTTCCGCTGACAAGGCTGCTCCATGCAGGCGCTGCGGCTTTTGGTTTTACAAAGTCACCTGTATTAATTTTATATGGGCCGGTTCCGTGCCACGTACCGGTCGTATCGGTTTCAGCAGGTTTGTACCCTTTTCCTTTTTTGGTGATCACATGCAGCAGGACAGGGCCTTTTGTTTTTTTAGCGTATTGAAGATTCTCAATCAGCTCATGATAAGAGTGTCCGTCCACAGGGCCTAAATAAGTAAATCCGAGTTCCTCGAAAAACATGCCTGATACAAGCATATACTTCAGGCTGTCTTTGACACGTTCTGCCGTGGCGGCAAGCTTGCCCCCAACAGCCGGAATCTTCTTAAACAGGTATTCAAGCTCATCTTTCACCCATTGGTATTTCCCGGCTGTTCGCAGCCGTCCGAGCATGGAATGAATAGCACCGACATTCGGAGCGATACTCATTTCATTATCGTTGAGGATAACAATCATGTCTTTTTTCTCGTCACCGATATGGTTCAGCGCTTCAAGCGCCATTCCGCCGGTCAGCGCACCATCACCGATAATCGGAATGATAAACTCATCCGTTCCTTTAATATCGCGAGCGGCCGCCATCCCCATCGCACCTGACAAGGAAGTTGAGCTGTGACCGGTTTCCCATACGTCATGTTCGCTTTCGCTCCGCTTCGGGAATCCGCAAAGCCCTTTATACTGACGAAGGGTCTCAAATTCTTTTCCCCGTCCCGTCAGCAGCTTATGGACATAAGACTGATGGCCTACATCCCACAAAAACTTGTCTTTCGGGCTGTTAAATTCCTTATGCAATGCAACGGTAAGCTCAACGACACCCAAATTAGGGCCAATGTGACCGCCAGAAGCCGATAAAGTCGTAATCAGAAACTGACGGATTTCATCACTTAATTTCTCTAATTCATCAATGGACATGTTTTTTAAAAACGACGGGTCCTGTATTGATAAAAGATCCAAAGCGGATCAACTCACTTTCAGCATGAATTTCTGCATTGATATATGTCTTAAATGCCGAGCTGAACTCAGATCATTTCTCAGGCATAAAAAAAGACAAACGCGCTCTTCCTTTTGATTTTCATCGAAACTGCTTACATTTTACCATATGTCGTGCAGCCGCTTCAAATAAGGATCGTTTTAGTGGTCTCTTGCCGCAATTAAATCACAAAGCTCATACAAAAGGTCTTTTTGAAGGGAGAGCCCGTCGATCAAGCGCTTTGCTTCTTTTATGTGACCGTCCAATTTCTTTTTGGCCCCTTCCAGTGACAGAAGTGACGGATAAGTCGATTTGTCGTTCGTTGTATCCGAGCCGACACGTTTGCCGATTTTCTCTTCACTGCCTTCTACATCTAAAATGTCGTCTCTGATTTGAAAACCGATTCCAATGTGGCTGCTGAAGACGCGCAATGTTTCAATTTCTTCCTTAGGCGCATCCGCCAAAATAGCGCCGGCGATGACGCCAAAACCGAGCAGTTTGGCTGTTTTCCGTTCATGAATGGATTCAAGTTCTTCAAGCGTGACCTGACGGTTTTCTGCTTCCATATCGGCGATCTGCCCCCCGACCATGCCCTCGGTTCCCGCTGCTGAAATCAGTTCATTCACAAGACGAAGCCGCTTTTCTGCGGATACTTCGTCTGACACATGTGATGTAATCAGCTTAAAGCTTTCCGTAAGCAGCCCGTCTCCCGCTAAAACAGCCGTGGCTTCACCAAATACTTTATGGTTTGTCGGCTTTCCGCGGCGCAGATCATCATCATCCATGCAAGGCAGATCATCATGAATTAATGAATACGTGTGAATCATTTCAACAGCGCACCCGACTGGGATACCGTCTTTTTCACTTTTTCCGTACGCATTCAAAACCGCCAGCACGATGAGAGGCCGCAGCCGTTTCCCTCCGGCCTCAAGGGAATACAGCATAGATTTTTTTAATGAATCCGGGATATTAAGGTTTTCTGTATATACAAAGAGCTGTTTTTCAACCGCTTTTTTACGCTCCGCCAGAAAGCTAGCTAATTTATTTGTCACCTTCGTCTTCCTCCTGAACACTAAAAGGTGCCAGTTCGCCGTCTTCTTTTAAAATGAAGTCCATTTGCTTTTCTACTTTTTGAAGCTTTTCATGGCACATTTTTGAAAGAGCCATTCCTTCTTGAAAGTAGTTAATTGCTTGCTCCAGAGGCACATCGCCTTCTTCAAGCTTTGATACAATGCTTTCTAAGCCTTTCATCGCTTCTTCAAACGTCATGCTTTCATTTTTTTTCATGTCTGTCATTTTTCTTCCCCTCTCTTATTTAATACTTCACAGGTCAGCACGCCATCCTTCAGCTTTACCTCCAGCTGGTCTTTCTCTTCGATCTGACTGACGCTTTTTATGAGTTCATCTTCCTTATAAGCCAAGCTGTATCCTCTTTCCATAATTTGAAGGGGACTTAGCGCGTTCAGCTTGCCAAGAACGGTTTGAAACTGAGAATGCAGCTGCTTCATTTGGATATTCATATTTTTTTTCAGCTGATTCGTCTGATCCTCATACCGTTTTCTCGCCTGTTTCAGCTGTTCATGGGGATGCAGCGCCTCTAATCTGTATGTTTCGCGCTCAAGCTGTCTGCTTTTCCGGTCCAACAGCGCGGTAAGCTGAGCTTGAAACTGCTGGTATGCAAGGTCAAACTGCTGCTCTTTTTGCTCAAACAGCCGCTTAGGAAAGCGAAATGCATATGAGGATTGAAGTGTTTGAACCCGTTCTTTTTTTTGGATGAGATGCTGCTGCATCGCTCTTGTCATTCTGACTTCCGCCGTTTTCGTCCGTTCAATTAAATCAGTGGTATGGGGCACTGCAATCTCAGCTGCTCCTGTAGGTGTCGCCGCTCTGATATCCGCAACAAAATCACTGATGGTAAAATCCGTCTCATGCCCGACTGCCGAAATGATCGGTATGTTGGAAGCAAAGATCGCACGCGCTACGATTTCTTCGTTAAACGCCCACAGTTCCTCAATCGATCCGCCGCCTCTTCCGACAATTAATACGTCGCACGCCTGTTTTTCATTCGCCTCTTCAATGCGCCTAACGATTGATCTGCTCGCATTTTCACCCTGAACGAGCGCTGGAAGAACAATGACTTTTACAAGGGGATATCTTCTTTTTAGAGTTGTAATGACATCTCTGACAGCAGCACCTGTGGGTGATGTCACAACCCCGATTGTGGCTGGAAATGCGGGGATTTGTTTTTTGTAGCGTTCGTCAAATAAACCTTCTCCGGCTAGCTTCTTTTTTAATTCTTCATACGCTAAATAAAGCGCTCCGACCCCGTCAGGCTGCATTTCTTTTGCATATAATTGATAGTTTCCGCTCGGTTCGTATACGGAAATTCCGCCTCTCACCAGCACTTTCATACCGTTTTCAGGTTTAAAAGGAAGACGCTCGCTCTGTCTGGCGAACATGACCGACTGCATCCGGGCGTTTTCGTCTTTTAACGTGAAGTAAATATGGCCTCTCGTGTGTATCTTTACATTCGATAATTCGCCTTTAATCCAAATATTTTCAAGGTGAGGATCTACATCGAATTTTCGTTTTATATACTTTGTCAGCGCTGAGACAGTAACATACGCTGTTTCACCCATGTCTCAAACTCCTCTCGTAAGCATTCCTGCACCATAACTAAAGAAAACCCGCTCTGGCTTAAGGAGCCTGAAGAAGCGGGTATCGTGCTCATTATCCAGAGGCAGGGTTTTAGCCTGTCTCTGAATATCTCCAAAGATCTATGATAACGTACGTTTCGCAGATTTAACAGTATTATGCGCAAGCATCGTGATGGTCATAGGACCGACTCCGCCCGGAACAGGTGTAATAAAGGATGCTTTTTCCTTCGCACCTTCAAACTCAACGTCTCCGCAAAGCTTTCCGCTTTCCAAACGGTTAACGCCGACGTCAATAACGATGGCGCCTTCTTTCATCTGGTCAGCAGTGATGAAGTTGGCTTTACCGACCGCCACCACCAGGATGTCCGCTTTTTTCGTATGTTCAGATATATCTTTTGTTCTTGAATGACAGTATGTTACTGTCGCGTTTTCATTTAATAAAAGCTGGCCGACAGGTTTACCGACAATATTGCTTCGGCCGACTACAACAACCTCTTTACCGGAAAGGTCAATATTGGTTTTCTTCAAAAGCTCAACAATTCCATGCGGCGTGCAAGGAAGAAATGTATCTTCGCCAAGCAGCATTTTCCCTACATTTAACGGATGAAAACCGTCTACATCCTTATCAGGAGAAATACGTTCAATCACCGCTTTTTCAGAAATATGGTCTGGAAGCGGAAGCTGAACGAGAATTCCGTGAAACTCAGGGTCTTCATTGTATTTGTCAATAATCGAAAGCAGTTCAGCTTCTGTGAGGCTGCTGTCGAATTGATCAAGCTTAAAATTCATGCCCATTGTTTCTGCTGCTTTTTTCTTTCCCCGCACGTAAGAATGAGAAGCTGGGTCATCTCCAATCAAAATAACCGCCAGGCCGGGAGTGACGCCTTGCTTTTTAAGCTCTTCTACTTCTTTTGCCAATTGTTCGCGTTTTTCTTTTGCCGTTTCTTTTCCGTCGATGATTGTTGCAGTCATTTTCTTTCCTCCTATGATTGTTCAATATCAGATTTAATGTTAGAAAGAACCCCGTTTACAAATTTTGTCGCTTTGTCATCACCAAACCGTTTCGCCAGCTCAATCGCTTCGTTCATGGAGACATTTACCGGAATGTCTTCGGCATATGCCATTTCGTATGCTGCCAGACGCAAAATAGCACGGTCAACATTGGCAATCCGGTCAAGCTTCCAATTCACCAGATGTTTCGAAATCATTTCATCCAGCTGAACCTGGTGTTCAAGTACACCGTATACAAGCTTTTCAAAGAAAGGATCTGTCTTTTCTTCATCTAATGCGTGTTCAATGGCTTCATTCACTGCAATATCGCTGACATCAATTTGAAATAGTGCCTGCAAAGCTTTTTCTCTTGCTGTTCTTCTTTTCATTTTCTTTCTCCTTTGATCCTCTTTATCCGCTTGTCGTTAAGCCATAAAGAGATCATAACATATTTTTTTCGTATCCGCATATTGAAATCAAGGTTTTTCGACCCTATTACCGAATATTTTTACACACCTTCATATGATCATTCGGATTTCACGATCATGAAGAAACTCGGCTGCCTCGAGCCGGCTTTCTTCATGCTTTGAAATAAAGGGTAACGTGTAAAAAAACCAAAGGGCCGCCCTCCCCTTGGTTTTCTGTTAAGCCATTTACATTTCTTCGTCGATTTCGACTTCCTGGGCTTTTGTGTCAAATTGAATGCCGACGATGTGAATATTGATCTCGTTAATTGAAAGAGACGTCATATTTAATAAGGTTTGACGAATGTTTTCCTGAACGGCCGCTGCGACTTTCGGAATGGAAACGCCGAATGCGACAACACAGAAGACATCGATCGTAATTCCGTCATCCGCCAAGTCGACTTTTACGCCTTTGCCGTGGTTTACTTTGCCGAAGCGCTCGACGACCCCTGTCGCAAAGTTCCCGCGCATTTCAGCAACGCCGTCAACTTCTGAAGCTGCGATACCGGCAATCACCTCAATGACTTCCGGCGCGATCTCAACCTTACCTAAATGCGTGTCTTCATGATCCATTTTAAGCAAGCTGTTGTCTTTCATTCAATTCACCTCCGTAAAAATTATGAGCCCATTACATCATATGTTTCTAAAAACTTCGTATTAAACTCTCCGCTGACAAATGTTTCGTGTTCAAGCAGTTTGATGTGGAACGGGATTGTTGTTTCTATGCCTTCGATGACGAATTCGCTTAATGCGCGCTTCATGCGGGCAACCGCTTCATCTCTCGTTTTTCCGTATGTGATTACTTTCGCAATCATGCTGTCGTAGTACGGAGGGATGGTATAGCCCGGATACGCGGCTGAATCTACACGGACACCTAAACCGCCCGGCGGCAGATACATTTTTATTTCACCAGGTGACGGCATGAAATTTTTGCTTGGGTTTTCCGCATTAATTCGGCATTCGATGGCCCAGCCTTCAAATAGAACATCTTCTTGTTTGAGGCTGAGTTCCATTCCTGATGCGACTCTGATTTGTTCCTTAATCAGGTCTGTTCCTGTCACCATTTCTGTGACTGGGTGCTCTACTTGAATTCTTGTGTTCATTTCCATGAAGTAGTAGCGCTGTTCTCTGTAGTCATAAATAAATTCAACTGTGCCCGCGCCTGTGTAGCCAACTGCTTTTGCAGCCTTAACCGCTGCTTCACCCATCTGCTCTCTGATTTCTGAATCAAGCGCAGGAGATGGTGATTCTTCCAAAAGCTTTTGAAGGCGTCTTTGAATCGAGCAGTCGCGTTCGCCCAAATGAATGGTATTTCCATAATTATCGGCAAGCACTTGGATCTCAACATGACGAAAATCCTCTATGTATTTTTCGATGTAAACTCCAGGATTTCCAAATGCAGTTGCAGCTTCCTGCTGAGTAATCTTAATGCCGTTAATCAATTCCTCTTCGGTGCGCGCAACCCTGATTCCTTTTCCGCCTCCGCCTGCGGTGGCTTTTATAATTACAGGATACCCAATTTCATTAGCCAGCGAAACCGCTTCTTCCACATTTTCTATAATTCCTTGTGAACCTGGAACGATCGGCACGCCCGCCTGTTTCATCGTCTCCCGCGCAACGTCTTTTGTTCCCATTTTTGAAATGGCCTCAGCGCTAGGTCCGACAAACGTGACATTCACTTCTTCACATAATTCCGCGAAGTCGGCGTTTTCAGCTAAAAATCCGTATCCCGGATGGATAGCATCTGTGCCGGTAAGCTTGGCGACACTTACGATATTTGTAACGTTTAGATAGCTGTCTTTTGATGCTTTCGGTCCGATACAAAAAGCCTCATCAGCCATTTGCACATGCAGGGCATCTTTATCAGCTTCTGAATAAACAGCGACAGTCTCAATGCCGAGCTCTTTGCAGGCTCTGATGATTCTGACAGCAATTTCTCCTCTGTTGGCGATCAATAGCTTTTTTATCATGTTAAGTCTCCTTACTCTGCTTTTACAAGAAATAGAGGTTGTCCATACTCAACCAGCTGGCCGTTTTCAACTAATACTTCAACGATTTCGCCTTTTACTTCCGCTTCGATTTCGTTGAATAGCTTCATTGCTTCCACAATGCAGACAACTGTGTTTTCATTTACTTTAGAGCCTGCAGTTACATAAGGACCGGCTTCCGGTGATGAAGAAGCATAAAATGTTCCCACCATCGGCGATTTGATTTGATGCAGGTTTTCATCTTGTTTCGGCGCCTCTTGTGCAGGTGCCGGCGCTGCTTGCTGCGCTTGAGGCTGTGCCGTTTGCGGAGCCGCTGCTTGTACAGGTGCTGCCGGTGCTTGCTGCATCACTTGCACAGTACCCGCTTCGTGTTTTTTCAGTTTTAGGGAAACACCTTCATTTTCATATACGAATTCATCAATTGAAGATTCGTCAATTGTTTTAATCAGCTCATGGATTTCTTTAATGTTTAACATTCCATCGCACTCCTATGTATTGAAATTTCTTTTTTATAGGTTACTACTAAAAGTACATACTATGTTTATCTTACAGGAGCGGACTTTTGAATTCAACTCTAATATGATTGGCATGCAAAAAGCCCGCGTTTCGGCGGGCGGTTGTTCATTAACTATTTGGAAGGCTCAAATGTGACAGCAACGTCTTTCATCGTTTTAATTTCTTTGGCAACAAGGTCTATGATGGCTGTAGCTTTAGATTTGGAGTGTTTGTCAGACTTGACCGTGATGTTGATTTTGTCTCCTTCCGCATTTACGAGGGCATCTTCATAGCCTTGTGTTTTAATCAGTGTTTCAAGCTGTTTTTCTGTTCCTTCCGCTTCACTGAGGGCTGTCATTTTATCATATGCTTCGCTCTTTTCCTTTGCTGTTGCATCGTCGCTGGATACGATCGCATTCAGTTCTTCCCTTTCCTTGCTTCTGGCATCCTCTAAATCAAGGCGGTACGTTGTGAAGAGATCATCATCGGCGGTTTCGGTCACAACCGTTCCTTTTTCACTCGCTTCAGCGGAAGTTTCTTTGTCTGATGAAGAATCTTTCGTACCCTTTGTTCCGTCTTCTTTCTCTGTTTCAGCACCGTTTTTTTCCTTTGTGTCTTCCTTGGCAGGTGTTTTTTCAGTTGCTACCTCACCGCTGTCTGACGGGCTTTTTTCACTTTGCATCTGCACCGCGTTTTTACTTTCCGGCGACATGATATAATAAACACTTAACACCACAACAAGACTGAGCATTGTTAACAGCCAAACGGTTTGTTTTTTGAGCATTTATGAATCCTCCTTTATTTTTTTAGGGGCAACCGCAACCCGGTGGCTTGGAACATCCAGGACCCGTGTCACCGCTTCAATAATGGTTTGTTTTATTTGAACGTTGTCCACTCCTTGAGCAACAACGAGTACACCGCGTATATCAGGTTTTTTCGTTTGAACGACAACAGGGGTTTCTTTATCCCCATTCCTGATCATGACGATTTCTTCCTCTGATGTTTGATCCGTCACACTTCTAGTTCCGCCTTCTTTGTCTGTTTCCTCAGTTGTTGTATTTTTGCTTGATTTGTTTTTTTCATAAACCTTCAGTGACGTTGCGTCTACATTGACCACAACCGAGACATCCTCCACGCCGATAATGGTTTCAAGAATTTCCTTCAGCTGGTTTTCATATTCTTTTTCATAATCGCCAATAGAGTTTTTAGGATCATCAGATTTAGAGGCTTTAAACACTTCAGCTGTTTTCTCTTTGCTGTCCGCCGAATCAGCTGATGCCGGTGCTGTTATGGTCTGGGCGTTTTCCGTTTTCTCCGGTGAAGAAAAGAGCTGGCTGACAAGCATAAAGGAGACGCCGAGAACAAAAACGAACAGAAAGTAATGATATTTGGTCAGCTTCGGTTTTTCGCCGTCCTTCGATTGCCCCGGAAGAAACTGCTTTTTCAATACGTTCCATAATCCGTTTTTATTCATTGCCGATCCTCTCCCCGCCTTCCATATGAACCGTAATTTTCTCACTGCCGATTTCCCAAATGTCCGCAAGCTTTGTCTCAATCTGTTTAGCTTCTTTTTGTTCCGCTTTTTCTTTCGTGACGTATGCATGATCCGTATTAATGTCGATCGGCGCGACCGTTTGGACCGTTTTTTCAGAAGACGGGGCCATATACACGCTGATTGTTTTGATATCCTCTTCTGAATCTACTTTTTCTCCTGCCGTGATCTTGATTTGGTCTACTTTATATTCGTCATGACTGAACATCTCCTCCGCTTTCTTTTTTAGTTGGACAGCCATTTCTTCTAAAATATATGCGCGCTGGGAAGCTTGTATTTCTATTTTTTTTGAATTGATCTGATTTTTTATTTCGGCAGATTCCGATTGCCCGTTTTTTGTGAGGTATTCAAAGATGACTTCGGGGTCTGTTTTGAAAAGCTTAAAGATTGGAGTAAGCATGACGACGATCAGCAGCAGGCTGACTACCATTTTTGCGTACTTTTGCATGCTGGAGCTCGGCAGCAGCATATCAATAACGATTGCAAATAGGATAAATAAGACGATGCTGGTAAGCCATTCAGTTAAAAAACTCATCCGTCAGCCTCCTTTATTTCATCATCATCGTGAGGTTTCCGGCAGTAATAATGACGGTAAGGCTTAAAAAAAACATGAGAGACACAATAGCGAGAGCCGCAAAAATATAAATGACGCTTTTGCTGATGACATCGAGACAGGTAATGACCGGACCGCCGCCGAGCGGCTGGAGAATCGCGGCTGCCAGCTTGTAAATAAAAGCGAGAGAAAGCACTTTGATTGCCGGGAAAGCCGCAATACAAATCAAAATGGCGACACCTAGGATTCCTACCGTATTTTTCAGCAATAAGGAAGCGCTGATCACCGTATCCGTTGCGTCAGTAAACATTCTTCCAAGAACAGGAATGAAGTTGCCGGTAATAAACTTAGCCGTCCTGAGCGTAATGCCGTCTGTCACTGCCGCCGAGGCACCCTGCACAGAAATGACGCCGAGAAACACAGTGAGAAAGACTGCCAGCGCTCCGATGGCAATATTTCTGAGAAGATTGGACAGCTGCGTTACTTTGTATTGTTCAGTCATTGTACTGACGATGCTCAGAATTGCTGATAAGAAAATCAGCGGCATGACGATATTTTGAATCAGCAGACCGCTCGTATTCATTAGAAAAAGAATAACAGGATGAAAGAAGGCCGCAGATACAGCTCCTCCAGAGGAAGCCAAAAGCGCCAGCAGGAGAGGAATGAGAGCCAAAATAAAACTGGTCATCGTCTGAATCGCCTCTGTCGCATAATTGATCGCTACATGAAAGCTGTTCAGTGCAAGGATAATCAGCACCATATAAACAATTGCGTAGGCAACCTTGCTGACTGTGCTTTGCTGAAATGCATTTTGCAGAAGCTGAAGAATGACGCAAAAAATCGTTAGCAAAATCAACGTGCCGAGAAGCTTTCCATTGGCAAGCACTTCATGAAACAAATAAGAAAAGAGAGCCTTCAGCCATTCTTGCGGTGAAAAAGATTTATCGCCGTTTATAAACTCAAGCAAACTTCCTTTTTGACTTTCCGGCAGAAGCCCGCCGTACTCCGTCATTATGTCATTCCAAAATTCACCGATCTTGTCTGTTTCAAGCGACTCTGCCGTTTTTTCAGCCAATTGCTCCGGTGTTTCGGTATGTTCTTCTGTTTGGACCGAGTCGTCTGCTGCTTGTACAATTTCTGTGCAGCCGAATACGAGCAGCACCGCAAGAACCAACGCCCATCGAAAACGCTTCAATCTGCCGCCTCCTTTCGGTTATGACATGGAAGGTATAAGTCCGAGAATCGTTTCAATAATCACGGTTAAAATAGGAACAGCCATAACGAGAATCAGAATTTTCCCCGCCAATTCTATTTTCGAGGCGATGGCCCCTTGACCGGCATCCTTGGTGAGCTGCGCCCCGAATTCAGCAATATAGGCGATTCCGATAATCTTTAAAATCGTTTCAACATATACCATGTTGACATTGGCGTTAACGGCTATTTTTTCAATCATTCTGATAATGTCGTAGATTTGATCTACCAAATAGAGAAAAATAACACATCCGGCAAATACGACAATTAAAAAGGCAAATGTCGGCTTTTGTTCTTTTACGATCAAAGAAAGGAAGGTGGCGATCAGCCCTAAACCTACAATTTGAACAATGTCAATCTGTAAGCCCCCCTATCCTTGAAATAAAAACACAGCTTTTATCTTTTTAAAGAGGTCATCCACAATGGTGGCGACCATAAATAAAATATAGATAAAACCTAACAGCGTCACCCACTGGGCGTATTCTTTTTTTCCCATCTGATCCAAAATCGTGTGTAAAAAAGCGACCACGATTCCCACTCCGGCGATTTGAAAAATGACATTAACGTCTACTCCCATTTTATTTTTGCTCCCCTCACGTTTACATCAATAGAAGAATGAGTAACAAGCCCGCTAAAAAGCCTAAACTTTTTATCATCTTTTCATTTTTCGCTTGTGCCTGCTCAGCATCCGCTTCCGATGCCTCTAAGTGTGTAAGTGCCAGCTTGATATGTTTTTGCTGTGAGATTCGATCGTGAATCCCAAGCGTCTCGCCGAACTGCTTCAGCACATCATATTCGGCTTTTTTCAGTGACATGTTGTCCCACACTTTTTTTAAGCTTTGCTCCCATGCCGTTTTAGCGGAATCACTGCCTTTCTCCAGCTGTTCGCTAAAACTGAGAAACAGAGCCGAAACAGGCTGTGCAAGCTGTTTTGCGATCTGCTGCGAAGCGGTGTGAAGCGGTGTATGGCCGTACATAATTTCCGCCTCGAGAGATTGGAGCGCCGCACGCAGCTGACGGATTTGCCTTGGCCGTTCTGTATAAATTTTCGCCGTCTCGAAACCTGTCCATGTTGTCGCAGCTACAATGAATACAGCGCCTAACAGCTTCAGCATGTTTTCACGTCCCTCGTTCCAGAAAGCACGTTTCCGTCTTTGTCATAAATACGGCTTACCGTGCCCGGCCCCTTCGTTCTGGATAATTCCAAATAGCGGTCAAAGGCTTTTTCTTCCCACAGACGCTTTAATGAAGGCCGCTTCATCAGATCAGAAATACTCCAGCCATGCGCGGATACGATGACCGAAACACCGGCATGCAGCGCCTCGAGAAGTGCTTCTGTATCCTCCGTTCTTCCGATTTCATCAACGATTATCACCTCGGGACTCATTGACCGGATCATCATCATCAGCCCCT
Source organism: Bacillus sp. PAMC26543 (assembly GCF_014250375.1). Lineage (NCBI taxonomy): Bacteria > Bacillati > Bacillota > Bacilli > Caryophanales > Bacillaceae > Bacillus > Bacillus sp. PAMC26543. The sequence continues at coordinate 1,728,155 of NZ_CP060193.1, read as the reverse complement.
CAGCCTTCGGACAGGCATCTAACACGTCAATTCTCTGTCCGAATTGATGCTGCGGAATGCCGCGCAGGCACCCGGCAATTTCCGACCGTTCATCGACAATGCCTGTCTTTACGGGCGGAATGCGGTTCTTGCCGCTGCTCGCAAGTCTGGCAATATCACGAAGCAGCGTTGTTTTACCGGTTTGCGGCGGACCGATAATCAATGTATTCAGCCAGCTGTTTTGATGCAGATAAGGCAGCAGCGGTTCTGCTATTCCAAGCTTTTGCCGGGCAATTCGTATATTAAAAGACGCAATGTCACGGAGGCCCTTCACCCCTCCGTTTTCTGTAATGACTCTGCCTGCAAGTCCGACTCTGTGGCCGCCCCTGATGGTGACATACCCTTTCTTCAGCTCTTCTTCGAGCGTATACATACTGTAATTGCTTAGCCGGCTGAGGATCAGGTGGGCATCCTCGGCCGTGCCCGCATAGGACAAAAAAAGAGGTTGTCCTTTTCGTATCAGTTCAACAGGGCGGTTAACCCGAATTCTGATTTCTTCGATTTCCAGCCATTGATGTTCCGGTATTTCAGAAAGGGCGTTTTTCATGGATTCAGGGAGAACGTCAGCAATTTCATTCAACAGAGTCTCCTCCTTTCTACCGATCGGCTTCTTTAAAATGTATGATGTGAGGCAGACTTTATGACAAGCCTCTCTTTATTTGTGGACACCCGCTAAAATCAACACGACACCCGTAAAAATCAAGATCAGTTTTGCATATGACAGCTGCCCGGCAATTTGGTAGATTCCCACAGTCATGGTGATGATAAAAATCAGCGGACCGACAATAGCAAGAATGCTGTTGACCACAACCGCTTTGCGGACATCATTTGTCACAAGCATCACAATCGCGGCCGTCAGCTCAATCATGGAGGATAAAACTCGCAATCCGGCCATCGTCAAAACAGTAGAATTGATATTTCCAAGAAAAAATTTCATAGCACTCTCCCAACCTCCCATTTTTTTATATGATATGCTCTAGCTTGCGGAAGTAGTCTTGCCATTTTCGTATAAAAGAAAGATTCTGTTTTTGCGTACAAAAAAAGCCTGCTCCCAATTGGGAACAGGCCTCTTTTTTCTCCTTACGCTCTTGAAACGTAAGAACCATCTGATGTGTTGACTACAAGTGTGTCGCCTTCATTGACAAAGAACGGCACGTTTACAACAAGACCAGTTTCGGTTTTCGCAGGTTTTGTACCGCCTGATGCCGTATCACCTTTAATGCCAGGTTCAGTCTCTACCACTTTCAGCTCAACCGTGTTCGGTAGTTCGATTCCGAGTGTTTCATCTTGGTACATCATGATGTGTACAGACATATTTTCAAGCAGATATTTTAATTCCTCTTCAATTTGAGTTTCACTCAGTTCAAGCTGTTCATAAGAACTTGTATCCATGAATACGTGCTGGTCTCCGTTTGCATATAAGTATTGCATTGTTTTTGTTTCGATTTGCGCTTTTGCCACTTTTTCACCAGCACGGAATGTTTTTTCCTGAATCGCGCCAGTACGCAGGTTGCGAAGTTTAGAACGGACAAATGCCGCACCTTTACCCGGTTTTACGTGCTGGAAGTCAACGACGCGCCAAATGCCGCCATCCACTTCGATTGTTAATCCTGTACGGAAATCGTTTACTGAAATCATGTTTAATGTCCTCCTATATTCCAATCACAAAATAATGAGTTCTTTTGGGGAATGGGTAATTGTCCGGTTGCCGTTTTCTGTCATCACGATGTCATCTTCAATTCGGACACCGCCTGTTTCTGGTATGTAAATGCCCGGCTCCACTGTAACCACCATGCCCGGTTCAAGGATAGCTGAAGATCTGACGGACAGCCCCGGCGACTCATGAACTTCCATGCCGAGCCCATGCCCGGTTGAATGGCCGAAGTACTCGCCGTAGCCTTTTGCAGCGATATGATCCCTAGTCAGGGCGTCAGCCTCTTTGCCTGTCATGCCCGGCTTAATATGTTCGACGCCGAGTGCCTGAGCATCAAATACGACCTGATAAATTTCTTTCAATTGATCACTAGGCTGGCCTACAGCGACCGTTCGGGTAATGTCAGAACAATATCCTTTATAGTAAGCGCCAAAATCCAGCGTAACAAGATCCCCGCTTTCAATCAGTTTGTCACTTGCCACTCCATGGGGAAGGCTTGACCGAAGGCCCGAGGCGACAATCATATCAAAAGAAGAGCTGTCCGCTCCTTGGCTTCTCATATAAAACTCCAATTCATTGGCAACAGCTATTTCAGAAATGCCGGGTTTCATAAACGTCAAGATATGGCTGAAAGCATCATCTGCAATCTTCGCAGCTTCCTCTAATATCTTAATCTCTTCATTAGACTTAATCAAGCGCAACTTTTCCACGGATTCAGCCACAGGCACTAATTCAGCCTCACTGACAACCGCGTTGTAGGACGCGTATGTGCCGTAGGTCATACTGTTTTGTTCAAAACCGAGGCGTTTGATGCCGAACTTTTCAATTGTGTCGGCAGTGGTTTGAATCAGGCTGCCGCCGTGCTCAATGATTTCAAAGCCCTTTACCTGAACCTTCGCCTGCTCCGTATAACGGAAATCTGTAATAAACGCAGCCCTGTCTCCGGATATGACAGCTAAGCCCGCTGACCCTGTAAAACCGGTCATATAGCGCAAATTGATGCTGCTTGTAATCAGCATTCCGTCTATCCCCAGCTGTTCGAACAAGTTTCTTAATTTCTCAAGTTTCATCTTTATTCTCCCCCTTGCCGGCTTAATAAATAGCGAACAGCAAGCTTGTAGCCTTCAGATCCGAGGCCGACAATCTGCCCTTTCGCAACAGGAGCGATCACTGACTGATGCCTGAATTCTTCTCTGGCGTATAAATTTGATAAATGCACCTCAACCACAGGAGGGCTGATGCTTGAAACAGCATCCCTGATTGCATAGCTGTAATGGCTCAGCGCGCCCGGATTCAAAACAATTCCGTCATATTGTTCCTCAGCCTCGTGTATGGCGTCTATCAAATCGCCTTCATGATTAGACTGGAAAAAAGTAAGCTGAATATGTAAGGCTTCAGCAAATTGAAAAAGATCTGTTTCAATATCTGTCAGTGTGTGACGCCCAAATACATCCGGCTCACGCTTCCCCAGCCGATTGACATTCGGGCCGTTCAAAATCAAAAAATGAGGCACATGGCTCTCTCCTTTTCGCGAGGGTTTCTCATGTAAAAAATGTTCACTTCTCGTGAACATTTTATCATAACAAAAAAGGATAATACACTATTCTCTCTGTGTTCCCAGCGCACGTGCCAGCTTTTCCGAGTTCAGCTCATTATATTCAAATGAAATTGAATATCCGACAAACAGCCCGTAAAGCAGATAGATGCAAATTGTTGTAATAATCGTATCTGATTTCAATTCAGTTACAGCGCGCACATCCTGGAAAATCGGATTAAACACAAAAAACACGAGCAGCCAAAGCAGCAAGCCGTATAACATACCAGGCCACATCGTTTTCAAGCGTTTCAAGAGAAGATAATAAAGAAACGCCCCGCCAATCGAAATGATGCCAATCACAATGATGCTGATAATCGTTCCTAAACCATGTTTCTTCCACTCTCCGAGTACAAACGGCTGCAATATCATATTGGGGCTGATTTCGGAAAAATGAAATAAGTAGGCGATATAACCGACGAAACTCCATAATACGCCTCCGCAAAAACCCGTCGCCGCTACCCTGGCGCCCATTGGCACAGGCGGTCCCTGATCCTCTTTTGTTTGTTCGTTTTGATCTGTATTTTTTTCACTTGTCATAACGGCCACCTCCTTGTTAAAGTGTGCCCAAAAAATGAAATGTCAATAAAAAAGCTCACACATTTTGACAGCAGCGAGTAAAATTTGAAAATAACGGGTATACTGCATGTAGAAAAAGCAAGGCTCTGGCAAATTTTCAGCCCGTCAATCTAGAGGTTTCGCGCTGTTTCCTGTACAATAGAGTGAAAGGAAATAGTTAGCAATCCTAAAGAAATAGGCAGGTTGATGAATATGTCAAAACATAAAATTCCGCCCGCTTACGGCGGGCAGGCGGTTGTGGAAGGCGTTATGTTTGGCGGAAAACACAATTACGTTACGGCCATACGAAGAACAGACGGAAGCATTGATTTCTTCAAGCTTCCCCGGAAACACAATCCGAAGCTGAACAGGGTAAAAAAAATACCATTTATAAGAGGGATCGCGGCTATTATTGAAGCGAGCGCTAACGGCACAAAGCATTTGAATTTCTCGAGTGAACGCTACGGACTTGATCCGTCTGAGGACGAGACGCTTAAGGAAGAAAAAAAAGCCTCGGGGCTGTCAATGTATCTCAGCCTTGCAGTGATCGGCGTCTTATCATTTTTGTTCAGTAAATTCGTATTTACATTGGTTCCTGTTTTCTTAGCTGAACTGACAAGACCGGTTTTTCCATCGGACACAGCGCAAATCGCAGTTGAAAGTCTATTCAAATTGATTTTGCTGCTCGGTTATATTTATTTTTTATCCATGACACCGCTGATTAAAAGAGTGTTTCAATATCATGGAGCCGAACATAAGGTCATAAACTGTTATGAACAGAAATTGCCAATTACTGTAGAGAACGTTCAAAATCAATCACGGCTTCATTACCGCTGCGGGTCCAGCTTTATTTTATTTACCATTATTGTCGGTATGTTTGTATACTTGCTTGTTCCAACAGATCCGCTTTGGTTGCGTGTTATAGATCGTGTCGCTCTCATACCGGTTGTACTTGGGATTTCCTTTGAAGTGCTGCAGCTGACAAATAAAGTGCGTGATATTCCCGGTTTGAAATGTCTCGGGTACCCGGGCCTCTGGCTTCAGCTGTTAACGACGAAAGAACCTAAGGATGACCAAGTTGAAGTTGCAATCGAAAGCTTTAACGAGCTTCTCAGACTCGAAGAAAGATCTGAACAAAAAGAGCAGCCTTCTCACAACGTCATCTAATATCCGTTGCCCTGCTATTACTTTCGGAGGTGGACAGTTATGAATCATCGTGTACAACCTATTATTGCTGTATTAATTGCGCTGGGAGCGTTCGGTTTCCTCTATGTGCTGGTAACCAATCCCGGAGAAATGGCAAAAATGGCGATAACCGTCATCTTGGCAGGTATCATTATTTATTTTATTGTGAAATATGTAATGAAGCGAAATACTGGCAGTGAAGGAGCGGCTTTTAAAAAAGCGGCCAAACAATCGCGGCGCCGGCTGAAAGAACAAAAAGCAAAGCACCGCGCCGGGCATAAAGGACGGGTGAGCCATCTGCGAAGCGTTCCGAGCGCCAGCAAACCTAAGCCGATGATTCTCAAGAAAAAAAGCCAGACGCAGCTGACTGTCATAGAAGGAAAAAAAAATAAAAAGAAAAACAGAGCGCTTTTTTAATAGGTCCACTGCTTTAAAAACTGCTCTGTCCGACTTTTACCTAGCTCAATCAGGGCTAGTTTTTTTTGTTGTGTTAAATGAAATTCGGTCGCCATCACGTTGTCAACCGGAAGAAAAATGATATTTTGCTCATAGCGTGACGCGATATGTCTTGCGTCATGCGCATCCTTCATCGTTTCAAACAGAGCGCCAAACAGTTCGAAAGCGTTTCCGATATTTTTTTTCGGCCGCTCCCTTTCATTCGGCGCAAGCGTCACACCGATAACAGGTCGTTTTCTTTCTTTAGAAAACAGCCATATGGGAAAATTGCTTAAAACGCCCCCATCCACTACGGTGGCAGTTCCTGTATCTGTTTTTAATTTTATTGGTTCAAAAAAATAGGGAATGCTGCAGCTCATTCTTACCGCTCTGGCAACCGGAAACATATCCGGATTTAACCCGTAGCGGACCAAGTCGTCCGGCAGCACGATCATTGTACCGTTTGTCAGATCCGAAGCGATGAGCCGCAAAGAGCCTTTTTTCAAATCGCCAAAGACGCGTACGCCTTTCGCTCTTAAAAGGTCGGCGATCCACTTTTCTAATGTGTCTCCTTTAAACAAGCCCAAACGCCAGTAAATGGACACCCATTGGAGCATTTTTAAGGGGAGAAATGAGTATCGCTGGTCCAGCAGCCTCTCTCCGTCCACTTCTTCAATCAAAGCGTGAATTTCCTTGCTTGAATAACCTGATGCAATAAAAGCGGCAATAACGGCGCCGGCGCTTGTGCCGGCAAGCCGTGCAAAGCGGAAGCCTTTTTCCTCAAGCGCTTCATAAGCGCCGGCAAGCGCCACGCCTTTTACCCCTCCGCCAGAAAACACACCGTCAATATACATCCCATACCCTCCCCCTCCATCCAATGGCTTACTATCATTTTAAGAAAAAATGCGAAGAAATAGACCAATGAATGAAGCAGGGCGCATTTCATCAAAAAAAGGCGGCCTCCTTTGAGACCCGCCTTTTTACTGATTATGATGTTCTGTTTTCTTTTGGATTGATTTCAGCTCTTTTTTACGCGCATCGTCTTCTTCAAAATATTGAACAAGATCACCGATGCGATCAATGCTGTTCCAGCTTAAATGATGCTCGATTCCTTCGACATCGTTATATATTTTCTCTTCATCAACACCAATGATTCTTAAAAACTGCTCAAGCAATTCATGTCTGTATACTAGCCGTTTGCCTATTTTCTTTCCTTTAGACGTTAGCACGAGACCGCGATATTTTTCATAAATTAAATATTCGTCTTTATCTAGTTTTTGAACCATTTTTGTTACAGAGGAGGGGTGGACTGCCAATGCTTCCGCGATATCAGAAACCCTTGCATATCCTTTTTCTTCAATCAGCATATAAATCTGTTCAATATAATCTTCCATACTTGGTGTCGTCATCGAAACCCTCCCAAAAAGCACCTTAACTTTATAAATCATTACAAGTTTACACTAATGAACTTGAAAAAACAAGGATGCTCTGCAGGCTAAAAAGCCCTTTTTACCGCCTATAATTCCATTCATCAGAAGCATATTTTGTTTCTGCCAAGTCCTGAACAAAATCAAGCTCTTCCTGGGATAATTCGTACGGCTCCAAGTGAATATTCAAGCCGGTTTCAAATCCGGATTTAAAAGCCTTGCGTGCATCGTCCATTGTCACCGGGTGATCGGTGAGTTCATTAATCGCAACCGCTTTATTTTTAAAATTGCGCTGCATCCGTTCTCTGACTCTTTCACTCGGATACAAAAACAGATCAAACAGCTTGTCCTCATCCAAATCAAGCAGAATGGAGCCGTGCTGAAGGATGACGCCTTTTTGTCTCGTTTGCGCGCTTCCCGCCACCTTGCGCCCCTCCACAACAAGCTCATACCAGGACGGCGCGTCAAAACAAACGGATGACCGCGGGTTCTTTAAGCTTTCTTTTTCTTTTTCGGTTCTCGGAATGGCAAAATAAGCGTCCAGACCAAGATTTCTAAAGCCTTGAAGTATGCCTTCTGAAATAACCCGATATGCCTCGGTTACAGTCGCCGGCATTTCCGGATGATCCTCAGAAACGATTACGCTGTATGTCAATTCCTGATCGTGGAGCACCCCTCTTCCTCCGGTCGGGCGTCTGACAAATCCAAGATTATACTTATGTACTGCTTCAAAATTGATTTCCTTTTTAATATTTTGAAAATAACCTACAGAAAGCGTCGCCGGATTCCAGCCGTAAAAACGGATGACCGGAGGAATTTTCTTTTCACTGTGCCAATATAAAAGCGCTTCATCAAGCGCCATATTGAAAGCCGGGCTTGCATTTCCTGAGTCTATAAACCGCCAAGTTTCTTTTTCCATTTTGAGACCTTCCTTACCGTTTTAATAGAATCAGTTTAACAAACTGCAGGGAAAATGAAAAATATTTTAGTTCCATTATGGATGACAATCACGCCGTGCTTTACTATAATAGTATTTGTCGAAAACGTCTCTATGCCCTTGTTTAAAGAAGCAGGGTTTTGATTTTATACGTTAAAGGAGTAGAATCACATTGTCTAATATGATCGTTTTAATTATTTTTGCTGCGTTTATCGTCTATATGATTGCTTCATATGTCTATCAGCAGCGAATTATGAAAACACTTTCGGAAGAAGAATTCCGCGCTGGTTACCGCAAAGCGCAGCTTATCGACGTTCGTGAACCGAATGAATTTGATGGCGGACATATTTTAGGCGCCCGCAACATTCCGCTTTCTCAGCTGAAACAGAGAAAAAATGAAATCCGGCCGGACAAGCCTGTCTATCTGTACTGCCAGAACAGTGTCCGCAGCGGACGCGCGGCACAAACCCTGCGCAAAAACGGCTGCACTGAGATTTATAACCTTAAGGGCGGCTTTAAAAAATGGGGCGGAAAAATTAAAGCCAAAAATTAAAAAAACAGCTGTCTGATATCAGACAGCTGTTTTTTATTTTACAAGTTCGCTGCTTACATTTTTCTTATATCTAAGTACCGGCTGTCTGGCTGCTTTTGTTTCATCCATTCTTTTGACGATTGTTGTATGCGGAGCCTCCTGTACGAGCTCCGGAGTTTCCTCTGCTTCTTTCGCAATTTGGATCATAGCATCAATAAATGCATCCAGTGTTTCCTTGGATTCTGTCTCTGTCGGCTCAATCATGATGCACTCCTCAACATTAAGCGGAAAATAAATTGTAGGCGGATGATAGCCGAAATCGAGCAGCCGTTTTGCAATATCCAGCGTACGCACCCCAAGCTTTTTCTGGCGTTTCCCTGACAATACAAATTCGTGCTTGCAATGGCGGTCAAACGGCAGATCGTAATAAGGGGCAAGCTTTCTCATCATATAGTTGGCGTTCAGCACCGCGTTTTCAGTAACGGCCTTTAACCCGTCCGGGCCCATAGAGCGGATGTACGTATACGCTCTGACATTGATGCCGAAGTTGCCGTAATAAGGCTTAACACGGCCGATCGCGTGAGGGCGGTCATAGTCAAAAGTAAATCGCCCTTCTTTTTTGATTAAAACGGGTTTTGGCAGATAAGGAATCAGATCTTCTTTTACGCCAACCGGACCTGAACCCGGACCGCCTCCGCCGTGAGGCCCTGTGAAGGTTTTATGCAAATTAAGATGCACCACATCAAATCCCATATCACCGGGTCTCGCTTTACTTAACACGGCATTTAAATTAGCGCCGTCATAATACAGCTTTCCTCCGGCTTGGTGAACGATTTCCGCCATCTCGGTGATCTGTTCCTCAAATAATCCGAGTGTATTCGGATTCGTCAGCATAAGAGCTGCGGTTTCTTCATTCACCGCTCTTTTTAAATCCTCTAAATCAACAAGCCCGTTTTCATTCGATTTCACCGTCACCGTTTCAAAACCGGCAACTGTTGCAGACGCAGGATTTGTCCCATGAGCTGAATCGGGGACAATGACCTTTGTCCGTTTCATATCTCCGCGCGCCTCATGATAAGCGCGGATCATCATCAGTCCCGTCCATTCGCCATGCGCCCCCGCCGCGGGCTGAAGCGTGACCTCATCCATTCCCGTAATTTCTTCGAGATGCTTGCTTAAGTCATATAAAAGCTCCAAAGCGCCTTGCACTGTGTCTTCGTCCTGAAGAGGATGAATCGCGGCAAAACCGGGAATCCGCGCGATTTTTTCATTCAATTTCGGATTGTATTTCATTGTACAGGAACCGAGCGGGTAAAAGCCCGAATCAACCCCGTGGTTCCGTCTGGACAATGCTGTGTAATGCCGCATAATATCCAGCTCAGAAACCTCCGGCAGCTCTGCGTCCTCATCACGGATATAGCTGTCTGACAAGAGGTCCTCCACTTCCATTTCCGGTATGTCAAGCTCCGGCAGACTGTAGCCGACACGGCCTTCTCTTGAAAGCTCAAAAATAAGTGCCTGATCCTGATTATACATGGCGATCCCCCAATTCCTGAATGAGTGCGTCAATTTCTTCTTTTGTTCTCAGCTCTGTTACGGCAATAAGCATATGGCGGTCAAGCTCCGGATACGTCAGACCCAAATCGTAGCCGCCGATGATCCCATTTGTCAACAATCTTTTGTTTACCGATTTCACAGGTTCATCAAGTTTGATGATGAATTCGTTAAACATCGGCCCGTCAAACATCACAGTGAGCCCCGCTTTTTTCGCTTCTTGCTTAGCATAATTGGCTTTTAAGAGATTTTGGCGGGCGATTTCTTTTACGCCGTTTTTGCCGAGAGCCGTCATGGCGACGGAAGCGGCCAGTGCGTTTAAAGCCTGGTTCGAGCAGATGTTTGAGGTCGCCTTATCCCTGCGAATATGCTGCTCTCTGGCTTGCAAGGTAAGCACAAAACCTCTTTTTCCGTTTTCATCCTCCGTTTGTCCGACGAGGCGGCCCGGCACCTTTCTCATTAATTTTTTCGTGACGGCAAAAAATCCGCAATGGGGTCCGCCATATGCGGAAGGAATCCCGAATGGCTGTGCGTCGCCAACCACAATATCGGCCTGAAAAGCGCCCGGCGGGGTCAGAAGTCCCAATGCAAGCGGATTGGCTGAGACAATAAACATGGATTTTCCCTGATGAGCGATCGGCTCAATATCCTTCAATGGCTCAACCAGACCAAAAAAGTTCGGGTACTGCACAATGACTGCCGCCGTATCGTCACAAACGGTTTCGCGCAAAGCATCAAGATCAGTCACTCCATTTGCGGCAGGGACTTCAACAACTTCAATATACTGTCCTTTTGCATATGTTTTCAGCACTTCTCTCGATTCAGGGTGCACGGTTGTTGACACCACAATTTTTTTCTTTTTCGTATGTCCGGAGGCAAGCATCGCAGCTTCCGCCAAGGCTGTTCCGCCATCATACATAGAAGAGTTGCTGATATCCATGCCTGTTAATTCACAAATCATCGTTTGAAACTCGAAAATCGCCTGAAGCTCCCCTTGAGAAATTTCCGGCTGATATGGTGTATAAGCTGTATAAAACTCAGACCTTGAAATGACATGATCCACAATAACCGGCTGATAATGATCATATACACCGGCGCCTAAGAAAGATGCGTATTGAACGGTATCACAGTTTTTAGACGCCAGCTTTGTCAGTTCTTTTGTTAATTCTGTTTCTGATTTTGCCTTTTTGAATTGATACTCTTTTTTGAATCTGACGTTCTCAGGTATATCGGCGAATAAATCATCGATCGTGTTTGCGCCGATGGCATCAAGCATTTCCTGTTTATCCTTTTCTGTCGCGGGCAAATAGCGGTGCTTCATGTGTTGACCCCTCTCCAAAGAAAAATTTTTAGCGTTTATAAAATGGTGTTTTAACTACCTTTGCTTTCACTAATTTTTTGCGAATCTCCACTTCTACAACAGTTCCGATCTCACTCGCTCCAGCATCAACCAAGGCAAGGCCCACGTTTTTCCCCAATGTCGGTGACTGGGTGCCTGTTGTCACCTTTCCGACGGACTTGCCGCTTTGAAACACTTCATATCCGTGTCTCGGTATTCCTTTTTCAATCATTTCAAGACCGACGAGCTTTCGTTTCGCCCCGTTTTCTTTCTGTTCACTCAATACAGACTTCCCGAAAAAATCAGACTCTTTTTTGTGTTTTACGGCAAAGCCTATACCTGCTTCAACCGGCGTGATATCCCGAGTCAGCTCCTGGCCATAGAGCGGGAGCTTCGCTTCAAATCTGAGCGTATCACGCGCCCCTAGCCCGCATGGCATAAGCCCGTGTTCTTCACCCGCTTCAATGATTTGTTTCCAAATTCGGACTGCGTCATCAGCACGGCAGTAAATTTCGAACCCGTCTTCACCCGTATAGCCGGTGCGCGAAATGAGTGCTTTGCAGCCGCTGATATCAGCTTCATCAATAAATGCAAATGGTTTTAAAGCAGATACATCTGAAGCTGTCAGATTTTTTAAGATTGTTTCTGCTTTCGGGCCCTGCACGGCCAAAAGCGCAATCTGATCTGACAAATTGTCAATCTGGACATCTCCTGTTGCGTGTTCTTTGAGCCAAGCAAGATCTTTATCTATATTTGAAGCATTTATGACAAGCAAATAGCGGTTTTCAGCTTTTTGATAGATGAGTAAATCATCAACGGTGCCGCCATCCGGATAGCACATCGCGGTATATTGCGCACGGCCGGTTTTTAACGCGGATACATCATTTGTCATCAGCTTTTGTAAAAAAGACAGACTGTCATCCCCCGTGATTTCGACTTCCCCCATATGAGATACATCAAACAGCCCGGCTGCTGTTCGGACAGCTTCATGCTCTTTTTTGATTGAAGAAAATTGAACAGGAAGCTCCCAGCCTCCGAAATCAATCGTTTTCCCTCCATATTCCTTATACAATTCAAATAACGGTGTTCTTTTCAGCATCAAATTCCTCCCCTTTTTCAACGGCGCAGCTAAAAAACATACAAAAAAGGACAGAGAAACACCTCATATTAAATGAAGGTTCTCTGTCCTGGCACCTGAAAGTTTACTTTGCAATAGCAAAGACGTCCCCTTTGGTGGCTTGCGCATTTCACACAAACACTCTCCAGAGTTGCGTCGAGCAAGAGTTCTTTTGCCTGAGAGATTCACTCCGCAGTTTGCTCCTTCGGCGCCTGTATCCCGGTTTTCTCGGTCAGGTCTCTCCCCTTGCTGTCATTCGCTCATATTTTCATGCTGTTATGGACATACTATAGCAATATCTTACATCAAATACATACTCATATCCTACCATCATCACTATATGCGGGGCAACAGCAATTTGGGCGGATTTTTCTTATATTGTTCATTTAAAAAATTGAAGAATATGAAAGGCGGTTTCACAGCAATGAATGCAGAAATCACATATGACACAAAATGGCCCGAAGAATTTGCCGAAAGACTGAAAAACGACGGTCCGTGGTCAAACTGGGAGCTGTACAAGCTTTCATCAGAAATCCAGGAAACATTGGCGATTCCTGAATTTGAAGGCTTGCGGGCCCCATTATATCTCCCTTCCTTCACGCCGCTTCCCCATCAGCTTGAGGTTGCGCAGAAGGTTGTTGAAAAAATGAACGGAAAAGCGATTTTAGCAGATGAAGTGGGGCTCGGCAAAACTGTTGAAGCCGGACTGATTCTAAAAGAATATATGATTCGCGGGTTAGCCAAAAAAATTCTGATCCTTGTGCCAGCTTCTCTTGTTTCGCAGTGGGTGAAAGAGCTTCAGGAAAAATTTTTGATTCCGGCTGTTGAACAAAAGAAAAGCTATGTGTGGGAGCAGTGCGATATCGTCGTGTCCTCCATCGATACCGCAAAGCGCTCGCCCCACCGGGAAATTGTGCTGTCAATCCCATATGATCTCGTCATTATTGATGAGGCCCACAAGCTGAAAAATAGCAAAACAAAGAACTATGAATTTGTCCGGAATCTTGTGAAAAAATACTGCCTGCTGCTGACTGCGACGCCAATCCAAAACCGTGTTGAAGAAATATTCAATTTGGTTTCATTATTAAAGCCTGGTCATTTAGGCAATCAGAATCACTTTCAAGAAATGTTTTCTAAAAAGAAATCCAGCTTAGAAGCACATGATCATTTAAAAGATCTAGTGAATAAAGTCATGATTCGCAACAGGCGGCATGACACCGGGCTGAATTGGAAGCAGCGCCGCGTCGAAACAGTGCCGATTGAATTTTCTCCATCAGAGCAGGCGCTTTACGATGAGATTTCCCGCCTGAAAGAAAGCATTAACAAACCGGCCAGCATGTTCTCCATTATGACACTCCAAAGAGAATGCTGTTCAAGCAGGGAAGCTGTGTACATGACATTGAAAAAAATGCTCGACCAAAAAGAAAAACAGGCACCAGCTATTGATGAAGACACCATTTCTATATTAATGGACCGCATCAATCAAGTGACACAAAATTCTAAAGCGAATCAAGTCGTCGATCTGATTAAAAAGATAGACGATAAAGTCATTATTTTTACAGAATACCGTGCCACTCAAATTTATCTGCAGTGGTTTCTTCAGCAACACGGCATCAGCTCTGTGCCGTTCAGAGGCGGATTTAAACGCGGAAAAAAAGACTGGATGAAGGACCTTTTCCGCGGGAAGGTTCAAGTGCTGATTGCAACTGAAGCAGGCGGCGAAGGGATCAACCTGCAGTTTTGCAATCACATGATTAACTATGATTTGCCATGGAATCCGATGCGGCTTGAACAAAGAATCGGAAGAATCCACAGGCTCGGGCAGGAGCGTGACGTCCATATTTATAACATGGCTACCAAACATACAGTGGAAGAGCATATTTTAAAGCTTTTATATGAAAAAATTCATTTATTTGAAAAAGTGGTCGGCGAGCTTGATGACATTTTAACAAAAATTCAAGTCAACAATTTTGAAGAGCACCTGCACGATATTTTGTTCCATTCGGCAACCGAAGAAGAAATGAAAATTAAAATGGACAACTTAACCTCATTTTTGTCTTATAAAAAACAGCAGCCCGCTGAAAAAAGAGGTTCTTAGCCGCAAGGAGGTTTTACAAGTGAGACAGCAAGAGGTTCACCAATTACTGCTTCGTTTTTTCCAGGCAAACAGCTGTCCGATCATCGACCAAGGACCCGGTTACATGACGGTTCAGCTTACAGTTGAAATGGACAAACAGATCATGAATCGGCCTTTTTACTGGCACTGGCGCGAGAAGACCGGCGGCGACCCGAATCCGATGAAAATGACGTTCATTACAGATAAGGAATCTGCTCCAAAAGACCTAGATGGCGAATTTATTTATTTCGGGGCGCCACGCCTTTTTCAAATATTTAAAGCAGTTAAACAAAATGGGAGATTTACCAGAATGTATGAGAAAATTGAATCAGCCGGAGCGAAAATTCCGCTTCAGCCTTGGCTTGGTATAAATGTCATGATTTCATACCAGTCCGACATGAAAAAGGATAAGCTATTGTCACTAGGTCTTCACCTTGTCTCTGGAACCATGATTGAAGATTTTCAAAGTAAGCTCGTACAGCTTTCATTGACATCACAAATATGTGACTATTGTTTCACCATATCGCCTATGATTAAACCTGAAAGCGGTCTTAAGCGGATGGAGAGCTACATTACTCAAGCCGCTATGCAAGAACCGTCAGACTGGGCAGAGCAGGCGGTAAACAGGTGGCAAAACGATATGAAATTGCTTGATCAGTTTTATGAGCATACAGAAGAAAAACCAGAAGAGTACCACCTTGAAAAACAGGCGTTAAAAGCCTTGTATCAACCAAAGATATCAGTTCAGATCGAGAATGGCGGATTATTTTTTCTGCAAAATAATATTTCGAGCTAACTTTTTTCAGATTCGACATCGTTCTCGTTTTTTTTGGAAAAATGCTATTATAATAAAGGTATATTGGAAAAAAATTCTGGCTATTCAATTGGCAAATGACTTCCAGAGACCACAGAAGGCGTACAATGGTCATGGCCGGACTGGCTGAAATACATAAACAAGTATTTTAGGAGGAGAAACTGCATGAAAAATGCAAAACAAGAGCACTTCGAATTAGATCAAGAATGGGTTGAATTAATGATGGAAGCCAGAGAAGCAAATATCAGCCCTGAGGAAATACGCAAATATTTACTTTTAAACAAAAAGTCTGCTCATCCTGGTCCGGCAGCCAGAAGTCATACCATAAATCCTTTCTGAATGTGCTATAATATCACAAGGAAGGTGATGACATTGATTGGCCAGCGTATTAAACAATACCGTAAAGAAAAAGGCTACTCACTATCAGAACTAGCAGAAAAAGCTGGGGTAGCGAAGTCTTATTTAAGCTCAATAGAACGAAATCTACAAACGAACCCCTCCATTCAATTTCTCGAAAAAGTCTCCGCTGTTCTGGACGTCTCGGTTCATACTTTGCTTGATGAAAAACATGAAACCGAATACGATGGTCAATTAGATAGTGAATGGGAGAAATTGGTTCGCGATGCGATGACATCTGGGGTATCGAAAAAACAATTTCGTGAATTTTTAGATTATCAAAAATGGAGAAAATCCCAAAAAGAGGAGTAGTGCCTGAGCAGAGGCACTTACTCCTCTTTTGTCAATGAACATAAGAATGGCTCAGTACGCATGTACTGAGCCACCTCTTTTTTCTATTAATGTTTATCCTCGCTATGCGCTTTTTCATTTTCTTTAATGTAACCGTCTTTATCAGTATGTTCCTTTTTGATTGTCAAGCCATTCCACTGTGTTGCTTCGAATGAGAATTGAAGCTGTAATGAGTTGCCTTGATATTTATTTTGAACCATTTGTCCCTTTTCATCTTTTGTTTTATCGTCTTTAAATTGAATTTCCATTTTAACCTGGTCAAAATCAGTCGGTGTTTTTGGAACGCCGTCATATTCAGGAGCGGTTTTACCGTCAATTGTCGCTATATTGACTTTTCCGCTTGCGTTTAAGAATTTAGGATCAATTTGTTTTTTAATTTTTTCAGTCGCCGCAGCATCATTCTTAGAGGACATTAAATATAAGTCTTTAAGGTTGGCATCATCTAAAATGATGTTTTTCGGATAGCCATTGCCTCCCTCTTTGCCGACTGTCAATAATGTAACCTCAAATTGGCTGAGAAAATCTTCTGGGGATGTATTACTTCCCCCGTTTGCTTTAAATTCTCCATAATTCAGCGCCATTAATACCTCTTTGATCGCAAGTGAGCCGTTATTTTCGAATTGGAAATCTTTCGTCAATTTATCTCCCGGCTTTAGATTTGATAAGTTGACACTGGCTGAATTTTCTTTCGCTGCTAAATCAAGCGTGCCTGATGCAAAAGTAGCATCCGTTGATTTAATGTCGTTAAATGCTGCCCATGTTCCTCCTCCTACTAAAGCTAACCCTAGTGCTGCTGATGCAACTCCTAAACTCAATTTCTTTTTCATACCCATGGTAAACTCCCCTTTTATTGAATGATTATATTATCGAAACCTGTTGCCAGGTTTACAACTGATGTTAAGTGGACATCGTATTGTCCTTTGTCTCTGTTTCCAAGGCTTTCGTCTTTCTTTCAATCTCCCTGATCGCACTGCTGATTGTCACAAAGGAGTAGATCAGCAGCATAACGCCGGGAACAATCAGTAAAATAGCTGTGCCGATCGGCTGACTGGCAAAATGAAGCATGTAGCCGGCATAAGGAAGCTGAAAACCTGTATATTGCGCGCGGACATTTTCATCCGACACAGGCGCAGAATCAGCTGCGGCGTTATTATCCCCTTTTGTTTGGAATGACAAATGATCGCCTTGCTTTTTCATATCAATAATTCTATGGGTCACCGCTGTGTCTGCATCCTGCATAAATGTGATCACGTCGCCCTTTTGGAGCCTTTTCACATCCGTGATTTCTTTAACAAGAATTAATGAGCCCGTTTTAAATTCAGGGTCCATCGAGCCAGACAGTACTGATTTCAGCGTGTATCCGAACACTGCCGGCTCTCCCCCGGATGAACGTGTTGATATGACAACTAGCGTTAACACAATAATCAGAGTAAAGATGATTACGTAAAGGATATTACTGATCAGCTTTAATGCTTTCTTCATCCTCTTCCCCGCTTTCCTTCTGAACTGGTTGATTTTCTTTGTCTTCAGTTACGGCTTTGTCGGCTGTTTTTTCTTTATCTGTTTTGTCTTTTCTGTCACTGTCTGCTTGATTGTGCTGATTTTTCACAGACGGCTGACTTTCCTTTTTCGGTGCTGTCGGTTTTTCGTCACACTTCACAATTGTCATTGGTTCCGACCAATCAGACTTGCTTCCGTTCGCCGGATAGCCGGCCGGTTTATATACTTTAAACGCATAAATGCCGGGTTTCACTTTTTTATTTGTTTCAATTTTGTAAAGTGATTCGCCTGTTTGGGTGGAAACGTATCCTTTATCTATTACGTTCCCGTCTTTTAGCGGTTTGCGGGTGTTTGCCAGTTTATGAAGCTCCCACTTCCATTTCGATTTCTTAAGTTTCTCGCCTCTGTTTTCCAGCTCGGCAAATAGACGAACAGGGGAACAGACAGTACCTTTTGTATCTGTTTGATTCACCACGTGTAAATCACTTTGGTCCCACCGTTTATCGTAATGACAGTTTTTATCTGTATGCTGAAAGTTCTCACACGTTTGAAGCGAAACATCAAAGTTTTCAATATCATAAAAAGCTGCGCTTGTATCTCCGGTAAATTGTAAGCATATGGCGGCTGTCAGACTGAATATGGCTGAAAGCTGAAAAACAAGCAGCACTCTTAATTTTGTCTTAGCCTTATGCTGATTGCGGAACAATCGAAACATACCTTACCCCCTGTAAAACACTGTAACTTGATGTGACAATTGTTCTCTTTTAAGAACCATACAAACTGAGTATAATCAACGATTGAAGGATTTAAAAACACCAAAATCCGCCATTTTGTTCGTTTAAAAGAATGTTTTCATCATATTGCATAGCCTTACTCAATATTGCTCACCTTTTTAAGTTTTTAGAATTTTTTAGGATTGTTATGTGAGAAATTAAACGCATATCTGGTTAACATTTGGCAATAATAAACAACAAAGAAAGGGTGACGGCTTATGATCAAACAATGTGTGATTTGTCTGTCTCTTCTCGGTTTCGGCACCAGTGCCGCTCAAGCAGAAGAAGGGCCGCTTGTAACCGCCCGCCACATGTCAAAATGGGAAGAGCTTGCTGTAAAAGAAGCAAAAAAAAGGTACCCGCTCGCACAGGTACTGGTTAAACAAAAAGTTTGGGACCGCAAAAGAAAAGACGAAGCTGTGAAGCAATATCATTTAACCCTGAGAGAAGGCTCAAAGGAATTCGGCGTGTTTGTCACAATTTCTTTCGATCCTCATAGTCAAAAGGTGAATAAAATTGCAATTTTAGAAGAATATCAATAAGGTCCTCCATGTGAAGGACCTTGTTCGTTATATTGGACAGTTTATTTTTTTCTTTTCAGCCATAGCCTAAAACCATAAGGTAAAATACCGAACCAATGCTGAGAAGCAGGCGTTTTTGTTTCTTTTCGAACCTCTTTTCGTTCTTTTCGCTCATCTTTCGGAGTGTCTATATATTTCACAAATTGCTGAGTCATATATTTGACATAATCATTCGTTTTCACGTGATCACCTCATCATTCAGTTATTATGAAGTGTTGGCTCACACGACTTTTTTTATACACATACCGCTGGTTTATTCTGTCCAGCTCAGCAGTTTTTTCTGACTTTGATCGAACAGCAGCTGAGCGTTTTTTTCTGTTCCCGACTCTGTGATGGCTTTAAGAGTGATTTCTTGCTGTTCTTTTATGGTTGTTTTGCGAATGTCATAAGATACATGTCCATATTGAAACTGCTGTGAACCCTTTCGGCCTGGTCTGTGCTCAAGTATATGCCTGATGGATAGAAGCGCGCCATTTTGCAGCAGATTTTCTCCTGTGTAATACTCTTTTGTTTCCTTCTCAAACATATGGCGTGAAACAAATTGAGGGGCGGTGAAATTCACAATCAGCATCACAAGGGCAAATGTAAAAAGAACAGCCGGATAGATAAACCCTTTTGAGTAGTACATTCACCCACCTCCTAACGACGTATATACCGGAAAAGCGGTTTGATACTCTTTATCATTCTCATTCTTGACTTTCAGCCAAAGCATCCCGTTTTTAACCCCGGCTTTCATTGTTTTAATATGATCAAGAATCGGAACATGCCCTTTTCCGTCTACTCTTTTTCTGATCATTGAATGGTAGATTTCAAAACGGACCTCTTGCCCTGACAGATTTCTGCAGATTAAGACGCTGCCATGCTCATCTGTCTGCACTGTCTGCGACTGCTTGCACTCATTCATGATCTGCTCTACCGAAATGACCCATTCCCGCTGCATGAAGCCCTCATTCTCCTGTTGACGTGACAAAAATAGATGAAAGAATATCGCTAACGATCCTGATATGAGCAAATAAGCAGAGAGCGAAAATAATACATTAAGAAGCGTATAGCCAGTCTGTCCGCAAAATGCTGAGGCAAAATGGCTTGTCTTTATAGGCGTCTGATGTGATGCATACGTTTTGATACTCTCCCTCCTCCTCCCATGTCATCGAGTATTTGCTATTGTTCATCGAAACAGTTTGCGACGAATTTCCTTTTCCTGTAAGCATATATTTGCCTATGCTTTCATTAACAAGCTGATAACCAATTTCTCTCGACTCCGCTATATGTTCATCAGCTATCAGCTTGTTCCACAACGGCACGATCGTCAGAAGCATAAACAGCCATATGCTGAGGGCAGCCATTGTTTCAATTGTAGAAAAGCCTTTATTTTCTCTCCACATTCACTCTTCCGCTCCCTAAATAAACTGTTATGTCATAGGCGGCACGTCCTTTTATACGGATTTTCCCGCCTATATTCGGGTGCCCTTTCTCGTTAAATTCCAAGCGGTCTTTTAATGTCAGTAACTCTGCCGAAAGCCCGTTATGATAAGTACGGTCTATAACAGTGTCACCTATGATTAATTGATATTTTTTCTCTTGAAAAAGAATCTTTGTTCTTTGATGATTGGAAATTGCGGTCTGCTGCGCAAGTAAAATATCATTTTTCAGCTGGGATACTGTCTGCCGTAATGCTGTATTTTCATAAACAGGAGGAAGCGTGGTAAACACCGCAATCAGCATAATAGAGGCGAGGCTTAAAACAAGCAGGCTTTCTAAAAGGGTGAATCCAGCTTCCCCTTTTAATTTAATGTTCAACCTTAACCTCCCCGCCGGTAATGATAATTTGCTTTCCATTTGGACAAACAGCATCTTTTTTCACATAACCTTCTGCCTGTAAATCGCCGAGGCTTGGTGTCTTCCCGTCATGATCGAGTTCATATGCTGTTACCTGCGCCTTTATCATGTTTTGCAGGCCTTCACAGCCCTTTTTCTGAATGGTTTGATTATGTTTTGTTACATTCGGTATGGTGATCAATAGCAAAATAGAAATAATAAAGAGCACGATCAGCATTTCCACAAGTGTAAACCCTTTCTCATTCATCCGCCTCTTCCTTTCACATTTGATTCATCATCTGATACATAGGCAGGAGCATCGATAGATAAACAATTAAAATCATCCCTGCGACAAATCCGTAAATAATGGGCTGAAGAATGCCTGTCCATTTTTGTGACTTGTCCTCAAGCCGCTGCAATATAAACTGGCTGTATGTGAAGAGTTCCCGATCCAAGCGGCCGCTTAGCTGGCCATGAGATATCACTTTTGAAAAATCATTTTCGTAAAAAGGCCGTTTGTATAAAGCAGCTTCAATGGTTTCACCGGCTTTTAACCGTTCAATCATTTGTTCAGCTTCATGGCGGTAAAAAGGGAGAAACGTTTGATGCCTAAATGCTTTCAAACTGTCATAAATAGAAAGACCTGATGCTAGCAGACTGCTCAGCTGTAAAGAAAAAAAGTAGCTGTTAAACAGCCTGACCAGCTTTCCAAACAAAGGAATGCTTACGCAAATGAGCATTTGATGGTCAGGGGATTTTTTCTTGAACACAAACCAATAATAAAGACCTATTCCTGCAGCCAAAATGGCCATTAATATGAACACAGCATCAAGGTGCTGAAAAAACGCAAAAATGATGTCTGTTGTGCGTGACGTTTCTACATTCATCGATTGATAAATACCAGAAAACTGAGGGATGATGATGTATTGCAGCATATAAAGCATGACACCAACGGTAAAGATGAGGAAAAGAGGATATCGCAACACCCTTTTTATCTGTTCTGCCTGACCTGCTTTTCGTTCCAGCAGCTCTCCGCTCTGAATCATGGAAGCCGGCAATTCCCCATGTGTTTCAGCAAAATAACAAATACCGATGGCTTCCTTATGAAATGACAAGCTCTTTAATACATGGTAAAACGATTCCCCTTCTCTCAACCGGCTTATTGCGTTAGCCAAGTCCGCCAGCTGCCTTTTATTCATTTGCAGCTGCATCAGGCGCAATCCGTCTAAAAGACTGTATCCGCCCGCTGTCATTTCACCCAGCCTTTTCAGTAAATAGGCTTGATCCTTTAACGGCCAAACTTTTCTAATCTGTTTCATGATAAACCCACCGGTCATAGTTGTTTGTCGTTAAATAGCCGAGCGCAATCCCTTTTCTTATAATTTGACGCAGCGTTTGATATTGGTAATTTGCATTGTCCCCTTTCGCTTCCTGGATACACTGCTGAAGGTTTTTCCCGTAAAGCAGCTCGTATACGCTTGCTCTCCTGACATTTCGTGACAGGCGGCAATACACTGATGAACATCCGTCTTCACAAAACGGGCAAGCCAAATCAACTAAACGCTGAGCCGCTATCGCAATAACCGTTTGCTCGATTTCATTCATATTAATGCCAAATTCAAGCAGCCTGTAAATCGCGCCCTTCGCATCTCTCGTATGAAGGCTCGTCAGCACTAAATGACCAGTCATCGCTGCCCGCACCGCAATTTGGGCTGTTTCAGCGTCTCTAATCTCACCTAAGATGATCATATCGGGGTCATGGCGCAAAATAGCCTTCAGCCCTGTGGAATATGTGACACCGGCTTTTTCATTCACCTGCACTTGAAGAACATCTTCATCCCTCGTTTCCACTGGATCTTCAAGTGTGACAATGTTTCGATTAAAATGTTTTTTTGCATATTGGATCAGAGAATATAATGTTGTTGTTTTCCCAGAGCCTGTTGGTCCGGTAAAAATCAGCATGCCGTGGGAGTGTTTTAAAAATGATAGCAAGGTGGCTCCTGTCTTTGGGAATAAAGACAGTTTGTCAATCGAAGGGATATTATACTGAGGCATCACTCTGATGACGAGGCTTTCTTCGTTAATTGTCGGGAGCGTTGACATCCTTAAGTGAACGTCACCCTCTTTTAATTTTAGAGTAAGAGATCCATTTTGCGGCTTTCTTCTTTCCCCTATGTCCATAGCTGAGAGAAACTTAAAATGAGAAATGAGTCTTACACACTCTTCTTTTTTCATGTTTCGCTTTTTCAGCAATGCATGGTCAACCCGAAAATGAATGATTGCGTCCCGTTCCCTCGGCACAATGTGAATGTCAGAGGCCTTCGTCCTATATGCCTCTTCAATTAAAGTTTTGCTTATTTTTTCTATCGAATCCAATTTGATTCCCTCTCCTTTCAAAGCGTATTGTAGAAAAAGAAGACATGGTAATCAAACAAAGAAAATGTGTTTTTCTGATGTATTTACAACCTAAAAAAACATTTCGCTCCTACCAAAAATAGAAATTCAGCTATATGTATCACATCATTTTCAATTTTAATAAGGATTTGAAAAGAGATTGATGGACAGATGTACGCAGTCCGGCTCTGGCACCCAAAGAGGGATTCATAAATCGGAGTTTGATGCTTTCTAAAATTGGCGAATCAGTTTATTGTATACAAAATAAAAAGGAAGAGGCAGTTACCTCTTCCAAACTGTTTGTTATGCTGATTTAGAAATTTCACTTAATGCTTTTCCGGCTTTCTGGTCTGTGTCTTTCTTAACGGAAAGGTCGCCTAACGCAACAATACCCGTTAAACGTTCATTTTCAAGAATCGGTAAACGGCGGATTTGATGCTCTGCCATGAGCTGACTCGCTTCATCAGCAGACATATCAGGATGACCGGAAACGATTTCGGTGCTCATGATATCACTTGCTTTCGCTTCTATTTGATCTTCAGCTAAGCTTCTGGTGACAATGTCCCGATCAGAAACGATGCCTTGAAGTCTGCCGCTTTCACAAATTGGAATAGAACCGACATTGGAGTCTTTCATCTTTTTGGCTAGTTCAGTGACTGATGCGGTTGGCTCACAGCATTCTACATTCGCAGTCATGATATCTCTTACTTTCATTTCAATTCCTCCTTTACCGTGTTCTATTTATTCTTTATCCGCTGCACAAAAAATGAAACATTCTACAGTATCCGCCGTTTTCGAGATTTCTTTTTATCCTTCCGTTCCTGCAGCATATCTCCCGTCCAGCCTTTCTTCTTCAAATATAGGTAGATTAAGACTGTAGAAGTGATAATCAATAAGAGAGAAAAGACATAACCGTATTTCCAATTCAGCTCAGGCATCACGGAAAAGTTCATCCCCCAGAGGGCACCAAGTGCTGTAACCGGCGTAAAAAGCGTCGTGAAAATGGTCAGCGCTTTGAATATTTCATTTCCCCTGTGAGAGGTAATGACTTCCTCTGAATGCAACAGACTATTAAGCTCCCCTTCAAATTCGCTGATGTATGTAAACCCCCTGTCAATTTTGAGTTGTATCCGCTGATAAACCTTTTTACTATCATTTTGGAGCAAAAAGGTTTCTTTCAATGCCATTTCAATTTTTTTAGCGCTTAGGATTAAGTTTTTCCAGACCATCAGCTCATGGTGCAGGAGATGAACACGGTTTAAAATGCTTTTGCTATTGTCGTCTTTGATTTGCCATCTGAGCTTTCTCAGCTTTACTTCAAATTCATCTACACCGATTAGATACGCATTCATTAACTCGCCGAGAAGGATCAAAAATCCCTCCATGGTACTATCCGCTCTCTCCATTTGCTGGACAACTTGTTTTCCCTTAATCCCATCCAAAATCGCAAAATCAAAGTTAATTGTGAAAAAATATTGCCTAGTAATATAGAAATGAAAAACGGTATGGTCTTTTTCCTCGCCAAGCCCCTGATCATATACGATCGAGCCAAATACCGCTTCATTCTCAGCTTCTGTTGTATCCACGCGCAAAAAATTAATATGATGATTATTTTCAAACCACTTTTCACATTGCGGCCAATGAGAAAAATGGATCAGATCTCTTGCCTTATCTCTTTCCTGAGGCCCCATTTGGTACCAAAACCAATCCCCACCTGTATGTACCTTCATGTTACGATCCTCCAGACTTTTATTCTTTTGTTCTTTAATTGCCCAAGGAGAAGCATTCCTAAACCATTTAGGCACTTCATCACATGTTTTGTGAGCTTTTGCCGGTGGTATGGAATGTAGAAAGACATCGGAAAGGGAGGTGCATGCCTTCCTTGGAGAAGGCAGTTTATTTTGGAATTTATCAATTTATTAGCAGTCGTGTTTTTAATTTTGTTAACGGGATTTTTTGTCGCCGTAGAATTTTCGATCGTAAAAGTCAGGCGATCCAGAATTGATCAGCTTGTCGCAAAAGGCAAAAAAGGCGCTAAAGCGGCAAAACATGTGGTCACTCATCTTGACGAATATTTATCAGCCTGCCAGCTGGGCATCACGGTCGCAGCTTTAGGACTCGGCTGGCTGGGTGAACCGACTGTACAGACTCTGCTTCGTCCGCTCTTTCAGAAGGCAGGTTTAAACGAGTCGCTTACCCATCTTCTTTCCCTTATTATCGCCTTTTTAGTGGTAACGTATTTAAATGTCGTCATCGGGGAACTGGCACCGAAGAGCTTCGCGATTCAAAAAGCAGAAAGCATTACGCTGATGCTCGCGAAGCCATTAATCTGGTTTTATAAAATCATGTTTCCGTTCATTTGGCTCCTTAACCAGTCTGCCAGAATGATCACAGGACTTTTTGGGCTGAAGCCGGCATCAGAGCATGAACTGGCTTATACGGAGGAAGAGCTTAGAGTACTGTTAACCGAAAGCTATAAAAGCGGAGAAATCAGAAAAAGCGAATTAAAATATATGAATAATATCTTTACATTTGATAAACGAATGGCAAAGGAAATTATGGTCCCGCGAAACGAAATGGTCAGTTTGTCTATTGAGGATGACTCGATTCCAAGCATGCGGGAAACGGTTAAGCAGACCAAATATACCCGTTACCCTGTTGTAAAGGAAGATAAAGATAACGTCATCGGCGTGATCAATATGAAAGAAGTGCTGTTTTCATTGCTGACGAAAGATTTTTCTTTTCAGAAGCACAAAATTGAACCCTTCATACAGCCCGTCATTCATGTCATTGAGACCATTCCGATTTACAAATTAATCATCAAAATGCAAAAGGAACGCACTCATATGGCGATTCTTATTGATGAGTATGGCGGAACTTCAGGATTGATCACCGTCGAGGATATTATTGAAGAAATTGTAGGAGAAATACGCGATGAATTTGATGCAGATGAAGTGCCTCATGTTCGTGAGCTGGGAAAAGATCATTATTTATTAAATGCGAAGTTATTAATCAGTGACGTGAATAACCTGCTTGGAACTGATTTATCAGATGCTGAAGTCGATACGCTCGGAGGCTGGTTTCTCACACAAAACATAGACGCCGAGCCTGAAAGTGTCATTGAATATGACGGCTACTCATTCAAGGTAAAAGACATCGACAGTCACCATATTTTGTTTATCGAAGTAAAAAAAGCTGAATAGCCCTAGCACAGGCTGTTCAGCTGTTGCTTCTCTTCATTGTTGAACGTGCTTCAAAAAAATACATCCCTTAAGGGACATCTTAAGATTCTTCTATCTTAAATCCTTTGTTGGCTAAAGCTTTAGCAAGACTTTGCTCTGTTTTCACATTCGAAAAATCTAATCCGAGCTTCACAACAGTCTGGGCGATTTCAGGCCTGATTCCTGAAATAATCGTCTCAATGCCCAGCAGTTTGGTGCTGTCAATCACTTTAAAGATTTGATAGGCAACCATCGTATCGACGATAGGAACACCGGATATATCTAAAAATAAATATGAAAGCTTTAACGCCGAGCATTGGGCCAAAACGGATTCCAAAATGGTTCTCGCTCTGTACGTGTCAATTTCACCAACAAGGGGAAGAATCCCAATCTCTTTAGAAATCGGCATAATCGGTGCGCTCAATTCATTGATCATTTCTTTTTGCGCATTTAATTGGATCACCGTGACCTGATGATATTCTTCTGTAAATACCTCGATAATCTCATCAATCGTTTGATTCAAAATCTTGCTCCACTCAAATATCTCCTGGATGCCGATTTCTTGGGAAGAAGCGGTTTCGCTGAAGTCTTGAATCCATTGCCACATGATGTGCCTGAAAGCGTTAAACTGACTGACACTTTCCGTCACGGTCACTTCATGAACAGCACGGTCTCTGGCACATTGAAGTGACCATTGGTTAAGCTGATCCTTCACCTCTTCTTTTCTAATGGAATTTGCTACAATGGCTACCAATGATTCATGCTGCTCTTTTAATTTTCGTTCTAATTTTTGCTGATCTTTTGCAGAATACAGCAAACTTCCTTTTAACGTGCATGTTTCCAGCCATTGGAGTGTAATGTCTTCTTTGTGCTCTGTTAAATACTGATCTAGAGCTTTCATTTCATCGGTTACCTCCTGTGATGTTTATCTTTCAAAAAGTGTATGATTGATATGTATAACTTGTCTCACGTTACACATACTATTTTTATATTCAATGGGCTATAGCCAAGCGGTAAGGCAATGGACTTTGACTCCGTGATCGTTGGTTCGAATCCAGCTAGCCCAGTTTCTGAACCGTGAAAAACCGAAGATAAGCTGATTCAAGCAAATCAGCGGATCTTCGGTTTTTCATCATGCAGATTGATGAACCGTTTTCTTCTTCGATAACTTTAACAGTTCTCCCGGATTGTATCCGATAACAAGCTTCCTGTTGTCCACGAGAATCGGACGGCGCAAAAGCTTCGGTTTCTCAATTAAAAGTTCCAGCACTTCGTTTACAGTCATATCTTCAATGTTTAAATTTAAATTTTTGAAGGTTTGGCTTCTTGTTGCTAAAATTTCGTCAATTCCTTCTGTGGTTAAAGATAAAATATACTTTAATTCATCCATCGTTGGAGTTTCTCTGAATAAGTGCCGTTCGTTAAATTCAATCTGGTGCGCTTTGAGCCAATGTTTTGTTTTTCGGCATGACGTGCAGCTTGGGTATGAGTAAAAAGTTAATTGTTCCATTATGTTTTTTCCTCCTCCAGTTAACGATCTCTTTGTAGAATAACTACCCGTATCAATTTTTCTTTAAACCATTTATTGAACTTTTTTTCGGGTTATTTCTAAAAAACCGCACATATAATAGAAAACGCAATCAAAGGGTTAAATACCATTTTTCATATTAATAATGAAAATGTTTACATTTTTGTCCGTAATCTATTATAATAACAGTCAGAGGGACTCTCGGGAGGGGATAAAAAATGAATCGCATGTTCCGGGTGTTAGGATTTTGGACGGGAATATTTGCAGTCATGTTTTATTTAGGTGATATGAAAGATGCTTCCCTTTTATTTTTTGGACAGACGATCTTATTTGTGTTTCTATCGTATTTGAATTTAACAGAACGGATGTACATTTATATCTTTGGCGCTTATTTAACCATCTTCTTTGCCGGCTTCACATACTATTCCATTTTTATTATGGTACCAGGCGGCGGAGGACATTAAAGGCAAAAAGAGACAAACCTCATCGGTTTGTCTCTTTTTCTATAATGAAAAACCATTTAAAAACGGATTTTGATCCTGCTCAGTCTGCACGTCAGTTTCAGGGCCATGTCCGCTTAACACCAATGTGTGCTCCGGCAGCGTAAGCAATTTTTCATGGATAGACGTCAGCAGCGTTTCTTGGTCGCCTCCATGTAAATCTGTACGGCCTATCCCGCCTTGAAACAGGACATCACCGGAAATCACCAGGTCGGCATCCTTCACGTAATATGAAACGCTTCCCGGGGAATGTCCCGGTGTAAATAGCGTCTCCAGATGGAAAGGCCCAATATTCAGCTCACCGTCCCCTTCAATCAAATGATCTGCCGGCTTAGCTGTCACTTCTATCCCTCTCAGCATTCCTGAGCCGTTTAATGAGGCATCTGTAAGCCAATTCTTTTCATTTTGATGCAGATAGACAGGAATATCCCATCTGTCTCTCACGTCATCCAGCGCCCCAATATGGTCAAAATGGGCGTGTGTCAGTAAAATGGCTAAAGGCGTTAATCCTTTTTCTTTTATGTATTGGTTGATTTTATCTCCTTCGCCGCCCGGATCAAAAATCAGGCATTGATCATCACTGATTAAAAAATATGCATTCGCTTGAATCGGTCCTACAGGCATTCTTCTCCATTTCACTTTTCTCACCTCTTTCCTTTTTATGCTCCTATTATGAGGGTTTTTGAAAAAAGATTCAAACAATCGCTATGAAAACGCTATCGACAAACACACTGAAAACGGGTAGAATAAAAATGGAAAGAATTGCAGGTTTTTCAATGTAAAGGGGGCTGCGTAATGTTACTTGTCGTGATTTTCGGCCTTGTCGCTCTTTTCGCTTTATGGGGAGTCTTGCGTTCTGTGAAAAACAAAAACATACTTGGATTTTTATTAGCCGGAGCCACCTTGTGTGTGTTTGGCTGGTTTACAGTGATGACGGTGATAAACAGCGGTTATCCTACTGCACATTAAAACCTGTATCCAATGGGATACAGGTTTATTTTTTATTGCTGTAAATGTTTATTCACGCTTTCTATTTTACTTTCAAGCGTCGTTTTTTTGTCCCGTCTGTCATCGATGCGAATGTTGGTCGCCACTCTGTGAAGCCCTTTTTGGAACGGCGCTTCGTGAATCGCCTGAATCACAGTAAAAAGGTCGCTGAGTTCGCCTTCAATCAGTGTGTTCATTGGTGTCAGCTGATATTTGATTTTCCCTTCTGCCTTGTAGCCCTCTAAAATTTTCTGCACATCCGCCACGTAGGCGCTCACACTAGGTGTTTCTGTTCCGATTGGGATAATGGTTACATCTGCGATAGCCATTAATTATTCCATCTCCTTTTTATCAATGATGATTGGCTTCATTTCATGTGATATTAATGAAATTATGCGCTCAAAATGAAAACCGTACAACGCATATTTTCCATTCGGGGATACTTGGATCGGCTCCATTTCAGGCAAGGTAAGAAGATCCTGCGCCTTTCCCGATTTCATATCGATCGCTGACAGCTTATATGCGTCCCCGCTTTCTTTAAACGTGTAAAACAGACCGCCAGCCTCATCAAAATCATACTCCATCGGAGCCAGACTTGTATATTTGGTTTGGAGCGGCCATTCTGCTGTAACTGCTTCACCATTCAATTGCGGTGATGTAAATTTATACAAGCCGTTCTCTCCGGAATCTGCTTTGACGGTAAAGTTCATATTATGAAAAGAATCAAAGTAAAGGACATCCTCCTCCAGCTTTTTCTCCTCTTCAGAAGCAATATCATACGTATACAAAGGGCCTTCTTTATCGTTTCTTCCCTCTTTTAGATAGTCAAATGTGTCTTTTGAGGTCCAATGGACAAACGGTACCTGTATTCGACTTAAAGCAGACTTGTCTTTTTTGGCATCCACGTGATATGTATTGAAGTCCCAGTTTTCAGTGAATACCGTGACCATCATTTGATACGGATCATACTGATTCCATGCTGCCTCCAGCTCGTACGTTTCGTATTCTTTCTGGTACAGCTTCTCCCCTTTTTGATTCAGCAAAACTACTGCTGTCTGTTGGCTATGCGTGATCTGCAGCAGAATCATCTGTTTCTTGGGATTGATTTGAACATCAACGATTTGACCATCCGTCTGATAGAGCTTTTTCGTTTTGCCATTAAAGATTTGATATGCAAGAAGCTCTGTTTTTGTCGGATCTGAGGCTGTATACAGAATGGTGTTGTTATTGAGCCAGCCTTCCGCTCCGTCCGCTTTTCCTGCTGGCAGCGGAACAATCTCTTTTTCCTCACTTTTTGCCGTCGCTGCCTGTTTTTGCTGCTGATGAGATGGTTCGCATGCCGATAAACAAACTAGCAATGCTGACAGCAGAATCAAACAAACTGATCTCATCAGCCTCCCCCTCCGATCATATTTATTGTCCCATATTTGATACGGTACGAAAAAGAAAAAGTTTCAGTTATTCAGGAAAAAATAACGACCTCCATAAGATCCCGCTTGTCGCCTTGTAAATATGTGAAAACTGCTCAAACGGCAAGGGATTTTGACCTTTTCCAAGCTCCACCGTATAACCTTCCTTAAAATAGTGATGAATAAACCAGTCGCGGAATCCCGCATAGCTGTCAATATCCTTGACTCCTTTATAAATGTTTCCGCTTATCGTCTCAAAATCCTTTATTACTGCAGCCGATTCTTCGGGCTCAAGGCCTTTATATCCCCAATAGATTTCTTCTCCTTGAGTGTGAAGGGCCACCAGCCTGTCAGGCGGATCCGCTGTTATCAGCTGCTGCATCGCAATGGATTCCGGCTCTGTGAGCGGAGAAGTTCCGGGAAAATCTCGGTAGCTGGGCGTTTTTGGTTTGCGGTATTTTTCAATTTCCCATAAAGACGGGAATTGTTTATTTAAATCAACTCCGTTAATATTTGCTTTCCATTCATTAAAATTCGGACGATGGCAGTTTAGTATATCAAGTTCATCTCTCCTGTCTCCCATGCCCGCTGATCCGTGTAAGACAAGATCAACGCCATCCGGATTCACAAGAGGAACAAGAGACAGAGAGGTTCGGCTGAACAGCTCCAAAGGAGTAAAACCAAAGAAATTCGTATTATGACATAAAGAAAGGCAATATTCCTTCAGCCACTTCAGCAATACAGACGTGGTAATCCACTCATTTGCATGAAACGATGCATTCATGTGAACTTTTTTGGAGGTATGCTCTCCCCCAACTGCCAGCTCCCAGATCGGCCTGCCCAAAACGGAACGTCCGATTTCCCGGCACGAAACAAACGGAAACACATTGATTATTTTTTTAATTTCCTCTTCGGTAGCTAGAAAGTCATAGATTTTTTCTTGCTCCAGCCAGTCATCAGCAGGCTGCAGCTGCAGCGGGTGTAAAAAGCGCTTTACTTCCTGAATGGATTGAAGCTCCTTATCAGTACTTTCTTCAATCTTATAACCCGGACAGTACAATTGATGTTTCTGTGCTGTTTGATTGGCACTTCTAAGCAATGTCTCATCTATCTTCAGTTCTCTTGCCAATAAAGCCAAATTGTATTTGATCTCAGGTTTTATCGTAATAAACGCCATCATCATCCCCCTTTTTGTTACTATATGACGGCGTTTTTTAAAAAAGAAAGCCTCCCGCATTTTTTGATACGGGAGACTTTGTGATCATGAGGCCTGATCAAGAATTTGTTTTTCTTTTCTTTTTGACGAATTGTCCAGTCTTTCCTGATCATAAAATCGTAACAAATCTCCGTAAATGATTTCATCGGAAAGTGAAAGCTCCTGTTTCGCTTTATCTGCAAATGTTTCACATTGTTTTCCCTCTTTCAAAGGCTTTCCAGTCGCTTTGTCATAACATAGACCGTCAGTATACACGATCTGGTCTGTGATAAAGCTTCCGTCCCGCAGCACTGTAAAGTCCAGTTTGTCGTCAGAAAGCAGATCGTTGCCGAATTGAATGAAGTTCTTTGTATCAATACCTAACAGATTCATCAGCGTCGGCCGGATATCGATTTGTCCGCCTACCTTATCAATCGTTTTCGGCTTCTTGTCTGTAATTCC
Organism: Bacillus sp. PAMC26543; assembly: GCF_014250375.1. Lineage (NCBI taxonomy): Bacteria > Bacillati > Bacillota > Bacilli > Caryophanales > Bacillaceae > Bacillus > Bacillus sp. PAMC26543. The sequence goes on along the minus strand of NZ_CP060193.1, from coordinate 1,695,739 downwards.
AGGAATGTGAACGACAAACGGCACTTTTTGGAGCTGCACTTCTTCAAATGGTGTAATTTCTTTCCCTAAAAACTGCCCCATCGCTTCATTATGGTTTTCCGATATCCCGTAATGGTCACCGTATAAAACAATAATGGAGTTATCATATAACCCGTCTTCCTTCAGCTTTTCGATAAATCGTTTCAGCGCCTCATCCTGATAGCGAACAGTTGGGAAATACTTGTTTAACGTTTGGCTGCTTGAATTATATTCCTCAATCAATTTGTCCTCTTCATCAAGGTCAAACGGAAAGTGGTTCGTGAGTGTGATCAGCCTGGAGTAAAACGGCTGAGGCAGGTTTTTCATCAGCTCTGAAGACTGTTCAAAAAATTCTTTATCCTTCAGCCCCCAGCCGACTGAATTATCGTCATTGACATCATACGATTCAATATCAAAAAATGAATCATACCCAAATGAATCGTACATTAAGTCGCGATTCCAAAAGCTTTTATTATTGGCATGGAGCACCGCTGAATAATATCCGTTATTTTTGAGTATCTCAGGGGCGGCCATGTATTGATTGCCCGCATTTGTAAAGAACACAGCGCCTCGTCCAAGCGGATAAAGTGAATTGTCAACGATAAATTCAGAATCAGAGGTTTTCCCCTGCCCGGTTTGGTGGTAAACATTACTAAAGTTATAGCTTTCTTTTATAAAATCATTCAAAAACGGGGTGATTTCTTTTCCGTTCACCTTTTCATTGATCACAAAGCTTTGTGTCGACTCCAGAGATACGAGTATGACGTTTCTGCCTTTTGCGGCGCCAATTAAGTTCTTATTGGCATCTTTCGCATTGGCTGTGACATAGTTTTCAATTTCAGTCAGGCTGTTGCTGTCAGCCAGCGCTCTTTGTGCGGATTGCTTCGACTGAAGTACTCCGTCATAAATATGAAAATTAAAAAGGCTGATATTTTTAACGAGCATTTCTCTGTCAAATGAGCGTGTCAATAACTGCGGCCGTTCTGCCTCAGACAGACCTAAGTTGAAGAAATAAACGGAAGCCACAAACAAAAAATATGCCGCCCGTTCATTTTTCGTGGAGGGGATGTCTGATTGAAAGGCTTTTTGACGCATATAAAGCCATATTAAAATCACGATATCTACAGCCAATAGGAGGTCTGTCGGCTCAAGAAGCGTTCCGATGCTGCTTCCCAGATCGCCCATATTGCTTGTTTGAAAAAGAACCGGAATCGTTAGGAAATCATTGTAAAAACGATAAAAAACCATATTCGCCAGCAAAACAAATGTGACAACACAACTCATGGCAATAATGTAACGATTTCTGTTTCTTCCCTTTAAAAACAGGCTGAAGCCAAAAATAAGCAGCAAAAAGCTCAATGGGTTGATAAACAGAATAAATTCCTGCGTAAGATTGTCAATTTTAATATGAAAACTGGTTTTGTAAACAACATACGTTTTCAGCCACATCATTAAAATGGCAATCAGCATAAATGAAATTATCGAAAAAAACGTTTTTCGCATTTCAACCTCCTATGCAAGCACGCTCAAATAAATCAGTCTATTCACAACATTCTCATTAACACATCAAATTAAATCTTAACCTGAACATAACAAAAAATCAATTTCATTTTCACAAATTTAACAATTTTGGTGTTTCAGCCATTCATTCTTAGCAATCCAAGCCCCTCCGATAACGCCCGCATCATTTCCAAGCGCCGCAATAGATATATCAGCCGCTTCCGCAGCGCGCGGAAAGGCACATATACGGAATGTTTTCTCGACTTTGGATCTCAGCAATTCTCCGGCTCTTGAAACGCCGCCGCCGAGAACAATTTTTGACGGATTAAGCGAACTGGCCAGATTGCCAAGCACCAGGCCGAGATGCTTAGCTACATAATCGACAACTTCAAGAGCTAATTCATCATTTTCATTTGCTGCTTCAAATACATCTCGTGCCGTTAAATGATCAGATGCTTTTAATTGAGTCGGCTTTTTAGCTTTTGCAATTTTCTCTTTTGCAATTCTAACAATGCCAGTTGCTGACGCGATGGTTTCAATACAGCCTGTTTTACCGCAGTTGCACGGCGCCCCGCCTTCAGGGATGCTGCAAATATGGCCGATTTCTCCGCCAGCGCCATTTATCCCGTGCACAATCTCCCCATTCACAATAATACCGCCGCCAACTCCTGTGCCTAGAGTAACGAGAATGACGTCTTTTGCGCCATCACCCGCACCCTTCCACATTTCTCCGAGCGCGGCAATATTCGCATCATTTTCTATAACCGCAGGGATGCCTGTTTCCGTTTCCAGATGATTTTTTAAAGCATAGTTTTTCCAGCCCAGATTTACCGTTTCATAAACGACCCCAGTTGCCATATCTACTGGCCCCGGTGCGCCCATTCCTATATATTTGACGATGTGCTTCGGTTTATGAAGCTCATCCAGCTTGCTGTCAATCGCTTTTGCTATTGTCACGGTAATGGTGTCACCGGACTTATCGGTCGGCACTTCCCATTTATGCTGAATCTCTCCATATTGATTAATAAATGCGAGTTTTATCGTCGTTCCTCCAAGATCGATTCCCGCAAACCATATCTCATCCATTTTTATCACCTTAACCTTTACGTAAATCTCTTCCGTTTTTTTGTTTGTTCCAGCTCTTTATGAAGGACAGCTGCCGCTTTAGCCCACTGCTCCTTCTCAATCATATGATTTATATATAGTTCCTTTAATTCATCAAGCATAAACTCAATTTCAAGCTCTCTGTCACCAAAGTAAACAATGTGTCCAAAAGTTTTTAACAGCTGCTGTACATCATAAAATGTATTCATATTCCTCACCATTCTTGATCTTAACTATAAATAGCGTAGTCATAAAGAACCGGCCAGTCAAGAAGAAAACGCTGACAAAAATACCCGGGATTCATTCCTTGGCAAATTCAACGTTTTCTCATCCAGTCATTTATTTTTATTATTTTCAATTTGCTGCTGCAGTTCTATGTAACGCTTCTCCTTCGGCTTCAGCTTTACAGCGGTCCTGATTGCCTCGTCAGCTTGACCAAGTTCATTTTTTTCCGCATACAGCAATGCCAAATTGTAATAGGACGCATGGTCTTTAGGCTCTTTTTGCACAGCTCTTTCCAAAAGAGAAATCGCCTGATCATATTCACTGATTTGAATATCAGAAACGGCCAGGATTTTCAGAAGATCAGCTGAAGCGTCTTTCTGCTCTGCTTCACCGTTCAGCAATTCGGTTACTTCTTTATATTTCCCTTCCTGGTAAAGCTCATTTGCCTGCCGGATCAGCGCTGTCTCCTGATGGGACGGTGAATGCAATCCGTAAGAGAGAAACCCGCCGGCCAGGGCAGCCAGCAGAATCGCTGACACCAGTTTTTTGCCCCAGTCTTTTGCTTTTGGCAAACCCAGTGCTGCCGCAGCAAGAAAACCGCCGGCCAAGCCGCCAATATGCCCCGAATTATCAATATTTGAGACCGCAAAGCCAAAACCCAGGTTTATCAGGATAATAACAATAATATTTGTGCCTATCGTTTTTAGAAACATTTTTCGGTTTGACACAGCTACATACAGCAATGCGCCTAAGCATCCGAATATGGCGCCTGAAGCACCGGCTGAAGGATACGGACTGAACACGAAGCTGGCGATCGATCCCGTGATACCCGCCGCCAAATAAATCAGCAAAAATCTGCCTGATCCATACATGCGCTCAACAGCGGTTCCAACCGACCATAAAGCCAGCGTGTTAAAGGCTAAATGCGCAAGGCCGATGTGAAGCACAATCGGCGTCAGCAGGCGCCACCATTCTCCGGCTGCAATCAGGCCGTTTTCCTTAGCACCGAAAGCAACAAGCGTCTCCGTATTGGTGCTGCCTCCGTTTATTTCGAGCAGGAAAAACATCACGAGCTGCAACGCGATGAACAAATATGTAAAGATCGGTTTTCCGTTCTGGAAAAACGCCGCTTCTTTTTTTCGCTGTTCCTCTTGTTTCTGCACTAGTGAAAAAAAGCGTTCTTTCGCCATTTGCGCGTGTTCCAATGAGTCTCGGTCTTCCGTCCATTCAACAGCATCAAGTGAGGGAAAAACTGCCTGCAGATCTTCATGAAGCGAAGTGCCAGTCACAAGTGCCGTTTCAACGGATACCTGTCCTTTTTCAAAAGGCTTTTCAGCGATTTCCTCCCAGTCATCGACAGGGGCTTCCGCTGTAATCAGCACATTCAGCAGCTTCAAATGCCGCTTACCGATAGACTTCCTGACATGCTCTACTCGCTCCGCCTGCACTTCTATGTCCCTTGCAATTTCTTGGCGAAAATCAATATTCTGTTTAAAGAGGCGAATCATATCATGAGAGGATTTGTCCGGTGCTTCCAGCCATATTTCATCAGATTCACCGGATTGTATGACGCCATACCCTCTTCTTACTAAATGCGCCGCGATCTTCCAATATGTATACTCCAACAAATACATGTTTACCGCTCCAATGGTTTTTTTTCATTATAACAGCTGGTGCTCTTGACGCCTACTAAAAGCAAAAAATCCCGTGAAAACGGGATTTTTAAAAAGCTTGCTGTATAAACTTATTGCGGATAAACGGAATTCTTAAAAAAAGATGAATAAAGGACCGTCTAATTCCCGGCTGGCTGAGCACGGTATTCATGAGACGGTAACGGTTTTGGTAAAAAATCACGGCAGAAACAGCACAAATGGCATAGATCATAAATTTTTTCATTATATCCCTCCTGCCATTAGGGTTTGTTATTCTTTCTTATTTATTCTTGACGGAGGGACGAGAAAGCTATGAAAAGCAAGAAATGATTCGATCCTCAGTAACCAGCATTTGAACCGGGATATCATGTGACAGATGCGGCACGTGATCATACAGCTGGCATTCTAAAAGCAAAGAAACTGTGTTCCCTTTATAACCACTTAAATAACGATCATAATAACCGCCGCCAAAGCCAATCCTATAGCCGTTGACATCGAAACATACGCCAGGCACGATCATCAAATCAATCTGTGATTGGATCACTTCATTCGTTTTCTCAATCATTGGCTCCTGAAGTCCGGCGTAAACCGTTTCAAGCTGATCATCCGCTTGGAAAGTGCGGAACTGCATTCTTTTCGTGTCGGGATCACACTTTGGAATACAAACTTCTTTCCCTTCGCCCCAGGCTTTTTCGATGATCGGCCGTGTCGGTACCTCCAGCCCTCTTGAAATGGTGACGGCTATGGTGCTGGCATTTTGCCATTCTTGGAGTGAAAATAAATGCTTGTTGATACGCGCAGTTTTCTTAGACAGTTCTTCACTCGATATCGCTGATAACGTTTCTATTGTTTTTTTTCTTAATTGTGATTTCATTTCCATCCCCCTCGGAATAGAAAAAAGCCAGAACCTTTTTCAAAGCTCTGGCTTTTTTCTTACACCTCAAACAGCTATGCTGTTATTTTGTTTCACGGTGTAACGTAGATTTTTTATCACGTGGGCAATATTTTTTAAATTCAACGCGGTCTGGATTGTTGCGTTTGTTCTTTTTAGAAATATAGTTACGCTCACCACATTCTGTGCAAGCCAAAGTAATATTAACGCGCATTGTTTTCCCTCCAAACTAAATATCATTTACTTATTCAGACTTATATATAATACCACTATAATGCACGGAATGCTAGGATGTTTTTCAATGAAATGATGAATTATTGGATAGACGCTGATAAAGCTGCAAATATGATGCTGTGATGATCCGTGGATGATGCAGTTTCATCACCTGTTCTCTGCCCGCTTCTTTTATCCGGCGGGCCTTTTCTTCATCTATTAATATGTTGTGAAGCCTATCGGCTGCCTCCCGTTCTTGCGAAAAATCAGCAGCAATTGCAGTTTTGTCATGAACGGCAAAGTCACAAAAACCGCCCGACTGTGAAACAGCTGTCAGCACGCCTTGTTCCATGCTTTCTTGTGCAGCGAGCCCAAAGGGTTCATAAAAGCTTGGGAAAACAGCCATTTCACATTGAGACAGTAACGTCACGATCTCTCTTCTATTTAAAAAAGGATAAAACATTACACTTTCCTTTATGCTCAATTGCTCAGCCAGTTTCTTATAGGCAGCCAGAAACGGCCCTTGTCCAGCTAGCACCAACTGAAGGTCAGGCCGGCATTTGTTCAGAATAGAAAATACCTTCAACAGCTGTGAAAACCCTTTTTCCGGAACAAACCTTCCAAACGAAAACAAGTATCTTTTATGAATGATCCTTTCAGCTAGGCCGCTTTTTGCCTGCAGAGACAGAGGGCTTGGGATGACGGTTATTTTTTCACGAAACGGATACGCCTTATTCATCGATCTCTTCATAAAACTGCTTAACACAATCAGTTCGTCGGAAATTTCAAGGAGGAGCCTCTCCGTCAGCAGCCTGTACGGATGAGGCGTTTCTTTGCATGCACGCTTCCTTCTGCTTTCAAGCCCGTGGATCGTTGCAGCAAGCGGAATGCCAAGCTGCTTTTTCAAATAATGAGCGGCAGGAGCCGTCATGTCATCATGGGCATGAATCAGATCAAAGCGATCATTGCATGACAACACTTGTTGAACCATTCTGACATTGACATCAGCTATAAAGTCTTCAACATTCGCATTGGAACATAGCTTACCGCTTGGAACGCATACCGTTATTTTGATATGCGGATTTAAATAAGAAATAAGACGGCTCAAATGAACGCCAAGCCCGCTTTTCGGTTTATTAGGATGCTCGAATGAAAGCATAAGGATGTTCATTTCCCTTTTCCCTCAGTGCGATAGCAGGTATAAGCAGAAAATTGCTCCTCCCACCTGGTATGTATTTCTGCATTGCGGAAACTGTTTATGTCGCTGACACCGTTTTCTGCAAGAAAGATGTCCTCTGTTTCAGCTAGTTTGAGAGAAACATTCATTGAATTCAGTATTCTGCATTCTGCGCGATATAAAGCATGACCAGGCACCTGAACAATGATCCATTTCCCTTTGCCCCGTTTTATGCGTTTCGTCCTGACAGCTTCTATACCGTTTCTTTTCACGAAAATACGGATTTCTTTTATCATGTCCGGCGCTTTTTCGAAAAGCACGGTTTCCGCCAGTTTCATCGTCTCAACTGAAAGATTCCATCGGACTGTCAATGTGTGAGAGTTTTGGATGTTCATGTCGAATATGTCCCTAAAAAAAGGAATCCCGCTTCGAATGTTATGGGGAAATGAGTGTTTGTCCATAGGCTTCTCACATTCTCCTTTCCTTCCATTGGCTCGGTGATCCTATTAAACCATTACCCATAAAGGAAGAAAAGAAAGATTTCTCGACAAAAACTCGTTTTTTTCGCGAATTCCTTTAGAATCCACTTGTTTTATGGTATAAAAAAGAAGGATAAAAAAAGAATAGAAGGTGATGAAACGTGGAAATTGCTATTATTGCGTTGTTTATCGTCAGTATAGCGCTAATTGCATTCTCATATTCTCAACGAGATCCGATGAAAGATGTCGAGCAGGAGCTTGAAACATTGCAGCTTTCTGCTATGCAGGAAATTTATAAGCTCAAAAAGAAAATGACAGTGCTTGAGGAAGAATTACTTGAAACAAACCTTGTGATCCGTAAAGCAAAGAACAGCGGCATCAATCAAAAGATCGCCAAACAAATACTTTCTAAATATAATAACGGCATGTCAGCTGAAGCAATTGCTAAAGCTGAGCATGTATCAGTAGAAGACGTGAATACGATTATAAAAGATAATGAGAAGGTGCTCGTATGACAAAACGAGGCATTCAGGCATTTGCCGGCGGTATCATATTAGCGACAGCCGTTCTCGCAAGTGTTTTTTATCTGACAGATGAAGATCAAGCCGCTGCTGTAAAAGAACAAAAAACAGTAACCGAGCAGGACGTGAACAATTATCTCGATTCTAAAAAAATGGTTTCTGTTAACCGTGATGAATATCAAAAGCTTCTCGACTCAAAAGAGAAATCTCTGAGCGATGACAGCAGCTCAGACTCGAAAAACAAAGTAAAAACGTACAAGCTCATCATTAAAGACGGCATGAGCACCGCAGATGTATCAGCTATTCTTGAAAAAGAAGGCATTATTTCTTCAGCTAAGGACTTTAATGACTACGTGATCGACGCTGGGTATCACAAGGAGATTCGTGCCGGAGAATTTAAAGTTAAATCAGATATGAGCTTCAAAAAGATCGTTAAAACATTAACACGATAAAAAAAACAGGCTATGTAACAGCCTGTTTTTTTTATCCGAATTTCCCTGTAATATAATCGAGTGTTCTTTGATCTCTCGGCTGAGAGAACATTTTATTTGTATTGTCGCATTCAACAAGCTCACCCATGTAGAAAAATGCAGTTTGATCAGAAACCCTCGCTGCCTGCTGCATGTTGTGCGTCACGATAACGATGGTGTATTTATTTTTCAGCTGAAGAATGAGCTCTTCAATTTTTCTCGTCGAAATTGGATCTAGCGCAGATGTCGGCTCATCCATCAGCAAAATATCAGGATTTGTCGCAAGAGCTCTGGCGATACAGAGACGCTGCTGCTGGCCGCCTGATAATGAGAGTGCAGATGAATGCAAACGATCCTTCACCTCATCCCACAGCGCCACGTCTTTTAATGACTTTTCTACAATGTCTTGCAGCTTCTTTTTATTTTTGATGCCGTGAACTCTCGGTCCGTAAGCGACATTATCAAAAATTGATTGCGGAAACGGGTTTCCTTTCTGAAATACCATGCCGATATTTTTGCGTAGATCTACGATATCGACTTTATCCTTTAAAATGTTGCTGCCATTATAGTTCAGCTCACCCGCAAGCTTTACATTCGGCGTCATCTGAATCATTAAATTCAATGTTTTAATAAATGTCGATTTGCCGCATCCTGACGGCCCGATAATCGCCGTGACTTCGTTTTGATTAATGCTCAAATTGATATTTTTCAAGGCATGGTTTTCCCCATACCATAAATTCATTCCGTTGACTTGATATACTTCCTGTTTCTTTACAGCTTCGGTAGCAATACTCATTGCCAGCCTCCTATCCGAATTTCCCGTTAATGTAATCCTCTGTTTTTTGCTGCTTCGGACTTGTGAAAATTTGTTCGGTTTGTCCGTATTCAACGATCTCGCCGTTTAAAAAGAAAGCCGTCCGGTCAGACACCCGCAAAGCCTGCTGCATATTGTGAGTGACAATAATAATTGAGTATTCGCTTTTCAATTCCGTAATCAATTCTTCTATTTTCGCATTCGAAATCGGATCTAGCGCTGAAGCAGGTTCATCAAGAAGAAGAACGGCCGGCTTCATCGCGAGCGTTCTGGCAATACATAAACGCTGCTGCTGACCGCCTGATAACGAAAGTGCAGATGAATGCAAACGGTCCTTTACTTCATCCCAGAGCGCCGCTTTTGTTAAGCTTTCTTCCACGATGTCATCGAGCACTGATTTGTTCCGCTCTCCGGCATATTTTAATGCATGCGTGATATTATGGTAGATCGATTTTGGAAATGGATTCGGCTTTTGGAAGACCATGCCGATTTCTCTTCTTAAGCTGACAACGTTAATATTGCTTCCCAGTATATTTAATCCTTCATACAAAATTTCACCTTCGCTTCTTGCAGAAGGAATTAAGTCATTCATGCGGTTAATATTTCTAAGAAAAGTAGATTTGCCGCATCCTGACGGCCCGATCAAAGCAGTCACCGCATTTTTTTCAATCTCCATATTCACGTGACGAACGGCCTGTTTGTTTCCGTAGAAAATAGACAGATCCTTCACCTCGAGCACATTTTGCTGCTGAGGAAGCATAACCGCACTCTCAGGCTTTTCTTTTACCATTTGTTCAGACATTGTTTTCGCCTCTTTCCGGTCTAATTTGCCGTAAGCTTTTTATAGATTATTGTTCCAAGCCATCTCGCCGCGAGATTGAAGACTAGGACTGAAATCACCAGCACTGCAGAACCGCCGTTGGCAATCGCTTCAGCATCCGGAATCATCCCTTGCGTATTTACGTTCCAAATGTGGACCGCAAGTGTTTCAGCGGGTCTGAAAATATTAAGCGGCGATGTTTCAGAAAACGGATTCCACTCTGCAAAATTGAGGCGCGGCGTTGTAAGCCCTGCTGTAAATAATAAAGCCGCCGCTTCCCCGAACACCCTTCCTGACGCTAAAATGGCACCTGTGATGATGGAAGGGATCGCACTTGGTATTAAAACGGTTTTTACGGTATGCCATCGAGAAACACCTAAAGCGAGCGATGCTTCCTTCAAATCTTTAGGGACTGAACGGACCGCGTCTTCTGTCACACGCACCATAACAGGAAGATTAAAGACCGTTAATGCCAGCGCCCCGCCTATGATCGTATATCCCCAGCCTGTCAGGTTAACAAATATCAGTAAGCCGAACATTCCAATGACAATTGATGGAAGAGATGAAAGGACCTCAATACACGTTCTGATAAAATCTGTCACTTTGTTGTTAGGCGCGTATTCCGCCATGAACACTCCGCCGCCCACTCCGAGCGGGATGGTAATCAGCATCGTGATAAACAGAATATAAAAGGAGTTAAACAGCTGGTCTCGTATCCCGCCTCCTGCGGCAATGGCACTTGATTTTGTCGTAATAAAATCAAAGCTGAGCTGAGAAACACCGTTAATAATAATATAGGAAAACAGACCGACTAGAATCGCGGCGATAATGGCTGCGCATAAACCGAACATTCCAGTCGCCAGTTTATCTGTTAATTTGCGGTTCATTACACTTTCCTCCTAGATGACAAGTAGCGAATAAGCAGGATGAACAAGAATGACATCACCAGCAACACAAGTCCCATTGACCACAGCGTATTATTTTCAACGCTTCCGTATGTGGTATGGCCCATATTCAGCGTAATAATGGTTGTCAATGTTCCTGCGGTGTCAAACAGACTTTCAGGCAATACTCTTGTATTTCCAATGACCATTTGGACAGCAAGAGCCTCACCAAACGCACGGGCCATACCTAGGACAACGGCAGTCATTAATGTCGGAAAAGCTGCAGGGATGAGCACTTTTCTAATGGTCTGCCATCTTGTCGCACCGAGAGCGTAAGAACCTTCTCTTAAGCTTTTCGGAAGTGATGCCATCGCATCGGCTGAGATAGATGTAATCGTCGGCAGAATCATAATAGAAAGCACAATCGTTCCCGCCAATAAACTGTGTCCTGTTCCGCTCGTTTTGAACTGAGCAATAAAAGGCACCAATACTGTAAGACCTATGAATCCATAAACAACAGATGGGATGCCGACCAATAATTCGATCACCGGCTGAAGCACTTTCTTCCCCCAATTCGGCGCAATTTCTGTCATAAAGATCGCACCTGCTATGCCGAGCGGCGCAGCAATGAGAGCGGAGAGAATCGTTACTGCAAATGAGCCAAAGATAAAAGGCAGCACTCCGTATTTCGGATCAGAATCTGTAGGGTTCCAATTCAGACTCGTTAAGAATTCAATTGGGCTTACACCATTTACAAGAAAAGATTGCAGCCCCTTAATGCCGAGGAAAATGGTGATCGCCACAGATGCCGCTATCATTATAAGCGCGCAGGCTGTCACGATCATTCTTCCCCGAACTTCATCCAATTGCCTATTTTGCCTTGAGCTGATTAAACGTTCGCTCACAGACATATTTTCTCTATTGTTTATCATTGTTTTACACTCCTATGAATGTGTTAAGAGGAGAAACGGAAGTCTCCGCACTCCTCTTTTTATTTAGATCAGCTTTGCTTCCCTTTGGCATCGCGAGTCACTTTCATATCAGTCACCGGAATGTACCCTTGGTCAGTTACAATGCTTTTTTGAATGTCTTCACTCTTTAGATAATCAAGAAATTCTTTCGCTAGATCTTTCGCTTCGCCTTTTGTATAAGAATGCTGATAAGCCCAGATTGGATATTCTCCAGTTGTAACGTTTTTCGCTTCCGGCTTCACACCGTCAATAGATAAAGCTGTTACTTTGTCATCTGTTAAATATGAGAATGCAAGATATCCAATCGCTCCCGGAGTATCAGCAATGATTTTTTTCACAGTGTTGGAAGAATCCTCAGTAATGCCTTCTGCTGGTTCTTCTCCGTCAAGCGCGTATTTTACAAATGTAGCACGTGTACCTGAAGAATCAGGACGGTTTACAAGCGTAATTTTTTGGTCCTTTCCGCCAAGCTCTTTCCAGTTTTTGATTTTGCCAGTGAAGATTTTTTTCAATTCATCTTTTGAGATATCTTTTACACCTGTATCAGGGTTTACAGCCGCTGCCATACCGACTACTGCAACTTGATGATCTACAAGCGCTTTTGCGTCGATACCTTCTTTTTCTTCAGCGAAAACATCTGAATTTCCGATTTGAACAGCTCCTTCAGAGACTTGAGAAAGCCCTGTTCCAGACCCCCCTGCTTGTACCTGTATATCAGCATCAGGGTTTTCTTCCATAAATTTTTCTGCAGCTGCAAGTACTAATGGCTGCATGGCCGATGAACCAGAAATGGTTAAAGAACCTGATGCCTTTTCTTCTCCTTTTGCAGAGCCGCTATTTGTTTTTTCACTTTCTCCTGCGTTTCCGCATGCAGCTGCAATCATCATAAAAGCAGCCATCAGAAGCATAAGCACCAATTTGTTTTTTTTCATTTCCTGAATTCCCCCTGCGTATAATGTGTAATTTGTCCTACACGTATAGAGTAAAGGTTCTATGTAAAATAGGTTTAAATCGAATGTTAAGGTTTTGTAAATCCGTGCATTTTTTTGTATAAAAAAACGCCCACATGATGTGGGCGTTTCTGTTTAGTTATCAGAAGACGTTGTGTTTTCTGCTTTTTCTTCAATTTTGTCTTTATTTTTTTGCTGAGTATCTTCTTTGTCCTGCTTCGATTTCAGCTCAAAATATTTATCCAATACTTCTCTGCCGATTTCGTTCGTAATGGTATATTTAGCGCTGTAATCTACATAAGCCCAAGGAACTACAACAGAGATGGCAACCTCAGGGTTATCAGCAGGCGCATAAGCAACAAGTGTCGTATTATAAGTACCTTCACCTGTTTTTGATTTATTTGGTCCGTCATAGAACGATTGCGCTGTTCCTGTTTTAGCAGCAGGTTTATAAGATGCTGAAGCAAATTGACTTGCCGCAGTTCCTTTAGTCGCGACTCGTCTAAACCCGGCTTGAACCTCTTTAATATAATCGCTTTTCATGTCCACTTTATTCAGCACTTCAGGCTGAACAGATTGTACGACCGCCCCGATTCCTTTTTCTGCATCAGGTTCCCTTACTTCTTTTACAAGCTGAGGTTTCAAGCGGTAGCCACCATTTGCGATTGTTGATACATATTGTGCTAGTTCGAGCGGTGTATACGTATCATATTGGCCGATAGCATAGTCTAGCAAGAATCCCGTCAATCTGCTTGTTCCTTTATAGCCTGTCATTTCATTTGGAAGGTCAATCCCAGTTTTTACACCAAGTCCAAATTGACTGAAATAATTCCGGAACGTATCAAATGCCGTCGTATCAATCGGTAAAGCTTGATGCGGTTTATATTCACCTTTTCCAAGTGCGATTGCAGTCTTAAACATGAATACGTTTGAAGACTGCTCTAAGGCTCTTTGAATATTAACCGGACCTAAGTTCGTCCATGATTTTTTACCATTTTTATCCTGACTACCTATATACAATGGTTCATCCTGAAACACTGTATTCAGATTGATGGCACCGGTTTGAAGACCTGTCAGTACAGTTGCGCCTTTGACAGCTGATCCCATAGCATAAGATGATGTCATATTCCCTAGTGCGTAATCATCAATTTTATATTTCCCGTTTTCTGTTTTAATCTGCTTACCTGCCATCGTCAGCACTTCACCGTTTCTCGGGTCCATCATGACGACAAATGCCCGGTCTAACAATTCAGTACTTGGTCTTGCTTTAGCAGATTTGAGATTTTTCTCGATAATTTTTTCAACTGATTTTTGCAAGTCAATATCAATTGTAAGCACGAGATCTTTACCGGCTTTCCCTTCAGAAACGGTCTTCGTTCCCGTTACATTGCCGTTTGAATCTGTGATATTTTCCACCTTCGCTTTTTGCCCCTGCAAAAGGCTTTCGTATTGATATTCCAGATAACTTTTACCAACCCTGTCGTTTCTGCTGTAGCCGAGCGATAAATAATGGTCGAGCAGATTTGACGGTAATCCTTCATCAGAGCTGGAAACACTTCCGAGCACTGAGCGGAGAAGATTTTTATACGGATATTCACGTTCCCAGTCTGATGTGACATCAACACCCGGCAGTTCATCTAAATGTTCACTTACAACTGCCATTTCTTTCGCTGAAACATCTTCATTTTTGATGTATTGCGGTGTTAACGCATATCCGGAGTCCATCTGTCTTTTAATGGCGAGAATCTGCATGTCTTTATCAGTCAATTCATTCAGCTGCTTATCAGTAATCCGTTTCAGCTGGAGCTGGTATAAATCATCATCTGATAATTTTTTATTTTCTACCTGCTGTCTTTCCTTAGAAGTAATCAGCTTTTTCGCTTCTTTTGGTCTAGTCAAAATCCAATAATCTTTTTTATCCCGTTCTGTTACTTTTTTTGTGTCGACTTTAATCATATCCGCCAGCTTTTTTGCGATTTTCAAACGCTGTTCTTGCGTTGTAGATTTAGATCTGGTGTATGTAATCGCATTTAAAGCCTTATTTGTTACAATGGCATTAAAATTCCGATCATAAATTTTCCCGCGCGGCACCGCCGAGCTGACTTCACTTTGTTCCTGCTGATTGGCTTGATTTTTGTAATCATCGCCTTGAACGATCTGCTTAATGCCAAGCTCCACAATAATCCAGGTGAATATGACAAAAGCGGCCAAAAATAAAATATTCAGCCGGATCGGAAGCGACTTCTTTTTCTCTTTATGATTTTGCTTTTTTTGTTTATTTCTCCTCATAACATCACCTTTTTCTATTTACAGAAAGAAAAGACACTCAAGTAAGAGTGCCATTTTTCATTTTAAAGGTTTTTTCGACTTTTTTCTACAGATAACCCCTTATTGCCAAAAAATTATCTTTCGCCTTTTAAAAGGTTCGGTTCAGTCACCCGTTTGTGGCCGTCTTCCTCCATAGTTTCATTTTCCTCTTCTTTCTCTTTAAAACGAATATCCTTGACAAAGTAATAAATGAGCGGATGCCCGATGCCCAAGATGGCAAGCGACAACGGTATACCCATATCTTCTTTAAAAAGGGCCACGATAAGGAGAAAGCATAAAATCGAAACAATTCTGCCGGCGTTTAAAAACATTTCTCTCAGCACGATATATTCAATTCTCGCTTTTCTGGCATGTCTGGCCCGTCCTATGACATCATATGTAAGCGATACATAAGGCACGAGCAAAAGAGGATAGCCGATCGCAATAAACACGCCGTACGTCAATAATGTCGTAAAGCTCATATGAAAGAGTATCAAAAACAGCGCACCATACAAAATAAGGCCGCCCAGCAAAATTGATTTTTTACGGGCCTTTTTCTTAATCAGCCTTGATGCAAAATAATAGGCAAAAAAGGAAACAGCGGAGTTGACGAGACCAAAGGTTCCGAGGGCCAGTTCGCTGTTTGTCTCAATAAACACAAAAACACTGATTAAAAAGACGAAAATCCCTTCTCTCAAGCCCTGAAAAAAATGCGCATTTGTAATCCGCCGCCAGTTCATATTAGTGTGGCGTTCTCCAAATACCTTACTCAGCATAAATTGGCCCTTTGATTCTCTCCGTTTTAGGAAGAAGCTCATCACGACAGCCAGTGCAAATAAACTGAGGGAGAGACTGAAAATGACAGTGTAACCCGTATTATTTTCAAGCCTTGAGATGACAAATCCTGCAACAATCGGACCAATCATTCCTGCGGATGAGGACAGGATGCCCATAAAGCCGTTGAAAAAATCCCGCGTATCAGGCTCTGTTATTTCAAAGGTGAGCACATTAAACGCGAGCCAGTAAAATCCATAGCCTACTCCGAGCACCGCTCCGATGAGAACAAGACGTGATGCTGCAGTTTCTCCAGCCAGCAGCACACTTAAATAAAATGCTGCTAAAAAAATCACTCCAAATCTAAGAATGAAAACCCGGTCTATTTTTTTGGCTAATCGGCCAGCTAAATAAAATGTTATCGGCTGCATCGTCACAATCGATAAGTTGTATATCGCCAAATCAATAAATTTTCCTGACTGCTTCCAGAGATACACATTCACAAATGTATTGGAAAGCGCAATTCCTAACGAGTAAAGACCGCCAACGGTCAGCAGAAGAAGTAATCCTTTATTTACATTTACATCTCCAATTACCTTTTTTAGTTTGCTCATTACTGACTCCCCTTTACTACCCCTTAGTCTGTCTCACTGAAACAGAGATATGTAAAGAGAAGACATAAAAAAACAAGGCCCTTTTATGAGGGCCTTGTTTTGCGTTATTATTTTGCTGCGCTGTAAAGACGAGCAACTTCGTCCCAGTTTACCACATTCCAGAAAGCTGAAATGTAATCAGGACGGCGGTTTTGATAGTTAAGGTAGTAAGCATGCTCCCAAACATCAAGACCTAGGATAGGCGTTTTGCCTTCAGAAAGCGGAGAATCTTGGTTTGGCGTGCTTGTGATTTCAAGTTTGCCGTTATTTACAACAAGCCATGCCCAGCCTGAACCGAAACGTCCAGCTGCTGCTGCAGCGAATTGTTCTTTGAATTTGTCCAAGCTTCCAAATACACTGTTGATCTCTTCAGCAAGCTCGCCAGTTGGCTCGCCACCGCCGTTTGGAGATAAAAGTGTCCAGAATAATTTGTGGTTCGCGTGTCCGCCGCCATTGTTGCGGACTGCTGTGCGGATGTTTTCAGGAACAGAATCTAGATCTGCAACAAGCTCTTCAACTGATTTGTTTGCAAGAGCAGTGTTTCCTTCAACCGCTTTGTTTAAATTTGTAACGTATGTGTTATGGTGCTTCGTATGGTGAATATTCATAGTTTCCTTGTCGATATGCGGTTCTAAAGCATCGTACGCATAAGGTAATTCTGGAAGTTCGTAAGCCATGATAATTCCTCCTTAATATATATGTACTGAAATGCCGCTTCACAGCGAGCCTTTCTTCATTCAATGTAACAAAAGAACGCCGTGTAATCAATGAAAAAGCTCACAATTTGGCTATTTCAGCAGACATATTTCACTTTAACCGTTACTTTGCCCCCTTAAACCTCCTGACAGCAATTCTTACAGGACAGTCCATAAAAAATATCCGATCATTAAAAGCTGAATAATTCCCTTTGCAATGACCCCCGTTAAAAAGCCGATCAATGAGCCTAGCCCAATTTTAAACGCTGATTTTACATCTTTTTGATGTACGATAAGCTCTGCGCAAACAGCTCCGATAAACGGCCCTAAAATAATCCCCGCAACCGGAATCACAAAGGGACCGATCAACAACCCGATCGTACTCCCCCAAATAGCAGCTTTGCTTCCGCCGAACCTCTTTACACCAAGCAGATTGGAAACGTAATCTGCGGCGAATAATACTGCGGCGAATACAGCTTCAACCAGCCAGAACATATAGGAATACGGACTGAAAGAAAACAAAAATCCATATAATACAAAACCGGCAACGATAAATACAACACTTGGAATAACAGGATACACAAGCCCGATAAAAGCGATGATAAATAGTGCCGCGATCAACAGCCAATACAAAATATCCATAGAATCCATCCTCCTCATTATGCTTACATCTCTTATCTTACACTTCTGCCAATGCAGGTCTTCCTTGTATTCATACGCAGGCAACGATACAATAAGCAACATATATTGTATAGCTAGGAAGTGAAGACAGTGAATGTATTTCAGCTTTTCATCAAAAGTACATACTCTCCACGGGATATTGCAAAAACAAGATTTCAAGGAATCGGAAAAGCGATTCTTTATGTATTTTTGCTTTCTGTCCTTTTTGCGATCCCCACTGCTTATTATGTAAGCTCAGGGACCGTCCAATCTATGAACGGCTTTAAATCCGTTTTAAACAAAGATTTCCCTGATTTCACAATTTCAAACGGCAAACTTCAGACGGATGAAAAAAAAGCTACAGAATCAAAGGCAAACGGCTTTGTCATTGTGTTTGATCCGACGGATGCATATGGCACTGAACAAATCGAAGCAAAGCAAAACGCAATAGGTATACTTCAGGATAAGTTTGTTTTGGCCATTGACGGACAGGCCCAAGAGATGGCTTACTCAATGATGCCGTCAGATTTAACCAAAAAAGATGTCACTGCAGGGTTAAACCAAAATAAAACAATGATCGTGACTGTTCTCTCGGTACTCATTTTTCTCGTGACAGCGGCGGGAAAATTTATTGAGGTATCATTCTTGGCGCTTATCGGGCTAATCATAAAGAACGCTCAGCAAAAGCAGCTGTCTTACCAGCAGCTATGGAAGCTTTCTGCTTACTCCATTACCCTTTCAACAATATTTTTTACGATTATGCGTGCGTTAGAAACAACGGTGCCAAGTGAATTTTTAGTCAACTGGTTTGTTAACTTTGTCATCCTGTTTCTCGTATTAAAAGAGCTCCCGTCCAAAAAAGCTGTTGCTTAATTCGGAGACTGCCTTCGCAGTCTCTTTTCTTTTGTCATGAATCAACACGGACAAGCATACAATGTTATAAAAATTTTGTATGCGGGAGGCAAAATCAATGAAACGTCTCACTTTTGTATTCAGCATTCTCTTTATCCTTTTTATTATTTTTTATGATCTTAAAATTGGAACGATCCCCATTCAGAACCTCCCTGTCTATAAAGCATCGGCAAAAACAGCTGTACAGGAAACAGCGTATAAAACGGTGACGGTAAAACCGGGTGACACGGTCATGTCAATTGTCGGGTCTGCAAGTTCCCCTGACGATATTGTAAAGGATTTTGAAACGCTTAATCCAAGTGTAAAAGCCAATACGATTCAAGCAGGAACAGCATACAAATTCCCGGTCTACCCATAATTAACGTTAATTTCTTGTCAGTTCGGCGAATACACTGTTACAATATAATTTGTAAAATACATTGACATACACCATACTAGGTTTATTCTATCTAGAAGCGGCAACTACAATTAAGGAGCGATTGACAAGTGAGTGAAATCACCCATCGTACAAAAACGCGTCCCGTTAAAGTGGGACCTTTAACAATAGGCGGTAACAATGAAGTCGTTATCCAAAGCATGACAACAACCAAAACACATGATGTAGAAGCAACGGTTGCGGAAATTAACCGGCTGGCTGAAGCCGGATGCCAAATCGTGCGGGTGGCTTGTCCGGATGAACGGGCGGCAAACGCCATTGCGGATATTAAGAAACGCATCTCCATTCCGCTCGTCGTTGACATTCATTTTGATTATAAGCTTGCGTTAAAAGCTATTGAAGGCGGCGCAGATAAAATACGAATCAACCCAGGCAACATCGGCCGCCGTGAAAAAGTCGAAGCGGTCGTTAAAGCGGCAAAAGAAAAAGGGATTCCAATCCGAATTGGTGTAAACGCAGGTTCATTGGAAAAACGGATTTTAGAAAAATACGGATATCCGACAGCAGACGGCATGGTAGAAAGCGCTCTTCATCACATTAAGATTCTTGAAGATCTAGATTTTCACGATATTATCGTCAGCATGAAGGCTTCTGACGTAAACCTTGCCATCGAGGCTTACGAAAAAGCGTCAAAAGCATTTGATTACCCGCTTCACCTCGGAATCACCGAGTCAGGAACGCTGTTTGCCGGTACAGTAAAAAGCGCAGCAGGACTTGGCGCGATTTTAAGCAAGGGCATCGGTAACACCCTGCGTATCTCATTAAGCGCAGACCCGGTTGAAGAGGTTAAAGTAGCGAGAGAGCTGTTGAAATCCTTTGGTTTGGCCTCTAATGCTGCAACCCTCATCTCATGCCCGACTTGCGGCCGTATCGAGATTGATTTGATCAGTATCGCCAACGAAGTGGAAGAATATATTTCTAAAGTGAAAGCGCCGATTAAAGTCGCCGTTCTCGGATGTGCGGTAAACGGCCCGGGTGAAGCAAGAGAAGCTGATATCGGCATCGCTGGAGCACGCGGTGAAGGCCTTCTGTTCCGAAAAGGTAAAATTGTCCGTAAGGTTCCAGAAGAAACAATGGTTGAAGAACTGAAAAAAGAAATCGACATACTTGCTGAAGAGCACTACGCAAAACTTGAGGCTGAAAAAGCGAAATTAGATGAAGAAACACAAAAAGCTTGACGGAAACCCGTCAAGCTTTTTTGTATTAGAAAAATGGAATAATAAATATTCCAAGCACTAATGAAACAACACCAATCCCCATAGCC
Organism: Bacillus sp. PAMC26543; assembly: GCF_014250375.1. Lineage (NCBI taxonomy): Bacteria > Bacillati > Bacillota > Bacilli > Caryophanales > Bacillaceae > Bacillus > Bacillus sp. PAMC26543. Next base: position 1,675,348 of record NZ_CP060193.1, on the reverse strand, counting down.
CATGCACCCAGGCTTTGGGCTCCTCTTCTTCTTGCGATATAGCCGACAATAATACCGGCAGCTCCCAACAAAACAGGAAGAACAAACAATGAAATAATGGACAAGGCTAAAGCGATATACCCTATCCCCCGTCCTTCATTGACATTTCCGCCGCTGCGGTCATTCTCTTGGTCACCGCTGCGGTCAGAAGCACGGAAAGGCTCTGCAATTTCAGCAGCCGTTTCCTCAAAAAAACCATCATTGTCGCGGGTAATATTTGTTCCTTCAGAACCATGATCTACATAGTAACTGTTGTTATCACGTTTTTCGTAATCGTTTGCCACCTTCAATTCCCCCTTCTGTTTTATTAAAGGAGCTTTTATAGTTTGATCCATTTTTGCTGATTCATGTTTGCTAAACTTTTCTGGTAATGTTAATTGTTTATGTTACACTTGGAAGGATGAAACTGAAGGAGTGTGGGCATGTTACGGTTAGGAATAGATATTGACGGCACAATCACGGCTCAGGATACATTCGTCCCTTATTTAAACCACTCGTTTAATCTTTCCATTTCATTAAACGATATGACGGATTATGATTTAACAAAACTGTTACATATTACACAGGAAGAATTTTGGGATTGGATGAATCAAAATGAAGCAATCATATATAAAGAAGCACTTCTTGCGCAGCATGCAAAACAGTCCCTTGACCTCCTCAAAGAGGAGCACCGGCTGATTTATATTACGGCGAGAAGGACTCATTTAAGCGATGTTACGTTCGAATGGTTTGACAGACAAAACATCCATTATGACCACATAGAGCTCGTGGGCGGGCATCATAAAGTCGAAGCGGTCAAAAAACATGACATCGACTTGTTTTTTGAGGATCATCACGGAAACGCAATGATGATTGCAAAAGAAGCCGGTATACCGGTGATTTTATTCAATTCGCCTTATAACCAGCTTCCGATCGATTCAAATATCATTAGAGTTAACAACTGGCTCGAAGCGGTTCAATGGATAAATGAAAATAAACATTATTTCATACGTGTGAAAAATTAAAAAAGGAGCCTGATCAGGCTCCTTTTTCTCTATCCTTAACTCTTACGCAGAAGGTTGATCTTGCTTTTCCTGTTCACAGCTTGGACATGTCCCGTAAATCTCAAATTTATGCCCGCTGATCTGATAGCCATCTAGATCATCATAGAGCTTATCCATCGGACAAGACTCAATTTCCTTTGTTTTGCCGCAAGCCAGGCAAATAAAGTGATGGTGATGATGAGTAAATGAGCATTTAAATCGGAACAGCTTTTCACCGGAGAGCTCAGTCGTTTCCAAAATACCTAGCTCTTCATATAAAGAAAGGTTTCTGTAAATCGTATCAAAGCTTAAACCGGGATAATCATCATTTAGTGCAGACAGTACATTTTTAGCGGTCAGATACCTGTCCGAATCAGCAAAAAGCTGAAGCATATCTTCCCGTTTGCTTGTATATTTATATCCGTTTTCTTTCAGTAAGTTCAGCGCTTCTTGTACGTTCATGAAGGGCCCCCCTTTTCGCTTTGCTTAAGAACGAACGTATCTTATATATCAAAAAGAAAATGGCAGCTGTCTGACCAGCAAGCCATTTTCTTTACTACTGATAAAATTATACCCATAAAATGAATAAAAGTAAATGAAAGCCTAGTGGATTGCGGTTTTGAATTTACCGCCTCTTGTTTCATGAGTATTCATAATTGTAATAAATGCATTATCGTCGACTTCAAACACAATGGATTTGAGCTTGGTCACTTCCAGCCTTGTGACAACTGCATAAATCACATCTTTTTCCTCGTCTGTATAGCCGCCTTTTCCCTTCAGCTTTGTTGTTCCGCGTCCGAGACGGTGTAATATTGCGTCGGAAATCTCATCATACTGGTCCGAGACAATAATCACAGCTTTTGTTTCATCCAGCCCTTGGATGACCGCATCAATGGTTTTCATGGCAATGTAGTAAGTCATGAAAGAATACATAGCTTGCTCAGGACCGAACACAAAACCGGCCCAAATAAAGATAAATACATTGATGAGCATCACAAACTCACCAACTGAAAACGGCAGTTTTTTTGTTAGAAGGATACCGAGAATTTCTGTGCCGTCCATTGAACCACCGTTTCGAATCACCAGCCCGACACCAAAGCCGAGCAAAAGACCTCCGAATACTGTAGCCAGAATAGGCTGTGTCGTAATGGCTTCTACGTGGTGAAGCGAGGATTCGATTAAGGCAAGGCCGACAATCCCGATAACAGTAGAAACGAGGAAAGTCTTACCGATATATTTATATCCGAAGATCATAAAAGGAATGTTTAAGATGACAACGAATACAGCGAAATTCAGAAAGGGGTTTGACATAAAGAGGTGGTCTAAAATAAGTGATACACCGATAATGCCTCCATCAATAAAATCATTGGGGACTAAAAATAATTCAATACTTACCGCCGCAGACGCAGCTCCAATCAGAATCATGATGACCCTGAATATAAAATGGGTAAATGATTCTCTTTTGTGTTGTTTTGTTGGGGTCATAAAATCTCCTTTCCTGCAATAACTATTTTAAATAGACTATGACTCTATTTTACCATGAAATGCTGACACATTTTACTGATTTGCCCATACATTATGTCTGAGAGGTGGAATGTTCGATGATATTATTTCAAAGAATTATTTTGCAGAGGCTCAATCAAGCCACTGCTGAAGATTTATTGAAGTACTCTAAGCAATACGGAATCAGTCTGACAAAACCGCAGGCAGTTGAAGTAGCAAACCTGTTATACGGGAAAAATGTGAATATTTTTAATGAGCAGGAACGTACGCGGCTGCTGAAACAAGTAGAATCCATTACTTCAAAAGAAACAGCCCAAACCGTTCATGAACTTTTCAAACAGTTCACAAGCTGAAAAAAGGGGGGAATTCAATCCCCCCCTTTTTTTATTGCTGTAAAATCTTTTCGAGTAATGTGTTGTCAAATTGCTTTTCTTTCAGCATTTGAATTTCAAAACGGTACGGCGGTTTTTTGTTCTTTTTATCTTCACCGACATACGGCGTTTCAAGGATTTTCGGAATGTCTTTTAACTGCTCATGATGAACGACATATTGCAATGCGTCAAACCCGATTTCCCCGAAGCCAATATTTTCATGACGGTCTTTTCTCGCGCCTTTGATATTTTTGCTGTCATTGATATGGAGCACTTTGATTCTGTCAATACCGACAATTTTATCGAACTCATTCAGCACTCCGTCAAAATCTTCGACAATATTGTAGCCGGCATCATGTGTATGGCATGTGTCAAAGCATACAGACAAATGCTCATTGTGTGTCACGCCATCAATAATTTGCGCAAGCTCTTCAAAGCTTCTGCCGCATTCAGATCCTTTGCCTGCCATTGTTTCTAATGCAATCTGCACATTTTGATTCGGATCAATGACTTCATTTAAACCTTCAATAATTTTTTTAATGCCTTCTTCGGCTCCCGCGCCAACATGAGCACCCGGGTGAAGGACGATTTGCTTCGCGCCGATAGCAGCTGTCCGCTCAATTTCAGAACGGAGAAAATCAACACCAAGCTCAAAAGTAGCCGGATTGACCGTATTGCCAATATTAATAATATAAGGCGCGTGTACGATAATCTCGTCGATCCCGTTTTCCTGCATGTGAACGCGGCCGGCTTCTATATTTAAGTCTTCAATTTTTTTTCGGCGCGTATTTTGCGGCGCACCTGTATAAATCATAAACGTGTTCGCCCCGTAAGAGACCGCTTCCTGACTCGCAGCCAGAAGCATATGTTTTCCGCTCATAGAGACGTGTGAACCTATTCTCAACAACCGGTTCCCCTACTTTCTTTTTTTAGATTGATTTCTTCGCTGTTTTTTCTTAATTTTCTCCATCTCGTAGCTCATTTTCTTTTTATAACCCGGCTTAACCTTCTTCGGCTTTTTCACGAGACGATGGGCGATTTCATCTGCTTCGTTTGGCGTCTTTTTACGCTTTTGGCGGCGCTGGCGGTCATCGCCTTTTTTCCATTCGCCTTTTTCAATCTCCAGGTAATCAAACTCAATACCCATTTTCTCAAGCTTCACCAATGCATCCTCATCAGAAAGCTCATAAATTGTCATGGCCTGTCCTGAAGAACCCGCGCGCGCTGTTCTGCCCACACGGTGAACATAGAAATCAAGATCATCCGGCAGCTCATAGTTGATGACATGGCTGACACCTTTAATATCAATACCTCTTGCGGCGAGGTCAGTTGCAATTACATAAGTGAATTCCAAATCATTAATCTGCTTCATGACTTTTTTCCGCTCACGAGGCGTTAAGCCGCCGTGCAGAAGTCCGATTTTCATACCTTTGCCCATCAAATATTTGGCAATATGGTCGGCAGTGTTTTTCGTATTGGCAAACACAATGCCTAAGTATGGGTTCAGATTAGACATGATATCGAAAAGGAGCTTGTCCTTATCACGGTGCTTTGAAGGAATAAGAATATGCTCAATTTTTGCAGCAGTGACCTGTTTCGGCTCCACGTGGGCATATTTCGGATTTTCCATATATTTTTTCAAAAACGGTTTCAGCTTTTCCGGAATAGTTGCAGAGAACACAAGCATCTGCAGATTCTCCGGCATGCGTGAACCAATGTAATCAACGTCTGCAAGGAACCCCATATCCAGCATTAAATCCGCTTCATCAATAACAAGAGACTCAGCTTTATGAACACTTAATGCCTGTTCTTTGATTAAATCCGCAATCCGTCCCGGCGTTCCGACGACTAGATGCGGCTGCGTTTTCAGTTTATCAATGGCTTTCTGCTTATCTGTTCCTCCGATAAAACATTTCGAACGGATCGAATCGCCTTCTGCACCCTGCGTAATTTTCAGCGCTTCCTGATAAATTTGGTTGGCAAGCTCGCGCGTCGGAGCCGTGATGACCACCTGAACGACATCCTTAGCAGGATCAATTTTATTTAACAAAGGAAGTAAGTAAGCGTGAGTCTTTCCGGTTCCCGTCTGAGACTGTCCAATGACGCTTTCTTTTTTTAATACAGCAGGAATCAGCCTTTTTTGAATATCAGTCGGTTCATAAAAACCAAGGCGATGTACTGCATCTATAATAAACGGTTTCAATTCATACACATCAAATTTAGTTTCTTTCATTTTTCCCAGCTCCTTAAAGCGGCACATTATGTGTCCATCATCACATTATACCCGATTTACCTTAAAAACACCACGTTTGGAAGGCGTTTGTTTATTCAGATAAGGAAAGCAAATACCGAAACCCATGCATATTGTAATAGCAGAGAGAGCTGAAAGGAGGTACAAGTATGTTTTCACAGCAGCAGCCAATGAGAAACTATCCGCAGCCCGGTCCGCCCCGCCCTATGCAAAACCAGCGCATGATGGGAAGAACAGCGCCTGAAATGCGAAGACCTTCATTTGGTCCGCCGCAGCAAGGTTTCCAGCAATCAGGGCAGCAATTTCTTCCTCAGCCAAACGCTGGAGCAAGAAATGGGGCGGGCACAGGCTTAAAAGGGATGCTGTCCAAATTTTTGCCCGGCGCAGGAGGCACAGGGGCACCCGGAGCAGCCGCAGGCGGAGGAGCAGGTCTGCAAGGCATTCAAAATCTCGCCAATCCGGCATCGTTATCCAGTATGCTCAACAATGTGCAAAAAGTGCTCGGCATGGCGCAGCAAGTCACCCCTATGATCCAGCAGTACGGACCCTTAGTCCGCAATCTGCCGGCAATGATAAAGCTTTACAGTCAATTAAGCAAAAACGATGATACAGAGGGCACTGAAGAAGAAACGAAGACAGAATCGGAAGATAATACAGAAACAGAAGATAATACAGAAACAGAAAAGAAAGCTGCGGCAAACGAATCTGGTGAAAAGGAAAAATCAATAGCAAGCAGACCATCATCTGCAAAAAAAACAGCAGCACCGGACTTAAAGGAACAAGAATCAAAAACATCTGTCTCACAGAAAAAGGAAACGCCCTCTCCTTCCTCGAAAAAAACATCCGGCAGTTCTAAGCCGAGATTATATATTTAACATTCTTTGATATCTGGAGTGAGTTTGGCTATAATGGAGATCAGAAGAATGCAAGATTAGAGCCGTTTGATTACGGCTTTTTATATTGCCTTTACTCACTTCTGTATTGGAGGACAACCGAAAATGGACGTAATTAAAATTTCGCCGCGCGGCTATTGCTATGGTGTTGTTGACGCTATGGTAATCGCTAAAAACGCGGCACTGGATAAAAGCTTGCCAAGACCCATTTATATACTCGGGATGATTGTTCATAATAAACACGTCACTGATGCGTTTGAGGAAGATGGCATTTATACATTGGACGGCGCTAATCGACTGGACATCCTGAAGCAGGTTGACAAAGGAACTGTCATTTTCACAGCGCACGGCGTTTCTCCCGAGGTTAGACGAATCGCCGAAGAAAAAGGATTAGTCGCAATAGATGCTACATGTCCGGATGTAACGAAAACCCACAATTTAATCTTAGAAATGAAAGAAAAAGGATACCACGTAATCTATATCGGCAAAAAAGGCCATCCGGAGCCGGAAGGAGCGGTTGGCGTTGCGCCTGATATCGTTCACTTGGTTGAAACGCCGGAAGATGTCAAAAATCTCGATACCCAAGCTGAAAAATTGATCGTAACAAACCAAACGACAATGTCTCAATGGGATGTTCACGATATTATGGAGCTTGTGAAGGAAAAATATCCTCACGTTGAATATCACCAAGAGATTTGCCTGGCTACTCAGGTACGGCAGGAAGCTGTATCGGAACAGGCGAAAAAAGCGGACTTAACGATCGTTGTCGGCGACCCGAAAAGCAACAATTCAAACCGGCTCGCTCAAGTGTCAGAGGAAATAGCCGGAACAAAAGCGTACCGAATCGGCGATCTAAGCGAATTAAAATTGGAATGGCTTAAAGGCGTAAATACCGTTGCCGTTACTGCCGGAGCTTCAACACCGACACCGATCACCAAAGAAGTGATTCGCTTTTTAGAACAGTTCGATCATGAAGACCCATCAACTTGGACAATTGAACACAATGTTCCGCTCAAAAAAATCCTTCCGAAAGTGAAAGCAAAAAACTGAGGCCCTCACAGCCTCAGTTTTTTTATAGAAAAGTAAATGGATTTGTATCCGTTTCAGAAATAAAGATATTGACGTCTACTTTTTTATCCTTACACATTGACGTCAGTTTTTTTGTGACGCCTTCTTTCATGATTTTTTCAGCGTAATGGCCTGGATCAATGACATTCAGACCAAGCATCATCGCATCATGGGCAACATGGAAATATAGATCACCTGTAACGTAAACATCTGCGCCTTTTCGTTTTGCCTGGTGGATATACTTGTTCCCGTCTCCTCCGAGAACAGCTACTTTCTTCACCATGCTGTCAGCCTGTCCCACCATTCTGACGCCGTTCACTTGAAGCTTGTCTTTCACAAACAAAGCGAATTCCTGAAGCGTCATTTCATTTTTAAGTGTTCCGACACGGCCTAGCCCTTTTTCAGCTGGTGACTGTTCGACAGGATAAACATCATAAGCCACTTCTTCATATGGATGGCTTTTTATCATTGCGTTTATAACGGCTTTTTCTATGCTTTTAGGAAACACAGTCTCCAGTCTGACTTCATGAACGAGCTCAAGCTCTCCTACCTCTCCGATAAAAGGCTGTGCGCCGTCCAGTGGCTTAAAGCTGCCAATGCCCTCAGATGAATACGCACAATGGCTGTACTCACCGATATGGCCTGCCCCCGCATTTCCCAGCGCTCCTCTGACCTGCTCCTCATATTCTTTCGGCACGTATACGACCAGCTTTTTAAGAGGATCGGTATAAGTAGGGGCCAATACTTCAGTTTCACTCAGCTCCAAGGCCTCAGCAAGCAGATCATTTACGCCGCCATCAGCAACATCTAAGTTAGTATGAGCCGCATAGACAGCAATATCATGCTTCAAACACTTTTCAATCAGCCTTCCGCCGGGCTGATCAGTTGAAATATGCTTTAGCGGCCGGAAAATAGGAGGATGGTGCGCAATGATTAAATCAACATCTTTTTCAATCGCTTCATCGACAACGCTTTCCAATACATCCAGCGTAACCATCACATTTTTAACCGGTTTATTTAAACTGCCGATTTGCAGACCGATTTTATCGCCCTCAACTGCATAGGCTTTCGGAGAAAATTGTTCAAACAGCTGGATGACTTGCTGTCCGTTTACCGTTTTAGCCATGATCGATAACCTCCTTTAATAGCTTCATTCGATCGGTTAGTTCCTTCAATTTCTGTTTGTTATCTTCAGATGTTGCAGCACGGCTGATCTGTTCATATATGTTTTGAGTATGCTGAAGCTCTTGTGTCCATTTTTTCAAAAATACAGCATTCTTTTCTTTTGCCAAAAATGGGCCTACGAGCATTCCGGCCGGCAAAGAAATTCCTGCATAAGCTGCATCTCTGTCTCCGGATTCGGCGACAAGTACCTCATAGCACTTTCCGTCTTCCTCAAGAATCACTTCATCAATAAGTGCGTATCCTTCTTTATACAGCCACTCTCTAATATGAACGGCATGAATATTCGGCTGTAAAATAAGCCGTTCTTTACCAGTCAGTTTTTCTTTGCCTGCTTCTAAAATATGAGCGATCAGTGACCCGCCCATTCCGGCAATTGTTATGGCGTCAGCCTCACCTTTCTGAAGCACTTCCAGGCCGTCTCCTTGCCTTACCGTTATGTGTGCGCTTAAGCCCGATTTTTCGACCTGCCGTTTGGCAGACAAGAATGGACCGTCTGTTATTTCTCCAGCAATAGCTTTGCTGGCTTTATGATTCAGCACCGCATAACAGGGAAGGTAAGCATGGTCAGAACCAATATCCGCTACTACAGCTCCATCCGGTATGTACTCCGCTACTGTTTGTAATCGTTTTGATAATTTTAATTCGTTCACTAGTCATCACAACTTTTCTCAATCATTTTTTCCTTTTCTATCATATAAAAAATCAGCCCGGAATCCAAGCTGAGCGAATGATTTTCAGTTTATTTCTTTGCAGGAACAACATCAAGTCGGGATGACGGACAAAAATAAAAGGCTGTCGAGAACATCTCGGCGGCCTGAGAACGTATAAGGAGAAAGATACATCCTTTATTTAATTTTAGACACCCATTCTGCCATGTCATCAAGCTTATCAGCCGGAACAAGACCGGAAGGCATTCCATTACCGCCTTTTTCAATCTTTGTTTTGATTTCAGCGACATCCTTCTTATCTCCTACACCTTTTAAACTCGGACCCGAAACTCCTTCATAATTTTCCCCGTGACACGCGATACAATTTGCCTTGTAAATGTCTTCCGGTGAAGCGTTCGCATCATCTTTTTCAGCAGACTTGCTTTCTCCCCCGCTCGCAATCTCACGAGAGTCATCAAGCCCCTTTACTGATAAAAAGAAAGTCAGACCAATTCCTAAAACAGCGATCAGTAAAAATGGAATAAGCGGATTCCATTTCATTTCCCTTCCCCCTTTATGATCCTTCCCCCTATGTAAACACTTCTAATTCTAACTTATTTTTACAAAAAGTAAATGGATTGGCATACAAAAGTTTTTTATTCACACTTTATACAAAATTGAATCAAAACATGCCTATTTCTCTAACATTCCTTTTATTCTATTGTATAATGTATTGTATACGCTTACAATAGAAAATATGGATTGGTATATTGAAATTTTTCATTACAATGTTCATTTGCAAATGACATCATTTTTCAGTAAAATAAAGGCATATTATCCATATATCTTTTTAAAAAAAGAAGAACGGATCTGCAAGACCCGTTCCATCTTATTCTAGAAAATCTTTCAAACGTTTACTTCTGCTAGGATGTCTTAGTTTCCGCAGCGCTTTCGCTTCGATTTGTCGAATACGCTCTCTCGTAACTCCAAATACCTTGCCGACCTCTTCCAATGTTCTTGTACGTCCGTCATCAAGACCGAATCGAAGCCGCAATACATTTTCTTCACGATCTGTTAACGTATCAAGCACGTCTTCAAGCTGCTCTTTCAATAGCTCGTATGCCGCGTGATCTGAAGGTGAAGTAGCCTCTTGATCTTCGATGAAATCACCAAGATGGGAATCATCCTCTTCACCGATCGGTGTTTCAAGGGACACTGGCTCTTGTGCTATTTTTAAGATTTCACGTACTTTTTCAGGTGTTAAATCCATGTCTTCCGCAATTTCTTCAGGTGTTGGCTCTCTGCCTAAGTCTTGCAATAGCTGACGCTGTACGCGGATTAATTTATTAATGGTTTCAACCATATGAACGGGGATCCGGATCGTTCTCGCCTGATCGGCAATGGCGCGTGTAATCGCCTGTCTGATCCACCACGTAGCATACGTACTGAATTTATAACCCTTACGGTAATCAAATTTCTCAACGGCTTTCATCAGACCCATGTTACCTTCTTGGATCAGGTCAAGGAACAGCATTCCGCGTCCGACGTACCGTTTGGCGATGCTGACAACAAGCCGCAGGTTCGCTTCAGCCAATCTACGTTTGGATTCTTCATCACCTTCTTCAATTTTTTGCGCATAGGCGATTTCTTCCTTTGCAGAAAGAAGGTTAACCCGGCCGATTTCCTTTAAATACATACGAACTGGGTCATTGATTTTGACACCAGGCGGTACACTTAGGTCATTAAGGTCAAATTCTTCTTCGGCTTTGGCAAGCTGCTGAATATTAGGATCTTCTGTTTCTTCATTCTCACTAATTAATTCAACACCTTGTTCACCTAAAAATTCATAATACTCATCCATTTGGTCTGATTCAATCTCAAAGCTGGACATACGCTCAGCAATTTCTTCATATGTCAAAACGCCACGTTTTTTACCAGACTCGGTTAATTGTTCTTTCACTTGGTCGAATGTTAATTCAGTTTCGTGGGTTTGTTTATCAGCCATTATGGATCCCTCCTTCCAAAGCTTGCAACGAATTCTAAAAGCGGTATGATTCTTATTCGGTCCATTCAGGCGTTTTCTATGTGAACTGCCTTTAACAATGTGCGAATAATGAAATGACAATTCATGATGAGGTCAAGCGATCTATTTGCTCCTCCGCAAGGAATCATTGCCAATGAAAGCTCCTCATCAGTTGTCCCGGTTATTTTAAAGATCGGTTCAAAGTAACGATTTCTTGAGCCAGAGATGCCGCTCTCAAAAAATCTTTTTGCCTTTCGGCTTCGGCTCTTTCCGCCTCTTTTTCTTTTATCATTGACCATTTTCTGTGATTCAACACTTTTTTCACATAATCTGATAACTCGGCCTCGCTGAGTTCTTGATTAATCTGAAGCATTAAAATATCAGACAGTACCTGGCTTATATGATCATCCGTCACCCTGGCCATAAGGTGCTGAGGCGTCAGCTCGGCACCCTCTTCATAAAAAGCGTACAGATAGGCTGCCAAAGCGCGGTGTTCATCAATATTAAATTCAAACCCGACCCGGTCAATGACTTTTTTTATGACGCCCCTGTCACGAAGCATATGCGCCAGTAAAAGCCTTTCTGCATTTTCATACGCCGGGCGCAGCCGCTTTTGCCTTGCCTTAGTTGTCAAATGCGCTCTTCTTGTTTTCGTTTCACCGCTGCTGTCAGCAGGTTTGTTTTGCCTGCCGAATACAGTCAGCTGCTCAGTTAATGACTCCTGGGAAATCGAAAATTCGGAAGCAAGCTGTTTCACATAGACTTCCTGTTCAAGTGATCCTGACAGCGCGCTGATTTCTTTAAGCACTTCTTTAATGTAGGCTAATCGATCGCCTTCATCGGCCAGGTTCTTTCCTTTGCGGAAATATTGCATTTTAAACGCCATTACCGTAACGCTTGCATCGACAATGTCGTTTTTGAATTTTTCTCCGCCGTACTGTTTAATGTAATCGTCAGGGTCCAATCCGTCAGGGATCATAGCGACTCTGACTTTACAATCTTTTTTCTGAAGAAGCTCCGCAGCTTTCAAGGTGGCTTCATATCCGGCTTTATCAGAGTCATAGCAAAGAATGATTTCCTCCACGTTTCTTCTCAGAATCTTTACATGATCATCTGTCAGAGACGTGCCCATCGTCGCTATACTCTCTTTTACGCCTGAGTTTACCGCTGATATGACATCAGCGAATCCCTCAAATAAGACAGCTCTTTCCTGCTTTCTGATATGAAGCCGGGCCTTGTGAAAATGATAAAGCAGCTTGCTTTTATGAAAAAGCGGCGTTTCCGGACTGTTCATATATTTCGGCTGCTGGCTGCCAAGCGCTCGGCCTGAGAAAGCCACAACAGCTCCATGATGGTCATGGATCGGAAACATGATCCGGTTTCTGAAACGGTCAAAATATCCGCTTCCGTCTTCGCGTCTGATTAGCAGACCCGCTTTTTCCATTTGTGTTTCACTGAAGCCCCGCTTGACGAGAAATTTTGTTATGAAATCCCAAGAATCAAGAGCATAGCCGATCTGAAATTCATCAATCAGCTCTTTTGTAAACCCTCTTGCAAGCAAATAATCCAGCGCTTCTTGACCTTCTTTTGTATTTATTAACAAATGATGGTAAAATTTCCTCAGAAGCTCATGAGCCTCCGCCATTTTTTGTTCTCCGGAGGATTCTGGCCGGACTGCGGTGTGAACCGTTATATCATCTGGAAAATCAATGTGGTATTTGTCCGCAAGGTGGGAAACCGACTCCGCAAACGAATAGCCCTCCATCTGCCTCAAAAAAGAGAAAACATTGCCGCCCGCTCCGCAGCCGAAGCAATGAAAAATCTGTTTGTCTGGCGATACGGAAAACGAAGGTGTGCTTTCTCCGTGAAAAGGACAGAGTCCAAAGTAGTTTCGGCCTTGCTTCTTTAATTGAACATAATCACCTATGACTTCAACGATATCTGCCGACTTTTGCACCTTGTCTACAATTTCATCTGGTATCCGATTTCCCATCTTATAACACTCCGTCGTACATTATTCGATGTTTTAGTGCAAAATCCCTTCATCGTTCGACAGGATTTTTTGCAGCAGTGTAACAAATCGTTCTCGATCTTCATGATTCAATTTTTTAGGCCCTTTGGCATATATGCCTTTTCTCCTTTGTTTGCCGGAAACATGACGGCCTTCAAGGGCAAAATCAATCGTATCTTCCTTGTAAAGACGCCCTCTCTCCGACATGACGGTGACATTCCTGTTCACAAGCAGGGATGCTAAACCAATATCCTGCGTCACCACGACATCTCCCGGTTTTACATGATTTGCGATATATAAATCAGCAGCTTCTTTATGAGGATCAACATACTTCCATTTTTCTTCCTGACTTCTTGAAAGCTGGTAATGTTCAAATGAAGCGACAAAAAGAACTTGAACTTCATAATCGGATGCTGTTTGTAAAATTTCGTCTTTTACGGGACAAGCATCAGCATCGACAAAAATCGTCTTTTCTTTTTCATTAAGAAGAGTAATTCTCCATCCCTCCATTAAACTCCTGCATAAAAGCAAGCAAAATCGCACACCCTGCAAAAATGCGGGTGTATATGAATTTGTCGAAAAATTTCCAGGAGAAATTCTTGACATCTTACCCATAATAGTTTATTCGTATCACACTAACCTTAAACCTAAAATTAATCATTTTATCACAATTTTTTATTATAATACAAACTTCACAAAGATGCTATTGTTTTTCATTATTCCCTTTTGGCAAAGTCAAAAACCCAGGATAGAGCGTCCTGAGTTACATGTTTTTCGTTTTGAGATGATGGATAATATTTGCTGTTTCTTCTACTGCTTTATTTGAAACATCTACAACCTGGCAGCCGATTCGATCCACGATCTTTTCGAAATATTCCAGTTCCTCTTTAATTCTGTTGATATTTGCATAGATGGCCTTGTCATTGAGGCCAAGCGATTTTAACCGTTCTTTTCTGATATGATTCAGTTTATCCGGACTAATCTTCAGGCCGATGCATTTTTTCGGGTCAACATTAAAGAGCTCTTCCGGCGGGTCAACCTCCGGAACAATCGGAACATTGGCAACCTTCAGCCGCTTGTGGGCAAGATATTGAGATAACGGTGTTTTAGAGGTTCTCGATACACCGATCAAAACGATATCAGCTTTTAAAATGCCTCGTGGGTCACGCCCATCATCGTATTTAACAGCAAATTCAATCGCTTCGACCTTTTTGAAATAATCTTCATCAAGCTGGCGGACCCGTCCCGGTTCATATTTCGCCGTTAAACCGTAGGCTGTTTCCATTTTATCAATTAACGGGCCGATAATATCATAATATAAAACATTTGCTTTTTCCGCTTCGGCAATCAAATATTCTCTTATTTCCGGCACCACAAGTGTAAAACAGATAATACCTCCATCTGCTTTTGCAAGTGAAATCACTTCATTGATAGTGCCAATGTCTTCAACATAAGGAATTCTTCTTACATGTGTATCATCCGCTGATCCGTTAAATTGGCTTAATGCAGCTTTGACTACCAATTCGGCCGTTTCACCGACGGAATCCGATACAACATAGATGATGCGGTTATTCATATTATCCCCCCGTTAGTCTGCGCTCTTATAGGATTTCATTTTCTGATAAACTGACAAGTATTTTGGTCATATTCGTTTTCGTCACTCTGCCGATCACTTCATATCCTTTATCGGTATCTTTGATGACAGGCAGCGCATCGATTTGTTTTTCAATTAAGTGCTTTGCAATGTCCATCACATAATCCTCGCGTCTGCACACTGTAATATTCGGCATTCTAGTCATAATAATGTGCACAGGGACAGAAGTAAGCTCCTGCTGGCCGATGCTGGCTCGTAGTAAATCCTTTCGTGAAAGCACTCCGACTAAAACAGCATCACGGTCCACTACAAACAGAGTACCTACATCTTCTAAAAACATGGTGCAAATCGCATCATATACAGAAACGTTCTCGTGAATAACGACGGGGATAGATTGAAAGTCTTTCACCTGAAGCTTTTTCAGTTTATCTGCCAAAAGCTGCGTGCCGGTTTTTCCAGTATAGAAATAACCGACTCTCGGGCGCGCCTCAAGGAAACCTGACATGGTGAGTATGGCTAAATCCGGACGCAGTGTTGCTCTTGTTAAATTCAGCTGTTCGGCAATATGCTCCCCTGTAATCGGTCCGTTTTCTTTTACAATCTGCAAAATATGTTCTTGCCGTTTATTTAGTTCGATCGTACTCACCACCTTTTCACTTCGTATCTATGTAAAGAAATAATAAACCATATTATAACGTAAATGCTTTGTAATCAAACAAAAAAACTTTCAAATGGGGAAAAGACGATTACCGATCACACAGCAACCGCCTTTTCTTTCTTTATTTTACAATAAGGGCATTCATATTAGCAAAGGACTTGATCTGATCCGCCAAGCTTACCATTTGCGCTAATCGGTTTGCCTTTAATGTCTCGTTATCAGCAATAACCATCGTATGGTCGAAATAAGCATCAATCGGTTCCTTCAAGGCCGCAAGGGAAGTAAGTGCCGCCTCATAATCCTTTTTGCTGAAGCTTTCCTGCAGATTTTGTTTAGCAGTTTGATAAGCTTCGTACAGCTTCGCTTCGTATTCATTTTCGAATAAATCAGGCTGAATTTCCGCGCGAACTCCTTTTTTGCTGATAGAAATCACTCGGCCTAAAGCTTCTGCTGTTTCCTTAAAGCCTGGCGCACCCAGTTTTTGTTCCAGCACTTGCGCTTTGTGGAGCGCCGAATATGGCTCAAGCTCAGAGCTTTCCAGCACGGCATCTATTACATCATGTCTGATCTGCTCCGCATTTAAGACGTATTTTAGACGCTGAGTGAAGAAATCTAACAGTTCGGTTTCTTTTTCGGTTTGTACGAAAGTCAGCAGCTCTTCAAACGAAATGCCCCAGTTCCGGTCAAGCAGAATAGCGACAATCCCGCTCGCTTGGCGGCGCAAACCGTAAGGATCCTGTGAACCAGTCGGAATGACGCCAATAGAGAAGAAGGATGCGATTGTATCCAGCTTATCCGCCATGGCAACTACCGCCCCAGTAAAAGTGGAAGGCGTTTCTCCGCCTGCAGATCTAGGCATATAGTGTTCGTTGACAGCTGCGGCTACAGCATCATGTTCGCCAAGCATTTTCGCATACTTTTCACCCATAATTCCTTGAAGCTCAGGGAACTCATATATCATGTGTGTCACAAGGTCGAATTTAGAAATTTCAGCAGCACGTTTCACATGTTTTAATGTATCTTCATCAGCTTGAAGACGGACAGCAAGCTTCTCTGCGATCGCTGTTACTCTTCTTACCTTATCAGCGAGAGAGCCAAGCTCTTCATGGAACACAATGTTTTCAAGCTTCTTCACATTTTCATCAATGTTCAGTTTCTGGTCTTCCTTGTAGAAGAAGGAAGCATCTGACAAACGAGCACGCAGCACTTTTTCATTGCCTCGCGCGACATTTTCGATCGCGTGGCTGTTTCCGTTACGGACTGTGATAAAGTAAGGCAGCAAATCTCCGTTTTTGTCTTTAACAGGGAAATAGCGCTGATGCTCTTTCATTGTCGTTACAAGCACTTCCTCAGGAATGGACAGAAACTCAGATTCAAATGACCCGTAAAGAGCCGTCGGATATTCTACTAAATGATTGACCTCATCAAGGAGGTCCTCGTCAACCGGAATACTCCAATTGTTTTCTTCGGCCATTGCTTCCAGCTGCGATTGAATCATCTGTTTGCGAACATTTGGATCAGCAATAACATGCTGCTGTTTCAGCTGTTCTTCATAACTTGAAGGCGATTCAATAGACACTTCATGCCCCAGGAACCGGTGCCCCTGTGTCGTCCGGCCTGACTCAACATTTGTGATTGCAAACGGAATGACATCCTGGCCAAATAAAGCGACAATCCATTTAATCGGACGGATATAACGCAGATCTTCATTTCCCCATCTCATGTTTTTCGGGAAATGGAGGCTTGTAATTAAGCTGTTCAGTTCAGGCAGAAGCGTTTTGGTTTCTTGTCCTGCTTGAAATTTTTGCACAAAAACATATTCGGTGCCTTTTATTTCTTTCATGTACAAGTCTTCCACGCTGGCACCTTGGCCTTTTGAAAACCCAATCGCCGCTTTTGTCCAGTTGCCGTCAGCATCAAGGGCGATTTTTTTTGCAGGCCCTCTTGCTTCTTCTTTTATATCATCCTGCTTTTCTGCTACACCCTTTACTAAAACAGCAAGGCGTCTCGGTGTATTAAAAAGCTTCACTTCACCGTGTGCAATATTTTTTTCTGCAAGCCAGCCTGTCAGCTTTTCGCCCAGCTGAACCATGCTTTCATTCAAAAAGCGCGCCGGCATTTCCTCTAATCCGATCTCTAAAAGTAAATCCTGTTTACTCATGAGAAGAACCCTCCCCTTTAAGCATTGGGAACCCTAGTTTTTCTCGTTCCTCATAATAGGTTTTTGCGACTTTTCTTGCTAAATTCCGCACTCTTCCGATATAGCCTGTCCGCTCTGTAACAGAGATTGCCCCTTTGGCGTCAAGAAGGTTGAATGTGTGCGAGCATTTAAGCACGTAGTCATATGCGGGATGCACAAGACCGTTATCCATTTGCTTGATCGCTTCTTTTTCATACGTGCTGAATAATTGGAACAGCATATCAACGTCAGATGTTTCAAATGTATAAACGGAATGCTCGTACTCAGCCATCATAAATAAATCTTTCACAGTAAACCCTGACGTCCACTCAAGTTCAAATACATTTTCTTTATCCTGTATATAAGAGGCCAGACGCTCAATTCCATATGTAATTTCCACGGAAACAGGCTTACACTCAAGTCCCCCAACCTGCTGGAAATACGTGAATTGTGTAATTTCCATTCCGTCAAGCCAGACTTCCCAGCCAAGACCCGCACAGCCTAAAGACGGATTCTCCCAGTTGTCCTCAACAAAACGGATGTCATGCTCAAGCGGATCAATTCCGAGAGCACGCAAAGAGTCTAAAT
Source organism: Bacillus sp. PAMC26543 (assembly GCF_014250375.1). Classification (NCBI taxonomy): domain Bacteria; kingdom Bacillati; phylum Bacillota; class Bacilli; order Caryophanales; family Bacillaceae; genus Bacillus; species Bacillus sp. PAMC26543. The sequence continues at coordinate 1,657,316 of NZ_CP060193.1, read as the reverse complement.
ACAGCTCTTGAATGTTATCAGGTGATGGTTTAATGATGACCTGAAATTGATGATGCTGATAGAGTCTGTTCGGGTTTTCTCCGTATCGGCCGTCAGCTGGGCGTCTTGACGGCTCAACGTAAGCCACTTTCCACGGCTCAGGACCGATACTGCGCAAAAATGTATACGGGCTCATCGTGCCGGCCCCTTTTTCTACATCGTATGCCTGCATGAGCACACAGCCTTCATTAGACCAATGCTTCTGCAGGGTTAGAATCATGTCTTGAATATTCATTTCAAGCACCTCCACTTTTCTTTCATAAAATTGCTGCGGCAGCAACCAAAAAACTCCCGTCTCTATGCTTGCCAGCCGCAAACATAGGGACGAGAGTTCTCCCGCGGTTCCACCCTAGTTGCTGAGAACAAAATCCCAGCCTCTTTTTTAAAATTGCTCAAGAATGCCTTTCGTTGCGAGCTCATCCTTAGCTTACACCGTCCTAAGGTCGCTTTTATGAGGTAAACGCAAGTACTTCTTTCTCTCACTGCAACATATTTTATAATAAATGATCATATAAAAAGATGGGCCATATGTCAACTTTTGTTTTCACCCATAAGATGTTTCATGCTCTCCATTTGATCTAAAAAACGCTTCGATTTCAGATAAACCCCTGAATATTCTTCGTAGTACAAGTCAATAACTTGCTTTAATTCATTTTTCGTTTCCTGCTTTAAAGACACATTGCCAATCCTTGAAAGATCGAAGTAATAAAACAGTCTCAAAAGCCTTGCCGTTTGCGGCTTAATCGGCACCTTGTAAGGGTCTTTGTCAAAGCAGCGGTGGCAAATAAAACCGTTATCGCGAACAGAAAAATGGAATGTCCCATCCTGGCTTTTACAATGCACACAGTGATTAAGCTCAGGATACAGTCCCATCACAGCAAGCATCTTCATTTGAACAATGAAGGTAATAACATCCGGGTCTGTTCCTTCGTCAAGCTGTTTAAAGGATTCTAAAATAAATTCAAACAAATAGGGATTTGGTTTTTTTTCTTCTGTGCCTTTGTCAACGAGCTCAGCAATAAAAGCTGCATATGCAGTTAAAAACAAATCCTCTCTGATGCCTCTCATGCTGAGGATCATTTCACCCTGCTGAAGGGTTCCGAGGCCTGTTGTTTTCTGCATTAAGAATGAACCATACAAAAAGGGCTGGCTGACTGCTGATAAACGGCTGTTCGGTTTTTTGGCTCCTCTGGCCATAACACCTATTTTTCCGTGTTCTCTTGTCAGTAAAGTAACAATTTTATTCGTCTCTCCGTAATCATTGGTACGAAGAACGATTCCTTCACATTTTGTCAGCATTTCCGCACCTTCCTAAAACAGGAGCGGTCAAGAGGTCTATAAAATTGGAAAATCAAATCGGGCTAGCTCATCTTCTAGTTCTTCGGGTCTTTCCATGTTCTCTTTTTCCAGTTCTTTAAAAAGAAGATACGTATCAACATTTCCTGTTTGAGAAAATACGTTCCAGGTAAAATTCAACACAAGAAACCCACCTTTCTGTAGTTAAACTAGCTTACCTAAACTCCAAATTCTTACCTTTATCTTGACCAGATGTCCTCCATTTCATGTTAAACAAAATTTGCTAATGTATCCCTGTTCATGTGAGATAATGACACAGCAAGAGATTAATATTCATCCTCTTTAAAGCCGAAGTCGCGAAGCTGGGACATTTTGTTACGCCAGTCTTTCTGCACTTTTACCCACAATTCAAGATAGACGCGAGAACCTAAGAGGGCCTCGATATCCGCTCTCGCTCTTTTTCCGACTTCTTTCAGCAGGCTGCCTTTTTTCCCGATGACAATTCCTTTTTGAGAATCCCGTTCGACCACAATTGTTGCCGCCACGTGCACGGATCCGTTGTCCTGCCCTTTAATCGATTCGATGCTTACCGCAATGCTGTGCGGGATCTCTTCCCTTGTCAGATGCAGCACCTTTTCCCTTATCAACTCAGAAATGATAAAGCGCTCCGGATGATCGGTCACCTGGTCACTCGGATAAAACTGCGGACCTTCAGGCAAATATGCTTCAATCTGGGCCAGCAATGTTTCAATGTTATTTCCCTCTAATGCAGAGATCGGAACAATTTCCTTAAAAGGATATCGCCCGCGGTATTCGTCAATTAGCAGAAGCAATTGATCTGGATGGATCTTGTCAATTTTGTTTACGATTAAGAAAACAGGTGTCGAGGTATTCTGCAGTTTCTCAATAATGAACTCGTCACCCTTGCCGTAGCCTTCCTCAGCATTGATCATAAATAAGATCAAATCGACTTCTTTTAATGTATTTTGCGCCACTTTCATCATAAAGTCTCCAAGCTTATGCTTAGGCTTATGAATTCCTGGTGTGTCAATAAAAATCGTTTGTGATGTGCCTGTCGTTAATACCCCTTGCACCTTATTTCTTGTTGTTTGGGGTTTATCACTCATGATCGCGATTTTTTGGCCGATCACTCTGTTCAAAAAAGTAGACTTTCCTACGTTTGGTCTTCCGATAATGGATACAAATCCTGATTTAAAGCTTTCGTTCGTCATGTAAATCCTCCGATGAAAATGCGCCTGGCAATAATTCTTCTGCAGTCATTTCTTGTATTTGTCCTTGTAAATTGGTCAGCACGATAATAACGTCCTTTGTGCAGAGCTCAGAAATCACCTGCCGGCAGGCTCCGCACGGTGATACTGGGCCCGGGGTGTCAGCAGCTACTGCCAGCATCTGAAACTCAGTATCGCCTTCAGAAACAGCTTTAAACAAAGCGGTACGCTCAGCGCAATTGCACATGCTGTATGCCGCATTCTCTATATTGCAGCCTCTGTACACTTTTCCATCTTTGGTAAGAAGAGCGGCTCCTACTTTAAACTTGGAATACGGTGCATATGCCATGTCACGCGCTTTTAAAGCTTCTGTTATCAATTTCTGTCTGTTCATGTGTACATGTTCCTCTCTTACCTATAATGGTACCGCTATCACTTTATATTTTACATAATGGCGCTCCTTTTTTCACGCCCATTTCTAAAAATGTAAAATAAATGTAAGAATTTTCAGCCAGACAGCTTTGGCAAAAAAATAAGTAAACCAATAATACACGAAATCACGGCAAAAACGCAAACAGCCCCGGCAGCAGCGTCCTTAGCCGCCTTAGCAAGCGGGTGGTGTTTATCTGTTACTAAATCAACCGTGTGTTCAATAGCTGTATTTAAAAGCTCCAGTGAAAGCATTCCGCCAATCAAAAGAAAAATAATAGCCCACTCTGTCAGGCTGAGATTAACGAGAAAACCGCAAATGATAACGGCGCAGGCAGCCGCGGCATGAAATTGAAAATTCCGCTCCGTCCGCGCCGTTCTCCATATGCCCCGCCCTGCGTGCACGAAGCTCATTAGGAATCGCTTCAGCTCATTTCTATGATCTCTTGAGTCCATAGGCGTCCAGCAAATCCTTTTGCTTAGTAAACATCTCCTCTTCTTCCTCTTTCGTCATATGGTCATATCCTAAAAGATGCAGGAATCCATGCACCGCTAGAAAGCCAAGCTCTCTCTTGAAAGAATGGTTATATTCTTCAGCCTGCTCTCTTGTACGATCTGCACTGATGATAATGTCACCTAGAACCGGCGGCATTTCAGCACCGACAATTTCAACTTCGTCTTCTCCCTCTTCTTCAAGAGCAAAAGAGATGACGTCTGTCGGCGTATCCTTTCCCCGATACTCTTTATTGATCTGCTGAATGTCTTCATTGGTAACGATCGTGACAGAAACCTCAGCCTGGTCCTGAACTCCTTCGCGCTCAGCGGCAAATTGAAGCAGATTTTCTACTTCTTTAAGCATCTCTTCAGAGACACTTCCGGTTTCATCTACGATATCAATCAATAAACTCATCTATTTCACCTTCTTAGTAGCCTCCGGATATTCAATCCGGGAGTGGAAAATTCCTTTTAATGTTGCACAAAGCGTTTTTGCGATTGTATCTAGCTCTTTAAATGTCAAATCGCATTCACTAAACTGTCCGTCCTGAAGCTTATCGGATATAATGCCCCGGACAAGCTTTTCAATTCGTTCAGGATTTGGATTATGCATCGATCTGACAGCCGCTTCGACACTGTCTGCCACTGATATAATCGCGGCTTCTTTTGACTGCGGCTTCGGTCCCGGGTAACGGAATTCTTCCTCTGTAATCTGATCGCCTTTTTCTTTCGCTTTATAATAAAAGAATTTCAAAAGAGAGGTCCCGTGGTGCTGCTCAGCAATATCCACAAGCTCCTTTGGAAATTTATAGCTCCTCAGCATATTCGCCCCGTCAGTGGTATGCGAAATAATGATATTTTTACTGAGTTGCGGAGAAAGCTTATCATGCGGATTGTCAATATTCATTTGATTTTCAATAAAATATTGCGGCCGCTTTGTTTTTCCGAGGTCGTGATAATACGCACCGACTCTTGCAAGCAAACCATTTGCCCCTACCGCCTCGCAGGCGGCCTCTGACAAATTGGCGACCATGACGCTGTGGTGATATGTACCTGGTGTTTCTGTCAGTATTTTTCGAAGCAGCGGATGGTTAGGGTTGGACAGCTCGATCAGCCTCATTGTGGACAAAATGCCGAAACCTGTCTCAAAAAACGGCATAAGCCCGATAATTAATACGGAGGAAGCAAATCCCGACACAACCCCCATCAGCATTAGCGTCCCGATTTCCAAGCCTGACAGCGCGGTGTTTTGAATCAATAATAGAGATAGAACCACAATCATATTGATAAACGCCACAAAAAGCCCGGTCTGCAAAATTTTTGATCTGCCATTGTGTTTTCCTAAAAACAAAACACCGGAAATACCGCTGATCAAATAATAAATACCAATGACATAATTAAATGTTCCTGTCACACCTTGATTAAACATCATACTTCCGCAAATCGCAAGAATGATACTTCCTAAAATAGCGATCCGTTCATTCATCAGCAGCTTGATTAAGATTGCTCCGGCCGCAATGGGAACAAGATAGCCAATATTGTTATATTCCATCTTTTGAAATAAACTGACAACCTCCATAATAACAAGCAAAAGCGTTGTAATAATGGAGAATAATAGGATCGACTTGTTTTTGAATTTCAGATTTTGATTCTGTTTTTCGAAATAGTAAACGAGTGTAGCAATGAAAAGCCCGATCATAATCAAAAGGCCGCTAATCGGTTTGAACAAATTGGAGTTATTTAACAATCCGGTCAGCTCAAGTTTTCTGTACACTTCCCGATCAATGAGGTCATTTTCTTCCACGAGCACCTGCCCCTGTTTGATCTGAACCTGCTGAACATTATCTGACGCTTCCTGGCGTTTTGCCTCTGTTGCTTTTGGATCGAAGACGTAATTCGGAATAATGGCGTAACGCCCGATTTCCGTGGCGGCTCCTAAATATTTAGACGGGATAGAATTACTCTTCAGTTCTTTTTGCACTTTATCTTTTGCTTCAGATAATTTATCCGACGGGATTTCACTGCTCATCACTGAGTTTACTGCTGTTATGACAGTATCTCTGACAAATGAAAAATCTTCATGGTCCGCCTTCAGCAAAGTCTTGATGGCATCCTCTGATATAGAATCATTCACATCTGACGTCAGCTTATTTTTCACCGACTTAATCATTGTTTTTTCTGATGGTGAACTGCTGTCTTCTTCTGCTGATTTTTTCACTTCACTGATACTGTCGAATATCGATGACACAAGATCAATTCGATTGTCTGTATAATCTTTCTTTAAGGTATATTGATCTTCGACCGCATCCTCAGCAGCTTGCTTTTTTTCCTCTGTCGCTTTTTGATCTTCCACGGTTGCCGGAGCATAAATGGTCTTGTCGCTGACTGAAAACAGGTCTAAATCAAGCGTTTCCGGCTTCACATGTACAAAAAGCAATGCGAACATAATCGCAGCCAGCAGAAGATACAGCAGTACATGCATGGAACGGGCATTTTTAAAGCCGCGCCACTTTTTTGAGCCGCTTTTGGTCTTCCCCTTCTTTTTCAACACAAGAACCTCCTCTAGAAAATCAAGCTCATAAGCAAAAATGACCCGATAACGCGCGATCGGGTCATTCAGGATTAATTTTGCTTATCGTATGCTTCAATAATTTTCGCAACAAGCGGATGTCTGACCACGTCTGTCTGGTCCAGTTCAATCACAGAAATGCCGTTGATTTCTTTCAGCATCTCTCTCGCTACTGCAAGTCCCGATTTGACGCCTTTCGGCAGATCAATTTGGCTAACGTCACCTGTAATGATCATTTTAGAGCCAAAACCCAGTCTCGTCAAAAACATTTTCATCTGGGCAGGCGTAGTGTTCTGTGCTTCATCAAGTATAACATAGGCATCATCAAGCGTCCGGCCTCTCATATAAGCGAGCGGAGCGATTTCAATGACTCCTCTTTCCAGCAGCCGTTCTGTATGATCTGTTCCAAGCACATCATGAAGAGCGTCATACAGCGGGCGCAGATAAGGATCTACTTTCTCTTTCAGGTCACCTGGTAAAAAACCGAGGCTTTCACCGGCTTCTACCGCAGGTCTTGTTAAAATGATTTTTTTAATATGTCCGTTTTTCAATGCGTGGACTGCTTTTACGACAGCAAGGTACGTTTTTCCAGTTCCTGCCGGGCCGATGCCAAATACAAGATCATCTCGTTTCATGGCGGCTACGTATTCCCGCTGTCCCATGGTTTTCACACGGATCGATTTGCCTTTTGCGTTTTTTGTAATTTCTTCTTCGTACATGCTTTCAAAATATTCAAGTTCATTCTTTTTTGCCATCTTGATGGCGGAAATCACATCACGTTCAGAGATCTCTATCCCCTTGCGAATTAATGCGAGAAGTGATCCCAGCAGCCTGTCGGCAATCTGAAACGATTCTTCATCGCCTGAAATATAAATCGTTTCGCCTCGCGTAATGATATTTACATCCAGATCTTTCTCCATCAGTGTCAAAAAAGAATCTTGATTCCCGAACAGTGAAAGCGCTTCGTCCGGGCTTTTCAGTTTTTGATTCATCGCAAGTAAATGTTCTGTCATTCTTCAGTCTCCCTGACAATAGGTGTGGTTTGAACGATATCTTCTATAACTTGGTAGAGAATAATCAACTTTACTTTACCATTCTCGACTGTCTGGTGCAAAACTTTTTCACTTTTCACCTCGCCGTCCTCGCCTATTTTACTCTCTACATCCCGTTTACCCATTTTGATTCCTTCTTGAACTGCTTCTTCTTTCGTATATTTTCGCAAAGCCTCTTCACTTTCTCTCGTTTGCTCTTTGATATAAGAAACAGGGAGCTCCAAACCGAGAAAATGAAGCGAATGCTTCTCTTGTTCTGTTTTTGGATGTTTTAATTCTTCTTTTTTAAGCGTCCCCCAGATTGGGAAAGCCCATGAGCCAAAAGAAAGCTTGTGCTTTGTCCTTACTTTGCCCGTATAGACGTTAAATAATGTTTCAAGGGGCACCGTTACTTCAGATCTGTACCAGGTCTCGCCGTAAATTTCAGCTTTAGAGGCGACTTCCTGCTGCTCATCTTCGCTTCCGATTAAGCCGGAGACAAGCATTTGCCCCTTTTCCACATGATCATGGATTGCGGCCATGGGCTGGCCTTTCTGGACAAACATTCTTGTAATGGTTGCTTTCTTTTTGGCGACAATGTGGCGCGGACTGACATACTTTTCTTTTTCAGGCTCATTTTTCTCCACAACTTTCATGTGGATGGTCGTGCCTTTCAAATCGACTCCGACCCAAGTAATATTGTCTATTCCGTTGGTTAACGATTTTTGTATTTTTTCGGGAGACTGCATTAAAAATTGCAATCGCCCTTTTTTGACGCCGATTTCCTTCAAATGCTGCATCATTTGGTGCTCCGTTTCAGGCTTTGCACCAGTCACTTCAATTTTCCACACCATATTGGAGAGCAAAAACAATAGGATAAAAAAAAGCGCAAAACCAATGGTAAAACCTAAATTCAGTTTGGATTTCAGCAATAAGAACGGGAACCCTTTTCGATTGATAAAACGGGCTTTACAGTCAAATTCTCTTCTGACACGCCGAAAGGCATGTACATCCTGAAGCTGTATATATAACAAGACGGCTTCTTTCTTTTTTTTCAGATGAAAGATCGGAATCCCTCTTCTTGTGCATTCATTAAGGAGCCGTTCAATGCCTCGTCCCGTCACTTCAAGCTGGACCTTACCACCAAAAAAAGACAGCCATTTATTTTTCACAACATTTCCCCCTCGGCTTTATGACTCAACATATCGAACGACATCAATCGTACCCTCCAAAAGTATTTCTTCCGGAAGAATCGCTTTGATAACAAAGTTTTTTCCTGATATGATGCACTGGCCCTGCTTCAGCATCAGCCTCACTTCATTCTCACTGAACAGCAGAAGGCCTCTGTGGTTTTCTATGTAGATATGAAGTCTGCCGACCATTGTGATCCGCGGCAGATCCATCATAACGTCCGGGGGAATTTCCAATGCTCTTGTCAGCCAAGCTTTTAAACGATTCTTTCTTTGCCCCATACAAAAAGAACCCCCTTTCATCTCATATGTATGATTTGAAAGAGGGTTCTAACACTTAATTTTTGCGGGCTGCTCGCATTGTGTGATGAGGTTTTTTTGCCCTTGGCGGACCGAATACCTCGCCTAAGACAATACCTTGCACCACAGTGTCTTTATTGACCTGAAACAGTTTTTGCTTGGTATACACAGATTTATGTTTGGCGGCAGTAAGATCCCCCTCAAGCCCTTTCAGGTTTCTTTCCGTTTCCTTCCGTCTGTCTTCAGCTTCTTGTCTCATCTGTTCCAAGCGGTTTGGAATAGGAGCAGGCGTTTCTTCAGCTGATTGTTTAGTTTGAACAGAAGCAGGTTTCATTGTCTGCGGCTTTTTTCTTTTTTGATTTTGATTGTTTTTTTCTTCTTCTTTTTTCACTTTGCCGAAAATCGTGGAAATAATTCCGATAATCGCTGCAATAACAAGCGGATTCGTCAGTATATCTTCCATCACTATTCTCCCTTCTGCATAGAGAGATTATGATTTGCGGTCTTCATCCGATTGGTCTTTCGTTAATTTACCGAATGAATCACGCATATCTGTGTCTGCATCAATGTTTTTAATATTCATGTAGTCCATGACGCCGATATTTCCTTCGCGCAAAGCTTCGGCCATCGCAAGCGGCACTTCCGCTTCGGCTTCAACCACTTTAGCTCGCATTTCTTCTACACGTGCGCGCATTTCCTGTTCTTGAGCAACAGCCATTGCACGGCGTTCTTCGGCTTTGGCCTGTGCAATATTTTTGTCGGCCTCTGCCTGATCCGTCTGCAAGATCGCCCCGATGTTTTTACCAATGTCAACATCAGCAATATCAATCGAAAGAATTTCAAAGGCGGTTCCTGAATCCAGGCCTTTACCGAGAACCGTTTGAGAAATCATATCAGGGTTCTCCAGCACTTTTTTGTGATTTTCGGATGAACCGATTGTAGAGACGATCCCTTCGCCTACACGGGCTACAATCGTTTCCTCACCCGCCCCCCCGACGAGGCGGTCGATATTGGCTCTTACTGTAATTCTCGCTTTCGCCTTCACTTCAATTCCGTCCATGGCAACACCTGCAATAAACGGTGTTTCAATGACCTTCGGATTAACGCTCATTTGCACGGCTTCCAATACATCACGTCCGGCAAGGTCGATGGCTGCACAGCGTTCAAATGTAAGCTCAATATTAGCACGCTGAGCTGCGATAAGTGCGTTAACGACTCTATCTACATTCCCTCCGGCAAGATAGTGGCTTTCAAGCTGGTTTGTTCCAACGTCGAGTCCCGCTTTATGCGCTTTAATCAGCGGATTAACCACCCGGTTCGGTATGACGCGGCGAAGCCTCATCCCTATTAGAGTGAAAATGCTGATTTTAACTCCGGCTGCTAAAGCTGAAATCCAGAGCATAACAGGTACAAATGTAAAAAATACAGCTAAAACAATGATCCCTACTACGACAATAGCCAGTATCATTAATGTTGATGGGTCCATGCTACTTCTCCTCGTTTCTGTTTAAATTTCTCTCACGACAATGCGCGAGCCTTCCACTTTGATTACTTTTACTTTTTTATCTTTCTCTGTAAATAATCCTTCAGATACCACATCAAGACGTTCATCATCGATAATGACGGTTCCCGCGGGACGCAGCGGCGTAAAGGTCACGCCCTCCTTGCCGATTAAGTCCGTGCGCGTTTGGTTTGATACATAACCGCTCTCTGTATTTGTAGAATCATTTAATATAAATTTCTTAAAGAATTTCATACGCTTTCCCAACACCCTTGTCAGTAAAATGAAAGCTGTAATGGAAACAGCTGAGGCGATCAAGAGAGAAACCGCCATGACTGTGAAGCTTCCCGCGGCCAAAAATAAGCTCGCAACAATTGCTCCCAAGCCAAGTAAACCAATAATTCCTCCGGGGAGGAATATCTCCATCAGGATCAGAATCACCCCTGCTATGAAGAGGAGAACCGTTTCATATCCGGCAAGACCCGTTGCAAGATGTCCGTAAAAAAACAGGATCAAAGCGATAAATCCTGCTGTTCCAGGCAGACCGACACCAGGAGAAAAAAGCTCAACAGTAAGGCCTAAAAAGGCAATTGTCAATAAAATAGGAACAACAATCGGACTGGTCAGCCACCTTGCTGCCTTTTCTGCAAAGCTTTCCTCAGCATAGCTGATATGTGCATTTTCGTATCCAAGCTTCTTCACAAGCGCGGAAAGATTGTTAACAGTTCCTTCTGAATAGCCTACGTCAACAGCTTTTTCCGCATTCAGCGTAAGCAGATCTCCCTTCGGCGCGCCCGCTTCTCTTGCATCTACATCAGGGTCTGCCATGGCACGCGCATATTTTGGATCACGGTTGTTTTTTGCTGCGGCATCTTCCAGCTCCGCAAGCCAGAATGATTCAGCTTTTTTGTCAGCAGCATTGCCTTTACCGTCTATGATCGCCGAGGCTCCCATCTTTCCTCCGGGCGCCATATAAATGGCGTCAGCCTGTAACGCGATATATGCACCAGCAGACAATGCCCGTTTGTTTACATAAGCAGTTATCGGGATATCCGTTTCGTTGATCGTGTCCGCTATATCAATAGCTGATTTCACCAGTCCTCCCGGTGTGTTAATATCAAGAATAATATGGTTTGCATGCTGAGCCTCTGCATCTTGTAGCGAACGTGACAAAAACGAGGCGAGACCCTGTTCGACATTTTTTTCAACGGGAATGACGTAGACGGTTTGTTTTTCTGCTTTTGTGTGCAGCTGAACTCCTAATAATGATAGTAGAAATATGCTCAAAAGAGCCGCTCGGAATCCTTTTGTTTGAAGCAAGGGCGATGTATCCCTCCTTCCTCGTATAGTAAGTGCCTTCTCTTCATACGTAACAAATGTATCAAAGGTTTCATTTTTTTATGTATAAAAAAAGACATCTCTCTTAGAAAGATGTCCTTTTCTTCGCCATTTAAGACAGTTGACTGCTCACAAGCTTATTAATTAAACTTCCGTCAGCTTTACCTTTTACTTTAGGCATAATTGCCCCCATCACTTTGCCCATGTCCGCTTTTGAGCTCGCACCGACCTCCGCGATGGTTTCATTTACGATTGTACGCAGCTCTTCTTCTGATAGCTGCTGTGGTAAATAAACTTCTAAAATGTCCAGCTCTTTTTGAACTTTATCTACTAAATCTAAACGATTAGCGTTTGAAAATTCCTGGAGGGAGTCTTTACGTTGCTTAAGTTCACGAGAAAGGACAGTGAGTTCCTCATCCTCGGTCAAACTGTCTTTCTTAAGCTTAATTGCTTCGTTTTGAAGTGAAGCCTTAACCATTCGAACGACAGTCAGTTTGTCTTTCTCACGGCTTTTCATATATAGCTTCATATCTTGGTTAAGTCGCTCAAGAAGACTCATAAATCCACCCTCTTTTAGAATTTGCGTTTTCTAGCAGCTTCAGACTTTTTCTTGCGCTTTACGCTAGGTTTTTCATAAAATTCGCGCTTTCTTGCTTCTTGCAAAGTACCTGTCTTTGATACACTGCGTTTGAAGCGACGAAGAGCATCTTCAAGCGATTCGTTTTTTCTAACGACCGTTTTTGACATTCTCTTTCCCTCCCTCCGAATACACCAATCGACTACCTTTAAGTTACACATATAAACATGTACTTTGACATTATAATATAAGCCTTCAGTCAGGTCAACTAAGTGAGTTCACTTTTCCGTCATGAGCGGGACTGCCTGTCTATATAATGATAGAAAGGGGTTGGTGAATAAAATGTTGCTTCTGATTAGTTTTACTGCTCTTATATTATTCTTTCTCGCAGGAATGAACATGCTTCGGAAAGGTTTAATTTCGCTGACGTATTCAAAAATTGAAGAGCAGCTGCTGATTTTTACGGATCATCCATTAAAAGCATTCCTCATCAGTATTGTTTTTACAGGATTTCTCCAAAGCAGCTCCGCCTTTATGGTAATTGTCATCGGATTTGTAAGTGCGGGAGCCCTTTCTTTCAAACGGACAATACCGATGATCCTTGGAACAAATGTCGGATCTACCTTTACAACCGAATTTCTTGCAATCAAAATGGATGTGTTGATTTGGATTCTATTGATTGGCGGTGTGCTGTTTTTTTTGACGGGCAGGTATCCATTCAAGCAGCTGGGAACAAGCTTTCTCGGACTCGGAATTATCTTTTTTTGCATCAGCGGCTTCAGCCGTCTTGCAGAACCGCTTACTCAGCTGAAAACAGGTGCAGGGATTCTTCATCATGTAAACGACTCAAACTGGTCTGCTTTGCTTATCGGCATGGTGTTAACTGCAATCATTCACTCAAGTTCTGTCTGCATCGGCATTTTAATGAGCTTTATGAATGAAGGCGTTATTGGACTGACACAGGCAATGAGCGTTGTGCTTGGGTCAAACATCGGGACATGCATTACAGCTGTCATGGCTGCTGTATCCGGCGGATATGCCGCAAAACAGACAGCGTGCGCCCATGTTTTGTTTAACATAATCGGCGTAGCAATTGTATTCCCGTTTTTGGCGGCAGCGACCGGATTTGTTGAACAGCTCTCGGCAGACCCTGCCCAAAGAATCGCCCATTTCAGTCTGCTATTTAATGTCGTATCAGCTCTTTTGTTTTTACCGCTTACCAACTTGTTCTACAGCTTTATTAAACTGCTTATCCCAGCTAAAAACTGAACATAAAAAACCGGCACATTCAGATGCACCGGTTTTTCAGATTAAGAAGACATACGCATTTGTTCTGTTATGTCATCCTCAACAATACGGACAAACTGTCCTTCATTGTATGGATAGCCTGCTTTTAGTATTTTTACTTTCACGATTTTGCCGATCATGTCTTCCGTACCTTTGAAAACAACTTTCATGTAGTTGTCTGTGTAGCCGACATACATGTTTTCTTCATCTGATTCTTTAAATGCTTCCTCAGGAATAATTTCAAGGACTTCATTTTCATAATCAGAGGCATATTCCTTCGCAAGCTGGTCAGAAAGTGCAATCAGGCGGTGTACACGTTCGTTTTTGACGTTTTCATCCACTTGGTCTTCCATCCGCGCAGCTGGCGTTCCCGTACGTTTGCTGTAAGGGAAAACATGCAGTTCAGAGAATCTGTTTTCTTTGATAAAGTTATAGGTTTCCATAAATTCTTCTTCTGTTTCACCAGGGAAGCCTACAATGACATCGGAGGTTACGGCTAAGCCCGGAAGTGCTTTTTTCAGCTTATTTAAACGGTCAGCGAAAAATTCCATAGTGTATTTGCGTCTCATCCGTTTAAGCACTGTGTTTGATCCGGATTGAATCGGAATGTGCAAATGGCGCACAATCTTATCTGAACGGTCTAAAACTTCAATCACTTCGTCTGTGATCTGGCTTGCCTCAATGGACGAAATTCTGATCCGTTTCACACCTTGAACACGGGCGTCAAGTTCTCTCAAAAGCTTGGCAAAGTTGTAATCTTTCATATCTTCACCGTAGCCGCCTGTATGAATACCAGTAAGTACGATTTCTTTATAACCCGCATCAACAAGCTGCTGTGCTTGTTTAATAACTTCCTCCGGGTCACGTGAACGGAGAAGTCCGCGCGCCCACGGAATGATACAGAACGTGCAGAAGTTATTGCAGCCTTCCTGTATTTTTAATGACGCTCTTGTCCGGTCTGTGAAAGCAGGTACATCAAGCTCTTCATATACTCTAGCTTTCATAATGTTGCTGACGCCATTGATCGGCTGACGCTCTTCACGATATTGATCGATGTAGCCGAGCATTTTTTCACGATCCTGAGTTCCGACTACAATGTCAACACCCGGGATTGCCATAATCTCCGCTGGCGAGGTTTGCGCATAACAGCCTGTGACGCAGATGACGCCGTCAGGATTTTGACGAATGGCGCGTCTGATCACTTGTCGGCTTTTTTTATCTCCCGTATTTGTTACCGTACATGTATTAATGACATATACGTCAGCTGTTTGTTCAAAGTCTCTTCTTTCATAGCCCGCATCTTTGAAAAGCTGCCAGATTGCTTCTGTTTCATAATGATTGACTTTGCAGCCAAGCGTATGGAACGCAACAGTTGCCATTATTGATCACCTCTTAATAACTCTGTATGATAAGAAATTGCGCTCAGCGCGTATAGCGGAGCGGTTTCTGTCCTTAAAATTCTCGGTCCGAGGCCGCACGGAACAGCGTTTTTCGCCGTGAGCCGCTCAACCTCCGCTTCTGTTAAACCGCCTTCGGGACCGAATACGATCAAAAGGGATGATCCTTTCGGAAGGCTGCTTACAACTGCGCTGAACGAGCTTGTTTCTCCTTGCTTCGATGACTCTTCGTATGCAACGACACATTTATCGAAATTCTGCACCTTTTCAAGAAGCTGCTGAAAGGAATGGATATCCAGCACTTGCGGCACTTCGTTTCGGTACGATTGCTCCGCCGCTTCCTTCGCAATTTTTGTCCATCTTTCCCGCTTTTTCTTCGCTTTCTTGTCATCCAGCTTGACAACAGAGCGTGCGGCTTGCAGAGGAATAAAGGCATGAGCTCCCAGCTCAGTCCCCTTTTGGATAATCCATTCAAGTTTATCCCCTTTCGGGAGGCCGCTTGCAATATAAACCTTTATCGGAAGCTCTCTGTTTTCATTCGTCCATTCTATCATAAGACAGGACACTTTTTCTTTGGTAACAGATTGAAGTTCACATTTTGCTTCGAAGCCATCCTGAGAACAGCAGATAATCTCGTCTCCCTCGTTCATTCTCATGACATTTACAATATGATGAACATCTTCTCCGGTAATTGAAATAGCCGGCGCTTCCTCCATTTGCTGCTTCGTGAGCTCGATAAAATATCGTTGCATACGCTGTGACACCTACTAACTGTTATTTTTTCGCAATAATGCTGACCCAATCTTCCATTGAGAGGATTTCCACAATGGTAAAGCCAGCCTGTTCCAATGCTTCTTTTACCTCTTGCTTTTTTTGGCCGATAATTCCTGAAGTAATAAAGTGCCCGCCGTCTTTCAGCAGATGATAAGCCTGTGAAGTAAAACGAAGGATGACTTCAGCCAAAATGTTGGCAACGATCACATCATGTTCTCCTGAAATCCCGTCTAACAAATTATTTTGTTTGACTTGAGCTATATCGCTAACCTTGTTTAACTTCAAATTGAGACGTGCGCTTTCTACAGCAACGGGATCAAGATCATAGGCATGAACCGATTCAGCCTCAAGCATTGCAGCCGCAATACTTAAAATTCCGGAGCCTGTGCCTACATCAATCACCTTATCACCCTTTTGCACAAAGCGTTCAAGCGCCTGAATACAAAGTACGGTTGTAGGGTGTGTGCCTGTTCCGAATGCCATTCCCGGGTCCATTTCAATAATCAGCTCATCCGTATGTACCGGCGTATAGTCCTCCCACGTCGGCACAATCGTAAACTTTTCAGAAATTTTCACAGGGTGGTAATACTTTTTCCAGGCAGTCGCCCATTCCTCTTCGTTCACTTCGGAAATGGTGATATGGTTTCTGCCCAAATCAATATCATAAAGAAGCAGATTATTAATTGTTTCTTTTATGCCCTCTACCGTTTCTCCAAGAAAGCTGTTGACCGGCAGATACGCTTTGACAATGACACCCTCGTTCGGATAATCATTGGGGTCGAGCTGGTAGATTTCCCCGTACACATTCTCACGTTCTTTAATTAAATCAAGCGGGTCCTCTATCACAACCCCACTCGCACCAGCTTCATGCAAAATATTTGAGATAGGTTCGACCGCTTCATGTGTTGTGTGAATGCTTAATTCGGACCATTTCAAAACTACCAACTCCTCATCCAATAATTAATCGCCTTTAAACGCGCGTTTTACCTTATCAAAGAAACTCATTTCCTGTTCATCAGGCAGGTTTCCGCTGACTTCGGCAAATTCGCGGATAATATCTTTTTGTTTATCTGTCAAGTTTGTCGGAGTGACAACGCGGACGACGATATGCTGGTCACCCTGTCCATAGCCTCTGACATTTTGAACGCCTTTGCCTCTTAATCTGAATTTTGTTCCTGTTTGTGTACCGGCAGGGATTTTCAATTTCACTTTCCCGTGAAGCGTCGGAACTTCCACTTCATCTCCAAGCGCGGCTTGAGCAAACGTTAACGGCATTTCACAGTAAATATCATCTCCGTCGCGCTCAAAGAATTCGTGGGCGCGCACGTGGAATACGACAAATAAATCCCCGGCAGGGCCGCCGTTTACGCCTGGTTCACCCTGTCCTGAGAGACGCAGCTGCTGCCCGTCATCTACACCGGCAGGAATTGTGACGTTGATTTTTTTGCGTTTTTTGATTTTTCCTTTGCCGCCGCAATCCGCACATTTGTTTTTAATGATTTTACCTGTACCTTCGCAGTGGTGGCAGACTCGTCTGTTGACAACTTTACCAAACGGCGTGTTTTGCTCCACATTTAGCTGACCGGAGCCTCCGCAGTGTGAGCACGTTTCCGGATTTGTACCAGGTTTCGCCCCTGAGCCTTTACATGTATCGCATGTTTCCTCACGCGGAATCTCGATGGTCGTTTCTTTTCCGAAAACGGCATCCTCAAATGACAAAGTCATCGTATATTGCAGATCCGCCCCTTGACGCGGTGCATTCGGATCTCTTCGTCTAGTGCCGCCGCCGAAAATACTTGAGAAAATATCATCGAAACCAAAACCGCCGAAGTCGCCGCCGCCAAAACCGCCGCCGCCGAAGCCTTGGTTAGGATCAGTATGGCCAAATTGGTCGTAATGAGACCGTTTTTGGTCATCAGACAGCGTTTCGTATGCTTCTTTGACTTCTTTAAACTTTTCATCTGATCCGGCTTCTTTGTTAATGTCAGGATGATATTTTTTTGACAGCTTTCGATAAGCCTTTTTTATTTCATCCTTTGAAGCGCTCTTACTTACACCCAGCACTTCATAGTAATCACGCTTACTCATCTACTTCACTCTCCCGAATTTCTCACATAAATTAGATTGTATCATTTTGAATTATGATTTTTCAATTCCTTTTATCCCGGGCAAGAAAAAAAGTCAAAGCCAAGAGATGCCTGACTTTGACTTTCTAACCATTGAATCAGATTATGAAATATGTTCTTTTCAGCCAGCCCAAAAGCGAGCTGACTCAGAAAGAAACTTATTTTTTGTTTTGGTCGTCGTTTACTTCTTCGTATTCAGCGTCGACAACGTTGTCATCAGCTTTGCCTTCAGCGTTTGCTCCGTCTTGAGCTTGCTGTGCTTTAGCAGCTTCTTCATAAAGCTTCATAGAAAGCTCTTGAACGATTGCTTGAAGCTCATCTTTTTTCGCTTTGATCTCTTCAAATTCGTTTTTCTCAATCGCTGCTTTTAAAGCGTCTTTGGCATCGTTGGCTTTTTTCACTTGTTCTTCGTCCACTTTGCCTTCAAGATCTTTTAATGTTTTCTCAGTTTGGAAAACAAGCTGATCTGCTTCGTTGCGGACTTCGATTTCTTCTTTTTTCTTCGCATCAGCGTCAGCATTTTCTTCCGCTTCTTTTACCATGCGTTCGATCTCATCATCAGAAAGACCTGAAGAAGATTTGATTGTGATGTTTTGTTCTTTTCCTGTGCCTAAGTCTTTTGCTCTTACATTTACGATACCGTTTTTGTCAATATCGAAAGAAACTTCGATTTGAGGCACGCCGCGCGGTGCTGGCGGGATATCAGTAAGCTGGAAGCGGCCGAGTGTTTTGTTGTCGGCAGACATTGGGCGCTCACCTTGAAGAACATGGATATCAACAGCTGTTTGGTTATCAGCAGCAGTTGAGAACACTTGTGATTTGCTTGTCGGAATTGTTGTGTTGCGGTCGATCAGTTTTGTGAACACGCCGCCCATTGTTTCAATACCGAGAGAAAGCGGTGTAACGTCAAGAAGAACAACGTCTTTTACGTCACCAGTGATAACGCCGCCCTGAATTGCAGCACCAAGCGCTACAACTTCATCCGGGTTTACGCCTTTATGCGCTTCTTTTCCAGTTTCTTTTTTGATTGCTTCTTGTACGGCAGGAATACGAGTTGATCCGCCGACAAGGATGACTTTGTCGATTTCGCTTGCAGAAAGTCCTGCATCTTGAAGCGCTTGACGGACAGGGCCCATTGTGCGCTCTACTAAATGAGAAGAAAGCTCTTCGAATTTAGCGCGAGTTAATGTAAGTTCAAGGTGAAGCGGTCCTGCTTCTCCAGCTGTGATAAACGGTAAAGAAATTTGCGTAGAAGATACGCCGGAAAGATCTTTTTTCGCTTTCTCAGCTGCGTCTTTCAAACGCTGAAGCGCCATTTTGTCTTTTGACAGATCAATGCCGTTTTCTTTTTTGAATTCAGACACAAGATGATCGATGATGACTTGGTCAAAATCGTCTCCGCCCAGACGGTTGTCACCGGCAGTTGAACGAACTTCGAATACACCGTCGCCAAGTTCAAGGATGGAAACGTCGAATGTACCGCCGCCAAGGTCGTATACCAGGATCGTTTGATCTTCATCTGTTTTATCAAGTCCGTATGCAAGCGCTGCTGCAGTCGGCTCGTTGATGATACGTTCTACTTCAAGACCTGCGATTTTACCAGCGTCTTTTGTCGCTTGACGCTCAGCATCGTTAAAGTATGCAGGAACTGTGATAACTGCTTTTGAAACTGTTTCGCCAAGATAGCTTTCAGCGTATGATTTAAGGTGTTGAAGGATGATAGCAGACACTTCTTGAGGAGTGTAATCTTTTCCTTCAATTTCAACTTTGTAATCTGTACCCATATGGCGTTTGACAGACATAATTGTGTTAGGGTTTGTGATAGATTGGCGTTTAGCCACTTCCCCTACTTGGCGTTCGCCGTTTTTGAATGCGACAACTGATGGAGTTGTGCGGTTTCCTTCAGCGTTAGCAATAACTTTAGGCTCGCCGCCTTCAAGCACTGCCACACATGAGTTTGTTGTACCTAAGTCGATTCCGATAACTTTACTCACTTGAATAACCTCCTGCTATGTAATTATTGATTCACTTTTACCATGGAAGGGCGAATGACGCGATCCTTCAGCTTGTAGCCTTTTTGCATTTCCTCAACGACAATGTTGGAGCCGTAGTTTTCATCTTCAGCCTGCATAACGGCTTGGTGAAGGTTCGGATCAAATTCCTGTCCTACAGCCTCGATTGCTTCTACGCCTTCTTTATTCAAGGCTTCTACGAGCTGGCGGTGGACCATTTCCATTCCTTGGAGCAAACTTTTCGTCTGTTCATTGTCGGCTTCAACCTGAAGCGCTCTTTCAAAGCTGTCAAGAGCCGGCAGCAATTCAGTAACGATGTTTTGAGAACGGTATTTCTGTGACGCTTCCATTTCTAAGCGGCTGCGTCGTTTATAGTTTTCAAAGTCTGCTTGAACACGCAAAAGTTTGTTTTCCTTTTCCTCAAGCAAACCTTGCAATTCGTTAATTTGATTTTGAAGAAGTTCGCTTTCGTTTGTTTCTTCCTGCTGTTCTTCAGCGGCAACTTGTTCTTCGATTACTTCTTGCTCTTCTGTTTCGTTTTGTTCCGCGGTTTGTTTTTCTTCTGACATTGTGTTCACCTCCCTCAAAAGTGTAAGGAGAAGGGCGGGTGATGCCCTTCGATAAAATTTGCCAAATTTCCCTTACTCATCATACAAACTTGTTAATGCTTTTGACAAGTCTGAAGTCACATGCTGAAGCAGACTGACGACCCGTGAATAATTCATACGGGTTGGTCCGATGATCGCAATTGAGCCTATTTGCTTCTTATCTACTGAATAAGAGGCTGTAATCAGGCTGCAGTTTTCCATCTCTTCATAGTCATTTTCTTTTCCGATTTTAATCGAAATGCCTGTATCTGAAGATTGGACGAGCTTCAAGACGTCCTGCTCCTTTTCGATTAGAGAAAGCAGCGACCGCACTCTGCCGATATCATGGAACTCGGGCTGGTTCAGCATATTGATTTTCCCGCCGAAAAACAATTTTTCAACGTGACTTGTCGAATGAAATGTTGAACGCAGCGCTTCAAGGATGTTGTCGTAGTTCTTAATGTGCTGCCTTAAGTACATGACAACTTCTTTAAAAATGCGTTCATTCAGTTCATCCATCGGAACACCGGTTAAACGGTCGTTCAATATATTTACCAGCTTTTCAATATCAGACAGATCCATTTTGGTTGGAAAATTAATCGTTTTATTTTCCACATGCCCCGTATTGGTTACGAGAATGGCTACCGCTTTATCGGGCTGAATCGGTATGATTTGAATCTGTTTAAGATAATTCTCGCTCAACTTCGGCCCGAGTACGATAGACGTATAATTCGTAAGATCGGACAAAATTTGTGCTGATTTTTGAACTGTCTTTTCCAGCTCGAATATTTTTTCTTTGAAGATCGAGTGGATTTGGTCTAGGTCGGTTTTTGTCAGTTTGACGGGCGACAGCAAATGATCAACATAATACCGGTACCCTTTTTCCGACGGAACACGTCCTGAGGAAGAGTGGGTTTTCTCAATAAAGCCCAGCTCCTCCAAGTCAGCCATCTCGTTTCTTATTGTTGCAGAGCTAAATGTGATTTCATCTTTTTTCGAAAGAGTTCTAGATCCGACCGGCTGCGCCGATTTAATAAAATCGTTGATTATGACCTGAAGGATCAGCAGCTGACGATTTGTTAACATCATCATCACCTCTGTTAGCACTCTCAACAAGCGAGTGCTAAATCTATAACAAAAGTATCAAACCACAAGAAAAATGTCAATTATAACTCACCCAAAAAAGCGCCAAAAACTTCATTACCCAATAATTTTCCCTGATGAGTCAAACAAACGGCAGACTCTGTGTTAAGAATCAGTCCCTTTTCAGAAAGCTCTTTTAAAACGCCGGGAAAAAGTTTATCAAGAGAACGACCGTATTTCTCTTCAAACCGTTTTTTGCTGACTCCGGATGTTTTTCTTAATCCTAAAAACATCTCTTCTTCAATTTGTTCTTCCATCGTCACTTCATGTGTATCCCGGTAAGGAAAACCTTTTTCAGCTATCAGGTCAATGTAATGCTTAACAGGTCCGACGTTTACTGTTCGAATTCCGCCGATATACCCGTGGGCTCCTGCTCCGAAACCGAAATATTCCTCATTGCTCCAGTACGTCAGATTGTGCTGAGATTCCATGCCTTGTTTTGCAAAATTGCTGATTTCATATTGATGAATACCGGCAGCTTCCATCCGGCTCATCACCGTTTCGTACATTTCGGCTTCCTGTTCCTGCGCCGGCAGATGAAGCCGCCCTTTTTGCATCAAATTATAAAATACCGTTTTCGGTTCTACAATGAGAGAGTAAACGGAATAATGCTCTGCATTCAGGGATAAAGCAGTTTTTAAAGAATGATCCAGATGTTTAAGCGTTTGTCCGGGAAGACCGAACATCAAATCGAGACTAATATTTTCAAAACCAATTTCCCTTGCACGTTCAAAAGAGGCAAATACGTCTTTTTGTTTATGCACCCGTCCGATTTTTTCTAGAAGGTCGTCTTCGAATGTTTGCACACCGAAGCTTAAACGATTAACGCCCGCTTCCTTGAGTATTTTCAGTTTTTCTGCCGATAGGTCGTCCGGGTTCGCCTCAACAGCGAATTCTTTTAAAGTGTCTGCAGGCTTCAGCACACGGCTGACCATGTCCATCAATTTTTTGAGCTGGTCCTCTGAGAGGGATGTCGGCGTGCCTCCTCCGATAAAAATCGTATCCAAATCAGGCTGCCCCGTTTTTTCTATCGTATTTATCATTTCCTTCTCGAGTGCGTTTAAATACTCGCCGACGGGCTGGCTTTGAATAAAATATTTATTGAAATCGCAGTAGTGGCAAATATGCTCACAAAATGGAATATGGATATAAGCTGATTTCAATGTATTCACCTTCTTTACAGAAAGAAGCCGCAGTACAGGACTGCGGCGGCTTCTATTATTTTTTCGGACTGTCGTCCATTTTCAGGACCGCCATAAATGCTTCTTGCGGCACTTCAACTGAGCCAACCTGCTTCATTCGGCGTTTTCCTTCTTTTTGTTTTTCAAGAAGCTTCCGTTTCCGCGAGATGTCTCCGCCGTAACATTTAGCCAATACGTTTTTACGCATCGCTTTAATGGTAGAGCGGGCCACGATTTTTTGGCCGATCGCCGCTTGAATCGGTACTTCAAAGTGCTGGCGCGGAATGAGCTCTTTCAGTTTTTCTACAATTACTTTTCCGCGTTCGTACGCGTAATCGCGATGCACGATAAATGAAAGGGCGTCGATTTTTTCTCCGTTCAGCATAATGTCCATCTTGACAAGTTTAGACGGTTTGTAGCCGATCAGTTCGTAATCAAAGGACGCGTAGCCTTTTGTGCTTGATTTCAGCTGATCAAAAAACTCATAGACGATTTCCGCTAATGGCATGTCATAGACAATGCTGACACGATTTGCGTCTAAATATTGCATGTCGATAAAATTGCCGCGTTTTCCTTGGCAAAGCTCCATCACCGCACCGACATAATCGTTCGGCACCATCATTGTCGCTTTTACATACGGCTCCTCGATTCTTTCGATCTTTTGTGGGTCAGGCATGTTGGACGGGTTGTCGACAACAACCTTTTCGCCGTCTGTCATATACACATCATAGATAACACTCGGTGCTGTTGTGATCAGGTCGATTTTAAACTCACGCTCAATCCGCTCCTGGATGATTTCCATGTGAAGCATACCTAAAAATCCGCAGCGGAAACCGAATCCGAGCGCTTGGGATGTCTCTGCTTCATATTGAAGCGATGAGTCATTCAGTTCAAGCTTTTCAAGAGCTTCCCTTAAATCGTTGTATTTGGCCGTATCGATCGGATACAAACCGCAATACACCATCGGGTTCAGCTTGCGATATCCAGGCAATGCTTCGGCAGCCTGATTGGCCGCGCTTGTGATCGTGTCACCGACGCGTGTGTCACCGACATTTTTGATCGCAGCAGTTAAAAAGCCTACATCGCCGACGGTCAGTTCATCTGTCGGAGTTGCTTTCGGCGTGAACACACCGACTTCTGTCACTTCAAACTCTTTGCCAGTTGCCATCATTTTGATTTTTTGCCCCGGCTTTACCGTTCCTTCAACGACTCTGATATAAGCCACGACACCGCGGTAAGCGTCATAAAGCGAGTCGAAGATCAGCGCTTTAAGCGGCGCCTCTGGATCTCCGGTCGGAGCAGGCACCTTTTCCACGATCTGCTCTAATATCTCCTCAATCCCGATCCCGGCTTTTGCTGAAGCGAGCACGGCTTCCGATGCGTCAAGGCCGATGACGTCCTCCACCTCTTGGCGAACACGTTCCGGCTCTGCGCTTGGCAGATCGATTTTATTAATAACCGGAAGAATTTCAAGGTCATTATCAAGCGCCAAGTAAACGTTCGCAAGCGTCTGCGCTTCAATTCCTTGCGCCGCATCCACAACAAGTATCGCTCCTTCGCAGGCAGCAAGGCTTCGGGATACTTCATATGTGAAATCGACGTGTCCCGGTGTGTCAATCAGGTGGAAAATATATTCCTCTCCGTCTTTCGCTTTGTATTTAAGCTGAACAGAGTTTAATTTAATGGTGATGCCCCGTTCGCGTTCAAGATCCATAGAATCAAGCAATTGTTCTTTCATTTCTCGTTGAGTGATTGCCGACGTTTTTTCTAAAATACGATCCGCTAAGGTCGATTTTCCGTGGTCAATATGGGCGATGATGGAGAAATTCCGAATTCTCGACTGCCTCTCTAAACGCTTTTCTTTATCTGTCACAATCTATCACTCCTACTATTAAACGCAAAATACACTAGCTTAGATTATATCAATAGGATTGTAAAGATTCAATGTAAAACAAGAAAGAGAAAAGTTCCCTCTCATACTGGGGCTGCTTTTCTCTTTCAAGCACTTATTTTCTCATATCCCGTATCCATTCATACATCGATTGGGCTGTGTTTGTCACTGTGTCAGAAAGCGTTTTTCCGGCTTTAGAGAAAACGTTAAAGGTTTCCACCTGTTCCAGCTCTTTTTGTTTTTCTTCTAAATCTTTCGAGGTTACTGTTTCCCCTAAAACGGTCGCTTCTTTTTCATTATTTTCTCCGTCTGTGAGCGTAAACGCGCCTTTCAGTGAAGGATCATGATAGCCTTTCATGCTCAGCATGCCGTTATTCGCCTGCTGCATGCCGAACAGGACGCCTATAAACATCATCGCCACAAGAAGCAAGCATTTGCCAAGATATGCAATCAACTCGACCACCTATTTCTTATTGTTTTTTCGTCTCGCCGCTTTCAGCGTTAACCTTTTCAGCATCCCAGTACATTTCGCTGAATACGTCAGCGGTTGCGTCAGCCGCCCGCTGCAGCTCTTCGAGATTGTTATCCACTCCGCCGAATTCAAGCAAAAGCGCTCTGTCGTTTAAGTCTTGGTTGTAAACTCCGTTATCGCCTGGTGAGCCTTTAGAAAAGACCCCTGTGCTGAGTCCCGGGTATTTTTTCTCCATCAGCTTGTGAAGCTCACTTGCAATTTTGTAGTTTTCTTCGAAATTCTTGCTTTTTTTGCCGACCACAAACGCCACCCGGGCATAGCTTTTCCCTTTAATGGTTGCCGTCGTATTTTTCTTGCGCCTGGAGTCTCTATGGATGTCAATGATATATTGCAGATTTTTATTTGACGCAAGGGCTTCCTGCACGACCGGCCTTGATTCATCATAGGATCTGGCATAATTCAACCCTTTTTTGCTCAGTTTTGCCTGTATATCCGTTTTATTAACTGTGGCTCCGATACCTTGAGATTGCAGCGCTTTTCCGAACATGTCTCCCACGAGGGTGACGTTTGCTTTAGAATGACGCGCCATATCGGGGTCGGTCTCACCTTTTAATAACGGGAGATAAGATTCTGTATTGTGCGTGTGATAGATAAAGACAACCTTCTTATCGCCGGTTGTTTGTTTTGGCGGGTCTTTTTTCGTATTGTCTGTTTGCGTCTGCTGTTTTTCAATCTCCGCCAAATTCGCTTCTCTTTCTTCCTGCATCACCTTTGAAGGCGGCGGGGATTCCGACGGCATGTTTGTATAATCGGTGCCTTGTCCCGCTAAAAGAATCTCTGTGTCAAATTGCGCAAACCCAGGCAGCTCGCGTCCAAGAAAACTTCGCGGATCTTCGAGATTAATACTTGTCGCCAACTTTAAAGAAAGACGTGATAGATGAAATGAGCTGTCGGTTTGAGAAAGGTCAGAAGCGAAATAATGGTTTTCCATCCGCAGCAAGTGTGCAAATACGTCACCCGGCAGTTCGTCGGCAATCCCGTAAAAAGAGTCAGACGAAGGCCTGAGTTCCGGCCGGAGAGACGTCAGCACACCAGATAAAACAAAAATCACTACTAGGCTTGCGATAAATAGAAAGATCGCCTTTATCGCTTTCCCGCCATTCACCGCAACAACAATTTGTCTGTTTCTGCGTTTATTTCTCATTGAATCCCTCCAGCGCTTGTCTAGTAATTACTCTATGAACAAGCTAGAGGAAGTAGAACCGTTTAGTGATTATAGGAGCCTTTGTTTTCTTGAGACACCTTTTCATGAAGCGCTGTATTTAATCCGTTTGCCAGCACATTTGCCATATCGTCAATAAATGAATCGACTTCCTTCGGCGTGACCATCAAATTATGGCCCAGAGGCGCCAGCACCTCATGAATGAGCTGCCGCTTTTCGTTTTCTTCAAGAGTCCCGACAATGCCGAGAAACGATTGACGCTGTTTTGGGTCGGGAAGATCCTCTTCAGTAAGCACTTTCTTTTTCCCAAACGTCATCCCCGCCGGAACAAGCGATCTCGACGGACTGTCATCTCTCATTTCTCTGCCAAAATGTTTTAATATGTAGTCAACCGTATCGCTGGCAATTGTTACCGCGTCAACGACTGTCGGTACACCGATTGCAATGACAGGTACGCCCAGGGTGTCCTTGCTCAAGTCTTTGCGTTTATTTCCAACGCCTGACCCCGGGTGAATTCCTGTATCTGATATTTGAATGGTTGTGTTGACCCTTTCTACCGCACGCGCCGCAAGTGCATCAATGGCAATCACAAAATCAGGTTTTGACTGTTCGATTACCCCTTTAATAATGTCGCTTGTTTCGATGCCTGTAATTCCCATGACACCAGGAGCAAATGCGCTGACAGGCCTGTAGCCCTCCTGCACATTTTCAGGCTGGAGTTTAAATAAATGTCTTGTCACCAATAGATTTTCTACAGCCATCGGACCGAGCGCATCAGGTGTCACGTTCCAGTTGCCGAGGCCGACAATTAAACAGCTCGCATCCTTTGAGATCTTAAGGCTTTCCAGAAAGGCTGAGAATTCTTCCGCAAATACAGCAGAGACTTTCTCTTGCATTTCCGAGTCATTTTCTCTGATCCCTTGGGCCTCAATTGTTAAATAACGTCCTTCTTTTTTTCCTGAAAGCTCAGCACCTTCCTTCGTGATATCAACAGTGCGGATTTTTATTCCGCCATGATCGCGTTCTTTTTCGATAAAACCTTTTATCTCTTTTGCAGGCACAGCCTGCTGATTAGCCATGGCTTCCTTCGTTTCAACCGCTAAATCCGTACGTACCAAATACTGATTTACATCCAGCTCACTCTTTTTCATACAGGGCCTCCTTCGATATTCAGTATCCATATTGTTTCCATTTATAAAATGAATCATGCTTAAAAGCATTCCTTCAATGAAAAATACTTTACATTTATATTGCAATCTAAAGGTGTGTTTGATAGAATACAATTTGTTCTATTGTGAAGAAGATTTAACCTTAAGACACTGTGCTACAGGTTGTATCTTAGGAGGTGAAACACATGCCAAACATTAAATCAGCGATTAAACGTACAAAAACTAATAACGAACGCCGCGCTCATAACGCGACAATCAAATCTGCTATGCGTACTGCAATCAAACAAGTTGAAGCTTCTGTTGCAAACAACGAAGCTGACAAAGCGAAAACTGCTCTTACTGAAGCAGCTAAACGTATTGATAAAGCAGTGAAAACAGGTCTTGTACACAAAAATGCCGCAGCTCGATACAAATCAAGACTAGCGAAAAAAGTGAACGGACTTTCTGCATAAAACAAAAACGATCCTCATAATTGAGGATCGTTTTTTTCATTTCTTTTTAACAGCTGCAAGAGAAAAAGCTCTAGTAAAAGCTGCTTGTCCTTTTTCCCGGTTTTCATCTCATAGTCCATAACGGCAAGCTGTTCAATAATAGACCGGAGCTCGGCTTCTGAAAAAAGCCTTGCTTGATCCATCGCCAGCTTTACCCGGAATGGATGCACCTTTAAATTAGAAGCAATCTGTTTTTGTCCGTACCCTTGTTCCGCGAAATATTTCGTCTGCAGGATCAGCCGGAACTGGTTCGATATAAGAGCCATAATTTTGATCGGTTCTTCATTTTGTTTGAGCAAGTCATAAAAAATTTGCAGACTCTCAGTTCGTTTCCGATTGACGATTTTATTAATCAGTTCAAAGATATTTTGTTCCAGGCTTCTCGCTACAAGCATTTTTACATCATCCAGCGTAATTTCTTCACGGTCTCCAATAAACGTGCAGAGTTTCTGAATCTCCTGAAAAAGGGATGACAGATGCCCGTTTACAAGCAAAACCAAATGCTCTGCCGCCTCGGTGCCGATCGTTTTCTGCTCGGTTCTCGCCAGATTGATCGTAAAGTCTGTCGTTTCCTTCGCGTTTAATTCCTTTGCCTCCATCATGAACGCCTGCTTTTTTAGCGCTTTGGTCAGTTTTTTCCGCTCATCCAGTTTTTCATAAGGCGCAAGCAGAACAAAGACCGTGTATGGTGCCGGTGATTGTATATACGATTCAAGCGCGCTGACGTTGTGCTCAACTTTTTCTTTCTTTTTCTCACCCGTTAAAAAATATGGATTTTTCACAATGACAAGGCGCCGCTCCCCCATAAACGGGAACGTTTCAGCGTCGGCAATCGCCTGATCAAGCGGGTCTTCCTCCAAATCAAAAACAGACAGGTTGAAATCTTTCGTCTCTTGATCAATCACCGTCTGTCTGATCCTGCTGACGGTTTCCTGGAGCAGATACGTCTCTTTTCCGTATAAACAATAAACCGGATGGACTTCTCCTTTTTTCAGGCTTTTCCACACATCAAATACCATTGTTGTACGACTTCCTCTCTTTCATCATCCCCTTCTATCCTAAATTGAGTTTGCAAAATAGTAAAGAGGAAGCCTGACAGCTGCTTCCCCATTTATATTAAACGCCTGTTCGCAAGCCCCCGGGACAGCTTGTAAAAAGGCGATAATCACCAGAACAGAAAACGTTACCTTAGCTTCTAGATTTTTCAAAACGATTCCATTATACTTAAGTCAGTCAGGGGGGGATGAAATTGAATGATTTTGAAAAAAACGTTCAAAGCAAACGAAATGATGCTGTAGATTCAGCGGTTGGTTTTGTTGTGTCCTTCGGATTTTTCGCCTTATTGTTTGTCATGGCAACGGTTATTCACCTGGTTGGTTCATAACACGACTGCCCGGGCTGCTGATTTCTCGGCAGTCTTTTTTAATTCGTCTCTGTCATATCTGATGTATCATATGGAGGATAAACAGAAAAGGTTCCAGATCCGCTTTTGTACGTGTATTGGATCGTGCCGCTTTGATCAGTGCGCAGCACACGAATGGATCGGCTCTTTAACAATTGAAGAACTTCTTGATGCGGATGATGGTACCTATTGTTTTCACCCGCTGAGATGACCGCCGTTTTGGGCTGAAGCTGTTTGATGAATTCTTCACCGGTCGAGCCCTTGCTTCCATGATGCCCCACCTTTAACACATCCGCTTTTATATTTGGGAACACATCGATAACCTCCTGTTCCCCCTCTTTTTCCAGATCACCCGTCAGGAGCCAGCTGAGCCTGCCTGTTTTCATCCATAGAACGAGAGAAGAATTATTTTTACTTGCCGGATCAGGCGTTTCCGGTGACAGCACATGAAACTGTAAGTCCTTTATTTGTAATACATCACCTCTCTTCACCTCTTCAATTTCCACACCCTCCTGTCTGGCAGTCCGCAGCACTTTCTCATCATGAGGTTCAGAAACAAACCCTTTCGGAATGATGAGACGCTTCACTTTATGATGCTTCAGCAAAACCTCTGCCTCTCCGATATGATCTTGATCTGCGTGCGTCAGTATCAGCGCATCAAGCTGCTTGATGCCCTTTGCCGTTAAAAAAGGGATCAGCACCTTTTCCCCCAGTGAAAAAGGATGCTGTTTTTCCCGCCAAGGCTCTGACGAATAAGACAAAGTGCCTCTAAACACGGCCTTTCTGATACGGTGCACTGACAAACATACTGTCACCTTGTCCGATATCAATCATATCTACTTCTCCCTCGGAACTAACATAAGGGAAAACAAAGAGCAGGATAAGTGTTGCACAAAAAAGGCCTGTGGACACTGTCAGCCGGAGAAATGAGGGTTTCTCAATACTCATAAGCAATATGATGACAGTGAGCGTGAATAAGAGAAGAAGAGCAGGTGCAGGGCGAGAGATGATGATTGTGAATATTTCTATATCAGCGATTTTAGTGATCAGTCTGTTGGTCCAGGTCATCATTACATCAAACCAATAGAACAGAAATTGACCGACGGACGCTGAAAAAAATAATAGAATAACTCCTATAATAGCAGCCGGTAAAATACAGAATGTATAAAAAGGCACCAACACCATATTCATTGGAATGCTAATGATAGAAAACTGCTGAAAATGATACAGAAGAATGGGTAGTGAGCCTAGCTGGGCAATAACAGATACAATCGTCAGCTGTCCCAGACTCGTTTTGATATGCTGAAAAATAGACGATGAGAGAATTAAAGAAAAACTGACCGCAAATGAAAGCTGAAATCCAGCTTCAAAAAGGTAGTAGGGATTAAAAAGCAAGAGGACAATATACGAAAGACAGATTACCCCGGCAGAATTCACCCGCTGCTGAAAAAGGCTTCCCGCTAAGCAGATGCCGGACATCAGAGCGGCTCGGAGAACAGAAGGCGCTGCACCTGTCAAAATAACATAGATCGGCAGAAACAAAAGCAATAGGATTGACGCATTTTCTCTTGTTATGCCCAGACGGATCATTGCGTAAAATAGGCCTGCTGTCAAAATCCCGATATGGAGTCCTGAGATGGCTAACAGATGGACAACACCTAGACTTTGGTAAGCATTAAGCACATCGTCATCTAAATAAGATCTTTCACCTACTGTAAGCGCCTGTACGATTCCTGCTGAATCTGGCGGAAGCTGCGTGTTCGTAAATGATACGATGTATTTTCTCAAACTGAGAAGCTTATATCGGACACCTGAAGGCTCGCTGCAATTTCCAATAGATGTGACAGAATAGCTCCAATGAATATGCTGCCGGTAAAGATACTGTTGATAATCAAATGTTCCCGGCACTGTTGCTTGTTTTGGCTTCTCCAAAGCACCAGTCAATTCGCATGGCATACCCGGCTCTAGATGTGACAGTTTGTCTTTTTCAGCTAAAGACTGGATCCGATAAGAGGCAGCCCATTTTTCGCCATCAGGCGTCTTGATCAGCATAGACATCCGATCCCCGTCAATTTTAGGAATACTGTGAATAACCGCCTTGAAGTGATAGCTGCCCTGCTGATACGAAGAAGTATTTTGAGAATCTGTGATCTTAAACAGGGCAAAATTGAGTACAAAAGAGAATAAACAAACAAAAATGAGTGGAGCGTTCCTTGTTTTGATTGACACAATAAGAAGAAAGAGGAAGAAGAGAAAGACAGCGGAGAAATAAGAGGCGGCAGCAATTCCAGCCGTTGCTGAAGCTGCCGCCAAAGGCAATAATAGACGCGAATTCCGCATCAATCACACATAACTCGTAAAAAGTTTATTAGCCTGCTCATGTATTTTCTTCAAATCTTCCTCTGCAAGACCGGCATCCGCTAATTTTTCTAAAAGTCCTGCTACAAATGAAAGCTTTTCTCTGTTTTTCAGATCAACGATCATTTCATCGAGTTCAACCTGTTCAACCGTAACGCCTGATTGCTCAAATAGCTCCTGGGCATACGGATGTGTTTTATAATCCTCAGCGTAATATACTGTTTTGATACCGGCTTGAATGATAGACTTACAGCATTGAATACACGGATAGTGCGTGACATATATCTCCGCTCCATCTGTCGGCACTCCAAATTTAGAGCATTGAAGTATCGCATTCATTTCCGCGTGAATCGTTCTCGCGCAATGATCGTCTATCATTAAGCATCCTTCGTCCGCGCAATGTACGCCGCCTGCGATTGATCCGTTATAGCCTCCTGCAATCATGCGTTTATCTCTGACAATGGTAGCGCCGACAGACAATCTCGGGCAGGTGCTGCGCAGTGCCAGTAAATGGCTTTGAGCCATAAAATATTGGTTCCATGAAATTCGTTCCACGTTGTTCCCTCCAAATGTTGTGTTGCCTGTTCTTTAGTTTACCTATCCTCATGCATGACCGTCAATTCACTTTACTGTAATGGAAGACTTTATTTTTTCAAAAGATTTTTCGCCAATTCCCGAAACCTTTGTGATATCTTCGATTGTCTGGAAACGCCCGTTCTCTTCCCGATACGCAATAATCGCTTCGGCTTTTGAAGGCCCTACTCCCGAAATGTTTTGTAAATCCTCTAATGTTGCTATGTTGATATTGACCAAAGTCTCCTTCCCCGTACTGCTTTGTACAGCACCGCCGGCCGCTTGCTGTGCCGCCTCTTCTCCCTTACTCGGTATATACACCACTGTACCGTCCTGTAAAAGTTCCGCCAAATTCACTTGCGTTTCATCTGCTTTTTCACCAATGCCGCCTGCTTTCTCAATAGCCTGCGATACTCTGTCTCCCGTATGCATTTCATAAACGCCGGGATGCTTAACAGCGCCTTTTATATCGATTACAATATTTTCTTCCGCTTTGTCTTTTGTTGCTTCCTGCTTGACCTCCTCATTTTCCTTTTCACTAGATACAACTTGTTTTACAGGCTCTTTGTTATTTCCGCTGAAAAAAAAGAGGCAAAGAACTGCAATGAGAACAGCAGCAGAGCCAACTGACATGATTATCGTTTTATGTTGATTCAACCAATTCAACTTGCATGCGCCCCGCTTTCGTCATATTTTGTTTCTTTATCACATATGGTTTAGAGGATAATAGCTCAAAGGAGGGGAAATTATTGAAGATTGGCTTTATCGGCACTGGAAATATGGGTACGATCCTTATAGAATCATTTATTGAATCACAAGCAGCCGATCCCTCAAACATCACAATCACAAACCGCACAATTGAAAAAGCGTTGAAGATAAAAAACCGCTACAACAGCTTAAACGTAACAGAGAGCCTTGAAAAGCTTGTTGCAGAAAATGAGATCATTTTCATCTGTGTAAAGCCGCTTGATATATATCCATTATTGTCAAGGGCAGTCCCTTATTTAACAAAGGATCACATTCTCATTTCAATTACAAGCCCGCTTCAAACTGATCAGCTGGAACAGTATGTGCCATGTCAAGTGGCACGAGTTATCCCGAGTATTACAAACCGGGCGCTTGCTGGCGTTTCTCTTGTCACCTTCGGTAAAAGCTGCGGGGAGGCAGCAAAAACAAAAATCAACGAGCTGATGAAGCACATTTCTAATCCGCTGCAAATTGAAAGTGACATCACAAGAGTAGCGTCAGATATCGTAAGCTGCGGACCCGCTTTTATGAGCTATCTGGTTCAGCGGTTTATAGATGCAGCCGTTACGGAAACGTCAGTGTCTAAACAAGACGCTATACTCATGTGTAAAGAAATGCTTGTCGGGCTGGGAAAACTGTTAGAAACCGAATTGTATACCCTTCCTGCATTACAGGAAAAGGTTTGCGTAAAAGGCGGCGTGACAGGAGAAGGCATTAAAGCACTCGAAAGCGGTGTACAGGATATGTTTCATCGGGTGTTTCAAAATACGCATTTGAAGTACGAAGAGGATATTTCCGCGGTGAAGAAGCAGTTTCATGTGTAAACGAGTATGTCATAGCCGTCTGTTGTATGCAAAAGGGTAAAAAGGCATTTTAAAAACCATCGTCTTAGTAAACGATGGTTTTTGATTTCTGTGCTTTAAAGAACAGGCGCTCAGATTGTGGTGACGGCGCTGAATCGGTAAAATCAGCGGTAACCTTATGAAGCTGAAAGCCGCAGCTTGCCAGCATTTCTTCGTATTCATCCACTCGGAACGTTCTTTGCTCATGTGTTTCGTCGAAGCGGTCGTACGCCTCTCCGTTCCAAACAAAAAACGACATATCATGAATGGCGGAAAGCTCTTCACTTCCGGCAAAGCTTTGCCAAATATAGCTGATATCTTCGTCCTGATCAGCAAACGTGCTCCCAGGAAAAACCTCGGTTATTTTATATGGTGAATGAACATCAAACAGCAATATGCCGTCCGGCTTCAGCACCTGAAATACACTTTTAAAGGTATTCATTACGTCATTTTTCGTTTTTAAATAGTTCAAGGAGTCACAGCAGATCACAACCGCGTCAAACTGGCCTTCAAATCCGGTAATCTCTCTCATGTCCTGCTGAAGGAAAAGAATCGGCTGTTTAGCTGGTACTTTTTGCTGGGCGTAAGAAAGCATTTCTTCACTGAGATCAATCCCGGTGACTTCAAAGCCTTTTTCGGCAAGCCGGATTGAAATTTCTCCGGTGCCGCATGCCAAATCGAGAATACGGCCTTTTTCCGGTAGAGATGCTTCAATCCACTTTGTCCATTTGTCGTAAGGTGCGTGAGACATTAACTCGTCATACACGCTTGCAAAGCCTTGGTAAATCATTGGTTCAATCCAAGTTCCAGGTCTGCGAGCGGAGCGTCTCCCCACAGTTTTTCTAGGTTGTAATAGCTTCTTTCATCCTTATGAAACACATGGGCAATGACATCCCCAAGGTCAACTAATACCCATCTTGCTTCATCGAAGCCTTCCATCTTTTTGACTTCAATGCCGTTTTCTTCAGCCTGGTCCTTGATTTCACGCGCAATGGCCTGCACTTGTTTGTCTGAATTACCGTGGCAGATCAGAAAATAATCCGCAACCAGAGAAATTCCTTCCATATCCAGTGCTAAAATATCCTCTGCCCGCTTATCGTCGCAAGCCGCAGCTGCAATCTTTAAAATGGACGTTTGATTCATTCACATATTCCTCCTGTTCATTTGCCAGACACAAGCCAGTTATAAGTTAAACATGTATCTGGGAAAACCTGTTGATTTTTTTTCATTAGAAAAATCATTGTATTTTTGATCGACTGAATCAACGCTTGATTCAAATCCGTTTCTGCAAGTTCACGCACCTCATCGACACCGGGAAATTTACGGCCTGGTTCAATATAATCAGCAACGTAAATGACTTTTTCCAAAAGCGTCATGCCCGGACGCCCAGAGGTATGATATCTGATCGCGTCAAGAATATCTTCGTCATGAATTCCCGCTTCTCTCTGGACTAGGTAAGCGCCGACCGGAGCATGCCACAGCTCCGGGTTGTGATCCAACAGATGCGCGGACATTTTTTCTCTGGCTATAATTTGTTTCATTTCTTCTTTCGGGCGGAATTTGGCGTAATCATGAAAGATAGCCGCCGTTTCCGCTTTTTTGGAGTCGGCGCCAAAGCGCTCCGCAAGTTCAATCGCCGTGTTCATTACGCCAATTGTATGGATATATCGATGCTCGGTCAATTGCTGCTTGACGCAGGCAAGTGCCTCCTCACGATTCATATAAACCATTCTCCTCTACATACTTCTTCACTTTATCAGGGATTAAGTAGTCAGTGGGCTTCTTGCTTTTAAACCGTTCCCTTATCATAGTCGATGATACCTCAAACTCCGGAACGTCTGCAAAGAGAAGCGGATAAGGGGTTTCAACATGAAAACCGGGGCGCTTTACTCCGATAAATTGAATAAGGTTCAGCAGCTCGTCCAGCTTATACCATTTCGGCAGGTATTCAATCATGTCAGCACCGATAATAAAGAAAAGCTGATCATTCGGATATCGCTGCTTTAGTAAAGAAACGGTATCAAAGGTATATGACGGTCCTTCTCTTTCCATTTCAGCCAGCTGCAGCTTAAAGGATGGATTAGACTGAATAGCAAGCTTCAGCATTTCCACCCGATGAGTGCTGTCTGTATAGTCTTCATCCTGTTTATGCGGAGGAATTTGATTGGGCATAAACCAAATTTCGTCGAGCTCCGCCTGATACAGCACCTCATTCGCCATTAAAAGGTGACCGTTATGCGGAGGATCAAACGTGCCTCCGAAAATTCCGATTTTCTTCATTTCAACCACCTTAAGGAAGCTCGATTTGTTTATTTTCCTTTGATTCCTTATATAAAACAATCGTATTGCCGATCGTCTGAACCAACTGTGCGCGGCTTCCTTTTACAAGAGCTTCCGCAACATCATTTTTATCGTCTTCGCAGTTTTGAAGAACGCTGATTTTAATCAGCTCTCTCGCTTCAAGCGCTTCAGAAATTTGTTTAATCATGTTGTCATTGACTCCGCCCTTTCCTACTTGAAAAATCGGGCTTAAATGGTGCGCTTTTGAACGCAAGAAACGTTTTTGTTTTCCTGTTAACATTATTTTCCTCCTAATTTCCCTACTACAATAGATCTCATTTTTTCAACATCAGGCTCATGTCCCGTCCACAAGCGGAAAGACAATGCCGCCTGCTCAACAAACATGCCGACTCCATCCAGTGTTTTCAGACCTTTTTGCTTTGCTTCTTTTAATAGTGAAGTCTGAATCGGATTATACACGATATCGCAAACAACCGCACTGCTTGCAGCACGCTGCAATGAAAGCGGAATATCTTCCACGTTTGGATACATGCCTACAGATGTTGTATGGATAATTACATCATACTGCTCAAGCCGTTCTTCTGCTTCTTTTATGCTTAACACTTCTACATTGCGGAACGAGGGAGCAGATTCTGCGAGCTGTTTGGCTTTTTCTATCGTTCGGTTGCAAATATCAAACTTTTCCGGATTGTCGCGGACGATCGTTGTAAAAATCGCTCTGGCTGCCCCGCCCGCGCCGATCATTAAGAAAGACAGTTCGGAGACTGGTTTGTCCAAAATTCTCATTAAAGATTTCACAAAGCCTTCTCCGTCTGTATTATATCCGACAAGCTTGTCTCCTTCTCTTCTGACAGTGTTAACGGCACCAAGCACTTTTGCGCTCTCATCAATATGATCGAGATGATCCATGATGGAAACCTTGTGCGGAACAGTCACATTGATGCCTTGTACACCAAGAGCTCTTATCCCTTTTACCGCATCTTCCAGACGATTCTCTTCCACCTTAAATGCATGGTAGTGTCCGTCCAAACCAAGATCCTTCAAAGCCGCGTTATGGATATCCGGCGACATGGAATGCGCAATCGGATTTCCGATAACCCCGTACAGCTTCTTCATACTCCTCTCCCCTTTTTGTTAAATTAATGAGCGCCGAACAAATACGTGAACGCCTTTTGGCGCATAAGCCGTTATTTTTTTATTCGCGTCATGCACCGTTACCCAGCCTAACCCAGAGAAAACGATATCTGTCTTTTGCTCTTTCATCGTAAACGTATGGGCAACCAGCTCTGGAAACTCATCCATATCATCTTTTCCCGGCGGTATGAGCAATTCTCCTGCGTGCTTTTCATAAAGCGCGTCTGCATTTTCCAGTTTCGTTCTGTGAATCATTAATTCATTTGGCATATAGCAGACAAAGGCAGCTCTTTCACCTGAAACATAATCAAACCTTGCCAGTCCGCCGAAATACAGCGTTTGCTGATCGTTTAGCTGGAATGTGCGCGGCTTCAGTTCCTTTTTGGGCGAAAGCACTTTTAAATCCTTTTTGTTTACATAGTGCGCCATTTGATGGTGATTGATGATTCCCGGTGTATCATAAAGCGCAGAGCCGTCATCTAACGGAATTTCAATAGCATCAAGAGTTGTGCCCGGGAATTGGGATGTCGTGATAATGTTGTCTTCACCCGACACTTCCTTGATAATCCGGTTAATGAACGTTGATTTCCCTACATTGGTACAGCCGACAACGTAAACATCCTTGCCGTTACGGTAATGCTCAATCGCATCAATGACTTCTCTGATTCCCTGGCCGCGTCCCGCACTGACCAAAAATACGTCAATCGGTTTTAAGCCAAGCTCTTTCGCCTCGCGCTTCATCCACTGGATCAGCCGTTCTCTTTTGAGCGATTTAGGCAGAATATCCGCCTTGTTTCCGACTAACAATATAGGATTGCCTCCGACTAAGCGCTGCAATCCATTAATCCAGCTGCCGTTAAAATCGAAAATATCAACAATTTTAACAACGAGAGAATCCGTTTCTCCAATTCCATGAAGGATGTTTAAAAAGTCATCATCCGTTAAGGAAACGTCTTGTATTTCATTGTAGTTTTTCAGTCTGAAGCAGCGCTGGCAAATCACACTTTCTTTAGAAAGCGAAGCCGGCGGCGCGTATCCCAGACCATTTTTGTCTTCGGTTTGGATTGTGACTCCGCAGCCGATACAAACAACCTTTTCCATTCTTACTCCTCCCACTGAATGTGCCCTTTTCGTTTGAGAGCACTCAGTATTCTGCGTTCGACCTGGCGGTTAAAGCGCGTAATAAAGCCATCCGAGGAAGCGACAGGCACGACCAGGATCGTATGGTAGCCGTTACGGTTCCCGCCGAGTACATCAGTCAGCAGCTGGTCTCCGATGACAACACAGTCCTCTTTTTTCAGCTCCATATTGCGCACTGCTCTATTAAAGGCTTTGCCCATCGGTTTTCTTGCTTTATAGATGAATGGTATGCCGAGCGGTTCCGAGAAAAGTTTTACTCTTCGCTCATTATTATTAGAGACAATCGTCACTTTAATGCCGTGCTCTTTCATTTCTTCAAACCACTCGATCAATCGCGGTGTTGCGTTTGGTCTGTCCCATTCAACAAGTGTATTATCCAGGTCAGTGATAATTCCTTTTACATTTCGTTCCTTTAATTTTTCAGGTGTAATATGAAAAATATTTTTAACAAACTCGTCAGGTAAAAAAAACTTTTTTAACAAAACCCGCACCCTTCCCTTTTCTTTCTCTTAAAATTCATGTCGAAAAAAATCGAACTTGCGCTTAAAGAAAAACTGAGCAAAAAAATTTCGACAAAAATTGGGTTTCTTCACCAGGTGTGGATAAATTTACACACACTATCCACTCTTATTACATCACTCTTTAGACAAATTATAAACACGATACTCACAAGTTATCCACTTTTTGGTGTGGATAACAGAACGATTGTTCTTATATGCAATTCATGGTAGATTAAAGATAATCTTCAGCTTCAGATGAACGCAACCTATAAATGTATGTCACAAAGTCATGAATGATTCCAACTATGAAGGAGGTGTCTCTCCCATTAATTGGGTTCCTAGCATGAGAAAATTGTCTGATGAATTATTAATAGAATCTTATTTCAAAGCCACCGAAATGAATTTAAACCGTGACTTTATCGAGTTAATCGAAAACGAAATAAAAAGAAGATCGCTCGGACATATTATTTCCGTATCTTCTTAATAGGAATTTGTCTATTTTTTCCGGGCGTATTTCCTTTTTTTACTCAGATGACTGATATTATATCACTTCAGTTACGCGCTTTACTACTGTTTTCAGCAAAAAACACCCCTAAAAAGAGGTGTTTCCAGGGCTGGATTTCATGTGAACCAATACACTCCGCCCACAATCAGGAGAACAACAATCAAAACAACGATAAAAGCGTATCCGTATGCTCTGCTTGCGCCATATGGCCAGCCGCCGAAAGGATACGTGTATAAATAACCGCTGTACATGTGAAGCGCGCCTCCTTAAAAATGTTTCTATAACAGCCTATGTAGGAGAAATAAAACATTTTAGGCCTTTGTCCGGTTCAGCGCTTCAGGACCTGCCCATCTTGTATTCCTTCATAAACAACCCTTGCCCCTTTAGGTGTCATATGATTGCCAGAAGGATCTATCAAGCCGGATTGGATAAGTGCTTCATCAGTAGCTTTTCCGCCGTCTGCTTCTATAAAGTGCTTCCAGTTGTCTACGAGAGGCACATTCATATGTTTCGCGACATCTCTTGTAATATCATTGTATGAGTTATGCCACTTTCTCGCCCCGCCTTTTGATTCAAAAGCAGCCGCTTTATACCTGGAATAGTAAAAGAGGTGATGCTTCCCGTTTCCTTCAATAATAGGGATACACGTCATTAAAACAGGCTTGATGCCGTGTTTTCTGCTTTCTTTTATAAAGTACACCAGATTCTCTCTGAAACGCAGCTTTGACACTCTTGGCTTTCCTTCAGCCAGAATCCCAGCGTCATTAGTGCCAAACATAATAAAAAGATGCTTAGGTTTTTGATCGAGTACATCTGTTTGAAACCGTAAACGGGCATCTTCAGTCGTTTGTCCTCCAATTCCTGCGTTGAGGATATCAAGATTCCCGCGTTCAGCTGTTTTTAATATATTGACCCACTGCTGCGCTTTTGGATAGTCACGATAATCCCAATTAGAGCCGCGTGTATTGCTGTCACCAAATGCTACCACGTCTTCGTATCCCTTTCCTTCACATCCTGCTGTAACGAACAGCAGAAGGAAAAGGATGAATATATACTTCATCTTTACACCCCCAAAAGCTTCATCTTTATGTTATACCTCTGTTCTGTTTCATTCAACGCAGAGTTTTTTCGTTATAGCGTTCTCTCTATTGTTAACGTGTCCCTCTCGACTAAAATCATTCTGTTTCCAGTAAGGGGTGAGATATCTATTTCAGTTCCCGTCTTTTTCTGCGAAAAAACACTTCAGAGAGTTGAATGCAATAACCTGTTTCCGCCAGAGGAAACAGGCTACTGATTACCTCTGCATTTATTTTAATTTCGCTTTAAGCTTGGCCTTTGTTTTTGGTCCGTATATACCATCAGCTTTTAATCCATTCATCAGCTGAAAACGTTTCACGGCATTTGCTGTTTTCGGTCCATAAATGCCGTCAATACCGTTATTCTTCGCGCCTTTATCGGGGTAAAAATGAAAGGCGGCTAAAGCCTTTTGCAGCTGAAGAACTTTAGTGCCTTTTCTATAAGGCGCAGTGAGTTTTATTACTCCTGAAGGCAGAGGATAAGATTTGGGTGATTCTTCAAATGGCGTATCAGAGGAAGAAATTCCGTTTTTGAAAGCACTCCATTGATGTAAGAGTTTGCGGGGACATTCTTTTCCAGACCATTTTTTGTGGGGAACAACACGATCCAGCGAAATATTGTGATCCTTCATTAATTTTTTGATCAGCCACTGCGCATTAGCTACTGCTTTGTCAAAATCGCCGTCTGCATTTTCACAGATTTCAATCCCGATTGATTTGCGATTCCCTGTCCCATTGGTGCCGTCGCCAGCATGCCACCCGTTTTCAGTAAGAGGAAGATGCTGATAGATGTCTGAATCGTCTACTGTAAAATGCCAGCTGACAGATGTACTTGGGTTTTTCACATAATCAGCGTGCATTTTCGCATCGGCACCTTTGGCGGTATTTGCTGTATTGTGCACCGTAATATAG
This sequence comes from Bacillus sp. PAMC26543, assembly GCF_014250375.1. Taxonomy (NCBI): domain Bacteria; kingdom Bacillati; phylum Bacillota; class Bacilli; order Caryophanales; family Bacillaceae; genus Bacillus; species Bacillus sp. PAMC26543. The sequence goes on along the minus strand of NZ_CP060193.1, from coordinate 1,616,080 downwards.
GCAGGTGTCATCGCATAGCCGGGACGGTTATCGTTTGATTTTGGTATAAAATCCTTTTTTATCGCTACCATTTCTATCCCTCCCTACTATTAAAGAATGCAGCAACAAGAGAAATGGACAGCCTATTTTACTAGATAAAAAAGAATTGTATTTCCCCCCACTCGTATGACAGTTGAACCACCGAAACGGTACAAGTTATACTAACGTAGATGCCGGAGATTCTGCCTCCTGACATCGCCACAAGTGTTGGGAGTGGATAATTGATATGTTAAAAAAGACTTTAGGTATAATCTTGATCATCGCCGTTATTGCAGTCGGATTCTATCAGAAAGAAGCTTGGCTTGATGCTATAAAAGCAGGCGGATTGATCTCCGTTTTATGTAGTATGCTGCTGATAGCCGCCGACGTCTTTTTCCCGATTGTGCCGTTTGCAATCATTGCAGCTTTAAATGGCGCTGTGTTCGGAATTGCAAATGGTGTTTGGATTACACTGGCCGGTTCAATGCTCGGTACGATATTGCTGTTTTTTCTCGCGAGGTACAGCTTTCGAGATTGGGCCAGAAAAAAAATAAAAGCTTATCCTGCTATACAAGGCTACGAGGCTTCATTCGATAAAAATGCGTTTACTGCAGTTTTATTGGGAAGGCTTATCCCTGTTATCCCTTCTCTAGTCATGAACGTTGTATGCGGACTAAGCAGTGTTCGGTGGCATGTTTTTTTCTTCGCCTCTTTAATAGGAAAAATTCCGAACATTTTAGTTGTTACCATTGCCGGCGCCAATTTCTCCAGCAACAAATTATTATCTTTCAGTATTTACGGGGCCTACGTTCTGATCCTGATGCTAATCATATATATAAAGTTTCCTCATCTGGTGAAAGCGTCAAAAAAATAAGGGCGTCCCGCTTTGCCCCCCTTACTTTTTTTCTGTTGCATGTCCTCCAAATTCATTACGGAGCGCAGCAACGACCTTTCCTGTAAACGTATCGTCTGTTAAAGAACGGTATCTCATCAAGAGCGACATCGCGATCACCGGAGCTGCTGTCTGCAGATCTAGTGCCGTTTCCACTGTCCATTTCCCTTCCCCTGAGGAATGCATGACGCCTTTGATCTGATCGAGCCTCGCGTCTTTAGAAAAAGCTCGCTCAGTCAGCCCCATAAGCCACGACCTTATGACAGAGCCATGATTCCATACCCTTGCGACTTTCTCATAGTCAAATTCAAACGGACTGTTTTCCAGCACTTCAAATCCTTCACCAATGGCAGCCATCATTCCGTACTCAATGCCATTATGAATCATTTTCAAAAAGTGGCCGCTGCCCGCTTCTCCGGCATATAAATATCCATTTTCAACAGCAGTATCCCGAAACAGCGGCTCCGCGATACGCCATGCTTCCGGGTCTCCTCCAACCATATAACAAGCCCCGTGACGCGCTCCCTCCATACCGCCGGAAGTTCCGGCGTCGAGATAATGAAGACCGGCTTCTTTCATTTGATTGTACCGCCGGATCGATTCTTTATAATGAGAATTTCCAGCCTCAATGATAATATCCCCTTCGTTTAATAACGGTGCCACATCACTCAGTACAGCATCCACAACGTCATGCGGCACCATCACCCACAAAATTCGCGGCGTATCTAATAATGAAATCAATTCTTTTATATTTGTTGTCCCCTCAGCCCCATAAGATATCAGTTCATCAACAGCCGCTTGATTCACGTCATAACCGATTGCTTGATGATTGCGGTCGATCAATTGCTTTCCTATGTTTATGCCCATTTTCCCTAAGCCGATCAATCCTATTTTCATGTGAGTTCCTCCTGGTTGTCTAAACTCTAAAGCCATTACTCTTTATGTTCCCTGTGAACTGCTATGTGATACGTCCTGTTTTCTCAAATAAAAAACAAAAGCGGGCCGCGATCAGCAAGGGTAATTCCTTTTATCCCCAGTAACTTACTGCTCCGTGTCATATTGTTTCTGTATGATCTTTATCATAAAGAAGGCTTGATAATCATTTGGCGGCTTCATGCATGACAGCAAAAATAGCGGAAACATTCTTGATTTCCTCTCTATTTAAGTTAAAATATGGAAAGGGAATTCAACTTATTTCTAGCTAAGAAGGTGACAACTTGCCGGATCAAACACAAACTATAATTGGAATTACGAAAACCGCGAAATGTTTATTATACGGTACACTTGCAATCATCGGTCTTCTCATTGGTTATTTTTTTCATCAGCTTGCGAAATGGGCATTATCCCTGCCGTGGACTCCATTAGAAGGCCCTCTTCGGCTTGTTGCCTCTTTTCACGGATCACCGGTTAAGTTTATCACCGCGCTGCTTGGCCTGATTGCCGGTATATGGTTCGCTCATTCAATCATGAAATTGCTATTAACTGTACAGATTACAGACGACTCCGTGGAATTAATGAAAGGCAAGCATGTTCAAACGATCAACTCCGGAGACATTGCTCTGGTATTTATTGATCATAAACGGCTTGTCCTCTTAGGAACAGACGGATATGAACTGGCACGTGAAGAAATAGATGAAAAACCTAAAATCATTGAACAGGCCTTTAAAAAGCACCATTACGTGTGGTCGGCTGAAGGAGACCCGTTTAAAGATAAATTTAGACGATGGGTACCTGAATCACCCGATCTCTCTCCAAGCGCTCATGCTATATTGAAGGCTCGTCAGAAAGCACTGAAAGAAGAGGAAACAGACGACATTGAAGATTTCCGTCTTGAACTCGCAAAGATCGGAATTGTTGTACGTGAAGAAGGAACACGCCAGTATTGGCGAGAAACAGAATCGTATCCTCCTCAGGAGAATCAGCCTAGCGGCAAAATAGGATCATAGCAAAAGAGGCTCAGAATTGAGCCTCTTCTTTTATCACTGAACAATAAACAACACTTTGGTGCCATCTGGATAACTGCTCATTTGATTTCCTACCCATGAACCGGCGCCGCGATTATCAGAAGGCGTTACATATCGGACATCGGCTCCGGCGCCTCCTTCTTCACAAACTGCCATCGGCCATTCATCCCGATCGTAGCCAGGCTTCGTTGGAATTCCTTTTAATGATTCCTCCCGCCTTTTGTCCGCTCCACCACGATCAATTGTACATATATCAGAATGTCCTTCGGCAATTGCATCTCTTATATGATCCCCGGTTTCCGGATAACGAGACAACGGAAAGTATAAAATTTTGTCATATAAAGCAGCCCCCTTGGCCTGTTGCGGAGCCGTCATATCCTTTCCCAACAAACAAAGAAAAACTGCTGCCGCCAGAAGAAGCATTGCCATCCATCTTTTCATCCTCATCCCCCCATACAGTTTCGTTCATTTAAATGTATGGGGGCAGCGTAAAGATTATTTTAAAAAACAAAACCTAAGCTCCCCATTGAGAAATTTCCCGGTACAGACACAGACAGCCTTCCGATCACATACATTGACATATAGGCTTTTGCCTACATAATCATGTGGAGGTGACGATGGTGACAGGTGTTTTCGCAGCGCTCGGTTTTGTAGTTAAAGAGCTTGTCTTTTTAGTATCTTACGTGAAAAACAATGCCTTTCCACAACCGCTCTCAAGCAGCGACGAAAAAAAATACTTAGAGCTCATGGCTAAAGGGGATGAACATGCCAGAAACATGCTGATTGAGCATAATCTTCGCTTGGTCGCCCATATTGTAAAAAAGTTTGAAAATACAGGTGAAGACGCAGAGGACTTAATCTCCATCGGAACAATCGGGCTGATCAAAGGAATTGAAAGCTATTCCGCCGGAAAAGGGACAAAACTGGCGACGTATGCTGCGCGGTGTATTGAAAATGAAATCCTCATGCATTTGCGAGCATTGAAAAAAACAAAAAAAGATGTGTCCCTTCATGATCCGATCGGGCAGGATAAAGAAGGGAATGAAATAAGCCTGATCGATGTCCTGAAATCAGAAAATGAAGACGTGATTGATACGATCCAGCTCAATATGGAGCTTGAAAAAGTGAAGCAATACATTGACATTTTAGATGACCGTGAGAAAGAAGTGATTGTCGGGCGGTTTGGGCTTGATTTAAAGAAGGAAAAAACGCAGCGTGAGATTGCCAAAGAACTCGGTATTTCGCGCAGCTATGTATCACGGATTGAGAAACGGGCGCTGATGAAGATGTTCCATGAGTTCTACCGGGCGGAAAAGGAAAAGCGGAAGAAAGCGAAGGGGAAATAATGCAGAAGAAGCCGGATCTAATATGCCGGCTTTCTCTTATTCATTTACATGCTTCTTTTAAAACTTTCGAAACTAATGGAGACAGAATATACGATAGAGGTATGAAAATGCTTCCAGCTAACCGCTTGTCTCACTCTCTCAACTCGTCAGCACTGATAAGCTCAATTATCATTTCCGAGAAAGACGGTCAGGACCTTAGCAAACTTTAGTCCTTTACTCGCATTCTCCCTCAAGCGATTCTAAGTCGGACGTTCTAAAAGCTCGTCAGAAAATCGTTCATGCCTCAGCACATCCTTAGTCCCTGCTTTCTTATGCAGTCCTCGATCTGGCTGTCAATACTCGATTCCTCGATCCCTTGATCGCTTGTTCCTCGGTTGATACCCTTACATATATTGCTATCACCCTGGATCTTCTTCCTATAACGTTTTATTAAATATTGATAGCAATCGTTAATGCATTTGTCAGCTTGCGGTCCCTCGATGATTATTACCTTCATAAAATGCATCACCCCTTGGGTAATGCTATGTAACAGCTGTTTGTCCAAATGAGGAGATTTTAAATTAAACTACAGTGTTATTAAACGTTTCAATGTATATGCAGAAAATAAAAAACACCGATAATTTGAAACAATCGATGTTTTGTTGAGACATTTCTACACTCCTTAGATCCTCAATAGGAGAGATTTTATTTTCTAATCAAAGCCTTAAATCAAAATTAGCTTATTATCGTTTACAAAGATTTATTCTCATTTTAAAAATGAAGTAGCGTTTTTATTGCCAGTTATTAATGCAATTTCAACAATACAAATTTTTGTTGAGGGGACTATTTAAGAAAACAGAAGTAGGGCAAAAATTAGAAGAAACCCTGGTATATAACAGAATACTGCCCCTATAGTAAATAAAAAAGCTACCACATTGGTAGCCTGATCTTAAAGTAACTTGCTTTTCGAATTAAGATTATCCTCATACGGTAGGTATTAAAATAACCAGTGATAAACAAAAAATTCCTCTCTTGAAAAGTTTGAGCTTAAGGGCTTGTATAGGTTAAAGAAATCATTAAGTACACTTTTTCGTCTGAACGGTTTATGTACGTATGAATCTCTTCACCTTTAAATTTAATGACATCCCACTTGTTGAGTTGGTGTTTTTCCTCTCCAACTTTCATTTCCAATTGACCATTTAATACAAGTACGATTTCTTCAGATCCAGCCAAATGTGACTCACTGTACTCACTGTTTGGATCGATACATGCTCTATACCATTCAACCGTGCCAAGTGCCTTAAACAATGGGTTGATAAACCAATCATTATTTTGTCCCGCAAAGTGATGGGGAGGCACAAATCGGTGTACTTCAATTTCCTCTTCAAAAGTTAGTAAAGATGCTAATGGAATATTTAATCCTCTACATATTTTCCATAAGACATTTATTGTTGGGTTCGCTTCGCCTCTTTCAATTTTACCTAGAGTTAATTTACTGACATTGCTTAAGTTAGATAACTCTTCCAAGCTAATTTTTTTACTTCTTCGAATTCCTCTAAGTTTAATCCCTACCTGATTGGATAAGTCAATATTTTCTTCCTTCACTTTTTCACACCTTTCGCATTGATTCTATCTACAAAATATATTATAGTATACCAAAGATGTAACTATAGTATACATCCAAACAAAAAAGTTAACTATATTATATCAAATAATCATCTAAAATCATAAAAGGAGCGTTTATAATTATGAAAAAAAAGGGAAACATTTATATAATTTGGAGCATCTTTTCTTTGTTTGTTATATCCATGAGCTTACGTGCTTCCATTACATCAATCTCTCCAGTTTTAAAAACTATTCAGGCAGACTTACAAATGTCTAATGTTTCGGTTAGTTTACTTACAGCCCTCCCAGTTTTTTGTATGGGGGTATTTGCTCCTGTGGCTGCAAAGCTTAGTCAACGATGGGGAATTGAATTGACCATTGCATTTTCAGTCTTATTAATTGGACTAGCAACAGCGTTGCGCTTTATGGCAACCTTCCCTTTTCTATTATTAATGACGGCTGTACTTACCGGAATTGGAATTGCAATAGCCGGTCCACTTATCTCTGGATATATAAAAAAACAATTTCCTAAATATTCATCTTCAATGATTGGTGTTTATTCAGCTGGCATGGGCGTTGGAGCATCCTTAAGTTCTGGGTTGGTAGTGCCCGCTATGCATTCTTTTAATAATTCTTGGAACATCGCTTTAGCAATATGGGCTTTATTCGCTGGAATTGGAATAATTGTTTGGATGCCAATCATTAAAAAATCTAAACTAAAGAAAAGTGTAGAAGGGGAGTCTGTAAAACAAAAAAACCAATTACCTTGGAGAAATCGATATGTATGGCTGCTAATGGTGATTTTTGGCCTACAGTCTGGCATGTATTATTCTTTTGCAACATGGCTAGCTCCAAAAGTACAAGAAGTAGGTTTTAGTGCCACATATGCAGCAACAACTGCTACTGTTTTTTCAATCATACAGATGATTTTCAGCTTCATCATCCCTATTTTAATTAATAATAATCCAAATAGAAAACCTTGGATTATTCTATGTGCTTTATGTTATTTTATCGGGATAATCACGTTAATAGCTGGAAGTATTTCACCCATTATTAGTGCTATTTTGACTGGGATTGGTGCCGGAGGGTTATTTCCAATAGCGATGATCCTTCCTTTAGACGCAACAACTACACCAAGAGATGCTAGTCAATGGACTGCTATGATTCAATTCGGTGGTTACATTATAAGTGGCGCTGTCCCTATACTTGTTGGGGCTGCAAAAGATATAACAAACTCTTATAATTTTGCATTCTTTTTATTACTTTTTATTTCAATCATATTAATGCTATTAACTTTAAAAGTTAGAAAGAAGAAAGAATCTAATTTTCAAATAAATGAGTTGAAAACAACAAGCACGTAATATTTTTAACACTTTAAAAACTACCTGAAATAATAAACCCAGCTTCTATTGTAAAGATGAAGGTGGGTTTATTATTTGGAAAATTACTCAAAACTATGTTATGCACCAACTCGATATGCGGCAATTTTGAATCCATCCTTATCCTTAAGCAATTCAAAGCCGGACGTTCTAAAAGCTCCCCAAAGCTTCATCGGCATACTTCAGCACATCCTTAGTCCCTGCTTTCTTTATACAGGCCAGGCCTCTATCTGGCTGTCGATGCTTGACCCCTTGATCGCTTGTTTCTCGGTCGATACCTACATATATCGCCATCATTCTTTAAGCCAATATGTTTATTACTTACTGTTCTCCCTCTTCATGGGATGCAGCTAGCGAGTAATCTTACTCCATTTTCAATTTCTTCAATTGATAATCCACCAAATCCCAACATGATATAGGAATCATTTTCGGGGTTTGGATTAAGCCAAAACCTTGACGGAGAATATACTTTGACACCTTTTTGGAAACCAGCTTCGATCAACTCGAAGGCTGTTACGCCTTTTAGTTTCAATAAGATATGTAAGCCTGACTTTTCTCCAACAATTTTTACTTGATTGCCCATATACTGTTCAATGCTCCTTAACAGAGTCTGATGTTTTCTTTGATAAATCTTGCGCATTCTTCGTATATGCCTCTCAAATTCCCCGGATTGCATAAACATGGCCATAGCCCTCTGAATAATAGGAGAAGCAGATTGCTTGTAAGCTGCGAACTTTCGTGAATATTGAACCATTAGAGAGGATGGAAATACAATATAACTTAATCGAGCTGAAGGTAGAAATGATTTAGAAAATGTACCTAAATAAATAACCCTTTCCTCTTCATCCAATGATTTCAGTGAAGGAATCGGCTGTCCCCTGTATCGAAACTCGCTGTCATAATCATCCTCAATAATGTATCCCCCAGTTTGATAAGCCCATTTTAGTAAACGCATTCTTTTCGATATGGACATAATCATACCAAATGGAAATTGGTGAGAAGGCGTTAAATACACTGCTTTTGCCTTGCTCATTTGAATATGCTCCATTGACAATCCGTCCTTCTCAAGAGGCACTGGTTCAATTTGGCATCCTTGGTCTTTTAAGACTGATCGAACTCCACTGTAACCGGGTTCTTCCATGGCCACGGTTTTTTCCTGAAGTGCTAAAAGACGGCAGATTAACGCCATGGAGGCTTGTGTTCCGGCCGTTACAAGAATCTGTTCCGGTGTAGAGCGTACACCTCTGGATTGAAGCAGATAGTTTGAAATCTCTCTCCTCAATGCAAAGTCACCCTGATTTTCTCCATAATGAAATACTTGATCAACTGCGTCTGACAGACATTTTTTCCACTGCTTCAAGGGAAACTTCTCCAGATCGATGTTTCCATATTTAAAATCCACAAGGACCTCGCTTGATTGTTTACTTTCCAACCTAATAGGATGTTCCACAACAATCGGATGTAGTAAAGGTTTCTCAATCTCAGCTACCCATATTCCACTTTTAGGGACACTTTCTAGGTATCCCTCTGATTGTAGCTGCTGATATGCTGTCTCAACCGTGTTTCGGCTAACCTTTAAATGAGCCGTTAGCTGACGAATTGATGGCATCTTCATTCCTGGCAAGAGCCTACCTTCCTCAATTTCATTCTTAATCCAATGATACAATTGACTATATAACGGCTCAGACGACTCCCTATGTAAAAATGGGGTAATTTCCACTGTTAACCCTCCATCTGTCCCTATTGTTTTTTTAAATTCTGTCACTTTTATTAGGTACAGAAATTCTCTAAAATGATTTTATCATTTATAAAGAAAGTTGGGATAAAAAAAATGCATAATATCCGCCAATAAAATTAGTATGTACAGATAATAAGAGGATTGATTTTACTCAGATACGATCGGTTAAATTGTTTGGATTATTCTTGAACTAGGTACTTTATTGGGAGAATTCTTACGCTGATGGAATCCCCAAAAGTAGAGAAATCAATCTTATTAAACATTCAATGTAATATTAACAAGCATAAGTTCCCTACTTCGTGGGTTGATCTAAGAAAGGATATGTTAAGTATGCAAATTAACCAATTTGGACAAAAAATCGGTGAGCCAGTTGAGGGCTATCAACATCCACTAGTTCCAACAAGAAACACAATAGCAGGAAAATACTGTACGTTAGAAAAGGTATCAATGAAGCATTTTGATGATCTGTACAAAAATGTTTATGGACCCGAGAGTGACGATAAACAATGGACCTATCTGCCAACCGAAAAATTTACAAGTGAAAAGGAATTCGAAATTTTCTTATCAAAATTAATAAAATCAGAAGATCCTTTTTACTATGCAATAGTTGACAATGACACTAACGTAGCACTGGGCTCTTTTTCACTAATGAGGATCAATATCGAAAATAGTTCAGTGGAAGTTGGACATGTAATATACTCTGAAAGACTAAAAAAAACTAGAATTGCTACTGAAGCACAGTTTCTACTGGCGCGTTACGTATTCGAAGAGCTGCACTATAGACGTTATGAATGGAAATGTGATAGTTTAAACGATCCTTCTAGAAAGGCAGCTCTAAGATTGGGATTTCAATATGAAGGAACTTTTAGGCAAGCACTTGTATACAAACAAAGAAATAGAGATACAGCTTGGTTTTCGATAATTGATAAAGAATGGCCCAATATAAAAAATCGGTTCGAAAAGTGGCTTTTGGAGAGCAATTTTGATGAATATGGAAATCAAATTTCAAAACTAGACAACCAGTTTTGAAACGAGAAATTACTTTATCCATTTTTATGATGTTTCAAAACAGATCCGCGGCTTTTTGCTCTCGAAGTTTTTTCATGGCCACCGGGCGTTGCAAGTGGGACTTCCCCTACAGATTTGACTCCACCAACCGTGGCAGAAATCGGTAGCACCTGGTATGGAGCTCCATTTCAACGTACTGGTGTTAATACAGAGTGCAAGCTTCTGATGCTTGCACATGCATTTGATTCGTGGAATACTATCAGAGTCACACTGAAAACTGACGCTCGTAACATACGTTCACGTTCTGCTATACAAAGGCTTGGTGCTACTTTTGAAGGCATTCGCAGGGCACATCTCCCTGCAAGTAATGGTAGCATTAGGGATACAGCTTACTTTTCAATCATTGCCAAGGAATGGCCTGCTGTCCGCACAAATCTCAAAGATCGGCTTGAAAAATATAACTGAGTAAAGCGAACGAGAATCAGAGTGTAATGAACATAAGCCTGAGCCTCTAGTTGAACAGGAATCCGGCTTTAATGAAAAGTGGCTTAGCGTGACAGGAAATTTGACTTTTTTAGTTTGAAGTTAAGCTTTGTGCAAAAAATCCATGTTTCCTAATGTCACTTTTGATATTTTAGGATTTGGAAATAAAAACAATCCTATGACCCCTTATACATGTATCTCGGCTGAACCCCAAATAGACTTTGTTCCGTGGTCATGTATCTGTTGAAAAAGCTGAATCTTTTTTGGCTTCTTGTACCTTTTGGGTACTAAGCACAAAACTTACGATTGCTGCAACGCTACAAACATATGGAAGTGAAGAATATCCCCAATTAGATATGACATAACCCCCAATCATTGAACCAATGGTAATACCAATATACAGAGCTGTATTATTCCATGCCATAACAATTCCTCGTTCTTTTGGATATTCCACTGCTAATCTTGCTTGGTATGATGTAAATCCTGCATACCCAACTAAAGCCCATATAAAAAGAAAGAAATAAATCCAATCACCAGATGAGAAGAATATCCCTAAACAAATGAGTATTAAAATTAACAAAATTAGCGTAACCTTCGAAATTTTCTCTTCTCCAAATTTATCTGTTAATTGCCCACTTGTAAGGCTCCCTAAAACAGCACCGACACCATAAAAAGCAACAGCTAATGCGATTTCTGATGACGAGAATTTATTTTTAGAGTAAAGAGCTGCACCTAAATAAACATAAAGGGTATACATTGAAATCGCCCAAATGGTAGTAACACTTACAGAACCAAGTATTCTTAGCAGATTTCCTTCTAACAGGTTTCTTGTTAAACCATTTTTAGGAATAGATTCCCATGTTTTAAAATTCACTGCCGCCAATACGGCTCCTATGATTGCCATTACAACAAATACTGAGCGCCATCCAAGAAAATGCTCTAATAACGTACCGATTGGCGCTCCTGCCCAAAGAGCCGTCAAGTGTCCTGAGACAACAATCGAAAGCCATGTTCCTCTTCGGTTAGGCGGGGCAGTATCTCCAATGATTGCGTATATCAAAGGAGTGATTGAAGCAACGGATAAACCAGCTAAAATACGGCTAACAATCAACCATAAAAATGAAGGAGAAAATGCAGTTAGCATATTAGAAATAGCGAACAGCAATAAGCCAAATGTAATCAATGTTCTCCGTTCTTTGATATCTGAAAGCCAACCGAAGCAAGGAGCCGAAAAAGCATATGTAACTGCAAAAACAGTTACCATCCATCCAGTGGTTGATGCACTAACTTTATATACTTCCGAAATAAACGGTAATAATGGGGATACCACAAATAAATCAGTACCCATTAGAAACAAAGTTATCCAACCAACGCTTAAACTTATCCTCCCTTGCAACTTCATATAATCCCCCATATGAAAAAATATTTTTACATGTATATTCTCTAGGGGGCATAAAAGAACTTTATGTAAGTGGTACACCCCCATAAAATGAGACAAATAAAAACACCGATAGTTTGAAACAACCAGTGTTTTCTCGGACAATTACTTCGGCCATTAGGTCCTAAGTAATTTTGAAGTCATTCATTACATCTTTTTACACAGTTTTATATTTTATGCACAAAAATGGGTACAAGTTCAGCAATCATCCAAAATAGAAATAAAAGGTCTGATCACCTTTCTCTTTATGCATAACTTGTTCTGCAGCAATTTTAAAATCACTTTTGAAGCACTGTCTTCATCTACGAAGTGAGTTTTTAATGAGCTAATCCTCAAAACCACTTAATTCACCATCGAGAGATTTTCCATGAGAACTAAAAAGTTATTGCGGTCTCACCGAAAATTTAAATTGCGGTGCCCTATTGCCTTTTTCTCTCCCCAAAAGTAAAGGTTATTCCTCAAGGATTTAAAGGGGGGATACTAATTATATCGCATTTGATTCCATTGTTTCTGTTGATATCAAATAAAAAAACCTCCATTTCTGAAGGAGGTTGAATGTAATATTATCAAGTTTGAAAACGATCTGAGGCAATATGAAATGTGTTTTGAGTTTGATTTTCTGTTAAGTTGGATCCGAAACCACACACTAAAACAAGTGACAAACCCAGGATTAGGCATACCTTCTTTTTAAAAGTCATACAGGCATTCTCCCCTTTGAATTTGTGTTTGAGTCTCAAGCATTTTCCGATGATATAAATAAGATGTTTCAAATTCTTTTGAGTTTGCGTAAGCAGCTGCGGTCTCACAGGCAATGTCTTCAATATATGAATAGTTCTTATTTTTTTCTAAGTATTCTATTGTTTTATTAACACCTTGTTGGTCCACTGCATCGACATAAAGAGCTTTTAAATATCCCTGTAATTTTGCGAAAAGCTCATCACCTTGATAAAGAGCTGCTGACAAACCTTTCTTACTTACTTGGATAGCCTCATTCATTTTTCCTTGTTTAAAAAGGATTTTTGCATAAGAAAATAAAGAATGTGGCAAGTTTGTGAGCTTTTCTTTTTCTGTAATCTCCACTGCTTGCTTTATGTATACTTCCGCCTGCTCGTAATCACCACTATCAGCAAAATTAGTGCCTAAATTATATAGTGCAGAACTAATCAACCTTTTGTTATTCAATTCCCTAGATAACTCTAATGCCTTTTCAAGATGCGGCTGACTTTTTTCATAATGTTTAAAATCAGTATAATTCCCTGAGATAACAAACATACATTGAACTTTTCGCACCTTATAAAGTTCATATTGATTATAAATATCCAATGCTTGTTTAACGTGATGCATAGACACATGACTTTGCTTCATACCATAATATGCTTCAGCTAACTTAAAATGAAACTCTGCCCTTTCGATCTCATCAGGGACATGTATAAGCTGCTTTTCAGCTTCTCTATAATAGTAAATAGCTTTCATGTATTGCTTCTTATCAAACTCGTACATCCCTCTGAAAAACAGAGAATAATACGACAAAAGACCAGATATGCCTTTATTTGAAGTCTCAATTTTTTCAAGAAGTTCGTCAATAGTTGGTCTTATACGTGTTGTTACGGGTTCCAAATAATCTAACATGAGTTGATGACGGAATTTCATTAGGGAGAAGTAAATGAGTAAATACTCATCTTCCTCCATCCGTTGGATTTCTTGCTCCACCTCTGCCTTTAAAATCTCTGCATCCGGGACACTAAATTGACGTATCATTTTATACCATTCATTGATCTTTACGCCAACTTCTGACGATGATAAAACCGGATTCACAGGACCCCTCCTTTTATGTCTTTTTATGTAATATTCTAACATTTCCAAAAAGTGTTTGGACCGCAAAAAAACCGCAATTTTTTTATTCGGTATCGTATCTTTGATATGATTAACCAAGATAATTTTAGGCTCGTTTCTCCCCTCTTACATTATTGAAGATAAAAATATGAGTATGTCTTGAAGAGATTTCTTTCTAATTTCTTAAATATAAAAGAGAAGGGACATCTCTGCTTCCTAAACTTATTCCCACAAAAAATAGAGCAGTTCACATGTTAGTTACTGCTCTACATAGTTTATTCCCCGTTAATTTGTTTTACAATGTATTCAGCATCATTTCCTACGCCTTGAAGCAATGCTGAACCTCGCCTATGCTGCCAAGGCAAACCTATAAAGTACAATCCCTCTACAGGTGAAACACCTCTATGATGTATGATTCGGCCTTCTTTATTCAAAACACCTTTTATATTTATCCATTTAAGAGGATTCCTAAAACCTGTAGCCCAAATAATATTGTTTACTTCTAACGAAGATGAATCTTTAAAAATGATTTCATTTTGCTTTCCAGCTACGACTCTTGTTTTTAACATAATCTCCCTCTGTTTTATTGCGTGTTTTAGTTCATACCTAAATATTGGATCATCTTTCTTTTGAATGAATTTGCCTAATATCGATGTATGACTTGCATGTAAAACTCCTAATTTATCAAACCACCAAAAGATGCTTCTTTTTCCGATCATTAAAGGCAAATAAACAAGTTTATTACTACAGGCTAAATATGTAACTCTTTCTTTGGATAATTCAACAGCTATCTGCGCACCACTATTCCCCCCACCAACTACTAGTACATTTCCATGTACCAATTGTTTTGAATTCTTATATTGTGACGAGTGTAGTTGATTAATATTATCAGCTAAACCTTTTGATATTGATGGAATATTAGGGGTATGAAAAGGACCTGTAGCAATGACAAGATTCTTTGATTGATATTCTCCCTGATTTGTTTTTATTAAGAAATAATTCTTTGATTTTAGAACACTTATTACATCTGTCTGTAATTGGATTGGAATATCAAATCTTTCAACATATTTCTTTAGATAAGCTACAATTTCATCTTTTGAAGGAAATCCGTTTTTTTCTCCTTCAAGATGCATCCCAGGCAAAGAGCTATACATTCGAGTAGTAAATAAAACCAATGAGTCATACCGTTCTTTCCAGCTCTCCCCAACCCCCTGACTTTTATCCAAAATGATAAGCTTTTGGTCGGTCTGCTTAAGATAATATCCTATTGAGATTCCTGCTTGACCAGCTCCAATTACTATCGTGTCATACATATTAAGCCTCCCACTAATTTTATTCATACGAGAGATAGACTAAAACTGAACCTCATCAGATAAAAATTTTAATGATGATGGTGGTCATGCGGCTTCTCAATTGTGGCCTGACAAAGGATCGCATTGTCATGATTATGTGCTTCTGTTTCCATTTGAATGGTTACATGCGTAATGCCTTTATGCTCAAGCTCATGTTCAATTTTGCGTAAAATATTTTCACTTTCTGAAATGGTCAGCTGATCGTCAACCACAGCGTGGCAAGAAAGAGCATTTAATCCACTTGTGATAGACCATATGTGTAAATCATGAATGTTTTGAATTCCCTCTGTCTCTTCAATTGCACGAATGATGTCAGTGACATCGATATGTTCTGGAGTTCCTTCCATTAATATGTGAATGGAACTTTTAGTCACATTGTAACCACTTCTTAGAACAAGAATAGCCACAATCATACTAGCCAATGGGTCTGCCCAGCCCCATCCAAAGAAGATGATAAGTATGGCAGCTAGAATGGCACCTACAGAGCCGAGCATATCGCTTATCACATGCAAATAAGCTCCTCTTATGTTCAGATTATTCTTTGTATCTCCGCCACTCATCATAATCCATGCGACTAATATATTCACAACTAACCCGATAATACTAATCGTAAGCATGCCAGTTGTTGCTACTTCTGGTGGGTTAGAGAAACGTTCGATTGCTTCATAAATGATATAAAGAGAAATAAGAATTAATGCAACACCGTTTATCACAGCAGCAAGAATCTCAAATCGTTTATAGCCGAATGTCTTATTGTGATTTGCCTTTTTTTCAGCTAATGTAAAAGCAATCAAGGCAACCATTAATGAAATTGAATCACTCAGCATATGGCCTGCATCTGATAAAAGCGCCAGACTATTTGTTAAAAATCCACCTATGGCTTCTATCATCATATAACCTGTAATCATGATAAAAGAGATCAATAAAACCTTTTTATTAGCTCCCGTAGTATGATTGTGACCCATAAAAATCTCCTCCTTAACGAAAGTTTCTTGATTCATATGCTTTATTATTTCTTATCTTTTATTGAGCATTCTAACCTGACACTAGAAATATCAATATATGATTACATGCTCATATAAGAATATATATGCTCTTTACTGAAATGTCAAAATATTTATTATAAAAATTCCAATACAGGTTCTTTTGTATTCAAATAAAATCAATTGATGCTTTTCTTAAAAATACTATTGCAACTTGATAACAACACCACGACGACTATCTGATAAGCAAAAAAAAGAGGAGCAAACACAAGGTTTACTCCTCTAACAGTCCCAACCCGTCACTTTCTACGTAGCATATAATCAAGATTCTTAATACCAAGACAAAAAGTTATTGCGGTCTCACCGAAAATTTAAATTGCGGTGCCCTATTGCCTTTTTCCGCGAAGGAAAACTTGTTAATATTTACATTACTAGTAGAGTTAAGGGAAGGGTGAATATCTTGATATCAATCACATCAGCTGAAGTGGGAATGAAGATTAATGAATGGCATAGGCATATTCAAAAATTCAACGTAACTGATGCTGAAATGTTAAAAGCTGAAATCGAACGTGATATAGAGGTGATGGAAGAAGATCAAGATTTGCTTATTTATTATCAATTAATGGCCTTTCGCCATAAAATTATGTTGGAATACACGCTGCATCTGATGAAAATCGAATGGAACTTTCAGAATATTTAAAGAAAATCGAGGGGCATAAGAAGAAGCTAGACAATATGCGAGCGTATTATTATAACTTCTTCCGCGGGATGTATGAGTTTAGAAACGGTGAATACACAAAGGCCATTACATATTACAAAAAAGCTGAACGCAAAATTCCAACGATCTCCGACAAGATTGAAAAAGCTGAGTTTTATTTTAAGTTATCCGAAGTCTATTATCATATGAAGATGACTCACATCTCAATGCACTACGCTGAACTTTCATACAACATCTATAAAAAACATGAACTTTATTCTGGTCGGCTTATTCAGTGCCATTTTGTTATTGCTGGCAACTACGATGACCTTGAAAATCATGAAAAAGCTCTCCCCCACCTTCAAGAAGCTTTAAAAGGTGCTGAGCTGCTTAAAAGTAAAAATACTCACATCTATGCCACCGCATTTTTCAATCTCGGTAACTGCTATCACAAAATGGACAACCTAAATAAGGCTGCACGTTACATCGAACAAGCTTTGGTTCAATACAGAAAAATAAACTCTGACGTACTTCCGCAAGCTTATCATGACCTAGCGTTGATTTATTTTAAACAAGGCAAAAAAGAACAAGCAATGGATTGCTTCCGCAAAGGAATCAGAAGCGCTGTAGATTTTAAAGACGAACTTTTTATGAACTTATTTGAAGCATTAGACGTTCTTTATATAAGAAATGGCGATACACCTAAACTCCTCAACATTTTTTCTCGTTTAGAGAACGGCAAAGGATACCATTATCTGGAAGAGCTGGCATTGTTAGGAGGAAACCTTTTCGATTATAATGGAAAAATAGAGGATAGTATCATCTGTTTCAAGAAGATGGTATATGCTCAAAAGCAAATATCGAAAGGGGAATGCATGTATGAAATCTAAATTGTTTATCAGTTTATCCGCTGTTTTAATTGGACTTGCCTTTTTCGGATCTATGTCTAATGGCGAAATGAAGGAAGCATCCCGGAATGTAACTCTCGCACCTACTCATGAATTCCTTGTTTGATTCGATAAACAACATTAGTTCTAATTCCCTTTAGCCGTTTCATAACGGCTTTTTCTTATTTCTAATACTGAAAAAATCCATCATATACATAAAGCTTTTGAGGTGAAAATTTTGGACTTATTTGATGAATGCTTAGAAGCTCTAGAGAAAAACAAAGAAATCTTATCAGAAGAATTAACGGCAAAATATTATGAACTGCTTTCAAACAGTTTTCCCTTTACATCTTGGGGACGAATCAAGTGGGAAGAAGTTTGTTGTCACCAATCTATAGATTACGAGGAAGAGATTGACGAGTGGCTAGCTGAACACCATTTTAAAGATAGAAACATTATCATTCTTTGGGGTTACGGAGAACAACCAGCATTAAAAACCAGTCTTGAACATGCATTAAACGTAATTGATGATGTAACTGCCGTTGGTTCAGATACTTTTATGTTTAGTGAATCCGGCTACGTTATCGAATTTTTTCATGATGGCGATGTTACAATTGGAAAGTCCCCTTTCATTGAAAGGATTAGCAAATAGGTAAAATGACACAGATCGAATGATTCATTTCCACCATTTGATCCACATAACAGTTAGTTTCATCATTCTTCCATGGTAATATTTTGTTATATGATTAAATGAGAGGGTATGATTATGAAAGTCTTTGAAGCTAAAACACTTATGTCTGAAGCTACAGACCGCGCCAAAGAATATAAAGAACTAAGGACGCAAATGGTCAACTTGAGAAAAGCTTTACAAAGCGTCGCTGAACTGGACGACAGCGAATTCTCAGGTAAAGGCGCTAATAACATTAAAGCATTCTATCACGATCATGTTGGTGTCACTGATCAATGGATTGACTACATTGACATGAAAATCGCATTCTTTAACAGCATTGCCGGAGCTGTCGAAGACAAAGGTCTCTCTGATGCTTATATTGAAGAATCTTTTTTAGAACATGAACTGGCTAACGCCCATAAAAAATCAAAATCAATCATGTCTGAACAGAAAAAAGCCATGAAAGATGGGACTGACCCCATAAGATGAGACAAATAAAAAACACCTTCAAGTTTGAAAACGGATAGTTGTTATCCGAAATAAGACTTGGAGGTGTTTTTTGTATGGGAACAAGAGCGAGTTATCCGATTGAAGTCAAACAGAAGGCTGTAGAAATGAGATTGGCAGGTGTGCCTATGAAAGAGATCATGCAGGAATTGAATATCAAGAATAAGACGCAGGTTCAGACATGGGTTAGATGGCATAAAGCTGGGGATACACATCGATTTGAACAGCCTGTTGGTAAGCAATACACTTACGGAAAAGGTCCGGAGTATTCTTCCGAATTAGAGAAACTACAGGCAGAGAACCGTTATCTGAGACAACAGAATGAAGTTTTAAAAAAGTACAACGAATTGGAAAGGAAGTTGATAGTCAAACGTCAGTCGAACTTGTAGAAGTATTGCGCAACACAATGACCGTACAGAATATCTGTGTTCATTTAGGTATTTCACGAGCATCTTATTATCGTTGGAAAAAGAACCTGACGAAAGATCATCCCAAATGCCATTTGGAAAAACAAATCGGCACGTTGTGCCGAGAGCACAAGTATCGATATGGATATCGAAAAATTACAGCTATATTAAAAAAGGGAATGCGTATTAACCATAAAACGGTTCAGCGTATCATGCAGAAAAATCAGTGGCAGTGCCGGGTTAAGGTGAAAAAACGCAAGAAGAATGGGCAGCCATATGCCGTGGTCGATAACATATTGAATCGGAACTTTCAGTCTGATCGTCCTCTTGAAAAACTAGTAACGGACATCACATATTTGCCTTATGGACAGAAACAATTGTACCTTTCCAGTATATTGGATGTATACAATGGAGAAGTGATTGCTTTCACGATTGGAGATAAGCAGGACACAGACTTTGTCTTAAACACACTTGAGCAACTGCCAACACTGCCTCAGAACTGTGTGTTACATAGTGACCAAGGATCTGTGTATACATCTTATGAGTATCAGAAAGCTGTTAAAACAAAAGGCATTACCATGAGCATGTCCCGCAAAGGGACGCCCGCTGATAATGCCTCCATCGAATCGTTTCATTCCTCACTAAAGTCTGAAACGTTCTATCTTAACAGCATTAATCGAACCACGACCGCCATCGTAGAACGCACTGTCAAAGAATACATTTATTATTATAACAACATTCGTATTCAAACGAAACGAAACTAAACAGCCAATCACCGATAAGCTATCGGCAATTGGCTGTATAAAAGTGTTTTGATCCCTGTCTCAAAAACAGGGGTCAGTCCCTTAAATCATCGGTTTTTTTTACTATCCCCACTAGGACCTCAAGTTTTTCGCTAAGCTTTCTCCCAACCGGTTTTCTTTCCACATAATTGTAATACCGAAGCCAATGACCATAATGACAGCAGCGAAAAGATAAGGATAGTGGATGTTTACGTCAAATAATATTCCACCCATGGCTGGCCCACCGATATTACCTAAGCTCGTATAGGTTGAGTTCATTCCAGCAGCAAATCCTTGCTCTTTCCCGGCAGCTTTTGATAAAAAAGTCGTTAACGCCGGGCGAAGCAAGTCAAATGCGAGGAAGATGAAGCAAGTTACTGCCAGTACTGCTAAAAAGCTAGAGATTACAGTAGATGCCACCGCCAATATTGCACCTATAATTAACAATAATTGAATTAGTTTCTTTTCACCAAGTTTATCTACCATTTTTCCAAACATAAATAATTGAATAACAACTCCGAAGATTGAGCTGATTGTAATAATAGTTGCAATCTCCTTCGGCGTGAAGCCAAATTTATGATCAGAAAATAGGCTGAAAACTGTTTCATATGCTGATAATCCGAAAGCAAGTACAAATACAATGATAAATGTCTTACATAAAAAAGAAAGGCCAACATTTGAAACACTCTGTTGGTCTTTCTTTTAATCATACGTAAGAAAGTGATCTGTTACAGAATATCCAACCAAATTTTAACGGTCGTCACCAAAATCAGTAAAGCTAAGATCCACCGCAGGATTTTTCCATTTACTTTTTGTCCCAGTTTTGCTCCTAGAGGCGAAGCGATTAAACTTGAGATAATAAGAATCAAAGAAGGTAAAAAAAGTACCTGACCTGTGATCACCTTTCCAACTGTTGCTCCAATAGATGAAAGAAATGTAATCGCAAGAGATGAAGCGACGGTGATTCTTACAGGAATATTTAAAATCGATAACATAATGGGGACTAGGATAAAGGCGCCGCCAGCTCCTAAAATACCTGATACGCCACCAATGATAAACGCTAGGGACGACGCCAACCATTTATTAAATATCACTTCTTTGCCGTCTCTATGTGCTTGTCCTTTTTTAGGTATAAACATTAGAATAACAGCTATAATAGCCAGAATTCCGTATATAAAGTTAATTCCTTTTTCAGATAAGTGATGAGAAAAATAGCTCCCCAATACACTCCCTAAAAGGATGCTGCTTCCCATGTAAATAATTAATGCTTTATTTAAAAGACCACTCTTACGATAAGCCCAAACACCGCCAAGTGTCGCAAAGAAAACTTGAATAGCCCCTATCCCTGAAACTTCATGGGCAGTTAATGACATCACCCCTACTAAAGAAGGAATGTACAATAACATTGGATAATTAATTACTGAACCGCCAATACCAATCAATCCGGAAAGAAAGGCACCAATAAACCCTATAATGAAAAGAGTTGTGATAAAGGCAATATCCAATTTGGTTTCCTCCTTTTCAAAGGAAAAGGGTATCTTTTTATTCGATACCCTTTCACATTCATTAGCCTTTTTTAATCCAGAATTTCAGTACATCTCCTTCTTGATCTTGCTCTAAGAT
Organism: Bacillus sp. PAMC26543; assembly: GCF_014250375.1. NCBI lineage: Bacteria > Bacillati > Bacillota > Bacilli > Caryophanales > Bacillaceae > Bacillus > Bacillus sp. PAMC26543. The sequence continues at coordinate 1,594,489 of NZ_CP060193.1, read as the reverse complement.
GTCATGCCCACCTGATTTAGACCAAGCCGCTAGGTCACTTTTGAATCCTTTATCGGTTGCATGTACTTCTAATATTTGACCTGATTCTATTTCATTCATAGCTTTCTTTGTTCTGACGATTGGCATTGGACATGCCAGTCCTTTAGCATCTAATACTTTATCTGATTTCATGTTCATCTCTCCTCTGTTTGGTAATAATCATCTTTTATCGAATTGCACAACGATTTGGCCCAATCTCCATTTCACGCTGTTTTTCTTCATCTGGGTTGATTTTTCCCATATTTGTTTCTCGAATCTCTTGATATGCATTGGGTTGTGGAGGCAGACTGTCTGTCACTAGGTGTCTAAATTCCGTTTCATCCTCAATGTTCAAACCATGATTCTTAATAAATAATGTACTTAGTTTTTTACCAACACTTCCGTCTTCATTTAACTCATCAATAATCATGAAGTGTGCCGGTAATACAATTAAATCCTTTGATAACGCTTTGTAACGTTTATAAAGGGTTTCTCTTAAATCTCCTACCCAATCTTCTGCCATACCGGCTAAATCAGGTCTGCCGATTGAATCGATAAACAAGATATCACCTGAAAGGAGATACTGATCATCGACAATGAAAGAAGTGGAGCCAATGGTATGTCCAGGTGAATAAATTGGTTGAATTTTAATCGTCGTTTTTCCAATGATAATGTCATTTCCTTCTTCCAACGGCTGATAATCGAATAACACTTCTTCAGCATCTTTAGGCGGTAACCAGTAGGTTGCTCTTGTTTTTTCAGCAATCACTCTCCCCCCTGAAATATGGTCTGCATGGAGATGGGTATCAAATACGTGAGTAATTGTTGCACCCTTCTCTTTAGCAAAATCTAAAAAGACATCCGCCATACGTGTAGCATCTACTATGGCTGCTTCTCCATTGGATAATATCATGTATGATAGGCAGCCTTTCCCAATTCGAACAAACTGATAAATTTCCCCACCATCTTTTAAATCCCCGACTTTTACTGGCTCTAAATGTTCACTCCATGCTTTCATTCCGCCTTTAAGATAGGATACAGAAAGACCTGCTTCTGAAAGCATCTCGGATACCATTACTGATGAACCTTCTTTTGCGCAAACGACTAGCACTTCTTTATCAGAAGGAATTTTCTCTAGCATATCTTCTACGCCATCTAAAAGATCGAAATAAGGAACATTCAAATGGTCAAAGTCATGCCCTTCAATCTTCCAATTACTAAAATCATTTTCATTACGCACATCCAAAATAAATAAAGGTTCATTGTTAAAGATTTTTTTTGTCACTTCTTTTGGGGTCATTGCCTTTACAGTCATGTTTCAATGCCTCCTATATTGAATTTTTTTTAATGGGACTAAAATGTTAAGGATACATCAGCATCTTTAGCAAAATCTAAAAAGGTGACAGCCCCGCCTACTTCAATTCCTTCTACAAAGTCCTCTTTTGTTAAACCCATAACGTCCATCGTCATTTGACAACCAATAAATGTAACTCCCATTTCTTGTGCCATTTCAATCAGTTCAGGAATAGAAGGCACATTTGCTTTCTTAAATCCTTCCGCGAAGTGTTCTTTTCCTTTCGGCATTTCTAAATGTTGATGGGCTTGCTTATGGATCAGATTTAATCCCTCGAATGTAAAGAAGATAGATACTTCTTGACCACTTGCTGCTGCCGCAGTCGCAATATTAAATACCTTATAAGCATCAAATAGACCACCATTTGCCGCAATAATCGCTACTCTTGTACTCATTGGTTCATCATCCTTTTTATTTATTCTGTTTTACCTGTCCAATCACGCATACCAGGGACAACATTAATTACCTTTTTAAAACCTTGTTTTTTCATCGTTTGGGCTGCCATTTCACTTCTTCTTCCAGAATGGCAAATGATATAAATTTCATCATCTTTGTTTAACTCGTTAGAGCGCTTTTCCACTTCCCCAAGAGGGATATGCATAACTCCCGGGATATGAGCTTCTTCATACTCATCTAGCTCCCGGACATCTAAAATGTTAAGAGACTCCTCACTTTCCACTTTCTGTTTGAAAGCTTCTAGTGGAACCTCAGGAATAGAAGGTGCGCTTTCTGATGAATGTACTCCTCCTTTACGAAGAAAATGATGAAGTATTTCTCCCTCTGTTTCAGTACCTAGATATTCGTGACCTGTGCTATTTGCCCATGCTTGCAAATCTGCCGTAGAGCCTTTATCTGTTGCTTCAATTTCTAGTATCTCACCAGCATTTAAATCCTTCATTTTCTTCTTCGTTTTTACAATGGGCATTGGACACGTCAAACCTTTAGCGTCTAACACAATATTTGCCTTCACCATTTTTTCCTCCTTTTCAAATACGGGTGGGGGTATATAAATATACAAAAAAATAATATCTAAGGTTTTATGGCCATGTGTTCATACCACCTTTAATATTTGTGATATTTTTAAATCCTTGTTTTTTCAATACCTTGCTCGCCTTTAGACTTCTCATTCCACTTTGACAAATAACAAAAACTTCTTGGTCTTTCGAAAGTTGACTTGTTTGATGAGCCAATTTTGACAAGGGAATATTTTTGAACTCTTTAATATGCCTTGTACGAAATTCATGAGGTGTTCGTACATCGATAAACTGTTTTCCTTTATTTTTCAGCTCTGACTTTAAATCAGTAGTTGTTATCTGTTTAACACCTTCCACTGGTAAAAATCGTCGAAATACAATCCAAAGTAAAAATAAAATTAGTAAGGTATTGATGATTATCCCACTATCCATTGTGTTTCACCTCCTTTATTTAATTTGCAATTGGTAACATTAAATAAATAAGTTGACACTGCCTTCTTCAGCATCTGCTAAATAAGCGGCTACACCAGCATAGTCGATTTCATCTAATAGTTCTTTTTCCTGTAAACCAAGAAGATCCATTGTCATCGTACAAGCTACAAGCTTTACACCCTGTTCTTGAGCCATCTCAATCAACTGAGGCAACGTAAGTGCATTATGCTTTTTCATCACGTTTTTAATCATTTTAGGGCCCATACCTGCAAAGTTCATTCTAGATAAACCCATCTTATCAGCACCACGAGGCATCATCTTTCCAAACATTTTTTCAAGAAACCCTTTTTTTACTGGAATCAGTTCTTCTTTACGTAAAGCGTTTAAACCCCAAAAAGTATGGAAGATCGTCACTTCGTGATCGTAGGCAGCAGCACCATTTGCAATAATATAAGCTGCCATTGCTTTATCATAATCTCCACTAAATAAAACAATTGTTGTGCGTTTTGTTTGTTCTGTCATGTTTCTCCTCCCAATTGAATTACCCATAGGGGTATATAGAATTCCAAAAATTTTTAAGTGAAAGATGGACGTTTCGCCAAATACATATACCGGTAGGGGTATAATATAACACATATAAAAATTCGTCAACCTTAAATATAGGTTGATGAATTTTTTATCGACTCTTTACCAATAAGTCGACTGCTTCTTTTACTAAGTTTTGTGTGTCTTCGCCCTTTTCTAAACTTTCGCGAACACAATGTTCAAGATTTGTACTAACTATAACACCTAATGCTCGGTCTATAGCATTGCGTGATGCTGCCAATTGAGTCACAACTTCTCTACAGTCTTTTCCTTGCTCCATCATAGTCAATACACCTTTAATTTGTCCTTCTATCCGACGTAAGCGGTTTTTAATCTTTTGATCATACTCCATTCGCTGAAATCCTTTCTATAATTTATTTTTACATTTACATGTTGCCAATTCATAACTATTTACATGGATACCTTTGCTCTTCAGAAAACGCACTCCTAAATTTAATTCCACCCTATCATAAGCTATTATGTGTATTTTATCACGTGGAATCTCTAAATAAAAACGTTTTAGATACGCATATGGGATGTTTAAAATAATACCATCTGAAAAATTGGGTACATCGTTATAATGGCGAATATCTAATATTGTTATGTCCATGGTCTCTAATTTATCCTTATGAATACAAAAAATTCCGGTTATAGGATAATAACGTCTATACGTTGCATGGATAATAACAAAAATAAGCAGAAATGCAACAACTAAATAATTGATACTAACCACACCACCTTATTAACCCCTTCTTATTCATAACGCAATAATATACCCCTATAGGTATATAGTCAAGTGTGAAAGCTAATTTCTTTGAGCTATTAATTAATTTTAACCTCTAACGACTGAAAAACACTCACATTTCGCTAATGCCAATTCGACTAAAAGTAACTCGAATAAAGAAACAATCCGATTTTCATTTAAATCGACTTGTTTAATCAATTACTTTTAAAATTAGCACAAGACAGTTCATCTGCTCAGCAACTATTTCTAATACGCTACACAGCATGCAATCCTCCGCTGCTTGGATATTAAATTGAGTTTCATTTGCATAAGAACAATTTGCAGGTACTGGTTCCCTATGTTTCATGCCGTATGTGACTCGAATTACTCAGAATTCTGCAAAATATCTATGCTAATCTTCCGCAGCGGCTGCATCTGCTTTGGTTGCATGAACTGTACCAAATGGATGGTTTGGAGGAGCATAAATTGAGTATAGTTTTAACGGCGTATTACCTGTATTAATCACATTGTGCCAAGTGCCAGCAGGTATAACAATGGCAGAATCATCATAGACATTTCTTTGGAAATTTAAATTATCTTTGCTCTTTCCCATTTTAACGATCCCTCGACCCTGCTCAATCCGTAAGAACTGATCGACGTTTGAATGCATTTCCAAACCAATATCTTCTCCAATACCGATACTCATCAAAGTTACTTGAAAATGTTTTCCTGTCCATAAGGCAGCACGGAACGTATTGTTTTGTTTTGTGGCTCTATTGATATTTACAACAAATGGTTTTGGTCCATAATCCTTCAAGAGAAGGTTTCTATCTTCGTAGGAAGAACGCACATCATTAAATCTGTTTACATACTGCATTTCATTTGGAATAGTCCAATAAACAGATCTTCCATCGTTATACATCGGTACAGTGACATAATAATAACATTGAGGCGAAAAAGGTATATAGTACATTTTTTGATCCCCACAATTATAAATTTTGTGATAGTATCCTATGCATTTATTAAGGGAGTGTTACTAAATCAAGAAAATTCATATTTAACACAAAAATGGACGTTCTTAATCAATGCAAAATATATTATTTAAAAAGACCTGCTTTGTATGTCCCTTTACAAATTCTCATAAAACCATATTCATAAACCCTGATTTATTTGCACTAGATGCTTCTATAATATCTACTTCTAAGTAACGTTTTGTTCGATCACCGTTTACACGGATGAATAATTTATCACCGACTCTATAATCGTAAAACTAGATGATAGCAGAAAACCGTTTACAGGTAAGGAAATAAATCTTCCTTGGTTAAGTGCTGTTGAAATAGACGGCAAAGTAAAAGTTAAAAGACAACCTAGAGATGTAAGCCGTAGAGTATACACAATGAAAGACATTGATATTAACAGAGTAGACCCAGATACAGGGAAAACGAATCTTCAGATAATGAAAAAAGGAGATGCTCCTTACGCTAATGATGGAACCAAAGTTAATTTGCATCACCTTATCCAAGAAGAGAGTGGTACAATGCTTGAAATACCCGAAAGCTGGCACAACAAATATAGTAAAGTGCTGCATGGCTTGAAGGGAAGTGGACAGAGCTTTAGAAATGATCCAATACTTGAAAAACAGTACAATAATTTTAGAAAGAGATATTGGAAATGGAGAGCTAAACAATTCGAGAATCAAGAGTAAGAGGTGACTTTAATGAACTATTCACAAGTTGAGCAATTTATTAGAGAGAATGCAGAAGATGACGATTTTACGGGTGGAATTAGCATTGATAAAATTAATGCTATAGAGGAAAAACTAAACGTTAAATTACCCAACAGTTATAAATGGTTTCTTGAGAAATATGGATCTGGTGGAGTTTATGGAGTGAATATACTAGGTCATGGTAAAGCTACGGCGAGAGTGGTTACAGTGACTGAAGAATACAAGAAATACTATGATTTAATTGATGGAATTGTGGTTATCGAATATATAGATGAATTTTCTTATTGTCTTGATACAAACAGAATGGATGATGATGGAGAATGTCCGGTTATCCTTTGGGACAATCAAGAGGGTTACGGTCGAACTGTGGCCCGTAACTTTTTAGAGTTTTTAATGGAGGATCTTGAGGAATCTAAAGAAAACTGGGAAGAAGATGAAGACTGGGACGATTAAGTCAGAAGGATTGCAATATAGAACCCTCATTATATGAGAGGCTCTTTTGCACTTCAATAAATGCTTCTAGATCGCTTTCGTATCAATTTCAGAACAATCTTGAGTGCCACATGATAGCTTCTGGATGATCCATAACCACCTACTAAGAATTGAAATTTTTGATTCCAGTCAAAGAGAAATTCTTTAAAATGGGGATTTACTTGTTTAATCACTGTTATCACCTTTGTTCACAATGGTGATCTCAAAAGGTTTATCTTCTTCTGTAAGTTCTTCAATCTCTAATTTTTTCTTGTTGATATTTAAACGCATATGCTCCAATTTAAGGCGTCGTTCGTCTTCCGAATGAGCTAACTCATCAAACTGTTTTATTAGGTTCCTGAGCTCTGCCATTGCCCTAGATTGAGCGTTCAAGAACGTAGCATGACGATCCCAAGAAAATTGGAATTCGTATTCTTCCTCTTCGACTTCGTTTGTCTCAGATATGACAGACTTTTTCTTTTTCAGTTCCTTAATCATTTCTTCCTTATCAGAAACGAACATGATTTTTTCGCCCTTAATATTGCAGCATATTGGATCTGTATCTGATCCCATATCATATCGACAGGTGAGCGCTCCTGAATCTCATCCATGATGGATAGCGTTTCTTCTGGCAAGAACTTTGAGAAGAATCCATGAGTCACAGCATTTTGTTTGATTTCTCAGTGGAGCGGCACCACCTTTATTTCCTAACGCATTTTTATTACCAAACGGTGCTCTTCCTCCCTTGTTTCCTTTTGCATTTTTGTTCCCTTTAGGTGCGCCTCGACGCAAAAGAGCGCTCCCTTTTATTTTTTCTTCCCATTTATCGTTTGCTTTCCATTTGCGAATAGTGCTGCTTGTGATGCCTAATTCCTCAGCAATGTCTTTTAACTTCTTGCTCCCGCCGCTCTCTTCCCACAAACGAAAAGCTTCATCTCTGCGTGGATCACGTGGTCTTGGCATTACATCTCACCCACCTCCGGATCTCATGTTTGAGTTTGTGTTTGTTTTAATAGCTTTTGCTGATGTGTCCGCTATTGCACCTTTAGACAAAATATTCATTTCTTCTTTTTTAGACTTAAATCTATGTCGAAAGTTATTGTTTATCATACCTTATACTATCTCCCCTAAAGGAGGTGGAAATATGGGATTCTTCGGTGGATACTCTAACGGAAATACTGGTTATTCAAATGGATATGGTAACTCCTTCGCTTTGATCGTGGTGCTATTCATTTTGTTAATCATTGTTGGTGCTGCATTCCTTTATTAGTCTTGAGGCACTTCAATCCAAAGCGGCCTTTTTGAATTCACCTCCCTGTACGGCAAAACGCCATAAGAAGTTTTTATGGCGTTTTGCCATTTGATTGCCGAATCATGCTGACAAGGTTTCTATATGGTGAATATTCTCTCTAAACCGCCACCGCACTCAAGCCGTTAACCGCCAATTGTCTATCCTGAGATTTACCGGAAGCAGTTTACAGAGAATATAAAAAGCACCCCGTAGGATGCTAAATCTTATTTTTTAACATTTTGTCTAAAAAACTTCCTTGAAAATAATTTAAGTTTGCAGAGTAGTATCTGAAACTTGATACCGCAATAAACAATATTACAAGTTGTATAATTAACATAGCAATTACCATCGGCGGGTAAGAAAAACAGCCATACTTATACAGTGTTGCTATCACTGTAAACAAAACGGCTAAAAAATGACTTACGAATACAGTACCCAAGGCATGAATTGTTGATAGCAGGTACCTATACCTTTCAACGATATAGTTTCTTTTATCTTCTTTAATCTTTAATAAATTTTCATGCCATAAAACCTCAAAATAAAAATAATCGTTCTTATTGTTATCTTTCCAATTGTCAGGTTTGGGAAAATTCTCAACCTGCTCAATTGCATTATCAAAAATCCGATTTTTATTAAATATCCAATTCGCTACAAAGTATAAATGATGAATTATATAACCCACTACCACGCCAAATATACTCAGAGAAATGAAAACCCCTATTAATTTTCCAAGCTCAGAAAACTTTAAATGAGCTGATATATAGTCAGCTTCAGTAAGTGCAAAATAGGCTCCTATCCAGAAAATTAACATCCATCCTGGTATGCCCCACCTTATTAAATACTTTGTTTCAAAACTCATATAATCTCCTCCCACCTTATTATCGGTGAAAGAAAAGGACAAAGGAATAATTTGCAGAATTTGTCGAAATTTTTGCTGCAAATCTTAATTTCCTTGATCACAGAACTGCTTTCTCTTTTGAACATTTTGTTCATAGTTTTATTAGTGATAAAAAGCGACCCCTACATTTGGGTCGCTCTTCTCGTTTTATTACCTATTACCGACATACGGAATACAAAATGGCGTGCCATTATCATGCCATAATTGCGCATAATTATTTTAATTAGAGAGTTTTATAAAATCGTTTATTAATTGATCAGTTGTTAATATTGTGGCAAACTCATCGTGCAATGTAGCTATAGATACATTATGAATAATATTCGCATCATAATATGTACCATTTTGGTCTTTAATACCGAAGGCTGCTGTTGCATCTGAAATTAGGTATGTATCAAATCCTAAATTACCACTCATCCTTGTGGTTGTTGATACACAATGAGGCGTAGTTAAACCAGTTATTACTACAGTTGTTATTTCATTTAATTTTAAGAACTCTTCTAAATTAGTACCAATAAAGCTACTATTTACTTTCTTGGTTATTATTACTTCTTCATCCATAGGTTTAACTATTTCCTTTATAGCAAACCCTTCATTCTTTGGATGAAATAAAGAATGAGGTTTATCAGAAGTGTGTTGTATGTATATTACTGTCCATCCTTTTTCTCTCCACAATTTTAGTATTTCACTAATGTTTTCTTCCGCCTTTAAGTTATTTCGTTCACCCCATTTTTTATCATCGAAGGCTTTTTGTACATCCACAATTATTAAAGCTTTTTTCTTTTCTTCCATAAGTTAACCTCCTAAAGAATCACTTATTTTTATTACTACATTTTAAATACAAATTTTACTTTTGTACAATGGCTTAACGATGAATTCCAAATAAGCGCCCCCCTAAAACATTTGAATATATTTTCTACAGCGAATAATAAAAGCACTCTAATAAGGAGTGCTGAAATTAAAGACTATTGATTTAGAAGCCATTTGATACGCTCAACTGAAAATATATAGTGGAGTATTATAAGACATAAAAAGATGATACTAACAGTTTTTAAATTACTAAAATAAAGCGCTGCAACAGCCATTATAAAGATCATAAATTCAATAACTAATCTTGTTACCCCGTTTACAGCTATTACAGTTTGTCCATTTCGACTAGGATCATTAGACACTGCAAACACTGACCAGATAATCATAACTACAATCGGTAAAACCAAAGTTACAACATACTTAAGATAACCATTAAAGTTAAAATGGGTCCATGCAAACACACCTATGGAGATTAGTGCAACGATTTCAAGAGCGAATCTTAAAAGTAAGTTAGTTTGATTCAAATTATACAGCTCCTATTCCTTTACAACGCTAAACCGGCTCAAGAATTAAGAGTATTAATCATAGTCAAAATAGCAGAACCAACACTATAAAGTGATTTAATAGTATCGGTATCTCCTTTGAATTTACTTATCTTATCCATGATCTTTCTATATTTGCTTACAGCTTCTTCCTGATTGGCACTTTTCAATACCTCTAACATTTCTACAATTAGAGTGAAAATTTCATCTTGTTTCTCATTGCTAGTTCTCATAAGCAACGATATTTCATGCAGTATAGCTGTATTCCTTTCGATACCAGATAGTAGTTGAAGAGTTTGTTCACGGTACTCTTTCTCATCTTTCTCTCTTTATTTAATGGCTTGCTCTTTTTGTTGCCGCTCTGAAGCTATCTGCTCATTAATTTTCTTAATATGACTCAAGTCAGTTGGAGGATAATTCAATTTAGGTAATTCTAAATTGATCTTAGGTATCTTTAAGTCTCCTACCAAGTTTTTGCTCCATCCATTTTCATTTCCCATTTAATCACCTCTTTTTAATTATCGGTTAAAGCAAGTAACTAAGGAACTATTTGCAAAATTTGTCGACAAAAAAACACCCTACAGGATGCTTTATTATTTTCTGCTCTTTATGTAATCTTCTTTACTGACACCTAAAAGCTCCGCAGAATGCTCATCTGCAGATTGTTCTAAATGATGCATTTGGTATTTAACGAATTCTTCTTCAGTAAATACCTTTTTATCGATGAGAATATCAATTAGAGCTTCTATTGTGCATTGACGGTTTACCGATCTACCTGCCAATTGTTCTAACAAATGTTGCTGATTAACATTAATTGTTCTAGTCATGTTTTCACCTCCTACCTTAATATCAGCCATAGATTATGACAAAGAACATTTTGCAAAATTTGTCGAACGATTGAACATAAAAAAGACACCTAATAAGGTGCCCCATGAAAAAATTATTGATTTATACTATCTCCAATCATACTTTCCAATTCTTTTTCAATCTCTTCTTGAGTCATGTCTTCAACTGGTTTATATTCTCCGTTGGCATTATAATCAGCTGGGTTATCAGAAACCCCATTCTCTGGTACATACTCTGCATCATCATTGTAATCATTTGGATTTGAAGAAGGTGTTTTTGGATCACTCTCTAATTCTTCTTCAGTATAAATTGAGCTATCAGATTCACCACTATCTGTATCTAATTCATCAGATGTATCGTCCGTTAAATCATCTGTTGATGAATCGACAGAGTTTACCGATGTATCGTCAGTCGAATCTTCTGAAGAACATGCACCAATTACCGCCACAATGCCAACTAATATAAATAACAAACAAATCTTTTTCATTTGTCTCCTCCCCCACCTTTATTATCGGTGAACAAAGGGACGCTTTGCAGAATTTGTCGAATGATTTATTATCCTTTTACTATATGGTTTAGGTGGCACAATAATAATTCTGCTGCGCCGACCTGCCTCCCATTTTAAACCACAGATTTTTTCAGATTCAACAAACGCTCAAAGTGGCAATCTTGGCATAATTGGCTGATCAATTCGTCTTTCATTTTGCGTACAGTTTCCCTTGAAATGCCAAGGTGAAGACCTATTGCGCGGTTGCTCATACCCTCCATCATGCAATCATAAATGACTTTATGTTGCTCTCATTTGATCTTTTCTGCCCCCAACTCAACTGCATATACTCGTTTCTCATAGTACTTAAGACGTTTGAAAAGACGTTCCTCTCGCATATCCATTTGCCTCAATTCAGCCTGACTCTTCCCAGGACTCCCTTTTGGCATAGCAGCTTCTAATCCATATTGAGCAACACCCCAATTTTTCATTGGAATTACCGAACCATAGAGTACCTTCTGCAAACGATGAACCTCTTTCACCATCCAGTGATAGCTATTGATTAGATTTTCAATTTCTTTTCGATTCATGAAACGTCCTCCTTTTTAAACAAATAAAACGGACACCAAACCAACAGCGTAAATAATACTGTAAGTTCAGTGTCCGCAGGCTTTCCTTCTTGGACAATATTACCTCTCAACGCTCATGCTGTGCCCTCATTTCGGGGTGCAGGCATTCGGGAGGATTCTATATTTTAATCTAAGTTCACAAAATATTAACAAAAAATACCTTGGATATTTTTGTATCTCATGTAATAATACACTTGTATTAAAAACAAAGGGAGTGTTTAAAATGAAATTGAAAAAAGTTTTAACTGGTACTGCATTGTCACTTACTTTGCTTGTTTCTGCCGCTCCTGCCTTTGCCGCAAGTCCTACTGATACTCATTCTGAAGAAAGTCAATCAAAAGAAGTTTCTGCATTAGGTACCCTAGTTGTTCGTGGACTTCCTTCTGATCCAGACCCAGGACAAACAATCACTATAAACGGAACAACATATTATTTAGACAGTGTTACTTTTTATCCTGATGGATCTTATATCGCCTACTATTCAAGTTAACTATGAGGAGGTTTATAGCCTCCTCTTTCTTATAGTTCTACTGCTTGTTTGTCAGTTATTATTTCATCTGGCATGACTTGACGTACATTTGAAGTTCAACTTGTTAATGGTATCCATTATGAAACTTCCTTTCAATTGCTTACCTGACTTTGTAACCTATCTCATGATCAACCCTTGCAAAGCTGCCCTTTACAATTTGGATCACCGTTTTACCGTGCTCCGGAGCATCTAAGACATGGGCAGTACCTTGATTCCCATCTAAAACAATGATCTGAACTTTCCCTGGGTCAATCTTCTGTTGAATAGTAAAGTCTTTTTTGATGTTTATTTCTCTTGGATTGCACACTCAAAGCGCCCCCTGTGTTATGATAGAAGTACCAGTTCATATCAAGAACACTGAGGCTAAGCGCTTCAGTGTTTTTTATTTTTAGGCAGAAACCTCTCTTATCATGACTTCCACCCTCGGCTCTCCACTATAAAACTTGCTAACTTTCAGGTCCACTACTTGGCTATCATCTTTATATATCAAATGGTTCAGAGCGTCTTTTACACCCTTTACATAGTTATCAACGTCGGGCTTTGTCGTCGGCCTCAGAAGACCTTTTTCGGCTTTTTCTTTCTTCTTTCATGAGTTTGAAACTGATTTGGGCATAGGTCTATACACTTTGACATCCATTGAGACAGGACCAGTAATAATTGTTTCTGGTCGATGCTGAGACGCAACCAATGCTACATACTGCTTAAAGTACTTTGATTTCGCTGGATCTCGCATATGCACCTTCCCATTTCGTATTGATCCAAGCGGCCGCCCCTGTGCGACTGGCTCATCATAAACAGTGAACTTAATGTAATCCAACTGCTCTTTCCATAGCTGAATTTCTTTTTCTATTCTCGGTGCGGAGAGTAAAATTGCCAGCAGAGACACGACTGCTTTAAGCACTCAGCATCCGCTCCATTTGCTTTATTTGTTCCTCAAGTAAACGGATAGTTGGCGTAAGATCTTTACCTTCTGTAGGACTTAGAGGGTCCGAATATATAAAGTCCATCAGCTGCTTTTACATTCGTTTTCTCTTTCATTCCCAATCACCTAACCTATGATTTAATTGCATTCGATCACCTTTAATAATCACTATGTAATCACGACACATCTGGTGAATTCGTGAACCAAGAGCCTCGTCTATATCTAAAATCTCATCGACTGTTAACTCCGAAGAAATCAGCAAAGGCTTATGATTCAAGTATCAATAATTAATGACCGACTGGATTTGTTCAACCTGCCAATCGGTTGCCCTTGGATGACCGTTTATTGGTTTGAATAAGTCATCAATGAATAGTAATTCGACCTTTCTCATGACATCGAGTTTCGCTTCTAAGTTATCAAAGTTAGCTTTCAAATCACCCATGCCCTCTACGTAAGGGAAATACATGCAGTGTACTGATTTTTTCTTGATCAGATTATTCATAATCGCCGTGAGCAAATGAGTTTTGCCGCTGCCAGGCTGTCCAAGTAATGCAATACTGTTTTGCCTTTCTCCTTTGATCTTTTGGAAATCTTTATAGTATTCCACTGCACACTCATAAGCGTCCTTGATCATGTCTGGCTTACGGCCCGTGATGAAGTTACCAAATAGAAGCTTTTCAAACTCTTCTGTAATGCCACTAGCTGCCATGAGTCTGGCAATTTCCTTTCGTCTTACACATTCACACTGTTTTGAATAAGTATCTTTCCATTCACTAGCTTTGTCCGGCGTGCAAACCTTCCCCAAAAGAAAATCATCTTCCGATACCATATCTTCTGGAACCATAAGATCTAACTGATCATCTAAATGCCAAGGAGTATCTTTATGGACCCGATAAACGACAATTCCACGATCCTTACAATAAGGACAATCAAAATCAGCCTTTTCTTCGGATGCGGCCTGTCTGTTCCCAAAAAGCGGGCTGACTTTTCCCGAAGTTCCTGCATAATCGTTTGAAATGCGGTGTCTATACTGACTGCTTTGTTTATAGCCATATTGTTTCTCCTTTCTCTTTTGAGTGAATGGATTTGATAAGATGGCTTGAACATATGACAAACTTGCTGATTTCCCCTTTAGCTGAAACGCTGTCTTGATAGCCTCCATCACTTTCTCTTCACCATAATCGTCGACCATGTAGCCGATTCGCTGTGCCTCAATCGGCCCGACTGACCGAGCAACTTTGTTTTCATATAGCTCAAAGGCATTTTTCATTTTGTCATCGATCTCCTGTGTTCAATCTCAGCTGCAATATAATCACTGACGATGCAAAAAAAGTATTAAACGATCCTGAAACATTCCTTGCAGCTAAGACGGTGAAGTAACTGATGAAATTTCACAGGCTGCTTTGGAGATTATAACGGAGCAATTAAAGGAAAGACGGAAATCAGATAAATAAACGCAGTTAGTTTATTATTATTTATTTCTGTTTATTATGTTTAATTCTGTTTACTAATAAGATTTAGATTCTCATTTATATCTCAATCATATCCTCATTTATAAAGTGACTTTTGAATCCCATAAAAACCCTTACGTGACAAGGGTTTTTGTTGTTTTCTCATTTATATTTTCATTTATGTTTCTTTTATATTTTATATATAAAAATCATTACATAAGGAGCGTCTATTGGTGCAGAGAATTGTTGAGTTTGTTTTAAGTTTAATTGGAAGCTACTAGGTATAGTAGTCGCCATCATAGCCTTAATTATCGCCTATTCAGATGCACTTTTAAATGCGTTTATTCATTTAGATTTATCAAGTGAACTTATAGATGTTTCATGGGGGATCTGTTTTCTTTTCAAGTGTTGCTTTTCTTGCTTCATTTGCTGTTGGAGTAAAACCTAAGCTAAGCGGTACATTACTCATTATATCTGGTTTAGGTGGATTATTTTGTATTTCGTTACTCTACTTAATACCAGCAATACTTATGATCATTCCTGGAATCATGGTGTTTGTAAGGAAAGAAAAAACTGCTACTAAAGCAATTTAGAGCAGAGTATAACACAAAAGAACCGCGACTGGCGGTTCTTTTAGTGTATATTCCTATTTTAAATAAACTGCTTCATTATTATTGGACAGCACCATAATCAAAATCAATATCTTTCTTGTCTAAATCCCCCTTAAAATTTTTAGCATAGGTCATGGTTAAATGTACGCTTTTATCTATCCACCAAGTTCCATCATCTGTATTCGTATCCCAAGTAACATCTATATCTCTGTCAAAATTCTCAAAAAACACCAAATCCCCAACAGCTACTGTTTTTCCGTTGATCTTGTAATATATTAAAACAATTTTCTTATCGAATATACCTGTCCCGTGCTTTACGATTGTTAAACTGTAAGGCTTATTAGGACATTGCTGTTCAAGTATAACTTTAGGATTTAAAAATAAAACATAACAAATGAATAGAATTGGTACAATCATTAACCTTTTTAAGAATTTTTTATTGATATTTACCCCCTCCAACAGCATACTGATAGCGGTATAAAAAAACGTGATCCGTAAAATGCATTACTGGAACTTTCTTTGATTTTTAAATTTATTTTCTTATGCAGCTATCGCTATCCGTTAGTTTAATTAGAATTCAGATAATCCAAGACACGGTCAACTCTTTCATTGACTGAGTGATCGCCTTCAATCTTTAGCACTGGACAAGATAAATCTTCCATCCAATGTTCATGCAAAGCTTTACTTCTAACTTCCATTCCAGCATTATCATATAAAGAAGCCCACTCTAAAAATGCTTTTGATTGTTCATATTTACTGCCACCGGCTAACACTTCATTTCCATAACGCTGAAATTCCCTATGCCTTAATCTCTCAAGCCGTATTTCTTGTGGAATCCATAAGAAGACGACAAGGTCAAAATAACTTTTTAGATTATCGCCCCAGCCACACACTGCACCAGAAAGAATCCATTTCTCATTTATTGTTAAGTCTTTTTCAAGCAACTTTCTTCTTTCAGGAATTTCTCTTTTTTTAGTGAATTTATCTAACCAATAGTAATTATCAGTATCAAGATGCGTATGAGGCAAACGCTTTGATAATGCAACACCCAATGTTGAAGTCCCAACACCAGAAGCTCCCAATATGTGAATATTTTTTTTCATACTTCCCCCTCCTTATTAATCAACCAAACTCCCTGTTTGTTGCATAAGGTACTTACTATTATTTTGACATAAATCCCTAAAGACCTTTACTTTTCGAGGGAAATCCAGATGCGTGTTAAAATCATCATACTTACGAAAACAGCCATTATTAAACGGATTCATATTCCATCTCCTTAGACGCATTTTCCTATGAAAAAAGTCTTGCTTTCCCTATAATATTTAAACGAATCCAATTTTTAGATTGTCGTCTTTAAGGAGGTTTTTTATCTTGAGGTATACAAACAGTCCTTTAGAGGATTGGATTGAAAACTTATACAGAAAGATTGATATTACAGAACCTGAACAAATTAATTTTGAACGGATTGCCGAGTCATTAGATATCAGGCTTTCATTTAAACCTGTTACAAGCTTCGCACTTAAACACAGCGCAATTTATACCATATGCTTGGACAGCCGAAAAAGCCGAGTTGAACAATGGTATGATTTTGCTCATGAATTTTGCCATATATATAGACATGAAGGTGATAAAAAAACAAGCCTGCAACTTGGACTGATTATTTGGAGTGGCAGTCGAATTATTTTACATATCACTTTTGCATTCCAACTTTCATGTTGCGTAATATTAATCTTTCGTACATACAATCACATGCAATTGAAAATGTAGCTTGGCTATTTAAGGTATCCCCTTCATTTGCGAAGAAACGTTTGAACATTTATTATAGGAAGCGGACTCAACATTTATTTAGTCAAACTGTTACGGGAAATTTATGCACCCCCCCTTTGTAATTAATAATGAGATCCTCATGCATTTGCGCGCACTAAAAAAAACAAAAAAAGACGTCTCCCTTCATGATCCGATCGGGCAGGATAAAGAAGGGAATGAAATAAGCCTGATCGATGTCCTGAAATCAGAAAATAAAGACGTGATTGATACGATCCAGCTCAATATGGAGCTTGAAAAAGTGAAGCAATACATTGACATTTTAGATGACCGTGAGAAAGAAGTGATTGTCGGGCGGTTTGGGCTTGATTTAAAGAAGGAAAAAACGCAGCGTGAGATTGCCAAAGAACTCGGTATTTCGCGCAGCTATGTATCACGGATTGAGAAACGGGCGCTGATGAAGATGTTCCATGAGTTCTACCGGGCGGAAAAGGAAAAGCGGAAGAAAGCGAAGGGGAAATAATGCAGAAGAAGCCGGATCTAATATTCCGGCTTTCTCTCATTCATTTACATGCTTCTTTTAAAACTTTCGAAACTAACGGAGACAGAATATACGATAGAGGCATGAAAATATTTCCAGTCAACCGCTTGTCTCACTATCTTAACTCGTCAGCACTGATAAGCTCAATTATCATTTCCGAGAAAGACGGTCAGCATCTTAGCAGATGACTTGACTTATAAGTCCTTTACTTTCATCCAAACTCGCCAGAAAATCCCTCAACGCATTCTTCAGCACATCCTTAGAGACCTCGAGCTGGCTGTCGATGCTCGATCCCTTGATCGCTTGTTCCTCGGTCGATACCTTTTCACATACAAATTTCCATCACCCTGGATCGTATTCCTACAAATTTTAATGATAGCAATCGTTAATGCATTTTGTCAGCTTGCTGTCCCTCGATGATTATTACCTTCATAAATGCATCACCCCTTGGGTAATGCTATGTAATAACTGTTTGTCCTAATGAAGTGATTTTCAACAAGTGTAAAAAAAGGAAAAACTAGTTACTGATCAGTAACTAGTTTTCATCTTAAAGATTTAAATGTTTGGTTTCACCATATTTTCCGGTTTAACCATCTCATCAAATTGTTCTTCCGTTAGCAATTTAAGTTTCACAGCAGCCTCTTTTAACGTTAAGCCTTCTTTATGAGCAAACTTAGCAATTTTCGCAGCTTTTTCATATCCGATATAAGGATTCAATGCTGTGACAAGCATCAAAGATCCGGAAAGATTTTCTTTAATGGTTTTCGTATTAGGTTCAATACCAACCGCACAATGATCATGGAAAGATTTTATTCCATCACTCAGTAACTGCACGGATTGAAGGAAGTTATAGATAATAACCGGTTTAAATACATTTAGTTCAAAGTTGCCCTGACTTGAAGCAAAACCAATAGTTGCATCATTCCCCATAATTTGAGCCGCAATCATGGTTAGGGCTTCACATTGAGTAGGGTTGACTTTACCGGGCATAATGGAGCTGCCAGGTTCATTTTCCGGGATTGAAATTTCCCCGATACCACAGCGAGGACCGCTTGCAAGCCATCTAACATCGTTCGCAATTTTCATTAAGTCAGCAGCTAATGCCTTCATAGCACCATGTACATACGTTATTTCATCATGACTAGTTAAGGCATGGAACTTATTCGGTGAACTTTTAAACTGTTGGCCTGTAAAATTCGAGATTTCCTCTGAGACAACTTCTCCAAACTGTGGATGTGCATTAATGCCTGTCCCTACTGCCGTACCCCCGATAGCAAGTTCACGCATTTTTTCAGTTGCTTCCAATATCATTTCTTTCGAACGATCAACCATATACACCCAACCGCTAATTTCTTGTCCAAGGGTTAAAGGTGTAGCATCTTGAAGATGTGTACGACCTATTTTTACAATGTCATTGAATTTTTTTGCTTTTTCATCTAATGTGTTCCGAAGTTGATCAAGTGCAGGAACTAATTGTTCATAGATGGCTAATACACCTGCAACATGCATCGCTGTTGGGAAAGTGTCATTCGAACTTTGACTGCGATTGACATCATCATTTGGATGTATGGTTTGTATAGAGCCTTTTTCTTTTAATAAAGCTGTTGCAAGGTTCGCTATAACTTCATTAACATTCATATTGCTTTGTGTACCGCTTCCCGTCTGCCAAACAACGAGTGGAAAATTGTCATCATATTTGCCTTCAAGAATTTCATCACAAACTGCTGTAATAACCTCTGTTTTTTCGTTATCCAAATTACCTAGACGATTATTAGCAATAGCTGTACTGCGCTTCAATATAGCAAAAGCTTTAACAATACGGATAGGCATTTTTTCAGAACCTATCTTGAAGTTCTCTTTACTACGTTGTGTTTGCGCTCCCCAAAACTTATCAGCAGGCACCTTTATTTCTCCAAAAGTATCTTTTTCAATTCGATAGTTCATTAAAATAGTCCTCCTTCTGAACACATAATTAGTTTAAAATTCATATAAAAATTCATATATTTTTTCGATAAATTTATCATAACACTAATAAATTATGATGTATAATGCATAATAAATATGATTTTAATTCATTTATGTAATGATTTATAAAAAAGGTGGATTTCTAATGGAATGGGAACAATTAGAATACTTTCAAACACTTGCTCGTATACAGCATGTAACTAAAGCTGCTGAAACATTATCAATAACACAGCCAGCACTTTCTCGGTCTATTGTTAGATTAGAAAATTACTTAGGGGTTCCGCTTTTTGATAGACAAGGCCGGTCCATTACATTAAATAAATATGGGGAAAGATTCCTCAAGAGGGTCGATTCCATCATTAAAGAATTTACTGAAGGAAAGGAAGAAATTCAATCCCTTTTACAACCAGATCAAGGTGAAGTGTCTTTAGGCTTTTTACACACTCTGGGTACAACGATCGTTCCAAATTTAATTGGAGCATTTAAAGATCAATACCCAAATGTTCATTTCCAATTAAACCAGTCTCACTCTAATCAGCTTTTAGATAAACTAAAATCAGGTGAACTAGATCTCTGCCTGCTTGCTTCTTTTCCAGTCGAATCAAATATAATGTGGAAGCCCTTATGGAAGGAGGAGCTCTTTTTATTTTTGCCCAAAAAACATGTGTTAGCTACTCGTAAGGATATTACCTTAAACGAAATTGCTAATGAGCCTTTTGTTTTAATGAAAGAAGGTTTTGCTCTTCGAGTAACAATAGATCATATATTTGAACAGGTTAATATTACCCCAAACATTGTATTTGAAGGCGAAGAAGCTACTACAATCGCAGGTTTTGTTGCAGCGGGTCTTGGCGTTTCAATTCTTCCTGATTTTAAAGGCTTAGACCAAACAAATATCGCAAAGGTCCGTATTAGTTGGCCAAGGTTTGAGCGTGTAGTCGGTATTTCTTGGATTGAAGGGAAGTATCTATCACCTGTCACTGAAAACTTCAAGCAATATATCATCAATCAGTTTCCTCAAATAGATTCGATATAGTATTAAGTTACTGTCGTTGAGTTCAAGTCATGGCACTCCTAGATGGATTTAATAGCTCTAAAGCAAAAACAAAGAAGATACCAATATGGCTTTGGTATCTCTTTATTAGTTCGAGGCCCTCAATAAAGTGGAAGTATATTGTCAGTTACAGAAGCTTTCAAGCATCTGAAGTTATCCAATACACTCATTGCATCATTTTATATCTATTTTGGGCACAAAATGGGCACAGTTTTTTTCCTTCCAAGTAAAAAAGAAAGGTTCTTTCCTTCCTTTAGTCCCTAACTTCATCTCCAACTATTATGAAACCAACATTTGAATCTGTCTGTATCTACAAAGTGAGTAAATATTAAAATGCTTTACCATTACTGTCAAATGGAATTAGACTAATCATCATCAATGATAGCTGAGTCATTGAGGATAACTTGCTTATGAGTCCTTTACTTGCGTCCTCCCTTAAGCGGTTAAAAGCTGGACGTTCAAACAACTCACCAGAATACCCTTCATCAGCATACTTCAGCACATCTTAGTCCCTGCTTTCTTTATACAGGCTTCGATCTGGCTGTCAATGCTCGATCCCTTGATCGCTTGTTCCTCGGTCGATACCCTTACATATATTGCTATCACCCTGGATCTCCTTCCTATAACGTTTTATTAAATAATGATAGTAAGCGTTAATGCATTTGTCAGCTTGCGGTCACTCGATGATTATCAACTTCATAAAATGCATCATCCCTTGGGTAATGCTATGTAACAACTGTTTGTTCTAATAATGAGGTGATTTTCAATGAGTATATAAAAGCAGTAAAAAAAACCGATAGTATTAAACCACCGGTTTTTACTACACTCATTAGGCCTTCAACATTATAAAACCATCTTGCACGTTATGAATGTTTATTTTTATTATACTCTTTACTTTCATTTTCTATAATTTTTAATTTCTTCCTTATGATAGCTTGTTTTTATGAATTGTATATTTCTCTGTTTAGATTCACAACATCCTCGTGTGAAAATTTAACATCCTTTTTCTCTGCAAATATTTCCATCACTTTGTCGCGTAGTAACGGTGCTTTTTCTTTATTCGCCTTTTTCAACGCTTTCGTAAGTTCATCTTTTGTTAGCTCTGTGCAGTAAGCAGGAGTTCCTGGTTGCTGTCTCCAAGAATCACTTAAAGAACCACTGTCTATTGCATCGAAGCCTAACTCGGATACTACGTCTATGACTACTTGTTTTTGTGATGTGTCATCACCAGAAACTGCTATCGCGATTCGTTCACTAGAATCTACGGTTGTTCCTTCATTTTCTAAAGTATAGGCTAATAAATTGTTGAATGCTTTAATGACAGGTCTGCCTAATTGATTTGATACCCAAACACTTTCAACCATCCCGTTCTCGATTTCTTCAATTTTGTCGTCTCTAAAAGGATAATAATTTGAAGTATCTACAATGATTACATCCTCTCCGACTTGATCGATCATATTTCGAATGCTTGACATTGCTTTTGTAGGAAGAGATATGATCAGAACATCAATGTTTTTAATTGCATCCTCTACGCGCACAGGGGTTCCAGCAAGCTTTTTTCCTTCTAAATATTCAATTGCCCTTGCATCTGCAATTTTGACATCATGCCCATTCTCAACTAATTTTTTAGAAATAATTGACCCAATTGTTCCTGCACCTATAATTCCGAATTTCACTATTTTCCCTCCTAAAAGAATTTGTATATAAAAGAATATTTCTGCTTAAAGTTACACCATTATATGTTCACCAAATCGTAAACATATATTAAGAAAAGCGTAATGAGTATTGAGTATTTCTTTTACATATACTAGAATAAAACCGTTTCTCATCTATTTAAAGTAGGTAATTTAAATTGCCGTAGTACATTTTTCTGTACTTAACAGCAGAAAGCAGGTGAAAAGGTGTCTAAAATATGTAAGGATGGATTTGACAAAGAGTATATAAAGGAACAAAGAGAAGTATATGGAATTGCATATGCTCAAAATATGCTTTCGGGACGCTGGAAATATATTATTCTCTGGTTTTTAAAAACAAAAAAACGTCGTTATAGCGAAATTAAAGCTTTTTTATGGGACATTTCACAAGGTTCTCTTACAAAGCAGCTGAGAGAATTAGAAACAGATGGATTAATTAAGAGAGAGGTGTTTCCTGAGGTTCCTCCTCGTGTAGAGTATTCACTAACCTCAAAAGGGAAAGAATTCATTCCTATAATTGATTTGATGGAAGAGTTCGGAAAGAAGTTTGGGGAGCAGATAGAGTAATTTTACGATAAGAGTTTATGAAGAAATGTATTAAAGTATCGGGGCAAGAGTTAAAAGATCAGAAGCTGTCGAATGTGACAGCTTTTTTTTACTAACTAAGCAGGTTGACACAAGCTTCCTTTTTCGGGACATTTGCCGGATCTTTTGTTTATTCCATTTAAATTCTTTTTCAAATTCGTTTTAACAAAATCTAGCCACCTTTTTATCTAGTTTTTGGTACTAAGTACAAAAAAATGCACTACGGCAATTTAAATTGCCCTCTTCATAAATTAGAGTGCTGATTTTATCATATTGTATACAAGTTACACTTTTTTCAAAAGTAACTCTAGCCCAACTTAATCAGCTTGAATCTAATATGTAAGAAAGGAAGAGTGTCAATATGAACAATACAATTGAATTACTTTGTAATCATACTTCCATTCGGTCTTTTACAGATCAACCTCTCACAAAGGAGCAACGAGAAGCAATCTTTAAGGCAGCTAATCAGACTTCATCTTTCAGCCTTCTTCAGGCCGTTTCTATCATTAGAATTACAGATCCAGATCTTCGAAAACAAGTAATGGAGCTTTCTGCGAACCAGCCTTATATTGAAGAGGCAGCAGAGTTTTGGATTTTTTGTGCAGATTTTAACCGAAATCATCAAATCGCTCCCGATGTAGATCTTGAGTATATTGAATACCTTTTAATAGGTACATTTGATGCTGGGCTAATGGCTCAAAATGCTTTGACTGCAGCCGAATCAATGGGACTCGGCGGCGTATATATCGGTGGAATTAGACTACATATTACAGACTTAACTGAGATATTACATTTACCAAAACATGTGGTTCCTTTAGTAGGGCTATGCATAGGCCACCCTGCTGAAGAGAAACCTGGATTAAAACCACGTTTGCCTCAATCGATGGTCATGTTTGATAATCAGTATCAATCGCTAGATGATGAAAAATTAGCAACCTATGATCAACAGATGCGTGAGTATTACCAGAATCGTCCTGTTAAAGCGCCTTTCACAGTGAAAAAAGTAAAGGGATGGAAAGATCATATTGAGGACCATCTCGAAAGAAGCAAACTCCCCTTCATGCTTGAGTATTTAAATAAACAGGGATTTGCTAAAAAATAAATTTTCCCAAGAGAAATTTTCGGTATTCTATCCAAATAAAAGAGGAAGAGTTTTGACGCTCTTCCTCTTTATGCTTAAAAATTTTTTATTGATATTTAACCCTTTCAACATAGCCCTCCCTTTTTAACAATCCATTTCATTTGGGATACACCCCCATCATTGAACGTATTTCCTATGAAAAATGATTTTGAACCTCATAGGAACCCTTACATGACAGGGTTTTTGTTATTTTTTCATCAAGACCTAAATCAAAAAAAGCCATAAAAAATAAGGAGTGATACATATTATACATGACTAATATGTATCACTCCTTTAGTTCTTGTTCATTAATCGCGCCCGATTGTGGAAGATCGTTATTGAGTTAAAGCCCCCGATAGTTAGATAAGAAAAAGCAAAGGAACTTGCTATTTCTCAAATACATCACCCAAATTTTCAATGTTAGTTTGTTTTTCATACATACTAATAATAAAAGTAAAACCTTATTAAGACTTTACAAGACAAACTGAATTGACTATAGTCTAATTAGACTAAAATATTGATGTAAAGAAGTGAAAAATGAGATGATAAAGTCTTTTTTAATGTTGGGGCAGTCGAATATGGCGGGCCGTGGATTTTTGAATGAAGTAGACCCTATCTATAATGAAAAAATAAAAATGCTGCGCAATGGACAGTGGCAGATGATGACAGAGCCGATTAATTATGACCGTCCGGTTTCCGGCGTTGGCCTAGCGGCATCTTTTGCAGATGCATGGTCGAAAGCTCATCCCGATGAAGAAATTGGCTTGATCCCTTGTGCGGAAGGTGGCAGTTCATTGAATGACTGGCATCCGGAAGGCATCCTTTTTCAGCATGCTTTGTCCGAAGCCCGCTTCGCCCTCCGGTCCAGTCAAATTTGCGGAATCCTTTGGCACCAGGGTGAGAGTGACAGTTATCAGTCGCTACATGAAACTTATTACGAGAAATTAACTCTTATCATCGAAACGCTAAGAAACGAGTTGAAACTTGATGAGGTACCGTTGATTATTGGAGGGCTTGGTGACTTTCTTGGGAAGACCGGTTTTGGACAGCACGCGACCGAATTTCGACAGGTTAATGAACAATTGCTGCGTTTTGCTAATGAACAACAGAATTGTTATTTTGTTACTGCATCAGGTTTGACTGCGAATCCTGATGGCATTCATTTAGACGCAGCTTCACAACGCAAATTCGGTTACCGCTATTTCGAGGCTTTTTCGAAAAAGTACCATATCCTGAAACCCATTTCGGGAGAGGAGCAATCACTGAAAGTGAATGGTGACTATTCTAAAACAGAACAGATTTACCTTCATAGTATGGATTTGGCTTCGGGTAAAATCACGTACGCGGAATTTGAAGCGCGGATGGCGAAGGTGATGAAACCATAATTCCCTTACTTATCCTTGGCTTGCTAATCCAAAATCCCGGAGCTCACGGCTATGAACTTCTGGCCTTAATGGAAAAACGCCATTACAAATACATTGTTAACTTCACGAAAGGTTCATTTTATTACAATCTGCAGCAACTTGAAGAAAAGTGTTTTATTGAACAGATTCAGCAGAAACCCTCAACCAGCGGGCGTGAAATCCGTAACTTTAAAGTCACAGAATCGGGAAGGGCAGAATTCGAGAAATTAATGATCAAACACGGCACCAAATCGGAATATGTGAACCTGCAATTTTATGGGGCGTTACTCTTTGCCGATGAATTTGACAAAAATAAATTACTGGGTCTGATCCAATCACAAATCGACCAGACTAAAACTCGAATCGAGCTCCTTGATGAATACCTGTCCATCACTCAAGAAATTCCCGGCGCAATCAATTACTTTCGCCGTATGAACGAAAATTCCCGTTCACATCACTTGGTTAATTTAGAGTGGTTCGAAAAATTGAAAGCAGAAATAGAGTGAACTATTGCATAATAAAAAAATGCAATGTTAAATTTAGTTACCTAAATATAAAACCTGTGTCGTAGATATCTAGTAACATCATTGATACAGGTTTTATACTCCTTCTTTAATTAAGCCAGCTAATAGAGTTGTCAACACTTGCCCCCCAACAAGAGCAAATGAATCTGCTGCGTGTCCTTCTTTTTCAATCCTTCGTATGAATAACCACTATTTACACCGTTGTCTTTCTCATTTATATTTTCATTTATGTTGCTTTTATATTCTAATATATGAAAATGAAGTTGCTGATTACATAAGGAGCGTTTATTGTGAAGAGAACCATTGAGTTTTTTTAAAGTTTGATAGGGAGCCTATTGGGTGTTGTAGCATCTATTCTAGCTTTAGGTATCGCCTACCTTGATTTATTTTTTCATTTGATCAGATACTTTGAAATGACAAGCGACCTCCTTGTAGGGGCATGGGGATCTTTGATCTTTTCATGCGTTGGATTTACCGCTTCAATTGTTGTCTTATTCAAACCAAGGTTGAGCAGTGTTTTACTTTTTATCTCAGGGATTGGAGGACTTATCTGTATTGATTGGTTCTACTTAATACCAGCAGTACTTATGATCATTCCTGGAATCATGGTATCTGTAAGGAAAGGAAAAATGAAGACTGAAACAATTTAGAGAAGAGTATTATGATAGACTCTTCTTTTTTCATTAGTTTAATTTCTTCTTTGTACACAAGAAAACCTCCCGCTAAGGAGGCGGGTTTATGCATTCATTTTAATGAGTTATAAATACTTTCCGTATACTTTGTGATGACTTTGTCATAATATGGATACTTATATCTAAGACTTTCTGATACAACTTTTGAATATTTCCTAAATAATTCATAGCAAGTAAATAACGACTTACACATTTCTTGATACCCATTCATAGAATATGTAGACATTAGCTCTTCCCATTCTTTATTTGAAAGGTAACGTTTAATAAATTTATAGTTCTTGCCCATACTGAATGAATACCCTTGCTGGGATGCAATATGCCACGCCATCATTCTCAATAAATTAGGACGTACATTCTCATTTAAATGGTCGATTGCAAAAAGTATTTCTTTTCTTGCTAATCCTTTTACTACGTATGTCGAAACCATCCAGAACTCATTACAGCAATCATCAAATTCCCTTGCAGAAGGCTCTTTAATCCAATATTGACGATCATTTGGGATTACTTTATTTTTGATGAAATTATCCTTATCAAGCAAGACCTCAACCAAACCATCGTTCTTAGCAAAATAATCTTCTACTTCACTGATTGGAATAAGGGTTAGATCTAATTTGTTACCATCCTCAAAAAGAATGATGTATGAAAACCAGTTACCTAATTCAGGAGGAAAAAGCTCCATATCTTCGGGTTTTTGCATCATAATGCGAGTACCAAAGAATTCAAGCCACCGATCATTATCTTTAAAAGATTCCATATCAGTTACAAAATAAGAAATGTCATAGTCTCGGAAGTTGTCGGGGAGAATATTTCTGTTTGTAGGTGATCCTTCCAAAGTAACCAATCGGATTCTTTCATCATTCAAAGCAAAGTCTAAAAAAATGTCCATCATTACCTGTTCACTTCGCATTGCATGTATTCCTCCGTTTCAACTTTTTCTTTTTGCAGCCTAAATACCTCTAACTCTAAACGAATATGGCTCTAATTATGAAACAAACACTTTTCATTATCGATTATTGTCATTAATTACTTAGCAGCTCTTCAAGAAACACCACCCTTATCTTAGATGCATTTTCCCGTGAAAAAAGTCTTAGTTTTCCCTATAATATTTCACGAATCCAATTTTTATATTGTCGTCTTTAAGGAGGTTTTTCATCTTGAGGTATACAAACAGTCATTTAGAGGATTGGATTGAAAACTTATACAGGAAGATTGATATTAAAGAACCAGAACAAATTAATTTTGAACGGATTGCCAAGGCTTTAGATATCAGGCTTTCGTTTAAACCTGTAACAAGCTTCGCACTTAAACACAGCGGAATTTATAATATATGCTTGGACAGCCGAAAAAGCCGAACTGAACAATGGTATGATTTCGCTCATGAATTTTGCCATATATATAGACATGAAGGTGATAAAAAAACAATGCCTGTAACTTTTTTCAAATTCACAAAACCAAAAAAGAAAGTCTACTCTATTATTATTTTAAACTCATCCTCTAATTCCTCTTGAGCCTCTTGTAAAACTTCTAATGCATCATCAGCGTATGAACCTAAAAACTTTTTACTACACTCAAAATTTCTCCAGATTAAAGTTAACGGCAACTCTATCCACCCTGTAAGGCAATCCCATAAAGCGTCTAAATTTCCCCCATAGTAGTCTGGGAAGTCTAATTTATCTTTTAATGCATTATGTAACCCTTCTTTATTTTGAAAATCTTTTCCATATACAACTATTTTTTTCATTAAAAACTATGTCCTCCATTATTTAACTTAACAAACGTTTTATAATAAATCTGTTGTTTTATACCCTCATTCGAATAAAGTAATCTGTCATTCCCTCTGTAACCTGTGATATAGTTTATATCATCTTCGCACCACACTCTATTTTTAGCTTCAGAAAGATTTTTCTCTGTTTTTGTATATATCTCCCCCGATACTTTTACCCGGTGCTACTTACCTTTTATGCTTTCCCATCCTACTTGCTTCTTCTTTATTTATGTAATTATCCGGCACCGGCCATTGATCGCCATCTCATCCATACTGAGCAACACTCCAATTTCACATTAGAGTTGCTGAACCAAAGAGTACTCTCTGCAACTGTTGAACCTCTTTCACCATCCAGTGATAGCTGTTGATTAGATTTTCCGTTATCCTTTAAGAACTAATACATATTAGCAGGGAGCTAGCCATGATTCAAAAATACACAACTGAAGTTTCTTTAGACTTTTTTAATGGTGATGAAACAGATTTAAAGGATACAATTGAGGAGATTAAACTTTTTGCAAAGACATATGAGAACGATAAAGTAACCGTCCTAAGTGTTACTGAAAACGAATCTTCAAAGGGAAAAAACTATAAAGTTCTTTTACAGCACGAAAGAGATACAGATAATCTAGGACGTAAATATGAATATGATGAAGAAAAACTATTCGGTTTCTTTGAAGATGAAGAATAGTTATTACCCCGTTAGCGCATACAAAGAACCCACATTTTAGTGGGTTTTTTCAATTATTCATTTACATACCCTTAAAATCTATCTCATGATTAAACCTGCGCAAGGCTGTCCTTATTTAAATCACTGTTCTGCCATGCTCAGAAGCTTCTAAGACATGCGTAGTAACCCGTTTGAAGATGTATTACAGGAAGCGACCCAACATTTATTTAATCAATCAGTGATGGGAAACTATGCTCCCCCTTTTGTAATTAATAAAGAAATCCTCATCATGCATTTACGCGAAATGAAAAAACAAAAAAGACGTGTCCCTTCATGATCCGATCGGGCAGGATATTGATTACGAAGATAAAAATGAATAGCTGCATTCGAAAAAGCTATGTATCACTCAGAAACTCATGTTAAATAAGTGGATAGCCCTTCTCATAAAGGAGATAGGCTCTTTTTACTTCAATATTGTTTTCGATTTCGCGTTTTTGGACCGTAAATTCTATCCCAGGTAATCCGTTGTATGAGTAACATCTAACTTCAAAATACATCACAAACATTGATTTAAGATACCGTTCCTTTTGCAACATATGAGAATAGGGATGATTAAACCACTCAGTAAAAATCTCTTTCTGTAGAATTTCTACACCTTTCCTTTAAAATGCTTTATTTCTATAAATACGAATCGACAGAAGCCAAGAACAAACATATAGAATAATAACCGAAAATAGAATTAATAAATAAACATTAAGATTTTGTAATGATAATAATATTCGAACATTTTCTCTGATTATATCGTTCACATTTCGGAACAAGGTATTAATCAACACCATATAAATACCGAATAAAACAAGTGAGCCTTTGAACAAATATCGGCTGTTAAACTGATAACTAAATGGAAAGATAAATGAAGCAGATACCATCACAAGGCATACTATATACATAAGATCGATCCATATTGTTAGTTCTCTATGAATGATCAAATTTCCAATAACAATTGTAAGCACTACAATAAAAGTAAAAATAAGTACTCCAATGTACTTTGAACTAACGATTTCCCTGCGTGTATATGGCAGTGAATTCAGCAGGATATTTATTCGGGCTTTTTCATCCATTGAAAACGCGTTCATTATTATGACAATACTAAATACAAAACCTGACCAGATATATGATATATTTAACGTTAAATAAACAAATAAAGCAGGCAATAATATCATAAGAGATTTCTTTTGTAAAATGATATCTTTTCTTATTAAGTGAAACACCCTATTTAGCCCCTTTCTTTGTATAGAACATCAGCTCTTCAATCGTTGGTTTTTCGATCAAAACTAAGTCACCAAACACATCTTCTATACGTGCTTTATTGGCTGTTAATGCCTCAAAACCAGCATTAGATTTCCGGATGGAAATAAACTCCTGTTCTGTATCTCGATCTAATAACTCCGCGCCTCCTTTTACAATGGCATACTCTTCTTGAATTTGATACGATTTCTTTGTGAAAATATGCTCACCATTATGAATAAAAGTAATATAATCTGCAATACGGTCTAAATCTGTTGTAATATGAGTAGAAAAGAAGATCGTTTTCTTTCCATCTTGCATTATATTATGTAGTATATCTAGAAACTCCCTGCGAAATATTGGATCTAATCCCGATGTGGGTTCATCCATAATAATTAACTCTGCATGGTGTGATAAGGCTATTGATAAAGAAGCTTTCATCATCATTCCTTTAGAAAATGATTTGATTTTTTTATTTAACGGCAGTTCAAATTTTTCAACATAGAAATTAAATAGGCGATCATCCCATTTCATATAGCAGGGCCTTATAATCTCCTTCATTTCTGCTAATGTTAAATGTGCGTAGAAAATATTTTCATCAAATACAAAACCAATCCGTTGCTTTATTTCTTTTTCATGTGCTTTATGATCTAACCCAAATATTGAAATCGATCCGCTATCTGGTTGCAATAAGTTCATCATAAGTTTAATCGTTGTAGATTTTCCAACACCATTACCACCGATAAAACCCGTTATAAATCCTTTTTTAACTGTCATTGAAATATCTTTTAGCTGAAAATCACCAAATGATTTATAAACATGTTTGAATTCAATAACATTTTCCACTATTCTTCCTCCCTATATAACAGTGTAAGTATGTCCTTTAATTCTGTAAGTGAGATGCCCATTTCTTTACTGTTTTGAATTGCCGTCAACAATTGCTCTTCAATTACCTTCATTTTTCTTTCTTTCATCATCTCACTGTCCTGCTCCGATACAAAAGAACCTTTCCCAACAACCGAATATATGAATCCGTTCTTCTCAAGTTCCTCATAGGCACGTTTCGTTGTAATAACACTTATATCCAAATCCTTCGCTAACTGTCGCATTGAAGGTAAGGATTGCCCTGCATGTAATTCATTGGTCAAAATATGTTTTTTAATTTGAGCATAAATTTGCACATAAATAGGTTCTTTTGAATGATTTGAAATGATAATTTGCATATAAAACCCCACTATCATATTGTATATATACTTTATATACAATATATCCAAATTAATATCAGAATACAACTCTTTTTTAATCCAATCCTTCGAGTTTATCGTTTGGTTAAGTATAGGGCTATAATGCTTCATTCACTTGTAAGGTGCATGAAGCATTGCCAAGACAACAGAGGGATAGTTGAGAAGGTTTATTTCTTCACTCAATTTATATTTAAATTGCTAATTATGTATAGAAAGTTAATTATGTTTACACTCCAAATCAGAAAGAAACACAAATTACATAAGAATGAGGATAAAATTTTTAATAATGTACACATTCATTTATAGAGATAATAGAAGTTCGGTAATGTAGTGCTCATGATCAAAAGTTTCCTTTACGGAGTGTAACAGTCGGGAAATACAAACGAAAATAAGCACCTCCTGCTCAGAACATAATATCCAAGCAGAGGTGCATATAAAAATGAGCAGGTATATAATGGTGTGTTGACGTATTTTCTCCTGATTATTTCAAGAGAGACTCAATTTCCGATTTCGTTTTCGTTCCATAAATCCGTCTATATTGGTATTGTTGCCCTTTCAATGCTCTCAATTTCAACTTAGACTAAAAAATCATTTTAAAATTCATTTCAACTAGCATCCCTTTCGAAGTAACTCGCCCCCGCATATCATGTACTATCCTCTTTTAAAGGAGGTGGACATATGGGATACTCAAATGGTTGTGGTAGCTCCTTCGCATTAATCGTGGTGCTATTCATCTTACTAATCATTGTTGGAGCAGCTTTCTTCGGAGGCTATCCAGAAGGCGTTCCTATTTAACCCTATATGCAGGAGTACCTCCCTGTTCTGTTTGACGCCATAAGAAACTTTTATGGCGTTTTAATTTGTTTTTTAGACAAAAAATTCATTTTTTCTTATTTAGACGTAAATCTATGTCGAAAACGATCGTTTGGCATATCTTATACTACCCTCACTAAAGGAGGTGGCAATATGTCTAATGGTTACGGTAGTTCCTTCGCGTTAATCGTGGTGCTATTCATCTTGTTAATCATTGTCGGAGCAGCTTTCTTTAGATATTAAGTTAAATCTAGACTAACTCCTCCGTAGCAGCACCTCCCTGTTCGGCTAAACGCCATAAGAAACCTTTATGGCGTTTTGTAATGTGATTACTCATTATCCTGACAAAGTTTCTGTACCAGGGAAATATAAATTACAAATCTTCATCTTTCTGAAACTCTATGAGCTTTTTTAAAACGTCCACAGTTTTACCTTACATCATTCATATTGATCCAGAGCCATTTTATACGCTCAGCTGAAGTTATATAGTGTAGCAATATAAAACAAAAAAAGTTACAAAGATCAATAATTCAATAAATAATCTTGTTCACGGCTATTACAGTTAGACCGCTTCGACTAGGATCATTGCCTGCAAATATGGACCAGATAATAAATCACTACAATTGGTAAAGCTAAAGTTAAAGCATATTCTAAGCACACACACCCTATGAAAATGACTGCAGCACTTCAAGTGAAAATCTTAGAAGTAGATTAATTTGACTCAGTTTTTCCAACTCCTCAGTTTTCGGAGAGATCTTCTCCACCATTAAAAGATAGTAAAATATGACAACTTTTCCCGTTCTGGTTATGATAAGTCGGTTGCATCTTAATTATTCGAAGGATTACTTGTTACCCTTTTCGAAATCAATTACTTGTTTTTGTTGCGAATACCGCCCACTGCCGTTGGCAGAACATCGGGTTCCAAAACAATACCTATATTCTTACATTGACAAGGGTATGCTGCCTCCTTAAAATGAAAATGATTATCAACATCAATTAGGGGGAAATACAGATGCTTAGTGGGAAGATTCGTTTGAAAATTAAATTTACTTTCGTATCGATACTCATCTTTTCTATTTTATTAGCAGGATGTACAAATGCAGGACAAACAGAGAAGAAAGATCCTCACAGTATGGTCACAATTGCTTGGCCTAGAGATATAGGAGAAATAAACCCACATGTCTATAATCCTTCCCAATTGTTTACGCAGTCAATGGTGTACGAGCCTTTGGTCTCTTATGAAGCGGGCGGAAAGCTTAAACCGCATTTGGCTGAGTCTTGGGATATATCTCATGACGGCAAAGTGTATACGTTTCATTTGCGTAAGAATGTAACATTTTCTGACGGGACAACATTTAATGCAAAAATCGTGAAAAAGAATTTTGACTCCATTTTAAAACATCCTGAGTTACATAGCTGGTTAGGATTTATTACAAAAATAGCTCAAACAAAAGTGATCGATAATCATACATTTCAATTGACACTGACTGAATCATATTATCCAACCATTCAGGAGCTTGCAGTTGTACGGCCTGTTCGGATTTTAGGAGAGGCTGGGTTCCCTAAGGATGGCGATACATCAAAAGGTGTAGCAAAACCGGTCGGGACGGGTCCATGGGTATTGGAAGAGCATAAAACCGATGAATATGCGATTTTTAAACGCAATGAAAATTATTGGGGTGAAAAGCCTAAAGTCGAGAAAATCAAGGTGAAAGTCATCCCAGACGCAGAAACAAGAGTACTTGCATTTGAAAAAGGTGAACTGGACTTAATTTACGGTGAAGGCGTCATCAGTTTGGATGCATATAAGCAGCTGCAATCGACAGGTCAATATGAAACAAGCCTTTCCGAACCGGTGGCGACGAGACAGCTTGTCATGAATACAAAAAAAGAACAGCTTTCTGATGAACGTGTTCGCCAAGCCCTGCACTATGGCTTTAATAAAGACGCCATGGTGGAAGGCATTACCTCCGGATTAGAAGAAAAAGCAGATCATATTTTGCCGACAACCTTCCCATACACGTCTGATATTGATGTAAAGCCAGTGAAATATGATGCGGAAAAAGCGGGAGCGTTATTAGATGCAGCAGGTTGGAAGCTTCCGAATGGCAAGACGGTGCGTGAGAAAGACGGAAAGCCTCTTGAATTTAGTTTAATGTATGATTCAGCGGAATCCATTCAAAAAGCAATGGCAGAAACGCTGCAAGCAGAGTGGGCAGCGATTGGGGTGAAGTTGAATCTTGAAGGAGTAGAATTGGCGACTCAGGTTAAACGGTTCAAAGCGAATGAATTTGATATGAACTTCTTTAGCAACTATGGCGCACCTTATGATCCGCATACATTTGTAAACATTGTCGCGTCAAAAGGATTTGGATTTAATGAAGCGATTTCGGCATATCCAAACAAGGATGAGCTATTGAAGCAGATGGCAAAAGTTCCCAAAACAACTGATAAAAAAGAGCGTCAACTTCTTTACTCATCTATTTTAACATCCCTTCAAGATCAGGGAGCTATCGTTCCTATCTCTTATATAAAAAAGACAGCGATCTACCAAAAGAATATTACAGACTTTACTTTCCCTGCCAACCGTGATGAACATCCATTTACAGGTATTCGCATTAAGCAGTAGGAGGCTTTTATGGGCATCTATATATTGAAACGAATCATGTCCATCATACCAGTGTTTCTTTTAGCTACACTTCTGACAACTGGAATGATTCAACTCTCACCGGTTGACCCGGCTGAAGCGTATGTAGCCGCAGCGCATATCCAGCCAACCGATGACATTTTAGAGCAAAAAAGACATGAGTTTGGCTTAGATCAACCTTTCTATATCCAATATGTAAACTCTATTTTGAAGAAATGCCAATTCGATTTCGGCATTTCTTATGTTTCGAATAAGCCGGTTTGGGACGAGGTTACACTCCGAATGCCAGCAACGATCGAACTTGCGCTTGGTAGTTTATTGATCGCGGTGGTTGTCAGTGTGCCTCTCGGCTTCCTTGCGGGAATGAAAAGAAATCGCGCAATTGATCATATCAGTCGCTTCATTTCCTTTTTCGGGGCATCCATTCCGACTTTTTGGTTAGGGTATATGTTGATTTTTTTCTTTTCTGTTCAATTAGATCTTTTTCCAGTAGAAGGAATTGGGACATGGCAGCACCTCGTACTGCCGTCAATGACGCTGGCGCTTCCTTTAATTGCTATGTATACAAGACTTTTGCGCGCCAGTGTTATAGAAAACCTGCAAGAACCATATGTACAATACGCAAAAATCAGAGGCTTGAAGAATAAAAGCATTATGGCTAAGCATGTATTGAAAATGGCCATTTCTCCGATGATTACAGGCCTAGGAATGAATCTTGGCAAACTTCTCACCGGAACCATTATTGTTGAAGTGGTTTTTTCTTGGCCTGGCTTTGGCCGTTATTTTATTGAGGCCATTTTCAATCGTGACATCCCTGTCATTCAATGCTATGTGTTCATAGCCGCCACATTTTTTATATTGAGTAGCTTAATCGTTGATCTCATTCAAATGTTTATTGATCCGCGCATTTCCAGGAAAGAAGGGCAGTTTCGATGATCACAAGCATACGCATGATATGTAAAAGTCAAAAAGTGATAACAGCATGTATCATCATATTATCAATTCTATTTCTCATTGCTGTATTTGCCCCTTGGATTGCGCCGAATAACCCTGTTGCTGTTCATTTGGCATATAAGCTGCACCCTCCATCCTTGGAGTTCCCTTTAGGAACTGATCATTTAGGAAGATGCAACTTATCCCGCCTTTTGTACGGAACACGAATTTCTTTGGGATTTGCAGTGCTCATTTTTATTTCCTCACTTGTGATCGGTCTCATCGTCGGTACGATTTCGGGATATAAAGGCGGATGGATTGATCATCTGTTAATGAGATGTTGTGATGGTGTGATGGCCTTTCCGAACTTAATTTTAGTTCTTGGTCTAGTGGGCATATTCGGACCTGGACTTCCTCAAGTCATTCTTGCCCTCATGCTTGTGCAATGGGTCTATTATGCGAGAATCTTTAGAGGAATGGTGCTTAGTCTCAAAGAGGAGAACTTTATGAAAGCCGCACAAATCAATGGATCATCACAATGGAAGATTCTGAAAAAACATATCATACCTAATGTGCTCCCTCCCCTCGTTGTCATGGGTACATTGGAAATGGGCTGGGCCATTATGGACATATCCGCTATGTCGTTTCTTGGATTAGGCGTCCAGCCACCGGCTGCGGAATGGGGAGCGATAATTCATGAAGGTAAATCGTATATCCGGACGAACCCTGAGTTGATGATTTATCCAGGGATGATGATCATGATTGTGGTTGTAACGTTCAATTTATTAGGCGAGAGCTTATCAGAAAAATACGGAGTCAAACGTCGATGATAAAAAGGAATGAGGAAGTTGGGAACAGAACAATCACCGGTGCTGCAAGTTAGAGATTTGCATGTACAGGCCAAAACGCACAAAGGAGTTTCTACTCTAGTGCAAGACGTCAATTTCGAACTGAAGCGCGGTCAAGTCCTTGGCCTGATTGGTGAGAGCGGATGTGGAAAAACAGTAACAGGCATGTCCATTCTTCAGATGCTTGATCAGAAAACAACCAAGGTGAAAGGAAGCATTTCACTACTAGGCCGAGAATTAAACGGATTGGCAGATAAAGAAATGCGCAAAATACGAGGCAAAGAAATTTCCTATATTATGCAAAATCCGATGAACGCTTTTACCCCCGTTTTTACGATTGGTCATCAAATGATTGAAACGATTCGCACTCATACGTCTTTTAACAAAAAGCAGGCAAAGGAGCTTGCAATCGAAGCGTTGCATAATGTGAGCTTATCCAATCCTATTAAACTTTTAAAATCTTACCCTTTTCAATTAAGCGGCGGAATGCTTCAACGGGTGATGATTGCAACCGCGGTATGCTTACATCCAAGCATTCTCATTGCGGATGAGCCCACAACCGCACTAGACGTAAATAATCAGAAAACCGTGCTGAAACATTTAGACGCCATGCGCTCTGAATGTGGAACGGCGATTTTGCTTATATCTCATGATCTGGGCGTCATTGCTGAAATGGCGGATGAAGTCGCTGTGATGCAGAAAGGAAGAATCACAGAAAAAGCAGATGTGCTTCAGCTGTTTGATGCACCAAAGCATGAATATACAAAGAAGCTATTAGGTGCACGTTTGACATTGCCAATTGATGAACGTGCCATTGGGTCAATTTGACGAAAGAGCGCATTTTAATGAGGTGAACAAGTGAGTTTATTACAAGTGAAAGAAGTCTCTCATCGTTATGCGGAGCGTTCATTATTCAAATGGAAATTTCAATCTAAACAAGTCCTATCCGATGTCAGCTTTTCGATTGAGAAGGGTACATGCTTAGGCTTGATTGGGCCAAGTGGAGCCGGTAAGAGTACATTGGGAAAAGTGTTGCTTGGTTTAGAACGGCCGCAATCAGGTCAAATCCTTTTTCAAGGGCATGATATGTATAGCGTAGATAAATCGATCCGGCGAAAAATCCGTCGTGACCTTCAAGCTGTCTTTCAAGATTCATACTCGTCCGTCAACCCGCGAATGACGGCGGAACAGATTATTGCAGAACCATTAGAAAACTATGAAACCCTCACTGCGGCGGAACAAAGACGAACCATTATTGAGTTGTTGGAAAGAGTAGGCCTAAGTGAAAATGATTTAACAAAATATCCGCACCAATTCAGCGGCGGGCAATTGCAGCGAATCAATATCGCCAGAGCAATCTCGCTCAAACCGAAACTGATCGTTTTAGACGAATCAGTCAGCAGTCTGGACATGGTTACCCAAACGCTTATACTCGATTTGTTAAAAGAGCTCAAAGACGAGTTTGGGTTATCGTATTTTTTTATTACGCATGATTTGAAAGCCGCTTATCAATTGAGTGACACATTAGGTGTACTAGATAACGGAAAATTAGTTGAGCTATACGAGTCCAAACTTCAGTTCTTTGCATCAGACCATCCAGCAGTAAAAGAAATGAGAAGCTCCATACTTGCAGAACACCCGCGCTTTCGTTCGATAGGAAGAGGAATGACGCTACAATAAGAAAATCGCGTGTAGATATATAGCATTCCCGGTTACATCGTTTTTTCATAATATTTGCTTTAACAAGTACGGCATGTCTCTTGTTGTTCAAAGCATGGAGTGCTGATTTCAATAGAACGGTTGCACCGTTAACTGCTTTCAACTCACGGCTACACATGCCACATTTTAACCAATGTTCCTGCTTTAAATATGACATTGAAAAAGAACCGTTGGCTTTAAATCATTGGTTCTTTTTCTAACTGTTTTTGCTTTCGTTGTTGTGTTCGCATAACATACATTCACAGAACTTTGAAATAATACCAGAGCTTCTTCATCTTTAGTCATTTCATTTTTTCCTCATACTCTCCCTTACTCTTCACCCTATCTTCAAAATGCTTTTTCCCAACCGTCAAGTTAATATTGATCGTATCTTAACTTTGTTAATGAGCCGTCAATCCCCGTTGCGAAGAGAAAGAAACGGATAAAAACGAAAGAGGGCAAAAAAGCTGCTGACGAGGAGTCAGCAGCTAAAAGTATTTAAACATTCAAACTCCATAAGGGACTAGACTAAGCTTGTTTTTCCCCATTCTATCAATTTTCCATAGTGAAAAAAACCGTTTGTGTAGAAGAAATGCCATAATTCACGGTATGTTCCTCTTCATTTAATGCGCCATCATATCATGGGCAATATCGTGTCCGTCCATTTCTGACGGGTAGTAGGTAGGCCAGTTTTTCACTTCATCAAGTAAAGCTTCACGGTCCTCACCCCAATACAGATGGTAATGGCTAGCTTTAGTCGGGTAGATACTGTGATCGCTAAACTGAATATACTGAGGAAGTCCTTCAGCTTTTTTAGCTCGTTTGAATATGTATCTTACCCCTCTATTGCCCCCATCATATGTTAGAATTTCGTACCCGTCATACGTATACTTACCAGAATATTCTTTTCCGTTTTTGAAGAACGTTACAGCATCTTTTTGAATTAAGATACGGTCAACATCTGTTTTATACCCTTTTTTATAATACTCTTTATATTCTTCAGCTGTCTTGTCACCTTCATGTTCTGATTTATATGAGAATACTTCGTCAAGAGTACCATCTTGCAGGTATGGATATACCGATTGCCAGTCTCCTTCCCAATCAGAAAGTGAACGATCCTTTACTTGGCTGTTTTTAAAATCGCCTTCATGAATTTTTTCTGTCTCTTCACCATGTGCATGACTATGACTATGATCGTGATCGTGATCATGAGATTCTGATGTTTGCTCTTGCGTGTTAGAAGAGTTTTCTTCACCTGCTGAGGATGATGTTGCTGTTTTATTAGACTCACCTTTAGATGAACCTGAAGTCTGACATCCTGCCAATATTAGTAATAAACCAATCATAAATATCCCTAATCTCTTTGCAAATAAAATTTTCATTACAACACTCCTTTTCCCAAACCGAAATAATTACGATTTGTATTATACAATTATCTTGTTCAAAAATCAAAGGGAAAATGCTCCTAATCTCGCTTGAATGTTGCTGGGAGCAGATGGCGATTTCATTAGAATCCTACTTTGTTAATCAGAAATTCTTTTAAAATGCGAAAATCTACGATATTCCATGAGGAGAGATTTGTTGTGAAGTACACCTTTTTAGGAAGAACAGGATTGCGGGTCAGCCGTTTATGTTTAGGTGGCTCGATACAGATGAAAAGACCGCGTTCCATATTATAGATGAAGCGCTCGATAGCGGCATTCCCACAAATGCAGGTGCGGAAGACATAATAATAGCAAAAACCATACCAACATTGTTGGTATGGTTTCTCTCAGATAGGCCCAAAGAAGAGACTCTATTGTACGAATTATATAGCTAGTTGCATTTGTAACCGACAGGGCCGTCTGAACCTGTGTAGACATATGTGTCAGAAACATATCCAATGTTCACGACACCACGTGAATCTTTCCACTGGATTTGATCCCAAATATTACTCGTTCCATACTTTCCAGTAACAGTCGTCCCATAAGCGTAACAATAGTAAGGAACACGTGAACCGCTAGGAATGGAAAGCATAATAGGATAGTTTGTACCTGGACCGCTGCGCATATTTACAGGCGCACCGCTGCTTGTTGAGACAGTAAAGTACTGAACGGCAAGTGCCTGACTGGAAAAAATGAATAATGATGCGATCATCACGGTTAACATACTCAGCATTTTCAGTTTAGTCAATGTCATCCCTCTTTCTTCAATTTCTTCATTTTAAGAACGATACATATGCTACCAGCTGCATTTAGGAACTACCGGGCCGTCTGATCCTGTATACATATATGTATCAGAGACAAATCCAGGAACGATCTCCCCGCTGGCAAGCGTCCGTTCTGTGTAGTTCCAAATATTACTCGTTCCATACTTTCCAGTTACAGTTGTACCGGTTTTGTAGCAGTAGATCGGGATGCGGGTTCCGCTCGGAATAGTCGTTACAATCCCCCAACTTGTACCTGGGCCGCTGCGCATATTTACGGGAGCACCGCTGCTTGTTGAGACAGTGTAATACTGAACTGCTTGTGCATGACTAGAAAAAATGAAGAATGACGCCATCATAACGGTTAATAAACTTGCCATTTTTAACTTTCTCAACTTATATCCTCCTCACAATAAATGTCCTGCGTCTGGTTTTCTTACATTCAGTTCAGGAATGATTCGGCAGACCATCTTCGCTCCTTTCGTTTACATATATTGATCATATTACCATCACACAGGTATATGAGAAGTGCCATTATTACTGAATTTTCCGACAGAAGAGAGGATAAAATTTGGGAATATAGGGATGACAATGCAAGCAAAAATAATGCATGAAAGATATGTCACACACCAATTAAAAGCTTGACTACTCATCAAAATTTTTGATGATCCCTCGGTCAGTTTCAATCATAAGTGGTGCATCTATACTGTATTTATCCGAGAATATCCACCTTCTTCCGACAGGACCTAATAAAATATAGACTCCTTCTTTATACTCCCCCATGAAATGTAAATGGTTTTTTGAGAAAGGTTCATCATTTCTTTGCCGGATTCCCAACTTTAAAAGGTAGTCAAAACATTCTTTAACATGATTCGTAGATAAACCAATCTCACTTATCCCTATTACATTGTCGGGCGTGAATTCTTTTGACCTCGTTTCCGGAGAGGTTTCTAATCGAGAAATAAACTCAACAATATTACCTGCTGGATCTTCAAAATATATCGATCTTGCCTTTGCATTTGCAAAATATACTTCATCATCACCATTTTCTTCAAGTAAATTAACCTTCTTTTTCAGCCATTCTTTTGCTTCTGCGAAAATATTCGAATGGATATTAAACGCAAAATGATAGTAATATTGATTCACTTCGTCTTGATGCAAGGTTAAAATGCTTTCTCCCACTTGAAATGTGGCTAATGTATCAGTTAACGCCAGCCTTTTAAATTGAAGGATATCTTTATAAAAGCTTACAGTTTGATTAAAATGAGAAACAAATATTTCAAGATTTTTTATTTTCATTATTCACACCCCCTCTCTTAATATATCTAAAATGAGAAACAAATTCTTTCTACATTTAGCTTATTTAATCTACATCATTAGACTGAAAAATAAAAAACTACATAAATTTGTTTTTCATTATTATTCATTAGCTTTAAGGATGGATGAAATGAATCACCTTGGTTTTTCATTTCAAAAATCTGTACAGCTGAAGTAAGGTCATCATCAATCTATACCTAGGCATAGGCTTCAGGATTGTCATCTGATTCCTGAACTCGTCACCCGTGTCATGTC
The DNA here is from genome assembly GCF_014250375.1 of Bacillus sp. PAMC26543. NCBI lineage: Bacteria > Bacillati > Bacillota > Bacilli > Caryophanales > Bacillaceae > Bacillus > Bacillus sp. PAMC26543. Next base: position 1,552,191 of record NZ_CP060193.1, on the reverse strand, counting down.
TAAAACTGGATAGGTATACCGTTTAGTATATAAGAACAGATATACTCACCTCACTACGCAATTGTTTTCAAAGTCTATCTATTGTGTTAGTGAGACCTTGCTGCCGTCTTCAATATCTTCAAACACAATTTTCAGTGGAAAGGATCATAATATTATCACCCCTATAAAGAGCCTCCTATTTTATGACTTGTATAAACATAATAAAAAAACCGCTCTTAAAAAACGGTTTTAGAGTATAGGAAGGAACTGATTCTAAGATGAAATCGAAAGAGATTTATTCACTGCTTCTCGAGCATGGATTAAGGTTGTATCAAATATTGGCACTTTGAAATCTTCAGCTTTTACTAGTAATCCAATTTCAGTACATCCGAGAATTATTCCCTCCGCTCCTCTATTCATCAAATTATTTATGATTGTGTGATAAATGTTTTTCGATGACTGTTTAATTTCACCCAAACATAGTTCTTGATAGATAATATTATTTATTAATTCTCTTTCATTATCATTAGGCACAATAATATTAATGCCATGAGTCTCAATACGAGTTTTATAAAAATTTTGCTCCATTGTATATTTGGTACCAAGTAATCCTGCTGAACGAATATCTTGTCTGTTCATTTGATCAGCAGTTGCATCGGCAATATGTAAAATAGGTATTGTGATCATTGCTTGGATATCACTAATTACTTTGTGCATAGTGTTTGTGCATATTACAATAAAATCTGCTCCGGCTTTTTCTAATGATCTTGCTGCTTCCCCCAAGGTTTTACCAGCTTTATTCCAAGCTCCTTCTGATTGAAAGTGTTCAATCTCTTTAAAATTAACACTGTACAAAAGACACTTTGCAGAATGTAACCCCCCTAACTTCTTTTTTATTTCCTCATTGATAATTCGATAGTACTCAGCCGACGACTCCCAACTCATTCCGCCAATAAGACCAATCGTTTTCATAGCCCACCTCGATTTAAAATTCGAAATATTATTAGTATTTTAATATATAAGTCATTTTAATACCAGGACTGCTATTATCAAGTATAAAATGATTGATTGGTCTTCCAGGCCCGTAGCTACGGTGGAAATATAATCAAAATGACAGAAAACTTTGCCCCCTTACTTGTCATGTGTATCGATAATATGAGTTTCTTGTCTAGGACAACCTTTTTTCTTCATCATAACTTATATTGTAAGACAAGATTTTTTGAGAGGGTGATTTTGATGAGCTGCAGCAACGGTGGGTTAAGAAGTGTGGACGAATTCATGTTCGGCTCTCGTCGCGGGAACAACGGTACCAATAGCTTCAATGGCTTCAATGGTTTTAATGGGGGTAATGGAGGTAACGGAGGCAACAATGTAGAAACAATTGTTTCTCCCACAAGAAATGTTGTAAATACGACTACCAATGAACGTACTGTTAGACGTGTTCAGCCGACTCATATTGTTAATGTTAATAGAAATGTTACAAGAGTAGAAAATTACTATCCAGTGACACAATCTGCAGAGAATGAAAATATCGTTGAGGAATATGATTGTGGAAGTGACTTAAGAAATCCATGCTGTAAACCAGTAAAAAGATGGAATAGGTAATCATTCAGTAAAGATTCATTTTAGGCATCCTTATGGATGCCTTTTTCATTACCCTATCCTTTCCAATTATAAGATTTTCGGCATTAATATGAAGAGAAATGAGTTGGTTTCTTTAAAGATAAGCATTTAACAAAACGCTCGTATAAAAAAGGGGGACTTGGAGCGAGTCCCTGAAAATGATAAAAAAAGAGAGGTTTTCTTCCTCATTTCTTTGTGAACTTGTTTTTTTGCAAATGATCTTCTATCGCTTGTAAAGCCTGATTCTCGTCAACGCCATTAGCTCTTATCCTTATGTGGGTATTAGGTTTAATTCCTAGTGACATCACATCAATGAGGGACTTGGGTGTATTTTTCAGATCGACAGCTTCCCCTTGATATTCAAGATATATACTAGAGCTGAATTTACAAGCCGCACGTACTAACAAGACTGCTGCACGTGCGAAGCCTGTACTCGCGATAATTGTATACTGTTTTTCTATCATTCTCCCCTGCTCCTTAGGCCTTAGAATTCCTTAAAGAATTGGAATAGGCCAGTTTTTATTCATAAGCCCTCTATTCTTTCTCTCAATCCGAAACATAGTATTTTGTTGATTTCCAGCAATATCGTTTTCGAGCATAATTCATGATGACCAACTATTCGGTGAGGTACATATGGTTCTTCTAGAAACTTAACTTCTGCAGGCATCAATTTAACTGCAAGAGCACCTACGGCATCTTGAAGGTGTGACATTTTCGTAGCACCGATAATAGGAGCTGTTACAGGCTCTTTCTGCAGCAACCAGGCAAGCGCGATATGAATACGGGAGACACCGCGTTTTTCCGCGATTTCCCCTGCTCTTTTATGATAAATGTTAACAAAGAAGGAATTGTTTAATTCATTCTAGCCTTACTGGTACTTATCCATGAAAACTTTCCGTTTTAGGTCTGCTTTTGAGTTTGTCCTCATTTTCGCGCAATTTCCCATCATAATCCTCAATTTTTTTATTTAATCTTTTTATTGTTTCATCAATTTCTTTCCGCTTTTCTATCAATCGCTGTCTTTCGTCAGCCAGGATATTTTTGCGGGCTTCTACTGTTCGGTCTCCTTCAGTAAATAACGTTGTATATTCAATTAACGCTTCTATCGTTAGTCCAGCATTTCGCATGCATTTGATGAATTCAACCCATTTGATATCTTCTTCATCATAATCGCGGATTCCGCTTTCTTTTCGTTTTACCGGCGGGATCAATCCAACACGTTCATAATATCTGAGCGTTGCGGCTGTTAGGCCAAACTGTTTTGCCACTTGCGTAATATTCATATTTTTCACCTCTTTATCCTGCTGTTTTTGAAGATAACACTTAAAGTTCACTTTAAGTCAAGAAGAAACCAAGTTTAAACTCTGACGTATTCCTCAATCTCATTCTTCAGGAGATGTCGTGAATATTCCGCCGCACGTAAAACATTGGCATGGCGCAACAAAAGACAGTTGATTTGTGCATTTAGCCATTACTCCTGGAGAGACGGACTGGTTAGAGCCTGCTTATGATGAATGGTATGATGCATTATAAAATGAACGCATTGAGTCAAACTTAAGTGTTAAAAAAGCATTATTTCTTCAATAATTGTGTTTACTCTTAATCTTTTATAAAAATATGTTTCTAAAAAAAACTCTTGCCTTAAAGTGGACTTTAAGGTTTAAAGTGATGTTGAACACACATGACAAACACCAAGTGACATGTTCTTATCTGGAAACTGACTATATGAAAGGAAGGTCTGTATGTGTAATCATTATAAAACTCGTGTATTAAGCGTACCAAATGCTAAAGCGAAATTTGAACAGACGACAATTGAAAGAAGAGAATTACGGCCGCACGACGTCTTAATCGACATTAAGTTCAGCGGTATTTGCCATTCCGATATCCACAGTGCGTTCAATGAATGGGGCGGAGGAATTTTTCCGATGGTTCCCGGTCACGAAATCGCCGGAGTTGTGGAGGCTGTGGGAGCAGAAGTCACAAAATTTGCTGTCGGAGATCGCGTTGGCGTCGGCTGTTTTGTTGACTCCTGCGGAGAATGCGAATACTGCCTCAGCGGTGAGGAACAGTTCTGCACTAAAGGTGTTGTCCAAACTTATAATTCACTGGACTATGATGGAAATCCGACGTATGGCGGGTACAGCCAAAAAATCGTTGTCACTGACAGGTTCGTTGTTCGGATACCGGACAGTTTGGAGATGGATGTTGCCAGCCCTCTACTGTGTGCAGGGATTACAACCTATTCCCCTCTAAAACACTGGAACGTCGGCCCAGGCAAAAAGGTTGCGATTGTAGGGGTCGGCGGGCTTGGTCATTTGGCGATTCAATTTGCGCATGCTTTGGGTGCAGAGGTAACCGTCCTGAGCCGCTCTATGAATAAGAAAGAGGAAGCCCTTGAACTAGGGGCTGACCATTACTATGCAACCAGTAATCAAGCTACATTTACTGAATTGGCCGGGCGTTTTGACGTAATCTTAAATACAGTATCCGCGAACCTTGATGTAGATGCCTATTTATCAATGCTTCGGATAGACGGAACCCTTGTGAATGTAGGGGCACCGGCCGAGCCGGACAAATATAGTGTATTCTCCTTAATCATGGGCCGCCGCAGCCTAGCGGGTTCTCTTGTCGGCGGAATTCCAGAAACACAAGAGATGCTTGATTTCGCTGCTCAGCATGGCATTGCACCTAAAATTGAGGTGATTCGTGCCGATCAAGTGGATGAAGCATATGAGCGTGTTCTTCGCAGTGATGTACGCTACCGATTCGTTATTGATATCTCTACATTATGAGTCGGAATAGTTGTAAAAGGTGAGGTAGCCATACTATTGGCTACCTCGCCTTTTGTTTACTGCACTCCGCTCCACAGTGAAAATCATTTAAAAAGTCTTTTTTTAAAAAAGAAATAAGTTAAGAAGAGCGCTAATCCTTCTGCCTCGTTTTGGCTGCGCTTTTACCCTATGAAAACCATAAAACCTATAAACAATCCTTTCGCAGGACTCTTGCGAAAACCATCTCAAGCAAATATTTTGAAGGAAAATGAACGTGCCTGTTATTCTATGGTATATAGGAATTCATAGGAGGTATAAATATGAGCAAAAAAATCGCTGTTCTCGTTACAGACCAATTCGAAGATATCGAATATACAAGTCCGGTAAAGGCATACGAAGAAGCTGGCCATAGCGTCGTTGCCATTGATTTGGAAGCAGGCAAGGAAGTTACCGGTAAACATGGCGAGAAAGTGAAGATCGACAAAGCAATCTCCGACGTAGATGCAAGTGAATTCGATGCCCTATTGATTCCTGGAGGATTTTCCCCAGATTTGCTTCGCGGAGATGATCGGCCGGGTGAATTTGCGAAAGCATTTGTAGAAAATGAGAAACCTGTTTTCGCTATTTGCCACGGCCCGCAGGTACTCATTGATACGGATCTTCTGAAAGGCAAAGACATCACTGGCTACCGCAGCATTCGCAAAGACTTGATCAACGCTGGTGCAAATTACAAAGACGAAGAAGTAGTCGTCAGCCACAACATTGTAACAAGCAGAACACCTGATGATTTGGAAGCATTTAACCGCGAATCATTGAACCTGTTGAAATAAGAAAAAGGCACAGACAGTTTGAGTCTGTGCCCTTTTTTATAGAGAAAGTGTAAGAATCTCTATTCTCCCTTCATTTAAAATGCCTCTTTTGTCTTTTCTAATCAGCCTTTGCGTTGACATTCTGAAAGGCTGCTGTAGCATCCCAAACGTTCAAGCCAAATTGACCTTCTGAGAATGCAGAATCTTCAGCATCTATGACTAGACGGTCATCCAAATATATTTTAAAGTGAGCGCCATGAGCCACAGTTTTCAGATGATATTTTTTATTTATATCTATTGGTGTTTGGTGTTCGGCAATAACAGAGGCAATCCCGTCCTCAAATTTAAAAAATTTCACAAGATCATGTTTCGCATCCACATTGGCTACATAACCGTTTTGTGCGTCTTTATCAGAACGAAACACAAGAGCCCCTGCCCCTTTTCCGTTCCCATCCTTAATGATTATATCGGATTCATAAGTGAAGTCAGCTCCTGATGCTGAAGACATCATGAAGGAATCGCCGTCTGATCGTCCTTGTTTTCCATCAATTGTGTCGGCCCACGTACCGTTTACAGTTGTCCAGCCAGTCAAATTGGATATAAACGGTGACGCTCCCCATGCTTTATTTAAAGGATGAATCGTTAGGGAGTTTACCTTAACACGGCCATTAACAGCATATAATTCAAGACCTTTGCTTGATCTATCCGGAAGAATGATGTCAGTCAACACCTGTTGCCCGTCATTGCCAAATACTTCGACTGAAGAGCGGTCAACAAAAATACGCATTTTTATCTTTCCATTTACCGGCTTCAGCGGAGCTGCTTGCTTCCCAGTGTTAAAGGTTGGATTAAAGGTGACATTTCCGGATTGGCTTCGGTCAACGAACAGTTTGCCGCTCTTTTGATGATAACCGACTTTTGTATATTGATTTCTCCCTGTTCGAACCTTAAAACCGAATTCAGAAGCCGAACCTGGATTCACTTGAAACTCTGCATTCATTTCATAAGCATCTCCAGATATACCCGCCAATACATTACTGCTCTCTGGCGATATAATCTTATTTTTCCACTTCTGCGCGGCTCCCCTGATAGATTGCAGCTCTGTTACTGGTGTTTGAATAACTCTGATCCCTTTAGAAAACGCTTTCAATTTTACTTCTCTTGGAATAGTCATTGCACTTCTCCATGGAGATGTAGGAACATCGTTGGCATATTGCCAATTGCTCATCCACCCTAGCCAAAGCCGCCGTCCATCTGAAGAAGGAACATCGGACCAAGAAACAGCCGCATAAAAGTCTTTACCGTAGTCGGTCCATAATACTTTGTCTGACGGGTTTTCGTTCTTGAAAGTTGTTCCATCAAAACTTCCTACAAAATATTGCATGCCTGATCCTCCTGAAACCGCACCGTTTCCGACACTGACTTGCATCACCCATTTCTTTTGTTTCGGATTGCCGTCTACAGGAAGCTCAAATAAATCCGGACATTCCCATACGCCTCCATGACTTCCTTGTCCTTGTCCAAACTCACTTGCATATGTCCACTGTTTCAGATTTTTTGATGTATAAATGAGTATTCGGTCACCAGCTGCCAGGACCATCACCCACTTTTTATCTTTTTCATACCAAAACACTTTCGGATCGCGAAAATCTTTTTTTCCCGGGTTTGGAATGACCGGATTACCTGAGTATTTCGTCCACGTTCTGCCTTTATCATTACTATAGGCGACGCTTTGCACTTGGCCGTCTTCATGATCCTGCGTATATATAGAGACAAGCGGCTTCTCCTTTCCGGTTTGAAAACCGCTTGTATTATTCCAATCGACCACTGCGCTCCCGGAAAAAATTGTGCCTTTTTCATCAGGTGACAGCGCTATGGGAAGGTGCTTCCAGTGAACTAAATCCTTGCTTACTGCATGGCCCCAATGCATCGGCCCCCATTGCAGACCGTATGGATGATGCTGATAAAACAAATGATACTCCCCTGCATAATAAACCATTCCATTTGGATCATTCATCCAGTTTGCCTCTGGTGTGAAATGATATTGGGGACGGTAATCCTCATCATAGTAGCTTGAATCGGCTGCACTTACTGGCAGTGCCATAGTAAACAGCATGGTGAATAGGATCACGACTTGAATTAGCTTCTTTTTCATTCTGATTCTCTCCTCTCTAACATTTAAAAACATTCAAGAGAGACATCTGCACGAGTGATCCGTGATAAAAGCTGTATCGAATGATGATGAGGTTATGAGAAAGACTTCTGCAGGTTCTCCCCTTTTTACCCGTTAAGCGCTTATGCCAGAAATCCAGCCCAATAGCCAAGAATACCGATCACAAATATGCCAACTATAATAAGGAGCGGATTTACTCCTTTTCGCAGCATCCATGCCACTAATAAAGTCAATCCTAAAGGCAGCACCCCCGGCATAATGCTGTCTAAAATATTTTGCACAGTTTGAACGTCAACTTTTCCGTTATCATCTTTAATTCTTGAAACAACGATCGGGATGTTGATGGTGGTCCACTTGGAGACCAAAGCCCCCATCACAAATAACCCGAGGATGGAAGCACCTTCTGTCAGTTTTTGAATACGATTCCCTGCTAGATCCTGCAGAATCTCCATCCCTTTTACATAGCCATACTTTAAACCGTAATATTTTGTGGTTAATCTGATGGCATTCAGCAGGAAAAAGAACAGCAGAGGACCGGCAATGTTTCCGCCTAAAGCAAGAGAAGCCCCTAAAGCAGCCAATACGGGGCGTACGGTTCCCCAGAAAATAGGATCGCCCACACCCGCTATCGGACCCATTAAACCGATTTTCATCCCGCTTATTGCTTTCCCGTCTATTCCTTTATTGTTCGCCATTTCTTCTTCCATGGCAGCTGTCACCCCAAATATGGGTGCGGACAGCCACGGATGTGTATTAAACCATTCCAAATGGCGCTGCAAAGCTGCGTTTCTTTTCGCTCCCGGACCGTACAATTTTTTTATCGCCGGTATCATCACATAGCAATATCCCATTGCCTGCACACGTTCAAAGTTAAATGAGCCGAGCAAGAAATTCGAACGGATAAACATACTGAAAATGTCTTTCTTTGTTAATCTTTTTTCTTTCTCCAATTTTCATCCCCCCCTCATTCTTATGCATCAAGATCGTCATCATCATCATAGACAGCTGCATTGCTGCCGTCTGCGGCTGCGGCGACTGCCCCGTGGGCGCTATTTTTTTGCATAACCTGCTGGTATAAAAGCGCCAGACAGAGACCAAGAGCGCCAAATCCTACTAAATTGAAATCGGTAAACGCTGCCAACAAAAAACCAATATAGAAAAATGGCTTAAGATAAGGGATATTCATCATATTGATCACCATTGCATACCCCACAACAACAATGATGCCTCCTCCTATTTGCAAACCTTTGGTAATGACTTCCGGAATATTTCCCAAGAACACCTGAACAGCGCTCACACTGATTAAGGCCACAATCAAAGTCGGTATCATGACACGCAGCGCTTGAAACACCATGGCGGTAACATGCATAATTTCAATTCCTTTGATATTCCCCTCCCTGGCATATTTATCAGCACGGTGAATGAAAAAGACAGTAATCGTTCGGACAAAAATAGTAAGCGCTTGACCTGCAGCTGCCAAAGCAACAGCGACGGCAATGCCTTCACCAATGCCTTGATCAGCGGTAATCACTAAAATGGTTGAAATCACAGAGGCAATGGCTGTATCAGGCGCCATGGCGAGGCCGACATTCATCCAGCCCAGCGCCATCAGCTCCAGCGTTCCTCCTAAAATGATTCCTGTTTTTAGATCACCAAGCACAAGGCCAACCAAAGTGCAGGCAATCAGCGGACGGTGTGTTTGTCCTTCATCCAATACACTTGCAATACCTGTAATGGCTGCAATGATTAACAACAAAATAATTTGTATTGAAGTCATCATCTCATCCCCTTGATGATTTTGTTACATTTCTCAAAATCTCCATAAAGTCTTCACTGGTATCAGAAGGCAGCTGCCTCAATTCCAGTGTGACGCCTAATTCATTTAATGATTCAAAGGCCTCTATATCCTCTTCAGTTACGCTGACTGATTTGGTGATTTGCCGGCGATTATTCTCAAAACGCATCCCTCCGACATTTACGGTTTTGATAGGGACGCCTGCTTCTATGAGAGATACAATATCGGATGGGTTTTCAAACAGCAGCATCGCCGTTACCCCTTCGTAGCGCGGACTATGAAACGCCTTTGCCATTTTAGAAATTGATACGGCACTCGCCTTTACATTGGAAGGAGCAACAGATAGGATCAGGGTTTTTCTCATTTCATCCTGCGCAACGTCATCTGACACAACGATGATTCGGTCTGCTGCATGGACTTTAATCCATCTTGTCAGGATTTGGCCGTGAATAAAGCGGTCATCAATTCTTGCCAATGTAATGTTCATCATAGTTCATCCTCTCTTTTTTCTTCACAAACTGTTTTTGCTTTTTCTAAATGTTCGCTGCAAACTTGAAAGCTTTGCTGGCTCATTTTTTTTAAGTGATTCAGCAATTCTTTGAGTTTCAGATGTTCTCTCAGGCTTAAAACCTCCAGTAGTATCGGCAGGTTTATGCCGGCAGCCATATCCATTCTTTGATCCTTAGCGATGAAGGAAGCCGCTGCGTTATACGGTGTGCCTCCAAAAATATCAACTAAAAAAAGCACCTCATTTTCTTTCGGAATATCCTGAAGCGTCTGATGATATTTTTCTTGCAGCGTTTGGATGCCCTCTCCTTTAAAAAACGGCACCGCTATCAGATGATTTTCTTCACCGAATATCATGCCTGAAGATTCTTTTAATGCTATGGGAAAGTCCCCATGTCCGCTAATAATGACTGAAATCATAACACGATTGCTCCTTTCCTTTTTCGTACACCCATTTATAATGCAAGTATCGTGCCAAAGAAGCTGTGTTAAGCGTTCTCATTTGTTTTACAGCACATGAAGAAAGCTGATTGAAACACATGTGAATACAAAAATAAACCTGTATTAAAATGGCGTTCCATTTAATACAGGTTTACGTAAAAAAATCGTTTTTAACACATGTGGCCATGTACTTCGTCAGCAAAAATGGCGGCTATAAATAATTTTTCATCATCGCTTATGTTCAGCCCCAATTTTTGTTCGTAAGGGATTAATGTTCGCTCTGTCACCTCAAAGATCTCTTTCAGCTGATCGGTTATTTCGTCTTCTTCGGAAAAAGCAATCGGATTCTGTTTAATCACCCTTTCAAAGGCAAAAGCTGTATGCATAATCACTTTGATCATCACTGTGTTATTGAAAATGATGCCTAGTTCATCTTGAATGGTTTGAAGCCACTCTAATAAAATTTCTATAATGTGATGAGGGTTCAAAAAAACCAGATACTTTTTCAAACTATCCTCGCAAAGCTCCCGTACAATGATGTTTGTGCCCGATAATCCATTACTCATCGGGATGCTGCCTTTTGTGATCGCCTGTTGGATCATCTTCTCTCCTTCTCCTCCAATTAATACCTCCAAAGATACATGCGGAGCATTGATTTTAGGATCTTTTGTTCCTACTGTCGCAAGAATCTCATACTCTTTTTCGATTTCTTTGATGCTGTTTGCCAATTTAATCGATGATACGGTCAATATGTGGATGGGAACATCAGAGGCCTTGTTTACGATCGTTGTTAAGATGTCTTCCAGCTTTTTTGCCGTTCCGCGGCCTGTTGTGCAGATCGAAACCAACGCCCTCTTTTTGCCTGGTGAGGCGGCAGGCTGCCGATCCCATAACTCAATAAAATCCTTTGTGACCGAATCATATATGGCATGTAAATGTAAATTCAGATAGTTCACCTTTCTGACGGCGTCCAGCACCATTGAGGTCGTGACATTGCTGATTGTTTTGATTTTGATGCCTGTTTTTTCTTCAAGCTTGCTTTCCAGCATTGCAAGTGACCCCATGTCAACAAGCATTAAAACACCTTCACCTTCATCTACCTGCTGTATTTTTCCCGCTAAGCACTCCATAATTTCCGCAGGTGAAACAGAAAGGGGCATATCAACGGCCGCAATTGGGGTGCTTCCTAAAAGCTCCGTCGCTACTTCTACCATGGAACTCGCCATGCTATTTCCATGTGCGGCAACCACAATCCCTACTCTTTTGTTTTCTTTTAACGTTTTGATGGAATGAATCAGCATCGTTAAGTAGATGACTTCTATTTCCGGGACGGTTACTCTGAAGTGTTCCTGAATTTTGTCTTTAAATATGAGCGCCACCTGATACTCTTTCACATGGGTATCACGGATTTCATCTGTTTCCTGCGCATTTAAAATATCAATTTGCTTACCGCGTTTTAAAAATGAATCGATATGCATACTTAAAAAATAGATAAATTTACGGTCAAATGTGCAATTCAGTTCATGTTCAGCAACTTCTTTTAATTGCTTCGTCATTTGAATCACGCCGTCCTCAACAAATGTCAGCAGGTTGTCATTTCGGAACGCGCTTTGATTAAAAAAGCTTCTGACATGCAAATGAATATCCGTTAAAATATATTGGTTTATTTCCTTTTTGGACAAACCTTCTTTGTTTAGCACTTCGACCTTTTCTTCTATCAAATGATACAAATTAAATGATAGATCATCATCAATTTTTGTTGTTTCATCTTCTACTATCGGGGATATGATGGTTGTGATATTGACATATTCAGAAATCGTTTTGCTTCTTTTCATGTTTTTGCTGCTTGACATCCAATCTTGCTTGATTTCATCCGGGAGATCCCGAACGGTCAGTTCAACAACTTCATCTCTGTCAAGATTATGTAAGAATCCATGTGCACAAACTAACTGCACATTTGATTTCAGCTGTCCCACATTCCCAAACTTCGCAGAATGAATCAATGCATTATATACATCGATATGCACACTTAGATTCTTCTTAATACGCTCTGCTTCTTTCCCTAATAAAAACGTTGTGAGATCAACTCTCTCTTTAAGAGATCGTTCTTCCAGCGATGGAATATGAATCGTCATTGGAATTCTCCGCAAAAATGTTTTTAATAGAGCAGAATTAGGGTTTTCGGTAGTTGCGCAAATAAATAATACTTTCGATGTTCTTTTATGTTCAGTTTCTCCAAGACGGTTATAAGATCCGCTGTCGATAAAATAAAACAGCATTTCTTGTCCCTCAGGCGGAAGACGATGAATTTCATCCATAAACAGAATGCCCCCGTCGGCCTGCTCAACTAAACCGGCTTTATCTTCGCTGGCACCGGTAAATGCTCCTTTCTTATGACCAAATAATTGAGAGAGCAATAATTGAGGATTGTTATAGTAATCTGCACAGTTAAATGTGATGAACGGAGAACCAGCCTTCAAAATGTCAGAGTAAATCGCAAACTGGTAAATCCGGTTCGCAAAAAGGGATTTACCGGAGCCTGTTGGTCCTAAGAGAAGCATGTGCAGACCGTGCGGAGGATAAAAAACAGCTGCTTTTGCTTGAGAAATTGCTTTCTTCAAACTGCCTTTTGCTCCAATCATAAGTTCAAGAGGATTCGTAGAAATATTTTGATCGTTCTTTTTTTGATTTTCAGAAAGCCCCTTCAGTTCTTTCACTTCCATTATCTCTGTATTCCATTTTTTGTTGAATGCCCTTTCCACTACTTCCACTGGAATGTAGCGCACGGGAAACGTTTTAATTTTTATTACCTTTTTGGACCGCACGAGATTGTTTAATTCAAAACTGACATTGGACCGCTCTATCTTCAATTGCTGAGCAATTTCCTTTGCTGAATTTCCCTGTACCTTTAAAAGATGATCTAAGCTGGAGTCATGAAAATTATGCATGAGCTGATGGTATATTTTATCAATTCTTTTCATCTATATCATCCTTTGTCCTTATTAGTCAAAATTGAAAAAACGGACATCAGTTTTATGCCTTGTACTGAGGATCTCATCTCATTCTATGGCCTTGCGTCCGCACTCGGATTTTCTTTTTCAATATTCTGTGAAATGTTTTTGTATGCAGGAACAATAGCACGTATCTCAACACAAAAGCTTGCACCGATTAAAAAATAATTTCGTTATTTGTCTAAACAAACACCCTTTTTGGTGTTTTTGATCTATGATTCACTCAGGTTGTCCCCCTTCAAAAGTAATAATTCGTAAACAGTTTACCACTCTCCGTGAACATATTGGTGACAAAGTTCTGATACTTCAGAAAATACATCTTAAAGATCAGGGCAAATAACCCAAAACTTAATCTCTTGTCATTATAAACATGACTGAATGTAAACTCTCTATTCTTCCTATAACATTATTATTTTAATAAAAAATAGTGGGATATATTATTAGAGCGGCAGAAAAGAAATCCTTTACTCATCCTGATGGATATTACACCTTATAAAAATAGAAAAGAAAGATAGATACATTAGTTACATTTAATTAAAAAAATCAATAAAATTTAAAATAATATAAGTTTCCTGTTATAATGATAGATAAAAAATTTAGGAAGCTATGATTCCTAAACAACCAAGATAACTATATTTTTTATTGGAGGAAAACATAAAGTGACGGACGATTCCACTATGGACAATTCTCTGCACAAACGGAAATTGTCCAGAGGCCTTAAAAACAGGCACATACAACTCATAGCGATTGGGGGGGCAATCGGAACTGGTTTATTCCTAGGATCAGGGAAATCAATACATTTTTCAGGACCCTCTATTTTATTTGCTTACATGATCACGGGCGTATTTCTCTTTTTTATTATGCGTTCACTGGGAGAGCTGCTCTTATCAAACGCGGGATATCACTCTTTTGTTGATTTTGTAAGTGATTATTTAGGAAATATGGCAGCATTTATTACCGGCTGGACGTACTGGTTTTGCTGGATCTCACTTGCTATGGCTGATTTAACAGCTGTCGGTCTTTATACCCAATATTGGTTTCCTGGTGTACCCCAATGGATGCCAGGGTTTATTGCGCTTATGATGTTGCTCATCATGAATCTAGCGACTGTAAAACTTTTTGGTGAATTGGAGTTCTGGTTCGCATTAATCAAAATCATCGCAATACTGGCACTGATTGTTATCGGTATTGTCTTGATCATAAAAGGATTTTCCACACAGTCAAGCATAGCCTCCTTCACGAATCTTTGGAGTCACGGCGGCATGTTTCCAAATGGTTTACATGGATTTATCCTCTCATTCCAGATGGTCGTGTTTGCATTTACGGGCATTGAACTTGTGGGGCTTACTGCAGGCGAAGCAGAAAACCCAGAAAAAGTAATCCCTAAAGCAATTAACAATATCCCTATTCGAATTTTGCTTTTTTATATTGGCGCTCTTCTTGTGATTATGAGTATTTATCCATGGAATATCATTAATCCTGCTGAAAGCCCATTTGTTCAAGTATTCTCAGCGGTCGGTATCACAGCAGCCGCCAGCATCATTAATTTTGTTGTACTGACATCTGCTGCTTCAGCTGGCAATAGTGCTTTATTTAGTACAAGCCGGATGGTATACTCGCTTGCCAAGGATCATCATGCACCTGACCCATTGCAAAAGCTGACTGCCTCAAATGTACCAAGCAATGCATTGTTCTTTTCAGCCATTGCCATTCTTATTGGTGTTATTCTGAACTATGTAATGCCAGAGCAAGTCTTTACGCTGATCACAAGTGTTTCTACTATATGCTTCATCTTTATTTGGGGCATTATTGTGATTTGCCATTTGAAATACCGGAAAACAAGACCGGATGCAGCAAAGGTGAATACATTTAAAATGCCGCTTTTTCCATTATCCAATTACGTAACACTGGCTTTCCTGGTGTTCATACTGGTTGTGCTGGCACTCGCGAAAGATACGCGTGTTTCCCTATTTGTCACTCCAGTTTGGTTTCTCTTATTGATGATTGCTTATAAAGTTCGTCATACTAAGTGAAATCATAAAAAAGACAAGGGAGTTGTTTATCCCTTGTCTTTTTTGTGTGCTGCGAGGCACTGGATATTCCATGTTTTACGATCCCGCTCATTTAGTGTCATGATCTTTTCCCGTACAAATGTCTCCAAATAAACGTATGCTGAAGATAAAAACATACCTGCCTCCGTGATTTAATCTCCATATTTATCAAAAGACTCCGTTCAAAATATGAACGGAGTCTTTTGATAAGTGGCCGTGACATCAATTTAAACCAGTTTTAATACCAAACCCAACTAATATGATTCCCGTTATTTTTTGAAAAGCTTTCTGGAACTTGGGATTTTTCATCCATTTTTTTGCGTAATCAATGATATAAACGAGAAAGAGGAACCATAACACCGCTAATAGGGTGAGAATTGAAGCTAAAATAATGAGCTGCTGGTTTACATTTCCCTTCAAATTAATGAATTGGGGCATGATCGTGACATAGACCAAAACCGTTTTGGGATTGAGAATGTTACTGAGTGACCCTTGCATAAAGGAAGATTTATAGTGTCGTTTCGGAGAAATTGCTGCGGTTTTTGCTTGAGCTTGCATGTCGTCTAAAGAAAACATATTTTTTGCAAAAAAACTTTTTATCCCTAAATAAATTAAGTATGCTGCTCCCAAATATTTGATTGTTGTAAAAAGAATCACCGACTTGGCAATGACCATTGATAAACCTAGAATGGCAATAACCGTCCAAAAAGAAAGTCCCGTTGCCAATCCGAGAATATTATATCGGCCAGCCTTTGCGCCATACCTAAGGGTATTTTTCATAACAAGCATCGTATCTGCTCCTGGAATGATAACCATCATGGCAGCGATCGGTATGTATGCGAGTAAGCTGTGCATGTTCTTTCCCCCTTTAAATGAATCCCCTTAACATATAGTGACTACTAAAGTAACTCCCTATAAAAAGTGTATCAATACGTTTGGAAAAAATCAATATGGTTTGTTAAAATAGCGATTACAAAGGCAGCGACTGCTCTTTATATTGGAGGATGTATGAAGGAAAATATGTTAGACATTTTAAAAAACCTCAATTTTACCGAATATGAATCAAAAGCTTATCTGGCATTATTGCAAGAATCGCCTTTAACCGGTTATGCGGTAGCCAAAAATTCCGGCGTGCCTCGTTCAAAAATATATGAAGTCTTGGAAAGCTTAGTCTTAAGAGGAGATGTTTTTGTAAGCCACGGAAACACGCCTCAGTATGTCCCTGTACCCGCTAAAGAACTGATTAAAAACCGACGGCTCAAAGCGGAAGAGAATTTTGACCAGGCTGAAAAATACTTTGAAAAATTCGAACAGACCGCAAATGACCGGGAAAATATCTGGAATATCACCGGACGCAGTGAAATTCTTGAAAAGGTGAAGGCTTGTATATTATCAGCAAAAAAAAGAATCCTCTTGGAGATCTGGAAAGAGGATTTCAAAGAGGTGGAATCAGAGCTGAGACAGGCGGCAAATAAAGGTGTCATTGTCACCATTATTGCCTACGGAGATATCGCATCTGATTTTGCTAATGTGTACCTTCATGATATGAGCAGTGAAATTACAGAAGAGTATGACGGACGGTGGCTTGTATATAGCGGAGATGATTCAGAAGTAGTAGCAGGTATTGTCTCTCTTGGCAACGATAGCCGTGCTGCATGGACGATGCATGTAGGTTTAGTCATGCCTATTACAGAAGTGATCATTCATGATCTGTATCTCATGGAAATTATGAAGAAGCATAGAGGGCTTTTAGAAGAAAGTTTTGGAAAAAACCTCATCCAGTTACGACGCAAATTTTCAATCCACTCAGATTTTAAAAAACATTACTTGGAATAGAACACATGATATTTCCTGTATACCATGTAACCAAAAAACATGGCTTGTATCAACAAGTCATGTTTTTTTATGAACTCCCCATTAATAGGGTCTTTTCCGTTTATTTTTAAGCAATTGATCCTCCCCTCCCGCTCCTGATCACTTTTTTTAAAAAAATAATATCTGCGCAAACTATTTTTCAAACTGCCCCGTCTATCCTAGGTAACATCCTACGATATACGTATATTCAAAAAGGAGCCCTTTATTGCAATGAAGAAAAAACAAACAATAAAAGCGTTGCTTGTCACGTGTATAACTGACCATAAGCAAGATTTCTACAGATTAGCCTTCAGTTATGTGAAAAATCAAGATGACGCATTAGATATTATTCAGGAATCTATAAAAAAAGCGCTCAGCTCAGTTGAAACGGTCAGAAACCCTGAGACGATAAAAAGCTGGTTTTATAAAATCTTAGTACGTACAGCTATTGATTTTTTGCGAAAACAAAAAAAGTTAAAGGTGATGGATGACGAAACGATTGAGTTTTTAAGCTCAGGAAAGGAAGATCACTATAAGGACACTGATCTTCATGAAGCGCTCGACGAATTGCCGTCCCACTATAAAACAATTATTATTTTGCGTTTTTTTGAAGACCTCAAACTAGAAGAAATTGCGGAAATTACAGGGGAAAATTTGAATACCGTCAAAACGCGCCTTTACAGAGCATTGAAGCTGATGCGCATTCAGTTGACGAAGGAGGATTCTTAATGGATAAGAGATTACAGCAATTAAAAGAAGAATATAAAAATGTCCAGATTCCTAAAGAACTGGATATCATTGTCGAAAAAGCCCTTCAGCAAAAACCAAAAAAGAAAAGAATCGTCATGTGGCCGACATCAGCAGCTGTCGCGGCAGCTATTTTATTCACTGCACTTGTCAACATCAACCCAGATGCAGCTCAAGCTATGTCAAAAATCCCTGTCATCGGCAAGATCGTCAAAGCCATCACTTTTATTGAGATCAAAGAAGAGAAAGATGAATCAAGCATTGATGTCAAAACGCCTGCTCTGTCGGGACTTTCTAATAAAGAGCTTGAAAACAGCATCAACCAGAAATATTTGAAAGAAAGCAAGCAGATGTATAAAGAATTTATACAGTCCACATCCAAAAATAAAAAAGGACATCTCAGCATCTACAGTGATTACGAGACAGTAACAGACACGCCAGATTTAATTTCTATTCGGCGTGATATTGAAAAAACACAAGCATCATCTTACACACAAAGCCGTTATATCACAATTGACAAAAAGAATGATATCTTACTTACATTAAAAAGTTTATTTAAAGATGACCGCTATATCAAAGTCATCAGCCAAAACATCAAAGAACAAATGAAACAGCAAATGAAGGAAGATCCAAATAAAATCTATTGGGTCACTGACGAGGATGCAGAACCATTCAAACACATTCAGCCTGATCAAACGTTTTATATTACAGAAGACCATAAACTTGTGATTTCATTTGATGAATATGAAGTTGCCCCCGGCTATATGGGCGTTACAGAGTTTAAAATTCCAACCAGCGTCATCTCAAATCTGCTCATGGGAGAACGTTATGTTCGATAACAGAAAAACATCCATGTCATCATCTGTCATGGGTGTTTTCCCTTTCGCAAAGGGACCTGACAAATATCAAAAAGGCGTAACCTTGCAGCCAAAACAACGAGAATATCTGCACATTATTGGAGGAATACCATGTATCACAAAACACAGCATCACCGCTACATCACTGGACTCGATGGCCTTCGGGCTTTTGCCGTCCTGGCAGTTATCGCCTATCACCTAAACTTCAATTGGGCTAACGGTGGTTTCATTGGAGTTGATATCTTTTTTGTATTATCAGGCTATTTAATTACATCTATTATACTGCCGGCACATGGAAATGATATCAGCCTTGATTTTCGGGACTTTTGGGTGCGCCGAATTCGGCGGCTTCTGCCAGCGGCTTACCTTATGATCATTTCCGCTGTTATTTGGGTCGTCGTATGCAACCGGGAACTTTTGCACACTGTGCGCGGAGATGCCATCTCTTCTCTCTTTTACATGAGTAATTGGTGGTTTATTTTTCATAAACTCTCGTATTTTGATAGCTTCGGATCCCCGTCACCGCTTAAAAACCTTTGGTCATTGGCAATTGAAGAGCAATTTTATATTGTATGGCCGATGTTCTTGGTTGCTGGAATGTACATATTTAAAAACCGTGCGAAACTGGCGGCAGCGGTGTCGTTGCTTGCGCTCTGTTCAGCCGTGATGATGAGCGTACTGTATGAACCCGGCGGAGATCCGAGTCGCGTGTACTACGGCACAGATACTCGTTCGTTTGAACTTCTCATAGGATGTGCTCTGGCTCTGATATGGCCGATGAAAAGGCTGTCTTCCAACAGGCTGCCATGCAAACTGAAGCGCCTTTTGCATGGCACAGAACTATCGGCGTTTTGTATTTTAGTTTTGTGTGTCTATTTTACAGATGAATACGAACCTTTTCTTTACAGAGGCGGAATGTTTTTAATAAGCATTACCGCAGCGGTCCTTATTGCATGTGTATCCCATCCGAGCAGCTTTTTGGGCATTCTGCTTTCATGGAGGCCTCTTCGTTGGCTTGGAACGAGGTCTTACGGTATTTATCTTTGGCACTACCCTGTTATTGTGTTAAGCACGCCGGTTCAAGAAATCGGAAACCCTGTTTTTTGGCATATCGCGCTAAAGATCATCGTTACATTTATACTCGCCGAGCTTTCCTATCATTTCATTGAAAAGCCGATACGGACAGAGGGGTTTAAGTCATTTTTCCGCCGGGCTTTTATTCATAGAATTCGAGAATGGAAAACGACATCTGTCATCAGCAAAATGTCAATTGGCTTCGTCATTCTCGCTATACTTATTTTTGCAGGGGGACTGTCAGGGGTAGCCGGAGAGAAAAAACATCCGCAATGGACGTATAGCTCACAAGAAACAAGCGCTGACACAAACCAGACGTCAGAGCATAGAAAGATGGCAGCATCCGATAAAGACGGAGAAAACAAATCCAAACAAAAAACAACAGCCTCAACTAAAGATCAAGAGGAAACGAGCGCAAAAGGACAGGAGACTAAGAAAAAAAAGGACGAAAAATCTCAGAAAGAACCGGCAGCTGCTGATAAAGAAGTATTAGCTATAGGGGATTCCGTTATGCTTGATATCGCCTCCAGCCTCCGTCAGTCTCTTTCACATGTCACAATTGATGGGAAGGTGGGAAGACAAATGTCTCAAGCTTTAGAACTGACACAGGAATACAAGTCTTTTAATCAGCCGAATAAAGCTGTCATCATTGAGCTGGGAACCAATGGCTACTTTACAAACAGCCAAATCGATCAATTGCTTACATCTTTCTCAAAAGCTCATATCTATCTTGTCAATACGCGGGTTCCCCGGCAATGGGAAAGCAAGGTGAATGAATCTTTGCGGCAGCAGGCTAACACGCATAACAATATTACGTTGGTTGACTGGCATACAGAAGCTCTCCAGCATCCGGAGTATTTCACCCCTGACGGCGTACACTTGGTTCCCCAAGGGGCTGAAGCTTTAACCGCTCTTATCGTTCGGGCAATAAAATAGATTAGCAAAAAAGAGGTCCTGCTTAGACCTCTTTTTTTTGCGATGGATCAATTCCAGCTGCGTGCAGCAAATTGCTTTTAAAAAAGAATTGCCGTTCACATTGATGACATGGACCAGGCATAAAACCTAATCTATTGGAAATTTATATTCTGCATTCTAAAATTATTCCTTCCGCTTCGTTCTCAAATTCACCTAATACGATAATAACCTTCGATTCTTTATTCATATTGCCACCCCCTTCGTTTATGATCCATTTATATTACAACATTTTTAAATTTATGTTAATAAATAGGTATAAGAAAACTCACAAACTACCGCCCTTCCTAACTTGAGAAATGGCTGACCTATATATGGTCCTCATCATTTTTATATCTAGCTGTGAAGCTCTTATGTTTACCTATCGTTTACGTGAGGGTAAGCAAATATAGAATGGAGGGATCATCGTGGAAGCTAATGCAGAAAAAGAGATGAAAAAGCAAATAAATCGATACGAGCTTTTTTTCAAAAAACGATATAAAGTTCTCTATACAGTAAACGATTTTATCATTGGCTTTTTATTTTTCATCGGCAGCTTTTTCTTCTTTTACGATGAATTAATGTCTGCAGGGATATGGCTGTTTGCGGTTGGCAGCTTCCTGCTTTTAATCAGACCGACAATTCGACTGGTTCATGATTTTTCATTCAGAAAACATCTTGAGCGTCAATATCAAAAAGGAGTGTCCTCTGACTAGTTTGAAGAAGCGAACAGTCTGAAACCTGCGGGGCTTTCAAAAGCCGGGTCTATCGGACAGTCTAACTCAAACGGCAGGATGAAGGCAAAACGCTTGATTAAGTCAATAAAAAATCGAACTCCAATACACAAATATATAACTTTATAACTATTTA
The DNA here is from genome assembly GCF_014250375.1 of Bacillus sp. PAMC26543. Taxonomy (NCBI): domain Bacteria; kingdom Bacillati; phylum Bacillota; class Bacilli; order Caryophanales; family Bacillaceae; genus Bacillus; species Bacillus sp. PAMC26543. Next base: position 1,530,678 of record NZ_CP060193.1, on the reverse strand, counting down.
TATATAAAATAATAGAAAAAAAACCTAAAGTTTTATATCTTTCGGACGATAATAATAACAAGGCCGGCGCGATACTCCCTATAACATCCTTTTCAGTAGATTTCAATATCGTGCCGGTTTTTCACATGCTAAAGCAATCCCGCCATCTCTGGCGGGATTTATTTTTACTTACATTCCAGTCCATACATCTTTTACATAACGTTTTTGATCTTGCAGCTTCTTCAGCCATTCTGCTGACGCTTCCTGACTTGCTCCTTTGTCAGCTTCATAAGCCGCACGCAGTGTGTTCTCTACTTCAGGAGCCATTTGTGCACCATCGCCGCATATATAAACGTGCGCACCTTTTTCGATCAGTGAAATTAATTTCTGTGCATCTTGTTTTAGTAAGTGCTGAACATATACTTTTGGTTCGTCTTCCATTCGTGAATAGCATCGATGGACTGTTACCAAACCGGCTTTTTCCGCCTGGTCAAGCTCTTCTTTATAAAGATCGTCATGATCAGGACGCCGGCATCCGAAGTATAAATGAGCTTCGCCAAGCGCACTTCCTTCCTTCTTCAGAACGGATCTGGCCTGGATGAAACCTCTGAATGGCGCAATTCCTGTACCCGGTCCCACCATAATCAGCGGAGTTTGGAGATCATCAGGCAGCTGGAATCCAGATTGCGGTGTCCGAATGAAACAGGCAACCGTATCACCTTGACGGAGTCCGGCTAAGTAATTGGATGCAACGCCCTTATATTCCCCGCGTCCGCTCCAAGCTGAGGCCTTTACAACTCCCACCGTCATACTGACCCTATTTGCTTTGACCTTCGGTGAGCTTGAAATTGAATAATATCTTGGCTTTAGTGATGGCAAAAGCTCTAAAAACCGTTCAAACGGCATTTCACAGGCCGGATAGTCCTCTAACAGATCCAGCATTGTCACACGTTTTCTCAGAACATGTTCCTTGTACATTTCATCACTCGATATAAGTAATTCCAGCTCTTTTTTATGAGGCGGGCATACTGTATATGAAGCCAGCTCACGAAGCTGAAGCCTTGAAGCAGAATCCTGCAGCTCTACGTAAGATGATAATAACTCCATCACTCTGATCGGCCGATCCAGCGGAAGGTGAGCCATATGCGGGCTGCCGTTCATTTTTATCACATCTTGCGGCTGCAAATCGAATCGGTTGAGAACCCGTTGAACCAGCTCTTGGCTGTTTTTCGGCAATATTCCGATGTGGTCGCCTTCTTTATACGTTTTTGAGTCAGGGAGCTCCAATTCTATATGACGCGTCGAACGCAAACTGCTTGCTGTCTGAAGCTCATGATTTTCAAGAACGATACCTTCAAACGCGCCATACGCTTTAGCAAGCGGTGTCTCTGTTGCTTCACTGAGGAATGTAATGGATAGTGACGGCTTCGTTTCTTTCTCGGTTATTTCATTCACGTGAAAGGCTTCCATTGTTTCCTTCCAAAAGCGGTTCTCCCAAGACTCGCGATGGCTTTCAAAGTCATCGGCCGCATCGCCTTCCCCAATGGATGTCAATCGTGATGCTCCTTTTGATGCCATCATGTCATCGATAAGGCGAGGAATTCGCTGATACGTGCTGGCCCAGCTCCGGTTTCCGCAGCCGAATACCGCATAGGAAACACCCTTTAATTGACCTTCCTCCAACTCTCCCAGCCACTCGACAAAGCCAGCAGCATTATCAGGCGGCGCCCCGTTATATGAGGCAGTCACAATGACAACAGCGCCTTGGTCGGGGAGTTTTCCAATGTAATCATCAAGAGGTGCAGTTTCCGCTGTAAAGCCGAGCCGGCGCCCGTAAGCTGCCAATTCACCTGCCATGCCTTCTGCGGTGCCGAGGTTTGAACCGTAAAGAACGAGTAAAGGTGTGCCGTGTTTAGGTTTTGTCTCGTTTTCCTTCGTTTCGTGCACGGTGCCAGTCTGTTCTTTTTTCTGAACATTCATTTGGACCGTTTTCCTTGGTTTCACTGTAATTTTAAAATCATCCGGTTTAATTGTTAATGCCTCTTTGATTTTGAGCTCGTAACCAGTGTGATTCATCAATTCAAAGTGCTTTAATACAAGTCCGAGAACCATTGTCGCTTCTTGAAGCGCAAACTGCATCCCGATACATGCCCGCTGGCCGTTTCCAAACGGTTTATACGCATGGTGAGGAATACTCTCAGGGTTCTCAAACCGTTCCGGACGAAAATCTTCTGCATCTTCACCCCAAGCGTTTTGATCTCTGTGAAGTTTTGGGATCAAGACGGAGACGGGCTGTCCTTTACTGATAGGGTATTCGCCGCCTAAAACTGTATCCTCCTTGGCATAAAGAGAAAAAGCGGGCGCTGTCGGATACAGCCTAAGCGTTTCATTGAGAACCATCCGAACATATTTCAGCTGCTGAATGTGTTTATATTCAGGCGTGTCTTCCGTTAACACGCGATCGGCTTCCACTTGAGCTTTTTTAAGTTTTTCCGGATGTTTAAGCAGACAGTAAATCGCAAAGGAAAGCAAGCCGCTCGTTGTTTCATGGCCTGCGATTAAAAACGTGATGATTTGATATCTGATGTTTTCATCATCCAGTGTCTCACCCGTTACAGGATCTTTCGCATAAAGCATGAGCGATAACAGATCCTTAATGTTTTGGTCCGGGTTTGCTTTTCGTTCTGCTATAATTCTGTCAACCAGCGAATTCATCACTTCGATATCCTTTTGGAACTGCTGTCTCGTTTTGACCATCATCTTATCCTGCAGGCCCAGCCTTTTTGTTTGGTTCATTCCCTCTTTTAAAGCCCGGAGCATGCTGGTGATAAACGGATGCTGCGTATCACGGTAAAAGCTGTTAAACCGATAGTTAAATCCGCATAACCCGATGGTATCAAGCGTCAGGCGGGTCATATCGTCCGCCACGTCAATTTCTTCATTCGGATTCAGCCGGCTCCATTTTTGAATCAGCTGTGTCGCGATATCCAGCATCATAGAATGATAGCCTTTCATTGCTTTTTGACTGAAGCTCGGCAGCAGAATACGATGGGCTTTCTGCCAATTCGGCTCGTGCGTCCAGCTTGTAAACAATCCGTCTCCTCCGAACTCACGCACTTTCAGCAAGCCTTTTCCAAGGTTTTTGTCAAATCGGCTCTCGTCACACACTTCAGCAACGAGTTCATGGCCTGATACGAAAACGCCGGATACACCAGGAAAATCGAAACGGAAAATCGGCCCTAACTCATCAGCAATCCGCCATAAGGATTGGGAAAGCTGTTCCTTTTCCAAATGCGGGAGGTTTTTTAAAGGTCCGTATGTTTTCGGCTGAGGTATTGCACTTGCCTGTTTCATAAACATCTTCCTTTCTTTATTCTTCTGAAGTCAATGAATGAAGTTTAATCGCGTCCCAGCAGCACTGCTCCAATTCAGAAATCAAATCAGCATTCATCTCTATATCACCTTGTTGCACAAGCTGATACAACTTGAGAAATGCGCCTAATACAATCGCAATTAATACATTGGAGGGCAAGGAGCGGATCACTCCTTCTGTTTTTCCCTTGTTAAAGAAATCGTCAAGCATTTGAGTCAGGTTTTCTATCATTTTTTTGCTTGTTTCATTTAAATAGTGAGCATCCTTTTTCGTTTCAAGAAAAAACAGCGCGTAGTCGCTCTCCTTCGTAAATTGAACGAGACAGCAAAATATGTGGCGAAAGCCCTCTCTGACAGGCATTTCAGAATAATTTCGCTTTACCTTTTCTGAAAAACGCTGAATGCTTTCTTGAAACAAAACATTGACGAGTGTTTCTTTGCTGTCAAAGTAGCGATAAATCGTGCCTGTACCAACTTCAGCTCTTTTTGCTATCATTGGGATGGTGGTGGCATCAAATCCTCTTTCCGTAAAAAGCGAGAGCGATGCCTTCATGATCAAATCGTATTTACTGATAAGTGCGGATGCCATGTAAACTTAAAACCTCCGATTCATTTAGGAATGAACATTCATTCCGTTTGTTCATAAATGATATCCACTCTGTCTCGAATCACCTCTTACCCATTCTTATGTTTATAGTTTATATGAAAAAAACTTTTTTTAATATAAATGCTATGCAAAAAATATAAAATTAAGAAAATATACCCAAATCCCTGAATGTCAGAAGTCTGGATATATTTCCCGAGAAATTTTTTATTTAACAGCGACAATACAAAGGCACGAATCGCGTCTGATGACAGAAATGTCTCTAAAATGCTGATCTTGCAGCAATTGAATATATTTTTTCTCGTTTTTTTCTGCATTGTTATCAATACTGATGTAAAATCGGCCGTCAATTTGAAGCACTCGATAAATCTCTCTTAATGCGAGCCTGACATCAGTACAAGCCTGAACCGTATGTAAAGAAAATACTTTATTGAAGGTACGGTCTTCAAAGGGGATCCTTTCCGGATGACCATGGAAAATGCCCCCTTGATCTGTTTTCTTTTGCTTTTGGATTGCACGAGATACCTGTCTTACTTTTCGCTTAGAAGAGTCGATGCTTTTTATGCTTCCCTTTTCAAGTTTTCCCGTTATTGTCTTAAAGACAGAGCCGTTTCCGGTTCCAATTTCTAAAATTCTGTCATTTTCTTGTATGTCTATAGAATCAATCATCATATGCTCAATTATTTTAGTTTGCTTATATTTCCCAGAAAATAATTTCAATAGGTTCGCTCGTTTATAAAGTTTGTTTTCTAGCATTTTAAACACCTGCTTTTGGTTTCATGTGCTTATATATTATATTGAAAAAATAAACATCGCTTCATTTCTTATACAGAATGAAGATATCAACTAGACGGCAATGTGTTTAGAAATGTTTCAACAGAACTGAACATTTTCATTTTTTCCCGCAAAAAAAGGCAGAAAACAAAATGTTTTCCGCCCGCTTTTTAATGCCAATGATATGGGAACATATACAGCCTTTGATGCTGCATCGCCGCCAGTCTCTGCTGACGGAATGGATTGCCATAGCCGTGTTTGAAGGAATGCGGCATGGATGCATAACCATGACCTATCGACGGCAGCCTTTTTTGTTGAAAGTTCATCATGCCATCACCTGCCCTTACATAAAGTGCTGCTTTTTTTATGATATGCAGGACGGCATTTCCTTGACAGCTTCATTCGCTACACTTGGTCCTTCTCCATCGTATAATGCATCAATAGTTCCATTTTAAGCATTTGTCATCTCTCCCTTCTGTATTTTGTTTCCTTTTATTAGCGCCAGTTTGTCAAATAAAGATGTTTCAGCTGAGATTCTTTCATTTCATCATAAATCTGCTCGATCTGCTGTTCTTGTTCGAACTCTTCCGGGCTTTTAAACCGCTTGTTAATCGTTAAAGTCAAAAAGAATAGGTTAATCGTCATATCGCTCACCCCCTTTCAAAGTCCGCCCCAAGCGAAATAACCCGCGGCATCTCCCTGCTGCGGGCACATAAAAACCGCAGACAAAAGAAGACACCCATGTCTCTACTGCCTGCGGGGAGTTGCGTATGTCCGACGATTCCGAATTTAATGCGTGCGATAAGCATCGGTTAAGGAAGGACATGGACTCTTCCACAGGCTGAATAAACCATTACAAATTCCTTGTACATTGCGTGAGCCATTAACTGGTCTGCGTCGTTGTCGCATTGTCATTTTGATTCAGCCTCCTTTGCTTTTTTTCTTACTTTGTAAGTATATCCACCAAATTCCATTTTGTAAACATCTTTTTCTAAAAATGGACGTAAATTGTGTGATTCATCGACTGTCTTTGTCCCTTGTTTATGATACCTGTTTCATTTCTTTTCTGGAGCGGTCTTTCTTATGATATGCGATAAAATAGATGAATCCGACAAACACTGCTCCTCCAATAACATTGCCGATAAAAGCCGGAATGAGGTTTCCGATAAACTGCCCCCACGTAAACGAGCCTGCAAAAATGGCAGCCGGAATCACAAACATGTTGGCGACAACGTGCTGAAATCCGATTGCCACAAAGGCCATGACAGGGAACCAGATGCCAAAAATTTTCCCTGCGCCATCTTGAGCACCGAAGGAAAGCCAAACTGCAAGACACACCAGCCAGTTACAGCCGATGCCGGAAACGAGAACCTTGCCAAAGCTCATATCAAGCTTGCCTTGTGCAACAGCGATCGTCTTTTCCAAATATGGCCCCGTTTCGGTTAAGCCGACAAGATGGCCGAAAAAGTAAGCAACAAACAAAGCGCCGATCAGATTCATAATGGTGACGATCACCCAATTAACCGCCAATTCCTTTAGTGATATTTTTCTCGAAAATAACGCCATTGCCACTGACATCATATTTCCTGTAATCAGCTCAGCCCCTGCAAGAACCACAAGTATCAGTCCTACAGGAAATACCGCAGCCCCGATAAAACTGGACATGCTTCCCCATTCTTTCGGAAGATCGCCGATCACCCTGATATCAAGCAAATAACCGAGTGCGATAAAGGCACCGCCTAAAAACCCCAGCACCAAGAGAGACAGCAGCGGAAGCTTTATCTTTTTCATCCCTGCTTCAATTGCTGCTTCTGCTATTTCATCCGGTTTCCGAAAACCCATACTAAATACGCCCCCATTGTTTCTCCATTTTTACAGTTATAAAAGAAAAGCATCAAAAAAGGCAGCACTCAAATAACCTGTATCAATCAGGTGTTTGAATGCTGCCTAACTTGTGTGCATACCCATACAACAACATCAAGCAGAATTAAGATATTGATAGAGAATATATACAGTTCGTGCATACATTCCATTGCTTTTGTCCTTCTATAACTGCAGTAAAAACATCATATCAAATGTGACAATTTTGTGTCAATGGCAAATATGCTAGTTAAAAAGGACTTCTTTTTGGTCGTCAATTTTTCGGTCAAAGACAAAAACAGATACGGCGATATTTTCTTCAATTTTGATATCAGAAAACAAATGAACAAGCTTAGCCCCGATCAGCTCCTCCATTCCTTCCGGCGTTTTTTTAGAGTAAAGGTCTTGAATCAGGCTTGTCCGGGCCGCATGTACCATTTCTCTTCCCTCAGGCGTGCGGGCGATAAACTGCTCGCTCGCGCTCAGGTTGCCGTAGAGCGTCGACACAGCCATATTATCTACAAATACCGTGTGAATCCGTTCAGGTCCTTTGCCGAACAATTCCTTGCGAAGTTTTCGAATAATATCATTGAACTCATGAATTTTCTTTGACATGCTGATTACCCCTTCCGATTTTGCCTTAAAAAAGGCCGTTCCCGGTTCCCCTCAGGACATTTCACTTGGTTAAAATTTTCCTGTCATATTGTATTATAATAAATATCACTTTATAATAAAAGCAGTGTTGATGGATTTGTAATAGGATCTTGTTATGAGTCTATCGGTTTATAAAAATCCAGGATTGGTCTGTTAGTAAGACTTGCTAGTGAACTATTCCGCCATGTGTGTTTACACCTTCTGTGAATGAAAGACAGGTGTATCTATACATGGCTTTTTTGACTTCTTGAAAGAAAGATGGAGGGGAATATGAATATGATGGACGATAAGTCGATCAGTGTCCGCGTTGACGGAACAGAAATTCAAGCACGAGCAGGGGCCACAATTTTAGATATTTTAAATGAAAATGGGATTGAGTATCCGCAAATCTGCCACGTCCCAGAGGTTGATCCGATTCAAACATGCGATACATGCATTGTAGAGGCAGACGGCAAGCTGGTTCGTTCATGCTCTACGGTCGCTGAAAACGGAATGTCAATTGATCTTTCGGGAAATCGGGTGAAAGAGGCACAAACCGAAGCAATGGACCGCCTTCTTGAAAATCATTTGCTGTATTGTACAGTTTGCGATAATAACAATGGGAACTGTACACTGCATAATACAGCGGAAATGATGGGGATCGAGCATCAAAAATACCCTTATACGCCAAAAGAAGATCCTTCTTGTGCGGTTGATATGTCTCACCCGTTTTACCGATATGATCCAAACCAATGCATCGCCTGCGGCCAGTGTGTTGAGGTGTGTCAGAACCTTCAAGTCAATGAAACACTCTCTATCGACTGGGAACGCGAACGTCCGCGGGTTATTTGGGATGAAGGAGTTACAATCAACGAATCTTCTTGTGTCAGCTGCGGCCAATGTGTCACGGTTTGTCCGTGTAATGCACTGATGGAAAAATCAATGCTTGGCCAGGCTGGCTTTATGACGGGCATCAAGCAGGATGTCATGGAACCAATGATTGACCTTGTCAAAAATGTTGAACCGGGGTACAGCAGCATTTTTGCCATTTCTGAAGTTGAAGCGGCAATGCGTGAAACAAGAACGAAAAAAACAAAAACGGTATGTACGTTCTGCGGTGTCGGCTGTTCCTTTGAAGTATGGACAAAAGGACGGGATATTTTAAAAATCCAGCCTGTTTCCGACGCTCCTGTTAACGCGATTTCTACATGTGTCAAAGGGAAATTCGGCTGGGATTTCGTCAATTCTGAAGAGCGGATCACAAAGCCTTTAATCCGTAAAAACGGGGCTTTTGTTGAATCATCTTGGGAAGAAGCCCTCGATTTAGTCGCAAGCAGATTAGGTGCAATTAAAGAAACATACGGCAAAGGCTCTGTCGGATTCATTTCTTCTTCTAAAATTACGAATGAAGAAAACTATGTCATCCAAAAATTAGCGCGTCAGGTATTTGAAACAAATAACGTCGATAACTGCTCTCGCTACTGTCAGTCTCCTGCTACAGACGGGTTGTTCCGTACGGTCGGCATGGGCGGTGACGCCGGCACGATTAAAGATATTGCCAAGGCCGGACTCGTCATCATCGTCGGCGCCAATCCGGCTGAAGGACATCCGGTGCTTGCAACACGGGTCAAACGTGCACACAAGCTCCATGGACAAAAATTAATCGTTGCCGACCTGCGGAAAAATGAGATGGCTGAGCGGTCTGATCTGTTCATCAGTCCTAAACAAGGTACAGACCAAGTATGGCTGATGGCCGTTACGAAATATATGATCGACCAAGGCTGGCATGATCAAGCGTTTATTGATGAGAACGTGAATTACTTTGAAGATTATAAAGAAACGCTTAAAACCTATACGCTTGATTATGCGGAACGCATCACAGGCCTTTCTAAAGAAAACATCATTCGAATTGCCGAAATGATTCGTGACGCTGACGGCACTTGTGTTCTTTGGGGAATGGGTGTTACTCAAAATACGGGCGGCTCTGATACGTCAGCAGCGATTTCGAACCTGCTTCTGGCAACAGGCAACTACCGCCGTCCGGGTGCCGGCGCTTATCCACTGCGCGGCCACAATAACGTTCAAGGCGCTTGCGATATGGGGACATTGCCAGGCTGGCTTCCGGGATATCAGCATATTACAGATGACGAAGCACGCGCCAAATTTGAAAAGGCTTATGGTGTGGAGATTGAAGGAAAACCAGGTTTAGACAATATTCAAATGCTTCATTCCATTGAAGAAGGCAAGATGAAGGCCATGTACCTTGTTGGTGAAGATATGGCACTGGTCGATTCGAATGCGAACCATGTGCATGATATTTTATCAAGCCTTGATTTCTTCGTGGTTCAGGACATTTTCCTGTCGAGAACGGCTCAATATGCCGATGTCGTCTTGCCTGCCACTCCATCTCTTGAGAAAGATGGAACGTTTACCAATACAGAGCGCCGTGTGCAGCGATTGTATCAAGCGCTTCCGACACTTGGAGACGCGAAACCGGATTGGTGGATTATTCAAGAGGTGGCAAACCGCTTAGGAGCCGGATGGAGCTACAGCCATCCAAGCGACATTTTCTCTGAAATGGCGAGTCTTTCTCCTCTATTTGGAAAAGCCAGCTATGAGGTGCTTGAAGGCTGGAACACCTTCCTATGGGGCAGCTTCACAGGTGAAAGCACGCCGCTTCTGTATGAAGACGGATTTAATTTCCCAGACAAGAAAGCCCGTTTTGCACTGTCTGATTGGACTGAACCTGCCGCTTTCCCTGAGGAATATGATCTTCACATCAATAACGGCCGGATGCTTGAGCATTTCCATGAAGGAAATATGACAAATAAATCGAAAGGCATTCAATCCAAAGTGCCGAATGTATTCGTCGAAGTATCGCCGGAGCTTGCACAGGAGCGCGGCATTTGTGACGGTTCACTGGTTCGCCTCGTTTCTCCGTTCGGAGCTGTTAAATTAAATGCGCTCATTACTGACCGTGTGCGAAAAAATGAACTCTACCTGCCGATGAACTCGACAGACAAGGATTCAGCGATTAACTTCCTGACAGGGCCTGCGGCTGATAAACGCACGAACACGCCTGCTTACAAACAGACGAAGGTTCGCATGGAGGTGCTTGGAGGCTGCGAAAGCGCACCGCTTCCTAAAACAAATCCGCGTAACAAGAAACGGAATCCGCAAAACGGCGTCGAGGCAGAAAGAAAATGGAACCGTCCGGGTTATGTCCATTTGACTGATTAAATGAAAGGGGGAAACGAAAATGGCGACTCCGATTAAAACGATCAAAAAAGAAACAAAAACAGCGGAGCAAATCAAGCTTGAGAAAATCGAGGAGCTGAAGGAGCTGCTGACGGAAAATGAGGATGCCGTCTCGAAAACGATGACGTTAATGAGTGAACTTAATGAGCTTGGCATCTTTGATGCAGCAGCAAGCATGCTGAGGGCGAAAGAAGACATCGCCAAAATCGCGCTTGGCCAGGTATCTCGCGAGCCTGTCACAAACCTCATCAACACGATGATGGCGGCTGGAGGCGCTTTGACAAAGGCTGATCCTGCGTTTACAGGCAAGCTTTTAGAAAGCGTAATGGCGGGAACCGAACAGGCGCAAAGCTTTTTAAAAGAAGACAAGAAAGTCGGCATTCTCGATCTTTTAAAAGCGATGAACGACCCTGATATTAACAGAGCAGTCGGCTTCGGCCTTCAGTTTTTAAAAGGCATGGGAAAAGAGCTGCGGGAAGAATAACAAAAAACAGCCATCAGTTGATGGCTGTTTTTTTATTCGTCGGCTTCTTCCAAGCGCTTCTTATATACAAGTGAACGGTCGGCGCAAAAGAAAGCGCCAGCTAAAAACACGCAATCCGTCATAAACATAACTGATTTCTGGCCTAACGTTAAGCCCTGATCAGGAAGAACCGCGCCTATATATAAAAAAGTGCTGACTGCAAGCAAGGTAAAAGCGAAATGCTTGTAGTCTTCTTTTAATGATTTCATTCTATTCTTCTTCATAAAAGAATCACCTGCCAGATTCATAGTATACGACTATTATAATATACTCTGGCAGCTTACAGAGAAAGTAAATCTATCCATTTGTTATAAAATGTTAAGAGCCTGCTCGATATCTTCCAGCAAATCCTCCCCATCCTCTATTCCCACAGAGATTCTGATCAAGCCGTCCGTAATGCCGAGTTCAAGCCGGCGCTCTCTCGGAATAGAGGCATGTGTCATTCTAGCCGGAACAGAAATTAAGCTTTCTACAGCGCCCAGGCTTTCTGCAATTGTAAACAGCTTAAGTTTGCCTAAAAAGGCATCCACTCGCTCTTCACTGCCAATATCAAAGGAGATCATGCCTCCAAAGCCTGATCCTTGAGATTTCGCAAGCTCATGTCCCGGATGGTTTGGAGAACCAGGGTAATATAACGTTTGAACAGCAGGATGCTGCTCAAGAAAGCTTGCGATTTTCCGCGCGTTTTGATCGATTGCTTCCATTCTGAGCCCCAGTGTTTTGATCCCTCTCATTAGCAGCCATGAATCCTGAGGGCCGAGCACGCCGCCTGTTGAATTTTGCACAAAATGCAGCTCTTCTCCAAGCTCTTTCGAAGCTGTAATAACTAAACCGCCGACAACATCACTGTGCCCGCCGAGATATTTAGTCGCACTGTGAAGTACGATATCAGCGCCTAAAGTAAGCGGCTGCTGAAAATATGGTGTATTAAAGGTGTTGTCTACGATTAGAAGAACCCCCGCTTTTTTCGCAATATCTGCCATCAGTGATAAATCGGTGATTTTGAGAAGCGGATTTGTCGGTGTCTCAATATAAATTGCCTTTGTATTGGGACGAATCGCTTTTTCGACTTCTTCTCTGCTGCTTGTATCCACAAAAGTTGATTCAATGCCGAGACGGTTAAGCACCTTTGTCATCACTCGATATGTCCCGCCGTACACGTCATCAGTCAAAACCACATGGTCTCCGCTGTTAAACAGCATCATAACAGCTGTAATTGCAGCCATTCCTGAGCTGAACGCATAACCTGCTTCCCCGGCTTCGAGCTCTGTCACAAGCGTTTCCAGTGCAGTTCTTGTCGGGTTGGCCGTTCTTGAATATTCATAGCCGGTATGCTGGCCTGCTTTTGGCTGCTTGTACGTGCTCACTTGATATATCGGAACGGAAACAGCTCCTGTTTTCTCATCACCTGTGATCCCGCCATGTACCATCAATGTTTTTTTCTTCATATCAGATGCCTCCTTCGTATATATGTTTGCTGATATACCGATCACTGCTGTCTGGGAATACTGTGACAATATTTGTTCCGGCAGACGATTTTTTCGCTTCCTCCAATGCCGCATAAAGCGCTGCACCTGAAGAGCTTCCGATCAGCAGGCCCTCTTTTTCAGCCGCTTCTTTAACAAGTCTAAAAGCATTCTCATCTGTTACCGTATATATTGCATCAAAATGGCTTTCATCCATATAGTCAGGGATAAACTCCATGCCGATCCCTTCTGTTTTATGAGCATGAGGCTCTCCGCCGTTTAATATGGAGCCTTCCGGTTCGACAATCACTGTTTTGACTGCGGGATGTTTTTCTTTTAAGAAGGATGCTGTTCCCGCGAATGTGCCTCCTGATCCTGCCCCCGCGACAAACGTATGAATATTGCCGTCAAGCGCTTTCCATATTTCAGGCCCAAGAGTCTTATAGTAAGTCGATGGATTTACTCGGTTTTTAAATTGCAAAACACAATAGGAATTATCAATTTCCCTCTCCAGCTGTATCGCTTTTTGAATGGCTCCCTGCATTCCGTCTTTACGCGGCGTATGCACAATTGACGCTCCTAGCGCCTGCATAATTTGCTGCTTTTCTTTGCTGAAATGTTCCGGAACACAGAAAATGGCTTTTAAACCATGTTTTCTGGCGTTAAGGGCAAGCCCGATACCTGTATTTCCGGCCGTTGCCTCTATAATGACTCCCCCGGGCTTCACTTTGCCTGAATCCAGGGCGTCACGAATCAGCATATCTCCCAGTCTGTCTTTTATGCTTCCGCCAGGGTTCATCATTTCCAGCTTGGCATATACAGCCACTCCTTCAGGAATATCAAAATTCTTCAAGCGGAGAAGCGGTGTATTCCCAATCAGCTCGGTAATGTCCGTAATAACTGTCATATATGTCCTCCTCCTTGATAGAGGTTGTTTTAGGGAAAACGGAGGAGAACACTCCCCCGTTTTAATGAATTCGTTTGATCACTTTTAACACAAGCTCTGTTGAGTGAACAGCGGCCTGCTCTAAAAATTGGTCAAATGATACATGTGATTCTTTTCCTGCGATATCAGATAATGCTCTGATCACAACAAACGGCGTTTTAAACTGGTGGCACACTTGAGCGACTGCCGCTGCCTCCATTTCAACCGCATACAGATCAGAAAATCTCGCACGCACCTCTTCGACCCGCTTCGGATCATTCATAAAAGAATCACCTGTTGCGATCGTTCCTTTTGCAACTTGAATGCCGTCAAGCTCAGAAATCGCTTCTTCAGTAATGCTGATCAGCTTTTCATCTGCGGCGTAAGCAGCCGGAAGGCCTGGCACCTGTCCGTATTCATAATCAAAGGCCGTTACATCTACATCATGATGGCGAACGTCAGTAGAAATGACGACGTCTCCCACATTCAGTGTATGATGAAATCCGCCCGCTGAGCCTGTGTTAATCACATAATCAGGCTTGTAGCGATCAAGCAGAAGTGTCGTGCTGATCGCAGCATTCACTTTTCCGATTCCTGATTTTAAAAGAATGACTTCAGTTCCTTCATATTGGCCTGTTGTAAATTCACAGTGCGCGATCGTTTCTGTTTTTGCATTTTCCAGTTTGTTTCTTAGGATGGTTACTTCCTCTTCCATTGCTCCGATGACTGCTAGTTTCATCTATACACATTCCTTTCACTTTACCGTTTGATCGCCTCCATTATCCACACGAAGTCGTTTTGCTGAATGAATTGGACTGCAAAACCTTCAGCTGTAAACATCTCTTTCATCGTTTCCAATGTGGGATAATGCTCTGTCTTTAAATCATTCGCCAGCTGATAGAAGCCCTGAGAACGTGCTTTATCAATGGCTTGATTATACGCTTCCTCGTGTTCAAAGACAGTATCGGCAAACACTATTTTATCATGCATGTGAAGGTATTTGCCATATTGCTTTATTGCGGCTCGTTTTTCTTCGTCAGTCAAATGATGAAAAGCATATGAACTGACAATCGTGTCAGCCTGAAATGGCGGTTCAGGGAATGTCAGGAAGTCTCCGTCAACAATTTCCGCCCTGCCGCGAAGCTTGTCAGATGCTAACTTGCGCATCGCCGGAGACGGCTCGACTCCAAATACAGATTTCCCCGCTTCAAGCAGTTTCGCTGTCAAGTTGCCGGTCCCTGGCCCAAATTCTAATACACGAATCCCTGACCGGCTGACAATGGCATTCAAAATATCATCATAGCCTCTGAACGCCTCTTTATACTGAATATCAAAACCTTGAACTGTTTGATCGTAAGTTGCGGCCCAATCCTCAAAAAGAGGGATAAATTCACGTCCCATAGTTGTCACACTCCATATTTTATAATTCCTATAAGCATACTATGAATTAATGATGGAACAGTTCCTATCTTACCATATCTTCTTGAAAGTAGGTACTAAAACACTTTGTGTTTTTTATCCAGTCATATATTGCGCGTACAGCGTAAAAAGGCTTATACTTCATATGACTTGTAAAGGCGGAGGGGTCGAAAGATGAATTTTCAATTGGATCTGATTAAAGACAAAGTAGAATTTTTCGAAGCGGCATCATTGCAGGAGCTTGAAAAGAAAATCAACACACAAATTGAAAACAATAAAGCAATCATGCTGCGTGTGAAATCTGTCTCGCATCAAACTGCTGTGGCAGACGGAAAATTTTTTTACAGCGCCGTTGTTCATTTTGCAGCTGAGGTGTAAAAACAAAAGCAGCCGAAAAATTCGGCTGCTTTTGTTTATTTTAATTTTTCTACTTTTGTCGGCTTCCAGCCTTTTTCATCAACCCATGTAATCGTTACTTGATATTTCTCTCCGCTCGTTTTATCTAAAATCTTACCTTTGGCATCCTGAGGGCTGCCGTTATTTCCGAGCCAGAGCACGGTCATGTTATCTGTTGAAACACCGGTTGCATATGATATGGCTTTCAGCATCTCAGCCCAGTCTTGTGAGCTTGAGTCATAAGTGGCGGCATGCTCGCCCTTCTGCTCAGTTCCGACTGCTTTCCAGTCAGGATTTTCATACGTTTTTTCCACATCACTTGATGAGCCGCCTTCTGTGACTTTTGCGTCTTTAAGCGGGTCATCTGAATTTGAGTCTGAATCTGAGTCATCACTTTTAGAAGAATCATCTTTTTTGGAATCTGAATCTGAGTCAGAAGATTTCTCAGAATCCTTTTCGCTGTCAGATGTATCTTTCTTACTGTCTTTTATATCCTCATCCGATTTCTTTTCCGTCTTTCCTGAAGCCGGAGATTCCTGTTTTTGCGCCGTTTCAGAATCCTTGCTGACATCTTTGCTAGAAGGACTGTTAATGAAGAGATTGGCTGCTACTACAACAATTAGAATAGATACGATTGCGATTAAGATGTTAAGCACTAAATTAGCTTTCCTGCGCTTATCACGGTTTTCATAACGAGATTGATTATTGCTCAATAATTCTGCACTCCTTTATCCCTCTTGGCTCAGCATATATTTTACCATGTGCTGAGAAGTTGTTCTATTTCTGATTGATTTCAATTTCGTGTACTTTTTTAACAATATCATAAAACACCGAATTTGTCAGAGCCTTATCCCCCGGCGTATCCATGTGCAATACGACAAGCGCGTATTTCGGCTTATCCGCGGGAAAATACCCGGCAAACCATTTTTCATAAAGCGTTTCTTTATCTTTTGAAAGCTTGCCTGTCTGGGCGGTGCCTGACTTCCCTGCTACAGTATACGAGAGATCCTGAAACCTTCTGCCCGTTCCGGAAGGAGATTCCACCACCCGCCGCAGCATTTTTTGAAGCTGCTGTGCCGTATATTTGTCTATTGTTTCTCCTTTAAGCTTCTGATCTTTAAACTTGACGAGCGTTGTGCCGTTTTTGTATTCAATCTGCTCTGCGATTTTCACCTGCCGCTTTTCACCGCCGCGGGCGATTGTCGCCATCATATTAGCTACCTCAAGCGGCGTTACCTTTACATTTTTCTGCCCGATCGCTGTTTGCGCAATTGCTTTTTTGACTGATTTGTCTTTTTCACCCCCCCAAATCACACCGCTTTTTTCATTATAGAATTGGCGGAAATCTGACTCGTGGTACAGTTTTCCTTCCCAGCCTGCCCGATCTGTAAGGGACAGCTTTTCTGACATGTCTTCAATGACGGAATGGTCTTTCTTCATTAATTGTTCGGCAAGACTTGTAAACGTGTAATTGCAGCTTTGTGCGAAACTTTCTTCAAAGGACAGGGTTCCTTTGTCGTCTCCCGGTTCGCCGTACAGGTTTAAATTACAATTAAAGGTTTGACTCGGCTTTACCGCGTTATGCTCAATCGCAGCTGCCGCTATCACAGTTTTAAAAACGGAGCCGGGATAGATTGGCGTCAGCATATAATTTTGAAGCGTGTTTTGTCTGGACACATCGGCATCCGGTTTGCTTACGATGCCCAACACACTGCTCTTTTCGATGTCCAGCAGCACCGCTCCTCCTTTTTTCAGCCCCTGATCATCTAGTATGCCTTCTATCGCTTTTTGAATGCTTTGATCAATCGTTGTTTTGACTTGGAGCGGATAAAATGAGTTGGCCTCAGCTGTATATTTGACGTCCATGCCGAACAAAGGGTTTCCTTTTCCGTCCACATGATACAAAAGCTTCGTGTCCTGTTCCGGGAGCAAAAACTCATCAAATGTCCGTTCTAAACCAGTTGTGCCGATTTTCGTTTTAATCGGCAGGTTTTCCTTTTCTGGATACTTATTGCGGAGAAGCGCCGGATCTTGATTGGTTGTGCCTATCGTATGCGAGGCAAGACTGGGCTTGTCTTCATTCTCCATATATACGCCGTAAATGCCAGGATATTTCAAAGAATTGATTTTTGTGATAGATTCCTTCGAAAGTGTTTTGATTTTCTTTTGATGTAAAATAACTGGTTTTTTCGATTTTGCAAGAGTCTGATGCAAATCATCTTCAGACATGCCGAGAATCTCTGCGACTTTTTTAATCGGCCAGTCCTGCGTTAACAGAAAAGGAAACAAGACAACCGCAGGCTCGCTTGTACCCGTCAGCGCTTGGCCGTTTCGATCTAAAAACGATCCTCTGCCGTCAGAAATGAGCACTTCCTCCGTCCGCTGATTAACACTTTCCTGTATTAAATTAATTTTCTTTTTCGAAAATGATTCTGTGAAAAACAGCTGGATTTCCGCGAGCCTCAGCAAAAGCAGAAAAAACACGATTAAAAAAGCCAGAACAGCCAGCTTCATTCGTTTCGATAACTTCATAAAAAAACACCTCACCCACATTGTGGACGAGGTGTTTCTTTGCTAAACGGATATTATGAAATTTTCACAATTTTCACGAGCATTTCTCCGCCCGGTGTCTGAACTGTGACTTCATCATCTACTTTTTTGCCAAGCAGGCTTTTAGCGATCGGCGAGTCGTTTGAAATTTTCCCTTCAAACGGATCAGCTTCAGCGCTGCCGACGATTGTATAAGATTCTTCATCACCATCAGGCAGTTCGACGAAAGTGACGGTTTTACCTAAACCGACAACGTTAGAGCCGCCGTCATCTTCAATGATTTTCGCATTGCGGATCATATTCTCAAGAGTCGTTACACGGCCCTCTACGAATGCCTGCTCTTCTTTCGCTGAGTCGTATTCAGAGTTTTCGGAAAGATCCCCGAAACTTCTCGCGATTTTGATGCGCTCTACTACTTCTTTTCGTTTAACCGTTTTCAAATATTCTAATTCTTGTTCAAGTTTTTGTTTTCCTTCTACAGTCATAGGAAAAACTTTCTCTTGTGCCATGTCCCTTCACTCCTTCTGGTTGTCCCTCAACATCTTCGATTATGTATGAGAGCATAAACTAAAATACAAGAATGAGAACACAGGGCAGTCCTCGTTCTTCTCTCCCATATTGGTACTGTTTATCTTAAACTGAATCTTGTGGTTCTGCAAATATTTCGCGTTTATAAACAGGGAAAGAAGGGAATTTACACATCCCCTTCCTGCCTATACATAATATGGTCAGAGTTATTTATGTCTATGCTATGGTATTACAAAATCGCGTTTTGTTCAAGAATGGTTTGAATTTTTGTGACCATCAGATCAATTGCAACGTGATTTTGTCCGCCTTCCGGGATAATAATATCAGCGTATCGCTTTGTCGGCTCAACGAATTGATTGTGCATCGGGCGGACAACAGACACATATTGTTCAATGACAGAATCAATAGAGCGTCCGCGCTCATTAATATCTCTCATAATCCGTCTGATGATGCGCAAGTCAGCGTCTGTGTCAACGTAAAGCTTGATATCCATCAGGTCGCGCAGCCTTTTATCTTCAAGAACAAGAATGCCTTCAAGAATAATCACGTCTTTCGGCTCTACGTGAACCGTTTCTTCTGACCGTGTGTGAAGCTTATAATCGTAAATCGGCTTTTCAATCGGACGGTAATTCAATAGGTCTTGAATATGCTCGATTAAATAGTCATTATCAAACGCAAGCGGATGATCATAGTTTGTATTCAGCCTTTCTTCAAATGGAAGATGGCTTTGGTCTTTATAATAGAGGTCTTGCTGGATCATTAAAATCGAGTGCCCTTTGAATTGTTCATAAATTGAACGTGTTACACTCGTTTTTCCTGAACCGGAACCTCCTGCGATTCCAATGACTACTGGACTCTTACCCATGGGTGATTACTTCCCCTTTCTCATCATGTTGCTCGGATAAATCTTTTTGTCTAATTTGAATTTGACAATTTGCAGGGGATGGCGGGCAGCGTCTAGCTCATTTCCGTCTTCGTCCCAAATGGTTTCAATCGTATGTGTAAAGTTTTCGATTTCCGGACCGAAAAATTCTACTTCGTCGCCTTTTTTGAAGAAATTGCGCTGCTGAAGAGTGACCATTTGTGTATCCTCATCATAATTCAGCACTAAGCCGACAAAATCAAATGTTGTTTTTTTGCCGTGTTCGCCAAACATTTGCTCTTCATAGCCTGGTGTTCCTTCGAAGAAAGCTGTCGCAGTGTCACGGTTGGCGCATTTATCAAGCTCTTCCAGCCATTCTTTTTGAATCACAAAGTTATCGGGATCAGCGCAATAAGCGTCAATCACTTTACGATATACGCTGACAACTGTCGCTACGTAGTGAATGGATTTCATCCGTCCTTCAATCTTTAAGCTGTCGATGCCCATTTCAATCATTTTCGGAATCGACTCAATCAGCTTCAAGTCTTTCGGACTCATTGCAAACGGAGCGTCTTCTTCACTGTATAAAGCAACGGCATTGGCACCGTCGGTTTGATATAAATCATAATCCCAGCGGCATGACTGGCAGCAGCCTCCGCGGTTGGAATCGCGGGCTGTCATGTGATTGCTCAAGACACAGCGGCCGGAGTATGCAATACACATCGCACCGTGAATAAAGGATTCAATTTCGATATCTACTTTTTCTTTCATTTCTCTGATTTCGAGCGCGCTTGTCTCACGGGCTAACACCACACGGTCAAGCCCTTCTTCCTTCCAGAACTGAACAGCCTTCCAGTTGGAGAGAGATTGCTGCGTGCTCAAGTGAACCTCAACATGAGGAGCTACTCTGCGGCAGGTTTCGATAATAAGCGGATCTGCCACAATGATGCCGGCAACATTGGCGTCACCGAGAGCTTTTAAATAATCTTCAAGCCCGTCAATATTCTCATTGTGGGCAAAAATATTTGTCGTGACGTAAATTTTCGCGCCGTATTTTTTCGCAAATTCCACTCCCTCTGCGATTTCTTCAATCGTAAAGTTATCCGCATTCGAACGAAGCCCGTATTCCTGCCCTCCGATAAAGACGGCATCCGCTCCGTAATGCACAGCAATTTTCAGCTTTTCAAGATTCCCCGCAGGCGCGAGAAGCTCTGGCTTTTTCGTAATCACACGCTTACCATCAACTATTTTAGAAATCTTATCATTTACGGCAGTCATAACGTAACCTCCTTTTCATTAATAAACCGTTTCTTTAAAGAAGAAGCCGGTATCTATTTTTCTGTTTACTGGCTGAATGTTTTCAATACGTTCGATCCAGTCTTCTTTTTTCGCTTCGTAATCGTCACGGTTTTCCGCAAACAGATCAATCGCTTCTCTGTACATGCTGGTGACTTCCACTAAGTATTCAGATGATTTCAGAACACCGTCGATTTTGAAAGAATCGACTCCCGCATCTATCAGCTCTTCAAGTTCATCAATAATGCACACATCGTTCGGGCTCATGATATGTGTGCCGTTCTCATCTTCGAAAATCGGATATTTATTATGGCGTTCCTTATCATGCAGGAACATGCCGGATTCTTTTTTCTTTCTTTCAATGTCCATGACTTTGCCTTGGTATTCGAAATAGTTTCCGATCAAGGAACGTTTCGACTGGAACATGCAGGTCATTCCATGCACCTGAACTTCAATTTCAACTTCTGCGTTTTCTTTGATCTCGACAATGCTGTCCATATTTAATTCTCTGGCAAGCACAGATCGAGCTGCGCCTTTACGTCCCCAGTAGTTGCATGTATAATAGTTGGTTCCTGTCGTTTCTGTGCTCCAATGAAGCTTCAGCTCCGGCGCTGATTCACGTGCAGCCATAAGAACCGCAGGATCGCCGAATACAGCCGCATCAACGCCCGTTTCCGCTAAGAAAGCGAGATAATCGCCAAGTTCTCCCACTTTATCGTTATGAAAAATTCCATTTACGGCAACGTATACTTTTGCACCTTCGTTATGGGCAATGTCTACCGCTTTCGTTACATCCTCACGGGAAAATTCCCCCGCTAATCTCAGACCGTATCTCTGTTCCCCAACTAAAAACGCAGTTGCCCCCGCCTGAATCAGCGGCAAAATGTCTGCCGTACTTGTCGGTGTGACTAAGAGCTCTGGCTTTTTCATGACGTTCACCTCTTCTTTTTACTGATCGCAAGCCCGTCCCCAACAGGGATAATCGCAGTTTGATAATCCGGATGATTCATCAGCCAATGATTATACTCATCGATTTTTGATACCAGCCTGCGCCTTCTTTTTGGTTCTATTTTGCTGTAATCCTCTGCCACCAGACCTTTAAACAGCACGTTGTCTGTTAAAATCACCCCGTCTGGCGAAAGCATCGGTTCATATAAGTGAAAAAAGTTTTGATATTGACCTTTAGCAGCATCAATGAAAATCACATCATATGGCGCTGTGACATGAACGGCTTCTGCTAATTCGAGCGCGTCCCCGTAAAACACATGGATTCGGTCATCAAGCTGAAAATCCTTTATGTTGTTAACAGCTTCCTCATGGCGTGTCTCATTGCGTTCAATCGTATATATTTCTGCAGACGGCAGTGCCAGCGCCATTCGAATGGCCGAGTAACCGATAGCCGTTCCGATCTCCAGTATTTTCTTCGCCTGTTTGACAGACAAAATTTGGAGCAGCACTTCTATGCCCGCTTTTTCCATAATCGGAACATGATGTTCTTCCGCATATGCTTCCAGTTTCCTCACGTTATCCGGCTGAGGCTTCAATAATGCTTCTATATAGTCATTTATTTGTTCATAGCGGTCTGTCACAATAAACAGCCTCCCGTTCTAAAAAGGAGTGCCCCAGTCTTTGACATAGGACACTCTCTGAGCACAACTTGTATACGTTAGTAAACAACCCGATATATTTTATCATAAAACCTTGCGGAATGCGAATAAAAGGAGAGCTTTTGCTCTCCTTTTATTTCTGATTTTTTGCCGAAATATATTTTTCTTTTGCTTTATTATGTTCTTTTAATGTTTTCGTAAATACGACCTCACCGTTTGATTTTGCTAAAAAGTACAGATAGTCCGTTTTATCCGGATGAAGCGCCGCTTCCCATGACGACATTCCGGCATTGGCAATCGGTCCTGGCGGCAGACCGGTGTTTTTATACGTATTGTACGGCGAATCAATTTCAAGGTCTTTATAAAGCACCCGGTCTTTATGTTTGCCAGCCGCGTACAAGACGGTCGGATCGGTCTGAAGCGGCATCTTCTTTTTCAGCCTGTTATAAAAGACGCTGGAAATTTTATGGCGATCTGCTTTTTCAGTCGCTTCCTCTTCGATCAAAGAAGCCATCGTCAGCAGCTTATGCACAGAAAGCTTTTCTTTCTTCATTTCTGTTTTGTATGTTTTCACATAAGAATCTGTCTGTTTCATCATCTCAGTTATGATGTTCTCAAGCGACGTATCCGGATCGTGGAATGGATATGTAGCCGGGAATAGGTATCCTTCCAGCGGATGCTTTATATTTTTCTGAAAAACATCGTTTGTAACGGTGTCTGGAAATTCCTTTTTCAGCTGATTGATAAACGTTTTATCGTCCAGCTTTGCCATGACCTGTTTTGTTGAGTATTTCGTTTCCTCCGCAATGGCTGTGGCGATCTGTGTCAGCTGTTTCCCCTCAGGCACCGTGATTTGAAAGGCGTAGTTTGTTGCTCCGCTTGTCAGCTTCTTGATAATGGCATCCAGATCCATTCCTTTGTTCAGATGGTAGTACCCGGCTTGGAATCCGGAAGCTTTTTTATATTTCACATAGTACTGAAATGCCTTTTCACTTTTTATGACATTGTTTTCCTTCAAAATCGATGCGATCGCAGATACAGACGATCCGCTCGGAATGTTAATATTAACTGTCGTTTTATTGTTTTTTTCAACAGGTTCCAGCAGTGATTTCCCATATAAAAATGCTCCGCCTATGATGAGAAGCAGCACAATAATGGAAGACAGTACAATTCTTTTTTTATTTAAAAATGATTTTTTTTGCTGATTAATATACATAAGGTCTCCTCCCATCAGCTTTTATACTACATGATTCATGCTGTTTCGGCAATTTATTACAAAAAAAGTCTCTTTATAAGCAGAAAAAAAGCCGGAGCAGTATAGGCTCCGGCTTTTGGCGCGGTTTTTACTCTTCGTCTTCTTCCGCTAAAAACGTGTTTAATGTCTCTTCGATCATATCCCATTCTTCATCGGTTTCGATCGGGAATAGTTCGCCGTCTTCACCATCTTCGTTTGGCGTAAAGCTGGAAGCAAGAATTTCTACTTCTTCGTCATTCTTTGTTTCAATTGGGTAGTACAACACATAAGATTTGCCAAACTCTTCGTTTTCAAATGTAAACAGCACTTCGCAAAGCTGTTCATTTCCTTGATCGTCAACAATTGTAATATTTTTTTCGCCGTGTTCCATTATATTCACCTCTGGCTTTAATTTAAGCTGTCAAGATATCCTTGCAGAATCATAACAGCCGCCATTTTATCAATGACTTTTTTTCGTTTCTGCCTGCTGACATCAGCGGCAATCAGCATTTTTTCAGCCGCCATTGTGGTAAGACGCTCGTCCCACAGCACAACAGGAACATTGTACGTGGTTTCAAGCACTTTCGCAAATGTTTGGCTGGCTTCACCTCTCGGGCCGACTGTTCCATTCATGTTTTTAGGAAAGCCGAGCACGATCTTATCTATAGTATAGTCTTTTGTCAGTTCAGATAAACGGGGTAATCCGTAATCGCCCTCTGCTTCATTTATCTTTATGGTCTCAATGCCTTGAGCAGTCCAGCCCATTTCATCGCTCAGAGCAACACCGAGTGTTTTGGTTCCTAAATCGAGCCCTAATATTCTCATTGTTTATTTACGCCTCTTTATGCTGTTCTAAATAAGACTTCACCAATTCCTCGATTAATTCGTCTCTTTCAAGTTTGCGAATTAAATTGCGAGCGTCACGATGCCTAGGAATATAAGCGGGATCACCTGACAGCAAGTATCCGACAATCTGATTGATTGGATTGTAGCCCTTTTCCTGAAGCGCGTCATACACAGTAATCAGCACCTCATTTACGTTAGTCTCGGCAGAATCATCGGAGAAATTAAATTTCATCGTTTTATCAAACGAGCTCACCGTTTTGCACCTCTTTCCCAAATTCGCAGGCAAAGTTCAGCCTGGGGTCCTAATCTTACCATCATTCTACACTACATGGGCAAATTATAAAACGGATTTCACCCAATCTTCTACAGAAGCCAATGCTTCTTCTAATTTTTCCGGCTGTTTGCCGCCCGCCTGTGCCATGTCAGGACGGCCTCCGCCGCCGCCGCCGCAAACTTCCGCGGCTTGTTTGACAAGCTTGCCGGCATGAAGGCCTTTCTCAATCAGATCCTTTGTAACACCGGCAGAAATATTGACTTTATCATTTTGCACAGCGCCAAGCACGATGACCGCAGAGCCGATTTTTGCTTTCAGTTCATCAACCATTGTGCGGAGATGGTTCATGTCTTTGGCGTTTACCTTTTCCGCAAGCACGCTGACACCATCAACTTCTTTTACTTTTGATAGAATCGCGCCTGCTTCAACGTTGCCAAGTTTCGCCAGAAGAGATTCATTTTCTCTTTGTGCTTCCTTCAGCTCAGCCTGCAGCGCAGCAACGCGCTTCGGCACTTCTTTGATATTTGTTTTCAGTTCGTCGGCAGTCTGCTTCAAAACTGAGATCTGGCTGTTCATTTCCACGTAAGCGCCTTGTCCTGTTACAGCTTCAATCCGTCTAGTGCCCGCTCCGATTCCAGACTCAGATACGATTTTAAATAAGCCGATTTCCGCTGTGTTGCTGACATGGCATCCGCCGCAAAGCTCAAGGCTGTAATCTCCGACTTGAACAACCCTTACAATATCACCGTATTTTTCTCCGAACAGAGCCATAGCTCCCATTTCTTTTGCTTCAGCGATCGGTTTCAGATCAATGCTGACCGGGATGCTTGCCCAAATCTTTTCGTTTACAATGACTTCAATTCGTTCGAGTTCTTCTTTTGTCACTTGCCCGAAGTGTGAGAAGTCAAAACGAAGGCGGTTTTCATTCACAAGGGAGCCCGCCTGATTGACGTGCGTTCCAAGAACATCCTTCAAGGCCTGGTGCAATAAGTGCGTTGCCGTATGGTTTTTAATCACGCCGCTTCTCATATGATCTTCAACCTCAGCTGTTACATGCATGCCTTTTTGAACGGTTCCGCTCTCGACAACGCCTTCATGCACATGCTGGCCGTTCGGCGCTTTTTGCACATCTTTCACTTTTACCACTGCCTGCTCGCTGCGCAAAAAGCCTTTGTCGCCGATTTGACCGCCGCTTTCCGCATAGAAAGGTGTTTCGTCAAGAATGATCTGTACAGTTTCGCCTTCATGTGCTTCTTCAATTAACTGGCCGTCCTGCAGAAGCACAATCACATTGGCATCAGCCTTTGTTTGGGAGTAGCCGACAAATGTGCTTTCTTCTGTTACGTCGCGTAATGCGCCGCCCTGCACCTGCATGCTGCCGACATCCTGACGTGCATTTCTGGCCCGCTCGCGCTGCTGGTTCATTTCTTCTTCGAAGCCTTTATGGTCAACTGTCATGTTCTCGTCTTCTGCATATTCTTCAGTCAGTTCAACCGGGAATCCGTAGGTGTCGTAAAGTTTAAAGACATCCGCACCTGAAATGACGCTGCTGCCCTTATCTTTTTCCTTTTTGATCATTTCTGATAAGATGGCAAGTCCTTCATTCAGTGTTTCGTGGAAGCGTTCTTCCTCCGTTTTAATGACCTTTGAAATGAATTCTTCCTTCTCTTTTACTTCAGGGTAGAAAGCAGCCATGATCTCAGCAACAACCGGCACAAGATCGTACATGAACGGACGGTTGATATTAATCGTTTTGGCATAACGCACAGCGCGTCGCAATAAACGTCTTAATACATAGCCGCGTCCTTCATTTGACGGAAGCGCCCCGTCACTGACAGCAAAAGCAACCGTTCTGATGTGGTCGGCGATGACTTTAAATGCAGTGTCTTTTACATGATCTTGGCCGTATGCTTCACCGGAAATCGTTTCTGTCGCTTTGATGATTGGGACAAACAAATCAGTATCAAAGTTTGTCGGGACATTTTGAATGACAGATACCATTCTTTCAAGCCCCATCCCTGTATCGATGTTTTTCTTCGGAAGCGGCGTATACGTGCCGTCCGGATTATGGTTGAACTCAGAGAATACAAGGTTCCATACTTCAAGATAGCGGTCATTTTCTCCCCCAGGATAAAGCTCCGGATCGTCAGGATCGTTCCCGTACGCTTCACCGCGGTCGTAGAAAATTTCTGTGTTCGGTCCGCTCGGCCCTTCGCCGATGTCCCAGAAGTTCCCTTCCAGGCGAATAATTCTTTCTTCCGGAACACCGATTTTTTTCGCCCAAAACTCATACGCTTCTTCATCTTCCGGATGAACTGTAACAGAAAGAAGCTCTTCGTCAAAACCAATCCACTTGTCACTCGTTAAAAATTCCCAAGCCCATGTGATCGCTTCTTCTTTAAAATAATCACCGATGGAAAAGTTTCCGAGCATTTCAAAGAATGTGTGATGGCGCGCGGTTTTACCCACATTTTCAATATCGTTTGTTCTGATTGCTTTTTGAGCGTTTACGATTCTTGGATTTTCCGGCACAACGCGGCCGTCAAAATATTTTTTCAGCGTCGCAACACCGCTGTTGATCCAAAGCAGTGAAGGATCTTCATGAGGCACTAATGACGCGCTCGGCTCTACAGCATGTCCTTTTTCTTTAAAGAAATCCAAAAACATTTGACGCACTTCAGCAGAAGTTAAGTGTTTCATTGTATTTCCTCCTCTATAAAAATCGAAATTCTCTTCAGTGACAGCAAAAAAGCCCTCCCCCTATGCAAACACACGTTTACACAGGGACGAGAGCTGTCTCGCGGTACCACCCTGATTACGGGCCTTATGATTCGCCCGTCACCTTTCATCCAATAACGCAGGATGTGCGGCAGCGATTAACTGCACTCAGGATTAGCTTCCTCCGATCTTCTGATAAAGCTCCTTTCAGCTTACGGAGCTTCTCTCTTTAACAGGGCTTCGGCGTACTCAGATCCGTCACTCGAGATTCGTATGTATTCTACGAGAAATTATAGACAAGCGGCACGCCAATGTCAATGCTCCGTCCGCATCCGCAGAAAATGGATCATCATTACTTTTAAAACAGCCGCAGCAGGCACTGCCAGTATCATGCCGACAATCCCCGCCAGCTCACCTCCGGCAAGAAGCGCAAGCATGATCACTACCGGGTGCATCTTGAGACTTCTGCCGACAATAAACGGACTGAGGACATTTCCTTCCAAAAATTGAAGTACAAACACCGTAATGACAACGACAAGAACGGCCTTCACAGAAATCGTCATTGCAATCAAAAGCGCAGGAACAGCGCCGATAAAGGGACCGAAGTACGGGATGACATTCGTAATACCCGAGATAAGACCCAGTATCAGCGGATACGGAAGGCCAAATATCCAAAATGTAATACCGGCTACGGCTCCGAGAATCAAGCAGACGAGCAGCTGGCCGCGAATGTAATCACCGAGAGAATCATCTACATCAAGCAAAAAAGCGCTGCCCCGCTTCCTCCACGACTTCGGCGTCAAATACCACACCGTTTTTTTCATCAATTCGATGTCCTTGACCATATAAAATACGAGAAAAGGAATCGTTGCCGCAATTAAGAAATAGTCGAGCACTTTACGGATTCCGCTAATTGCCCCTTCGATTGTGCCGGCGAAAAACGCCTCTGTCTGCCTAATCATTTTGTCTATGCGCTGATGCATGCCGTCCGGCCAGTCATCTGTATGGTTATGCACATGGAGAAGGAGCCCATTGTACGTCTCGGCAAACATAGGTATATTTTCTGACAGATCCGTCAGCTGCACGATTAGAACAGGCACACCTTTATATAATGCCCAGCCCAGTCCGCCAAAAAAAAGGACGTAAATCACCAAAATGCTTAAAGTCCTTGGCAGACCTTTGTCATGAAGCCACTCAGTGACCGGAAGTAATAAATAAGAAATAAAAATAGAAATGATCAAGGGAATAAAGATCGATTTTATGACGAGCCACAGGGGAGACCATAACATATCTAGCATACAAAAGACATAGACTGTTAACAGGACCAATAAACAAATGGCCACCCATAACAAAAGCTGCACCGGTTTCTGGAGCATCTGCTTTCACCTCTTCTATATCTTTTGAGGATTATAGGGAATTATTCTCTTATGTTTTCTTTACACCTACAAATGGTTGGATATTTTCCCACGCTGAATTTTCAGAAAAGTTTGACCCTTTCTCACTAAGGTATGCATCATATCGTGTTGTTACTATCCTCAACCTTGTAAGTTAGTTACATTTACACATAATTATTGAAGTTTCTGTTAGGAGGATTGCGATGATCTCATTTCAAAATGTAAACAAGCATTACGGAGATTTTCATGTGCTAAAGCAGATTAACCTGCAAATCGAAAAAGGTGAAGTCGTCGTCATTATCGGCCCATCAGGTTCCGGAAAAAGCACTTTGCTCAGATGCATCAACAGGCTGGAGACGATTAACGAAGGAACACTTACCGTAAACGGCACAGTTATTAATGACAGAAAAACTGACATTAATAACGTACGGCGAAATATCGGAATGGTGTTTCAGCACTTTCATTTATATCCTCATAAAACCGTGCTGCAAAATATTATGCTGGCGCCCGTAAAAGTACTCGGACAATCCGCTGAACAAGCGAAGGAAACTGCGCTGTATTACCTTGAAAAAGTCGGAATCCCTGAGAAAGCAAACGCCTACCCTTCCCAGCTTTCCGGCGGGCAGCAGCAGCGTGTGGCTATTGCCCGGGGACTGGCGATGAAGCCGGAGGTCATGCTGTTTGACGAGCCGACATCGGCGCTCGATCCGGAAATGATCGGTGAAGTGCTTGATGTGATGAAGAACCTCGCCAAAGAAGGCATGACAATGGTTGTCGTGACGCATGAAATGGGGTTTGCGAGAGAAGTGGCGGATCGTATTGTCTTTATTGATGAAGGAAATATTCTGGAGGAAGCAGCACCGGCTGAGTTTTACGCAAACCCGAAGGAAGAACGGGCACGCCTATTCTTGAGCCGTATTTTAAATCATTAAAAAGAGAAATGGGGGAGTTTGTATGAAAAAGATTTTATCGTTAGCATTGATTTCTTTAATCGCTGTTGTCATGCTTGCTGCATGCGGAAGCAAGGGGTCAAACGGAGAAAGCGCAAAGGATAGCAAAAAAGATACATTAGCTGCCATTAAAGATCAAGACAAAATTGTTTTCGGTGTTAAAACCGACACCAGGCTGTTCGGCCTGAAAAACCCAAGCTCAGGTGATATCGAGGGATTTGACATCGACATTGCCAAACAAATCGCTAAAGATATTTTAGGCGACGAAAACAAAGCTGAATTTAAAGAAGTCACATCAAAAACAAGGATCCCGATGCTTCAAAACGGAGATATCGACGCCATTGTCGCAACGATGACGATCACTGATGAACGAAAAAAGGAAGTTGACTTTTCCGATGTCTATTTTGAAGCAGGCCAATCACTTCTCGTGAAAAAAGGCAGCAAGATCAAAAGTATTGAGGACCTTGGCAAAGGCTCGAAAGTTCTCGCTGTAAAAGGCTCCACTTCCTCTCAAAACATACGCGAAAAGGCGCCTGATGCGAGTGTATTAGAGTTCGAAAACTACACCGAAGCCTTTACAGCGCTGAAATCCGGTCAAGGCGATGCTCTCACAACGGATAATGCCATTTTATACGGAATGGCTGACGAGAATAAAAATTATCAATTAACAGGAGAACCATTCACGGATGAGCCATATGGAATTGCCGTAAAAAAAGGACAATCGGCTCTCGCAAAAGAAATTAACGCTTCTCTCGAAAAGATGAAATCGGACGGTAGATATGACGAGATTTATAAAAAATGGATTAAAGAAGAACCAGCTGAATAACGAACATCCCGGGGTGAGCAGGCGATGCTCATCCCGATTTTATAAGGAGAGTGAATAAAGCATATGAATGTGTCTATTCTATTCGATAACTTCGACATGTATATGGACGGTTTTTACCACACGCTGCTCGCAAGCCTGATCGCGCTGGCCGGCAGCTTTGCGCTTGGCGTTCTTGTCGCGGTGATGAGAATAACAGTATTTAAGCCCTTGCAATGGCTCGGGACGGCTTATGTCGAATTTATCCGCAATATCCCCTTGCTTTTGATTACATTTGTCTTTTACTTTGGACTTCCAAATGCGGGTCTGAGGCTGGATGGATTCCAAGCGGGTACCGTTGCGCTCACAATTTATACGTCTGCTTTTATCGCAGAAGCCATCAGAGCCGGCATCCAGTCTGTTTCAAAAGGGCAAATGGAAGCAGCAAGATCGTCAGGCTTTACCTACAGCCAGGCAATGATATATATCATTTTGCCCCAGGCGATCAAAATTGTGATCCCCCCCTTGGGCAATCAATTTTTAAACTTGGTCAAAAACTCGTCTATTCTCGGGGTTGTTGCCGGATTGGATCTCATGTATCAGGCGGATTTGGTGTCATCAAGCACGCTCGTCGTTTTTGATGTCTATATCTTTGTGGCACTCTTTTACTTAGTGCTGACGATACCGCTTAGTATCGGTGTTAACTATTTGGAAAAACGGCTGGAAAGAAGCTATTGATAAGGAGTGAAAAACATTGGATTTCATCGGAGCTTATTCATCTGAACATTTAGCTTTTTTATGGGACGGCTTTCTCGTCACACTGTACGTTGCATTTATTTCTATCATTCTGAGCTTTATTTTTGGGTTGATCGCAGGTACTCTCCGCTATGCGAAAATCCCAATTCTTTCTCAACTGATTGCCGTTCTCGTTGAAACGATCAGAAATCTCCCCTTATTATTAATTATTTTCTTTACGTTTTTCGCCCTGCCGGAAATCGGGATCAAACTTGAAATTACAGCTGCCGCTATTACAGCCTTAACAATCTTTGAATCCGCCATGCTTTCTGAAATCATACGGAGCGGCCTGAATTCAGTTGACAAAGGGCAGATTGAAGCGGCGCGTTCCTCCGGTCTTAGCTATACACAGACACTTTTCTTTATTGTGATGCCTCAGGCGCTTCGCCGGATGGTTCCGCCGATCGTAAGCCAGTTTATTTCTTTATTAAAGGATACATCGCTAGCTGTTGTGATTGCCCTGCCTGAGCTTATTCATAACGCGCAGATTTTAAACGGGCAAAGCGCTGACGGTAGTTATTTTTTCCCGATTTTTCTGCTGGCGGCATTGATGTATTTTGCAGTCAATTACAGTCTTTCACTTGCAGCCAGACGCCTAGAGGCACGGCAGACATAAAAAGGATACTCTAAAGAGAGTATCCTTCATTCCTTAAAACATCTTCATCATTCTTTTTCTCATCCGCTTCATGCTTCGATTATTCAGCATGTCAGATTGAGTTGCCATTCGGTACACGAGAGCCCCGGCTCCCAGCGCCAAAAGAGAAGTCATTGTCCGATTCATCCTGCGCATCTCCTTTCGTTATTAAAAATTGATGCTGCGTTCATCCTCAGAAAACAAATCATCCAGGCTGCTTAGCGTTCCGTCTTCTTCCACTTGATGAGTTTCAATCTTCCCTTTGACCACTGTCAGCTCAATGAAACAGCCCCAGCAATAATATTGGTTCACGCCGATTTTCCCGATATCCTTACTTTTGCAGTTCGGGCATATAAGCATATCTCACACCTCTATCCGTTCAGAACGATCTCGTCTTTCCGCACCTCTACAAGCGAATCCGCTCTTTGGATCTGGCGTTTGCACCCCGCCAAGTCAGAAAAGAAACCGTCCGAGAGTTCATATGCTACGATTATGCCCTTGTCCAAACAAAAGTATACATCTTCCAGCATCCCCAAAATATCACCCTCTTGCGATTTCACGAGCTTCATTTTCATCTGCTCATATGTGAAGCATGATTTCGGAAGAGGCAAAAGCTGTTCTGAATTGACTGCGGCCAATATCCGGTCATGAAGAATGCAACTGATATCACATGCTCGTAAAAGCGCATGATGGTTATGAAAAAGACGTTTTTGTTCAAGAATAAATCCAAGACAATTTCCTTCAAGAGAAAAACAAATATCAGAAATCGTCCCAAGATAAAAAGAAGTTTGTTCTGAATATACAGGAAAACCTTCTACCTCATGGCATGTTCTCAAAGTGTGATCAACCACCTTTTGTTGAACAGGCTTAGGTTTTGCTTTTCACCTTTGACACATACGATGAAATCACTTCCACCCCCAATGAAAAAAGCTCCCGCAAACACGGGAGCCCTTTTTACAGCTGTTCTTCTTTCATAAAATCGAATGGCGTAATGCCTTCCATTCCGATATTTGCGTCGTGCACGCTGAACGGGAGCTCTTTTTGCAAAGCCGCAAGCTCAGCATCCATTTCAGCCGCATGCGCTGACAGCCTGTTTTTTAATGAGGTCTGTCTGACAGTCGCGTCATTATTTTTCACGCCCCACTCCAGCGCTTCCTCTTCCCCGCATAAAATGAGAAATTTCTTCGCCCTCGTTATGGCGGTATATAGAAGGTTTCTTCTGAGCATTCTATAGTAGCCCTTCACTACTGGAAGAACCACGATCGGAAATTCACTGCCCTGCGATTTATGAATAGAGCAGCAATACGCATGAGTAAACTGACTGAAGTCTTTTTTCGTAAACGTCATTTCATTGCCGTCAAAAGAGACAACAGCCATGTCTTCTTTTTCTGTATTTTCCTTCGCATAGAAAATTGAAGTGATTTCTCCAATATCGCCGTTAAACACATTGTTTTCCGGCTGATTGACAAGCTGCAAAATTTTATCCCCGGTTCTATAGACAACGTCACCGAACTTAATTTCCCTCCGCTTTTCTTTTGGAGGGTTTAAAATATCCTGCAGCATCACATTCAGCTCATTGATTCCGGCTTTCCCTCTGTACATTGGGGCGAGGACCTGTATATCTTTTGCCGTATATCCTTTTTTCAATGCATTCGCGACAACCTTCTCAACCACTTCTTTAATTTGCGAACCACCGCAGCGAATAAAGGAACGATCCTTTGTCGGGGCCGTCAGGTTGTTCGGAAGCAGCCCGTTTTTCATCTCGTGGGCAAGTTCGACAATCGACGATCCTTCCGCTTGCCGGTAGATGTCAGTCAGTCTTACGGTCGGAATCACCTGGGATGCCAAAAGGTCTCTGAGCACTTGACCGGGTCCGACGGAAGGCAGCTGGTCTTCGTCTCCGACAATGATGATTTGAATATGGTCAGGGATCGCTTTGAATAAATGATTCGCAAGCCATATATCAAGCATACTCGCTTCATCGATAATCAAAAGCTTCCCTTCAATCGGCTGGTCCTCTGTATGAGTAAATCCTTCCGCGCCGTTCCAGCCGAGCAGCCGGTGTATCGTAACCGCCGGAAGCCCCGTTGACTCACTCATTCGTTTCGCCGCTCTACCTGTAGGCGCGGCCAGCACAATCGGAAAGGCTTCATCTTTTTTATAATCCGACGGATCAAGCGAAGCACCGTGGAGTTCTCCATACAATTCCACAATGCCTCTGATGACCGTTGTTTTACCGGTACCCGGTCCTCCCGTTAAAAGAAGCATCGGTGACGACAGCGCTTTTTGTATCGCTTCCTTCTGACTCGGCGCGTACTGAACATTCATACGCTCTTCCAATTCCCCTAAAGCCAGAAGGAATTCTGATTCAGGAAACTGGTCGTCATATTCGGTTTGGCTTGCGATCTGTTTCACACGCTTTGCAACATTTTGTTCAGCGAAAAACAGCGACGGAAAGTAACATCGTTCATCTTCAATGACAATATCCTTATTCTCTCCTAGCGCAATCATTGCATTAGCGGCATCCATTTCTGTAATGCGCTGTCCATCTGCCGCTGACTGATTTAACAGCGTTTGGGTTTCGATAATCAGCTGCTTCGTTTCTATGTACGTATGCCCTTCTGAAAGGCATGTCGTTTCAAGCGTGTACAAAATAGCCGCTTTTATCCGCTCAGGATGATTACCTGAGAGCCCCATTCTTCCGCCAAGCTCATCTGCTTTTCCAAAGCCTATGCCTTCCACGTCTCTCACAAGCTGATAAGGGTTTTCCTGAATTTTCTCCAGCGTCTCGGATTCATAGGCCTGATAGATTTTCATAGACAGCTGAGGGCCGAACCCAAATTGATTCAGCGAAATCATAATTTGCTCCAGTCCCTGATGCCGCTGCAAAGCACCGGCAAGGGTGTCAGCTTTCTTTTTTGACAGTCTCGGAACATCATAAAGGACTGAAGAATCAGCCAAAATTTTATTAATCGCACTGTCACCCAGTTTTTTCACAATCTCTTCAGCGGTTTTTTTACCGATTCCTTCAAACAGATCGCTCGACAAATACTGAATGACGCCTTCTTTTGTTGTCGGGATCTCCTTTTTGAAATGCTCAGCTTGAAATTGCAGTCCGAACTTTGGGTGAGTAACGGTTTTTCCGTAAAACGTGTAGGTCTCTTCTTCTTGAAGCGCAGGGAAGTAGCCCGTCACGGATACGACTTTATCTTCAATAGCTTCGGAGGTCTCTGTGACTTTCACTTTCAGAACCGTATATAAATTGGCGTCATTGTGATAAATGACGGTGTTTACTGTCCCTTTTAAAAAGGGCTCCTCCTCCATTTTCAGCTGATCCGGGTGCTGCTGCACGAGCCGTCCCTCCTCCTGAGCTTTTTATGATGGGTCGATCAGTTTTTTTGCATGAAGCGCCAGCATATGATCGGGCTGGATTTCGATTGCCTTGTCCAGCATTTCAAGCGCTTTTTCACGATTTTCTTTATAAGCATAAGCGACACCGGAGTTATAAAACGCATCCGCGTGCCCCGGGTCTTGCTCTGTTACAGCTTCGAATTGGCTGAGTGCTTCGTCCAGCATGCCTTCGTTCGCTAAGCACATCCCGAATTGGAAACGCGCTTCTGCATCGTTTTCATTCAGCTCGACGGCTCTTTGTAAATATGGCAGAGCGAGCTTAGGCTGCTCAAGCTTTACGAGAACGGTTCCAAGCATGTAGAAAAGATCACCGTTCTCCATTCCGGCACGCAGCGCTTTTTCAAACATGTCTTTCGCTTCTTTGTACATTTCTTTTACAACATAGACATTTCCTGCTCCATAATAAGCAGTGGCTGCCCCACTGTCTAAGTCAAGCGCTTTTTCATAAAACGCAAGCGCCCGTTCCAGTTCATTTACTGATGAAAGCAGGTTAGCAAAGTTAATATACGGAATTGCGTCTTCTTTGTTCTCTTCAATCGCTTTTGTAAAAGCCTCTGCCGCTTTTTCGTAATCGCCTTCCTGCATTGCCTCTATACCGGCTTGATTGTAGTCCACAGACATCTTCCTTTCATTAAAAAACCCCAACTCGCTGTTGAGGTTTTTTTCATTTTATACATACCACAATTTTGTTCCGTCTTTATATACGTCATCGATGGTTCCGCCGCCAAGGCATTCTTCGCCATCATAAAAGACAACGGCTTGTCCCGGTGTGACAGCACGGACCTGTTCGTCGAAGATAACCTCCGCTTCGCCTTCCCCAGTCATTCGAACCGTGACTTTATGGTCTTCTTGACGGTAACGGAATTTAGCCGTGCAGGAAATCTCTTCGCCCTTCATGATATCCGAACGAACCCAGCTGATATTGGTTGCTGTGATTTTATCGGAGTAAAGGAGCGGGTTGTGGAACCCTTGATCCACGTAAAGGATGTTCTTTTCAAGATCTTTACCGACCGCAAACCACGGCTCGCCGCTTCCGCCGATGCCAAGGCCGTGACGCTGTCCGATCGTGTAGTACATTAACCCGTCATGGCGTCCTTTTACTTCGCCGTCCATCGTCATCATATCGCCCGGCTGTGCAGGGAGATATTGGCTAAGAAACGTTTTGAAGTTGCGTTCGCCGATAAAACAGATGCCTGTGCTGTCTTTTTTCGTTGCCGTTGCAAGTTCTGCTTCTTTGGCAATTTCACGCACACGGCTTTTTTGAAGCTCGCCGATCGGGAACATGACTTTGCTTAGCGTATCTTCTGTCAGCTGATTCAAGAAGTACGTTTGATCTTTGTTTTCATCAATGCCGCGCAGCATTCTTACTTTGCCGCCGCTTCTGTCGACCCTTGCATAGTGGCCAGTCGCTAAATAATCGGCGCCAAGTGACAGGGCATGCTCCAAAAATGCCTTGAATTTAATTTCTTTGTTGCACAGCACATCCGGGTTTGGTGTTCTGCCTGCTTTATATTCATCGAGGAAGTATTGAAATACCTTCTCGTAATATTGCTTTTCAAAATTAACGGCATAGTACGGAATTCCGATTTGATTGCAGACGCGGATGACATCTTCATAATCCTCTGTCGCCGTGCAAAAACCGTTTTCGTCCGTATCATCCCAGTTTTTCATAAAGATTCCGATCACGTCATAGCCCTGTTCTTTTAACAGCAGAGCCGCCACAGATGAGTCTACTCCGCCGGACATGCCGACAACGACTCTTGTATCCTCCGGCCGTTTTTCCATTTCATTCACTCCAATAATTAAGTCCGCCTTATTGTGTCAGCCGCTTTACAACAGCAGCCACATGTTCGGCAGCGGTTTTCACTTGCTCAGCCGTATTGCCGAGACCGAAGCTGATTCGAATTGAGGACGTCAGCCGGTCGCTCTCTTCACCGAACATGGCAGTCAGAACGTGTGACGGCAGGACTGAACCAGCGGTGCACGCTGATCCGCTGGAGACCGCAACTCCCGCCATATCAAGATTTACCAGCAGTGCCTCCACAGATGCACCGGGAAAATAAAGGTTCATGACATGCGGAAGGCTATGCTCTTGATCTCCATTGATCTCGAATGCCACATCGGCATCCTTAAGCGTACCGGCAATGATTGTTTTAAACGATTGATACTTCTCGTTTTTTTCGTCCCGTTCTTCGCCCGACAGCTTGACCGCTTCTTTCAGCCCGACAATTCCCGGAACATTTTCTGTTCCGGCACGGCGTTTTCTTTCTTGCTCTCCTCCGAATAACAGCGGAGAAAGCTTTACATCCTTACTTGCATATAAAAAGCCTGTCCCTTTTGGCCCGTTGAGCTTGTGCCCAGAAACAGACAGAAGGTCAATATGGCTGCTTTTCACATCAATTGGAAAAAAACCCGAATGCCTGAACAGCATCGGTATGAAAATAAGCCGTGTGTTCCTTCAGCAGCTCGCCGATTTCATCGATCGGCTGCACAGTTCCGACTTCGTTATTTCCATACATCACTGTCACAAGGATTGTATCATCACGTAGTGCTTCTTTCACCTGATTTGCACTGACTCTGCCGTTTTCATCAACATCCAGATACGTCACTTCAAATCCGTCTTCCTCCAGTTTTTCGCAAGTGTGAAGCACGGCGTGATGCTCAATTTTTGTCGTGATGATATGTTTTCCCTGATCTTTTCTGGCAAGCGCAGTTCCCATTATCGCTAAGTTGTCGGCTTCCGTTCCCCCGCTAGTGAAAATAATTTCCTGTTCTGCCGCACCAATTTCAGCTGCAATCTGCGCTCTTGCTTCGTCCACCCATTTGCGTGATTCTCTTCCAAATGAATGAATGCTGGATGGATTGCCGAAATTTCCGGAGAAATGCGGTATCATTTTCTCCAGCACGCGATCATCCATCGGAGACGTTGCGGCGTGATCCAAATAAATCCGTTCCATTTTGTTTTACACCTCTGATTTAAATATAGAACATATAAGCTTCTTGCTCCCCATCTGTATAGCTGGCAAGGTCCTCTAATGTTGTGCTGTCTAACACTTCTTTGACGGCATCCCGTATGCGGATCCACAGCTCCCGCTTGGCAGGCTCCTCGTCTTCGAGCACTTCCACAGGGCTGATCGGACCTTCAAGCACGCGGATGATGTCTCCAGCTGTAATGGCATCCGGCTCACTGCCTAATACGTATCCGCCGTATGCGCCTCTGATGCTTTTGACTAAGCCGGCATTTCTGAGCGGTGAGACCAGCTGCTCTAAATAATGCTCTGACAAATTATTTGTCTGTGCGATGCTTTTTAATGAAGTCGGGCCTTCACCATGCTTTTTCGCGAGCTCGATCATAATGGTGAGACCGTATCTTCCTTTAGTTGATATTTTCAACATGAACACCTCTGTTATTTCATGATTTTCCACATATATAATGGTAATTTCTATATAATTCGTCCGTTTATTAAATAATAGACCAACTGCTATTATAGCATACCTTCTGCGAATTTTCATGGAAGCTGGCGGAAACGGGGCTTCCCCCTTTTCTAATTTCCGGTTTTCCGTTACCCTGTAATTAAGTAAGGAGAGATGATGATGAAGCCATTGGCATATCGGATGCGTCCGACGAAAATAGAGGATATTATCGGCCAGCAGCATCTGGTGGCTGAAGATAAAATTATCGGCAGAATGGTTCAGGCAAAACATTTGTCATCCATGATTTTGTACGGGCCGCCCGGAATTGGAAAAACCTCAATCGCAACAGCAATCGCCGGTTCAACAAGTATTGCTTTCCGCAAGCTGAATGCCGTTATTAACAATAAAAAGGATATGGAGATCGTAGCCCAAGAAGCCAAAATGTCCGGCCAGGTCATTTTGATTTTGGATGAAGTCCACAGACTGGATAAAGGAAAACAGGATTTTCTTTTGCCTTATTTAGAAAATGGCATGATTATTTTAATCGGCGCCACTACAGCTAACCCATATCACGCCATAAATCCGGCCATCAGAAGCCGAACGCAGATTTTTGAGCTAGAGCCATTAACACCTGAATTGATTAAACAGGCATTAGAGCGAGCTCTTCATGATGAGCACCGGGGGCTTGGCACATATTCCGTTTCAATTGATGACCAGGCGATGGAGCATTTTGCCCACGGATGCGGAGGAGATGTCCGTTCCGCTTTAAATGCGCTTGAGCTTGCCGTATTGTCAACGAAGGAGTCTGCGGACGGCGTGATTGACATCACGTTAGAGTCTGCGGAAGAATGCCTGCAGAAAAAGAGTTTTTCTCACGATAAAGACGGTGATGCGCATTATGACGTCTTGTCCGCTTTTCAAAAATCGATCCGCGGCTCTGATGCCAACGCCGCTCTTCACTATTTGGGCAGATTAATTGAAGCGGGTGACTTGGAAAGCATCGCGAGAAGACTGTTGGTTATCGCCTATGAGGATATCGGCTTAGCCAGCCCGCAGGCCGGGCCGAGAGTGCTGCATGCAGTTCAGACCGCCGAACGTATCGGCTTCCCTGAAGCGCGCATACCGCTGGCCAATGCGGTCATTGAGCTCTGTCTCTCGCCAAAATCCAATTCAGCTATTTTAGCAATCGATGAAGCGCTCGCGGACATCAGAGCAGGAAAAATCGGCGATGTCCCAAAACATTTAAAAGACGCGCATTATAAAGGAGCACAGGAACTTGGAAGAGGAATCGACTATAAATACCCTCATAATTACGAAAATGGATGGGTTGAACAGCAGTACCTCCCTGATCCTTTAAAGAACAAGCAATATTACAAACCGAAGCAAACTGGTAAATTTGAATCTGCGTTAAAGCAAGTGTACGATAAATTAATAAAAAGAAAATAAAAAAACAGCCTTGAATATGCTTCAAGGCTGTTTTTTATTCATTATTTATCCTTCACGCGTTTGATTTCAATATCTTTCAAAAGATCCATGACAACATGACCGCCCATAATCAATCCCGCAACTGACGGCACAAAAGCATTAGAGGACGGCGGCATTTTGGCTTTGCGGATTTTCGCATCGTCATTTCCGACTTCTTTTCTGACGTCTTCCCGGATTACAATCGGGCTTTCATCGGAGAAAATCACTTGAACGCCCTTTTTGATGCCTTCTTTACGGAGTCTCGTACGAACTACCTTTGCAATTGGGTCAGTATGTGTTTTAGAAATATCTGCAATTTGGAAACGTGCCGGGTCTGTCTTATTCGCCGCACCCATGCTGGAGATCAGCGGAATATCCCGTTTCAGACATTCTTTCATTAAATGGATTTTATAATGAATGGTGTCTGACGCATCAATTACGTAGTCAAGGTTATACTCAAAGAATTGCTCATACGTTTCTTCCGTATAGAACATTTTTAACGAAATCACTTCACACTCAGGGTTAATGTCTGCAATACGCGCTTTCATTAAATCCACTTTCGGCTGACCGACAGTTGAAAGAAGAGCGTGAAGCTGACGGTTTACGTTTGTGATGTCCACATCATCCTTATCGACAAGCAGGATGCGTCCAACGCCTGAACGTGCAAGCGCCTCCGCTGCGAACGATCCGACGCCTCCAACTCCAAGCACAGCAACCGTGCTGTTTTTCAGCGTTTCAAGGCCTTCTTTTCCGATAGCTAATTCATTGCGTGAAAACTGGTGTAACAAGAACCTCACTCCACATTCGTAATCTGGTTTTCATATGATAAATGGCTATTACAGAAACAGCCGTTTTTTCTGCGCATAAAAAATAAAGTCCCAATCGTGCCGTTGCAGCTTTCCTTTGTTTTGAACCCGCTCTCAGCAGGTGGGTGCCCTCTTTTAAATCTTGTAAGTCCTCTTTACCGAATGAAAAGAGGCATGTACGCCATTTAAAAATGCGGGCTCCCAAATCAAAAAAATGTTCGGTCAAAACTAGGTGTACAACTAACACATCAGGACTTTATTTAACTTGTCAAAATCATATCATAGACGATTTTGATTTTCAAGAATCGAACTGCACATTCAGTTCTTTACTTTTGTTTTAATAGAAAGATGAAGTTCATCAAGCTGCGCGTCGCTTACTTCTCCCGGCGCATCTGTCATCAGACAGCTTGCACTTGCCGTTTTCGGGAAAGCAATCGTATCTCTCAGATTCGTCCGGCCGGCAAGAAGCATCACGAGACGGTCTAAGCCAAGCGCGATTCCGCCGTGCGGAGGAGCGCCGTATTCAAATGCCTCAAGAAGGAATCCAAACTGTTCTGCTGCTTCTTCTTTTGTGAAACCAAGCAGTGCAAACATTTTTTCCTGAATATCCTTTTCGAAAATACGGATCGAACCGCCGCCAAGCTCATAGCCGTTTAAGACGAGGTCATAGGCTTGCGCTTTCATGTCCTCAGGCGCTGTTTCAATCAGCTCAAGGTCTTCACGGACAGGCATTGTAAACGGATGGTGCGCTGCGTAAAAACGGCCTTCCTCAGCATCATGCTCTAAGAGCGGCCAGTCAATAACCCATAAGAAATTGAAGAGGTTTTCGTCAATGAGTCCCCGTTCTTTCCCAAGCTTTAAGCGCAGGGCGCCGAGTGATGCGGCAACAACTTCGAATTTATCCGCTCCGAACAGCAGCAAGTCACCCTCAGCGGCATTAAGTGCTTCAATCAGCTTAGACTGCTTTTCATCATCAAAGAATTTGGCGATCGGGCCTTTCACTCCGTCCGCTTCGACCTTCACCCAAGCAAGTCCTTTCGCTCCGTAATTTGCAGCAAACGCACCTAGAGCATCGATGTCTTTTCTTGAGTAATCGCCTGCCCCGCCTTTTACATTGATGGCTTTGACTACTCCGCCGTTTGCCACAGCTGATGAGAACACCTTAAATTCAGTATCTTTTACAATGTCAGATACATCTGTCAACAGCATGTCAAAGCGAGTATCCGGTTTATCAGAACCGTATTTGTTCATCGCCTCGTCATACGTCATTCGAGGCAGAGGAAGCTTGAGTTCCACACCTTTCGTTTCACGCATAATCTTTGCCATCATATCCTCAGCCAATGACATAATGTCTTCCTGGCTCATAAAGGACATTTCAATATCGATTTGCGTAAACTCAGGCTGGCGGTCCGCACGCAAGTCCTCATCGCGGAAACAGCGGGCAATCTGATAATAGCGTTCAACGCCTGAGACCATCAGAAGCTGTTTAAATAGCTGCGGAGATTGAGGGAGCGCATAGAATTCACCTTCGTGCACACGGCTCGGCACCAAGTAGTCACGTGCGCCCTCAGGTGTGCTTCCTGTTAAAATCGGCGTTTCAATATCAAGAAACCCTTTTTCATCTAAAAAGCTCCGAGCAGCTCTCGTCACGTTATGGCGCAGCTGGATCGTTTGAAACATAGCCGGTCTGCGCAAATCTAAGTAACGGTATTTTAAACGCACGTCCTCTGATACATCATCCGCTTGATCAGAAATGGCGAACGGAGGCGTCTTCGCAGCACTCAATACAGTCACTGCATCAGCGTGAATTTCAATCGCGCCTGTTTTCAAATTCTTATTCACTGTACCTTCTTCGCGCGCAACCACTTTTCCTTGAATATCAAGTACGTATTCGTTTCTGATGCCTTCCGCAATAGCAAGCGCTTCTTTTGATACATCAGGGTTAAAAACGACTTGAACAATTCCCGTACGGTCACGCAAGTCAATAAAAATCAATCCGCCGAGGTCCCGTCTTTTTTGGACCCAGCCTTTCAGCGTTACAGATTCGCCAATTGCTTTTTCAGTCATTTCGCCGCAATAATATGTTCTTCCAAACAATGCGTTCCACTCCTTATCCCTTTTGGTTTGCTTTCATCACATGTATAAATTCATCAAGAGCCACTACAATCTGTTCGCCTGTTTTTGCATCCTTTACATTGATTTTGTTTTGAGCAAGCTCATCCTCTCCCAAAATCGCAATAAATCTGGCGTTGAGGCGGTCAGCGGTTTTAAACTGGCCTTTCATTTTCTTATTTTCGTAATCAATTTCACTGGAAATGCCTGCTTCTCTCAGTTTGTACACCAACGAAACGGAATAATCCTTCGCTTTTTCGCCAAGCGTCACGATATAGCAGTCAATCCCCTGATCAACAGGCAGTTCTCTTTTTTCAGCATCAATTGCGGCAAGCAGGCGTTCAATGCTCATCGCAAATCCGATACCGGGCGCTTCTGGTCCGCCGATTTGCTCGACCAATCCGTCATAGCGTCCGCCGCCGGCAAGCGTTGTAATAGCGCCAAAGCCTTCCGCATTGCTCATGATTTCGAATGCGGTATGATTATAATAATCCAGCCCTCTCACAAGGTTAGGATCAATTTCATAAGAAATGCCGAGATCGTTTAAATATTGCTTCACTTTTTCAAAATAAGCGGCTGATTCTTCATTTAAGTAAGTAAGAATAGAAGGTGCCGATTTCATCAGCTCATGATCCCGGTCCTTTTTGCAATCCAAAATTCTGAGCGGATTGGTGTGCAGACGTGACTGACAGTCTGAACAAAATTCCTCGATGCGCGGCTCAAAGTGTTTCACGAGCGCTTCTCTGTAGCTTTTGCGGCTGTCCCGATCGCCAAGACTGTTTATCACAAGCTTGACGTTTTTCAATCCGGCCTTCTGATAAATACCCATCGCCAGCGCCATTACTTCAGCATCTATTGCAGGGTCTTTCGATCCAATCGCTTCGATTCCAAACTGATAAAACTGGCGGTAACGGCCTGTCTGCGGACGTTCGTAACGGAACATCGGCCCGACATAATACAGCTTTGTCGGCTGAACAGGATTCGCAAATAATTTATTTTCATTAAAAGCGCGAACTGCTGCAGCAGTTCCCTCGGGGCGAAGCGTCAGGCTTCTGCCTTTGCGGTCCTGGAAGGTGTACATTTCTTTTTGTACAATATCCGTAGACTCCCCGACGCCTCTGGCGAACAATTCTGTATGCTCAAAAATCGGCGTGCGGATTTCTTTATATTGATAAGTTCGGCAAGTGTCTCTCATGATTTGTTCAACATACTGCCAGCGCTCTGATTCTCCGGGCAGAATATCTTGTGTTCCTCTTGGAATGTTATATCCCATGTGTAGACCTCCTTATGTATCCCTTATAAAATATACATTTATCGTCAATGATGAAAAATAAAAAAACTCCCGCCCCTACTATACACATATAGTAGGGACGAGAGTTATACCCGTGGTGCCACCCTAGTTGGAATATTTTCGTATTCCCGCTCGATCCTTTAACGCAGGTTCACGTTCACTGCCTAATGACGGTATCACGCGTTCAGCAGGAAACCTCCGGAGTGTTGTTTCGAGAAAGACGCAATGGGAGCCGCTTTCAGCCTGGGGCGGTTCCTCTCTAGCCATGCAATCTGACCTACTCTTCTCCATTATTGGTTCAGTTTAATTATTATTTATTATGTACTCGATTTCTATTATAATAATGGCATTGCTGTACTCTGTCAAGCTTTATTCCGGTTGTTTTTCTGCTGTGATGCTTCTTTGGACATAAGACCAAATTCCGTTGCCGTTTCAGTGAGATAACCGATTGTATCAGGATCGGCATGATCACTGAAATGCAGGTTTCCTTCGCCGTCGTGAAATGCACGTCCCATTTTTGGATGATATTTCATGATTTGCACACCTTTTTCATTGGATTTATGCCT
Source organism: Bacillus sp. PAMC26543 (assembly GCF_014250375.1). NCBI lineage: Bacteria > Bacillati > Bacillota > Bacilli > Caryophanales > Bacillaceae > Bacillus > Bacillus sp. PAMC26543. The sequence continues at coordinate 1,485,915 of NZ_CP060193.1, read as the reverse complement.
AGTATAAACAAATCATTTTATTTTTATTTAAAAATCAGAAAGGACTTTACGATATTAAGAAAGAATGCTTTTTTTTATGATCATTAGAAAGGAGGACACAATGAGCAAGAAACACTTTGTCCTTATTGTATGTATTATCGTCGCCGGGGCGCTTTTCCCGCCTTTTTCTGCCGTTACAGCCGCTCAGGGAGAAGCGGTCATCGCAACAGATGAAATGAACGTCAGAAGCGGCCCGGGGCTTAGCTACGGCATCATGGCGGAGGTGAAAAAAGGAGAACGCTACCCCATCTTGAAAGAAGACGGAGACTGGGTGCAAATACAGCTTGGTTCCGGAGATAAAGGGTGGGTTGTCTCCTGGCTTATTACTAAGGAAAAACAGTCAGGCACAAGCTCTACAGACAGCAGTGAAACTGTAACATCAACAGATCCCGATTTACGGATGAGAACAGGCCCTGGTACTTCATACGAAGTCATCGGCAAATTCCCGCAGGGCAGCCAAGCCGCAGTGATTGACAAGGATTCCGGCTGGATCAAAATATCATATCGAAATTCCACCGGATGGGTATCTTCCGAATACGTCACTTCAGGCAGCGGCAGTTCAGCGTCTGAGGAAAGTGATCAGACAGAATCATCTGGTTCAACAACGGGCACGGTTGGCGTTTCTTCACTGAATGTCAGAGGGTCCGCCTCACATGATGCAGCGATTATAACAAAACTCTCGCGAGGAACGAAACTTACAATCCTCGAAGAGAAAAACGGCTGGCTCCATATTGAAGTGAATGGGCTAAAAGGCTGGGTCGCAAGCCATTACATTGTGACCAGTTCTGACCCAGCTGAAGATTCAGCTGATGTCAGAAGTTCAGACAGTACAAAAAAAGCCTATATCGTATACGGAGGAACGAATTTAAGAAGCGATGCTTCAACATCAGCTTCTATCGTTAAACGCGCAGCCAAAGGCGATGCGTACTCCATTACCGGATCAAAGGGCAGCTGGTATGAAGTAAAACTTGACAATGGGCAGACCGCTTATGTCGCCAACTGGGTGGTACAGACGTCTAAAAGCGCTGAAGAATCCGGAGAGCCGCCTGTCGCTGATTCCGCTTCCGGAAGCGGGTCGCTGAAAAACAAAGCGATTGTTGTCGATCCGGGGCATGGAGGAAAAGACAGCGGAACAATCGGCTATTCAGGCCAATTCGAGAAAAAACTGACGATCAAAACGGCGAAACTGCTGGCCAGCAAACTTAGATCAGCAGGAGCAGACGTGTATGTGACACGGCAGGATGATACATTTGTCAGCTTACAGTCACGAGTCTCGACGTCTCACTACCGCAATGCAGACGCCTTCATCAGCATTCATTACGACAGCTTTGCGGATACTTCTACAAGGGGAAGCACAGCTTATTACTACAGTCCTGCAAAGGATCAGGAACTGGCATCAGATGTACACTCTGAAGTGGTTAAGCGATCTTCAATTCCTGACCGCGGCGTACTGTTCGGAGATTATTATGTGCTCCGTGAAAACAAACAGCCCGCTATGCTGTACGAGCTAGGATATGTAAGCCATCCGCAGGAAGAAGCCATTGTACATAGCAATTCATATCAAGAAAAAGTAACAGACGGAATTGAGAGCGGATTGGAGAAATATTTTCAATAAAAAAAGCTGCCTTTTGGCAGCTTTTTTATTTTGAATCCATAATCAAAGTAACCGGTCCGGAGTTAGTGAGCTTTACATCCATCATGGCGCCGAATTTACCGGTTTCTACTTTGATTCCTTTTTCACGAAGCAGATCATTCCATTTTTCATAAAGGCCCAAAGCCTTATCAGGTTTTGCGGCGTTCATGTAGTTCGGGCGCCGTCCTTTTCTTGTATCTCCGTAAAGCGTAAACTGTGAAACAGACAAAACCTCTCCGCCTGTATCCAGAAGCGACAAATTCATTTTTCCATCACTGTCATCGAAAATGCGAAGATTCACCACTTTATCCGCTAAGTAAGCGGCGTCCTCTTCTGTATCATCGTGAGTGATGCCGACCAGGACCATAATGCCTTGTCCAATTTGGCCGATCACATCTCCATCAACGGTTACGCTTGCTTCTGTTACTCGCTGAACGACTAATTTCATTTTCTGACTCCTTTAATTCATGACGCGGCGCACAGAATATATATCCCTTATTTGCTTAATGCGCTCGACGACTTTATGCAGATGATTGATGTTCTGGATAAAAATAGCCATATGAATGGTTGCCACTTTGTTGCGATCCGATTTGCCAGAGACAGAAGAAATATTTGTTTTCGTTTCATTCACTGCCTGAAGCACCTCGTTAAGCAATCCGCGGCGGTCATACCCAAGAATCTCGATCTCAACATTGTATTCCTTGCGTTTTTGCACCTGTGACTCATGTTCCCACTCTACGGGGATCAGCCGCTCCTGCGCTTCATTCGTTTTGACATTCGGGCAGTCGTCACGATGGACGGAAACCCCTCTGCCTTTTGTAATGAAACCGACAATATGGTCACCAGGCACAGGATTACAGCATTTCGATAAACGCACAAGGAGATTGTCGATCCCCTTGACGCGAACGCCAGCTTCCCGCTTTCTTCCTTGCGGATACGGTTTAGGCTCCGCAGCGACATCCTGAACAATTTTTTCTTGTTCTTCCTGATCGCGCTGTTTTCTTTCTTTTTCCGTCAGCCGGTTCGCCACCTGCAGGGCTGTGATGCCATTGTAGCCGACCGCTGCGTACATGTCTTCTTCATTTGAGAAATTAAATTTATCTGCAACTTTTTGGATGTTCTCCGGTGTCAGGACGTCCTTCACTTCAAAGTCCAGATTTTTAATTTCTTTTTCAACCAATTCACGGCCTTTTTCGACATTTTCTTCGCGCCGCTGTTTCTTAAAGAATTGACGGATCTTATGCTTCGCCTGTGAGGTTTGAGCAAGCTTCACCCAATCCTGACTCGGACCATAGGAATGCTTGGAGGTGAGAATTTCAACGATATCACCTGTCCGAAGCTTATGGTCAAGGGTCACCATTTTTCCGTTGACCTTCGCACCGATTGTTTTATTGCCGATTTCAGAGTGAATCCGGTAAGAGAAATCAATCGGGACAGAACCGGACGGAAGCTCGATGACATCTCCTTTTGGCGTAAAGACGTACACCATATCCGAGAACAAATCGATTTTGAGCGATTCCATAAATTCTTCGGCATCTGTTGATTCATTTTGGAATTCCAAAATTTCGCGAAACCATGAAAGCTTTTTCTCAAATGTTGCGCTTTCACTCGCTGCTTTTCCTTCTTTATAAGCCCAGTGAGCCGCAACCCCATATTCCGCGATTTCATGCATTTCAAAGGTGCGGATCTGCACTTCCAGCGGGTCGCCTTTAGGCCCTATAACTGTTGTATGAAGCGATTGATACATGTTCGGCTTCGGCATTGCGATATAATCTTTGAACCTGCCGGGCATCGGCTTCCAGCATGTATGAATAATGCCGAGCACCGCGTAGCAGTCCTTTATACTGTTCACGAGAATCCGGACAGCAAGCAGATCATATATTTCATTGAATTGCTTATTTTGCAGCACCATTTTTCTATAGATACTGTAAATATGTTTCGGCCGGCCTGAGAAGTCAGCCTTGATGTTGACTTCTTCGACACGTTTTTTCACCTCATTGACAACCTCGTCGACATAAAGCTCGCGTTCTGCGCGTTTTTTCTTCATGAGGTTGACAATTCTGTAATATTGCTGAGGATTCAAATAACGGAGCGCCGTATCTTCCAGTTCCCATTTAATTTTTGAAATCCCGAGGCGATGAGCCAAAGGAGCAAAAATTTCCAGCGTTTCATTAGAAATTCTACGCTGTTTTTCTTGGGGAAGATGTTTCAGCGTCCGCATATTGTGAAGACGATCCGCCAGCTTGATCAGTATGACCCGGATATCTTGAGCCATAGCGACAAACATTTTGCGATGATTTTCCGCCTGCTGTTCCTCTTGAGATTTATATTTAATTTTACCGAGCTTCGTTACACCGTCCACAAGCATTGCCACTTCCTCGGAGAATGCTTCCTTCAGGTCATCAAGCGTCACATCAGTATCCTCCACTACATCATGCAGAAATCCGCCCGCGATTGTGGATGGATCCATTTCAAGATCAACGAGAATTCCCGCAACCTGAATCGGATGAATGATGTAAGGCTCACCTGATTTGCGGTATTGCTCGCGATGAGCATCTTCAGCGTACAGGTATGCTTTTTCGACAAATGCGATATGCTCATCGGATAGATAACTGCGCGCTTTATCAATAACTTGCTCGGCAGTCAATACTTGTTCGTTCGCCATGGAATCACCTTTTTTAAAATGTAAACTGTATTGTAGTTTATTATCAAGAAAAAAACGATAGATGTAAAGAGCAGAAGTTCAAATCACCAAATAATATATCAAATAAATGCAAAACAATAGGAAAAAAGCACCCTGTATCGAGTGCTTTTTCCTTTATGAGGTTATCTTTAGTATTTCATTAATGTTAAGATGTCATAATTATCAAGTTTATTTCTGCCATCAAGGTAAGAAAGCTCGATTAAGAAAGCGATACCAGCTACAATGCCGCCAAGCTCCTCAACTAGTTTGATTGTTGCTTCAATTGTGCCGCCTGTTGCAAGCAGGTCATCTGTAATAAGCACACGCTGGCCTGGTAAAATCGCATCTTTGTGGATCGTTAATACGTCTTTGCCATACTCCAAACCGTAATCCACTTTGATGACCTCACGCGGCAATTTGCCTTCTTTGCGCACCGGTGCAAAACCGACGCCAAGCGCGTAGGCAACCGGACAGCCGATAATAAAGCCGCGTGCCTCTGGACCGACAACCAAATCAATTTGTTTTTCTTTCGCATATTCCACAATTTGATCTGTTGCATAGCGATAGACATCGCCTTTATCCATCAGTGTCGTAATATCTTTAAATTGCACGCCCTCTTTCGGGTAATCCGGTACAATTGTTACGTATTGTTTTAAATCCATCTGTTTTATGTCCTCCTCGTACTTTCATAAGCCTCTGAATCTTGTTTCATCAGCTTATTCAGCCATTCCTTCAGCTCTTCAGCCGCAGAATAATTCAGCTTTTGATCCAGCTCCATCAGCTGCTGTTTTGCTTGATATGTTTGCGAGTCTGTTAAATCGCGTTTTTTCGCTCCGCTTATTACAGACAGCACACCATTCTCTATTTTAACAAAACCGAGATCAAAAAACACCTTTGTCATGAAATTGATTGTTTCAACGGACCAGCCTTTATGCCTCGCAAGCTCTGAGCCGTGTTTATTCAAGTCAAAAGTGCCTCTTTTCAGCAAGAATGCATAATACCATTTAAAGTGGTCTCTTGCCGGAAAAGATGATAAAAAGTGTTCCTCATGGTTGAGAAAGATGAAGTAAATCCGCTCAGGCGCTTTGCCTTCCAGCAAACGTGCGAGCATGTCCAGCGAAGGCGGAGAATCCAGTAATACAATATATGCATTGTCAAATTCATATGCCTTCGCTTGGTCCTCAGAACTGATAACGTGCACGTCATGGCGAAAATCTTCAGACTGAAGAAGCACTTTGGTTTCTTCTTTGAAGGAGACAATGACTCGTTTATCAGACGGAAGGGCGGAAACCGTATCTTTCCACGTGCGTTTTCCTCTTAAGTCAAACAGCTGCCATTCAGCAACAGCCGCATCCTTGATCATCAGCTGCGGTTTTTTTCTGTTATTCCATTCGTTGATCGACATTTCACCAACAATCGAAATTTTTGAACCGGGCACAATATTTTCCTCAAGCTCGCCTTTATTGAAACCGACGCAGTCAAGCTGGGAGGAATCGTTTCTAATCGTCATTTTGACATGATTTTTATTCGCCCCGATTTTGCGGACATCTTCCAGCACTGCGTTTTCTACCATCACATGCGGTTTCGGATTCAGCATGCCGAAGGGGGAAAGCAGATTCATCTCTGTGATGCTTTCAACCGTAATGTCCTCCACGCTGCATACGAGGTCTACTTCCTGTACAGGAATAAAATCTTCTTCTGTAAGCGTATTGTCAGCTATCTCATTCAGCCTGTTCCGCAATTCCGGCACATCTTCGGCATTCAGCGTCATGCCAGCCGCCATTGGATGGCCTCCAAAGTGCGGAAGAATATCTCTGCATTCAGAAAGGCTTTCAAACAAATTAAATCCCCTGATGCTTCGTGCCGAACCTTTGGCGATCCCTTTTTCTTCATCAATTCCAAGGACAATGGCCGGGCGGTAAAAACGGTCTACAAGCTTTGAAGCTACAATTCCGACGACTCCGGGATTCCACCCTGCTTTTGCCACGACAATCGCAGTTTGATTAAGCCCTTCTTGTTCAACCATTTCAATCGCTTCATCCGTCATTTTGCTAACCATCTTTTGCCGTTCTTTATTAAGCTGATCGATTTCAGCGGCAAGCTCTTCCGCTTCAAACGGGTCCTCTGACATCAGCAAATGAACAGCAGGATCGGCCTGTTCAATTCTTCCGACTGCATTCAGTCTCGGTGCGAGCTGAAATCCGACGGTTTCTTCGTTCGCTTCTCCGATTTCTCCGCCTGAGAGCTTAATCAGTTCTTTTAAGCCAAGCCGGTTCGTCCGCCGGAGCTTTTCGAGACCTAATGTTGCAATTAATCTGTTTTCATCATGCAACGGAACTAGATCGGCAATGGTGCCGATTGCCGCCAGGTCAAGAAGTTCATCTGGCAATTCGCCCAATAATGCGTGGGCAAGCTTAAACGCCACGCCCACTCCTGCAAGCTCCTTAAAAGGATAGGTGCAGCCAGGCTGCTTCGGGTGAACGATCGCATGGACATCCGGAAGCTCCGGTCCAGGCTCATGGTGGTCGGTAATGATGACATCTAAGCCAAGTTCCTTTGCTACCTTCGCTTCATGGACAGCGGCAATCCCCGTATCAACCGTAATAATGAGTGAGAAGCCTCGTTCTTTAATCGAGCGAAATGCCTGTTCATTAGGGCCGTAGCCTTCTTTAAACCGGTCAGGTATATAAAAATCAACTTGCGCCGACAGCTTTTGCAAAGTGTGCAGCATCACTGACGTACTGGTAACTCCATCGGCGTCATAATCGCCATATATCATAATCTGTTCTTGTTGTGAAATCGCCTGTTTTATTCGTTCTACCGCTTCTTTCATCCCCTTCATCTCATAGGGATCATAGAATTCGGCATCCTTTGTATGTAAAAACAGCCTCGCGTTTTCTGCCGTATCAAAGCCTCTTTTTACAAGCAGCGACGCAACAAGAGGTGTTATGTCCAATTGTTCTGTGAGTGATTTGACCTTTTCCTGATCTGGTCGCTGGATTTCCCATCGCATTTTTGACGCTAACATAAATTCACCCCTCAACCACCCTATTATACTAGAGCATGCTGAGGGGTTTCAAATATAATTCGAAAACTAGTCTTTTTTCTCAATAATGGCGGATGCATCCTGTGTGTCGGCTTGAACATCATTCAAATGAGCATCCTCTTGGTTATGTATCACATCCTGTGCGGTTTTGGTTTCTTTCCGCAACGCTTTTATTTCTCTCTTTAATTTCATGACTTGAAAAATTCCGGCAGAAAAAACGATCAGCGCCCCCATCAGTACTGAACCTAAAATGACTAGAATAAGCGGCCACTCTGATCTGCCAAACAGGTAATCAACTTCTACGGATCTTACATTAATGACTGCGAAAACAGCGACAAGCAACGTAAAAATAAGTGCAAATATAATCGTCCATTGTTTGTTCATTCGATTACCCCCAAACTTCACTTATTGAGGTTAGTTTCCCTATTCACATTGGTTTTAAACATGGCTTGACGCGAGTCAAGCCCCCAGTGCGGTTAATTTTTCACGGATCAGCCTCTTCAGTCCGTCTCTCTCTCCAGAGATGACGAGTGTATCTCCTTCTTCTATCACTGTTTCAGACCCTGGATTCAATTGCTTTTTCTGATTCTTCTTTAATATAGCGATGACTGTCGCTTGATATTCCTGCCGCACGTCCAAATCCCCGATTGTCTTGTGAACGGCTGGTGCTCCTGCTTCTGCTTTAAACCATTCTATGATCAAATCGTCAAGAGCCACTTCCACGGTTTCTAACGCTTTCGGTTTATATGCCATCCCGCCCAGAATCGCAGAAATCTGCCTCGCTTCCGCATCATCAAACTGTACGGATGTCACACATTCTTCATGATCATTTTCGTCAAAATAATACAGCTCTCTTCTGCCGTCGTCATGAATGATAATTGATATTTTATCTTGGTTTCTGGTGACAATCTCAACTTTTTGCCCGATACCCGGCAGCTCCGACTCGCGAACCTTCATACCCAAACCCTCCCACATAAATGAAAACCTGTCACAAATCCTCTTCACACCATTTATATGTTTAATTGTAAGCGTATGTCATTATAGCAAATGTCTATTTTAAGATCAATCAAACGCCAAAAAATCAGGCTGCCCATAATGGACAGCCTGACAGTTACTCTATAGTTCCGTACCTTTTTTTAATTCTTTCCCTTTCCAAACAAGCCAAATTTGCGCGGCAATGTAGAGAGATGAATAAACACCTGTTAACAGCCCAACCAATAGAGCGATTGAGAAGTTTGTAATAGAAGATGCCCCAAAGATCAGCAGTGTTATGACAACAATCACTACAGTTAATACAGTATTAATGGATCTTGTAAAGGTTTGCTGCAAGCTTAGGTTTACGATATGGCTCAAATCGGCAAACGTTTTCGGCTTGCGCTTTTTCATATGCTCGCGAACCCTGTCAAATGTAACGATTGTATCGTTAATCGAATAACCGACAATCGTCAGGACGGCCGCAATAAAGGTAACATCTACCTCCAGCCTTGTAATGCTGAAAAATGTGACGATAAAGAAAGCATCATAAAGCAGTGAAACAATCGCAGCAATCGCCATTTTGTACTCGAATCGGATGGAAACGTAAATAATGATTCCGATTGAAGCAATGGCTACTGCGTACAATGCATTTCTCGCCAGTTCTTTACCAACAGTAGGTGACACCGTGCTGACATTCGGCTCGGATCCGTACTTGTCTTTAAAGTAATCTTTCACTTTTGCAATGGTTTCTTTATCAGGCACTCCTACAAAGCGGGCAACACCAATATTGCTCTTTTCGCCTGACAAGACAACCGTGTCAGGTTCCATGCCAAGTGATGCAAAGTCCTTCTCCACCTGCTCTGTCGTGAGCTTATGGTCACTTTGCACTTCAATCCGTGCGCCGCTCGCAAAGTCAATGCCCAGATTCAGTTTAAATACAAGCAGAATAATAATCCCGGCAACGGTAACTGCACTTGAGAAAATAAAGAAAAAGTTTCGCTTGCTCGTAAAATCCCATTTTTGGAACGGCGTATACGGTTCTGTATTTTCATCTGTGTCCTGGATGTCCACAATATGTTTCTTTTTGACGCCAAACCAGCCTTTTTTCCGGTCTAACCATCTGCTTTCCACAAGAAGCGAGAGCAGAAATCTTGATAAGAAGACTGCGGTAATAAAGCTTGTCAGAATCGACAGAATCAGCATTGTCGCAAACCCTTTAACAGAGCTTGTCCCAAAGACAAAGAGCACAACCGCTGCAATAATGGTTGTAATATTCGCGTCAAAAATCGTCGCAAATGACCGTCTGTTTCCTGAGCGGAAGGCAGAACGGACGGATTTTCCTAGCTTAAGCTCTTCCTTAATCCGCTCATAGGTGATGATGTTGGCATCTACAGCCATCCCGACCCCTAAAATGAGTGCGGCTATTCCCGGAAGAGTGAGAACAGCGTTCATCCAGTCAAAAATCTGGAGCGTAATGTATACATAAACTGATAGCGTAATCACCGCAATCAATCCTGGCAGGCGGTAATAGAAAAGCATGAATAGGAAAATAATAGCTATTCCGACAATACCTGCAAACACCGTATCGTGCAGCGCCTGCTGTCCAAATTGTGCGCCTACTGATGTTGAGTATTTTTCAGTCAGTTTAACAGGCAGCGCCCCGGCATTTAAAATGCTGGCTAAATCTTTCGCTTCCTGGACTTTAAAATGCCCTTCAATTGTAACGTCTTTTGTGTTTAATTCCTGGCTTACATTCGGAGCGGAAACATACTTAGGGTGCTCTTTTTGAACTTCTTTCTTAAAAGAGTCTCCTTTTTCGTAATCCATCCAAATGACAAGCTGGTTGTTTGGCGCCATTTTCATGACCTTTTTTGTCACTTCACCGAATTTATCAGCATCTTTCAGTTTAATACTGACAATCGGTTCATTTGTTTTGGCGTCGTATGTTTGTTTTGCCCCGTTTTCAACGAGATCAGAACCGTTCAGCAATTCTTTGTCATTTGTATCTCTGAAAGAAAGCTGAGCCTCAGTCGCTAAAATTTCCCGCGCTCTGTTTTGGTTTGTCACACCAGCGAGCTGAACACGAATCCGGTTATTTCCTTCAATTTGGATGTTCGGTTCACTGACACCGAGGACATTCGCCCTGCGGTTCAAAGCCTCTACTGTGCTGACCAGAACGTCTTTTGTGATTTTGTCACCTTTTTTTACGGGCTGTACGTCATACAGCACCTCAAATCCGCCTTGCAAATCCAATCCTAACGTAATATTGTTTGCAGCAGGCTTTGTAAAGTAGCCCAGCCCCGTGCCAATCAATAGAACGAAAAGGAAAAACGCAATCAAGCGTCCTTTTTTCATTATGTATATCCTCCCTTAAACCTATGCAGATCAACTGCTACCTCAGTAGTTCTTCCAATGCTTCCTGACCTTCTTCACTGCCCAGCCAATTAGACGTTTTAAATGACTCAACAGTTGCATAGTTCATAAATTCTCCAATTTTCACTGATAAAATATCCCTTGTCAGTTCATAGATGTGCAGCTCCGATTTCTTTTTCCACTTCTTGTTTTTTAAGTATGACCACAAGCTTTCGAGTTCAACATCATCATATCCCAGAATCTTAAACTCTTCCAGTTTGCTGTAAAGAAACGGCCTTACGTGGTCTTTATACAGATCGGCTGGATGCTTATCCACGAATTCCACGCTCCTTTTTTATTGTTTTTCAAGAAGACTTGTCATGCTTGGACGATATATACGCATATCTTTATTGTATATGATTCCAGGTAGTTTGAGAAGGCAGGGGGTAAAAATGGCGAAACAGACGTTTTTAAAGGGCACTCTTATCCTTATCGCAGCAGGGATGGTCACAAGAATGCTCGGCTTTGTCAACCGGGTGGTCATCGCCCGATTTATCGGTGAAGAAGGGGTCGGGCTCTATATGATGGCGGCTCCTACCTTTTTCTTAGCCACTACATTAACTCAATTCGGTCTTCCCGTCGCGATCAGTAAGCTTGTCGCTGAAGCCAGCGCACGCGGAGATCATCAAAAAACGAAAAATATTTTAGTCATGTCTCTTACCATCACTGGGATTCTCAGCCTGATTTTCACACCGCTGTTTTTATTTTTCGCCCCGGTAATGGCGGAAACCATGCTGACAGATCAGAGGACGCTGTACCCCCTCTTGGCCATTACTCCGGTCGTGCCGATTATCGCCATATCCAGTGTGCTGAGAGGGTATTTTCAAGGAAAACAAAACATGAACCCGCTTGCCGTTTCACAAGTCCTGGAACAGGTCGTCCGCATTTCTCTCGTGGCTGTATGTACGACGATTTTTCTCCCTTACGGAATTGAATATGCCGCAGCGGGAGCCATGCTTTCTTCAGTTGCAGGAGAGCTGGCATCACTTGTTTATTTATTCATTTGTTTCAAATTCAAAAAGACAATGAAAATCAGAAAACATTTTTTTCAATCGATTAAAAATGGAAAAGAAACTTTTTCTCAATTAATGAGCGTCTCACTTCCTACAACCGGCAGCCGTTTTATCGGCAACCTGTCTTGGTTTTTTGAACCCATTGTTGTCGCGCAAAGCCTTGCAATTGCCGGAGTGGCGACAGTTGCGGCTACAAAGCAATACGGGGAACTGACCGGCTTTGCCATGACGCTGCTGACTCTGCCCAGCTTTATTACATATTCTTTGTCGACCGCGCTTGTTCCTGCGATAAGTGAAGGAATGGAACAGAAAAAACTTCAGGTGGTTGAATACCGATTGGAGCAGGCCATGCGGCTGTGCCTGCTTAGCGGGGGCATTTCAGTAGTGATTTTATATGTGTTTGCGGATGAGCTGATGAGCGTGATGTATGGGTCCTCAGGTGCAGCCGTGTTTATAAAAGTCATGGCTCCGTTTTTTCTGCTTTATTATTTCCAGGGTCCGCTTCAGGCTGTGCTGCAGGCGCTCAATTTAGCAGGAGCTGCAATGATGAACAGCTTGATCGGAGCCCTTGTAAAAACAGGCCTTATTTTCGTCCTTGCCACGAGACCGTCTCTCGGCATCATGGGTGCTGCATTAGCGATTGTAACGGGCATGGTGCTCGTCACCCTTTTGCATGCAGCGACAGTGAGCAAAGTGCTGCCGATCAGCATCAAAATAAAAGAGTACGTGCTCTGCTTTGCGGTTATTTTTATATGCGGGTTCCTCAGCTCTGCTGTCAAACAATATGTGCGGTTCGGAGAGTCGGAGGCTGTGAATGTTGCCGGATGGATTGCGATAAGCGCTGTTTTCTATATCATCTTGCTGCTCGTTTTCCGTTTAATCAAAAAAGATGAGCTTCGCCGCATCCCTATTATCGGACGCCTGATCGTCCGATGAAAATCAAGTGCGGTGCCCATCTTTTTCATCAATAAAAAATTCGCCGTCAGTAAACGAACAAAATGATATAGCTGAAGGATTCGTATATCCCTGTTTCAATAAATTCTCCTCAAGCCACTGGTTATCTTTGCCGATCCGAGCCAGGTTCTCAGTTTGAATGTCACCGTCAATGATAAGCGGCATCTCCAGCTGTCTATGTTCATCATTGTTTTGTTTTTTTACGACAGTCAGTTTGCCTGACGGCTCTAATATAGCAAATGATACATCAGCCACTCTGTCGATATTATTTTCTCTTAGCTGAACCATCAAATCATCAAAATTATAACGCTGTGATTTCATGGCGTTTTCGTCAATTTTTCCGTATTTAATGATAATGGTGGGCTTGCCGTCAAGAAGCTGACGTACGTTCCGATTTTTTAAGGATATGTATGCAAACGTCACTTGGATCATCATTAGCACAAGCATTGGCAAAATGGTATGAAACAGATGGTCCTCTACGTTTTCTATGGCCAGGACAGCAATTTCTGCCATCATGATAAAGACAACGAGATCTAATATACTAAGCTCTCCGATCTCCCGCTTGCCCATGAAACGAAAAATAATCAGGATCACAAAATATAATACGACTGTGCGAAACGTTATAGTAAGAAGCTCTTCCATCATGCACCTCCAACTCATCATAGCATGCAACAAAACAAACGATTTATGTAAGAAAAAGTGATCGTATTTCATAAAGCTTTTACGTCTAATTCACGGAACGAGGGAATACATTTTTACAAAGACGAGCCATCAGCATGTCTGAGGCTTTGTTTAAAAAGAACAGAAGCCTTTATAGATAGGCAGGGAGGAGAAATTCATGGAGGAAACGAAACAAGTTGGAAAAGGCATACTCTACGGCTTAATCGCTATTTTTTCAGCCATGCTCCTAACGAGTTTAGCCGTTTCACTTTTACTGACAGCAACCTCGCTTGAAGAATCATCATTTAACTGGCTGATCACCGCCGTATCATTTCTTTCTTTATTTATCGGCGGATTCATATCTGGCGGGAAAGGGAAGGAAAGAGGATGGCTGATTGGGGCATTGACTGCTTTAAGCTTTTCCTTGATTATTTTACTGTTTCAATATCTGGGATTCGGAAAAACATTTACAGCAGAACAGCTGCTCTTCCATCTTGGCTTTTTAGGCGTATGTATGCTTGGCGGCATTTTCGGAGTGAATTTGAGAGGAAGCAGATCTTCCTAATAAAAAAAGAGCGGGGGTTACCCGCTCTTTTTTGTTTGCTATGTATGAACTCCTGCTGTTATTCAGCAGCAGAAGTTTCTCTGATCGCGCGGCGGTCGAAAGTAAGACGTGTGTTATCACCAGTCTTAATGACGACTTTGCTTTCGTCGATAGAGTCAACTGTACCGTGCAATCCACCGATTGTCACGACTGAATCGCCTTTTTTCAGTTCCTCCTGCATTCGACGCACAGCTTTTTGCTGCTTCTGCTGCGGACGGATCAGCAAGAAATAAAGAACCGCAAACATTAAAATAATAGGAACTAATGTACCTAAAGTACCTGTCATCTTTTTCCCCCCTTTCTGAAACAAACTTGCCATTATGGCTTTTTATATTAGAAGCTTTTCGCATTTGGCTTGTTATAGCCGTAACGCTCAAAGAACTCTTCTCTGAAATCACCCAGACGATCCTCGCGAATAGCCTGTCTTACCTGCTCCATTAAGTGTAACAGAAAATGAAGGTTATGGTAAGTTGTTAATCGGAGTCCAAACGTTTCATTGCAGCGAATCAAGTGTCTGATATACGCCCGTGTGTAATTTTTACATGTGTAGCAATCACACTCTTCATCAATCGGACGGAAGTCTCTCTCAAATTTTGCGTTTTTCATATTGAGCCGTCCTTCAGCAGTAAACACCGTGCCGTTCCGTGCAATACGGGTAGGCAGCACACAGTCAAACATGTCTACTCCGCGGATCGCTCCGTCAATCAGAGCATCCGGAGAACCGACTCCCATCAGATACCTCGGCTTATCCTTCGGTAAAAGCGGTGTCGTAAATTCAAGCACCCGGTTCATAACGTCTTTCGGTTCACCAACGGACAATCCACCTATAGCATATCCCGGAAAATCAAGGGAAATCAAGTCTTTCGCGCTTTGTGTACGCAAATCTTCGTATTCTCCCCCCTGAACAATACCAAACAGGCCTTGCTCGTCCTGCCGGGCATGGGCATTCAGACATCGTTCAGCCCAGCGGCTTGTCCGCTCAACTGACCGTTTCATGTAATCGTATTCTGCCGGATATGGCGGGCATTCGTCAAATGCCATCATAATATCAGAGCCGAGTGCGTTTTGGATCTCCATCGCTTTTTCCGGAGATAAAAACAGCTTATCTCCATTTAAGTGATTGCGGAAGTGAACGCCCTCTTCCTCTATATTACGAAACTTGCTTAATGAAAAGACCTGAAAACCGCCGGAATCTGTTAAAATTGCGCGGTCCCAGTTCATAAATTTATGGAGTCCGCCCGCTTCTTTTACAATATCCTGTCCCGGGCGAAGCCATAGGTGATATGTGTTGCTTAATATGATGCCCGCGTCCATTGCCTTCAGCTCTTCAGGCGCCATTGTTTTAACTGTCGCCAGTGTGCCGACCGGCATAAAAACAGGCGTTTCAAAGGAGCCGTGGGGAGTATGCACTCTGCCCAGGCGCGCCCCTGTTTGTTTGCATTCTTTTATAAATTCATAGCGTATTGGTTGTTCAGCCACTTTTTATGAGGCCTCCTGTTCTCAATTTATATAATCAGCATTGCGTCGCCGAAGCTGAAGAAACGGTATTCTTCTTCAACCGCATGGTTATACGCACGCAGAACGTTTTCTCTGCCTGCAAGCGCACTGACCAGCATAATCAATGATGATTTCGGCAAGTGAAAGTTTGTAATCATTCCGTCAATGGCTTTGAATTCATAGCCCGGATAAATAAAAATAGATGTCCATCCGCTTGATGCTTTAAATCGCCCATCATGTTCACCGGCAATCGTTTCAAGCGTGCGGGTTGAGGTCGTGCCGACAGAAATAATCCGTCCGCCCTTTTCCCTTACGCTGTTTAAAGCCGCGGCCGTTTCTTCTGACATTTGATAGAACTCTGCATGCATATTATGCTCTTCCACTTCATCGGCACTGACCGGACGAAACGTTCCGAGACCGACATGCAGTGTGATGAACTCAATCTGAACACCTTTGTCCTTCAGCTGCTGTAAAATGTCTTCCGTGAAATGAAGTCCGGCTGTAGGCGCAGCGGCAGATCCGATTTCTTTTGAAAACACAGTTTGGTAGCGCTCTCTGTCATCAAGCTGTTCCTTAATATATGGCGGAAGCGGCATTTCTCCGAGTGATTCCAGCACCTCGTAAAAAATACCGTCGTATTGGAACTCAACTTTTCTGCCGCCATGCTCCAGCTCTTCCGTGCAGACAGCTTTTAATCTGCCGTCCCCAAATGTTACAACGGTTCCTTTTTTTACCCGTTTTGCCGGTTTGACGAGCGTTTCCCACCTGTCACCGGCTTCCTGTTTCAGCAAAAGCAGTTCTACTTTTGCCCCCGTATCCTCTTTTGTTCCAAATAACCGGGCAGGCAAAACGCGGGTATTGTTCAGCACGAGACAATCCCCTTCTTTAAAGAAACTGATGATCTGTTTAAACGAGCTGTCTGTCAGCTCTCCTGTATGTTTATCAAGCACCATCAGCCTTGAAGCGTCACGCTGTTCCAATGGCACCTGTGCAATTAAACGTTCCGGAAGTTCAAAATCAAATAAATCAACTTTCATAATTTCACCTTTATTCTAGTCTTTTGTTATTTCATTCTGCCGAAAAGATTAAGCAAGATTGATAATACCACACTTATGATAATACAAGTGACAGCCGGGAAGAAAAACGTCACATTTCCTTTTTTCACAAAAATATCTCCCGGCATCTTGCCGACAAAATGCAAAACCGCTCCGATAATAAGCAAAACAGCACCAAGAATCATAATGATCTTCGGAAATTCAGTCATATCGGGGAGCCTCCATTTGAAAATGATGATAAACGGCCGGTGTGACGATCCTTCCCCGCGGCGTTCTCTGGATAAAACCGATTTGCAGAAGATACGGTTCGTATACATCTTCAATCGTATGCGCTTCTTCGCCGATTGTGGCTGAAATCGTATCAAGCCCCACCGGACCGCCGTTAAATTTTTCGATCATTCCCATCAGCAGCTTGTGATCAATGTGATCCAAGCCGAGACGGTCGACTTGAAGCCGCTCCAAAGCGTCCTGAGAAACCTCTTCTGTAATCCGGCTGTCGCCTAACACCTGTGCAAAATCCCGGACCCTTCTCAGCAGGCGGTTGGCCACCCGCGGCGTTCCTCTTGATCTTCTGGCAATCTCAAGCGCTGACGGCTGATCAATTTCAACCTCAAACACATCAGCCGTTCTCGTAACAATATCAGCAAGCTCTTCTTGTGTATAATACTCAAGCCGCGACATGACGCCGAATCGATCTCTTAACGGCGCCGTCAAAAGCCCTACTCTTGTCGTGGCGCCGACCAGTGTAAAAGGCGGAAGATCAAGACGGACTGAACGGGCAGAAGGCCCTTTTCCAATGACAATATCAAGACAAAAATCTTCCATTGCCGGATAAAGCACCTCTTCAATCGATCTGTGCAGCCTATGTATCTCATCGATAAATAATACATCCCCCGGCTCGAGCGCCGTTAAGATCGCAGCCAAATCACCCGGCCTTTCAATCGCAGGTCCCGAAGTCGTCCGCAACTCCACTCCCATTTCGTTGGCAACGATGGAAGCAAGCGTCGTTTTTCCAAGCCCTGGCGGACCGTATAAAAGAACATGATCAAGCGTTTCCTGTCTCATTTTTGCGGCATCTATAAAAACACGCAAATTCTCTTTTACCTTATGCTGCCCGATGTATTGAACCAGGCGCTGAGGCCTCAGGCTTTGCTCTATCACTGATTCATGGTTGTCTGCTTCACTTGAGACGAGCCGTTCATCCATGAACATCACCTTACTTCAATAGTTTTTGTAATGCTTTTTTTACGTACTGGTCTGTTGTCAGACCAATATCCTCTTTTAAGTGAGGAAGTACCTTTTTGATTTCTTTTTCGGCATAACCAAGTACCCTGAGGGCCTCGAGTGCTTCTTCAAGCGCCGTTTCTGCCGTTTGTTTTTCAAGTCTTTCTTCATGATTGAACAGATTTTCAATCATTTCAGGCACGACGTCAGCCAGCTTTCCTTTTAAATCAAGGATAATCTGGCGGGCAGTTTTTTTGCCGACACCCGGAAACTTGACTAAAAAGGCTTCATCTTCATTTTCAATTGCTTGAATGACCGCTCCCGGGTCACCTGATCCCAAAATGGCGAGTGCCCCTTTTGGACCGATTCCGGTCACATTTAACAGCTTTGTAAAGAGCGCTTTTTCCTCCCTTGTTGAAAAGCCGTATAGTAAAAACGCATCTTCTCTTACATGATGGTACGTAAAAATGGTTTCTTGACTTCTCTCCTTATATATAAACGGATTTGGCGTAAAAATCTGATAGCCGATGCCGCCGTTTTCTATCACAATATATTGGGGAGATACATAATCAATCGTCCCTTTAACAAATTCGATCACGAAAATTCACCTCTTTGACTGTTCTTCATTGTACCATAAAAACAGCCAAAGGCTTAAAGAAAAGTTAACATATGTTCGCTTCTCATTCATTGTTCCACGAAAAAAAAGACATGAGCACATGTCTTCAATCAGCAGTGGTCACCCGCTGTACGTCTTGATATGTTCTATGACATCTTCAAACTCCGCTTTCGTCCGAAACGGAATGCCTTTTTCGAGATTTTTTTGCATATGGCTCTCCAGTCTTTCTAAGTCAATTTGAAAAAAAGATTGAATCGGTTCAGAATCCGACTCCGGCCGTCCATGAAAGGTGGAAATTACTCCGCTGTCAGAAACGCCGATATACCCATTCACCTTGCTGAGCGGAGAAATATCGTCCACCTGCTTCCGAAATAGAACGTACCCATTTTTATGTTCGACAAGCGTCCATCCCGCATAATCCGCCCAAAAGTCATCCATGGAAAGCACCTTTTCACGCTTATGCTCGATGCTGACCTCTCCATCCAAATACACTTTTTCAAGCTGCACATGCACTTGCAGCGGTTCATAGTGTTCCACTTCCGCCCCTGACGCGCGGGGAGCACCCATTAGAAAAGCTGCGGCTGAGCATAAAATCCCCAGCAACAGATACGCAGTGCTAAATCGTTTCACCCTTTACACCTCTTTGCACACGTTTATGACTAGTCTGACCAAAGAGGCTACTGCTTAACCGTTTCCTCAAAATTTGTTTGCACATTTTTCCTGACAAACCGTTCCTCTGGATACATATCGGCGTGCCGTTCTGAAATCGTCAGAAATTGTGTCAGGAAAGCACTGAGAAAATATAATGCTGCAAAAATCCATATCACGCCGCCTGCGCCGAGCGGGCCGATAAAAAGGCTCACGATGCCGGGAGCAATAAAAGCGCACAGACCCGACCCCAGATTTAACACAGACATGGCAGCACCTTTGTTATCAGGCGCAAGCGTCGGCAAAAGCGCGCTTAATGGAACATATCCGGCCAGTGCCGCACCGTAGCAGCAGGCAATGATCATCAGCACCCAGTACTGATGCCCGATCAATTGCGGCGTGTAATAGAGCGCCAGTGTAAAAATGCCGCAGCCGACTCCGCCAAACCACATGACAGTATTGCGCCAGCCCAGTTTATCTCCGACCGCGCCGAAAATGATGTTAAATACAATGTTGACAAAAAACAGCGTCCCCCAAATTTGCAGCCATTCTGAAACAGAATAGCCGTAACGCGCCAAATAGGTCGGAAGAAATATCGCAAATCCGAATTGTCCGATAGCATTTATTGTCTTGACTACGCCGCCGATGCCGACTTTAGGATTTTCAAACATAATTGTAAACGCCTTCGACAGCTCTTTCCATTTCGGCTGATCTTGTTTTTGTACAGGCATAAATTTATCTTTATTAAAAAACAGTGCGAGAACTCCGCCTGCTGCCACAAATAGTAAAGCGCTCCAAAGCGTATTGATTTCTCCAATCGCCGGAACCGCATAGCTCGAATAAAACGGTCCAAGCACGTTCAGGCCGCACGTAAACATAAACCAAAACCAGCCGACGGCTTTACCAAGGATTTGCTGAGAGGTGCTGTATGATACCCATACAAGAAACGAGTATGCAAACAGCGGGTATCCCAAGCCCCTGAGCGCGTAGCTGCCCAAGAGAGCCGGATAGTACATATGAGGAATCGCCCAGCCGATAAAAGCAACCGAACCGAGGATAAAAGCAAGTAAACCGACCGTCATCGTCTTTCTTGGCCCCCAAGTCTGGACAAAGGTTCCTGATAGCCAAGCCGAAATCGTGACAGCAATGCCATACACCGTAAACAGCGAAGCAGATTGCTGCATACTGAGACCGTGATCAACAAGAAAAGGAGACAGCCATCCTTGCTCAAGTCCGTCTCCAACCATAAAGATGACCACACCAATATAACCCCAAATCATGTGAGAAGGAATACCGATTTTGTTTAAAGCATTTCCTTTAGCATGTGCTGTATTCATGATTTCCACCGCCTACTTTTTATAAAGTATCAATGGAATGTATATACCCAAGCTTGCTGTATTGTAATCCCTTTATCTGAATATTAAAAAACAATTTTTTCAGTATGTTCAATGCTGACAGGCATGCCTAAAGCGAGCGACTGCTGAGCCGCCCTTGCTATTCGTTCCGCCTGAAAGCCGTCCTCGCCGGTGGAGGCAGTCTCCCGATTGGTTTTGATCGCATCTGCAAACTGAAGAATCTCTTCTGTGTAGGCTTCCTTATAGCGTTCAAGAAAAAAGAAATGCGGTTTATCCTTCATGACAAAGTCAGCCGTTGACACTTCTACCGTCGTCGGCCTGCTGTTATCCGCTGCTGCCGAGCCTTTCGTGCCGAAAACCTCGACCCGCTGGTCATATCCGTACACAGCTTGACGGCTGTTGTCTATCACACCCATGGCACCGTTTGCAAATGTCAAGGTAATGACAGCCGTATCAATGTCCCCCAGCTCTGCAAAGGACGGATTCACCAAAGCCGCTCCTTTTGCATACACTTCCGTCACTTCACTTCCCATGATGTATCTCGCCATATCAAAATCGTGAATCGACATATCGATAAATAAGCCGCCTGATGTGCGGACATAATCAACATTCGGGGGTTCAGGGTCCCGTGACGTAATTTTTAATAAATGAGGCGGGCCGATTTCACCATTTGAGACAATGGTTTTGATTTTCTTAAAATGAGGGTCGAAACGGCGGTTAAATCCGACTTGCAGCTTAACCCCATGTTTCCGCACGGCCGCAAGTGCCTCCTTCGTTTCATCAGGAGAAAAACTGATTGGTTTTTCACAAAAAATATGTTTTTTCGCCTCGGCTGCTTCTCTGATGATTTGCGCATGTGTGTTTGTTGGCGAACAGATAAAAACAGCGTCAATATCAGGATCAAGCAATAAATCTCTATAGTCAGCGGTTATGTATTCAATGTGGTGACTGGCGGCCCAATCCTGTAAACAGCTTGCAGAAATATCAGAAACCGCTTTTATTTTCATATGAGGAATCCGATGTATATTTTGAACATGAAGTTTGCCGATGCGCCCTGCACCGATAATTCCTGTCACCATCTGTTTCGTCATAGCGTGTTCCCCCTTGATAGTTTACGAAAGCGCTTTATTTCAAATTAATAGTATCCCATTTGTAAGCGCTTTTCAAGGAGTGGAATAAACGTTTTCATGTCTCTTTTATCACAATCAAAGCTTATAGGTAGCCTTCTTTCCCAAGACCAGATACACTATATTTAGGCTCTTTTTCCTGAACAGTTTTGGATTTTCCTATAAACAACTGCATAAAATAGAGCAAAGAAGGTGAATGAAATGCTGACAAAAGCAGAGGCACTGGCCCATTCAGTCATATACCGCCAAAACAGCAGATTTGATAAAGTCAAAGAGAAACCCGAGGAATTAACATTGATCGGCAAGGGACGAAGCGCCTATGTGTTTGCCATAACAGAAGGTGACCGGAAAATGGCGCTGAAGGTATTTTTTCCGGAGTATCAAGCGACAGCCGTCAAAGAAGCAGCGATTTATGAAAAATTAGCCGGATCCGCATTCTACCCTGACATTTATGAAACTGGTGATTCATTTATTTTAATGGAATATATTAAAGGCGATACCTTTTACAACTGCCTGAAAAAAGGCATCGCAATCAGCGACGATATGATTCAGCAGGTAGAGGACGCACTTTCTGACGCCCGTGCAGCTGGCCTCAACCCGTCAGACATTCATTTGCGCAATCTGATTCTGACAGAATCCGGAGCAGTGCGGGTCATTGATGTTGCGAGATTTGAACAGACGAAAACGTGCACGCAGTGGGACGATTTAAAAACGGCGTATCATACGCTTTATAAAAAGCCGATTTTCCCGAAAAAAATCCCGGGCTTTTGGCTTGAGGTTATTGCTTTTTTATATAAAAAAGATTGGTTTCAGAAGCACTTTGCACAACGGAAAAGAAAATATTCTTCATAGAAAAGGCAGCCGCATAAGCGGCTGCCTTTATCATTTTATTTTTACTTTCTGACAGCAGAAATCAATTTCATTTGTTCAGGCGACAGCTTGATGCGATATCCTCTCACACTCAAATAAACCGCGTCTGAGTTCTTTTCGCTGGAATGACAATATGTGTTTTCCATTTCTGTCTCCCCCACCCTTTATCTATTTTCCTTTATCATACCTTCACTTTATTGAGGAAATTTTAAAGAAATGTAAAGATCGTATAAAATCCGCGATATGATAAAATGAGAGAAAAAAAGGGAGAGAGTCACATCAAAACACGCAGTAAAGTCCCTCTTATTATATTCTCATGTCTTCTGTTCTTCGGCGGTGCCGTTTATTGGATGTTTTTTTCACTCAAAAACGTTCCGAAAGGCAGCCTCGTACAATCAGTGGAATCACCGGACGGAAGCTATACGCTAAACACTTATGTATCCAAAAATACCTTAGGCTCAGATGCCGCCAGAGGCGAACTCGTGAATGAAAAAACACTTGTCAAAAAAACAATCTACTGGAATTATCCTGACAGCAGACCAGCTGTTAAATGGTTGAACAACAATACAGTAAAAATCGGCGGCCAGACTTTACATCTTGATATCGATGAAACTTATGATTGGCGAAAGGATGATCATTGGATTCGTGAGGAACCGCCGCAAGCATCAGTGAGATGAGATAATGAAATATCCTTCTCGTTTTGCTTTTTATATACGCAATCAGCTTGGCTATTTATTTCTCAAAGACTGTTTCACAATTGGTGTCCACATGCCTTTATAAACAGAAGCGCGGCGTACTTCATACGCTGCGCTTTTTTTCACCCCATTCTCCCCTCTCATGATCATTACACGTTATATAATGTGACAGAATAATTGTAAAAATAGTTCAATTAACCCAAAATCCTCTTTATAAAGCAATCGAAACAACGTGAGGAGGAAGCTTGATGGCAGATTTTGTTGCTAGTTTAAACGCGGTCTTATGGAGTACACCCGTCATTTATATTTTATTAGGAATTGGATTGATCTTTTCTATTGTGACCCGTTTTTTACAAGTCAGACACATCAAGGAAATGATTGTGCTGATGTTTCAAGGCAAGAGCTCAGAGGCAGGGGTATCTTCGTTTCAAGCATTATCAATCGCTCTGTCCGGCAGGGTGGGGACCGGAAACATTGCAGGTGTGGCAACAGCAATTGCGTTCGGCGGACCCGGGGCGGTGTTCTGGATGTGGGCCATTGCTTTTATCGGTGCTTCGAGCGCCTTTGTTGAATCTACTCTTGCCCAAATTTATAAAGTGAAACAAGGCGGCCAATATCGAGGCGGACCCGCTTATTATATAGAAAAAGGATTAGGCATTAAGTGGTTTGCTGTTTTATTTGCGGCTGCGGCCCTTATTGCAATGGCTCTCCTTATGCCAGGGGTCCAGTCCAACTCCATTGCAGCGGGCGTCCAAAATGCATTCGGCATCTCTCCTGCCATTACTGGCTGTTTTCTTGTTCTCTTATTAGGTTTTATCATTTTCGGAGGTGTAAAACGTATCGCCAGTGCCGCACAAATGATTGTCCCGTTTATGGCAGTCGGATACATTCTGCTCTCTCTGATCATCATTGTGATGAATATTTCTGAACTGCCTGCTGTCATTTCTTTGATTTTCAGAAGCGCTTTTGCATTAGATTCCGCATTCGGCGGTCTCATCGGCATGGCCATTTCATGGGGCGTCAAACGAGGCATTTATTCAAACGAAGCCGGACAAGGAACAGGCCCTCATCCTGCTGCCGCCGCAGAGGTATCTCATCCGGTAAAGCAAGGATTGGTTCAGGCATTTTCTGTTTATATCGACACTTTATTTGTATGTTCCGCTACAGCATTCATGATTTTATTTACCGGTATGTACAATACACAGGCTGCCGACGGTTCATTTATTGTCAATCACCTGAAAGGTGTAGAAGCTGGACCGGGCTTCACTCAGGCCGCCATTGACAGTGTGCTGCCCGGCTTTGGTGCAGGCTTTGTCGCTATCGCTTTGTTCTTCTTCGCTTTTACAACCATTATGGCTTATTACTACATCGCTGAAACAAATATCGCATATTTAGCGAGAGGCAGAGAAAGCAAGTGGGCAATGCTGGGCTTAAAACTGATCATTTTAGCCGCGACATTCTACGGTGCTGTCAAAACCGCTACACTTGCTTGGGCATTAGGTGACGCGGGACTTGGCATTATGGTTTGGCTGAACGTCATTGCCATTGTTTTGCTCGCCAAGCCGGCGCTTATTGCGTTAAAGGATTATGAGCAACAGAAGAAACAAGGCTTAGACCCAGTCTTTGATCCTAAAGCTCTCGGCATCAAAAACGCTGATTTCTGGGAGAAAGAATACACACACGAAAATGAGCGCGTCTCTTAAGATGAAAAAAGACCGGCCTGAGATCACTTCGCGCCGGTCATTTTTATCTTACTGGTAATTTGTATACACTGCCTGAACATCATCATCGTCTTCAAGCGCATCGATCAATTTTTCCAGTTTTTCAACAGCCTCATCATCAGCCTCTGCATATGTTTTCGGAATCATGGTTACTTCAGCTGAATCAACTGGATAATTTGCTTCAAGTGCTGTTTTTACCTCTTCAAAACGTTCAGGCGCGTTAATACCTCAAAGAATTCATCCTCTGTCTGCAGCTCTTCGCCGCCCGCTTCTATGACATCAAGCATCAAGTCATCCTCTTCTATTTGCCGATGTGTGCGGTCAATTGCAATGTACCCCTTCCGTTCAAACAAAAATGCTACACATCCGCTTTCTCCGAGACTTCCGCCGTTTTTATTGAAAGCTGTCCGCACATTTGTCGCCGTACGGTTTTTATTATCAGTTAAGCACTCCACCATGACGGCAACCCCTGAGGGACCGTAGCCTTCATAGGTGATTTCCTCGTAGCTGCTGCCGTCCTGGCTTCCTGCGGCTTTTTTTAGGGCACGGTCTATATTATCATTTGGCATATTGGCGCCTTTTGCTTTTTCAATCACAAGCCGCAATGCTGAATTTGCTTCAGGATCGGCTCCGCCTTGCTTTGCTGCCACATAGATTTCTTTAGCAAGCTTCATAAATACTTTTTCGCGCTTTGCGTCTTGCGCATTTTTTCTTTTTTGGATGTTTTTCCACTTAGAATGGCCAGCCATGCTTTCACCTTCCTTGATATTTCTATGTACACTTTAATGGGTATTGCAAGCCGTTGTAAAGAAAAAGACCGCCGGGAATCACTCTCCGGCAGCCTTCTTAGTCCTAGCGTCTGTTCATTTTATGAAGTCTTGTGAACAGTCCTTTATCTGTAGATACTTGAACGTCACGGCCATCCGCATAGTTTCGTGCGGCTTTTTTGACATTTTGCCTGTCAGACTGTGTAAAATCAGCGTGGCTTCTGACTGCGATGACTACTTTGTCATCCGTTACCATCACTTGTGTGTCGTTGACGTTTTTGACTTGTTTCACACGATTGGCGATTTTTGCGGCAAGTCTTCTGTTCTCTTGGTTGTCATACCCGTTGTTGTTCGTCCCATTTCGGTTCATGTTTCTGTTATTTGTGTTGTTATATGTTCCGTCAGTTGCCAATGGGACGCGATCATCTGCAGTAACACGGTCGTTTACATTGGTTGTGTTTCGGTCACGGCCGTTCTGGCCGTTCTGGTCCTCCATCAATTCAGAGACCGGACCGTCGTGATCCATCCCGTCTCCCTGTCTGTCAGCATCATTCTCATTTGTATAATATCCGATTGGACGGGTATTGCCGTTATTACCGTTATTACGCGTATCATTAAGGGCATCATTATTTGCGCCGCATGCTGTTAATCCGGCTGTCATCAAAATGAGGCCTGCAATTGTTAACTTTCTACCCAATGGAAAAACCCCCCGAGGACTGATTGAGCATGTTGTGCTCGTTTTTATCATGTGCATCAGGGAGATATGTTAAGCGTGTCAGTTATGACCATTCGACGATTGTAAGACAATATAAAAAAAGGAACGATTTACATCGTCCCGAACAATCATTCACTTTCTTCTTCCGGGCGTCCAAACATCTGGTTTGTTGAAGGCTGATTTGGCATGGAAGTTCCGGCTGCATACGGATTCGGATTTGCTCCTCCGTAAGGCATATAAGGAGTTCCATATGCTCCTCCCTGATATCCAGGTGCTGAGAAGTATGGCTGCTGATCATCGTCACACCCGCAATCATCATGATCCTTAAATGGCGGCATATAACCATGCGCCATATTTGGCTGATAAGCACCCATCACTTGAGGAGCGCCATAATAAGGACCATATGGCATATGCCCATAAGGAGATCCATAAGCCGGCGATGCATATTGAGGCGCGCCGTGCGAAGGCTGATATCCGTAATGCCCGTGATGGCTGTTTTCATGATGCTGGTTATCATATTCACCCGGATCATATTGCGAAGGTGATACAAAACCTGGCTGGTAGCCATAAGGCTGATGCATCGGAAATGCATGTGCAGGATAGTATGGGTAGCACAGGCCGGATCCAGGGAGAATCGGTGAGATAGGAACCGGACATGGCACAAAATGGGCTGGATACGGATAGTATGGCTGAACTGCCGGCATATTCGGAACAGTGTGGTGGATGTTTTCTTCTTCCATACCGCCTACATCTGGCGCTTTAGGCGTATTAGGCATATTCGGATAATTTGCATTCTCCATATTACTCATTGCCTCCTGTTGTGGAAATTGATCTTGCATGTCATACATATGATCTATATTTCCGTCATGATGCTTTTTAGGCTCCTCCGGTTTAGGAGGCGACCAAGGCTGAAAAAGCTGATTCATATCATAATAATCGTTCACATCAGCTTCAGGATACACATTATCATGCAAATTCGGCATCGGCGGGACAAAAGGAACAGACTGCTTTTCTTTCGGTTTTGTGTCTTCTACGTCGACAACGGATTTAGGCTTCTCCTTAGAAAATGGGTGTTCTTGCTTCTCATCCCCGACTGCCGCCGGACTTTTGCCCGCTTTTATCTCTTTTCTGACTGGAACACCTCCAGACGGCACTTTTATTTTCATCCCAGGCATGATTAAATCTGGATTGCTGAGCTGCGTATTGAGTTTTTTTACTTCCTCAACATCAACTCCGTATTTTTCAGCTATTTTCCAGAGTGAATCGCCTTTTTGAACGATATGGATTTTCAACGTTTTCCCCTCCTATGCAAAACGTGAACAGTTCAGTTGTGATTACAATATGTTTCTTCACAACATATGCCTGATCGAAAGAAATTATGAGTACAGGAGGGGAAATATTTCTGGTTTACGTGATGGAAAGCATTCGATTCAGCGCAAGAAGGGCATCGTCCTGAATGACTTTCGGCACTTTGATCACGCCTGCTGGTTCTCCTTTTTCTATTTGTTCTAAAGACCAGAGCAAGTGCGGGAGGTCAATTCGATTCATCGTCAGACATGGACACATATCCGGATTGAGTGATTCGATCTGTTTGTCGGAATGCTCTTGAATCAGTCGCTGAACAAGATTCATTTCTGTACCGATTGCCCATTTGCTTCCCGGCTGAGCGTGGCTGATTGTATCAATAATATATTTCGTTGATCCGCTGTCGTCGCTTTGCATTACGACTTCATGGGAGCATTCAGGATGAACAATGATCCGGATGTCAGAATCTCGTTCTCTCAAATCATTTATGTTTTTGACGGTGAATTTTTCATGTACAGAGCAGTGGCCTTTCCAAAGAATAACCTTGATATCGTTTTGTTCTGCCTCGTTCTCTAATTGCTCTTGAATCGGGTCCCAGACAGCCATGTCCTCAAGCGGTATACCCAGTTCATAAGCGGTGTTCCTTCCTAAATGCTGATCAGGCAGAAATAAAATGCGTTTTTTCTGTGTAAACGCCCATTCAAGCACTTTTTTGGCATTGGATGAGGTTACAGTCGCTCCGCCGTGCTTTCCGACAAATGCCTTGATCTCCGCTGTAGAATTCACATAGGTTAATGGTATGATCGTGTCGCCGAATATATGCTGAAGTTTCTCCCACGCCCTGTTCGTCTGCTGCATGTCAGCCATATCAGCCATAGAACAGCCCGCTCTCATATCTGGCAGGATGACCGTTTGGTCCGTACCTGTCAGCATATCAGCGGTCTCTGCCATAAAATGTACGCCGCAAAATACAATATATTCCGCATCCTTATTTTTTTCCGCCATTTGGGCAAGCTGGAGTGAATCGCCCGTTTGGTCAGCAAATTGAATTACTTCATCCTTTTGGTAATGATGGCCTGGAATAAACAACCTGCTCCCGAACTTTTCCTTAATCGCTGCAACACGTCTCTCCATCTCTTTCATTGACAGCCCTTTATAATGATCAGGCATCATTTCAAATTGTTTGATTGCATCAAGAATTGACATAACCGCATTCCTCCACTGACTGATTTGTTAACGCTACATCCATGCTGATATCTAAGCTTCTGACCGAATGAGTCAGAAATCCTAAGGAAATATAATTCACACCCGTCCCTCTAAAAGCGGGCAGAGATTCTAATGTAATTCCTCCGGAAGCTTCGGTTTTAATGTGATCCGGTGTGATATTTGCAAAATGGCGGACAGTGTCAGGCGGGCAATTGTCAAACATAATGACATCAGCTTCAGCAAGAATGGCTTCTCTGAGCTGCTCCTCAGATTCAATTTCCACTTCAATATTCACCATGTGCCCTGCTGCCTGCCGCGCTTTTTCACACGCCTTTACAATGGAACCGCAAGCTGCAATATGATTATCTTTGATCATGATTCCGTCGTACAGGCCGAATCGATGGTTATATCCTCCTCCGACCCTGACCGCATATTTTTCGAGCATTCTTAACCCCGGCGTCGTTTTCCTTGTGTCACAAACCTTAATCTGTTCATCATCAAGCCGTTCAACAGCCTGCCTTGTCATCGTCGCAATACCCGACAGCCTTTGAATAAGATTTAATACTACCCTCTCTCCAGAAAGAAGAGCAGCGGCCGGCCCGCGTAAGACGGCAATCACATCACCCTTTCGCAAATGATCTCCATCTTTTTTGTGTAAAAACGTCTGAACCTTTTCATCTAATAAAGCAAAGCCTTCCTTAATCACCGCAGCTCCGGCGAAAATGCCGTCTGACTTTGCAACAATTGAGGCCTCACAGTTCTGTCCTTCAAAGATGGACTGTGATGTAAGATCTCCCGTTCCTATATCCTCATGAAAAAAGTGATTCAGCAATTTTTTCAGCTGCAAATGATTCATTTTTCCAAATCCCTTCGTTTTTTCTCATTTTGGTTCCCTTTTTTGTATGGACAATTTGTCTGCCTTGCCAGCCTGCATCAGCCTGAGGAACATCAACTCGAAAATGCGCCCCCCTGCTTTCTTCCCGCAATAGAGCAGACGAAGTCATCAGCTTTGCGACCTGCCACAAGTGAGAAAGCTCCAGCTGCGGAATTGT
Source organism: Bacillus sp. PAMC26543 (assembly GCF_014250375.1). Taxonomy (NCBI): domain Bacteria; kingdom Bacillati; phylum Bacillota; class Bacilli; order Caryophanales; family Bacillaceae; genus Bacillus; species Bacillus sp. PAMC26543. The sequence goes on along the minus strand of NZ_CP060193.1, from coordinate 1,456,043 downwards.
GATATCCTTCACATTTATCTTCTGAGATGGGAGCCCATAAAGCCAATTGCTCATCTCAATCAGTCTGTCTTTTTCTCTTACTATGGACATGTCGCTTGTCATTCTGTTTTGCAGTTCAGAAAGCTTAATATTCGGCACCTCATAAACACCGCTGGTTTCACCGTTGAATTGACTATACCTGTTATCAACCGGTTTTCTCATGATATGTTCTGCTGCTCTTTTACCAAATACAAGTGCCTCCAGCAAGGAATTGCTCGCAAGACGATTGGCTCCGTGTAAGCCGGTGCATGCAGTTTCCCCTATCGCGTAAAGCCCGGGCACAGTTGTTTCTCCCCACCGATTGACTGAAACGCCTCCCATTAAGAAATGCATTCCCGGCGCAACAGGTATTTTTCTTTTACGAATATCAACCCCTGCCTTTTCGCAAATAGAGGTGATTGTGGGAAAACGCACTTCGAAGTCAGAAATAGCGCTGCAATCAATATACACACGTTTTCCTTTTGCTATTTCTTCATGAATCACCCGCGAGACGACGTCCCGTGGTGCTAAATCCTCCAGCGGATGCCGTCCGGCCATAATACGGCGGCCGTTTTGGTCTGTTATAAAACCGCCCTCACCTCTGACTGCCTCTGAAACAAGCCCACACGAGACGCCATTTTTGACGAGAAGTGTAGGATGAAACTGGGTAAACTCTAAATCAGTTAATTCCGCTCCGGCCCGGTAAGCAAGTGAAAGACCATCACCCGTGACAGATGGATCGTTCGTATGGTGCTGAAACAAGCTTCCGCATCCGCCAGCTGCCAGCACAACCTCATCCGCATGCCGCAAATTGATCCGGCCGCGGCCGTCTTTCGTCACTACACCGGCACAGCGCCCATTCTTCATCAGCAATTCAACCGCTGTTTCATTCTCGATGACTTCGATTTGGCTATTGATTTGTTTCAGCAAGTAATCAATGAGCATGCTGCCTGTAGCGTCTCCGCCCGCATGAAAAATGCGGTTGCGCGTATGGGCTCCTTCCCTGCCGAGGCTGACTTTGCCTTGTTTATCCCGGTCAAATGGAAAGTCATTCTCCAGAAAGTTCTCAATGATGGTTTTTCCATCAAGTAAAACGTCTGATACGATGTTTTGATCGTTATGTCCGCAGCCTGCATATAACGTATCCTCCATATGAGACGCAATCGAGTCATCTTTTGCATAAGCCGCCGCAATTCCGCCCTGTGCATGTCTTGAATTGCTGTTTTTTGTGCTTTTTTTCGTGATGACAGTCACCTGGTATGATGGCGGAAGTGCAGAAGCCAGGGCAAGTGCCGCCGCTCCTGAACCAATAACCGCAATCGCCTTTATAGACATATGCCACCTCCTGTTGTTTACACCTGTCTTGACACCTATATTTACACAACGATAAAATAAACTCAAGAGTTTTTTATGAAGAACATATGGAGGAAAGACCGGATGATTTATTTAGATTATGCAGCAACCACACCAATTTGCGAGGAAGCACTGGACGTATTTCAGAAGCTCAGCATTGATATGTACGGGAATGCCAGCAGCTTGCATGACGCTGGGGGAAAAGCAAAGCATATACTGGAGTACTGCCGGGGGAAAATAGCTGACATAATCGGCGGAGAAACAGGCGGTATATATTTTACAAGCGGCGGCACTGAATCCAATTTTCTTGCCATTCAATCATTGTTAAACGGCCTGCCAAAAACAAAAAGACATTTTATTACGACTGCCATGGAACATCAATCAATCCATAACTGTGCTGCTTTACTGCAGAATCTTGGCTTTGACGTGACAATCATTAAGCCTAATGAGTACGGACTTATTACCGAGGAAATATTGGCAGCTCATATTCGCCCGGACACAGGCCTGGTTTCTATTCAGCATGCCAATTCAGAAACAGGAATTATTCAGCCCATTAAACACCTGTCATCGTATCTTCACAACAGGCAAATTCTTCTTCATTGTGATGCGGTACAAACATTCGGCAAACTGCCCATCCATACTGAAGAAATGGGGGTGGATGCTCTCTCTATTTCCAGTCATAAAATTCACGGCCCTAAAGGAGTCGGAGCTGTCTATATTCGGCCGGACGTCAATTGGAAACCGGTGTACCCTGACACCGTTCATGAGAATGGGTTTCGAGCAGGCACGATAAACGTACCGGGTATCGGAGCCTTTACAGCGGCAGCGGAGCTGATCGTAAGTGAAATGGAAAGTCAGATATCCCATAATCAAATGTTAAGACAATACTTTTTAGAACAAATCCGTATTCGGTCTCTCCCTGTAACCCTTGCGGCAGATGGTGCAAACACAGAATGTCTGCCCCATATTATCGGGTGTTTTTTTGGCTCATTTGAAGGACAATATGTTATGTTAGAATGTAATCGGAATAATATTTGCATTTCAACGGGCAGCGCTTGTTCTGCAGGTTATCACGGGCCGTCTGAAACGATGAAAGCGTTAAGAAAAACAGAACAGGAAGCCCTGCAATTTATCCGCATCTCTTTCGGAAAAAACACAACAACTGAACAGCTGGATATGTTATTACATACGTTTACAGCGCTTTTGGAACAAAGGAAAGGAGAATATCATATTGACCGAAGAATTAAAGCTCTTGGGCGCCAATAGGCGTGAGCAGCTTCTTTTGTGGCTGAAGGAATCCACATCGCCGCTGACAGGAGGAGAGCTCGCAAAAAAAGCAAATGTTTCGAGACAGGTGATCGTTCAGGATATCTCGCTTTTAAAAGCGAGAAACGAGCCGATTATCGCCACAAGCCAAGGCTATGTCTATCTGGACGCCGCCGCTCAGAAGCATCAGCAGGCAGAAAGAATCATAGCGTGTCTGCACGGGCCTGAACGGACAGAAGAAGAATTGCAGCTCATCGTGGATGAAGGGGTAACTGTAAAAGACGTAAAAATTGAGCACCCTGTATACGGAGATTTAACTGCAGCGATCCAAGTCGGCACGCGAAAAGAAGTCGAACATTTCATCAAAAAGATCAATTCCACAAATGCCGCCTATTTATCACAGCTGACAGATGGTGTGCATCTTCATACACTGACAGCACCCGATGAACATCGCATCGATCAAGCCTGTCAAGCACTCGAAGAAGCCGGTATTTTGATTGAAGACTAAAAAAAGCCCTAATAGGGCTTTTTATAATTGATAAGATTGATATGTACCAAGCAGCTTTACTTTGCATCCGAGCGCTTCAAGCTCCTGCATAGCCCCAGGGATTAATACTTCATCAAACGCCTGTTCAATATCAATAATAAAGAAATAATTCCCTAACCCGGTTTTGGTCGGACGGGATTCGATTTTTGACAGGTTTAAGTTTCTCCAAGAAAAAGCAGACAGCACTCTATGCAGCGCTCCGGACTGATCATCCTGCGGAAGCATCACCATCAGTGTTGTTTTTGGTCTTGAATTCAATTTTGAATTCACTTCAAAGGTTATATTTTCATCAGGAGACAGAATGACAAATCGCGTATGATTGTCTCTATAATCCTGTATATCCCGTTTTACGATTTTTAATTCGTATGTAGAAGCCGCCATTTCATTGGCAATCACCCCGATATTCAGCTCGGGATGGTCACTGACAAACTTTGCCGCCGCTCCGGTTGAATTGGCATATTCATACGGCACGGAAGAAAAATGCCGATGGAGAAATTTATGGCACTGCGCAATCGCATGTGAGTGAGAATAAATTTTGTCTAGATCTTTCCACGCATTTTCTCTGGAAGGATGAACGAGTAAGTGCTGATGAATCGGTAATGTCATTTCACCTACGATGGGCAGAGGCTGTTCATGTATTAAATAGTCTATTGTTAAATTTACTGATCCTTCTAATGCGTTCTCTAAAGGAACAAAAGCAAAATCAACCTCACCTGCGACTGCCGCATCTATACATTCCGGTATCGTGCGGTAAGCAACATGCTCGGCGCCATTTTGGAAACAAGAACTGACTGCTAGATGTGTGAATGTAGCTGCTGGACCTAAATAACCGACTTTCATGACAATATTCTCTCCCCTTACGCTCCTGAACCTAATATTTCAACCTTTTCTACAAAGTCAAACTTTCTCATCTTGTTCATTAATGTATGAATATCCTCTTCCATTGCAGATGTACTGATAGACAGCGTTACGTTTGCTCTCCCTTGAAGCGGGATGGTCTGGTGAATGGAAAGAACGTTGCTTCCAGAGTCAGCCACCGCCTGAAGGAGCTGAGATAACGCCCCGGAGCGATCCTCTAAATGAAAGAAAAGTGTGATAATTTGCTCTTTAACCATTGTATAAAAAGGAAAAACGGCATCTCTGTATTTATAAAATGCACTTCTGCTTAAATCCACCTTTTGAACGGCATCTGCCACTGATTCTGCTTTTTTTCGATCCAGCAGTTTTTTGACTTCCAATGTTTTTCTCATCGCATCAGGCAACACATCTTCACGGACAAGATAAAACGTCTCCTCTTTCACTTGCATCCCCCCTTTTGAAAATAGAGAGCCTGATATCCAGGCTCTCACCCATCATTAATCAATAAATTCAAATTCGAATTCAAGAAGTCTGATAATGTCTCCGTCTTTGGCCCCGCGTTCTCTGAGTGCTTCATCAACACCCATTCCCCGCATCTGTCTTGCAAATCGTTTAACAGATTCATCACGTGAGAAATCAGTCATCTTGAATAACCGCTCAAGACTGTCTCCTGAAAGCACAAAGACTCCGTCAGGATCTCGCGTAATGCTGAATGGCACTTCTTCATTCTCCATCGTGTACATAACACGGTTTTGCGTAAGCTCTTCCTCGTCATACAGCGGGAATTCCGGAGTGTTTTCCAGCTGATTGGCAACTTCATACAGAAGCTCGCGAAGACCTTCTCTTGTCACTGCACTGACCGGGAACACCGGATAATCATCCGTCAGCTTTTCTTTAAACCCTTCAAGATTTTCCGCCGCCTGCGGCATGTCCATTTTATTTGCGACAATAATTTGCGGGCGCTCAGTGAGACGCAAATTGTACTCGCTCAATTCCTGATTAATTGTCACATAATCCTCATACGGATCGCGGCCTTCCAAGCCGGACATATCAATGACATGAACGATAACACGGGTCCGCTCAATATGGCGCAAAAATTGGTGGCCAAGCCCGACGCCTTGATGAGCCCCTTCAATCAGTCCAGGCAAATCGGCTATAACGAAGCTCCGTCCATCATCTGTTTCGACCATGCCAAGATTCGGAACAAGTGTCGTAAAATGATAATCCGCAATTTTCGGTTTTGCAGATGAAACGACGGACAACAAAGTCGATTTCCCTACACTTGGGAACCCGACAAGCCCGACGTCTGCAAGCACTTTTAATTCAAGAACAACATAGCGTTCTTTTCCCGGTTCACCGTTTTCTGAGAGCTGAGGTGCGGGGTTCGCCGGTGTGGCAAAGCGTGAGTTCCCTCTTCCGCCTCTTCCGCCCCTTGCGATGACAGCCTGCTGTCCATGTTCGGTTAAATCGGCAATGACCTGTTTTGTATCATCGTCTGTCACAACAGTGCCAGGCGGAACTTTAATGACCATATCATCAGCATTTCGTCCGTGCTGGTTTTTTGACATGCCATGCTCGCCGCGAATCGCTTTAAAGTGTTTTTTATATCTAAAATCCATAAGAGTACGGAGACCTTCGTCCACTTCAAAAACGACGTCTCCTCCTTTTCCGCCGTCGCCGCCGGCAGGGCCGCCTTTCGGCACATATTTTTCACGGCGAAACGCAACCATCCCGTTGCCTCCGTCGCCGCCTTTTACATACACTTTCACCTGATCTACAAACATAATGTCCTCCGTTCTAAACCGTTAAAAAACTCCGCTAGTTCAACCCAATTTCAATCAGACATTCGTGACTTGTGATCTCAAAACGCATGATATCAAAGTCCTCATATCCATTTTGCCGAAAATCGTCAAAGGCAGATATATTGGCAAAAGTGCCGTGAAAATCAAGGTACAGAATCAGCTGTCTGTCAGGATGATCGGTTTGAAGCGAAACGGTTAAATGATTTTCACTGCCTCTAGTGACTGCTTGTTCAAACAGATCAAACAGCTTTCTCATCAGTTTCGCCAATTTTTGATCATAAGCTGACAAATCCTTAATTTCCCCGAGAACTTCATATTCAAGTGTCATACATTGGGCTTTCCAATTAAACGTAAGAAAATCAAACGCTAAATGCGGTGTTTTCAGGTTTGAGAGCTTTGATTCGTGCTTAGCGTCTATCACCATTTCTTCAATGATTTCAAAGACGCGGTCATACTTCTGCAAGCTTAAGTTTCCTTTAATTAGCTGCAGCTTATTCATCCAATCATGCCGGGAATGGCCAAGAAGATGAATCAGTTCATTTGTTAAAGCCGTATCGCTTATATTTTCTTCTTGATTTTTTGAAACATCCTTCATTTTCGCACTCCCAATCATTTGATTTCTTATTTAGGAGTCTGTATAAGTGTGTATTATGAATTATAACAGAGAAGGCTTTGATAGAAAAACAATTGTTTTTCCCAGAAATATCATGTTCCTTTTTTCTGGCTTCGGTTGATTTTCAGCCAGGCAGAACATTTTATGTATTACTGCTTGGGGAACATATCCAGTGGGTTTGAGACATTCGTTCTCATTCTTGGCGGGGTCTGCTCGCACATACTCTGCATAACATTCTTGATGCTTACTCCGCATATTGCAAAAAAAACTCCAGTCATCATCGACCGGAGTTTTTGAATCATTATTGAGCTACAGGATATACGCTCACTTTTTTGCGGTCACGGCCGAAACGTTCGAATTTAACAGTTCCGTCGATTTTCGCAAAAAGAGTGTCATCTCCGCCGCGGCCCACGTTTTCACCTGGGTAAATTTTTGTTCCGCGTTGACGGTAAAGGATAGAACCGCCTGTTACGAATTGACCGTCAGCACGTTTAGCACCTAAACGTTTAGCCTCAGAGTCACGTCCGTTCTTTGTAGAACCTACTCCTTTTTTAGAAGCGAAAAACTGAAGATCTAATCTAAGCATGTAGCTCACCTCCTATATTATGTTTGTGGTCACACGCAAGTGATCTTTATAATCCCGCTCAATTGTCTCTAACGAAACAATCATGCCTTCGATCAGCAACTGAGCTTTTTGGCGCGCCTCCGGATCAAGAGATTCAGGGAATTCAAAGTAGAAATAACCCCCGTCTTCTCCTATATCAAGAAGCGGCTCGAAGCCCGCCAGCGCGATGACCGCGTTAACGGATCCAAACACAACGGCTGTTACTCCGGCACAAACGAGATCTTGTCCATGTTCAGCAAAGTCGGCGTGGCCCGTCATTTCAAAAGACAATAAGCTTTTGTCAGTACGGGACCGTCTGATTGTTGCCTGAATCATGCTTACGCGTTGATTTTTTCGATCGTCACTTTAGTGTAAGGCTGACGATGACCTTGTTTTTTATGAACGTTTTTCTTTGCTTTGTATCTGAAAACAGTGATTTTTTTCGCGCGGCCTTGTTTTTCAACTTTAGCCGTTACTGTTGCGCCTTCAACTGTAGGGTTGCCGACTTTCACATTGTCTCCGCCAACAAACAAAACGTCTTCAAAAGTAACTGTTTCACCTGCTTCAGCAGCAAGTTTCTCGATGTAAACAGTTTGGCCTTCTTCAACTTTAATTTGTTTACCGCCTGTTTTAATGATTGCGTACATTCTCTGCACCTCCTATTAGACTAAGACTCGCCAGATACCAGGGGGCTGTAAAACAACTCTTAACACCTGTACTGAGCGGTTGTAGCATTGGTGCTACATCCATAACATTAAAAAATATATCAGAATACAAGGCGTTTGTCAATCGATTTTAATAAGGGAGCAGCAGCTCTTCCATGGAGGAATTTGTCCGTTTATCAGCAAAGTAGGCATGCAGCACTTCATTCTCATCCAGCTGGCTTAGCTTCTCGCCGGATTTTTCTATAATAATGGGATGCTTGCAGCCTCGTTTGAATTCCGCCATGACATGATAGACTTTGTCCTCAGCATTAACGGTAAGCGGTAGCAATTTTTCAAGCTCACGGTTTTTCCCATAATATCTTTCCAGGAGAAACCTCACATGGATGTAGTGTCTTTGCCTGTACTCCTCAAACAGAGAAACAGCCAGAAAGACAAACAAAACCCATGCGCTGATTTGCAGAGGAACCGCAAATAAAACCCAGCATGCGAGAAGCAGGCAGCACACAAGTGAAGTCTTCAGATTCAGCCGGTGCGCTTTTTGAAAAGACAGATGCTTTGAAAAAATTAAAAATAACAGCTTGCCGCCATCAAGCGGCCAAATCGGCAGCAGATTCACAAATAAAATAGATAGATTATAAAATGTAAACAGTTCAAAGGTCTGCTGATCAATTATTGAGAGGCCTGCAATCATCCAAGCCGCAAGCTGAAGCCAAATGTGCTGAAGAGGTCCGGCAATAATAACCGCAAACTCTTCCTTTAACGGCCGATTTCCGTGCTCTTCCACTTCAACTGTTCCTCCAAATGGCAGCAAAAAAACACGCTTGATTCTCCAAGAAAAAAACACGGCCAGAGCGGCATGCCCCAGCTCATGGATCAGAACAATCACAAGCAAACACAGCAATGCTTTCATATGCCCTGTAATCAGCCCCAGCGCCACGATAATCCAAAGAAAAGGATGAACATGAATTTTCAAGATGAGGTCAAGCCATTTATTCAAATGAGATCACCTGAATCGGATCAATAAATTTGTCGCCGTCTTTCATGGCAAAATAATAGAGCCCTTTGTTATGATCATCGAGTTTAATCGAACCGAGCTTTTTTCCTTTATCTACAAAATCATATAAAGCGACATCCACGTCTTTCAGTTCGCCATAAATGCTGTAGGTATTGTCAGCATGCTGCACTTTCACTGTCAGCCCCGTCTCACCGTCTTTACTGACTTCAACAACATAGCCTTCTTTTATACAATCGATTGTATCACTGCTTGTTTCGACTTTAATGCCTTCCCCGTTGTCCTGAAAATCCTGCTGAACTTTACCAGATGCGGGTGCGACGAGATCCTGACCCACTTCAACCTGCTGTTCCTTATTTTTCTTTTCAGGAGCGAGAAATGCAAGCGGGCTGCCAAATTTCGTTTCAAACCAATGGCTTGCTGAAGCAAATTGAAATTCTGTTTCGAAGGTTTGTGCAACGACCGGCTTGATCTGGCTGACGGGTCCAATATTTGTTTTATAGGCTATGGCAGAAACAAGAACAAGGCAGGCCGATAGAAGACATTTCAGAATAATTGAGTCTGTTTTCACCAAAGGGTGTCTTCCGCTGAAATTCGAATTGCCATCCTCATACACCGGGAGGGTTCCATGTTTTTCCTGATCAGACATCATGACCCAGGACGGCGTTTTTTGCTTTTCGGAACCTGTCTGAGTAGGGAAACGTTTTGAGCCGGAAACCTGTTTCCTTCTTTTCTCTAATCGTTTTCTGATTTCATCTGCTCTGTGACTCATTGCCATCATCCTTTGCATTCGTTGGGTTTGTACATCATATGTCTTGTCCACGGCAATTATTCGATTTACCTTCAGCACAGAGCAGTCAGAAACAAAAAAACCTGACACAGCATTTGCTTTGTCAGATTCTTCTCTTTTATTCTATGAAATTATGATCTTACTCCGAAAAATGACTTAATCTTAGCCATCATTCCCTTGTTTTGCTCTTCAAGCACCTGCAAAGGAACAGATTCGCCTAAAATGCGGCGGGCAATATTGCGATATGCGATGGAGGCGCGATTTTTAGGGTCCATTGCAATCGGTTCGCCATGGTTAGATGCCTTAATCACTTCATCATCATCGGCAACGATACCGAGCAAATCAATCGACAAATGCTGAACGATTTCATCGATATCCATCGTGTCACCGTTTTTCATCAGGTGATTTCTGATTCTGTTTACGATGAGCCGCGGCGGTTCAATATTTTCTTCTTGTTCCAAAAGCCCTATAATGCGATCAGCATCTCGCACAGCTGAAATTTCAGGCGTTGTGACCACTACCGCCTTGTCAGCCCCGGAAACGGCGTTTTTGTATCCTTGCTCAATTCCTGCGGGGCAGTCTATGATGACATAATCAAATTCCTGCTTGAGCTCTTGGACCATAGTTTTAATTTGTTCAGGAGCAACAGCCGTTTTATCGCTCGTTTGAGCAGCGGGCATTAAATAGAGCAAATCATCAAAACGTTTATCCTTTACGAGCGCCTGATGCATTTTACATCTGCCCTCTACAACGTCTACGAGATCATAAATAATTCTATTTTCAAGACCCATTACTACATCCAGGTTGCGCAGTCCTATATCAGTATCTACTAAACATACACGCTTCCCTAAAATGGCTAAGGCGGTACCGAGGTTAGCAGATGTTGTTGTTTTACCTACTCCGCCTTTTCCCGAAGTTATTACGATAGCCTCACCCAATTCACATTCCTCCCTCAAGCCTTGTTAGATCAGGTCTTAAATGAGCCAAATGTTGAAGGCGTTCAATGACCATATTTCCGTCTGTATCTAAATAAGCACATTCCATTTCGTTCCCTTTTTGAATGTGGTCTGGGGAGCGATTTAACACGTGATTGATTCTTAACTGTGTCGGCAGCATTTCAGAGGCAGCAATGACCGCATGATTATTTCCGTTAAATCCGGCGTGGGCAATCCCTTTCAGCGAACCCAGAACAAAAATGTTTCCGCCGGCTCTGACTGTCCCGCCCGGGTTCACATCTCCGATTAGAAGCAAATCGCCCTTCACCTCGAGCACTTGGCCTGAACGGACAATTTTTGAAACAGAAATAATTTCAGCTTCCTCTTTCATACGCTGTGCTTCTTTTTTAGTAATGACTTCACTCTCAATAGAATGAACAAACAAATCTTTCTTTGACGCAATTAATTCGGTCAGCTGTTCCTCTTGCTCCTGATATAAGCAGCGATTACCCAGCTTAATGTGAACGCTGATTTTCTGGCCTTTTCCATCTGTATATTGTTCAATTGACAGCATATTCTGAAGACCATCGAGAAGCTCATCAAAAGAACATGCATCATCAAGATGCAATGTCAAACCATTCTTTGTTCCTTTTATCGTTACATATTGCTGCTTTTTGGTCTTCACAATATTCACCTCAACAACATACTCATTTCGTCAAAAAAAGATAAAATCCTTTTTACTCATCTCTCAATTCTTTCTTTAGACTCATAAAAAATAATCTAAATGGGAGAACCAGGATGAGTGCGCTTATCATATTTAATAAAACTGTCGGTATAAACCGGTCTAGCACAAAGCCATTAAACGTCATAATGTCTTTGTGAATCAGCGACTGAATGCCGAATACATAAAATTCAAGCAGGCAAACTGCGAGAACAGCAATCAGGATGACGACAAAAGCGTTTGTGTGCAGCACTTTAAACGCTTTTGACGCCAAATAGCTTAGCCCCGCAAAGCCAAACATATAAACACCTAATAGACTTGTATAATTCATATCATATAGAAAGCCGAAAATAAAACCGTAGATCACCGCGTGTTTTTGATTGATAAAAGCCGACATAAAAATCAGCACAAGCATCAGAAAACGCGGGACGAGCACCTGGTCATCCGTGACGAACGGGAAATGCACCAGATCAGTAAAGATGCTTTCCGCCGAAAAAACCAACATCATAACGAAAGGGAGAAGGAAACGTTTCACGATCCTTCCTCCTCTGTATCGACAGTCGGCACATCACGATTAACAACGATCACATTATTTAAATCAGAAAGATCAGCCGCAGGTTTTACATAGGCAACTTTCGTTAATCCATAAGAATCAGACTCGATCTCAGTCACTTCACCGATTGTCAGCCCTTCTGGAAATACGCCTCCTGTGCCCGACGTTTCGATCAGATCGCCTTTTTTCACATCTTGTTTATCCTTGCGTTCGATTATGGTCATCTTAAGCCGTTTTTTGTCTTTATCATAGCCTTCGATTAAACCGTAGCCTTTGCTGCCTTTTTTCCCGGAAATGGTTGTTGCGACTCTGTTATTCCGGTCAGTATCGCTTAAAAGCTGGACCGTAGACGTAAAGTTATTAAGGCCGGAGCTTTTAATCTTCCCGATTAATGCGCCTTTTTCGTTCGTTACAGCCATATCTTTCGCTACGTTTTGCTGAGTCCCTTTGTTAAGGGTCACTTGCTTCGCCCAGTTATCAGGACTTCTGGCAATGACTGTCGCCAAAATCGGCTTGTAATCTTTTATTGATTTCACATGGCCGAGTTCGTCACGCAAGGATTTGTTTTCGTCTTCAAGTTCTTGGAGCTTGGCTTCATATTTTGTCTGTCCGTCAAGCTTTTCTCTCAGACGCTCGTTTTCTTCGTATGTGTTTTTTAAATCACTAATGTTCTCAAATATCCCTGCAAAAAATTCGGCAGGCGTATGAAAAATGTTTTGAAATACTCCCGTCGTATCACCGATCAGTTTCTCAGGCCAGGTGGTATTACGGCCGTCCTTCAGCGAAAATCCAATCATAGCCACCAATATGATAATACACAGAAGTAATAGCATTAACCGTTTATTCGGCATCGTGTTACACCTCTTCTATTGAACTCCCGATTATCTTGTTTTTCCTTTGAAAAGATGGATGTGCTCCAGTGCTTTTCCTGTACCGATCGCTACACAATCAAGCGGGTCTTCAGCGATAAGGACCGGCATTTTTGTTTCTTCGCTGATGACTTTGTCCAAATTACGAAGAAGCGCTCCGCCGCCGGTTAACACAATACCTCTGTCCATGATATCTGCGGCAAGCTCAGGCGGTGTTTTTTCAAGTGTGCTTTTCACTGCCTCTACAATAGTTGACACAGTGTCACGCAAAGCATTAGAAATTTCTTTTCCAGTAATTTCGATCGTTTTCGGCAGACCTGTCAGCAAGTCACGGCCGCGGATTTCCATTTTATCGGATTCTTCTGCGGATTCAGCAGAGCCGATATCCATTTTAATCGCTTCAGCAGTGCGGTCCCCGATCATCAGGTTGTATGTTTTTCTGATGTAGTTGATAATCGCATCGTCCATTTCATCACCGGCAACGCGGATGGATTGAGATGTTACAATACCTCCGAGGGAAATAATCGCAACTTCTGTCGTTCCGCCACCGATATCAACAACCATGCTTCCAGTCGGTTCCCAAACCGGCAGATTGGCGCCGATAGCCGCAGCAAACGGTTCTTCGATCGGATACGCGTCACGCGCTCCGGCTTGTCTTGTCGCATCGATAACAGCACGCTCTTCAACCGCAGTAATGCCGGATGGCACACAAACCATCACATAAGGTTTTCTGGCAAACATGCCTTTATTTTTAATGGCCTGATTGATGTAATATTTCATCATGGTAGCCGTCGTTTCATAATCAGCGATAACGCCGTCTTTCATCGGGCGAAGAGCTACTACGTTTCCAGGAGTCCGTCCGATCATATTTTTCGCATCATTTCCGACAGCAACAATCGATTTCGTATCCGTTTGCAGAGCAACGACTGACGGCTCTCTCACAACAATTCCTTTACCTTTCACAAAAACAAGCGTATTCGCAGTTCCAAGATCTATACCAAGGTCTCTTGTACCAATTCCAAACATATGTATGTATCTTCCTTTCTTAAAGCAAAAATACCCTAAAGGGAAAAACTCATAAACTCTATTATAGCTTAATTCGACGAAAAAAAAAGTGTTACAAATATCCTTTTTCCTTTAAACTCACAAATTTTTTGTCGCCAATCACCAAATGGTCAAGCAGCTCGATGCCAATCAGGTTTCCGCATTCAAACAGCCGTCTTGTCACTTCAATATCTTCCCTGCTCGGCGTCGGATCCCCCGATGGATGATTGTGGATACAAATAAAGGAAGCGGCAGATCGTTTAAACGCTTCTTTAAATACCTCCCGGGGGTGGACAATAGATGAATTCAGACTTCCGATAAAAACAGTGCGTTTATGGATGACTTGGTTTTTTGTATTTAAATATAAACAGACAAAATGCTCCTGGGTTAAAAAGCGCATATCCTCCATGACCAGGTTTGCGCCGTCTTCCGGGGAGCGGATTACAAAATGTTCTTCATTGGCTAGTTTATGAATACGGCTTCCCAGTTCAACTGCTGCCAGTATTTGCACAGCCTTCACCAGACCGATTCCCGGGATGCTGGACAGCTCCTCAACGGAAGCTTCTTTCAGCAGACGCAGCCCGTCAAACGAGCGCAGAAGCCTGTTTGAAAGGTTCATAACAGATTCGTTCTTTGTGCCTGTCCGCAATAAAATAGCCAAAAGTTCGTTGTTTGCTAAGTTCTCGGCTCCGACTTTCAGCAGCCGTTCTCTAGGTTTTTCTTTCTTTGGGAAATCTCTGAGTTTTAATGGCAGATCGTGTATGATCAAGCCCTCCTTTTCTTTCCCTTCCCGTTTATAAAAATCGTCAGGCTTCTACATCAAAATCCTTCAGAACTCTCATTGTTTTTGATATAGGGAGCCCTACGACTGAATAATAATCTCCGTCTATTTTTTTTACAAAAAGTGCGCCTTTTCCTTGGATGCCGTAAGCACCTGCTTTATCCATCGGTTCTTTCGTTTCAATATAAGTCCAAATATCTTCTTCACTGAGGGGCCAAAACACAACCTCAGTCTTATCATAGAACGTTTCGCTGTGATTTGCAGCTTGAATACTGACAGCGGTTATCACTGAATGACTACGGCCGGAAAGCCTGCGGAGCATAGCAGCGGCTTCTTCTTGATCTTGCGGTTTGCCTAGGCACTCACCGTCAAGACATACCATTGTATCAGCACCGATTACGATTGCGCCCGGATTGAGATCGGCCACAGCCTTAGCTTTTTGTTTTGCCAACCATTGGACGTTTTCTTCAGGTGAAAAGTTTCGATTTAATTTTTCCTCTACTTCACTGACAGTAATGGTGTAGGGGATCTGAAGCAGATCGAGGAGTTCTTTTCTTCGCGGAGATTGTGATGCAAGTATAAGCGGCTTAGCCATGTTCGTCATCCTTTCAGGGTTTGCTTAAGAAAAAAAGATACTCATTTATCCTACCAAATCATGAGGCTCGCCACAATTTCAGAAAAATAACTTTTTCATGACAAAATAAAAAAAGCCTGTCACTAAGGACGAAGGCTCAGGCACTTTCTATTATTTAATTACGGCTAAAAGCTGCTGCTGAGCCTTCCATCCGGCTTCAGCACTTGGGTCCTCTAATTCCTTTAACGCCTGCAAAACTGCTTTTTTCTCTCCCGTTTCAGCCGCTTCTGATTCACCGAGCGACTTTTCTATTTTTTTAACACTTGCTTTTGTGATATCTTCTCCGAGAATCGCCTTCGCAGAGAGCTCTGCTGTTTTCTTGAAAGAATCTGTCATATCCGACTCTATTGATAAGGATAATTCCTTGCCTCCCCAAGCTTCAAAATCGCTGTCGATCAAAAGCTGCCCTAACTGCTGTGATACAGCCTTATCATTTGCCAGACCCGCGATGACATACGTGTACCCGTCATCCTTTGACAGGGAGACGGCGGAATATCCTTTTTCAGTCAGCTGTTCAGTTAACGTCTCAGCACCCTTTTCATTTGAAAACTTTCCTGCTTGAACTGCATATGTTTTATATGTACCTTCCGTTTGTGCCGCTTGTTTTTCACCGCCGGTGCTTTGTTTCTCCGCAGATGTATCTCCTGCTTTTGCCGTCTGGCTGCCTAAAGAATCGTCTAAGGAGGCTGGCGCCGACGCTTCTTTATTGCCTGATATATTCAATGCGAATAGCCCTAAGCCTGTGCCTAAAACCGCAGCAAAGGCAATTGTCGCCGCCACTCTTTTTACCGGCTTGGCCGACCCTGACTTTCCTTTTGAATAGAGCTTCGATTTCTTCTTTTGATAAGGCGGAACAACTTTGGGGTCATCTTTAAACACCTTATCCTCGTCTGAATCCCAGTTGAATTCATCTTCATCAGGATGTTCATGGGACGCCGCAACCTCCTGCTCCGCCTTTCTCTTTTCCTCCCAATTTGAAAACGTCATGTTTTTTTCTTGCTCTGTCTCCGGTGTCTCTTGTTCATAAACTGTTTCTTCTTTTCCATTAATCGTCACCTTAAGGGCTTTTTCTTCCGCTTTACTGATTTTTTTTTGCTTCCTTTTTTTCAATTCTGCTTCCTCCCTTCATTTGTGTGACCGTTCTTGTGGCTTTTCATGCTACACACTTTAGCACAGGCGAAAAAAAAAAGAACAAGACTTTTGTCGTCTTGTCCAAAAAACGTTCGTCAAATTTTTCATCAGTCAGCCTAACGCCGTTTTGACATAAAAGGAAATGATAGAGTCACCGTATAAATAAGCGAAAATGCTTCCTGCCGCAATTGCCGGGGCAAAGGGAATCGGCTGTTTTCTGGCCAGCCTTCCGAACAGTACAGCGGCAGCTCCGTACAATGCGCCTATAAAAACTGAAAAGAAAAAGGCGGCAGCAAGCATTTTTACACCAAGCACAAGGCCAATAACGGCAAATAATTTAACATCCCCTCCCCCTATTCCTCCATGAGTGATGACGGCAATAAAGGCCAGTAAAAGAAAACCGGCAGCCGCGCCTATAAAGCCTTCATACCAAGAAAGAAGCGGAGAAATGATTCTGCCAGCCGCCAGAAAGGGAAGAAAGAATAGCAATATGCGATTTGGAATCAGCATAAAGTGAATATCTGTCACAGAAACAATAATTAGAAGAGATAGAAACACCAACGCAACAATCAGTTCCCAAGACAAACCGAAACGAAATCCCGCGGCTGCAAATAAACTCGCTGTCGAGAGCTCTGCCGCCGGGTACATAAGAGAGAGCTTTTGGCCGCAGCTTTTGCAATTGCCTTTTTGCAGAATAAAAGATAAAACAGGGATTAATTCCGTCGGGGTTAGGGTTCGACGGCAAAAGGAACATGCCGAACGCGGACTTATGATGGATATGTGCAAGGGGATACGGCATCCAACCGTATAATAAAATGAACCGAGGATAAGGCCGAGGACAAAAAGAATCGGAATCATAGACAACACACCTTTACTCTCTTTAGATTATGCTATGGATTGTAGCACAGCAAGCATATTGATCTATAATAAGCAATTTTAGATTTTGACAGAAAAAATCCCGGCAGAATATCATTATTGATTCTGCCGGGCCAAAGTCATTACAGCATTCTTTTTCGAATGTCAGAAATAAAATAAAGTGATCCCGTAATGAGCACGATATCATTTGAGCCTTTTTTGCTTTCTATTAATTTGATCACATGCTCCGGATCTTCATTCCAGCTTTTGCTGCTGATTTCACTAGCATCATACAGATCTTTCGCAAGAGAAGCACGCGGAAAATCAAAAGAAGCAAAATGAATCGAGTGCGCGATCGTTTCCAGTTTCTTAATCATGTCATGATACGGCTTATCCTTTAACGCACTGAACACCACACAAATATCGGAATCCGGAAAACGCTGCTTCATCGTTTCAGTCAGCTTATCGATCCCTTCTTCATTATGGGCGCCGTCTAAATATACCGGCGGATGTTCCTGAACCAACTCTAATCTGCCCGGCCAAGCAGCCTTTACGAGCCCGCTTCTTAACGCAGCACCACTAATTTCAGCAATGTTTTCCCTGTTAAGCCATTCGGCAGCCAAAATGGACAATGCCGCATTTTGTCTTTGATGCGTACCGATGAGAGATGTTCGAATATCTTCATAACACGTTTCTCCGGTTTTTAAAGAAAACTGTTCTCCTGCAGAGAGAGCCTTTTCATTATAAATCCTGCTTGTATCATGCAATGACTGAAAAGGAGCAGATTTTCGTTCAGCTTCATGCCGGATTACCTGTAAGGCTTCCGGCTGGGTAACGGCTGTCACGATCGGAATGCCTTCTTTTATAATCCCGGCTTTTTCGCCTGCGATTTCTTCAATGGTGTTTCCTAAAATGTTCATATGGTCGTGTCCGATACTTGTGATGACAGTTAAAAGCGGCTCGACAACATTAGTAGAATCGTACCTTCCGCCCAGACCTGTTTCAAAAATAACAAAATCGACCTGATGATACGCAGCAAAATATAAAAATGCACAAGCCGTCATAATTTCAAATTCTGTCGGCTGACCGTGTTCAGTTTGATCAAGCGCTTCAACGATCGGTTTCACCTGATTAACGAGTGTGACCCACTCCTCATCTGTAATAGGTGTGCCGTTTACGCTGATGCGCTCATTAAATGTGATGATATAAGGCGATGTAAACGTACCGACAGTGTATCCCGCTTCTTGCAGCATAGAACGGATAAAAGCGACAGTTGATCCTTTGCCGTTTGTTCCCGCCACGTGGAGCGCGCGGATTTTCTTTTCAGGATGGTCCAATCGCGCCATCAGCTGCTTCATTCGATCAAGACCGGGCTTCACTCCGAATTTTAGACGGCTGTGAATCCAGCTGCGCGCTTCTTCATATGCAGTAAACAATGATAATCCCCTCTTTTATAAGACAAGGCGGTTTCTCAAGAAACCGCCTCGGCTTTTCATTAGCCCTTCAGCTCAGCCATTCGTTTTTGAACAGCGTCACGCTTTGCCACATAATCTTTCTCTTTCTCACGTTCTTCATCAATTACGTGTGCAGGCGCTTTTTTTATAAATCCTTCGTTTCCAAGTTTCTTTTGGACTCGCTCGACTTCTTTCGTCAGCTTATCGAATTCTTTTTGCAGACGGGCGATTTCTTCATCGATATTAATTAAACCTTCAAGCGGAAGTATGACCTCTGCTCCTGTGACAACTGCCGTCATTGCTTTATCAACAGCTTCGATATCTGTACCGATTTTCAGCGCGCTCGGATTTGTAAAGCGTTCCACATAAGAACGGTTTGCTTCGAGACGGGCTGCGACCTCGTCCGTGCTCGCTTTAATGTACAATTCAACTTGCTTGCTCATCGGTGTGTTTACTTCGCTGCGGATATTACGCACAGAACGGATCAGTTCAACGAGAAGCTTCATGTCAGCAGCAGCTTCAGTGTCTGTATGCTCAGGCACAACAGCAGGCCATGTGCTTACAGTAATGGATTCTCCTTGGTGAGGCAGGTGCTGCCAAATTTCCTCCGTTAAGAATGGCATAAACGGATGGAGCAGGCGCATCGTTTGATCCAGAACATAAGCAAGGATGGAACGGGTTGTTTTCTTAGCCGCTTCGTCTTCTCCGTATAGAGGAAGCTTCGCCATTTCAATATACCAATCACAGAAATCGTCCCAAATAAAGTTATATAAATGGCGGCCGACTTCACCAAATTCATATTTATCAGCTAGCTGTGTCACACTTTCGATCGTTTCGTTTAAACGCGTTAAAATCCACTTGTCAGCTACTGATTTCTCACCTGAAAGATCAAGCTCATCATATGTCATGCCATCCATGTTCATTAATGCGAAACGAGAAGCGTTCCAAATTTTATTGGCAAAATTCCAAGTCGATTCCACTTTTTCATAGCTGAAGCGAAGATCTTGGCCAGGAGAGCTTCCAGTCGCCAGGAAATAGCGAAGGGAATCGGCTCCGTACTTGTCAATCACTTCCATCGGATCGACACCGTTGCCAAGAGATTTACTCATTTTTCTGCCTTGCTCATCACGGATTAAGCCATGGATTAAAACATCTTTAAACGGACGTTCGCCAGTAAATTCAATCCCTTGGAAAATCATGCGTGACACCCAGAAGAAAATGATGTCGTAGCCTGTAACGAGAACGTCAGTCGGATAATAGCGTTTAAAGTCTTCAGCTGTCAAATCAGGCCAGCCCATAGTGGAGAAAGGCCAGAGCGCAGAACTGAACCATGTATCCAGCACGTCTGTATCCTGCTCCCAATTTTCGCTGTCCTCCGGCGCTTCAAGACCGACATATAACTCGCCTGTTTCTTTATGATACCAGGCAGGAATGCGGTGGCCCCACCATAATTGACGGGAAATACACCAGTCGCGAATATTTTCCATCCAATGCAAATACGTTTTTTCGAAGCGGTCAGGAACAAAGTTGACTTTTTCTTCTTTCTCCTGCAATTCAATTGCTGCATCAGCAAGCGGCTGCATACGCACAAACCATTGGGTAGAAAGATATGGTTCAACAACCGCTCCGCTCCGTTCACTATGTCCGACAGAGTGCAGATGGTCCTCGATTTTGAAGAGAACGCCTGCCTCCTGTAAATCTTTAACGAGCTTTTTACGGCATTCAAAGCGATCCATGCCTTGATATTGCAGCGCATTTTCATTCATCGTGCCGTCTTCATTCATGACCAGAATACGCTCTAAGTTATGACGGTTGCCAAGTTCGAAGTCGTTCGGATCGTGGGCAGGCGTAATTTTCACCGCACCTGAACCAAATTCCATATCAACATAGTCATCGCCGACAATCGGTATTTCACGATTTGTGATAGGCAGAATAACCGTTTTTCCGATAAGGTGCTTGTAGCGCTCATCTTCAGGGTGAACCGCAACGGCCGAATCACCAAGCATCGTTTCTGGACGTGTCGTCGCGATTTCAATTGAACCTGATCCGTCAGCAAGCGGATAGCTCATGTGATAAAACGCGCCTTGAACATCCTTGTAAATGACCTCAATGTCTGATAAAGCTGTTTTTGTTGCAGGGTCCCAATTTATGATGTATTCGCCTCTGTAGATCAAGCCTTTTTCATAAAGTTTGACGAACACTTCGCGAACCGCTCTGTTTAAGCCTTCATCAAGCGTAAAGCGTTCACGGGAATAATCAAGGCCAAGCCCTAATTTCGCCCACTGACTGCGGATGAAATCAGCATACTCTTCCTTCCACTTCCACGTTTCTTCAAGGAATTTCTCACGGCCTAAATCGTAACGGCTTGTGCCTTCTTCACGAAGTTTCGCTTCAACTTTAGCCTGTGTCGCGATACCGGCGTGGTCCATACCCGGAAGCCACAGTACATCATACCCCTGCATGCGTTTCATTCTTGTTACAATGTCTTGCAGCGTGGTATCCCAAGCGTGGCCAAGGTGAAGCCTTCCTGTTACGTTTGGCGGCGGAATAACGACAGAGTACGGCTCTTTTGTCTGATCGCTGCCTGCTTCAAAAAACTTACCTTTTAGCCAAAAATCATATCGGTCTTTTTCAACCGCAGCCGGATCGTATTTCGTCGGCATTGTTTGTTCATTCGTTTCCATCATAACCCTCCAGCATGTTTAAAATGGCTGAGAACGAAAAAAGAGCCCTTCATCCTTGGGAAAAGGACGAAAAAGCTCTTTCGCGGTACCACCTTTTTTCATGAACTTTGTCAGTTCATGCGCTTCAACGGATAACGGGGGTTTCCCGAATTTCTCTACTCTTCTTTCAAGAAATTATGCTCCCGGGCGAC
The DNA here is from genome assembly GCF_014250375.1 of Bacillus sp. PAMC26543. NCBI lineage: Bacteria > Bacillati > Bacillota > Bacilli > Caryophanales > Bacillaceae > Bacillus > Bacillus sp. PAMC26543. The sequence continues at coordinate 1,434,663 of NZ_CP060193.1, read as the reverse complement.
CTTCCAATCAGACAACATAAGAAGCCTTTCAGCAAGCGGCTTCTCTCTCTGCATGCGTCTTTCTTGTACTCTTCCCGTTCTAAGCAGGTGTATCTATCAGCTCATTATATACTTTATTTATGTTCTTTATTATAGTAAAAGTGTTTTTGATTCGTCAATCATCTTTTCCAAAAATACTGCGTCCTATACAAGATGGGCAGGCACCTATTGACCAAGTATACATATGATGCTTGTAAATGCGTTGAGGAGGATGCACCGTGAAGAAACGTTTCAGCTCTTATTCCCTGCCGCCGTGGGTCAGGCAAATTCGGCTTGTATCCGCGCAAGTGATTATCCCGATTACGATTTTTCAAGGTATCAGAACCATTTTCTTTCCGACAACCTTTGATGTCTTGCTGCTCGCAATATTGATTCTGTTAGCCTGTGCGCTTCATTTGGAATGGATATAAACAAACAAGTCCGCGCCAATTAAGACGTGGACTCGTTTTCCGCCTGAAATTTTTTCTCTTGTTCAATTTGATGGATTTTCATCACAAACGGCTCAATATTTTTCATTTGCCAGTATGCCTTTAATAAGTGTGTACATTCATCTTTTTCACGCCGTCTTTTCCCGGTCTGATAGCGGTTCAGCACTTTGTACACCGTTGCCGGATAAGCCATGTAACTGAGAAAAAGACTGATTTCAGCCTCATGCAGAGGAAATGCTTTCGTATATGCATAAAACCAATCGACACACTCCGGACAAGCTTTTGGAAAACCGCTGAACATTCGTGTGTAAAAGCCGAGCAAGTCGTTATGCGGCGGCCCCACAGACGCTCTCTCAAAATTCGTAAAGTATCCGGTCCCTGCATCATTATACAGAAAATGGTGAATAGACAGGCTGCCGTGGGTAATGACAACCCTTGAGGAGCCTTTTTCTTTTGCCGCTTCATACCAGTCCTTAATCCGCTCAAGCGCAAAGTTTACGGCGGAAATGGTTTCTGAATAATAGGTTACAGCCTGCAATTCAAAGGGGGAAAGGTACCATTCTTTCTCAGCTCTGTCTACAAACTGTTCATAAATGACCTTTTCATTTTCCCACTTTTTTCTCGTTTGTTCATAGTGGCGTTCAATGTCTTCACGCCTGACCTTGATTTCCTGCGCAGTTCTCTCGTGAAGGCGGGCTGTTTCTCTAAATAGATAGGCATGTTTCTGATCCCGCTCTTCCTCTTGGTCAAATTGGAGCCAAGGCATTAAGTAATAGGAGTCTCCAGTTTGTACGCCCCCGGAGAAAAACTCTCCCCCATTTGTTCTGTAAATGGGAACAAAGGAATGAAAGCCTTTTTCCTCAATTGCCACCATTTGATCTGTAAAATGTTTGCCGCGAACCGATTTCATTTTTTTCAGCGCAAATACCCCATAATCTGAATACACTTTCCACACACGAGAACTGACTGGCTCAATAAATTGAGCCGTCAGTCCGTATTCCTGAAGAACCGATTGGACATCTTCCATTCCATTCACCACATTTTCCGATCGCTTACGGCTTACGCATGGCTGCTGTTGTATTGAGGGATATAAAGAATCTGCCCTGCTTTCAATTCATCATCCAGCGCCAAAGAATTCATCCTGATCAGCTGCTGGGAGGTAATGTCGTACCGTTCGCATAAACGTTCAATGGTATCTTCCTGCTGAACAATACAGATTTTCATTCTAGAAAACTCATCTTCTTCTCTCGTAAAGAGTTTTGTTAAATAAAGAGAATTATGATTTTCCTTTGTTTCAGTTCCCTTTGTTTGAGCAGCAGGAACAGCCCCAGCAATAGCATCTGTTTCCTTCCTTTCAGGTTCGGAAGTGTCTGGCAGCTGGTAAGAATGAAAAGACGCCTCTTCCTCAGATTCTTCAGGTGTAGGTGTTTTTCTCACTTCAATTTCAAAGCTTTCTTTCTTCTGCTCTTCTTCCTCCAGCAGCTTAGGCGCTGAATAAAAGGAATGCTCTTCTGAATCTTGTTCCGGCAGGAAGGTACGGTAGGCCGGCGTAAGCTCTTCTTCCTGAGATTCCCCTTCAGCACTTATCTTTTGATTAAAATGCAGGGTTGGAGCTGCTGCTTCTTCCTTTAAAAGTGCAGCTGGCGCTTCTTCCTGCTCTCTGCTTCCTTCTAAAGAAACAACGTCTTCATGTATAGTTTCCTGGACTTCCTTCAGTTGTTCTGCATCCTGTCGAGGTGCAGGCTCTATGTGATCCGATAGCTCCGATTCTGTTTTTTGGGATTCTTGACGCAGAGCATGCTCAAGAATAGAAGAATCTGGTTTTTCTGTTTTTTCTTCACCACGCTCAGCCTCTTGCTGAAGCTCAGCTTCTACAGCAGGTGATATTTCCGCCGCCGAAACAAGCGGTTCTGACAGTTCCGCATGCTCTTCTTCCGTCTCTGCTTTTTCGCGGATCTCTATTCCTGAAGCAGCCTTTGGGGAATCTGCTTCTACTGTTTCCGCTTCCTCACGAAGCCCTGCCTCTGAAAGAATGAGCTCCGGCGGCTTCGCTTCTTCTGCATTTATATCTTTGCTGCCCTCTGCTTTTAAAGCAGCTGATTCTGATCGCTCAGCTTCTTTCTTTTCATTTTCCTGTTCTTCACGAAGCCTCGCTTCCGAGACAACAAGCTCTGGCGGATCAACTGACGCTTCTTCTGCTTTTATACCGCCGCTGTCCTCTGCTTTTAAAGCCAATGGCTCTGACCGCTCAGCTTCTTCCTCTTCATTTTCCTGCTCTTCACGAAGCCCCGCTTCCGAGACAACAAGCTCCGGCGGCTCAGCTGACGCTTCTTCTTCCGCTTTTATATCTTCGCTGTCCTCTGCTTTTAAAGCCAATGGCTCTGACCGCTCAGCTTCTTCCTCTTCATTTTCCTGTTCTTCACGAAACCCCGCTTCCGAGACAACAAGCTCCGGCGGCTCAGCTGGCGCTTCTTCCGCCTTTATACCTTCGCTGTCCTCTGCTTTTAAAGTCAATGGCTCTGACCGCTCAGCTTCTTCCTCTTCATTTTCCTGCTCTTCACGAAGCCCCGCTTCCGAGACAACAAGCTCCGGCGGCTCAGCTGGCGCTTCTTCCGCCTTTATATCTTCGCTGTCCTCTGATTTCAAAGCCAATGGCTCTGACCGCTCAGCTTCTTCCTCTTCATTTTCCTGCTCTTCACGAAGCCTCGCTTCCGAGACAACAAGCTCTGGCGGCTCAGCTGGCGCTTCTTCCGCCTTTATACCTTCGCTGTCCTCTGATTTCAAAGCCAATGGCTCTGACCGCTCAGCTTCTTCCTCTTCATTTTCCTGCTCTTCACGAAGCCCTGCTTCCGAGACTAGAAGCTCCGGCGGCTCGGCTGGCGCTTCTTCTTCGCTGTCCTCTGCTTCTAAAGCAAATAGCTCTGGCGGCTCAGAAAAACCTTCATCAGGAGCTTCATAGAGAGGAATGTCTTGCTCTCTGTCTGCTGTGTCATCAAGAAGGCCTTCTATTGCTAAATCAGCCTGGATCGTCAGGATGCGCGAGTCTGTTAGTTGATAGTCAAATGCATCAATAAACACAAAAACTTCATGTAAATGACTGACTTTATTTTTCGGGATGGTTATATCGACAGGGAAACAATGAGTCAGTTCCGCAGTTCCATCCTCTCTCGTTCTGACCTCTTCGACAAACCGCTTATCGGTATCAAACTCTTCAGTATTTTTGCTCTGATCTATGTTGTACTCACCTGTAAGTTCAAGCGATCCTCTGATTGAAACGTAATCATTTACTTCCTGAACCCTAATATCAGGATCTAATGAAATGGAAAGCAGTTCAGAAACTTCCTGTCCTTTTTGGAAACAGATCGATTCTTCTACAGAAAATTGCAATCGATGATTTTGCGGCAAGTTCATATCCTCCTTTCATCTAATCCTTAAAATTAGATGTCACTAAAGGTGTATGTATGAAATGGAGAAAATATGAATGGGGAAGCATAGAAAAACCGGTACAAGGATGTCCTTGATACCGGTTTTTATCGTACTTATCCGCGGCTGATCTCAGCGAATACGTTCTCAGCTGCCTGAATTGTTTTTTCAATATCTTCATCAGTATGAGCCGTCGAGAGGAAAAGCCCTTCAAATTGAGACGGCGGAAGGAACACACCTTCGTTTGCCATTCCTTTATAATACTTGGCAAACAGCTTCAAATCCGATGCTTTGGCTGTTTCATAATTGATGACAGGTTCATTTGTAAAGAAGAAACCGATCATTGAACCTGCGCGGTTAAAGGTATGCGGAATACCGTGCGCCTCTGCCGCTTTTGAAATGCCTTCTTCCAGCCTGTCACCTTTTTTCATAAAGATCTTGTATGATTCAGGCGTGAGCTGCATTAATGTTTCGAGTCCAGCCGTCATCGCAAGCGGGTTGCCTGACAGCGTACCTGCCTGATAAATCGGACCGCTCGGAGCAATCCGCTCCATAATTTCGGCTTTACCGCCATAAGCGCCGACAGGCAGTCCGCCCCCGATCACTTTTCCTAAGCAAGTCAGATCAGGCGTTACGCCGAAATAGCCTTGAGCGCATTTGTAATCGACCCGGAAGCCAGTCATGACTTCATCAAAAATCAGCAGCGTGCCGTACTGTTCAGTAATATCACGCAATCCTTGCAGGAAGCCTTCTTGCGGCGGAACTACTCCCATGTTTCCGGCAACCGGTTCTACGATGACGCCTGCAATATCTTCACCGAACTGTTGGAATGCAAGCTTTACACTTTCTAAATCATTGTACGGAACGGTGATGGTGTTTTTCGCTATTCCTTCAGGTACGCCCGGGCTGTCAGGCAGACCGAGTGTTGCCACTCCTGAACCCGCTTTAATCAGCAGAGAATCTCCGTGTCCATGGTAGCAGCCCTCAAATTTTAAAATCTTATTGCGGCCTGTATATCCTCTTGCCAAACGAAGCGCGCTCATGGTCGCCTCGGTTCCTGAGCTGACCATCCGTACAATTTCTACTGACGGCACTCGGTCAATGACGAGCTTCGCCAATTCATTTTCCACCTCAGTCGGAGCCCCGAAGCTTGTCCCGTATTCAGCCACTTTTTTGAGGCTCTCTACAACGCGGTCATTTGTGTGTCCTAAAATTAAAGGCCCCCATGACAATACGTAATCAATATACTCATTTCCATCAATATCATAGATTTTAGAGCCATTTCCGCGCTCCATAAAAATCGGGTCCATGTCTACCGATTTAAAGGCGCGAACGGGGCTGTTTACACCGCCCGGCATGAGTTTTTGCGCTTCTTTAAAAGCCGCTTTTGATTTTTCATAGCTTCTCATCTGCCTCAACTCCTGTCAACTGAATAAAATTACTCCGCAAGCCATTTTGCTGCGTCTTTTGCATGATACGTAATAATCAGGTCGGCACCCGCACGCTTCATGCTTGTCAAAATTTCTAAGACAATCTCTTTTTCCTTGATCCAGCCGTTCTGAGCTGCAGCCTTCACCATAGAATACTCTCCGCTTACATTATAAGCCACAAGCGGCAATGTAAACTCATTTTTTACATCCCGCATGATATCCATATAAGAAAGTGAAGGTTTCACAATCAGGAAGTCCGCGCCTTCCTCAACATCTGATTGGGCTTCACGGAGTGCTTCCAGACGGTTGGCAGGGTCCATTTGATACGTTTTGCGGTCGCCAAATTGAGGCGTGCTGTTTGCTGCATCACGGAACGGACCGTAAAACTCACTTGAATATTTCACGGCGTAAGACATGATCGGAATATTGATGAAGCCTTCTTTATCTAATGCTTCTCTGATAACCGTCACAAATCCGTCCATCATGTTAGAAGGCGCAATGATATCCGCTCCGGCTTTTGCTTGGCTGACAGCTGTCTGTGCCAATAGCTCCAAGGATTCATCATTCAGGATCTGTCCGTCTTTGACGAGACCGCAATGTCCGTGATCTGTATATTCACATAGGCATGTATCAGCAACGACAACCATCTCAGGGAAGTGCTTTTTAATTTCGGCAATTGCTTCTTGCACAATCCCGTGGTCATGGTAAGCTTGCGTTCCGCAATCATCTTTTTCTTCAGGTATGCCGAAAACAATGACGGATTGAATTCCGAGACTGACCAGCTCAGCCACTTCATCCTTTAATAGATCTAAAGATACATGATAAACATCAGGCATTGAAGGAACAGCTTTTTTTCCTTCTAAACCTTCAACGACAAAGATCGGATAAATAAAATCAGATGGATGCAGACGAGTTTCTTTCACCATCTCTCTCATTGCTTTTGATGACCGCAAACGGCGGTGTCTGTTAAATGATTGACTCATATTCTATCTTCCTTTCTAGACATGCGGCACATTAAATCAAGCATGCCGTCAATTGTAAATGTATCAGGCATATACGACGTGATTCCGTACGACAGCAGAGCGTCCCTCGTTAGCGGTCCGATGCTGATGCAGTCCGTCTGGTGCGCCGGCCATTTTTTTACTCCTTCTCCCAGAACATGCATAAATGTATGTACGGTTGATGAGCTTGTAAATGTCACATAATCAAATGAATACTGATTCGCGGCATTTTTTAATTCCTCGATGCCATCTTCATCAGGAACAGTTTCATATACGACCCATTCCTTCACCTCAAAGCCAAGAGGCGTAAGCTCTTTTTTTATCACATCGCGAGATAAATTGCCTTTTATGACTGAAATCCGTTCTGACGGTTCGGCATGCTGCTTAAGAGCGTCCGCCAATTGTTCTGCAATATAGTCATGAGGCATTACATCAACCGATACGTTGTACGATTCTAAACGGCGTGCGGTTTTTTCACCAACAGCCGCAATTTTTTTATGACCGGGAACAATAAGCTGATTTTCTTTCAGATAAGAAAAAAAGAAATCCGCTCCATTTACACTCGTAAACACAAGCCAGCCGGGTATGGTTAGATCTAGTCGCACCTGTTCCGCCAGATCATTCGGCAGAGTTCGGCGAAACGTGATCAATGAGGCCAATACCGCTTTTCCGCCAAGCTGCTCCACTTTCTGCCGAAACGATTTTGCCTGCGTCTTATTTCGGGTGACAAGCACTGTTTTTCCTTTCAAAGGAAAATCATTTACCATCCTCATCAAGCTCCCGTTTTACGCGATCGATTAAATCTTTAGCGCCTTTATCAGTCATGAGAGCCGCACAGCGCTTACCGACTTCCTCCGGATTGTTTCCGGTGACGGTTTCTTTGAAAATGATTTTTCCATCAGGCGAAGCCACAAGCCCTGTCAGTTCAATTTCATCCTGGCCGTTTATCACCGAGTAGCCGGCGATCGGCACCTGACAGCCGCCCTCCATCGCGTTTAAGTAGGCACGTTCTGCCAGTACAGTCCGTTTTGTATACTCATCCGTAAACTGAGAAAATAACGTTAAAAGCTCTCGATCGGATTCGCGGCACTCAATTGCAAGAGCGCCTTGGCCAACAGCCGGAAGACAGCGCTCAGGCTCAAGAAATTCAGTTACGACATCCTGCTTCCAGCCCATTCTGGAAAGCCCTGCCGCAGCTAAAATAATTGCATCGTAATCTTCGTTTTCCAGCTTTTGAAGTCTCGTATCTATATTACCTCTAATCCATTTAATTGTAATGTCAGGGCGCTCAATCAAAAGCTGTGCGCTTCTTCTTAAACTGCTTGTGCCGATGACAGCACCTTCCTTCAATTCAGAAAGCTTTACACGATTCTTTGAAATAAGAGCGTCACGAGGATCTTCCCGTTCAGGAATACAGCCGATCACAAGGCCTTCAGGCAAAACGGCAGGCATATCCTTCATGCTGTGAACCGCCATATCAATGTCTTCGTTTAAAAGCGCTTGTTCGATTTCTTTGACAAACAGCCCTTTCCCTCCCACTTTTGACAGGGTAACATCAACGATCCGGTCACCCTTTGTGACGATTTCTTTTATGTCAAAAGCAAAAGAAGGATTGATTTCCTTCAGTTTGCGAATCACCCATTTTGTTTGGGTCATAGCGAGTTTGCTCCGTCTGGAACCTACTTTTATCGTTCTCATTTTTTCTTTCCTCCCGAATCTGCTTGGGCACATTATTTAACTGAACCAATGGAATTGAGACAGGCTTCCGAGCAGGAAATAATTGATCATCAGCACGAGAAAACAAGCCGTATTCCACAGTGCGGCGACCTTCCCCTGAAGCTCTTTAATCAGCCTGATATAAAGATAATAGCTGTACAGAAGCAGGACGACAAACGAACCAAGCACTTTGGCGTCGAACCAATACAGCGTTTCTAGAGACACATACGCCCAAATGACGCCAAGAATTAAACTCAGCAAAAGCATCGGAACTCCGATGACATTCAGAACATACGCCATATAATCAAGCTTAGACAAATCTTCTATTCTCAACAGCCACTTTCCCCATTTTTTCTTTTTTAACAGATGATATTGAAACAAATAGAGCACAGAAAATACAAAAGAAAGGGAAAAAGCACCGTAAGAAAGAATCGCCATTGTAATATGAATCACTAACAGCTCCGATACGAGCTGACCCGAAAAAGCCGCTGACTGCTGCTCCGTCGGTGAAAATGTATGAATGGCGATCATAGCAAACCCTATTACATTTGTAAAAAACACAATAAAATCAACACGCAGCAGCTTTGTCAGTACAAGTGACAGTGTGACAAGCACCCAAGCATAAAAATAAAGGGCCTCCGTCACATTTAATACCGGAAACCGCCCCGTCACCCACATAAAGTAGGCTAAATACACGGTTTGCAGAGTCCAGACAATAGAAAGCAACCAGAAGGCCATTTTCCCAGCCTTCCGGTTGTGTTGAAGAAAATCTATAAAATAAAAGAGTACACTTAATGCGTAAATGACGATTGTCCCTTCATTAAGTCTTGCCATTGCAGTATCAATCATTCAGCTTTCACTCACTTACAAGTGGGGCAAACCCCGCTCTTGATTCAGCCTTGTTATAAGAATGGACCTTTTGGCTGCCTTCAACGCTTTTGATCATTTGCCGGCCCGCAGCTTCTTCTATATCAAAAATCTGCTTAAACAAAGCCAGCTTTTCTTCAGAATCAGCCTCTGCCGCAAGTTCTTTCACCTTTAATATCGGGTCGCGGAGCATTTGATTAATGATACTTTTCGTATGTTTATTCAAAAGTTTTTTCTCTCTTGTCGTCAAATGAGGCAGCTTCCGTTCAATGCTGTCCATCGTTTCAGACTGGATTGCCAGCGCTTTTTCACGCAATGCGGAAATGACGGGCACTACACCGAGTGTATTCAGCCATTGTTTAAACTCCACAATGGTTTCTTCGATTAACAGTTCAACCTTCTCAGCGGTTTCTCTCCGCTCTTTCAGGTTCGCTTCTACGATCCCTTCAAGATCGTCTATATCATAAAGGAAGACGCCTTCTAGATCGTTTAAAGCGGGATCCAAGTCTCTTGGCACGGCGATGTCCACCATAAATAAAGGACGGCCCTTGCGAAGCTTATTCGCGTTTTCCATCATTTCTTTAGACACAACAAAATCACTCGCACCGGTAGAGCTGATTAAAATATCGGCTTCTGCAAGCGCGCTTTCAAGCTGATTTAAGCTTCGCGCTTCACCGGAGAAACGGTCTGCAAGTTCTTTCGCTTTCAAGTATGTTCTGTTAATGACTGTCACTTTTCCGATTCCCTGTCCATGCAGATTTTCGGCTGCAAGCTCGCCCATCTTTCCTGCACCAAGGATCAATATATGCTTGCTTGAAAGGTTTCCGAAGATTTTTTTCGCAAGCTCAACGGCCGCATAGCTAACAGACACTGCATTAGAGCCAATGTCTGTTTCGGCATGAGTCCGTTTACCCACTGTAACCGCCTGCTTAAACAACTCATTAAAAATCGTGCCGATCGTTTTTTCTTGCTGAGCTGTTTTGAAGCTGTCGCGCACCTGACCGAGAATTTGCGTTTCACCGATCACCATAGAATCCAATCCGCAGGCTACACGGAACAAATGCTCAACAGCCGCATCGCTTTCATAAAATCTTAAAAACGGCGACAGGTCTTCTTTGCTTAAGTGAAACCAGTCAGCTAAAAATTTTTTTATATAATAACGGCCGGTATGGAGCTGGTCGACTACCGCATAAATTTCAGTGCGGTTGCAGGTAGATACGATGATATTTTCGAGAATGCTTTTCTCTGCTTTTAGCTGCACCATCGCTTCTGCAAGCTCATTCGGCTGAAAACTTACTTTTTCACGTATCTCAATAGGGGCGGATTTATAATCTACTCCCACAACAAGTATATGCATAGCTTTCCTTACACCCCCAACACCCAAACTTTAATTTATAATCATTCTAACATAGAATTCATTATTTATAATAATTATAACATAGTTTCTTTCGCAAATTGTGAACAGATTTCAAAAATCTTGTGCTATATTAGAAAAAGCTTCACGAACAAAATATGTTCCTATTGACAATACCAAAAACAGCAGAAAATTACTCAAAATCAGCTCTAGAAAACAAGAAGGTGATATGCATGAAACAAAAATCAATTTTATTTCCTTGTCTGCTGCTCGCCGCATCCGTTTACGCATGGCTTGAAAGCGGCCAAGCCGAACTGTTTTCAGGACAGGATCAATGGCCTGTTCTTCTTATGCTGTTAGGCGCATCCTTTATATACCAAGGAAAAAAAGAAGCTGTCTCCCCCCATTTCTTTATCGGCTTGCTTCTCTTCGGAATCGGTTTGCACTTTTTCGCTAAGCCAAAGTGGACATGGTGGCCGGATGATTTTGAAATGCTACTCTTCATGGTCGGCTTCTCACTGCTCGTTTCAACCGTTCAGAAAAAAGAATATGTATATGAAGCTGTTTCGATGATTTGTTTTTCCCTGTTTCTTTACTTTTTCAAACAGATTATGGCATGGCTCGAGTCTGCGCATGTTCCCACGGCCCTGCTGAAAAAGTATTGGCCATTTGTATTTATCGGAATCAGTTTATTGTTATTATTGATAAAACGAAAAAAATCTATACGATAAATAAAACCGGCAGAGAGTATTCTCTACCGGTTTATCATTTTTTTGATCACTCCCCAAGCTTCATCTTTCCCCTTTTTCGTTTCTGAGGAGAAGAGAATCAGCTCGTCTTCCGGATCAATATTTAATGTCTGTCTTACAACCTTCGCGTGTTTGTCCCATTTTCCTTTCGGGATCTTATCGGCTTTTGTAGCGATAATAATAACAGGAATGCCGTAATACTTTAAGAATTCATACATCTGCACATCATCATTAGACGGTGCATGCCGCAAATCAACGATCTGCACCACTGCTTTCAATTCCTCGCGTGTCGTGATGTAGGTTTCAATCATTCTGCCCCAAGCTTCACGCTCGGATTTTGACACTTTGGCAAAACCGTAACCCGGTACATCAACAAAATGCAATTCGTCATTAATAATGTAGAAATTTAATGTTTGTGTTTTTCCCGGTTTTGATGATGTTCTCGCAAGATTTTTACGATTAATCAATGAATTGATAAAAGATGACTTTCCAACGTTCGATCTTCCGGCCAGTGCAATCTCCGGAAGCCCCCCTTCAGGGTACTGTTCAGGTTTAACTGCACTGATTACGATTTCTGACTTTGTGACTTTCATTTCTTCTCTCCTACTAAGGCATGTTCCAAAACTTCGTCTAAGTGGGATGCCAATATAAAGGTGAGCCCCTCTCTGACGCTTTCTGGAATATCCTCTATATCTTTTTCATTATCTTTAGGCGCAATAATGGTCGTCAATCCCGCTCTATGTGCCCCGAGTGCTTTTTCTTTCAGTCCGCCGATCGGAAGCACGCGTCCGCGAAGCGTAATTTCGCCAGTCATTCCGACTTTACGCGATACAGCCCGTCCTGTTAAAGCAGAAACAAGCGCAGTCGCCATTGTGATACCGGCAGACGGACCATCTTTAGGCACCGCACCCTCAGGAACATGTATATGAATATCATACTTCTCATGAAAGTCAGGTTCAATGCCAAGTTCTTCTGTTTTTGAACGCACGTAGCTGAAAGCCGCCTGAGCAGACTCTCTCATGACATCGCCAAGCTTACCCGTCAGGATCAATTTTCCTTTCCCTGGAGAAAGCGATACTTCGATCGACAGCGTATCTCCGCCGACAGTTGTATAAGCCAGCCCCGTGACGACGCCCACCTGATCTTCCGTTTCTGCTTGTCCATATCTGAAAATTCGTTTTCCGATAAAGTCATGAAGATTTTTCTCCGTAACTGTAATCCGTTTTCTATCTTCAGAAACAATGGCTTTTGCGGCCTTGCGGCAGATGGCAGCAAGCTGGCGTTCGAGGTTTCTCACACCTGCTTCTCTCGTATAATAGCGAATAATATCAAGAATGGCCTGATCACGCAGCTGCAGGTTGCTCTTTTTGAGCCCATGCTCCTTGATCTGCTTCGGAAGAAGGTGATCTTTCACAATTTCAAGTTTTTCCACTTCCGTGTAGCCCGCAATATTAATGATTTCCATTCTGTCTCTAAGCGGTCCCGGGATTGTCGCTAAATTGTTAGCCGTAGCGATAAAGAGCACTTTTGACAGATCAAAAGTCTCCTCAATGTAGTGGTCGCTGAAGGTACTGTTTTGCTCCGGATCAAGCACTTCAAGCATTGCGGATGACGGATCGCCTCTGAAATCAGAAGACATTTTGTCAATTTCGTCTAGTAAGAAGACCGGATTCAGCTTGCCGGCTTTTTTCATGCCTTGAATAATACGTCCCGGCATTGCCCCGACATATGTCCGTCTGTGCCCGCGAATTTCTGATTCGTCGCGCACCCCGCCAAGTGAAATTCTGACAAATTTCCGATCCATACTTTTAGCAATCGATTTGGCCAAGGACGTTTTTCCGACCCCTGGAGGTCCAGCCAAACAGAGAATCGGACCTTTTAAGGATTTTGTCAGCTTCTGAACAGCCAAATACTCTAAAATACGCTCTTTCACTTTTTCAAGTCCGTGATGTTCTTTGTCCAAAAGATGTTCAGCCTCTTTTAAATCAAGCTTATCTTCTGTCTCATCCGTCCATGGGAGAGCGACCAGCCAGTCAATATAATTGCGGATAACAGAACTTTCGGCAGAACTGGACGGAATTTTTTCATATCTGTTTAATTCCTTAAGAGCCGTTTCCTTCACATGGTCAGGCATGCCCGCTTCTTCGATTTTTTCGGTCAGCGTTTGAACTTCACCTGTTTTGCCTTCTTTATCGCCAAGCTCTTTTTGGATCGCCTTCATCTGTTCGCGCAAATAGTATTCCTTTTGCGTACGCTCCATTGAACGTTTGACGCGCTGGCCGATTTTTTTCTCGATCTCAAGCACTTCTTTTTCATTGTTGATAAAATCAATGACCTTGTTCAGTCTGTCTTTGACATCAGCCGTTTCTAATATATCCTGCTTATCCTTTAGTTTAAGAGGCAGGTGAGAAGCAACAATGTCTGCCATTCTGCCCGGCTCTTCGATATCAGTAACCGCGGCGTACGTTTCGGCTGAGATTTTTTTAGAAATTTTTATGTACTGATCAAAGTGGTCCAACAAAGTCCGCATCAGCGCTTCGTCTTCTGTATCTTTTGAATCATCTTCATGGATCAGCTGAATGTCTACTGATGTATAATCTTCATGCTCATTGTATTCAATGATCTGGGCGCGCTGTATACCCTCCACCAGCACACGAATCGTACCGTTCGGAAGCTTCAGCATTTGTTTAATTTTCGTATAGGTGCCGACAGTAAAAATTTCGTCTTCACCCGGTTCGTCTATCGAAATATCCTGCTGAGTAGCTAAAAATATCATATGATCATGCATCATTGCCTGTTCAAGGGCCTGAACCGACTTGTCACGTCCTACATCTAAGTGCAAAACCATTGTCGGGTACACTAATAAACCTCTTAAAGGGAGGAGCGGGATGCTGCGTTTTAATTCTTCTGCCATGTGACTGACACCTCCGTGACTTTAGTATGAACCATTATAATACAACTTTTTCATCCTTGTACAATAAACGGCATGGTTTCATTTTCTATAACACAGTCTCCTCGTAGTATACCCTTTCTTTCTGATCTGAAAAAGGAAAAGATGTCCTTCATGAAAAAAACCCTATTTTTAAAATAGGGTCAGACCGATTCTTTATTCATTTGCATGTTAAACGGTTTTTGTTCAGTAGGCGGGTTCACTAAAATTTCATCAAGCACTTCCTGGAACGTTTTCACCGCCACAATTTTGATCCCTTCAATCTGTTTTAAGATCGATTGCTGATTTTCATGCGGGATAATAACTTTTTTGGCACCGGACTGTTTTGCCGCTTTAATTTTCGGGATCACGCCTCCAATCGGTTTTACAAGTCCGTTTAGGCTGATCTCGCCTGTCATGGCAACCGTGTTATCGATGGGAATTTTATGAACGGCTGAAAAAATTCCCGCCGCCATGGCAATACCAGCCGACGGCCCATCAATCGGAATGCCGCCGGGAAAATTAATGTGGATATCATAGTCTGAAGGCTTCATTCCCATTGTACGCAGTACGGTTAGCACATTCTCAACCGAGCCCTTTGCCATGCTTTTCCGGCGAATTGATTTTGATTGGCTGCCGATGCTTTCTTCTTCTGCTATTCCGGTAATGTTAATTGAACCTTTATCCTGAGCCGGTGTTACGTTCACTTCGATTTCCAGCAGCGAACCGCTGTTAGGGCCATACACTGCGAGTCCGTTTACAATGCCGATTTGCGGTGCAGTGCCGATTTTCTGCTCGTGCTTAGGGGTAAGCTGGCTGGAATGAATCACCCATTCTATATCCTCAATGGTGATGTCCTTCCGATCTTCGGTCACCGCCATTCCCGCCGCGATTTGAATCATATTGACGGCTTCCCGGCCGTTCCGCGTATAGCTGGTCAGCAAATCAAGCCCCTCTTCAGAAATATTCTTTTCAATCTTATCCACTGCTGTTTTGGCAACTGATTTCAGCTCATCTTTCTCAAGCTCGCGGAAAAATACCTCTAAACAGCGGGATCGGATTGCCGGAGGGATTTCATTAGGCATTCTCGTTGTCGCACCGATCAAACGAAAATCAGCTGGAAGCCCATTTTGAAAAATGTCGTGAATATGGTTCGGTATTTGTGTATTTTCTTCGCTGTAATAAGCGCTGTCTAAAAAGACTTTCCGGTCCTCAAGCACCTTCAGCATTTTATTCATTTGAATAGGGTGTAGCTCCCCAATTTCATCAATAAACAATACACCGCCGTGGGCATGCGTGACAGCCCCCTGCTTCGGCTGCGGAATACCCGCCTGTCCCATCGCTCCGGCCCCTTGGTATATCGGATCATGTACAGAACCAATGAGCGGATCGGCAATTCCTCTTTCATCAAATCGAGCCGTTGTCGCATCGAGTTCCACAAAAACAGCCTGCTCTTTAAAAGGTGATTGCTTATGTTTTTTGGCTTCCTCTAACACAAGCCTTGCAGCAGCTGTTTTTCCGACTCCCGGCGGTCCATAGACAATGACGTGCTGGGGATTCGGTCCGCACAACGCAGCTTTTAACGCTTTAATCCCGTCTTCCTGACCGACGATATCTTGAAAGCTTTTAGGGCGCACCTTTTCAGATAACGGTTCGGACAGGCTGATAGCCCGCATTTTGCGAAGCTGCTCCATTTCCTTCTTTGATTCCTTATCTATCGTGACTTTTTGTGTCCTTTGATTTTTAAGCAAATTCCAAAAATACAAACCAATGATAATCCCAAAAAACAGCTGAATAAATAATGCGATCCCTGTCCAACTCATGGTGGTCCCTCCTGAAAAACAATTTATGTATCCAATTCATTCCTCTGATTGCTAGTATCTCCCACAAAAGAGGGGAATAAACGTTTTCCGGAAGAGTTTACACAACAAAAAAACCTCCTGAATGTTACCACTCAGGAGGTTCATTTTCATTTTTAAGCAGACGTTTTATCTTGGCTAACCTCAGTACCGTCCTTTAACAAAAGGCGAGGCGGTTCTCCATGCGTTACAGTCGCCCCAGTAATCACACATTTTTCAATGTCATCACGGGAAGGCAGGTCAAACATCACATCAAGCATAATGCCTTCAATGATGGAACGGAGTCCGCGTGCTCCTGTCTTACGCTCAATTGCTTTTTTAGCAATTTCAGACAGCGCTTCTTCTTCAAACTCAAGCTCAACATTATCAAGCTCAAGCATTTTCTTGAATTGCTTCACAAGAGCGTTTTTCGGTTTTGTTAAGATCGCAACCAACGCTTCTTCGTCAAGCTTTTCAAGGCTTGCAATAACCGGAAGACGTCCGATGAATTCCGGAATTAATCCGAAACGGAGCAAGTCTTCTGGAAGCACTTTTGAAAGAAGGTCTTCTTTCTCCAGATCTGCAGCCTTATTATCTGAACCGAAGCCAATCACTTTTTGTCCTAAACGGCGTTTGATGATTTGTTCGATACCATCGAAGGCACCGCCGCAAATGAACAAAATGTTTGTTGTATCAATTTGAATAAACTCTTGATGAGGGTGCTTACGTCCACCTTGAGGCGGCACGCTCGCCACAGTTCCTTCAAGAATTTTTAGCAATGCCTGCTGCACGCCTTCACCTGACACATCACGTGTAATAGACGGGTTTTCAGACTTTCTTGCCACTTTATCGATTTCATCAATATAAATAATGCCTTTTTCCGCTTTTTCCACGTCATAGTCAGCAGCTTGGATGAGTTTCAAGAGAATATTCTCTACATCTTCACCTACATATCCAGCTTCTGTCAGGGACGTAGCGTCAGCAATCGCAAACGGCACATTTAAAATACGGGCTAAAGTTTGCGCAAGAAGGGTTTTACCGCTTCCTGTCGGGCCGATTAATGAAATGTTACTTTTCGAAAGCTCGACATCGTCCACTTTGCTGTTGGAGTTGATGCGTTTGTAGTGGTTATACACCGCAACAGCTAGTGATTTCTTCGCCTGATCCTGACCGATTACATATTCATTCAGAATTTCACGAATTTCCTGCGGCTTCGGCACATCTTTAAATTCTACTTCTTCTTCTGTTCCGAGTTCTTCCTCCACAATTTCAGTGCAGAGTTCGATACATTCGTCACATATATATACACCAGGTCCAGCTACAAGCTTACGAACCTGATCTTGTGTTTTTCCACAGAACGAGCATTTTAATTGTCCTTTTTCCTCGTTGAATTTAAACATTCTTTCACCCCTTAATCTTGTCTCACTTTTTCTTTTACCGGCAGAGCAAAAGAAAATGATTCTTGAAACGAAACGAGTATGTATTGCATTTTACCATACTTTCCAAAAAGACGGTAACATTGTGTTTCTGACTTGCACATTCTATATGTATGACAAAAAACAGCCTGCATTAACTATATTGCCCCAAGAAAAAGAGATATATCATAATTGTACAAAACAAGGCACGAATCATTCGCGCCCTGTTTTATTATTACTATTATTATGCACCATATTAACGGTTTTCTACAAGAAAATCAATTGCTTTGCGAACTTTTAAATCTTCTTTCATCGCGTCAGTAGAACCGATGGCTTGTTTGATATTTTCAACAGGCATGTTGTATGCTTCAGCCATTTTAGAAAGCTCAGCATCAACTTCCTCATCTGTTACTTCAAGGTTTTCCGCTTTCGCAATCGCCTCAAGAGTCAGGTTAGATTTTACGCGTTTTGCAGCATCTTCTTTCATTTGCTCTTTTAACGCAGCTTCGTCTTGGCCTGAGAATTGAGTGTAAAGCTCAAGGTTCATGCCTTGCATTTGAAGACGCTGTTCGAATTCTTTCAGCATGCGGTCAAGCTCAGTGTCGATCATCGCTTGAGGAACATCGATTTCAGCGTTTTCAGAAGCTTTCAGAACAAGCTCTTCACGCAATTTAGCGTCAGCTTCGTTTTCTTTAGCTTCTTCTAAGCGTTTCTTCGTTTTTTCAGTCAATTCAGCAAGTGTTTCCACTTCTTCATCGATATCTTTTGCGAATTCATCGTCAAGCTCAGGAAGCTCTTTCGCTTTGATTTCGTGAATTTTCACTTTGAAGACAGCTTGTTTGCCGGCAAGATCTTCAGCGTGGTACTCTTCAGGGAATGTTACTTCAACATCCTTCTCAGCACCTGCTTCAAGGCCGACTAACTGATCTTCGAAGCCAGGGATGAATGAACCTGAACCCACTTCAAGTGAATAGTTTTCAGCTTTTCCGCCTTCGAATGCTTCGCCGTCAACGAATCCTTCGAAGTCAAGAACAACTGTGTTTCCTTCTTCAACAGCGCCTTCTTCTTTTACAACAAGCTCAGCTTGACGCTCTTGAAGCCCTTTTAGTTCGTTTTGAACATCTTCGTCAGTTACAGCTGTGTCGTCTTTTTCGACGCCTAAGCCTTTGTATTCGCCAAGCTTCACTTCAGGTTTCACTGTTACTTTTGCAGTGAAGATTAAGCTTTCGCCTTTTTCGATTTTTTCAACATCGATTTCAGGACGGTCTACAGGCTCGATTCCAGCTTCTTCAACCGCTTTAGGGTATTCTACAGGAAGAAGAATATCCAAAGCATCTTGGTAAAGAGCTTCTACGCCAAAGCGCTGTTCGAATAAACCGCGAGGAATTTTCCCTTTACGGAATCCAGGAATTGAAACTTGCTTAACTACTTTTTTAAATGCATCATCAAGTGCCGTTTTAAATGTTTCAGCATCAACTTCAACCGTTAAAACGCCTTCGTTGCCTTCTTGTTTTTCCCATTTTACAGACATGTGTTTCCCTCCAAAAATCTATTCAGGTTGTGTCGGTCTTCCATTCTAAAGCAATCATTCGGCTTCGTCCATCAAAAACGAAGCTGCCAAAGATCAGAATCATTATGTATACATTTTAATAATGAACTGCAAAGCCTGTCCAACCGTATTTCTTATAACCCGTTATACACAAATACAACCATTATATTATAACATAACACATACCGCTTTCAACTATATGGCGTGATTTACAAATAAGAAATTTCTTCAATATCTTTAATCATTGTGCACGCTTCATCAAGTTCTCTGTCGGTAAACTCATACATCATATGCAGCTCTTCTCTTTCAATCTCAATCCCATGCATTTCATAGCCGACTTTATGCAGGGCCGCCGCCCAAAGATCGGCAGACAGCAGTTTTGGCTGAAATGGATATAAAACATACAAATGTCTTCTCCACAGTTCTTCTACCGCAGCATACAGGGTCGGATTTTCATTCCCAAGCGTTTCATCCAGCACACGGAGAACGCGGTGCAAAATCGGGGAGGCGTCAGGCGGGACAGTCTCGCTCGGCTCGATTGTCATGGAGTCGCCGAATTTTGTAATGTGGACCGGTTTGCTGTAGTCGTGTTCCGCCATTAACATCACGATCATCGTCTTGATAATCGGGTGAGCAGCGGGATCTTCAAGAATTGTTTTTAACAGCCCCGTATACTTCGCTACATTGCGGTCTTTCAATGAATGGATCAAATTCATTTGTTCCTCTGGGCTGGCTAACACTTTCTCCGTGTCGATCACATCTTCATACTCTTCGGCCCAAGCCTCGTCTTCTCGCTCCGGGTCGGTCATTTTGCGGCTGAAATCAAGCAGCTTATAAAATTGCTCGGCGCTTTCCGCAGGCAGCTGATTTTCCTCCAGGACGGCTTCAATCGTGCTTTTTACTTCTTCGTATTTCTTAAGCTGAATTAAGATCGTCATGTATACTTGTAAAACTGTAAAATACTGGCCGTATCCTTCTTTCAGCATCTTTTCGCATACACGTTTTGCCTCTTCCAATTCGCCCAGCTCCAAAAAGCAAATGGCCATGCCCAAGTGAAGATCTGATTCAGTATCATCATATTTCATTGCTTCTGAAAACAGTTCCAGTGCCTCTTGATACTTTTTCTCCTTCAGCGAGGACATTCCTTTTTCCACCAGACGGTCTTTCAAATGAGGAAAAGGAATAATTTTTGCGTTTTTCTTGTCATGCGTCATACCTATATTCCTTTCAGGCATTTATTTTGTTCAAGTGTATCAACACCCGTACACAAAAACAAGAAAGGAAAGGTTCTGCCAGGCAAAAAAAGCTGCCGGACAAATTGCCGGGCAGCTTTTTTTAAGCTTGAAGCCAAGAGCTTCTCTGCGACTCAAATTGCTTAATTTCATCTTCAAGTAAAAGCGTTAATGAAATTTCATCATAGCCGTTGATCAGCATTTCTTTCCAATGCGGATCGACTTCGAATGAGATCTGATTGCTTTCGCTGTCGTGAATAAGCTGATTTTCAAGATCGACTGTCATTTGCAGTGACTGATTTTCGTATTGTCCGACAAGCTTTTTCCAATTGTCATACGGCATGCGAATCGGCAGCATACCGTTTTTAAAGCAGTTTTGGTGGAAAATATCAGCAAATGACGGTGCGATAATGATTTTAAAGCCGTAGTCATCAAGCGCCCACGGAGCGTGTTCACGCGATGACCCGCAGCCGAAGTTTTCTCCCGCTATTAAAATGGACGCCCCTTCATAAGCCGGCTGGTTTAATTCAAATTCCGGGTTTGGTTCGCCATTCGCATCGTATCTCCAGTCAAAGAATGCAAAACGGCCGTAGCCCGTTCTTTCAATTCTCTTCAGAAATTGTTTCGGAATGATCTGGTCTGTATCAACATTAATACGATTTAATACGGCCGCTTTCCCCGTATGTGTTTTCAAAGGTTCCATCTCGTGCACTCCTTACACAACTGTTTTTTCCTGATAAAACTTTCTGACATCCACGAAATGGCCGTGAATGGCGGCCATCGCAGCCATCGCAGGGCTGACGAGATGTGTTTTCGCGCCTTTTCCTTGTCTGCCCTCAAAGTTACGGTTAGAGGTTGACGCACAGCGCTCTCCTTCAGGAACAACGTCATTATTCATGCTCAAACACATGCTGCAGCCTGATTCTCTCCATTCAAATCCAGCGTCTAAGAAGATCTGATGAAGCCCTTCCTTTTCAGCCTGAAGTTTTACGCTCTGAGATCCAGGCACGACGATTGCTCTAACACTTTCAGCCACCTTTTTCCCTTTGATCATATCGGCAGCCTGGCGGAGGTCAGTCATGCGTGAATTTGTACAGGAACCAATAAATACGTGCTCCACTTTGATGTCTTCAATTTTCTGATGAGGAGTCAGCCCCATATATTCATAAGCGCGAATCGCTTCTTTTTTGTCATCTTCCGCTGAAAAGCTTTCCGGCGCCGGAACTTCAGAATCGACAGGAAGAACCATTCCCGGGTTGATCCCCCATGTCACCATAGGAGAAATGTCATTGCCGTCAAGCACAATTGATTTATCGTAAACAGCGCCTGGATCAGTGCGAAGTGCTTTCCATTCTGCTACGGCTTTATCAAATTCTTCTCCTTTTGGCGTATACTTGCGGTTTTTGCAATATTCAAATGTCACTTCGTCAGGCGCAATCAAACCTGCTCTTGCTCCGGCCTCAATTGACATGTTGCAAACGGTCATCCGCTCATCCATCGTCATGTTTCTGAATACTTCCCCAGTGTATTCAATAACGTAACCGGTGCCGAATTTCACGCCGTATTTACCGATAACAGCAAGAATGACATCCTTTGCCGTTACCCCTTTTTGCAGTGTCCCGTCTACACGCACCTCAAGCGTTTTCGGACGCTGCTGCCAGAGTGTCTGTGTAGAAAGAACATGCTCAACCTCACTCGTTCCGATTCCAAATGCCAGGGCGCCGAATGCACCGTGAGTGGAAGTATGGCTGTCGCCGCATACGATCGTTTTTCCCGGAAGCGTTAAGCCAAGCTCGGGCCCGACTACATGGACAATCCCCTGATCTACGCTGTGAAGATCGGCAAGGCGTACGCCAAACTCTTCGCAGTTCCGCTCAAGCGCTGTCACTTGGCGTTTCGCAACTTCATCCGTTATCTCAAAGCGATTGACGGTTGGAATGTTGTGATCCATCGTTGCGAATGTATTTTGCGGTCTTCTGACCTTTCTTCCCTTTTGTCTCAACCCTTCAAATGCCTGAGGGGATGTCACTTCATGGATGAGATGCAAATCAATATAGAGAAGATCCGGTTTTCCCTCACCATGTTTTACAATATGCTGATCCCAAATCTTTTCGATGATCGTTCGAGGCATCATCTTTATTTCCTCCCTCTACCTATGAACTAAGACCGCTTACACCATAAGCTGTCACACGTTAGAAATTGTATTTTCACTCATCAATGCCGTCTTTACTTCCTCTGTAATGGCCTGAGTGCTGCTGTATTCTTCGCCTCTCGCCAAGTCTCTTGTTCTTTTTCCGGAAGTAAGAACCTGATTGACTGCATCTTCTACAGCTTTCGCTTCTTCTTCAAGCCCGAAAGATGTTCTCAAAAGCATTGCCGCTGATAATATCGCCGCGAATGGATTTGCCATCCCTTTCCCTGCTATGTCAGGTGCTGAGCCGTGTACAGGCTCGAACAGATGGAGTCCTGAGCTTGATAAGCTGGCTGACGGAAGCATTCCGAGAGAACCTGTTAGCATGGACGCTTCGTCGCTTAAAATGTCACCAAACATATTTTCAGTCACCACGACATCAAATTGATTCGGTGCATAAATCAGCTGCATAGCCGCGTTATCAACGAGCATATGCTCAAGTTTCACATCAGGATAGTCTTTTGCGACGTCTTCAGCCACTTCCCGCCACAGCCTGCTTGATTCAAGAACGTTCGCTTTATCAACAGAGGTAACCTTGCCTTTTCTGGCAGCCGCCATTTTAAAGCCCTCTCTGATCACGCGTTCAATTTCTTCCCTCTTATAAAACAGTGTGTCTACCGCTTCTTGCTCACCTTCACTGTTTACATAGCGTTTGCTCGGCTGGCCGAAATACAAACCGCCTGTCAGTTCACGAACGATAACGAAATCAACGTTATCAATATATTCTTTTTTCAAAGGCGAAGCGTCAGAAAGGCTTTCAAACACTTTCACAGGCCGTAAATTCGCAAACAGGTCAAGCTGTTTTCTAATGCTGAGCAGACCTTTTTCGGGTCTCAGCTCCGAAGGGTTTTGATCCCATTTCGGGCCGCCGACAGCACCAAGCAAAATAGCATCAGCCTTTTTACAAATCGCAATGGTTTCCTCTGGGAGAGGGTCGTTGTGTTCGTCAATTGCCGCTCCTCCAATAAGGCCGTATTCAAATTCAAATTCATGGCTGAAGCGTTCGGCAACACTTTTCAGCACGTCTGTCGCTGATTCTAATACTTCGGGGCCGATCCCGTCTCCGGGCAATAGAGCAATCCGTTTCTTCAAATTAAGTTCTCCTTTCTTTTATGATCCGACAGCTGTATGGTTTTGCAGTCCGTTCATATTAGACTGGAAAACCAATTGACGGTTGACAGCGTTCAGATAGGCTTTCGCCGAAGCTTCTAATACGTCTTGCGCTATGCCCCGCCCTGCTGATTCTTTTCCGTTTACTACTACTCTTACATAAACCTGGGCAAATGCGTCTTCGCCTTTTCTATTGGACTGAATGCGGTAGTCTAAGAGCTCCACATCTTTATCAATACAGCGTTCAAGGGTATTGTATATCGCTTCCACGCTTCCGGCTCCTGTTGCCGCTTCCTGAATAAGCTGGGCGTTTTCTTGATTTTTCAAAGAAACCGTAGCCGTAGGGACCTGAGATGTTCCATAATGGACTTGCAGAGAAAGAAATTCATACCCAATCTTGCGGTCTGTTACTTTTTCTTCTAAAATAAGAGAGACAAGATCCTCATCAGTGATTTCTTTTTTCTTCTCAGTTAACTCTTTAAACATCGTAAAGAACTTATTAATCTCTTCACTATCAAATTGGAATCCCAATGCAGTCAGCCGGTCTTTAAATGCATGGCGTCCTGAATGCTTGCCTAGGACAAGCGCATCTGCCGTTACACCGACAAGCTCTGGTGAAATAATTTCGTATGTTGATTTTTCCTTTAAGAAACCGTCCTGGTGGATGCCTGATTCATGAGCAAATGCGTTGTCGCCCACTACCGCTTTATTTCGCGGAACAGCCATACCTGTGAACTTGCTTACTAAATCACTAGTGCGTTTTATTTCATTTAGCGTAATGCCTGTTTCGACTTGATAGAAATCTTTTCTGATATGAAGGGCAACTGCAATTTCCTCTAATGCAGCATTTCCGGCTCTTTCACCAATTCCGTTAATCGCACATTCAATTTGATCGGCGCCATTTTCGATCGCTGAGAGAGAATTGGCGACTGCCATTCCCAAATCATCGTGGCAGTGAGCTGACAGCTTTGCTTGATGAATGTTTGGAACGTTCTCTTTCATATATTTAAAGATATTCCCGTATTCTGCCGGAGCCAAATAGCCGACTGTATCCGGAAGGTTGATGACACTAGCCCCTGCGTCAATCACTTTTTCTACGATTTCCGCTAAAAACGGCAGTTCAGTTCGGCAGGCATCTTCAGCAGACCATTGAACAATCGGGAAACGCTCTTTTGCGTATCTCACCATTTCAACCGCTCTTTCGATGACCTGTTCACGCGTCATTTTCAGCTTGTGTTTTAAATGAATGTCCGATGTGGCAATGAATACGTGAATTCTTGGCTGAGCACCGTCTTTTAACGCTTCCCAGGCCGCATCAATATCACCTTTTACACAGCGGGCAAGACCTGTCACAGAACAATTTTTTATGGTTCTTGCGATTTCCTGCACAGCTAAAAAGTCACCTCGGGACGAAGCGGGAAATCCCGCTTCAATAATATCTGCCCCGAGTCTTTCGAGCTGCTTTGCTATGGCAAGTTTCTCCTGTGTATTTAAGTTTACTCCAGGGGATTGTTCACCATCACGAAGCGTCGTATCGAAAAAATTAATTTTGCGCAACGGAGACCACCGCTTCCTTCTTCTTGCCTTGTTTGACAAACGGCATCATTTCACGAAGCTTTCTTCCCACCACTTCGATTTGATGTTCGTTTTCGCTCGTATTGATTGCGTTGAAACGAGGACGGTTTACTTGGTTTTCTACGATCCATTCTTTTGCAAATGTTCCGTCTTGGATGTCTTTTAAGACTTCTTTCATTGATTCTTTTACTTTTGCGTCTACAACACGCGGCCCGGATACGAAATCTCCCCATTGAGCAGTATCAGAAATAGAGTATCTCATGCCTTCCAAGCCTTCTTCATACATAAGGTCAACGATCAATTTCAGCTCATGAAGACATTCAAAGTATGCAAGTTCCGGCTGATAACCAGCTTCAGTTAATGTTTCAAATCCAGCTTTTACAAGGGAAGTTAATCCTCCGCAAAGTACAGCTTGCTCACCGAACAGATCCGTTTCTGTTTCTTCTTTAAATGTCGTTTCCAAAACGCCTGCTCTTGCTCCGCCGATTCCTTTTGCGTATGCCAAAGCTTTATCTTTCGCTTCACCTGTCACATCTTGATAGATCGCGAACAACGCCGGTACGCCTGCTCCTTGCTCATATGTTCTTCTAACCAAATGTCCAGGACCTTTAGGCGCTACCAAAAATACGTCAACATCTGCCGGTGGAACAATTTGGTGGAAATGAACGTTAAATCCGTGAGCGAAGACCAATGATTTGCCTGCAGTCAGCTCATCTTTGATTTCAGCTTCATATACTTTTTGCTGCTGTTCATCCGGAAGAAGAACCATAATGATCTCAGCTTGAGCCGCAGCTTCTTTTACTGAAAATACTCGATGTCCGTCTTCTTGCGCCTGAGTGAAAGATTTTCCTTGTCTGACACCGACAATCACGTCAATTCCGCTTTCTTTCAGGTTCAGCGCGTGTGCATGCCCTTGTGAGCCATAACCGATAATCGCTACTGTTTTTCCAGCCAATACGTTCTCTTTGATATCACCGTTATAATATACTTTTACCATTTCAATCTCTCCCTTGTTTTGTTTTATACAATAGATATTGTTTTATTGGATGACGACTTTTGCTGAGTGCCCCTCGCAAAAGCCGTTGTACCTGTTCTCGCAATTTCTTTGATTCCATACGGTTTTAGTAATTCAATCAGCGCTTCAATTTTGTTAGATTCGCCAGTCACCTGTACAACGATGCTGTCTCTGCTGACATCAACGACAGAAGCTCTGAACGGCTCTATCATTCCGTGAATCTCTGTCCTCGTTGACGGTGCGGAAACGACCTTGATTAAGGCCAGCTCCCTTTGGACAATTGATTGATTTGTGATGTCAGTGACTTTCAGCACATCAATTTGTTTGTTAAGCTGTTTTGTCAGCTGTTCAACATCATTTTCTCCTTCAACGTGAACGACAAAGGTAATTCTGGAGACGCCGCTTGTTTCTGTGTGTCCAACTGTAATGCTTTCAATGTTGTAGTGTCTTTTTGTAAATAGACCGGTGATCCGGTTTAACACGCCGGAGCGGTTCACCACAGTCAATGTGATAATTCTTTTCAAGGTTTCACCCCCACCATTTCATGCAGCCCTTTCCCCGGAGCCACCATCGGGAATACTTTTTCTTCGCTGGCGACCCGAACGTCAATGACAACCGGTTCTTTTGATGTCAATGCCTCTTCCAGCTTTTCCTTCGCTTCTGCATCAGAGGAGATTCTGATGCCTTTAATGCCGTATGCTTCTGACAATTTGACAAAGTCCGGCTGTGAAGCGAATTTAGACTCTGAATAACGCTCTTCATAGAAAATCTCCTGCCACTGTCTTACCATTCCGAGACAAGCGTTATTTAAGATCACAACTTTAACCGGCAGATTCAATTCGCGAATAACATCAAGTTCCTGTAGCGTCATTTGAAAACCGCCGTCTCCAAGCACCGCCACCACGGTTGCATCTTTATCGGCCAGCTGTGCGCCGATCGCTGCCGGAAGGCCGAAACCCATTGTTCCAAGACCGCCTGATGTCACCCATTTATCTGCCTTTTGAAACGGATAAAATTGCGCTGACCACATTTGATGCTGGCCGACATCCGTTGCGACAATGGCTTCCCCTTTTGTAAATTGATGAATGTATTCAATCAGTTTTTGAGGTTTAAAGCCTTCTTCTTCATTGTCTACATACCAGAGCGGATACTCTTCTTTCCACTCGGCAAGCTGTTTTTTCCATTCGCTTGAATCGCCTTGTTTGCCGTTTTGTTTGATCAGCTCTTGCAGGACAACTTTGCTGTCGCCGACAACCGGAATCTGTGTTTTCATGATTTTTCCGATTTCAGCCGGATCAATATCAATGTGGGCAATCTTTGCGTTTCTCGCAAAATGTTTCAGGTTTCCTGTGACGCGGTCATCAAAACGGGCGCCGATACTGATTAAAAGATCACAGTCATGAAGGGCCATGTTCGCTGTATAAGTGCCGTGCATACCCGCCATCCCCAAGAAAAGCGGATGGTCTGCCGGGAAACCCCCAAGTCCTAAAAGCGTGTGCACAACTGGAATTTGCTGCTGCTCGGCATAATTTTTTAATTCTTCTGACGCTTTTCCGTGCAATACGCCCGCACCCGCTAGGATAACCGGTTTCTTTGCGCTGCTTACGGCTTCCACAAGCTTGCGGATCTGCAAATAATTCGGCTCCGTTGTCGGCTGATATCCCGGGAGATTCATCTCGTGATCATAGCTGAATTCTCCTTCAATTGTTGCAACATCTTTCGGAATATCGATTAGTACAGGCCCCGGTCTTCCCGTTGTCGCAATATGGAATGCTTCTTTAATGATGCGCGGCAGATCTTCCGGCTGGCGGACCTGATAGCTGTGTTTTGTAACCGGCATTGTAATTCCCAAAATGTCCGCTTCCTGAAAAGCGTCGCTGCCGATAACGGAGGTTGCCACCTGCCCTGTAAAGACGACTAAAGGCAGTGAATCAATCATGGCATCCGCAAGTCCAGTAACAAGGTTTGTCGCTCCCGGGCCTGATGTCGCAATAACGACCCCTGGTTTTCCAGAAACTCTCGCGTATCCTTCTGCTGCATGAATGGCGCCTTGCTCGTGCCGGGGAAGGATATGTACCATTCCCGAATTGTACAGCTTATCGTAGATCGGAAGTACAGCTCCGCCCGGATAGCCGAATATCATTTCTACTTTTTCTTTCTTTAATGATTCAATCAGCATTAACGCTCCGCTCATCGTCTGTGTACATTTGGCAGATGCTGAATCCACCTGTACATTAGTCCCCATTTTTAGTTCCTCCTTTTGGATTTTCATCCTCTAAAGATCATCATTTATTAGCTTTATAGCTGATTATTCAATAAAAAAAGCCCTTCCGCCCACAATCAGCCGCGCATTGAATGCGATAGCCAAAAGGGGCGAAAAGGCTCTTCTTTCCGCGGTACCACCCTTGTTTACGGCCTTTCATGCGGCCGTCTCATGGATATTCCTATCCGTTTTAATAACGAGTAAACATCATCGTTCACCCGGCCAAGTCCTACTGTGATTTCAGACTGGCACTCTGAGGCGAGTTCACCTTGTAAAGCTTCGCCGGTTCTCAGCTAATCCGGTTCTCTGTGGAAAGCTTTTTCAAGGCTACTTATCCTCATCTGCGCTTTTCATATTCAGTCTCTTGAACAGCTTTTCTGCCGTCCAAGAAGATCGTTTGTTTTTTATTTTTCAGAATCATATTGCAATCATTTGTGCTTGTGAAACTTGCGTTTATCTTTTGTTGAACTCATATTACGCCGCTTTGGACGCAGTGTCAACAGCATTTTTTAAAATTATTAGACAATTTAGATTAATCAAACTATACTGTATACGCTTTCATTATTGGTATATAAGGAATTTCAAAAGATAAAAGTTTTTGTAATTTTTTTATTAATCTATCAAGTTTACACTCGAATTTTTCAATTTCATATAAATATGTCACATAATATGACGTGTTATTGTTTCGATGAAACGTCTATATGAAAGATCTTCTCGCAAAAAAACGATTTCAGTTCGGATAGGCTCTTTCATTATTTTTCGTCATACACTGGTGTTATCTTGCAAAGAAAAGGTGATACGATGAATAAATCATTTGCAGACATCCAAGGATTTCCCGGGGGTTTTCCAAACTTTCCCCAGCCATTTTATCCGGCAGCTCCCAGCTTTTACCAGCAAGGCCATCAGCCATTTGGAGGCTTTGGATACGGACAGCCGTACAGCCAGGCATACAGCCCGCTAAGCACCCCCTCTGCTATGTACTCCTCATTTCCATATGCTTCAGGATTTTACGGGCAGCAATTTTCAGGTGCCGGCTATAGCGGCCATGGCGGCGGTTTCAGTATTCCCGCAACGCACGCCGGAGGATTCGGCGGAGCATCTGGAGTACACGGAGGATTTCGATATTAAAATATCATGAGGTGCCGAACATCTATGTTCGGCACTTGTTAATTTATTCATCTTTAATAAAGTTAATAGACTGTGAGGTTTCCTATCTTACTATTTGGAAGCAAAAAGGATATATTTTAAGATAAATGATAAGTCTGTTCAGAGTTACGGTTTTTGAGGAGGAATTCATTTTGCATATTAAAGTAGATGATTTGACCGGACATCAAGTGATCGAATTAGTGAGTGAGCATTTACATAGCATGACTCTCATGTCTCCGGCTGAAAGTATTCATGCCCTGGACATAGAAAGGCTGAAAAAACCTGAGATTACATTTTGGAGCGCTTGGGACGACAATGAATTAGCCGGCTGCGGAGCACTTAAGGAACTGGACAGCCGGCATGGAGAAATTAAGTCGATGCGAACCTCTTCTTCCCATTTAAGAAAGGGCGTTGCCAGCAAGGTTCTTCAGCACCTTATAGTAGAAGCCAAGCGGCGCGGCTATCAGCGATTGAGTTTGGAAACGGGGTCAATGACTTCTTTCGAGCCGGCAAGAAAACTTTATGAAAGCTTCGGATTCCGGTATTGCCAGCCGTTTGCAGACTATACGGAAGATCCGAACAGCGTGTTTATGACAAAGGAATTGTGAAATATAAAGGATAGATAAGTGCAGGACTATGTTTCTGTCTTATCTATCTTTTTTTGTGGTTACAATTCACCTTCTGCTATCTAGGCAGCATTTTACATTAGCAATCTGCTACGTTTTTTCCTTCTGCAGACAACTTTCTCGATTGCTTATCACACAAAAAAACCATCCAGCATTGTACTGGATGATTGAATTATTATTTATATTTATTCACTTCATACATCAAAATATTTTTAAACACAACATAATCCTTTTTACTTTCAAAAGGCCCTTTGTTGTTGTCATGCTCATCAATTTCATAAAAGCCCGGTCCCTCTCCAGCATCACGCTGCTTATACCATTTGAGGAAACCGTTCACTTCTTTCATGGACAGCTGGTACTCTTTTTGCAAACCGTTTACCATTGTAATAACAAGAAGGGCGTCTCCGTCTTCTGCTGAATTATCCTCAGAAGGGGTTGTTGATCCATTATCCTTATCTCCTGGATTCTCAGCCCCATCGGTTGGTATGTTTAAATCCTTTAATGAAATTGACATAACTGATTTAAATTTAGAGAATGCACTTCCAGTAAAACTGGATGTTTCCTCTCTTCCACCGATTACGTAGAGAGTATCATCAATAATGGCAGAAGAATGAGCCATTCTGTAGGGGACTTTAGGGTTTGTCACAGCTGTAACTGATTGACTTTTGGGATCGTACACCTTTATTCGGTTTACACCTCCAGTCATCAGAATTTTTCCTTTATAAGGAAGAGCAGAATAATATCCTGCTGTGAATCCTTTACCATTTTCTACCCATGTGTCTTTTTCTGGATCATAAACATAAACGATTTGGGGTATATAATGAGTTCCGCCAAGAATATATAGTTTATTATCAATTATTGCTGTAGAAGCTCCGGTTACTGCTCCGGTTACTTCATAATTTAATTTTTGTTTTTCCTCCCATTTCTTCGTTTCTAGATCATAACTGTAAGTCGTTGCATACGAGTTACTTGCAGAACCTACAACATAAATTTTCTTTCCAATAGCTTCTGCATAAATCTTATAGGCTGGAACCATTTTTTCAAAGGGTAAGTCAACCAATTTTTCCCACGTATCTTTTTTTGGATCATATACTTCTACTGTCTTGACAACTCCATCGTTTGACCTTCCACCCATGACATAAATTTTACCGTCAACTGTAACAGTCGCAGCTCCTCCCCTCTCCGTGGGCATGTCCGCTTTTTTTGTCCATTCATTTGTTTTAGGATCGTAGACAAACGTTTGATTCCCATAAGTACCTGATTTTACTGTCCCGCCACCTATCACATATATCTTTCCATCTACTACACCGCTGCTTGCGCCGACACGCGGCTCAGGCAAATCTGCTCTTTCTTTCCATTCAACTGTTTCCGCGCTAACTGTTTGGAGCGATTGAAACAGCGTAATCACGAATAAGAAAAAAACAATGAACCATTTTTTCAAAAGATAACACTCCTTTATTTGTTTTTCCACATAACAAATATCGGCATGACTATAAATTTTTCCATATCTGTATCCAAATATTTATTTTTCAGGAAATTCATATAATAAAAAGCTTATTCTTTTAAAAAGAAATAATATAAATTAATCTTTATGCGATTGTCGAAAACTGTGAGTGTTTTCTATTTTGTTTATTTTAAAACGTAACGGGAATTAAAGACGACAAGAACGATAAAATTTTATTTTTACAGAGGAGGAGATTAATATGACAAAAAGTGTAGTTGGTGTATACGAAACTCCACAAGAGACCATTGCAGTGATTGAAGGCTTACTAACAAAGGGGTATGATTCTGACGATATTTCTGTTGTCACAAATCGCCGGGATACCGATTATCTCGAATCCCGTACAGGGACAGAAGTAAATCAAGCCCTTGAAGCAAATGATAGCGATTCTGAATCCTTTTTCGATAAACTGAAAGATTATTTCACAATGGATGATACTGGCGCGCACAGCAAAGCATTATCAGACCTGGATATCTCAAATGATGAAATAGACAAGTATCAAGAGGATCTGGATGACGGAAAACTTCTCGTAGCCGTCGATACAGACGCAGACTTAGATGCGACTATTGATAACGGCAATGCCCTTTCAGGCGGCTTTGCAAATCCAAATGAGACAGTGGATTATACAACAAAAGAAGAAAAAACCATGCCGCTTCGAGAAGAACAGCTGAAAGTGGATAAAGAAGATATCCAAACCGGAGAAGTGGAAATCGGAAAAGAAGTCAAAACAGAACAAAGAGATATCGACATTCCGGTAAGACATGATGAAATTTACGTTGAACGCCGTCCGGTGGATGAAAACACGGCAGACGCTTCTCCCGTAAATGACTCAGAAACGGTCAGAGTTCCTATCGTTGAGGAAAAGCTCGAAGTGACAAAAAAACCAGTTGTTACGGATGAAGTGGTTGTCGGAAAACGGACTGTCGAAGAAAACGAACATATTTCCGAAACTGTGAAAAAAGAAGAACCGCGACTGAATAAAGAAGGAAATGTCCGCGATCTGGATGATGATACGTTAAATAACAAATAAAAATCATCATAAACAAAAACCTCAAATCCTTTAAGATTTGAGGTTTTTTCTTGGTACGTCCCAGGAGAGATTCGAACTCCCGACCGACGGCTTAGAAGGCCGTTGCTCTATCCAGCTGAGCTACTGGGACACGTTTTGTTTTTTTGTTTTCGCTTTAACTATCAGCGACAAGATTTATTATATATGGGATGCAATGATAAGTCAACGGTTTTTTAGAATTTTTTTCATGAGGAAGAAATTTTTCTTCCTCATGTGATATTTCATAGGGTTACCCGGTGTTGCAAATCAATGATTTCATCGCCTGCTTGGTTATAAAAACGCACTGTTGCTGTATCATTTTCTAAAGACAGTATAGCATAGCTTTCTGTGCTGCGCACTCTTGGAAGGCGGATGCTGCCGGGATTAATCAGCAGTTTTCCGCGCAGCATTTCGCTTCCTGCGATGTGTGAATGCCCGAAGCAAATGATATCCGCTCCGAGCTCCTCTGCACGATAGTATACGTTTAATAAGGTCTGTTTAATACCATGAAGGTGTCCGTGCGTAACCAATATTTTTTTGGAACCGGCCGTCAGCAGGAGCTCGTCCTTAAAATCGCCGATAAAATCACAATTGCCTTTTACAACGGAATAAGGCTCTAACGCCGGATGGCCGGTTTCAAGCTCAGAGTCTCCGCAATGAATCATGAGATCAACATCCGCTTCATGACGTTTCGCGATGGTTTGGAGTTCTTCTTCAAGCCCATGGCTGTCACTGATAATCAGCACGTTCATATATACGCTCCCCCTTATGCCTCCAACAGCTTCGACAGCTTTTTAAGTGCGTCAGCCCTGTGGCTGATTTTATTTTTTTCATCACTTGTCAGCTCTGCCATTGTCTTATCTTTATCTTTGACGATAAAGATCGGGTCATAGCCAAAGCCGTATTCACCTTTCGGCTCCTCGGCAATATACCCTTCAACATGCCCCTCAACAGTTTTTGTTTCCTCTCCCGGAATACTCACGGCAAGCGCGCAGCGAAAACGGGCCGTACGCTGCTCTTTTTCGATGCCTTTCAGCTCACTCAGCACTTTATCGATATTCGCCTGGTCATCTTTCTGTTCCCCTGCATAACGTGCTGAATAGACGCCGGGACGGCCTCCTAAATTATCAACGGACAAGCCGGAGTCGTCTGCAATCACCATTTTGTTCACTGCTTTCGCCACCGCTTCCGCTTTTAGAATCGCATTTTCTTCAAACGTATGGCCTGTCTCTTCAATTTCATCTGTAAACCCGATTTCAGCTAATGATTTTACCTCGTACCCTTTCGGCTCAAGGATTTCTTTAAATTCCTTCACTTTTCCCGGATTGTGAGTTGCAATAATTGCTTCTTTCATGATGATCAAGCCTTTCTGTCATTATTTCAGTTCTGGAAGAGAATCGCCCAGTACTTCTTTTTGCTTGTCAATCAGTTCCTGAATGCCTTTTTCTGCAAGACCGAGAAGCCCATTCAGATCCTCACGTGAAAAGGTTGCCTCTTCCCCTGTTCCCTGAAGCTCCACAAAGCGGCCGCTGCCTGTCATGATGACATTCATATCAACTTCAGCAGCAGAATCTTCTTCATAATTTAAATCTAACAAAATTCCCTGCTCTTTATCAATTCCGACAGAGATCGCTGCCAGGTAATCAGTGAGCGGGTTTGTTTTAATCGTTCCTGCTTTGAGAAGCTTGCCAACCGCAATCGCCATGGCAAGAAATGCTCCGGTAATGGAAGCCGTTCTCGTTCCTCCGTCCGCCTGAATGACGTCACAGTCAATCCAAATCGTCCGTTCGCCCAGTTTCTCTAAATCAACGACTGCCCGAAGCGCGCGGCCGATCAAACGCTGAATTTCCATCGTTCTGCCGGAAATTTTTCCTTTGGAAGATTCTCTGATCGTTCTTTGATTTGTAGCCCGCGGCAGCATGCTGTATTCAGCTGTAATCCAGCCTTTGCCTCCGCCCCGCAAAAACGGCGGTACGCGATCCTCTACAGATGCGTTGCAGATTACTTTTGTATTCCCCGCTGTTATTAGAACAGACCCTTCCGGATGGCTGATAAAGTCCAAATCAAACGTGATTGGACGCAGCTCATCATGTTGTCTTCCGTCATGTCTCATGTTTTACCTCCGATTGTATGTACATAAACCATTTTTGTCCCGGAATTGAATAAAGAAAGAGGCAGCCGGAACGCTAACCTCTTTCTTTCTAGTATATCAAAAATCCCAATTTAAAAACTACCCGTATTCACTTGAGACGGTCTGGATACCGCTTCTGAAAGTTTTTCGCCTTTTTCGTTCACAAGCTCGGCTTTTCCGTTCACTTTAACAGATACGCTTTTTACATCCGGCTGCTCTGTTAAAGTCAGCACAATGCTGTTGAGCACTTCTGAAGAAATCATTTTCGTCTTTTCATCGGCGCTTCCGAAAATGGATTGATTAAAATCTAACGTTACACGTCCATCTTTGATTTTCGGCTTACTGACCAATTTCACATCTTCGCTGAAATCCGTCAACAGGCCGCTCGCCTTGCTCGGGCCCTCAGCCAGTTCATTAATAGCCGCTGTAATGTCGTCTGTTTTGGAATTGTCAATTCGTTTTGTTACCGGCACGTAATATTCACTGTCATCGTTTTCCGCTAAATAATAGACTGTCAGCGGATGTGTAGCTGTGAGATCATTGACGCCGGCAGTTTCCAAATTAATCCCGTCCTTACGGCTTAAATCGTCTGAGATCGGCGTGCCGCCTACAGGCATCTCCTTCAGTTCATGGCCGTTGATTCTCAGCTTCACTTTATCAATTGAACTGAATTGAGTCAGCGTCCACGTCACCGATTGGACGATTTTCTGTTCATCTTCCTTCTTATAGTTTTTAAATTCTTTCGAGAAGTCCGCTATAGCAGTGCCATCTTTTTTGATGTCTACGTTAACAGTTGTGTCAGCCGGCAAAACGGCTCTGAAGCCATTCGGCAGAATCTCTGACACAGGCCCGCCCTGCACAAGGTATTCAAGCGCCTGCTTAGCCGTTCCTTCACTTTTCGGAAGAGGCATCGTTTGCGCAACGACATAACCGTTTTTATCAATGAGATAAAGCTCCCTCATCACTGTAGAAGAGTCCTGATTCGCTTTTTCGGTATCACTTTTTTCATTTTTTGTTTTTTCGGCTGCTGTTGTATTTGAATCGGTCCCCGCTTCATCATTTACGTATGTAACGTCTTGAGGCGGATCGATTTCCTCAGCTGTCTTATCGGATTGAAATAAACCGCACCCGGATAAAAGCAAGGCAGAGGTGAGACAAGTGGCACCAATGACTGCAGGTCCTTTTTTCAGCATACTTTTCCCTCCTAAGGCTGTTTGTACTACTATGTATACGAGCCTCTGCGGGAAATAGACCGATGAATTCCATTAAAAACAGAAAAAACCCGCAACACGCCGTTGCGGGGCAAAACTATCTTCTAATTGGTTCTCGCAAAGAGATGCATTCTACGTGACCTACTTCATGGCCAAACCAGTCATCTGCTATTTTCGCAAACTGATCCCGTTCTCCTGTAGTCAGGAATTGATGATCCGGGGCAAACGGAGATTGATTCAGCAGTCCTTTATACGATAGAATCGTACTCACTTCCCGGGCTGTTTCATCGCCTGACGAAATAATATTCACATGCTCTCCCATATATCTTTGAATTGCGTCTTTTAAAATAGGATAATGGGTGCAGCCTAAAATCAGCGAGTCAATCGATGTATCTTTTAATGGAGATAATGATGTTTTGACAATCTCGTCTGCTGTTTTGTCCAGAAACTTTCCGCTTTCCACAAACGGCACAAGCAGCGGACAGGCAAGATTTTCGACCTTCAGTTCGGCATTTAATGCCAGAAGGGCTTCTTCATAAGCATTGCTCTTAATGGTGTTTTCTGTGCCGATTACACCGATATGCTGATTTTCTGTCACTTTTATCGCTGCCCGCGCACCAGGCTGGATCACCCCGACCACCGGAATATCAACGTCGCGCTGGATGTCTTCCAGTGCAATTGCTGTCGCGGTGTTGCAGGCGATCACCAGCATCTTAATGTGGTGGTTTTTCAACAAATAATTTGTCAGCTCCCGCGTGTATTGAAGCACTTCTTCTTCAGGACGCGGCCCGTACGGACACCGTTTTGTATCCCCTACGTAGATTATATTTTCTTTTGGTAGCTGTCTCATGATTTCCTTTGCAACGGTTAACCCGCCAACCCCGGAATCAATGACTCCTATTGGTTGTTCCAACAAAATCGCCTCATTTTCTCTTCATTTCATGCTGCAGTTTCATCAATGATTTTTCGAAGATGGCTATTTCTTCATCTGTAAACGTTTCGAACATATCACGCAGGTATTCCTGCCTTTTTGTAATGACCTCTTGGATAATGCGTTCTCCTTCAGGCAGAAGGTGTATCCTGACGACACGTCTGTCCGCCGGATCCTTTACCCGCTCGACAAGCTCATTTTTTTGCATACGGTCGATGAGATCCGTCGTCGTGCTGCATGCCAGATACATTTTCCCCGATAGTTCGCCGATTGTCATGTCTCCTAATTCATAAAGCCATTGCAGACCGACAAATTGCGGCGGCGTGATCGCGTATTGGTTTAGGATTTCTCTTCCTTTTTGTTTAATGATCGCGGCAATGTGGCGGAGCGACTTTTCAATGTCCGCAACATGCTCCAAAGGTTTTGATGTCATTTGTCCATCCCTCACTCAAGGATCTCTTACGCACAAAAGCGTTCCGTGTCTATTTTCCTTCTTTTTTAAAGAAAATGCAAGACTCGCGGGACGAGAAATAGAGGGACATTAGGCAAATGAAAGCAAATTGAAAATCTCGTTTTATATCGTATCATCCAAGTTTAATATAGGAATTTGGAACTTTTCAAACAAACAGCAATAACCGGCTCCCTCCTGAAAAGAAGGAATACCGGCAAGGATTAAAGCTCTAGCTCACCCATTCTAAGAAGCTCAACAACGGCTTGCGAACGCCCTTTCACACCTAATTTCTGCATGGCATTTGAAATATGGTTTCGAACGGTTTTCTCACTGATAAATAGCTCGCTTGCAATCTCCTTTGTTGTCTTATCTTGAACGAGCAATTCGAACACTTCTCTTTCTCTTTTCGTTAGCAGCGGCTTCGATTGAAATTCTTTCTCCTTCAAGTATTGTAACCCTCCTTGCTAAGGTGAGAGCGAATCTGAAACGAATGGGTTTTGATATAGTCAAGATATCATATGTCAGGAGGGCGCAGGAGGTGACGTTTACAGAAGAATTAGTTTATGGTGTATGGAGAAGCTTTTCTTTCTCCTCACTCGTCCAGCTGACAGCCTTTCCGCTTTCCTTTGACACTTGAACCATGACAACGGCTCCGGTGAAGCAAGGCTCCCCTACGCTATTTTCTCCGAGGTAATGCAAGGTGAGGGATGAACTGCCGACAGCGCTTGTTTTTACATAAATACGCAAGTCTTCATAAGGCATAACTTGGCGCAGATAATCACATTGCTGACTGGCAACGACTGTCATGGTTTGCTTATGTTGTTTCATCATATTCAGATTTTTAAAATAAGATATCCTCGCTTCTTCAAAATAGATGAAAGGGATTACATTATTCATATGCCCAAGCATATCTGTTTCAGAAAATCGTACAGATACTTCATTAAAAAAAGAAAAGGATTCTTTCCATTTTTGAAACGGCATGTCAATGTAAGCAGGAAGCTTCATTTCACTCATCTCCTTATTGTTAAAAAAACCTCTCCCATGCGGAAGAGGTTTTTTTCATCTTATACTCTGTCGCTTCCGAAGAAATTGCGGAATGCTTGTAAGTTTGTATCCCTGTTTAAGGCAGCGATAGAAGTGGTAAGCGGAATGCCTTTCGGACAGGATTGAACGCAGTTTTGCGAGTTGCCGCAATCTGCAAGGCCTCCTTCATCCATCAGCGCTTCCAGCCGGTCGGATTTGTTCATGGCTCCTGTCGGATGGGCGTTAAACAGACGGACCTGAGACATCGGAGCAGGCCCCATGAATTTCGATTTGCTGTTTACATTCGGGCAGGCTTCCAGGCAGACACCGCACGTCATGCATTTTGATAATTCATATGCCCACTGGCGGCGTTTTTCCGGCATTCTCGGTCCCGGTCCTAAATCGTAAGTGCCGTCGATCGGTATCCACGCTTTTACTTTTTTCAGAGAATTAAACATTCTGCTGCGGTCAACCTGCAGATCACGCACGACCGGGAATGTTTTCATCGGTTTTAAGCGGATCGGCTGTTCAAGCTGGTCAACAAGCGCCGTACAAGACTGGCGGGGCTTTCCGTTTATAACCATTGAACATGCGCCGCATACTTCTTCAAGACAGTTCATATCCCATGTGACAGGAGTTGTCTTTTCACCTTTCACGTTAACCGGATTCCGGCGGATTTCCATTAAAGCGGAAATGACGTTCAGGTTCGGGCGGTATGGTATTTCAAATTCTTCATCGTAAGGCGTGCTGTCGGGTGTATCTTGACGTGTGATAATAAATCGTATGGTCTTTTTCTCACTCATGATTATTTCGCCACCTTCTTCTTCGAGTAATCCCGTTTCCGAGGCGTTATCAGTGATACATCAACATCCTGATACTCAAACTCAGGCGCTTCATACGGGCTTACATGTTTAGCCATTGTTGTTTTGAGCCATTCATCGTCATTACGCTCAGGGAAATCCGGTTTATAATGGGCGCCCCTGCTTTCATTACGGTTGTAAGCACCCAGTGTAATCACCCTGGCAAGCTGAAGCATGTTTGAAAGCTGGCGTGTAAACATAGCTCCCTGGTTGCTCCATTTTGTCGTGTCATTGATGTTAATCTTTTTATACCGCTCCATTAACTCCTGAATTTTGTCATCTGTTTTCAACAGCTTGTCGTTATGGCGGACAACCGTCACATTCGCCGTCATCCATTCCCCGAGCTCTCTATGGAGGACGTATGCATTTTCGTTTCCGTCCATATTCATGATCTCAGCCCATTTTTCTTCTTCTTTTTTCACGTGGGCATCGAATATCGATGAAGACATATCCTCTGCGGAAGATTCTAAGCCGTTTACATATTTAACCGCATTCGGTCCGGCTACCATTCCTCCGTAAATCGCGGAGAGCAGGGAGTTTGCTCCCAAGCGGTTGCCGCCGTGCATGGAGTAATCACATTCTCCAGCGGCAAACAGTCCCGGAATATTTGTCATTTGATCGTAGTCCACCCATAAGCCGCCCATTGAATAATGAACCGCAGGGAAGATTTTCATCGGAAGTTTGCGCGGGTCGTCTCCCATAAACTTCTCATAAATTTCAATGATGCCGCCGAGCTTAATGTCAAGCTCTTTTGGATCTTTATGAGACAGATCGAGATATACCATATTCTCGCCGTTGATGCCGAGTTTCTGATTCACACACACATCAAATATTTCGCGTGTCGCAATATCACGCGGCACCAAGTTTCCATATGCAGGATATTTCTCTTCAAGGAAATACCACGGCTTACCGTCTTTGTATGTCCATACACGTCCGCCTTCACCGCGTGCAGATTCACTCATCAACCTTAATTTATCATCCCCCGGTATGGCTGTCGGGTGGATCTGAATGAATTCTCCATTTGCATAATACGCTCCCTGCTGATAAACGATCGATGCAGCAGACCCTGTATTAATCATGGAGTTTGTGGATTTACCGAAAATGATTCCCGGTCCGCCTGTCGCCATAATGACAGCGTCAGAACGGAAGGATTCAATTTGCATGTTTGTCAGGTTTTGCGCGACAATTCCGCGGCAGGTTCTGTCATCATCTAATATAGCGCCAAGGAATTCCCAGCCTTCGTATTTTGTGACCAGACCGGCAACCTCGTATCTGCGCACTTGCTCGTCCAAAGCGTAAAGCAGCTGCTGGCCAGTCGTCGCACCTGCATAAGCTGTTCTGTGGTGCTGTGTACCCCCAAATCGGCGGAAATCAAGCAGCCCCTCAGGCGTCCGGTTAAACATGACGCCCATCCGGTCTAATAAGTGGATGATTGATGGCGCCGCTTCACACATCGCCTTAACCGGCGGCTGATTGGCAAGAAAGTCTCCCCCGTATACAGTATCGTCAAAATGTTCCCACGGAGAGTCGCCTTCCCCTTTTGTATTGACTGCTCCGTTGATGCCGCCTTGGGCACAAACCGAATGAGAACGTTTCACAGGAACGATGGAAAACAGCTTAACCGCCATTCCTGATTCCGCTGCTTTGATTGTCGCCATGAGGCCGGCAAGACCCCCGCCGACTACAATAATGCTTGTTTGACTCATGATAGCCCCTCTCCCTCTAGTAATCTAGTACTCTTATACAAATGCAAAAATCGCTTTTAAGCCTACGTATGACAGTGCAACAAAGATAATCAGCGTAACGTACGTCGAAATTCTTTGAGAACGTGGCGTTACAGTGATGCCCCACGTGACAGCAAAAGACCATAAACCGTTCGAGAAGTGGAAAATTGTCGATAAAACACCTACAATGTAAAAGCCCAGCATAGCCGGCGAGCTCAAGATATTCGCCATCATGTCGAAATTGACCTCAGCGCCCATCTGTGCAGCAATGCGGGTTTCCCACACATGCCAGCTCACAAAAATGAGAGTGATGATACCGGTTACACGCTGCAGGACGAAGAGCCAGTTTCGCATATAGCTATATTGTCCTGCGTTATTTTTCGCAGTAAACGCTATGTACACACCATAAACTGCATGATAAATTAAAGGTAAGAAGATAATAAAGATTTCCAGAGCATACCTGAAAGGCAGACTATCCATAAAATGAGCAGCATTATTGAATGCTTCCGCGCCCCTTGCGGCAAACTGGTTGACGACCAAATGCTGAATCAAAAAGATGCCGACCGGTATGACGCCAAGCAAGGAATGCAATCTTCGAAAATAAAACTCTCTGTTCCCAGACATTACTTTACCCCCTGTTTGATAAGTGCGAAATGTGCTAAATCTCTTCCCCCACTTCTTTCAATTGTAAGCACTTTATTAAGATTTATTGACAATTTCATTTTACTCCTACCACAAAAGGGCGTCAAGAAAACGCGTACATAAATTCTAATTTTCCGAATTGATTAGTTGATTCAAAAATTTTATTTTATCAATATATAATTCTTTCTTAATTTTTCATGAGAATTACAGGATCATTCTGTAATCCTCCCCCCTGTTTGGGCTATAATATACGAAGGAGAGAGGGGAGACAGATATGAAGTCTAAATATGAAGCATCAATACATAATCTAAAAGAAATTGAAATGAACGCCTATGCCTATGAACTGATACGAGAGATTGTTCTCCCAGACATGCTTGGCCAAGATTACTCTTCCATGATGTATTGGGCAGGGAAACATCTCGCCCGAAAGTTTCCTCTTGAATCATGGGAGGAATTTCCGGCTTTCTTTGAAGAAGCAGGCTGGGGAACCCTCACAAACGTTAGCGCAAAGAAACAGGAGCTGGAATTCGAGCTTGAAGGGCAGATCATTTCCAATCGGCTCAAATATCAGAAAGAACCGTGCTTTCAGCTGGAAGCTGGCTTCATCGCCGAGCAAATTCAATTGATGAATGATCAGATTGCCGAATCATACGAACAAGTAAAAAAGAGAGCCGATAAAGTGGTTCTGACTGTTAAATGGGATATGAAAGACCCTGTTTAATGAAAAAGGCGGTGACTGCATGAGTCCCGCCTTTTTGGTTGTCATGACACAGCTGAAGGGTGTTTCGAGAGTTCAAACGCATCGTGCAGTGCTTCCACCGCTTTTACCATGTCATTTTCGCTCACTACTGTTGAAACTTTGATTTCAGATGTGCTGACCATTTTGATTAATATGTTTTTTTCCGCCAGTACAGCAAACATTTCAGCCGCTACACCAGGGTTTGATACCATGCCTGATCCAACAATGGATACTTTGGCCAATTTGCTTTCTGTCTCGATTTTTTCGAATTCCAGCGCATCTTTGTACTCTTCAAGTACGGCAACAGTCTGGTCCGCGTCTTCGGATTTAACAGAGAAGGAAATTCCGGTCTCATGGTCTCCCGCCTGCGTTTGAATAATGATATCCACGTTAATGTTTCTTTTTGCAAGAGTTGTAAAAATAGTAGACAAAGTGGTCAGTCCGCTTATCAGCCCGTAGATGGTTACCCTTGTGATTTGATCTTCGAACGCGATGCCTCTGACGATAAGATTCTGCTCCATGGATGATTCCTCCTCAATTAATGTTCCCGCTTCTGTTTCTGTACTTGAACGCACTTCTAACGGCACTTGGTGATTTTTCGCAAATTCAACCGCTCTCGGATGAAGAACTCCAGCGCCTAAATTGGCAAGCTCCAGCATTTCATCGTAAGAGATGCCGGCAAGCTTTCTCGCTGATTTCACGTAGCGCGGATCGGTTGTAAACACGCCGGGCACGTCGGTATAAATATCACATTTGTCCGCTTTTAATGCGGCAGCCAAAGCCACTGCTGTTGTGTCTGAACCGCCCCTGCCCAAAGTCGTGATTTCACTGTCGTCTGTCATGCCTTGAAATCCTGCCACAACAACTACTTTTCCCTTTTGAAGCTGGCTTTCTAAGGCAGACGTGTTCATCTCCGTAATTCTGGCGTTGCCATGGACGGCCTCCGTGCGGATCCCCGCCTGCCATCCTGTATAGGAAACGGCGTCATAGCCTTTTTCCTGCAGCGCCATGGAAAGCAAGGAAATGGTGACCTGCTCGCCTGTTGCCAGCAGCATATCCATTTCACGTTTGCTCGGCTGATCAGTGATGTCTTTTGCAAGGCTGACCAATGCGTCAGTGGATTTCCCCATAGCTGATACGACAACAACGACTTGATGGCCTTTCTGTTTTTCCGCAATGACACGGTTT
The DNA here is from genome assembly GCF_014250375.1 of Bacillus sp. PAMC26543. Lineage (NCBI taxonomy): Bacteria > Bacillati > Bacillota > Bacilli > Caryophanales > Bacillaceae > Bacillus > Bacillus sp. PAMC26543. Next base: position 1,391,318 of record NZ_CP060193.1, on the reverse strand, counting down.
GCTGCATTTTGAATTTTTTCGACTGAGCCGACGGAAGTACCACCGAATTTTTGTACAATGAGACCCATGTATAACCACCCTTTACATTTTGGTTCGTGCGGGTGAGGAGAAAGAGCGCTTTGTCCACAATAAAAAAAGCAATGAGAGGAATTGCTCTCATTGCTTATCAATTAATCATCACGATGATTATGAACAACGAGATAGCCCTCCAAGAAAATGATTTCTTGACAGCCTTACATTTATTCAATGCACGGCCAGCAAATAATACCGATGGGGTTTTATTTACTTCGGCGACGCTCCCCTTTCAGCCTTTTTCTCAGAATCCATCTTTCTCCAAAGGCTTACTCTTGAAGTTCGCACCTCTATCTTCACCATATTACACGATCTAATTATGAAATTAGTTCACATTTTATCAGAACTTTTTCAAAAGGACAACATTATTTTTGCAATTTATCATAAAGCAGCTGTGCCACCGCTGCGGGTACACCCGCTTTTTTGATGTCCTCGAGGCTTGCTTCCTTCATTTTTTTGACGGAACCGAAATGCTTTAACAGCATTTTCTTTCTTTTTTCTCCGATCCCGGGTATATCGTCTAGCACAGACTGGAACGCGCTTTTCCCGCGGATTTGCCTGTGGAAGCTGATCGCAAACCGGTGCACCTCATCCTGAATGCGCTGAAGCAGGTAAAATTCCTGGCTGTTTCGTTCAAGATAAACCGTCTCCAGCGGATCGCCGATTAATAAATTGGAGGTTCTGTGTTTATCATCCTTCGCCAAGCCGGCAATCGGGATATCAAGGCCGAGTTCGTTTTCTATGACGTCACGGGCCGCATTGATCTGGCCTTTCCCTCCGTCTATAATGATCAGGTCAGGGAGCGGCAGGTTTTCGCGAAGCACTCTTGTATATCTTCGTCTGACAACCTCTCTCATTGAGCCGTAATCATCAGGCCCTGTGACAGTTTTGATTTTGTATTTGCGGTATTCCTTTTTGTATGGTTTGCCGTCGATGAACACAATCATCGCCGAAACCGGGTTTGTCCCTTGTATATTCGAGTTATCGAACGCTTCGATTCTGTGCGGGGTATAAATATTTAAGGCGTCTCCGAGTTTCTGCACAGCACCGATTGAACGCTCCTCGTCACGTTCGATTAAAGAGAATTTTTCTTTAAGCGCGATTTTTGCGTTTTTATGTGCCAGCATAAGCAATTCTTTCTTCGACCCTTTTTTCGGCTGATGGACGTTTGTTTCCAACAGCTGCTCAATCATCGATTGATCGACGCTGTCCGGCACTAAAATCTCCTTCGGCAGAAAATGATTGTTTTTTGAATAAAACTGCCCGATGAAGGTAAGGAACTCTTCATCTGCTTCCTGATAAAGCGGAAACATGCTGACGTCACGTTCGATGAGCTTTCCTTGCCGTACAAAAAAGACCTGTACGCACATCCAGCCTTTATCATAAGCGTAAGCGAATACGTCACGGTCGACTAAGTCGTTCATCGTCATTTTTTGTTTTTCCATCGTTGATTCGATATGGGCAATTTGGTCACGAAGCTCCTTTGCCCGTTCAAATTCAAGGTTTTCAGCCGCTTCAAGCATTTTCTCTTCAAGCTCTTTTTTAACGTCGTTATAGCCGCCCTTTAAGAAACGCGTAATATTCTCAACCAGCTCTCTGTTTGTCTCTTCAGAAATGTCCTTTACACACGGAGCAAGACATTGTCCGAGGTGATAATAAAGACACACTCTGTCGGGGAGCTTTGAGCATTTTCTGAGAGGGTAGAGACGGTCGAGCAGCTTTTTCGTCTCCCTTGCGGCCTGCACATTCGGATAGGGTCCGAAATAGCGCCCTTTGTCTTTTTTGACATTGCGGGTGACAATCAGCCTTGGATGGCGTTCATGGGTGAGTTTTATAAAAGGATAGGTTTTATCATCTTTCAGCATGACGTTATATTTCGGATCATGCTTTTTGATCAAGTTCATTTCTAAAATTAGCGCTTCAAGATTGGAGGACGTCACGATATATTCAAAATCCTCGATTTCCGTCACAAGCCTCTGTGTTTTTGCGTCATGGGACCCGGTAAAGTAGGAGCGCACTCTGTTTTTCAGCACTTTTGCTTTTCCTACGTAGATCACTGTCTGCTGACGGTCCTTCATTAAATAACAACCGGGCTGATCGGGAAGGAGGGCGAGTTTTTCTTTCAGTTGTTTGTTCATATGCTACCCTTCCTTATAGTTAGTCCTTTGTTTCCAGTTTAACACGAACAGGTGTTTTTCTCCATGGTTCACGATTGGCGAATAAAAAAAGCGATCCCTCAATTGGAATCGCTCTGGCATGTAAGCAGCCGAACATTAAAGATGTTTGTTTACAAGCTCTTGAAGCGCTTCTTTCGGTTTGAAGCCTACAGATGTTTCAACAACTTCTCCATCTTTTAAAACAAGAAGTGTCGGGATGCTCATAACGCCGTATTTGCCTGCTGTTTCTTGGTTCTCATCTACATCGATTTTTACGATTTTCAGTTTGTCGCCCATTTCTTGATCCAATTCTTCAAGAACAGGTGCAATCATTTTACAAGGTCCGCACCAAGGGGCCCAGAAATCAGCCAGTACGACGCCTTCGCTTGTTTCAGCTGAGAAAGATTGATCAGTTGCTTTTACGATAGCCATTATTGAATTCCTCCAATTGTGAAATGATGATTTTTAGTATAGCATCTCCCATTCGTTCACGCTATTTAAATGCTTATAAATTATTTTTTCCTGATCACAATCGGTTTACTCATAGAATGGGGCGTTAAAACACGAATCTGATAATCGCTCCGATCACCACGATTGCGCCGATGATCATTAAAATTGTACGAAGCATAGGACAACATCCCTTCTATCACCGTCATATACTTTACCATGCCCTTTTGGAGCTGTTTCAAAACAAAAAAGAGCGCTGTCCTCTAGTGGATCGGCGCTCCTTTTTTTGGTTAAGAATCAGTCCGTAATGTGAGTAAGACAACTGCCATTGGCGGCAGCTTTGCTTTCAATTTGTTTTTATTTACAGAATAACGGCTGAACGCTTCAGGTTTTACGTGCTCCGGATCATCAAACGTGTTATGGGCGTTCATCTTTTCAGCAGTCAGGATAACGCCGGAATGATCCACAGTCTTGTCAAGACCTCTCAGCTCGATCTCCACCTCTGCTTTATTTTGATGATCAATGTTACAGATGCTGACGTTTATATCGCCCTCAGCATTTCTTGATGCTGACACACTGATTTGAGGCAGCGTTTCTCCCTTCCATTCATAGTCAGCGGACGTTGTTTCAGTATCTAAAAGAGAGGCATCCTGATGTACCTTAAACATATCAAACACATGGTATGTCGGCGTTAATAGCATCCGTTCTCCATCAGTCAGAATCATAGCTTGAAGCACGTTTACCGTCTGTGCGATGTTGGTCATTTGCACCCGGCGGCAATGCTGATGGAAAATGTGAAAGTGAGAAGCTGCGACCAGCGCGTCACGAATCGTGTTTTGCTGATATAAAAAGCCTGGGTTTGTTCCTGGCTCAGGGTCAAACCATGTGCCCCATTCGTCAATAATCAGTCCGACCCGCTGTTCCGGATCATACCGGTCCATAATTGTGCCGTGTTTTTCAATCAATTCATCAATGTATTTGGCCTTTTTCATCGTGATGAACCATTCGTCCTCTGTAAATTCTGTGGCCGATCCTTTGCCCTTCCAGAAATCTCCCGGAATCGTGTAGTAATGAAGGCTTAGCCCATCCATCAGGCCAGCGGCTTTTTTCATGAGCACGTCCGTCCAATTAAAATCATCGACGTTTGCACCGCCGGCAATTTTATAAATTTCATTGCCGCTGTAATTGCGGACATACGTTTGAAAACGGCGGTATAGATCGGCATAGTACTCAGGGTGCATGTTGCCGCCGCAGCCCCAATTTTCATTGCCCACCCCAAAATATTTCAGCTTCCAAGGCTCTTCTTTTCCGTTTTGTTTTCTCCAATCCGACATGGGCGTGCCTTCTTTAAAGGTCATATATTCGATCCATTCTGCCATTTCCTGAACTGTTCCGCTTCCTACATTGCCGCAAATGTAAGGTTCGCACTCAAGCAGCTCGCACAGCATCATAAATTCATGTGTCCCGAATTCATTCGATTCAACTGTACCGCCCCAGTGAGTATTGAGCATCGTCTTGCGGTCACCCACACCATTAGCCCAATGATATTCATCCGCAAAGCAGCCTCCCGGCCATCGGAGGACAGGAATACGCAGCTGTTTCAGCGCTTCTAACACATCTTTTCTTATACCGTTTATATGAGGAATGCTTGATTCCGTTCCGACCCAAATCCCTTCATAAATCCCTCTTCCTAAATGCTCAGCAAAATGACCGTATATATTTTTGTTGATCGTTCCTTTTACAATATCTGTTTGAATTACTGCTGTATGTTCAGACATGCTTGATCATTCCTTTCATACAAATATGAAAAGCACCACAGTCAAATATAGGATCTGTGTTTTGTCTGAGGAGCCAGCGTGAATGTAAGCGCTTTTAAAGTAACCTTATTATATATGTCCGTACATGTCAACGACTTTTTTTATTACTAAATATTTGTACGTATGTATTCAAAAACCCCGAACTTTTGCAGTCCGGGGCTTCCCTTTATGAGTGAATATTCAGCTGTTTGAATTCTTCAGTCAGTAATGGGACGACTTCAAATAAATCTCCTACAATACCGTAATCAGCTATTTTAAAAATATCGGCTTCAGGATCTTTATTGATGGCGACAATTACCTTGCTGTTGGACATCCCCGCCAAATGCTGAATGGCACCGGAAATTCCGCAGGCGATATACAAATCAGGAGTGACAACTTTTCCGGTCTGTCCGATTTGAAGAGCATAGTCACAATAATCAGCGTCACACGCCCCGCGTGAAGCGCCGACTGCTGCGCCCAGCACCTCGGCAAGCTCCTGCAGCGGCTGAAAGCCTTCCTTGCTTTTTACACCGCGGCCGCCCGCAACAATGATTTTCGCTTCAGAGAGATCAACGCCGTCCGCTGTTTTTTTGACGATCTCTTGTATGACGGTACGGAGATCCGTAAGGGAAACTTCGATGCTTTCAATGCTGCCTGCCCGGCTGGCGTCTTTTTCTAACGCTTGAATGTTGTTTGGACGAATCGTCACAAGCGTCATCGGATCCGTTGAAATGACACGTTCAAATGCCTTCCCTGAGTAAATCGGTCTTGTGAAAACAACGTTCTCTCCGGTAACGCTTACATCTGTAGCGTCAGAAATCAATCCCGTTTGGAGCCGGGCTGCAAGCTTCGGCGACAGATCCTTCCCCATTGCAGTGTGTCCGCATACGACCGCATCAGGTTTCTCCTTTTCAATAATGGTTCGCATCACTTGGCTGTATCCGTCTGCCGTATATGCCTTGAGCTTTGGGTCCTCAGCTGTGAGAACTTTGTCTGCACCGTAGTGGATAAGCTCCTCTGCATGCTGTGATACGTTTTCTCCTATAAGAACACCGATCACTTCTCCATCACCTGAAATGGTTCTTCCAGCGGAGATCGCTTCAAAGGTGACATTTCGCAGTTCTCCGTCACGAATTTCTCCGAGTACGATCACTTTTTTTCCCATCCTAACATCCCCCTGTTTCTTTGAATGTGCAAGCGCTAAATGACTTTCGCCTCGCTGCGGAGCAATGATACGAGCTCTTTTGCCTGTTCGGCAGGCTCACCCTGCAGAAGCTTTCCGGCTTCTTTTTTCGGAGGCAGAAAACGTTCAATTGTTTTCATTTTTGGTTCAGCATCTTCTTCATCCAAGTCCAGATCATCCAGCTCAAGCTCTTCAAGCGGTTTTTTCTTGGCTTTCATGATCCCCGGAAGCGATGGGTAGCGCGGTTCATTTAAGCCTTGCTGAGCTGTGACCAGCAAAGGAAGAGTCGTTTTGATTTTTTCAACATCCCCTTCAACGTCCCTTTCCGCTTCTGCGTCACTTCCATTGATGTCAAGTTTGGTGATCGTCGTGATGCACGGAATGTCCAAAAGCTCTGCCAGGCGAGGCGCCACTTGTCCTGAGCCTCCATCGATCGCGACATTTCCTCCGAGAATAAGGTCAAACTCCTGATCCTTCATATAGTGGTATAAAACTTGAGAAATGGAATACTGGTCGGGTTCTTCGAGATCATCTTCTATGTTGATTAAAACGGCTTGGTCACATCCCATGGCAAGCGCTGTACGCAGCTCCTTTTCCGCTTCTTCGCCGCCGACAGTAACAACGGTGATGGTGCCGCCGTGTTTTTCCTTCAGCTGAATGGCTTCTTCAATCGCGTACTCATCGTACGGATTGATAATCCATTCAGCCCCGTCATCCTGAATCTTTCCTGCGTCAATGACGATTTTTTCTTCTGTGTCAAACGTCCGTTTCATCAGTACAAATAGATTCATGATCATATCCCCTTTTATTCGCCTTTGAACTGAGGCTTTCTTTTTTCGAGAAATGCCTGAATGCCTTCCTTGGCGTCCTCCGACTCAAACGCTTCTCCAAAACGCTTTGCTTCAAGCTTTAAGCTGCCTTCATAGGAATACACCTTATTTGTATAGAGAAGCTCAAGCAGAGACGCCATCGTTTGCGGGCTTTTTTCTGCAAATTTGGCGGCAAGCGTTTTCGCTTTTTCAAGCACTTCTGCTTCATCTTTTGCTCCAATTGTCACAAGTCCGAGGTCAAGCGCTTCTTTTCCCGATATCGGTTCTCCTGATCCAATGAGCTCCAATGCTTTTGCTGTACCAACGTATCGCGGGAGCCGCTGTGTACCTGCAAAACCGGGAATAATACCGAGGTTAAGCTCAGGAAGCCCCAGTTTGGCATCTTCTGCCGCAATTCTGATATGGCAGGCCATTGCAAGCTCCAGCCCGCCGCCGAGGGCAGCTCCGTGAATCGCTGCGATAATCGGTTTTGGAAAGCTCTCCATTCTCTCCATCAGCTGCTGGCCGCGTTCAGCCAGCATTGAGGAATCCTCACTGTTTCTCAGTGATGTAAATTCTTTGATATCAGCGCCGGCGGAGAAAAACCTACCCTCGCCGTGAATAATAATGCACCGCACGCCGGCATCTGTCTCACACTGATCAAGACAAGAGGACAGCTCTTCTAATATCCGGCTGGAAAGCGCGTTTGCCGGCGGATTGTGAATCGTCATAACTGCAACAAATTGATCAACTGCGAGTGATATTGCATTCATAGGACAGAACTCCTTTACTTATTGTGAATTCCGGATACCAGTAATTCTAAAACACTGTCTGACAAAGCAGCCAGATCATACTTTTGATCATTCATCACCCAGGTCGTCACGGTTTCGTCAATCGTTCCAAAAATCATTTGCCGGGCGAGGCGGACATCGAGGCCTTCTTTTAACTCACCTGATTGTATTCCTTCCGTCAGAATGCCGTCTAAAATATTTAAGTAGCCTTTTAATATTTCATTAATTTTCTGCCGCAGCTCCAAATTGGATTGGCGGAGCTCAAGCTGAGTGACAATGGCGAGGTTATGGTCGCCCGCCAAAAGTGAGAAATGTTTTGAAATCACGAGCGCCAATTTCTCTTTTGCTGTTGCCTTTTCTTTTATGTCCTCTTCCATCCGCTCAATGAATTGGCCCATTTTTTCTTTAAACAGAGAAATTAAAATGTCTTCTTTATTTTTAAAATAAAGATAGATGGTGCCGTCCGCTACTCCGGCTTGTTTGGCGATTTTAGATACCTGTGACTGGTGGTAGCCGTTTTCCGCAATGACTTCAACTGCTGCATCAATAATCTGCATATACTTTGGCCGTTTTTGCTTCAATTTTCATCGTTCCTTCCTATAGAAATGAATGACTATTCATTCATAATTTTATGATAAGAAGGATTTTCCGGTTTGTCAAGTTTATTCATAAATGTTCTCTTTTTCTGGCTCTATTTGTTACTTGATATGATGATTTTCGGTTTCTTCTTCAAGTAAACGCCTTCTTAAAATTTTCCCAACCGCTGTTTTCGGAAGCTCTTTTCTGAATTCATAGGCTTTCGGCACTTTATAGGGTGCGAGACGGGCTCTGGCGAAAGCGTCCAGTTCTGCTGCGTCGGCTTGTGCGCCTTTCTTTAACACGACAAACGCTTTTACCGTTTCCCCTCTGTACGAATCAGGCACGCCTGCAACGACAATTTCCTGAATCGCTTCATGTTCGTACAGCGCTTCTTCAACTTCCCGCGGGTAAATATTATAGCCGCCTGCGATAATGATGTCTTTCTTCCGGTCGGCAATATAGAAAAATCCATCTTCATCCATATAGCCCATGTCTCCGGTAAAAAGCCACCCGTCCCTTAAGACAGCAGCCGTTTCCTCCGGCTTGTTCCAGTACCCCTTCATGACCTGCGGGCCTTTTACGACAATCTCACCATGCTCATACGGAGCGGCAAATTGGCCAGTCTCTTCAGAGTAAATGGCTGCGTCTGTATTAGGCCATGGACAGCCGATACTGCCGGGTTTGTTTTTTCCCCAGATAAAATTAGCGTGTGTCACCGGAGATGCCTCGGATAAACCATATCCCTCCACAAGCTTTCCGCCAGTCAGCTTTTCAAATTGCTGCTTCACCTCGACAGGGAGAGCGGCTGATCCGCTGAGGCAGCTTTTAATGGATGACAGATCGTATTGCTGTAATTGGGGATGATGCAAGAGGCCAATGTAAATCGTCGGCGCGCCGGGAAACAGTGTCGGTTTTTGTTTATCGATGATTTTGAGCGTTTGCAGCGGATCGAACTTGGGAAGCAGGATCATTTCAAATCCTAGTTTAATCGTATAATTCATCACTGCCGTCAGCCCATAGACGTGAAAAAATGGGACAATGCCAAGCACTTTTTCATCGCCTTCTTTTACGTTGTACATCCAAGCCGCACACATTTCGGTATTGGCTAAAATATTTCTGTGCGTGAGCATGACTCCTTTGGGCGCTCCCGTCGTACCTCCAGTGTATTGCAGAACGGCGATATCATGCTCAGGGTCAATGTCCGGAATTGTGATCAGCTCTGTTTTTTCCCGCTTCATGCTCGAAGCAAAGGTATGAATATTGTCGTTTTCATCATAGTCAATGTGCACTTTTTGTTTTTGCGTAAGCGGATAGAGAATATTTTTTGGAAACGGCAAATAGTCTTTTATACTCGTCACCAAAATCTGATTTACGATTGATAACGTTTTCATTTTTATTGCCTTCGGGAAAAGCAAATCTAAGGTGATGATCATCCTGGCCTCTGCGTCTCTCAGCTGATATTCGAGCTCATGCTCGGTGTAGAGCGGGTTTGTCTGCACCACGATACCGCCGGCAAACAGCACCCCATAATAAGAAATGATGGACTGCGGACAGTTGGGCAGCATGACAGCCACTCTGTCTCCTTTTTGCAGGCCATTTTGCTGCAGAAAAGCTGCGAGTTTAAGAGCATCCGTCAAAATGTCATGAAAGGTGAGTTTTTTTCCGAAAAAAGATACTGCTGTTTTGTCAGGGAATCGTGCAGCGGAGTCTGTCAGGATGGATTGCAGGGTTTGGTTCGGCAATGGAAGCTCATGCGGGATATCGTCGGGATACTCGGCTAGCCACGGCTTTTGAGACTGCATAAAACCTCCCCTTTCGATTTTAGAGTTCACCCTATTATTATAGCAGATGGACGGCAAAAAAAAGAAAAAGAAAGGAAAATCTTTCTTTTTCTCATCATACGAACAGATATATAAGACCAATCAACAAAAAGATTCCCGCCGCGGCGAGCAGTATTTTTGCAAGCTTTTCCATCTATTCTCCGTCCCCTTATATTCCGGCTGCCACAACAAATGAGAGCCCGACAGAAATGACAAATGAAATAAAGCCGACAGCCCGGTTATCATTTTCAATTTCTTGATCAATTTTAAACCGCGGTGTCAAAAACTCAAAAATGAAGTAGCTGATCAAAAGCATAACAAATCCGTACACACCCCAGCCGATCATTTGCAGCAGAGAATTGTGCTGAGAGATGGAGTGCTGGAACACATTTGCTATCCCTAAAATTTTCCCGCCTGTTGCCATTGCCACAGCGAGATTTCCATTTTGAATCTCTTCCCAGTTTTTATAAGCTGTCACCAGCTCAAACACAGTCAAAAAGAGGACGAGGCAGAGAACCGCGACACTGTAATACGCCGCGATTTCCACAAGCTCGTTTTCCCAAAAATCACTCATGGCCATACTCCCTTTTATTTTAGTTCAACAATTGTAACGCCTGATCCTCCCTCACCAGCTTCACCGAAACGGGAGTTTTTAACGCTGCGGTGATTTTTCAGGAGATCCTGCACGCCTTTTCTTAAAGCGCCGGTACCTTTGCCGTGAATAATGGACACTCTTGGATATCCCGCTAACACCGCGTCATCCAAGTATTTTTCAACACGGCTGAGGGCATTTTCATAGCGCTCGCCGCGAAGATCAAGTTCAAGCGATACGTGGTAATCTTTGCCCTTAACCGCCGTAATGAGTTTTTCTTTTTTTGGTTCCGGAGCCGATTTGATAAATTCAAGGTCTTTTTCTTTCACTTTCATTTTTAAAATGCCGATTTGAACATTCCATTCATTGCCGCCGGTTTTTTCAAGCAATGTTCCTTTCTGCCCGAAAGTAAGGACTTTTACTTCATCCCCCGGCTTCAAGACGCGTTTTTGCGTTTTCGGTTTTTCCGGTTTTTTGGACTTTTCAAAGGTCGGCATAGCGCCTTCTAACCGTTTCTTCGCGTTAATCAGCTCGTGATCCTTGAAGGACTTGTGTTCTTCTTTAATCGAGCGTAATTCGTGAATGATGTCTTCAGCTTCTTTTGTGGCCGCTTTAACTTTTTCAGCCGCCTGCTGTTCGGCCTCTTCCATCAATTTGTCTTTTTTGCTGTTGAGTTCGATGATTTGCTGCTGCAGCTCTTTATGCAGCTTTTCGGCTTCTTTTCTGAACGCCTCTGTTTCAGAAAGCTCTTCTTCCGCCCGTTTTTTGCTTCGTTCAAGAGACGCAATCATCGTATCGACCTCATTATGCTCGGCCGTCATTTCTGATTTCGCCTGCCCGATAATATGGTCCGGAAGCCCGAGCCGTTTAGAAATTTCAAAGGCGTTGCTTCGTCCCGGCACACCGATTAAGAGCTTATAGGTTGGTGAAAGGGTCTCAATGTCAAATTCGACACTGGCGTTCATGACGCCTTCTCTGTTATAGCCATAGGCCTTTAACTCAGGATAATGCGTCGTCGCTAATACTCTGGCATTGGTGCGGTGGACTTCATCCAGGATGCTCATGGCGAGTGCCGCACCTTCTTGCGGGTCTGTACCCGCGCCCAGTTCATCAAAGAGCACAAGGCTGTTTTCGTTGACTTGTTTTAAAATGCCGACAATGTTCACCATATGGGAAGAAAATGTACTTAAGCTTTGCTCGATCGACTGTTCATCGCCGATATCAGCGAACACATGCTCAAATACAGCGGCTTCCGATCCTTCATCTGCCGGAATATGAAGACCCGATTGCGCCATTAAGGTCAACAGCCCCAGTGTTTTTAAAGTAACTGTTTTCCCCCCGGTATTCGGTCCTGTAATCACGATGGTTGAAAAATCGCCGCCCAGCTCGATGTCATTGGCGACCACCTGATCAGGCGGAAGCAATGGATGGCGCGCTTTTTTCAGACGGACAAATCCGCTGTCATTCATGGTCGGTTTTGTAGCTTTGACCGCTTTTGCGTATTTCGCTTTTGCAAAAATGAAGTCAAGCGTCTGCAGGACTTGCAAATCTTGAAAAAGTTCCTCTGTGTGCTCCGCCGTATGCTCTGTCAGCACGCGTAAAATCCGTTCAATTTCTTGCTTTTCTTTCACTTTCGCCTGCTGAAGCGAGTTGTTCATATCTACAATCGCCTGCGGTTCAATGAACAGAGTCGCGCCAGAAGAAGAGGTGTCATGCACAATGCCTCCGTAGCTTGATCTGTACTCTTGTTTGACCGGGATAACAAAGCGGTCATTTCGGATTGTAACAATCGTATCAGACAGCATTTTCGAAGCAGAGGAGGAACGCAGAATGGACTCTAACCGGTCTCTGATTCTCGATTCGAGCGTTCTGAGCTGCGTGCGGATTCCTCTTAACGTTTCTGACGCGTGATCAAGCACTTCGCCGTGATCATCTATGCAGGAATTAATTTCTCGTTCTAAATCGGGCAGTGTAATGAGCTGTTCAGTATATTGCTGCATCAGCGGAATGTCGACTCCGTCTTCAGCCATTTGTCCGAGAAAGTGTTTCATTTGTTTGACTGCGTAAAGCAGTCCTGATATTTCAGTGAATTCCGAGGGACTGAGAACGCTGCCGATTTCCGCCCGTCTTAATGCCCCTCTGATATCGGTAAGGCCGCCAAACGGTGCCTGGCCTCGCAGCCGGATGATCGCAGAGGCTTCATCTACCTCATCCAGCTGTTTTTTGATTTCGTCAATCGAAGCAGAAGGCTTTAGCTGGAGAAGCATTTCTTTTCCGAGCGATGAAGCGGCGTGCTCGATTACCTGTTCTTTCACTTTATGGAATTCAAGAGATGATAATACTTTTTGCTGCACGGTTGTGTGAGCCTCCTTACTTAATCGTTGCGCTTCAGGAATGCCTGTACATCTTCAAGCGACCGGGCATTCAGGACGTTTTTCGTTTCCGTCCAGCCTTTGCGCGCGGCAGTGACGCCGGTTTTCATATCGTTTAACATCTCGATGTTATGGGCATCGGTATTAATGACCAATGTAACTCCTTGTTCATTTGCTTTGATTAAATGCTCTGTCCGCAGGTCGAGACGCGCAGGGTTAGAGTTGAGTTCAAGCGCCGTATTTGTTTTCTTCGCGAGCTCAATCAGTTTGTCGATATCGATTTCGTAACCGGCACGTCTGCCGATGAGGCGTCCGGTCGGATGTGCGATAATGTCAACATGCTTGTTGGTCAGTGCCGTCTCAAGCCGCTTCATAATGACGTGCTCCGGCTGATTAAAGCTTGAATGGATGGATGCAATGACAAGATCCATTTCCGCCAGCACATCGTCATCATAATCAAGTGTGCCGTCAGGAAGAATATCCATCTCAACGCCTTTAAAAATACGGAAGTTCTCAAACTCAGCATTCAGCGCGTCAATTTCTTTCGCCTGCTGCTTGAGCCTTTCAGCAGTCAGCCCGTTGGCGACCTTTAAATATTGCGAGTGATCAGTGATAGCCATGTACTGATAGCCTTTTTTCATGCATGCTTCAGCCATTTCCCTGATCGAAAAGGCGCCATCGCTCCATGTGGAGTGCATGTGGAGATCGCCTTTGATTTGATCGTGCTCTATGAGTTCAATGCTGTCGTTGTAGGTTTCCACCTCTTGCCCGCTTTCACGGAGTTCCGGCGGGATCAGCGGCAAGCCGAAGTGTGCGTAAAATTCCCGTTCACTCGGGAAGGTTTTGATTTCTCCTGTTTCAACCGTCTCGACGCCGTACTCACTGATCCGTTCACCGCGTTCTTTTGCAATTTGCCGCATTTTGATATTGTGGTCCTTCGATCCCGTAAAATGATGAAGAGTTGTCGGGAATTGTTCTTCCGTCACGAGACGGAAATCGACACTTGTTTCATATTCAAAAGAAAGAATGACCGATACCTTCGTGTCCCCGCTGGCAATGACGCTTTTGATGTTTGGCAGCGCAAGCAGCTGCTCTCTTACTTCAGCGGGATGATCCGTCGCAATAATATAATCCAGATCTTTGACGGTTTCGCGTGCTCTGCGGAGACTTCCGGCACGGGAATATTTGATGATGTCTGTCAATTGAGAAAGATGCTCTTCAATTTCCCGCGCGACCCGGAGCGCATAGCCGATCGGAAAACGTTCAGGCTGTTTTCCGGCTTCTCCGAGCGCCTGTAATATTTTTTCTTCGGATTTCTTGCCGAATCCCGCAAGCCCTTGGACTTTCTGCTGTTCGCAGGCTTCCTTCAATGATTCTGCATCATGTACGCCAAGCTCTTTATACAGCTTTGCGATTTTTTTGCCGCCGAGCCCCGGGAGCTTCAATAAAGGCACCAGCCCTTCCGGCACCTCCTGCTGCAGTGATTCGAGCGTACTTGACTTTCCTTCATCTATATATTCTTTTATGACGCTGTACGTGCCTTTTCCGATACCGGACAGTGACATCATGTCGTCCATTTCTGATAAACTGCGGTCGTCCTGTTCCAAGGCTGCCGCTGCTTTTCGGAATGCGGAAACTTTAAACGGGTTGTCCCCTTTCAGTTCCATGTAGACTGCAATGGTTTCCAGCAGCCGGATAATATCTTTTTTATGCATAGAATAACCCCCAGACGTTCACATATGTTTCCATCATACTTGAAAAAAACTTCTCCGGACAAGAGAAGTTTTTTATCCTCCGTATTGCGTCCAAAGCTCCTGTAAAAGCCCTGACAAATACGGTGTATGGTTGATCATGACATTTGCGAGAGACGATTGCCCCATCATTTGCTGTAAGCCGTCTATCGGAAGTACGGAAGCAACATACAGCAGCACAAATGTAAATAAATAGACTTCCAGAAAACCGAGAACGGCACCGAGCATTTGGTTGATTTGTTTAATCACAGGAATGCCCGCTACAATACTTAGGAATGAGCCGATGATTCTCAGTAAGATTTTAGCGATAATAAATAGAACGACAAACGCAATCGCATTATAGTAGGCTGCTTCCAAATTTCCCGAGAAAAAAGAAAACGCCGGCTGTCCCGCTGAAAAATCGGGCGCGGGAATCCACTTCAAATGCGGTGCGACATTTTTATAGAATAAAGACGCAAACGCGATCGAAAGAATAAAGCTCGTCAAGCGGATAAACTGGAGGATAAAACCGCGTTTTAATCCCAGTAAAGTCCCCATCAGGAGCAAGATTAAGATGATGATATCTAGCATAGTTGTTCAATCCTTTTCTTTAAGCTGACGCTCCAGTTTTTCATATTGCTCTTTTAATTTCACATAGTCATGCACCACATTTACCGCTGTCAGCACTGCAAGTTTATTTATATCAAGATATGGATTTTTTTGATTAATTTCTCTCATTTTATCATCAACAATTCCAGCCACATATCTCATATGGGCTCTGCTTTCTTCACCGATCATAGTGAAGTGCTGGCCGTAAATGTCAACGGTTGTTTTCGTTTTTTTGCCGTCAGACAACGTTTCTCCTCCATTCCGTGAGAATCCTAGTTCCTATCATAACACGTTTATTAAATGAATGGAAAGACGAGCCTCCCGCTGTTATGATACACTGGTAGATACAGTGAATCGTGTAAAAAAAGGAGATTATTACGTGTCCCATTCTGTGATAAAAGTACCAATGTCTGCTATTGACCAAATGAAAACAGCGTATAACAGTTCACTTACTGCATCTGTGCCGCAGGGTGCCATTTTCCAGGCAAAACCGGCAGGCTGTACCATTACAGCTTATAAGTCAGGGAAGGTATTGTTTCAGGGCAAAAACGCAGAGGCAGAATCTGCCCGCTGGGGAACTGCTGAGCCGCAGGAAAAGAAAAAAACGGCAAAAAAGCCGGCTGATTCACGCTACGCCCCTCCAACAGACATCGCAGGCATGTCTGTCATCGGCTCTGATGAGGTTGGAACCGGAGATTACTTTGGCCCAATGACGGTTGTCTGCGCATACGTTGACAAAACAAAGCTTTCTTTAATGAAGGAACTCGGTGTGAAGGATTCTAAACACCTAAAGGACCCGCAAATCATTGAGATCGCCCGAAGCCTGATCAAAACCATTCCGTACAGCCTGCTCGTTTTAAAAAACGAAAAGTACAACAGCATGCAGGAACGAGGCATGAGTCAGGGAAAAATGAAAGCTCTCTTGCATAATCAGGCCATAACCCATCTTTTGCGAAAAATGGACGGAGTAAAACCTGAGGCGATTCTGATCGACCAATTCGCCGAGCCCGGCGTCTACTACAACCATTTAAAGGGAAGAGACATTGTACAGGAGCGCACCTATTTCAGCACAAAAGCCGAAGGCATTCACCTGTCAGTGGCTGCTGCATCGATTATTGCGAGATATTCCTTTTTAATGGAAATGGATAAGCTTTCGCGCGAGGCGGGAATGACACTGCCGAAAGGGGCCGGCCCTCATGTAGATGAAGCGGCCGCCAAACTGATTCTCAAAAAAGGGTTATCCGCTCTCCGAACCTTTACAAAACTCCATTTTGCCAATACGCAGAAAGCGCAGCGCCTGGCGGATAAAAAACGTTCATAGAAAAAAGCTTGCAGAGAATATCTGCAAGCTTTTTTATTAGCCTCTCAATACGGCCTGATAAGTGTTTTCCAACGCTTTCAGCACTTTGTCGTGCGCTTTTGCCACTTCTTCTTCAGTCAGCGTTTGCTCCGGGTTTACATATTGGAGTGAGAAAGCGACTGACTTTTTGCCTTCCTCCATATGCTCTCCTTCGTAGACGTCAAAGACGGTTACTTCTTTCAGAAACTTGCCGCCCGCCTCTTTGATGACGCTCTCGAGCTGGCCGCTTGTCACTGATTTATCCGTCACCAGCGCGATATCACGTGTCACAGACGGATATTTCGGAATCGCCGTGTACACGAGCGGCGCCGTGTCTGCTGTAAGCAGCGTGTGAAGATCAAGTTCGAACACGTACGTTTCTTTAATATCCAGTTCTTTTTCCAGTGAAGGATGGACTTGGCCAATAAAGCCGATAAGAGAACCGTTTAAAAGAATGTTCGCAGTTCTGCCCGGGTGCAGCTGTTTTCTTTCTGATTGCACAAATTCAATGCTACCCAGGACGTTCAGTTTATCTAACAGCCCTTCAACAATTCCTTTTGCGACAAAGAAATCGACCGGTTTTTTCTCGCCCTGCCACAGATGCTTGCGCCATAAACCGGTTACCGCTCCTGCCACGCGCTCCGTTTCAACAGGTTTTGTATCCTCTTCCTTCGTCAGGAAAACGGAACCGACTTCGTACAATGCAACCGAATCAGTTTGTCTTGCCAGGTTGTAAGAAACGGATTCAAGCAGATTCGGAACAAGGCTGTGTCTGAGAATGCTTCTTTCTTCACTCATCGGAAGCGCAAGGACAGTGTTAAATGATTTTTCAATCGCAAATGCCGCCGCTTTTTTCTCGTTTGTTAATGAGTAGGTAATCGCTTGTGACAAGCCGGCTCCTTCAAGGAAACGTCTGACTTTACGGCGTTTTGCCTGGTAAGGCGTCAATCCGCCTGTTGTTCCCGCTGTTTCAGGAAGTGTGGACGGAATGTTGTCGTAGCCGTACAATCTTGCCGCTTCTTCAATCAAATCCTCTTCGATGCGAATGTCACCGCGGCGTGACGGAACAGTCACAACGAGCAAGTCATTTGCTTCTCCGACAGTAAAGCCAAGACGCTTATAAATGCTGATCAGTTCTTCTTTGCTGATCGTCATGCCGAGAACGCTGTTCACCTTTTCAGCCGATACATGAACGTTGTTCGCTTCGATTGTGAGATGGTCTTCTTCAACAGTTCCGGCAAGCACTTCACCGCCGGCATACAGGTGGATCAGCTGTGCGGCTCGTTCTGCCGCAAGACGAACACGCGCAGGATCAATGCCTTTTTCGAATCTTGCACTCGATTCACTTCTCAAACCAAGATCTTTTGAAGCCTTGCGAACCGTCTGCCCGTTGAAGAACGCAGCTTCAAGCAAAATCGTTGTTGTGTCTTCCCGAACTTCTGATTCTGCTCCTCCCATAACACCAGCAACGGCTTGTGCTTTCGACCCGTTTGTAATGACAAGGTGATCAGCAGACAGTTTTCGTTCCTGATCGTCGAGTGTTAAGATTGTTTCATTTTCAACAGCTTTTCTGACTACGACTTCCTTAGAGCCAAATCTGTCATAATCAAACGCGTGAAGCGGCTGTCCGTACTCCAATAAAACAAAGTTTGTGATATCCACGACGTTGTTATGCGGTCGAATGCCTGCATTCATCAGTTTCGTCTGCATCCAAAGCGGTGACGGAGCAATTTTTACGTTTTTAATGATTTTTGCTGCATACAGCGGATTTGCTTCCTGGTCTTCAACTTTGACAGAAATGTAGTCTGACGCTTGTTCTGAAGCGACTGGGTAATCCGCTTGCGGAAGCTTTACCTCTGTGTCTAAAATCGCTGCAACCTCATAAGCAACACCAAGCATGTTCATCGCATCGGCGCGGTTCGGTGTTAAACCGAGCTCTAAGACAGCATCGTCAAGCTGTAAAGCAGCTAACGCATCACTTCCTGCTTCAACATCATTTGGGAAAACGAAAATGCCTTCCGCATATTCCTTCGCCACAAGCTTGCTCTCAATACCGAGCTCTTGTAAAGAACAAATCATGCCGTTTGATTCTTCACCGCGAAGCTTAGCTTTTTTGATTTTGAAATTGCCCGGCAGCACCGCTCCGACTGTAGCGACTGCAACTTTTTGCCCTTTATCCACGTTTGGCGCGCCGCAAATGATTTGGACGGGTGCCTCAGCTCCGATATCTACAAGGCACTTATTCAGCTTATCGGCGTTTGGATGCTGTTCGCGCTCCAGCACATGGCCGATGACAACGCCTTTAATGCCTTCTCCTTTATACTCAATTCCTTCAACTTCAATACCGGCTCTTGTTATTTTCTCAGCAAGAACAGCCGGATCCATGCCTTTTAAATCAACATAATCCTCTAACCATTTATAAGAAACAAACATTCTAGCATCCTCCTCTTACGCCTGTTTAAACTGCGAAATAAATCTGACATCGTTTGTATAGAAGTGGCGGATATCATCGATGCCGTATTTCAGCATCGCGATGCGCTCAACACCCATTCCGAACGCAAAGCCCTGATATTCCTTCGGATCAAAACCGGCCATTTCCAGCACATTCGGGTGAACCATGCCGGCGCCGAGGATTTCAATCCAGCCTGTTCCTTTACATACAGAGCAGCCGTTTCCTCCGCACTTAAAGCACGTTACGTCTACTTCTACTGAAGGCTCGGTAAACGGGAAGAAGCTTGGGCGAAGTCTGATTTCGCGGTCTTGCCCGAACATTTTTTTCGCAACCAGTTCAAGAGTTCCTTTTAAATCACTCATGCTGATGTTTTTATCAACAACAAGCCCTTCAATCTGCATAAATTGGTGAGAGTGCGTCGCGTCATCATTATCGCGGCGGTATACTTTTCCAGGACAAATGATTTTAACAGGCCCTTTGCCTTTGTGCTTTTCCATCGTTCGCGTCTGAACAGGAGAGGTTTGCGTTCTCATCAGCATTTCCTCTGTGATGTAAAAGCTGTCCTGCATATCGCGGGCAGGGTGTTCTTTCGGCAGGTTGAGCGCTTCGAAGTTGTAGTAGTCCGTCTCGACCTCAGGGCCTTCTTCAACGGTATAGCCCATGCCGATAAATAGATCTTCAATTTCTTCAATGACAACAGTGAGCGGATGGCGTCCGCCGATTGCGACAGGATTACCCGGGAGTGTAACGTCAATTGTCTGTCCCGCAAGCTTCTGTTTCATTTCTTCTTCCTCAAGCTTTTCGTTTTTAGCTGCAATCGCATTGGCGATTCGTTCTCTTACCTCATTGGCAAGAGCGCCCATTTTCGGACGCTCCTCCGCAGAAAGCTTGCCCATTCCGCGCAGCACTTCTGTGATCGGCCCTTTTTTTCCGAGATATTGAACCCGAATATCATTGACAACCTTCAATGAGCTTGCCGCTTCTACTTGATCTAAAGCTTCTTGTTCCAGCTGTTTTAGCTTTTCTTCCATTTTGCATCCTCCTTTTATGTAAACAAACCGTTATATGTCTTTAAAAAACAAAAAAACCCGCCCCTTATAGGACAAGGGACGAGTTGTGGCCGCGGTACCACCCTTATTTCAGACAGACTGATGCTGTCGTCAGCTTCATTGACATAACGGAATCAGATTCCGGTTCACCTTTACGCGCAAGGTGCGCGGTCCCGGTGACAACTCGAGAGGTGAAACCAATTTCTGGCTGCTTTAAAAATGCTCTCAGTCTGCGGCATTTTCTCCCTGGAAGGCAGTTGATCAGAAATCGAGATCCTCTGTCACGGTTTTTCAAATATTATGTTCTATTATAGTGAAATACTCCGCTCGGCGCAACACTATCCTCGCAAGTGGTACATCAGGATAGCCGCCGCAATTGCAACGTTCAGTGATTCAGCCTGCCCGTACAGCGGGACGTACAGGTTTAAATCTGTTTTTTTCCAGCAATCCGGTATCCACCCCTGCCCCTTCATTTCCGACGATTAAAGCAAATGAACCGGATGGTGAGATATCCTGGTAAGGCGCCCCGTTTTGCAGTGCTGTGCCGTACACTTTTACGCCCTCTGCTTTTAATTCATCCACGTATGATTGTAAATTTCTTCTCACAACAGGAATGTGAAAATGGGAGCCTTGCGCGGATCGCAGCGTTTTTCCGTTAAACGCATCCACCGTGCCGTCACCGAGCACAACCGCATCCAAACCGGCTGCGTCCGCCGTGCGAATCATCGTGCCGAGATTCCCCGGATCTTGAACAGCGTCAATCAGCAGCACACGTTTAGGCGGCGCGAGATGTTCTTCCGGCATATTGCAAACAGCGGCGATCCGCTGCGGTGTTTCCGTTTCTGTAACAGCTGAAAACGCGTCTTCGCTCAGCACGTAGCACTGGATGCCCATATCAAGATTCGGCGGGATGTCCGCTTCATCCTTGACAAGAATTTCTTTCACCGCGCCCGGGCTCTTTAAGGCTTCTTCAACAAGATGTTCTCCTTCAATCAAATAGGTATTCGTTTTTGTTCGTTCTTTTTTTGTGTGAAGTTTTTTCCAATCCTTCACTTTTTGGTTTTTTGCCGATTCTATTTGTTTCACTGTCTGTGTGGCTCTCCTTTTTTTAACATGATGTTATTATATCGCAAGAACAGCACATAATAAACCGGGTGCAGGGTTAGAATATACGTATTACATTTTTAGAAAAAAGGAGCGCTTCATATGGATCTTAATTTACGTCATGCCGTCATTGCCAATGTAACCGGCAATGATCAGGAGCAGCTTGAACACACAATTGTGGACGCGATTCAAAGCGGTGAAGAAAAAATGCTTCCGGGACTCGGCGTTTTGTTTGAAGTCATTTGGCAGCACGCATCTGAGAGTGAGAAACAAGAAATGTTAAAGACGCTGGAAGGCGGATTAAAACCTGCCCAATAGCACATCAAAACCGGGTGACAGCGCCCGGTTTTTTTCTTATATAATAAAAACATGAGGGGGATCGCCGCCATGTTTTTACAACCGCTGTTAGCGAAAAAAAATCATTGCCGAAGTGAAAAAAATGTACGAACGTGAAGTCATTATTGTCAGCACAGACGGCCTCATTATCGCAAGCACAAATGATGAGCGAGTCGGGCTATTTCATGAAGGAGCGCTCATCTGCGCGAAAGAGAAACGCAATGTGATCATTACAAAAGAAGATGAAAAGAGACTCGAAGGGGTAAAGGCGGGGTTAAACCTCCCCGTATTTTCTGAGCGTGATGTCATCGCCGTGTTCGGACTGACGGGAGAACCTGCTGAGATTCAGCCGTACGGGGAGCTGCTCAGGAAAATGACAGAGCTGTTCATTAAAGAATCGTGGCATCTGGAGCAGACCCAGTGGCGCGAGAGAATGCTGGAATCCTTTATGATCGACTGGCTGCAATTAAAAGAATGGTCTCCGGGTTTTCTCGAAAAGGCGCAGATTCTTGGCGTTGACCTTACCTCCCTCCGCCAGATGATCCTCATTCAAGGGCACGAATGGTCTCCCGGCGATATTGATCAAATGGCACGCGCCTGGAAATCAGTGTTTCCATCCGATCTATTCATCAGATGGGGAAATGAACGTATTCTGATTAATCACGAAGTGCCGAACCATGAACAAAAGGAGCAGCTTTTGCGGCAAATTCAGCTTATTTGTTCATTGGCTGAACGCCTCGGAAACAGCCGCGCAGCTGCCGGCGTTGGGAGGGCTGTCAGCGGCTCCGGCCTGCCGCAGTCATATGAACAGGCTGAAAAAGCGCTGGCCGTCAGCCTTAAACGCAAAACCGCAGTATGTGAGGAAGATCTTAAGCTTGACATGTGCCTGACTGAGATCAGCCCGGGCACACGACATGAATTTCCGCAAAGAGTGCTCCAGGAAGCGCTCCGAAACGAAGAGCTTATGAATACGATACGAACTCTCTTCCATCACGATTTGTCCCTGAAAAAAACGGCTGAAGAGATGCATATACATATCAACACGCTCCGCTATCGCCTGTCAAAGGCTGAACAGCTGACGGGTTTAAGTTTTCAGCGTACAGAGGACATCGTCACGATGTATGTCGCGCTTTACTTTTTAGGTCAAGATACAAAATAGAGAGAGTTTCAGTTTCATTTTTTGTATGTCCCTACATGGAAAGCTTTGCTTTTTTTCTTTTACAATAGATTGAAAGCGTTTTTTGATAGGGGGATGGGTGAACATGATCACCAAAGATGTAAAAGAACAGCTGATCCAAATCGTCGGACCGGAAAACTATGATGACTCGAAAGCCGGCCGTCTCGTGTATTCATATGACGCGACACCGCAATTTCAGTCTATGCCGGATGCAGTGATTGCGCCGAGAGATACACATGAAGTATCACGTATTTTAAACATTTGCAGTGAGCACCGTGTACCGATTGTTCCGAGAGGATCGGGGACAAACCTGTGCGGGGGCACGTGCCCTACTGAAGGCGGGCTTGTTCTTCTCTTTAAGCATATGAATCAGATTCTTGAGATTGATGAAGAAAATTTGACGGCCACAGTCCAGCCTGGCGTTATTACCTTAGATATAATCCGTGCGGTTGAAAGCAAGGGATTGTTCTATCCGCCTGATCCGAGTTCTATGAAAATATCAACCATCGGAGGAAACATCAATGAAAATTCCGGCGGTCTCCGCGGCTTAAAATACGGCGTCACCCGTGACTACGTCATCGGGCTGGAGGTTGTTTTGGCAAACGGAGATATGATCCGCACTGGTGGAAAACTTGCAAAGGATGTAGCCGGGTATGATCTCACGCGCCTTTTTGTCGGCTCAGAAGGGACACTCGGCATTGTGACAGAAGCGATTCTCAAACTCGTGCCGAAGCCAGAAACAAAGAAGACGCTGCTCGCCCTTTATGAAAATATTGATGCCGCTGCTCAAACAGTGTCAGCCATTATTGCCGAAAAAATTATACCGGCTACACTTGAATTTCTCGATCAGCCTACCCTTTTGGTGATTGAGGATTATGCCAAGATCGGCCTTCCGACAAATGCGAAAGCGGTTCTTTTGATCGAACAGGACGGGACAGCTGAGACCGTGGCTCGTGACATGGAGAACATTGAGGCAATTTGCAAAAAAGGCGCTGCCGTCTCCGTTCAAACTGCACAAACAGATGAGGAAGCATTCGCCCTCACTGAAGCCCGGCGTTCAGCGCTTTCTGCACTTGCCCGTTTAAAGCCGACCACCATTTTGGAGGATGCGACTGTACCGCGGTCAGAAATCGCAAATATGGTAAAAGCCATTAATGACATTGCCGCGAAATACGATATTTCGATCTGCACCTTTGGCCATGCCGGGGATGGAAACCTTCATCCGACATGCACGACAGACATAAGAAATAAAGATGAAATGGAGCGAGTCGAACAGGCTTTTGCCGAGATTTTTGAAAAAGCGATTGAGCTTGGCGGCACGATTACCGGGGAGCACGGAGTCGGTGCCATGAAAGCGCCTTACTTGGAAATGAAGCTGAAAAAAGAAGGCATCGCCGCAATGAAAGCAATGAAAGCGGCATTTGATCCAAAAAATATCTTAAACCCGGGCAAAGTGTTTGCGAAAGATGCCAGAAAACGTGTGGTGACGGAAAGATGACAACAGAAAAAGAAATGAAACAGATCCAACATGAGTTTAAAGAGCGTATGGATGAAAGCGAACTTTTGAATTGTATGCGCTGCGGTTTCTGTCTGCCTTCTTGCCCAACCTATATCGAATCCGGTTTTCAGGAATCTCACTCGCCGCGCGGGCGAATCGCCTTAATGAAAGCAGTCGCCGACGGTGTGATTGAACCGGATGAAGATGTCGAGCGTTCACTGTCTCTTTGCCTCGGCTGCCGCGCGTGTGAACCGGTATGCCCATCAGGCGTTAAATACGGACAGCTGCTGGAGGAAGCAAGAGATATTATCCACCAAAATAAAAAGCACTCGCTCAGCGCGCGTGTTATGAGAAAAGCGGCTTTTCAGGAGCTCTTTCCGCATCAAAACCGCATGCGTTCGGCTGTGAGTCTCATTGGGTTGTACCAGCGGTCAGGGCTGCAGACGGCTGTGCGAAAAACCGGCATGCTCCGCATTCTGCCTGAGCATTTGCGCACGATGGAAGCCGTTCTTCCGGATGTGCCTAAACGTGAAGAAATGAAGCATCGGCCGCGTTTACTGCCGGCGGTCGGCCCAGCTAAAAAAAGGGTTGCCTTTTTTTCAGGCTGTTTAATGGATACGATGTTTTTGCCGACAAACAATGCCACGCTGAAACTGCTGCAGCTGGCAGGCTGTGAAATTGTCATTCCGCCTGAGCAGGCATGCTGCGGCGCACTGCATGGACACAGCGGCGAAAAAAATGCGGGAAAAGAGCTTGCGAAACAAAACATCGCCGCGTTTGAAGCGCTAGACGCAGATGTTGTCATTACAAACGCGGGCGGATGCGGAGCCTTTCTCACTGAATACGGCCATTTGCTGAAGGATGATCCCGAGTGGTCGGAGCGGGCTGTTTCATTTGTGCAGAAGCTAAAAGATTTTTCATCGGTTTTGATTGAGCTTGATTTTCACCAAAAAGACTTGGAGCTTGAAACACCTAAACTGATTACCTATCAAGATTCATGCCACTTGAGAAATGTAATGCATACATCTTCGGAGCCCAGAAAGCTTCTTCAAAGCATCAAGGGAGCTGAATTCAGAGAAATGGATAAAGCGGACAGCTGCTGCGGATCAGCGGGAATTTACAATATTGTTGAAGCAGACATGTCAATGAAAATACTGGACAGTAAAATGGCTGCTGTCAAAGCAACTGAAGCAGCGGTCATTGTAACCGCCAATCCAGGATGTCTTTTGCAGATGAAGCTCGGCATTGAACGAGAGGGATTAAACGACAGGGTCCGAGCTGTTCACCTTGCTGATTTGCTATTAGAAGCCGCCGGATCGCTAACATCATAAGAAAGCCCAAAACAATTTCTGTTTTGGGCTTTGTGCTTTATTCCATCGGACTGCAAATTTCAATATAATGTCCATCAGGATCGGCGATATAAGCGACCGTCTGTCCCCATGGCTTCACTTTAGGCTCCCCGATAATGGTTATGCCGTGTTCTCTTACTTTTTTGATGACCGCTTCTACACTTTCAGTGACAAACCCGATTTCAAATGTTTGTGAAGAAACGGGTGTTTCCGGTATATCTAACGGCGTCATTTCCTTGACACTTTCTCGTGTATTGAGCGCCAAAATGGTGGAGCCGGTATCAAACTCTACATATGTGCCGTGTTCCGCGCGGATCGGCAGCCCCAAAATATGCTGATAAAAATGAATCGAGCGCTGGCTGTCCGATACATACAGGATGATATACTTCATTGATAAATTCATTTCTTTTCCTCCTTAAGGTTTCCATTTTTCCTTTTATCCCGGTATAGAGGCTTCCATTCTTAAGCTGGGATCTCTCCACATCTGCGCCCATTTTTTCACTGCCGCCACGATAATGATGAATCCTAACAGCAGCATGATGATAGACAAAACGCCATTCAGGACACTGTAACCCGCAGCGTCTGGATTGAGATACACATAGCGCACCATCCAATAGCCCGCGTAATTCACAGTCACATATAAATAGGCGAGCGGAATGAGGCAGGTGAGGATGTAACGGCGTTTGTCGGCGATTTTCAGCACAATGGTTGCTCCGATAATCAGACCCACTGAAGCCATCAGCTGATTGGAAACGCCAAACAGCGCCCAAATGGATCCGATATCACCTGAGTAAAGCAAATAGCCCCACATAAAGCAGGCAAGCGCACTGGCAAATACAGATCCGGGAATCCAGTCCGTTTTCTTCAGCGGCTTATACGCCTCTCCGAAGAAGTCCTGAATCAAATAGCGTGCCACACGCGTGCCGGCGTCGATCGCCGTTAAAATAAACACCGCTTCAAACATAATGACAAATTGGAAAAAGTATGAGGCCAGATGGCTGAAAAACGGAATTCCGGTAAAAATATAAGTCATTCCTACCGCAAGCGTGACGGCTCCCCCTGTTCTGCCTTCTAAGTCCAAACCGATTTCCCTGCTCAGTTCAGGCAAATGCACAACATCCATGCCGAGCGTACGGAAAACCTCAGGCGTGCTGTTGATCGCAAAGTAATCTGCAGGCTGCAAAGCAGTCGCCGCAATCAGCGCCATAATGCCGACAAGGCACTCAACAAGCATTGCACCGAAAGCAACCGGCTTCATATCACTCCATTTATTAAGCATTTTCGGCGTGGTGCCGGAACCGACAAAGGCATGGAACCCCGAGATCGCGCCGCAGGCTATCGTAATCGAGATGAATGGCCAGACAGGACCCGCAAGCACAGGCCCGCCGCCTTTTATAAACTCCGTAAAAGCCGGAAATGGAATGGACGGATTAACGACAAACACACCCGCAATTAAAGCGATAAACACACCGATTTTCATAAAACTGCTTAAATAATCGCGCGGTGCGAGCAGCAGCCAGACCGGCAGTGCCGCTGCAAAAAAAGCGTAAATCGGCAACGCGATTGCAAGCGTTTTCGTATCAAGGGTTAACAGATCACCAAATGCGGTAGTCTGCACCCAAGGGCCGATAAACACTCCAGCCATTAAAAATAGAAAACCGATAGAAGACGCCAGCTTTAAATTCCCTGTTTTCTTATAAAACAAGCCGACACCCATCGCAATCGGAATCGTAATCCCTACAGCAAATGTCCCCCACGGATTCCGTTCAAGCGCGTGCAGCACAACCATCGACAGGCCTGCCATCGTAATGGTAATAATAAACAGCATGGACAGTCCCGTACAAAAGCCGGCAACAGGACCAAGCTCATCCTTCGCCACTTCCGACAGCGACTTTCCGTTTTGACGCATTGACGCGAACAGCACAACAATATCATGGACGGCTCCCCCTATCACCGCCCCGATTAACAGCCATAATAATCCCGGCAAATAACCGAACTGCGCCGCGAGAATCGGTCCGACCAGCGGCCCGGCCGCCGCAATGGCCGCGAAATGATGACCGAATGAGACCCATTTATTTGTAGGCACATAGTCTTTTCCATCCTCAAGCGCATGTGCAGGCGTTGGCTTATCATCATTCACTTTGAGAACCTTCACCATCATAAATGTTCCGTATAAACGATAGGCGATAGCCAATATACACATTGACGCTATCACAATTGTAACCGCATTCATTTCTCCCCAACCCCTTTGCTGTTTTTCATAAATATATCATAATTTCAGAGCAAAAAGCGGTCATTTTTTCCTATTCAAAAAAGCCGGCTGGAATGGGCCGGCTTGAGGCAGTTAGTTTAGTTCAATGTCTCCAGAGGTTGTACGAACTTTTAAACGGTTAGAGGGGCGATCACCTACATAACCTACAACACGGTGCTCTGTCTTTTCTTTATACAGGATGTGGTCGAGATTGACCGCAGTATCACCTGAGTCAGCCTGAAAATCCACTGCCAAAGATGCAGGTTCTTTCTGATACCCTACTGACACACTTCCGCTCGTAGTGACGATGTCGACCTCTTCGTTCTGATGATCCTGAAGAAGATCAATATCCCCGGAAGTTGTCTTATAGTTCACCTTTTCAGCTGTTGTGCGGCTGCTTTTTATTGATCCGCTTGTTGTCTTTACCTCACCTTGGCCGAATGAATTTTGATCAGCTTGAACATCTCCGCTCGTTGTTTTTAGCGTCAGCTCGTTTTCGATGCGTGTATGCTTCAGCTCAATATTTCCTGATGTAGAGTCAGCAGCTGATTGATCCGTTTGCGCATTTTCTATCAGAATATCGCCAGAGGTTGTCGTTACGGTTATCTCATCATACTTCTTTTTCGGAATCGTGATTGTGATTTTCATATCCTTTTCGCTGCCCCACGGTATAAAAGAGATGATATTCTCGCGTGCTATTTGATTGATTGTTAATGATTTTCCATCTTGGGTCACATCGAACAGCTTTTTGCTTTTATCACTGACTTGTCCTTCAGCAGCTACCTGAATATCATCCGTTTGCCCGCTTTTGACCTCTGCATTCATCGAGCTCGTTGCTACCTCAATTTTTTTAATATCTGCAGGATCATAAGTTTCGGCAGCTTTCACCTCTTCTTTTGTAAAATCCGAGGCAGCTGCAGAGATGACAGCTCCGATTACCCCGACTGCAAGTACTGCGATCAATCCTATTATGATTTTTTTCATGTCTGCGCCCCCGTCACCAGCTTTAAATTATATCTGATATATCGTAAACTCACGCTATACAGCAGCTTTCCTATATGCCACAGCCCTATACAAGATAGCAGTCCCAGACTGCCAAACATGAGTGATAAAAAGAACTCCAGCATCATGTGCGTATTCATTTGAAACATCACCATGCCGACAAACATAATTGGTGATACAGAGAGTGCAAGCGCTGCCCCGCAGAAACCTACGTACACTCCAAAAATGCCAATAGCTGGTCCCAGCACAAAAATCAAATTCAAGATGCTTATCGCTGCTGCTGAACATGCCATCTGGAAGAGGTTCTTCTTAGGGCGCTGCACTGCTGGAGCAGTTTCCGTCACATCTGGCACCAATTCCTTTGCAATTTGTTTTGGGGAGCCGAGTTCCCTGATAATGTTCGCTTCCGGCCTGCCTTCTTTCATCCCTTCGGTAATATGTTCCTCAAAATCAAATAAGATCTCATTCCGCTCTTCTTCAGAAAGCGGCTGTAACGCTTTGCTTAACTCCTGTAAAAACTGTTCTTGATTCATCGTTCTCCTCCCCTTGCCGCATCAATGATTTGGTTGACGGATGCTGTGAACTGATCCCATTCTGCCAGCAGCAATTTCATTCGCATGACACCAAGCTTTGACAACGTGTAATATTTTCTGGCAGGCCCTTCAGAAGACGGAGCCATATATGTTTCTAAATACTCCTCTTTCGTCAGTCTTCTTAGAAGAGGATATAAGGTGCCTTCAGCAATAGCCATATACCGGGAAATGTTTTGAGACAGCTCATATCCGTATTGGTCTTTTTCAGCAATACATACAAGCACACATAACTCTAATGCTCCCTTTTTAAATTGAGCATTCATGATCAAATCCTCCCTGCGGCCCGTAATTTTGTTTATATTTTCCACCATCCCTCACATGGTAACATCCGCTACTGAACATTACAAGGTACTGAATCATATTTACTAAGAAAAAATAAAAAACCGGAGACAGATCTCCGGCTCATGTTGCTATTATGATTGTTTTTGCAGACGGATCACATTCCATGAAAGCGGCGTGAAATGTGCGGTTAAGCCGTTTTCACTGACAGACGATGTTCCGTTGGAATGCGGGACGACATTTTTTCTGTTATGCTGGTTTGTCGCTTTAATATCCGGATGCTCAAGTACGATATGCTCTGCGATTTGATACGATTCAAAGCCTCTGAGCGAAATTTCAGTTTCCATTTGATCTTCAGCTTTGTTCACCGCAAAAATCGTCAGTGTTTCTTCCTCTTCAGAATATACGACTGCGGCGTCAACATACGGCACATCAGTAAAATCAGAGCAGTCATACTTCGGTGAAGTAATAAGCGGTTGCAGCGACTCTCCTCTGCCGTAGACAGAAGCATGCATGTACGGATAAAAAATCGGCTGTCTCCATGCTTCTCCGCCTTTTTCCGTCATGATTGGCGCGATGACATTTACAAGCTGTGCAAGACACGCGATTTTCACACGGTCTGCGTGCTGCAGCATCGTAATGAGCAATGAGCCCACCAATAAGGCATCTTCAAAATTATAAATATCTTCTAAAATAGGCCGCGCAGTAATCCACGGTTCTACTTTTTTATCAGCTTCATTTGAGTGATACCATACATTCCATTCGTCCAGAGAGAGATTGATCGTTTTCTTGCTGCGTGTTTTTGCTTTTACATAGTCACAGGTTGCAGCAACAGATTTAATAAAATGATCGAGATCCATTGAACGAGCCAGATAGTTTGGCAGATTGTTATCCCGGTTTCCGTAATACGTATGGAGAGAAATATAGTCGACATGCTCGTACGTATGCTCCAGCACCTTTGCTTCCCAATCGATAAAGGTCGGCATGCCGCTGTTTGAGCTGCCGCAGGCAACAAGTTCAATTGATGGGTCAACCCATTTCATGACCTTTGCCGTCTCCGCGGCAAGCCGTCCGTATTCGTCAGCTGTTTTGTGGCCGATCTGCCACGGGCCATCCATTTCGTTACCCAGGCACCACGTTTTGATACCGTACGGCTGTTCATAGCCATGCGATCTTCTCAAATCACTCCAGTAAGAGCCTTTCGGATGATTGCAGTATTCTACGAGATTGCGGGCAGCATCTATCCCTCTCGTGCCAAGGTTAACAGCCATATTGACTTCTGTGTTCACCTTTTTTGCCCAAGTTAAAAATTCATTCGTTCCCACTTCATTGGTTTCTGTCGTTTGCCATGCCAAGTCAAGGCGTCTCGGGCGGTTCTCGACAGGTCCGACGCCGTCCTCCCAATTATACCCTGATAAAAAGTTTCCGCCCGGATAGCGGATGATCGGAACCTGCAATTCCTTGATTAACGCCTGAACATCCTTGCGAAACCCGTTTTCATCAGCCTGAGGATGATCAGGTTCATATATGCCTTCGTATACAGCACGCCCCATGTGC
The DNA here is from genome assembly GCF_014250375.1 of Bacillus sp. PAMC26543. NCBI lineage: Bacteria > Bacillati > Bacillota > Bacilli > Caryophanales > Bacillaceae > Bacillus > Bacillus sp. PAMC26543. Next base: position 1,360,376 of record NZ_CP060193.1, on the reverse strand, counting down.
TCGATGAACGACCCGTAAATCCGTTTGTCGACTTCACCAATTTTATATTCTTTGTCCACAATCACTCTCGCTTTTTTCATTACACGTTTCCTCCTTCATTATCCTTTGACTCCGCCTACTGTCAGGCCGGAGATAAAGTATTTTTGGAAAAACAAGAAAATGATAATCACCGGCAAAATGGCAAATACTGAGCCGGATATGAGCATGTCATAGTTGTTTCCGTAAGGGCTAAGCAAGCTGGACAGCCCGATTGGAAGCGTAAACATTTCTTTCGACCGAAGCACAATCAAGGGCCATAAGAAGTTGTTCCAGCTGTTTAAAGACTGGAGAATAATCATCGCTCCGAATGCCGGTTTCATCAGAGGCGCCATAATCCTGAAAAAAATGCCGAATTCCGTACATCCGTCCATCCTTGCTGAATCCAGCAGGTCTTTCGGAAGGCCAAGTGCATATTGCCGGAAAAAGAAAACAGCTACCGGCGAAACGATAAACGGCAAAATGACACCCGTATACGAATCGATCAAATGCAGTCCGACTGTAAGCTTAAACAACGGGAGCATCATCACTTCCAGCGGAACCATCATAATAATCAGCACAAGAACAAAAATGATATTTCTGCCTTTAAATTCATAAACCGCTAGCCCGTATCCGATCATCGACGAGAAAAACAGAGTAAGCACTGTCGTTAATAGACCGAGCACAAGGCTGTTAAAAAACCATTTAAAATAAATGCTGCCGCCGTTAAACAAAAATGTATAGTTATCAAGACTCATCACTTTTGGATCAATGTCAACATTCAGCCCCACCCGCAAAAGCTCAGATGACGGCTTTAATGATCCTAAAAGCAGACAGAAAATCGGGAAAATATACAACAGGCTCAGCATGATAAAAAATAGAGTAAGCGCGATTCTGTACACCCGAAACTGAGGACTGTGCTGCAACATTTACCCCTCCCCCTTAAACGAGCCTGACAGTTTTAATGAAATCAGGCTGACAACAAGTATGACAATCAAAAGGACAATGCCGATGGCCGCCCCGTATCCCATTTCATTGTAAGCAAGGCCCTGCTGATATAAATATCCGACAAGCGTCAGGCCGATATTACCCGGGGAATTATTTTGCCAAAGGACGTAGCTTTCCTCAAACATCCTGAACCCGCCAATGATGCTGATGGTTAAAACGTAGACGGATACAGGCTTCAGAAACGGCAGCGTAATGTGCATAAATTTTTTCAACGTATTTGCTCCGTCAATATCAGCGGCTTCGTACAGCTCTTTCGGCACATTTTGCAGTCCGGCCAAAAAGTAAAGGATGTTAATTCCCATCCATCTCCACGAAGCAAGCAGCACCATCAAAAACATGCCGGTATGTTCATTGTTCATCCAGTTCTGCGGTGAAAAGCCGAGTTTCAATAAAATCGAATTGGCTAAAGATGTTTCCATCTCTCCAAAGATCAGCCTGAAAATGATACCAGCCACAATGGTAGAAGTCAGTGCAGGTATAAATAACGCTGATTTGAAAATGTTTCTGAATTTGACCAGTTTCGAATTCAAGAATATGGCCAACAGCAATGGAACTGGAATCAGCACAATCAGCGTCCAAAACGTATATTCCAGCGTATTAAAAAGGGCGGTATAAAACGTCGGGTTGTTAAGAGCGGTGTAATTGGATAACCCGACAAACGTCACCTCTCCAGGCAATATTCTTTGAAAGCTCATGATGAAGACACTAATGATGGGATATAGAAAAAAAACAAGAAAGGATAAAACAAATGGCGCTGTAAACAGATAAGGCGCCGCTTTTTTCGAATAAAAAATACCTCGCCAGCCTGATTCTTTCGCAGCCGAAGGAACGGGATGAGCCGTTCCCGTTTTCACAGGTTTCATGAGAACCTCCCCGCTTTCACTTTTTGAATGGGATTCTATTTCTGTTTCAGTTCACCTGCCGCTCTGTCCAAGGCTTGTTTTGGCGTCTTTTGCTGAGATTTGAGCGCGTCGAATAATACGCTTCTGTTGACAAGGTCTGAAGCCTTGGCAAAATCCTCATGTAAATAAATCGGATTGATTTCATCCTTGATATCGAGCAGCACAGAAAAAATGCCTGTTCCGTTTTGGAAGTAATCCGTGTATTGGTTTTTCTCTTTCAATTCCTTGGAGCTCCAGACATCCCAGCGAAGCGGATCGAACCCGAGCACACTCCAAAGCTTTTTGTTTCCTTCTTCAGAACCCTTCGCAAAGGCGAGAAACTCTTTCGCTAATTCGACATGTTTGGCCTGCTTTGGCACAACGGTGGCTGTGCCGCCCAAACCCGCTGAACGGTCGCCTCCTTCTTTCCATGCCGGAAGCGGCCGAATGGCAATCTTCCCTTTCAGATCAGGCATATAATCTATGAATCTTCCCATATACCAAATCGGCATCAGAACAGAAGCCGCTCCGCCTTGGTTCATAAAACCGTAATATTCTTCACTGTGATGCCCGCCGCCTGGTGCAGCGATCATTGTTTTATCATTAATCATGTCTTTTAAATACTGAAGCGTTTTTACGTTGGTGTCATTATTCAGGATCAGCTTTCCATTTTTATCAAAATACCCTGAGTTTTGCTGTGAAATCATTGATAAAAATGTTGCTGAATCATTTGTTTCCACCGTTCCCATTGGCTTTCCGGTCGCTTTGCGCACTTTCTGTCCGGCTTTGCGGTAATCATCCCATGTTTTAATATCATCCGGGTTGATGCCGGCTTTTTTCATAATATCCATGTTATAGAACATAACTGTCGTTCCTACATGAGTATCCAGCCCGTATAGCTTGCCGTTTTTGCTGTACAACGTAAGACGCGCCTCTACGAATTTATCCCGGTCCTTTTCAATAAGCGGGGACAAATCGGCAAGCGGCACATCGGTGCCCTTCAGAAAGTTTGAAAACCGGGCCAATTCTACATCTGCAATGTCAGGCACGCCTTCCCCGGCGATTAAGGAAATCGACAGATTATCGTGCATTTGGCCATACGGATAGACGACCGTATTCAGTTTAATTTGACGGTCAGGATATTTCTTGTTCCACTCTTTCACCATTTCCACATAAAACTGCTCATGAAGTCCGTTAAATGTCCAAAAAGTCAGCTCCGTTTCACCCGGTTTACCGGATGACCGTTCCGCTGAACACCCAGCGATAAATAATGTCAAAACCATCATGAGCGCAAGAAAACAGACAGTCATCTTTTTCATCTATGTTACCCCTTCCATTCGAGGTGCGGGCTATTCATAAAGACCATGATTGACAAGCGTTTTGTTTTCATTGATGAGCCTTAATCCGGTGCAGCGGTCTCTTAAGGTGTGTGCGTGTCTGAAGGCATTTTTGACGGAATCATGCCCGACACCGATTTCGTCAAAATACGCAGGGCCTCCGGCAGATTTCAGCCAGCCGGCCAGCTTTTTTCCTTCCGGCAGCGTTTCATAAGCCGATTGAATGACTTCCCGCTGACGCGGAGAAAATTCGTTCAGCCCTTCGGCTTGGATCAGCTTTCTGTACGTGTCAGTCAATAAAACGGCCGCACAGCCCACTTTTGCCCCATGGAGAATCTGAGGCCGTTTTTTCTCCATTAATTCCATCTCAATCCAATGGGAAATATGATGCTCCCCTCCTGAAGCAGGACGGGAATGATCCAAAGCCAGCATGACAAGTCCTGATACAATCAAGGACTCCATCAGGACCCGGATGCCCGTTTCCGTTTTCATCGCAATGTCTTCAGCGTTTTCGATACAGGCATCAAGTGCTTCTTGTACGAGCTTTGCGCCTGTTGATGAATATGGCTCACCAGCGAGCTGATGAGAAATGTTCCAATCAGCCAGAGACGTCATTTTGCCTAGCATATCCCCAAATCCAGCCGCCACCATAGGCTGCGGCGCCGATTTTAAGATGTCAAGATCAGCAAACAGCGCGGACGGGGCCTTCGTTTGGATGGTGGTTTTCGTACCGTATAAAATAATGGGCGCACCGGCTGATGTAAATCCGTCAACGGATGGGGCGGTCGGATAAGAAATAAACGGCAGCCCCCTCTGGAAGGCGGCAAAACGCACAATATCATGGATAGTCCCCGAACCGACTGCGATCATGATATCTGTTGATTTTTTCGTATGGACCAGCACATGAATGAGTGACCGTTCATCTGCCGCCACATCTCCCGCTTCATTTTCCGGAATGATCAGACACTCCGCCTGAAGCCCTTCCTTTATCAAGCGATCTTCTAACTCGATCCCCGCTATACGGTGCGTATTCCGATCACAGACAAGGACGATACGCTGATCATTCTTTCTTTTTACATAATCCAACAACCGATCGGCTGCTTGTTTTTCTAGAACAATTTCTTCTACTTCTACAGGAAATGTCATCTCCCCCGCGTGTTCAAAAGCACGCTGAACGTCAGCTGCGATATGATTCATAGCAGAATCCCCTCCTCAGCCAGTTTGGTTACATCCTTAATCGACTCCAGTACATAATCCGGCGTATACAAACGCTGTTCACCCGGTTTCGCTGAACCAGTCAGCACTAAAGCGCTCTTCATGCCATACAGCTTTCCCGTTGCGATATCAGATTCAATGCTGTCCCCTATAATCATACATTCATGTGCAGAAAGCCCCAGCGCAGTACAGGCAGCCTCCGCCATCAGCCACGACGGCTTTCCGACGACAAGCTCCGTCTTCGCCTGAGCAGAAGCTTCTATCGCCCCAATCATTCCAGCGACGTCGATGGCATTCCCGTCCTCATTAGGAAAATAGCGGTCTTTGTTCGTGGCAATTATACGAGCGCCTGCGGCGGCCGCTTTAAAGGCTTGATTCAAGTCTTCGTAGGTGAGTGTTTCATGAAGCGAGATGACAAGCCAATCCGCCTCCTTCGGTTCATCTGCTGTCTGGACGCCTGCCAGCCTCAGTTCGTCAATCAAGCCCTGTTCTCCAAGCACCCATACCTTTGAAAAACGATAGTTCCTTTTTAAAAAGGCTGCTGTCACACTTGATGACAGGACAATTTCGTTTACATCTGCATCTATTCCGGCACCAAGCAGTTTTTTTCTGCACATGGCACGGGAGATATTTCCCCGGTTGCTCAAAAAGACGATTTTCTTTCCCATATTTCGAAGTGTACTGATGGCTTCTCTTGCTCCATCGATCAGTTCGTTTCCTCTGAATACGGTACCGTCCAAGTCAATCAGAAAACCGGCCGGTGATACTGCGGGATTATGACTGGCCATAATACGCATTTGCTCCGTGTTTTCGATAAAAGTGCTTTTCGTGGAGAACAGTATTGATCGGGTTGACATTCTTGTTCAGCATCATAGAGTGATACGCCATTTCCGCAACCGTTTCTAACACCACCGCGTTATGAATGGCGTTTAAGGCATCTGTGCCCCAGCAGAACGGGCCGTGGTTATTAACGAGCACGCCCGGCACCTGCTCGTATTTATGATGCTGAAAGGTCTCCGCGATCACTTTGCCTGTATTCAGTTCGTAGTCATGAATGATTTCTTCATCGTACATTTCACGTGTACACGGAATCGCACTGTCGAAATAATCGGCATGTGTCGTGCCTAAAGGGGGTATGTCCCTTCCGGCTTGCGCCCAGCTTGTCGCCCATTGAGAATGGGTATGGACAATCCCGCCGATATTTGGAAACGCGTTATACAAATAAACATGAGTGGGTGTATCAGAAGAAGGTTTGAGCGAGCCTTCTACGACCTCACCTTCCAAATTCAAAACAACCAAGTCATCGGCTGTCAGCTCGCTGTATTCGACTCCGCTCGGTTTAATGACGATTAACTCTTTTTCACGGTCAATACCGCTCACATTTCCCCACGTAAAGGTCACCAGCTGATGCTCTTGAAGCTTCAGGTTGGCAGCCAGCACCTCTTTTTTTAACGTTTCAAGCATGCTCATCACCCTTTATGAATTCTTTTGTGCGGCAGATGAAAATTGAAGATTTTTTATCGTTTTCAGACGCTTCATGACATGATTCTCTTTTCCGAAATATTGAACCAGCTCTTTATATTCAGCGTATAGCTTTTCATATACGGAGGCATGCTCAGCATTTGGCGTATATGAAATATCTTTCAGTTTCCCCATGTGCGCCGCTGCCTCTGTGACGTCATCATAGCCGCCGTTTTCTTTACCGGCCGCAAGCGCGCCGAAAATGGCAGATCCTAAGGCAGGGGCTTGCGGTGAACCTGAGATTTTAATATCCATGTTTGTGACATCCGCATAAATCTGCATGACAAACGGGTTTTTCTCAGCAATACCGCCAGCTGCGTAAAGTTCTTCAATTGGCACTCCGCTTTCTCTAAATGTTTCAATAATCATCCTTGTGCCGTATGCTGTTGCTTCAACTAACGCACGGTAAAGCTCTTCGGGTTTCGTCAGCAGCGTCATGCCAAGCAGCATCCCCGTTAGATCAGCATCAACAAGAGTTGAACGGTTTCCATTCCACCAATCCAGGGCAAGGAGGCCGCTCTCACCCGGTGCCTGCATGTTTGCCTTCTCGCTCAGTAGCTCGTGAATGCTGACATTTTTTTTCTCCGCTTCGTCTTTATAGGCTTGCGGGACACACGTTTTCACGAACCATTCAAAATGATCGCCCACACAGGACTGTCCGGCTTCATACCCCGCAAATCCCGGAAGGATGCCGTTGTCCACAACCCCGCACATGCCGGGCACAATGTTTACCTCGTCTCCTAAGAGTACGTGGCATGTTGAGGTTCCCATAATCATCAGCATTTTTCCTGGTTCTGTGATACCGACAGCCGGAACAGAAACATGAGCGTCAACATTCGCAACAGCAACTGCTGTGCCCGGAAGGAGACCGGTCAGCTGTGCCATTTTTTCCGTCAGCCCGCCTGCTTTTTCCCCTACTGAGTGAATCGATCCCGCTAACTTATCTTTTGTAATCGTTTTCATTGCAGGGTGAAGTTTTTCAAAGAAATTCTCTGAAGGATATCCCGCTTTTTCACTCCAAATCGCTTTATAACCAGCTGTGCAGTTGCTTCGCTTCAGCGAGCCGCACAGCTGATACACGATCCAGTCAGCTGCTTCGATCATCCGATCAGCTGCTTCATAAATGTGCGGCGCTTCTTCGGCAATCTGCATCACCTTCGGAATCATCCATTCTGATGAAATCTTTCCTCCGTAGCGCTGTAAAAAAGCTTCTCCTTCTTCTTCGGCGATTTGATTGAGCCGATCAGCATGCTTTTGGGCGGCATGATGCTTCCAAAGCTTCACATAGCTGTGCGGCTCCTCTTCAAATTCCGGCAGCATACATAATGGCTGTCCTTCACTGTCGACAGGCAAGATCGTACATGCCGTAAAATCAATTCCGATCCCGATGATCTCTTTTGGATCAACACCAGTCTGTTCAAGTAATGATGGAATCGTTGTTTCCAAGACTTCCAGATAATCTGCCGGATGCTGAAGCGCCCAGTCCCGCGGCAGCTTTTGACCCGTTTTGGGAAGGACGGTATCAATGACGGCGTGTGGATATTCTTTGACAGCCGCCGCCAGCTCTTCTCCAGTTTTGACGTGAACGAGCACCGCTCTTCCTGATAATGTTCCGAAATCAACACCTATTGTGTAAGCCAAGTGACATCCTCCTCTCTACTTTTGAAGCCTGTAAAGCGCCTCGTTCCATTTCAATTCATGTTTCAGCTTGTGAATCGATGTATCGCGAGAAATCAAGATACTTTCAACCCCCGCCATTTCCGCCCAATCCATCAATTGCTCCGCTGTCAATTCGTAAGACAAGCAGGTATGGTGTGCGCCGCCGGCTAAAATCCATGCCTCTGCCGCTGTTTTTAATGAAGGCTCAGGCTTCCAGAGAACGCGGGCGACAGGCAGATTCGGCATATCTTTCTCGATTTCCTGTCCGTTTACCTCATTGAGCACGAGACGGAAACGCCCTCCGATATCAACCAGACTCGCTTGAATGGCTGATCCGCTGATGCCATTGAATACAAACCGCGCCGGGTCATCCTTGCCTCCGATAGACAGCGGATGTACTTCAATTTTCGGCTGATCCAAAGCAACTGTCGGGCACACCTCAAGCATGTGTGAGCCAAGAATCATTTCATTTCCAGGTTCAAAATGGTACGTATAGTCTTCCATGAAGGACGTTCTTTTACCTTCAGCCATGATTTTCATCATCCGGACGAGAGCAGCCGTCTTCCAATCACCTTCTCCGGCGAACCCGTAGCCTTTTTCCATCAGCCTCTGAACGGCCAGCCCAGGCAGCTGTTTCATTCCGTGCAGCACTTCAAATGAAGTCGTAAAAGCCGTGTATCCGCCTTGTTCAAGAAAAGCGGTTAGACCAAGTTCAATTTTCGCCTGTTCTTTAATGGACGCTATCTTTGCTACGTCTCGTTTCGTTTCCTCGCTGATGACATAAAGCTTGTCATACTCTGCATAAAGTGTTTCGACCTCATCGTCAGAAATTCCATTCATCACTTCGACAAGATCCCCGATGCCATAGCCGTCAACCTGCCAGCCGAACTGGATATGCGCTCCCACCTTGTCTCCGTCCGTTACTGCAACATGGCGCATGTTATCTCCGAATCTGGCAACCTTGATATGTCTGCTTTCATTTAACGCAGCCGCCGTATTCATCCACTGAGAAATTTCTTTCTTTACCTCTTCATCATCCCAATAGCCCGCGACAACTTTACGGCTCAGCCCCATACGAGAATTGATGTACCCGTACTCGCGGTCGCCATGTGCGGATTGGTTGCTGTTCATAAAATCCATGTCAATCGTACCCCATGGAATATCGCGATTATATTGAGTATGCAGATGCATAAGCGGTTTTTGATAAGAGGAAAGGCCTTCTATCCACATTTTTGCAGGAGAAAATGTGTGCATCCATGTAATAATACCGGCGCATGTCTCACTGTACTCCGCTTCTCTTAACAGCTGTCTGATGGTTTCCGAGGAAGTTACAACAGGTTTATGCTTAATTTTATATCTGGAAGAAATGCCGCTAAGCCCCTCACAAATGCTTTTTGCATGCTGGTCTACCAGCTGCAGCGTTTCTTCTCCGTATAGATGCTGGCTTCCTGTTACAAACCAGAATTCATAATCTCTTGTCTGAAGCATGTTAACTGCCCCTTTCTTATAAAATAAAACGCTTCCAATTCTAAATTGATAGATACGTACTAATAAACAAAAACTAGTGAATTATCATTAATTTGTACGAACAACTTCATTATAGTAATTCAGTAGGATACTGTCAATCTTTTCTTTTAAAAAAAGCCAGGTGTTCACCCGGCTTATCAGTTTAATAGGACGGCCAGCCCGAACTCCAATTCAAATCATTGATTAGTAGCTTGGGAATGCCGTTATCTTTCGCGTCATAGGCATGGCGCACAAGTATGTTTCCATTTACAATATCCTGACCTCCAGGCCCTTTCCATTGATCATTGCCGGAATCTAAGATGGTGCCCCCTCCTTCCAGCATGCTTTTTCCGCTTTTATCAAGATAAGGCCCTGTTATGCTTTTAGATCTCCCATAAGCAATTTTGTACGTACTATTTACCCCGTCACAGCATTTATCAAATGAAACCATTAAATAGTAGTAACCATTTTGATACGTGAGGGTAGGAGCCTCCAGCGCTCCGCTATTACTCGGTCTCGACGCAATGGAATAAAGCGATCCGGTAGGCTTCATCGTATTCTTATCCAGCTTGGTCAGCTTGATTCCGCTCCAAAATGAGCCGAACGCAAGCCACGGATTGCCATCCTTGTCAAAGGTGAGTTCCGGGTCGATGGCGTTATAATTATCGGAGCTCGTCGACCGGATCACCAGGCCTTCGTCTTTCCAGCTTCCCGAGCTGATGCTTGTTGAAGAAGCAAGGCCTATGGCAGAGACATTTTTTCCGAAAGAAGAAACTGAATAATACAGCCAGTACTTTCCGTTATAATATTGAATGTCCGGTGCCCACTGGTTTTGGCCGTAATTCGGCACATAAGTGGACCACCATGATAAAGGTGTGCTGAAAATCGATTTTTGCACGGTCCAATTTTTAGCATCCGACGATTTGAGAACCCGCAGCCCCCTTTCTTCCGTAAGGCCTGTTCCAAACGCGTACCACGAGCTTCCCTCTTTGATCATCGTTGGATCATGAAGCAGTTCATTAGATGCTCCCCAAAATGCAGCGGATGCCGGAGAAGCGGAAGTCAATAACAAACCCGCCGTCAGAGCAGCACTCGAAAAGTGAAAGAACCGTTTCCATGCTTTTTTCTTTTTCAATTTTTTCAAACCTCCCTTATTTTAGAAAGCGCTTACAAATTGTGAAATTGAATCCTCCTTTCCTTACAAATGAGCTGCATCTCGTACGTGATCAGGTTCAGGAATTTTTCGGTATCTCCTTTATTGTAGTCACTCCACCAAAATTTGTACAGACAAAAAAATAGAATCCGCCTCACAAGGCGGATTCTTCCGTATCTTTATTGGTACGTAATATCGTCAACCGTTTGCCGATCTAACTTCTTAATGACTTCGGTGATTAATTTTACCGCATTTTCATAATCGTCACGATGCAGCATGGCAGCGTGCGTATGAATGTATCGTGTTGCAATGGTAATGGACAGCGCCGGAACACCGTTTGCCGTCAAATGAATGGACCCGGAATCAGTTCCTCCGCCGGCGATCGCATCAAATTGATATGGAATGCCTGCTTCTTCTGCTGTATTGACAACTAAGTCACGAAGTCCTTTGTGGGAGACCATAGATGCATCGTACAGAATAATCTGCGGCCCTTCTCCCATTTTGCTTTGCGCTTCCTTCTCAGAAATCCCTGGCGTATCTCCGGCTATTCCTACATCAACACCGAAAGCAATATCAGGCTGTATCGTGTGCGCAGAGGTCTTCGCTCCTCTTAGGCCAACTTCTTCTTGGACAGTTCCAACGCCATACACAACGTTTGGATGATCTGTGTCTTTTAAATTCCTCAAAACATCAATGGCGATCGCACAGCCTATACGGTTGTCCCACGCCTTTGCTAAAAGAAATTTTTCATTGTTCATGACCGTGAATTCAAAATGCGGAACGATCATATCACCTGGGAGTACGCCCCATTCCAATGCTTCCTCACGGCTTGAAGCCCCAATATCAACGAACATCTCTTTGATATCGACCGGTTTTTTTCTCGCTTCAGCAGATAAAATGTGCGGTGGCTTAGATCCGATAACACCTGTGACCTCTCCCTTTTTCGTCACGATGGTGACACGCTGAGCCAGCATGACTTGAGACCACCAGCCGCCGACAGTTTGAAAACGGATAAAGCCTTTATCGGTGATTTGTGTCACCATAAAGCCGACTTCGTCCAAATGCCCGGCAATCATAATTTTCGGACCGTTTTCTGCACCTGTTTTTTTCGCAATTAAACTGCCAAGCCGGTCAGTTGTCACTTCATCAGCAAATGGTTCTATGTATGATTTCATCACTTGCCTGACTTCTCTTTCATTTCCCGGAATGCCTTTTGCATCAGTTAATTCCTTCAGCATGGTTAACGTTTCATCCAATTTTGCCATGATTCCAAAAACCTCCTTCATCTGTCCTGCATTATTATTATACAAAACCTGACGGCAACCATACGACTATTTCACTTAAAAAGCGGGTATATCTTTTTTAACAAACTTCTTTTAGAAAAAGTGAAACCTTTTTCTATGCTCTACGTATTACATCAGATCATCACAATGAGGGAGGTGCCTTCACACAATGTTTATCATGGTTCTCCGGATTTTATTGCTTGCTCTATTTGCTTACTGTATTTATGCCTTGGTCAAATATGTCGCAAATCCAAAGAGAAGACTGAAGCTGGCCCAATCAAAAGAACTTTTTTATATTATCGATGAACAGAACAATACCCGAAAGAACTTTCAATTGACGTATAAAGGCGTGCTTTTTGAAGGAGAAAAGCATATTCCTTCCAAGGATCATCCATTGTTCATCCACACCATCTTTGTATGGACGGAGTCTCCTGAGAAGCTAAAAAACTTTTCCGCAAAAGATTTTGAGAATATTGAAGAAAAAGTACTGGAACGATATCCGGATTGTAAAATTGACTGGGATCTGCCCATTAAACTTGCAAAAAAAGCAGAAGAGCGGTAAACGCTTTTCTGCTTTTTTATAAATCAAACGGACTGTAATAGATGCCGATCAACACCGCTTCAATCACCAAAAGAAACGGCACACCGTATTGAAATGATGCGTGCTTCGTTTTATGTCTGAAGGTCTGCATGCCGAGCCAGACACCAAGCGCTCCAAACACGATGGCGATCAGCCACAGCCGGTTTTCAGAAATTCTCCATTTGTGGCGCTGCGCTCTTCGTTTATCTGCGCCCATCACCCAAAAACCGCACAGATTGATCAGAACTAGATATACAGCAATTATCATGTTGCCTCATCCTTTATATAAAAAAGCCGCTCTCTAAGAGCGGCTCTATATCATTATTTGTTTAATTGAGCTTTAGCAGCATCAGCAAGCTGATTGAATGCAGTAAGATCGTTTACAGCAAGATCAGCAAGCATTTTACGGTTTACTTCGATACCAGAAAGCTTAAGACCGTGCATTAAACGGCTGTAAGAAAGACCGTTCATGCGAGCAGCTGCGTTGATACGAGTGATCCAAAGCTTACGGAAATCACGTTTTTTCTGACGACGGTCACGGAAAGCATAGTTTCCAGATTTCATGACCTGCTGGTTAGCTACTTTGTATAATGTATGTTTTGAACCGAAATAACCTTTTGCTAATTTAAGAACCTTTTTACGACGCTTACGTGTAACAGTTCCGCCTTTTACTCTTGGCATTAAATTTCCCTCCTAATTGTTCCTTGTCCGATTACTTGATGTTAGCAAGCATTTGTTTGATACGTTTGAAGTCTCCTGCACTTACAACAGCACTCTTGCGAAGCTTACGCTTTTGCTTTTGAGATTTGTTGGCGAATAAGTGACTTGTGTATGCATGAGAACGTTTTAACTTCCCAGAACCTGTCTTTTTAAAACGTTTAGCAGATCCGCGGTGAGTTTTCATTTTTGGCATGGGATTTCCTCCTTATTGCTTTTCGTTTTTCGGCGCGAGCATTAAGAACATGCTGCGGCCGTCCATTTTTGGTTTTGTTTCGACTGTCGCAACCTCAGCACATGCTTCAGAAAAACGGTCTAGTACACGCTGGCCGATTTCTTTATGAGTGATTGCGCGTCCTTTAAAGCGGATAGAAGCTTTCACTTTATCGCCTTTTTCAAGGAATTTAATCGCATTGCGCAACTTCGTGTTAAAGTCGTGCTCATCGATTGTCGGGCTTAATCTAACTTCTTTTAAGTTAATGATTTTTTGATTTTTGCGTGCTTCTTTGTCCTTTTTCTGCTGCTCGAATCTGAACTTTCCGTAGTCCATGATGCGGCAGACAGGCGGTTTTGCATTTGCTGCAACTAACACAAGGTCAAGATTTGCGCGGCCGGCTATTTCAAGTGCTTCCTGACGGGACTTGATTCCAAGCTGGTCGCCATTTTGTCCGATTAAGCGGACCTCACGTGCACGGATACCCTCATTAACCAATTGATCTTTGCTAATAATGAGCCACCTCCATAGTTTCTTCGAATTGATTCACAACTCTTTTGACTGCATTCTGCAGGCAAACAAAAAGTGCGGGCATTATAAAACACCCACACTACGAACATCTGTATCAATAAAAATGTACGGTCAACCTGCCAACTACATGAATGTGTCAATCAGGTGAGAAGCGGGTGCTTCTGCTTGTGATTTATATTCAATTCAATAACTATTCTACACAATGCCGGATGTTTAGTCAAGGATGACTTATCCGGAACAACTTTCTCATTGTAACATGGGTTATTTATGAGTGCAAGAGAGAAAAAGAAAATCTTTTATTCTTATCCAGAATGCAGTGTTCTGAACCCTCCTGCCAATCATGAAGAATTTTGTTAAACAGCATCGGCTGAGCCAGCGGCGCTCCATGGCAGTTCCCTGGAAACATAGCGTTCTCGAATTTTCATTCATCTTTGCGATTTCAGCTGCGATGCTTACATCACTTTTCTTTCTTTTTCCCCGACTGTCACCAGCAGGCTGGCACTGGTTTGTCTGAGCGAATCGGGTATCGTACATGTCATATTAGTATTTGATAAAGCGTACCTGCGCTCATTTGACTGCTTACTTTATAGTATGTTTCGAATCGGCTGGCATGAAGATAAAGCATTTTTGTCTGAGTCTGGAAAAGATCAAAACGGCGCCACAAATGTTGAAAATAGCTGATTTGATCTTCCCGCATCCAGCCGCTGACACCCCCGCCATAAATAAAAATCAGAAGTTGCGGATGCTCTGCACCAGATTCTGTTATATGAAGATCAATATACTACCCCATCCTTCTCCTTATTTCGCAGTTTATCAAAAACCACATATAGGAAAAAACGCTAAACAAAGTGAACCTCATACTAAAAAAGCCGATATAAGAACCAGAAGGGAGTCCGACACATGAACAAACCGATTCAGCTTACTCTATTTTTGACATTGATAGTAACCGGCTGCTCCAATAGCAACAGCATATCTTCAGAGCCAAAAGAAGAGACTGTTATCACAGCCGCAGCGTTTCATGAAAACAAGCTGGAGAAAGAGCTGAAAAACCTAAAACCCGTTTCATTGAAAATGGTGAATCCGCTCGCAACTGAATTAGGAAAGGTGAAGGCGAAGGAAGAAGCAGAGAAACAAAGGCAAATCGCTGCAGCGAAAAAACGTGAAAAAGAGCAGAGAGCGAAACGAAAGAAACAACAGGAGGAAGAAGCGGAACGGCAACGATTGGCACGGGCTGCAGCAGAGAGACAGCGAGCAGAAAGACAAGCTGAGCTTGAAAGGCAGCGTCAGGCAGCACTCCAAAAACAGCAGGAAGCGAACGCCGAAAAAAAACGGCAAGCCCAGGCACAGCGTCAGCAGAATGAGGCATCCTCATCTAACAGCCAAAATGCGCCATCTTCACCGAGCCAGACAGATGATGCCATTCAACAGCCGGCTTCAGAGCTTCCTGATGACGACGGCTATGGTTATGAAGAACGAAAAAAGTGGCATGACGATCAAGTGGAATGGGGCATTAAACAGGGATATATCGATCCGGAAGACGCACCATAAAATAGAAAAAGCCAAGGGTTCAACCTTGGCTTAACCTCCGATCAGCTGCACGAACACAGGAATGACCAGAACCGTTACGACCCCGACAACGACAACAGCGATACTTGCCATCGCGGCTTCGACTTCACCCATCTCGATCCCGACAGCTACACCGAGTGCGTGTCCGGACGTTCCGAGAGCCAACCCTTTCGAAATGGGATTCTTCACTTTAAATACTTTTAAGAACAAAGCGCCGAGCGCATACACAATGACGGCGTTAAAGATAACAGCAAAAGCTGTGATATCGCTGATGCCGCCAATATCTTTTGATAAAGGAAGCGCAATCGCCGTTGTTGCCGCCTGCGGAAGCATACTTTTCATAACAGCCTCATCAAGGTGAATCCCTTTTGCAAGCAAATAGACAATCGTGACAGAGCAGATAGAGCCTACGATAATGGAGGACATAATTTGCCACCAGTATTTTTTCAGTTTATCTCTTTGTTTGTACAATGGAATGGCAAAGGCAATCGTCGCGGGTTCCAAGAAAAACTTAATGATTTCTCCCCCGTTATTATAGTCAGCGTAAGAGAAACCGCCGATTTTCAAAAATGCAATCCCTAGCACCATCGCAACAAACAATGGAGTGAAAAGGAAGAACCCTTTTGTTTTTTTAAATAAAAAGGTGCCAATGCCGAAAGCGGCCAGTGATACGACAATTCCGAAATATGGACTCATTGTGCTTTCCATTTCATGAACCTCCTGCTTCTCTTAATGATGAACAAGTTCGTTTTTCTTCTGCGGGGACTGTACTGTTTTTGCTTTTATGTCATCAGCAGTCTTGCGTTTTCCGCTCAGTGTAAGAATAAGCTGAGAAAACAATCCTGTTGCCCCCAATAAAATAATCGTTGCGAGAAGAATGACAAGGACGATTTGCAGGCCGTATTGCTGCATCACACCAAGAGAATTCATAACAGATATACCTGATGGAACAAATAAAAATCCAATCAATGAGGTTAAAGACGCTCCGAGCGTTTCTACTTGTTCCAGTTTAATCACTTTCAAACATAATAGGAGAAATAATAAGACCAAACCTACAACCGACGCCGGTATAGGAATTGGGACAAAAGCGGCAATCATATTGGAAACCAGCATAATGACGGCAAAAATAAATGCTTGTGTTAAAAATCCGTACACTTTTTTAGCACTCATTTTCTTCACCTCTTTCTCTTTTGTACCCTCATTATAAATAAGAATCCCTCTCTATTAAGCGCTTACATGATAACTTGCCGAATATTAAAGATGAGTTGCAGCATAAAAAGGATGAAATACAAAAAGCCGCCCCATCAAATATGGAGCAGCTTTTTTAATTCCTTGGCATATGTCCGGCTGACCGGTATTTTCGATCCGTCTTTCATGATCAGATTATAGGTGGAATTAAACCATGGCTGTATCTCTTTGATGTACTCAGTATTAACGACAAAGCTTCGATGGACGCGGAGAAAATCAGTTTCCGGCAGCTTTTTTTCAATGACAACGAGCGTATCATTGACTGAATAAGATACATCAAAGGTTTTTACATGGACATGGCCGTCTTCGGTTCCCGCAAAGATTATATCCTTCGTATCCACAATCACAATCGATTCACCGACAGATAAGGCTAATTTATGCTGGCTGGCATGGCTGATCTGTTCTGGTTCATCAATCTCCCGCTTTACCTTTTTATACTTTTTCATTGTTTGCCGAACCCTTTCTTCATCGAAAGGTTTGGTTAAGTAATCAAGAGCGTCCACTTCAAAAGCTTTAAGTGCATACTGGTCATAGGCCGTCGCAAACACAATAGCCGGGGGGTTCTTCATATTCTTTAATCGTTTTGCGATATCAAAACCATTCTCTCCGGATAAGTCAACGTCTAAAAACAGCAAATCAGGCTTTTGATCCATCATTTGGTCAAACGCTGATTCAATATTTTCCGCTTCATTGATTTCTAATTCCTCATTTGTCCTTTTGAGTAAATAAGCCAGTTCATCTCTTGCCAGAATCTCATCATCAACTATTAACACCCTGAGCATGTTCTTCTCCCTCTTTCATTTGTTGCATAGGTACATGAAAGGAAACCTCTGTCCCTTTTTGTACCTCACTCTTGATATGTAATGCAGCCTGCTGCCCGAATAAACCGATCAGCCGCTGATTCAGATTATAAAGCGCAGTCCCTGTTCCTTCCTTAGAAGGCAGCGGTTTATTCCCCAATTCCGGCAAGACGTCCGGCGGAATTCCGCGCCCATTGTCCGTGACCTTCATATAGACGGATGACTCGTCAGATAAGACACAAACCGTTACCTTGCACATGTCTTGTTTTTTTGGAAATGCGTGCCGTAATGCGTTTTCAACAAGCACCTGCAAGACAAACGGAGGAATCTCAATTTGTTCCAGCCTGCTGTCAATATCAAGCTCAATCTTATATTTCCCGGGAAAACGCGCCTGTTCTAATGACAGATAGGCTTGAAGATGGTTCAGCTCCTTTGAAAGCGGGATCAGCAGCTGTCTTGCTCCCTGGAGATTAGAACGAAAGTACACGCTAAGCTGCAGCAAAAGCTTACGGGTTTTTTCAACATCTGTCCGGCATAAAGCAGAAATCGTATTGATGGCATTAAATAAAAAATGCGGGTTAACCTGTGCTTGAAGCGCTTTGATTTCCGCATCCTTCAGAAGCTTGCTTTGCAGTTCGGCTTCACCGAGCTCAAGCTGTGTCGAAAACAGCATGGCCAGCCCCTCGGCAAGCTCCTCCTCTACCTGACTGAGGCCGGCCGGGCTTTTAAAATACATTTTTAACGTTCCGATTGTGTTGCCGTTTGATGTCAAAGGCAGTACAATCGCCGCGTGCAAAGGGCATTCCGAATGGGTGCATTCAATCTCTTCCTGTGAAGTAGCCTTCATGATACGCCCTGTTTTAATTACCTTTTTAGACAGGCCTGTGATCAGGCTTTTAGATGGGATATGATGGTCCATTCCCGCGCCGACATGCGCAAGTATTTTCTCATTGTCCGTCAGAGATACCGCATCCGTTCCGGTCATCTTATGGATGATGGCCGCTACACTTTTACAAGAGCTTTCATTTAACCCTTGACGGAAAAAAGGAAGCGTCTGATCGGCAATGGTCAGCACCCTGTGCGTTTCAAGCGCCCTTGCCTGTTCTTCCTTGCGAATAATGGCTTGAATAATCGACAGGAAAATAAAGCTGCCTGTTCCGTTAATGAGGATCATCGGAATCCCGATCATGCTGACAAGCTCCCAAGCATCATTGAACGGCTTTGCCATCAGCAAAATAATGACCATTTGCAAGGTCTCCATACCGATCCCGACGAGGGCTGCGATACGCGGTGTCGGCATTCGATAGCGCTTCGTAAAATACCTGCCGATCCACCCCGCAAGAAACCCTGCTAAAACGGATGAGACCGCACAGCTTAAAGCCGTGCTGCCGCCGAGCGAAAAACGGTGAAGGCCTGCTAATAAACCGATTCCCGCTCCTACAAACGGCCCGCCCAAAAGCCCGCCTATTTCCACGCCCAAAATACGGGTATTTGCAATAGAGCCCGACGGATCTATTGTAAACACCCAATCATTATTCACAATCATATGTTTTTGAATTTCGATGCCGGTATAATTGCTGATGATGCTGAAAAGAGAAAAAATAGAAATCAATACAGCTTTTCCTTTGTAGCCCTCCGGATTTTGAAGTGCCTGTCTGAAAAGTTTAGTGTGGGCCAGAATAAATCCCAATATAACGATAATCCCTACCCTTTCCAGCATCATGATCATTAATTGAATCATCTGTGTCACCTGTTCTTTCCCATTTCATTTTATCATTTTTTCGGCAAACCGTTTCATGGCTGACTGTTTTTTTAAAATCGTCTGAAAACATATTTCACAAGACTTTTATCTATTGTAGAATAAACATGAGCCTTTTGGCAGAAAGAATTGAATCTGAAGCAGAGGAGAAGATCATGAAAGCCGTATTTTTTGATTTAGACGATACACTACTTTGGGATGAGAAAAGCGTCAGAACAACATTTGCAGAAACATGTTTACAGGCCGAGAAAAAATATGGTCTTGACCCTGAGGAATTCGAAGCAGCTGTTCGGGAAGCGGCGAGAGAATTGTACATGTCTTACGAGACATACCCTTATACGGTGATGATCGGCATTAACCCGTTTGAAGGGCTGTGGTCAAATTTCTCCGAGCCGATCAGTGAAGGATTTCAGAAGCTGAATAAGATTGTGCCGGAGTACAGACGAAACGCATGGACAAACGGCCTGAAAGCGCTTGGTGTCGACGATCCGGCATATGGTGAATATTTGGGAGAGTTTTTTGCAGCGGAACGCCGAAAACGCCCGTTTGTTTACGATGAAACATTTGATGTGCTTGATCAATTAAAAGGAAAGTACGAGTTGTTGCTTTTGACTAACGGCGATCCGAGTCTGCAAAAGGAGAAGCTCGCTGGCGTGCCTGAGCTCGCCCCTTATTTCAATGAAATTGTCATCTCAGGCGCTTTTGGCAAAGGGAAACCTGATGCTTCTATTTTCGAGCATTGCCTGCAGCTGATGAAGATCCAGAAAGAGGATGCCATCATGATCGGCGATAACCTGAATACAGACATTTTAGGCGCTTCCAGAGCCGGTATCAAAACCGTATGGATCAACCGGACGGATAAGAAAAATGAAACAGAAGTGACGCCTGATCACATCATCAGCAGCCTTCATGATTTGTTTCCTATTTTAGAACATAAATAAAAAAGCATGATCTCTTACATGAGATCATGCTTTTTTGTATTATTTCTTCGCTTCAGCTACAGCCTTTTTCACAAAATCATCAAGTGAAATGGTTTCAGACTTCTGCTCTCCGTATTTACGGACGTTTACCGCACCGTTTTCTGCTTCTTGGTCACCGACCACAAGCATGTACGGAATTTTTTGCATTTGCGCTTCGCGGATTTTGTAGCCGATTTTTTCATCACGGCTGTCGACTTCTACACGCAGGCCTTCACGCTGCAGGCGTTCTTGTACTTGCTTCGCATAATCCAAATGCACAGCCGGAGAAACCGGGATGACTTGGAACTGAACCGGTGCAAGCCATGTTGGAAGTGCGCCTTTATGCTCTTCGATTAGGAATGCAACAAAGCGTTCCATTGTTGATACCACACCTCTGTGAATAACAACCGGACGATGCTGCTTGCCGTCTTCACCGATATATGTCAGATCAAAGCGTTCAGGCAGCAAGAAGTCCAGCTGAACAGTAGACAATGTTTCTTCCTTGCCGATCGCTGTTTTCACCTGAACATCAAGTTTAGGGCCGTAGAATGCAGCTTCGCCTTCTGCTTCGTAATAGTCATGGCCAATTTCGTCCATTGCCGCTTTCAGCATAGATTGCGCTTTGTTCCACATTTCATCGTCATCAAAGTATTTCTCTGTGTCTTCCGGATCACGATAAGACAGACGGAATGTGTAATCGTGCAAGCCGAAATCTTCATATACGTCCTGAATCAAACGAACTGTCCGGATAAACTCATCCTTAATCTGATCCGGGCGGACAAAGATGTGGGCATCATTCAGTGTCATGCCGCGCACCCGCTGAAGACCTGACAGCGCACCTGACATTTCGTAGCGGTGCATTGTGCCGAGTTCAGCGATACGAATCGGAAGCTCACGGTAGCTGTGAATATCGTTTTTATAAATCATCATATGGTGCGGGCAGTTCATCGGACGGAGCACAAGTGTTTCATTATCCATTTCCATCGGAGGGAACATGCCTTCTTGATAATGATCCCAGTGTCCTGATGTTTCATACAGCTCTTTGCTTCCAAGCACTGGTGTATAGACGTGTTCATAGCCGAGGCTGATTTCTTTATCGACAATATAGCGCTCGATCGTGCGGCGGATTGTCGCGCCTTTTGGCAGCCAAAGCGGCAGACCTTGTCCGACTTTTTGAGAATTCGCAAACAGCTTTAATTCTTTGCCAAGTTTTCTGTGGTCACGCTCTTTTGCTTCTTCAAGCATGCGAAGATGCTCGTCAAGATCAGCTTTTTTGAAGAAAGCTGTTCCGTATACACGCTGAAGCATTTGATTATTGCTGTCACCGCGCCAATATGCACCTGCAAGGCTTAACAGCTTAAACTCTTTAATTTTTCCTGTTGATGGAACGTGTACGCCGCGGCACAGGTCAAAGAATTCGCCCTGCTCGTAAATCGATACGGTTTCTCCCTCAGGAATCGCATCCAGCAGTTCAAGCTTCAGGTCATCGCCGATTTCTGCAAAGCGGGCTTTCGCTTCTTCACGGCTGACTTCTTTTCGAACGATCGGAAGGTTCGCATTGACGATTTTTTTCATTTCTTTCTCGATTTTCGGCAGATCCTCCGGCGTAATCGCTTCTTTCATTTCTACATCATAGTAAAAACCGTTTTCGATAACCGGACCGACACCGAATTTCACGTCTTTGTAAATGCGTTTAATCGCTTGTGCCAGCAAGTGAGCCGTACTGTGGCGCATAATCTCAAGACCCTCTTCTGATCCTTCAGTAATGATTTCCACAGTGCCGTCTTCGTTGATCGGCGTTTTCAAATCGATTTCTTTTCCGTTCAGTTTTCCGGCTAATGATTTCTTTTTTAATCCCGGACTGATGGATGCCGCGATATCTTCTGTTGTTGTTCCTTTCGCAAACTCCTTGACTGCTCCATCAGGAAATGTGATTTTTACCATATCTGACATCATTGTCACTCCTTTTTTTGCATATAAAAACCCCGCCCCCTATGAAAGGGACGAGGTTGAATAAACGGAATCGTGGTTCCACCCTTTTTTCCGCAAGCCAATACACCGGCATCTGCGGCTCTAAACTCTGTAACGGGAGTTCCCGTCAGCTATTACTGTTCCTTATAAAGGGGGTTCACAGCTGAGGTTCAAAGGCGGTAAAGCGAATGGTCCTTAGCTGGGAAGCTTGCAGCCGTGACTTCCCTCTCTTTAAGCCGGTATCATTCCTTCATGTCCTTATCAGTACGTGTGTCAATCTTAATCTCCTATGTATTATAAATTGTTCGTTCCAAAAAATCAACACGATTGTATTTCCTTTTTTTCAAGCGGCAGCCTTAAGTTTACAGGCTGCCGGCACTTATCCCTCTGAGTGCTTGACCGGTGTTTCAGCGTTTGAAAACGCGTGAAGCGGAAGCATTTGCACACGCTCTTGAAATACGTTTTGAATCGTCCTTACCATCATATGCTCGGGCTGGTCTGTATAGAGAATCACCTCATCAGGCGCGATGGAGATCAGCGGTGCAAGCAAATGGGAGTCAATGTACATGGGATGATCCCGGACAAATCGCCTGTCTATGTATTTCATTTTTTCCCGTTCCGGCACATAGCGCATCTCCCACAGTGTAAATGAACCATCATGGACAATGTGCACCTTTTTAATTCGCGGCGGTTTAGCCATTACATAATCTCTGAGTGTCTGAATAAAGTTTTGGTACTCCTGCTCCATCTTATATTCGTCTATTGCCGCTTCCACAGTTTCTCTAAGCTGTTCGTAGTACTTTCCGAGGCGAAAGGTTTGAAAGGAACGAATTGAAAATACCCCGTTCTCTAAACAAATCGTTTGGAGCTCATCTAAAATACACTGCTTACGCGGCGGCTTCATCGGTTCAAACGGAAGAACATCAGCTTCTCCTTCTATAATACTGTGTGCGAGCTGAAGGATTTGCTGCTGCTCATCCTGGTCCGTGAAACAATACGTCTCTTCAATCAACGACAGCATATGCTCGTCTTCTTTGCAATCTAAAAAAAACTTGACCAGAATCGGCTCCATAAAACCCTGAATAGAGAAAGCCGGCTCAGCTTTTTCAATCCCGATTTTTCGTATGCCTTCACGGACAATGATGTTTTTCCGATCGTCCGAATGCTGAATGAGATGTAAAAAAGCGGCTGTATCATGGTCATCTTCAAAGATTATTTCAAGCATGTTTGTCCCCCCTTACGGCATCTGTTACAAGTATATGGGGGATGTTTTTAAAATAGACGTAAAGGTCACCGGCAAATCTTAATTTGATTCTTGAAACAAGCTTTGCATTTTCTTTCTGAAGATAAATGGCAGCGCCATAAAAATGATATAAAATCCGAGGACGAGAAAGAAGGCGGGCAAATTGCCCGTGAAAAAGCTTGCTCCCAGCACGTTCAGCGCAACGGTCCCAGGGATGATTCCCCCAGCCGTCGCCGCAAAATATGGGAGCGGCTTGACATTAGAAAGCCCTGCCGCATAGCTGACGAAGTCAAAATTAATCGGAAGGATCCGCAGAAGAAAGATATAGAAAAAACCGTTTTCCTCCATCTGTTTCTGGATGTTTTCCAGCCTTTCGTGATGGCTGTTGGTTTTTGCCGCAAACAGACCGGCTGCAAAAAATGAGACAGCCGAAGCGCACATCGACCCAAATAGTGTGTAGAGCGTGCCGAGAATCGGGCCAAAGGCCAGACCGCCCGCAATAGAAATAACTGATACCGGAAATAATACAAGCGGCCTGACGATCGATATCCCGATAAAGATAAGCGGCGCAAAGATGCCGAATGATAAAACCCATATCCGGATTTCTTTCGGAGATAGATTTAAATACCTTTTATTTGCCCAAAAAATCAAGCCTGCTCCCGCAAGCACTGCCAGCCATTTAACAGCCGTTTTAAGTTTCATACCCTCAGTTCCTTCCCCTTTGAACCGCAGCGGTTATTAATGGCGGCGGTTTTCTCCGTCAAGACGGATAGGAGCAGCCAGATATAAAATCCGCTCCATTAATCTTGCCGCTTTCACTTCTTCCTTTTCTCCCCTTTGCGAATACGTAAAATGATGTTTCAGCTCATCAGGCGAGAAATTAGAAGAGAAGAAAGTCGGCAGCTGCTGGGACATTCTGTGCTGAAGCACTGTCCCGATAACTTCATCCCTGACCCAGCTCGTCATCGATTCTGCTCCGATGTCGTCGAGCATCAATACAGGCGTGGTTTTTACCATGTTCAGCTTTTCTTCCAACGAATGATCTTGAAGCGAATTTTTCAGCTCTCTGACAAATTCGGGCACATAGACGATCATGGAGGAATACTCTTTTTCCGCCAGCTCATTGGCAATAGCGGCGAGCATAAAGGTTTTTCCTACACCGAACTTGCCGTACAAATATAATCCTTTCCCTTTTCCCGTCTCATTATAGCTTTTCAGAAAATCTGTGACATGCTGGAACATTGCAAGTCTGCTCGGATCATTAATATCAACCTGCTGGAACGTCGCTCCGAGAAGATCCTGCTGAATATACATGCTTTTCATGAGAGACTTCTGTTTTTTCTGCTGATCGAGCTTTCGTTTGACCGGACATTCGTAATACTCGATATCAATAGAGCGGCCGGTCATCACAAGCTTCGGATGGTAGCCCTCCAACAGATTATTGCTGTTTTCGTCTTCTGAACAATAAGAGCAGTGCTTGCTCTGTCCAATATATTCATAAAGCTTATTTAAGCTTCTTTCAATCATTTTTTGATCGATGACGTCTTCATTTTCCTTTAGAAATGCCTGAACGTCTTGATCCTTCATCACTTTTTCCTTCATTTGTTCAAGACGCTTTTGGAAATCCGGTCTGCCGGTTACGCCCTGCAGGGAACGGCTGATTGGTTCCATGTATTACTTCACCCCGCATCTCTGCTCTTAATAGGCAGAGTATTTTTTCAGTTTTTTCATTTCTTCCATCATCTTTTTCTTCTGTTCTTCCAAGTCCTGTTCATGCAGCATTTGCTGTCCGGTTTCAGAATCGGAAGCCGTTTTCTTTTCTTTCATCCAGTCAGGAAGTTTTTCTTCGCGAATCACTTTTTGATTTCGTTTAGAAGATTGGCTCGTTTTCCCTTCAGCCCATTCGAGATACTGGCGGTTTTCTTCTATGGCAAGCTTCATCGCTTCTCTGACCGTTTTGACTTTTTTGCGCGCCCAATGGGAGGCAATTTTTTGTATATAATTTTTCGACAGCTTCATGTCGGTTTTCAGCATGACGTAATAAATCAATACATTTGTGACGCCTGGCTCCAGCTTCTGTTCAAACATAATTTCTTCTATAATTTTCAGATCTGCTTTTGACGGTTCGGTTCCGTCCGCGATATCCTGAAGAAGCTTTTTCGGTGAGATGACCTCCAGCAATGCGATCAGCTCACTATCCAGCGAATCCTCTTCTGCCGCTTTTCCGCCTTCACGCAGATGTACCGGCTGTGTTTTCTCCACTAAGTCCGGCAGCTGTCCGTTCCTCTCGATTTGGTACCAGTCACTTGCTGCTTTTCTTAAAGCTTCGGTGGTAATCACTTCATGCTCATCGATCGCGCTCATGACGACATTTTGCATCTGCAAAGGATCAATGCCGTACAAATAAGAAAGCTTTTTAATCGTTTCCCGCACCTGCTGTGTCATTGCTTTTCTTGGAATCATCGTCTCCGAAAGCCCCGCTAAAAACAAATCAAAATCGAACACATCCTCTGTAACGGTATAGGACGGAGCCTGTCCGACAGTTGTATACTCCCTTCCCGTCGCAAGTCTCACCGTTTCCTCCATATCGGATGTGAGCTTCCATTCACTCGGCTGCAGTGATTCAAACGCATGATTAAACGGCCTTGTAATGTCTTTGGCGTCTTCTGAAATCGCCGGATGCGTAAAAAATTGTTTTAACTGCTGATATTTTGTTTTTCCGACTCTGTTATACAGGAAAACGTTCAGCATGCCGTCTTCGAAAAATTCATTCGGCCGCAGCGGCGGCAGCAGTTCATATATAAAGAGGCGCTCCTGCCGCTCGGATTCTTTCATATATACTTTTAGCAATCCGATGCCCTCGAGCTTCCCCTGTTCCTGATGGATCGTTTTCAAATTGGACTGGGTCATTCCCATCAGCTGTCTATGTGTGGATTCTCCGCCCCACAGACGGTTTTGTTCAAGTTCTCCCCACAATGTCATATAAAGAGAGAATGCAACAGGGCCGATTAAGGGCTGGTACAGTTGTGTAATAATTTGTCTGTCAATATCCTGCAGCATTGATTTGCTCTTCACCACATAAGGGTCTACAGGCAGTACATCTTTCCAATAGTCAGCCATACATTCTCAAACCTTCCGATTATGTTTCTACCTCTCATTTTACACCGTTTCGAATATCTATCAAATGCCAATTTTGCACATGAGAAAAGAGCTAGAAGAATCCTTTTAGCTCTTTAACGCTCTTTCTTTATTAAATCTTTTAATTCATCGATAAAGACATTAATATCTTTAAACTGCCTATAGACGGACGCGAACCGCACGTATGCGACTTCATCAACCTTAGCCAGGCGATCCATGACCATTTCTCCGACGAACTCGCTTTTCACTTCGGAACAGCCTTGATTGCGCAGTTCTTTTTCAATGTCAAAACACATATCTTCCAGCGTTTTGAGTGAAACAGGCCTTTTTTCACATGCTTTAATAAGGCCGCGCAGCATTTTTTCCCTGCTGAATTCCTCTCGCACGCCTTCTTTTTTGACAACGATGAGCGGGGTTTCCTCCACTTTCTCAAAGGTAGTAAAACGGTAATGGCAGGCTTCGCATTCCCGTCTTCTGCGAATGGATTTTCCGTCATCCACAGGCCGTGAATCGAGGACTCGCGTTCCGTTATGCTGGCATGAAGGACATTTCAATAAAATCAGCTCCCAACTATTTCGTTCCCTGCAATGTATATTCGGCAGCCTCCGGCTATAAGTGATGTGACAGGCATCTGTCGGGAGAGCCGTTGTTTAGGCTGTGTCTAACAGCATCAGGCGGTTTATGACATATCTCTTTCTTATTTTACAAGAAAAACGGAAAAAGAAAAAGCTAGCCGCCCCTGTTTGTTCATAAAAATAAAAGGAGCATAAGCTAAAAAGCGCGTAACGCTTTCTAGCTCCAGCTCCCTTTGTGTTCGTGTTTGCTCTATAGTACTTTCGCTTGCGCCTGTTTAATCTGCACAGGCCCCATTCCTCTTGGTATTTCAATGTTTTCTCTTGTATCAGCATGTAATGCCTCTGCAATGTAGTCAGCAGCGACATTAGGATCTAAGTCTCCACAAGTATAAACATCAATGCTTGCATATCCGTGCTCAGGAAAACTGTGAATCGTTAAATGTGATTCGGAAATAATAACGACTCCGCTTACGCCTTGCGGTGCAAATTTGTGAAATGCAACCTCGCGCACCTCAGCTCCTGATTTTAAAGCAGCATTTACAAACGTTTTTTCAATAAAATCCATGTCATTCAGCTTATCAAAATCGCATCCCCATAGCTCGGAGATAACGTGACGCCCCATTGTTTCCATAGTCATGGACCCCCCTTAACAAGAATTAAAAAGTGAAGTTCCAACAACTGGGTCGGCTATTTACCACGGGGGAAAGTTAGTCCGGAGAGGTCCTAACCCTTTAAGTAATCCCGAAACAGTCTCAAGCAAGAAGTTCACGAAAAATAGTATACTGTGTTTAAGTCTAATTTGCAAGAAGCGTTTTTTCAGAAATATGCTGTTAAGGTTTTTTTCTTAAATTGTGTCCATGACCTTATTCTATACAGCAGATGGATGTTTCATTCGTGCCGCCACATGGCGGATGAGATCAACTACTCTGCATGAGTAGCCCCATTCATTGTCATACCATGCGAGAACCTTTACTTTCCTGTCTTCCATCACCATTGTCGTAAGCCCGTCAATAACCGCTGAATTCGGATTCGTATTATAATCTGTCGACACGAGCGGTTCATCCGAATAATCAAGCACTCCGTACATTGACGTTTTGGCAGCCTGTTTGAATGCTTCGTTTACCTCTTCTGCCGTTACATCCGTTTTCAAGTCGACAACAAGATCAACTAATGAGACGTTCGGTACAGGCACACGCAATGCGAGACCGTGAAGCTTTCCTTTCAGGTGAGGCAGAACAAGCGAAAGCGCCTTTGCCGCTCCTGTTGTCGTCGGAATGATGGATTCACCGCATGCCCGGGCGCGGCGCAAATCTTTGTGCGGATTATCAATATTTTTTTGATCGTTCGTATAAGCGTGCACTGTCGTCATTAGACCGCTCTCAATGCCAAATTCATCATCAAGCACTTTCACAACCGGTGCAAGGCAATTTGTCGTGCATGACGCGTTTGAAATAATGACGTGGCGTTCAGCATCAAATTGGTCTTCATTAACACCCATCACAATGGTAACGTCTTCATTTTTCCCCGGAGCGGTCAGAATGACTTTTTTCGCGCCCGCTTCAATATGTCCCATCGCTTTTTCTTTTGAATTAAACTTCCCTGTTGCTTCAACGACAATGTCAATATCATATTCCCGCCAAGGCAGCTGTTGCGGATCACGGCTATTTAACAAGAGTACTTTTTTTCCATTCACAATCAGACTGTCTTCTCCAGCCTCAACCTCTTTGTCGTACCGTCCGTGATTTGTGTCATACTTTATTAAATGAGCCAGCGTTTCAGCCGAATAGCTGGCGTTAATAGCCACTACTTGAATTTGATCGTCTAACATTGCTTTTCTAAAGACCATTCTTCCGATTCTTCCAAACCCGTTTATCGCTACTTTTACCTTCACGTTGGTCACCCCTCATCAATTATGTCATTCTAAATTGTTGTCATCTGAAATTAGTATAACACATTAAAAAGAATTCGCCAGTACATATTGATAAAAATCAACGATTATAACGCTAATTTATGATGTATCATACGTTTTCTCGCACACAATATGAGGATAAAGAATCAAAAAAGCAGCCAGCGCTGCGCACTGCCTGCTTTATTTTCTTATGATTCCTGTTTCAATTTATCATTGAGCACACTTTCTTCTAATACAGAGAAAGTATCGCCGTATACCTTGTTGATATGATTTGCTCCCCAATCGCAGAGCATATCTAAAATGCCTTCTAAGCTGCGGCCGTATTCACTCAGTTCGTATTCCACTTTAGGAGGAACCTGATTGTACACGATACGGTTAATGACACCGTCAGCTTCCAGCTCACGCAGCTGCTGGGTCAGCATTTTTTGAGTGATATTCGGCATTAAACGCTTTAACTCACTTGTTCGTTTTTTTCCGTGTGTCAGGTGGCATAAAATCACGCATTTCCATTTCCCTCCTATTACTTCAAGAGTCGCTTCAACTGAAATGTTATATTTTTTCTTCTCCATGCGGTTCACTCTCCTTACAGGCACCAAAAAGTGACTATAGCACTTAAAAGTACGTACTTTTCTTTTTTGATGATATCTTTCATAATCACATTTGCCGGCTGAATTGAATCTGCTCTTTTATTTATATAGCTTGTTCGGCAGAATTTCAATCATACAACACATAACAGAAAAGGAGGAACTTGAATGACTTCAGCCAATAAAAGCAGCATTCCTGCACTTCTGGCTCTCGCCATTAGTGCATTCGCGATAGGGACAACCGAATTTATCAGCGTCGGCCTTTTGCCGTTAATATCTGATGATTTACACATTCCTGTAACAACAGCGGGATTGACCGTTTCGCTATACGCACTGGGTGTTACGTTCGGCGCGCCTATTTTAACGTCATTAACCTCAAGCATGTCACGAAAGACGCTATTGCTTTGGATCATGATCATTTTTATCGCCGGGAATACGATGGCCGCGTCGGCCTCAAGCATCGGGATTCTTTTAGCAGCACGTGTGATATCCGCTTTTTCACACGGTGTGTTTATGTCGATCGGCTCGACGATCGCAGCTGATCTTGTCCCTGAAAATAAAAGGGCGAGTGCGATTTCCATTATGTTTACAGGACTCACCGTCGCAACAGTAACCGGAGTTCCTTTCGGCACGTTTATCGGCCAGCAGCTCGGCTGGCGTTTTGCCTTTATGGTTATTATCGCCGTCGGCATTATCGCTGTCATTGCAAATGGCATTCTTGTCCCTTCCAATTTACGAAAAGGGACGAAAACAACGATGCGGGATCAATTGAAGCTTGTGACAAACGGCCGTTTACTGCTTTTATTTGTCATAACAGCTTTAGGATACGGAGGAACATTTGTTGTGTTCACTTACCTGTCTCCCCTGCTTCAGGAAGTGACGGGCTTTAAGGCCGGCACTGTAGCCATTATCCTGCTCGTATACGGAATTGCCATTGCTATCGGAAATATGATTGGCGGAAAACTGTCCAATCGAAATCCGATCGCCGCGCTGTTTTATATGTTTATCGTACAGGCGCTCGTCCTGTTTACGTTAACATTTACGGCTCCTTATAAAATTGCTGGCCTCATTACGATTCTCTTTATGGGCTTGCTGGCCTTTATGAATGTGCCCGGCCTGCAAGTATATGTCGTCATGCTGGCTGAACGTTTTGTACCGAGCGCAGTAGATGTAGCATCCGCGATTAATATTGCAGCATTTAACGCAGGAATTGCCCTAGGATCTTTTTTGGGAGGCGTGATTACCGATTCCATCGGACTGATTCATACCGCGTGGATTGGAGCTTTAATGGTAGCAGGAGCCGTCATCTTAACAGGCTGGAGCCGTCTTCTGGAAAAACAGGATCGGCAGGCAGCCTAACATTTCAATAAGGAGGAAACAAATATGACAACACATTTACAAGCAGCAGCAACACTTCATAACGGGGTGAAAATGCCGTGGTTCGGCCTCGGTGTATTCCAAGTGGAAGAAGGATCAGAACTCGTCAATGCGGTGAAAACCGCCATTGTTCAAGGTTACCGCAGTATTGATACTGCCGCAATCTACGGAAATGAAGCGGGAGTTGGGGAAGGCTTGCGGCAAGGAATTGAAGAAGCCGGCATCTCCAGAGAGGATCTATTTGTCACATCAAAAGTGTGGAATGCGGATTTAGGGTATGAGGAAACATTGGCGGCATTTGAAACAAGCCTGTCAAAACTCGGTTTGGAATATTTAGATCTATACCTCATTCACTGGCCTGTGGAAGGCAAATATAAAGAAGCTTGGAGAGCACTTGAAACACTGTATAAAGAAGGCCGTGTCAAAGCGATCGGAGTGAGCAATTTCCAAATCCACCACCTGGAGGATCTGCTGAAGGATGCTGAAATGAAGCCTATGATCAACCAAGTGGAATTCCACCCGCGCCTCACGCAAAAAGAGCTGATGGCTTATTGCGAGAAGCAAGGCATTCAAATGGAAGCATGGTCACCTTTAATGCAGGGACAATTGCTTGATCATCCCGAACTGACAGACATTGCAAAATCATATCACAAATCCGTCGCGCAAATCATTTTACGCTGGGATTTACAGCACGGTGTCATCACTATTCCTAAATCAACAAAGGAACATCGAATTAAAGCGAACGCGAACATATTTGATTTTGAATTATCACAGGATGACATGAACCGAATTGATGCGTTAAATGAAAATCTGCGCGTCGGTCCTGATCCGGACAATTTTGATTTTTAATCACAAAAACACCGTTCATAATGAACGGTGTTTTGTTATGCCCAGCAGCTGAGAATTTCCTCAAGCTGCTGTTTTGTCTCTTCGAGTGTGCCGCTATTGTCTATTACGTTATCCGCTCTTGACACTTTTTCCTCTAATGGAATTTGGGAGCGGATCCGGCTAAGCGCTTCTTCCTCCGTTAATTGGTTGCGCTTGGTCAGACGTTCAAGCTGAAGCTCTTTTGTCACACTGACCACAATAATTTTATCCACTAAAGACTCCAATTTGCTTTCGAACAAAAGCGGGATATCTAATACTACAAATGTCTCCTGATTTGCAATGGACTCATTACGCCGCTTGAGCATTTCCTCTCTGACCGCAGGATGAACAATTGAATTCAAAGCAAGACGCTTCTGTTCATTTGTAAAGACCAGCGCCCCAAGCTTTCTTCTGTCTATATCACCATTTTCGAGCAGAATGTCTTCACCAAATTCGTCAATGATCTGCCGGTAGGCCGGCATCCCTTTTTCTACCGCTTGTTTTGCAATGATATCCGCATCTATGACAGTGATTCCTTTATCTATCAGCATATTGGCAACCGTACTTTTGCCGCTTGCTATTCCTCCCGTTAAACCAATGACTAAGGTCAAGAGATCCACTCCTTTTTACAATTTCCAGAGCCCGATCGTGATTAGCAGAAGCCCCGGCAAAAACGCCATTTTATCGATCCATCTCCATTTAGACAGAATATGGCCGGCATTGATGCCGACTGACACAAACAGCGAACTCATAATCGCGACGGTTATGCTCATCGCAATGGGAGAAAAACCGAGAATGGCTGCTCCCATACCTGCTCCGAAGGCATCAATCGACAGGGCGAATCCCAATAACACCGCTTCAATCCCATTAATCACACCAGATTTGTCGATATCCGCACTCATTGGTTTTCTCAAAATATGGATCACAATGCCCAATGACCGAACCTCTAAATTAAGCAGCGTTTTTTCATGCAATAAGTAGTCTTTGTCTTTTGCCGGCCTGAAAAATTGATATAAAACCCATACGCCGATTCCAACCAATATTAGCCCGCCGAGCTTCTCAGTCACATACACGGGAAAAAACTTTGTGAGAAAGCTTCCGATCAGCATGGATATAAACATAACAGTGCCGGAACAGAAGGCAATGACAATAATGGCTTTTAGCGGTATCTTCATTTTTCGCAATCCATACGTAAATCCGACTGAAAAACTGTCCAAGCTGACAGCTAACGCCAGCAGCAGTATAGAAACCATTTGCATATCCGTTTCTTCCTTTCTGTTGGTGCTCTTGTATCAGATGTTAAATGCCCGGAGATTCATCACAATCATGTATATGGAAAAGTGAAAAATCCGTGTTTCCGAAAAACGGCACTTCCTCTATTACAGAGTTACTGATATATGCACCGACAGCTTGGACGATGAAGCATTCCTCTATTTTTTCTGGCACTTGGCGCAAAAATGTGTGCCTCTGCCTCCGACGACAATTTTGGTAATCATGGTGCCGCAATTTTTGCAGGGCTCATCTTTTTTCCCGTACACAAAATGCTGCAGCTGAAACATTCCGATTTCTCCTTGGGAATTGATATACGACCGGACAGTGCTTCCACCGGCATCAATCGCTTCCTGAAGGGTATTTTTAATTTCAGCATGAAGTTTTTTGATTTTTTTATCTGATAGCTGGTTTGCCTTTGTCTCGGGATGGACGCCCGCTCTGAACAGAGCCTCGTCCACATAAATGTTCCCAAGTCCGACGACCGTTTTCTGATCCAGAAGAGCGGTTTTGACAGCTCGGTTTGTTTTCGCGAGCCGTGCTTTCAAATACGCACTCGTAAATTCTTCTGCATCCGGTTCGGGTCCGAGCTGAGAAAGCGGCAGCTCTCCTGCTTCCTCTCCCGGTTTAAATAAATGCATGGTTCCGAATTTCCGAACGTCCCTGTAACGCAGCTGGGTTCCGTCCGTCATCGTAAATATGACATGCACGTGTTTATCGTCCGGCTCCTCCTCTTGGTGAAGCCCGTACTTTCCTTCCATACGAAGGTGGGAGACCATGACATAATGATCCAAGTTAAACAGTAAAAACTTTCCCCGTCTTCCGATGGACTGGATGGTTTCTCCTGCTAAGTTTCGCGCAAATTCCTCCGGTTCGGCAGGCCGTTTGATGATATTCGGCCATCTGATCTCTACCGATTTGATTGTTTTTCCTCTTACAAGCCCGGTCAGAGTGCGCCGGACGGTTTCAACCTCTGGTAATTCCGGCACATCCATCACTTCCTTTTTCTCTGTTTATTTCGCATCGTACCAGGATGGGCCTGAAGCAAAGTCCACTTTTAACGGCACATCTAATGCAAGCGCATGCTCCATCACTTCTGGAACAAGCTTTTCAAGTATTTCAATTTCTTCCTTCGGTGCTTCAAAAATCAATTCATCGTGTACTTGCAGCAGCAATCTTGTCTTCAGCTGCTTTTCTTTCAGCTTGGCTGCCATTTCAATCATGGCTTTTTTAATAATATCCGCGGCACTTCCTTGAATCGGCGTATTCATTGCCGTCCGCTCCGCAAAGCTGCGGATATTAAAGTTTCGGCTCGTCAATTCAGGGATGTAGCGGCGGCGATGCAGCAGCGTGGTTACGTAGCCTTTTTGCTTCGCGTCCTGCACCGAGTCCTCCATATACGCTTTGACGCCCTGGAAGCTTTCCAAATATCGGTCGATGAATGCCCCGGCTTCTTTCCGCGTAATGCCGAGATTCTGTGAAAGCCCGTAATCACTGATGCCGTATACGATTCCGAAGTTGACCGCTTTCGCCTGGCGTCTCATCGCCGATGTCACTTCATCCTCAGCGACATGGAACACATCCATTGCTGTTTTTGTATGAATATCCATGTCGTTTGTAAAGGCTTCGATCAAATTTTCATCCTTTGAAATGTGAGCAAGCACCCGCAGCTCGATTTGCGAGTAATCAGCCGCAAAAATGAGCCAGTCTTTTTCAGACGGAACAAAGGCCTGGCGGATCTTGCGCCCTTCCTCAAGCCTGATCGGTATGTTTTGCAGGTTCGGATCGGTCGAGCTGAGGCGCCCTGTTTGCGTTAAGGCTTGGTTAAAGCGCGTATGCACCTTGTGTGTATCTTTTCTTGTCACCTTTAAAAGCCCTTCGATGTATGTCGATTGCAGCTTGCCGATTTGTCTGTACTGCAAAATATAGTCAACAATATCATGTTTGTCAGCCAGCTTTTCAAGCACATCAGCAGACGTTGAATAGCCTGTTTTCGTTTTCTTCACAACTGGCAGGCCGATCTTTTCAAACAGGATGACGCCGAGCTGTTTAGGAGAATTGATATTAAACGACTCTCCCGCAATATCATGAATTTTTTCTTCATATTCCTTCAGCTTGGCGCTCAGTTCTTCTCCCATTCGTTTTAAGCGGTCAACATCAACCTTTACGCCTGTTGACTCCATTTCTCCGAGAATAAGCGCCAGCGGCATTTCCAGCTCCTCAAACAATTCAAGCTGATCGTTGTTCTCCAGCTCCTGAACGAGCTTTTCCCGGAGGCTTTGAATGGCTAAAGCCTTTCTGACGAGATGCTCAGACAGTTCGCCTTCTGCCGGCACTGCGCGTTTTGCTCCCTTGCCGTAAACTGATTCATCGCTTGAAACGATATGCAAGCCGTAATCCTTAGCCACACTGGCAACGTCGTCATACGAATTGCCCGGATTAATGATATAAGCGGCAAGAAGCGTATCAAACTCCGCACCTTTCAGCTCAATGCCCTGCCAGCGCAAAGCCACGACAGCCCGCTTGCTGTCAAAGACCCATTTTTTCTGATCGTCATTTTCCACCCATTCTTTAAACACAGCAGACTCGACAGCAGCGTCTTTTGGAATAAAGTAGGCTCCCGTTTCGTTTACTATCGAAAAACCGAGAATCGGCACTTCATGATAATTATCACCAATCTGTTCAACGACAAATGCAGATGGAGAAACCAATATATCGCTAGTCACGTCGGTGACTGTTTTGACATCAATTTCTTCTAACGACTGATCCTGCTCCGCCTCTACACCGTCTTCCCCGAGCCGTTCAAGAAGCGTATTGAACCCAAGGTCCTTAAAGATGGCAATGACCTGTTCACGATTAAAGCCTTGATATTCCAGACCCGAAACGGACACATCAATCGGCGCATCGGTCATAATCGTCGCCAATTCCTTGCTCATCAAGGCCTGATCCTTAAATTCTTCCAGCTTTTCCTTGAGTTTTTTTCCGCTTACCTCATCAATTGATTCGAGCAGCTTTTCAACAGAATGGAATTGTTTTAACAGCTTAATCGCGGTTTTTTCCCCGACACCAGGCACACCCGGGATGTTGTCAGAAGAATCCCCCATTAAACCCTTCATATCAATAATTTGGTCGGGCGTGAGTCCGTATTTCTCCTGGACGTGCTCTGGTGTGTAAAACTCAACATCGGTAATTCCTTTTCTCGTAATGGCAACCGTCGTCTGATCTGTTGCAAGCTGTGTTAAATCCTTATCGCCCGAGAAAACCTTTACCTCAAAGCCGTCTTTTTCAGCCGATTTGGCGAGTGTGCCGATAATGTCGTCAGCTTCGTATTGTTCCAGTTCGTAACGGCTGATTTGATAGGCATCAAGCAGCTCGCGGATAAACGGCATTTGTTCTGAAAGCTCAGGCGGGGTTTTCTGTCTTCCGCCTTTATACTCTTTAAATGTGCCGTGACGAAACGTCGTTTTCCCGGCATCAAACGCAACCAGCATATGCGTCGGCTTTTCATCCTCAAGCATTTTCATCAAAATCATCGCAAAACCGTAAACCGCATTTGTATGAATTCCTTTATCATTGCTTAACAGCGGCAATGCGAAAAACGCCCGGTAAGCCAGACTGTTTCCGTCTACAAGCACTAATTTTTTTCGTTCCGTCATTCAATATCCTCCTAAGAAGCAGCAGCTTCCATTCATCTCATAATAATAGTCTTTAGCTTCTCTTATTTTAACAAAGTTCAATTTGAAAGGAAAATACGCGAACCGATGAGAACACACAAAAAAGGACGGGAACACAAAAAGGTTCCCGCCGTCAAAATTGGCTCCTTGGATGAAGGGGTTCTACTACATCCTACCAGCATAGGTTTAACAGTGCATGAAGATATTGTTAAAGCTTTGTAAACATTAAACAGGCTTTTCAGCAGCCCGCTTCAGCGTCACTGTAAACACAGTGCCTCTGCCCGGCTCGCTTGTCACATCGATTTTGCCTTCATGAGCCTCTATTAAATGCTTTACAATCGCAAGACCGAGACCGGTCCCGCCTGAGTTTCTGCTTCTGTCTTTATCAACGCGGTAAAACCGTTCAAAGATGCGGGGAATTTCTTCTTTCTGGATGCCAATCCCGGTATCGGAAACTTCGATTTGAATCTCTGTTTCTCCCGGTTTGACATTGA
Organism: Bacillus sp. PAMC26543; assembly: GCF_014250375.1. Classification (NCBI taxonomy): domain Bacteria; kingdom Bacillati; phylum Bacillota; class Bacilli; order Caryophanales; family Bacillaceae; genus Bacillus; species Bacillus sp. PAMC26543. The sequence goes on along the minus strand of NZ_CP060193.1, from coordinate 1,323,323 downwards.
TAGCTACCGAACCCTTCTCCGGTGTATAGGTTAATGCATTGTTTACGAGATTCAAAAACACCTGTTTCAGCCGGTGCGGGTCGCCCGCTACATAGAGAGGGTCTTTCGGAACGTTCAGCTGTAAAGAGATACCTCTCTCCGTCGCTTTATGCTTAAGCAGCGTTTCAATATCAGCCAGCATTTTCGCTGCATCGAACGTTTCGATGCTGAGCGTAAAGTTTTGCTGCTCAATCTTAGAAAGATCAAGCAAATCCTGCACCAATGACTGAAGCCTTTTGCTTTCCTTTAAAATAATCGAGAGAAATTCTGAAAGCGCCTCTTTATCCTCCATTGCCCCGTCTAATAGCGTTTCCGTAAACCCTTTAATCGATGTAATCGGCGTTTTCAGCTCGTGGGAAACATTGGCCACAAAATCTTTTCTCATCTGCTCTAATTTTTTCGTTTCCGTCATGTCATGAAAAACGAGCACGATCCCTTTCCATTCATCATCCGGCCCCATAATAGGAACGCCGTCCACTTCAAAATAACGCCTTTCAATTTTGATTGGAAGCCTTAATAGCTTGCATTTCTTCGTCTCAGTCATAAAAATCTCTTCGACAAGCTGGATCACTTCTTCATGTTCAAATGCATCATGGTAAAGACGGCGCAGCATCTGATTCGGATTGACATGAAACTGCTTCGCGTAAGACCTGTTGACGAGATTGATAAAACCTCTTCCATCAATCATAATCAGCCCGGAACCGATGTTTTCAATGACAGTCAGCAGGCGGTCGCGCTGCATTTCCTGCGTCCTCGTCATTTCCATCAGATCAACGGCAAGGCTGTTCATGGCCCGGCCAAGCTTGTCAGAACGCCTGATATAACCGCCGTATGTACGGGCATCGTAATTCCCCTTTGACAGCTCTGTTGCCATGTTTGTGGCTGCTTCAATAGATCTTTTGTAGCGAGAGGTCATATTAGAATAAAAGAAAACAATAATAATAAAAGCGGTACAAAGACTGGCCGTCAGCATGCCCCACATCTCGCCATTCAGACCCGAGCTTTCTTCACGGGAAGTAAGCAGCACATACCCTGTTTTTTCGCCTTTGCTCCTAAGCGAAAGCCCATAGTAAAGCATGTTCTCCTCTTTCGCGAGAACTCCCTCATGACCGGAGACAAGCGCCTGAATCTGTGAAGAATCCGCCGCGCTGCCGTCAGACCCGTACAGCACCTTTCCTTCTGTATCGATCACGGACGCTTCTACATCAAGCGCACTTCCTGCATCTTTAATGACTTTCTCATTTGCCTGGTCATTCAGATTGCCGGCATCAAGCAGCGAAGCCATGTATTTGGCTTCCTTTTCAATGTGTTCCTCCGATTTTTTTTGATCAAAAGATTCAAAGAGCTGCTGTAAAAACAGCCCGAGTACACTAAACACCACAATCATACAGACAACAAGCACAGAAAAAAGGCGCACACGATATTTAATCATTCATTTTTGGCTCCTCCAATTTATACCCCAATCCCCTAATGGTTTTAATATAGATCGGTTTTTTTGTATTCGTTTCAATTTTGTCTCGAAGATGGCTGATATGCACATCAACAATTCTCGTATCTCCGGCAAAATCGTAGTTCCAGACAGCACTTAAAAGCAAATCTCTCGTCAGCACTCTGCCTTTATGTCTGCCTAAATACAAAAGCAGCTCAAATTCTTTCGGTGTCAGCTCAAGCTGATTTTCTTTAAAATAAGCTTCATAATGATCGGGCAGAATCTTCAAATCGCCGATAACAATTTGTCCTTCTGTTTCCTCGTTTTTCATATCATTAGAGGGCGCAGCCATTTCAGAACGCCTTAAAATAGCTTTTACTCTTGCATTGACTTCTCGAGGGCTGAACGGCTTGGTCATATAATCATCAGCACCAAGCTCAAGCCCTAATACTTTGTCAAATTCTTCATCCTTCGCTGTCAGCATCAAAATAGGAAACATGAGTTTTTGCTGTCTCAGCTGCTTGCATACTTCAATTCCATCCAGCTTTGGAAGCATCACATCAAGCACAATTAAATCAGGATTTTCTGTTTCCGCCCTTTTGAGTGCTTCTTCTCCATCCGAAGCAGTAATAACCTCATAGCCTGATCGCTCCAAATTGTACTGCAAAAGTGTAACGATAGATTCTTCATCATCCACAACTAAAATTTTCTTGTTCATGCTGTGCCTCCAGTATCTTAATTCCCCGACATCCTATTTCTCTATTTTATGTCATCTTACCATGTTTCATGATTTTATTTTAACGAAAGCCAGACATTCCGACAATTCGCCTTTTACATCATTTTAAAAGAAAAATACAAGAGGCAGCTGAGGAATATGAGGAAGCGCTTTCATTTTGTAATAAAAAGAGAAAGGCTTCGATTAAACCAGCCTTTCTCTTTTTATTTTAGGATAATACTTTCATCACATTTTTGACAGATTCAACTGATTTATTCAGCTGTTCTTTCTCGTATTCTGTCAATTCAAGCTCAATGATTTGTTCAAGCCCGTTTCCGCCGACAATTGTAGGAACACCAAGGTAGATGCCTTCATAGCCGTATTCTCCTTCAAGATAAGCAATTGTAGGAAGGACGCGGCGCTGATCTTTTAAGATTGCTTCGATCATTTCTGTCAGTGAAGCCGCAGGCGCATAATACGCGCTTCCGTTTCCTAAGAGATTCACGATCTCGCCGCCGCCTTTTCTTGTGCGCTCCACAATCGCGTCAATCCGGTCTTTTGGAATGAGGGTTTCAAGCGGGATACCGCCAGCATAAGAATAACGTACAAGCGGCACCATATCGTCACCGTGTCCGCCGAGAACAAAACCAGTCACATCTTTCACTGACAAGTTTAATTCCTCCGCCACAAACGTTCTGAATCTTGCCGTATCAAGCACACCTGATTGGCCGATCACGCGCTCTTTCGGGAAGCCAGATTCTTTATATACTGCGTATGTCATTGCATCAACAGGGTTTGTCAAAACCACAATGATAGAGTCAGGAGAATATTTCACGATTTCTCGTGTGACGCTTCTCATAATTTTTTCGTTTGTAGAGACTAGATCATCCCTGCTCATACCAGGTTTTCTTGCAATACCGGCTGTAATGACAACAATGTCAGAACCAGCCGTATCCTCATAATTAGATGTACCCGTAATTTTCGCGTCAAAGCCTTGAACCGGGCTGGCTTCCAGCATATCAAGGGCTTTTCCTTTCGTCGGGTTCTCCAATTGCGGGATATCAACGAGAACAACGTCCGCCAGCTCTTTTTGAGCGGTTAAGAAAGCTGTTGTCGCTCCGGTAAAACCTGCTCCGATAACAGAAACTTTTTTACGAGTATTTCCCATGTCTCTCTTCTCCTTTATGGCTAATTTTAGGCTGTTTCCTTGCTTAGTCCATGTTTTTAATCAGTTCTTCTCCGAACTCTGAACATTTAACTTCAGTCGCGCCGTCCATTAATCTGGCAAAATCGTAAGTTACGACTTTGGAAGCGATTGTTTTTTCCATAGATTTAATGATTAAATCAGCCGCTTCATTCCATCCTAAATGCTCAAGCAGCAGCACACCTGAAAGAATAACTGAAGATGGGTTTACTTTATCAAGTCCGGCGTATTTAGGAGCCGTTCCGTGTGTCGCCTCGAAAATCGCATGTCCTGTTTCGTAGTTGATGTTCGCCCCAGGAGCAATACCGATTCCGCCTACTTGCGCCGCAAGAGCGTCAGAAATATAGTCTCCGTTAAGGTTCATTGTTGCAACAACATCAAATTCGCTTGGACGTGTCAGAATCTGCTGAAGGAAAATATCAGCAATGCTGTCTTTGATAATGATTTTGCCTGCTGCTTCTGCTTCGCTTTGCGCTTTATTAGCGGCGTCTTTTCCGTCTTTTTCAGCAATGCGGTCATATTCAGCCCATGTGAAGACTTTTTCGCCGTATTCTCTCTCTGCAAGCTCATAGCCCCAGTTTTTGAAGGCGCCTTCCGTGAACTTCATGATGTTTCCTTTGTGTACAAGCGTTACAGACTTGCGGCCGTGCTCAATCGCATATTCAATTGCCGCTCTGACCAGACGGCTTGTTCCTTCTTCAGAAACAGGCTTAATGCCGATACCTGATGTTTCAGGGAAACGGATTTTGTTGACATTCAATTCATTTTGCAGGAAGCTGATAAGCTTTTGCACTTCTTCAGAGCCTTTTGCGTACTCGATGCCTGCGTAAATATCTTCTGTATTTTCACGGAAGATGACCATGTCAGTATCCTCAGGGCGTTTTACCGGTGACGGCACTCCAGTAAAATATCTTACCGGTCTCAAGCAAACGAATAGGTCAAGCTCTTGTCTGAGCGCTACGTTCAAAGAACGGATACCGCCGCCGACAGGTGTCGTTAACGGGCCTTTAATCGCGATGAAATATTCGCGGATGACATCTAATGTTTCAGCAGGAAGCCACTCACCTGTTTTATTATAAGCCTTTTCTCCGGCATAAACTTCTTTCCACGTAATTTTCTTTTCACCTTTATATGCTTTTTCTACTGCGGCTTCCAAAACTTTTGAAGCCGCATTCCAAATATCAGGACCGGTTCCGTCTCCTTCAATAAAAGGGATAATCGGGTTGTTTGGTACGTTTAATACTCCGTTAGAGACTGTAATTTTTTCACCTTGTGCCACAATAAAAACCTCCCAGTATGTAATTCATATTTAGAAAACATTTTATTTTTCTTATATAGAAAACAAAATGATTTTTCTTAACATTCTAAAGTGTAAACCATCTTTGATGTTCTGAACAAGAGGCTAACTTCATTAACATAAGCCAGCCTCCCATGGTTCTTTAGGCTCTTTCTTCAATCGGAACAAAAGTTTGTTTGTCAGGGCCTGTGTAATCTGCACGCGGGCGGATCAGGCGGTTATTGTCATACTGCTCAAGGATATGAGCGAGCCAGCCGGACATTCTGCTCACAGCAAAAATCGGTGTAAACAGGTCATGGTCAATTCCGAGGCTGTGATAAACAGAAGCGGAATAAAAATCAACGTTAGGCGGAAGCTTTTTTTCTGATGTCACGATTTCTTCGATGCGAATCGACATGTCATACCATTTGCTTTCGCCAGTCAGGTTGGTCAGGCGTTTACTCATTTCTTTTAAATGTTTGGCGCGTGGATCGCCATGCTTATAAACGCGATGTCCGAAGCCCATTATTTTTTCTTTCTTTTCCATCTTGGCGCGAACGAAAGGCTCGACATTCTCCACTTCGCCGATCTCTGTCAGCATTTTCATGACGCCTTCGTTTGCACCGCCGTGAAGCGGGCCCTTCAGTGCGCCGATTGCGGCAGTAATGCCTGAATAGATATCAGAAAGTGTTGCGACGCAGACCCTTGCTGTGAACGTTGACGCGTTCAGCTCATGGTCAGCATGTAAAATCAGCGCTTTGTTGAAAGCCTCAACCTCAATTGGCGAAGGCTCTTCACCGTTTAATGTGTAGAGAAAATTCTCGGCAATGCCGTAGTCTTCTCTTGGCTCAACGGGTTCAAGACCTTTGCGGATTCTGGAAAACGCTGCAACCAGACCAGGCACCTTTGCCTGAAGGCGGATCGCCTTTCTGTAGTTGGCTTCCGGGTTCATGGTATCAGCCTCGCTGTCAAGCAGGCCTAGTAAAGAAATCGCTGTCCGAAGAGCAGCCATGGGATGAACATTTTCGAGGGAATAAGATTTGAAGTGCTCAATAATTTCTTGCGGAACGGCAGCTTCTTTTGCTAACTGCTGTTTTAACTCATCAAGCTCTTTTTTGTTTGGCAGCCTTAAGTGCCAAAGCAAGTAAATGATTTCTTCAAAGCTCGCATTCTCTGTCAAATCATCGATATCATACCCCACATATGTAAGGGTATCATCAATAATCGAACTAACAGATGATGTTGTTGCTACAACCCCTTCAAGACCGCGTGTCGCTGTCATATATAACATCTCCTTTTCAATAAATTTCCCCTTTAAGAGTGTTGTAAAAACATGAGGCTAACTTAAAAAGCATGTTGTAAGTATTTCTCCCCCCAAAAGAAAATGCTTACATTTTACTGCCTGCTGGTGCTGAAACCCTTTGCTTATGAAAGAACATAACAAATTCTTATAAGCTTTTTTAAGTTTGTGCCTATTCCTATTATAAACAATAATCAGACATTTGTTAAATGTTTACCTATAATTTTTTTTTTCATTCTATGATTTTCCCGAAAAAACGCCTTTATTTGCGGTTTTTTGGCATTAAAAAAAAGCGGCAGCAAGCCGCTTTTTTCATGAAGTGAACAGTTTTACGAGCTGCATCGCGATATAAGCAATCCCCGCTCCGATCAGCGGACCCACTGCGACTCCGCCGAAAAGCGCGACAGCGAGAATGGTACCGATGACAAGAGCAGTGGTGATGTGAGGATCGTTTTCCAACAGGGTCAGGCCATTTTTGGCAATCAGCGCAACGGCAATTCCCGCCCCCAATGCAATCCATGCGTAAGAAGAACGCATTGCCTCACCAAGCTGTTTAAATCCAATCTCTCCTGTGGCGATTGGAACAAGAACAGCAATTGTGATGACGGTCACGCCCCAGTTGATGCCTTTTGACTGGATAGTCGGGAAAAATTTTTGGTCAAGTCCCACGATTTTAATGATCAAAAGGACGGATACAGCAAAAAGCAGCGATTGATTTTTTGCGATAAGTGCAATAGCCAAGAGTAATATTAAAAATAAATTCGCTTGTGTAAACACGCGTCATCCCTCCTTTAAGATGAATGTATTCATATACAGCCGTACCGTGAATAAACATAACAATAGGACATGCTGACGAGAGGAGGATCGTTTTTGTGAATCAATCCTATATCACTATTTTTTTCCGAACCCTCTTTGTCGTGTCGCTTACAGCCGGATCAGCAGCCGCTGTTTATTATTCGTTTCCGTTAACATATCCGTTCCTCATTGCCCTTATTCTTTCAACAGCGATTCACCCTGTTGTAGACTACTTGGACAAGGTGACCGGATTCCCGCGAACTTTAAATGTCATCGGCGTGCTTGCCTTTTTTCTGCTCGCGGCGTTCGGTGTGCTGACCATTGTGATAGCAGAAATCGTAACAGGGACTGCATATCTTGCAAAAACCCTTCCCCCGCATATCAGCACATTTATCTCTTATTGTGAAAAACTGTTTACCACTCATATCCAGCCGCTCTATCACGAACTGACCGTTTTATTTCATGAATTGGAGACCAACCAGCAGGCTTCCATCGTCACTCACATTCAGACACTTGGAGATTCCGCTGCCAAAAACGCAGGACTGCTGCTGTCTCACATTCTTGAAATGATCCCGAAGTTTTTCGCGCTGCTTCCGAATACCGCGGCTGTTTTGATATTTTCACTTCTTGCTACATTTTTCATGACAAAGGATTGGCACAAGCTGAAAGCGATGCTCGTTTCAGTGCTGCCGGATCGAATAACAGCAAACGGAAAGGCGATCAGCAGCGAGTTAAAAAAAGCAATGACCGGTTTCATTAAAGCGCAGGCTGTTCTTGTATTCCTTACGATGGTCATTGTATTCATCGGTCTTTCTCTCTTAAAGGTTGAGCATGCAGCAACGATTGCTTTTTTAATCGGGCTAGTCGACCTTCTCCCTTATTTAGGAGCAGGATCCGTCTTCGTGCCGTGGATTTTGTATTTATCGATTACAGGCCAGCTTCCTCAAGCAATTGGAATTGGTGTGCTGTACCTTGTCGTACTCGTTCAGCGGCAGCTGACAGAGCCGAAAATATTAAGTAAATCAATCGGAATCGATCCGCTGGCAACACTCATTGCCCTCTTTGCCGGCTTTAAATTGTTCGGCTTTTTAGGACTGATTGCCGGTCCTGCCGTTCTCGTCGTCATCCAGGCTTTTATTACAACAGGTGCCTTAAAGGAAATATGGTCCTACATCACTGTCCAGCAAAAATAAAACAGCAGCCCATAATGCAGGCTGCCGTTTTTATTTTATAATGATCCGCTTGTTCTTCGACATACCTCTCAGCCATTTGAACAGGATCGGCTTACACCAGCTGCGGGTGAACGGGATAAGCAGGCATGCGCCGGCCAGGTCTGATAAAAAGCCTGGCAGCATCAGCAAAAGGCCGCCAATAAAGATGCACAGGCCGTCAGCAATCGCTTCACCAGGCATCTTTCCGTATTGAAGGTCACGCTGAACCTTGAAGTAAACTTCAGTTCCTTGTTTTTTGGCAGCTGCTGCCCCAATGATTCCGGTCAGAATCATCAAAAGGACCGTCGGAAGAATGCCGATCAGCTTGCCCGAAAATAGAAATATGCCGATTTCAATTGCCGGAAACACAATAAAAAGCAAAAATAAAAACCTCATCTCCAGCCCCCCACATGTGTAAAACGCCTTCGTTCAAAAATAGTGACAAATAGAGAAAAGGAAGGGAATACGCTCCCTTCCCATTTTCAGATGTGATTAAAGTACACTTGCACGGCCTTGGTAGACTGCCCCTCTAGAAGCGTCAACCGTAATATCCTGGCCTTCTGTCAAAATGGATGTCGCATTTTCCAAACCAACAATAACCGGAATGCCGAGGCTTAATCCGACTACTGCAGCATGGCTTGTCAAGCCGCCCTCTTCTGTAATAAGAGCAGACGCTTTTTCAAGAGACGCGATCATGTCACGGTCAGTGCTAGTAGTAACCAAAACCGCGCCGTCAGTCATTTTTTGTTCGGCTTCTTTCGCGTTTTGCGCAATGACAACCGGACCGTAAGCTGATTTGCGGCCGATACCTTGGCCTTTAGCAATGATATTGCCGACAGTATGAACTTTCATCAAATTCGTTGTTCCTGACTCACCGACAGTGCCTGCTGTAATGACGATCAGGTCACCATTTTTCACAATTCCGCTGTGTAATGATTTTTGCACAGCATCTTCCAGCATCTCATCAGTTGAGCTTGCATTTTGACCGCTTTCTGCGAAAACGCCGGATACAAGAGCAAGTTTTCTGGAAACAGAATCATTTACAGTCACAGCGACAATCGGTGCCTGCGGGCGGTATTTTGCAATCATACGCGCTGTATGGCCGCTTTCAGTCGGCGTTACAATCGCAGTAGCATTCAAGTTAATGGCTGTATGTGCAACAGATTGGCCGATTGCATCAGTAATCGTCATGCCTACTTGGTCTCTGCGTTTTGAAAGAATCTCTTTGTAATTCAGCGCCTCTTCAGAACGGGATGCGATGTTGTGCATCGTTTGAACCGCTTCAACCGGGTAGTTTCCGGCAGCTGTTTCACCAGAAAGCATGATCGCATCTGTGCCGTCGAAAATTGCGTTTGCGACGTCACTCGCTTCCGCACGAGTCGGACGCGGGTTGCGCTGCATGCTGTCAAGCATTTGTGTCGCTGTAATAACCGGTTTGCCCAGTGCGTTGCATTTTTTAATCAGGTCTTTTTGCACGAGCGGCACTTCTTCAGCCGGGATTTCCACACCTAAGTCTCCGCGCGCAACCATTAAGCCGTCAGACACTTCGAGAATAGAATCGATGTTGTCTACGCCTTCTTGGTTTTCAATTTTAGGGATAATTTGAATATCCTGAGCATTATGCTCCTCAAGAAGTTCACGGATTTCAAGCACGTCAGTAGAACGGCGTACAAAAGACGCAGCGATGAAATCTACCCCTTGCTCAATACCGAAAACGATATCTCTCGCGTCTTTCTCAGTAATACCAGGAAGGTTGACGCTGACACCCGGCACGTTAACGCCTTTTTTGTTTTTCAGTGTTCCGTTGTTTAGTACTTTTGTTTTGATTTCGCGTTTAGCGGCATTCACTTCAAGTACTTCAAGACCGATAAGCCCGTCATCTAAAAGAATCGTTGAGCCTTTTTCAACGTCCTCTACTAAACCTTCATATGTTACTGAAATCTTATCAGTTGTTCCAACTACCTCGTCCATTGAAACGATAAGCTCTTTGCCTGTTTCAAGCTCAATAGCACCGTTTTCCATAGTATGTGTACGGATTTCAGGGCCTTTTGTATCAAGCAGGATTCCGACGTTTTTGCCGAGCTTTTTGCTCGCTTCGCGGATATTTTTAATACGTGCTCCGTGCTCCTCAAAATCTCCGTGAGAAAAATTTAAACGAGCCACATTCATTCCTGACTCCATTAATTTCGTAAGCATTTCAATACTTTCACTTGCCGGACCGATGGTACAAACAATTTTTGTTTTTCTCAATTCGTTCACTTCCTTCTGAAATCTTCAGCCTTCTGCTGCATTCTTAAATAGACAGTTCTTTTGAAAGCTGATACATGTTTTGCTCAACTGTGTGTTTTTGATCCAGTATTTCTATAATATCATGGTCTACAAGCTTATTGTTTTGTATACCTACACAGCGTCCGCCTTTTCCTTCAAGCAGCAGTTCAACCGCATACGCGCCAAGTCGGCTTGCCAGAACACGGTCAGCAGCACTTGGGGAACCGCCGCGCTGGATATGGCCTAATACAGATACCCTAGTTTCAAGATTTGTTTCTTCTTCAATGCGTTTCCCGAATTCAACACCGCTGCCTACTCCTTCAGCAACGATAATAATACTGTGTTTCTTCCCGCGCTCATGACCGCGTTTTAGCCGGGCAATGATTTCGTGCATGTCGTAATCAGCCTCAGGGATCAAGATTGATTCCGCACCGCCTGCAAGTCCGGCCCATAATGCAATATCGCCGGCGTGGCGGCCCATCACTTCGATCACATATGTACGTTCATGAGAAGTCGCTGTATCACGAATCTTATCAATTGCGTCAATTACTGTATTTAAAGCTGTGTCGAAACCGATTGTAAAATCAGTACCCGGAATGTCATTATCAATTGTACCCGGTACACCTACACATGGAAACCCGTGCTCCGTTAATTTCTTCGCACCCATGTATGAGCCGTCTCCGCCGATAACGACAAGCCCTTCTATACCCAGCTTCTTCAAGTTTTCGATCCCTTTTTCACGGCCTTCAACCGTTTTGAATTCAGGACATCTTGCTGTATAAAGCTTTGTTCCACCGCGATGAATAATATCACCTACAGAACCGAGCTCTAGCTTTTCAATCTTTCCGCTGATCAATCCTGAGTATCCGTTATAAATGCCGTAAACTTCAACGTCATGATAAATCGCTTTTCTGACAACTGCGCGAACTGCTGCATTCATTCCCGGGGAATCCCCGCCGCTCGTCAATACCCCTATACGTTTCATTCTCCATTCACCTCAGCAAACATATATGATTAAAACATAACATGATCATTGCCCTAAAAACAATGAAAAGGGATCTCCATCCTCCCTATGAAACCTTACCTATTATACAATTAAATAAATTGTTTTTAAATAAAATTTAAGGAATGTCACAAAAAATAAACGTGAGCCAAAGGCTTCACGTTTATTTAGTTTACCCCGATATATTGATCTTCAATCGATACTTTCCCAATTGCTTTGTATTTTTCATAGCGCTGCTGAATTAATTCTTCTTCATTCAGCTTCAGCAAAGTCTTTAACGATTGTTTAAGGGTTTCATCCATGTAGCTTGCCTGCAGCTTAATATCGTGGTGCGCTCCGCCTTTTACTTCTTTTATCATATGATCTATAATACCTAATTCTTTTAAGTCAGGCGCAGTGATTTTCATTGTTTCCGCCGCTTTTTTGGCAAGACTGGAGTCCTTCCATAAGAGTGCCGCAGCACCTTCCGGAGAAATAACAGAATAAGTAGAGTTTTCCAGCATATGCAAGTGGTTGCCCACACCTAAACCTAGAGCTCCGCCGCTTCCGCCTTCGCCGATGACGATACAAACAACAGGCACTCTAAGGCCGGCCATTTCAAACAGGTTTTTAGCGATTGCTTCGCTTTGTCCTCTTTCTTCAGCTGCTCGTCCAGGGTATGCCCCCTTCGTGTCAATAAAACAGATAATCGGTCTGTTAAATTTATCAGCCTGTTTCATCAGACGAAGCGCTTTACGATAGCCCTCAGGATGAGGCATTCCAAAGTTGCGGACCAGGTTTTCCTTCGTGTCTTTTCCGCGCTGATGTCCGATAACTGTCACAGGCAGGCCGTGGAACTTGGCAATACCGCCGACAATGGCTTCATCGTCTCCGTACGCTCTGTCTCCGTGACATTCAAAAAAGTCTGTAAACAGGTAATGAATATAATCAAGTGTTGTCGGACGGTCCGGCAGACGTGCGATTTGAACACGGTCCCAAGGCTTCAGATTTTTATAAATATCATCCTGAAGCTTAGCTAGACGGTCTTCAAGCCGTTCGATTTCTGCACTCAGATCCATTTCCGAATCCTGGGTGAATTTTTTCAATTCGGCGATTTTGGTTTGCAGTTCAATCACCGGTTTTTCAAATTCTAATCTTGCAGCCACTCAATGTCACCTCCTGTTTGATGCATATCCAGCAGATTCTCTAACGTTTTTTTCATGTCGTCGCGGTGAATAACCGCATCAAGCTGTCCATGTTTTAATAAGAATTCCGCCGTTTGGAAATCCTCCGGCAGTTTTTCGCCTATTGTCTGTTCGATAATCCTTCTTCCGGCAAAACCGATCAGCGCGCCAGGCTCCGCAAAATTATAATCGCCAAGAGAAGCAAAGCTTGCCGATACCCCGCCGGTAGTCGGATGCGTCATGACTGAGATAATGAGACCCTGTTCCTCACTGAATAATTTTAAGGCAGAGCTTGTCTTTGCCATTTGCATAAGGCTTAATATGCCTTCCTGCATCCTTGCACCGCCGGAAGCAGTAAAAATAATAAACGGAACTTTATCCGCTTTTGCTTTTTCAATCGCAAGCGTGATTTTCTCGCCGACGACAGAGCCCATGCTGCCCATACGGAATGAAGAATCCATTACCGCGACAACAGCAGGTAATCCCCCGATGGTGCCCTTGCCTGTGACAACAGCCTCGTTTAAGGATGTTTTCTCGCGATCTTTTTCAAGCTTTTCCAGATATCCCGGGAAACCGAGCGGGTTTTCCGATAACATCCCCTGATTGAATTCCTCAAAGGACTGTTCATCCATCAAGCTTTCGATACGCTGTTTTGCATTCATTGGGAAATGATAATCGCAGTTCATGCATACCCGCATATTTTTATCCAACTCTTTAGTGAGCATGATTTTTTTACACTTAGGACATTTTGTCATAATGCCTTCCGGAACATCGTGCTTCGCTTGATCTGACGGTACGGAAGCATACTTTTTCTTTTTAGTGAATATATCCTTTAACAAATGATTACCTCCCTTTTGTGAAGGGTTCTCTTCACCGCATGCCATCCAGACAGATAGACTTGCTAATAACTTTACCGAAACTATTGTACTTTTTTTGTCAAACGCTGTCATCCTCAATTCGACAACTTTTTATCCGCAGACGCGTGCGGACAGACTCATGATAAACCTAATAAATCGTTGACCCAGTAAGGTTGGTAACGTATTCAAAAATCATGTTAAACTCGGCTGAAATTTTTTTAAGTCCTGACCCCCAAAAAATTTCAGCCGCAAGTTTAACTTGAGAACAGCGCGCCGGTCTCCGCCAACGCGCTGCCATTTTTGGAATGAATTAAAATTATTCGCCAATAATCGTAAGTTTTCTGGTTTTTTCTGCAACTTCTTCAGGATCTACAGTAATTCTTGCCACACCTGTTTCCATCGCCGCTTTCGCCACAGCCTTAGCCACAGCAGGCGCAACACGTTTATCAAACGGTGCAGGGATGACGTACTCTGGGCTAAGCTCATCGTCTGATACTAGTGAAGCAATGGCTTCAACCGCTGCAATCTTCATTTCTTCGTTAATGTGAGTAGCGCGCACGTCAAGCGCTCCACGGAAAATTCCCGGGAAGGCAAGCACATTGTTTACTTGGTTCGGGAAATCTGAACGGCCTGTTCCGATAACGCTTGCTCCAGCTTCACGCGCATCTTCCGGCATAATTTCCGGATTCGGGTTTGCCATTGCGAAAATGATCGGATCTTTCGCCATGCTTTGTACCATTTCTTTTGTTAGCGCACCTTCGACAGACACACCGATAAATACGTCAGCACCAGCGATCACATCTTCCAAAGAGCCGTCTTTACGGTCTTGGTTTGTGAATTTCGCCACTTCGTTTTTAACATCGTTCATACCGTTCGGACGCCCTTCATAAATGGCTCCTTTTGAATCGCACATCACGATGTCGCGCACGCCGAAATGGTAAAGAAGCTTAATGATCGCAATACCTGCAGCACCGGCGCCGTTAGCCACAACTTTAATGGAAGACATGGATTTTCCAGACAATTTCAGCGCGTTTACAAGACCAGCTACTGTGACAATCGCTGTGCCGTGCTGATCGTCATGGAAAACCGGGATGTTCGTTTCTTTTTTCAGACGCTCTTCAATGATGAAGCAGTTTGGCGCCGCGATATCTTCAAGGTTGACACCGCCAAATGTCGGTTCAAGCAATTTAACGGTTTCAATGATTTTATCAACATCATTTGTGCCCAAAGCAATCGGGAACGCGTCTACGCCGGCAAAGCTTTTGAAAAGAACGGCTTTACCTTCCATAACAGGAAGTGCGGCTTCAGGGCCGATATTTCCAAGGCCGAGCACAGCTGTACCGTCTGTCACAACTGCTACCATGTTCCCCTTCATTGTATAATCATATACTTTATTAATGTCTTCATGAATATCCTTACATGGTTCTGCTACACCCGGGGAATAAGCAAGGCTTAAATCTTTCGCATTTTTAACCTCTACTTTAGATTTGGATTCGAGCTTCCCCTGGTTCACTTTATGCAGATGTAATGCTTCTTCTCTTAATGACATTCTCCTAAACACTCCTTAATGGAATTTTTTGATTCGTATGCTGCTGCATTGATTGCTGCATTCTGCGGAGTTGATCTATCAGAATATTTAAACAGAGTAACATAATTGCTCCAATTGTATAACAAAAAGCGAATGGTTACCACTGTTTTAAAACGACGTTTTTTTGACCTAACAGCTCTTTTAAGCGGTATAACACCTGGTGATCCGCATCGATATGGAACGCCTCAGGAAGCTTTATCGTCTGTTTTTGCCTTTCATAATAGAGATAAACGCCGGTTTCCCCCTTATGCTCCAGCAAAATGCGCTTGATCTTTGTCAGGATCTCCTGACTGTGCTGACTGCTTTCTATCTTCATATAAACCGATAGCGCTTTTTCAGCATTCATATTTTCCAGCAATTCCGCTCTGGACATAATAAACTGGACTTTTTCCTGCCTGATTTCACATTTCCCTGCTGTGAACAATAGAGCGCCCTCTCTTAAAACCGGAGAAAGCTGTCTGAATTGTTCAGGGAACACAACGGCTTCCATTTCGCCGGTCTCATCACTTAACGTTAAAAACGCCATGTTTTGACCTGTTTTTGTCCGAATCGTTTTGATTTTCGACAGCAAGACACCGAGTGAAACCTGCTTTTTAACAGCCTGCTGAGCTTGCTGAATGGGTACCGCTCCTCGCGCTGTCAGCTGGTTTCGAAAGGCAGAGAGCGGATGATTTGAAAAATAAATACCGAGCGTTTCTTTTTCAAATGCAAGAATATCCACAAGCGGAAGCTCCTCGGTTTCCACGTACTTCGGTTTAATGGAGAACGATTCTTCTAAAAACAATCCCATTTGGTCATCGTCCGCGGCGAATAGCTCGGCATGCTCTAACGCAACGTCAATCGATGCGAGCAGCGTAGCCCGGTTTTGATCGAATTCGTCCATTGCGCCAGAAAATATGAGTGCTTCAAGCGTTTTGCGATTTACGCTTTTTGACGGCACGCGAAAGCAGAAATCGAAAAGATCTTCAAATGGTTTCTCTTTTCTTGCTTTATATATATCTTTGACTGCTGAGACGCCTACACTTTTTATCGCACGGAGGCTGTACCTGACAGCTCCGTCTTCAACTGTAAACGGATAGCTGCTTTTGTTCACTGACGGAGGAAGGATACGAATCCCGCTCCCCTTCGCTTCGTAAAGATATTGAGCTATTTTATCCTCATTGCCAATGACGCTTGTAAGCAATCCGCACATAAAATATAAAGGATAATGAGCCTTCAAATACGCAAGCTGGCAGCCGATCATGCTGTATGCCACCGCATGGCTTCTGTTGAAGCCATAGTTTGCGAATTTGACGATTAAATCGTAGACTTCATTTGCAGTGTCTACAGAATACTCCTTTTTTAAGCACCCTTCAACAAAATGGCTTCGCTCTCGGTCAAGAATGTCTTTCTTTTTTTTGCTGACTGCACGTCTGAGCAGGTCCGCCTCGCCTAAAGAAAATCCTGCCATACGCGAAGCAATCACCATAATTTGCTCCTGATAAACGATGACGCCATACGTATCTTCCAATATCCCTCTTAAATCTTCATGGGGATAATGAACCGGCACGCGCCCGTGTTTACGGTCGATAAATAACGGAATATTTTCCATCGGGCCGGGCCGGTACAGTGCGTTTACCGCGACAATATCTTCTAATCCTGAAGGCTTAAGCCTTTTCAAAACGCTTCTCATTCCTGAGGATTCAAGCTGGAAAATCCCTGTCGTATCCCCTTTTGACAGCAGGGAGAATGTTTTTTCGTCTTGATAAGAAATACTCGAAAGATCTATTTTAATATTTTTTTCTTTTTCAATCATTGAAGTGATGGACTCGATGAGTGTCAGGTTGCGCAAGCCCAAGAAATCCATTTTCAAAAGGCCCAGATCTTCGAGGTGATCCATCGCGTATTGCGTTAAATAGATCCCTTCATGTCCTTCCTGAAGCGGGACAACATCAGTTAACGGTTCCTCACTTAAGACAACGCCGGCCGCGTGGGTTGACGTATGTCTCGGAAGACCTTCTATTTTTCTGGCAATCGTAAACACTTGCTGAAGCAGACTTGACTCACTGAGTCGCTTATTCAGCTCCGGCGATTGCTTTCTCGCATCATCCAAGGTCATGCCCGGCCTTGAAGGAATGAGCTTCGCAAGCTGATCCGCTTCCTTCGGGCTTACACCGAATACCCTTCCGACGTCCCGAAGCGCCGCTTTTGCCGCCAGCGTCCCGAAGGTAATAATCTGGGCGACGTGCATTGCGCCGTATTTCTGCTGAACGTATTGAATGACCTCGTCCCTTCTCGTATCCGGAAAGTCGATATCAATATCCGGCATACTGATTCGTTCCGGGTTTAAAAACCTTTCAAACAGCAGGTGATGCTTGATCGGATCAACGTCCGTGATATAGAGGACATAAGCTACGAGCGATCCCGCCGCAGAACCCCTTCCCGGTCCTGTCACAATCCCTTTTTCATGGGCGTGCTTCATAAAATCCCATACGATCAGAAAATAATCGCTGAACTTCATCCGCTTGATGACATCAAGTTCATATTGAAGACGTCGAATATACTGTTCATCTGGTGTATCGAAGCGGCTGCGAAGCCCTGTCATACAAACATCCGTCAAATAATCATCCGCGGATGTACCGCCTGGAGTCGGAAATGATGGCAGGCGGGTCTGTCCCAGACTGACGTCAACCCGGCATTGTTCTGCAATCTCAACAGATGCTTGCAATGCCTCAGGATGTTCTTGGTATATAACACGCATTTCATCAATGGATTTCAAGTCGAGATCCGGCATCTCTTCGTTTGATGCCTCAGTGAGTTTTTCACCTGACTTTATCGCTTTCAAACAGCGATAGGCAGCCTGATCTTCTTTCCTTATATAATGAACATCGCCTGTCGCCGTGACCGGAATTCCCGTTTCTTCAGACAGCCGGAGGATTTGCTCAGATAAGAATTTATTTTCTTTAAACGGCTGAAAGGATAAATAAAAAGCGTCTTTTCCGAATATAGACTGAAAATGAAGTGCGGCTTGAGCGGCCTGGTCAAACAGCCCTCCTTCAAGCAGCATTTCAATATAGCCCTTCTCGCCGGGGGTGATCGCAATAATGCCTTCGCGATAGCTGTTAAGCCATTTTGGCTTCAGGCCGTTTTTTGATTTCGATTGCAGGACGCTGCTGATTTTCAGCAGGTTTTGATAGCCTGTATTTGATTTTGCCAGCAGGACGAGAGGGTAGGCTTCGAGCTCATCATCATCTGTGAAAACAGAAGCCGTCAAGCCGATAATCGGGTTGATCCCCCTCGCCTTGCATGCTTTATAAAATTGTATAGCTCCGTACATGACATGATCATCTGTCAGCGCCAAAGACGCATATCCGAGCCTGTCAGCTTCACTGACGAGCTCTTCCACAGCCGCGGCGCTGTTTAGCAGGCTGTACCCGCTATGCACTTGCAGGTGAACAAAAGACATGCTATCACCTCTTTCTCCATTACGATCCATTTCTTTCTTCATTATAAGTCGGGTTTTCAAAAGAAACAAATGTTCTTTTTCGAGTCGTCATCATACTTGTCCCGAATGCTCAATATGATATAAAAGGTGAGGTGATCAAGATGGATCAGGAAGCTGGTTTTATGGTAAATTTTATCAACAGTTATTTTATAGCATTAGGGGTGCTGATCGGAGGCGCACTCATCGGAGGCCTTGGAGCATATTTGGCAGGCGAAGCCCCGCTTACGGTTATTACAAAGCTTGCGAACAGATTAAAAATATGGGCGCTGGTCGCCGCTATCGGCGGTACATTCGATGCGGTATACAGCTTTGAACGGGGTATTCTTGAAGGCAATACGAGAGATTTATTCAAGCAGATTCTTCTCATTATCTCGGCCATGGGCGGGGCGCAAAGCGGCTGGCTTATTATTTCATGGCTGACGCAGGAGCATATTTCTTCATGAGAGTGCCGCAGCATTACAAGAAACCGGGATGGCAGCGTTTTTTTGCAGGTATGATGTGCGGAGCCGTGATCAGCTGGTTTTTTTTCCTGTTTACATACGGAACATTCCAGGAGGAGCAGGTTTCCCTCATCGAAAAACAAAAAGAGCACGTCAAAGACTTGAACGACCAAATTTCCATCTATCAGGAAGACCTCCACAAACTAAATGAAGACAATAAAAGAAAACTGCTTATTCAAAGCGTCGATGTCAAATTGCTGAATGGAGAAAAATATAAAATCTCGCAGCCTGATAAAACAAAATTCGAGGAGCATGTAAAGGATGATATTTCAGAGGTCATTACAAAGGATATAGAAAGCGTCTATAAAACGAAGGAGCTTTTAAAACGGACAATTGAAAATAAAGTCTATACGATCAATGAAAAAAAATATGAGGCAGCCGTCAAGGAATTAATTATTTACACAAGGCTTTCGGTAGAAATCGAAATATCATTCGCGACGTAAATATGGAATTTTTTTAAATTTTTCAAACTCCTGTCGCTTTTTCCCATTCTTTTTTATAAACTATAAATGAGGCTTAATAGCGAAAGGAGGAGGAAGGGAAATGGAGGTTTACAGTGACCGTCAGTTAGCAAAAGATCAAGCAGCCCGACTCAGACAAGGTTTTTCTGCATATGCCGAAACAAACTCACTCGCTTCCCTCATCAAAAAAGAACTTCAATCTCACAATCTCCAAGTCTACGAGGACCTTACTGAGTTCGGCTGCTGGTTCATCCCCGTCACAGATGAACACTAAGAGAGAGGGTCTCCCCTCTACTTGTGTTCTTTACATAACGTCTCCAGATCAGCTAAAATCTGTTCCGCTTTATCCCAGCTGTAAATGGAGGCGCCTGAAGCCAGAGGATGCCCTCCGCCGTTATATTTCCGGGCGAGTCCGTTAATAACAGGCCCCTTTGAACGGAATCTGACTCTGATTTGATCGTCTTCTTCTATGAAAAACACCCATGCGCGAATACCTGAGATATTTCCAAGCGTCCCGACAAGCTGCGACGCTTCAGAAGCCGTTGTGCCGAACCTTTCAAGAGTATCCTTTTTGATGAAAACAGAAGCAGCGCCATTTTCAGACAAAGACACATTTTGAAAGATATAGCCGTTAAGCTTCACCACATTCAGTTTTGTTTCATACAATTGATTAAACAGCTCTGAAGAAGAGAACGGATACTTAATAAGCTCGCCTGCATATTTTAATGTTTTTTCCGTTGTATTGGGAAATAAGAAGCGTCCGGTATCACTGACAATGCCGGCATAGATCAGCTTTGCGGCTTTTGTATTCAGCTTCCAGCCGTGCTCTTTTCCTTCTAAATACAGCTCGTAAATCATTTCACTTACTGAGCTTGCATTCGTATCGACCCACAGAAGATCGCCGTAAGGATCTTCGTTCGGATGGTGGTCGATTTTCATTAGTTTGGCGCCTGATAAATAACGCTGATCGTCGATTCTTTCCTGATTTGCCGTATCGCAGACGATCACAAGGGCGCCTTTATATGTTTCATCGTCCACCTCATCGAGGGTATATAAGAAAGAGAGGGACGGTTCTGGCGTGCCGACCGCAAAAATATTTTTTTCAGGATACGTTTCACGCAGGATTTCCGTAAGTCCGCACTGAGATCCGTAGGCATCCGGGTCAGGGCGCACATGTCTATGTAAGATAATCGTGTCATATAATGATATGGTTCTGATCAATTCAGTTTTCATTTGATACTCCTTTATTGTTTTTTTTCATTAAATCACATTCTCTGCCGACGGAAAAGAAAAATAACGTCAAAACCAAGCCCGTTTTTGTATAGAATGGGTTTGTAAACTTTTACGATGGAGGATTTCATTTATGCTGGTTCTTGTTTTTTTGATTGGGCTTTCAGCCTGCTTTTATGTGTACTATAAAGTAAAAGGCGTACGGGCAAAGCAATCTTTGGAAAAAGAAATCTTTTCAGCAAAATCTAGCATGGCATTAGGATCGCTGGTGCTGTTTTACGGACTCAATCAAATGATATTATTCCATTCAGTATTAACGTTAGTAATCGGCGGCATCTTTATCGTCATCGGAGCCGGAAGCGCATGGGCAGGTTATAAAGCCTACAGCCATTACAATCCCCTTCACGCCAAAGAAGCTGAAAGAGATCACGCGTAAGGGGCGCCTGAGACGTCCCTTAGCTTCTTTCCATCAGCTGAACCATCAGCATTGCTTTAGATACGATATGGCCTTGGCTGTGCACTTCAACTTCCATTTTTCCGAACTTTCTTCCAGCCTCTAAAATGCGCGGCTTGACTTCGATGACCGACTCCATCTGCACAGGCTTCAAAAAGAAAATGGTGATGCTTTCTATCACTAGTTCGCCGCGTTTTTTCGAGCGCAAAAACCGATTGGCCGCTTGCGTCAAAATGGTCGTAAACACGCCATAAGAAATCGTCCCCAGCTGATTTGTCATTTGCGGCGTTACTTCATACTGATAAACCGTCTGATCCTGTTTATCATCATCCTCATCTTTAAATCCTCTTGAGACGATATCATCAAGCTTTTCCCCGACTTGAGGCTGCTTTTGAATCATTTGAAGAGCTTTCAGCACGTCTTGGCGGCTGATCATGCCAATCAGTTTTTGGTGTCCGTCAGTGACGGGAAGCACTTCGATCCCTTCCCATACCATCATTTGCGCCGCTGAGGCGACAGACGTTTTTCCAATAACCGTAACCGGATTTTTTGTCATGACTTTTTCAATGGGTGCATTCCGGTCGTGACCTGCGATATCTTTCGAAGTCAAGATCCCGTGGATTTTCATTTGTTCGTCGACAACCGGGAAACGCCCATGGCCCGTTTCAAAATTTTTCTCGTACCATTTTTCAAGTTTATCCTTGGGTGAAAGATATATCGTACGGTCAGCGGGCGTTAAAATGTCCTCCACCAGAACGATTTCTTTTTTGATCAGCTGGTCATAAATCGCCCGGTTAATCATAGCGGCGACTGTAAAGGTGTCATAGCTCGTGGATAAAATCGGCAGCTCAAGCTCGTCTGCCAGCTGCACGATGCTGTCATCTGTGTTAAATCCGCCCGTTACAAGTACAGCGGCGCCTGCCTCAAGCGCCTGTCTGTGTGCATTGATTCGATTTCCGACAATCAAAAGATTTCCGGCTGCCGTGTACCGCATCATCGCATCCAGCTCCATTGCGCCTATGACAAATTTATTTAATGTCTTATGGAGTCCGGCCCGGCCTCCGAGCACTTGTCCGTCTATGACGTTTACAACCTCTGCATATGTAAGCTTTTCGATATTTTCTTTTTTCTTTTGTTCAATTCTGATTGTTCCGACACGTTCAATCGTACTGACAAAGCCTTTATTCTCTGCTTCCTTGATCGCTCTGTACGCCGTGCCTTCACTTACTTTCATTTCCTTTGCGATTCTCCGCACAGAAATTTTTTCACCGACAGGCAGCGAATCAATATATGTTAAAATTTGTTCATGCTTAGTTGCCAAACCTTTCACCTCTAAGGGACAGTCTTCTGCTTTTATTATAAGGGCTCGGATGATTGATTCGCAATGAGGCAGGAAAATAAAAAGGAAGCCTGCCCGGCTTCTTACAGCGCAGTGTTCTGTTGGGTGCTGAAGAACGAATCCATCATTCAGACTTCCCGCAAGCGCCTGGCCTTCGTGATTCCTTTCACATCTATAAAAACAATGTCTTTATTTTTCTTTTATATTGATGTCAACTGCTGCTTTTACAATCTTTTTATTCCCTATTTTAGATAAAACAAATAAAACAGCAAACAGCCATATTGCTCCTATCGCCGTATAGATAAATGGATAAACAGCTGTGTTTTCAATCCATTCATTTATCAATGTTCTCGCATTTACTAATATAATAAATCCTCCTACAAGCACACCCATCAATTGCGGGTGAAATTTCTGTACGAGCCATGCTGCGATAGGGGCCGCGATAATTCCGCCAGCCATTAACGAACACACCCATAACCAATTGACATCCTCCCATCCCAATGAAACAAGAAAACCGACAGTTGCAGATACTGCGATGGCAAACTCACTAGTATCTACAGTTCCTACTACTTTCCTCGGACTCAGGCCTTTTCGGGATAATAAAATCGGCGTGGTGACGGGGCCCCAGCCACCTCCTCCTGTGGCATCTGCAAAACCGGCGATCACCCCTAAGGGAATGGATTGTTTTCTGCTTAACGGCACATGTTTTTTCTCAAGTGCAGGCTTGTATTGAAATAAAAATCTTATCAATACATATCCGCCCAGCAGGAGCAGAAACAAAGAAATATAGGGTTTCGCCACATCTCCGGGTAAATGGCTGAGAAATGCAGCGCCTAAAAAAGCCCCTATTGAACCGGGAATGACAAGCTGATAAACAGTTTGTTTGTCAACATTTCCAAATTTAATATGTGACACTCCTGATGCGGCAGTCGTGACGACTTCCGCTAAATGGACAGAAGCCGAAGCAACAGCAGGCGTTATGCTGAAAGCTAATAACAGCGAAGTTGAGGTAACACCATAAGCCATACCTAACGAACCGTCTATTAACTGCGATAACAAGCCTATAAATGCAAAAACAATTAATTTCTTCATCAGCACACCTCGTCTGTATCAATCGAATATTTTCTCAAAGCAAACCATCTCTGACTCTTCATTCCTGCGTTCATTAACTTAATAATCTCTTAGCGCTTTCATATAAAAAATAAGAGGCTTTTATAATGGCAGTTTCATCAATTGTAAATGCCGGGTGATGCCAATCATGATCACCGCCTGTTCCAAAAAAAGCAAAGGATCCGGGAATATGCTCCAAATAGTAAGCAAAATCCTCCCCGGCAGTGGATGGGTCGGGTGAAATGACCTGAAGCTGTGCTTTATGAGCAGCAGCTCTTACAATTTCAGTTATTGCTGTATCATTACAAAGCGGCGGGGGTCCGGAAATCCACTTCACATTCGCCTTCAAAGAAAAAGCAGAAGAAATCTGCTCTGCAACAGACAGAAAACGCTGCTTCACTTGTTCCCGAACCTCTGAATCAAATGTTCGAACAGTGCCTTCGATCACCGCTGTATCGGGGATGACGTTCCATGTGCTGCCGCCTTCGATTTTCGCTACAGTTACAATCGCGCTTTTTAGCGGATTTACATTTCTGCTTACAATCGTTTGCAGGGCAACGATAAGCTGAGAGGCGCCGACAATAGGATCAAAACCATTATGCGGCAATGCTGCATGAGCGCCTTTTCCTTGTATCGCTACTTTAAATCGGTCAACAGCAGCCATAAGAGGGCCTGTTTTTAACCCTACAGCGCCAACCGGTATATCGGGTTTGCTGTGAAAACCGATAACTGCTTCAATGCCATCCAATTGGCCATCCGCTATCACTTTTGCAGCGCCTGCGCCTGATTCCTCAGCCGGCTGGAATAACAAACGAACCTTTCCTTTCAGGCTAACTTGATTTTCCTTTAGCAAAAAGGCCGCACCAAGAAGCGCTGCCGTGTGAAAATCATGGCCGCACGCATGCATGATTCCTTTCTTTTTAGATGCATAGGGCAACCCTGTTTTTTCTTCGATTGGCAGCGCGTCAATATCAGCCCTCAAAGCAATGGCCGGACCTTCTGACTCCCCTGCTATATCTGCGAATACACCTGTTTTTAATGATGTAGGACGAATTGGTATACCCTTTTCTCCAAGGCATTTTGCAATAAAATCGGTTGTTTCAAATTCTTCTTTTGACAGCTCGGGGTATTGGTGCAGATGCCGGCGTATTGCGATGAGCTCTTTTTCAAGCGATAAGAGATTCAATGGATTATGCTCGCTATCATCTTCAATTGTTTTTGCTGTCTGATATGGGTATGTCCCTTCTATATTTCTCCAATAATCTAAAGACATGTTTTCTCCTCCTTTCAGCTCTTTACCTATCTGCCTTTAACATCACAAGATCTCCAGTCTCTTCAATATAAGCAGTAATAAAACGGCTCAATTTAAATGCAAGACCGCCCGGCCCAAATTTTACACACTTACCGGGAGGGTTCTCATTCTCTGCCTGCAAAAAGCTTAAAAAAGATAGAATATATATTCGCCGATATGCAACTTGTGTAATACCATAATCAAAAAACCAATTGTCAATCACATTGTAGACACCGCGGTTGATGCCGTATAAACTGTTACACTTCTTGTAAAAGCTGAGATCCGGAAGATTTAACTCAGGGTGCGAGAGCAGGCTTTCTTTATTTTGAGATGCAATTCCCATACGTTCAAAGCGTTTGGAAGCGTATGAAATATCCTTTTTGATTTGCTCTTTTAGTGACTCCAAAGAATAAAACCTTCTTTCATCTCTTATTTTAAAGAGAATGCTGCATTCCATATGTTCTCCGTAGATCTCCCTATCAAAGTGAATCAAAAAAATCTCAATGGTTTTTTTCAGATTAGGACCAATCGTTGGTTTCACTCCGATATTCATAACCCCTAAATAAAATTGCTGATTGATCGCCGTCAGAACGCCGTTAGGAAGCCCGTTTATTTCGGTTTCTATATTCGCTGTGGGAAATCCTAATTTTCTGCCCAACTGTTTTCCTTTCACAACCGTACCTGCAATGATTGCCAAAAAAGTCATCCTCCTCCCGCTTCTCCTATTAATGATTTGATGAATGTACAAAAGGATGATGAACCGAAGTATCAAGCCCAAGATTTTCCCGCAATGTCCCGCCGTTATATTCTCTGCGGTACAGCCCTCTTTCTTGAAGAATCGGAATCACTTTTTCTACAAAGGCATCAAGTGTTCCCGGGATATCCGACCCGATGATAAAACCGTCAGCAGCTTCGGCTTTGAACCAAGTCTCAAGCAAGGAGGCGACCTGCTCTGGTGTACCGATGAATGGAGTCCTTGGAAAAGCCATTTCCCGCGCCACTTCCCGTAGTGTCAGATTTCTGGCTTTCGCTTCTCTCTTAATTCGATCTGTTGTGCTTTGAAAAGCGTTCTTTCCAACTTCGCCAATATCGGGAAACGGTTCATCAAGCGGGAACACACTCAGATCGTAATCATCAAAAAATCTCCCCAAATAAGTAACTGCATTCTCAATCGGAATCAATTCTGCAAATTCCCGGTATTTCTTCTCTGCTTCTTCTTCCGTATCTGCCACAATCGGGCTGATTCCCGGAAAAATCAGCACGCTGGAAGGGTCGCGCCCTTGAGCGGCAGCCCGCTTTTTAATATCCGCATAAAATGCGATTGTCTCGCCTAATGAATTGGAATGGGTAAAAATCGCATCTGCATTTTTGGCCGCAAATTGACGGCCTGTTTCTGAAGAACCCGCTTGAAACACGACAGGCTCTCCCTGATTTGAGCGCCCGATATTTAAAGGCCCCTCTACTTGAAAATACTCTCCTTTGTGATTCAGACGATGAAGCTTTGCCGGATCAAAAAACTGCCCTGTTTCTTTATTGTGTATAAATGCGTCCTTCTCCCAGGAATTCCACAAACCACGCACAACATCCAAATGCTCTTGAGCAATAACGTAACGCTCGGTATGTTCTGGCAGTCTGCTTCTGCTATGATTGCGTGCAGCTCCTTCCTGCGGAGAAGTAACCAGATTCCAGCCAGCCCTCCCCCCGCTGATGTGGTCCAGCGACATTAACTGCCTTGAAATCGTAAATGGCTCAGTAAAAGAAGTAGAGAACGTACCTACTAAACCAATGTTTTTTGTGACGGACGCAAGCGCCGATAATATGGTGATAGGTTCAAATCGATTTAAAAAATGGGGAATTGATTTTTCAGAAATAAATAAGCCGTCTGCAATGAAAATGAAACTGAACAAGCCTTTTTCAGCTGTTTGAGCCTTTTGCTTGTAAAATTCCACGTTTGTACTTGCGGAAGGATCGACTTCAGGGTGACGCCAGCCGTCAGTTGTTCCCCCAACCCCATGAATAATGGCTCCAAACTGAATATCATTTCTTCGCGTCACCTTTTTTCCTCCTTTATCTGAGCGTAATTGGCAAGTGCAAGCTCAAGATTTTTAATACCAATTTCAGTAATCCCTTCATAACGATTACCGCTGCCAACTTCTACCACAGGAACGTGGCGTACTCCGTATTTCACCTGTAAAATGTCTCTCAGCTCTTCCTTC
This sequence comes from Bacillus sp. PAMC26543, assembly GCF_014250375.1. NCBI lineage: Bacteria > Bacillati > Bacillota > Bacilli > Caryophanales > Bacillaceae > Bacillus > Bacillus sp. PAMC26543. Next base: position 1,296,390 of record NZ_CP060193.1, on the reverse strand, counting down.
TCCGAAACATCGATATTTTGAAATGCTATTGCTTTTTCATGTAAGTAATTTTTGACTTCTTCGCAATATGCACAGCCTTTCTTACTCCAAACCACAACGTTGACAAAATCGCTCATGTTTTATCCCCCTTATTGTTTTGCGGCTAGAACTGCATCACTCAGCAGCTGATAAGACAGCCGTTTTTCGTCTGCATTTTTGATCGGTGAAAAAATGACAAAATCGTTAATTCTGTATGTGTCTGATAAACGTTTTAATTCGTCCGCCGCTTCTTCCTTCGTTCCGGCAATCACCCCGGTTTTTTGGACGATGATATCAAAGGGCTGGCTGACGTTCTCAAGATAGGCTTCGGCTTGTTCGCGGGTACCGACATTCACTCTCCTCCCATCTTGCAAAATCACTTTTATCGATTCACGCGACTCAATATGTTTTTGTGCCTCTTCCTTTGTACGCGCCGCAAAAACAGCGGGAGCAAGGTGAAATTCCGCTTCAGAGCCTGCTGGCAGATGCGTGTCAAAGGCTCGGCGGGCTTCTTTTAGCACTTTCTCTTCACCGTTAATAAAGTAAGCAAAGACAAAAGATATTCCCAGTTTTGCAGCTGAAATTGCGCTCTCTGTGCTTCCCCCCAACAGAAAAAGTCCCGGCCTGTGTTCAGCCTGCGGTGCCGGCCGCAGTTGCGCAAAACAGTGGGCATCTGGAAAATCATCCCGAATGAAATGAGTGAGATCCTCCAGCTTTTCTTCAAACTTGCGCGCCGGTTTTACATATTCATATTGCAGAGCGTCTGTCGACAGCTGAAAGCCGCCGGGCGCTTTGCCTACTCCAAGGTCAATGCGTCCGGGAGCTAATGCAGACAATAGATGAAACTGCTCCGCCACTTTGTATGGGCTATAATGCTGCAGCATCACCCCGCCGGATGCTAAACGAATGGTCTTTGTGCTTGCGGCAAGATACCCTAAAAGAACCTCAGGAGCGGAGCCGGCAATATCACTATTGTTGTGATGTTCAGCGACCCAAAAACGGTAATATCCATACTCTTCAGCCATCTGCGCCAACTTCACCGTATGCTGTAATGTATCGGCTGCGGTTTCTCCTTCACCTGCCAGACTTTGGTCTAATATACTTAAGCGGATCATATTACCGGCTCCTTTATGTGTTCTTTTATTTCATATAAATACTCCGGCGAAACACGGCGGAGAAACCGCTTTGTTCTTTCTTTTTTCGTATGGCGGAAAACTTCATCCGGAGTTCCTTGTTCAACAATGACGCCCTCATCCATAAAAACAACTTGATCTGAAACCCTTTTCGCAAACTCCATTTCATGTGTAACAATGATCATAGTGGCTCCGGTCCTCACAATATCGAGCATGACCTCAAGAACTTCGCCGACCAGCTCTGGGTCAAGCGCAGCTGTCGGCTCATCGAACAGCAGCACATCAGGATTAATGGCAAGCGCCCTCGCTATTCCAACCCTTTGTTTTTGCCCTCCCGATAATTGACTCGGATAAGCGTTCAATTTGTCTTGAAGCCCAACCTTTATCAGCTCGTTCTCTGCTATGGCATACGCGTCTTGTTTTCTCATTTTTCGGGCGACCGTCAAGCCCTCCATGACATTTTCAATCACCGTTTTGTGGGTAAACAAATGATATTGCTGAAATACCATTGCTGTCTGTTTTCTGAGCCAGCGAGTGTCTTTTTTTGTCGGAAAACTGCAATTAATCACTTTGTCATGTAAAGAGATGATCCCTTCGTCCGGCCTTTCTAATAAATTAAGGCAGCGTAAAAAGGTGGTTTTCCCTGACCCGCTTGGACCGATAATTGTCACAACTTCTCCTTTGTGCACAGTCAGATTTATTCCTTTTAATACCTGGTGCATGCCAAAACGCTTATGAATATTTTTAATCTCAATCATAAAGTGCCTCCTTGAAATCTGGATGCCTTCCTCTCAAATATTCCATTTACGGTTTCCATCATAAGAGTCAGCACCCAATAGATAATCGCCGCTCCGATAAAGGCTTCCAAAAACGCATAATTATCAGAAGCAACGATAGTCGCTGTCCCTGTTATTTCAGGAACTGCCACTATAGCTGCAATAGAGGTCGTATGCAAAAACCCGATGCCTAAATTTGTGAAGTTAGGGATTGATACCATCAGCGCCTGCGGCAATATCACTCGACGAAAGGTTTGAGCGTGCGTCAGGCCGATGGAATAGGCCGCTTCGACCTGTCCGGTATCCATTGCCAAGATGCCCGACCGGATAATTTCTGTTAAATAAGCACCAGCAGTTAAAGACAAAGCCATAACCACAAACACGGCGACCGGAATCTCATTGGCGGACCAGCCGAGATGAAAAAAGCTGCTGACACGATCCACAATCGGCGGCACGCCTAAATAAATCAGCATAATATGGAGGATGGCAGGTGTACTCCGAAAAAATGACACATAAAGCCTCGAACAAGCTGCCAAGCCCTTAATTCTAAAAATTCTGACTATTATATTTCCAAGTGCCGCAAGAAATCCGAGAATGATCGGCAAAACAGCCATCATCAATGTCAGCGGAATGGTTTTTATCATTTCTTTCATGGCGGAAGCAATAAATGGAAAGTCAAATTGCAATCGTCTCCCCTCCTAGTCCCCGTACATATTTCAATGTATGTTCATGTCAAAAACGGTAACAAGTCGTTTTTGATCCTTCTTGATTCGTTTTTCGGCCAATGTAAAGAACCTTTCGAATAAAACTGCTACGGCATAATAAACAACGGATAGCGCAATGTACACTTCAAGAGAATGATTGCTTGAGGTAATCAGTGTTTGGCCCCTTCCCGACATATCCATCACACCTATTGAAAAAGCAAGAGACGTATCTTTTAAAGAACTGATCACCATGTTTCCCATATTCGGAAAAGCCTGCACAAAGGCCTGGGGCAGAACGATGCGCCTGAAAGCCTGCCTTCCGCTGAGACCAATACTGTACGCCGCTTCCGTTTGGCCTTTATCAACACTGCCCGCCCCCGCTCGAATGATTTCAGCTGCTGCTGCGGCATTGCTTAACGCGTATGTTGCAACAGCGGCATAAAACGGATCCATTTTTGATGTATCAATCCCAATCACCCCCGTCAGCGCCGGTATGCCATAAAACACGATAAAAAGCTGCACCATAACGGGTGTACCTCTGAAAAACGAGATATACACTCTTGCAAATTGATTTACAATAGGAAAGTTATAGATGCGGGGCAGCGCTAAAAAGAGCCCCAATACAAACCCGAATAGCAATGACAGCGTTAAAATGTATAATGTAACCGGCAGATAGCCGATTAAGGTAGGTACAAAATCTGCAATCATGCTGATATCAAACGCTTTTTCCATCACGGCTCCCTCTCTTTATACTCAATACTGTTCCTTGGAATAGTCGTCGCCAAGCCATTTTAAACTGAGCTCTTTCAGTGTTCCGTCATCAATGATTTCCTGTAATGCTTTGTCAATGTTTTTACGTAATGTTTGTTCATTTTTGTTAAACATAAAATACACTTTGGCATTGGAGAGCGCATCACCGACCGTTTTTTCTTTTATCGCGCTCGTTTTGTTTTGAAAATCCACTGCAAAAGGCGTTGAGATTGTTGCGTCGGCACGGCCTGACTGCAGCTGGTTCGCGGCATCGTTTGAACCTTGGCCCGCATAGGCAATCTCGAATGGGTCGCCATGTTTCTCATTCCATTTTTTCAACACAAGGGCGCCGTTTGAGGTTGCGCTTGTAATGACCCGTTTCCCTTTTAAATCTTCAATCCCGTGGATGGTATCGTTATCTTGAAGGACGGTTATTTTTAAAGGAAAATGATTGTAGGCGACCTCGTTAAAGAGAAACTTTTTTTCACGCTCTTCGCTTTTCTCCATTTGATGTGCCACGATATCGACTTTATGCTGGCCGAGACTGACGAGCAGGTTGGAAAATTCCATCGTTTTGAAAGTGAATTTATAATTCGGCAGACGCTTATCAATCTCTTTGACCAGCTCGACATCATAACCGGTCAAATCGCCATCATCATTAATAAAGCAAATATTCGGAAATTGGGTCCCAGTTCCGACCGTAATCGTCTGCACCTTCTTTTCTCCAACCCCCGTTGTTTGGCTGCCGCCGCAAGCCGAAAGAACTGTTGTAACGGCAAACAATATTGTCATGACAGCTGCTTTTGTCCTCATCTTATCGCCTCATTTTCAGCTTCATTTATTTTTAAAACTTGATTTTGAGTAATCTGCGCCGAGCCATTTTTGACTCAGCCTTTTTAACGTTCCGTCTTTCTCCAGCTTTTTAATGGCTTGATCCGTATCATCAGCTAAGGTTTGGCTGCCTTTATTGAACATGAAATATACCTCAGTATCCAATAACACATCACCGACTGTCTTTTGACGGAAAGCGTGCGTTTTATTTTGAAAGTTGACCGCAAACGGTGTGGATATGGTTGCGTCGGCACGGCCGGTTTCAATTTGATTGGCCGTGTCATTGCTTCCCTGCCCGGCGTATTTCAGATGAATCGGATTGCCGTGAGCTTTGTTGTACGACGTGATATAATCCGCTGCATTTGATGTGGCACCGACAATGACTGTTTTTCCCTGTAAATCTTTTAATGTATGAATCTTGTTATTATCCTCCCTCACGGTGATATACATCGGCGAATAGTTATACGGCACTTTATGATACAAAAAACGTTTTTCGCGCTCTTTGTTTTTGGCCATATTGTGGGCGATCACATCAATTTTTTTATTTCCGAGACTCGTCAGAAGATTTGAGAAATCCATCGTCTTAAATTCGAAGGTATATTGAGGCAATTGTTTATCGATGGCTTTCATCACTTCAATGTCGTACCCGGTCAAATCGCCTTTTTCATTTAAAAATGCAATATTCGGAAAATCTGTTCCAGTGCCGACAATAATCGTTTGAGCCTGACTATCCGTTTTCCCGTTTGTTTCCTGTCCGCATCCAGCCAGTAATCCAAACACCGACAGCAGAAAAGCTATTCTCATTCGCTTATTCATAGGCTGCCTCTCATTATACCCAGCTGGGGGTGCCTAAAAGCGACGGCTCAAATCGTTCCGGAATCAGAACCTTATGCATCATGACACCTATATCCCCATCTTTCTCCTGCTCAAAATACACTTCATACCCCCTCCTTCTGTACATATCGACAAGCCAAGGATGCTTGCGCGCCGAGGTGCCGAGCGTCAGCGCCGGCGCCTTCAGCATATCCCGCAGCACTTTTTCCTCAACATACGTCAGCAGCTTACTGCCGACGCCTTTCCCTTTATATTCCGGCAGCGTTGCAAACCACCATACAAATGGATATTTTGAAGGGGGCGTTTCATTCTCCCATGGAAACCGGATGGTAATCGTTGAGATGAGCTTCCCGTCCCGCTCCAGCACAACTGCTGAATGATTTTTGATATTTTCTGACACCATATGTATGTCAGCTCTTGTGGAAGGCCAATCAATATCCAGCTGCCGAATTGGTTGAAAGGCGCTGTTAACCAGTTTTAAAAACTCCGGTGCATCTTCAACAGTTGCCAATCGAAAAATATCCTCACTCATTTTGAGCACTCTCCTCCACAAAATATATAATTCCTATTTGTTTACTAAGCTTTTATTGTTTATACTATAAAGCATACTTTCATGTTTGACTAATCAAAAAAAATAATCCTTGAGTTCAGAAAATGTAATGATGAAAAAACAGGGGGGAAGCACATTGGAGTTTCGCTCAATTAAAACGTTTCATACGATTGTTACATTCGGAAGCTTCTATAAGGCTGCGGAAATATTAAACTATTCACAGCCGACAATATCGATGCGCATGAAGCAATTAGAGCAGGATTTAGGCGTGCAATTGTTTGAACGGGGAAAACACCTGCAGCTGACAAAAGCCGGAAGACTCTTTTTCGAAAAAACAGGGGATCTTTTAACTCAATACGAGGCGCTTACGCACACTCTTTCCGACTTAAAGGAAGGGGATGCCGGCATTATCAATGTAGGCATTTCAGAGCCGACTGCAAGCTTCATATTTCCTGATATTCTGAGGGATTTCTTAAATGATTATCCAAAGATAACGGTTAATGTAAACGTAGATGACGCCAATACCTGCAGCCAAAAGCTTTTAGACGGCACGATTGATTTTGCAGTCTGCGGCGAACCGGAACTGATTCTTGAAAATTATTACAAACCGTTTTTTTATGACACTTTAAATTTAATTGTATCTGATCGTCATCGGCTCGCTGAGAAAAAAGCTGTTCATTTATCTGATTTAGAAGGCGAATGTTTTATATTTACGCCTGCCAATTGCCCCATTCGTATTCAAATTGAACAGCACTTGCATAAGGCATTTAGTAATCATTACAAGAAAATGGAGCTCACAAGCAGCATGGCACATGAATATTACGTGCGAGAAAACATTGGTATTTCAATCTTCACCAGTACGGCACATTCTAAACCGCTGAAAGGCACAAAAGTCATCCCCATTATCAATCTAGACATATCACCGCCTATAGGGCTTTTGACAAACAGAAAAGAAAAACATTTTGACAGCGCGACAAAGGACTTAATTGATCGAATTAACAACTGCTTCCATCAGCGCAGCCAAGAGCTGAAAGCTGCGGTCAGTTCCGAATTATAAATGGCAGAAATGACAACGGTCATTCCGCACGAAAAATAAAAAGCATCTCCTGATTTTCAGGAGATGCTTTCAGCGTTTAAAGCTCAATCGATTCACCGACGGCCATGACTTTTCCGACTCCGCCCGGCAGGCTGTCTGCAAATGCTTCCGGGTCTTGCTCGATGACCGGGAATGTATTGTAATGAACCGGTACAACTTGTTTTGCCCGCAGCCATTCTGCAGCTAGTTTGGCGTCTTCAGGCCCCATCGTAAAGTTGTCGCCGATCGGCAGGAAGGCAAGATCAATATGGTTCAGCTCCCCGATCAGCTTCATGTCAGAGAAAAGAGCCGTATCGCCGGCGTGGAAGATCGTTTTGCCTTCAACAGTCAGCAGAATACCGGATGGCATGCCTGTGTAGGTGATCGTTTTATTTTCTTCGTCAGTGATGGCAGATCCATGAAAGGCCTGTGTAAGCTTCACTTTCCCAAAATCAAACTGATGGGAGCCGCCGATGTGCATAGGGTGAACATTTAACCCTTTCCATCCCAAATATACAGCAAGCTCATTCGGTGCCACAACCAGCGCGTTATTTTGCTTTGCGATTTGCTCAGTGTCGCCCACGTGGTCATTGTGGCCGTGAGTCAATAAGATAGCGTCCGCTTTTGCATCCTCCGGCTTCAAGTCGGTTAACGAATTTCCTGTCAAAAACGGGTCAAATAAAATATGGTGGTCATTCGTTTCTACTGCAACTACAGAATGTCCGTGATACGTTACTTTCATTTCCTTCACCTCGTCACTTTGTTTTTGATGTTTTCATTTTCCCTTTTTAAGATGCTGAAAAACTTATGTGGATTGATTCTTGTTAATCACATTGAGGCCCCCGGTTGCTTCAATTACAGTTCCTGTCACCAGGTCTGAGTTCTCTTCGCACAAAAAGGCAATGATTCTGGCGATATCTTCACCGGTGCCGGATCTTCCTATCGGCGTTTTTTCTTTGCCGATACGCTGTCTGGCTTCCTCAATTGACGCTTCCTTCATGTCGCCGACAATGTCGCCCGGGCAAACCATATTAGCGGTTATGCCCGATTCAGCTTCTTCTATCGCAATTGTTTTTGTTAAAGAAGCCAATCCCACTTTTGCGGCGCCGAAAGCGGAGCGGTGAAGCCAGCCGGGTGCGTGTGCCGCGCCTTGAAATCCGTACGTGATGATACGCCCGAATCGCTGTTTTCTCATGACCGGAATAACTGCTTTGAATAAGTGAAAGACGGCGCTTAAATTCCCTTCCAGCATACCGTACCATTCGTCATCGGTATAATCAGCTAACTTTTTTCGTTCAAATATGTATGGCCCCGCGTTGTTAATCAAAAAGTCGATTCTCCCGAAGCGGTCCAAGGCAGCGTCTGCGATGCGCAGCAAATCTTCTTTTTTGGTGACATCACCTTTTACAAATTGCAGCCGGTCAAGGTAATCAGGACAGGCTTCCTTCAGGCGGTTTACTGCCTCTTCATCCTGCCTGTAATTCACTGTTACTGAATACCCCTTTGCAAGCAATGTTTCAGTCACTTTGCGGCCTAATCCCTTCGAACCGGCAGTAATTAAAGCATGTCGCACATGAATACCTCCCAAAGCAACGTCGCCGCTTTTCAATAAAGTGTTTCTTCTTCTACTTTACTATAAAAGGCCATCAATATCACTTTTTACACTTTGCCATACAAAAAAAGCTGCCTATAATAGACAGCTTATTCCGCAGAAGATGAAGGCTCTTGATCCGGGATATCCACATAACCGCTTTGATATGCTTCGGAAATGAGCCTTGTTGTCTCCTGGCTTTCTTGTTCATCATAAATATAGCGTTCCGGTTCTTTTTTCATCCTTCTGCCTCCCATCATTATAGAGCTAGGTTGGCTATAATGACGGGATTTTATGAAGGAAATTTTAACAAACTCCGGCAGCCACGCAAGCTTTCGCCTTTACGAGCGCCTCCTCTACCTGTTTGAAGCCCGTGCCTCCTGCGCTCATTCTTTTTTCGACCGCATGATAAGGATCCAAAACAGTGTAAATATCCTCTTCGAAGAGATCGCTCGCCTTCTTAAAATCGTCAAACGGCATGTCGCTTAAATAGATTCCTTTTTCGATGCATGTGTACACAAGCTTTCCGACCACTTCGTGCGCTTCTCTGAATGGCATTCCTTTCTTCGCTAAATAATCAGCCAGTTCCGTCGCATTTGAAAAGTCTTGTTTTGTCGCTTGCTTCATGACGTCTTTGTTAACAGTCATTGTTTGAATCATGCCTTTGAAGATTTGCAGGCTGCCTTCGACCGTTTTCACCGTGTCAAACATGCCTTCTTTGTCTTCCTGCAGGTCTTTGTTATAAGCGAGCGGAAGGCCTTTCATGATCGTAAAAAGCCCCATCATGTCACCGTACACGCGCCCTGTTTTGCCGCGGATCAGCTCTGCCATATCCGGGTTTTTCTTCTGCGGCATCATGCTGCTTCCCGTTGCATACGTATCGTCTAGCTCAATGAATTTAAACTCCTGCGAGCACCACAGAATGATTTCTTCAGAGAAACGGGAAAGGTGCATCATCAGCATGCTGCTGTTGCTTAAAAATTCCAGAATGAAGTCTCTGTCGCTGACGCCGTCGAGGCTGTTTTCATAAATGGAATCAAAGCCGAGCAGCTCTGCTGAATACTCACGATCGATCGGGAAGGTGGTACCCGCGAGCGCTCCGCAGCCGAGCGGAGATTTGTTGATCCGCTTCATTGAATCCTGAAAACGTTCCTTGTCGCGCTCCAGCATCCAGAAATACGCAAGCAGATGGTGAGCGAATGAAATCGGCTGGGCGCGCTGAAGATGAGTGTAGCCCGGCAGAATGGTTTCAATATTTGCTTCTGCCTTATCAATAAGCGCGCCTTGGAATGCCTCTAGCAGCTCGATAATGTGAGCGACATGGTTTTTCAGGTATAAATGCATGTCAGTTGCCACCTGGTCATTCCGGCTTCTTCCGGTATGCAGCTTGCCGCCGAGAGGGCCGATTTCGTCAATGAGCATTTTCTCAATGTTCAAATGAATATCTTCATAATCAACTGAGAACTCTAATGTCCCGTCTTCTGCTTTTTGCAAAAGGGCATTCAGTCCCTCACGGATTTTCAGCTCTTCTTCTTCTGTCAGGATACCGCATTTTTTCAGCATGGCAGCATGTGCGAGAGACCCTGTAATGTCTTCAGTCACTAAATGTTGGTCAAATGATATGGACGCGCCGAATTCGTCGACCCATTTTTCCGGTGTTTTTTGGAATCGGCCTCCCCAAAGCTTCTTCATGCTTTAATCTGCTCCTTCTTTTTCACGATGCTGTTCACTTTTGTCGGAAGTCCCCAAAGCTCGATAAATCCGATTGCCGCATGGTGGTCAAACGCATCGTCTTTTGTATATGTTGCAAGCTTTTCATCATATAGAGAGTATTCTGATTTACGCCCCTCTACAATCGCATGGCCTTTAAACAGCTTCACGCGAACGATGCCTGTAACGTGTTTTTGCGTTTCTTTTAAGAAAGCGTGCAGCGCGTCTTTTAAAGGTGAGAACCATAAGCCGTTGTAAATGATTTCTGACAGCTTTTGTTCGATGGCCGGTTTAAAGTGCGCGACCTCTTTCACTAATGTTAAATCTTCCAGTTCTTTGTGTGCTTTGATAAGCGTCATCGCACCCGGGCATTCGTATACTTCACGGGATTTAATGCCGACAAGGCGGTTTTCTACGTGGTCGATACGTCCGACACCATGCGCGCCTGCAATTTCGTTCAGTTTTAAAATTAATTCAGAAAGTGAGTAAGAGACGCCGTCGATGGATACAGGCACGCCTTGTTCAAATGCGATTTCTATCACTTCCGGTGTATCCGGTGTTTTTTCCAGCGGCGCTGTAAGGTCGTATGCTCCTTCTGGCGGAGCAGCCCACGGATCTTCTAAAATGCCGCACTCATTTGCGCGTCCCCAAAGGTTTTGATCAATGGAATATGGGCTGTCAAGATTAATCGGAATCGGAATGCCGCGGCTTGCCGCATATTCAATTTCTTCTTCACGAGACCATTGCCATTCCCGAACCGGAGCGATGACTTCAAGGTCAGGATTCAATGATTTAATTGATACCTCAAAACGCACCTGGTCATTTCCTTTCCCTGTGCATCCGTGCGCAATTGCCTGCGCCTCTTCTTTTTCTGCGATCTCGACTAATTTTTTTGCAATAAGCGGTCGAGACAATGCGGACACGAGCGGGTATTTCCCTTCATACATCGTGTGAGCCTGCAAAGATAACAGCGCGTAATCCTGGGCGAATTCTTCTTTTGCATCGATCACGTAAGAATTTGTTGCGCCGACTTCAAGCGCTTTTTGCTGAACAAACGCCAGGTCCTTGCCTTCGCCGACATCCAGACAGCAGGCGATGACATTATACCCTTGCTCTTGAAGCCATTTTATCGCGACGGAAGTATCGAGACCCCCTGAGTATGCTAATACGACTTTTTTCTGTTCTGCCATGATAAAAATCTCCTCTCAACCCTGTTTCTTTTGTATAAAAATAAATTATATTTAATAAAAATACATTTTGTATGTATACACTTTAACAAGTAAGTTCCTTTTTTTCAAGCCTTTTATTAAAAAAACTTCACCCATTTTTCCAGGTGAAGTTTCGTAGTATTTATTCATTTACTTGTCTTTTCTGATTTCTCTGACCACATGGGCGATCTCCGGAATAATCAGCTTATTCATCGCCAGCTTTACCGCACCGCTGGAGCCTGGCGTTGAAAAAACGGCTGTATGTTGGATAACGCCGGCTGTGGCTCTCGACATGATCGCACTGGAGCCGATGTCTTCTGTATAACTGAGCATCCTGAATATTTCTCCAAAGCCTGGCAGCTCTTTAGAAAACAACGGCGAAATGGCTTCAATGGTGACGTCCCTCTTTGCAATACCCGTCCCGCCGTTTAAGAGGACCGCGTCCGTCTGATCATCCATGCATCCCGCTAAGACAGACCGCTGCAGGGCATCCTTTTCGTCATTCACAATTTCATATGCAGCGATCTGATGGCCGGCTTCTTCTAAAAATGAGATCATCAGCCTGCCACTTTTATCCGTTTCTTCCGTTCTCGTATCACTGACAGTAATCACTTTGCACCGGACAACATCGGGTGCTTCTTGTTTATGCTCTTGAACGCTCATTGGCTCACCTCTTTGTTTTTTGTCTACCTTTATCATGCTTCAACAAAAAAGCACATTCAAGTGAATGTGCTTTTTGCATTATTTAGCTAAACGAACAACGTCTCGTGCAATCATAACTTCCTCATCAGTCGGAATGATCATAACTTTTACTGGAGAATGAGGGTAGCTGATGAACGCTTCCTCACCGCGTACGTTATTAAGCGCAGGATCCCAGTATACACCCATAAATTCCAGACCGCGAAGAACGCGTTCTCTGACTTCTACGCTGTTTTCACCGATACCGGCAGTAAAGATAATCGCATCAACACCGCTCATTCTGGCAGCGTAAGAACCGATGTATTTGTGGATGCGGCTCGCGAAGACTTCAAGCGCAGTTTCCGCGCGCTCATTTCCTTGTTTCGTTGCTTCAACGATGTCACGAAGATCGCTTGAGAAACCGGAGATGCCAAGCAGTCCGCTTTTTTTGTTTAATGTATTCAGTACTTCGTCAGCTGTCTGGCCTGTTTTCTCCATAATGTATGGGATAAGGGCAGGATCGATGTTTCCAGAGCGTGTACCCATTGCAACACCGGCAAGCGGCGTGAAGCCCATAGATGTATCAATTGATTTTCCGCCTTCAACAGCTGCAATACTTGCGCCGTTGCCAAGGTGGCAGGAAATCAGGCGTAAATCTTTTAACGGACGGCCGAGAAGCTCTGCCGCACGCTCAGTCACATATTTATGTGAAGTGCCGTGGAAGCCGTATTTACGGATACCGAATTTTTCATAGTATTCGTATGGCAGGCTGTACAGGTAAGACTGCTCAGGCATTGTCTGGTGGAATGCCGTATCAAAAACAGCAACCGCAGGGACATTTGGAAGCACTTCTTTGAAGGCTTTAATTCCGACGATATTTGCCGGGTTGTGCAGCGGCGCCAATTCAGAAATATCTTCAATCTCCTGAATTGTTTCGTCCGTTAATAAAACGGAATCGCTGAATTTTTCTCCGCCGTGTACCACGCGGTGTCCAATTCCGTCAATTTCATTTAAATCTTTGATAATGCCGAATTCTGTCAGCTTATTAAGCAGCATTTTAACCGCTACCGCATGATCAGGTATATCAGTTACTTCTGTATTTTTTTCGCCGTTTACAGAAATCGTGAACACACTGTCGGCGATACCGATTCGTTCAACTAAGCCCTTCGTTAAAACGGTTTCTGAAGGCATTTCGAAAAGCTGAAATTTCAAAGACGAGCTTCCTGCGTTAATTGCAATAATTTTGGACATGATTGACGCTCCTTTTTACTCTGTATCAACATCTTCGTTTTTCGTACTTTTTTCCCGGGTGAATCATCATTTTCTCCCGAAAAATATCTGACTTTTCCATTTAAACATTGTCATGTCGGCTTTTCAAGTCAACTTGTGTATTGATAACGCTTACAATAAGAAGTCGTTATTTTCAGACACATTACCTATGCGCTTAACATTGATTAACGCTTACATCCTGCAGTTTCTCCTTTCGTATTTTGTGTTTTGAAACCCTATTCAATTCGTTTATCTGCCCCCAGATGTACATACAAAAAAACAGTTTAAGCTTCCTCATATGACGGACGCTCAAACTGTTTTTTCATTTTCTATTTTTCCTTAGTAAACCACGCATCTATTTGCGCCATCATGTCGAGCATCGCCTTCTGGTTGGAGAAAGACGGCAGATTCGCAAGCAGAATTTGGTTTGGCGCTTTCGTCTCTTCATCTGTTTTCTGAAGCACAAGGATACTTTTGGCATGGGCATCGTCTTTAAAAATTGATTTCGGCAGCTGCAATAGTGCATTGATATGAACCTTGTCCTTGAAAAACTGCTTCAGCTTGTCGCTTTGAGAGCTTTCAAACAAATGATTAGGGATCATAAAGAACAGGTAGCCGCCCGGTTTCGTATGCTTGACGCTTTGCTCAATAAACAAATGATGAGCGAAGGAATGGCCTTCATCCGCTTTCAGTTCAAAGGCTTTTGCCCCTTCGTCATTCGGATAATAGCCAACCGGCAGATCGCATATCACTGTGTCAACCGGATCGATAAACAGCGGCTCGAGGCTGTCCTGGTGGAACAGTTCCAGCTCTTTTTTCAGAAGGTTCGCCTGATCATAGGCGATTTTCAAGAGCACGTCATCTATCTCTATGCCATAGCTTTTCGCCGTATTTTCAGACAACTGGTTTAACACGGTGAACAGAAGATTTCCCGTTCCTACAGCCGGATCAAGAAGCGTTAACTCCTTTTTTCCTGCCATAAATTTATTTACCAGATAACTGATAAAAAGCCCGATTGTGTCCGGCGTCATTTGTCTGTTTGGATGGGATATATCCTTTAATCCCTTTAGGACGGCAAGCTGGAATGCTTTGCGCACCCACTCGTGCTCATATGTGTCAAATTCGGCTTTTTCAAGCAGTGCTTGAAGCTTTTCAGCCTTCTCCTTCGGCAGCTTCAGCTGATCCGTTTTTTCAAGAAAATACATTTCTCCCGCTTCGGCAAGCGCTTCTATATATGAAATCTGCAATTCATTTTTTATGATGATCGCGGCATCATCCAGCAGCCCGTATACCGCACCTACATGATCGTTTTGCATAATGTGTTCCTCCTTGCCATGAAAAAAGCTCCGGCGGCAGCCTGGAGCTTTTTTCACCTGCTTACTTCAATAATGCCTTGGCAGCCTCAATCGGCTCTTCATAATTCGGGTGGTTCGTTGCTTCGCTTACATATTCAGCGTAAACGACTTTTCCGTTCTCATCAAGCACAAATACGGAACGCGCAAGCAGACGAAGTTCTTTTATGTATACACCGAACGCTTCGCCAAATGACATGTCTTTGTGGTCTGACAGAGTTTCTACTTTGTCAATTCCGTTTGCTCCGCACCAGCGCGCCTGTGCAAATGGAAGGTCCGCACTGATTGTGTAAATGTTGACATCTCCAAGCTTTGCAGCCTCTTCGTTAAAGCGGCGGGTTTGTGCATCGCAAACGCCTGTGTCAATTGAAGGGATAACAGAAATAATCGTTACTTTTCCTTTCATGTCAGCTAACGATTTTTCTTCAAGGCTGTTTGTCAGCACTGTGAAATCAGGAGCTTGATCCCCTACTTTCACTTCTTGTCCGACAAGCGTAACCGGACCGCCTTTAAATGTAATTTCAGCCATTATAATTCCTCCCTTTCGTATGTATGTTTCTATCATAGTAAAGTTTCTTGCAAACTGCAAAGTTTATGCCAAAAAAAAGTTAACTGCGGCCGCCGCAGTTAACCCTTCTTTAATAATTCATATTGTTCATTTGGTTTTGATTTTGGCCTTGGTTTTGATTCTTGTTATTTTTCTTAAACATTTGCTGTATGCGTTCCAGTGTTTGAGGGGCTGCGTCTAGAATTTTCTCAATCAAATGTGTATTTTCATCTAAATGAAGCATTCTGATGCCAGTCGAACCGACAATTAAAAACGCGATCGGCGTAATGGACACACCGCCTCCGCTTCCGCCTCCGAAGGGCAGTTTTTGTTCTCTTGTTTCATCGTCTTCCGATTTTTTCTCAGCCGGCTTGCCGCCAAACTCGCTGCCGCCTGCGGCGAATCCGAATCCGACTTTAGAAACGGTTAAAATCACGCTTCCATCCGGTGTTTCAACCGGATCCCCGATGATTGTGTTAACATCAATCATTTCCTTCAAGTTTTCCATTGCGGTTTTCATTAAACCTTGGATGGGATGGTCTGCCATATACGCTTCCTCCTTAAACTGATGAATCATTCTTTGAAGTCATTCGAGCCGACGGATTTTTCTTTAATACAGAAAGCTCCCGTCCGTATTTGACGAATTTGAAAGCTGCAAGCATAGCATGTCCAAAGCGAAAAAAGAATATACACTGAAAATGGGTCTTGGAAACAGGGACTTGAAACGATGGAATCACTTCATAAACAGGCTTGTTCACAAAGTCTAAATGGTCATGAAGCATAGCTGCGATACCGCCTTTGACTCCCCATACGGCACCCGTTAACACACCTGTCACTGCTGCGTCATGAACCCCGACAACTGTGATCCATTCGAGTTTTGTGATATGCAAATGCGCTATAAAAGAGGCGCTGATTTTCCTTAACTTAGTGACATGATGCAGAAGCATTTCAATTTTATTGATGCTTTGCTGCACATCATCAAACGTAATTTTTTTCTTGCTGCTGCTTTTTTTCACTTTCGTTTTTGTGTTCTGTCTGATATCGACTGTTCCGTCATCTTTGTTCACCTTAATCGCCGGAATTGTTTTTTTAATCCGAACCAGGCCAAACAGCGTTGTAATTTTCAAAGTTATTTTGTCATTATCCTCAGCATGAAGATACTCCGCGGCAACATGAATTTTCATTCTGAGAAGCAGCACGATACCTATAAGAATAAGAATGGCTGACAGCACATATACCATATTCTTTCACTTCCTCTAGGAAGCATTATCGCCCATTCAGCAAAAAATAAACCCGGACGGGGTCCGGGTTTATCTGTTATTTACGATATAATTTTTCGTGCACCACAGTTGTATCAGCAATGTAATCATGAATCCCCTGTTTTTTAGGAGAAAAAGCGACGATGATATATAAAATCCAAATTTTATCAATATACCGCCCGACCACTTCACGGAAAATCACGGTGCTCCATGTCAGCTTATGGCCCTGCTTGACAGAAATTACTTTGAGGCCGAACACCATTTTTCCTAGCGTTTGTCTGAAGTATTTGGTCATCAGCGCAAAGTATGCCAGATAAACGAAAAGCGTTGTGATGCTGTACGCTGAGATGGTGAACATGCCGGATGTTTTCGGCAGATCCAGTAAAGTAAAGATGGGAGAAACGATTAAATGGTTTACCCCCCACACAACGAGCCAATCAAGCAGGAAAGCCCAAAAACGGACCCAAAAGCCCGCATATGCGTGTGTAAGCTGTTCCGCTTGATCCGGGCCTGCGATGTCGCTGCGCTCTAACTCTTCATATGTCGCATCCATTATTGATCCCTCCTACTTCGCATAGAGATACATCATTCTCGGCGAACCGGATTGTGAAAGAACTTCTCTCATATTCAGAAAATCAATTTCACTTTTAAACATTTTGTTCGCTCCCATGGTAAACAGAGAGCCTAATCCGAAGCTTTCCTCGTAAGAGACGACAGAAGCGTTTTTCAAGTTTTTATGATCCTTTTTCATGGCCGCAATTGTATCATCATAAAATCCGAGTTCATCCACAAGATTCAGTTTTTTCGCCTGCCGCCCGTCATACACGCGTCCGTCCGCGATTTTCTTTACTTCCGCTTTCGATATGCCGCGGCCTTCCGAAATGACATCGACAAAGCCTTCATAGGAGTTATCAACCATAGATTGCATGATATTTTTTTCTTCTTTTGTCATCTCACGGGAAGGAGACATAATGTCCTTGTGAGCCCCGCTTTTAATGGTCTCAAAAGAGATGCCGAGCTTATCAGCCAGCTTTGAGTAATTCACGCTCTCCATGATAACCCCAAGAGATCCTGTCAGGGTTTCCGGTGTCGCAAAAATTTTATCGGCAGCTGTTGAGATATAATAACCTCCGGAAGCTGCCATCGATCCCATTGACACATAGATTGGTTTTTTTGTTTCTTTTTTTACTTCTTCCAGTTTTTTATGTATTTCGGCACTTTCATACACTCCGCCTCCCGGAGAGTTTACCTTGAGTACGATCCCTTTTACCGCATCATCCTCTTTTGCCTGCTCAAGGTTTTTTAAGAATGTTCGGTGGTTATATCCGTCTGAACCGAGCAGACTGCTCGAATCACCATTATCCTGAATGGTGCCGCTGACCTCCAAAACGGCGATTTTGCTGGAAAGGCTTCCGTTTTCAAGCGTCACTTCCTGAGATTCATCTGTCAGTGACGTAAGGTCTGTTTGGGCACCCTTGACACTTTCAAAGAAACTCATTGAGATACTGACGATGATAGACACGCCAAAAATCCCAAGGGCGATCACTAATGCGATCCATCTTTTTGCATTCATTTTTTCTCCTCCTTTTTCCCAAACTCTCTCATTATACGATTCAAATGAAAAAATGTTTCATTGATGAGAAAGCTCCGGCTTAACGGGCTGCCGGCAAACGTGGTACACTTATGACCAAAGGTATTTTATCACAAATACTGGATGGCAGAAAAACTTAAATATGACAGCAAAGGGGAAATGGGATATGACCGATCATCGCCGTAATGTTTATTTTTTTCACAAACAGGACCAGGAAACAAACAAACAAGTCAGCTCCTTAACACAATTGGCTGAAGAGAACGGATTTACTGTTGTCAATCAGCCTTCTGACGCCAATATTATTGCCAGTGTAGGCGGAGACGGTACATTTTTGCAGGCGGTCAGAAAGACGAATTTCCGTGACGACTGCTTATACGTCGGCATCACCAAAAAGGGGAAAGCTCATTTATACTGTGATTTTAATAGTGATGAGCATGAAAAAATGGTGGATGCGATGACGTTTGAACAAATTGAGGTCAGAAAATATCCGCTGATTGAAGTGACAGTGGATCAGACCAGTCCTTTTCATTGTTTAAACGAAGTTTCCATTCGTTCGAGCATAATTAAAACCTTTGTGATGGATGTGCTGATTGACGATCTGCACTTCGAAACGTTCAGAGGAGACGGGATGATTATTTCCACGCCTACAGGCAGCACAGCTTATAATAAGTCTGTGGCTGGAGCTGTCGTTGATCCGCTGCTTCCCTGCATGCAGGTAACGGAGCTTGCTTCGCTTAACAATAATACCTACCGCACGCTAGGGTCTCCGTTTGTCCTCAGCTCTGAACGAAAGCTGACGCTTCGTGTGGTGCAAGCCGGAAATGAACACCCGATTATCGGTTTGGACAATGAAGCACTCAGCACAAGAAACGTGAAAACGATTGAAATCAAGCTGTCTGATAAAAAAATAAAAACAGTGAAACTAAAGGACAATTCATTTTGGGAGAAAGTAAAACGGACATTTTTATAGAAAAAAGAAAAGGACAGGCTATTCGCCTGTCCTTTTTACTGTTGATTCTCATATACAATCTGACCGTTGATAACGGTTTTTTCTATCTTTAAAAGATGAAGCTGTTTCGGGTCAATTGTAAACGGATCTTCACTGAGAACGGTAAAATCCGCGTCATACCCTTCGGCTATTTTCCCCCGTGTCTGCTCTTTGTAAATGATCTCAGCACTTCCTGCTGTATAAAGCCTGATAGCTTCATATACTGTTAAACACTCGCTTTCGTTATAGCTCGGACCGTTCTGTTCGCGGCTGCTTGTCCGGAGCACCGCAGACTGGATGCCGAGAAGCGGCTCAACAGGCTCAATCGGAGCATCAGAACCCCCTGCACATAAAATGCCTTTAGAGATCAGTGTTTTCCAAGCAAAAGCTGTTTTCATACGGCCTTCTCCAAGACGGTCAATCACCCATGGAAAATCACTGGCGACAAAATGAGGCTGAAGATCAAGAGCAATCGGCATGCGTGCTGCTTTTTCAATCAGTTCATCATTCAGCACCTGAGCATGGATCAGACGATCATGCCGGCCGCTTTTTGGCGGATGCTGCTCGACAGCCTGCAGCACTTTTTCAAAGGCAAGGTCGCCAATGGCATGGACGGCAACCTCCATTCCTTTCTCTCTCGCTTTTTGAACGAGGCGGCTGAGTGTTTCATCATCATGGACTTGAACACCGTTTGTAGAAGGATCGTCATGATACGGTTCTTTTAACAAAGCTGTTCTCCCGCCAAGTGCTCCATCAGAAAATAGTTTCATCGCACCGAATTCAACGTACGGGCCAGACGGCTTCTTCATTTGCTCCCACCGATCAACCGCTTCATGATGAACGAGCAAATGACAGCGAAACGGATACTTTCCGCTTGCCGCAGCCGTCTCATAAGCATTCATCGGAACGGACACATCGCCATAATAAGACAAATCTTCCGAATGGCCGCCTGTCAGGCCTTTTGTCCAGCAATCCTGAATGGCCGCTGTAAGCGCCTGATCAACATAGTGCTGAGATACAGGCGGAACGGCTTGCAGGACCAGATCCTGCGCCTTATCAAACAGAAGCCCAGTCGGCTCGCCATCTGCATCTCTGCCAATCACTCCGCCATCGGGATCAGGAGTGGCTTTTGAAATTCCCGCGGCTTGCAGCGCCGCAGAATTGACCGCTATTGCATGCCTGCATACCCGCTTGAGCAGGACGGGCCTGTCCGGGAATAAAGGATCAAGGTCATGCTTCGTCAAATAAGCCGGCTTCTGGAATTGATTTTCATTCCAGCCCTCTCCAATGAGCCAATCGTCTTCAGACAGGCTCTCTTCTCTTGCCTTCGCAGCCTGCAGCACAGCTTCTTTAGATGTAAACGAAGACAGATCAAGCTGGAGCTGTTTTTCTCCGTGCCCGATCAGATGCAAATGGCTGTCCACAAATCCTGGAAACATGACTGCTCCGTTCAAACTGATGTCTTTTGTTTCCGGTGAACTGTATTTCTTCTTCAGACTCTCATAGCTGCCGGTGCCTTTTATGACACCATCCTCAACATAAACAGCCTCCGTTTGGTGGCCTTCTTCGAGCATCGTATAAATGAAACCGCCGTGCCATATCGCCTTCATTCACGTTCACTCTCTTTCTTTACGCCTTTTTATTGGCTTTGAGCTGTTCTTCACGTTTTCTTAATTCCACTCGTCTGATTTTTGCAGAAGCCGTTTTCGGCAGGCTTTCGACAAATTCAATCTCTCTTGGATATTTGTATGGAGCCGTAATGGTCTTCACATGATTTTGCAGAACTTTGACAAGCTCATCACTGCGTTTTTCGTGATCTTGCAGGACAACGTATGCTTTAACGATGGAACCTCTTATTTCATCAGGGCTTGCGACAACAGCACATTCTTTGACTTCAGGGTGCTTCACGAGCGCATCTTCCACTTCGAATGGCCCGATCGTGTAGCCGGAGCTGATAATGATATCGTCATTTCGGCTTTCAAACCAGAAGTAACCCTCCTCATCTTTTCTTGCTCTGTCTCCTGTCAGGAAATAATCGCCGCGAATTTGTGTTTTCATTCTGTCCGGATCTTTAAAATATTCTTTAAAGAGCGCCGGGGTGCTGAGGTGAACAGCGATATCGCCAACCTCACCAGTTTTGCAGATTTCACCGTCTTCATTGATGATCTCCACCTGATTTCCCGGTGTCGGTTTTCCCATGCTTCCCGGTTTAATGTCCATATCCTTTAAGACACCGACTAAAAGCGTGCTTTCTGTTTGGCCGTATCCGTCTCTGACCTTGACGCCGAAATGCTTTTGGAACACGTCAATCACTTCGCGGTTGAGCGGCTCACCGGCTGAAACAGCGCTGTGCAGGGCTGAAAGATCGTAGCTATCTAAGCCTTCGACCTTTGCCATTAAACGGTATTCCGTCGGCGTACAGCAGAAAACATTGATTTTGTAGCGGTTTAAAAGCTCTAAATATTTTTCAGCTTTGAATCTGCCTTGATACACAAAACCTGTTGCTCCGCTTCCGAGTACCGCCAATAGCGGACTCCACACCCATTTTTGCCAGCCTGGCGCAGCAGTCGCCCATACGGTATCCTGTTCAGAAATATCAAGCCATGCACCGGCAGATGTTTTTAAATGAGCAAATGCCCATCCATGTGTATGTACAACACCTTTCGGCTGTCCCGTTGTTCCGGAAGTATAAGACAAGAACGCCATGTCTTCTCTTGTTGTATCAGCAGTTTGAAAACGGCTTCCATCCGCATCAATCGTTAATAGATTTTTCCATCCGGCATCATTTTCACCAATCGACAGTTTAATCAGGCGGTCTGCAGTACTGACATCACGGAAAGCGCCAATAAAAGCAGAATAAACAATGGCGCCTTTCACTTCGGCATGTTCAATCCGGTATTCAAGATCTTTCGCACGAAGCATTTCAGAACAAGGAATAACGACCATTCCCGATTTCAGGATAGCCAGATAAACGGCATAGGCTTCGAGCACACGCGGCACCATTACAATCAGTTTATCTCCCTTTTTAAATCCAAGATCAGCCAGAGCCGCACCGATTTTATTTGTTTCTTCCATAAGCTTTTCATACGACCATGATTTTTGTTTGCCCGATTCATCCTCCCATAATAGGGCGGTTTTTTGTCCAGTTGCACTGAACTTTTCGATTTCATTAACTAAATTGTATTCCATTGGGGCAATTAAATCTTCTCGTTTCAACACGAACAACTCCTCACTTTCTCCACCCATTATACATAAATACATGCCGTTTCCGTAAGGATATGCCTAAAAACAAGCTCCATAAACATCGGTTTTTATAGGCCGCTGGTCCTTTTTTATAAAAAAACGAAAAAGAGTGGGGAAAAACCCCACTCCTAAGCCATTATGTGAAATTGTAAATTAGAATTGTCCTCCGCCCATGTTTTGTTGAGCAAAAGATACAAGACGTTTTGTGATCTCTCCTCCAACAGAACCGTTAGCGCGAGAAGTTGTTTCTGCTCCAAGGTTTACACCGAATTCAGAAGCGATTTCCAATTTCATTTGGTCGATAGCTTGAGCAGCTCCTGGTACTAAAAGGTTGTTGCTGTTACCTGAGTTATTGTTAGCCATGTGTCTCACCTCCTTGTGAGTATAGAATGTGTTAAAACACATGGCTTCATACAGAAAATCTTTGGTAATTGTATACAGGAGCCGGCTCTTAGTTAAAAGAGTTCTGCGAATTTGTCGTTTGCTTCTTGTTCGCTATATAATGTCATTGTTTCAATGTGATCAACCGCCTCTTGAATCAGCGGTTCAAAATCCACAAAGCTCTCAAAGTGTTCGATTTTTTCTTTTTTCGGGCGTGTTTTCGGGCTTGGCGGCGTAAAGATCGTGCAGCAATCTTCAAATGGCTGGATGCTTGTTTCGTATGTGCCGATTTCCCGTGATATTTCGATGATTTCTGTTTTATCCATAGCGATTAACGGACGCAGAATCGGTGTAGACGTAACCGCATTAATCGCGTACATGCTTTCAAGCGTCTGGCTCGCTACCTGTCCGAGGCTTTCCCCCGTAATAATCGCGAGCCCGTTTCTTTTTTCTCTGATTCTGTCGGCAATTTGAAGCATTAAGCGGCGGGTTGCCGTCATCGTATAGTTTTCAGGAATTTGTTTTTGGATCAGCTCTTGCGTCTTTGTAAACGGGACGATATGAAGCGTCATGCTTCCTCCGAAGCGAGACAGACACTTCGCTAAGTCCATCACTTTTTGTTTCGCACGTTCGCTTGTGTATGGCGGGCTGAAGAAATGGACAGCTTCTACTGAGAGTCCTCTTTTCATTGCGTAAAAACCGGCTACCGGGCTGTCAAAACCGCCGGAAAGCATCAGCATCGCTTTCCCTGCTGAACCGACAGGAAGTCCGCCGGCTCCTTTTTCATTGCGAATCGTCAAAAAGGTTGCTTCCTCCCTGATTTCAATTCTGAGCGGAATGTCTGGATTGCGGACATCAACTGTCAGCCCTTCTGTATTTCGCAAAATATGGCCGCCGATTTCAGCGTTCATTTCATTTGTATCTAATTCAAACTGTTTATGCGCTCTCTTTGTCGCGACTTTAAATGTATCTCCAGGCTGATATTGATCCTTGATCGCCTGCAGGGCAGTTGTCTTAATATCATCAAGACGGCTCTCACACTTAATAGCCAGGCTGAAGCTTTGAATGCCAAATACTTGTTTCAAGTGAGGAAAAATAGCCTCAGGGTCCACTCCATTTAATGTAATTGTCATACGATCCCGATTAGAAAAGTATTTTAATGTTGGATAGTCTTTCAGGACAAGCCTGACGTTTTGCTTTAAGCGTTCAATAAAGCTTTTTCTGTTTTTTCCTTTGGTTGATATCTCCCCAAAACGAATTAATATATGATCGTAATTCATGTTCTACCTCATCATTTTTTTTAGTTTTTTGATGCCAGGCACAAGCGCGTTCATAAATGGCTCTGTCACATCGCTTGTCTGGCTGTAGTTTAAGCTGATTCTGATGCTGCTTCCGGCAATCTGCTCTCCCTTGCCCATCTGTAACAGGACTTTGCTCGGTTTATGTTCCTTTGCCGAGCAGGCTGATGTCGTTGAAACGAATATATCCTTTTCCTCCAGCATGTGCAAAAGCACCTCCGCTTTTATGCCCGGCACAGAGAAATTAATGATATGCGGGGCGCTATTGCTTTGAGGAGTATTTAAGACAACACCGTCTGAATCACTCAGCTTTTTCATAAACAATTCCTTTGCGGCCGCCATTCTTTCAAGGTGATGATGATAATCATCAGCCGCGAGATTGATGGCTTTGGCCAGTGAAACCGCACCTGCTGTATGCTCAGTTCCTGCACGTATGCCTTTTTGCTGAGAGCCGCCTGTTATCAGCGGGATAAGACGCGTTCCTTCCTTTACTAAAAGTGCACCTGTCCCCTTCAGTCCGTGGAATTTATGGCCGGATATGGAACAAAGATCAATGCCGGCATTCTCGATCGCCAAGGGAACTTTAAAGATGCCTTGCACATAATCGACGTGAAACAGAATGTTCGGATACTGCTTCAGCACTTCTCCAGCCTCTTCAATCGGCTGCACGGAGCCAACTTCATTGTTCACATGCATCATGCTGACAAGCACGGTATCCGGCCGAATCGCATCTTTCAGTTCCTTAATGGACACAAATCCATCTTCATTTACTGAAAGATAAGTTACTTCAAACCCGAATAGCTCTGTCAGCTGCTCCAAAGATTCAGTAACGGACGGATGTTCGATAGAAGTGGCAATGATATGTTTGCCTGTTTTTATCTTTGACAAAGCGGCTCCTTTTAAAGCCACATTATTAGCTTCTGTAGCACCTGACGTAAATACAATATCATAATTCTTTAGGCCCAAGGCTCTTTTTATTTGATTTTTGGCTGCCTGAAGCAGCTGTTCCGTTTCGGCTCCATATCGGTGCAAAGATGAAGGATTGCCAAAATATCGGCTGCTAGTCTGTTCATAAACGTTCAAGACTTCATGATAAGGTTTGGTCGTTGAACTATTATCTAAATATATCATCTTTTTTTACTCCTTTATGAAAGCGGTACAAGGTATGATATTTATGTTACCATAACAAAATTTAATAGAAAATTACAAAAAGCTAGTATTGACTTCTAAATTTTTTACCATATAATAAGATTTGTTCGTTTCGTCATATTATCTGACAATTAATTGA
Source organism: Bacillus sp. PAMC26543 (assembly GCF_014250375.1). Taxonomy (NCBI): domain Bacteria; kingdom Bacillati; phylum Bacillota; class Bacilli; order Caryophanales; family Bacillaceae; genus Bacillus; species Bacillus sp. PAMC26543. The sequence goes on along the minus strand of NZ_CP060193.1, from coordinate 1,271,316 downwards.
CAGAATATTTTAACATAATTATTAGGAGGATTTTCATGAAACACTCACTGCCTGTCAAAGATACCATTATTATTGGTTTCATGCTATTTGCGCTATTCTTTGGAGCAGGAAATATGATTTATCCGCCGGAACTTGGACAAGCAGCCGGACACAATGTCTGGAAAGCCATCGGCGGATTTTTACTGACCGGGGTAGGTCTGCCTCTTCTCGGAATTATCGCTATCGCATTAACCGGCAAGGATGCTAAAGGACTTGCTGATAAAGCTCACCCTGCATTCGGTACAGTATTTACTGTTGTGCTTTATTTATCAATCGGACCATTATTCGCCATCCCGAGAACAGGAACCGTTTCTTATGAAATTGGTGCAGTTCCGTTTCTGGCTGGCGTTCCTGAAAGACTGTCTTTATTAATTTTTACACTCATCTTTTTCGGCATTACTTACTATTTAGCACTAAACCCAACCAAAGTCGTGGATCGAATCGGAAAAATTCTCACTCCAATTAAATTCACAATTATTTTAGTGATTGTTCTCAAAGCGATTATCACGCCAATGGGCGGTTTAGGTGCAGTAACGGAAGCATATAAAGGAACACCGGTATTTAAAGGATTTTTGGAAGGCTACAAAACAATGGACGCGCTTGCTTCAATCGTATTTGGTGTTGTCGTTGTAAATGCTGTGAAAAGCAGAGGCGTTACACAATCAAAAGCTCTTGCGGCAGCTTGTATTAAAGCCGGAATAATTGCTGCATTAGGGCTCACATTCATTTATGTTTCTCTGGCCTACCTAGGTGCAACAAGCACAAACGCAATCGGGCCTGTTGGTGAAGGAGCTAAAATTTTATCAGCATCGTCCCATTATTTATTCGGTTCATTAGGAAATATCGTACTTGGATCAGCTATCACAGTCGCGTGTTTAACCACAAGCGTTGGGCTTGTCACTTCTTGCGGCACATATTTTTCAAAGCTTATCCCTGCGTTATCATATAAAATTGTCGTTACCATCGTCACTTTATTCAGCCTGATGATTTCTAATTTCGGGCTTGCTCAAATTATCGCTTTTTCAGTTCCTATTTTATCAGCTATTTATCCGCTTGCCATTGTCATTATCGTTCTTTCATTTATTGATAAGCTCTTTAAAGAAAGACGTGAAGTTTACATTGCATGCTTAATCGGTACAGGATTATTCAGTATTTTAGACGGAATAAAAGCAGCCGGCTTTTCGCTCGGAGCTCTAAATACGTTTTTAAATGAGAATCTGCCGCTATACAGCCTTGGCATCGGCTGGGTGATTCCTGGAATCATCGCCGCCATTATCGGCTATATTCTTACCTTTTTCATCGGTACATCCAAACAGCAGCTTAAAGAAATAAGTTAATGTTATGGTCGCCTGCGTTACTGCGCAGGCGTTTTTTTAATAAAAAAGAGCCCGCTCATAAACTGCGGGCTCTTTTTTACGATCTGAATTTAAGCGGATAAATCAGCTTTTATTTTTTTCACAGCACCTGGCGCAGCTTTCTCTACAGCTGCAGCCGCAATTTCATAGGATTCTTCATAATCATAAGCGTAAAACCGTCTTTCCGCTTCTTTCAGCTGTTCAGATAAAATATGGTTCTGGCTTCTGAATCGGTTTCCGAACTGAATGATTTTTTCAATCAGCATAACCTGCTCTACCAGTTCCTCTGATTCCCGGCTTGCCCTGTTCACGATATCTTCCGCTTGTTTCAGATGGGCTCCGGCCTCTTCCATATTTAAAGGAATTTCGTTTAATTGATTGACCGTTTCTTGAATGTGATGATGTGCGTTTTCCAGCATCTCTTGAATATGACTCGGGATGCCCGGGATGTTGCTTGTCTTCAGCAGTCTTGCTGTTTCAGAAATTGTTTTTTTCAGATTGCCAAGTGTCTCTCTCGCCTGCAGTTCTTCTTTTCTAAGAGCCTGCAGCTTTTCACGGTAATCCGTATGGTCTTTTTTCACTTCTTCAATCTGCTTCTCAATTGATGCGACCTCTTCAACTAAAAGAGAGTAGGCGACATGCTCTGCATCCAGCTTATCTTTTACTGACGCAAGCAGCTTGCCGACTTCATCAATGCGCTTTTCAAAGGCCTGCTGTTTGCCTAGCTCACCAGCTGTCAGTCTGTAGCTTTCCTTCACCAGTTCAGTTTCCGCCTTTGTCTGCTCCTTCTCTTCTTTCAGCTTATCGTAAGCAATGATCAGCTCAGGCATTTTGCTTAACACAGATTGGCCTGCTTCAACTTCACCCTCGAGCTGCTGGTAAACAGATTGAATATTTTCGTCTATGAGCTGCAGTATGGCAGATGCTTCATCAATATCCAGCTCAGTCATCAAAACATGTTCTGCCCGTTTCAGCTGATTTGACAGATTTTCCAGCTCCTTATCAATCTGGATATGCTCAAGCTTATACCCTTTCTCTTTCATTTCGCGATATCCGTCTTTGAGCTTTGCAATCTGGCCCGGCAGCGTCTGCTTGCAGTCGGCTAACAGTTTCGGCACATCATCTATGTACGACTGAAGCCGTTCTAGATTGCGGTCCTGCTCAAGGAGAACTTTTCTTGCAGTAATATAGTTCCCGCCCTCTGTCTCTTCTTCAAACTGTTTGATCCCGCTCCAAATCTCGTCAAGATCTGCTTCAAGGCTGTCATAAAGCTCTCCGTAAAGGTGGCTGTATGCCAGCAGGTTTTTTCGGGACTTTGAGTAGCGTTCTCTTACCTGTTCAATCTCTTCGCGGCTCTTTTCTTCACTTGTGACGAGATTGCTGATTTCCCGGAGTATCTTTTCAATGTTCGATTCCGCCGCTGTCAGGAGATCGTCGATATGAACGAGCACTTGATTGGCTTTTTTAAACCGGTATTTGTCCGCGCATTCTTCGGCATCATAAAGGAGCTCTTCAACTTTCGGCATATGGGCAGTGACAATCTCATCCCATTCTTCACGCCATTTCTCAAAGAACTCTTCTGTCTGCCCCGTCATTTTCAGATGTTTAATTTTGGACATTTCTTCCACTATCGATCGATTGAGAATTTCAATCTTCCAAGATTCCAAACGATCAATTTCCGTGTAGATTTTTTTCCTGAAAAAGTAGCCCGCCGCAAACAGCGCGAGCAGTACAATTAATAATCCAATGACAAACTCCATAATGAGCCCCCTTGCTGTTAACCTTAATCTGTCAGGGTGTTTTATTTATTCAGAAAGATTTCAGGATATGTATTGAGAAAAACTGTCGTTTTCATTGTTATTATGATACCATGTAACCAACATTTTTTGAGCAGAAATCAAAAACTTTTTGTGCAAAATCGGCAGGATTTGACTATTTTTTCACGGGGTGACACCAATGCTAAAGCGAGACGGACATATTCACACACCATTTTGCCCTCACGGAACAACAGACACACTCAGACAATATGCGGAGGAAGCGATAAAAAAAGGCTTTCAATCAATTACGTTTACAGAGCACGCTCCTTTGCCTCCCTCTTTTACCGATCCGACACCGCAAAAAGACAGCGCGATGGCGCAAGCCTCTTTGGAACGCTACATTAATGAAATTTCCGGATTAAAAAAAGAATATCGCGGACAGCTTAACATACGGACCGGGCTTGAGGTCGATTATATTGCTGAATACGAAGATGAAATCAAATCGTTTCTGAATACATACGGCCCATTTTTAGATGACAGCATCTTATCCGTTCATTTTTTGCGCACAAGCTCGTCTTATCTGTGCCTCGACTATGATGAGCATACATTTAAAAAGCTGATCTCAGAGTGCGGAAGCATCGAAGCTGTATATGAACTGTATTACCGCAGCATTTATTCTTCTATTGTAGCATCTCTCGGCGCCTATAAGCCAAAAAGAGTCGGTCACATCACACTCGTTAAAAAATTCATCAGGCTGTTTCCTTATAAAATGTCCGATCATATTCGCAGACTTGCTTCTGAGTGCCTGAACGCTGTCAAGGAAAACGGAATGGAGCTCGACTTTAATACATCAGGTCTGAGAAAAACATACGCGGGGGATATTTATCTGGAGGATTGGATGATTGAGGCGGCGAAGAAAAAAAACATCCCGCTTGTATTCGGGTCTGATGCCCATCAAGCGGGTGATGTCGGATACGCGTATGAGAAATTTACTGAACTGCGCTAATTTGTGCCCGCATGTCTCCTGTCCGGAATACGCTTCTGATCCAAATCTTGATTTCTTCAAAATACATTTTATAAAAGTACGGCTCGTGCGGCTGCATATAGAGCACTTCTGAAATATATTGAGGCTGGAGATAGGGCATCATCAAGAGAGATTTTAATTGAAGAATAAAATGAGGCAGCGGCAGCGTTAAATGTTCTCGCTGTTTTTCTCCTTCCTCAATAATCAGCTGGAAGATATACTTTTCCTTCATCAGGTACGTCGACATTATTTCCCTTATTAAAGTCGAATCAATGGTGACTTCCCGGTAGACAAACCGAGTTAATTGACGATTGTTATGCTGATAGGATAAAATATCGAAAACCAATTGGAGAAGCTGTTCCTGCGTGCTTTGAAAAGAGATGTTGCCTGCCGCTGTTTCAAGTGTTTTATTGTAGCCTTCGTAAAACTCTGAAACTAAGTGTTCCATCAAACCTCCTTTGCCTTTAAAATAGTAGGAGATGTGCGCAACATTTACATCAGCTGACTTTGCAATTTCACGGACAGATGTGCCAGAAAATCCTTTTTGGTTAAAGAGCATGACAGCAGATTCAATAATTTTGTCTTTGGTGCTTACTTTCATACCGGCTCACTCCTTCCTCTTGTTACAAATTCAAGGCGGAGACCGGCTGTTCCTGTAAGAACTTATCGACAAATGCCGGCAGAAAAGCCGGGATTTTGTTTTATATTATAGAAAAAGTGAGGGTTTTCCATGTTTCATGTCGAACAACAATCTGGAGATAAAGAAAAAGACTATCAGCTTCTGCTCAAACAGCTCGAAGCCATAACAGAAGACGAAACAGACCAAATTGCAAACTACGCAAATGCGTCAGCACTGCTTTATCATTCATTGCCTGAGGTCAACTGGGCCGGTTTCTATTTTGCTAAAGAAGGGGAAGGACAGCTTGTGTTAGGGCCATTTCAAGGTCTGCCGGCATGTGTCCGTATTCCTTTCGGCAAAGGCGTTTGCGGAACAGCATATGCAAACGGAAAAGTAGAGCGAGTTGCGGATGTAAACGCATTTCCGGGACATATCGCCTGTGATGCAGCATCTCAATCAGAAATTGTGCTTCCGATTCATGTAGACGGAAACCTAGTCGGCGTTTTGGACATTGACAGCCCTGTCAAAAACCGATTTGATGAGATCGATGAAAAGTATCTTACACAATTTGCAGAAATCCTTGAAAAAGCTTTAGTGTAGAGCATACAACAAAAGCCCAAAACATGTAGCGTTTTGGGCTTTTTTCATTTTATCGACTCGTGAATCATCAAACGGTTTTTCCCGCTGCGTTTCGCGGTGTAAAGCGCTTCGTCGGCCTCGTGAACAAGCTCCTTCAAGGATTTTTTCGATTCTGAGTCCCAGCAGGAGATTCCGCATGAAATCGTCACCTCAGGCTTCGTGCTTTTTCTCACCGCACAAACAAGCCTTTCGGTAATCCGTTTCCCGACAGCAACCGTCACATTCGGAAGGTAAACCGCCAGCTCCTCGCCCCCCCAGCGGGCGCCGACATCATGCTTACGAATATTGCTTTTGATAACGGAAGCGACCTGTATTAAAATCTCGTCCCCTGTCTGATGTCCGTACGTATCATTTACATTTTTAAAATTATCAATATCAACAAGAATAAAAACGCCTTTTTGATGAATTTTCATGCTGTATTGGATTTTTTCATCTAAATAGACTCTTGAATACAGCTCTGTCAGCTGATCCGTTTTCACAAGATGCTCAAGGCGGTCGCGAAGCATCGAATTGGTCACAGCCAGCGTTGCGTGATGAATCAGCGCTTGGAACAGCTTGTACATTTCAAATGTAAAAGCGTACATTTCCTTTTTCAGCAAAACGGCAAATCCCAGGAGCTGGTCATTCTCCATCATCGGAACAGCCATAAGTGAACCGTATCCGGCTTTTCCAAACACAGACTGTCCATTTCCGATAAAAACGCCATTCTCACCTTCGTACAGTTTTTCTTTTATTTCATTATATATATCAGACGACTTCGTTTCTTTAAAAAATGCTGTGCTCCCGGGAAGCAGTGTCTGATGTTCAAAATGGTCAATATGGAAAAAACCCACTTCTTCAGCATGAAATGATTCAGCCATTCTCACAGCAAGATCGTTCATCGTATCCGTCAGCGTCAGCCGCTGGTTGAGACGGCGCGATGTTTCATTAATTAATTCCAAGTTTGCAATACTTGTTTTGGATTGTTCATAGAGCTGGGCATTTTCAAACGCCTTTCCCGCCGCATTTGCTATCAGTGACATTTCATCAAGGTACACGTCGGTAAGAGGACTGTCTCCCGCCCCACCTGCCATCAGAACGCCGTACGTTCCCTGCTGCCCTTTAATTGGGATGTAAGCGACCGTTTCATTTTTCCGCAAAATGTTCCCGGATAGATAGACTTTAAGCGCAAAGGAATCGGCATCTTCCCCTTCCATATACAGTTCCTTTGCAGGAACACCTATACATTGGTCCTGATCATGAGAAATAAACAGAGAAAATTGAAACAGGGGAAACGTGGTGTGTAAGCTTTCAAGAAGCTTCTTCAACACTTCCGTCTGGTCGAGCAGCGAATGGAACAGTTCTGTCATCTTGTATATCTTTTTTTGATAGATTGTTTTGATATAAAGTCTTTCCTGTTTCATTGACTGATTCAAAAAAGAAGAAATCAAATCCGGAAGCTCTTCCGGAAACACTCCGTCCTGCCTGCATGTTAAATGAAAGCTCCTGCCGGAGACATGATCCTCGATAACATAAAATGAGGCATTTATTTTCGATGCAGAAAAATGCACTTCATCCTCTGCCATTTGTGCCATGTGATCAGATGGAGACGGTAAAAGGGATACGCAAAGTGATGGAAAATATGTTTGAATAGCCGATGTCAGCCATAAAAGAGAGTCGGTGAATGAGACCTTTACAGATTTGGTTAATAAAAAATCGAGCATATGATAACGAAAGGCGGGTAATTGATCTTTTGTTTGTTCTATCATGTTTTATCACCTAAAAAGTTTACCACTAATTTTTGTTTATTATATCATAAACAGCAAAGCGATAATGGATGAATGGTTGACTTCAAAACAAATAAATTATATAATGACCTTTGTGTGAAATATTGCAGCCTTTTTGTTCAGCTTCTATGTTTTCATTTTGTTCCTTATCAGTAAGGTGTATCGTGTAACTCTCTGCTGCTGGAGCGAGGATACATGAAAACAAAATGTCCATGGTCGAATAGAACAGACGGTTTTTATTTTCCACAAAATTAAAACCAAAGGAGGAGTCACATTATGGCTCGCTATACAGGTCCATCTTGGAAACTGTCCCGCCGTCTAGGAATCTCTCTTAGCGGAACAGGAAAAGAATTAGAAAAACGCCCTTACGCTCCAGGTCCACACGGCCCAGGACAACGTAAAAAATTATCAGAATACGGTTTGCAATTGCAAGAAAAGCAAAAGCTTCGTCACATGTACGGTGTAAACGAACGTCAATTCCGTACATTGTTTGACAAAGCTGCAAAAATGACTGGTAAACACGGCGAAAACTTCATGATTCTTTTAGATTCTCGTCTTGATAACGTTGTGTACAAGCTAGGTTTAGCGCGTACTCGCCGTCAAGCTCGCCAATTGGTTAACCATGGCCACATTACTGTAGACGGAAGCCGCGTTGACATCCCGTCTTACCAAGTAAAAGCTGGTCAAACAATCGGTGTTCGCGAAAAATCAAGAAACCTTTCTATCATCAAAGAATCTGTTGAAGTAAACAACTTCGTTCCTGAATACCTTACTTTCGACGCTGAAAAGCTTGAAGGTACATTCACTCGTCTTCCAGAGCGTTCTGAACTTGCTCCGGAAATTAACGAAGCGCTTATCGTTGAGTTCTACTCTCGTTAATCGTTTAAAAAACCCCCTGCCGCTATGCGGTCGGGGGTTTTTTTTCGTCTGATTCTTCTACCGTTTCCTGCTGGACAACACTTTCTCTGGTCTGCTGCTCCCAATAATCCCGCTGTAATCTTTCTTTGGCGATCGTACACATGAGATTCACGGTGAGCTCTCCCTCCTATTGAAAAGGTGGTGAATGGTCGTGTTTGCCCTATCTAATATACTCTTTCCCTCAAATTCCTATGCGCTAAACCAAAAACATCCTTTGCCAATTAAGCAAAGGATGTTTTTTTCTTATTTATATGTGACAAGGAAGTATTTTTTCTTCCCGCGGCGCAGAACAGTAAATTGATCTTCAATGCGGTCTTCAGCAGATAAGATATAGTCAATTTCTGTCTGGCGTTCACCGTTAATGTAAACGGCTCCGTTTTTAATATCTTCACGGGCTTGGCGTTTAGACGGTGACAGTTTCGATTCAACCAGCACATCTACGAGTGACAGTTCTTCAGCGGTGTCTTTTTCTAGAGAAGGCACATCTTTAAAACCGATTTTTACGTCTTGGGCAGAAAGCTCTTTAATATTGCCGCTGAACAATGCTTGGGAAATATTAATCGCTTGCTCCAGTGCCTCGCGTCCGTGAACGAGCGCTGTCACTTCTTCTGCCAGGCGTTTTTGCGCTTCACGCTTTTCAGGTGCTGTTTCAGTTTTTTCAGCATATTCTTCGATTTCTTCCTTAGAAAGGAACGTGAAGTATTTTAAATATTTCACTACATCACGGTCGTCTGTATTGATCCAGAATTGATAGAACTCATATGGGGACGTTTTTTCTTTATCAAGCCAAATTGCGCCGCCTTCGGTTTTTCCGAATTTTGTGCCGTCCGCTTTCGTTACAAGCGGAATGGTAAGACCGAATGCTTTTGCTCCTTCTTCTTCAGATTTTCTGATCAGCTCAAGGCCAGCTGTAATGTTGCCCCATTGATCGCTTCCGCCGATTTGCAGCTTACAGTTTTTCTCTCTGAACAGGTTTAAGAAATCATAAGATTGAAGAATCATGTAGCTGAATTCCGTGTAAGAGATGCCGGATTCGATTCTGGAGCTGACTGTATCTTTTGCCAGCATGTAATTGATGCCGAAGTTTTTGCCGACGTCACGAAGGAAGTCGATCACATTCATGTTTCCGATCCAGTCGTAGTTATTTGCCATAACAGCCGGGTTTTCCGCTGATTCAAAATCAAGAAATCTTGAAAGTTGATTTTTGATTTTTTGCGACCATTCGACAACGATATCAGCCGTGTTTAACGTACGCTCAGCTTTTTTTCCGCTCGGATCGCCGATTAAACCCGTCGCGCCGCCCACAAGCGCAATCGGATGGTGCCCCGCAAGCTGAAAACGGCGGAGTGTTAAAATGGGCAGCAGGTGCCCGATATGCAAGCTGTCTGCTGTCGGATCAAAGCCTGAGTACAGGCGGATTTTTTCTTCGTTCAGCTGTTTATTCAGTCCTTCTTCATCCGTCATTTGCTGAATCAATCCGCGGAAGGATAAGTCTTCAAGTAAGTTTGTCATGAGATAAAGCTCCTTTTTTAATAAAATAAAAACGCCCCTTCGTGTAAACGAAGGGACGATTGATTATCGCGGTACCACCCTACTAATAAGAGCATACATACAGCTTTTCGCTCTTATCACTTTGCCTGATAACGGATCAGGTCCGTTCTTTCACTACTGAAAGCCTGAGCGGCTTTGTTTGCAAAAGCGGTTCATGAGTGTATTCGATATATCCGTCTGTGCTGATTTTCACCGGCCATCAGCTCTCTGGAACGTAAGGATATTCTACTTGTCTCAATCTTTACCTTTTCATATGAAGCTATATCATTTTTAACATAAATAAAATCCCGTGTCAACGGCGCCTTTTAATCCTCCATCGTTGACAGGTCTCCGGCCGGAAGATTCAGTTCCCACGCCTTCAGCACACGTCTCATGATTTTACCGCTCCGTGTTTTTGGCAGCTTATCCTTAAATTCAATTTCACGCGGAGCCGCATGGGCTGCAAGACCTTGTTTGACAAATTGGCGGATTTCTTCCTTCAGTTTATCAGATGGCTCAAACCCTTCTCTGAGAGCGATAAAGGCTTTGATGATTTCGCCGCGCACGGGATCAGGTTTTCCAATGACCCCCGCCTCCGCAATTGCCGGATGTTCGACAAGCTTGCTTTCCACTTCAAATGGTCCGACACGCTCACCGGAGGTCATGATGACATCGTCCACTCTGCCTTGGAACCAAAAATACCCTTCATCATCCATGTAGGCAGAATCACCCGACACATACCATCCGCCAGGCATAAAATAAGATTCGTATTTTTCAGGGTTGTTCCAAATCGTGTGCATCATAGAAGGCCAGCCCTTTTTAATGGCGAGGTTCCCCATTCGATACGGCGGAAGCTCGTTCCCCTGATTGTCAACGATTGCTGCTTCTACACCGGGAATCGGTTTTCCCATCGAGCCTGGTTTAATATCCATGCAAGGATAGTTGCAGATCAGCTGTCCGCCCGTCTCTGTCATCCACCATGTATCATGAATCCGTTTATTAAAAACTTTATGCCCCCATCTGATCACTTCCGGGTTTAAAGGTTCACCGACACTCAGCACATGGCGGAGTGAAGTCAGATCATATTTGGCAGCCATCTCATCTCCGGCTCCCATCAGCATTCGAAAGGCAGTCGGCGCGCTGTACCAGACGTTTACGCCAAGCTGCTCAATCGTTCCATACCAGCTTTCCGGGCTGAATCGTCCGCCGACAATAACATTTGTCGCTCCGTTCAGCCACGGCGCAAAAATCCCGTACACCGTTCCAGTCACCCAGCCTGGGTCGGCCGTGCACCAATAAATGTCCTCTTCCTTTAAATCAAGGACCCATTTTCCTGTCTGATACTGCTGAACCATCGCCTCATGGACATGAAGCACACCCTTTGGCGTACCCGTAGATCCTGATGTATAGTGAAGCAAATAGCCGTCTTTCCTGTCCATCCATTCAATGTCCAGTCTTGTGCTCTCATGCTTAGCCACTTCATCATAGTGAATGATGTTTGTTCCTCTCTTTTCAGCCTGGCCGCCGACTATGAATATATGCTGTAAATCAGGCAGCTTTTCAACCGGAATCCTTTCCAAAAGCTCAGGCGTCGTGACGACAACCTTTGCCTCGCTGTTTTGCAGCCGGTCCTTAACAGCCCCCTCCATAAACGCTTCAAATAACGGCCCGGCGATTGCGCCGATTTTGATAGCGCCTAGCATAATAAAATAAAGCTCGGGTGATCTCGGCATAAAAATAAAAACGCGGTCCCCTTTTTCCACATTTCCATACCGTCTCAGTACATTCCCGGCTCTGTTTGTTTCTTCTTTCATTTCTTTAAATGTGTATTTTTCATCCCGTTTTGCGTCCTTATAATAAAGCGCTACTTTGTTTTTCCGAAAAGATTCGGCGTGGCGGTCTATCGTTTCATAAGCCGCGTTCAATTTCCCTGTCTTATGCCAAGAGAAATGTTTCTCCGCTTCAGACCAATCAAATTGCCGATACGTTTCATCGTAGTTTTCTAGGTTATGATCCCCCTCTATAGCTGGTAACGCTTTCAAATTCATGTCAAAACATCCCCCTTTGCTGAAGTTGTCACATTTATTATAGTATATATTCATATTCTTCTCAATTTTTAAAATATAAACCATGTTGAAAACGCTTTATAATTTGTTATTCTTAAAGGAGGCATGTATTTTTTATAGAAATTGATGGGACGGTGAATCAGTGGAACATCATAAAACATATCACTCTGCAAACATCAAAACAGCAACCGGCTCCTTACTGATAGAAGGGCCTGTCTCTCCAGAAGACTTGGCAGGTTATGAGTTTCATAAGGATTTGACCGCATTTCGGCCGCCCCGGGAACAGCATGAAGCATTAGTCGATATCGCCGGCCTTCCTGAGGGACGCATTATCATTGCCAGAGACGGCCAGGCCATTGTCGGCTATGTGACGTATCTATACCCTGACCCGCTCGAAAGATGGTCAGAAGGAAATATGGAGGATTTGCTTGAGCTCGGAGCCATTGAGGTGGCACCGGAATACCGGGGATGTTCTGTCGGAAAAACACTTCTGACCGTCAGCATGATGGACGAACAAATGGAGAACTACATTGTGATGACGACAGAATATTACTGGCATTGGGATTTAAAAGGGATGAAAAAGGATGTGTGGGAGTACAGAAAGATCATGGAGAAAATGATGAACGCAGGCGGATTGGTCTGGTTTGCCACCGATGAGCCAGAGATCAGCTCCCATCCTGCGAACTGCCTGATGGCGCGCATCGGAAAAAACGTCAGCCAGGAATCAATTGAACGATTTGACAGGCTCCGTTTTTATCATCGTTATATGTATTAACTGACACTGACAAAGGGGAAAAGATAATGATTGTTGAGCAAATCATGAAAAAGGATGTCATCACATTAACGAAAACGGATACGCTTGAAACGGCAATACACAAGCTGAAGGAATTTCATATCAGGCATTTGCCTGTTATTAATGAAGACCGCCATGTGATTGGGATGATTACAGACAGAGATATGAAACAGGCCAGCCCCAGTATTTTTGAAGAAAGCAAACGCAGCCGTTTTCTCACACGAAGCGTTGAATCCATTATGAAAAAAGACGTCGTGTGCGCCCATCCGCTTGATTTTGTTGAAGAAATATCAGCAGTTTTCTACGAGCATGGCATCGGCTGCCTTCCAGTCGTGCAGCATCACAAGTTAATCGGCATTCTGACAAAAACCGATTTGCTGCGGACTTTTGTGAAGCTGACAGGCGCTGACCAGCCCGGATCGCAGGTTGAGATAAAAGTAAATGACATCACAAAAAGCCTCGCCGATATCAGCAGCCTCTGCCAAAGACTTCAGGTAAAAATACTGAGCGTTCTTGTCTATCCCCATGACGATTCCGGCGCAAAAGTGCTTGTATTCCGTGTCAAGACGATGAATCCGCTGCCGTTTTTGCAGGGATTGCAAAAAAAACGGGCATCTCATCGTATGGCCGTCAGAGCACAGGGATCAGCTATGAGGGACAGTGTGTTTATTTATTCTCCCTCTTATCAGACTTATATGTTTCATCAGGAGCACCCCTTTAATCAGCAGCGTGTTCTGCTGACATATGATTTGCTCAAATCGATGGATGCCTTTGACGAGGGGGATATCGTCAGTCCCCGGCTTGCAGCGGAAGATGAGCTGGCTCTTGTGCATACGGACGATTATATTCAGGCAGTACAGCTTGCCGGCGCCGGAAAACTTCCACCCGAAGAAGGGGAAAGCTACGGGCTCGGCACTGAAGATACACCCGTCTTTGCAGGCATGCATGAAGCTGCCTCACTATTAGTCGGCGGAACCTTAACAGCTGCGGATTATGTCATGTCTGGACAAGCACTGCATGCTGCCAACCTTGGGGGAGGCCTGCACCACGGGTTTCGCGGAAGGGCTTCTGGATTTTGCATATACAACGACAGCGCTGTAGCGATTCAGTATATTCAGAAAAAATATCAAGCCAAGGTGCTGTATATTGATACGGACGCCCATCACGGAGACGGTGTGCAATTTGCGTTTTATGATAATCCCAACGTATGCACCCTGTCCATTCATGAAACGGGACGATATTTATTCCCCGGAACCGGTCAGATTCAGGAAAAAGGCAGCGGAAAAGGCTACGGTTATTCCTTTAATATCCCGCTTGATGCTTTTACGGAGGATGATTCATTTATTGAGGCTTACCAGACAGCAGCTTCAGAAATCGCCGCTTATTTTCAGCCAGATGTGATTATCAGCCAAAATGGAGCTGATGCCCATTACTACGATCCGCTGACGCATTTGTCAGCAACGATTGCCATTTACGAACAGATTCCGCGGCTTGCTCACGCTTTAGCGCATCAATATTGCGGCGGAAGATGGATCGCCGTCGGAGGAGGCGGATATGATATTTGGCGTGTGGTGCCCCGTGCCTGGGCCCGAGTATGGCTTGAAATGAAAGGGATCGATCCGGGACATGACATTCCATCTGAATGGATCGCAAAATGGCAAAAGCAATGCCCAGTCACCCTTCCGTCCAGTTGGAGCGATCCCGCCGATTTATATCCGCCGATTCCACGCAAGGCAGAAATTACAGAAAAAAATGCCCAAACCGTCAGTAAAGCGTTATATGCGATACGATCAGAGCGTCAGGAAAAAACAAAATAAAAAAACGACCTTCACGAAGAGGTCGTTTTTGATTTTTTGATGACGATTTCTACACGTCTGTTTTCCTTCATGTGTTCATTTGTTTTGTTATCCTTTACAGGCTTTGTATCCGCATAGCCAACAGCGATAAATCGCTTCGACGGGAGTTTCTCTTTTGATGTGAAATATTGAATCACTCCGCTTGCCCGTGCTGCGGATAGCTCCCAGTTGGACGGATACCTGTACGTTGAAATATTTCGGCTGTCTGTATGGCCCTCCACCTGAATATCATTTGGAATAGTCTGAAGAAGAACTGCAATTTGGTGAAGAAGCGTTTCAGCATTTTCCAACACTTTAGCCTCGCCTGAATCAAACAGCACCGCTTCCTGAAGAACGAGCACGACACCGCGTTCATCCCGCTTTGCTGTCATTTTCGCCTTCAGCTGGTGCTCTTGAATGTATGTATTCACTTTTTGCAGCAGTTGATCCTGCTGATTCTCTTGCTTCTTTGCATCGGCTGACGGCGTGTCTTTTTGATCGATGGCTGTTTGGTCTGGCTGAAGTCCGCTGCCTTCCTTTTGGATCGAGTTCACCGCTGCTTTAAATTTCTGCAGATCGATCTGCGACATCGAAAAAAGTAAAATAAAGAACACAAGGATCAGCGTAACCAGATCTGTAAAGGTGACCATCCAGCCCGAGGATGATTGATTGTTTTTCCCGTTTCCATTCCTTCGTTCAAAGCGCTCTCTTCTAAGCTTCATGTACAGATCCCTTTTTTGTCTTTACTTGATTATGCTGCTTCCGCCATTCTTCCCGAGAACTGAAAACGACGAGCTGGCTTTCCAGATTGCGCGGATTTTTTCCGGATTGTATCCCGATGATACCTTCCACCATTACCTGTTTGATGAAGATTTCACTTTCTGTTTTTTCTTCGAGCTTAGCCGCAATCGGGTTAAATACCATGTTTGCCAGCAATGATCCGTATAAGGTCGTCAAAAGTGCAACAGCCATATTCGGACCGAGCATATCAGGGTCATTTAAGTTTTTGAGCATCAGCACCAGCCCGACCAGTGTCCCGATCATGCCCCACGCCGGAGCAAATTCCCCCGCCTTCTCCAAAACACGCCGCCCTTTGCGGTGCCGTTCCTCCATTGCTGCAATTTCTGAATCCATGACAAGCCGAATAGTTTCTTCATCCCAGCCGTCAACCGCCAGAAGCAGCCCCTTTTTCAAGAATGGATCTCTGATTTCTCTGGCCTGGTCATCAAGTGATAAAAGCCCATGTTTGCGCGCATGATCGGAAAGGGAAACGAAGGTTTTCACAAGATCTTTTACATTGTCTTCCTGGCGGATAAATGCCTGCTTTAACACAGTGGGCGTTTTTTTCAGCTCTCTCGGCGGAAAACTGATAAAAACAGCGGCGCAAAGCCCTCCTGTTACGATAAAGAAAGAAGTCAGATCTAGAAAAGAGCGGAAACCACTTACTCCCGATCCGGAAATAATTCCAATCACAATAATAATCGTTCCTAACACAAAACCAACAGGTGTAAGATAATCAAAACGTTTCATCATTTCTCCTCACTCATACGAAAAAAGCAAGAATCCACCTTAGAGGTGAAGCTTGCTTTCTTGTTTTTCTTATGACTTGGTTGACTGTCTTAACTCTATACGATGCGGCAATTCGACAATATGCTCTTCCACCGGCTCTTTATTCATGAGCTTTGTCAGCAGTCTCATGGCAACCGCGCCAATATCATACGTCGGCTGAACTACTGTTGAAAGCTGCGGCCGAACCATCAAGCTTAATCTCGTATTATCAAAGCCGATAATGTCGAGATCCTCAGGAATGGACAGGCCTTGATCCTGAGCGGCATGAATAATGCCGAGCGCCATTTCATCAGTTGCGGAAAGAATCGCTGTCGGTTTTTTGTCCAGGCTCATGAGATGCTGAAGCGCCTCAAGTCCGGAATCATACGTGTAATCACCTTCAGCGACAAATTGTTCATTAAACGGAAGATTCGCCTCTTCAAGCGCCCGTTTGTAGCCTTGCAGTTTCTTTGAGCGGTTGATCGGTTCTGTCATCGGGCCGGAAACAAACGCGATATCAGTGTGCCCCTTATCAACCAAAAGCTTCACCGCGTCATAAATCGCCTGCTCGTAATCAATTGCGACTGATGGTGTTTCACCCTGCTCTTCAACAGAAGCGGCAAGCACGATCGGCACTGGCGAACGCTTAAATTCCGCTACATGCTCGTCCGTAATGTTTCCGCCCATAAATACGATGCCATCGACCTGTTTGCCGAGCATTGTGTTTAATAAGTGCAGCTCTTTCTCCAAGTTTTGGTCAGAGTTGCTCAAAATGATGTTATATTTATACATTGTCGCGATATCTTCAATTCCGCGCGCAAGCTCTGAATAGAAAATGCTTGAGATATCAGGAATGATGACACCTACAGTTGTTGTTTTTTTGCTTGCAAGCCCTCTTGCCACCGCGTTTGGACGGTAGCCGAGACGGTCAATGGCTTCCAAGACTTTTTTTCTCGTTGTCGGTTTTACATTCGGGTTTCCATTCACGACACGGGAAACGGTTGCCATGCTTACATTAGCTTCTCTCGCTACGTCGTAGATCGTAATATTGCTCATCCTAAAACCACTCCTTTTACTGGATACACTTATCCTTATCTATAGCATAAACACTTTATGTAGAGAAATGTCATAATGTCCGAATTTATGTCGTTTATGATTTGTAAGCGTAAGTCAGTAGTCTACATTATTTTTCATTATTCATCAAATTTAAATACTTCTCATGAAATTATACACGTTTTTATAGATGATGAAAACGTATACTTGAGTTTTATAATTAAATAAACGAGAAAGCGCAAAAAAAGGCCGCATATGCGGCCTTTTGTATTGATCTCATTCCATTAGGCGTTGACTTTCACCATTGGTTTCAGTTCATTCAGCCATTTTTCGAATTCAGGGATCGCCATTTGCTGAGCAGAGTCAGAAAGTGCGACTGATGGATCAGGATGAACCTCTGCCATTACGCCGTCAGCACCGATCGCCAAAGCGGCTTTAGCTGTCGGAAGAAGGAGGTCGCGGCGGCCTGTTGAATGCGTCACATCAACAAAGACCGGCAAATGCGTTTCCTGTTTCAGAATTGGCACAGCTGAGATATCGAGCGTGTTTCTCGTTGCTGTTTCGTATGTTCTGATACCGCGCTCACAAAGGATAATTTGATCATTGCCTTGTGCCATAATGTATTCAGCTGCATTGATGAATTCCGAGATCGTTGCAGCAAGTCCGCGTTTCAGAAGGACAGGCTTTTTCACGGAACCTGCAGCTTTCAGCAATTCAAAGTTCTGCATATTACGCGCACCGATCTGAATTACATCAATGTAGTCAAGCGCTTCTTCAATATGAGCCGGAGTTACGATTTCGCTGATAACAGCCAGATCAAATTCATCCGCTACACGTTTTAAGATTTGGAGTCCTTCTACACCGAGGCCTTGGAAATCGTATGGGCTCGTACGAGGCTTAAAGGCTCCTCCGCGAAGAATTTTAATCCCTTGTTTTTTAGCAGCCGCAGCCACTTCCGCCACCTGCTCATAGCTCTCAACCGCACATGGTCCGACGATAAATCTTTGCTGGCCGTCTCCGACTTTTTCACCTTTGATATCAACGATTGTATCTTCAGGTTTTTTCTTACGGGAAACAAGCAGCGCTTTGCTGTGATCTTCCTCCTGAAGCTCTAAACCTGCTTTAAAGATTTCTTTAAAAATGTGCTGGATAGTAGAATTTTCGAATGGTCCGTCATTGTTTTCAATGATTTTATTTAACATTGTGCGTTCTCTGACAGGATCAAAGCGATTGACACCTTGCGCTTCTTTCGCTTTACCGATCTCTTTCACAACATTTCCGCGCTGATTGATTAATTTTAAAATTTGCAAGTTTAATTCGTCTGCCTGCTGCCTTAGAAGCTCTAATTCTGTGTTGCTCATTTTTTTCATCCTTTCCCTGCACATTCATTTTTTATTTTGTAGTTAACATGCATCTTACTATAAGTAAAACCAAATGGAAATACTGAAATACAAAATTTTTAAAAAAGTCTACTTTATTACCCAAACGCTTTTAAGTGATAAAGTAATGTATGATGCTATCGTACATGATGTGAAGAAAATGATCAATAGTTTTTTTCAAAAAAAAAGCGCCAGATCATATCTGGACGCTTTTTTCTAGGACAGATGCTGCTCAATCGCCGCTTCTGTAATTTGTGAATGTGAGGTATGCCACTTTACTTCACCGTTTTGGATCACGAAAACTTGAGGGCTTTCGTGCTTGACTCCGTATGTTTCTGCGATGAAATTTGACAGGGGCCGTGCCTCTTGTACTTGCAGATAGTAAGCCGGCACTTCTTCATGCTGATTTGCAAAGGCATTAAATTCTTGAAATGCGGCTTGGCTGATCGGGCATGTTAAGCTGTGCTTAAAAAACAAGAAAGTGCCTTCCTTTTCTGCAATACGCTTAAACTCTTCCTCAGATTGAATTAGCTGTTTTGCCATTAGTCAAGTCTGCTCCTTCCGGGCTCAGCGGTTGATGTGCTCGGCCTGTTTTTGTGCATCTTTCAGCTCGTCTTTTACGTCTTCTTTCGTTTGGAGGACTTGATCTTTTGCTTCGTCAGCCGCCTGCATTGCTTCATTTTTCATATCTTGCGTAGCAGATGATGACTCGGTATTTGCAGATTTTGAACGGTCTCTTAAATCTTTGACCTTGTTCATGATCTGTCCTGACTGATCGGCGACAAGCTGTGTGATGTTAGATGTTTTGTCTTTTGCAATGCTGACATATTGTGTGCCTTTTTCTTTTGCATCTGCCGTCATTTTATCTGTTTTATCCCGCAGAGCAACAGCTTGATTTCCGAGATCGTCGCGTAGTTCTTTCCCAGATTTAGGTGCTAGGAAAAGCGCAGTGGTGGCTCCGATGATTCCTCCGATTAAAGTACCGATTAAAAAATCTTTACTATTAATTCCATCTTTGCTCATCATTATTCCTCCTCAAAGTGTTTTTCTCTCTTAAAGAGCTGATTTCTTTCGCTTCCACTTCTCCCAAATTTCCATTGCTGCTTGGCTCCAGGTGACAACCTGATTGATTTTATCTTGGTTTTCTCTCACTGATGCCGATACAGACCCTGCCGCCTGCTTCATTGATGTATTGAACTGCTGCACAGAGGTTCCCACCCCTTGAACAGCATGAACGACCGTGTTCAGCTTTTCTGATTTTTCCTGAATATCTTCAGCCAAGCGGTTGGTCTTATGTAAAAGCTCGGCAGTTTCAGTGGTAATGCCTTTCATTTGTCCCTCCAGCCCTTCGAGCGTGGATGCAACATGTTTTAATGTCAGCTGCAGTGACTTTAGTGTTTTAGACAAATAGATCACTAAGACGAGAAATGCTACTGCGATTAGTGCAACGCTTAAATAAAGAATGATAATCATCTTAAACCTCCTTGCTGCAGGATATACTGCTGTTTACCCGATTTGTAAAATCATAAACATATCTGTTGGGCTGTATACATATTATTCTCCATTACATTTGAAAAATCCTTTAAGAGGATTTCTCTTCAGATAAATAAAAAGCAGTGAAATCACTGCTTTTTATTATGCCATGACGTTTTCGTAGGCTCTCATATATTTTTGGATATCTCCTGCTCCCATAAAGATGAGAACGGCTTTATCATGAGCTTTTAAAACAGATGTATCATCTTCTGCAATCAGCTTGGCATTATTAATTTTTCCCTGCAGGTCGCCGATCGTCAGCTTTCCTGCGTTTTCCCGGGCTGACCCGAAGATGTCGCATAAATACACACAGTCTGCCCCGCTCAGGCTTTCAGCAAATTCATCAAGGAATTGCTGTGTCCGCGTAAATGTATGAGGCTGGAATACCGCAACGATTTCACGATCAGGATATTTCTGTCTTGCCGCCTCAATCGTCACTTTTATTTCTGTCGGATGATGAGCGTAATCATCAATTAACACTTGGTTTCCGAGCTGTTTCTCATTGAATCTGCGTTTGACGCCGCCAAATGATTTGAGGCCATGTTTAATAACGCTGGCGTCAATTTCTTCATAATGGCACAACGCGATGACCGCCAATGAGTTCAATACATTATGATGGCCATACGCAGGAATATAAAATGTGTCATAGAATGTATTGCGGACAAAGACATCGAAAGTTGTCCCTTCTGTGCTTTTTACGATGTTTCTCGCTTGAAAATCATTTTCTTCTCCTGTGCCGTAATAAACGACAGGCACGTTCGCATGGATTTTCGGCAGATACTCATCATCACCGCAGGCAATAATGCCTTTGTTAACTTGAAGAGCCATTTCCTGAAAAGCGTCAAACACATCGTCAATATTTGAGAAGTAATCAGGGTGATCAAAATCAATATTCGTCATAATCGCGTAGTCAGGCTGATAGCTTAAGAAATGGCGGCGGTATTCGCACGCTTCAAATACGAAGTATTCGCTGTTTTCATTTCCTTGGCCTGTTCCGTCCCCGATTAAGAAAGACGTCGGTTTTGCGTTTTGGATAACGTGAGCCAGCAGCCCCGTAGTCGACGTTTTACCGTGCGCACCAGTAACCGCGACACTGGTGAATTTTTTCATGTAGTCACCTAAAAACTTATGATAACGAATCACCGGAATTCCGTCAGACATCGCTTTTTCAATCTCAGGGTGCGTGTCTGGGAATGCGTTTCCAGCGATAACTGTCATGCCGGGTTTGATGTTATCCGCGCTAAAAGGAAGAACAGTGATGTTTCTTTTTTCAAGCGCCGTTTGTGTAAAAATGAATTTTTCGATATCCGATCCTTGGACAGTATATCCATTATCATGAAGTATTTGGGCAAGCGGACTCATACCCGTCCCTTTTATTCCAACAAAATGATAAACAGTCATAATTGTACCTCCAACAAACGTCTATCTGTTCCCCAGTATATGACGTTCATTTCAATTTGCGACCGCGGCGGCTGAAAAGCCGCCTGACGGCGTATCCTTATATTTTTTGTTATGTTCAGTATCCGGTTATTTCTTTCCGATTAAACCTGAATATCACGATTTCTATGCCCATTTGCTGTAAAGCGGCATAGCTGTTAAATGCTCTATCCATTATCATACCATGTTTGCTGTGAAAATGAACCTATATTATTCGTTTATTAAATCACTTGCAGTGATCAGCACCTCTCGAGGCTTGCTTCCTTTCGCCTCAGAGATCATACCTTCCGCTTCCATCATATCAATCAGCCTTGCAGCCCGATTATATCCGATTCTGAATCTTCTTTGCAGGCTTGACGTGCTTGCACTGTTTTGCTCAACAACAAATTCGCACGCCTCATAAAACAGCTCATCCTCTTCCTTTAAGGCAGAGCCTTGTCTGACCAATTCTTCCTGTTCGAATAAATAAGCTGGCGGCAGCTGGTTTCTGACATGGGAAACAACACGGTCAATTTCTCGGTCCGATACAAAGTTGCCTTGGAGACGGACCGGTTTTCCAGAACCGTTCTCCAAAAAGAGCATGTCTCCTTTGCCGAGAAGTTTTTCCGCACCTGCCATGTCAATGATTGTTCGGGAATCAACCTGGCTGGAGACAGAAAACGCAATTCTCGTCGGGATATTCGCTTTAATCAGACCGGTAATGACATCGACTGACGGACGCTGAGTCGCGACAAGCAAATGGATTCCGCAGGCTCTTGCTTTTTGAGCAATCCGGGCAATGCTTTCTTCTACATCATTTGGAGCTACCATCATCAAATCCGCAAGCTCGTCAATGACCACAACTAAATACGGCAATTTTTCGCCCGTTTGATGATCAGAGGTTAATTGATTAAAACGGTCAATATCGCGAACACCGGAATGGGCAAACAGTTCATAGCGGCGCTCCATTTCCTCAACGACCCATTTTAAAGCAGCAGTGGCCGCTTTGGCGTCGGTAATGACAGGGCTGACGAGATGAGGAATTTTGTTGTAAGGCGCAAGCTCTACCATTTTCGGATCAATCAGCAGCACCTTCACTTCACTCGGATCAGCTTTATAAAGCAGACTCACTAAAATCGTATTGATGCACACGCTTTTTCCCGATCCTGTAGCTCCGGCAATAAGACCGTGCGGCATTTTCTTCAGATCAATGACAACAGGATTCCCCGAAATATCCAATCCAAGTGCTGCCGTAAGCGGTGACGTGCTCGTCCTGAAAGCAGAGCTGCGAATCATTTGGCGCAAATCAACCACCTTGCTCGTGCGGTTCGGCACTTCAATTCCGATCGTGTTTTTCCCCGGAATCGGCGCTTCTATTCGAATATCTCTGGCGGACAGGCTGAGTTTAATGTCATCAGACAGGTTGGTGATTTTATTCACCTTTACACCCGGTTCAGGGTGTACTTCAAATCTTGTGACTGACGGCCCTTGCGTTACATGAACCACATTGGCCCGAACGTTAAAGTTTTTCAAAGTTAAATCAAGCAGCTGACGCTGGTTTTCTATCCACGCAGTATCGTCCTGAACTTGTGCTGGCGGCACATCAAGCAGTGAGACATTTGGGAACACATAGCTTCCGCGGCGCTCCCCTGCTTTTTGCTGTTTATGCGTATCGCTTTTCAGCATCATAACATTAAAAGGAACAGACGGTCCCTTCTGAAGTGCTGGACTTCGTTCAGGATTGTTACTCGACTTCTCGGTTCTGTTCTGCTGTTCTGCTGGGGCCGTGCGTCTTTCACCCGCAGGACCTTCTTCCTCCCGGTTTTCATCCGCCGCAGAATAGGATGGAGTATCCTCTTCTGTGCTACGTTCGGGTTCTGGATAGTCATTTCTCTGGGCCGCGGATGCTTCAGGCTGGCTGATTTCCTCTATCACTTGAGCTGAGGCAGCTTCCAGAATGATTTCTTCGTGAGCAGCTGTATGGCTGTCTGACAGTTCCTCTGCTTCTTGCCCGGCATCTGCCACAGTCTCTTCCTCGTATCGTTCATTATGCAAGAAAGGCTTTTCATGCTCATGGAATTCCATTTCTTCTGCTGGGGCTGAGGTGTCAGCAGTTTCTGGAACAGCTTTTTCACGAACGTTTCCTTCGTTGGCTGACGGCTCTTCTGCCTCAGTTTCAGCACCTGTCACAGCCTCTTCCCCATATCGCTCATCGGGTAAGAAATGCTCTTCCTTTTCAGGCTCTTGGTTTTCCGTTTGTTCTGCTTGAGTTGAGACGGTGTCAGCAGTTTCCGGAACAGCTTCTTCGCGGGCATATCCTTCGTTACCTGACAGCTTTTCTGCTTCCATTCCGGCACCTGTCACAGTCTCTTCCCAAGATTTTTCTTCGCGCAAGAAAGATTCTTCCTGCTGCTTCATTTGTTCTGTTTCTTCTGACCGCATCTCAGCAGCTTTTGGAGCCATTTCGTCTCCAGCGTTTACTTTTTTGTCTGACAGCTCCTCTGCTGAGTGCTTTGCCATTGTTTCATTCGTACTTTTTAGGACGCCAGAAGGCTGTTCTTCGAATCGGTCATATGAAAAGAGAGGCTCCTTCTTCTGTTGCTGCGGCGGCCGGTCCGGCATTGGATAGCTGCGTTCGCGTTCGATTTCTTCTGAAAGCAGCGTTACCTTCTCTTCTACAGGTTCCGGCTTTTTTTGCACACCTTTTTTTTCCGCAGATTGTTTCGGCACGTCCTTTTTCACAGATGGTTTTTGATTAAATCCATATACAGGCGAAGGTATATTTGTCGGTTTAAAAGGTTTCTTGGCCGGCTCTGATTTTTCATATGTATAATGCTCTTTTTCATTATTTGTGCGGTCTCTGTGCTGAGCAGCGCTCGAACGAGGCTCGGCTTGCGGTTCCTCCGATGGCGGGCGGCGCCTTCTCAAATCATTTTTTTGGTATCCGTCAGGCACAACCGGAAAACGGAACTTGCCTTTAGGATATTCGTAATATATTTTAGGATCTTCCAATCGTTTTAATTGTCCTTCGGAGTGATGCGTTTCTTGCTGTTTCGGAATTTGAGCAGGTTTTGTCTCCCGTTCAGCGTCCTCTTCACTCTCTCCTAAAAATAAATCAAAAAATTTATGAAGCCAACTCATAATTCATCTCTAACTCCCTTATAGTTTTCTGGGACGATTTTTAGTATACCACTGCTTGTCGGCCCAGAAAAGATTAAGCTTTCAGCAAAACAAAGCCGCTAAACAAGGGCTTAGCGGCTTTTTTTACATGATTCGATTTTTTCGGCGTATTTATGGGAGTCTAAAACTGAAATGCGTCTCCAGCCTCATGGTCTCCTTCTAATACAAGGATTCCTTTTTCAGCCGGAGCGTCAGGCAATGCAAGCTCTTTTGCGGAGCAGATCATTCCGCTCGACGGTACGCCCCGAAGCTCAGCATCCTTAATGACGAGTCCGCTCGGCATCACAGCGCCGACTTTGGCAACGACAACTTTTTGACCTTGATCAACATTAGGCGCGCCGCAAACGATCTGAAGCGTTTCATCTCCTACGTTGACTTTACATACGCTTAATTTATCCGCATTTGGATGTTTTTCTTTTGATTCAACATATCCGACAACAAACTTTGGCGATAAATCAACGACTAATGTTTCTTCAATGCCGTTTCTGTTTAGCATTTCATTCACATCTTGAACGAATGTTTCTGAAAGGGCAACAGGGCCGTTTTCATTAATGGTTAAGTATGAAGACGCGTTAAAGATGTTAAAACCCGTCGTTTCATTTGTTTCG
This sequence comes from Bacillus sp. PAMC26543, assembly GCF_014250375.1. Lineage (NCBI taxonomy): Bacteria > Bacillati > Bacillota > Bacilli > Caryophanales > Bacillaceae > Bacillus > Bacillus sp. PAMC26543. The sequence goes on along the minus strand of NZ_CP060193.1, from coordinate 1,246,258 downwards.
CTATTGAAAATTTTGACGACGTCGCCGTGTTTTTCATAGCCTACTTGCTCGCGCGTTACGTCTTTTAGAGAGATCAGAAGTGTATCTCCCACACCTTCTTTATTATAAAAAGCGTTCATAAGTAAAAAATCCTTTCTAATCCTTTTTCGGACGGCTTTTTGCCAAGATAAACACCGGCTCCAGCTTTCCTTCATTATACAGGAAAGAAAGCGCCGTAATCGGAACGGTGCCGCCTGCAAAGAAGCTCATCGACATTTGTCCTAAAATATCATACCCTGATTCATTCCGAATGTCAGCAAGTATCAGAACGTCCTGATGCGGAACAGAGATCGCGAGCTCACCTTTAGCATTTTGTTTATACTCATTTAAAATCGCTTCGTTCAGAATCCGGCTGGCGTCGTAACCGTCGTTTGCTCTGAAGAAGTAAAAGAGATTGCCGGCAACAGTATCCTCTTTGACAACCGTCGGCAGAGAGCGGAGGTTAAACGCAGCCGTTTCTCTGATCCGCTCCCTTGTCCAGTTTTCTTTCTCCAGCATGCGCTGATCAATTAAACGATAGGTTTTGCCCAGATCAAGCGCGTAGTAAATTCTTGTTTCTGCGGTATGATCGTCATAAATAAGCGGAATCTCTTCGCTGGACTTGTCCGGAAAAGAGGTTGAGCGGATGACCGGATAAATGCGGCTTTCCTTCCCAGTTATTTCCTGCGACTTCCCTTCCATAGCTGTCATGGCTTCTGATACATAGTAAACGATCTCGTCAATGGCTTCGTCTTTTTTCAGTTCCCATTTTGCAATAATCGGCGGCAGGTCGAGCGTAATTCCTTTTTTAGTTGTTTCATCCTCAACACGGAGGGTGTCTTTTTCTCTGTCAAATAAAAAGGAGCGATTCTCGTGCTGAAGGCGCTGTTTCAATATGTCTGACAGCTTCCTTGAGGTCATTTTCAAACCGGATATCCTCCTTTACGCTTTTGCGAGAGAGTCAGTTAAAAACTGTTCAATTTCTTCTTTTGTTTTGCGGTCTTTGCTCACAAAACGATTCACTTCTTTTCCTTCATTAAACACAACAAAGCTTGGAATGCCGTAAATCTCCCACTCCGCGCATGTATCAATAAATTTGTCGCGGTCTACATAGTAGTAAGTGAATTCAGGAAAGTCTGCTTCCAATTCCGGAAGAAAAGGCTCTACAAAACGGCAGTCCGGGCACCAGTCGGCAGAAAACATAAATACTGCCCAATCATCCTTTACCGCTTTTTCCAATTCTTGCGTTGTCTCGATTTTTTTCATCGGATATCCCTCCAGTTGTTTATGTTCTTACATGTTAGTTTATCGATACTCGTCCATTTGGATCATACCAAACTGCTTGCGGCAAAACCACTTATATGCAACGAATGAATATGTAAGATAAGCTTTCCCATTATCATTATCATATTTTATTTGCATTATCAAGCACGTTTCGTTTAACATCTTTTACATGAGGGTAAAATTGACAAATGGTCATACATAAGGAGGGATCCAGTTTGGAGTTTATCGTCTATTTAGCCGGAGAAATCCACAGCAATTGGCGGGAGGAAATAAAGGAGAAAACGAAGTCACTGAAGCTGCCGATTACGTTTGTCGGCCCGATGGAGCATCACGACCGTTCAGACAATATCGGAGAAGAAATCATGGGCGCTCAGCCAAACGCAGTCTATAAGGACGACAAGGCTTCTGATATCAATAACTTCAGAACTGCCGTCTTGATGAATAAAGCCGACTTTGTAATCGCCTTGTTTGGCGAAAAGTATAAACAATGGAACACAGCAATGGATGCTTCCTATGCCATCGCAAAAGGCAAACCCCTGATCATCATTCGTCCTGAATCGCTCCACCACCCATTAAAAGAGCTTTCAAACAAAGCGAATATGACTGTTGAAACGGTGAACCAAGCCATTAAAGCACTTTCCTATGTATTTGAAACAAAATAAGAAAAAAGCTTGTCGACATGGCTTACAGCCTTGCTCAACAAGCTTTTTCTCCAGGTTTTACATATTTTCTTTAATTGCTTCAACTGTCTGCTTGTCACAGGCAGTTACGAGCTTTATCAGCATTTCTTTAGCCGCAGCGTAATCATCAATATGGATAATAGACGCATTTGTATGAATGTAGCGGGAGCAGATCCCGATAACTGCTGACGGAACGCCGCTGTTTGAAATATGCACTCTGCCTGCATCTGTTCCGCCGCCCGAAACAAAGTATTGATATGGAATCTGATGCGTTTCAGCCATATCCAGAACAAATTCTCTCATTCCGCGGTGCATGACTGTTGTTCTGTCAAGAATGCGGAGCAAAAAGCCCTTTCCAAGCTGCCCAAACTGCTGTTTATCGCCGCTCATGTCGTTTGCCGGACTGGCGTCAAGCGCGAAGAACAAATCCGGTTTGATCATATAAGACGCTGTCTGTGCGCCTCTTAAGCCGACTTCTTCCTGAACGGTTGCGCCAGCGTAAAGCGTATTCGGCAGTTCTTTACCTTGCAATTCCTTCAGCAATTCAATGCTCAATCCGCAGCCGTAACGGTTATCCCACGCTTTTGATAATATTTTCTTTTCATTCGCCATAATGGTAAACGGGCATACAGGGACAATTTGCTGGCCCGGTTTAATGCCGATTTTGATAGCGTCTTCCTTATCATCCGCTCCGATATCAATCATCATGTTTTTGATATCCATCGGACGGTTTCGCTGAGCATCTGTTAACAGATGCGGCGGTATGCTTGAAATAACTCCCGGAACCGGGCCGTTATCTGTTTGAATTTCCACTCTTTGTGCCAGCAGCACCTGACTCCACCAGCCGCCGAGCGTTTGGAACCTCAGTAATCCGTTATCTGTAATGGATGTCACCATAAATCCGACTTCATCCATATGTCCAGCCACCATGATTTTCGGCGCGTCCTCTCCGCCTTTTCTGACTCCGAAAACACTTCCCAGTCTGTCCTGAACGATATCATCGGCATATTTGGCAAGCTCCTGCTTCATAAACGCACGGACCTGATGCTCATTGCCCGGCGCTCCGGGAAGCTGCGTCAGTGTTTGGAAAAGCGCTTTCGTTTCTTGATTCATGTTTTCCCCTCATTTCTATGTAGTTCTTTTATTTTATTAGAAAAAATTCTGTTTTCCAAGCACTCTGATTGAATCTGCTCAATGAGCCGCGTATCGCTTAACAGGATTTGGCGGTTTCTGTATAATGGAAGTATGATCAATCAGGAGGTGCTTTATTTTGAAATTGCGTCATCTTCTTTTAGGAGCAGGACTTGGAATTTGTACGGCTGTTGTTGTGAAGCAATATGTGATGAAGCCTTATATTTCTTCAGAAAGAGCGCTTCGTATCGTAAAATCCGCTTTTAAACAGCGGGGGCCGATTGATGGATCATGGATCTACACCCAGCCGGAGCCCTACAATGTGAATGGAGAAACCGTGCAGGTGTACAAGACCGGTGTTACACGGTCAGCTTTCGGAGAACTAGAGCAATATGAAGTGATGGTGGATGCGAAAACGGGGAGAATTGTAGATGTCATCGATACAATCGCGTCTTAACACCGGACAAGCGTAAAATAGGAGCCGCTGCCCATGCAGCGGCTCTTTTTTATATTATATCGCGCGAATTGGTTTGTATACCGGATACCACATCGCGTCCTGCACAGCCTGAATGATATCCTCAGGCTCTTCAGTGGCCACGCCTTCCTTAATGGCGGTTTTAGCGACTTCAACTGCAACCGTTGCCGATACAGTCCGTAAATCCTCCACCTTCGGAAGCATCGGCGCGCCAGGCATGCCGACATTGACCATACTTGCGATCGCGCGGGCACATGCTTCAAACATGCCATCGGTGATTAATTTTGATTTGGTGACAATCGTTCCAAGCCCAAGCCCTGGGAAGACTAGTGCGTTGTTGGCCTGTCCGATATGATATGTCACGCCGTTATATTCCACTGGCGGGAACGGGCTTCCTGTCGTGATCAGCGCACGGCCTTCTGTCCATTGGATTAAATCCTCCGGTTTTGCTTCAGAAAGAGTTGTTGGATTCGACATCGGCAAAATTGCCGGACGTTTTACGTGTGACGCCATTTCTTTTACAATTTCTTCAGTAAAGGCACCGGAAACCGTAGATGTTCCGATCAGGATCGTCGGTTTCGCCTGCCGGACCACTTCAAGGAGATCAATGCCCCCTCCTTCTCCGTTACGCTGATAATCCTTCACTTCATCAGCCGAACGGGCATAAGGCTTTTGGAAATCGAGAAGCTGATCCATATCATCTGTTAACAGCCCGTTTCGGTCTATGCACCAGAATCGCTGGTATGATTCTTCCTCACTCAGCCCCTCGCGCACCAATGCTTCCCGCAGCTGTTCAGCAATTCCGATTCCGGCTGTCCCCGCTCCGAATATGACGACTCTGTGATCCCTCAGCGGCACTTTAGACGCTTTTGCACAGGATAAAACTGCCGCAAGAGATACAGCGCCTGTACCTTGGATATCATCATTAAACGTACATACTTTATCTTTATAGCGTTTCAAGATGCTGCGCGCATTTTTCGCTCCGAAGTCCTCCCAGTGGAGCAATGCATTCGGGAAAGTCTCTCTCGCAAGTGAGACATATTCATCAATAAATTGGTCATAGCGTTCACCGCGCACTCTGGAATGCTGGTTGCCGACATAAAGCGGGTCGTTCAAGAGGCTCTCTTGATTTGTGCCCGCATCCAAAACGACAGCCAGCACTCTGCTCGGATCAATTCCCGCAGCGGCCGTGTATACCGCAAGCTTGCCAATTGATATCGCGATACCGCCGACTCCCCAGTCTCCGATTCCTAAAATCCCTTCAGCATCGGTTGCGACAATTAAATCGATGGCATCACTTTTGTCTTTAAACTGTTTAAAGGCCTCTCTCATGCCTTCCGGGTCATCGATGGACAGATAGAGCCCTCTCGGCTTCCTGTATTCATGGCTGTATCTCTGAATGGCCGTACCTACTGTCGGCGTGTATACAATCGGGAGCATTTCCCCTAAGTGGTCATTTAACAAACGGTAAAACAGCGTTTCATTTCGATCGTGCAGCGCTGTCAAATAAACGTTTTTACTTAAATCATCAGGCTGTGAGGAAAACTGTTCGTACGCTCTTTTTGCCTGTTCATCAATGGTCAATACCTTCGGCGGCAAAAAGCCATTCAATCCGAGCGCTTTTCTTTCCTCTGTTGTAAAAGCTACTCCTTTGTTCAAAAAAGGAACAGAGAGTACTTCAAGGCCTCTTAATGTTGTCTGAATTTCTCCTTCGTTCGTTACTTCAAATTGTTTCACCCTGCCTCTTCCTTTCTGAGCATAATTAGTACTAGGTTTGCTTTATTAGCCGGAAATCATGCAGGGTAAACATGAAAATATGCTATTGTTTCTTTCGTTTGAGTGATTCTGTCATTCTTTCGTCCCCGTCCCATTTTAGTGCGCGATATACGGCATCATGATAAAAAATAAACCATGCGTCTTTTTCCGCTGCATACGCCTGCCACTTTTGCTTTTGCGGTATAGAGGTCATCGGATAATCATCATAAGCCAGCACCCATAATGGATTGCGGTGGGCGTGTGTCGGCATCAAATCCGCCATATGTACCGCGGTTTCACCCGCATCCTCACATACAAGAACACAGTGGCCGTCACTGTGGCCCCCGGTATGATGCAGTGTAACCCCCTCTGTTATCGTGCAAGTGTCTTCAAAGGTCTTCACTTGGCCGGCAACCGCCTCCCAGTTTTCTTTCCAGTAGGTATTTTTCGATCTGATATTCGGATGGCGCATTTCATTCCATTCAACAGATGAAGTATAAATAACGGCATTTGGAAAAACTGGCACCAGTTTATCTCCTTCGTATTCCGTCAATCCGCACGCATGGTCAAAATGAAGGTGTGTCATGGCGATCACGTGGATATCTTCAACTGTTAACCCAAGCGCTGCTAATGATGTTTTCACATTGGATTCTTGGGTCACACCGTAGTTTCTTTTTTGTTTTTCAGTCAGCTTGCCGGACCCGATACCGGCATCAACAATCACGTTTTGCCCGTCCTTTTGAATAAGAATTGGATCTGTCCTTAGTTCAATCTGGTTTTTTTCATTGACTGGGTATTTTTTTGACCATAACGGCTTTGGAACAACGCCGAACATGGCTCCTCCGTCCATGTGAGTCACCCCTCCGTCAAGCCAAGTTAACGTCGTGTTTCCAATTTTCATCGTTTCCATTTTCATCCCCCCTGTCATCATCGTAGCAAACAGCGCATAAAAAAAACAGACTCCTGTGTCAGAGTCTGTTTTACGCTCTCCATTCAACTTCAGCCCGATAGATCGGCTGGCCGAGTGCTGAGAATTTTTCTTCATATTCTGTCATGATGTTATCTTCCATATCGCTGTTATGCAGATCAAGACTGACATATGTCAGCAGCAGACCGTATTCCGAGAAGCTTTTCAGCGAGTACTCAAACAGGCCGCGGTTGTCTGTTTTAAAATGAATTGCTCCGCCTTTCCCCATCACTTCTTCATATTTCTTGAGAAAATGGGAATACGTCAGACGGCGTTTTTCGTGGCGGTTTTTCGGCCAAGGATCTGAAAAGTTCAAGTACACCCGTTTAACTTCACCCGGCTCAAACACGTCTGTCAGCGTGTCCGCGTCTATATTCAAAAGCTTTACATTCGGCACTTCGCTATCCTTTACTTTCTGGACAGCTGTCACAATTACGCTTTTAAATAACTCAATACCAATATAATTAATGTCAGGATTTTGTTTGGCCATCCCGGAAATAAATTGCCCTTTTCCTGTACCGACCTCGATATGGATCGGATTGCTGTTGCCAAACACTGTATTCCATTTTCCTTTATAATCAGCAGGATTGCTGATGGCAATATCTGCGTTTTCAGCCAAAAAGTCATCAGCCCAAGGCTTGTGGCGCATTCTCATATGATTGACACCTCTATCTATTATTTCGACTAACAACATACCATGAATTAAAAAGACCCGCAAGCTTGTTTTTGAAGGTGTGCCTTTTTAGAGCAGATCACATAAAAAAAGAGGTTCCCATCTGTCGGAACACTCGTGTCTCATGCATAAAACCATACTGTTTTGAACAATTTAACCCGTAAGATACTGAAGGGATGTGTACCGTTTTATGGGTTTAAATTACGAGAATCAAGTTGATCTATTGAAGGACATTTTGACTGACCATCAATTAGACTGCTGCGGAACCGTCGCAGAGTACGAACAGCTTGAACGTGTGATTAAATCGCTGATGGCAAACACCGAGCTCGATTCACACTTAAAAAACGTGCTGGAAGATGTGTACCGATACAGCCAATCAGGAATATCATCCAAATCTATCGACTCACACATACAAGAGCATCAGAGCAGCTTGTCTCAATGGGTAGAGGAAATGGATTCGTATTCCTGATTATTAAACAATTCGCTTCATCAGCATATGCAGTTCTTCCATTGCATCATGGAATTCTTTATCGTTTCCTTTGGATTTATGCCAGGCAATGAAAGTGATTGTTTCAGATAGCACATACCATGCCATTCTTAACCGAAGGCCGTCCGTTAACTCAATACCGTACATGCCCAGCCAGCTCTCCCAAGCTGGCTTTTCGACGTAGTGGTACAGCAATGGCCCCAGATCCATCGCCGGATCAGCAATCATGGCGCCGTCCCAGTCAATTAAATACAGCTGGTTGTCTTCAGACAATAACCAGTTATTATGATTGACATCACAATGGCAAACGACTTTCTCACCGAAATGCACTTCATGCAGATGATCTTCTAAATACTTAATCCCTTCTTGAATCAGCGGCGAAGATTGCTGCACAGCAAATACAGCCTGTTTAAGCTGAGACAGCAGAGTCCCTGGATTCAGCGGTTCCTTTCCAAGTCTCTTCAGCATGTCCAGCAAGGCTTTTGATGTGTGTATTTTACGAAGCAATTCAGCAACGGACCGTCCGTTCATGTCTTTCGGCTTCAGCTCTCTGCCGGTCATCCAGTGCTGGGCCGTTATGACGTCCCCATTCTCCATCCGTTTTGTCCAAACCAGCTTAGGAACAATGCCTTCGGCGGATAAAACAGCTAAAAAAGGTGAGCTATTACGTTTTAAAAAAAGCTGCTGCCCGTTATGTTTCGCATAATATGCATCTCCTGTAGCTCCTCCGGCGGGGAAGATCTCCCAATCGCTACCTAGTAATTGTCCCAACCAGTTCATATCAATGTTCAACCCATCATTTCTTAAAATATTTTAGAATAAAGGCCTATTCGTCTTCAGTCTATCCAGCGAATGCCTTTTTCGTACGAATCGTATGAAAAATAAAAAAGACAGCTATTGAGAGTCTCATATGCTAATCAATAGCCGTCTTTTAAATTTTAGCGCTATAGCACAAACTTCGTCAAGCAAAACTCGTAAGATCTCGTGCTAAATATAAGATAACCGTTCCGATGCCGTTTACAGCAACCGCTTTCTTGATTTCTCCATGATCAGCACGAAACCCGTCAGTATCACATAGAAGGCGGTAAGCCTTATCTTTCGGCAGCTGCCATGTAACAGAATCGGGGCTGGCATGATGGATGACAATGATTTCTTCCCATTCGTCGATTGCGCCGAGGTTAAACAGCCGGTATACAATAAGGTGCTCTTTGAGAGCCAGACATTCAAGGCAGCGCTGAATATCGGCTGATGACGTAAGCCGGAATGCCGGATGCGCTTTTCTGAGCGAAATCAGCCTGCGGACATAGTCAACATCCTGCTTGAATGTTTCACGCCGCGACCAGTCCAGCTGGTTGATGCTGTCACTGGATTGATAGCTGTTTTCCACCCCCTGTTTCGTCCGGAAAAATTCCTGTCCGCTGTGAATAAACGGCACTCCCTGGGCCAGCAGAATGATTGCAGACGCCAGCTTTTGCCTGCTTCTTTTTCGGCTCTCACTTTCTTGAGGAAGCGCGAGGCTCATTTTATCCCAAAAAGTGTGGTTGTCATGCGACTCGACATAATTGATGGACTGGCTCGGCGCAGACACAAGCGGGTCTGTCTCTTCCCACCCGGAAGATCCGGCGATCCCGCGCATGACTGTTTCCGTTTTTTCGCCGTTCCCAAGAGCAAAACCCGCCGCCGCGATATGAAAGGTATTCCCTTTAACAGCGTCACGAAACGAATCATTAAAAAAACCGATGCCCGGCATTTTCGATGCATTCGCCAATGTCGCTTTCTGTTCAGGCGGCAGCGGTGTTGCCAAATCCCAGCCTTCCCCAAAGAGAAGGATTCCGGGCTTTACCTCAGATGCTTTTTCTTTCATATGAAGAACCGTTTCAATATCTAAAATGCCGAGCAGATCAAAGCGGAAGCCGTCGACATCGTATTCCTTCAGCCAATACAAGACACAATCCGTAATGAATTTCCTTGCCATCCGCCTTTCTGAGGCGATGTCATTCCCGACGCCGGTGCCATTCGAAGGCATTCCGAATTGATCATGCCGGAAGAAATAACCGGGCACCGTTTTTTCAAAGGGCGAGTGCTCTCTTTGGTATACATGGTTATAAACAACATCCAGAATGACACGCAGGCCATGCTGATGCAGGGTGTGAATCATTTGTTTTACTTCTGTGTTTCTTGTCTGAGGGTCGTGAGGATTGGAGGCATAGCTTCCCTCCGGGGCGAAAAAATGAAGCGGATTATAGCCCCAATTGTAGGCGGCAAGCGGGTTTTCTTCATCAACTCCGGCATAATCGTTTAGCGGCAAAAGCTCTATATGCGTAACGCCAAGCTCTTTTAAATAAGAAAGTCCTGTAGAACTGCCATTTTTCGTTTTGGTGTCCGTTTCAGCAAGCGCCGCATATTTCCCCTTGTTCTTCATACCGCTGTTTTCATAAATGGAGAAGTCTCGGATGTGCATCTCATAAATAATGGCTTCAACGGGGTCTGAAAATGGTGTAAGCGAAGGAGCCGAATTTGCTTGATCAGGGCGCAGCACGACACCCTTCTCTCCGTTGACCGTCACAGCTTTTGCATACGGATCAACCGTTTCTGTCCATTCTAAATTGTTGCAAATCCGGTACACATACTCATAACCGTGCAGATCTCCAGCCGCTGTAACGGCGTATACTCCATTTTCCATTCTTGTCATTTGAAGCGTGTGCCCGCTTTTTTCGGGATGTGACAGCTTGACGGCAGCTGACGTCGCAGCAGGCGCCCATACCTTAAATTCAGTATAATCCGAAGCGTAAACAGCTCCGAGCTCTCCGTCATAATAAAATGCAGCATCAAACGCATCCGTCCTGACAACCGCCCCGATTTGGAGATCCGTTTTTCCGCCGCCAGATGCTTTGACATGATGCGTTTTTCCGAAAGCCACCGGCTGTTCAGCTACACATACATACTTGTATTTCCCTTCTATTTGCCATTCCTGACTGACTGTCAGAGGAATTTCCGCTGTATCTGTCTCAAGCTGAAAAGGCGGCGTAAAGGTATCTTTTTGATCAGCAGGAATCAGAACCGTAATGATATTCATTTCATCGGCATACGCTTCAAAGCTGCGTTGGATACAGACCATCAGAATCTCTCTCCTCCAAAAACGTTTATGTTTTGATCCGTAAGGGTGAGGGACTCGATGCCAGACGGAATGGGGTTGTACCCATGATTTCTCCGTCAGCATGGAACGGAATTTTGTCCTTCGTGTAAAACGTAATGTCTTTCGCTTTAAACATCGTCACGCCGTCCATTTTGGTGTGTTTTCCAAATGTCATCAAGCATAAAAACCAATACTTTTTCAAAAACGGCAGATTCTCAACAATGATGATATCAAATGCCTGTTCGCGCGGATTCGCAAGCGGGGCCGCCTTCATGCCGCCTCCGTAAAACGGATGATTGGAGACGACCGCAAACCAGACATGATGAAATTCCTGTGTCTCTCCTTCAATTGTACAAGCCAACGAAAACGGCTTAAAGGTAGCCGACGCGTACAAATGGGAAAGCGGATAGACAACAAAGCGGAGGCGCAGAAAATGGATCGCCCGTTTTAATGGAAATTCCATCGCCTTCTTATTGACATATGCGTCAAAGCCGATTCCGATATGATTCAAAAAATAAAGAACCTGCGATTTATCCTGAAGCAAATTAATGCTTCCCAAATGAAACGTTCGCGTTAACGGACGCTTCAGCTGTCTGATTTCCTGAATCAGATCTATTTTCTTAATGGAGAATCCTCTGGAAAAATCATTGTACGCGCCAGCCGGCACAAAACTCAGTTCGATATCGTCAACATCTTTCAGCCCGTTGACGACTTCGTGCATCGTTCCGTCTCCGCCGATAACGATCAGGCGTTTCAGCTTATGTTCCTGTATTGTTGAAATCTGCCGGGCGAGAACCTCGGCGTGTCCCGGATGTTCAGTTAAAAATGAGCGGTGCTCAATCTTTCGTTTCAGTAATTCCTTTTGTATCGACTTCCAAACACGCAGGCCTTTTCGATGCCCTGCTGCCGGATTAATAATAAAAAACCATTGGCTCATCTTTCTCACCTGCTTATGTTATGAGAAAACCGCTCAAATCGTTCTGCTTTACTCCAGCCACTCTTGTCTGCGATAGGAGTCTGACAGGCAATAAGACAACAAAGCCTTTGCAGCCTTTAATTGATGATGTTTTATCGGAGCAGTGTTTTTCTTCTGCCTCTCCATCCAGTCCGCCAAGCCCCGTTTGTCCACTATTTCCAGACCGTACGGCGGTTCGGGGCAATCAATGTATGACGTTCTGCTCAGGAGTAATTTCGAGACTGGAATATCAGCGCCTTTTTCCTTTACGATCTTCGACACCACAGATCCCGTCCGAAACAGACTCAACGCCGGATTTAATACCGATTCAGTCTGAGAGCCTGTTTTCTTCTCCCAAAAACGATGTTTAGATCCTATGTACACACTGTCTTCCTCTGCCTCTATAAAAGAAACGCAAAAAATGTCAAGAGGTGAAATGATCACTATGCTTAATTCTACTGCCGCCTGCTGAATTTTGAGCACAGGCTTATACATAATAAAATAAGAATCAGGAAGCTGCTGGGCCAGAAAATGCAAAATGCGGTCCTGCTTCACCTGGTTTGACAGATTTGACATCTCGGAAAGAGTAGAGCTTGCCCATTTGAGCTGAAATTCATATAAATGTCTTTTATAAAAGGAAGCAAGCGCCATCCTGCTCTTCGGCAGCCTTACGTTCAGATCGTCTTCTTCCTCAAACCATTGGTGTCTCTCTTCTTGTATATCGGCTTCTATCTCTTCTTTTCTTCTTTTCAATGAAAATTTTTTTCGTTTCTGCACCGGTTCCAGCTGTTCAGCACTGGCTTGTCTTTCTTCATGCTGGCGCTCCGCTGCTTCTAATAATGAAATCCAGCGCTCTTTTTTCAGCCGTATAAACTGATTCATATAATGGTACGGATCAAGTTCATATCTCGATATATAATCATGTATTTTGATGATTTGTGCCATTTTGTTTCTCCACTCCGCATGAATTAAGTTAAATAAAATTTGTATTTTTCCTCATATTTTGGTGATTGATTTAAGTGTGTCTGAAAAAGTGAAAATCGTTCAATAGCCGTTGAAACCTCACCGCTTTTAAACGGGATCTGCGCCGGAAATCCCTTTTGGCCTGTCCATTTTCTTGCCAGCGTCATATGGGGATGATACGCTCTCTTTTCCACTTTAAAGCCTGCTTGAAGAACAGCTTGTTTTGTATGCTCCCGCAGTGTTTCGAGCGCCGTATTCTTCTTCGGCTCCAAATGTAACACGCGCGGCTGCCTGCGGTCTCCGAACACATCTATTTTGTCAAACTCAATTGTAAACGGATTGGCATCAACAGCTATCTCGGCAAGCGAGCCTTCAAGCTGCTTGATTTGCGCTTCGTCCGCCGCACCGAGAAAAATTAACGTGATATGGTAGTCAAGCGGGTGCACCCATTTTTGAAACGTGAGCGCCGGCTCGCTTTTCGCAGCCTGGTAAATCGGATTTGCAATTTCCGGCGGAATGGGCACGCCGATGAAATAATGAGGCCGGATATCTGACATCCGTCTGACACTCCCTTCTTTGACTGCTATTATTTTATCAATAAAGAGGCTGCGCGAATAGAGGAACCGCATATGAAAACACTCTCGCGCAACCGTTTATTATGTTAGGATATTATATGACACTTGTTTTATTCAGAAAGGAATGACAATGTTGAAAATCTTTGAAAACACTTCTGATCTTATAGGAGATACACCGCTTGTGAGATTGAATCGGCTTCAGCCGGAAAACGCAGCACAAGTCTATTTAAAACTTGAATTTTTCAATCCAAGCGGCAGTGTGAAAGACAGAGCCGCTTACAATATGATCATAGAAGCAGAACAAAACGGCTTACTCAAGCCTGGCTCAGTTATCATTGAGCCAACCAGCGGAAATACCGGAATCGGACTCGCCATGAATGCGGCGGCCCGCGGCTATAAAGCGATTTTAGTAATGCCGGATACAATGACGAAGGAGCGGATCAACCTCCTCAAAGCCTATGGTGCAGAGGTTGTGTTAACTCCCGGATCGGAAAGAATGCCCGGCAGCATTAAAAAAGCAAAAGAGCTCGCCGAACAAATTCCGAACAGCTTCATTCCGATGCAGTTTGATAATACCGCAAATCCTGACGCGCATCGAAAAACAACTGCTCTGGAAATTGCCCGGGCAATAAAAGAAATCGGAAAACCGCTAGGCGCTTTTGTAGCTTCTTCCGGTACTGGCGGGACCATTACAGGCACCGGTGAAGCGCTAAAAGAACTTTTCCCGGATATTTTGGTTCATGTTGTCGAGCCTGCGGGGTCTCCGGTATTATCAGGCGGAAAACCGGGTGCGCATAAGCTGGTTGGGACAAGCCCAGGCTTCATTCCTCCAGTTTTAAATCAAGATGTATATGATGAAATTATCAAAATCACTGATGAGGATGCTTATACGACAACCAGACGCCTTGCTGCGGAGGAAGGAATTCTCGTCGGGCCTTCTTCAGGCGCTGCCTGCTTCGCGGCGATTGAAGCCGCCAAACGTCTCTCTCCTGATCAAGTCGTTGTCTGTATGACAGCTGATACCGGGGAACGTTATTTATCAACTGATTTATGGTCATTTGTGTAAAAAAAGGACTGGCTTCAGAAGAAGCCGGTCCTTTTATTTTGCAAGTTCGTAGATGGCCTGCGCATATAAAGCAGTCGCTCTGAGGAGATCATCAATTTCAATATATTCATCCTTTTGGTGCGCACTATCGGGACGTCCGGGGAACAGCGGTCCGAATGCGACGCCGGCTTTCAAAGATCTTGCATACGTTCCCCCGCCGATTGAAATTAAATCAGCTTTTTTGCCTAATTGGCCTTCATATACCTTTTGCAGTGTTTTGACTAGCGGATGGTCCGCTGATACGTGATGCGGCTTGCTGTCTTTAAATTCTTCAAGCTCAAATTCAGCGGCGCTTTCAAACGCATCGCGAATCATTTTGCTTTCCGCCGTTACCGGATAGCGGATATTGATTCCAAGCTCGCCTCCTTGCCCTTCTGTATAGCGCAGTGTTCCGACATTTAATGTCAGCTCTCCGCTAATCTCATCCTCACAGTCAATATTCAGTTTCTTTCCTCTCGTATCATCTGAGAATTTGTCTGTCACGACTTGAACAAAACGCTGTCCGGCTTCATCCAGCTTAGTCTGGCGCAAAAATTCTGCCAGTTTGATGCCGGCATTCACTCCATTGTTCGGTTCCATCGCATGGCAGGAAAGTCCGTGCATGCGCAAGATCAGCTGCCCATTCTCAATCTCAGCTTCACCTTTTTGATCCGTTGCGCGGAGCATGTCTTTAAATGAGGCAAGAACCTCTTCTATATTTGATCCTTCAAGAACAGCTTCCGCAGCGTCTGGCACCATGTTTAAACGGAGACCTGATGTAAACGAGGCAAGAACTGTTTCTGAAGCGGCTTCGTTTGCGCGGTGCGGGATGAGCAGTGAAGCATCAATAATCCCTTTTTCCGCGTTAATAATCGGGAAATCTGCATCTGGCGCAAAACCGAGATTCGGCATTTCTTCGTGCTTGAAATAATGCTCCACACATCTCCAATCACTTTCTTCATCTGTTCCGATAATGATTCTGACACGTTTAGAAAGCGGCAGATTCATGTCTTTGACGATTTTCAGCGCGTAGAACGCCGCCATCGTCGGACCTTTGTCGTCAATGGCGCCCCTTGCATAAATCCGTCCGTTTCGGATGTCCGCTGAAAACGGATCACTTGTCCAGCCGTCTCCGGGCGGTACAACATCAACATGGCAAAGAACGCCGACAATGTCTTCACCCTCGCCCCATTCGATATGACCGGCGAACCCGTCAAGATTTTTTACGGAAAATCCTTCTTTTTCTCCAAGCTCAAGCAAAGAGGTCAAGCTGGCATTTACCCCTTCTCCGAATGGTTTGCCGGGCCCGGCTGTTGTTTCGTCCATTACACTGTTGATTCTCAAGAATTCCTGCGTATCGCGAATCAAATCATCTTTTTTTCTGATCACTTCGACTTCCCAGTTCATAATGATCCCCTTTCTGCAATAAATCACTTGCAAAAACTAAATAAAACGAATAATATTAATGGTGTTTTGTTAAAACGTTCGTAATTGGAGGTTACTATGTTTCATCTAAAAGAGCAGCAAACATCGATTAAACAAGAAATCATAGCTGGATTGACGACCTTTTTCACAATGGTCTATATTGTAGTGGTGAATCCGGTCATTTTAGCGAATGCCGGAGTTCCTTTTGACCAGGTCTTTACCGCAACGATTATCGCCTCCATTGTCGGAACGCTGTGGATGGCCCTGGCTGCAAATTATCCGATTGCCATTGCGCCCGGCATGGGCTTAAACGCTTACTTAGCCTATCACGTTGTAGGCGCAAGCGGCGGCGGCATCACGTACGCAACAGCTTTCAGCGCAGTATTCACAGCAGGGGTTCTCTTCATTATTCTATCGTTAACGCCTTTAAGAAAACAACTGATAGAAGCGATTCCAAACAATTTAAAATACGGGATCACCACAGGGATCGGGCTTTTTATTGCGTTTATCGGTTTACGGCAGGCGGGAATTATTACGGCTGATAAATCAAATCTGGTCACACTCGGCAACCTTCATTCGCCAGCGGTTATCTTAACGCTGATCGGCTTATTGATCAGTGTGATCCTGATGGTGCTGAATGTAAGCGGAGCGTTATTTATCGGAATGGCAGCTACCGCTTTGATCGCGTTTTTTACCGGCCAGCTGCATTTTCCTAAAGGCTTTATGTCTTTTCCGCATTTGCCTGAGGGATTGATTATTTCAAATCCGTTCTCCGCTTTTGGCGATGTGATCCATCACGGCCTGTACGCTGTCGTCTTTTCATTTCTGCTTGTAACGATTTTTGATACGACCGGTACGATGATCGGTGTGGCCGAGCAAGCCGGATTGATGAAAAACAACAAGCTCCCGAACGCGCGAAAAGCGCTGCTTGCTGATTCAACGGCGACCACAGTCGGTGCTGTTTTCGGAACAAGTCCGACAACCGCGTTTGTCGAGTCTTCAGCTGGCGTCGCAGCCGGGGGAAGAACAGGTCTTACGTCTTTAACTGTCGCGGTATTGTTTGCAGCTTCGATGTTTTTCAGTCCGCTTGTCAGCGCCTTATCCGGCATATCCGCCATCACCTCACCGGCTTTGATTATTGTCGGCAGCCTGATGATGGGCTCGGTGTCGAATATTAACTGGAAGGAGATGGACGAGGCATTTCCGGCATTTCTCGTTGTTCTGACCATGCCTCTTACATCAAGCATTTCCACAGGAATTGCGCTTGGCTTTATTTCGTATCCGATTGTGAAAGCAGCACGGGGAAAATGGAGAGACATTCATCCGCTCGTCCTCGCATTTGCCGTTCTGTTTTTCATCCAGCTATTTATTCTATAACATACAGAAAACCCAAACGGCATCCGTTTGGGTTTTTATTTCACCAAAAAAGAGATAGCAGCCGCCAAAAAGCAGCAGGCAACACAAGCATAGTGCAGCGTGTTCACACAGCTTTTTCTGGCCCGGTAATATTCATCACTTTCCTTATCAGCCCCAATTAAGATCGGCGCATCCATCACTTTGTCAAAAATAAGCGAAAGCACATAACGGCAAACACCTGTATAAACCAGCAGCGCAATCACCTTAAGAAAGATCGGGGAAACGACTGTTAAAACCGTAAAAGCCGACAAAAGCATATACAGATGCCTCGCATATTCCCCATTCCTCAGCATGACTTTAAAAAACAATTCTTTATAAATTGTATACATTGTCCGTTTCTTAAATATCCTTTTTGAATTCCGGAATAATAGTGGTTTTCTCCTCATCCTGTCCTTTACTCTCGGCATTCTCACATCTTGGCTCGTCATCATTACAAGACCTGCAAGAGTGAGCCTGATTTTTTTCTCCTCAAGCACCTCTGCCTCAAAAGCCGAAAATGAAGCCGTCTTTTTCAAACTGCGTATGAAAGCAAAAATAAAAAACAAAACACCGGCAAGCGAGAGCAAGTGCCACTCAGTAAAGGTAATCATGAGAAAAGAACACGCCAAAAGCACAGCCTTGAGAAAAAAGTCTGCAATCTGTCTCCAAATAATTCTTGGTTTTCTGACCCTGTCCTGCTTCAAGGATAAAAAGAGCGTATGAAGACCGAATGCATTGATCAATAGAGCAGCGCTTTCTGGAATAGTGACGCGAACAGAATCAATGATAAATGGAAGAAAAAGAAAAAAGAGCAACAGCCATTTGGCGAACGTGAACAATAAAGAATACACCAATGCGTATTGTTTCATCTGGCGAATGATCGCTTTCTTTTGCAGCAAAAACACCTGGTCCGCTTCCAGTAAAAAAGTATGGATGGAGCCTGTACAAACAATCAGTATACCGACAGCGTATAACCATCTCCATTCGACTCTCTCAGACCACTCGTAAAGAAGGCCGTTTCCATTCGTCCACTCCACATACTGATAAATCACAAAAGCAAGCGCCGGCAGGACAATGTAGAGCGCAACCGTCCAATCAATGACAGCATGCAGCACCTTAAACTGATATCGGTAAAAATCCAGCCACCTTCGAAAAAAGAGAGAGCGCCCGTTCATGCCTTTCCTCCTTGAATCGCCGTATAAAAACAGTCAAGCAATGACTGCCCGTCTAACCCTGTCTGCTCTTGAATATCTTTTAACGTTCCCTGAAGAAACAAAGAACCTTTATCAATCATGTAAAACCGGTCGCAGATTTTTTCCGCGGTATCAAGTACGTGTGTGCACATGAGAATGCCGGCTCCTCTATCTTTCTCAGCCTTCAGCATGTCCACAAAGCGTTTTGTCGATATCGGGTCAAGGCCGATAAACGGTTCATCAATCACATACATATCAGGCTTAGAAAGAAAGGCCTGAATCAGCATCAGCTTTTGCTGCATGCCCTTCGAAAACGTCACCGGCAGCTCATGCATGACATGATCAAGCGAAAATGTTTCAAGAAGACTTTGGGCACGGTATTCGAATTCACTCTGACCAATGCCGTGCAAAGTGCTGATCAGGTCGAGATGCTCCCACAGCGTTAATTCCTCATAAAAGGACGGGTGCTCCGGAATATAAGCAAACGAGCAATCATTCCAAGCGATAGTCCCTTTAAAGTCTTGCGAGAGGCCGAGTATCGCCTTGATGGCAGTACTTTTTCCAGCGCCGTTCGCTCCAATCAATCCGACAAGCTCCCCTTCTCTGACTTCCAATAAAACATCGGTGAGCACTTTTTTTCGGCTTGTATACCCTGCTTGCTCTATCGATGCTTCCAACAACATTCTCAATCTCACTCACCCCCCAAATCACATACGAAACAGAATAAAAAAAGTTTCTTTATCCATAATAATATTGTGCTGAAATACATAGTAATCCAACAAGGATGGCGGCCAAACTCAAATTGGAAAAAATTTATCATACTTATTCCTAGATTCACCGCGGCGAAATCGTGTATAATGAAGGCGAATTATTTAAATATTACAGATGTCTGCCTTAGTTGCTATTTCGTACGCAGTTGATAGTCGTGAGTTGTGGTTAGTCAAGTCCATCCGATCTTATGATAGGGAGTGGTTTTTTGAAACCTTCAACAAACCGTATGCTAACTCGAATCAAATCAGTTTACATGTTTATTCAAGAGAAAGGCCTTGTGACAACACAGGAACTGGTTGACGAATTCGGCATTACACCTAGAACGATTCAAAGAGACTTAAATGTGTTAGCATATAATGATCTTGTTCATAGTCCAAGCCGTGGCAAATGGGAGACAACGAGAAAGAAAGTAAAGATTACCTCATAACATTAAAAATTACATAGGGCCGCCCTGTGAGCGGCCTGATAGATACAGGGCGAGGAGCGTTCTTAGCCTTGTTTTTGTGTGCTTATATATATAATAAAAATCCCGCATGTGTGATGCGGGATTTTTTCATGCTTGCGGCTCGTTCAGCCATTCAAGTTCTTCTTCTGTAAGCTCACGGTATTCTCCCGGCTCCAAAGCAGGATCCAAGGATACGCGTCCCATTGAGAGCCGCTTCAGATAAATGACTTCATTGCCGACAGCATTTGCCATCTGTTTGACTTGATGATATTTCCCTTCTGTTATCGTCAGGTATATCACGGTATGCCCTTTATCGTTTGCCTTTATTTCTGCTTGTGCCGGCTTTGTTTTGTAGCCGCCTTCAATAAATACCCCAGTCTCTAAGCTGTTGATGTCTTCTGGCGAAATTTGCGACTTTAAGTGGACCTCATACGTTTTCGGAACATGCTTTTTCGGCGATAGCAGCCGGTGAGCGAGCTGACCGTCATTTGTCAGCAGCAGAAATCCTTCTGTATCCTTATCAAGCCGGCCGGCAGGAAACGGCTCGAATCTAAGTTCATCCGGCGTCAGCAAATCGACCACTGTCTTTTGCCGGCTGTCCTCAGTCGCTGACAGCACGCCCTGCGGTTTATTCATCATGATATAAATAAACTCGCGGTAATCAATCGGATCGCCATAAACGGTCACCTCCTGCGCATCAGGGTCCACGTGCGCCTTAACATCTTTTGCCGGCTTTCCGTCGACCATGACGGCTCCCGCTTTCACAATCGATTTGACCTCTTTTCTCGAACCATACCCGCTGTTGGCAAGCAGTTTATCTAGTCTCATGCCAATCTCTCCTTCCTATAAAAGAAAGCCCGCATCAAGCGAGCCCTCTGTTTCAACATATTCTGTTAATCAGCAGCATGTCTGCCTTTCTTTAAGAACCCCGGTAAACGGCGGCCGAATATTTTCTGTAAAAACCCTAAACGATAAGCGCAATACAGGTAGACAGCTCCGCCGACCACAGCAGCAATCAGCACGACGATCGCAGCATGCAGCTGGCCATCCTCGTAGGAGATGAAAAAGCTTAACACCCACTGGACGATTTTAACGGCTATCGCCATCACTGCTGACAAGAGCAGCATCAGAACGCCCCGTTTCACTAATATTTTATACGAATAGCCGGCATGCCGTTTGATCATGATAAATCCGTATATAAGTGAAGCAGTATACCCGAGTGCCGTAGCTAAAATAGCGCCGTCAGCCTGCATCAGCTTAATCAGCGGGACATTCAGCACAAGTTTGATCACGACACCGATCACAAGACTGGCAACCGCAAATTTTTGCTTATTGATGCCCTGCAATATGGCGGCGTTGACAGTAAACAAAGAGAACAAGATCGCAACTGGCGAATACCAAAACAGGATATCTTTCCCCAATTCAGGATGAAGGCTCTCTGATCCGTAAAAGAACGTGTACACAGGGCCTGCTAATACCGATATACCGACAACAGCCGGAATAATTAAAAACAGGATCGTCTGCATCGACTGGTTGATCTGCTGATTTAACAGCTTGTAGTTTCTGCTTGTAAACGATTCTGTGATCGTCGGAATTAAGGTCAGTCCGAATGCCGTCGCAAGAGAAACCGGGATCATCACGAGCTTCTGCACGTAAAGTGTCAGAATGGCCATCATGTCCTGACTGATAGCTTGATGCCCCGCTTCAATCATGGCTTTGTTAAACGTATTTGTATCAATATAGTTATACAAAGGGATGGCTAGTCCAACAAACACGTAGGGAGCGGCATAGCTGAAGAGCTCGAAAAACATTTTCTTGTAGCTTAAATCTGCTGTCGGCCCCGTATTAGGCATCATCGCCAGCAGATTGCCTTTTCGTTTGTTCCAATAAATATACAATACGATCAGCCCGCCGAAGGCACCGATCAGAGCTGCAAAGGTTGCATAACCGACAGCGATCACAAGGCCGCCGTTTAAGACTTTCAAAATCAAGAAGGTCGCACTCAATAAAAAGATGATGCGGACAATCTGCTCAACAACTTGAGAGACAGCCGTCGGCCCCATCATTTGGTGACCTTGGAAAAATCCGCGCACAAGACTCATAATCGGCACGACTAAAAGCGCTAAGCTGACCATGCGGATGACATATACGACATGATCAATCGTCAAACCGTTATTATCTTTGCCCCCAAGCGATATTTCCGCAAAAAACGGAGCAGATAAATATAGTATAAAAAAGGCAATCATTCCCGTTACAAGCATAACCGACATGCCCGCCTTCAGCATTTTTCTGCTTGTTTCATAATCCCCTTTGGAATTATATTTGGAAACAAATTTAGAAACGGCGGCCGGAAAGCCCATTGTGGCAATGTTCAAAAATAAAGTGTATTGATTGTATCCGTATTGAAATAACGCACCGCCTGTCGCTCCGACCATGATGCTGAAAGGAATTAAATAAACCATTCCCAGTATCCGTGAAATATATGTACCGAGCGTTAACACAAACGTGCCTCTTAACAGTTTGCTTGACATGTTTCTTCATCACCATTTTCTACGAAGATTCAACTTTTCTATTTTAACACAACTGGGCATATAGACGGTAATAAATACAAAAGCAATCTCAGTAACAATGCAAGTTTGCGGCAAAATACGTTTAAGCAGAACCTGTCTTTCGCTATAATAGTACTGCGGACAGCGTTCCGCACACGAAATGTAAAAAGAAAGTTGATGATAAAGATGAAGCAGTATGACGTAATTGTAATCGGCGGAGGCCCTTCAGGTCTGATGGCTGCCATTGCAGCCGGAGAACAGGGTGCTGATGTTTTGTTAATAGATAAAGGAAATAAGTTAGGCCGTAAACTTGCCATATCCGGAGGCGGCCGCTGCAATGTGACAAACCGCCTTCCTGTCGAAGAAATTATTAAGCACATCCCCGGCAACGGCCGTTTTTTATACAGTGCGTTTTCTGAATTTAATAACGAAGATATTATCAAGTTTTTTGAAAATCTCGGGATCAAATTGAAGGAAGAGGATCACGGCCGGATGTTTCCGGTGACAGACAAAGCGCAAAGTGTTGTCGACGCGCTCTTAAACAGGCTGAAACAGCTGCGTGTGACGATCAGAACGAACGAAAAAATCAAATCTGTTACATATGAAGATGGACATACAGCAGGCATTGTGACGAATAATGGCGAAGTGATTCATAGTCAGGCAGTCATTATCGCGGTTGGCGGAAAAAGCGTTCCCCATACCGGCAGCACGGGTGATGGCTATGAATGGGCCGAAGCCGCAGGCCACACAATAACAGAGCTGTTCCCGACAGAGGTGCCCGTCACATCTGCCGAGCCGTTTATTAAGAAAAAAACATTGCAGGGTTTATCGCTCAGAGGTGTCGCCGTCAGTGTATTAAACAAAAAAGGCAAAGCCATTATCACACATAAGATGGACATGCTGTTCACTCATTTCGGTCTCTCAGGCCCCGCCATACTCAGGTGCAGCCAGTTTATCGTGAAAGAGCTGAAAAAACAGCCGGAAGTGCCCGTCAGAATTGATTTGTTTCCGGATATCAATGAAGAAACGCTATTCCAAAAGATGTACAAGGAGCTGAAAGACGCGCCGAAAAAAGCGTTAAAAAATGTGCTGAAGCCTTGGATGCAGGAGCGCTACCTTCTTTTCCTGCTCGAAAAGAACGGCATTTCACCGAACATATCATTTTCTGAGCTGCCGAAGGAGCCTTTCAGACAATTTGTCAAAGACTGCAAGCAATTTACCGTTCTCGCAAACGGCACACTGTCTCTAGACAAAGCGTTTGTCACAGGAGGCGGTGTATCGGTGAAGGAGATTGACCCGAAAAAGATGGCGTCTAAAAAAATGGACGGCCTGTATTTTTGCGGCGAAATCTTAGATATCCACGGTTATACAGGCGGATACAATATCACATCTGCGCTCGTCACAGGCAGACTCGCCGGACTGAATGCCGGACGCTTTTCCCGTACGTAAACCTTAGACTTTTCAAACTCTTACAGCATGCCGGGCATTTGAAAATTTCCCGCAAAAATGTTAGGGTGAGATTTGTTTTGTTTCACCTGATTGCGGGGTAATTTACAGGAAGGAATGATCTGCCATCGTACGACCATACTAAGCCTGCGAGGAAGATATAGGCGTACACAAAAAAGTCAGAGGGTGAGAATGTTTGAAGAATATATCTAGTGTATTTTGGATTGTGATTGTCATCACAGCCGCAGCCGTTTTGTGGGGCGTTATTTCTCCTGACAGCCTGCAAAACGTGTCTCAATCGGCACAATCGTTTATAACAGATTCATTTGGTTGGTATTATCTATTAGTTGTCTCTTTGTTTGTCGGGTTCTGTCTCTTTTTAATTGTCAGCCCGATTGGAAAAATTAAACTGGGGAAACCGGATGAAAAACCGGAATTCGGGTTATTATCTTGGTTTGCCATGCTGTTCAGTGCAGGCATGGGAATCGGCTTAGTATTCTATGGTGCGGCTGAACCGATCAGCCATTACGCAATTAGCTCTCCATCAGGTGAAACAGAAACCCCCCAAGCCTTCAGAGATGCGCTCCGGTACACGTTTTTCCACTGGGGACTGCACGCTTGGGCCATTTATGCCGTCGTGGCATTATGTATCGCATATTTTCAATTCCGCAAAGACGCGCCTGGATTAATCAGCAGCACACTGACTCCGATTCTCGGCGATAAAGTAAACGGCCCGATCGGTAAACTGATTGACTGTATTGCTGTTTTCGCTACAGTTGTCGGCGTTGCAACGAGTCTGGGGATCGGCGCAACTCAAATTAACGGCGGATTGAATTACCTATTCGGAATTCCGAATCATTTTATCGTTCAATTGATTTTGATTGTTATTGTAACAGTGCTCTTTTTACTATCGGCTTGGAGCGGACTCGGAAAAGGCATTAAGTATTTAAGCAACACCAATATGGTACTAGCCGGATTGCTGATGCTGTTTATGCTGGTTGTCGGACCTACCGTTTTGATCATGAACTCACTTACAGATTCAATTGGGCAGTATATTCAAAACATTGTTCAAATGAGCTTCAGACTGGCGCCGAACGATCCAGGCAAACGTGAATGGATCAACGGCTGGACGATTTTCTATTGGGCATGGTGGATTTCCTGGTCTCCATTTGTCGGCATTTTCATCGCTCGTGTATCCCGAGGCCGGACAATCCGTGAATTTTTGATCGGCGTCCTGGTGGCACCATGTATTTTGGCTTTCCTATGGTTCTCCATTTTCGGTGTTTCCGCAATGGACCTTCAGCAAAAAGGTATCTTTAATGTGGCGAAGCAGTCTTCCGAAACGATGCTTTTCGGAACACTGGATCACTATCCGCTGACAATGATCACGTCTATCCTGGCATTGATCCTGATCGCCGTGTTCTTTATTACATCAGCTGATTCAGCGACATTTGTCCTTGGTATGCAGACGACATACGGTTCATTAAACCCGGCTAACTCAGTCAAACTCAGCTGGGGCATCATTCAGTCTGCTATGGCAGCTGCGCTCTTGTATTCCGGCGGACTTGCCGCTTTGCAAAACACAGCGATTCTGGCGGCACTGCCATTTTCAATTGTTATCTTGCTCATGATTGCTGCCCTTTATAAAGCATTGGCAAGAGAACGAAAAGAAATTAGAGCAGCAGAGAAATTCCAGAAACCAAGAAGCCCAAGAGTGAAAAAGGCTTAATCATAAAAAAAGATCTTTCCGCAGTCCGCGGGAAGATCTTTTTTATTTTCGATATAGAATGAGTGCGGAAAAACAGTAGAGCTGCTCGCCTTCAGGGTCACATGCCGCTGAAACCGTATATTTGATATCAACCAGCTGCTCTTCCGATATTCCTTTCAAAAATGAATTGATCTCCGTTTGCAAATCTTTTTCATGCTCTTCATCAAACACTGCCACCTTCAGCATTTATCCGCTCTCCTTTCTCTATCAATCTATTCCGTTTGGAATCAATATATGATAGAGAAAATGTTTACCTCGTCTCCGGATAAATAGCTCCTGGTGCAGGATGCTTCTTTGCCGGTTCATGGTCCTGCTGCTCTAGCTTCACCAAGACGGCATAAGCGATCCTCATGTGGCAGTAGCTGATGAGACTGACGCTGAAAAAAGGGACAATTCCCGGCAGATAAGCCAGCAGGAAGAAGAGCGCGACCGTCAGCGCAAGCATGACGAGGGTATATTGTAAGTACGCCACACTCAGCAAGAGGGAAAACTTAAAATACAGGCGCTTTTTCCAATCAAAGTGGACGAGCAGCGGAAACACATAAAAAAGCATTGATACAAACAGAAAGCCAAATATCATAATAGCAAAGCGCAGGATATGCAATAAGTAGTGGCTCGGGTAAATAAAGGCCAAATCGATATAAATGATCAAACCGATTAACACCAGTACAGCACCGATCAGATTGGAACGGAGAAATTCAGCTTTGTATTCCCGCCAAAAAGTTGGCAGCACCGGAACGTGATCCTGACCCTGAATCCATTTTCGCATAACAGCGAATAAAGCGGCAGTCGCGGGCATGACACCGAACACTCCGAGACCGATGATCGTAAAAAGCAGCCAAAGCAAATTGGTATACACAAACCTCATGATCCACTCGCAAAAACGCAGCACCCGTGCCATTGATCCGTCATGTTCCACGAAAGCCCCTCCTCTTCGCTTTTATACATTTTGCATATGAAAAAGCTGTTTAATATCAATTGGTTTCTTTTCAACAACGGAGCGCCATATTCCCTCACCGACCGCGATAGAATAGGCTCCGGCTTCGGCTCCGGCCAAAATGTCATACTGGCGCAGCGGATCTTTGCCTATAAATAGATCAGCAAGTAAAAGCGGATCACCTCCGCCGTGTCCTCCCTCGTTTTTGACGACTTGAATGGTTTGCTTCGATTCAAAAAGCGGATAATACTCAATCGTCTGCTCTGGAAAAGCAAACGGAATTCTGGAAGGCTCATGGAATTCATTTGATTCAATGCGTCCTTTTGTCCCGTTTATCGTAAGGCGGTAGCCTTCGTACGGAGCGGAAAATGTGATCGAGTAGCTTAAAAGCGCACCGCCGTCATATTTGACAGCCGCCACATACGTATCCTCAATGTCGATCTCCTCGTCAAAAATGCACGCGTCAGGGCGATATGCGGTATATAAGCTTGACTGGTCTGCATCCGCCTTGAGATGATCATCCTTTACAGAAGCTTTAGAGGCACGAGGGTGCCATCTCGCATAGTAATGGCATTTCTCTTTGACCCGGCATGTGCCGCAAAAACGCCCGTCTTCTTCCGGCAGCGGATTCCACTCACTGTCCGGCCCGTAGTAATTCAACTCGCCGTAAGCAAATACCTCCGCCGGGTTTTGGCCGAGCCACCAATTCACCAGATCGAAATGATGTGTGGATTTATGGACAGAAAGGCCGCCGGAAAATTGCCTGGATCGGTTCCAGCGTTTAAAATAGCTGGCGCCGTGATAGGTATCAATATACCAATTCAGATCAACAGACGTGACCCTTCCTATTTTTCCTTCTAAAATCATTTCTTTGATTTTCCGATGATACGGGCTGTAGCGGTAATTAAACGCGACAGTAACCTTCCCTTTGCTTTTCGCTTCTGCCTCAAGCACCCGCTTTGCATCCTGCACCGTCGTCACCATCGGTTTTTCCGTTATGACATCCGTATTCCACTGAAGGCTTCTCAATATATAGGTGATATGGGTGTCATCCCTTCCCGTCACAATCACAATGTCTGGCTTCGAAACGCTCATCATATTGTCAAAATCTTCTTCTTTATACTCCGGTACTTGTGCAAGCTCCGGAAATGCCTCTTTGCAGACGGCGAATCGTTTCGGATCGGCATCCAGCAATCCCGTAATTTCATAAGTGGATGAAAACAGTTTGAGCAGCGGTTTGATAAACATGCTGAGGGCTCTGCTGCTTAATCCGCAAATGACGATGCTTTTCAATGGTCCCCACCCCTATCGGACTTCTGTTAATTGGGAAATCAGCTGCAGCGCTTCCTCTGT
Source organism: Bacillus sp. PAMC26543 (assembly GCF_014250375.1). NCBI lineage: Bacteria > Bacillati > Bacillota > Bacilli > Caryophanales > Bacillaceae > Bacillus > Bacillus sp. PAMC26543. The sequence goes on along the minus strand of NZ_CP060193.1, from coordinate 1,218,793 downwards.
TTTTTCGGAGTATACAGGGATAAACGCCGCCATATTTCGATTCAGCCGAAAAGAATAGCCGTTCAGCTGTTTTTCCCCTTTCTCAATCAGAACGGCATAGACTGTTTTTTCTCCCGTTTTTTGATTTACGGCTGTATAGGGCGATGAATGTTTCAGTGACAATCCGTCTAACGGCTGAAAATTTTCCGGATCATCGTAAGCTGCAAACAAGTCTTCAGGCACGATAAAGACGTCACCCTCGCGAGCCGTAATTTCAGTCAGCAGCTTTTCCGGCAAAGCGGGAAAAATTTCTGCCCTGCCTGCCTTCTTTTCAGCGGCCTCTTTTATGTTATCCTGTACGCCTGCCTGCATATCTGAAAACAGGATGACATGAATGCCGTCCGGTCTGCTTGAGCACGAAGCCAAAAACAGCAACGAGACGATCACACATACAGCCGCACATAGAGATCTTTTCATTTTTCGTCTGACCCGAGAAGCGCTTCCAATTTTGTCATCGCCAAAATAAACGCTCCCGCCCCGTGAAGGTCGTTTGTGCTCCGTTCCCGGCTGACATAATAATCATAAAATCCTGCCGACGTTCCGACACATATGTCTTTGACGAGAAACGCGCCGTCTTTTGTTGTTTCAGTTTTATGCTGAATCAGCCCTTGATACGCTTTTAACAAAGGCGTTTTATAGGATCTGTCGAGATATCCTTTATTGATTCCTTTAGCGATGGCATACATATACAGGCTCGATCCCGAGCTTTCCAGCCAGTTGTCAGATCTGTCGCCCTTGTCAACGATCTGATACCATAATCCTGTTTCCTTGTCTTGGCAGCGGCAGATGCTTTCGAGCATGTCCTGCAGTGTTTTTTTCCAGACATGACGGGTTGGGTGCTTCTCAGGCAGCTCTTCAATCATGTCTGCGAGTGACATGACGTACCAGCCGATTGAACGCGCCCAAAACTCCGGAGAGCAGCCTGTCTCTTGACTGGCCCAAGGCATTTTTTTCGCTTCATCCCACGCATGATAGAAGAGCCCGGTCTTTGGATCCTTCGTATGCTTTCTCATCAGGCCTTCCTGAAGCACAACCATGTCAAACAGCTCCGGCTCGTGCTTCAAATTGGCATATTTCAGTGCAAACGGCCCGCCCATATATAAACCGTCAAGCCACATTTGATATGGATAGCCGTCCTTATGCCAGAACCCCTGCTCTGACGTTCGGTTCAGCGTTCCGTATAAGCCCCGCAGCCTTGTTGCCGCTTTTACATAGCGTTCATCCTTCGTCTTTTCGTATAAAGGAAAAAGAATAAGGCCCGCCTGAATCGCGTCGAGTTCGTCTCTTTTAAATAATAGATTGCCGTAATCATCAATTAGGAGATCCGCATAAGATTTCGCATAATCAAAGTACCGTTTCTGTCCGGTTGCTTCCCAAAGACGCAAAACCCCGCATAAGAAAACGCCCTGATGATAGTGCCAGCGGTTTGCAGGCGGCAGCTCTTCAACTGTATACGTGTTCATAATCGTTTCTGCCAATGCCTCCGCATACGTAAGAGGCGACTTTACAGCGATTGATTGATCCATTGATACCATCCCTTTCTTAATAGATTCCTTCCTCGCCAAATTTCTTCGCCAAACGATTCGCAAGCATGACCAAAATCAGCCCGACCGCCGCTTTAAATACGCCGACCGCTGTACTGTAGCTGAATTGGCCCTGTTTCAGCCCCGCAGTATAAACGTACGTATCAAAAATTTCCGCGACTTCCCTGTTTGTGGCGTTTAACAGCAAATATACATGCTCAAAGCCAAGCTCCAGCGTGTCCCCGATTTTTAAAATCAGCAAAACGACGATGACGCTTTTGATAGCCGGCAGCGTAATATGCCACATTTGCCGCAGCCGTCCCGCTCCGTCCATTTTCGCCGCTTCATAAAGCTGAGGATCAACCGCCGTCATTGCGGCCAGGTAGATGATCGTTGACCAGCCCGCTTCTCTCCAGATGACCTGCAGAATATACAGCGGACGGAACCATTCTTCATTCAGCAGAAAATTGATTTTTTCACCGCCAAAAAACGTAATCAGTTCATTAATCAGGCCCCCGTCTACTGTCAAAAGCACAAATGACAGCGATACAACAATGACCCAGGACATAAAGTGCGGAATATAAATCAGCGTCTGAACGAATTTTTTAAAGAGTGCAATCCGCACTTCGTTTAGAAGAAGCGCTAATAAAATTGGCACCGGAAAAAAAATGGCCAGATTCAAGGCAAAGAGCACGAGCGTATTTTTTAACAGGACAAAAAATGTAGGCTCTGTAAACAGCCTGATAAAATGCTTCAGCCCGACCCACTCGCTGCCCCAAATGCCGAGAAACGGCTGATAATCCTGAAACGCAATCACGATTCCCCACATTGGAACATATTTAAAAAGCAAAAAATAAATACATCCCGGCAAAATCATAAAGTACAAAAACTTTTGCTGCAGCAGCTTATTTAGTAAGCGCTTTCTTTTTTCTTTTTTAAACATGACTGCGTCTACAGCCGGCGCTTGCGCTTCTGCTGTTTTCATCTTTTTCAAAGCCTCCTTTCACGGGTTCTTGTTTTCACTGTAGCGCAGCGTGCAAAAGTCCGTCTACAATCATATGATCACATTCTGCCTGAGCCCTTTGTCATCAAGGGTTTTGCCTCTCTATCTGAAAAAAAGACACCGATATTAGAAAATGATTATTGACAATATCTATCAATCTTTGGATTAATTGTATTAAGGTGTTATGAAATGGGGGGTTTTATGAAAAGAAGCCAATACAAGTTTTATTACAAACTCATCACGTTTTTTTGTTTACTCAGCACCATTCCCGTCATTTTGGTCGGTTTGTTTTCGTACGAGCACTCTCAGAAAACGGCCATCTCCAACGTTTCGGAGGAAAAACTCGACACACTCCAGCAGACCCAGCTAAGCATCGAGCACATCCTAAAAACCGTCGATCATTCTTTAACCCACTATGTGAGTTCGCCGCCTCTCCTCCGCACACTGTCCGAGCCTTTGCACTCTGACCAATTTCAAATCTATGACCAAGTGAACCAAGAGCTCAACTATTTGCAAAGCTTTGATACCGATTTGTCCAACATGACGCTTGTCAGCTATATGAAAAACTGGTACATGAACAATTCCGGTTTGTACCGCATGAATACGGACTCCCTTCATGAAGCAGCCGAGGCGTATTCGAAAAACAAAGCGAGCCGGTCCTATTGGACGCTGGAAAAAAACAACCGTTTGATCTCCACAAAGGAAGGCGCTTCAGAAAGCTGCCGGTATAATATCAATTTGATTAAGCAGCTCCCGCTGAACAGCACAAACACGAAGGGACTGGCAGCCGCAAGCATCCCAAGCTGTTCACTCGTTAAAAATATGCCTGATTATTCAAGCGCAAACAGCGTGTTTATCATTGATGAAAAAGGCCGTATCATCCTTCACAACAACATGTCTGATATAGGCGATTCTCTTCAAAACGACGATTTTGTCAAAAAAATGCTGGCGCAAAGCTCCAAAAGCGGCCAGTTTGAAACAGCCATTGACCGCATTCATTATAAAGTGACCTATCAAAAATCAGACTATAACACGTGGACTTATTTTTCTCTCGTTTCCCTGCCCGAACTAAAAAAAGAAGCCAAGTCGATCGGCTGGATCACCTTTACGGTATGTTTCATTTTGTTAGCGCTTTCATTGTTATTCTCTTGGCTGGGCTCCCGTCATTTTTATAAGCCGATCCGGCTGCTTTATGAATCGTTTGCGCGGCACGGAGCCTTTCCAGAAAAACAGCCTCATCAAAACGAGTTTGAATTAATCGAGCAAAGCTTCAAGCAGCTCAAAAACAGAAATGACGATCTTGAAGAAACAATGAGGCAGCAGGCCACTCATCTTCAGCAATATTTTATGGTCAGACTTATGCTTGGAAAACTGACGGATGAGGAGGTCAATAACCGCTTTGAAAGCCTCGGCTTAAAACAAAATTGGCGCCACCTCGCCCTGCTGGTGCTCCAAATTGACACGCTGAATCAGACACCGTATGAGAAAAAAGATATGGATCTGCTGTTGTTTGCCGTCAACAGCCTGATTGAGCGGAACATCCCCGCGGAAAAACACCTCGCACCAGCGGTAGTCGATAAACAGCAGGCAACCATATTGATGAATGAAAGCGGGACAAAAGAGGCATTTATGGCCGAGCTGAATGATATCGCCCGGATGATTCAGGATACAGTTGAAGCTGAGCTGCACCTGTCTGTCAGCATCGGCGTCAGCCAGCCGTTTGATGCATTAGCAATGGCGAAAAACGCTTATGCGGAAGGCTTAGAAGCGTTAAAATACCGGCTGAAAGCAGAAAACAAATCGATAATCTTTTATGAAGACCTGGATCAGAAAAAAACGTTCAAAACCCATTTTCCGAAGCAGCTTCAGCATGAGCTGTTCGATGCTGTAAAAGCCGGTGACAAGGAGAAAGCAGACAAATGCCTGCACGCGATTTTACAGTCGATTTTTACACACAACACCAACCCGTACCAATTTCAGATCGCAATCGCCCGTTTTCTGAATCATGTCATTGAACTGATGCATGTACTCGGAATTGAACTATTTGAGCTTGAAGAAAACAAAATGCTGTATGACCAAATTTTTGAGCTGAAGACATTCGAGGATACTGAAAACTGGCTGAAGCAAGAATTCATTGATCCGATGACAGACAAAGTAAATGCCCGGGCCGATGCACAGTACAAGAATATTTCCGACAACATAATCCATATCATCCACCATGAGTTTGAATCCGATTTAACGCTGGACGAAATTGCCCGCAGGCTGCATTACAACCCGAACTACTTAAGCAGTATTTTCAAAAAAGAAATGGGCATTTCATTCAGCGAGTATGTCTCGAATTACCGCCACCATATGGCAAAAAGCTGGCTGGCTGAATCCGACATGGCGGTGAAAGACATAGCTGAAAAGCTCAAATACAAAAACTCGCAAAACTTTATCAGATCCTTTAAAAAGCTGGAAGGCATCACACCGGGCAACTACCGCCAGCAAAAAAGAAGCATATAAAAACCCAAAACCGCTAGTGCGTTTTGGGTTTTTTCAATATCACTTTGTTTTTTTAAACGCTTCCTCGTATTCCTGAATAATCTGCTTTCCTCCGCTTGTTTCCCATTTTTCAACTTCTTTATCAAACTGGCTTTCTGTAATTTCTCCGATCATATATTTATAGGTGGCATCGTCTATCATTTTTTTCAGTTCATCTCCGCGCTCAGACTCCGCGGCGGAATACAAGCTCTCTGCCGGATTGGAGACGATGATGTTTTCATTGTCTTCCGTCAGCTCCTCGTACGCTGTCCGTAGCGGATCACCGGTGTTTTTTAAGTAGGCTTTATCAATGGCGATTAAGGCGGACAGCGGCTGAATATCAGTCTGCCAATCTTTTACCTGGCTTTCTTTTCTTGTGAATGTTTTGCCTTTTCCTTTATTGTAATGAACCCCGTCAATGCCGTATGTCATCAGGCTGTAGACGTCCTCTTCGGCTATTCGGTCAAAGAACGCCAAGATCCGTTTCAGCTCGGCTTCTGATTTCACACTCGTTTTCGGAAAAGCAAATACACCGTTATGCCCTCCTGACGCCCATACACGCTCTTTTCCGTCAGGACCTTTTATGCGGTTGATGATCTCCAGCTCCATTGATTTATCGGAAGCATTGTCACGCAAATTGACAGCATCCACCATATTCCCGATATAAATGCCGGCTTTTCCTTGAGAAAACAGCTCCTGCTGCTGGGTTTTGCTTGTGACCGGAAAGTCTTTATTCATGTAGCCGTTATCACGCAGTTTTTTCATGTAATCCATTGTGTCTTTGTATTCTTTCGTCATGAAATCAGGCGTAAATGTGCCATTTGATTCCTTCCAGTCTGTCGGCATGCCTTCATATGAGCCAAGCGTCTTAAAAGCGCCGTAAATCAGATCATTTCGGTCAGTCAATCCGAATGTATCATCTTTTCCATCCTTGTCCGGGTCGTTCTCTGTAAACGCTTTGGCAACTTCATAAAGATCATCCAGTGTTTCCGGCGTTTTCAAATTCAAATTGTCCAGCCAGTCCTTCCGAATGACGATGCCTTGTCTCGAGAGGGGACGCTCTCTGTATATCCCGTAAAGCTTGCCATCGATTGTGACATTTTTATTAATGAGTTTATTCATCTTGTTTAAATTCGGATAATCTTTGATATAATCGCCGATTTCCCAGAACATTCCCGATCTGAAGGCATTCATGACAGACGAATTTTTAATGTCTTGAATCGTCACGATTTGCGGAAGATTGCCGGCTGCAAGCGCTGCATTCAGTCTGTCTTCTTTCACCGCATCAGGAACCCACGTGATGTCCAATTCTGTATTTGTCAGCTTCTCAATTTCTTTGATCGCCCTGTCTTTCGGCGGCTGCTGGTGATACAAAATCGCCATCATAGACAGCTTTACCTTTGAATCCGAGTCCGCCTTGCCTGATGATTGATCAGCTCCTTTACAGCCCGCCAGCACTCCTCCGAGAGCAAATACAAGCACAATCAGAAGCACTCTCCATTTGTTTCCCATCATATCCCTCCGTTTCATATTCTTTATCCTTTGACAGACCCCAGCAAAGCCCCTTTTGCAAAATGCTTTTGAATAAATGGATAGACCAGCAGAACCGGAATGGTCGCTACGACTATTACTGCCATTTTGATCGTTTGCTCAGGCGGCGGGCTGCCCGAGCCCATTTCCGACATATCCCCTTGTACCCCGCTTGATACAATAACGATTTGGCGCAAAAGCACCTGAATCGGCCACTTAGCTGAATCATTTAAGTACAAGATCGCCGTCATATACGTATTCCAGTACGTCACCGCATAAAACAGTGAAATCGTTGCGATCGCTGGAAGAGACAGCGGCAGCACAATTTTGAAGAAAATCCCCAAGTCATTGCAGCCGTCAATTTTTGCGGACTCTTCCAGGCTCGCCGGGATGTTTTGAAAGAAGTTTTTCAGAATGATCAAGTTAAAGGCATTAATCGCTGTCGGCAAAATAAGGGCCCAGTAAGAATCGAGCAATCCAAGCGATTTGACCACCAGGAAAGTCGGAATCATTCCGCCGCTGAAGAGCATCGTAAATACGACGAGAAACATGAGCGGCTGCCGCCCAATTAAGTCGCGGCGGGATAAACCGTAAGCCATCAATGAAGAAAGAAACATGCTGACCGCCGTGCCTACAACTGTCACAAACACAGAAACGAGCAAGCTTTTATAAATGATATCTGTCGAAAAAATGTAACGATAGGCATCGAGCGAAAAAGTGGTCGGTATTAAAATGAATTTTTTCGAAACCACTTCCTCTACTGTGGCAAAGGATGCCGCAATGACATGAATAAACGGAAGTACGCATATTAAAGCGAACATCAGCAAAAATCCGTAAATCAAAATATCAAACAGGCGATTTTTCAGTGAATGTGCGATCGTTCCCACCTCCCTTTGTAAGCGTTATCATTTTTAATAAACGAGCTGCAGCATGTGACGATATCGTGTCTAAAATGTAGCAAATATGCGATTGCCATGTCTATAATCATTTGAACACTGTCCCTTGCCCGACGGCATCGGAACTGGCTTGAAACCGATCATAAAAGAAAAAGAGCATAATCTTAGAAAATGATTATGCTCTGTTATTGCCGTTCTCTTCCTCTTTCAGAAGCTCAGCGGTATTAATTTGAGGCGCAAACCCAAGCTCCTGAACCGCGGATTCTATCGACCACGGCTTGCCGGGATTGTCAGAGACGGCGTAATAAGTGCCGTAACGGATATTCGTTTCAATGGCTGCTTTAAAAATCGACAGCAAGTCCGGGTGGGAAAGAAGCGTTTTTTTCGTCCGGTCGTTCTCATGCAGTGTATCCATTTCATCTGTGACGACCGTTCCGATTCGAAGGTTGATGACAGAGAGCTTATTTTCCAGATAAAACAGGTGGCCGATATGTTCCGAGGTCAGCTTTAGGACGCCATATAGATTTTTTGACAGCGGATAATCGTCGGTTGTGATTTCCCGCCCTAAGAGCGAACGCCCGTCTTTTTCGTACACATCTGTCACATGATTGCTGCTGGCGAAAACAACCTTTGGTATGCCGAGCTCTGCTGCCGCGCGGCACAAATAGTAGCTTGCTCTATAAAAAATATCCGTCATTTTTTCAAATTCAGCTGTGTCCATGACATCGTATTTGATTTTGACAGCGAGTAAGTTCACGATCACGTCTGTATCTCTCGGAATCTTTTTCAATAGATCCTCATAGTTTGACGCGTCTGCCTGAATAGCGGGTGCTAAGCCTTCGTAGCGGTCTTTATCCAGCACCGTCACCTCGTACTCAGACATAAGCCCTTTAGCCAATATCCTCCCAATCACACCATTTCCGCCGGCGATCAGCACTTTTCTCATATGTTCACTCCCCTTTTTTTATAGATTGCCCATTTTCGCCGGGGATGACACGTTTTCAGCATTCACATGGCTTCCTTTAGCCTTCATTAAAAAATAACCGGCAGCTCCATAAGCGCTCTAAAACCAATTAGCTTCCGGTATCGCACTTCAGAAACAGCGAGCTGCAGGCCGGGCATGCGCTGCAGAAGAGTGTTAATTGCAATTTGTGCTTCTAGCCGTGCCAGTGAGGAACCTATACAAATATGGTGGCCCTGTCCGAATGAAAGATGGGGATTAGGGCTTCTGGTGATATCGAACTCATTGGCATGCGCGAATACTTTTGGGTCTCGATTGGCAGCCCCCAGCAGAATATAGACATGCTCCCCTTGTCGAATCGTTACGCCATTCATTTCAATCTCTTCTGACGCAACACGAGCTGTCATTTGTGTGGGGCTTTCATAACGTAAACATTCCTCAACTGCGGTATGAATCAGAGCTGGGTTTTCTTTGAGCTGCAAAAGCTGTTCTTGATGCTGCAGCAGACAAAGAATTGAGTTGCTGATGAGATTCACTGTTGTTTCATGTCCGGCGATCGCCAGCAATATACACGTTGATGCCACTTCCTCCTCCGTCAGCTTACCAGCCTGTCCTTCCTTCAGCAGCATGCTGACCACGTCATGCTGCGGTTTTTGTTTCCGTTTTTGAATGAGCTCTCTAAAATACTCCCTCATCACTACAGTGATCTGATCGCCGTCTGTTAACACCTTTCTTGATCGGGTAAAATCAATCGTTTGAACAAGGCTTGACGACCACTCTTTAAATTGATCCCTTCCTTCTGCCGGCACACCTATGATCTTAGCTATAATGCTGCTTGCCAAAGGAAAAGCAAGGTCAGAAATCAGCTCCATCTTTTTTTCCCCTTGCACTTGATCAAGCAACTGATGGACAGTTTCATTTATAAATGGGCGATAGCCCTCTGTCATTCTCGGAGTAAATACCCCGCTGACCGGCATACGCAGGCGCCTATGATCAGGCTGATTCTGAAACAGCATCATCTGCTTCTGGACATGATTCAAATCCTTATATTTTATGGAGGTCTCAGGCAGCGGGACACGTGTTCTGAATCTGGTATCTTTCAGAATTGCTGCCGCTTCCTCATATCCCGTGACATACCAGCCTGGATACTTCAAAACATTCCCTTTATATAAAGGGTGTGCAGAACGTAATGTATCGTAAAAAGGATAAGGGTTTTTAAAAAACACAGAAGGTGTAAGTGAAATTGGAATTGTCATATGCTCCCTCTCATGATTCTGACATCATCATTTTGACTCTATAAAAATAAAAGCAATCGACATGACACCGATTGCTTTTATTCTTGCTTTCAGCTATTTGCACTTAAACTGGCTTTCATCTCTTCGACCGATTCTACTTCAAATCCTAAATCACTCAGCATTTTATGATCCTCCGTCTCCTCCTGTCCTGAAGTCGTTAAATAATCTCCGACAAAGATGGAGTTGGCGGCGTACAGCCCCAATGGCTGCAATGAACGGAGATTGACCTCTCTTCCACCAGAAATGCGGATTTCTTTTGACGGATTGATATAACGGAACAGCGCCAGCACTTTTAAGCAATACAGCGGGTTTAATTCATTTACGCCTTCTAATGGTGTGCCGTCAATCGCATGCAAAAAATTCACCGGAATGGAATCAGCGTCAAGGGCCTTCAAGCTTTGTGCGATATCGATGACATCCCGTTTCGTTTCCTTCATCCCGATAATGGCGCCTGAACATGGAGACATGCCGGAGGTTTTTGCAATCTCAACCGTATTGACCCTGTCCTCGTACGTATGTGACGTGGTAATATTTGAATGATTTCTCTGTGATGTATTGACATTATGATTATAGCGGTCTACTCCGGCTTCTTTCAGCCGCTTCGCCTGCTCCGGCTTTAGCAATCCGAGACACGCACAAACTTTCAGTCCATACGTATCTTTTATTTCCTGTACCGCTTCTGCGACCTGATCCACTTCTCTGTTGGACGGCCCCCTGCCGCTTGCCACGATACAGTATGTACCTATGTTCAAATCATGCGCCCGCTTTGCGCCTTCCAGAAGGGTTTCCTTTTTCACCATCCGGTAAGTCTCAATCGGCGCTTTCGAAATCGCAGACTGGGAACAATAGCCGCAATTCTCCGGACAGAGCCCTGATTTTGCATTCATAATCATATTGAGCTTTACTTTTTTTCCATAAAATCGTTTTCTGATGTGAAAAGCTCCATGCATCAAAAGCAAGATGTCTTCATCTGGACAGTTTAAAATCGAAAGCGCCTCTTCGTTGGTCACCTCTGCTCCGTCCAGCACCCGGTCTGCAAGTTCCATCCATTGATTCATTTTCATGCCCCCACTCGATTGATCAGTAATGATAAATCTATATGGTCCTTCACCATATCCTGAATCGTTTCTTTTGTTGTGTTTATCAGCTTTGGCGTCACTCCTAATAGCGGCACACCGCATAAGCTCTCAATCATTTCAGGATTGGTTTTTTCATCATGATCAGGAGAATCACTGATTCCATTGATGACGATTCCGGCGATTGGAAGACCCATGCTTTTGGCATATTGAACAGTTAAAAAGGTGTGATTAATCGTTCCAAGATGAGGGCGTGCCACAATAATCACTGGAAGCTGTAACGCTTTTATGACATGACTGACTAAAAAATCCTCTCCCAATGGCACAGAAATCCCGCCCGCACCTTCTACGATGAAGCAATCATGTTTTTCTCTTATCCGCTCCCAATGGCGTACGACCTCTTCCATTTTGACAGCCTTTCCCTCCAGCTTTCCTGCAACGTATGGAGCTAGCGGCTCTTTGAACGCAAAAGGCGTAATCTCTTCATGTGAAAGACTCGTTTGCGACATCTCTTTCAGCAGGCTTGTGTCGCTCTCTGGATGATGAGGGGAGATCCCGCTTAGAAATGGTTTAAATACTCCGACATCCATCTTATTTTCCCGCAATAAGGCTGCAAGACCGCAGGATATCACCGTTTTCCCCACTTCTGTATCTGTTCCGGTTACAAAAAAACCTCTCATGGAATGATGTTCAGCTCCTTTCCGATTGAACGAAATGCTTCCAGCAAATGATCAATATCCCTCATACTGTGCCCAGCAGTGATGGTTAATCGGATACGGCTTTCTCCTGGCGCAACGGTCGGCGGACGAATAGCAGGGGCATAGATTCCCTTGTCCTGCAGTTTTTCAGCAAATGTGACGGTTTTTCGGGTATCGCCGATGACCACCGGAATAATCGGTGTATGATGCCCCTTCACCACATAGCCCATGTGCTTCAGATTCGTTTTGATCATCTGGATATAAGAATATAAAAGCTGTCGTTTTTCCTTGCTGGCCTCCATGATGTCTAACGCCTCATGGGCAGCTGCACAGCTTGCCGGAGGAATAGCGGTTTGAAAGATAAACGTTCTGGCATGGTTCAGCAGAAAGTCGATGAATACCGCTGAACCTGCAGCGAACCCCCCTTCCGCTCCGGCAGCTTTGCTTAACGTGCCGATGACAATGTCAGGACAAACACCGAAATGTTCACTCGTCCCTCCTCCTGATTCTCCCAAAACACCTGTTGCATGCGCATCATCAACGATCACGTAAGCATTGCAGCTTTTAGCAAGAGAGATGATCTGATCAAGAGGGGCAATCGTGCCATCCATGCTGAATACCCCGTCTGTTACGATAAAACGGCGCTGGTACCGCTGTGTTTCTTTCAGTTTTTCTTCAAGATCAGCCATTTCGATATGGCGATAAATGACCGTATCAGCCTTAGACAGGCGGCAGCCATCGATGATACTTGCATGATTTAATTGATCACTTAAAATGACGTCCCCTTTTTCAGGTAACGAAGAAAGGACACCGACATTGGCTAAATAGCCGCTTGAAAACAGTAAAGCCGCTTCTGTCCGTTTAAAGCCGGCAATCTTTTTTTCGAGTTTTTCATGCCAGGTCGAATTGCCCGTCGTTAAACGCGAGCCGGTGCTTCCTGCTCCAAATTGCTGCAGTGCTTCTTGAGCTGCAGAGATCAAGCGGTTATGGTTTGCGAGACCTAAATAATTGTTTGACGACCAGACCGTTTGATTTTTGCCATCAATCGTCACCTCCGGAATTGGAGGCCCATTCATTGTTCGCAGTGTACGGTATACGCCGGCTCCCTTCGCTTTGTCTAACCGGCGGCTTAACCAGCTGTCAATGCTCAAGGCTGGTTACCTCTTGGATCGCTTCTTTCATAATAGACACCATTGCTTCGAGCTCTTCAGCTGTGCTGGCAAGCGGAGGCAGAAATGCAATTACATCGCCGAGCGGTCTCGTCAGCATCCCGAGCTCTCTCATTTTCAAAGAAACTTTGTACCCCACTCGCCGATCAGCAGGATAAGGCCGTTTGGTTTCCTTTGACTGAACAAGCTCTGCGCCGCACATAAAGCCGAGCTGCCGAATATCCCCAACGTGAGGAAGTGCATGCAGGTCTTGAAGAAGTAAATGGAGCTTTTTACTTTTTTGCGCGACTTGTTCAACGATGTTTTCAGATTCAAATAATCTCAGGTTTTCAAGAGCAACCGCACAGCCAAGCTGATTTCCTGTATAGGAGTGACCGTGGAAAAAGGTTTTTTGTTCTTTGTAATCATCGTAGAATGCATGGTAGATGTCTTCGGTGGCAAAAGTGACAGCTATCGGCAAATAGCCTCCTGTAATGCCTTTGCCGGCAGCCATTAGATCAGGCTGAACATTTTCGTGCTCACATGCAAACATTTTCCCCGTACGCCCAAAACCAGTGGCAACTTCATCAACAATCATTAAGACATCGTAAGCTGTACAAAGCTCGCGCACACCTGCCAAGTATCCTGCCGGCATCACAATCATGCCGGATGCTCCTTGAACCATTGATTCAATCGAAAGTGCTGCAATTTCGTGATGGTGTTCCTTCAGCAGCTGTTCAAGCACATAGAGACACTCCTCACGGCTCTGCACAGGATCGCCGCTTTCAGAGCGGTATACATAAGGGATCGGAGCTTTATAACTATCAAACATTAACGGGCCATAGACGTGGTGGAACAGTTCAATTGAACCGACACTGACTGCACCAATCGTATCGCCGTGATACCCATTTTTCATTGCGATAAATTTTTGTTTCTCAGGCTTCCCGATGTTCTTCCAATATTGAAACGCCATTTTAAGAGCAATTTCCATCGCTTCTGCACCGCTGTCCGAATAAAAAACACGCGTCAGCTTCTCCGGACTGATCTCGATTAATGTCTCGGCAAGTTCAGTCGCCGGAACGTTGGTCATGCCCAATAATGTGGAGTGAGCAATTTTGCCAAGCTGTTTTATGATGGCCTCATCTAATTCCTTTTTGCGGTGCCCGTGCACATTAAGCCAAACGGAAGAAAAGCCGTCATAATATTCCTTGCCGTTAATGTCTTTTACTTTGATTCCGTTGCCGCTTTCGATGATCAAGGGATGTTCATCATAGTCTTTCATTTGAGTAAAAGGCAGCCAAAGATGTTTTTTACTTTTTTCTATCCAATCTTGAGTCATCATCTTCCTCCCACTCTATTAAAATAGGCTTCTTCTGGAGATCATTTATGTATGTGTTTACATTTACAGAGCCGTCAGCAAAAAAGATTCGGCAGCCCTCTTCAGTCCCGTATTCTTTCATTGCTGTAATGCGCTGATAGCCCAATTTTTTACCCGCGACGTAGCCTGTTATGTAATCAGGGTCATCTGACCAGCATAATTCTGCAACGGTTGCCGGATGCTCACTCACCTTCGAAGCAAGTGCAAGGGCCTCTTTTATTCTTGAATTGGACGGCATGTTATTGCGGAACGCCCAATTTTCAAAATTGGCGTCCGGCCAATCCATTCTGGACACCCGTACACCTTTATCGTGTGTTTGATCAATTCGTTTGCCAGTGTGAATATCAAACACCACCGCTCCCCTGATACCTGACCATTCAGACATTTGTTGATATGCTTTTTCAATCACTTTTCTTGGAACACCCGCTCTCTCCAATAAGAAACGGGCAAGACTTTGTCCCTCTTCCGGGGATTCCACTTCATTTGTCTTCATTGGTAATGGATGAATCTTCTTAACCGGCTCATGAACCTCTTCAAATTGAATTTGCATAAAATCCGGTTTTCCTCTAGAGTGAGATAACCCTTTTTCTAATAAGGCATTCACCGTACGTTTCATATTATCGAACGTGATGAGCCGTTCTCCGCCGGATATATGCTTTCCTCCATCTTCGTGAGACCCATTCATAGAAGCTCTCATTCTGACACTGTAAAATGTTTCTTCTTGCATACCTTCTCGCCCTTTCAGCTTTGATTACAGAAGAAAGTATTCTATTTGTTAACCATTTATAAATTCAGGTTAACAATTAGAATATTATTATGTATACACAATTCTGTCAATATCAGAACGCCATTTCCTCATAAACAAAATCTATTTATCATGTATATTCCTGATAACTGTATTGATCCACTAGAAAAAGAAGAGACGGGCAGATGCTCGCCTCCTTACCTGTTTAGAACCATTTCAGAAAAACACGTAAAGCCTGCCCTTTTTCATGTCACAGCCACTTTTTCAAAAACTGCAGAGCTTCATGCCTCATCATAGCTGTTTCAAAATGCCCTGAAGCGGAGCGCACCATACGGTAACAATCAGAAGCCCCTTTTTCAGCATACAAAGCTGTTAATTCTTTTTCGATTTTGTTCACTCCCTCAGCGGGTGTTAGCCGATCATGTATGCCGGCAAGACTAAGATGCGGTCGCGGTGCGATCAGGCTTTGGATATCTGATGCAGAAAAGTGCTTGGCAAGAGACGGAACGTAATAATAAAAGCCATGCCGGTCAAGATTCTGTGTTTCAATCAGTACATGATGGTCAACCTGACTGCATAAATCCGCACATGCCTTAATCCGTTCATCAAGCGCCGCTGTCCACCAAGCCATCAAGCCCCCCATAGACATGCCGATCGTTCCGATTCTGTCAGGCTGAATATCAGGGCGGCTCTGCACATAATCAATGGCTCTTATACTGTCGTAAATCATCATGCCCCACATCACCCTGCCCGTCAGAAGCATCTCTTTAAAAATCTCGCTTTCTGATTTTCCCCGTCTGTCTCCAAATCCCCAATGGTCGATTGCCAATACGCCATATCCGAGAGAAGTCAGCTCCCGAGCAAAAGAAGGCGCTTTCAAATAATCCGCTCCCTCAAGCAGTTCACTTTTTCCCCGTTCATACTGCCCGCCATGCGAATGCTGAAATAATATAACCGGGCACCGTCCTTTTGCGGCTTTCGGCTTCACAAAATATGCAGGCACCTTTTCAAGCCCATTTATATCAAGCAGCAGCGTTTCAATTATATATCCCTCTTTTTCCTCAATACGCAGCGTTTCCGCCCCCGTATGCTTCCGATCAGGCAAATCACCAAGCAATCGAAACAGCAGCTCTCTTTTTTCGTTACTCATCCCATCACCCTTCCTTTTTCGCTTATCTTCAATGTACGAGACGGATTTGTTATTCCCTTTATTTTTCACACAGTATATAGAAACAAAAATCGTAGTTTACTAAACTTTTACTAAATATAACAAAATATTCTGAAATTCATTATTGTAACCGCTTACTTTCATATGATAGTATCAATTTATCAAAAACGTATGAGTAAAATATTTCTTTTGTTTTAGTAAATCTCATTCAAATGAAAGGGAGTAACCATGGTTCGTATAAAAGATATCGCCTTAAAAGCGAACGTTTCAAATGCTACTGTTTCGAGAATTTTAAATGAAGATCATTCGCTTTCTGTGGCTGGTGAAACGAGACAAAGAGTGATCAGTATCGCTGAAGAGCTAGGCTATCAAACTGTCGCTAAACGCCGAAAAGCCCGCGGACAAAAACAGCGCGCCCAGCCGCTTATCGGGGTGCTGAGCTGCTTATCTCCCGATGAAGAACGGCAGGATCCTTATTTTTCTTCTATTCGCAAAGGAATTGAAAAAGAATGCTTTGAACAGGAAATTTTCATTACAAACTCCATCCATCTCGGTTCCTTCCAGGAGCATATTTTTCGGGAATTAGACGGTATCATTGTTATCGGCCGTGTCCATGACGAAGCCGTTCAACATATCAGCGGCCGATTGGAGCATGCCGTATTTATCAATCATTCTCCCGATCCGCAGATATACGACTCGATTGAGATTGATTTTGAAGCCGCCGCACGCCAGGCAATTGATCACCTTTTCGATTTAGGTTACCAACGATTAGGCTATATCGGCGGGCAGGAGAAGGAGCATACACTGAGGGACGGCCAAAGCATTCGCAGAACAATTGAGGACAAACGCCAGACTGCCTTTTTGCAGTCCGCCCATCCTCAGCCTGAACACGTCCTGGTCGGCGATTACAGCATGCGCGAGGGCTATCGTCTGATGAAAAAAGCCATCACTCAAGGCAAGCTGCCTGAAGCCTTTTTTATCGCAAGTGATTCTATGGCCATCGGCGCATTGAAAGCACTTCGGGAAGCCGATCTGCATGTGCCGCGGGATACAGCCATTGTCAGCTTTAACGGCATTGAAGAGGCCGAGTTTGCAAGCACACCTTTAACCACCGTGAAAGTGCATACAGAGGAAATGGGCCGAACAGGCGTAAAACAGCTTCTCGACCGCTTTAACGGCCGAACAATTCCTCATCAAGTCACCCTGCCGACAACACTGATCATCAGGCAAAGCTGCGGATATACAGCTAAGGAGGTGACGCAAGACAAACGTTCATCAAGATCATAAGGAGGAAAAGATGAAACACATATTTGTTTTATTTCTCTCTCTTATTCTGCTGATTATGCCGGGCTGCTCATCTGAAGAAAGCGCTACAGATACAGGCAAAAAGACGTTAACCATTTATTCTACGATGTCAACGGACAGTGAAAGAAACACATTCAGAAAACTAGCCTCAGCGTTCGAAAAGGAAAGCGGCATTCGCGTCAGCATTCATTTCCCAGGCAATGACTATGAAAATATGATGCGTGTCAGAATGGCCGCCAATGATCTGCCTGATCTCTTTGATACTCATGGCTGGGGGAAAATCAGGTACGGGGAGTATACAGCCGATCTCCGGGATATGGACTGGACTCAGAATCTTGATCCAAATTTAAACAGCATCCTTAAAAACAAAAGCGGAAAGGTATACGCATATCCGATCAACCAAGCAAAGGACGGCCTGGCGTACAACCGCAATATGTTAGACCGTTTCGGCATTGACCCGCCGGAAACGATGGATGACTTTATAAAAGCACTGAGAACGATTAAAGAAAAAAGCAATGGAGAAATCGTTCCTTTCTGGTTCGCCGGATATGATAAAAGCTCTTTCGCCCAATATTATGACCAATTCGCAACACCTCTTCTCATCACAGATCCTGCCCATAATGAAAAGAAACAGCTCATTGACGGCACCTTCAATTGGAGCAAATTTACTTATCTTTCAGATACCCTCAAACAAATGCAGAAAGAAAAACTCATCAATATCGATGCCGTAACAGCAAAAAAATCACAGCTCATTGAGTTAATGGCTCAAAACAAAATTGCTTTTACCATGCAGGGCGGCACCCTCGGCCAAGACGTCGCCCAAATTAACCCGAATGTAAAGGTTGGGATTATCCCGACACCAGCTATACACTCCGGTGATGACCCGATATGGATTGGCGGCGAGCGCTATACACTGGCAGCATGGAAAGACTCGCCTCATTTAAAGGAAGCAAAGCAATTTATCGCATTTATGGCTCGTCCCGCCCATGCGAAAGAAATGGCTGAAGCCACATCGCTTCCTTCAGGGCTGACCAATGTAAAAGCTGATATTTTCTATGCCAAAGACTATCAGCATTATCAGAATATGAAAGTCGAGCCCTATTTCGACCGATTGTATCTGCCGAACGGGATGTGGGATGTGATGGGAACGGTCGGCCAGGAGCTTGCGGCAGACATTTTGACACCCAACGAGATTTCTAAAAAGCTGGGAAGAGAATATAAACGACTCCGGGAGCAATCTGGAACACAGGGAGCTGAAAACAATGAGTGAGATCGCAAGAGATGTTCATGTGAAACAGGTCAAGCCGAAAAAACAATCCTCACTTTGGTGGATGTATATTCCGGCTCTGCTCTCCGTTTTGATCTTCATGATTTATCCGTTTGTAAAAGGCGCTTTTATCACCTTCACAAACTGGAACGGATTTTCTCAGGTTTATCAGTGGGTCGGTTTCGCTCAGTATGAAAGGCTGTTTGCTGATCCGGACACATGGCATATCTTAAAAAACACGCTGCTATACGGACTCGGCAGTACCTTTTTTCAAAACGTTATTGGTCTTCTGTACGCCCTGCTGCTAAATCAAAGCATAAAAATGAAAGCGATAACAAGAACCATTGTGTATTTGCCGGTTATGATCAGTCCGCTCATTATGGGCTACATTTGGTACTTTTTCTTTTCATATGACGGAGGTGCGCTTAATGACCTGCTTGGCGTTTTCGGCATCACCCCGATCAACGCGCTCGCCAGTCCGTCTTCGAACCCGTGGATCATCGTCATGATTAACACGTACCAATATGTCGGCATCGCCATGATTGTCTATTTGGCAGGCCTGCAAAGCATTCCGAAAGATTACTATGAAGCAGCGGAAATGGATGGCGCGACACGGGGCCAGCAGTTTTTCGGCATCACCCTGCCGCTGTTAATGCCCTCGATCACGATCAATATGGTCATCAACATTATCGGAGGCTTAAAGCTGTTTGACGTGATAATTGCGCTCACTGCAGGCGGACCCGGAAACGCGTCGCAATCCATGTCAACGTTTATGTATGACCTGTATTTTAAACGGCAGGATGCCGGATATGCTGCGACACAAGGCATATTTATGGCATTTGTCATTTTGATCATCAGCTTTTGCGCGCTTGCGTACTTTAAAAGAAAGGAGACGGAAATGTCATGAGAGCCGCCCGCTCAAACAAACTGCGGTTTATTACACTTCTCGCTGCCATTGTAGCCTGTGCGCATTTCATTCCTTTTTACATTCTGCTGACCACTTCATTGAAAGCAAAAGGAGATTACAGTTCCAAATGGCTGTTTCCAGCTGATATTTCCTTTCAAAATTTTTCTGAGGCATGGGAGCGCGCTTCACTTGGCAACTCGTTTATCAACACAATCATCATCACAGGTGTTTCGGCATTGTTATTAATCATATTCGGCTCACTGGCCGCCTATCCTCTTGCCCGGCGGGAAACCAAGCTGAATAAAGCCGTTTTCGCGCTGCTGATTTCAATTATGATCATCCCTCCGTTAACGTCCATGGTGCCTTTGTACAGAATGGTTGTGGACGCCGGCATGGTCAATACGCACGCAGTCGCCATTTTGATCAATACAGCGGCGTATATGCCGTTAACCGTGTTTTTGTATTCCGGCTTTATCCGTTCAACCATTCCAAAAGAGCTTGAAGAAGCGGCAAGAATGGATGGAGCGGGAATGCTGAAAATCTTTTTTACGATCGTATTTCCTTTGCTGAAGCCGATCACTGCCACCATCTGTATTATTTCCTGTGTCTTTATATGGAATGACTATCAATTTGCGATTTTCTTTTTACAGGATCAGAAGGTGCAGACACTTACTGTCGCAATGGCCGGTTTTTTCGGAGAAAACGCCAACAATCTGCATTTGGTCGCCGCGGCTGCCATCATGGCAATGCTGCCGATGGTCATTCTGTTTCTGGCGCTGCAAAAATACTTTATTGCCGGGCTGTCATCAGGCGCGGTAAAAGGATAATGAAATAAAGGAGGAACCGACATGAAAAAAATCACATTTATCGGTGCAGGGAGCACAATTTTCGCAAAAAATGTTTTAGGGGACTGCTTGTTAACGGAGGCGTTAAATGGATTTGAATTTGCGCTTTACGACATTGACCCAAAACGCTTGCAGGAATCTCAGCTTATGCTCGAAAATTTGAGAGACCGCTATAATCCGAGCGTGGTTATCAACAGCTATGACGACAGAAAACTGGCTTTGCAGCAAGCGGGCTATGTGATTAATGCCATTCAGGTCGGAGGCTATAAACCAAGCACAGTCATCGATTTTGAGATTCCTAAACGATACGGATTGCGGCAGACGATTGCCGACACAGTGGGCATCGGCGGGATATTCAGATCACTCAGGACAATCCCCGTGTTATTTGATATCGCAAGAGATATTGAGGAAATGTGTCCCGACGCCTGGTTTTTAAACTATACAAACCCAATGGCCTCCCTGACTGGCGCTATGCTTCGCTATACGGATGTGAA
Source organism: Bacillus sp. PAMC26543 (assembly GCF_014250375.1). NCBI lineage: Bacteria > Bacillati > Bacillota > Bacilli > Caryophanales > Bacillaceae > Bacillus > Bacillus sp. PAMC26543. The sequence goes on along the minus strand of NZ_CP060193.1, from coordinate 1,197,992 downwards.
AACGATCGGGCTCTGCCACAGCGTCCAAGTGTGCACAAGAGATTTATTTAGATCTCTCGGTATGGAGCACGACGGGATTGAAGAACGAATCGCAGGCATCAATCATATGGCATGGCTGTTGGAAGTGAAAAAGGACGGCGCTGATTTATATCCCGAAATCAAAAAGAGAGCGAGAGAAAAGCAAAAAACAAAGCATCATGACATGGTGCGATTTGAATTGATGGATAAGTTCGGTTATTACGTCACGGAATCTTCAGAGCACAACGCAGAATACCATCCTTATTTTATTAAGCGGAATTATCCTGAATTGATCAACGAGCTGCAGATCCCGCTGGACGAATATCCAAGAAGATGCGTGAAACAGATAGAAGATTGGGAGAAAATGAGGGATGACATTGTTAACAATAAAAACCTCACCCATAAACGCTCAAAGGAATATGGCTCAAGAATAATAGAAGCAATGGAAACGAATCAGCCGTTCACCTTCGGAGGAAACGTCTTAAATACCGGACTCATCACAAACCTTCCTTCCAAAGCGGTAGTTGAAGTGACATGCGTCGCCGACAGAAAAAAAATAACCCCGTGCTTTGCCGGAGAACTTCCTGAGCAGCTCGCAGCGTTAAACAGAACGAATATCAACACACAGCTGATGACCATTGAAGCTGCTGTTACACGAAAAAAAGAAGCTGTCTACCAGGCAGCCATGCTTGACCCGCATACAAGTGCGGAGCTGTCCATCAATGACATTATTTCTATGTGTGATGATTTATTTGAAGCGCACGGCGATTGGCTTCCAGCATACAAATAAAAAAAACTAGGGGTGATCTCTCCCCTAGTTTTTCGGTTTCGTTTCGCCTTCCCAGGCCATCATGCCGCCTTCTACGTTGACTGTTTTAAAGCCTTGCTCATCCAAATACCTGCAGACATTCATGCTGCGCATCCCTGATCGGCAGATAAAAGTGTACTCTTTGTCTTTATCGAGGGTGTCCATTTTTTCAGGAATATCCCCCATGCGAATATGAACCGCTTGCGGGATCATGCCTTCCGCAACCTCTTCATCTTCTCTGACATCAATCAAATACAATTCTTCATCCGCCTCGATTTTTTCTTGCAAAGCAGCTGTGCTGATTTCTTTTATTTCCAAAGAAAACACTCCTATTCACCAATAATCATGTTCAGTATATCAAAGTCAGCTGGACGATTGCTATTTTGAGACTGATGAAAAAAATCCCCTTTTTGACAAAGGGGATTTTTCCAGGATTAGTTTGCCACAATATTGACAAGCTTGCCAGGCACCGCGATGATTTTACGAATGGTTTTGCCTTCAAGCTGCTCTTTGACCTTTTCATCTGCTTGAGCAAGCTGTTCGAGCTGTTCCTTCGTCGCATCTGCAGGAACCTGTAGTTTCGCTTTCACTTTTCCGTTCAGCTGAACAACGATTTCAACTTCGTCGTCAACAAGTTTTGCTTCATCATATGCAGGCCAAGCTTCATATGCAATCGTACCGCTATGGCCCAATTTTTCCCACAGCTCTTCCGCGAGGTGAGGCGCGATAGGAGAAAGAAGCTTCACAAAACCTTCCATATATTCCTTCGGCAGCTCTGACGCTTTGTAGGCTTCATTGATAAAGACCATCAGCTGAGAAATACCTGTGTTAAAACGCAGGCCCTCATAGTGGTCTGTCACTTTCATGACTGTTTCATGATAGACGCGCTCCAATGTTTCACCGGCGCCTTCAACGATTTTGCCATTAAGCTCACCGCTGTCTTCAACAAACAAGCGCCATACGCGGTCAAGGAAGCGGCGTGCGCCGTCTAAGCCTGATTCAGACCAGGCAATTGAAGCATCAAGCGGTCCCATGAACATTTCGTACAATCTCAGCGTATCAGCGCCGTGAGAGGCAACGATTTCATCAGGGTTGACAACGTTCCCTTTTGACTTACTCATTTTCTCGTTGTTTTCACCGAGAATCATTCCTTGGTTATACAGCTTTTGGAACGGTTCTTTCGTCGGCACTACCCCGATATCATAAAGGAACTTGTGCCAGAAACGGGCATACAGAAGGTGAAGCACAGCATGCTCCGCGCCGCCGATATACATATCAACCGGAAGCCATTTTTCCATTTTCTCAGGTGATGCCAGCTGATCCGGATTGTGCGGATCAATGTAGCGCAAGAAATACCAGCAGCTTCCCGCCCATTGCGGCATTGTATTCGTTTCTCTTCTTCCTTTTTTCCCTGTTTCAGGGTCTGTGACTTCAACCCACTCTTTAATGTTCGCAAGCGGTGATTCGCCGGTGCCGCTCGGTTTGATTTCGTTTGTTTTCGGCAGAATCAACGGCAGTTCTTCCTCCGGCACAGCTGTTGACGTTCCGTCCTCCCAATGAATGATCGGAATCGGCTCGCCCCAGTAGCGCTGGCGGCTGAAGAGCCAGTCGCGCAGACGGTAAGTGACTTTCTTTTCGCCGTTTTTCGTTTCTTCCAGCCAAGCGATCATTTTTTCAATCGCTTCCTGTTTATTAAGCCCGTTCAGGAAGTCAGAGTTTACGTGCTCTCCGTCGCCTGTGTACGCTTCTTCTTCCACGTTTCCGCCTTTCACGACTTCCTTGACTGGAAGGCCGAATGTGTTGGCGAATTCAAAATCACGCTCATCGTGACCGGGAACAGCCATGACTGCACCTGTTCCGTATGAAGCAAGAACGTAATCTGCGATCCAGATCGGCAGTTTTTCACCGTTTACAGGATTGATCGCATAAGCTCCCGTGAAGACGCCTGTCTTTGTTTTCGCGAGATCCGTGCGCTCAAGGTCACTCTTTGATTGAATTTCTTTGATATAAGCTTCGACAGCTTCTTTTTGCTCAGCAGCTGTGATTTTTTCTACCAATGCATGCTCCGGAGCAAGTACAGTGTATGTAGCGCCAAACAATGTATCAGGTCTTGTTGTAAACACCGTAAATGATTCATCATGTCCGTCTATGCCAAAATGAACGTGCGCACCTTCAGAACGGCCGATCCAGTTGCGCTGCATGTCTTTAATGCTTTCCGGCCAATCAAGCTCTTCCAAGTCATCAAGAAGCCTGTCCGCATAAGCTGTGATTTTCAGCATCCACTGCTTCATCGGGCGTCTTTCGACCGGATGGCCGCCGCGTTCACTCTTTCCGTCGATGACTTCTTCGTTGGCAAGAACCGTACCGAGTGCAGGGCACCAGTTTACCGGCACCTCATCAACGTAAGCAAGGCCCTTTTCATAAAGCTTTAAGAAAATCCATTGTGTCCATTTATAGTATTCAGGATCTGTCGTGTTGATTTCGCGATCCCAATCATATGAAAAACCGAGCGCCTGAATTTGGCGGCGGAAATTATCAATATTCTGCTTCGTAAACACTGCCGGGTCATTCCCGGTGTCGAGAGCGTATTGCTCAGCCGGCAGACCGAATGCGTCCCAGCCCATCGGATGAAGAACGTCATACCCCTGCATGCGCTTCATGCGGGAGAGGATATCCGTTGCTGTATAGCCTTCAGGGTGTCCGACGTGCAGACCCGCTCCAGACGGATAAGGAAACATGTCCAGCGCGTAAAATTTTTGTTTCTCATTATGATCAAGAGTGGCAAATGTTTTGTTTTCCAGCCAATAATTTTGCCATTTCTTTTCTATCTCTTTGTGCTGAAAACTCAAAGTAAAAACCTCCTTCTGATTGAATACGGCGTTTTATGGTTCAAGTATTGACGGGAAAGGGACAATTATATTCAGAATATTCCCAAACTAAAAAAAACTCCCTCATCCCTAAAAGGGACGAGAGACTTTCGTTTTCCCGCGGTACCACCCTCGTTAGCGCGGCAGACGCCGCACTCACTTGATACTTTTAACGCAGTTATGCGTCAGCGGCTTTTCACCGCTGCAACTCTGAGGTGAGTTCGGAAACAAACTTGATTGACTTTCACCAGCCGTCAACTCTCTGAAACAATATCTGCTTCTTACTGCTCCTCTTCATTGTTCTTATCGCAACCGTAATCTTAACTGTATTTTATAGAATTCTGTTCATAAGTGCAAGCAGGTTTGTATACAATGGGAATGTACCCTGAACGGGCGAAGATTGAGGACAATTATTCTGGTGGAGTTTTGGTTTGACGTTTCGACTCGGCCGGTTCGCCGCCGCTGTTCATTTCTCTTACAAAATCAAAGCTTCTGAGAACAGCTTCACCGCCGTAGCCTGAGATAATGGATAAGATGACAAGTTGAATTCCTGAATCGGGGTCAGCGGATAGTACAAGTAAAATGGAAGCCGTCATGCCGATAAACCAATCTTCCAAAAATCCAAGATAGATAAACCGCTTTGTCATCCTGGGTTTCTCCAGTCTGCCTCTCTTTTTCACATGACCGAGAATCCCCATGATTCCTCCAATTACACAAGCAATTAATACCTGATGCAGCATCTTCATCATCACCTTCCTAAAGCCCTTATTTCGTAAAGCGACTTCAGGCCATCCAGCCCCCTTAAACGATTCCGATGATTTTCGATATCTACATACTGGCAAATCTGAAAAAAGCTTGTTTCTTCCATTATATGTGAACACATGATCGGTAAGCTTGATGCATTAGATTCATTTTTCACCCAGTGACATTGACCTAGTCACTTATTTAGCATGTAGAAACCTTTCCGTTCATATGTTCAAACTCTGTTCTTATTTTTAGTGTATACGAGGACAAGCCCGAATGACAAACAACAAACTGCGCTTGCTTGAATCAGAACATGTGTTGTGCTACGGTTACTGTAGAATTCATTAAAAAAAGGGGAATATCAGGCTTTCGCACAGCAAGCTGGCGGCCTAAGGGGGAATTATATGGGTAGTTTTCAATCATTCGGAATAAAAGGACAGCTGGACGTTATCAAAAAAGCGCTTGATCACGCGCGAGTCGGTGTAGTGATTACAGATCCTGCACTTGAAGATAATCCGATTGTCTACGTAAACCAAGGCTTTGTTCAAATGACCGGCTATGAGGCCGAGGAAATTTTAGGAAAGAACTGCCGCTTCTTACAGGGGAAAGATACAGACGCTGGTGAAGTGGACAACATCAGAGCCGGTTTACAAAATAAAGAGCCGGTTACAGTTCAGATTCAAAACTACAAAAAAGACGGAACGATGTTCTGGAATGAGTTATATATTGATCCGCTGGAAATAGAAGACAAAACCTATTTTGTCGGAATTCAAAATGACATTACCAAGCAAAAAGAGTATGAACAGCTTCTCGAGGATTCCCTCACAGAAATTACTGCACTTTCAACTCCTATTGTGCCGATTCGCAACGGCATTTCGGCTCTTCCGCTAGTCGGCAACCTGACAGAGGAGCGATTTAATTCCATCGTCAGCACATTGACGAATATTTTATCAACATCCAAAGATGATTATTTGATTATTGATCTATCAGGTTTGGCCCAAGTAAATGAACAAACCGCCGACCAGATTTTCAAGCTGAGCCATTTGCTGAAATTGACCGGTACCGAATTAATCATTACCGGCATTAAGCCCGAATTGGCTATGAAAATGAATAAACTGGATGCCAATTTCTCATCGCTGAAAACATATTCTAATGTAAAGGATGCCGTGAACGTGCTTCCGATTATGTAAAAAGATCCCGCTCATCCGGCGGGATCTTTCTTATGAAGAAACTGAAGCCTGCTTATTCGCTTTATCAGCTGATTTTAACCGTTTGTCGTATAAAATCGTCGTGGCTATGCTGATCATAAGCAAAACCAAAAGTGATAAAACAAGAGCGTGAATGCCGGAATGATCGACGAGCACTCCTCCGAACAAAGGCCCTATCATTCTGCCACCTGTCGCAGCGCTGTTCACAAACCCTTGATAAAATCCTTCTTTCCCTTTAGGCGCAAGCTGGTTGGCAATCGTCGGCACGGCAGGCCAAACAAGCATTTCCCCGATGGTCAAGATCACCATGGCAGCCAGAAACATTGGAAATTGCTTCGCAGTCAGCAGCATGCTGTAAGACACAATAAAAATGACAAAACCAATGATCATTTGCGCTTTCAGCGACTCAGCCCATTTTTTCACAAAAAAGCTGACAAGCGGCTGTCCAACCACAATTAAAATTCCGTTAATCGTCCACAGCACACTATATAAAGAAAGAGACATTCCGATGCTTTGCGTGTACGATGCAATGGTGGTAGACCATTGAGAATATGCCAGCCATCCGAGCACATACCCGCTGCTCAAAATAACCAGAGCCGTAAATTTTGCTTTGCTGCTTACAGCGTCATAATCAAGCACAGACGTTTGAGACACATCCTTCGTCTGAATATTTCGAAATCCGAAATATACGATAAAGAAAAAGACCACATACAGCGCGGCATTCGCCAAAAATACGTATGAAAACGAGAAAGACGCCACCACGCCGCCAAGCGCAGAACCGACGGCAACACCTGCGTTTTGCGCGACATAAATCGCATTAAATGCCCTTCTTCCCCCTTCAGGCCACACTGATCCAGCCATTGCGTAACTGGCCGGAAAAACAACACCCGAACCAAACCCGACAATCGTAAGCAGCACGATATAAAACGGCCAATCATGAAAAAAGACGAGACCCACCAGACTTGCTAACGTAATCGCAATTCCGAGCATGATGGATTTGAACCCGCCGATTTTATCAAACAAAAACCCGCCGCATAAATTCCCTGCCACACTGGCGCCGGAATTCAGCATAAGGACAATCCCCGCGACCGTTAATGACTTTCCTAAATGATTATGAATATAGATCGTGTTAAGCGGCCATAAAAAGGATGCACCCGTCACATTAATAAACATCCCTATCACTAAAATTTTCAATGCGCGCGGCATACTAATCCCCCTTTCTTATCTATAAAAGCTCATGAAAAAACGGAAACCTCAACAGGCTCCGTACGAATCCAGTTATCATAGCACATTCATTCTATCTGTCTATCTCATTTTTTTCAACAGATGAGTGTGAAAACATCTAACAAATATTGCTCGAAAATTGTAAAATAAATAGAAAAAGGGGTAAATTTCATGGAAATGGCATTCGCATTCCTCGGTTTTTTTGCATTTCTCTTTTCGCTTGGCTATGGAGTGTACCATCTCGTCAGATATGTGCTGAAAAAAGAAAAACGATTCTCTAAAAAACTCTTTTGGCCGCTTTTCATTGGAGGCCTCATTCTGCTCTTCACCGGAGCAGCTTTGACAGAACCTGACGCTGCCGCAGCAAATGCTGATAAAAAATATTCAGCACTAAACACTGAATATAAAAGTCTTAAACAAGAGCATGAAGCACTTGAGAAAGAGTATGAAGCCATCAGCTCTGAAGCAAAGAAACTGAAAGACGACACAAAAGATCAAAACAAGCTCAAGCAGCTGGAGAAAGAAAATAGTGAACTAAAAAAGACTCAGAAATCATTAAAAGCAGAAAATAAAGAACTTCAAGAAAAACAAAAACAGCTCAAAGATGATACCAAAACAGCAAAGGCTGAAAATGAAGCCCTTCAACAAGATAAAACAAAACTTGAAAAGCAATTAAAAGAGGCACAAAACCGAACAGCCAGCACAAAAGAAAACAGCGAACATTCTTCAACCAGCACAAATAAAAGCAACGAAACCAGCTCAGCTGATACAGCAGAAGGCTGTCTTATCAAAGGCAGCAAAAACGGCATTTATCATACGCCGGGCAGTACATACTATGACCGGACGACAGACCCAGCTGAAATGTTTTGTTCAGTTGAAGAGGCTGAGGCAGCCGGGTATCGGGCGCCGAAACGATAAACAAAAAAGCTCCAGTTCTCTGGAGCTTTTACTGTTTTACAATGCCGACTTAATCACCTTTTTATAATAAAGAACCGACAGAATACCGAAAATAGAATAGAGTGCAGTATATAACACCATCACCATAATCATCGGCGACCATACCTCTGATCCGAATAAGAACCAGCCGGATTGTACGGCAAAGTAACTGTGAAAGAGGCCGATCACCAATGGAATGCCGAAGTTATACATTTGTTTGATGCGTATCCCCTTCAGCAGGTCGCCCTGTGTAAAACCGAGTTTTCTTAGGATGGTATAATTCGGTTTTTCTTCTTCACTTTCACCCATTTGTTTAAAGTAAAGGATACACCCCGATGTGATGAGAAATGTTAATCCTAAGAAACCAACGATGAACATGACCATACCAAAAAGAGATTTTTGCGCAATACTTGTATCCAGCCTTGATAAATGTAGATCTTTCTTGTTGACCTTTTGAAAGAGCTCATTTGCTTTTTCAAGCTGATCTCCATGTTTCATATTGATGCCTATAAATTCAGATTGCGCCAGCTGAATGCGAGGGTCTTTATCTTTATTCAGCTGTTTAAACAGGTTGTCATCCACTATGACTGCGGGCATTCCCCCGCTTGTAAACGTGTAGGATACAAGAAACTCTTCTCTTAATCCTTTATAGTGTAATGATTTTGTCTCATTCTTGCTTTTGACTTTAATGCTGCCGGAGTCTTTTAAAACCATTATCTTTTGCAGCAAGTCAGTATATCCTGAGAAAACCGCTTCCCCAGCCGCCACATCGACTCCTTTTACATCTTTATCGCTAACAACAGCGAGCTGTGTGTTGCTGGGATCGCTCTGCATCTCTTTCGAAGTTCCATCCATGATATTTGTGAGATCAAAAGACGATTGCAGGACAGGCATTTCTTTTTTGACGTACGACATGTCATTTTCACTCAAACTGCTTTCAAATCGTTTGGCATCTTTCTCATTCATGAATGAAAAATCCGCCGCTACATTTTGTTCAGCAGTCTTTTCTGCCGAGTAATACGAAATATAAGCAAGGGATAACAGCCCGATGGCGAGCGCTGAAACGGTTGTGATAATTGTCAGAAGCAAAGCGTTCGATTTCATTCTGAACATAATCGATGACAGTGACAGAACCTCTGAGATATTCAAGTAGCCGCCCTTGCTTTTCCGAATGATGTTCGAGATAAACGTAACCGATCCTTTATAAAAGAGAAACGTCCCGATAATGACGGAACCTAAGATAAGACTCATTGCGAAAAACAGTTCGTTTATGGTCTTGAATTTTCCGCTAAATAGCTCGGAAGACACGTAGTATCCCGTTAAAATCAACACGATGCCCAGCGCCCCGATCAGCATCTGGAAAAAAGAGATTCTCTTCACTTTATCCTCAGTGGAAGACGTTACTTTAAACAAAGATAAAATGCTTTGTTTTTTGATAAACGTATAATTCATGATCATAATCAAAAGGTAAATGCCGCAGAACACAATGATTGTTTGAACCAAGGCTTGCTCAGAAAAATGCAGTTTCGCATCAGCTTTGACATCGACTATTTTGAACAAGATCATGAGCACAAGCTTTGAGATTGAAAATCCGGCAAAAACCCCGATGGCTAACGAGCCGAAATACAGCATGATATTTTCTGCACTTAAGATACGAAAGATTTTGTGCTTTGTCATTCCGATTAATTGAAACAGCCCGATCTCTTTACTCCGCCTTTTAATAAAAATGGTATTGGCGTACAAAATAAAGATTGATACAACAGCCACAAGCAAAATTGAAGCGGTTTTAATAGCCGCGGCGCCTTTTATGGAAGCTTTTACTTCATTAATGGCCGGGTCATATTGGAGTGTGACAAATGCGAAATAAAGCGCCACACTAAAGATCAAAGCAAACACATAGAGGTAATAATTTCTGATATTCTTTTTCAGATTTCGCAGTATGAGCTGATTAATGTTCATGCTGCACCCCGCCTAACACGCCTTGTGTTTTCATGATATCCTGGAAAAACGTCTGCCTGTCTTGGCCTCCTTTATTCAGCTGCGTATACATCAGGCCATCCTTAATAAAAATGACTCTGCTGCAGTAGCTCGCTGCAACGGGATCATGGGTAACCATAATAATTGTGGCGCTGCGTTTTTGATTGAGCTGGCTCAGCTTGTTTAATAGATCAGAGGCTGATTTTGAATCGAGCGCGCCGGTCGGCTCATCAGCGAAAATAATGCTCGGGTCATGAATAAACGCTCTCCCGGCGGATGTTCTCTGCTTCTGGCCGCCGGAAATTTCATTCGGGTACTTATCCCGCAATTCATAAATACCCAATTCCTTCGCCACTTCCTCAAACTTGCGGTTTGCTTCCTTTTTTGATATTTTCGTGATCGATAACGGCAGAAGGATATTTTCTTTCACTGTTAATGTGTCTAACAAATTGTAATCTTGAAAGATAAAGCCTAAGTGCTGTTTTCTAAATTCAGCCAGCTGCTTTTCCTTCAAGGACGTCATTTCGTTTCCGTTAATGTTGATCGTTCCGTGGCTTACCTTATCAATCGAGGACAGAACGTTAAGCAAAGTCGTTTTGCCCGATCCTGAAGCACCCATAATACTGACGAATTCGCCCTTTTCAATGTGAATATCGATGCCCTTCAGCACTTCCTGTTTATTTAGCTTGTTACCATAGCTTTTTCGAATTTTATTCGCTTCTAAAATCATCATTTCCGTAGTCTCCTTTATATTGGATAATGTTATTATAAAAAGGATTGACGGGCTTTTCCTTCGATTAAGCGAACAAAAAAGAAAAGCATGTGACATTTTCGTCACACGCTAATGACACGTTCGAATTGATTTCGTTTCGGAAAGGTTAAGGTAAAGGTTGTTCCATCCCCAAGCTCTGAATGCACATTGATATCGATCAGCAACGGTCCTGCGGCTCTCTTCGCCAGATACAGCCCCATGCCCGTAGAAGACTGATTATGATGATCGGTTGTGGATGTAAACCCTTTATCAAAAATCCGTGAGACATCTTTCCTGTCAATGCCCCGTCCAAAATCTTTCACCTCAAGAACCTTCCGTTCGTCTTTTTCATAGCTGTTGATCACAATATCAGCGGCTTCACTGTATTTTACGGCGTTGGTCAGCAGCTGCCTGATGATAAAGGCCAGCCATTTCGCATCGCTCAAGACTTCCTCTGCCTCCAGCTGAATGTCAAAACCGATTCCTTTCTGTATACACCACGATTGCAAGTCTCTGATCTCTTTGATAATCAAGGGCTTAAGCTTGATCATCTCTAAAGACAGATCATTTTCGATAAAGGACATGCGCTTTTGATGAAGCTGCTGATCAAGAAGCAGATGGATGCGCAGCCACTCATACGATAGCTGGGATTTTAATGATGGGTCTTCCATCCGATCGATGATTAAATGCAGCGCTGTTAATGGCGTTTTGACCTCATGTATCCACGCCATCAGTTCATCTTTTTCATTTTCTAATGCCAAGCGATTCTGCAATGCAGATTGCTTCAATTGTTCCGTTTGTCCGGTGATGCTTTTTTCAATCATCTCTTCAAACGGCGTCTCCGGTTCACTTATGGCTGTGACATCAAGATTATTTTCCCATTCTTCGAGGCTTTTATAGAATGCGATTTCTTTCCGAAAACGGATGATAACAAACACAACAAAGATCAAGACACACAAATAAACAATATAAAGAACATTTTTAAATGGAATAGACGGATCAACAAAGGCTATCAGCAAAATCAGAATTTGCTGCAGCAAAAATGCGGCAATCCAGCTTCGTCTTTCGATGAGGAATGCTTTAATCATAGAAATGATCCTCTTCCTTCGCCATGTAGCCTTGGCCGACCTTCGTCTCGATATATGTTCCAAGCTGCAGTTCATCCAATTTTTTCCGCAGGCGGTTGACATTGACGGTCAGTGTATTATCGCTGACAAAACGCTCATCATTCCACAAGCTTCTGATCAGCTCTTCCCGGCTGACGATCTTGTTTTTTTGTTCTATTAGCTGTTTTAGAATGAACATTTCATTTTTAGTCAGTTCAACAGAGCCTTCGTCATTGCTGACGAGGTTCTGCTCTGCGTCTATGGCAGCCCCGCACCATGTTTTGATCGTGCTCGGCTCCGTATTATAATGATGCACGCGCCGGAAAATCGCTTGGATTTTCGCAATCAGCACATCAAAATGAAACGGCTTTTGAATAAAGTCATCCGCTCCCAGCTGCATCGACATGACCATATCAGCAGGGTGGTCACGAGAGGATAAAAAGAGAATCGGAACATTTGACCGGGAACGGATCAGCCGGCACCAATGAAACCCGTCAAATTTAGGGAGCTGAACATCGATAATGACGCAATCAGGTTTGATTGACGCAAATTCCTGCATTACTTGGCTGAAATCCTGTATGCCGTATACATCATAGGACCATCCCGTTAAGCGCTCCTTGATTTCATGAAACAGCGATTTATCATCTTCTATCAGCAAAAGTTTAAACAATGGACTCACCGCACTTTTTCCTTTTTTATGTCAAGTGTATAGCAAATCTTGTTGATGCGCTATACAGAAAAGCCGGCTGGTTCAGCCGGCTTTTTCTGATTACAATTCTCTTCTTAATGCTGTCAGCACGTTGGTTTTTGTTGCTTTTCGGGCCGGGTTCATACCCGAGATCACAGCGACACCGCCGCAAATCACAACCGCAATAATGACAAGGCTGAGCGGAATATAAGAAAACGTATAATTCAGATCGCCCGCTTCGCCTCCGCCTATCGCCGCGAGAATCATCGGAACGGCAAGGTTGACAAGGTAGCTCACGCCGTAAGAAATGATAATCCCAATCACACAGCCTAAAATTCCGATATACGCGCTTTCCATCAAGAACATTCGGCGAATGATTGACGGACTCGCCCCAATCGCTTTCATAATGCCGATCTCCTGCGTTCTTTCTGTAACCGCCATCGTCATCGTGTTAAATATCCCAATGGCTGAAATGATAACCGCGATACATCCGACAAAGATCAGGCCGATTTTGAAGACCATGAAGAAGGTGTTGGCTCCTTCAAGCTCGGTAGTAACTGATGTGACATAGTATCCGTCATCTGTCAGATCATTTGTCAGCTGTTCCACATTCTCAAATTTATCAGCAAAAACGCCAATATTTTTTTCAACATTCCCGCCCTTGAAGTCCAAAAATTCCGAAAAGTCCTTCTTGAATTGATCACTAATAAAGATGTTTGAATCCTCCATCCAATCTTGAGATGGTTTTTTTGTAATACCGACAATTTTAAAGTCATATGTTTTTGTTTTCGTAACATCCCCTGTTTTAGGATCTGTTTTTGATACACTTAATTCAATCGTTTTGTTCAGGATGTCTTTCGTATAACCCTTTGGTTCTTCTATATCTTCGGGGTTTCCTTTTGCTTCTTCGATTTTTTTGTTATATGCTTCAGATTCTTTTTTCGTCAATAATCTCTTTGCAAAGTCGTATCCTACTACGATTTCATTTTCCGACTTTGCGACTCTTCCTTTTTCTAATTCCATATTGGCCTTTAATTCATCATTCATATTGGTAAAGATAAGATTAGAGCTTTCATTTGTGCGATTGCCTAAAGTTGCTTTGTTTGGCTCATACACTTGCGTTCTTTCTACAACTGACCTTACATGATCATACTTCTCTAAATCAGCTTTTTTAATAGGCTTATCCCCTTCCTTGCCCATTACACTGACTTTAGTCACAATTTGCTGGCTCATCGTCATATCTGTGATTGTCTTTTGAATCCCGAATCCAACTGACGACAGCACAACCAAAAACGCACACGCCATTGTTGTCGCAAGAATTGTCATAAAGACGCGGAGCCTGTTTTTCTTCATATTTCTTCTGATAAAATGAACCTGATCCTTAAATCTCAACGGTAATACCTCCTTTTAACACACCGTCATGCAGCTGGAATTTTGAGTGTCCGATTGAAGCAACTTCATCGTCATGGGTAATAATCACAAATGTAATGCCCCGCTCACGGTTCAGCTGCTGAATCAATTCAAGCACTTCCTGCTCCGTTTCTGAATCTAGACTTCCCGTCGGCTCATCCGCTAAAATAATTGATGGATTTAAAATCAGCGCTCTCGCAATGCTGACACGCTGCTGCTGTCCGCCTGACAGTTCATTTGGATAGTGAGCAGCATGGTTTTCAAGACCGACGCGTTTCAGCATATCCTGTACCTTTTTCTTGCGCTCAGACGGTTTGATCCCTTTTAGCGCCAGCGGCATTTCGACATTTTCATACGTCGTTAAGCCCGGGATGAGCTGAAAGCTTTGAAAAATAAACCCAAAGTGTTCAAGGCGGAACTGCGCCCATTCCTTTTCATTAAAGCCCGTGACATCAGTTCCGTTAATTACAATACGCCCTTTTGTCGGTGAGATGTAGCCTGAAATCAAATTCAGAAGCGTTGACTTCCCCGACCCGCTTCGTCCGACGATACAGGCGATTTCTCCTTTCGCAACAGTCAACGAGACATCTTTTAAGACAGGCACTTCATTCTCACGGCCCTTTTTTCCGATCGTGAAAGAATGGTTAATATGCTGAACATCAATCATCTTTTCTCTCTCCCTTATAAATGTTTTGTTTTTTTATAAATCGCAAAATAGCTGATGAAGAAACCAATCACGGCGCCTGCAGCCATGCCAAATATGTAGCCGGCGAAGCTTTCCGTTGCGGCAAATCCAAAATACCCGAAGCCCATGATTCCAATGATAATGACAATGACCTGTACCGGGCGGTCAAGCTTTTTCCACAAAAAGAAATATCCGTTCCGTTCATTAGACAGTTTGACAAAACTGATGTGGCCGATGATGTAAAAGATGATCGTCATGATGGCCGGAATCACTAAATAATACGGAGAATCCTCAACCCAGTTCGGCACAACGTAAGTAACCGGGAATAGATACTTCACCCATTCGGGCACAGGACCATGTATAAATTCTACTGTTCCGCCAAGAAGGATTTCCAGGTTGATAGCAGGAAGAGTCATGAGCAAAAAAGGCAAAATCGTAACAGTAGCTGAAACCAAAAGCTGTGCAAAAATATGGCCCGTCAAAGCTCCCCCCGCCATGACCAGAGAATAAGCCAGCAAACTGACGATGATCATTCCCAGGCTGTAGTGATGAAAATAAACGGCTTGTTCGGGTTTCAAAAGCACTAGAAGCAAAACGGATAATATATATCCAAAAATTTGCGGTGCCACAATCACCAGCCCGCCGGTAAGGAACTTCATATTAAATATCTGGCCTCTCGTATAAGGAAGGCTTAATGTAAAATCAAAAAGGCCCTTGCTTCGTTCTATTCCAAGCTGGCTGACAGCCAAAACGACACCCCAAATCCAAAACAGCGAGATAAATGTGCCATTTAAATAGTTAATCGTAAATACGCAGGTTCCGACCCACTCGTTCTGATTAGCCACGCAGCCTTGGTATGAGATGTACGTATTTAATACAGTAAAAGGATTGCTAAGCATAAATACCAAAAAAATCATGGTTAACAGAGCTTTATTTTGCTTCCACTCTTTATAAAACAGCCCGGAATCCGGCACATCACTTCCCTCCCAACTGAAAGCACTTCTTTAATGTTTTGTTTTCTTATAAATTGCAAAGTAGCTTACAAAAAAGCCGACAACCGCACCAATGATCATTCCAAAAATATAACCAATCATGGAATGTCCGGCAGAATATCCAAACAAGCCAAACCCAAGAATGCCAAAAGCAATAACCAAAATTTGTACCGGACGATCTAAGCTGTTCCAAAGGAAAAAGTATCCGTTTCGTTCACTTGGATGCTTTTTAAAGCTTATATAGCCAATCAAGTAAAACAGAATGCTCATGACAGCCGGAATGAGTAGAATATATTTACTGTCGGTTAGCCAGTCATTTGCAACATATCCCATAGGCACAAGATAGTATAACTTACGAACCAATGCAAAATAATCCTCAACAGAAGGAAAATAATCCCATATATTTACATCAAAAATATATTCTATGTTTAGAATCGGCAAAACAACAATTAAATACGGCAGTACCGTAGCAGCAAATGCCGTTAATAGCTGGGCAAAAGCATTTCCAGTTAACGCTCCGGCGGCCATCACAAGTGAGTAAGCCATAAAGCTAATCACGATTACTCCAACACTGCTGTGCTCAAAATAGTAGACATGCTCAGGTTGATAAACAAGAATCAGCAGCCATGCAAGTAAAAAACCAATCAGTTGTGACAGTACAATCACAAAACCGCCTAACCAAAATTTCGTCTGGAAAATTTGGCTTCTGTTATATGGGAGGCTTAATATAAAATCCATCGTGCCTTTCGAACGTTCCATTCCCAGGAAGCAGACCGCCAAAATGACACCCGGCACCCAGTTGATATCTATCAAGTTGCTCGTGTAATTCACTATAAAATCACAATATTGCGGGTCTTGTTGAGCAAGACATCCTTGATAAGACAAATACCAATTCACAATAGAGAGCGGATTTGCCAGCACCAAAAACACAATACTTAACAAAATCACCACTTGATTCTGCTTCCACTCTCGATAGAGGAGACCTCGGTCTACCATCTCCGCTTCCCTCCAAACTTCGCAATGAATACTTCTTCCAAGTTGACAGGAAGCTCATTCCACACTTTTGGCTTCAGCTCTCTCAAAAAGCTCTTGTTCTTCTCATCGCTTTTCGGGATCAGCACCGTGTAAAACACACCGGCCTGATCGAGCATCGGAATGTTTTGCTCTCTGATCGCCAGATTGACATCTTCATCAAACGCCATTTGAATTTTGATGTATTCTTCTTTTAATTCATCAAGATCCATTACATTTGTCAGTCTGTTATCTTCGAGAAAACCAATTCGGTTGCACATCCGTTCAATGTCCTCAAGGCGATGGGAGGTGATCAGGATGCTCGTATCACGCTCAGCCACTTCATCAACCATCAGCTGCAGCACATCATGTCTTGTTACCGCGTCAATACCGTCCGTCGGTTCATCAAGGAGAATCAGTGCCGGTCTCGCTGCAAACGACAGAACGAGCGACAGCTGTTTTTTCAAACCTGTCGACAGCTCGCGGTATTTTTTCGTTTCTGGAATTTCATATCTGTTCATCAGCTCATTCGCGTACGTGACATCAAATTTCGGATAAATCCTTCTCAGGATGTCAACAAGCTGCTTGTATGTATACTTATCATAAAAAGGATTTTGAACAGGCATGTAGATGATATTCTGTTTGACCTTCGGATGCTTTTTGATTTCTACGCCATCAAATAAAATCGTCCCGCTGTCGGCGAAAATGATTTGCTGGATTAAGCGAAGCATTGTCGTTTTGCCTGACCCATTGCGGCCGAGCAGCCCGAAGATTTCTCCTTTTTCAATTGTTAATGACACATCTTTTAATACTTGATTTCCGTCAATCGTTTTTGACAGCTGTCTTAATTCAATCATCGCTCTTGCCCCCTTTCACATCAGCGCTGATTTCCTTTATCCATTCTTGCAGTTTATCCAGCTCAACCCCCGCATAATGTGCATCGATGATGAGCTGTTTGAGTTGCTCTTTAATCATCGTCATCTTCCCTTCAACCAGTGTCGTTTTTGCATTTTCCGATATATAGGTCCCTCTGCCACGCAGCGTTTCAATAATACCCTCTCGCTCAAGCTCTTTGTACGCTTTGCTGACAGTATTCGGATTCGCAATAATGATCGTCGCCAATTCTCTGACAGAAGGAAGCTTATCACCAGGCTTCATGATCCCTTTCAAACAAAGCTCTTTCATTTGCTGAATAATTTGTTCGTAAATGGGCGTTGAGCTTCTTGGATCGATTTGAATCATTTACTTCCCTACTTTCTATACGATCTGAACCTTTTATAGATAAAACTGATCAATTATACTTTTTTGACATTCAAAACCGATCATTACAAGAACAAGAAAAAAAGAACAAGCGATCACAGATGCCGCGATCAGCATTGGCACGTTACGTTTGTTTTGTTTTTTGTGTTTCATAACTGCCTCCCTTAATTTCAATATATAAATGACTTTTTCATCAGTGTCTATAGTGTATTACTCCAATTAGTACACTTAATACAATAAATACTTTACTGTGCAAAGTCAATCCTTTTTTTACAAAAAAAACGGACCCTTATCAAAAGGGTCCGTTTCTTACACATCAAGAGGGTGCTGCAAGATCATATTATTTTGCAAAGCTTGAAGCTGAAGTCTCATTCTGTACAGCTGTTCTCTCTGCTGATCATTTGATGACAGCCATAATTTATTCAAGGCATTTACCGCATTTTCAATCTGCATTTGCGCATCACTGTATTCTTGGTCGTTATAATGCTCTTGTTTAGAAGCGATTTTCAGCTGTTCTTCAGCATAATCATACGCCTGCATACATTGTTGGAGATGTTCATCTACTGATTGTCTTGTTGCCACAGTAACCCCTCCTCTTGGTAATGGAAACAATCCATTCATCCATAGTGTAGCCTCATCCGACACGATTCAATAAAGAAATTTATGGTCGATATTCATTTGTTCTCATGTGAAATGCGTGCTACAATTTTAGGATGCAATTGTACGCAAGGAGGCACATTAATCGTGATTCAGAACAATCCTTTTCCTTATTCAAATACGGAAAAACGCTATCATACATTAAATTATCATCTCAGAGATCATTTCGGGCATAAGGTATTTAAAGTAGCGCTTGACGGCGGCTTCGACTGCCCGAACCGGGACGGCACTGTCGCTCACGGCGGCTGTACCTTTTGCAGCGCTGCGGGATCCGGTGATTTTGCAGGAAACCGGGCCGATGATTTAATGACGCAATTCCACGACATTAAAAACCGCATGCACGAAAAATGGAAGGACGGGAAATATATCGCTTATTTCCAGGCTTTCACCAATACGCATGCTCCGGTTGACGTGCTGCGAGAGAAATTCGAGTCTGTTCTCGCGCTCGATGATGTGGTCGGCCTTTCAATCGCCACACGTCCGGACTGCCTGCCGGACGACGTTGTTGAGTATTTGGCAGAACTGAATGAACGCACATATCTTTGGGTAGAGCTCGGGCTTCAGACAGTTCACGAACGCACAGCTCTTCTGATCAACCGGGCACATGACTTTGACTGCTACGTTGAAGGTGTGAATAAGCTAAGAAAACACGGCATACGCGTCTGCTCACATATTATCAATGGACTTCCTCTTGAAGACCGGGACATGATGATGGAGACGGCAAAAGCAGTGGCAGATTTGGACGTACAGGGTATTAAAATCCATTTGCTGCACCTGCTAAAAGGCACGCCGATGGTGAAACAATACGAAAAAGGAAAGCTGGAATTTCTCTCTCAAGACGAATATGTGCAGCTCGTCTGTGACCAGCTTGAAATCATCCCGCCAGAAATGATCGTACACCGTATCACTGGTGACGGGCCGATTGAATTGATGATTGGGCCGATGTGGAGTGTGAACAAATGGGAAGTGCTTGGCGCTATCAATAAAGAACTTGAAAACCGCGGCAGCTACCAAGGTAAGTTCTTTCAGCGTCTTCAGGAGGAATCAGCCTTATGATCCTGAAAAAAATTCTTCCCTACAGTAAAGAGCTGCTGAAAATGGCCGCAGGGGACGGAGACATCGTTGTTGACGCCACAATGGGGAACGGGCACGACACCCTGTTTTTAGCTGAGCTTGTCGGTGAAAACGGTCATGTATACGCATTTGATATACAACAATCAGCAGTGGCCAATACGAAGGAGCGGCTCGGTGACACCTATCAAAACCGGACAACTTTATTTCATAAAAGCCATGACAAAATTGCTGAATCACTTCCGCAGGAAACACACGGGAAAGTGGCGGCCGCTGTGTTTAACCTCGGCTATCTGCCAGGCGGGGACAAATCGATTACGACAAACGGCAATTCAACGATTCAAGCAATTGAACAGCTTCTCAGCATCATGAAAGATGAAGGCCTGATTGTTTTGGTCGTCTATCACGGCCATCCGGAAGGTAAAGCTGAAAAAAACGACGTGCTCGACTTTTGCCGGGACTTGGATCAGCAAACAGCCCGTGTCTTGACATACGGATTTATCAATCAGCAAAATGACCCGCCGTTTATTATTGCTATCGAAAAAAAAGCTCAAATCAGCAAATGATTTGAGCTTTTTTCTTTGAGTTTTTCATCCAGGCCATTTTTTGAAACTTTCTGTAGGCTCTGCCGTTGATATAAAAGAAAAAGGAGGTTTTTCCGCTTGCTTTGATCAGCTTTTTCGCGAGCCGGCCCATTTCCTTTTGGCCCGCCACTTTATCATCAGACAAATAGACACCCAGCAAGCCGCGGTTGATTAAGCGGTGGAAGTTTTCGTGCGGAATTCCGTGCAGATGTTCATCGGCTTTCTGAATAAAGTGCTGCAGCCGATTCATCATTTCTTCATGTGACTGATAATACGAGCAGAAATTCAAGTCCCCTTCAAGCAAGTCCTCCTCCTGGTCAATCAAATAATCAAGCAGAATATGAAGACCTTGTATGTAAGGAAAATAACTGTTGCGGATTTTTTTTGCGGTGCTTTCAGTAAAATCGGGCTGAAACGAATATGCGACAAGACAGAAAATGCCTAGCGTGGAGCCTGCACAAGCTGAGAATTCATACCATTCCATCTCGGGAAGCTCTGATTCATATTGGGTAAACCACTTTTCAAGGCGCGGGACACGCTCATGCTCAACAACGTGCTTATGCACCTGCAAATCGCAATAATAGCCGCAAAGCTCAAGCAGATAAGGTTTAATCATTTCGTAGTGTTCAATAGAACCGAGGACTCGCTGGCACGTTTTCACCAATTCCTGCAAATATCCGCTGTCATCCTGCTCGTCCCTGAATTGATAATAATGTTGCGGTTCAGCTCCCACTGTCAATGCGTCCTGCATAGAGGTATGAAGCATTCGAAAATCTTCCGGGTCAAGGGATGTGCTGCGGTCGCACAAATTGTCCAGGTAATCGCTGATCGTTTGGTATGCGATGATGAACTCAACACATTTCTGCTTATGATTTCCTGACAATAAGGCCAATATGCCGCCGCCTTCGCAGTGAAACGTTTTATCTCGAATACTTGCTGTTGCCTGTGCTTTTAATTCACTGTTTTTAATTGCTTCTGATTTTTGCTTCCATATGTTCAGCTCTTGATGAACGAGCGGAAAAATATCACGATATACTTTTGCCATCAGTCCAAAAGGATGTTCCGGTACTGTCAACACATGCACCCCCTAGTTCATATATATTGATCAGTAAATGCTCTTGCGGCTTTAAAAACGTCTTCTCTTTCCGGTTCATTAAATATTTCATGATAAAGCCCTTCCCATTCCCTGTATGACTTATTGTGGGAAGCAACCCCTGAAAACCACTTGATGACCTTCGTTTTATCGACCAGCTTGTCATCTCCGGCCTGCATGACCAAAAGCGGCACCCTCAGAAAAGCCTCTGTCGGCACCATGGCAGACTCGAGAGTTTTTAACAGCTCTCTGTACCATCTGACAGAAACCTTCGTCACAAAGAGGGGATCATTCTGGCCTGCTTCGATGACATCTTCATTGCGTGTCGCCATATCAATTGATAATCCTGAATCAACTTTAAGCGACGGGGCAATGACATTCAGCCCCTTTGATGCAAGATCAAGCACTTTATTGACTTTAATTTGCAGCCCGAGACACGGTGATGATAAAATAATTCCCGTAATGCGGGGGTTTCTCTGCTGTTTAAACCATTCAATCGCAATCAGGCCGCCCATGCTGTGGCCGAGAAGAAAAACAGGCAGCTCAAAGGTTCGCGCTTTATCTATCCAAGTATCTACTTCATCAATGTATTCTTGAAATGAGCGAATATGACCTCTGGCCCGGGTGGTTGTCCCTTGTCCCGGCAGATCACCCATTACAACGTGATAACCCGAAGATCTCCACATTTCACTCAGCCATTTATAACGTCCATGATGTTCACTTGCCCCGTGGATCATAACAATCACTGCCACAGGTCTGTCTGCTTTCCAGGTCCACATGCGGTTCACCTCATACAAAAATTAAATAGAGAAAGAAGGATGAAAGATATATGATTTACCCTTATAAGGAATACACGCCGGAAATCCACCCAACGGCTTTTGTAGCCGATAATGCAACAATTACCGGTGATGTGGTCATCGGGGAACAATCCAGCATTTGGTTCTCGGTTGTCATAAGAGGCGATGTAGCCCCGACCAGAATCGGTAACAGAGTCAATATCCAGGATTTAAGCTGCCTCCATCAAAGCCCGAATCGGACGCTTCTCATTGAAGATGACGCCACGATAGGCCACCAGGTTACACTCCATAGCGCCGTGATCCGCAAGAACGCCTTAATCGGCATGGGTTCAATCATTTTAGACGGAGCCGAAATCGGTGAAGGCGCATTTATCGGTGCCGGCAGCCTTGTTCCGCCGGGAAAAATCATTCCGCCAGGCCATCTAGCCTTCGGCCGCCCGGCAAAAGTCATCCGTCCTTTGACGGATGAAGACCGAAAAGACATGCAGAGAATACGGTCTGAATATGTAGCAAAGGGTCAATATTATAAATCACTTCAGCAAATGTAAGACCAGCTTCGTTTTACTTTACCATTTTTCAAAATATTATTTAAGCGATAACCATCGCTGACCCGAACCAAATGCAGTTCGGGTTTTTAATTTTCCATAAAACGTTCACATGTAAAAATGAACATGTGACTTTTATCTTATCATAAAAAAACAAGACGCCACTGTAAGCAGTCTCTGCAAAAAACATATTCCTATTCTCTGCTCTCTATGAGCAGCTTTACTTAAACAAAAAAGAGCCCTCCGGGAGCTCTTTTTGTCAGCTGATCTGTTGTTCAGTTGACACAGCTGCGTTTTTCTTATGAAAGCCTTTGCCATAATAGACGGCTATCAAAATCAGAAACCAAATCGGACCGACAATTACGGCGACTCTTGTTTCCGGGCTATAAGCCATCAGGATAATGACAAATGCTAAAAAGGCCAAAGATAAATATGACGTGAACGGGTAAAAAGGCATTTTGTATTTTAATTGCTTTTGATCCTTTGGCTGCATGCCTTTACGATATTTGATCTGAGAAAGCAAGATGATCGCCCACGTCCAAATCGCTCCGAACGTCGCAATGCTTGTGACCCAAGTAAATACCTTTGCAGGCACGACATAGTTTAACAGCACACCGACTAATAACGCACCCGCAGAAGCCAGTACGGCTTTACCCGGAATGCCGCCTTTGGTCAGCTTACCGTATGCTTTTGGCGCCTCGCTCTGCTCCGCTAAGTTAAAGAGCATACGTCCGGTGCTGAATATGCCGCTGTTGCAAGAAGACAGCGCTGCCGTCAGAACGACAAAGTTAATGATGCCTGCCGCATATGGAATCCCCACTTTTTCAAACGTGAGTACAAAAGGGCTTCCTTGCGATCCGATTTCCTGCCACGGATAAATGGACATGATAACAAATAAAGCACCGACGTAAAAAATCAGGATACGCCAAAATACCGTATCAATTGCTTTCGCTAATGATTTTTGCGGATTTTTGACTTCGCCGGCCGTCACCCCTATCATCTCAATGCCTAAATACGCGAACATCACCATTTGAAGTGACAATAAAACCCCTTTTATTCCATGAGGAAAAAATCCGCCGTTGCTCCACAAGTTGCTGATGCCAGTCGCAATGCCTCCATTGCCGACTCCTGCAATGATCATTAATAAACCGACAGCAATCATAGAAAGGATCGCGACAATTTTAATCAATGCGAACCAAAACTCCAGCTCTCCATACGCCTTCACGGCCAGGAAATTGACACCAGTCATAATCACCAGCGCCGACAATGCCCAAATCCAATTGGGCACATCCGGAAACCAGTATCCCATATAAATTCCGACAGCGGTGATTTCCGCCATACAGGTTACAACCCATAAGAACCAGTAATTCCACCCGGTTAAGTAGCCTGCAAGCGGACCTAAGTAGTCACGCGCATACCTGCTGAAGGAGCCCGCGACCGGCTTTTGAATCGCCATTTCCCCAAGCGCCCTCATTATAAAAAACATAACCAGGCCGCTGCAGGCATATGCCACCAAAATACCCGGCCCTGCTAACTGAATAGCTGATGCAGAGCCAAGGAAAAGTCCCACTCCTATGGCAGCCCCTAAAGACATCAAAGAAATATGCCTTTCTTCCAGACCGCGATGCAATTCTTGTTTTTGTTTTTGCATGTTCCCTTCTCCCCTAGAAAAAAATATCATTACATCATTTTTCTGAATATTTCACACGAATGTGCAGGGTAATCAATGATGATGGAGAAATACTGGTATAATAACAAGGCTTTCGACGAATCGAAAGCCTTATCTGTTAGACAAAGATGACTTCTTTAGGCTGATGGCTCAGCTCTTCAGGCATATACCGTTTTTCGATATTGATGCTGTGCCAGATCATAAAGATGAGCACTGTCCAAATTTTACGGCTGTTATCAGCCTTGTCGGCACAATGGTCTTCAAGAAGCTGAAGAACGTAATCCTTATGGATATAAGCGTCCGTTTGGCTTTCCTGAATAATGCTGCGCACCCATTCGTTCATTTCGTTTTTCAGCCAATGACGGATCGGTACAGGGAAACCGAGCTTTTTGCGGTTTAATACATGATCCGGCACAATGCCTTCAGCAGCTTTGCGAAGGAGATACTTAGTCGTACCGTTCTTTGTTTTCAATTCATCAGGAATTTTAGAAGCAACGTCAAATACAACTTTATCAAGGAACGGCACACGCAATTCCAAAGAATTCGCCATCGTCATTTTATCCGCTTTTAGCAAAATGTCGCCTCGCATCCAAGTGTGGATATCGACATACTGCATTTTGTTAATATCGCTGTATGAGCTGCTTTCTGTAAAGTAAGGCTTCGTCACATCGCGATACGAAAGGCTCGAATCATAGTGCTTCAGCAGCTGTTTCTTCACGGATTCTTCAAAGATCTTCGCGTTGCCGATATAACGCTCCGGAAGCGGAGTGCAGCCGCGCTCAAGCAAGCTCTTTCCTCTCATTCCCTCAGGCATAACGGCCGCTACGTGCAGAAGCATCTTTTTCAAGCCGGACGGAATGCGTTCAAACGGTTTAAGAGAAAGCGGTTCACGGTAGATGTTGTATCCGCCGAACAGTTCGTCCGCACCTTCGCCAGATAACGCAACCGTTACGTGTTTTTTCGCTTCTTTCGCCACGAAATACAATGGAATCGCAGCCGGATCTGCAAGCGGATCATCAAAGTGCCATACGATTTTAGGAAGCTCGTTCATGTATTCTTCAGGTGAAATGACTTTGCTGATATTTTCAATGCCCAGTGCAGCGGCAGTTTCTTTCGCTACATCAACTTCACTGAAGCCCTGCTGTTCAAATCCGACAGAAAATGTTTTCAGGTTTGGATGAAATTCTTTCGCAACGGATACAATAAACGAAGAATCGATTCCGCCTGATAGGAATGAACCGACAGGCACATCACTTCTCATATGAACGTTTACAGAGTCATAGATAGCGTCTCTGACTTCTTTGACAAGTTTATCTTCTTCCGTCTGAACAGGCTGGAAGCGCGCCTTGAAATACGTTTTGAATGTGATATCACCATCAGGGCGGATTGTAAACTGAGAACCCGGCTCTACTTTTTTCACATCAATATCAAGCGTACTTGGCTCAGGAACGAATTGGAAAGACATATACTGCTGTAATGCTTCTTTATCTATTTCAATATCATTTTGGGCTGCCATTAAACTTTTTCTCTCTGAGGCAAAATAAACCTGATCATTGATCGTTGTGTAATACAACGGCTTAATGCCGAATGGATCTCTTGCTCCATAAAGAACATGATCGTTTTTATTCCAAATCAGAAAGGCAAACATGCCGCGCAGCTTGGAAGCCGCTTCTTCTTTATAGTGACGGTAAGTCGCAAGAAGAACCTCTGTGTCAGAATCTGTGTTGAAAGTATATCCCTTTGCTTCAAGCTCTTCTCTCAGTTCGATATAGTTATAGATTTCCCCGTTAAAAATAATCCAATACTTTTCATCTTCATATGATAAAGGCTGTCCGCCATTTTCCACATCAATAATGCTGAGCCGTCTGAATCCGAATCCAACGTGCTCATCATGGTAATATCCATCACTGTCAGGACCGCGGTGAACGATCATTTGGTTCATTTGTTTGATTAGTTCTTCTTGATCAGCGGTTTGAGTTAACGGATGCTTGTTAAAAACCCCGACAAATCCACACATAGTATTGCCTCCATATTTAAAATTGTCATCATTGAACCCCTATTTATAGACGCTGTGAACAGTGTTTGGTTTCACAGTTATGTAAAAAAATAAACATGGATACATCGATAAAAAAGGGAAAGCCGCTTAACCAGTAAGCGGCTATAAAATTATTCTCCTAACGCTTCTTTACGCAGCTGTTCCGCTTTGTCTGTACGCTCCCACGGAAGGTCAACATCGTGGCGTCCAAAGTGGCCGTACGCAGCAGTCTGTTTGTAGATCGGACGGCGTAAATCAAGCATTTTGATAATGCCGGCAGGTCGTAAATCAAAGTTATTGCGCACAACTTCAATCAGTTTTTCCTCCGAAGCTTTTCCGGAACCGAATGTGTTGATTGAGATAGACACAGGCTGTGCAACACCGATCGCGTAAGCAAGCTGCACTTCGCAAGAATCTGCAAGCTCAGCCGCAACGATGTTTTTCGCAACGTATCTTGCAGCATAAGCAGCTGAACGGTCTACTTTCGTCGCATCTTTACCAGAGAACGCGCCGCCGCCGTGACGTGCGTAGCCGCCGTACGTATCAACGATGATTTTACGTCCTGTGAGCCCCGCATCCCCTTGAGGTCCTCCGATGACGAAACGGCCTGTAGGGTTAATGAAGTATTTTGTTTCTTCATCAATTAATTCTTCAGGAACAACCGGATTGATGACATGTTCTTTAATGTTGCGCTGAATTTGCTCAAGCGTAATTTCAGGGTGGTGCTGAGTTGAAATAACAATCGCGTCAATGCGGACAGGTTTGTTATTTTCATCATACTCAACCGTTACCTGTGTTTTGCCGTCAGGGCGAAGGTAAGGAAGAACATCTTCTTTACGCACTTCACTCAAGCGGCGGGCTAATTTATGAGCAAGTGAAATCGGAAGAGGCATGAGCTCTTTCGTTTCGTTGCACGCATAACCGAACATTAAACCTTGGTCACCCGCTCCGATTGCTTCAATTTCTTCGTCGCTCATTGTGCCTTCACGGGCTTCAAGCGCTTGGTCTACACCCATCGCAATATCAGCAGACTGCTCGTCAATTGATGTTAAAACCGCACAAGTTTCCGCATCAAATCCGTATTTTGCACGTGTGTATCCGATTTCTTTAATCGTTTCACGAACCGTTTTTGGAATGTCAACATACGTAGAAGTTGTGATTTCTCCGCTGACAAGAACCAAACCAGTTGTCACAGACGTTTCACAAGCAACACGCGCGTTAGGGTCTTTCTTTAAAATTTCATCTAAAATGCTGTCAGAAATCTGGTCACAGATTTTATCCGGATGCCCCTCCGTAACAGATTCTGATGTAAATAAACGACGATTTTTACTCATGATTTGCTTCCTCCTGCACAAGGCCTCCCGAAAGACCTTATATATATGATACGGAACTCGCTCCCTCTTATACAATGTTACGTTTATATTAGAGATGTTAATTGGCATATTTATGAAATAAAAAAACCTTTTCCGTTCGAGGAAAGGGTTTGGTCTTTGTGCCTTTCACTCTTATCGCTCAAGGAATCATTCAACCTTGCATCAGGTTAGCACCTTGGTTGTCTCACACAATTTGAACATAATGAATAATAGAGAAACCGGTTGCTGGGCTTCATAGGGCCTGTCCCTCCGCCAGCTCGGGATAAGAGTATCCGCTCAATGAAATATCTTATCGTAAAAGGGTTTGCAATGTCAATATGAATCAGGAGAAATAGACGCCTTTATTGCGGAAAACAATGGAAATGCACACACAAAAAACGATAAATAGTATAGACTATTTGAAAATATATGTTATACTAATTCACAATTAGCAAAACACAAATAAAATGATAAAGGAAGGTTTCTTATGAACTCAGTTGATTTAACCGCTGATTTGCAAGCCTTATTAACAAGTCCTAATGTGCAGCATAATTTATCTGCAGCTCAGCTTACAGAAAAAGTACTTTCCCGCAACGAAGGCATTTTGACATCCACGGGTGCCGTCCGGGCGACCACAGGCGCTTACACGGGACGTTCGCCGAAGGATAAATTTATTGTAGAAGAAGCAAGCACAAAGAGTAAGATTGATTGGGGTCCGGTGAATCAGCCTATTTCCGAGGAAGCATTTGACCGGCTGTACACGAAAGTTGTCAGCTATCTGAAACAGCGAGATGAGCTGTTTGTTTTCGAAGGATTTGCCGGTGCTGATGAAAAATACAGACTGCCGATCACGGTCGTTAATGAATTTGCATGGCACAATTTATTTGCCAGACAGCTGTTTATCCGTCCTGAAGACAATGATAAAAAAACAGTCGAACAGCCGTTTACCATTCTTTCCGCTCCGCATTTCAAAGCGGACCCAAAAACAGACGGCACACATTCAGAAACCTTTATTATTGTTTCTTTCGAAAAGCGCACGATTTTAATCGGCGGAACGGAGTATGCCGGAGAAATGAAAAAATCGATTTTCTCCATCATGAATTTCCTGCTGCCTGAGCGAGATATTTTATCCATGCATTGCTCCGCCAATGTCGGTGAAAAAGGCGATGTCGCGCTTTTCTTCGGCCTGTCGGGAACAGGAAAGACCACCCTTTCGGCGGATGCTGACCGGAAACTGATCGGTGATGATGAACACGGCTGGTCGGATACTGGTGTCTTCAATATCGAAGGCGGATGCTATGCCAAGTGCATTCATTTAAGCGAAGAAAAGGAACCGCAGATTTTTAAAGCGATTCGGTTTGGATCCGTTCTCGAAAATGTTGTTGTAGATGAAGATACGCGTGAAGCCAATTACGATGATTCCTTCTATACAGAAAACACACGTGCCGCTTACCCGATTCATATGATCGACAACATTGTCTCTCCGAGCATTGCGGGCCACCCGTCAGCGATTGTATTTCTGACGGCTGATGCATTCGGTGTTCTGCCGCCAATCAGCAAGCTGACGAAGGAGCAGGCTATGTACCACTTCTTAAGCGGTTATACGAGTAAACTAGCCGGCACCGAACGCGGTGTCACGTCTCCTGAGACGACATTCTCCACATGCTTCGGTTCACCGTTCCTTCCGCTCCCGGCCCATGTATATGCGGAAATGCTCGGCAAAAAGATCGACGAACACGGTGCAGACGTTTACTTGGTCAACACCGGCTGGACCGGCGGCGGCTACGGCACAGGCGAACGCATGAAGCTTTCATACACACGGGCGATGGTAAAAGCAGCGATTGAAGGCAAATTAGAAAATGTGCAAATGACCACTGACGATATTTTCGGCCTGCACATCCCGGTTCATGTTCCGGGTGTTCCCGATCATATCCTTCAGCCGGAAAACACGTGGAATAACAAAGAGGAATACAGAGAAAAGGCTGTGTATCTGGCAAACGAATTCAAAGAAAACTTCAAAAAGTTCACAAATACAGATGCCATCGCACAAGCTGGCGGGCCTCTCGTTTAAAAAAGCAAAAGCCAAGAGCAATTAAGCTCTTGGCTTGTTTTAATTGACTGTATGCAAAGAAGTCAGCTTGTACGTAATGATTGTCCGCCCGTCTGTCCATTCAAGCTTCTGCACTTCGGCTGTGCCTGACTTTTCACCAAACTTTGTTTTGCTGACATCCATCGGAATCTCCATTGGATAAATGCGATACCCGTCTTTCTCTAATCTGAATATATTTTCATCTATGCGAACTTCTTTTCCTTTTGTCACAATCAATGTATTAAATTCAACAGGCATTCCCAAATTGAAATCCCCTTTCGTTCTCTTTTTTCTATATCATAACATATTTCACCGTCAGCGGTTTTTCATCCACTGCGTGAGCTGCCGCACAATACGCCGGTTTTCCTTCGGCGGAAAATAATGTGTGAATGTACTGTAGTACCACGTCTCTACAGGCTTGTGCAGCTGTTTTAATTTCTCCTCAAATAAATACGAATGCTGAATGGAAACGTTTTGATCTTTTTCTCCGTGAATTAATAAAACGGGTGCCTCAATTTTGTTCACTTCGTCAAAAGGCGTTCGCCATTTGTATTCGTCAGGCACCTTTTTCGGCGTTCCCCCAATCACTCTTTTCATCATTCTTCGTAAATCCTGCCGCTCTTCATATGTAAGAATCATATCACTGACGCCTCCCCACGAAACGAATGAAGCCGCATGCCGTCCCATTTCAATCGCAGTAAGCATTCCCATTATGCCGCCTCTGGAGAAACCGAAAATATGAATTCTGTTCTTTTTCACTTGCGGATGCTGCTGGAGCAGGCGAAAAGCGGAAAAAGCATCCTCTCTGTCTTCTCCTGCAAAATCCTCGTTGCCCTCCCCTCCCTGATTCCCTCTGTAAAAGGGGGCAAATACAACAAATCCTTGGGACGCAAACTGGATAATTCGGCCCGGTCTCACCATTCCAACACTTTTAATACCGCCGCGCAAATATAAAAATCCGTCATATTGCCCAGGTGCCGCCGGCTCCGCCAGCAGCCCTTTCACTTTTAAGCCATTTGAAAGGTAGCAGATGGTAAACAAACGCACATGCCGGCTCGGCGACGGAAATCTTCTTTTCTCAACAATCAATGCTCCCGCCTCCTTTTTTCTTTATTCTTTCCTGCCTTTAAAAATAAATCCTGTAACCCGGATTAGGCATTCACACATTTTTATACCCATCATACGATATGTAAAGCAAAAAAGGATATTAACTTGATGCTAAATAAGGAGGTTGTCATGTGAACAAATGGTTAAGGCTGGGCTGTTTCTGCGTTTGCAGTGTGTTTCTCATCATTGCCCTGAGCGCTTGCAAGCAGGAAGCAACACTCACGAAAGTAAAAGTAGCCGAAGTGACCCATTCCATTTTTTATGCACCTTTATATGTTGCAGAATCTAAAGGCTTTTTCAAGGATGAAGGCCTTGATGTCGACGTCAATACGACCTGGGGCGGCGATAAAACGATGACTTCGCTTCTTTCAAACGGCTCGGACATTGCTCTTGTCGGATCAGAAACATCCATTTATGTCGAATCGCAAGGGGCTAAAGACCCTGTCATTAACTTCGCACAGCTGACTCAGACAGACGGAACGTTCCTTGTCGCAAGAGAAGATGCCGAAAATTTCAGCTGGGATCAGCTGAAAGGAAAGACTTTTCTCGGCCAGAGAAAAGGCGGTATGCCGCAAATGGTCGGCGAGTATGTGCTGAACCAACATCACATTGATCCGCATAAGGATATTGAACTCATCCAAAACATAGACTTCGCCAATATATCCAATGCCTTTGCTTCTGGAACCGGTGAGTATGTCCAGCTTTTTGAACCGACTGCTTCACTCTTTGAGAAAGAAGGCATCGGCCACATCGTTGCTTCGTTCGGAGAAGAATCAGGCCAGGTTCCTTATACAACATTTATGGCAAAACAAAGCTATTTAAAGAAAAACGAGGATACAGCCGTCAAATTCACGAGAGCTATTTATAAAGCGCAGCAGTGGGTGGAAAACCACTCAGCGAAGGACATCACAGAAGCGATTAAAAATGAATTTGACGATACAGATCCCGATGTCATCGAAACGTCCATTGAACGCTACAAAAAACAAAATTCGTATTCTCCAGACCCGCTCCTCAACGAAAAAGAATGGGAACTGCTCCAAACGATTATGGATCAGTCGGGTGAACTGCCAAAGCATATACCATACAGTCAGCTTGTGAACAAACACATCGCCGAAAAAGTCACCTCGGAAAAATAGGAGGCGCCATCTATGTCTTTTTTACATGTCGACCATGTAACTCATACTTATTTTTCTATTAAAGAAAAAACAACCGCCGTACAGGACATTCATTTCGATGCCGAAAAAGGCGATTTCATCTCATTTCTCGGTCCGAGCGGCTGCGGAAAAACAACACTGCTTTCCATAATTGCAGGCTTAATTGAACCTTCGGAAGGCAGAGTTCTGATTGAAGGCCGCGAGCCGAATCAAAAAGAACATAACATTGGCTACATGCTTCAGCAAGATTACTTATTTCCCTGGAAATCCATTGAGGAAAATGTGCTCCTCGGTTTAAAAATTGCCGACACGCTTACTGAAGAAAACAAGGCCGCAGCACTTGGTCTTTTGCCGGATCTGGGTCTCGTTGATGTTGAAAAGAAATATCCTAAGGAGCTGTCAGGCGGGATGAGGCAGCGGGCCGCGCTTGCAAGAACTCTTGCCCCAAACCCAAGTCTGCTTTTGCTGGATGAGCCATTTTCCGCGCTTGATTTTCAAACGAAGCTGTCTTTGGAAAACCTCGTTTTCCGCACATTAAAGGAGTATCAAAAAACAGCGGTGCTTGTCACTCATGATATAGGGGAAGCGATTGCGATGAGTGATACCATCTTTTTATTTTCTAATCAGCCGGGCACCATTCATCAAATTTTCACAATCCCTAGAGAATTGGCTGCGATGATGCCTTTTGACGCCCGTCAGGAGCCATCCTTCCAGACGCTGTTTCAAACGATATGGAAGGAGCTGAATTCTCTTGAGAAACAGCAAAGAAACAATTGATCTGCTTCATGAGCAATTTCAATTTAAACAGAAAAAAGAGAAATGGAATGTGCATTCTTTTCAGCTTGCGATATTTATCCTCTTTTTCTCCGGATGGGAAATCGCAAGCAGACAGAGCTGGATTGATCCTCTGATCTTCAGCTCGCCGTCAGCCGTATGGCGTTTACTGATTGAAAAGGTTGCTGACGGCTCATTGCTGTCGCATATCGGCGTTACTTTATTTGAGACCGTGCTTGGCTTTTTGCTGGGGACTTTCCTTGGCACGTGTCTTGCCGCGTTGTTATGGTGGTCCAATCGGCTTGCCAGGATATTAGATCCATATCTGGTCATTTTAAATGCGATGCCGAAAGTGGCGCTCGGACCTATTCTGATTGTTGCGCTCGGTCCCGGCTTTGTCAGCATCATCGCGATGGGAGCGGTCATCAGTGTCATCATCACAACCATCGTCGTTTATACCGCCTTTCAAGAGGTGGATGAAAACTATATTAAAGTAATGAAAACATTCGGCGCAAACAAGTGGGTTATTTTTAAAGAAGCGATTCTTCCCGCATCTTCGCCCGCTATTATTTCAACCCTGAAGGTAAACGTCGGTTTATCGTGGGTCGGTGTTATCGTAGGCGAATTTCTTGTTTCAAAGGTCGGATTAGGATACATGATTATTTACGGATTCCAAGTCTTCAATTTTACACTCGTCTTCTTAAGCCTGTTGATTATTGCTGTATTTGCCACCCTGATGTATCAGGGCGTAGAACTGTTAGAAAAGAAATGGACGAAGGGCAGAACATAAAAACCCGGCGGATAGCCGGGTTTTTAGTTGATCCATCCCGCTTCTTTCAGTTTTTTCAAACTGATGGGAAGCACAGAATCCTTCATAATAAAGCTGAATTTTTTATTACGGGGCAAGTTTTCCGGAAGTTCATGAAACAGAACCGGCCCTTTCGTTTCAAAGTAATCGCTTTGCTTTTCAAGTTTCTCTATATCTGCAAAATATATATTCTTCACAATAACCTTTTCTTTTCCGAGAACTTTATACTGTCCGAGATACTTGAGGCTTTTCACTCTCGCCCCTGTTTCTTCCTTTACTTCTCGAAGCGCCGCCTCTTCCGCGCACTCCATCGGTTCCACTTTCCCGCCCGGAAACTCAAAGCCTCTGTCCTCATGTTCTGTCAAAAGCCATTTGTCACCAAAACGGCAGATGACCCAGACATGCTTCGGGCTGTCCGAAAAGGGCTGATTGTCAAAGGAGAGCTGAACAGTATTCTGATAATAATCTTTAAACTCGTACATGTTTATCCCTCAAATCCGTTCCTAGCTATCTTCCATACATCATACCACAGTTACGTTTCTTCGGAAGCTTTTTATCAAAAAATAAGGGAAACCCAGCACGCCATCCGGATCTGAAACGATAGACCAGCTCGTACAGCTTTTGGCCGCAGCTCTTGTCAAAATGTAAATGACTGACGCTCTGGGCTTTATTATGACCCGCAAACAGATAAAAGTTACGGTTTGCGCCTGAATTTATTTTTTAACGTTTCTAATAGATCCACAAGCATTTCCGGAACAGGTATACCGAGAGAGCTGGCTGTCACGACAATTTGCACAGATTCATAAAGAATATAAAACATAATGGCCAAGTCACGTATTGATCCCTGTGTATTCAGCAGCTGGTCAAAAAAGTGGCAGACAGAGATCAGAGCCAACGTAACTAATTTTTTGACGAAACGGGCAAAAACCTTCTTGAACGCCAGTTTGTGAATAATCGTTTCCTTCAAGGTCGTACTGATAAATTCAATTGCCATAAGAGACAGCAGAATGAGGAGTGAGTACTGAAAACCTCCGAAGAAAAACCCCGCTGCTGAAACGCTGACTGCAAAAAACGAAAAGATGCCAAAGTCTCTATCCATTTATCCCAACATCCTTTCACAGAAACGGCCTTACCATATTCTATGGAAAGCACGCCGAACGGATTGGATTTTTCAGAAAAATGGACTAGTTGTCGCCTATTTTTGCGAGACAAAACAAAAACCGGACATCTTCAAAGATATCCGGTCTTTCTTTTCTATTATCCAAGGTAAGCTTTTAGCATCCAGTTATGTTTTTCAATATTTTGGTGAATGGCAAGAAGCATGTCCCCTGTTGTTTCGTCTCCGACTTCATCAGCTAAGTCCATGCCGCTTTTCAGTTCTTCCGCGATAACTGTAAAATCATCATACACACTCTGAACCATTTGTTCTGCTGTTTCGTTTCCGTTCGCTTCTTTTACAGAAGCTGTTTCCAAAGATTCTTTCATTGTCGCGATCGGTTTTCCGTTCAAAGCCAAAAGACGCTCTGCCAAATCATCAATATAAGTTGCTGTCTCGTTATAAAGCTCTTCAAATTTTTCATGCAGTGTAAAGAAATCTTTCCCTTTTACATACCAGTGATAATTATGTAGTTTCACATACATGACTGTCCAGTTGGCTACTTGTTTATTCACGGCTTGAATCAATTGTTCTGACATATTATCTTCCTCCTTGTTTATATTAGGTGTATACCCTTCATATCGTACGCTAAAACCTTTATTTTACCCGTCTGTCACAATGTCTTCCACTATGTTACAATTATTGAAAACGGGAGGTGGAATCATGACGCTTCTCATCACGATAAGTATTTTGATTGTGCTGGCTGTTTTGCTCGTAAGTGTTTGGACGACTGTAAAAGCCTATAATGTAAAACACACGATTGATCCTCCTCAAGAAGGAAATGCTCCCGGTTCAGACCCAAAAGGTCAATGATGGTGTGATTGCTCTTCTTCAGGTTGCTTGGTGGCAGCATTGGCGTCTCCGACTTGGACTTTTAAGGTCGGCATGCTGTGCTGTTTTTTTGCAGTTACATGAGATTGGACAGTGTATACGCCATCTTCCTTAAACTCTGTCTCAAATCGATATACGCCATCTTCCTGTTTGGCTTTAAACATCTTGCTGTCGTTTTTTTCTCCGTCTTTCCATATCTCAAACTCCACTTCATCAGCATCTGTCACCGCTTCATCTCCGTAAGAAACCGCCGCTTCATAAGCAGCATTCTCTCCCGGCTTCACTTTTTCCGGTCCGGTGAGTTTTACATCTAATACCTCAGGCGTCTCAGCTGCTGTATGTGCTTTATTCGCCTCAGATCCGCACCCGTTCAGTAAAAAAACAGCAGAAAAAAGTACTGCAGCGACCATCTTTTTCATTCCATCACCCTTTTCGTCGTTTACCTCAATAGTAGCAAACGCTTACAGCAAATGGTATACAAAATCTGTAACGTCACAAAAAAGACCTTTTTGCTTTCGGGCAAAAAGGTCTTTTTTCTATTTAGCCAAATACTTTTAGCAATTCTTCTTTATCCTGTGACAGCCAGAAACGCATCAAACGTTTTGCGCCTTCCAGGTCATGAAGCTTCGCCTGGCCGCACTGCTTTTCATTGGCAGCCGGAATTTCGGTAATTTCTACAGCTTCCTTCATTGTGTCTTCAAGCAAGTCAACGATTTCCGCAGGAGTCGGCTCTCCGCTGACAACAAGATAGTAGCCGGTTTGGCAGCCCATTGGCGAAATATCAATAATATCAAAATGATCATATTTCTCAGCATGAGTGCGAATCGTAAATGCGAGCAAATGCTCAAGTGTATGGATCGTATCAGGCTTCATCGCCTGTTTATTCGGCTGGCAAAAACGAATATCAAATTTATTTACAACACCGTCTGTTCCTACTTTATGCACACCGCAATGTCTTACGTATGGGGCAACAACCGCATTATGGTCAAGTTCAAAACTTTCTACTGAAGGCATAATGGCACTCTCCCTTTTTTAAAAATGTATTTTTATTATAACATACCTTTCCGATAAGAATTATCGAATAACTTTTCAAACCGCGTTATTTTTTTTATACTTGCATCAGAAAGGTTGCTGAAGACACATGAAAACCATATTTATTGCTCTGATCAGAGGGTACCAAAAATTCATCTCGCCGCTGACGCCGCCAACATGCCGCTTTTATCCGACTTGTTCACAATATGGAATCGAAGCCATTAAAACGCACGGCGCCCTTAAAGGCGGATGGCTGACTCTCATACGGATTTTGAAATGCCATCCATTTCATCCGGGCGGAGTCGACCCCGTCCCTGAAAAAAAGCGCAAAGATTAAGCGTTATAGCCGTTTACGACAACATCCAGTTTTCCTGTCTCAGGATCAATGAC
Organism: Bacillus sp. PAMC26543; assembly: GCF_014250375.1. NCBI lineage: Bacteria > Bacillati > Bacillota > Bacilli > Caryophanales > Bacillaceae > Bacillus > Bacillus sp. PAMC26543. The sequence continues at coordinate 1,161,163 of NZ_CP060193.1, read as the reverse complement.
TAAACCATGGACAGGCACAGTTTCCGGGAACAGCGGATGATGTTTAATGACGTCCACGCTGTCTTTTACGCTCGCTTCCACTGAATCGAAGCTTTTAAACCATTGGTCAAAGTCAACTCCGGAGTACTTCAATGTTTCGATGCGTTCTTCCGGAATTCCTCTTTCCTTTATTCTATTAAGCATACTTTCACTGCTGATTTTGCTCATACCGCAATCGTGGTGTCCGATTACACAGACTTCATCTGCGTTCAGCTCGTACACTGCAACCAGTAAACTTCTCATAATGCTTCCGAACGGGTGTGTAACAAGCGCACCGGCACTCTTTATAATTTTGATGTCACCGTTTCGCATATTCATCGCATGCGGCAGCAATTCAACCAAACGAGTGTCCATGCAAGAAAGAATCGCCATTTTTTTATCCGGGAATTTTGATGTCTGATATTTTTCATAATCTTTTTGTTCAATAAAAGTTTTATTAAAGTCAAGAATATCATTTAGAAGACTCATAGCGGTATTCCTTTCCGGTCTTTTTTCTTCAATATATCACAGCCTCTGCCTTTCGTCATCCTATCGGCAAGATGTTGAGGCCAGAAAAAAAGGCAAGCCCCGCGGCTGCCTCATTTTCCCATGTTATATCTTTTGTTGAACTGCTCGACTCTTCCGCCTTTTTCATTGAATTTCTGGCGGCCTGTATAAAACGGATGAGTATCTGAGCTTACCTCTACTTTAATAACCGGATATGTGTTTCCATCTTCCCACTCCGCTGTTTCTTCCGATGTTTTGGTAGACCTGCTCAAAAAGCGGTATCCGCTGTTTACATCCTGAAATATTACTTTGTGATTCTTCGGATGAATTCCTTCCTTCATGTCTATCTCTCCTTATTAAATCGTAATAATTACGTTTTATTTTATATCCTAACAAACATTTTGTCAATCTCCTTACAGGTTTCCCGATCTTTCGCTTCATAAACCTCATGCTTTTAAGAACAGGAAGAATAATCTAACCGAGGAAGCAAATAATAAACCCATATTACATACAGATCGTTTTGAGAAAGGTGGTTTATTATTGTGGATGATTTAGTTTTGGCTAGGAGTCTTTTTGGTACGACAATGGGCTTTCATATCATTTTCGCAACCTTGGGAGTCGGTCTGCCGCTCATGATTTTAATAGCTGAATTGATCTATCAAAAAACGAAGGATGACCATTATGCCATCATGGCGAAGAGATGGACAAAAGCACAGGCTGTTTTGCTGGGGGTCGCCATTCCGACCGGAACCATTGCCGGTACTCAGCTCGCGCTTTTATGGCCGGGTTTTATGGAAGTCATCGGCCGGGTCATGTCCCTGCCATTCCAAATTGAAATCTACGCTTTTTTTATCGAAGCCCTGTTTATGTCGATTTATGTATATGCCGCAGACCGCTTATCGCCGGTCATGAGGATTATCGCTGTTGTCTTTGTGCTGATCGGGGCCGCGGCGTCTGCCATTCTGATCACGAATGTCCATGCCTTTGAAGGAACCCCGGCCGGATTTAAAATTATAAACGGAAAGATAACTGATGTTGATCCGTGGGCCGCGTTTTTTAACCCAAGCTTTTTTGTAACCGCCGGCCATGTCGTTCTGTCTGCGTTCATGACAGGAGCCTTTATCGTTGCTTCTGTTGCCGCATACAAAATGATCCGGTCGAGAAAACAAGAAAACGTCTATCGCTTTCACCGGAAGGCCCTGCTGCTCGCGCTGACGATCGGCGGTATCTTTTCATTGATAACAGCCTTAAACGGCCACGAATCAGCACAGATGCTGCATGAATATCAGCCGGAAAAACTCGCCGGAGCAGAGGGCCTGTTTGAAACAAGATCCCATGCCCCGCTTGCAATCGGCGGATTTACCGATCCGGAAGAGGAAAAAGTGAAATGGGCAATCGAGATTCCGTGGGCATTAAGCTTTTTGGCAGCCAACAGTTTTGACACTGTTGTAAAAGGATTAAATGCGTTTCCGAGAGACGAATGGCCGCCGCTTTTTATCCACACGTTATTTAATGCGATGGTCGGTGTCGGAATGCTGCTCATTCTTTATTCCATTATCGGTGTCGTCTGGAGAAAAGTATTAAAGAAAGATCGTTTTCCAACCTGGCTGCTGTTGATTTTCATGACGGCCGGTCCTCTCAGCATTATCGGAATTGAATTCGGCTGGATTTTTGCTTGTACGGGGAGACAGCCGTGGGTCATCTATCATCTGCTGAAAACATCAGATGTCGTCACGACGACAGGCTCGATCGGTGTGCTCTTTCTGTTTTTCACATTTGTTTACGCCGTGTTGGGCGCAGCTGTCGTTTATGTGCTGCTTTACTATTTCAAAAAGCACCCTGTGGATGAAGATTTAAATACGGCGGAGTCTTAATAGCTTCGCAAGCAGGAAACTAAATGGAAGGAAGATCGACAAATGGACATTTCAACTGACGCTCTGATCGCCATCTCAATTATTTGGGGTTTTGTGTTTATTTACGCCGTCATGGCCACAATGGATTTCGGAGCGGGATTTTGGTCTATGATCTATTTAAACAAAGAGCATATGAAGGCGACTGATATCGCAAACCGCTTTCTGTCGCCGACTTGGGAGGTCACTAACGTCTTTATCGTGGCCATCGTCGTTGCGCTTTTCAGCTTTTTTCCAGGTGCGACGTTTGTGCTCGGAACTGTTTTATTAATTCCCGGCAGCATTATTTTATTGCTTTTAGCAATCCGAAGCGGATTTCTCGTTTTTTCAAACACAGCGAAGGAAAGGAAATTGCTCAGATATATTTCCGGCATCTCCGGTTTTATTATTCCCGCTGTTCTGATTTTGGTTCTCCCGGTGACACACGGTGGATTTATCGAAAACACAGACGGCGTATACAGCTTGAATATGTCTACCATTTTGACAAGCCCAAACGCCTATTCATTTATAGGGTTTGCGATTTTAAGCACTTTATTTTTATCCTCCCTGCTGCTGGCGGATGTTTCGAATGTGGCTGAGGAACAGGACGCCTACACGGCGTACAGAAAAAGCGCCTTAATCACCGGCCCGATTTCGCTCCTATTTGCCGTATGCATTATGCTGACGATGCGGAATGAAGCAAACTGGCTTTATACTGGAATGATGAATGATTTTTCCTGGATTATTGCGTCGTTTATTACATTCATCATCGCAGGCATAGCTCTTTTTCTGCCTAACAAAAGCTTCGGCAAAAAGATTGGGAAACCCAGACTGGCGCTTGTCGCGATTGCGATACAGTATTTCCTGGCAAGCTACGCGTACGGCCGCGCCCACCTCCCTTATATGATTTATCCGGACGTGACGATCATGTCCGGTTTCACCGAGCCCGCCACGTTCAGAGCGCTGTTTATGACATATATCGTTGCATTCATTATCCTGTTCCCAGGCTTCTACTTCTTCTGGAAGCTGTTTATGAAGGATAAACGGTATATCCGCCAGCAGGAAGAATAGGGCCCAAGCCCTCCGGCTATACTAAGCTTGAACCTTTATAAGGAGGGGATGGCATGGACCAGAAAATCCTATGCGAGGTCAACAACTGTTCTTATTGGGACAAAGGCAACAGATGCACAGCCGATGCCATTTATGTTGTCAGCCATACTGGCGAGACTGCCGAAAACAGCCGGGAAACAGACTGCAAAACGTTTAAACCGCAAGATTTGTAAAAATCAAAAGAAAGAGCTGGCATCAGACAGCTCTTTCTTTTTCTGTTTTGAGCATTCTTATCTTTTTCGTCATCACTCCGTTTGACGGCGAAAATAAAAAGGCACCTGCATAAAAAACTCCTGTCATTGCCGCCATCGCTCCGGAGATGGAAACATTGAGCCATGTTGCGCAGATATAGCCCAATAGAGCTGACAGCCCTCCGATCACCGCGCTGATAATCAGCATATAAAGCAGCCGGTCCGTTAATAGATGGGCGGCAGCAGGCGGAACAATCAGCATCGCCACAACCAATATGGCGCCGACCGAATCAAAGGAGGCAACGGTCGTAAGCGACAGCATCCCCATCTGGAGGTAATGAATCAGCATGACCGGTATTCCGATGGCCAAAGCCATTTGCGGATCAAACGAAGAAATTTTGAACTCCTTATAACACACACTGACCATCGTTATATTGAAAATCAGCACAACAACCAGCATCCAAAACGCTTTTGGCCCGATGTCCACTCCGAATACCGTGATCGTATTCCATGGCACAAAAGCGATTTCTCCCATTAATGAATGTTCAATATCGAGATGGACATTCGCTCCATATACTGATAACAAAATGACACCAACTGCAAATAAGGAGGTAAAAACAACGCCTATGGCGGCATCTGATTGAACCCCTTTGCTGTGAAGAAGCTGTACCAAAAATGCCGTTAACAGTCCCGACACGGCTGCACCGATGAACATAGGAATCCCGTCAAGGCTTTTTGTCACAAGAAAAGCACCCACAATTCCAAGCAAAACAGTATGGCTGATGGCATCGGCCAGCATTGCCATTCTCCTTAATACAAGAAATGTTCCGATCAACGCACAGCTGACACCGACTAGTATGCCCGTCACTATAATCCACGCTTCAAAGCTCATTGGCAATCTTCCCCTTCTTGATTTCAGGGTATGGCTGGCGGAGCTCAGGCATCCTGCCATGCAGCTTCAAAAGTGAAAGAAGCCTATCTCTTGTAGCCTCCGGCAATCGGTCCGGCACAAAATCATCCTGATCCGCACCTGCTTTTTCTATATCCATTTCATGCATGAGGTACATTTCATACATCCGATATTTTAAAGCCGTCAGATAACCTTTTTCTATCCCAGCCTGTGTCACTTTCCAAACTCCGTTTTCAATCCGTACAACGCACCTCTCTTTTTCCAAATCATTCAAAACTTTATGACATGATGAAGGTGAAAGCCGCCTTTTCTTTCGTATACTTTCCTCCGTTACATATATTTCCTTATGTTCATACTGCTCAAAAATCGTCAGAAGCACCTGCTCCCGGTTTGTTTTTCTGCGCAGCCTTATTAATCTTATCCCTTTAGCAGCCAGTCCCCGCTTAGGTGCACAAATCATCGAAAAAAGAAAAATGATCGTTGCCGATAAAATCATCAAAGGCCCCGTCGCCATGCCCTCCATTGTTGTACTCAGCAATGTTCCGGACACGCCGCTGATCCCGCCTGTCATCCCGGCAATCACGATCATGCCCGTTAAACGCTCGGTCCAATATCTTGCGGCAATCGCGGGTGTAATGAGCATAGCTGCCATTAAGATGACACCTACAGTTTGAAGCCCTATCACAACAGCGCAGACAATAAGACAGGCCATAAGTCCGTTTAAAAAACGTACCGGCAATCCCAATCCCTTTGCAAATGCGATATCAAAGGTGATGATTTTAAATTCCTTAAAAAAGACAGTACAAAGCAGCAATAAAACGGCGGATACTCCCGCAATAAGAATGATATCCTGTCTGACTAATGAAGCAGCCTGGCCGAACAGAAAGGAATCAAGTCCGCTTTGGCTTCCCGACCCCAGCTGCTGAATATATGTCAGCAGTATAATACCGACGCCAAAGAACACAGAGAGAACGATCCCAATTGCCGAGTCCTCTTTTGTTTTTGACAGCCGCGGTATCAGCTGAATCATCCACGTTCCGAGAAGCCCTGCAAGCGCTGCGCCGAGCAAAAAGAAAGGGAGCGATTTTTCTCCGGTGAACAGAAAAGCGAGACACACACCCGGCAGGGCAGAATGGGCCATCGCATCTCCGATTAAACTTTGTTTTCTAAGCAGCACAAAGCTCCCCAACAAGCCGCTTGCTGCGCCGAGCAAAAGCGTCCCGGCCAACACCCACTGTGTATTCGGATGCTGGAGCTGCAGCCACAAACTTTCTATCAATGCGCTCACCCCTTATTACCTTCTGCCAGCACTTTATCTTTTAGAAATGTCAGCCTTCCTCCATACGTTTTTTGAAGGTTTTCAATCGTAAACACTTCCTCCGCCGGTCCGAAGGCGATTTTCCTTAAATGAAGCAGCAATATCCAATCGAAATAGTCTTCGGCGGTTTGCAGGTCATGGTGGACGACAAGTACGGTTTTGCCCTTATCCTTAAGCTCCGCCAAAAGAGTCATGATTGCCCGCTCCGTCGCTGCATCCACGCCGGCAAACGGTTCATCCATAAAGTAAATGTCGGCGTCCTGGCAGAGTGCCCGGGCAAGGAATACCCGTTGCTGCTGGCCCCCTGACAGCTGGCTGATCTGCCTGTTCGCATAATCGAGCATGCCGACTTTTTCCAAAGCCGCTTCAGCCATTTCCGCGTCTGCCTTTTTCGGTCTTTTCAGCAAGCCGATTCGGCCATACCTTCCCATCAGCACGACATCGAGAGCGCTGGTAGGAAAATCCCAATCAACCGAACCTCGCTGCGGCACATATCCGATTCTTGTCCGCTGTTGTTTATAAGTTTCGCCGTAAATGGAGATGTCTCCTGAGGCACGGGGCACAAGACCGAGAATCGTTTTGATCAAAGTGGACTTTCCAGCGCCGTTCGGGCCGATAATACCGATTAATTTCCCCTCCGGCACCTGCAGCGAAATCTCTTGCAGAACGGGCTTTTTATCATAAGCGACTGTTACATTTTCCAGCTCAACAGGAAACATTTCTTTCACCTCTATTCCTTATTTAAGCGCTTCGGTAATCGTGTTGATATTATGGCGGAACATGCCTTCGTATGTGCCTTCTTTTGTCCCCTTTTCACCCATTGCATCCGAATAGAGCTGACCGCCGATTGACACCGAATGGCCTTTTTCTTTAGCCCCTTCCACCACGGCATTAATTGATTTTTCAGACACGCTGCTTTCTACAAAAACAGCCTTAATTTGTTTTTCTGCCAAAAGCTCAACCAGGTCCTGTACATCCTTTAAACCATAATCTGAATCTGTGCTGAGCCCCTGCAGGCCTTCCACTTTAAATCCATACTCTTTCCCAAAATACGCAAACGCATCATGAGCGGTTACAAGCACACGGCTTTTCTCCGGAATGTTCGCAACCTCCTGACGAGCCCATTTATCTAAATATTGCAAATTATCTTTGTACTCTTTTGCGTTTTTCTTAAAATCATCCGCATGCTCAGGCATCGCTTTGCTGAATTGCTCTTCGATTTCATCAATTGCGTAAATCCATAATGGGATGCTGAACCAGACGTGAGGGTCATACATCTTCCCTTTTTCCGCAGAAATAAGCTTGCTTTTCGGAATCGCTTCGGCAACCGCCGCCGCTTGTTTTTGTTCACCGATTTTACGGAGAATGTCTTCCATCTTCCCTTCGAGATGCAAGCCGCTGTACAGTACAACGTCTGCTGATGTCAATTTTCTTGTATCACCTTGTGACGCTTTGTAAAGGTGCGGGTCTACTCCCGGTCCCATTAAAGAAGTGATCTTAACATGCTTTCCGCCGACTTTTTCAGCCGCGTCTGCAATTTGGGAAGTCGTTGCCGTCACTTGCAGCCGCTGATCAGAGCTTTTACCGGAAGACTCTGATCCACAACCAGTTAAAGCAAGGCATGCAAGGATCAATGCCGCTATCAGTCCTCTTTTTTTCATTTGTTCCTCCTCTTTGTCATCGATGTCCTGTTGTTTTATCTTATGTTGTGTTTTCTTAGACATGCGACATTTAATTAGACAAAAGCATGTTTTGTTTATATGAGACAAAAAGTTTCCTTAGTGCAAAAATATCGCGTTTGTCCATTTCTGTCAAGATATTTTCACATAAAAAAACCGGCTGGTTCAGCAGCCGGTCAAACGAGAAGGGATGTATTCAACGCTTTTACTCTAACAGCACACTCACATTCTCTCAAATTGATAAAATGCCTTTTTCTCATCCATGCTGTGTGAAAACATCCATTTTGGTCACATATTTTCGCATTATTTCCTGATTTACTTCAACCCCTAAACCAGGCTGTTTCGACACAGAAATAAATCCGTTATCGATACGGATATCAGGGGTCACAATATCCTCATCCCAATACCTTGAAGATGACGAAATATCGCCCGGTATTGTAAATTGGGGCAAGGAAGCCAGCGCCACGTTTTGCGCTCTTGAAATGCCAGTCTCCAGCATTCCTCCGCACCAAACCGGCATATTGTGCTCCTTGCACAGATCATGGATTTTCAGAGCTTCCGTCAATCCGCCGACACGAGAAGGCTTGATATTAATTACTTTGCAGCTTCCCAGCTCAATCGCCCGTCTCGCGTCATCAGCTGAGCAAATGCTTTCGTCAAGGCAAATCGCCGTTTTCATATGCTTCTGCAAGTGGCGGTGATCAACAATATCATCAGCTTGGAGCGGCTGTTCAATCATCATTAAATGATATTCATCAAGCTCCTTTAAGCGGCTGATATCCTTGAGTTCATAAGAGGAATTCGCATCAGCCATAAGCGGGATGCCAGGGAATCGGCTGCGGATGGCTTTTACCAGTTCCACATCTTGTCCTGGCTGAATTTTAATTTTTATTCTTTGATAGCCTTCTTTTTGATAAGCTTCAATTTCTTTCAGCATATCCTCAAGAGGTGCTAAGCTGACAACGACTCCGGCAGGGACTTTGTCTCTTGTCCCTCCTAATGCCTCCGCAAGAGAAATCCCCTTCTTTTTTGCATAAATATCCCAAACAGCCGATTCAAGCCCCGCTTTTGCCATCCTGTTACCTTTATAGCGCGCCAAGCTGTCCGGCACTTCAGAAGGGTGGCTGAATTCACGTCCGACGACATTAGGAATAAAAAAATCCTTCAGCATATGCAGACAAGTACCAATCGTTTCCTCGGTGTACCATGGTGAGGAGAATGCAGACACTTCTCCCCATCCTGTAACTCCGGATATATCGATGGCTTCTACAATCAAAAATTTGCGCTCCTGAAGCGTCTCAATACTGTTTTTGAACGGTTTTTTTAGATTCATGCTCAAATGATAAAGCGTAATTTTTTCTATTTCGATCATAACAGTTCTCCTTTACGCGCATCCTTCAGCTGATTTCGCAATAGCTTATTCGACGCATTGCGCGGCAGGCGGTCTAATACAAAGAATTTTGCCGGAACTTTATATTTCGCCAAACGTTCTTTGCAAAAAACGGTCAGTTCTTCAGCGCTGACAGGCTGATGGAGCACAAGATAAGCATGAGGCACTTTTCCCCATTTTATGTCCTCCGCGCCTGAAACGCCGGCTTCTGCAACAGCCGGATGAGAAAGCAGCACAGACTCCACTTCAGCGGGATAAATATTTTCTCCGCCTGAAATGATAAGATCTGATCGCCTGTCTAATACATATAAAAACCCTTCACTGTCCAAATAACCGAGATCGCCTGTTTTCAGCCAGCCATTTTGAAAGGATGCTTTATTTGCGCTTTCCCGGTTGAAATAGCTTTTCATGACATTCGGGCCTTTCACCATAATTTCACCGTGTTCAAACGGCTCACACGCTTTTCCGTCCCGCTCAATTTTGATTTCGCATGAAAACAGCGGTTTTCCTGCTGATCCGAGCTTTTCCATACTGAATTCCGGCGAGAGAGTAACGATTTGTGAGCACGTCTCCGTCATTCCGTACGATTGAAAGACGGGGAAGCCTTTCTCTCGGCATTCTTCCAGCAAAGGAAGCGGCGCAGGACCTCCGCCGAGCAGGATGCATCTGAGGGATGACGGGCAGTAGCTTATTTCTGCTAAAAGACTTGCCAGCATTGTCTGCACCGCAGAAATAATCGTAACTTGATGCCTGTCGATTGAATCCAATACATCACTTACGGAAAAACGCTGGTGAAGAACGACCGTCATTCCGTAAATCACAGATTTAAATAATGCGGACAGTCCGCTGATATGAAAGAGCGGCAGCGTGATAAGCCAGCGGTCTTGTTCTGTTATACCCAAATTAAGAGCAGAAGACACCGCACTGAAATAATGATTTCCAAACGTTTGCTGAACTCCCTTGGGCTTGCCGGTTGTCCCGGAGGTATACATGAGAGTCGCCGTTTCGTCCATTTGCATGTATAGCTCAATTTCAATATCCTGTGCATCTTCTTTTACCAGTTCATCCACATTAACGGTTTCAACCATATGCTCATAATCCTGCATGTCAAAACTTTCATCCGTCAGTAAAAAGCGGGCGCCGGAATCCTCCAGCTGGAACAGCCTTTCATGTTTAGACAGCTTTGTATTGAGCAGCACCGCTTTTACGCCGAGCAAAAAGCACGCGTGTACGGCATATACCATCTCCGCCCGGTTTCCGAGCAGAAGAGCCGCAGTGTCCCCTTTTCGAAAAGAATGAGCGGAAAGCTGGGACGCCATTCGTTTGGATGCGGCAAATAATGCAGCAAATGTCACGGTTTGATCTCCATAAATGAGAGCGATTCTCTCAGGTGTTAGCTGTGCCCGTTGCAGGAGCCAGTTGGGCTGTTCTGTCAGCATGTCATCATCTCCGAGGTAAAATTACTTTATTGAAAAGAAAACAGCTTGGACCGCAATGGCTCAAGCTGTTCGTTTCATACGTATCTGCTGATCACGGAAAACGCGGGAATTGACCGAAATCCGGTTTGCGTTTTTCCTTAAAGGAATCACGGCCTTCTTTTGCTTCATCAGTTGTGTAGTAAAGAAGGGTTGCATCCCCTGCAAACTGCTGAATTCCAGCAAGTCCGTCTGTGTCCGCGTTAAACGCAGCTTTAAGAAAACGAAGTGCGGTCGGGCTTTTCTCAAGCATTTCTTCACACCATTTAATCGTTTCTTCTTCAAGCTGTTCCAAAGGAACAACTGTGTTGACAAGTCCCATATCCAGCGCTTCCTGCGCGTTGTACTGACGGCACAGGTACCAGATTTCACGGGCTTTTTTATGTCCTACGATTCGAGCCAGGTAGCCTGAACCGTAACCTGCGTCAAAGCTTCCCACTTTAGGGCCGGTTTGTCCAAAAATCGCATTGTCGGCAGCGATTGTCAAGTCACATACGATGTGAAGCACGTGTCCTCCGCCGATCGCATATCCGGATACCATCGCAACAACAGGTTTCGGAATGACGCGGATTAAACGCTGAAGATCCAATACGTTTAAACGCGGAATTTGGTCGTCGCCTACATAACCGCCGTGTCCTCGCACTTTTTGGTCTCCGCCAGAACAAAACGCTTTGTCTCCGGCACCGGCAAGCACGATAACGCCGATGTTTTGATCATCTCTCGCGCGAGCAAATGCATCAATCATTTCAGCAACCGTCTTAGGGGTAAACGCATTATGTACCTCAGGGCGGTTGATAGTTATTTTTGCAATACCATTATACGTTTCATACAGTATTTCATCGTATGTACGTTCAGTTTTCCATTCTACAGCCATGATATGACCTCCTCTATTTTTCCATATGAACGAGTTATAAGTTTGTTAAAAACCCACTCACTATTTTACCAAAAAAACGCGGCTGTTCCACATGCACTGTATGGCCTGCTTCAGGAACAATCTCTATTCTACTAGATGGAAGCTTCTTATGCACCTCTTGATTAATGGCGCAAAACTTTTCGTCCCATTCTCCGCAGATGAGAAGCACAGGCGCCGCAATATCTTTTAACCGGCTCCACCAGGAAGGCTGTGAACCGGTGCCCATACCGATTAAACTGTTGGCCAGTCCAATGTTATTGTTTCTAAGACGGCCCGACCGTATCCTTTGCCGAACGTCTTCAGCAAGCCGCTGCTGCGTTGAAAACAAAGGGATGCCTTCCCAATAGTCCACAAAGGCTTTGATCCCGTCACGCAAAATAAAATCGGCAAGCTTCCGATCCCGCAAGATTCGTTCTTTCCGTTCCCCGAGGGTTTTAAGGCCGGGTATCGTGCTTTCGAGCACAAGCGCTGATATCCGTTCGGGGTATGTGATGGCAAAGGAATATGCAAGCCTTCCCCCCATAGAATAACCAATAAGTTTCACTTTGTGAAGTTTTAAATGATCAAATATTTCGGCAAGGTCTGAAACTTGCCGGCTCGTGCTATACCTTTTTCCATTCAGCGGGGCATCACTTTCTCCGTGCCCTAAGCAATCAATTTTGATGACACGGGAATCAGGCAGCAACTGGTCCAGAAAGGCCCAGGATTGTTTGCTGCCGGTAAACCCGTGCAGACAGACTATGGCATCAGAAGCATTCGGCCGATCATCTGTCACAGCATAGCGGACGCCGTCTGCAACAGTTATGCTTACAGTTCCCATTGTTTTTTCACTTCCCGCACAGCCTCATTCAGCATATCACGATGAAGCTGTACTCTTGATTGGCGATCAGTTTTGATTTCTATAATGTGAAGGCCGGGCTTGTCAGCCTGCGGTGCGTATGATGCTTTAAATTCATCCCACGAAGCCGGGCATGAATACGTGCCCCCGTAAAGCTCAGCCGCATGCTTGAAATCGAGCCCGGTCGGCGTGCCGAACAAATCTTCAAAGTGTGTCTTTTCAGATGCCTGCGGCAAAAATGAAAAAATCCCTCCGCCGTCATTGTTCACGAGGATCACAGTAAGCGGAATGCCCAGTTTTTTAGCCGCCAGCAGCCCGTTTAAATCATGATAAAAAGACAAATCCCCGATCACGAGTGTCACAGGTGCTTTTGTTCCTTCACAAACACCCATGGCAGAAGAGACAACACCATCAATCCCATTTGCGCCACGGTTTGAATAGATACGGAAATTGCGGTCCTGATTTTCGAAAAACGTATCGACATCCCTGATTGGCATGCTGTTTCCGACAAACAGCGAGCTATTTTCAGGCACAAGATGCTGGAGGATTCGATAGAGGTTGCCCTCAAATGAAACCTCTTCACTGCTGACCGTTTGCAGATATTCACGGAAACGCTGATTCACGATCTGCCATTTTTCCAGCCATTCCGATGTTCGATCCATTCCCGTATGTTCAGCCATGATCGCATCGGCAAAACTAGACGGGCTGCAGTGAATCATATGTGCGCTTGCCTGTGTCGGGTCTCTCCAGCCGCCATCCTCATCAATCACAATCTGCTGAATGGCCGGGTCATCCTTCAGCCACAAAAAAACCGGCTTTGAAACAGGCATCGGTCCGAAACGGATCACGACATCAGGCCGCAGTGCTGACTTCAGCTCATCATCTTTCAAAAATGAGTCATACGCATCTATAACGGTGCTTTTATCATGGACGCCGTTCCGCAGGTTAGACAGCGGGTCAGCTAAAATTGGATAATGCAGCGCTTTTGACAGCTCCACAATTTTTTGCTGATCAGCATCACTGTGGAGTTCCCCACAGACAATCATGCCTTTTTCGGCCTCTTTCAATATCATAGCCACGTCAGACAGAGAGTCCCGGTCCACGGATTGCGTACCCGTTTTCACTGACACGTGACGCCCAGTTCTCATTCTTTCAAACGGCTGATCAGAAAGGTCAGGCATCAGCGGCTCACGAAGAGGTACATTCACGTGCACAGGCCCCATTGGACGCTTTTGCGCTTCCCCGGCGGCACGGCCTGCCAGCGTTCGGATATATCTCAGCATATGCGGCGACTCTTCGGGCAGAGCAGAGTCTGTGAAAAACTTAACAAAGTTACCGAATAAGAAGTGCTGATTAATGGCCTGCGGTGCGCCTACTTCACGCAGCTCGTGCGGCCGATCAGCAGTTAACACTATAATCGGTACTCTTGAATAATGGGCTTCAATCACAGCCGGATAAAAGTTGGCCGCGGCTGTTCCTGATGTGCAAATCAGAAGCACGGGACGCTGCTGTGCTTTTGCCAGCCCTAATGCAAAAAATCCGGCAGATCTTTCATCAATTTGGATATGGACGTTGATATTCGGATGCGCGGCAGCAAGAATTGCCAGCGGTGTAGATCTTGAGCCCGGACAAACGACAGCGTCCGTAATTCCGGAAAGGGCGAATTCATCAATAAAGCTTCCGATGTAATGAGTAATCGGGTTCACTGTCAACGTCTCTCACCTCCCAGTGCAGAGATCATCGGCTTTAACTTAATCTGTGTTTCTTCGTATTCCGATTGCGGTTCAGAGTCTTCCACAATGCCGCACCCGGCAAACAGGCGTGCTGTGCTGCCTTCAATCAGCCCTGAACGGATGGCAACAGCAAATTCTCCGTTATCCTGACTGTCAATCCAGCCGACAGGAGCCGCATACCAGCCGCGGGACATCGGTTCGATCTCTCTGATCACTTCTACAGCTTTTTTCTGAGGTGCTCCCCCAAGCGCCGGTGTGGGATGCAGTTTCTCAATTAAGTCAAAAAGCGAAGCAGACGCGTGAAGCTGTCCGACAATCGGCGTAAATAAGTGCTGGACGCTTTTCGTTTTGTACAATACAGGTTCGTCAGGCTTTTCAACGTCAGAACAGCTTGATACAAAAGCGTTATGAATCATGCCTACAACAATGTCATGCTCCAGCAGATTTTTCTCATCGTTTAATAATTCAAGGCCGATGCGGCGGTCTTCTTCTTCATCGGAGCCGCGCTTTATGGAACCTGCCAGACAAGTAGACATGACAGTGTTGCCGTCTCTTTTGATCAGTCTTTCCGGGGATGCGCCGACAAAGGTTTTGCCTTCTTGTTCGATTGCAAAAACATAGCTTGTCTGCTGATCGGTCAAAAGCGTTTTAAGCACCGGTTCCATTTTGACCGGACCGTCAAACGTGAGCAGCAGCTCTCTGGCAAGAACCACTTTATCATATTGATTCTCTTTAATTTGGCTTGTTGCCGTTTCGATTGCTTTTAGCCAATCAGACTTATCCAGCTCCTGAGATGCTGTCATCACAGCCTGATCTTCTTGATTTAAATCGGGGACCATAAATTCCGCTGCAAAAGCTTTTAAGCCTTCCAAAACAGCTTCTGCATCATCTTCTCCGCTGACCCATCTGTTGACTGTTAAAAACGAACCGTCAGCAGACATTGTCAGCATAAGCGAAGGCACAAAGAAATCCCCTTCCGAGAAATGGTCCCATTGAGTACCTCTTTCTTCGTAAGGGTCAAAGGAAAAGCCTCCGAATAAGACAGGTCCCACTGCAGAATGCTGCAGCTTTTCTTCTTCATAAATATGAAAAGCCGTCTTTTTAAAGCGCTCCCATTGTTCAAAAACCTCGCGATACCGCTCGTCGTTTTTTTGATTCGTCTGGAAAACAGCTTCTTTGCCAAGACCGACTATTGTCAATTCACTTTCAGGTTCTGACCAAAAAAATCGATTGCCTGTATATTTTTTTGCTCCGTAATTGAAAAATGATAGAGGGTCAAGAGACTCAATTTGTCTCGAATAGCTTATTAAGACAGCATGGTTGACTTCTTTGGCTTTATGTAATGCATGTAGAACTTCCTTTCGGAACGTACGCTGCACCGTTGTCACCATGAGACATTCCTCCATAATTCTTAAAATGCTTTTAATACCATACACCTGTGTCTACATTGTGTCAAATACACAGATCATGCAGTCCAAATGGCCTGCCTTACCTATTATAAACCTAATTGCAGAAATGAAAAAGAAACAAACCTTAAATTTCTTTCTCCACTGATAGCAAAGCTTGTATCCGCTTACCACATAAGGAAAATCTCCTATATTCCTCCACTAGGGATTTATGAAAGTTCTCAGGCGATCTGTCCATACTAAAGGTATGCATTACAGAGAAACGAGGCGATCATATTGCTTACAAACGAACAGCTTCAGCATTTAAAAAAGGAACTTGAACAAACGAAAGAAGATATATTGAACCGCTTCAAAGACAATGACCATTTTCAGCTCAATTCCGCTTTTCCATATGATTCGTGGGGTGAGCTTTCTGCTTATGACAATCACCCAGGCGATCAGGCGACAGAGCTTTATGAGCGCGAAAAAGACATTGCTCTTGATTTGCATGAACGGGAGCATCTCCGGGACATTGAGCATTCATTGAAGGCGATAGAAAACGGCACGTACGGGATTTGTGAGGTCAGCGGAAAGGAAATTCCTTATGAACGCCTAGAAGCGCTTCCGACTGCTACAACGCTCGCGGAATATTCATCACAGGATGTTGTTTCCAAAGACCGTCCGATCGAAGAAGAAACACCCTTCGGGCAATTTGAATTTGACGATGATGAAGAAATCAGAGCGCCTTACGACAGTGAAGATTCCTACCAGGACGTTGAAAAATACGGAAACTCAGAAACACCGCAGGACATGGAAAATCCGCCGCTCAGCTATGATGATATGACGATGAATGCCGAAGAAAATATCGGCAATACAGAATCATATGAGAATTTCATTGCCACAGATATTACAGGCAAAGAAATCACAGTGTATCCAAGCAGGGCGCATGAACGTTATGAGGAAGAGCTGGATGAAGAAGGCATCATGACGACGTTTGGCGATCTCCATGCAGATTGAACCCCCAGGCAAAGGGGGTTCTCTTTTGTGTTTTCATAAATGACCGCATTACAGCAGCTCTCTACATCATCTTCCCCGCATATCAGGGGTTTGATCTATCCAAGATAAAGGGTAAACCTACATGTAAAATAAATACATACCGGAGGGAAATATATGAAAAAGATGTTCGGCGCAATTGTAGTTTTTATCATTACATACGCACTGTTTTCAGCCGCAGACTTTCTATTTCCGATCGACCAAAGTTGGTATCATTCACTGAAAAAGCCAGACTGGACGCCAAGCGGGTCAACGATCGGCATCATCTGGGCCGTCCTGTTTGCACTGATTTCTCTTTCAGCTGCCATTGTTTTTGCCAAATGTTCATTTAAAAAAGCCAAAAGCTTTTGGCTGGCGTTTTTGATCAATTATGTGCTTAATCAGGCATTCAGTTATTTTCAGTTTACGCAAAAGAATCTCCTTGCCGCATCCATTGACTGCCTGCTTGTCGCCATAACAGCGCTGGTTGTAATCATCATTGCAAAAGTATACAGCAGGGCCGCAAGCTGGCTTCTTGTGCCTTATTTTTTATGGAGTGCCTTTGCAACTGTCTTATCCTTTACGATCTATTCAATGAATCTTTGAACAAAAAAAGCCGCTCAAACAGCGGCTTTTTTACATCATCGGCTTAATTCTCCAAATGTGTTTCGCATATTCGTGAATCGTCCGGTCGCTTGAAAAATAACCTGAATGGGCAATGTTTAAAATCGAACGCTCTGACCACTTTCGCCGATCTTGATAATCGGCTTGAATACGCTCCTGGGCATCCGCGTATGAACTGAAATCCTTCAATACAAAATACTCGTCATTATGCGGCAGCAGCGAATCATAGATGGATTCAAATTCATCGGCTTCACCTTCAAAAAAACCGTTGATCAGCTGATCCGCTACCTGCCTGATTCTGCGGTCATGCTGATAATACTCCCTTGATCTGTAGCCTCCGTTTTCCTGGTAGGAAAGAACGTCATCCGCTTTCAAACCAAAAGTGTAAACACAATCAGCTCCGACGCGTTGCAGAATTTCAATATTCGCCCCGTCATGCGTGCCGATTGTCAGCGCGCCATTCATCATAAACTTCATATTTCCTGTACCGGACGCTTCCTTGCTTGCAGTCGAGATTTGTTCACTTACATCTGATGCCGGAAAAATCTGCTCCGCCATAGAAACCCTGTAATTTTCTAAAAAAACGACCTTGAGCAGCTGCCTCACCGCCGGATCATAATTTACCTTCTCCGCAACGGAATGAATCAGTTTAATGATTTTCTTCGCGTAATGATAGCTTGGTGAAGCCTTTGCTCCGAAAATAAAGGTTTGCGGATAAATTGAAAATCCCGAATCCTCCTTCAGGCGGTTATACAAATACATAATATGAAGAACATTCAGCAGCTGCCGTTTATACGCATGAAGCCGTTTCACCTGTACGTCAAATATGCTGTCCGGATTTACAGCCACTCCGGCCGTGCAAAAAATCAGATCAGCAAGCTCTTGCTTTTTTCTGCTTTTGTTATTTTGGAACTGCTCAATAAAAGCGGGGTCAGTAGCGTACGGTTCGAGCTGAATCAGGGATTCCGGATGTTTTATCCATTCATTGCCTATCGCATCCGTTATCATCGCGGACAAGCCGGGATTGGCTTTTAACAGCCAGCGCCTATGGGCAATTCCATTTGTTTTATTGTTAAACCGATTCGGAAACATCAAATGAAAATGACGCATCTCCCGTTCCTTTAAAATGTCGGAATGAATTTTGGCAACTCCGTTTACACTGTAGCTTCCTACTATTGCGAGATGAGCCATTTTGACAACACCGTGCGCCGAAATCGCCATATCCTCTATCCTTTTCCAGTCACCGGGATACTTCTCCCAAACCGCTCTGCAAAACCTCTCATTAATCTCTTCAATAATCATATACATTCGCGGGAGCAACGGCTTAAATAAATGAATCGGCCATTTTTCAAGCGCTTCTGACAGTGTCGTATGATTCGTATAGGAAATTGTATGTACCGTGATATGCCAGGCATCTTCCCAGCTCATGTTCTCTTCATCAAGCAAAATCCGCATCAGTTCAGGCACGGCAAGTGCAGGATGGGTGTCATTAATATGAATGCTTACTTTTTTATGCAAGCCATATAATGATTGATTCGTTTTGCGGTAATTGTTCACAATGCTTTTTAAACTTGCACATACTAAAAAATACTGCTGCTTCAGCCGTAATATCTTACCCTCGTCATGCGTGTCATCAGGGTATAAAAATTCAGATACAGCTTCTGTTTCCCGTTTATAAGACAAAATATTGCCGCCGTGATAATGCGCATAAGGCTCGGCGTTCCAAAGCCTTAACGTGTTGACTGTGCCCGTATCGTATCCGATGATCGGGATATCATAAGGAACAGCGGTAATGATTGTTGCTTGCTCATGACGAAAATGCAGACGGCCGTTTTTTTCAGTCATATGCACCTCGCCCCAAAACGGCACGTCAACCGCTTGATCAGCATTTCTTACTTCCCACACATTTCCGTTTTTCAGCCATTGCTCAGGCAGCTCAACCTGATGCCCGTCAACAATTTTTTGTTCAAATAAGCCATGCTTATAGCGAATTCCCATCCCATGCCCAGGCAAGTTTAACGAAGCCAGAGAATCTAAGAAACAAGCTGCCAATCGCCCCAGACCGCCATTCCCAAGCCCTGCATCACTCTCCATATAAAGGATCTCGTCTAAACTGATGCCGATCTCTTTCAGACCCGCTTCCACTACATCCCGAATACCGAGATTCATTAAATTCTGTTCAAGGAGCTGTCCCAGAAGAAATTCAATCGACAAATAATATGTCTGCTTTCCGGAATTGGACCTGCTTCTTTCATTTGTCTGGATCCAATCAGCGCTGATGTACTCTCTGATCATATTGCCTAAGGTTTTATATTGATCAAGCCTGGAAGAGTCCTTAAAGCTTTTCCCGCACGTCATTTCCAGACGCTTTAAAAATAAGGCTGCAAAGCGTTCTTTACTCGAGAACATCCCGTCCACTCCTTGTCACATGCTCGAAAATGCGCTGATACTGTTTGGCTGATTGTTTCCAGCTGTAATCTGCATTCATTGCGGTCTTCATGATGCTCTTCCATACATCCTTTTGGCGATAAAACGACAGCGCCCTCTCGATCGTAAATTTCAGATCGTGAGCATTAAAGGCTGAGAACGTAAAACCGTTGCCTGTGCCCTCTTCCTCCCGGTAGGAACGGACAGTGTCATAGAGCCCGCCTGTTTCTCTGACAATCGGAATAGCGCCATATTGAAGCGCGATCATCTGCCCCAGACCGCACGGCTCAAATTTCGACGGCATCAGAAACAAATCCGAGCCCGCATAAATCTGATGGGCAAGCGGCTCATCAAACCCAATATACGCCCTGCATTTATCGTGAAATGCAAATTCAATGTACCGGAAGTAGTCCTCAAATTCCCGTTCCCCCGTACCGAGCACAATCAGCTGTATGTCTCTCTCCTCCAGCAGCTCGTGCATCATTCTCTTAACAAGATCAAGACCCTTCTGGTTGGTCAGCCTTGTTACCATACTGATCAGCGGAATATCTTTTCGTTCCGGAAGGCCCATCCGCCGCTGGAGCTTCGTTTTATTTTCTTCCTTTAAATCAAGACGTTCAGGATCGTAATGCATCTCAATATACGGATCGCTCTCTGTCTGATAGAAAGAGTCATCAATACCGTTTAAGATCCCTGTTAAATCTTTTTCCCTATGCTGCAAAACTGGCTCAAGCTGCTCGCCGTAATACGGCGTTAAGATTTCATTTCTATAAGTCGGGCTCACCGTTGTTACATGATCAGCAGCGAGAATCCCTGCTTTCATAAAATTAACAAATCCATTGCATTCTAATCTCTCATAATGAAAATGACTCATGTCGAGACCGAGCAAGTCATGTGTCACCTCAGGCGGGAATATACCTTGAAACTGCAAGTTATGGATCGTGAGCACACTTTTCATCTGCTCATAAAAAGGGCGCTTGCTGTATTCCTCTTTCAACAAATAATTGACCATCGCTGTATGCCAGTCATGAGTATGAATGATATCGGCTTGAAAATTCACTGCTTCTGCCGCTTCCAGCACAGCTCTTGAAAAATAAGCAAACCGCTCCCCATCGTCAAAATGCCCGTACAGGGAATCCCTTGAGAAATAATATTTATTGTCGATAAAATAATAATCCACACCATCTTCAGCCAAATGCTCAATCCCGCAATATTGCTGACGCCAGCCAACAGCAACCGTACATTCAGCTGTTTTCTTCATACGCTTTTTCCAAGGATCAGGAATTTGACTGTATTTCGGCATGATCACCGCTACGTCGTTCCCAAGATGAGAAAGCACTTTGGGCAGCGCGCCGGCCACATCGGCCAGGCCTCCTGATTTTACAAACGGGGTACATTCTGAGACAGCAAATAACACCTTCAAGAATTCATCAGCTCTCCTTGCACCAAACCTTTTTTTAATACGAGCGGCTGCTCCTCCGTTCCCGCAGCTTCAGTTGTATTGCCGATTTTGACATCTTTATCAGCAATCACCTGCTCCAGCAAACACTCCTCGCCAATCTGCGTTTTTTGCATAATAATGCAGTTTTTCAGCTTCGTGCCTTTCCCGACATGCACCGCCCTGAACAAAATGCAGTTTTCGACCTCTCCCTCAAGCACACAGCCGTTTGCCACTAAAGAATTTCTGACAGTGCTGTTCTTCCCGTATTTCGTTGGGGGCTCATCCTTCACTTTTGTATAAATCGGCTGCTGAGGCAAAAACACCTGCTGCCAAAAACGCGGCTGAATAAGCTCCATACTGTGGGTATAATACTTTTCTACAGAATCAATAACAGCTGCATACCCCGAATATTCATATGGGCAAATGGTCAATACGGAGGCTTCCTTTTCAACAACCTCCTGAATGGTTCTGTATCCTTTTTCAATATGTCCGTAGATCAGATCCTTCAAGAGTTTAGAAGACATGATATAGATTTGCAGCGACTGACCGTCCTGAAAGACCTCGGTAATGTCACAGCCCGCCTCCTGATGTCTTTTCAGCACGTATTGAAATTGAATGTTGCACACAGTATGGCTGTTGGTGATAACGGCATATTGCTGTGTGCTTCTATGAAAGTAATCAAGATGATCAGAAAACTGGCGAAATGAACCGAATTCATTATACTCATCATGCAAATGCGGTGACGGAAAAAAAAAGAGGCCGTCCTTTTTTCGGTGCAAATCCCATTCCTTCCCTGCTCCAAGATGATCCATAAGAGACCGGTAGCGATATTTCGGAAAAATCGCCACACTCCTAATGTCCGCATTCACCATATTGGACAGCATAAAATCTATCAAACGATATCTTCCAGCAAAAGGAATCGCACCAAGCGACCGCTGTGCGGTTAAATCCTGAAGAGAATGCTTATATGTGGTTTCATCTATAACACCTAACATTTGATTATTGATCAACTGATTCTGCCTCCTCTTCAGTCATTAAATCAATTCTTTCTCTACAAATTCCTCCGAAACAAGCAACACCTCCTGAATGTCTTTTTCAGATTTAATCACTGCGCCATCCGGAAGCATTAAGCCCTTGGGCACGATAGCATTCTCAATCACGACATGCTCACCAATTGTCACATCCGGCATAATCACTGAACGCTTGACCGTTGCGTGCTTACCGACGGTGACACCTTGAAATAGAACGGAGTGAGACACATTCCCATAAACAACACACCCCTCATTCACAAGTGAGTCATGAACCTGCGCCTCAGACGAAATAAATTGCGGAGGCTGATTCGGATTGACAGAGTAAATCTTCCAATTGCGTTCAAACAGCCTCAGCTCAGACTGGTCTTTCAGCAAATCCATATTGGCTTCCCATAAGCTCTGCACTGTGCCGACATCCTTCCAATATCCTTTAAACGGATAAGCGGAAAGCTTCTTTTTCTCCTCCAAAAGCAAAGGAATAATGTCTTTGCCGAAATCATGGCTTGAATACGGATTCCGGTCATCCATCTCAAGGTATTGCTTCAAGAGCGGCCAATTGAAAATATAAATACCCATGGATGCCAAATTGCTCTTTGGAAATTTAGGCTTTTCATCAAAATGTGTGATGATCCCGTCTTCATTTGTCTTCATGATGCCGAATCGGCTCGCTTCTTCCCATCCCACTTCAATCACGGAGATGGTCACATCCGCTTTCTTTTCAATATGAAAATCAAGCATTTTGCCGTAGTCCATTTTATAAATGTGATCGCCTGATAAGATCAGCACATACTCAGGATCGTACTGGTTCAGGTAATTGAGATTCTCATAAATTGCGCTTGCCGTCCCTTTATACCATTTCACTTCGGATGACTCGGCATAAGGAGGCAATACCGTAACGCCGCCATTGTGCCTGTCAAGGTCCCATGCACTGCCGATGCCAATATAGGAATTCAGCTCCAGCGGCTGATATTGCGTTAATATGCCTACTGTGTCTATGCCTGAATTCGAGCAGTTGCTGAGTGTAAAATCAATAATCCTGTATTTCCCCCCAAAAGATACGGCCGGTTTTGCCATATTTTTTGTTAATCCGCTGAGACGGCTGCCCTTCCCGCCGGCAAGGAGCATAGCCACACATTGTTTTTTCATTAATTTATCTCTCCTCTTTTTTTCACCGCCCGCATAATCGAAATGCCATAAGGGGGGATTGTCATTGTGATATAGCACGGTTTGTGATGAACAGCTCCAGCTTTAGCTGCCAATGGCTTTTTATTCAATTGACCTGAGCCCCCATATTTTTCATTGTCACTGTTCAACACTTCGATATATTGGGTAAGAAAGGGAACGCCAACATCGTATTGATGATAGACCGAGGGTGTAAAATTACATAAGATGATAAGCGCCTCACCGTGCCGTCTGCCATACCGAATAAAAGAAAAGATTGATTGCTCCTCATTGTGGACATCAATCCATTCAAATGACTGAGCACGATGGTCATTTTCATAAAGGATTTTGCTTTTTTGATAAAAGCGGAGAAGATCTTGAGTAAAAACACTTGCTTTTTGATGCATGGGGAAGGAGTTCAAAAACCAATCAAGCTGTTCTGTATCTTTCCATTCATCGAATTGGGCAAATTCCGATCCCATAAAAATGAGTTTTTTTCCGGGATGAGCCGTCATATAACCGAGTAAAAGCCGATATTGGGCAAACTTCTGCCAATAGTCGCCAGGCATTTTGTGAAGAAGTGATTTTTTTCCATACACGACTTCATCATGAGAAAATGGCAATACAAAATGTTCACTAAACGCATAAAGCAAGGAAAAAGACACAAGCTGATGGCAGTGCCGCCTTTGTTCAGCAGGCGTCTCCATATATTTCAGCACATCATTCATCCAGCCCATATTCCATTTAAAATGAAAGCCGAGTCCCCCTTCCTCAACAGGACCTGTTACTTGAGGCCATTCGGTGGAATCTTCCGCTATCATCATGACATGCGGATATGCCTCCCGCATTGTTTGATTTAGCTTTTTTAAAAATTCAACTGCATAGAGATTCGTATGGCGTTCATCCTGATTTGGCCAATACAGCATATTAGCCACGGCATCGACCCTAAAACCATCTATATGATAGAATTCCGCCCAGTACAACGCATTAGAAATTAAAAAACTATGAACTTCCGGTTTTCCTAAATCAAAGTTAGCGGTGCCCCACAGACAGTTCTCCCTGTCACGCTCTTTTTGATATTCGTAAAGAGGCGCTCCATCAAACATATAAAGTCCATGCGAATCTTTACAAAAATGTCCGGGGACCCAATCAAGTATGACGCCGATGTTAGCCTGATGGCATTCATCAACAAATCTCATCAGATCATGTGGCGTGCCAAATCGGCTTGTCGGGCTGTAATACCCCGTTGCTTGATAACCCCAAGAGCGATCATAAGGATGTTCATAAACGGGCAGCAGCTCGATATGGGTAAATCCCTGCTCTTTGATATAAGGAATAAGAGACTGGCCTAATTCTTCATAGGAGTAAAGCGTGCCATCGGGATGCTTCTTCCATGAACCAAGATGAAGCTCATAAATAAAAACCGGCTTTTCATATATCGTTTTAGCTTTTTGCTTCTTCTGCCACTTTTGATCATTCCAGCTGTACCCTGCAAGATCGTAAGTAAGAGACGCCGTATTCGGTCTTACTTCTGAATAAAAAGCATACGGGTCTGCCTTCAGCATGGTCTTTCCGCTATTTGTCACGATTTCATACTTATATCGTTCCTTTTCTTTCAAACCTGGAACAAATAACGTCCAAATGCCATGATCATTAACTTTCTGCATAACATGAAGCTCACCTGACCAGCTGTTAAAATCTCCAGCCACTCGAACTTCTGACGCATGAGGCGCCCACACACAAAATTCATACCCGCTTTGGCCATTCAGCTCGCGATAATGCGAGCCAAACAGCTGATAGCTTTTAAACAGACTGCCTTCGTGAAAAAGATAAACATCATGTGCTGTTGGGCTGGCAGCGGCCATGTAATCATCCTTTCTGACATCATAGTTTTCATTTATATTATTTATTCGTAGAAATAAAAAAAAGCCCTTTCTAGAAAGCGCTTATATTTATTGACATAAAACTTCATTTTCTGAAGAAAAACAAAAGATATGGAGTTTTTTGTTGTAAATTTGATATAGAATAAAAAACAAAATCAGACGCATATCATATAGTTTTAAAAAACAAAAAAACCTTGCAGGATATGCAAGGTTTCAGGATGACCCGTACGGGATTCGAACCCGTGTTACCGCCGTGAAAGGGCGGTGTCTTAACCGCTTGACCAACGGGCCGTCATGGCGGAGAAGGAGGGATTTGAACCCTCGCGCCGCTTACACGACCTACACCCTTAGCAGGGGCGCCTCTTCAGCCACTTGAGTACTTCTCCATATGGCTCCACAGGCAGGATTCGAACCTGCGACCGATCGGTTAACAGCCGATAGCTCTACCACTGAGCTACTGTGGAACGTAAAAGTCATGGTATGGTGGGCCTGAATGGACTCGAACCATCGACCTCACGCTTATCAGGCGTGCGCTCTAACCAGCTGAGCTACAGGCCCATGACGATATAGAAATGGAGCGGGTGATGGGAATCGAACCCACGACATCAGCTTGGAAGGCTGAGGTTTTACCACTAAACTACACCCGCAATTTTTTGGGGCGATTGATGGGAATCGAACCCACGAATGCCAGAGCCACAATCTGGTGCGTTAACCACTTCGCCACAACCGCCAAAATATATATATTTGTAAATGGTGGCTCGGGACGGAATCGAACCGCCGACACACGGATTTTCAGTCCGTTGCTCTACCAACTGAGCTACCGAGCCTTATTATTTAAATGGCGGTCCGGACGGGACTCGAACCCGCGACCTCCTGCGTGACAGGCAGGCATTCTAACCAACTGAACTACCGGACCATTTTAATTAGTTGCACCCATCGGGCGCTTCTTATTTAAAAGGATATATTTGTTTGGTTGCGGGGGCAGGATTTGAACCTGCGACCTTCGGGTTATGAGCCCGACGAGCTACCGAACTGCTCCACCCCGCGATGATAAAATGCAAGAATATATATGGCGGAGGAAGAGGGATTCGAACCCCCGCGGGCTTTGACACCCCTGTCGGTTTTCAAGACCGATCCCTTCAGCCAGACTTGGGTATTCCTCCGTATTGTGGTGGACCTTGTAGGACTCGAACCTACGACCGGACGGTTATGAGCCGTCTGCTCTAACCAACTGAGCTAAAGGTCCTTTGGTAGCGGCGGAGGGGATCGAACCCCCGACCTCACGGGTATGAACCGTACGCTCTAGCCAGCTGAGCTACACCGCCAAATCATATATTGAAATCAAGTGGAGCCTAGCGGGATCGAACCGCTGACCTCCTGCGTGCAAAGCAGGCGCTCTCCCAGCTGAGCTAAGGCCCCAAGAATGGTCGGGAAGACAGGATTCGAACCTGCGACCCCATGGTCCCAAACCATGTGCTCTACCAAGCTGAGCTACTTCCCGATTTCATGTAGATCATGGCGCGCCCGAGAGGAGTCGAACCCCTAACCTTTTGATCCGTAGTCAAACGCTCTATCCAATTGAGCTACGGGCGCAAATTATAATGCCGAGGGCCGGACTTGAACCGGCACGGTAGTCACCTACCGCAGGATTTTAAGTCCTGTGTGTCTGCCAATTCCACCACCCCGGCGTGGATGGTATAGTTGGAGCGGAAGACGGGATTCGAACCCGCGACCCCCACCTTGGCAAGGTGGTGTTCTACCACTGAACTACTTCCGCAGAAATGGTGCGGATGAAGGGACTTGAACCCCCACGTCTGTAAAGACACTAGAGCCTGATTCTAGCGCGTCTGCCAATTCCGCCACATCCGCAACGTATAAATGGTGAGCCATGAAGGACTCGAACCTTCGACCCTCTGATTAAAAGTCAGATGCTCTACCAACTGAGCTAATGGCTCTTCTTACAAGAGACTTGAATATTATATCATATAAAAGTGGTGCCGGCAAGAGGACTTGAACCCCCAACCTACTGATTACAAGTCAGTTGCTCTACCAATTGAGCTACACCGGCTCATATGTAAACATATTATGTATAGTTAAAATGGTGGAGGATGACGGGCTCGAACCGCCGACCCTCTGCTTGTAAGGCAGATGCTCTCCCAGCTGAGCTAATCCTCCATAATTGCACTAACGTGCAATTGCTTGGCGGCGTCCTACTCTCACAGGGGGAAACCCCCGACTACCATCGGCGCTGAAGAGCTTAACTTCCGTGTTCGGCATGGGAACGGGTGTGACCTCTTCGCTATCGCCACCAAACAATTGAGAGTGTTCTCTCAAAACTAGATAACAGATGTGACATCATTAGAAATTAGGTTAAGTCCTCGATCGATTAGTATCTGTCAGCTCCATGTGTCGCCACACTTCCACCTCAGACCTATCAACCTGATCATCTTTCAGGGATCTTACTTCCTTGCGGAATGGGAAATCTCATCTTGAGGGGGGCTTCATGCTTAGATGCTTTCAGCACTTATCCCGTCCGCACATAGCTACCCAGCGATGCCCTTGGCAGAACAACTGGTACACCAGCGGTGCGTCCATCCCGGTCCTCTCGTACTAAGGACAGCTCCTCTCAAATTTCCTGCGCCCGCGACGGATAGGGACCGAACTGTCTCACGACGTTCTGAACCCAGCTCGCGTACCGCTTTAATGGGCGAACAGCCCAACCCTTGGGACCGACTACAGCCCCAGGATGCGATGAGCCGACATCGAGGTGCCAAACCTCCCCGTCGATGTGGACTCTTGGGGGAGATAAGCCTGTTATCCCCGGGGTAGCTTTTATCCGTTGAGCGATGGCCCTTCCATGCGGAACCACCGGATCACTAAGCCCGACTTTCGTCCCTGCTCGACTTGTAGGTCTCGCAGTCAAGCTCCCTTGTGCCTTTACACTCTGCGAATGATTTCCAACCATTCTGAGGGAACCTTTGGGCGCCTCCGTTACCTTTTAGGAGGCGACCGCCCCAGTCAAACTGCCCACCTGACACTGTCTCCCCGCCCGATAAGGGCGGCGGGTTAGAAGGTCAATACAGCCAGGGTAGTATCCCACCGATGCCTCCACCGAAGCTGGCGCTCCGGTTTCCAAGGCTCCTACCTATCCTGTACAAGCTGTACCAACATTCAATATCAGGCTGCAGTAAAGCTCCACGGGGTCTTTCCGTCCTGTCGCGGGTAACCTGCATCTTCACAGGTACTATAATTTCACCGAGTCTCTCGTTGAGACAGTGCCCAGATCGTTGCGCCTTTCGTGCGGGTCGGAACTTACCCGACAAGGAATTTCGCTACCTTAGGACCGTTATAGTTACGGCCGCCGTTTACTGGGGCTTCAATTCGCACCTTCGCTTACGCTAAGCGCTCCTCTTAACCTTCCAGCACCGGGCAGGCGTCAGCCCCTATACTTCGCCTTACGGCTTCGCAGAGACCTGTGTTTTTGCTAAACAGTCGCCTGGGCCTATTCACTGCGGCTCTCTCGGGCTTGCACCCTAACAGAGCACCCCTTCTCCCGAAGTTACGGGGTCATTTTGCCGAGTTCCTTAACGAGAGTTCTCTCGATCACCTTAGGATTCTCTCCTCGCCTACCTGTGTCGGTTTGCGGTACGGGCACCTCTCACCTCGCTAGAGGCTTTTCTTGGCAGTGTGGAATCAGGAACTTCGCTACTATATTTCGCTCGCCATCACAGCTCAGCCTTATGGGAAACGGATTTGCCTATTTCCCAGCCTAACTGCTTGGACGCGGATATCCAATACCGCGCTTACCCTATCCTCCTGCGTCCCCCCATTGCTCAAATGGTGAGGAGGTGGTACAGGAATATCAACCTGTTGTCCATCGCCTACGCCTTTCGGCCTCGGCTTAGGTCCCGACTAACCCTGAGCGGACGAGCCTTCCTCAGGAAACCTTAGGCATTCGGTGGAGGGGATTCTCACCCCTCTTTCGCTACTCATACCGGCATTCTCACTTCTAAGCGCTCCACCAGTCCTTCCGGTCTGGCTTCACAGCCCTTAGAACGCTCTCCTACCACTGTTCGAAGAACAGTCCGCAGCTTCGGTGATACGTTTAGCCCCGGTACATTTTCGGCGCAGAGTCACTCGACCAGTGAGCTATTACGCACTCTTTAAATGGTGGCTGCTTCTAAGCCAACATCCTGGTTGTCTAAGCAACTCCACATCCTTTTCCACTTAACGTATACTTTGGGACCTTAGCTGGCGGTCTGGGCTGTTTCCCTTTCGACTACGGATCTTATCACTCGCAGTCTGACTCCCAAGGATAAGTCATTGGCATTCGGAGTTTGACTGAATTCGGTAACCCGGTAGGGGCCCCTAGTCCAATCAGTGCTCTACCTCCAAGACTCTTACCTTGAGGCTAGCCCTAAAGCTATTTCGGAGAGAACCAGCTATCTCCAGGTTCGATTGGCATTTCACCCCTACCCACACCTCATCCCCGCACTTTTCAACGTGCGTGGGTTCGGGCCTCCATTCAGTGTTACCTGAACTTCACCCTGGACATGGGTAGATCACCTGGTTTCGGGTCTACGACCACGTACTCATGCGCCCTATTCAGACTCGCTTTCGCTGCGGCTCCGCATCTTCTGCTTAACCTTGCACGGGATCGTAACTCGCCGGTTCATTCTACAAAAGGCACGCCATCACCCGTTAACGGGCTCTGACTACTTGTAGGCACACGGTTTCAGGATCTCTTTCACTCCCCTTCCGGGGTGCTTTTCACCTTTCCCTCACGGTACTGGTTCACTATCGGTCACTAGGGAGTATTTAGCCTTGGGAGATGGTCCTCCCGGATTCCGACGGAATTTCACGTGTTCCGCCGTACTCAGGATCCACTCTGGAGAGAACGAAGTTTTGACTACAGGGCTGTTACCTTCTATGGCGGGCCTTTCCAGACCTCTTCATCTACCTCGTTCCTTTGTAACTCCGTATAGAGTGTCCTACAACCCCAAGAGGCAAGCCTCTTGGTTTGGGCTAATCCCGTTTCGCTCGCCGCTACTCAGGGAATCGCATTTGCTTTCTCTTCCTCCGGGTACTTAGATGTTTCAGTTCCCCGGGTCTGCCTTCTCATATCCTATGAATTCAGATATGGATACCACTCCATTACGAGTGGTGGGTTTCCCCATTCGGAAATCTCCGGATCAAAGCTTGCTTACAGCTCCCCGAAGCATATCGGTGTTCGTCCCGTCCTTCATCGGCTCCTAGTGCCAAGGCATCCACCGTGCGCCCTTTCTAACTTAACCGTTAAAAAGAATCACTATGTGATATCTTGTGTTACTAATTGAATGTGATGTCTACTGTTATCTAGTTTTCAAAGAACACGTTTCGAAGGAATGATCCTTCA
Source organism: Bacillus sp. PAMC26543 (assembly GCF_014250375.1). NCBI lineage: Bacteria > Bacillati > Bacillota > Bacilli > Caryophanales > Bacillaceae > Bacillus > Bacillus sp. PAMC26543. The sequence continues at coordinate 1,130,813 of NZ_CP060193.1, read as the reverse complement.
AAACTAAACAAGACAGGGAACGTTCTGTTTATAAGACCCAAGGTCTTATATTCCGTAAATATCCTTAGAAAGGAGGTGATCCAGCCGCACCTTCCGATACGGCTACCTTGTTACGACTTCACCCCAATCATCTGTCCCACCTTCGGCGGCTGGCTCCATAAAGGTTACCTCACCGACTTCGGGTGTTACAAACTCTCGTGGTGTGACGGGCGGTGTGTACAAGGCCCGGGAACGTATTCACCGCGGCATGCTGATCCGCGATTACTAGCGATTCCAGCTTCACGCAGTCGAGTTGCAGACTGCGATCCGAACTGAGAACAGATTTGTGGGATTGGCTTAACCTCGCGGTTTCGCTGCCCTTTGTTCTGTCCATTGTAGCACGTGTGTAGCCCAGGTCATAAGGGGCATGATGATTTGACGTCATCCCCACCTTCCTCCGGTTTGTCACCGGCAGTCACCTTAGAGTGCCCAACTGAATGCTGGCAACTAAGATCAAGGGTTGCGCTCGTTGCGGGACTTAACCCAACATCTCACGACACGAGCTGACGACAACCATGCACCACCTGTCACTCTGCCCCCGAAGGGGACGTCCTATCTCTAGGATTGTCAGAGGATGTCAAGACCTGGTAAGGTTCTTCGCGTTGCTTCGAATTAAACCACATGCTCCACCGCTTGTGCGGGCCCCCGTCAATTCCTTTGAGTTTCAGTCTTGCGACCGTACTCCCCAGGCGGAGTGCTTAATGCGTTAGCTGCAGCACTAAGGGGCGGAAACCCCCTAACACTTAGCACTCATCGTTTACGGCGTGGACTACCAGGGTATCTAATCCTGTTCGCTCCCCACGCTTTCGCTCCTCAGCGTCAGTTACAGACCAGAGAGTCGCCTTCGCCACTGGTGTTCCTCCACATCTCTACGCATTTCACCGCTACACGTGGAATTCCACTCTCCTCTTCTGCACTCAAGTTCCCCAGTTTCCAATGACCCTCCCCGGTTGAGCCGGGGGCTTTCACATCAGACTTAAGGAACCGCCTGCGAGCCCTTTACGCCCAATAATTCCGGACAACGCTTGCCACCTACGTATTACCGCGGCTGCTGGCACGTAGTTAGCCGTGGCTTTCTGGTTAGGTACCGTCAAGGTGCCGCCCTATTCGAACGGTACTTGTTCTTCCCTAACAACAGAGCTTTACGATCCGAAAACCTTCATCACTCACGCGGCGTTGCTCCGTCAGACTTTCGTCCATTGCGGAAGATTCCCTACTGCTGCCTCCCGTAGGAGTCTGGGCCGTGTCTCAGTCCCAGTGTGGCCGATCACCCTCTCAGGTCGGCTACGCATCGTTGCCTTGGTGAGCCATTACCTCACCAACTAGCTAATGCGCCGCGGGTCCATCTGTAAGTGGTAGCCGAAGCCACCTTTTATGTTTGAACCATGCGGTTCAAACAAGCATCCGGTATTAGCCCCGGTTTCCCGGAGTTATCCCAGTCTTACAGGCAGGTTACCCACGTGTTACTCACCCGTCCGCCGCTAACATCAGGGAGCAAGCTCCCATCTGTCCGCTCGACTTGCATGTATTAGGCACGCCGCCAGCGTTCGTCCTGAGCCAGGATCAAACTCTCCGATAAATGGATCGCAGATTAAGTTCACCACATCCTGTGGCAACATCTGCGTGATCTGCATCGTGCAGACCTCAGTTTGACTGACTACGCACATTGCTGTGCGATTTATAATAAAACTTGAATTAACAGGTACGTTTTGTCTTGTTTAGTTTTCAAAGATCATCACCACTCTCAATGAAGCAGCTTTACTAATATAACACTCAACTTCTTAATTGTCAACAACTTTTTTAAAAGTTGTTTAAAGCTTCTTGTTTTGTCTGCTGTTCATCAGCGACGTTTAATAATATAACACCTATAATTATTTATTGCAATAGTTTTTTAAAAAAATCTATAAAACAATAAAACTGTAATCATCTTTATTCTATCTAACTTGTAATGCTTTATAAAACATTTATCTATTAAAGAACATTTACTACAGGCAATGTCATCTTGTTGTTTTAACCTTTTTCTTGTATAGTAGAAACGAACTAAATATCCGATGACCACAAGGGGAGCATAAAAGCTGAGAGTGAGCGGTTTCGTTCTGACCCTTTGAACCTGTTAGTTAACGCTGGCGTAGGGATGTGGCAAAGTCAAATGAATTGCAGATTGTAAAGCAGTGCGTGGAACTTTCCTCATCCTTCCGCGTGCTGCTTTTTTGTTGTCCTTTTGGATTGTCTATCGATGGAAGGGGATTTTTATGGCTCAATCAAGACAACTGGTACGTCTTATTGAAATTGCAATCATGACTGCTGCTGCTGTCATTTTAGACATCGTTTCCGGAATGTTCCTCCGTATGCCTCAAGGAGGGTCGGTATCCATCATGATGATTCCGATTTTTTTGATTTCTTTTCGCTGGGGAGTTAAAGCGGGGCTTACCACCGGTCTATTGACAGGTCTCGTTCAAATTGCGATCGGAAATCTATTTCTTCAGCACCCTGTTCAGCTGTTGCTTGATTACATTGCAGCGTTCGCCGCTGTCGGCATAAGCGGCTTTTTCGCTTCCGCTGTCCGCAAATCCGCCTTATCAAGAGCAAAAGGGAAATTGATCGTATCAATTATTTGCGCAGTTTTTATCGGCAGTTTTCTGCGTTATGCTGCACACGTGATTTCAGGGGCTGTATTTTTCGGCAGCTTTGCACCAAAAGGAACGCCGGTATGGATCTACTCATTAACTTATAATGCTACTTATATGGTTCCGTCATTCATTATCTGTGCGATTGTCCTTTGTTTATTGTTCATGACAGCTCCGCGCTTGCTGAAAACTGAAAAAGCTTAATCTAACAACCCCCAGCGGCCGTTCCGCTGGGGGTTGTTTTTTATCTTCCGTTAAGCAGATTTTTTAATGAAGCAAGATTCGGCCAGCCGAACCCTACTTCTTTCATGCTTTCTCCTGCGATTTCAAAACTATCCTCGGCTGCTCTTTCAGGTGAAAACGACTGATAAAATGTAATCGAAGGATTCTCCTCTACGACCCAAACAAACATGCTCGTAAAGCCCTGATCAAGCAAAAAATCTGTTCCCTTTGTCAAAAGCGCTCTGCCTGCACCTTGCCGCTGTTTTTCTTCTAAAAGGTAAATGGCATACAACTCTCCGTCATAGCCGCTCTGCTCTGAACGAATTGGACCAAAAGATGCAAAGCCGAATACTGAACCTTCTTCATCTTCTGCTACAAAGACCCCCTTTAATGAACGGCTTTTCCATTTGGATTCAAAATCCTTGTAGTTCAAACCATTTAAGTATTCAGCGGAGACAATGCCGCTGTATGTTGTCACCCAGCTGTCAACATGCACTTTTGCGATTGCCTTTATATCATCTAGTCGTGCTTCTCTTATAGTCACCATTCATTCTCTAATCCTTTCCGCAATGGTTATTCAGATTTTTGAACAGGTTTTGTTTCTTTTAATTCATTTGTCAGTTCGTTGATGCTCTGTTTGATGTTGCCTTTTCCTGAAAAGTTCTCAATCATTTCTTTTACGTCGATTCCCGAAGACGCTTTTAAGCTTTCTTGCAGACTGGACATTAAATTTGTCGCATAGCTTGTGACTTTGTTGGCGCCGCTTGAATCACCGTTTCCTCCTGTATCAACAACGGTGATCTTATCAATATTTGAAAGCGGTGCTGATACCTGTTTCGCGTATTCCGGAAGCATTTTGACAATCATATCGAAAATCGCAGCCTGACCGTACTGCTCAAAGGCAGCGGCAATTTTTTCTTTCGCTTCCGCTTCAGCAAGACCTTTTAAGCGAATAACCTCGGCCTCTGTCTCACCTTTTGCTTTTTCAGCTTCTGCTTTTGCAAGGCCGTCAATTCTGACCCTTTCAGCTTCAGCCTTCGCCATCGCTTCTATGCTGTATTTCTTGGCATCGGCTTGGGCTAGCTGTTTGGCTTTTTCAGCAGCGGCAGATTGCTCAACTGAATAGCGGTCTGCATCGGCTTTTTTCTTCACTTCAGAATCATACTGGCGTTCACGGCGGAGAATTTCTTTTTCTTCTAATTCAATTTGTTTTTGGCGTTCTATAATCTTGACCTGCATTTCCTGCTCAGTCACCTGCTGGCGTGCTTTGGCTGTTTCCAAATCGTATGCCTGGTCAGCGTTGGCTTTTGCTGTATCTTGATCTCGCCGGTATTCAGCCATTTTAAGCTGATTGATTTTTTCAGCTTCGGCAATTTCCGTCGCTCGTTCAAGCTCTGATTTTTTGGCTTCTTTATCGGCTTCCGCCCTCTTAATTCTTGTTTCTTTATCGGCCTCTGCGGTTGCAATGTCAGCATCACGTTTTACCTGCGCAATTCTCGGTTTACCTAGTGATTCAAGATAGCCGTTTTTATCACGGACATCTTTAATGGTAAAGGAGACAATCACAAGACCCATCTTCGCAAGATCCTGTGAAGCGACACGCTGCACTTCTTGAGAGAATTTTTCGCGGTTTTTATAAATTTCTTCTACTGTCATAGACCCGAGAATGGAACGGAGGTGGCCTTCCAGTACCTCACGGGCCTCCTGCTCACGGTCTTCTTTTGACTTTCCTAAAAATTGTTCGGCTGCTGTGGCGATTTCTCCAATAGAGCCGCCGATTTTAATAATTGCAGTTCCGTCTGCCATTACAGGCACACCTTGCTCGGTATACACTTCAGGTGTCGATACATCGAGTTTGCTTGATAACAGACTTAGCGGCTCAGCCTGCTGAAAAACCGGAAGAACAAATGTTCCCCCTCCGCGAACAATCTTCAGGCGGTTGCCTCCCTCATCAACGTGAACATTTTTATTTCCAAGATAACTTCCTGTAACAATTAACGCTTCATCAGGCCCTGCCGTACGATATTTTGTAATAAATACCGCTATAAGTGCGATGAGTAAAAAGAATACAACTGCGATGACGATGATAATCGGCATTGTCATATGACATTCCTCCTTGTTTTATAAAGGTTCATGCGGAGTAACTGAAAGAACTCCGTTTTTGACATCCACAACTAAGACGACTGTTCCGTAACTGATCTGTTCATTTTCAAAGCTGATCGCTGATTTTGAAATCGTACCGCCTATCCCTTCAATCAGTACTTCTCCAAATCCATCAACCGGAACAGCGGTTATGACTTTTCCGAGTCTGCCTCTAAGATCATCTTCTCGATAAGTCAATGATTCTTCTGCCGATGATAAAGGGACAAGCACAAATAAATGGAGCAATATCACCAGCAGCACTGAAAGAAGACAGGATATTAGAGCAATAATCAGGCTGGAGAGGGGGAAAACTGTTTCGCCTATATATCCAGATGCGGAGAAAAATGTGAAAAATGAGAGCACCAATGTCGGGTGTAAAAACGGAATAGCTTCGGACAGCCCTTCAAACACATCTCCGAAAAATAAAAATAGCAGCGTGAGGCTTCCGGCTATGATAAGGGTGTAAAGGTAAATCGTTTGGACAGGAATACCGTATAACTCCAATTTTCTCATCCTTTCTAAGCTGCTACTTTAACCGACGGCCGTCGTTACCTTTTATACGAGATACAGAGGAAAAGGTTTCAAAATTTTTCGATAAATGCTTCCCCGCGAAGCACTTTATAAATGATAAATGCTCTTATATATGGTAATGTTTTTTCAGGAGGAGATATGATGAGTATCTTTAATGAAGCCAGATTAGAAACATGGAATGAAGTAAAAGGACTTTCCGATGAAAAGCTGAATCAGAAGCCTTCTTCTGATGAATGGAGTATACGGGAAGTTCTTGATCATTTGAAGAAAATTGATATGACCGCCCAAAACATGCTGAAAGAACGAGTAAAGGAAGCGCCTGTTAAGGAGATTGAGGAAAAACCGCTTACGGCCGCCCAGGATAGAAGCAATAAACGGAAAGCGCCGGCCCATCTTGAACCGGATCATGATTTTATTTCAGGCAGCCAAATGAAACGGGAGCTTGATGTTGTAAGGGAGCAGCTGACAGCTGTTATTGCCTCTCTTAAAGAAGAAGATTTTGAGAGAGTATTGCCGCATCCCTTGTTTCAAGAGCTGACCGTCAGACAATGGATCGAATTTATCGGCCATCACGAAAAACGCCACCTCAGCCAGATCAAAGAAATTAAAGAGAAAATAGAAAGAGTCTGATTTATTCAGACTCTTTCTGCTTTTTGTTTGATGTTCCGCTGGTATGAATGAACGATTATTTCGTCACTCGCATACACGGCACCGGGTCTCTCGACAATACATACAATGCCCCTTATCCCCAATGCATGGCGGACAAAAGCCGATGCAAGCTTTGGCTTGTCCGGATAATAAGACTGGATGACTTCACCCGGCTGGATACACGGATCATTTTCTCCCTCACACAGTAAAGCGGCGCCGCTCGGAAATATAAGCCGGCTTCCTTCTTTTAATGTTGTGAAATCAGGTATACCGCTAATTGCAACATTTGCACCGAGCCATTCGGGAAAAATACTCGGGACTCCCATTTTCAAAGCAATTTCGTCACATTCTTCTGTTGAAACAATTGAAATTTGTCTGCGGTTAAAAATTTCTGTTCCTCTTGAAAACATTGGCTCTCGGGCCCCAGCTTTTTTTGTCAGGCCGAAATGTAAGTCGCCGGGAATGCCGCCATAATCAAAATCGAGCTTGTCCATTTGTTTTGTTACAAAGCTTTCTGTATCTGCAACATATAAGCCTTCCGTTTTTGCGGTCATGCGTTTCCACATAAGCTTGCACCGTCCTTCATCTCTAGGATTGTCACTTATGTTCAATTATCCAAAAAAATCCCGCTCTGTAAAGGAGCGGGATCATCGCATTATACAGTTTTTGGCGTAAGATTAAAGCAGCGTTTGTAGATCCAGTTATATGCTTTCTCATTTAAATCTCTAGGATTTCCGAAGGTTTGCGGATCTTTCATTGCTTCTTTTGACAAGCGCTCGATCATGTCCGGCGATACCCCTTGTTCTTCTAAAGTCGGTACTTCTAACTCTTTCACAAGATCGTACATCCAGTTGACAGATGCTTTTGCAGCTTCTTCTGTTGTCATATTGCTTGTATCAATGCCGAACGCTTTTGCGATACGGGCAAATTTCTCCGGATAGCCCTTCCAGTTGTATTCCATAACAGGGCCCATCATTGCCGCTACACATTGACCGTGAGCAACCGGGATGATACCGCCGAGTGTTTGGCTCATGGCGTGAGCAGCACCCGCTGATTCACTGCCGTAAGAAAGACCGGCAAGCATAGCAGCTTGCGCCATTCCGTATCTGGCTTCGAGATCTTCTCCGTCAGCAAATGCTCTCTTAATATAGTGAGCGGCATATTCAATCGCCATCAACGCCACTGCGTCTGTAATCGGCTGCGCAAATTTCATTGTGTAGCACTCAATGGCGTGAGCGAGAGCATCAATCCCCGTCATTGCTGTTACGTGCGGCGGCATTGAGACGTGAAGCTCTGGGTCAATCACAGTCAAATGCGCAGCAATCAGCGGACCGCCTGTGTTAAATTTGAATTCTCTTTCTTCATCTGTAATAACCGCCCATTGCGTCACCTCTGAGCCTGTTCCAGCCGTTGTCGGAATTGTCGTAAGCGGAGGAATGCGGTTCTCCAGCGGTTTCTTTCCTTCGGCTGCTTCATAATCAAGTACGCTTCCCTCGTGAGTCGCTTCTACCCCGATGGCCTTCGCTGTATCCATGGAGCTTCCGCCTCCGACTGCCACCAAGCCGTTGCAGTTCTCTTTTTTGTAAAGCTCAGAACCTTCATTTACAAGCCGTACAGGAGGGTTTGGCTCAACTTTATTAAAGAGCACCACTTCAATGCCTGCCCCTTTTAATGACTCGATGACAGGATCTGCGACGCCGGCTTTATAAATTCCAGGGTCTGTAACAAGCAATGCTTTTGAAACACCCAGTCCAGCTACTTCTTTTCCTACATGGTTGACGGCGCCAATTCCGTGCTTAATCACAGTCGGAATTTCAAATGTGTGAAATTTATGCATGCTTTCTACTTTCATATTTAATGTCATAATCAATCTCCCCTTCTTATGAATTGAACCAATTAACCGCTGCCGGTTTTGTGTTGCGATAGACATGTTTGACTTCTGTGTACTCTTCAAGCCCTATTTTTCCAAGTTCCCGTCCGAACCCGGATTGCTTATAGCCGCCCCATGGCGCCTGCGCAAAGTACGGATGGAAATCGTTAATCCAAACCGTTCCCATTCTCAAACGGGCTGCTACACGTTCACACTTTTCAATATCTTTCGACCATACAGCTCCGGCCAATCCGTAAATCGTATCATTCGCTAGTGAGATTACTTCTTCCTCAGAACTGAATGTTTCGACTGTTAATACTGGCCCAAATACTTCTTCCTGAACAATTCTCATGTCAGATTTACAGTTTGAGAAAATGGTAGGTTCATAGAAAAAACCGTTTTGAAGTGCTGGATCTTCCGGACGTTTGCCGCCAGTCTCCAGTTTTGCACCTTCTTCCAGTCCGATCTCTACATATTTTTCAACCTTTGCTCTATGCTCCGCGGAGATAAGCGGACCGCTTTCTGTCTCTTCGTGAAAACCGTTTCCGAGTTTAATGCGTTTCGCCCGCTTGACAAGCTCTGCTAAAAATCGGTCATGAATATCTTCTTCTACAAGCAATCGGGACCCGGCGGAGCATACTTGGCCGGCGTGGAAAAATACGGCGTTTAGCGCCTGATCAACCGCGACTTCCAGGTCTGCGTCTTTGAAGACGATATTTGGATTTTTCCCTCCAAGCTCAAGCGCAATTTTTTTAACGTTGCCGCTTGCCGCCCGCATGATTTTTTTGCCTGTTTCAATTCCGCCTGTAAACGAAATCAAGTCAACGTCTTTGTTTACAGCAAGCTCGTCACCCACTGTGGCGCCCGGTCCCAACACAAGGTTTGCGACACCTTTTGGAACCCCGGCTTCCTCCATCAGCTTAAAGACTTTCATTGTCGTCAGCGGTGTGATTTCACTCGGCTTCATGACAATTGTATTGCCTGCCGCTAAAGCCGGGGCGATTTTCCAGCTTGCTTGCAGAAGCGGATAATTCCACGGCGTGATTTGTCCGCATACGCCAATTGGCTCTCTGATGATTTTGCTTTCTGAGTCAGGGATTGGAGATGAGATGATCTCTCCTCCATCTTTATCTGCCAGACCAGCATAATACTGAAAAACATTGGCGATATCGTCCATATCGGCTTTGCTTTCCTCAAGTGTTTTTCCCGTATCAAGGGATTCGAGCTCGGCCAGCTCGTCTAGATCGCGTCTGATTAATTCCGCAATTTTCAGAACTATTTTTCCGCGTTCAAGCCCTGAAAGAGAAGGCCACTCTCCTGCATCAAAAGCTCTTCGTGCAGCAGCGATTGCTTTAACGGCATCCTCACGTCCGCCCTCGCTAACTGTTGCAATTTCTTCTTGATTAAATGGATTAATAATACTGCGGACCTGCCCTTTTTCGGCACTGATCCATTCACCGTCAATGTATAATGTTTGACTCATCTAAGTCCTCCTTGACGAAAATAAAGTTTGTTAAATAAAAATTTAATGTTTTTAACAACCTTAATCTAACATATGGTTTTTAAACTGTCAAAGCCCTAATTGTGATTTTCATTTTGACTTTTCTCTAGGTTTCGTTAAGATAAAGAACATAAAGAAATGACTTAACAAATTTAATTTTCTAAAGGAAAAGAGGGTCAGTATGGATGAAAATCCAGAATTTGCAGCTATAGAACAGGCACGGGATCTTGTTATTGACTCCATTGCTGAAACAATGGATCTTTACGGAATTACCCGAAGTGTCGGGATATTATATGGAACGATGTACATGCGGGACGAGATGACGCTTGACGAAATGCGGGAGGAGCTGCAAATGAGCAAGCCCAGCATGAGCACGGGTGTCAAAAAGCTTCAGGATTTAAATGTCGTGAAAAAGACATTTCACCGAGGCATCCGTAAGCACACATTTGTAGCCGAAAAAGATTTCTTTAAATTTTTCACAAATTTCTTTCCGCCAAAATGGGAACGTGAAGTTCAGGTGAATGTATCAGCAATTGAGGAGGCTCAGGCTGATTTACAAGAGATATTGCATAAGGAAGAACTCAATGAGGAAACGAAGAATGAAGCGCAGCGTTTATACGAGCAGCTGGAAAGTTCTAAAGCCTACTACGATTGGCTGAAACGTCTCGCTGAATCGGTGCAGAGCGGAGAGATTTTTAAATTTATACCAATTGAAACAAAATAATCAAAAAACGTCTGGAAAACCGGACGTTTTTTTGTTTTTTCACTATATTTACTACAAATTTGAAAAATACGGGAAAAACACCCCATTTACTTCCATTTTATTTGATGGTAATTTTATGTAGGTAAAATTTGTATTTGGCCTTTAAGAGGAGGTGGAAAGCAGAGGCAGGCCTTTAATCTTTATCACTTATTAGGGGGAATTTTTGTTATGAAACGCAAGTTATTATCTTCTTTGGCCATCAGTGTATTAAGTCTCGGTTTACTCGTTTCTGCACCTTCAGCTTCTTTTGCAGCTGAATCTAAGTCATCTTCTGCTCATACTGAGTCTACGATGAGAGCCCAATCAACAGCTTCATTGTTTGCAACAATTACAGGAGCGAGCAAAACAGAATGGTCTTTCTCTGATATCGAATTGACATACCGTCCAAACACGCTTCTCAGCCTTGGCGTGATGGAATTTACATTGCCAAGCGGATTTACAGCAAATACAAAAGATACGATGAACGGAAATGCATTGCGCGAAACACAGATCCTCAATAACGGTAAAACAGTAAGGGTACCTCTGGCTCTTGATTTATTAGGCGCTGGTGAATTCAAGTTAAAACTGAATAACAAAACGCTTCCTGCCGCTGGTACATATACTTTCCGTGCAGAGAACAAATCACTGAGCATCGGAAATAAATTTTACGCGGAAGCCAGCATCGAAGTGGCTAAGCGCAGCACACCTCCGACTCAGCCATGCGGCTGTAAATAATCACAGAGGGCCGGCTTAACGCCGGTCTTTTTTACGTTTTTTGATTCCTTTCCCTCTCCCTTTTCCCTCTATTTCCAGTTACCTTTTCACTTGTATTAAATTTAAATTGACAAACACTAGAAACAGGAGTAAATTCTTGAGTGTTCAATTTCATAAAGTCTCTTTTACCGCTTAATCAAACACGAACGGGGAAACCAATGATTGGCTGTTTCACAAAACGGCCTTGGGGTGAATCTTACTTAGTAAGAAGGGGTACTCTGAATCCCTAATCCGACAGCTAACCTCGTAGGCGTATACAGAGAGGAGGTCTATTTTGACCATTCTTTGTAATGGTCTTTTTTACTTCAAAACGCTAATTTTATTAAGGGAGTCTTGAACATTGGGAAGAATAAAAAACAAGCAATTTGCAGTCATCGGGCTTGGACGGTTCGGCGGAAGCATTTGCAAAGAGCTGCACAGAATGGGCCATGAGGTCCTTGCCATTGATATTAACGAAGAAAAGGTCAATGCCTTCGCTTCCTACGCAACCCATGCGGTCATTGCCAATGCCACTGAAGAAAACGAATTGCTTTCACTGGGAATTCGTAATTTTGAATATGTCGTCGTGGCTATAGGGGCGAATATTCAAGCGAGCACACTGACCACTTTGCTATTAAAAGAGCTTCACATTCCAAATATTTGGGTGAAAGCTCAAAATTATTATCACCATAAGGTGCTGGAAAAAATCGGCGCCGACCGCATTATTCATCCGGAAAAGGATATGGGCGTCAAAATCGCACAAAGTCTCTCTGATGAAAATGTCTTGAATTATATCGACTTATCTGATGATTACAGTATTGTTGAGCTGCTGGCAACACGAAAGCTGAATTCCAAATCCATTCATGATCTGAATGTTAGAGCGAAGTACGGATGTACCATCCTGGCAATTAAACATAATGGAGATGTTCGCCTTTCTCCTGCACCGGAAGAGGTGATTTACGAACAAGACTGCCTGGTGATGATGGGTCACAAAAAGGATATTAAACGCTTCGAAAACGAAGGGATGTAGACAAAGGTGGGACTTCATAAGGAAACTGTAATCAAGTGGGTTCGTTTTTCTCCCCCGCAAGTGCTTGCGATTGGTTTTTTTCTTACTATTATTATTGGCTCTCTTTTGTTAAAGCTCCCGATTTCTACTGCGAAGCCGTTGTCATGGATAGATGCCCTTTTTACAGCGGCTTCTGCTACAACTGTTACCGGGCTTGCAGTTGTTGACACTGGGACAGAATTTACGGTGTTCGGGCAAACTGTCATCATGGGTCTGATTCAAGTCGGCGGGCTTGGCTTTATGACATTTGCTGTTCTGATCGTCATGATTTTAGGAAAAAAAATCGGATTGAAAGAACGAATGCTGATCCGGGAAGCCTTAAACCAGCCGACAATCGGCGGCGTGATAGGCCTTGTCAAAGTCCTGTTTCTATTTTCAATCAGTATCGAATTGATCGCCGCCCTGATCTTATCCATCCGGCTTGTGCCCCAGTATGGCTGGGCATCCGGATTGTTTGCCAGCGTGTTTCATGCAATATCGGCTTTTAACAATGCCGGTTTTTCTTTATGGCCGGATAATTTAATGAGCTACGTTGGTGATCCTGCAGTCAATCTTGTCATTACTATCTTATTTATCACAGGGGGCATCGGGTTTACGGTGCTATTTGACATCCTGAAAAATCGGCGTTTCAAAGCCTTTTCATTACATACAAAACTGATGCTAGCGGGAACGTTCGTTTTGAATATTGCTGCCACACTGATTATTTTTATTTTAGAGTACAGCAACCCCGGCACGCTTGGTTCCTTGCATTTGCCAGATAAACTGTGGGCTTCGTATTTTCAGGCAGTGACGCCGAGAACCGCGGGCTTCAACTCTGTGGATTTTGGCAGCATGAGAGAAGGCACCATTGTATTTGTCCTGCTGTTGATGTTTATCGGAGCGGGCAGCGCTTCAACGGCGAGCGGTATTAAGCTGACTACTTTTCTTGTGATTTTGATGTCTGTTATCGCTTATTTAAGAGGGCATAAAGAAACTGTTATTTTCCGCCGGACCATAAAATATCCGATCATTATTAAGGCCTTAGCAGTCAGTGTTATCAGTTTGTTCATCGTCTTTATAGGGATTTTCGCCTTGACCATTACAGAAGAAGCGCCGTTTATACAGGTTGTTTTTGAAACTTTTTCAGCTTTCGGAACGGTCGGACTGACAATGGGGCTGACACCCGAACTGACAACAGCGGGGAAATGTATCATTATTGCGATTATGTTCATCGGAAGAATCGGACCGTTGACGTTTGTTTTTTCATTTGCTAAAACAGAAAAATCAAATATTCGTTACCCTGACGGTGAGGTGTTTACTGGGTAATGTAAAAAATCCGGCATATTACATGCCGGATTTTTTATGATTCAATATGAGATTGACTTTGTCTTTTTTCCTGCTCCGCGATGATATCATTATCTTCTGCGTTATCACGCGTCACTTTTTGTGTAAGGATCGCGCCGACCGCTACAAGGATCATCACTGCAATGTAGTAGCCTTTTTCATTGAGTTCGAGATTATCAGCGTTATAGAGTCCGATACAAAACAAAAATACTCCCGCAAAAAAAGTGAAATAAGCTAATACAGTAAAGGCAACCGTGTTTCTCCGTCTATATTTCTGCACCTTTGTTCCCTCCTGAAGCATAGTTATTAAGTGATAACTTCCGTGGAATATTATACCTCAAATTCCCCTGAATGGAACAAAAAAATAAAAATACCAGGAAAAACGGCTCAGATTGCTTCCTTTATTTCAACAGCTGAGTCATCAATCCAGCCGACCAGTTTATTATTGACTTGGAATTGGTACCATACGGACTGGCCTTTCTGTTTTTTAGATACAACCTTTATATCCTTGCCAACGTAAGATTGCGCAGAGGTCAGCTTAATGGATTGATCATCAGTAGAAGGCTTAGACCATACATCTTGAACGGCGCTGTCTTTGATGGAGCCTTTTAAATCCACAGCTTTCAGAGATGGATTCACCTCATCGTATTCATCTAAATCGTACTTTTCCACAATGGCGCTGATTTTGTCAGCATATTCCGGGTCTGTGGCATAGCCTGATGTTTGAAGAGCGCCTGCTGCTTCTTTATAATCCTCAGCTTCAAGCACCGGCTTATACTTCTTTTTATTCCACGATGTGCCTTGGACAAATAATTTGGCGTGATCATCCATTGATTCAAAAAACGTGCTGTATTTGCGGAATTTCGCGCGAATCGTTTTTCTTTTTCCTTTTTCAAATTCATCTGTATCCATGGTGACGTGATGTCCTTTATAATTTCCTTTTACGCCAAACAGGTTGTTGGCTTTAGAGGCAAGCTCGCTGTTTCCCCAGTCAGATTCGAGTATGGCCTGAGCTATCGTTATGCTGGGAAGGACATGATATTTTTCATATAAAATTTGAGCATGTCCGGAAAGGCTGTCAATAAATACTTGCTGTTCATCAATTTCTTCAGGTTCTTTGGATGTTTCAATTGGCTTTGAAAGAGTTGTCGCTAAAACAAACAAGGCTAGCGGAATCGATACAACGAAAAATAGAGAGATGAAGAGTCTACGTTTTTTCAGTTTTTTACGGGCCATGAAAACCTTCCTTCGATTTAAAAGATTACGAGTGTAAAAGAATCTACCTTTAAGAATTTTACTTGTACTTCTAATATTTTTCAATTCTTTAGGGATAAAGTTTGAGAGAGAACACACAAAAAGCCTTTCCCATCAAGGGAAAGGCAGTGATCATGTATCTATTTTTGTAAGACTGTGCTGTTTAAAATGTCTGAGCGCATCACGATATTCTTGATCATGTATGACTTTATGAGATTTTACGGCAGCCTTTGTCAGTCCATGTGCAGAAACAGCCGGTTTTTCCGGAGCGGATTTTCCTTTATCATGAGGCTTATGAGCCAGCTTGTGCCCCATTCCGGTGGCGTTCATACAAAACGATAAACAAACGAGCAGCACGCTCAGGATAAAAGAAATCAAAAACAGATCATGATAGGCAGTCATCATAGCATCCTGCATCGATCCGTTTTGTCTGGCAGCATCCTTTTTCGTGAAATAGCCGATCAGGATAGGCACACCCATATAGACAAACAATCTTAAAAACTGAACAGCTGTCATTCTTTTGACCAGATCAGGAAGCGGGCCGCCCATAGCGGCTCCCATTAGTCCTGCTGCGACCGTCAGGCCGGTTCCTGCTGCCAGCATGATGAACAGCGCCGCAAACACATAGAGAGACGATTGATATTGCATATGAAGCCATTGAAAATTCACAAAAACGAGAATGAGAGAACCTATAATCCCCAGCATCCCTGGTCCGACTTTATCATATAACAGAGCACTCGCAATAGCTGCGATGGCCACTCCAATCAATAGAGTCATGTTTAAAAGAATGAGATGATCTCGGGATATATCATACATTTGACGAAGCAAGCCTTGAAAAGCTGCCAGACTGACAGCTACCGTAATCGTTCCTGCCGCTATGATAAATAAACCGAGCACAGGTTTAGGCAGCAGCATCTGTTTAATAGAGATGAAAGGGTTTTTCACCTTATATTCTACAAATAACAGAATGAGGAGCAAACATAAAGCAACCCCAAAACCAGCCCGTACATAACCTGATGAAAAGCCCCATTTTTGCAGAAAAATGAATGTAAACGCTGAGGCTGCGGCCACGCATACAGATAAAATGATCCCTGCTCTGTCGAGTGATGACTGTTCCTTTTCTGATCCCCCATGATGCTCATCATTGAGAAAGAAATAACTCACTGCGACGCCGATCAAAGACAATGTGCCAAAGGTAAAAAACAGCCATCTCCAGTGGCCGTAGCTCAACGCGATCGTTCCTAAAATCGAACCGATAATAACAGAGCCATAGAACCCGCCGATAAGCACCAGTAGTGCGTAATTCCGCCGGTCAATCGGAAATGACAGGACTAGCATCGGAATCATAATCATCAGCATGACACCTGTAGCCGCTCCCTGTAAAAAGCGTCCTGCCGCCATCCAGGCAATATCGCTTGAAAATGCGAAGAGCAGTGAGCCAAGTATAAAAACGGGTAATGAAGCCAGATAGATCGGACGGGCACCGAATTTTTTCCTTAGCAGCGGTCCTGCCGGAACTAATAAAGCGAAGGCCATATTGCCGATCAATATTGGATTTACTGATGTGAAGTCACTTGTTCCAACCGTCTTCTGAACAAGGCCTTGAACTGACGACAATGCCGTGTTAGACATCAATCCCGGCCCGACCGCTAAAACAGCGAGCAAAGAAATCACCCAATAGTGTTTTGTCTTCATGTTGTCATTCCTTCCTATATGAATACATACGAAACACATCATTTTTTAAAAGCAAAAGAAGCTAATAGATTTTGCATGCCATTAGCTTTCATTCGGATTCTCTCCCCATCATGGGAAATGATATTATTTTATGATAATATGTGAAAAAATGAGCATATACTCAAACATTATTCCAAACCGATTGTGTTTTGTCAATGGCGCAAATTTCAAGCACAAATCAAACACCTAAACGGCTTTTGCCCGATATCGTGACTTATGAGTCCCTGCCTGCTCCCTCAAGCGATTTAAAGCAGGCCGTTTTAAAATTAATCCTATCGGTCTTCGCTTGGGTAATGACGGCACCTTTCAATTCACTGTTTTCATCAAAATCCAAACTAATCAACCCGAATAAGTTGGTGATAAGAACAACATGTTGACCGCACATTTTTTTGTGTTCACTAGGCGTTTGCCGCCTCTAAATTGTCTATGGGTAAATATCATGAACTAATCTGCGAAATACCAATGCTAGGCAATTTTAAATGATCCGGGAGGTAAAAACGAATGGAACTGTATAAGTGTATCGAAGAAATTTTTGGCGGCTTGAAAAATCCATCGGTTAAAGATTTGGCAGCTTCTTTAAAACAAATTCCAAACGCGGCAGAATTGAGTCAACCATATATAAAGGAACCAGACCAGTACGCTTACGGCCGAAATGCCATCTATAGAAACAATGAATTAGAAATTATCGTGATTAACATTCCCCCAAACAAGGAGACAGCAGTCCACGATCATGGTCAATCCATTGGTTGTGCAATGGTGTTAGAAGGAAAACTTCTCAATTCTATTTATCGCTCAACCGGCGATCATGCAGAACTCTCCAATTCATATTTTGTCCACAAAGGAGAATGTCTTATATCAACCAAAAGTTTAATTCACAAAATGTCCAATCCGACTTCCGAACGAATGGTGTCTCTTCATGTTTACTCACCCCCTTTGGAAGACATGACGGTCTTTGAAGAACAAAGTGGTGTATTGGAAAATTCATGATTTATAGCCTGAACTACTTTACTTGATTAGTTTGTTATATGTCATTTTTCAAACGCAGGAGCCTAACGAAGGAATATCTGACTTTATCATTGGTTTATGAAATGCTCCTGGGGACATATGATTTCGGATCAACAGAAGGGTTCAGCGAATGAATCCTATCTATTAAAAACAAAAAAACCCTTATAGAATAAGGGTTTACAGGTATGGAGCCAAGGGGGCTCGAACCCCTGACCTCTACGCTGCCAGCGTAGCGCTCTCCCAGCTGAGCTATGGCCCCGTATGTAACGTCATGTTTATTATAGATGATTTTTTTTTGAAAAACAAGCTGTTCCTTTCTAATTGACAGAAAAAATAAGGCCCTTTCCGGAGCCTTATTTTTCGATTTACATCATAAACAAAAGTAAAATCACGCCGAGAATGATTCGGTAGATTGCAAACGGAACAAGTTTGATTTTGTTAATCAGTCTTAGGAAGAAACGGACCACAAACAGCGCAACAACAAAGGCACAGATAAAGCCGACGATAAAAAACGGCATTAAATCGGAGCTTAAGCTGTCCCAGTGTTTCACTAGGCTTAAGGTGCTGGCTCCCATCATAATCGGCATTGCCATTATGAATGTGAAATCGGCTGCCGCACGGTGATTCAACCCGAGAATAACGCCGCCGGAAATCGTTGAGCCGGAGCGTGAAAAACCCGGCCAAAGGGCAAGACATTGGAATAAACCGACGCCGATTGCCTGCTTATATGAAATACGGTCTAGGGTGTCTGTCGTTTCTTTCCGTTTATTAATCCAATCGGCTGCAAGCATTAAAACTGCCCCGGCAATTAAGCCAATGGCCACGGTGCGGACTGAAAATAAATATTCATCAATATAATCCTCAAACAAAAAGCCGAGAACCGCGGCGGGCACAAGCCCTACTGCGATTTGGGCAATGCTTAATTTGTGACCATGCTCTTGGTCACTCGTGATATTTTTTTTCAAGCCAAGCAAATTCAAAATCCTGTCTTTAAACACAATCGCAACCGCTAAAATAGAGCCAAGCTGAATGACAACTTTAAATGAGTTGGCTGCTTCTTCAGACATGAGACTGCCTGATTTAAGCCAGATATCGTCTACTATAATCATATGTCCTGTCGAAGAAACCGGTGCGTACTCTGTTAATCCTTCTACGATTCCTAAAATAGCAGCTACAAACAATTCCCATAGAGTCATGATTTTAATTCTCCCCATTAGACATTTATTTTTTACATAACGGGAGCCTTCCATAAATGGAAAGCCCGTCTTATATAACTATAAATGAAATTTATGCTTTATGACTCTTTGCATTTTCATTTTTTTCTTCATCGTATAGATGCGACTGCATTTTAAACCAGTCAAATAAATGTGTCGTAATGACTTTGGCAACCGCATAGCCCGGAATCGCAAGAATAATTCCGATAACACCAAACAGCTTGCCGGCGGTTAACAGCAGAAAAATAATGGTGATTGGGTGGATATGAAGGTTTTTCCCCATAATTTGCGGGGAGATCAGTTTCCCTTCAATAAGCTGAACAATTGTCCAGACGATCACAAGCTTGAGCAGCATCAGAGGCGATGTCACAATAGCGATAATGATCGCAGGCGTAATGGCGATTGTCGGACCTAAATACGGCACGATGCTTGTACAAGCCGCAATAACGGCAAGTAGCGAAGCGTAATCCAGTCCGATGATCAAATAGCCGATAAACAGCAAAAATCCAATGCAGAAGCTGACAATGATCTGTCCTCTGATATAAGAACTTAGCCGATGATTCATTTCGCTTAAGACTGTGTATGTCTGCTCTTTTAATTGTGTCGGCACAAACTTCAGTATGTAGATCGGCAATTTCTTTCCGTCCTTTAACAGATAGAAAAGAATAAATGGAACTGTCACGATCGAAATGATAATCTCAGTTAAGGCGCCGATAAAATTCCCAACGCCGGTAAAGGTGCTGTTTACAATCGTCGCTGCCTGATCTGACACCTTTGTCGCGAGATCAGATATATTAATGTTCATCGTTTGCTGCGCCTGATTGACAAAGTTACTGCCGATCAGTTCTTTTGTCTGATTCTCAACAACATCCACATATCTCGGGATGTTGTCAATCAAACTCATAATTTGCTCTTTTAAAAAGGGGATAATCGACACGATTGTGATCGTGATCAGCCCGATAATCAACAGATATAACAGCAAAATGGAATAGATTCTTCTGATTCTTCTTCTCTCAAGGAAATCAACGACAGGGTTTAACAGATAAAAAACAATGCCTGTTAAAATAATCGGAAGCGATATCGTTTTGAGCAGAACAATGATCGGGGTGAAAATAAATGATGTTTTTGTAAATACGAGAATATTTAAACCAATCAGCAGCAGAACAAGCAGGAATAAAACAAACTTGTTGTCCAAGAAGAATCGCTTGAATCTGCCGCTCCATGTTTGCAACGTCTCCACTATCGTTCCTCCGTCATACATAGTTTAAGTAAATTGTACACTATCGTACCTATAATGAAAAATAAAAACCGCTAATTGCTGGAAAAACTTCCTTATCTAAAAAATGTGATTTGATCTATCATGTGCTTTTCATCTTTTTAAGCTATAATTTAGCTATATCATACAAAAGGAGCGATATGCGTGATACGATTTGCAATAGTAGGAACCAACTGGATTACAGACCGCTTTCTAGAAGCAGCTTCAGAAGTTGAAGATTTCCAGCTCACAGCCGTTTATTCAAGAACACCTGAACGCGCCGCTGAGTTTGCCGCTCGGCATGGGGCTGCACATACCTTCTCCGACCTTCAGGAAATGGCGGCAAGCGATGGCTTTGATGCTGTATATCTCGCCAGCCCGAATGCTCTTCACAAGGAGCAGGCGATCCTCTTTATGAAACATGGCAAACATGTGCTATGCGAGAAACCGCTTGCTTCAAATACCAGAGAAACAGAAGAGATGATTTCAGCCGCCAGAGCGAATGGTGTTGTCCTCATGGAAGCAATGAAGACCACATTCCTGCCTAATTTTAAAGAGCTGAAAAAACACTTCCACAAAATCGGCACAATCCGCAGATTTACCGCAAGCTACTGTCAGTACTCTTCAAGGTATGATGCGTTTAGAAACGGAACTGTTTTGAACGCGTTTCAGCCTGAGCTGTCTAACGGCTCATTGATGGATATCGGCATCTATTGTATTTACCCTGCCGTTGTACTGTTTGGAGAGCCGAAAGCCGTGAAAGCGAACGGATACACTTTATCTTCCGGCGTTGATGGAGAAGGTACCGTCATTCTCTCATATGACGGGTTTGAGGCCGTACTGATGCATTCTAAAATCTCAACTTCCTACGCGCCTGCTGAAATCCAAGGAGAAGACGGGACAATAGTATTGGATACGATCCATCGTCCTGAACGAGTGGAAATCCGCTATCGTGACGGCCGCCTGGAAAACATTTCGCTCTCTGATCCTAAACCGGCAATGTTTTACGAAGCGGCTGAATTTGTTTCGCTCGTGAAAGAGAAGAAACAGGAATCTGAAGAAAATACATATGAACGCTCCTTGATCACTGCTAACATTATGGAGGAAGCAAGAAAACAGATGGGTATTGTGTACCCTGCTGATCAAGCCTAAAAAATCCGCCCGCGGCATGTTGCACGCGGGCGGATTTTTTTAAACGATCGGTGAGGATGCCTGCCTTTTGAAAAGCACGTTTTGTTCATATTCTTTGATATCATCAAGCCAAGCTTCTTTTACCGGCACTCCCATTTGCTCACAGTAATAATCCCAGATGGCACCGAAAGGATAGGTTTTAAATTCCTCCAACAGCGCCAGCCTTTCTGTAAAGCGCCCCTCATCCTGCAATTGTTTTAAATGGTCATTCGGAAGAAGCAAAGCGTACATTAAAGCTTTCATCATATTTCTCGTTCCGATAGTCCAAGCGGCGACACGGTTAATGCTGGCATCGAAAAAATCCAGACCGATGGCGACTTTCTCTAATGCCTGATTACGGACGATCTCAAGGGCGATTTCTCTCAATTCATCGTCTAACATCACGACATGGTCACTGTCCCAGCGAACGGGCCGGGATACGTGCAAGGCGAGTTTGTCTGTGTAAAGCAGCATCGCCGAGATCTTGTTTGATACCGTTTCTGTCGGGTGGAAATGTCCCGTATCGAGCAAGCATACCTTATGGTTCGTTAAAGCATAGGCTAAATAAAACTCATGAGACCCGACGACATATGATTCTGATCCAAGTCCGAACAGCTTGCTCTCGACCGAATCAACATTGTAATCTTCACTGATTTCCTCGCGGAATATCCGATCCAATGATTCTTTTAATCTTTTGCGCGGCGTCAGCCTGTCACTCGGAATATCCTTATAGCCGTCCGGAATCCAAATATTCGTCAAGCAAGGCGTGCCTAATTCTTTGCCGAAATACGCTCCGATGCGGCGGCACGCGATGCAGTGATGAATCCAAAACTCCCGGATGGATGGATCAGGGTGTGCGAGTGTAAGCCCGTCATCCGCTTTCTCATGTGAAAACAGTGTCGGATTGAAATCTAATCCGATACCAAGGCCCTTTGCCCACTTCACCCAATTTTCAAAGTGATGCGGCTTCAGCTGATCACGTTCAACAACTTCTCCGTTTGTTTCTGCGTATATAGCGTGCAGGTTTACCCGATGCTTTCCCGGGATGAGAGACAGAGCTTTCTCCAAATCTCTTCTTAATTCTTCCGGGGTTTGCGCTTTTCCGGGATAATTGCCTGTGACGTCAATGCCGCCGGAAAGCTCGCCCTTATTCACTTCAAACCCTTCAATGTCATCACCCTGCCAGCAGTGGATTGAGATCGGAACTTGCTGCAATTGCCGGAACACAGCTTCAACATCAATTCCCCATTTTTCATATTCTTGTTTTGCGCTGTCATAATTCGCTTTTATCGTCATACGGCTCTCTCCCTTTTATTCGAAATAAAAGACTTCCTTCAGATCGATTGAAACGGGACTGTCATCGGCGTTTGTTTTCATTAATGGTGCCATTGATTTCCACCATCTGCGGCACACCTCTGCGTCTGCCATCTTCTTCCACTTTTCCTCATCCTCTATCTCTAAATAAGCAAATAACCGGCCTGTCTCTTCGTCTAAAAAAATAGAATAGTGATGCACCCCATGGGCTTTAAGCGCTTCCGCCATTTCTGGCCAAATGTCATCATGCCTCTGTTTGTATTCCTTGAATTTATCTTTATGGACGAACATGATACTCGCTTTTCTTTTCAAGCTGATCACCTCTTTTTATTTAGATAGCGCTTTCAAAACAGTTTGATGATAGGACTGAATGATGGCGCTTCTGTCAGTATCTTTAGGGATAAACACTTTAATGGGAAAGGAGTTTCTGACGGTCTTGCGGGCCTGGTTTACGTCCTTTATTTCTTTGGCAGCAATCATTTGCATCAGCAGATTTCCGATGGCTGTCGCCTCAGCAGGTCCGGCGTATACCGTTTTTCCGCTTATATCAGCGGTTAATTGATTTAAGAAGTCGTTTTGGGCGCCTCCTCCGATAATATGAAGCTGTTGAATGTTTTTCCCTGTAATGGTTTCTAGTTCTGAGATGGCTATCGCATAGATGATGGCTAAATTGCTGTAGATACAGCAGGCAAGTTCGCCTGCGGTGTGAGGAATCTGTTGGAAGGTTTCTCTGCAATAATGTTGTATTTCCTTTATCATGTCATGCGGATACAGAAAACGATCATCATTTAAGTTGATAAACTGCTGAAACGGTTTTGTTTTTCCAGCTTCTTCTGCCAGTTGCTGAAAATTGTAATCTTCTCGTAATTGTTTCCGGACTTCTTGTATCATCCACATGCCAATGATGTTTTTCAGGAAACGAATGGTGTTGTTTGCGCCGCGTTCATTTGTATAATTGTTTTTCAATGCGAGTTTATTTATAATCGGCGCTTCGTTCTCAATTCCGATTAGCGACCATGTTCCGCTGCTGATATACGCCCAATCATTGTTTATGCCTGGTGCGGCGAGGACAGCTGAAGCAGTATCATGTGTTGCGACGGTAATCACCCTGCAAGCCGGCAGATCATAGCCTGGAAACCAATCATTTCTTAGCATGCCAAGTTCCTGTCCCGGTTCAGTCAGCGGCGGAAATTGCTGTTCCTTAACAGACACGGCTTCGAGCAATTCGAGATCAAACTTTCCTGTTAAGGCGTTTAAGAGCTGTGTCGTGGACGCATTTGTGATTTCCGCTGCTGCTTTGCCGGTTAAGCAATAGCCTAAATAATCCGGCACCATTAAAATCTGCTCTGTTTTTCTCAGCAGCTCCTGGTCTTCTTCATATAATTGATAGATTGTGTTAAAAGGCTGAAACTGAATGCCTGTTTTTTGATAGATTGTTTCTTTTGATATCGTTTGCGCAAGCTTCTCCATTGTGTTCTCTGTTCTTTTATCCCGGTATGATATGACTTCTCGTAAGCGGCTGCCTTTCTCATCCAGCAAGACATAATCAACGGCCCATGTATCAATGCCGACGGTGCAGCAGTCATAGCCAAGGGCTTTCACCTTTTGCAGCCCTTGCAGGATTTGCTCTAGCAAATGATCAATATCCCAATAGCCATGTCCGTCTCTTTGCATGAAGCCGTTTGCGAATCGGTGAATCTCTTGTACTGCAAGCTTTCCTTCCTGGAGTTCGCCTATTATGACTCTCCCGCTTGATGCCCCTATATCAACAGCAGCATATATCATCCTTTCACCCTTTCTTTAGGAAGGGGGACGGCTGTCACTTTCACATTCTTTTCTTCAAGGGTTTTTACTGATACCGGATCAAGTCTGGAATCGGTAATGATGCAGCTGACATCCTGCAAAGAGGCGATATGTGAAAACTCACGGTTCCCCCATTTGCTTGAATCGGCCATCAAAATGGTCTGATCAGATCTTTCAATCATCCGTATTTTAAGCAGTGCCTGCCACTCATTTGAGTCGCTCATTCCATGTACCATATCAAACCCTTGGCAGGACAGAAAAGTTTTATTTACATGATAGGTTTCAAGTGAACGCTCAGCTAACGGTCCCGCAAATGATAATGATTTTGTCAGCAAGATACCGCCGGTTGAAATAACTGATATCTTTTGTTTTTTGCTCAGTTCAATGGCTGCCTTCATTGAGTTTGTAATGACGGTGAGCTCAATATCAGGGAGTATTTTCGCCATGTACCATGCAGTGGTGCTTGCATCGAGAATGATTCGGTCACCGCTTTTTACATATTTGGCCGCTTCGTGAGCAATGGCTTTTTTCTCTATTACATTTGTAATTTCACGTTCAGAAAAATGAATTTCCGACTCCTGCTGCTGAATGCTGACCGCACCTCCGTGGCTGCGGCTCAGCTTATGCTCTTTCTCAAGCTTCTCAAGGTCCCGCCGAATCGTTTCTTCTGTGACAGAAAATATGTCACTCAATTCGGATACGCGGATGCTTAAACGCTTATTCACTAGTTCGACTATTTTTTTCTGCCGTTCTGCTACTAACATCGGTAACGTCCTTCCTCATTAATATCCGTCTTGCTTTTCCCAAATCATAGCATACTTCTAACGCGTAAAAGCTGCCGGGACGCCGCCGTCTACTGTAATCATACACCCTGTCGTCTTTTCAGCTTTAGAAGAAGCCAAAAACGAGATTGATTCGGCAATATCCTGCGGGTAAATATTAACCAAAAGCGTTGTGCGTTTCCGATAATGTTCCTCTAGCTGATCCGGCTCTATTCCATATGCCGCAGCCCGTTCCTCCCGCCAGCTTGACCCCCAAATCGCTGAGCCTTGGAGAACCGCGTCAGGCAAAACTGAGTTTACACGAATGCCGTATTCTCCTCCTTCTGCTGCAATACATCGAGCCAAATGGGTTTCAAGTGCTTTTACCGAACTGTAGGCTGAAGCGTTTTTTCCCGCATAGACAGCGTTTTTCGATCCCACAAACACCATGCTTCCGCCTATGTTTTGCTGTTTCATTTGCTTAAACGCTTCGCGGGCCACGAGAAAATAGCCGGTTCCCAATACATTGATATTGAGATTCCATTCTTTTAGACTTGTTTCGTCAAAAGGGCTTGATGTTGCCAGCCCGGCATTATTAACGACAATGTCAATGCCGCCGTAGGTAAGCGCTGCTTGTTCAAAGGCAGACTGTACCTCCTCTTCATTTGTCACATCCATTTTGACAGCCATTGCGCGTCCTTCTCCGTACGTTTCGTTTATTTCCTCGGCAATTTTTTGTGCGCCTTCTACATTCAGGTCAGCCGCGATCACGTGTCCGCCTTCTGCTGCAAAGTGCCGGCAGGCTGCACTTCCGATTCCGCCGGCGCCACCTGTTATCAATGCTACTTTTCGAGAAAATTCTGCTTCCGGCGGGGCCAGCGTGAGTTTATATAATTCCAGCGGCCAGTATTCAACATGATAGGATTCATTTTCGTTTAATGAAACAAATTGTCCGAGTGAGACAGAGCCTTTCATTACAGCAATAGCTCTCTGGTATAAAGCACCGCTAACTTTTGACATGGCAAGGCTTTTTCCCGTATTGACCATTCCAATGCCAGGAATCAATATGACACGCGGCGCTGATTCATAGATTTGATCCCCTTCCTGCTGATTGCGTGCAAAGTAAGCTTGATACTCTGCTTTGAAGCGCTCGATCCCTGACTTCAGAAGATCCTCCAGCTCCTGAGCATCTTGCGTTTCCGGATTCCATTCAATGTACAGCGGGACACGCTTTGTATGAACGAGGTGATCCGGACACGCAGCGCCAATTTGAGAAAGCTCCGGCGCTTGCACGCTGTTTACAAATTCTAATACCTCTTCATGATCGTCATAGGAGAGGATCATTTTCTTTTCATCGCTTACAGCTCCTCGGATAACAGGCATGATGCCCGCCAGAATTTGTTTCCGCTTATCTGCTGGCAGTGACTCGTATCGCCTGCCGCCGAATCGCTGCTTTTGGTTGATGCGTTCATGAATGTACTGCTCAGCTTCTTGAATAATGGAGATCGTTTTCTCATAACACTTCTCTGACGTATCTCCCCAAGTGACTAAGCCGTGTTTTTCCATTAAGACAAGCTCGGCATTTGGATTGTTTGCCACGCCGTCTGCGATCATTTTAGACAGAGTAAATCCCGGGCGAACGTATGGTACCCATACAAACCGGCTGCCATAAATATCTTCGGCAATTTGTTTTCCATTATCAGCGCAGCAAATGCTGATAATTGCATCCGGATGGGTATGGTCAACATGATTGTATGGCAAAAATGCGTGTAAGAGTGTTTCAATGGAAGGGCGGGGATGTTTGCTGTCTATCATACAATGAGACAAGTAATCTACCATTTCTTCATCTGACATCTGGTCTCTTTCAATCAGCGGACGGATGTCATCTAATCTCAGGCCGGTAAAGTTATGCGCTTTCATTGTTGCCAAGTCTGAGCCGCTTCCTTTTACCCACATCACTTCTGTTTCGCGGCCTCTGAAATCCTTCTCCGTTGTTTTCATCGACGTATTGCCGCCGCCCCAGTTGCATACAGTGCAGTCTGCTCCGATTAAATTGGACCGATACACCAATTCTTCAACACCCTTTGGCAGCTGGGCGGCATGTTCTGATTCCCATACATGTTTCACCATTTTCATCTTCCTCCGTCCCTTTTATTTGTATCCGCTTTCATTATATATGATGTTTGTTTGTTTTTGAATACCTTTTGTTTATTTTTGTTTTTATCAAGAAACAAAAAAAGAAAGCAGCAAAGATATGCCGCTTTCTTTTTCTATTAAGATTCAATTTTAAATTTTTTCGTAATGTCTTGAAGTTCTTCCGCCATGTTCGCCAATGTTTCAGCTGAAGAACTGATTTCCTCCATAGACGCAAGCTGCTCTTCCGCCGAAGCTGCGATATCTTGAATGCCCGCTGAGCTTTCTTTCGCTACTGCGGAAATCTCCTCAACCGCACTTGATACTTCCTGTGATCCGACTGACAGCTGTTCAACCGTTGCATTCAGATTTTGTAATTCACCGGATATTTGCGATGTCATCTCATAGATTTGCTTAAAGCTTTCAGCTGTTTGATCTGTAATTTGCAAACCTTCTTTTACTTCATGATTCACGGATTGGAACATAGAGAGCGACGTGCTGATTTCTCTGACAATCTCTTGAATTAATCCTTCAATTTCCTTCGCAGAACTTGCAGATTGCACAGCAAGTTTTCTGACCTCTTCCGCTACAACAGAGAAGCCTCTGCCGTATTCTCCGGCTCTGGCTGCCTCAATTGCTGCATTTAAAGCCAACAAGTTCGTTTGATCGGCAATGCCATTGATTACATTTAAGATGCTGGTAATGTCCTGAGATTTTGTTTCAAGGCCTTTGACGACGGCTTCAGCTTTTTGAACGGATTCATCGATTGTCTTCATTTGGCCGACTGTGTGCTCTACCAGTTTTTCTCCGCTTCCGGCTGCCTCAGAGGACTGGATTGAAGACTTCGTAATGGTTGATGAAGCTTGAGCCACTTTTAATATGCCGTGGTTCATTTGAGAAAGATGATCTGAGCTTGTTTCCAATTTCTCGCTTTGCGCCTCGTTGCCATTTGAAAACTGTTCGATTGCCAGCGTAATGTGTTCAGTCGCCTTACTCGTTTGGGCTGCACTTGCCGTCAGTTCTTCAGAAGATGATGCCACATTTTCTACAGATGTTTGAATAACACCGATGACAGAACGCAATGATTCAGACATCTCGTTAAAGCTTTCTCCTAGCTGGCCAAACTCATTTTTCGACTGAATATCAATCACTTCCGTTAAATCTCCGCTGCTGATTTTCGCAGATGTTAAAACCAGTTTTCTTAACGGTTTGGTGATGGCGCGTATAATAAAGAGAATGAGTATGCCGCCGATCACAATTGACACACATAGAATGATAACGGCAGTGTTCAGTACCGGACTTGAAGCGTCTTGCAATTCACTGACAAAGTACGTACCCGCGATTTTCCACCCTGTCAATTTATTTGTCGTAAATGCCATTTTCTTTTCTTTGCCTTCGAAGGTATATTGAAATGAACCGTCTGCTTTTGAATATACCTCTTTTGTCCAGTCGCCGGATCCAGTTGTTCCAGGCTTAATCGTCGGATGGGCGATATATTTTTTGTTGCCTGTTGTAATAAATGCAAAGCCGTTTTTACCGATTTTTATTCTCTGTGAAGCTGCCAGCACTTCATCCAGATTTAAATCAAGCGCTATGACCCCTGAGCCATCTTTTAATTGTTTGGAAATTGTAATAACGATATCCCCTGTCGCTTCGTCAGTATATGGCTCTGAGAATACAGCCTGTCCTTTTTTCGCAACAGCCTGTTTGTACCAGTCACGTCCTGTCGGATCGAAACCTTTAGGAACGCCGCTTTCCGGATATTTGTAGAGCTTTTTATTTTCTGAAGCCGCATAGATTGCTCCTACATCGGCATTTAGTGTCGTGTACTGTTTAAATTTTTCATTCAGTAAGGTTTTGTTTTTGCCTTGTAATATGTCTTTATCAATCGTCTCACTGTAATAATCAATTGCTTTTACTTTATGATTCAATTTGTTTTCAAGTGTGCTGTTGAGTTCTTCAACGTTTCCTATTGCACTATTTGTGAGTTCCCTGTCCAGTGCGTTCCAAGCTGATTGATAACTGAAATATGCTAATACCCCAATCGGCAAAATGAGCACTGTCAGAAACGCAGCGATGAGCGGTTTGCTGATTGATGGCTGTTTGATCCAATGTATGAATTTTCCCATTCTCGATAATTCCTCCTTTAAGCTAAAAATAATATCGTCAAGCTAGGATAAAAGCTTTAATAAAAAAACTAAAAAAAACACCCAAGCGCAGAACCTTGGGTGTTTTGACTCATTATTCGATTTTGAATCGTTTTGTCATATCGCGAAGCTCTTCAGCCATGCTTGAAAGTGTTTCTGCTGATGAGCTGATTTCTTCCATAGAAGCAAGCTGCTCTTCGGCTGATGCCGCGATATCTTGAATGTGGGCTGAGCTTTCTTTTGAAATCGATGCAATATGCTCAGACGCTCCCGATACCTCTTCAGAGCTGGCAGAAAGCTGCTGAACCGTCGCACTCATGTTTTGCAGTTCTCCGGCTATCTGGTTTGTCATTTCAGAGATTCGTTTAAAGCTTGTCTCAGTTTGATCTGTGATGTCAAGGCCTGTTTGCACCTCTTGGTTCACAGACTGGAACATGCCGAGAGATTTGTTGATTTCTTTCACGATTTCAATGATGAGTGCTTCAATCTCTTTAGCTGAATCAGCGGACTGTACAGCCAGCTTTCTGACTTCTTCTGCTACGACGGAGAAGCCGCGCCCGTATTCACCTGCGCGCGCCGCTTCAATGGCAGCGTTTAGTGCAAGCAGGTTCGTCTGGTCAGCAATACCGTTAATCACGCGCAGAATGTTTGTGATGTCTTTTGATTTGGTTTCCAATCCGCGAACAACTTGTTCTGCTTCTTTCACGGACTTGTCTATCACGTTCATTTGGCCGACAGTCTGATGAACAAGCTGTCCGCCCGCACTCGCGATTTCTGTCGATTGAACAGATGAATCTGTAATGACTTCAGAAGCTTGAGCCATATTCGTCAATCCGTCATTCATCTGATAAATATGCTCCGCCGCTGTTTCGATGTTTTCATTTTGTTTTTCATTGCCGTTTGAAAATTGTTCTATTGCCAATGTGATATGCTCGGTCGCCTTGCTTGTTTGCGCGGCAGATGCCGTCAATTCCTCGGAGGAAGCGGCAACATTGTCTACCGAATCCTGAATGGCGTGTATGAGAGAGCGAAGTGAAGACGCCATATTGTTAAAGCTTTTGCCCAGTTCGCCCAGTTCATCTTTTGAACGGATATCAATCGTTTCCGTTAAATCTCCCTCACTGATCCGCTTAGATGAACCGACAAGCTGTTTCAGCGGTGTCGTGATTGATCGAATAACCAATGTCATCACGATGATACCGACGAGAATGGCTGCAATCAGGACAATTGATGCAAGGTGAAGCACAGGCTTAGCCGCATCATGAATCTCGTCCAGATACATCGTTCCGCCTATCTTCCATCCCGTTAGCTTGTTCGTATCAAAGGCCATTTTTTTCTTATCGCCGTTCATGCTGTATTGAAAATCGCCTTTATCGGCAGACAGCATCTGTTCAAGCCAGTCGCCTTTCAATTCGGTCCCTGAAGCCTCGTCAGGATGCGCAACGACCTTTTTGTCGTTCGTCATAATAAAAGCATAGCCTTCTGTGCCGATGTTCACTTGTTTCGTCGTTTTCAGCAGGTTATCGATCGTCATGTTGATTGCGATAACGCCTGATCCGTCTTTTGTCTGCTGGGCAATTGTCACAACCATTGTGTTCGTAGATGCTGTTTTGTATGGATCTGTTACGACGACTTTGCCATTATTGGCAACCGCTTTTTTGTACCAGTCCCGTTCAACGGGATTATAATCGCTTGGCATCGGCAGATCCGGGTAACGGGTAAAGCGCCCGTCTTTGTCACTTGTATAAATAGATTCCACGTCTTTATTGATTTTAATATATTGTGAGAATTTCTCTTCAATGCTGGCATTGCTCTTTGCTTTATATTTCTTTTGTGTCAGCCATTCGCTGAAGTATTCGGCGCTGTTTTCTTTTTCTCCGATGCTGGTGTTAATGATTTCGTTTAGTTGCTGTACATTTTCTAAGGCGCTTCCCATCATCTGTCTGTCGAGCGAGCTGCTGGCAGATCCATAAGCAATCGCCGCTACTATGGCAACCGGTATGATGAGAATCGATAGAAAGGAAACCAGAAGCTTCCGTGTAATTGATCTCTGTTTAATAAGTTGGAGTATTTTTTTCATCAGTTCATTTCTCCTTTTTTATGCTACCCTTCATATCGGCTGAAAATGGGTAAATATATACATTAAAAAAGAAGAAATTCAAGAAAAATAACTAAATCCCTATTAAAAATTAGTGATTTAGACCTATTAATCATCCAATTTAAATCGTTTTGTCAAATCCCGCAGCTCTTCGGACATTTTTTCAAGCGTCTGTGCTGATGTGCTGATTTCTTCCATGGAGGCAAGCTGCTCCTCGGCTGAAGCTGCGATATCTTGAATGCCGTCTGAACTTTCTTTAGAAATAGCGGCGATATCTATAGAAGCAGCGGAAATTTCCTGAGACCCTGCCGACAGCTGTTCAACCGTCGCATTCATGTTTTGCAATTCTGCGGCAATTTGATTCGTCATTTTTGATATATGTTTAAAGCTTTGTTTTGTTTCGTCTGTCATGACCAGACCTGTTTCCACTTCTTTATTTACGGATTGAAGAACGTTTAATGATGTATGGATCTCTTTTACGATTTCGCTGATCAGCGATTCAATTTCCTTAGCTGAATCTGCCGACTGTACCGCAAGTTTTCTCACTTCTTCAGCGACTACAGAAAAGCCTCGTCCGTACTCGCCTGCTCTTGCCGCTTCAATGGCGGCATTTAATGCTAAAAGATTGGTTTGATCTGCGATGCCGTTGATAACACGTAAAATATTTGTGATATCCTTTGATTTGATTTCCAGGCCTTTGACCACTTGCTCCGCTTCTTTCACAGAATGATCAATTGTATTCATTTGGCCGGCTGTTCTCTGAACAAGTGTTTCCCCTGTGCTTGACACTTCGGTGGAGTCTGCAGAGGTTTCTGTAATGACTGCCGCCGCCCGGGCCAGCTCAGCAAGTCCGTCGTTCATTTCGTTAATTTGTTCTGCTGTCGTCTCGATTCGGTCGCTCTGGTTTTCGCTTCCGTTTGAAAATTGTTCGATCGCCATTGTAATGTGTTCAGTGGCCTTGCTTGTCTGATCTGCGGAAGCTGTCAGCTCTTCTGACGATGAGGCGACATGTTCTACAGATTCTTTAATGCCGTATATCAGCGAGCGGAGAGAGTGCGCCATATTGTTGAAGCTTTGGCTCAAAACCCCGAGTTCGTCTTTTGATTTGATTTCTATCGTTTCTGTTAAATCGCCTTTGCTGATTTTTTCTGCTGATGCAACGATGCGTTTCAAAGGCCTTGTAATCGACCGGATGACAAAATAAATCGCCGTTATTCCGGCTGCAATGGCAATGGCCAGAACAACTGATGCCATAACAAGAACCCTGCTTGCGGCATCATGAATCTCGTCGGCATACATCGTGCCGCTGATTTTCCAGCCTGTTGTTTCGCTTGTGGCGAACGCCATTTTCTTCTTCTTTCCTTTGTGCGTATATTCAAAGTCGCCGCTTTTGTCTTTGTAAAGTTTGTCTATCCACTCCCCTTCTAACTGCGTACCCGCTTTTTCACCGGAGTAGGCGATGACTTCTTTATTTTGGCTGAGGATAAAGGCATAGCCTTCTTTGCCAATACTGATTTCTTTTGCTGTTGCCACAAGGTCATCGATTTTCATATCCATGGCGACAACGCCTGATCCGTCCTTTGTCTGGCGTGCAATGGTGACAACCATTTTTCCTGATGAAATGGATTCGTAAGGTTCGGTCACAATTGTCTTTCCTTTATTAGCCATGGCTTCTGTGTACCAGTCACGTTCTAAAGCATTAAAGTCACTCGGCATGTCTGCGTGCGGATAGCGTGTGAATGTCCCGTCTTTGCTGCTTGAAAACACCGCAGCGACATTGTCATTCATTTGAATAAATTGTTTAAATTCTTGTTTGAGCTCCGTTTTTTTCTTGTCTTTCAACTTGTCTGCTGTCGCCCAATCGCTGAAAAACGCGAGGCTTTTTTCAGTCGTTTTGATTTTGCCATCAATAATGTTATCTAATATTTGAACGTTTTCCTTTGCGCTTTGCGTCATCTGTACGTCAAGAGATGCAACGGCTGATTGATAAGCGCTTACCGATAGTGCCGTAATCGGGACAATTAAGATCAGCAGGAAAGAAATAATGAGTCTCCTGGCAATTGATGATCTGCGAATGGTAGTGAGTGTTTTTTTCATTCCTCTTGAACCTTCTTTCAATAATTTACAAATTATATCGGCTGATATTCCTTTATCTTACATTGAAAATGAAGGAAAAAATGAAAAATAGTTCAAAACTCACCGATGCAGACAGGTCTTTTTTATTATTTCTTATACAGAAAAACAGCGCTTCATAAGCGCTGTTTTTTGCTCTTATTCAATTTTAAATTTCTTCGTCAGATCACGGAGCTCTTCTGCCATCTGCGCCAGGGTCGTGGCTGATGAACTGATTTCTTCCATAGAAGCAAGCTGCTCCTCGGCCGATGCAGCAATGTCTTGAATGCTTGCCGAGCTTTCTCTTGAAACATCGGCAATTCCGCTCACTGCTGCCGATACATGCTCTGAACGGCCTGACAGCTGTTCTACGGTTGTATTCATCGTCTGCAATTTGTCTGCAATCTCATTTGTCATGCTGAAAATACTTTGGAAGCTTTCCTTTGTATTGTCTGTGACAACTAGCCCTGATTGCACTTCTTGATTAACGGCTTTAAACATGTGAAGAGAAGTTTCGATTTCTGCAACGATTTCCTGGATCAGATTCTCGATTTCTTTAGATGAATCTGCAGATTGAACGGCCAGCTTACGCACTTCCTCCGCTACAACAGAGAAGCCTCGTCCAGATTCCCCGGCCCGCGCCGCTTCAATGGCTGCATTTAATGCCAGCAGGTTTGTTTGATCAGCAATCCCATTGATGACTCGTAAAATACTCGTGATATCTTTTGATTTTTCTTCTAACCCTTTCACCACTGCTTCAGCCTGCTGAACCGACTCATTAATTGAATTCATCTGCCCGACTGTCTGCTGGACAAACTTCTCGCCTGTACCCGCGATTTCCGTTGATTGGATAGACGCCTTTGTAATGTCTGATGATGTTTGTGAGACTTGCTGGAGCCCTTCATTCATCATGTTCAGCTGATGAGAGCTGGACTCCACTTTTTCGCTTTGCTCTTCGTTTCCGTTTGAGAACTGCTCAATTGCCATTGTGATATGCTCCGTCGCCTTGCTCGTTTGTCCGGCGGATGCAGTCAGCTGTTCGGATGATGCGGCAACATTATTAACCGAGTCTTGAATGGCGCTGATAAGCGAACGCAAGGATTGTCCCATTTCGTTGAAGCTTTCGCCAAGCTCTCCCAGTTCATCTTTCGACCGGATTTCGATGGTTTCTGTCAGATCCCCGCTGCTGATCATTTTTGATGATTGAACCAGACGTTTTAACGGTTTTGTGATTGAACCAACGATAAAGAGGATTAATATTCCGCCTATAAGTATTGAAGCAATCAGCACGATCATGCCTGTTGTGAGAACAGATTTTGAGGCATCTTTGATTTCACTCATATACATGGTGCCGGCAATTTTCCAGCCAGTCAGTTGATTTGTCGTATATGTCATCTTTTTATCTTCATGATTCAGGGTATACTGCAGCTCGCCGCTGTCCTTGTCATACATTTTGGCAACCCAGTCGCCAGACAGCTTTTCACCAGCCTTATGGTTTTGATGGGCGACATATGTTTTGTTTTTCGTCGCGATGAAAACATAGCCTTCTTTTCCGACTTTAATTTGTTTCATCTGTTCTAACAGTTTATCAATTGTGATATCCATGGCGACGACGCCTGAACCATCCTTCAATTCCTGAGCAATCGTTATGACCATGCTTCCGTCATTGGCTGCCACATAAGGATCGGTCACTATGATGTCACCGCCGGCCTTCATTGCACCCTGGTACCAAGCTCGTTTTCTCGGATCGTAGCCATCCGGCAATTTTTCTTTCGGTGCCTGTACATATGTGCCGTTTTCTGCCCCTCCGTAAATTCTGGCTACGTCTTGGTTAATGGAAACATATTGCGAAAACTTGGCTTTAAGCTCTTCCTGTTTGGATTTTCCTTTAAACGCGGAGCTTTTCAGTGATTCACTGAAAAAGCTGATGCCTTTCGCTTTTGCTCCTAAATCATTTGTAACTGTTGTATTAAATGAATCGACACTATTTTTCGCATTTCCCATGATTTCCTGATCCAGTTTTCCGCTTGCTGAGCGGTAAGAACTGAATTCCAATATAAGAATCGGAATAATTAAAATCACAACAAATGAAATCATTAGTTTTCTAGAAATTGACGGTTTTGTCAGCCAATTGATAAAAGTCTTCATATCCAGCTTCTCCTTCAGGTTGATACACTATATATCGGCTGCTTTAAAAAGTTTTTAAAATCAAAAACAAGAAATTTCCTTTTCAGCTTTTTTCTCTGTCTTTTTAGCTTTCATTGCCCAAGCCTTGTGCATAGTTTATAAAAAACAAGGGGGGCTTCAGATGATTATTGTATCCGGACAATGGCTCCGTCCCCAAGACATTGAAAACTGGCAAATTGACAAGAACTTGAATCCGCTGCTAAAAGAAATGATTGAAACACCCGTTCAGTTTGATTATCATTCGATCGCTGAACTGATGTTTGAGCTTCATTTGCGCATGAATATCGTTGAATCGGCAAAAGCGCTGCATAAAAGCGGAGCGAAGTTCGCCACCTTTGTAAAAACATACGGGAATACAGCGTATTGGCGGGTTTCACCGGAAGGGGCTCTGGAGCTTAAGTATAAAATGCCGCCTTCAAAGGCGATTCGGGATATTGCAGAAAACGGCCCGTTTTACGCGTTTGAATGCGCGACGGCAATCGTTGTGATTTATTACTTAGCATTGCTTAAAACCATCGGAGAAGAAAAATTCGACGCAGCCTTTGACAGAATTATTTTATATGACTGGCATTATGAGAAATTGCCGATATATACGGAAACGGGACATCACTTTTTCCTTGGAGACTGTTTGTATTTTAAAAATCCTGAATTTGATCCGCAGAAAGCGCAGTGGAGAGGCGAAAATGTGATTTTATTAGAAAAGGACAAATATTTTGCTCACGGCCTGGGAATTTTAAACGCTCAGCAAATTATTGATAAGCTGAATTCTTTCAGACGAAAAGGAGCCGTACAGTCAGCTTATCTCCTTTCACAAGCGACCAGGCTTGATATTCCGTCACTCTATCCCATCACCCGCTAAAAACCCCACCGTCTATTTTGGGGACGATGGGGTTTCAAATGCTTTTCGTTTTCGATAGAAAGGAGCTGTGCCGACATACTGGTTCGCAGCCCATTCCATTTTTTCAAGGTCATTTCTCGTCACGATGGGATCTTGGCTGCTCCACTTGATAAACCGGACAAAATAATACCCTTTGATGGGAGCCATTGTAACTTTTGAATGAGGCCAGTCTTCAAATACAAACTCAATTTTCCCTTTCTTTTTATAAGAATATTGAAGAATGTTCATCGTCTGTCACCTCTGTTAGTTACGTTACGATTGGCAAAGCTCAGCTATCAGCGTTTTCACGTCAGAGGGCCCATTGAGCAATCCGACTGATTGCCCCGCCCACAGAGACATGTGACCAGAATCTTTGGCTGCGGCGGCATGTTTTCTCATTGGTTTTGTTAACGTGTTTTGCAATGGATAAGGAAGTGTATTTGCCTCTTCAGCTTGTTGCTCTTTCATCCATTGGTTGACTATACCCCTTGCAGGCTTCCCCGAAAACAATGCGGTAAGGCGCGTGTCTGTTCCATGCGCTTCTTTTAATTCCTGTCTGTACGTTTCAGAGGCTTTGCTTTCCTCACACATAAGAAATGGGGTCCCGACCTGTACACCTTGCGCTCCGAGACAGTGAGCCGCTTGGACGCCGCGGCGGTCTGCAATTCCGCCTGCCGCAATTACGGGTACTGAAACAGCGTCTGCAGCTTGGGGGACCAGTGACATTAAGCCAATAGAAGACTCTCCGCTGACCGGCAGAAAAGAACCGCGGTGGCCGCCTGCTTCACTGCCTTGCAGCACGATGATATCCATTCCGCGCTCTTCCAGCAGGACGGCTTCTTGCGGCGAAGTAGCCGTTCCGATAAGACAGCAGCCATTTTTCTTTAATAAATGAATGCTTTCATCAGGCGGAATGCCGAACGTAAATGAACAGGCTCTTACATTGTATGTAAGAATCAGATTTATTTTTTGATGAAAATCCTCCCACTCTTCCTCCTCTAAAGGAAAAGCAGCCTCCTGTTCCGCAAACGGAATGTTCTGTTTCCATGTGTGAACCGTTTTATCGTCCGGTGTCTTCCTTTTTTCCGGCACAAACACATTTACCTGAAAAGCGCTGCCGGTCAATTCCTGCATCTCGA
The DNA here is from genome assembly GCF_014250375.1 of Bacillus sp. PAMC26543. NCBI lineage: Bacteria > Bacillati > Bacillota > Bacilli > Caryophanales > Bacillaceae > Bacillus > Bacillus sp. PAMC26543. The sequence goes on along the minus strand of NZ_CP060193.1, from coordinate 1,093,143 downwards.
TGATTTGTTTTTCAAGCGTAGCTGGACTGAGATATCCGGAAGCGAGACTTCCGAGCGCGCCTTCATTCGACACAGCGGCTGCCAGTCGGGGTGTGACCAGGCCGCCTGCCATCGGCGCCTGAATGACAGGCTTTGATAATGATAATGCTTTCATCCATTGAGTCATAGAAGCACCTCCTGTTATTCCATGATTTTGATATGGCAAGTTCGATGACGCGGACCATCAAATTCGCAGAAATAAATACCTTGCCACGTCCCGAGAATGAGACGCCCGTTTTCAATGATGACATGCTGTGAAGCGCCTACCGTACTGGACTTCATATGTGCAGCTGTATTGCCTTCCATATGGCGGTCCAGCTCATGGTCCCATGGATACATCTCATCAAATCTTCGGAGCATATCTCTTTTCACATCGGGATCGGCATTTTCATTAATTGTAATGCCCGCCGTCGTATGCGGACAGTAAATCACCGCTGCCCCTCTTGCCACTCCTGTTTCTTGAAGAAACGCTTCCACCTCGTGAGTGATTTCAACCATTTCATCTCTATTGTTTGTTTTGATTTGCAGAGTTTTCAGCATTTGTTTCTCCTTTCAATTCCCCTTCTCTTTGCATATTCGTTCTGTGTTCTTTTTTTCCTGTTAAATCAGCCTCATAAACCTGAAGAAAACAAAAAACTCCAGCTTGTTTCTGGAGTTTTATTGCCATAGGTATACTCTGGCTTCATAAGGTTTTAACAGCAGTGATGTCGTATGCTTGTGCGGTTCTGTTTCCATATTTGACAGTAGGAGTTTGTCAGTGGATAACGGCAATGCGGGATATCTGCAGAACGCTGGCGCACCCGTCAGATTTGCCGCAATGAGCGCAGTTTGGCTCTCATTTTTGCGAAGGTATGCAAAGATTTGCTGATCTTCCGGCAAAATCAGCTCGTATTGGCCATAAATAAATACATCATATGTTTGGCGGAGTTTGATCAAGCTTTTATAAAAGTGATAGACAGATGTGTTATCGTTTATTTGCGCCTCGGCGTTCAGCCATGTGTAATTGTCATTAACCCCAATCCATGGCTTGGCATCGGAAAACCCAGCGTGAGGAGATGCATTCCATTGCATTGGTGTTCGAGAATTGTCTCTTCCCTTTTTCCAGACAATCTTCATCACTTCCTCGTGAGAAGCGCCTTTTGCGGTCTCTATGTCATACAGCCGCTTCATCGCGACATCATCATAATCCTCAATCGAAGGAAACGCCACATTGGTCATGCCGATTTCCTGTCCCTGATAAATAAACGGCGTGCCTTTCATCAGAAAATAAACAGCGGCGAGTGCTTTTGCACTTTCCTTTAAGGAATTCCCGTCGTTTCCCCATACAGAAACAGAACGGGGCTGATCATGGTTTTCCATAAACAAAGCGTTCCAGCCGATTCCTTCCAAACTGTTCTGCCACTCTGTTAAAATCCGTTTGAAAGCAGCGATATCGATGCTTTCATTGACCTCGATATCCCATAGGCCGAGATGTTCAAATTGAAAAATCATGCTGAAAATGCCGGATTCCTCCCCCGCCCACTCAGCCGCCTCCTTTGCCGCGACACCGTTTGCCTCTCCGACCGTCATGATCGGATAGCGGGAAAATGTGTTTTCCTTCATCTCTGTTAAAAAATCCAATATGCCCTCAGCATTCATATGATAAGGAAAAGAAGGAACATAGGACAGCCCTTTCGGATTCGGCAGATCAGGCAGCCCTTCTTTTTTCTTAATATGAGAAATGGCATCCACCCGAAATCCGTCTATGCCTTTATCGAGCCACCAATTGACCATGTCATAAACGGCGTTTCTTACCTCTTGATTTTCCCAGTTCAGGTCTGGCTGCTTTTTATCAAAAAGGTGGAGATAATACTGGCTTGTCTGCTGATCATACTGCCAAGCCGATCCTCCGAAAATGCTTTCCCAATTGTTTGGCTCTTTTCCGTCTTTCCCGTCCTTCCAAATATACCAGTCGCGTTTTTGGGATTGTAAAGATGCACGTGATTCAATGAACCATGGATGTTCATCACTTGTATGATTCACGACAAGATCCATAATGAGCTTCATGCCAAGCTCATGAATATCATGAAGCAGCTGATCGAAATCTGCCATTGTGCCGAAATCGCTCAATATGTTTTTGTAATCTCTTATATCATAGCCGTTATCCGCATTGGGTGAGTCGTACAAAGGACAAATCCAAATCACATCGGCACCAAGTTCTTTTATGTACGGAAGCTTGGACCTGATTCCTTGAATATCCCCGATTCCATCGCTGTTTGAATCCTTGAAGCTGCGGGGATAAATTTGGTAGACCACCGCTTCCTTCCACCAAGCCTTTTTCATACAGCCACTCCTTCCTGCGTGTGCGGTTTTTATATCTTATGTAGAAAAAAGCCTTTGAAGCATTCATTTTTTCAGAAAAAAAAGCCTCTTGCCGATGACAAGAGACTGATCAATTTTTCAGAAGCCTTTGGTCCTGATTTTCTTTGAGCTCAAAAAACAGCCGCGATCCAGCCCGGCTGTTTTTGATTAAAACTCTGTTTTTTTGATTTCGACAAATCGAATGTGATGGTCTTCAGCGTCGAGGATTTTAAACTCGCAGCCCTCCGCCTGTATCACATCTCCTGCTTCCAGCTCCATTTTTTGCGTCAGAAGCCAGCCTGCAATCGTATCAATTTCTTCATTCTCAATGGCAATGTCGAGCAGGTCGTTCACTTCATCTATTAGCGCTTTGCCATCCATCACATAATGGTGCTCGCCTTTTTTCAAAATATGCGGCGTTTCATCCTGATCATATTCATCACGGATTTCCCCGACAATTTCTTCGATAATATCCTCGACAGTGACAAGCCCCGCCGTTCCCCCGTATTCATCTACGAGAATCGCCATATGAATCCGTTCCTTCTGCATGCGGATTAAAAGCTGCTGAACAGGAATGCTTTCAATGACCCTGATGACAGGTCTCATAATTTGCTTCAGCTTAATCGGCTGGCCGAGAAAATACGCTTTAAACATATCTTTGCTGTTGATAATCCCTAAAATATGATCCTTATCTTCTTTGATGACAGGATACCGTGTATACCGTTCGTTAATGATGAGATGAATCGCTTCTTCAAGCGACTGCTCCAGAGAGATGACAGCGATTTCTGTACGCGGAATCATAATTTCTCTCGCCACGCGGTTGTCGAATTCAAAAATCTTATTCACATAGCGAAATTCGGACTGGTTGATTTCTCCCTTTTCATAGCTTTCTGACAGGATCAGCCTCAGTTCCTCCTCGCTGATGACAACCTCATGCTCCTTGACTGAATGAAAGCCAAACAATTTCACAAGAAAACTTGCAGAGCCGTTCAATGCTTTGATAAACGGATATGTGATTTTATAAAACCAGATCAGCGGCTTTGCAATCCATAAACTGACAGCTTCAGCCTTTTGAATGGAAACCGTTTTCGGAGCAAGCTCACCCATTACCACATGCAAAAAAGTGACGATGATAAATGCAATTACAAATGTGACAATGTGGTTAAACGGTTCCGGTATGCCTGCCGCTGTAAATAAGGGATGAAGAATGCGTTCAAATGTCGGTTCACCAAGCCATCCAAGGCCGAGGGCTGTAATTGTAATCCCGAGCTGGCAGGCTGATAAATACTCGTCAAGATTGGAGATGATTTTATGTGCGGCAAGCGCCCGGCTGTCTCCGCTTTCGATGAGCTGATTGATTTTTGAACCTCTGATTTTGACGATTGCAAATTCGGCTGCAACGAAAACAGCCGTAATGCCAATCAAAACAAAAATGGCGATCAATTGTAATATAAGCAAAAAAAGCCCTTACCATAAATGGTAAGGGGCCACCTCCTTAACGTTAATTCTCATTACGACCGTTTAAGAAGATCATCACAAAGCGAAGAAGTTCAAACAGGGAAACCAGGGCGGCGGCCACATACGTTAAGGCGGCGGCGCTCAGCACTTTATTTACCCCATTCTCTTCATTGTTCCGGATGAATCCTTCTGACACAATAATTTGCTTCGCGCGTGAACTTGCATTGAATTCGACAGGCAGTGTGATCAGCTGGAAAAAGACAGCGGCTGAAAACAGAATGATGCCAAGCCCGATCAAATTCAGGCTGCCGAGAAGCATGCCTCCTAAGAAAAGCAAAGGAGCTACACCGGATGCAAAATTCACGACTGGGAAAATTTTATGTCTAAGCACAAGCGCACCATATGACTCCTGATGCTGCAAGGCATGTCCGACTTCATGGGAAGCTACGGAGATGGCGGAAATTGAGCGGCCATAATAGACCGGCTCAGATAAACGCACCACCCGTCTTGTCGGGTCGTAATGGTCTGTTAAAGCGCCTCTTACCGGTTCGACCGGCACGTCGTAAAGACCGTTTATATCTAGAATCCGTCTTGCCGTTTCTGCCCCTGTTCGACCGCTTGAGGCTTCCACTTTTGAATATTTTTCAAAGTTGCTCTTTACTTTAAATTGTGCCCAAAACGACAATCCCAATGCGGCTATTGTTAAAAATATAAACAGCATGTTTCATCATCCTTTTTTAAAGATCGTATGTTTCTTTATTACGATTATTTTAATGAGTTTTCTTTCTCGTGTACAGAAAAGCGCTTCTTCTTCCGTCTAGGCGCACACATTCCGATAAGCAAAAGGAACAAGCCGGCCGAAAACAAATAAAAAGAAAAGCCTCCAATCAGCTCTTTCAAAAAATGATGCCATGAGAAGCTATCGGAGAAGTGATTATACGAATTCAAGTCGAAAATAAACAAAATCACTGCGGATGCCGCAAGCTGGGTACCGATCAAAACCACGACGGTTCTTTGAATGATCGTCATCTGTTCCATCCTTTTTTCGCCTATTTGTTTTAGTTTATGGAGAAATCCGGTTTTATATGTTTTGTTCATTTTTTGAAAAACAATGCCGGAAGTGGGACATACTGTTATAAAAAGAGCACGGGTGTGATGAACATGAAAGTGACGAGCGAGGAAAAGGAACAGCTGAGTACAGCGATTGACCGAATGAATGAAGGGCTGGACGTATTTATCCAGTTTTATAATGAATCCGAAATCGACGAACCGCTCATTCAGTTTGAAGACGATACAGCTGATCTCATGAAGCAGGCCCGCGACCTGTACGGTCAGGAAAAGCTAAATGAGAAGCTGAATACGATTATTAAACAGATTTTATCTATTTCATTATCTGAAGAAGGGGAAAAAGAATGAAGTCAAACCGGATCTTTATTTCTTGGCTGAGATGGCCTTTATTTATCCGAATCGGGCTGATCATTCTTTTTCTGATTCTTTTGTTCGGACAAATCATTTATTTACTTGAGCCCGAGCAGTTTACTTCCGTCTTCGAAGGTATTTGGTGGGCCGTGGTTACCATCTCAACAGTGGGCTACGGAGACTATGTGCCGCACACGCCGCTTGGTCAAGCAGCCGGAATGCTGCTGATATTCATCGGCGCAAGCTTTGTCACTGCTTACTTTGCCACCTTATCCGCTGCCGCTTTCAGTAAACAGCACCGCTACATAGAGGGAAAGGTCGCTTACAAAGGACGGGGCCATGTGATTATTATCGGCTGGAATGAAAAATCAAATCGCCTTCTGAGAGAGCTTCAGCTGGCGGCGCCCTCCAAGACAGTCGTTCTGATTGATGAATCGTTAAAAGAAGGGCCGCTCATTGAAAATGTCCATTTCATACGCGGACACGCCGCTGATGATGAAACGCTGAAACGAGCCAATATTACTGAGGCGGACACAGTTATGGTCACTGCCGACCAATATAAAAGTGAAGCGGAAGCGGATATGCTGTCGGTGCTGATTCTGTTATCAGTCAAAGGATTGAATCCGCTGGCATACTGTATTGTCGAAATTCTGACAGACCGCTTTGTCACCAATGCAGAACGGGCGGGCGCTAATAAAATTATCGGGACGTCTCAGCTCTTAAGCCGCGTGATGCTGGAACATTATCGGGTCAAATTGCAGCTGTCTAAACCGCAAAGCTTAATCGAGCTGACACTCGATAAAAAAGTGAGGCTGATTTCGGTTCCTTCTGAACTGCATGGTGCCGCTTATAAAACATGCGTCCTCTATTTTCTTGATCACAACACCACTATTATCGGCATACAAAAAGAGGAAGGGCCTATGATTACCCCTCCTCTTTCATATAAAGTGCTTGAAACGGATCAATTCCTTGCGCTTTAACCCAACAAAACATCCTCCAGCTCTTTGACAAGGGAGGCGCCGATATCCAAATACGCCGGATCAATCTCTGCGTCCCGTCTCTCGGGCTCAGAAAATTGATTAAACAGCGATTGAAACGGCCCTCCTTCAGCATGATCATCAAGGCCTGCCTGGAACACCTGCCTCAGCATAAACGGAGTTCCGATACGGACAGCTGCCCCGCGTTCATCCAGACTGCCTTGTATGGCATTGACGGGAATTCTTAAAAATAAATATCCGTCTCTATCATCAATTTTATAATCAAAATAGCCGTGGTCGTACTCCCAGCCGCCGTTTATCACATAACCGAGCGGCTTCATGACTTGTTCCAGCTCTTGAAGCAAGAAAGGCTGTCCATCTATCGCGGAAGGTATCGTAATCATCAAACTGCCCCTTTTTTCATTTATCCTGTCCTGCAGAACAAGACTTCATTCAAAGGCTGATTACACGGAAACCGTTTTTTTCCTTTGCACGGCCAACCGTAAAGAAAGCGCATTCAATCAAGAAGTAAACAGTCATCGCTGCAGCAATCCCCGCCGCAGATTCCCATGAAACATATACAACCGCTGCATAGAGTCCTAACTTTGTTAAAAGGGTGTGAGAGCGGTTCAATTTCAGAAAATGGTGCACCGTATCGGTAAAAATGGCAAGCGGCAGCCCGATCAGAAGAAAGGTGTGGATAAAAAAGTGTGAGAGTGTGCCGCCAAGGTTGGAAGAAAACTCTGTATTCACGGCATCAAAGGATATGAGAATAACTAAAACAGCTGCAGAAAAACCCGCAATGATGAGATGTTTGACCACTTGTTTCATGAACATCAGCACCTTTCTGATTTTATAAAAAGCCGACCGGCAAATGCCAGTCAGCTTTCGTACATTAATCTTCGAGACGTTTTTCAAGCTCAGCTTTTTTCTCTTCAAAGCCAGGTTTGCCAAGCAATGCAAACATATTGACTTTATATGCTTCTACTCCAGGCTGGTCAAAAGGATTGACGCCGAGGAGATAACCGCTCATCGCGCAGGCTTTTTCAAAGAAATAAACAAGATATCCAAAAGTATATGCATTCAGCTCTGGAATGTTGACGATTAAGTTCGGAACATTTCCGTCTGTATGAGCCAGCATTGTACCTTGGAATGCTTTTTTGTTAACGAAGTCTACAGTTTTTCCGGCTAAATAGTTTAAGCCGTCAAGATCGTTATCGGCTTCTTCGATTGTCAGCTCGTGTTTAGGTTTTTCGACATTCAGCACCGTTTCGAACAAGTCTCTGCGGCCTTCCTGTACGTACTGTCCTAATGAGTGAAGGTCTGTTGAATAGTTGGCAGAAGAAGGATAAATGCCCTTCTCGTCTTTGCCTTCACTTTCGCCGAACAGCTGCTTCCACCACTCCGCAAAATATTGAAGCGCCGGCTCATAGTTGATAAGCATTTCAATCGTTTTACCTTTATTGTAAAGCACATTGCGAACGACCGCATACTGGTATGCAGGGTTATCTTCCAATTCTGATGTGGCAAAATCCTTGCTCGCATCAAACGCGCCTTTCATCATGTCGTCAATGTTGACGCCGCTGACAGCAATCGGCAGGAGACCAACGGCTGTTAAGACAGAATAACGGCCGCCGACATCATCAGGAATGACAAATGATTCGAAGCCTTCTTCGTTAGAAAGTGTTTTTAACGCGCCGCGCTCTTTATCAGTTGTCGCGTAAATCCGCGCTTTCGCTTCTTCCTTGCCGTATTTCTCTTCAAGAAGCTTGCGGAAAATACGGAAAGCGATTGCAGGTTCAGTTGTTGTACCTGATTTAGAGATGACGTTAATGGAGAAGTCAACATCTTCGAGAAGATCCATGACATCTCTCATATAAGACGAACTGATGTTGTTTCCGATGAAAATGACTTGCGGATTGCCTCGTTTTGCTTTTGGCAGTGTATTGTAAAACGCGTGATTAAGCGCTTCAATCGCTGCCCGCGCGCCGAGGTAAGAACCTCCGATACCGACAACAAGCAATACATCAGAGTCAGATTTGATTTTTTCCGCGCTTTTTTTAATGCGCGCAAATTCTTCTTTATCATAATGTTCAGGGAGGTCCACCCAGCCTAGAAAATCGCTGCCCGCGCCTGTTTTTTCATGAATATTATGGTGTGCTGTTTTTACAAAGTCGCGCAAATATGTAAGTTCATGTTCGTTGAAGAAAGTCAACGCTTTTGAGTAGTCAAAGCGTACATGCGTCATTGCTTGTCCCTCCATAACGGTATAATGTTTTCATCTTTCACTTTATATGAACTTATCTGTGAAATCAAGTCAAGAAGAAAGGACGGAATGACTGCATTCCGTCCTTAGAAATCAGAGTGACGCGCGAAGGATGGCAAGCACGTCATCTTTGTTCAGTTTTTGGAAGTTGCCGAAGCCGCCATGCTCCATTTCTTTGGCTGCGATATCAGCAATCAGTTCCAGTTTTTCCTCTCCGATATCATAGTCGGATAAACGGGAAGGCGCACCCAGACTTGTCCAGAACGCAGACAGCTTGTCGATTCCTTCAAGCACGATTTCTTTATCCGTTTTGCCTTCTGTATCAATGTCAAACATATTGAGCATAAGGTTTTTAAAGCGGCCGACATTTGTATCAAGCGTGTATCTCATCCAGTTCGGGAACAGGATCGCGAGTCCGCCGGCATGCGGAATATCGTAAACAGCTGATACGGCATGCTCCATAGTGTGAGAAGCCCAGTCGCCGAAGTAGCCCATTTGAAGCGTGCCATTCAGAGCGATTGTGCCAGCATATAAAATCGTTTCACGATGTTTGTAATTTTCCAGATCCTCCAATAGTTTTGGAGCTGTTTCGATTACCGTCTGCAGAACGGCAAAGCACATTCTGTCTTGCAGCGGTGTGTTTTCGACATTATGGAAGTATTGTTCAAACACGTGGCTCATCATGTCAACCATACCGTAAACCGTTTGATTTTCAGGCACTGTAAACGTATTTTCAGGGTCTAAAATCGAGAACCGCGGATGAGTTACATTGCTTCCCCATACAAATTTCTCGTTTGTTTCCCAGTTTGTAATCACAGAGTCAGGGTTCATTTCAGAACCTGTAGCAGCAAGGGTTAGAATGGTACCGAACGGCAGTGCATCTTCGGCTGTTACTTTCTTGCTGAAAATGTCCCAAGCGTCTCCGTCGTATTTTACTCCCGCAGCGATCGCTTTTGTGCAGTCAATGACACTTCCGCCGCCCACAGCAAGCAGAAAATCAATATCATGCTGTCTGCATAGGTCAATGCCTTTTTCCACAGTTGCAAGACGCGGGTTCGGCTCTACCCCTGGCAGTTCATAGACAGCGGCGCCTTCTTCTTTTAATATGCCTGTTACCTGGTCATAAAGGCCATTACGTTTAATGCTTCCGCCTCCGTAGACAAGCAGAACATTTTTACCGTATTGCTTTAATTCTTTTCTTAATTGTTCAAGCTGGCCTTTTCCGAAGATCAGCTTCGTCGGGTTATAATAAGTGAAATTTTCCATTGTAAAACCTCCAAATATTGCTGTATCAAAAAACAGATTAACAATTGTAACATAAGTCCAAAGAAAAAGGGAAGCAGCCGGATCGGCTATTTCCCCCTTTTGTTATAGAGATGCTTTTAAAATAGCGAGTACATCTTCTTTGTTAAGTGATTTAAACTGGCCGAACGTACCGTTGGCCATTGCCTTGTCGGCAATTGTGTCGAGCTGTTCGTCATTTATATCGTAGTCAGCCAGACGGTTTGGAGCGCCTAGGCTTGTCCAGAAAGCAGACAGCTTGTCGATGCCTTCCAGCGCGATTTCCTCATCTGATTTTCCAGATTCTTCTACATCAAACACACGCACCGCAAGCTGCTTCATGCGGGCCGGGTTTTCTGATAATGTATGTCTCATCCAGTTCGGGAAGAGAATCGCAAGTCCGCCGGCATGCGGAATATCGTAAACGGCTGAAACGGCATGTTCGATATTATGAGTTGCCCAATCCCCTCTTGCACCCATTGACAGCATACCGTTTAAAGCGATTGTCCCTGTGTAAAGTATCGTTTCACGCAGTTCGTAATTTTCAAGATCATTGATCAGCTTAGGCGCTGTTTCGATGACTGTGCGTAAAAGAGATTCACACATGCGATCCTGGTAAGGTGTGTTTGATACATGGTGGAAGTATTGCTCAAACACGTGGCTCATCATATCAACCATGCCGTAGATCGTGTGGTTTTTAGGAACAGTAAATGTGTTCACTGGGTCCAAAATAGAGAATTTAGGGAACACGAGCGGGCTTCCCCAGCCATATTTCTCTTTTGTTTCCCAGTTTGTAATAACTGAACCTGCGTTCATTTCAGAGCCAGTTGCGGCGAGAGTCAAAACAGTTCCGAACGGTAAAGCTTCCTTCGGCTGGTGTTTTTTCGTTACGATATCCCACGCGTCACCATCATACTTTGCCCCCGCAGCAATCGCCTTTGTACAGTCAATAACACTTCCGCCTCCGACAGCCAATAAGAAATCAATGTTGTTTTCTTTGCAGATCGCAACACCTTTATTAACAGTCGACACACGCGGGTTCGGCTCTACGCCTGCTAGTTCATGCACCGTGACGCCGGCTTTATTCAGCTGTTCCATCACTTGATCATAAAGGCCGCTGCGTTTAATGCTTCCGCCTCCGTAGACTAACAATACATTTTTTCCGTAAGGTTTCAGTTCCTCCGGGAGTTTTTCAACTTCTCCGCGGCCGAAAATTAATTTCGTCGGATTCCAATATGTAAAGTTTTGCAATGACATCTCCTCCTTAGATTTTCATTATGCAGAATGCCTGCGCTCCATGTAAAGCAATCAGCTCTTTCCGTTTTCAGCGTATCGGGCAGTTTTCATTTGCAAGATGCTGGGAAAGGAACAGATACAAGCTGAGTTTGGGCCGTTTCGTCCAGCTACTCTCAATATGGAGAATGCATGTATAGATTCTCCAATTTGTCACAATCTATAACTGTTTTAATAATTCATGGAGGAGGTTGCAAAACATGAGTACAATTCAGAGAATTTGCCTTGTATTAACGATCATTGGCGCTATTAACTGGGGACTGATCGGATTTTTCCAATTTGATTTAGTAGCGGCCATCTTCGGCGGCCAAGGGTCAGCTCTTTCCCGTATTATTTACGGTCTTGTCGGAATCGCCGGCTTAATCAACCTCGGTCTGCTGTTTAAACCAAACGAGGAAAGATCACGTGAAGAGGCAGCAAATCCTGAAATGCGATAGGATAAAAAAAAGCACCGAACATTCCTGTCCGGTGCTTTTTTCATGCTTATTTTTTGATAAGGTCTTTACGGTTGGACATTTCAATCCACTCTTCAAGCTTATCTTTTAATGTGTTGAAACCTTGTGGTGCAGAAGCTTCTTCGCTTACTTGCGCAGCTTTAGGTTTTCTTGGTTTGCTTTCTTTTTTCTCAGGCGCAGCTTGTGTCGCACGAATAGAAAGGCTGATTTTTCCTTTTTCTTCATCAACAGCAAGTACTTTTACTTGTACTTCGTCGCCAACTGAAAGGTGCTCGTTGATGTCTTTTACGAAACCGTGAGTCACTTCAGAAATGTGTACTAAACCTTGAGTTTCTTCATCTAATGCAACAAACGCACCATACGCTTGTAATCCTGTAACTTTACCAGTGTAAACACTGCCCACTTCAAATTTTGCTGCCATTCATAACAACTCCTAAGTTAAATTAAATATCTGTTTATACGCAATTTAAAATTATATCATACATGTCTCATTTCCGCAAAGGAAACTTTTTTTAATATGATATCAGGTTTAAGCATATCAAAAAGAGGGCATACTGCAAATACCAAAGGCTTTCTAGTATTCCCCCTTTTATTGGATGCGAACAAAAGGTTCGTATCTTTTTTTATGTTGTTTTGTGTAAGAAGCGCTTCATTCTGACCAATGCTTCTTGCAGCTGTTCAATTGATGTCGCATACGAACAGCGGATATATCCTTCTCCGCTCGGCCCAAACACATTACCGGGAACAACGGCTACTTTTTCCTGCATCAGGAGCTCCTCGGCAAACTGTTCTGAGCTCATCCCAGTGCTTTTGATGGATGGGAAAGCATAGAAAGCACCGCTCGGATGGTGGCAGCTGAGACCGATTTCATTTAGCGTTTCGACAAACAAATTACGTCTTCTTCGGTAGCTCTTTTTCATCTTTTCTACGTCTTCTATTCCGTTTTTTAATCCTTCAAGCGCTGCATATTGCGCCATTGCAGGCGCGCACATCATCGCATACTGGTGGATTTTAAGCATCGCGTTGCGAATTTCTGAAGGCGCCGCGGCAAAACCGAGTCTCCAGCCTGTCATGGCAAACGCCTTTGAAAATCCCGAAATGACAACCGTCCGCTCTTTCATCCCCGGGAATGCTGCTATGCTTGTAAATTCCTCATCGTATGTCAGTTCCGCGTAAATCTCGTCGCTCAGTACGATCAAATCATGTGTTTTGGCAAACTCAGCAATTTCATGTAACTCTTTCTTTGAGTAAACCGAGCCGGTCGGATTCGAAGGCGAACAAATGAGAATGGCCTTTGTTTTTTCGGTCACTGCCGCTTCAAAATCCTCAGCAGTTGCTTTAAAACCTTTATCAGCCGTCGTATGGACATGAACAGGGACGCCGCCTGTCAAAGACACAAGCGATTCATACGCCACAAAACACGGCTCAGGAATAATCACTTCCTCACCGGGATTTACAATGGCGCGGATCGCAATATCCAAAGCCTGACTCGCCCCTACCGTCACTATCAGTTCATCGTCAGGAGAGTATGTAAGACCAAACCGGCTGCTGACATAACGGCTGATTTCCTCCCGCAATGAGTATAAACCTGCATTAGCGGTATATGACGTATACCCTTGTTCAAGGGAAAGAATGCTTGCTTCACGGACATTCCAAGCCGTTACAAAGTCAGGTTCTCCGACTCCTAAAGAAATAACCCCTTCCATCGTTGCCGCCAAATCAAAGAATCTGCGGATGCCGGATGGTTTTATTTGTTGTACATAATCGGATAAATAAGAAGTCATTTACGGTGACACCACGATTCTTTTGTCGTCGTCTCCCGTTTCAAATACTTTGCCGTCATGCTTGTATTTTTTCAGGATAAAATGTGTTGTCGTAGACACAACTGAATCAAGAGTTGACAGTTTATCAGATACGAAACGCGCAACGTCAGACATTGAATTGCCGCGGATCACGACAGACAGGTCGTATACGCCTGACATCAGGTAGACTGATTCTACCTCCTGGAATCGGTAAATCCGCTCCGCCACTTCGTCAAAACCGACTCCGCGCTTCGGAGTGACTTTCACATCAATCATGGCTGTCACGCCTTCATGGCCGTCCACCTTCCGCCAGTCGATCATAGCGGAATAATCGATGATAACCTTTTCTTTTTCCAATTTGTCAATGATCGCTTTTACTTCATTTACAGGGATACCGGCCATCTTTGCGATTGTTTCTAGATCAGCGCGGCTGTTTTCGTCTAAAATTTCTAATATTTCTGTTTCTTTCTCGGTCAATTTCATTCAATTCACACCTTTGCAATGTCAAGAAATCTCATGACATTATATCACGTTTTTTGACGAATGCTAAGAAAAAACGAGGAGAAACTTCCGCTAGAACTTACAATTTCAGGGCATAATACAGGACATCCTATGAAGGGAGTGACGGCAAAATGGAGGCGGTTACACCAATAAGGCGTGTTAAAGTCGGAGGAGTAAATGTATATTATGAGCACTATCAAAATCCAGGCAAACAAACAATTGTCTGCGTACACGGTTTTTTATCTTCTGCTTTCAGCTTCAGAAAATTAATCCCCTTGCTTCGGGACCAGTATGACATCATCGCGCTCGATTTGCCTCCTTTCGGCCAATCAGAAAAATCAAGGACATTTATATATACCTATCAAAACCTCGCCATGCTTATCATCGGACTCCTGGAGCACTTGCAAGTCAAACAGGCGGCGCTTGTCGGGCATTCGATGGGAGGACAGATATCGCTGTCGGCTGCTCTATTAAAGCCTGAGCTCTTCTCGAAGATTGTGCTTCTTTGCAGTTCAGGTTATTTAAAACGCTCGCACCCGACGATTATCTTCGGGACTCACCTCCCATATTTTCATCTTTATATCAAACGCTGGCTTTCCAAAGAAGGCGTGATGAAAAACTTATTAAATGTCGTTCACAACAAATCGCTGATTGACGAGGCGATGATTGACGGCTACGGCAAACCTTTTCAAGATGAACAGATTTTCAAAGCTATGACAAGGTTCATCCGGCACAGAGAAGGAGATTTACAGTCTGAGGAATTGAAAAAAATCAACAAACCCGCTTTATTGATTTGGGGCGAGGAGGACAAGGTGGTTCCGTTGAAAATCGGCGAACGCCTGCACCGTGACCTGCCGGATTCCAAACTGTATTCATTGCGGGAAACAGGGCATTTGGTGCCGGAAGAACGGCCTGAATTCGTTTCCGAACGAATTGCAGAATTTATCACAGAATAAAAAAACCGGTTTGTATACCGGTTTTTTCAAGGCGTGCAAGAGCTGCTGTCTTTAATGAACAGCAGCTGGCCAGCCACATTCCGGCAGCTGTCGATCGGAAGTGTTTGTTCAAAAGAAGCTTCGAAAATATGCTGTATGCTTTTCGCTAACACTTCAGGATCGTCTTCATCATAGACGGCCTGTACGACATCAACAGCCTCCGTTTCATAAAAATCTTCACCATATTTAAACGGGTCCCATTTGGCAATGACATTGATCATTTCCCTGACCGCTTGACTTTCTTCCATTTTCATCACCGCTTATAATAAAATTTGCAGATCTATTTTATCATAGTTACGCTAAGAAAAATAAACATACATAAGAGGTGGAACAGAATGAATTTTGATAAACAAGAACAGCGCCTCGGCACCCAATCCGTCAAATGGGACAAGGCAGGCGAATTGTTCGGCGTGACAGACGCACTCCCGATGTGGGTGGCGGATATGGATTTTCGTGCGCCGGAAGCCATAACAGAAGCATTAAAACAGCGCCTAGAACAAGGGATTTTCGGATATACAGCTCCAGATCAGAAAACAAAAGATGCAGTGTGTGCATGGATGCATAACCGGCACAGCTGGAAGGTGAACCCGGAAAGCATTACATTCAGTCCCGGTGTTGTCACAGCTTTAGGCATGGCGGTTCAGGCTTTTACAGAACCAAAGGATCAAGTGATTGTCCAATCCCCTGTTTACACGCCTTTTTACCATATGATTGAGAAAAACGGCCGGCGTATTTTACATAATCCGCTTAAAGAAAAAGGCGGAACATATGTAATGGATTTTGAAGATTTGGAGACAAAAATCAGTGATCCGAGCGTCAAAATGTTTATTTTATGCAATCCGCATAACCCTTCAGGGCGTGCCTGGGGCCGGGAAGATTTGCTGAAGCTCGGCGAATTATGCCTGGAACACGGCGTTACAGTCGTTTCAGATGAAATTCATTCCGATTTGATGCTCTACGGAAATACCCATACACCGTTTGCCTCTCTTTCTGACGATTTCGCTGAGATTTCTGTGACTTGCGCAGCACCGAGCAAAACGTTTAACATCGCGGGTTTGCAGGCGTCAGCAATCATTATTCCAGACCGGCTGAAGCGCGCCAAATTTTCAGCAAGCCTGCAGCGAAACGGTTTAGGCGGATTAAACGCGTTTGCCGTGAGCGCAATCGAAGCGGCTTACTCAAAAGGCGGGCCGTGGCTTGATGAACTGATTTCATATCTTGAGAAAAATATGGATGAGGCGGCAGTCTTTTTGACCAGCGAGCTCCCGAACGTCAAGATGATGAAGCCTGATGCGTCTTACCTGATCTGGCTCGATTTCCGCGCATACGGCCTGTCCGATGCAGAGCTGCAGCAAAAGATGCTGCACAAAGGGAAAATTATTTTGGAGCCCGGCACGAAATACGGCCCTGGCGGAGAAGGATTTATGCGTTTGAATGCAGGATGCCCTCTGGCAACCTTGCAGGACGGACTGCGCCGAATAAAAACAGCGTTGGAGTAAATATTCGTCACAAACGCCTTTACGCATCAATCGTAAAGGCGTTCTTTATAAAGAAATTTTGTATTTTACTTCTAATGATAAGTGTTATAATAGATTCATATTTTATACGAAAGGATTTCACTCGAATGGAAATTCTAAAAGACTATCTCCTGCATATTTGCTTTATTTTGTTTCCCATTCTTCTTTACCAAGTGTTTTGGCTTGGAAAACCGTCAATCCTTGTACCAAAAATCAACAACGGATTGGTCACGTTATTTGCATGCGGCGCCTCCGTTTTATGCATTATCTTCCCTATACAGGAAATGGACTACATCCAATACGGTCTTCAAATCATTCCTGTCATCATTTGTTTATTTTACATAAACACTGCTTCCGGGCTAACAGTCGCCGCATCCGTCTTATGTTTTGAACTGCTGTTTTTTGAGCCTTCCGCCATTTTTGTTTTTACTTTGCTGCCTTTTCATATCATCATCCCAATTTTGCTTCAAAAAAAGTGGCCATTCATGTCCAAAGCGAGAAAACTGCTGCTGTCTTTATTCATCGGTTGCTTGGAGATCTTCTTATTTTTCGCCTCCATCTTGGTTTTTTCCGCCGTGAATATTTTAAATCTTCAAAATTCAGAATCCTTATATTATGAGGCAGCTGTATCGGGTTTGTTCCGCTGCATCGTTCTTCTTTTAAGCATTTATATTATAGAAAGCATCGCAGAAAATATCGCCCTGCGTTCCCAGCTTATTCATTCGGAAAAAATGGAGATTGTGAGTGAACTTGCGGCAAGTGTGGCTCATGAAGTTAGAAATCCGCTGACAGTTGTCCGGGGATTTGTCCAGCTGCTTTTTAATGATGAATCCTTTCAAAACAAATCCAGTGCGGATTATAAAAAGCTTGTGCTGTCAGAGCTTGACCGGGCTCAGGGCATTATTACAAATTATCTTGATATCGCTAAACAGCAATTATATGAAAAAGAGATTTTTGATTTATCTTCTCTTATCAGAGAGACGAGCTCCCTCATGATTTCGTATGCCAATTACAAATCTGTGACAGTAGAGGCGGACGCCGAGCCGGACCTTTTGGTATACGGGGATGCAACAAAGCTGAAGCAGGCTGTGATCAACCTCATGAAAAACAGCATTGAAGCCGTTCCCCCGGGTAAAGGGGTCATCCAAGTTTCAGCCAAAAGAAGCGGCCATATGATCGTAATCAAAATCTCAGATAACGGTGTCGGCATGACGGATCACCAAATGCAGAAGCTGGGTGAACCTTATTACTCTTTAAAAACGAACGGAACGGGACTTGGACTGACTGTGACGTTTTCCATCATTGAACACCATCACGGAACCATTTCGTTCAGCAGCAGCTTTCAAAGAGGAACCATTGTGACGATCAAGCTCCCTGCCGACCTTCCTCACTAGCAAATCAATTGGAACTTTTATAGAATGAATGCGAGGTGATAACAGATGAGTACATTTGAGAAAGGCTCTATCGTAAAAGGGTTTTACAAAACAGGTGTATACATAGGAGAAATAACAGATTGCAGACCGCAGCATTATTTAGTCAAAATCAAGGCGGTTCTTACCCATCCCGCTCAAGGAGACCTTCACAATCCAAAACAGGCAGATGTGCCGTTTTTCCATGAGAGAAGAGCGCTCGCTTTCGGCGAACAGACCAATATCCCTCATCATATGGTGAAGCCCTATGACAGTGAAGTGCCGGATTATAACGAGTCTTTGCGGGAAGCGGTTGCACAGCTGAGAGCCAAACTGGACGGAGATGATTCAGAATGGGCAAAGCGCTCCCTGAATAATCTGGACGTTTTAGAAAAAGAATACTTCACTCGGCCATAACCCAGTCTGACAAAAGATTGGGTTTTTTATGTGGCGCGCCGGAACAGTTCAGATAAATCAATCCTCTCGCCGATTGTCGGCGGTTTTGGTTTTTCAAGATACTGCTTATCCTGCTCGACAAGCTTAAAAAGCTTATAGGCTGTAAGAGCATCGTCAAGCGCCTTATGATGGGTGCCGGTTCCTTTATCTCCGTACTCTTCCGCGGCCTTCCACAAGCCGGTCAGTGTCCGGTCTCCAAAAAAGTTTTTATATTCAAGCGATAAATCTCTCATCTCCCCTTTAAAAGGGAAAGGAATATGGTTAAACATACAATTTTGCTTCAGCACTTTCATATCCATGTTTCCCCATGTGATGATCGTGCAATTTTTTTCAGGATCAAGCTCATTTAATTTACGGATAAAGTCCTCGAACCTCATCCCCTCATCTACCTGGTTTTGCGTAATGTTTAAAAATGATCTGCAGCGTTTCGTCAGCTTGGGGAATTTTTTCGGCCTGATATAACTCGAAAACGTCTCAACTACTTCACCATTAACCGACTTTACAATTCCTGCTTCAATGATTTCCGGAAAAAAATTTTGCGGACTGTATTTTCCTTCGGGCATCGTAAATTCGAAATCAATAATGAGTAAGTTGCCTGCCTCCACTATTTTTACACCTGCCTTTCCTCCGATCAGAAGAATGCTATCTTTATAGTATATCAAGTCTCCTTCTCTTCATTTCTTCATTTTCTAAAAATAATGAATTTTCCCAGCCGCATTGTTTCTTTTAAATGGTGCACTGTTTCTTTATAATTAGTAAGGAACCCGAAATAATAAGAAGGTGATGTTATTTCTATCCGCAAGAAAAACTTTGTCATTGTGTGGCTGGCGAATTTCTTTGTATCAGCCAGCACAACGATGATCGTCCCTTTTCTCTCCTTGTATATTGAGACGCTCAGCACCTTTTCCAACGGCTTTGTGCAAAGGTGGAGCGGTTATGTGTTCGGCATTACATTTTTAATGGCTTTTTTGGTATCCCCATTCTGGGGGCGGTTCGGAGACAAACGCGGTTACAAGAAAATCCTTTTGACAACCGGAACCGGCATTGCCGTCAGCATTTTATTAATGGGCTTTGTCACGTCGGTTTATCAATTGTTTTTTCTGCGTATGGCAATGGGGCTTGTAACCGGATTTATCCCGACATCCCTTGCAATGATTTCCGCGCAGACGCCTAAAAGCTCAGCCGGCAAAACGCTTGGCACGCTCCAAATGGGGCAAGTGTCCGGAAGCTTGTTCGGCCCGCTTTTGGGAGGCGTTCTTGCTGACCACTTCGGCTTTACGTATACCTTTTTTATCACATCCTTTGTGATTTTCTCAGCCGTTCTTCTCGTGTTATTCGGGGTCAAAGAACAGCCGCTCACAGAGAAGATAAATAAACGTCAGTCTTATACGAGAAAAGAAGTGCTCTCCTATATTTTTCACCAGCCCGCGCTTTGGGTCATGATGCTTTTAACCATGCTGATTCAAACAGGAAATTTCAGTATCCAGCCGTTGCTCGCTTTATATGTAAACGAGCTGCACGGATCTGACAATCTGGCCTTTTTCTCCGGCATGGCATTTTCGGCAACCGGACTCGGCAGTTTGCTGCTGGCAAGAAAATGGGGAGATTTAGGAGACCGCTACGGCCACCGCCGCATCTTAATCGGGCTTTTAATCGCCGCCTCTTTATTTTTTATTCCGCAGGCACTCGCTTCTTCATTCAGTGTGCTGCTTGTTTTCAGGTTTTTATTCGGGATGGCGATGGGCGGCCTTCTGCCATGCATCACAGCGGCAATCCGCGTTCATGCTCCCGGCTCCATCCAGGGAGAGGTCCTCGGCTACAATGTCAGCTTTCGCTTTTTAGGAAACGTTCTCGGACCTCTTCTCGGCGGTATTATATCGAGTCACTTCAATATATCTGCAGCCTTTTATGTCACAGCATTTCTCTTTTTCGCAGGTGCCTGCCTGCTTTGGATCATGAAGAAATTCCAAAAAGAATCGTATGCCAAAGCAAGCTGATTCTCAGCAAAAATTGAGGAGTCTTCTAAATTTAACCTTCTCGTAAACTCAAAAGAATGGTACGATATGGCTAGAATTTAGGAGAAAAGAGAGTGACCATGTTACGAAAAATTATCGGATGGATTTTGCTCCTTTGCATAATCCCATTGTTTGCATTTACAGTTATCGCTTCCGGAAAAGAAGTAAAACAAATGAAGTCCCTGGATCAGGTGCTTGATAAGAATATTGATTTGAAAGAGATCAGCCTTGTTCAGAACAGCTACATGTACGACAGGGACGGATCTCTGGTCTCGGAAATCGTCAGCGATGATGAGAACCGTGTGCTGGTTCCCTTCAAGAAGATTCCCGAAGAAGTCAAACAGATATTTTTAACTTCCGAGGACCGCCATTTTTACGAACATAAAGGCTTTGACTTTATGGGGATGGTGCGGGCGGCCGCTTCCAACGTGAAGGACAAAAAGATTGACCAGGGGGCCAGCACCATCACACAGCAGCTTACAAGAAACTTGTATTTGAGCCACGAGCGCTCCTTCAGCCGCAAACTGACTGAGCTCGCGTACTCCTATCAGCTTGAGAAAAAGTATACGAAAAATGAGATTCTTGAAGCCTACCTAAATACGATTTATTTTAATAACGGCGTTTATGGCGTCGGATCAGCTGCTGAATTCTATTTCAGCAAACCGCTGAAATCTCTCACACTGGGAGAAATGGCTTTTATTTGCGCTATACCTAATAACCCTACATTATATGATCCTCTCAAGCATTTTGACTACACGAAAAGCCGTCAAGAACGCTTGCTTAAAGGGTTAAAAAATGCCGGAGTCATTACGGACAAAGAGCTGAAAAAAGCCGTAAAACAAAAAATCAAACTGGATGTCGAAGAGAAAGAAGACAAATATCCGGACTACGTTTCCTACGTAAATGATGAATTCACTCAACTAGTGTCTGAATCTGAAGGCTTTGATAAGCGTCTTCAAAAAGCGTCAGGAAAACAAAAAGACAAGATAGAAAACGAGCTGTCCGCCAGAGTCAGCACACTTCTGAAAGACGGCGTAAAAATTTATACCGCACTTGATCCGTACATGCAAAATCAAGTCGTGGCACAAATGAATTCGAAGCTTCCGTATGCGGGCGTACAGGGCGGAGCGGCTGTGATTAATCACCAGACGCATCAAGTTGTCGCTCTATCCGGCGGCAAAAACTATCATAAGTATGATTTTAACCGTGCCTACCAAGCATACAGACAGCCAGGATCATCCATTAAGCCGCTTCTCGATTACGGACCTTATATTGAACAGACAGGTGCGACGGCAAGCAGCACAATTGATGCCGGCAAATTTTGCAGCAGGGACTACTGTCCGCAAAACTACAATAACCGCACATACGGCACAGTAACGCTCGATACAGCGTTTAAAAACTCGTATAATACACCGGCCATCAGAATGCTGGACCGTGTTGGCATCCAAAAAGCATTCAGCTATATTGAGCCGTATCATTTTTCAAAGCTTGTCAACAGCGACTATCTTCTGCCGGCGGCGCTTGGCGGATTTACACACGGCATGACGCCTCTTGAGATGACAAAGGCGTATACAACATTCGGCAACAGCGGAAGCTACTCGCCGAGCCACGCGATTACAAAAGTGACGGATTTAAAAGGAAAAACGATTTATAAATGGAATGACAAAGCGACACAGATATTCAGCGTCCGCACAAACATGCAGCTGAAAAAACTGATGTCTTCCGTTGTCAAAAGCGGGACAGGGAAAAAAGCATATTTCAAAGCGCCTTATATCGGCGGTAAAACGGGAACCTCAAATGATTATCATGATATGTGGTTCGTCGGCCTGACAGATACGTACACAATGGGTGTCTGGGTCGGAAAAGATACACCGAGCAGCGTTGAATACCTTCACAGTATCAGCCCTCAGCTTTCCATCTGGAAAGGAACGCTGCAGGCAGCTTATTAAAGAATCGGAGGGGATCTGCAGTGACATCAAAACAAATTCCAAATCGCGTATTGCTGTTTGACGGTGTGTGCAACTTATGCAACGGTGCCGTTCAATTTATCATAAAGCGTGATCCAAACGGTTTGATTTCATTTGCATCGCTTCAATCGGAAACAGGACAGAGCCTGCTGAAAAAAAGCGGGCTTCCGACTGAGCATTTTGACAGCTTTGTCTTTATTGAAGACGGCCAGGTTTACACTAAGTCAACTGCAGCCATAAAGGTTTTCAGGCATCTGCGGGGCCCATGGCGGCTCTTCGTCCTGTTTTTTGCAGTGCCGAAACCTGTCAGAGATATACTCTATTCTTTTATTGCCAAAAACCGCTATAAGTGGTTCGGCAAAAAAAATGAATGTATGCTCCCCTCCCCTTCTATAAAAAATAGATTTTTACCATAAACGAAAAAATGGCTAGCTTACACAGGTAAGCTAGCCATTATGCTATTATAAAGCTTGATAAATATGAACAGAATACCGATAACAAATGTAAACCAAAACAGCAGTTCCAACAGAATGAATCCGACCAATGACATGATAGAAAGTGTTGAATAAATCCGGTAAACAACGAACACAAAGTAAGCAAGTGTAACAACTGCAAACCAGATCACAATCCAGATGACATTTTGCAATAGCACAAAGGATAAGATCCCGCCGCCTAAATATATGATAGAGCCCATTCTGACTGTTTTCAGGTTTTTTCCTTCCGGATCATTTGCGAAAAACAGCAGTGACAGCTCAGTCACGGTATTTGCAATTAATTTCAGAGCGGACAGAACCATAAAATATAAAAGTGCAAAGGCCGCAAATAACGCAAGTCTGATTCCTTTCTCTGAGAAGTAATCGAGCATCCCATCGTACATTCCAAATGAAGACAGCATCTTCAATGCATAGAGTGAAGTTGAAATGGATAAAGACGAACTAAAAAGCAGGATCGCAATCAGCGGAAAGTATCCTGTCAAATAAGTATTTTTCATATAAAAAAGTCCCTTTCTGTAATCTACCTCATTTATTATGGAGGACTTAAAACACATTGACAAGATAAATTATTCCATTTTTTCTCCTTTTTACGAATTACGGTCCCAAATCTTCACAAAGCGGCATTTTGAGAGTAAAGTAGTACGCAGGAATCATAAAACGTAAGGAAGTTTTATATGAAAAAAACATTAAAACTGCAAACCAGACTCACCATATTTGTCTGTATCGTCGTGTTAATCGCACTGCTCATCACCTTTTTTACCGTCGGTGCCCAAACCTCTAAAAGGATACGTGATCAGGAAAGAGACACAGCGCTGCAAACGGCTGAAATGGTTGCCGACGCACCGATTACCGCCTCCGCTTTGGAGAGCGGAAAAAACCAGAAGGAACTGCTCAGCTACACGCTGGACGTCCAGAAAATTACCGGCACAGAATTTGTCGTTGTCATGGATATGAACGGCATTCGCAGAACCCATCCGGACCACAGCAAAATCGGAAAAAAATTCAGGGGCGGGGATGAAGCCGAAGTATTAAAAGGACATGTCCATATCAGCACTGCCTCAGGCACGCTTGGGAAATCGCAGAGAGCGTTCGTGCCTGTCTACGCCAAGAATGGAAAACAAGTCGGAGCCGTTGCGGTCGGCATCACAGTGAATGAAATTGACGAAGTCATCAGCCACAGCTTACGGCCGCTCTATTTTATTATTTGCGTCAGTATATTCGTCGGCGTCATCGGAGCTGTTATCGTCGCACGCACGGTGAAAAATATCATGTACGGACTTGAACCGTATGAAATCGCGACACTTCTTCAAGAACGGAGCGCCATGCTTGAATCAACGAAAGAAGGCATACTCGCTGTCGATGAACACGGTAAAATCAAGCTTGCCAATGCCGAAGCAAAGCGCCTTTTCATTAAAATGGGCATAGAAACAAATCCCGTCGATCAGGATGTCAATGACATCCTGCCGAAGAGCCGTCTGAAAAATGTCATTGAGACCCGAAAACCTCTTCAAGACAGAGACGTGCGCATTAACGGATTAGAGCTTGTATTTAATGAAGTGCCCATCCAGCTAAAAGGACAAACCGTCGGAGCGATTGCGACATTCCGGGACAAAACCGAGGTAAAACATTTAGCTGAACAGCTTTCCGGTGTTAAAATGTATGCAAACGCACTGAGAGCGCAGTCTCATGAATTTATGAACAAACTGCATGTGATACTAGGTCTCGTCCAGCTGAAAGAGTATGACGATCTTGGAGATTATATTAAAGATATTGCCATTCAGCAAAAATCAGAAACGAGTGAAATCATAAATGATGTTAAAAGCTCCGTGCTGGCCGGATTTCTGTTGGGAAAACAGAGCTACATACGAGAGCAGGGCGCAAATCTCGATATTGAATGCAGCGGGGTTATTCCAAACGCAGCAGATCCTTCAGTCATTCATGAACTGATTACGATTATCGGGAATCTCATCAACAACGCCTTGGACGCTGTTGCCAATATGCCGAAAAAACAAATCACGATGTCCATGCGTTTTCATGACAAGATATTGGACATCGAAATTACCGATACAGGAGCCGGCATGTCCGAAGAAGACCAAGTCAAGGTATTCGAACAAGGCTATTCAACAAAGGGCAAAAACCGGGGATTCGGCCTTTATTTCACCCAGCAAAGCATGGAGAATTTAAAGGGCCAAATGATTATCACCAGCGAAAAAAATGAAGGAACCACATTCAGTCTTCGCATCCCGTACGAACCGAAGGAGGAAAACCATGATTAATGTACTAATAGTTGAAGATGACCCCATGGTGGGTGAATTAAATAAACGATATTTAAGCCAAATAGAAGGCTTTCAGCTGAAAGGAATCGCCTCTTCCTTTCAAAGCGCTCTGCATATTTTAGGAGAGCATCACATCGATCTCATTTTGCTTGATATTTATATGCCGGGCAAAAACGGGCTTGAGCTGCTGACGGAATTGAGAGCCCAAAATGAAGCGGTTGACGTGATTGTCATCTCTGCGGCAAGCGAGCTGGACGTCATCAAAAAAACACTTCGTTACGGAGCTGTGGATTACTTAATCAAACCGTTTGAATTTGAACGTTTTCAGACTGCCCTTTCTGATTACAGACGAAAACAAAAAGTGTATTCCACCCATCGAAACATGAGCCAAAAAGAATTGGACGCGGAACTGTTTCATAAGAAGGAAGCGACAGAAAAAGTGCACCTGCCAAAAGGGCTGACAAAAAGCACGCTGAAGCTGATTTGGTCCAGCATTCAATCCTTTGAAAACGAGTCCTTTACGACAGAAGACCTGGCAAATCATACTGAAATATCTCAAGTATCCATCCGAAAATACTTAAAATTTCTTGAGGATATACAGGTTCTGAATGTCGAAATGGCGTACGGAACGATCGGAAGACCAGTGTTTCAGTACAATGTCAATACAGGCAACCTTAACGGAATTAAGCAATATTTATAAAAAAACGCACTGTTCATGTCGAGCAGTGCGTTTTTTTCTGTCACATCTCTTGCCAAGGTGCTTGAACCTTTCGCCAATAAGCTATACAAGAATAATAAAGGACTTTTTTGTATATTTGAGTATATAATTCTAAAAATACTTATTTTTTAAAAAATAATGCGTAATTCTATTTATTTCTTGTAAGTAAAATGATAAATTATGAGTGGTTAGTTGATCCCTAGACTAAGTCATAAGTCACACTTCAGAAAGAGATGTCACGGTTTTCCGCCCGGAACACCTTCCGCATCCTTCTCTTCCCCGCCTTTCGAAGGAAACATTCACGCCACACTTACTAAGGGAAGATCAGAACTGTCTCAGCTCATTCTAATTGTTATTATCTGAAAATTTTATCGATTCTAAGAATTGAGTGAGGCATCCCATCTCATGACTGACCGGATCAGCTTAGGCCAAATTTTTCTGGGGGGTTATATCTTGAATAAACGCAAAATCGGATTGGCGATGTCACTTGTAATCGCAGCGGGCACCATTTTAGGCGCATGCGGAAACAGCGAAAAAAGCAGCGGAAACAGTGAGGGCAAAAACAAATTCAGTGTGGCGATGGTCACCGACATTGGCGGGGTTGATGACAAATCTTTTAACCAATCAGCATGGGAAGGCATCCAAGCCTTCGGTAAAGATAATGGCCTGGAAAAAGGAAAAAACGGATACGACTACCTGCAATCTAAATCAGATGCAGATTATACAACAAACTTAAATAAATTAGCGCGTGAGAATTTCGACTTGATCTATGGCGTTGGTTATTTGATGGAAGATTCAATCAGTGAAATCGCCGATCAGCGCAAAAATACAAACTTTGCGATTATTGACGCAGTCGTCGATAAAGACAACGTCGCAAGCATTACGTTTAAAGAGCAGGAAGGCTCATTTCTCGTCGGAGTGGCCGCAGCTTTAACAAGCAAATCAGGAAAAATCGGATTTGTGGGCGGCATGGAATCCGAGTTAATCAAAAAATTCGAAGTCGGCTTCCGTGCAGGGGTTCAGGCCGTAAAACCTGACGCAACTGTCCAGGTGAAGTATGCGGGCGGATTCGATAAAGCGGACGTTGGAAAAGCAACCGCCGAGAGCATGTATAAGTCAGGCGTTGATGTGATTTACCACTCCGCAGGCGCCACCGGCACAGGTGTCTTTACAGAAGCCAAGAACTTGAAAAAAGAAGACCCGAAGCGTGATGTTTGGGTGATCGGAGTCGATAAAGATCAATACGCAGAAGGCCAAGTAGAAGGAACAGACGATAACGTCACCCTTACTTCCATGGTCAAAAAGGTTGATACAGCAGTTGAAGATTTAACGAAGAAAGCAAGCGAAGGCAAATTCCCCGGCGGAGAAACGCTTACATACGGACTTGATCAAGACGGAGTCGGCATTTCTTCCTCTAAACAAAACCTATCGGATGATGTAATCAAAGCAGTTGATGATTGGAAGAAAAAAATCATCGACGGATTAGAAGTTCCGGGAACAGAGAAAGAGCTGAAAAATTTCAAAGCTGAATAAGAATCGCGGGGATAAGGAGAAGAGCCCTTATCCCTTGTTTTTCTTTCAGAGCAAAGCTGCACATGTCCTTGCGGCTTTTCTATTGCCAGTCTCTTATTTAAAAGCATCTTGAAAAAAGGAGCGGTCAATTCTGTGGAATATGTCATTGAAATGCTCAATATACGCAAGGAGTTTCCCGGTATCGTCGCAAATGACAACATTAATCTTCAGGTCAAAAAAGGCGAAATCCACGCGCTGCTCGGTGAAAACGGAGCGGGCAAATCAACTTTGATGAACGTCCTTTTCGGGCTGTATCAGCCAGAAAAGGGGGAAATTCGGGTCCGCGGTGAGAAGGTGCACATCAACAGCCCGAACAAAGCGAATGATCTCGGAATCGGCATGGTGCATCAGCATTTTATGCTTGTCGATACATTTACAGTTGCTGAAAACATTATTCTCGGGAAGGAGCCGAAAAAGCTCGGGCGGATTGACCGAAAACGGGCTGTCCGAGAGGTTCAGGACATTTCCGACCGATACGGACTTCAAATTAATCCCGAGGCAAAAGTAGCTGACATATCCGTCGGCATGCAGCAGCGTGCAGAAATTTTAAAAACCCTCTACCGCGGGGCTGACATTCTGATTTTTGATGAACCGACAGCTGTGCTGACGCCTCATGAAATCAAAGAGCTCATTCAAATCATGAAGAACCTCGTCAATGAGGGAAAATCAATTATTTTAATTACCCATAAACTGAAAGAAATCATGGAGGTTTGTGACCGCGTTACCATTATCCGCAAAGGAAAAGGCATCAAATCACTGGATGTCCGGGATACAAATCAAGACGAGCTCGCCAGTCTGATGGTCGGCCGCGAGGTATCGTTCAAAACAGAAAAAAAAGCGGCTCAGCCGGGATCTGAAGTGCTGGCGATTGACAGAATCACTGTAAAAGATACTCGCGGAGTAGAAGCTGTAAGGAATTTATCGCTTTCTGTCAATGCGGGAGAAATTGTCGGCATAGCCGGCGTTGACGGAAACGGACAGTCAGAGCTGATAGAAGCGATTACAGGACTCCGAAAAACGGAGTCTGGAACCATTTCCTTAAACGGAAAACAGATACAAAACCTGACGCCGAGAAAAGTAACGGAATCCGGAATCGGGCATATTCCACAGGACCGCCATAAACACGGCCTCGTTTTGGATTTTCCGATCGGTGAGAATATCGTGCTCCAAAGCTATTACAAAAAGCCTTATTCAGCATTCGGTGTTTTACATAAAGGCGAAATGTATAAGAAAGCACGCAGCCTGATCAGCGAGTACGATGTCAGAACCCCCGATGAATATACACACGCGCGGGCATTGTCAGGCGGAAACCAGCAAAAAGCAATAATCGGAAGGGAAATTGACCGAAATCCTGACTTGTTAATCGCCGCCCAGCCGACTCGCGGCCTTGATGTCGGAGCGATTGAATTTGTCCATAAAAAACTCATTGAACAGCGTGATGCCGGAAAAGCCGTTCTTCTTCTATCGTTTGAGCTGGATGAAATCATGAATCTCAGTGACAGAATCGCTGTCATTTTTGAAGGCTGCATCATATCCAGCGTCAATCCGCAGGATACGACTGAGCAAGAGCTCGGCCTCTTGATGGCGGGAAGCACGCAAAAGGAAGCGGGGAAAGCAAATGGTTAAACGACTCTCTCACTTACTCGTGCCGCTCATTGCAATCATGCTTGGCTTGCTGGCCGGCGCACTTATTATGCTTGCGAGCGGATACAGTGTGATCAGCGGCTATTCCGCTTTATGGAATGGGATATTTGGAGAAATCTATTACATCGGGGAAACCGTCCGGCAGATTACACCTTATATTTTATCCGGATTAGCTGTTGCTTTCGCGTTCCGAACCGGGCTTTTCAATATCGGGGTAGAGGGACAGCTGCTAGTGGGCTGGACAGCTGCCGTTTGGGTCGGAACGGCGTTTGACGGACCGGCATATATTCATATGCCGCTTGCACTGATCATAGCGGCTGCAGCAGGCGGTTTATGGGGATTTATTCCCGGCTTTTTAAAAGCACGGTTCTATGTTCATGAGGTCATTGTCACCATTATGATGAATTATATCGCGCTGCATATGACCAATTATTTGATTTCAAAAGTCCTGACAGACAATCAGGATAAGACGGAAAAAATTCACGAATCGGCCTCACTGCGCTCGCCGTTTCTTGAGCAGATTACGGATTATTCAAGGCTTCACTGGGGGATCGTCATCGCCCTTCTCGCAGCTGTTGTTATGTGGTTTATGATTAACAAAACAACAAAAGGCTTTGAGCTTCGGGCAGTCGGATTCAACCAGCATGCGTCCCAGTACGCCGGTATGAGCGTGCGGAAGAATATTATGACCTCCATGCTCATTTCAGGAGCTTTTGCAGGCCTTGCAGGTGCCATGGAAGGTCTGGGAACGTTTGAATACGCAGCTGTCAAAGGCGCATTTACCGGCGTCGGCTTTGACGGTATTGCCGTCGCTCTTCTGGGCGGGAACACTGCGGTCGGTGTTGTGCTTGCGGCAGCTTTGCTTGGCGGCCTCAAAATCGGGGCATTAAATATGCCAATTGAATCAGGCGTACCTTCTGAGGTTGTCGATATTGTG
The DNA here is from genome assembly GCF_014250375.1 of Bacillus sp. PAMC26543. NCBI lineage: Bacteria > Bacillati > Bacillota > Bacilli > Caryophanales > Bacillaceae > Bacillus > Bacillus sp. PAMC26543. The sequence continues at coordinate 1,063,312 of NZ_CP060193.1, read as the reverse complement.
ATTGCCATTATCATTCTGTTTGTTGCTTCAAGCTATGCCATTCGTTTTGTCGCGGATAAATTGAAGAAAAAGGGGGCGAACTAAGTGGACTTTCTGCAGATTGTATCAATCATTGTCCCTGCCACACTCGTATACGCAGCCCCGCTTATTTTAACCGCTCTCGGCGGCGTATTTTCCGAGAGATCAGGCGTCGTCAATATCGGCCTTGAAGGCCTTATGATTATCGGAGCATTCACCAGTGTTTTATTCAATTTATTTTTAGGCCCTGAATTGGGAGCCGCAGCACCTTGGCTTTCGCTCATTGCCGCTATGGCAGCCGGCGCGCTGTTTTCACTGATTCATGCGGCAGCGGCGATATCGTTTCGCGCTGATCAGACAGTCAGCGGCGTCGCCATTAATATGCTGGCGCTTGGGGCTACTTTATTTATCGTAAAGCTGATTTACGGAAAAGCGCAAACTGACAAAATTCCCGAGCCTTTTTATAAAACAAGTATTGCCGGCTTGAGCGACATCCCCGTATTGGGAAAAATCTTCTTTTCAGATGTCTATTATACGTCTATTCTCGCAATTGTCCTGGCCTTTATTTCGTGGTTTATCTTGTTTAAAACCCCGTTCGGCCTCCGTATTCGTTCCGTCGGAGAACATCCGATGGCAGCCGATACTATGGGGATCAATGTTTACAAAATGCGCTATATCGGCGTGATGATCAGCGGATTGTTCGGCGGCCTCGGGGGCGGCGTATATGCGTCAACGATTGCCCTCGACTTTACGCACTCTACCATTTCCGGGCAAGGCTTTATCGCACTCGCCGCCCTTGTATTCGGAAAATGGCATCCGATCGGCGCACTCGGCGCTGCCCTGTTTTTCGGATTCGCGCAAAGCTTAAGCATTATCGGCTCACTGCTCCCTCTTTTTAAGGACATACCGAATGTATATATGCTGATTGCCCCTTACGTATTAACCATTCTCGCCTTAACCGGCTTTATCGGACGCGCAGATGCGCCAAAAGCAAATGGTGTGCCTTATATCAAAGGAAAACGGTAACCACATCTCCCTGGGAAGCGGCTTCTCAGGGATTTTTTCTGCTCCAAAATACCCAATTAATTTAGTTGTTTATTAATTATTTAACTTAAAAAAATATCCTTTGTTAGCGCTTTCTTGTAGACTGTAACAAACAATACATGGGGGTGTATGACAATGGGAGCAATTCACAAAACAGAGGAAGTTTTACCTGAGCACAAAGACACACAGGAGAAAAGCCTGTTTAAGAAAATATGGACTTGGGAAATCGGCGTGATTCCTCTCCCATTATATACAGCATTAGCTGTCATTATTATTCTTGCGGCCTATTACAACGAGCTGCCTGCAAACATGCTGGGCGGGTTTGCCATCATTATGATTTTAGGTGTCTTTCTTGGCGATATCGGCCAGCGGATTCCGATTTTAAAGGATATTGGCGGTCCTGCTATTTTATCTTTGTTTGTGCCATCTTTTTTAGTTTTTTATAATGTGTTGAATCCATCATCATTAGATGCTGTAACCAATTTAATGAAAACATCTAACTTTCTTTATTTCTATATCGCTTGTCTTGTTGTAGGAAGCATTCTTGGAATGAACAGAACTGTTTTAATACAGGGATTCATCAGAATGTTCGTTCCTTTAGTAGCGGGCACAATTGCGGCGGTTGCGGCCGGCGTGCTCGTCGGATTCATCTTCGGCTACAGTGCCTATGATTCCTTTTTCTTTGTCGTTGTGCCGATTATTGCCGGGGGAATAGGTGAAGGAATTTTGCCGCTCTCGATTGCTTATTCGCAAATATTGGGGTCTTCCGCTGATGTGTATGTGTCGCAGCTGGTTCCTGCCGCTATCATTGGAAACGTTTTTGCTATTATCTGTGCTGCTTTAATGAAAAAACTGGGCGAAAAACGTCCTGACCTAAACGGCAATGGGCGTCTCGTTAAATCTAAGAAAGCGAACGATATTTTCAATCAAAAAGAGGCTGAAGCTAAAATTGACTTTAAACTGATGGGAGCCGGAGTCCTGCTCGCTTGTACGTTCTTTATTTTCGGCGGTTTACTGGAGAAATTTATCTTCGTCCCGGGCGCTATTTTAATGATTATTTCAGCAGCTGCAATCAAATATGCAAATATCCTTCCGAAAAAAATGGAGGATGGCGCGTACCAGCTTTATAAGTTTATTTCATCAAGCTTTACATGGCCGCTTATGGTAGGCCTCGGGATTCTCTTTATCCCTTTAGATGACGTGGCGTCTGTGATTTCTATTCCGTTTGTCATCATTTGTATTTCAGTTGTCGTTGCCATGATTTCTTCCGGATATTTTGTAGGCAAGCTGATGAACATGTACCCTGTTGAATCCGCAATCGTTACCTGCTGTCACAGCGGTCTCGGCGGAACGGGAGATGTCGCCATTTTGTCCGCTTCAGGAAGAATGGGCCTTATGCCATTCGCCCAAATTTCTACACGTCTTGGCGGAGCTGGAACTGTCATTTGCGCGACGATTTTACTTCGTTTTTTCACTTCATAATCAGAAAAAGAGTTCCGTCTAAGACGGAACTCTTTTTTATTTGTTCACAATCCGCATATACTCCCTGGGCCCAAACGGCCTATCCTGAGATTCCGCCTCACTCATTTTAGTTGACAGGTGGTGCTCCAATAAATACAGTTCCCAATCATCATTGTCTGCCACACGGGCACGGCCGTCATATTGATTCAGCATGAATGCCCCTGCACATATCGAGCAGAATAAACCTGAGCACATAAGGACCTTTCTCTTCATCATGATCAGCTCCTTACATAAAGCTTGATCAGGAGCGATTTTAAATATACAAATGAGCTGATTTTTGTTAAACTTATTTTAAGGTCAAAAGAACTTGTAAAATTCATTCGCGGCAGGTTGAAGCATGGCGGCTTCCAAAAAAGTGCGATATAATTTGGACTGGGTCGTTTGACCGTATATTCTAATTATTTATACATAGAACAGGTTTCAATTAAAGAAAAGGAGGTCTTGTCTTTGCAGCTCTTACATTTTGCTATTTTATCGCCTTTTGTATTTGCTTTTATCATTCCCTTTCTGGCAAAATACGCAAAAAGAGTGCATACGGGCTGGTTTGTTCTGATCCTGCCCGTCTTGCTGTTTATATACTTTCTTCCAATGATCAGAATGACTCAGTCGGGAGAAACATTACGATCGGTATTGGAGTGGATTCCTTCATTAGGCATTAACTTTACCGTTTATGTAGACGGTCTCGGACTGCTATTCGCCTTACTGATAACGGGGATCGGCTCGTTGGTCACTCTTTACAGTATTTTTTATTTATCGAAAGAAAAAGAACAGCTTGGGCCTTTTTATGTCTATTTATTAATGTTCATGGGCGCTATGCTCGGTGTTGTTCTTGTTGACAACGTCATGGTTCTCTACATGTTTTGGGAGCTTACCAGCCTTTCGTCCTTTTTGCTGATCGGATATTGGTACAAGCGTGAAAAATCTCGCTACGGCGCCGCAAAATCGCTCTTGATTACGGTAAGCGGCGGACTGTGTATGCTGGGAGGATTCATTCTCCTTTATCTGATCACAGATTCATTCAGTATCAGAGAAATGATCAATCAGGTTCAGTTGATTGCCGGCCATGATCTATTTATTCCGGCGATGATTTTGATTTTACTAGGCGCATTTACAAAGTCCGCCCAGTTTCCTTTTTACATTTGGCTGCCTGACGCCATGGAAGCGCCGACGCCTGTCAGCGCGTATCTCCATTCAGCAACGATGGTCAAAGCGGGAATTTATGTGATTGCAAGATTCAGTCCTATTTTCGCCTTTTCAGCTCAGTGGTTTTGGATTGTTTCTCTCGTCGGGATTTTCACCATGGTTTGGGGTTCATTCCATGCCGTCAAACAAACCGACTTAAAATCCATTTTGGCGTTTTCAACCGTCAGCCAGCTCGGCATGATCATCTCGATGCTTGGTGTCAGCGCTGCAGCCCTGCATTACGGCCATACAGAATATTACACAGTTGCCGCCATGGCTGCCATTTTCCATCTCATCAATCATGCTACCTTTAAAGGAAGCTTGTTTATGGCAGTCGGCATCATTGATCATGAAACAGGCACACGGGACGTCAGAAAGCTCGGCGGACTGATGGCGATCATGCCGATTACATTTACGATTTCCTTGATTGGCACATTTTCAATGGCTGGTCTCCCGCCGTTTAACGGATTTTTGAGTAAAGAAATGTTTTTCACCAGCATGCTTCGTGTGACACATGTCGATTTGTTCAACGTCCAGACGTGGGGAGCGCTGTTCCCTGTCCTCGCTTGGGCAGGAAGTGTGTTTACATTTATCTACAGCATGAAACTGCTGTTTAAAACATTTAAAGGCAATTACCAGCCTGAAAAACTCGAAAAACAGGCTCATGAAGCGCCGATTGGAATGCTCGTATCACCTGTCATTCTTGTTGCGCTCGCTGTCAGTCTCTTCTTTTTCCCGAATATATTGTCCTACAGCTTGATAGAGCCTGCGATGAATTCAATCTATCCGACACTGCTGGACAGCCATGAGAAGTTTCATGTTCATATTTCGCAGTGGCACGGGTTTACAGCCGAAGTTCTGATGACACTGGGCATTATCGCTGTCGGTACGATCGGATACTTGACGATAAACAAGTGGAAAGGGATCTATAAGCTGTTTCCATCGAAACTCACGCTCAATCGGTTATACGAGAAGCTCCTGACCATCATGGAAAAAGGCTCTTATCGAGTGACAAAACAATATATGACCGGATTTTTGCGGGATTATCTTCTGTATATCTTCGCTGGATTTATCATTCTGATGAGCGGGGCTCTCGTTTTGAAAGGCGGATTTTCCTTTACAACTGAGGGTATGGCGAAAATCGGCATATACGAAATGATTCTGACACTTGTCATGATCAGCGCGACAGCGGCGACTGTATTCGCCCGATCCAGACTGACGGCGATTATTTCACTTGGTGTTGTCGGTTATACGCTTGCATTGTTTTTTGTTATTTTCAGAGCGCCCGATTTGGCTTTGACCCAGCTGGTCATTGAGACGATTTCCGTCGCCCTGTTTCTGCTTTGTTTCTATCATTTGCCGAAACTGCGGCTGAAAAAGAAAACGAGAACGTTCCGAATGACAAACTTTATCATTGCTTTAGGAGTCGGCATTATTGTCACCCTGCTCGGTATTGCATCCTCAAGCCAGCGGACAAAAGACAGTATCGCCTCCTTCTTTACAAAGCACAGCCACGATCTTGGCGGAGGAGATAATGTCGTCAATGTCATTCTCGTTGATTTCAGGGGCTTTGATACAATGTTTGAAATTACAGTATTAACGATTGCCGCTCTCGGCATCTTCAGCATGATTAAAACAAAAGTAAAAGAGGAGGGGAAAAGCGGTGAATGAACAAAAAACAAATGACTTGATTCTTCAAACCGTGACAAAGCTTGTATCCTTTATCATTTTGCTTTTCTCTTTCTATTTATTTTTATCGGGGCATAACGCCCCTGGAGGAGGCTTTGTCGGCGGGCTGATCACGTCCTCTTCCATCGTTCTATTGCTCTTGGCTTATGATTTAAAAACCGTGCGTTCCATTTTGCCGGTTAATTTCATTTACGTCGCGGGAGCCGGTCTGCTGCTCGCTGTCTTAACAGGCGTTGGCTCTTTTGTCTTCGGAGCGCCCTTCTTAACCCACACATTCGGTTACTTTCATCTGCCGATTTTAGGGAAAACGGAGCTCGCCACGGCGACGCTTTTTGATTTAGGCGTTTATCTTGTTGTCGTAGGCATTACGATGACCATTATTCAAACGATTGGAGAGGAAGAATAATGGAAATCTTAATGGCTGTTACAGCAGGTATTATTTTTATGGCTGCTACGTATTTGCTGCTGTCTAAAAGCCTGCTTCGGGTCATTATCGGAACAGCGCTTTTGAGCCACGGCGTTCATTTAATGCTTTTAACTATGGGAGGATTAAAAAAAGGCGCCGCTCCGATTTTGAGCGAGCATGCCAAGTCATTTGTCGATCCGCTTCCGCAAGCCCTGATTTTGACGGCTATTGTCATTTCATTTGGAGTTACATCCTTCATCCTCGTCATGGCGTTTCGGGCCTATCAGGAATTGAAATCGGACGATTTGGATCAAATGAGGGGAAATGATCAACATGAATAATTTTGTTATATTGCCAATTCTGATCCCGCTCCTGTCCGCCATTCTGCTGATTTTCATGAACAAACACATCATGCTCATGCGGATCTTCAGCACTGCGGCGTCGGCAATCGGGATTGTGATCAGCGGTATACTCGTACAGACTGTCTTTACTAAGGGCATCCAGACACTCAGTTTGGGCGGCTGGAAAGCCCCCTACGGAATTGTGCTTGTTGCAGATCAATTTGCCAGCCTGCTTGTTCTCACCACGGCAGTCATCGGATTATTGGTTGTGCTTTATTCCTTCCGTTCTATCGGTGAAAAACGGGAACGTGCCTTTTATTATTCCGGCGTGCAGTTTTTGCTGGCTGGTGTAAGCGGAGCGTTTTTAACAGGCGATTTATTTAATATGTACGTATTTTTCGAGCTTCTGCTTATTGCTTCTTATATGCTGATTGTATTAGGCGGCACAAAAATTCAGCTGCGGGAGTCGCTTAAATACATTGTGTTTAATATTGTGTCATCAGCATTGTTTGTCATCGGCGTCGGCTTTTTATACGCGGTGACCGGCACATTAAACATGGCGGATTTAAGTGTGAGAATCAGCGAATCCGGACAAACTGGGCTGATTACTGTAATCGGTGTCCTGTTACTTATCGTGTTTGGTATGAAGGGCGGGATTTTCCCTCTCTACTTTTGGCTTCCCGGCTCTTATTACGCGCCGCCGGCAGCCATCTCTGCATTGTTCGGCGCATTGCTGACAAAGGTCGGGTTATATGCGATCACAAGAGTGTTCACACTGATTTTCATTCACGATACAGCGTTTACCCACCAGCTGATGATATGGCTCGCGGCTCTCACTGTCATCTTAGGTGTCATCGGTTCACTTGCCTATCAGAATGTCATGAAAATCGTGATCTATAACATTATTACCGCTGTCGGCGTTATTTTGTTCGGTGTTGCAGTTCAAACGCCCGCATCCATTCAAGGTGCGATTTACTACCTGATTCACGACATGCTGATTAAAGGCGCATTATTTATGCTGGCAGGCACGCTGATTGCTTTGACAGGAACAGCAAGCCTGCAACGAATGGGCGGGCTGATCAAACGATACCCCGTTCTTGGATGGATGTTCTTCATGTCGGCTGTATCTCTTGCCGGCATCCCGCCTCTCAGCGGATTTGTTGGCAAATTTAAAATTGCAGAAGGCGGCTTCGCTGAAGGTGAATTTACGATTTCCATGCTGATCCTGCTTTCAAGCCTGCTCGTCCTGTATTCCGTGTTAAGAATCTTTATCCATGCGTTTTGGGGCGAAGAAAAAGAAACACCGAAGCAAAATCTTAGAACAGCTAAAGGGCTTCTATATCCGGCAGCTATTTTTCTCTTGCTGTCTCTTCTCTTCGGATTGGGTACAGAATGGGTGTCACCGTACGTTGATCAAGCGGCCGAGACTTTGCTGAATCCGGAAAAATATATTGAAGCTGTTTTGAAGGAGTAGATCGCATGGCATTTCAAATTTTATTAAATGTGTTTCTCGCTTTTTGCTGGATGTTCCTGAGCAATGACGCAAGCGCCGCCGGATTCATCACAGGCTTTATCCTGGGAATGATCTCTCTCTTCTTCTTCCGGCGCTTCCTTGCTCATCCGTTTTATCTATGGAAAACGTTTTCGATTATCAAACTTTTTTTGATCTTTATAAGGGAATTATACCTTGCCAACGTCAGTGTGCTGAAAACAGTCCTGTCGCCAAAACTGGATATCAAACCAGGCATATTCGCATTTAAAACAGAGCTGACAAAGGATTGGGAAATCACCCTGCTTTCACTGCTTATTACATTAACGCCGGGAACATTGGTCATGGATATTTCCGATGACCGGACCATTCTCTATATTCACGCGATGGATATTGAGGATGCGGAAAAAGCGATTTTTGATATTCGTGAGTCATTTGAAAAAGCCATACAGGAGGTGAGCCGCTGATGTTTACGTTAATCCTTCAAATCGCGCTCGGCATTATGGCGGTGTCCACCCTGTTGTATGTCGTTCGTGTCATCAAAGGGCCGACTGTTCCTGACCGGGTTGTGGCTCTGGATGCAATCGGCATTAATCTGATAGCGATGACAGCGCTTGTCTCCATCCTGCTGAATACGAGTATTTTTCTTGATATCATATTATTGCTGGGTATTTTGTCTTTTATCGGAACCATTGCGTTTTCTAAGTTCTTAGAGAAAGGAGAGATTATCGAAAATGATCGTGATCGCTAAAATAGCAGTAGCGATATTGATCCTAATGGGGGCGCTAATCTGTCTTGCGGCTTCCTTCGGGACGCTTCGCCTTCCCGATATGTACACACGCTCTCACGCTGCTTCTAAAGGCTCAACGTTAGGGGTAAATATGATTTTGCTCGGTGTCTTCTTCTTTTTGTGGCTTATCACAGGAGAGATATCAGCAAAAATTCTGCTCGGGATTTTCTTTATCTTTATTACGACGCCGGTCGGGGGACACTTGATCTGCCGAGCTGCGTACAACTCTGGCGTCAAGCTGGATGAAAGAAGTGTACAGGATGACTATAACGGAATCAGAAACTTTGTGATTAAACGAAAAGAGGATTCTTACCTATAAAAATGAGCAGCCGGACAGGCAGAGTTCCGGCTGTTTTTTTATTTTGTGATGACAGCCAGCGTGCATCTGGATATACAGATCAGCCTCTCTTGCCCGTCATAAATGTGAATCTGATACACAATGGTCGTTCTGCCTTTATGAACGGGCTCGGCTACCGCCTTTACCGTTCCTTCCTTGACAGATTTCAGATGATTGGCGTTAATCTCCAAACCGACACAAGCTTGTGTACGAGAATCGATTAGATGCTGGGCACCCACGCTCGCCGCAGTTTCCGCAAGAGCCACTGAAGCGCCTCCATGCAAATAACCAAAGGGCTGGACGGTCCGATGATCCACCGGCATCACTGCCACGCAGCGTTCCGCTGTGCTTTCTACAATTTCAATTCCCAGCGCGCCAAGCAATGTATGTTTCATATCCATAGTTTTAACTCCCTTATTTAAAGCACACCGTCTGATTTTGCAATCAACACCGCTTCCGTCCTGGAACCGACATTAAGCTTGTTGAAAATCGACGTCAGGCTGTATTCGATGGACCGCTTGCTTAAATGAAGCGCATCTGCAATTTCTTGGTTGGTAAAACCTTTTTCAACTTCTTGAAGAATCAGGCATTCTCTTGGTGTGAGCACATCTTGTTCTTTTTGAGAGGAAGGGGCCGGCTTTGTTTTTTGCTGAGTCATCAGCTGTTTAAAGTAAGCGAAATCGACTAAAATTTCTCCGTTGAGCACGTGATATATGTATTGGGTGATCTTTTCCTTTGATTCGGTTTTGCTGATGGCGCCGTGCAGACCCGCACGAATCGCTTCCTCAAAATAATCCTCGACCTCATAACCGGTATATACGATAATTTTACAATGAGGATTCTCTTGTAAAATCTGTTTAGAAAGCTCCATCCCATTGACATCGCCGCCTAAGTTCAAATCCATTAAGATGAGATCATATGATGAGAAATCATGCTGGTGTATGAACTGTTCGCTGGGTTCAGGACTGAGACAATCAACAGACAAATTCGAATCCGTTTCCAAAATTGTCTTGGTGCCTTCCATGACAGCCGGATGGTCATCAATCACTAGTATCTTTTTCATGTTTTCCTCCCTTTTACTCACTCATTTCCATTTTATAAAAAAGACTTGGCTTCTGCCAAGTCGTTTACGTTATAAAACCATTACAATTCCATTTCAATATCGGCCTTAAAGCCCTTTCCTTCACTTGTTTCGATTCGGAGGCGTCCATCTAAAGCCCTGACTCGCTCCTTAATGCCAGAAAGACCCATACTCATGGAATGTTCGTTATTTTTCTCTAGATCAAATCCGACACCATCGTCCTCATAATGAAGAACAATTTTGTTCTGAATACTGATCAGCATGATAAGCACTTCCGTCGCCTGAGAGTGTTTCACTGCATTTGATAAAAACTCTTGAATGATCCGGTACAAATTCAGCTGCGAATCCAAATCAAGCGACGCCGTAAATCTGCCGGTATTTAAGCGGATATGAAACGGAACCCGCTCCTGCTGCTGCGCCACCAGCTTAGACAGCGCCTTCACCAGTCCCAAATCATACAAAAGCTGCGGCCGCAATTCATGACACGTCTCCCTCGTCATCGAAATCACATCAGACATCTGCTCATTCATCTGTACGAGCTTGTCCTGCACCTCTTCACGACATGGATCATCATCCTTCTTAAAATCAGCCAAAAACAGCTCACACTGCCGTTTTAATGAAATCAAATCCTGAAGAACGGAATCGTGGAGATCGCGGGCGAGATCAGAACGTTGTTTTTCTTCGATGGTGTACATAAGTTTTTTGAGCCATACCGGGTTGGATTCTTGTTGTTTTAAATCCTCAAGATGCACCATCAATTCTTCGATTTTCATAACGTTTTCCAATGAGACATTTGTATAAAACGCTAATGTTTGAAGCCATGCAATTTCATCCCTTGTTAATTTAAAAGTATTATAACTTGAGAAACAGAGTACTAAAAATGATCTGTCTCCTCGTTCACCTATTTTAATAATAAAACCTTGTTTAAACTCTTTAATTTTACCGATATCACCAGAAAAATTTTTCACATATTGCTCATGATTTTTATAAGTCAAATCTTTAAAGTTGTTCTTACTAAGAAGGGTGATTTCCCCTTTAGAATTATCATACACGCAAGCATTATCTATGTTTAATACTTCTAGGATTGTATTTTTAAAGTAATTAAGTACTTGATCTACTGATGATGCTTGCTTAATCAACTGAGTAAATTTAAAAATTCCATCTTGATAATTAAATTTCTCTGTAAATCTTTTCAACTTGAAACGAAAATCAATGATTTCTTTAAAGTAAAAGACAGCAAACATAAGCAAATATATTACAAATGTTAGTTTAACGTAGTAAAAGTTATCATCTGGTTTTTGAATGTAATTAAATATGGTGACCACAATAACAGTAGGTGTAATGGCTAAAAATCCATAGTATTTAAGCCGTCCTACAACAAAGTCAATATTATAAAGTCTATTTGTCATAAATTGATACACTAAAGAAAAAGGTATAACAAGTGTAAAAGCTGCCAAACTAAAGGGTGAAAGATACTTATCAAACAACACATAGGGAATAACAAAAAAGATAATAAAGGGACTAAAAGACAGGATATTTATATAAGCAAGGATTTTTAAAATTGACTTTTGCTCATTTTGTTTGATTTTTCTAATCCCTTGATGGATAAGGATAGATACAGTAAGGACTAGGACAAAAAAGGAAATCAAGTTCAAGTTAGACAAAAAAGCCGAAGAATTTAATCTATTACTCAAAACAGCTTCTAGTAACAGGTTTACGAGTGGAAGTATATACATTATGATTAAAATCTTCTTTTTGAATAACTTAGTGCCCAATTCCGCAAAGTATTTATATATGAAATGTATATATAAAATTGGACAACTTACTAAAGTAAGGACAAGCAGGTAAGTGCTAACCTCTTCACCTCTTCTTGCCCCGCAGGCACTTACATATGCTACTGATACAAATAACAAAAATAAGATTAAAACAAAAGCAGAAGATGATTTTCTTACTTTATTTATTCTGTAAACAAAAAATATACAAAATAAACAGATTGAATAAGATATGAGTGGAATGAGATACATAAATAAATTTTCTTCACTGATTAGGCTTACATTTTGTAAATGAAATGATTTATTATCTCTCTCAACAGTTAAGCTTTCTACATTGACCAATCTTCCGCTCTCTAACTGGATTTCGCTTCCTCTTTGCCCATTCACTTCAAGAATGATGTCACCTTTTTTTACACCTGAATAATATTCATAATCCACAACTTTGGTAACCTCTAACTTACCCTGTTCATTAATCTTCACATCTGCACCTACAAAGATATTAAAAACAGAAATATAAGAGAGGTAGATCACATAAACAAAACTTAAAATGATAAAAGCTAGAGACAAATATTTATAGACGTTATTATTTATGTGCATCTCATCATCCCATAATTAAATAAAACTTTTTCTTTTATCATCCTCAAAAAAATTACTGATAGCTTCTATTGGGGGCCAGTTGCTTGTTCTCGGTGCCTCTCCTTCTTCAAACGCATATAATATTGCTTTCTTTTCTTTTTCATTTATATTTAGTAAGGTTAAGTTCCCATTCTTAAATTGATCAAAAGCTTCCGGGTTGTTTGCTAGATGGCTTATAATTTTATCGATATGTTTCAATTTAAATTCCCCCTTAATAATTGTACAAATAGTTTATTCTTTCTTTGTTCATCTAATTTCAGTTTTTTGAATGATTCTTTAAAGTTTTCCAATGCTATATTTTTAATAACATTCAAATATTGTATTACACCTGATTCTCGTAGCTTCTTTTTCAATTCGTCCATATTATTTATCTGATTATTTTCTTGCGCATAAAAATTTAATAAGTCAATCGATGATTGGTTATATTTATTTTTAAGATAGTAAAAGGCAAGATTGTGTCTAGTTTTTAAATCATTATTGTCAGGATAATATAACCCATGGTGATCATTCGCAATTTGCTCGACTATGCCCAAATAATGTGAATACTCATCGACTGTTTCATTAAATTCACCAGTTGCCAAATATACACCAAGAACATTAGGCAATGTTACAAGAGAACCTGACTTAAGTTTAATCATTTCAATAAACTCTGATTCTGAAGAGCTTGTTACATTTAAATCTGCATGTTGCCCTTGTAAAGATTGAAGTGAATATTGTAAAGTCAGACTTAAATGTTGTGGATTGTTAGAAACTAAACTTATCACTTGCAAACTTAATGTATAAAGTGCGGTAGCTGCGTTAATCACTATCGAAGGATCTATTTTCATCCAAGAAGCCTGAAGATTATCCTTATCCTCTATATCGTCAAAAATGTCAGCAGATAAAATTAAAAGTTCTATACCAGAAGCCAACAACTCAATTGCTGTAACATCTTTTCCGTCAAATGCTATGTAATGATGATAAGCTAATTCTGCGAATGAAAATTGTTTTTTTTCTTCAATAAAAGAAATAAGTTTTGTTTTTAAGTCTTCATTTGAAATATTTTCATGTACAATCTCCTTCATTTTCTCCTTGATCCGGACAGAATCTAAACATATCTGCTCAATAACAACTTCCCCCCTCCCATTCCATTTTACTAAATGGGACATTTAAAGGACAGCAGGTTTTTCGTTTTTTAACAATCATATAATACTTTATCCATTTATTGTATGGGTAGAACGAAAAAAAAGACTTGTTTCCAAGTCTTTTTTACGAAATTTTCATTGCATATGTGTATTTATCGAGCTGATCAATGCTTTTGTTAATGTTTCGTAATGAATCTGTCGTTTCTTTAATATCAAGTTCGAGTCGGAATAACAATTGTTTTACTTCTTCAAGTTTCTTTTCCATCGTTTCCACACTCCTTTTTTTGAAAGATCAATGAATTGTGTATGGTGAACGAGTCCTAGGTATTTGATCTGTTACTAATAGTGTATCTGGTTTCGAGTTATTTTTCACCGAAAAGTATACAAAAAGATCCTGCGTGACACCGCAAATATCAATAGGTCTTTGTGCTTAAAGGAATCACAATGAGAACAGGACTATTTTTCTACGTGTGAAAACGGTGATTTCGGATGGAATTGAGAAAGATTCTTAATTCCTTTGATTTTATTGTGTTTATCTGTTTCACAATGTAAGACTATAGTCCCCCTCGCCGCTTTTTCAAAATTCAATATGCGATTCTTGGCGTATCGTGACCGACAAACACCGAAAAGACCGCAACGCAAAGTTGTGGCCTTTTCGCTTTGTCATATCCAGCACCTGAGTGATCTATACATATAGACATATCCCCTTTTTGCGAGGTGCTTCCATGAGATATCCTTATCCTTGGTTTTACGTCTATCCGTACGACATACGCCGTCCGCCCGCTCCTGCCGCCAATACAGAAACCTTTATCCGTTCCGCACAGGATGCCGCCGGGCTGCTCGCTGATGCTCAGCTTGTACTTAGGCGCATTGCGGGGTCACAGGAGCTTTCGCGCCGCATCATGACCGCAGCGGAGCAGTCAGATAAACAGACAGTAAAACGTCTAATCAAACAGACAGGCGTCCGGCATGATGTGGATTCGGTCTTTAATCCCGATGGCATATACATCAGCCTGATCAGCACGCAAAGCCGAATTATCGTGGCATTGCGGTGGTCAGAAGACCGCAATTACTTTTCGCCCATGAGCTTATGACACCACTCCAAGGCTTCCAAATAACAGTCGTACGCTTCTTCCTTGTCCAATTCTTTTGCTAATTCTCCGCAAGTGTCCCAATTGTTGGTTTCGATTAACTTCACAAGCTCAAGCATTTGGTAATAGTCATTTTGATGACCTAATAACGCTTGACCTACTTCATCTATTAAAGGCAATTCTTGAATAATCTCTTCTATTTCTCTGTGCAAAAGGGTGTCTATAAGAGAAAACATCCCGATCAGCATATACGAGGCCGGCTGCGGGCGCGCTGTTTTTCTTGCCAACAGTTCACATAGCTTTGCTCTCATTAAAGAAATTTTTATGATTTCGTGTTTGCTCGAATTCCCTTTTCTGCTTAAATCCTTAAAGGAAAGGATGTATATCCACCGTTTGATTTCGTTAAACCCAAGAAGCATGATAGCCTGCTTAATGCTGTCAATCTTTTGGGTTAAACGGCTATGGGAAGAGTTTAAGAATTTTAAAATTTGATATGACAGCGATAAATCACGTTCTATGTACTCAGTTACACGCTGGATGTTAGGCTGCTCTTTGCTTAATTCGTTGAGCAATTCATAGTAAGAATAAAAATGGGTCGACAGATCATGGCCGCTGATGATGCGCGGTTCGCTGAAAAAGTAGCCTTGGAATAACTGAAAGCCATCTTGCGCCGCTTGTTCATATTCTTTGCGTGTCTCTACTTTCTCAGCTAAAAAAATCAGGCCGCAATAGCTGTAGGTTTGCAAAATATTTCGGCGTTCCATTCGGGTGGTTTTAAGAAAATCAACTTTCAATATATCAATATAGCTCATGAGCTTTTCCAATAATTCCTCATTTTTCGGGTTTATCGCGTAAAAATCATCGAGTGCCAGCGTATACCCCATTTTTTTCAGCTCTCTGCACCTTGAGACGAGAGCCGGAGTGATCGGTATATCTTCAAGGATTTCAATCACAAGCTGTTTTGGATTGAAGGAGGTGGGGAGATCCGAAAACATCAGGCTTTCAGTGAAATTGACAAAACAGCGTTTTCCTTCCGTCAGCTTCTCGATTCCGATGTTTAAAAAGCTGTTAATCACCAAATCTGTTGTAGCCTGATCGCCGTCTGCAGCGGAATACACATTCTCTTCGCTCTCTCTATATAAAAGTTCATAAGCGACAACCTGTTCTTTTCGATTAAATATAGGCTGTCTTGCAACAAACACCCTCATTGATTTATCCTCCTTACAAAACACGCGGCTTTCCACCCTAAGTATATCAAATAATTTGACGAAATTTGTCTAAACATGAAAAATATTATTCCCACAAAAAAACTGGCCTCTTCGCGAACGAAAGGCCAGTTTGCTTTATTCTTCGAGCTCTTCTTCAAGTCTGCTTTTCACTTCATGGATCCGCTGCATTTTGTTGCTCCAGCAGTCCTCGCTTAAATCAACCGGGTATTCTTCAGGTTTGCTGATTCTCTTATATTCCTCCCACAGAAGGCTGAGGTTGTCTTGTACATATTGCTGAATGTCAGAAATCTCAGGGTTCTGGTAGCATAGGATGCCTTTTTCAAAAATCAGCTCGTGAAGATCCTTCGCATAGAAATTCGTGACGAATTTGCTGATGAAGGTATGAACCGGGTGGAACATTCTCAGCCGCTTCTGGTCATTCACCTGCTCGTCATAAAGCGCAATGTAATCTCCTTCAGAATGATGATTTAACTGATTAATAATCCGGTACACTTTCTTTCTGCCAGGTGTCGTCACTTTGTCAGGGTTGGATGAAATTTTGATCGTGTCGACCATTTCTCCGTTTTCTTCGATGGAGACGAGCTTATAAACCGCGCCGAGAGCCGGCTGGTCATAAGCTGTAATCAACTTCGTGCCGACACCCCAGACATCTATGCGGGCTCCCTGAGCCTTTAAATTCATAATTGTATGCTCATCCAGGTCGCTTGACGCAATGACTTTCGCGTCTGTAAAACCTGCTTCATCAAGCATTTTCCGGGCTTTTTTTGACAGGTAAGCCAAATCGCCGCTATCCAGTCGGATGCCAATGAAGTTGATGCGGTCTCCGAATTCCTTGGCCACTTTAATCGCATTCGGCATGCCTGAACGAAGCGTATCATACGTGTCGACTAAGAAGACGCAATCCTTATGCGTTTCCGCGTATTTTTTGAATGCTGTATATTCATCGCGGTAGGCCTGCACTAGCGCATGGGCATGTGTGCCTGATACCGGGATATTAAAGCGCTTTCCGGCTCTTACATTGCTTGTCGCGCTGAAGCCGCCGATTAACGCTGCTCTCGCTCCCCACATAGCCGCATCCATTTCATGCGCCCGTCTTGTTCCGAATTCAAGTGCAATTTCGTCGCCAATGACGCCTTTGATGCGCGCTGCTTTTGTCGCGATTAATGTTTGGTAATTCACAATGTTAAGCAAAGCTGTTTCAATAAGCTGCGCTTCTACAAGAGGAGCTTCCACCCTCATAATCGGCTCATTGTTAAAAACCAGCTCTCCTTCTTTCATGGAATAAAGAGAACCTGTAAAAGATAAACCGCTCAAATAATCAATAAAATCTTCATGGTAGCCAAGCTCATCTCGTAAATAAGTCAGGTCACTATCGGTAAACTTGAAGTTTTCCAGATATTCAATGGCTTTTTCCAAGCCCGCAAAAACCGCATAGCCATTCTCAAACGGAAGCTTTCTGAAAAAAAGCTCAAAAATCGCTTTCTTTTCATGAATGCCGTCTCTCCAGTAAGTTTCCGCCATATTGATTTGATAAAGGTCTGTATGTAATGACAGGCTGTCATCTTTAAAACCGTACTCTAACACTGTTTTTCCCCTTCCTTACTCTGCCACTTGCGCTCCGATGCTGTTTGCAAAATGGGAAAGAGCCCACGTATGCCCCTCCTGATTAAAGCTGGCAACAGCCTGTTTATGCACAACAATCCGGAAACCTTTGTTGTATGCATCAACCGCTGTATGCAAGACACAGATATCTGTGCAGACGCCGGCTAAATGCAGCTCGTCAATCTGCCGCTCTCTGAGTTTCAGTTCTAAATCAGTACCCGCAAAAGCAGAATATCTCGTTTTTTTCCATGTAATATACATTATGATCATGTGCATGTTTCTGATATAGAGGCAAAAGCTTTCCGTACAGGTCTTTTCCTTCCGTACCCTTGATATTATGCGGCGGGAACAGACGGGTTTCAGGGTGATATTGATCCCCTTCATTGTGAGAATCTACTGCAAATACGACGTAATCACCGTTTGTGATAAAGTTTTCTGACAAATTGACGATCGCCTCTTCAATCATTCTGCCGGGATCCCCGCAGGTCAATTTTCCATCACTCGCCACAAAATCATTCGTATAATCAATACAAATAAGTGCTTTTTTCATAGCCGGCCTCCCCGCCATCAGTATGAGAACATTATATCTTATCTCCCGTTGTAAGGGAATTGCCATGAATAAAAAGACAAACAGTCCGTTTGTCTCTTAAGATTTCAGCACCGACCGGTTAAAAATGTCGTCCTGAATATATATAGATTCATGATTTACCGCACTGTCCGCCGCAATGATAAGGCCTAAAGGCGTATGAAACTGAAGATCAGATACGACTTTAAAAGGCACTCCGTTTCGGTTCGCCATTTTTACATAAGGTGAATAAGACTGATACTGAAGCTCTCCATTGATAAGAAGAGATATATGTTTATTGCGTTTAAACGCTTGCTCCGCTTCGTGATACGGTTTGCTTCTGAGCACCTGCCCTTTCGTCAGTGCCAAAAGCACTCTTTCCCGCAATGAGCCTAAAAACAAATGGCGCTCATCTGGTTTTGTTTCCAGCGGCCCGTACATTCCTTGCTGTAAATAGAGATCCAGCGTTTCATCACTCAAAAGCTCGTCCTCCCGTCTTGTTTGTCTTCATTATCGCCTGATCCTGCGGGGGCTAAACTTTCAAGGGCTGTTACATTTCCGTTACCCAGTGAATGATTTTTTTTGCCAGCTCACCAGCAGGCTCGTCCTCTGTATGCCGGCGCAAAGAAGCCTCCAGCCGTTCAGGCAGCGATGATTTTTCTTCCTCGTATGAAATAATCGTGCTCCACTCCAGCTGCGGAACGGCTACTAGCGTATGCAGCTCTTTTCTGTTTTCATGCAGATATACATCAGTGATCATTCCTGTTTGTGTGCTGATATTTGCTTTTCTGATTTTCATAACATGACCTCGCTAACTAAAAGACTATCCATATTATACAATAAAAAAGCAACAGCCTCTCTAGAAAAGGCTGTTACCCGTTAAACGAAACGGTATCATCAATGATATCGGCATCGTTTAAAATTGTTTTACTATATTCGTTATTGATCTTCACAAAATCCCCCAGCTGAAATGTGCCAGACCCAGCACCTGTGTGATCGACGCTTTTCGGCGCAATCGCAAACACATCTCCAAAGCTGGCCGCAGCATCACCTGATATAGACATAATATATATCGGCCCTACAATCGCAGGCATTTCCCCACCTCCGCACTGATTTACAGCATCATATGCGAAAAGGAGCCAATGGTGCCCGCCTATTCAGCGGGACGTTCGTTTTCTTCAAGGCGTGAACGCTGGCGCAGCTTGATCAGCCGCACGATATTCAGGAAAAACGCTTTGACTACCGCATACACCGGCACAGCTAAAATCATGCCGAGAATGCCGCCGAAGCTTCCTGCTCCAATCAACAGCAAAATGATGGTAAGCGGGTGCGTATTCAAACGTTTTCCGATCACGAGCGGAGAAAGCAGATTTCCGTCGAGCTGCTGAACGATCACAACCACAATGATCGCAAAAAGCGCTTTGGCCGGTGAATCCATAAAGCCGATAATGACAGCCGGCGCAGCGCCGAGAAAAGGCCCGACATAAGGAATGATATTTGTAATGGCCATGACAATTCCAAGAATCAGCGCATATGGCAGCCCGGTAATCAAGTATCCGATAAAGCACGCTGTCCCTACAAAAAGACAGATTAACAGCTGTCCCTGAAAATACGCAGCGAGTGTGTCGGATAAATCCTTAAAGATCTTTAGACCTTCTGTCCGGTAAGAAGCCGGAAGAATTTTGACTGCCAGGTGCGGAAAGCGGTGTCCATCCTTCAGCATATAAAAGAGGATAAACGGAACAGTGATAATGACAAGTGTGATATTTGTCACGACACCAAACACCGCGGATAAACTGGATGTAATATTTTGCGGCAGGTTTTGGAGAAAGCTTGTCAGAGACTGCTCAATTTTTGATATGGATACATAATCCTGTGTCATCATCCAGGTAAACCACTGAGAGTGAGATAAATCTTTTGTTAATGCCTGAATCTGTTTTATATATTCAGGAAGATTGTTAAACAGCCCGGTCACCTGCGATGTAATGACAGGCCCGACTGCCGCAGAAACGAAGGCAAGCAAACCGATAAATACTAAATAGATGAGCAGAATCGATAATGTCCGCGGCATTTTTTTCTCAAGCAGTCGGACAACCGGATTAAAAATAAAATACAGAATTCCGGCAATCAGCATCGGGAAAAACAATGTCGAGATAAACACGATAAACGGCTGAAACACAAATGAAACTTTTGTTGCTACGAAAATAATCAGCAAAACAAATAAAATTTGCAATGTCCAAAAATGGACTTTTGATTTCAACAAGCTTGTTCCTCCTAGTTTTTCTTTGTCTATCAGATAAAAGAACTTGCACCCCATCATTGTAACAAAAATGAACTGATATCAGAACTCTTAATCAGTGAATGGGCTGTTGATTATGCAGGCTGTGACATACGGCAGGGACGCCGCACTGATTTATGTACTTGTGGACTAGCTTAACGTTTAGATTTTATCCTGCTTGATGTGAATCAAAACGATAGAATGACTGAGAGGCAGCGGCGCTGTGCTCCGTTTGCCGGGAAGCCCCGTTTATATGTAAAGGATGCGGGCGGGTATCACTTCGGTTGTTGTTTACGCTTTATTTCAGATGACCGCTCCGGCTTTGATCTTGGCGGCACAATTTATGACGGAGCGTTTTTATAGCGCTTAACTGAAAAATAGGACGTCCCGGTGTACGCCTATTTTTCAAGCGCAAGCACTGTTACACCCGTTCACTGTAATCTGGCGTGACGGAAACCATGTGCTGGATACTGATAAAAAAAACAGAATTTCGGGCTGCTTCAATGATGATATGGTCCGGTTTTACATCAATCAGTCTGCCTCTGACCGTATCTCGTACTGTCTGGATAATGAATTTTGAGCCGATGAGCTTTTTGATGGTCTGATAGACATAAGGATCGACTAATGAGACCAGTTGCGGACTACCTTGGTTGGCCATACTTCAATCCCCTTTATATGTTTTATCTCAGCTTATGCCACGGTTAAGGATAATGACACAGGCTTACCGGATAACACCAGGGGATGCGGAGACGATTGGGGAGTGTGATTCACGCGGGTGTAAGGAAATGGTGATGAAACGGAGACAGCGAAGAAAGCGGACGCTGTTCCGAATACAGGCGGGACCTATACAGGCTTTTTTATAGAAGACTGGGCTTGGTCGATTAATCGGTCCAGTTTTTCTATTTTTTTCAGTGCGGTTGCTTCGTCAATTTGTCGGTAATGATGGTGGCCGCCAGGTTCTTCATCAAGTTCGTCCGCTTTTTTGACAATCTGCTGCAGCGTATTTTTATCGAGTTCACCTTCAGGCAGATAGGAATCGGTATGAAGCAATATGGCAAGAGCAATCTCTTTTGCCGCTTTCGGTTCTTCACCAAGACGAATCAAGAGCTTATGCGCCCGTTCCGCCCCTTTAATGGCATGGATGTCATTCCTTCTGTATTTCTCATAATCCCATTTTCCGTCTGTATACCATTCATAATGTCCGATGTCATGCAGCAATGCCGCTTTTGCGGCTAAATCAGGGCTGATATCAGCCTTTACAGACAGCCTGTATGCATGATAGGCGCAGGCAATCGCATGAGCCACGCCGGAACGCTGTAAATATTTTTGTGCAATTGGATGGGCGAAGACATCCATTAATGTAACCTTTCTCATGGAAACCCCTCCTTTAGATATTTTTAGAATCCTAACATAATTTGCAGAGAAACTCAATTCTTATGTCATATCATTTTTGTTTACTTTTCATGTTTGTTATACCCTAAAAGCAGAGTTTCAGTCAGTATATGCAGCCGGACTCCGGAATGCTTAAGTTATCGCCTTTTTATATAAAAAAAGAGCAGATTCACTCTGCTCTACAAAAACTCTTTAATATCATATATGCGCCCGTTTTCCGCGCCTGTCTCTAATAAAGAAAGCAGCGTGCCAGCAATAAAGGCCGGACTGCGAAGGCTTCCTGTTTCATTCAATTTCCGAAACCGCTCGATATCGTGGAAATCCTTTTTCGATGATGAACGGATGACGGCCTGCATGTCAGTGTCCATGACACCCGGTGAGAAAGAAATCATGTTCACCGGCAGTTCTTCATCCTCCTGTTCAAATCCGAACGTTCTCGTAAACATATCAAGTCCGGCTTTTGAGCTGCAATACGCGCTCCACCCCTTGTATGGGTTTTTGGCCGCGCCAGAGGTAATATTTACGATTGTTTTTCTTCCGCTGAAAGCAGCAAACTGTTTGGTAAACAGCTGGCTCAAGAGCACCGGCGCTGTCAGATTAAGCTGATAATGGCGCTGCAGCTCTTCAAGAGACGCTTCTCCGGCGCGTTTGATCGGCGTCACCATTCCGGCATTATTGATCAGTGTGATGGCTGAATAATCAGCCGGATTGATGGATGAAAGCAATGTTTTGAATTGCTGCTCAGCCTCTGTGAGATTGATCAGGTCGATCTGGTGCTGTGTCAGTTTCTCATGAGAAACATCTGTTGTTGTTCTGGACAGAGCATGGACTTCATGGCCTTTTTCCAGAGCCTGTAATGCAATGGCTTTCCCCAGTCCTTTTGACGCTCCGGTGATGATATAAAGTTCCATTGGAAACCTCCTCCTTCCGTTCTTATTGTACGGACCGCTTTTATGCAAAACAAGCGCGGGCGCTTACGCCTTTTTATTTTCCTGCACGATAACCTTTGGTATGAGAAAAACAATGCCTGCGATCCCAAGCAGAATCAGCACGCTATAGATGATCGGAAGCAGGAGTGAAGATGAATCTTTTTCTTTCATTTCCGTTGATGACGCTTTTGTGATCGGTTTCTCGGCAAATGTAATCCCAAGCTGTTTAGATTGAGCGGCGATGGTGTTGGAGCCCTCGGCATCTGTTGATGTAAACAAATCCTTTATCAGCTCGGCGTCCCGATCCTTCGGCTTATCAAAGGTAATATCCTTTTGCTCCTCAGGCAGTTCTGTTTTCTCCTCATAGGAAGAATCTTCATGCAAATAATTCGTATCGATTTCAATATCTTTCTTTTCATATTGGTTTGGCGCGACATCCGTATTTTCTTCGGTTTCGGCAGCAGCGGCAGAGGGTATGAAAAGGGAAAAGGAGAGCATACACATCATGATCCCCTTTTCCAAGCTGCGATTACGCTTCATACGTTTCATCGCTTTCCGCTGTTTTTTCTGCTATCAAGCGAATGACAAGCGGCAGAGCCGCTGCAATCAACGTAATGATCAGCAGAACCGATATTCCCATTGTAAACAAATGCCCTGTTCCGTACTGGATGTCGATATATACCTTCGACACCGGATCTTCAAATGTGAAGTTTGGCATAATTAAATCAATAAGCGGCGCAACATAGAATAAAATCATTGCCGCTGAAGCAACCCATCCAGGAATTGACCCGAACCGGAATGCCGCCCGGATAAAGGCAGAGCTTGCGACCAGCAATAAAATCGTAAACACAGACCACTTAATCGTCTGATCGTCCGGCAGTGAATAAATATTCAAACCGAACAAGCTGATCATCAAGCCGACAAGGATATTCAGAATTCCGAAAAGCGCTCCTTTGACGAGCAGCGGCGCATTTTGATAATACGAGCTGAAATATCCGATTAACAGACTGCTGATCAAAATAATAACCAGGATGACAACCGGCGGCACCGTCTGAATTTTTTCTTCCGGAACCTGACCGCTGATTTTAAGCGGATTTGCCAAGTAATCATATACATAGCCGTTGTTTTGGCCGTCTACTAATGTATTGCCCAGAATGCCGTATACGTCACTGCGTACAAGCTTCGTGGAAGCAACATTTTTACCCCAGTTGTTGTTTAATGTGTCAGCTTTCGTCTGTACATCATTTACGCTTTGCTGCATGTTGGTTGTGTAATCAATAATGCCTGACTGGCGTTCCGATAATGAACCCATCATGTCTGACATTTGCAGCACTTCCTGGCCGACCGTATCTTGCACGCTCAGTGCCATTGTGCCTGACAGACCATCATTATTGAACGTTGCAGATTCCTGCGCTGCACCGGTTACAAGCTGTTCTGACGCTTTAGACGCACTCTCAGAGATTTTCGTCAGTTCGTCGAGAACACCGGCTTGAGAATCACGGATATAGCTGCCGTAGTTGTCTGCAAACTCGGTCATGCCATTGATGAAATTGTCGATGTCTTCATCGGTTTGCATCATGTTGTTTTTGAGATCTTCCCAGCTTGCTGATTCTTCCGGTTTGATGGCTAGGACTGATTTGACGTTGCCCTGCTGGCCGTCAATGACATTGGTTTTTGCAGTGCTGTCAACCGTTCCGGATAATACAGAGTCGTACACAGATAAATATTTATAGTATCTCATTAAAGCGGAGATGCTTTCTGTATTGATTTCTCCTGGAAATTGAAGCTGATCTTTATTTTCCAGCTCGCGAATCGCTCTGTAAATCCCTTCGAACTCCTTCTGCCGTTTCGCTTCGAGATTTTCAAGTTTCGTTTCGAGTTTTTCCACTTGGTCTTTCAAGTCATCAATTTCATCATTAAGCCCATCCATTTGCTCTTTAAGTTCTTCTAATTTCTTATTCAGCTCATCATTATGGGCAGTTTCTTTTTCTTTGAGCTCTTCTTCGATTTGCTTAATTCGTTCTGACGCTTTGCTGAGCTGTTCTTTCGCTTTTGCGATATCAGAAATATCATCGTTTCCTGGTTGATCTTCATTTCCAGGCTGAGTCGTGCCTTCGTCTTCGTTTGCCAGCTGGATAAATTGAAGGGCAGAGTCAGATGAAGCAGTCTGTTCGGCAGATGTGCCCGTTTCGGTTTGTCCGCTGTCTGACTCACCATTGGAGGCATCTCCGTTATGCTCCTGACCGTCTGTTCCCTGCTGCTGGTCTTGATCCTGATTATTGCCGTCCGTTTGTCCGTCTTTCCCGGTATCACTGCTGTTATCATTGTTTCCGGTGTCTCCCTGTGTATCATCAGGATTTGGGCTGCTTCCGTCATCAGGATTTGGGTTGCTTCCATCATCAGGATGATCCGGGTTTTCAGGGGACGGGTTCTCTGGCGCCGGCTCCTCTTTTTCAGGCTCCTTTAAATTGTCTGAAATGTCCTGAATGTCAGCGGCAATGCTTTTCAATTCTTCACGCTGTTTTTCAAGATCGATTTTCAGTTCTTCAGGGTTTTCTTCGTTCGGGTCTTTATCTTCATCATCTGAACCATTATCTCCATCAGGCTGCGGGTCACCTTTCGCAACAGTGAGCGCCTCGCGCGCTTCAACAAGCAGTCCGTATACTTGGTTTAATGCAGCCTGTCTTGATACGGCTTGATACTGATCGATTAAATTGCTTTGTATCTTCGCCATACCAAGTTCCTGCTGAGGCACTTGGCCTTCCCTGATTTGCTGGGCGCCTGCCAGAACTGTGCTGGTTTGTCCAAGCTGTGTTTTCACTTGGCTGATCCCTGTTGACAGGCCGCTCATCTGCTCGCTGAACTGATTGGCCTTTTGCTGTGCTGAAATGGCATCCAATCCTGTCTGGATTTGCTGCTGAGTTGAATCCTGGGCTGCCAATAGCAGCTTTTTTTGATTTTCTTGATATTCTTTGTATCGTTCAACTGTATCAACGAAGTCTTTCAGCGTGTTTTTTGCTTCCTCCGCTGTCGATGCTTTTTCTTTTGTCGTGCCTTGGGCTTCATTCATTGATTTCTTCAGCTCATCGATTAGGTCTTTCTGGCGTTTGATTTCACCTGCCAAATCGTTAGAGCTTGGTTTGTAGAAATTGTACATGACATTTTGGAATTCAGATTCTTTATTGACGATCTTGTCAAACTCTCCTCTGATATTGTCCACTTTTTGTGAGACAAAGTTCCAATATAAGGCCGACATTTTTTTGTTCATTGTTTTCTGGGCATCTTCAAGCTCACGCTGCACTTTTTCTTTGTTGACCGCATTCAGGTTATCTTGAATGCTGAACTCAAGCGTGGCTTTTTGAGGACGCTCTTTGTCATAGCTCAAAATGTTTTTTGAGAAATCTGAGGGAATGTAGACGATCGCATCGTATTTTTTCGATTTCAGGCCTGTTTCGGCTGCACTTCGGTTCACGACCGTCCAAGAATAATCAGGACGTTCCCCCAGAACGGCAGCTACTTCCTTACCGAACTGGGCGGATTGATCATCTTCATCGTCCGCTTTCACCTCATCACTCAATACGCCTGTGTCTTCATTCACCACTGCGATTTGCCGCGTGGAATTGGCTGCTTTTTTCGCCGGATCTTCCCCGATGAACCGGAAAAACAAAACCGGCAGCAGCAAAATAATGATGACGGCTGATATTAACTTGATCAAGTTTTTTCGTTGTTCTGTCATCTAGCACTCTCCCTTTCAGCAGAACATAAAGGAATTTGAACTTTTTGCTCCTTCCCGTTTTCCACAACATATCCGAAGCCCGGCTGAATCTCCGGCTCCTGTCTTTGGTACGGAAGAGGAATGACATTTTGTTCAGATTTTTTCATCAGCAGGATAGCGTGTCTGATTTGCTTCATCTCAGTCGTCAGGGAATCATAGCCTTTGGAGAACTCACTGTGATTGCCTGCCGGAATAAAGCTGAAGCCAAGATGCGCGTAAGATTTCATAAAGTTCGCCAAGCGGTCTTGAATTCTCGTATCGATCGTCTGCTGGAATCTCGTAATTCCGTCAATCATCAGAACCACTTGAGAGAATCGCAGGCTTTGTGTGTCTCCCTGGCGAACGGCTTCTACATACATTGCTTCTCTTGTTTTAAAAATGTCTTCTGCTGTTTCAATCCACTGCTCAATATCATCTTTTGTTTCCATATATGCGACATCTGTTTCTTTTGCATATTTGGATAAACCGCGGTCGATCGAGTCAAACAAACCGATCATTTCCGTTTCATCATCAAGCAGATGCTCAAGCATCACTTTTAAGACGTTTGTTTTTCCTCGCTGTGTCTGCCCTAATATCAGGCAATGCTTGTGCTTAGCCAAGTCAAAGTACACCGGGCTGACGGTTTCTTCATGAAGCCCGATCGGCACAGATAAAGGCTTGCGTTCCAGCTTGAAGCGGAGAGAAAACTCTCTCGTCGACAGGCTTTCCGGCAGCATCGGAATCGGAGCCGGCTGCTGAAGTGAAGCATAGCGATCCTGAAGAACCTGCACTTCTGCTTTCAGCTCGTTGAACATGCCGATATCATCCTCTGCTTCAACAGGCAGGAACATTTGGGCGAAATAAAGCTCTTCTTTTTGAATGATCACGCGCCCCGGGATCGGCTCAAGGCTGAACTTCGGCCGTCCGTAAATGGAATATCCCTCAGATTGATCCATCAGATAATGGACAACCTTTGTTTTCAGGTTGTTCAAGAGCGACTGGCGGACGGCATTTACGCGCGTTGCCGTCAGCATAAAGTAAATCCCCAAGCTTTGTCCGTCTCTGGAAAGCTGGACAAATTCCGATTCAAGCTCATGCATCTCATCCTTGACGATATCAAAGTTGTCGATTGTGATGAAAATGAATGGAAGCTCTTCTTCGCTCAGCGCATTGTACATTTTGATATGGCTGATTTCTTTTTCACGGAACAGACGTTTTCGGCGGTCGATTTCCTCTTTGATCCGGATCATGAACTTTTCAATTTTTCTCGACTGATCCATCAGGAAGTAATCCGCCGTGTGCGGCAGCTTCGCTAATGGCAGGAGCGTTCCGTTCCCGAAATCAAAGATATAGACATGAAGCTCTTCAGGTGTGTAGACGTCTGCAAAACTCATCAGGAATGTTGCCGCTGCAATCGATTTCCCATAGCCTGAGGAGCCGAAAATGCCGATATTTCCGTCTTCCATCATTTTATAAGCAATCGGCGCCTGTCTTTGCAGATCAGGTTCATCAACATAAGCAAAGTGGAAATGGTCCTTTTCTTCTGATGGGAAAAGGGTGCGCGGGATACGTTCCGCAAGCGGCGGCAGCCAAGGGCTCGGCAGCTTCTCGATTCCCATTTCCTCTTGAATGCGTTCGATTTCGTCAACCACTGCTTCGATTTCTGACTGAACCTCTTTTTTCGCCATTTCTTCCGTGTCGACCTCAGAAAGCGGTATCAGGCCGGTATCCGTGACAATCGCGATTTCATCCTCTGTTCCGTAAACTTCCTCTAAGTAAGGGGCCCCGCTCCAGGCGGATTGGAACAGCTCGTACACTTCATTGTTTCCGACCTGCAAATAACCGCGTCCGGTAACCGTGATGTTCGCGGCATCGCTGTTTTTCAAAATCTCTTTACTATCGGTGGCATCCTGAACTTTAAGCGCTACTTTAAAGCGCGAGTTACTCCAGATTTGGTCGTCGATGATACCGCCCGGCTTCTGTGTCGCCAAAATCAAATGTACGCCAAGGCTTCGGCCGATACGTGCAGCACTGACAAGCTCTCTGATAAAATCAGGCTCTTCGCTTTTCAGCTCTGCAAACTCATCAGAAATTAAGAATAAGTGCGGCATTGCTACTTCTGCTTTCCCCTGCTTGTACAGCTTTGTATAGTCATTGATGTGATTGACTTGATATTGATCAAACAGACGCTGCCTTTTTTTCAGCTCGCTTTTAATCGAAGCGAGCGCACGCATACTGAAGTTTTGACTGCCTTCAATATTGGTGATCGTGCCGAGCAGGTGGGGAATATTGCGGAACGGCTGCGCCATTCCTCCGCCTTTATAGTCAATTAATAAGAAAGCCGCTTCATGCGGGTGAAAATGCACCGCAAGTGACAAGATGTAGGTCTGGAGAAATTCACTTTTCCCCGAACCTGTCGTCCCCGCAAGCAAACCGTGCGGACCATGGGCTTTTTCGTGAAGGTTCAGATGCACAATGTCATCCTTCCCTTTATAGCCGATCGGCACCGACAGCGACTTCGACGATTCACTCGTCAGCCACCTTTGCTGGATTCCGATTTCTTTTACTTCCTTCGCATGGAAAAGCTCCAGGAACGAGACCATTTCCGGAATGGAGTTCGTAATGCCCACCTGGTGATTCAGCGTGCGAAGCGTGCGTGAAAACCGTTCGTTGTCCTCGCGCTGATGATGATCGAGCCGGAACGGAATTCTTACTGCTTTTTTCTTTTGTATTAAAATGTCGCCTTCATTTTCGTTGATATAGCGGACAAGGGTCGTAATGTTTTCTGATAAACTTTCCTTTGTTTCCGCGGCGACAATTGTAGAGATGCCCAGCTGCTCATGCTGCCCTTCTAAATATTCAAGAATGACGTGCTCTGAAATCAGCTGCTGATTCGTTATGACAAATACAAAATGCGGTTTAAACTGCAGTTTTTCTTTGTCATCTTCGAGATCGCGCTCTCTGATCAATTCATAAAGTGAGGACAGGAGCTGGTCACGCGTTTGTTCATTATAAATAAAGCCTTTCGCATAAATATGGGGCATTTGAAATTGCGGAAGCCACTTCATCCACTCCCAGTCTTTATACTCCTCTTCATGAAAAATAAAGACGAAGCGCAAATCGTGATAGCTGTTGAAAAACGAAAGCTGGCCGATCAGCTGGTGAATCTCATTCTTAACAATCTGCGATTTTCCGACAAGACCCATCGGCCCCTCCGCCAAATCGACCGTAACCGGCGCATTGCGAATGTCCTTATAGACACGCTGCATGTGCTGCGATTTCTCCATAAGGTCATCAATATCACGGTTCGCCAAGTCTCCGCCGCTCATATTGATTTCATAGCTTGCAGGAACTGTTCCGGTCCCGAGCCGAACCTGGAGATAATCCTTGCTTTCGAGCGACTTTTCCCAAATTCGGTCACTGATTTCACTTGTTAAGTATTTCATTTGTTCAAAAGAAGGAAAATGAAAGTCAAGAACCTGCTTTTGCTTTTCAGCAAGCGCCTGAAGCTCTTTTCTCTTATTATCTAAGTAAAGCTTATACACGCGCTCCCGCTTTTCCTCGCGTTTTTTCCGCTGGTTTTTATCCCGGAAATATTGAACGGTCGAGGTAATAAGGGTCATCATAAACATTGCCAGTGATACGAGTATAAATATGCCTCGCGGCTGGATGATAGCGACAACGCCCATCACGATCAGCATCACAAGCGGAGGCAGGATGACGAGCCACAGCCCTCTATTGGTTTGATCGCTCTCCTGAGAGGGAAAACTGAAGGACACACGGTCATCTGGCAAATCGTACACCATCCGCGGCGTTCTTCTGTACTGCGGATATTTCTTCTGCATTTCTGTGCTTGGTTTGACGGTTTTGGTTAACACTGTTTCAAGCGGTGTGTAATGAACGATTTCTAAGAGGTCTTGTTCAGTTACTCTCATTTGCGTAAAGTTCCAGAATATTTCATCCCCCGGCTTGAGCGGTGCAGCACCTATTACCTTCTCTCCGTTCAAGAACACATTTCCGCTTTTTGGGAGAATCGACCATTTCTCGCCGATATGCAGTAATGAAAATGTGCTTTGCTCCGCAAAAGCAAAATCATTCGGGTTCAGATAGATATCTGCATCTGTCTTTTCTGAGGAACATGTCATTTCGTCTCTGTTTCCTGTAAAATAAACGGATTTTTCAGGTTTGCCGGCAATTAAAAACAGACATATATCCTGCTGATCCGTTTGAAGAGAAAATGATGTATCAGTTTCAAGACTGCCCAGGCAATCATTTCCCAGGAAAACATCGTACTGGCCGCCGGATTCCTTCCTTTGAAGAGAAATCACTCCGTTCTCAAACGGAATGGTACCGATCGTAATGGAATCCTTCACATCAGGCCCTATGGTCACCGGCTGGGACGCCGGGAGATCAGACAGTTTTAGTTTTTGGACGTTTTGCTGATAGAAAACCCATAATAGACTCAAATGGCGAACCCCCTAACGGCCGAAATACGGCGTGCGATGACCTGAACTTCATGTTTCACTTTATTTGTCATCTTTTTTCTCATCTTTCTTTTCTTTCTCTTTTTTCTCTTGTTCTTCTTTTTTCGCTTTTTCCTCGGCTGCGGCTTTTTCTTCTGCCGCTTTCTCTTCAGCTTGCTGCTTTTCTTTATCTGATTGTTCTTCAGCGGCTTGGCTGGCTGTATCAGTTTCTGCCGTGTCTGTTATCGCTTCTTCTTTTTGTTCTTTCATTTGTTTGGTAATTTGGTCGATCTCGCTTTGTACCGTATCCAATTCTTTTTGCTTTTCATCATCTTTCATACTGTCATCTGCTAATATCTCAGCCTTATATCGGATCAGCCCCAGCCCTATATACGGGTTATACTCCAGCTTTCTTCCGATACTAATGGCTTCTTTATTCTCGCCTCTCCCTATGTCTATCCAATAAAGAAAGTGCTGTGGATCTGATTGCAGCGTGACCAGATTATTTTCAATTTGTTTCTTTTGAGTGTCGCCTAATTTTTCAACCTCAACATAAGACATTGCAAGCTGATACTGCACTGATTCAGGCAGGCTTTCCGCATCATATTTAGCCAGCGTGTTGATGACCCCGCTGTACTGCTTGTTCAAGAAAGCGCGGTTGCTTTCCACAATCGCCTGATGCTTCGGCTGCGCGAAAAATAAGGCATACATCGAATAAATCAGAGCCGGCACAAGCAACACAATGAGTCCCAGGCCGATATATCTTTGGATGTTCCACTTCTTTTTCGGGATATGTATGTATGTTTTTGCTTTGGCTTCGAGCTCATCGATATGTGTCTGAATCAGCTCGAGCAGTTCATCATAGGACTTCGCGTCCAATATCGCTTTTGCCTCCGGAGAGAATGTCAGCGTTTCATTGAATTTCAAATAGTCCTCAAATGCAAAAGCGCCGTCGACTGCCAAAGCCGCTGCGGCTTTCAGCTCCTGCCAGACTCTTTCCTCATCATGCTCGTAAGGCGGAATGCTTTCTTTTACGCCGTAATGAAGAAAATATGGGGTCAGCCCTTTATCGAATACAATGTTTTCCGGGGCCACAATCAAATGCAGCCTTGATAACTTGTGCTGCTGTACAGACTGAACAAGCTGATAGGCAAACTGCCATTTGCTTTTTTTATCTTTAGCTTTTATCAAGCGAAATTCTTTATAGGAGGGAGGAGGTTGTATTGTGATGATCACTTCGTCTTCCGTCACATCGATCTCTTTATGAAAAAATGGATTTATATCCTTGATCACGTTCGCTTCGAGACCGTCCAGAAGCTTTATTTTTTCCCGTTGAAAGGTAAATGTATAGCCGTCTTCCGTTTTCTGAGAAGCAGCTTCTAATTGATTTTCTAAATATGATGTTTGTTCACCTGACATTCAACCAGATCCTTTCATAATATTTCAAGCCGGTCTCCGCTTGTAATGCCGCAATCAGATAGCTTGCATTCTCCAGAAAACACCGTATCCTTATTGACCACTCTGATCCAGTGCCCTTCGCGCGGAGGTATGGAAACGCTTTGGGCCTGCCAAGCGATGTCAATGACTTTTTTCACCGGGTGGTAATCTGACAATCTGAGATCGAAGACACTTCCGTTATAATGTTTCAAATCTATCGTAATATCAATATACATGTTCATTCACCCTTACATAGAAAGAGCGCCGTCTTCTGGTGAATCAGGCGCTCCTTCCCTTTCATACTGTTATCCGCGGATTTGATTTGCGATGTCTTGGTCAGTAGACTCAAGAGTATTTGCTGTTTGATCAAGCTGCTGGTTTACATCTTGAAGCAAATCTGACATTTTGATAAATGAAGGTTTGAGCTGCTCGTATTGATCTGCGAACGCTTCGCTAGAAGCACCTTCCCACATGCTTTTTAAATCAGAGATCATTCGGTTTAAACGATCAACCTGATTTAATACTTCTTGGCTTTCAACGCCATATTGCTTCGCCATCGCTCTTAGCTCTTCGGGTGTGACACGAATTAATCCTGCCATATTCCTCATTACCTCCTGTGCCATCAGCCTAAATATGGGCTAATTCACTTATTTTTAGAACGTAATTATTATAAAAACAGTTTTTCGGTACAGTCAAACAAATATGTTTTAATTTTACAAAATGAGTCCAATGGTTTACCTCTCGCCTCTTAAAAATTACATATTTTGTTAAACAAATAGGTTTATTTTCTTAATCCATGTCACCTTCTCCAAATAATCCAAAAGACCCAAATGATTCTCTAACTCCCAAAAAAAACCTTTCAGAAAATTTGATGCTACAGCACCATCTCTGAAAGGTTCAGTTTTCAGAAATATTCATCAGTCTGTTCACCGCCCAAGACAGAATATGTATCTCATTATATTTAAAAAGTGTTTTTCACTTCTATTATACTGCCATTCTTTGTTGTTGATTTTCACAAACAAGAACAATCATAATAAAAGCAAGACGATTTGATGTCAAAGAGAGCAAAGAATAAAAGGATGGAAAAGTAGGGATAATGATGACCATGCCAAAGGATCCGTTTAAATACAGTTTTGACAGACTGGAAGATGTGGCTGACCATATCAGTGAAGTGCTGCAATGTCCGATCACCATTGAAGATGTGAACCACAAACTGCTAGCCTACAGCACCCACAGCGATTGTACTGATCCTGCACGGACGTCTACGATCATTGGCAGAAGAGTGCCGGAGAAGGTTATTAACAAATTGTGGAAAGACGGGACGATTCCCGCGCTGCTAAAAACGGACCAGCCGATCAGAGTGAAGGAAATTGACGAAGTCGGACTAAGCAACCGCGTCGCGATTTCTATTTGGAAGAACAACCAGGTGCTGGGGTTTATTTGGGCGCTTGAAATTCAAAAAACACTGTCGGATGATGATCTGCTGACATTAAAAATGGCGGCTAATGCAGTCAGAAACAAGCTGCTTAAGCTCCAAATCCGAAAAACGAAAAATGAGGAGCGCAGCCAAGAATTTTTCTGGAAAATGCTGACCGGACACATCTATCAAGAACAGGACATGACGGATGGGTTTAACAAGCTTGGAATGGTCGTTCCCTCTGAATTTTCCGTGATGATCATCCGGGTAAACGGCGAGCTGACCGAAAAAACAGAACAGCAGCTTCATTATCTGCAGGAAACGACCCAGCAGGTTCATGCTCTGCTGACAACCGTTGATTCCAATGAACTTATCATTTTAACCGCGCCAAAAACAGATCGTCCTTTTCAAGATTTAAAACAGTTTGCTTTCAGCACGCAAAGGCAGCTGAGGGAACGTTATAAAATAGAGGATGCTTCTATTGCAATTGGCGGAATATACAACTCCATTTCGTTTGTCTGCCGTTCATACCAGGAAGCATTGTCCGTATTAAAAGCAAAGGAACGGTTTGCTGAAGAAACCAAGCATCTTTTCAGTTTTTCAGAATTAGGCATCTATCAATACTTGGACGTGTTAGATGAGAAACGGAAGCAAACGGGATATTTCAACTACTCCCTTTCAAAACTCGAGCAGTACGACCGGGATCACCAGTCCAATATGGTCGAAACGCTCGAACGTTTTATTGAAGCCGACAGCAATGTCAATACCGCCTCTAAGCTCTTGAATATTCACGTTAATACATTGAATTACCGGCTGAAGCGAATCAGCCAGATCGCTGAGATCGATTTAAAAAATGTGAATCAAAAGTTTACTATATATTTGGATATCAAACTTCGAAACAAGAGTTTGTGAAATTTCACAAACCCTTGTTTTTTTATTTTCTTTTTCAAACAAAGAATTTTCCAAAAAATCAAGCTACACTGAACATATCACATATACGGGAGGAAATAGATATGATCATTGGGGTTCCTAAAGAGATAAAAAACAATGAAAACCGTGTCGCATTGACGCCTGGGGGTGTTTCACAGCTCGTTTCAAACGGTCACCGCGTGCTGGTTGAATCAGGCGCAGGCCTTGGAAGCGGCTTTGAAAATGAAGCTTATGAGTCAGCAGGAGCGGAAATC
Organism: Bacillus sp. PAMC26543; assembly: GCF_014250375.1. NCBI lineage: Bacteria > Bacillati > Bacillota > Bacilli > Caryophanales > Bacillaceae > Bacillus > Bacillus sp. PAMC26543. The sequence goes on along the minus strand of NZ_CP060193.1, from coordinate 1,028,541 downwards.
ATTGCTGATCCGAAACAGGTCTGGGACGCTGAAATGGTCATGAAGGTCAAAGAACCGCTTCCGGAAGAATATGCATACTTCCGGAAAGGGCTTGTACTGTTTACTTACCTCCACTTAGCGGCTGAACCGGAGCTTGCACAGGCACTGAAGGATAATGGCGTCACAGCGATCGCGTATGAAACGGTAAGTGAGGGACGGACATTGCCTCTGCTTACACCGATGTCCGAGGTGGCAGGCAGAATGGCAGCGCAAATCGGAGCGCAGTTCCTAGAGAAACCTAAAGGCGGAAAAGGAATCCTCCTTGCCGGAGTGCCTGGCGTTGCCCGCGGAAAGGTAACCATTATCGGTGGGGGTGTAGTCGGAACCAACGCGGCGAAAATGGCTGTCGGCCTGGGTGCAGATGTGACAATCATCGACTTAAACGCGGATCGCCTGCGTCAGCTTGATGATATATTCGGCCATCAAATTAAAACGTTAATTTCTAACCCGGTCAATATCGCCGACTCGGTAGCCGAAGCGGACCTTCTCATTTGCGCCGTGTTAATCCCTGGTGCTAAAGCTCCGACGCTTGTCACAGAGGAAATGGTGAAACAAATGAAGCCTGGTTCAGTGATTGTGGACGTTGCAATTGACCAAGGCGGCATCGTCGAAACTGTCGACCACATTACGACACACGATCAGCCGACATATGAAAAACACGGCGTCGTTCACTATGCTGTTGCGAACATGCCGGGCGCGGTGCCTCGCACTTCAACAATTGCTTTAACGAACGTCACGGTTCCATATGCGCTGCAAATCGCAAACAAAGGGGCAGCACAAGCTCTCGCGGACAATGCGGCACTAAGAGCGGGATTAAACACAGCAAACAACCACGTGACCTATGAGGCGGTTGCCAAAGATTTAGGATACGAATATGTCCCTGCCGAGAAAGCCTTACACGATGAATCATCTGTGGCGGGCGCTTAATTCATATGGAGCTTGCAGAAAAATTTCTGCAGGCTTTTTTTATCTTTTAAAAAGGAAAATGGAAATGATGTCTCGAATTAAAACGAAGAACTTGATCATAAAGGAGGATTCATATGGCTGTTCAGCAATATGGCGTGTTAAAAGGCGTTGTCTTAGATATGAAGCGGGAAACAGATGATGACAGTCCTCATTTCCAAGTGAAGATGCTCGGTGAAGAGAATACGTATTACAGGTGCGCCATCAATGTCATGTCCAGTTCTGAGGAATCAGAAGTATTGTATTTAGCTGATGATCAGTTTGATTCGAGCTCAATTACCATTCTTCCGAACATGCCGTATGGATATACGAAGATCAATGACGAAAACCGTGAAGTAGCCCTGGATTATGTGCGGGGCAATCTTTTTGATCCGCGGGAAATGAAGCCTTTGCCTCATGAAATCACGGGGCCTGATAATGATTTAAATGACTTTATTGAAACGTATATGAAGAAAGCGAAAGAAGAAAAAGCGCCGGTTTATATATTTGGATCAAAATTTGGACCTGAACAGGCGGCAGATAAAATATTCGGCTTTACCCCGACAAACGGTATGCACAATATCCACATGAATCAAGGCAATGCGCTGGATACCCGCTGGAAAAAAGACAACGGCTCTTGGCATGACGGAGGTATTCTGATTCAATTTGCCGATCAGTGGGCGGCTGTGTTTTTGGCGTTCTTATCCCAGTCATGGTGTACGGATGAAAACGGGAACCCGGTCAGAGATTGCGATCATACCCAAACGTCTGCGTAAGATAGAAAAAGAGACTGCCTGCTGCAGTCTCTTTTTTTTACCGTCAATGCATTTAGACATTTTCGACAGGCTTTAGGCTGTTCGGCCTCATATCGCTCCAATGTGATTGGATGTAGTCCAGACAAGCCTCACGCCCTTTTTGTTCATGAACGACTGTCCAGCCGCTCGGCACATCGATAAAGCCGGGCCACAAGGAATATTGGCCCTCTTCATTGATGAGAACAAGGTATATGCCATCCGCATTTTCAAAAGGATTTGCCATTGCTTTTCCTCCTTTATTGATTCATTTCTTCCAATTTAGCCGCCAGAACCCGGCCGATGACTGCGAGCGGTTCCGGCTGACAGAGATCTTTATGGCGGCAGTCAATGTCGATTTGTTCAATTTGTCCGTCAATATAAGGCTTCCACGAATCAGGTTCAATCGGGTCAAACCATTCAGGAATGATAGTTGATCTGAAAAACAGAACATTTCCACGGAAGGTTTTCGGTGCATATGAACCTAAAATGCCGACAGAATTGACGTACGTATTCTTTAGATTCAAAATGACCGATTCGTCCAGACTGGCAAGTGCGCTTCCGTCTCGCCGCAGAATCTCAATGGCTGTTTCAAAATCAAGCGGTTTATCTCCTAAGCTGTCTGGGTCGTACCCGCCTAACGCGAGGAGGGCAATAAGCGCTTCCTCATCATCCGGTGCCTCTTTTATAGGAAGAAAGTGGTTTGGGTAGGCGTCCAGCATAACCAATAGAGAAACGTCTTCCCCTTGCTTTTGCAGCTGTGTTGCCATTGCTTGAACGACATTTCCGCCTAAGGACCAGCCAAGCAAATGGTACGGCCCTTTCGGCTGGATCGTCCGAATCTGTTCTATATAGTCGGCAGCCATGTCATCGAGTGTTTTCGGAAGCACCTCCTGCTGTCCAATTCCCCGTGCTTGCAGTCCATAGATGGGATAATCTGTTCCTAAAGATGTCATCAGTCCGGCATAACACCAGCTAAGTCCGCCCGCCGGATGTACGCAAAACAACGGAAGCCGGTCTCCGCTTGTTCGGAGCGGCAGCAAAACATCAAGAGCGCTTTGGCTTGAGCCCATCTCCAGTCTTTCGGCAAGCCCTGCCACAGTCGGCGCTTCAAATAGATTGCCGATGCTGAGTTCAACCCCGAGCGCTTCACGTATGCGGCTCATCAGCTGAACTGCGAGCAGGGAATGTCCGCCCAAATCGAAGAAACGGTCATCAATACCGACACGCGGCAAATGAAGCACTTCCATAAACAAGTCACAAAGGATTTCTTCTTGCGGGGTTCTCGGCCCGCGACCTGTCACCGCAGCAGCAAAATCTGGAGCAGGCAGCGCTTTACGGTCAAGCTTTCCATTCGGCGTCAGCGGCAATTCTTTCATCGTCACAAAGGCTGAAGGCACCATGTAATCTGGCAGTCTTTCAGCAGCATACCTGCGCAGTCCCGCCGTATCAAATGTTTCTTCCGAGGAAGGTATGACATAAGCTGCCAAACGTTTATCTCCCGGCTGGTCCTCACGAACGATCACTGCCGCGTCTTCCAGCTGTGAATGCTGAACAAGCGCAGCTTCAATTTCTCCCAGTTCAATCCGGAAGCCCCGGATTTTCACTTGATGATCGGCACGGCCGATATAATCGAGAGAACCGTCAGCACGCCTGCGGGCTACATCTCCCGTGCGGTACATCCGTGTGCCCGGAGGCCCGAACGGGTCAGCGATGAAGCGTTCCGCCGTTAAACCGGGCCGTCCTAAATAGCCTCGGGCCAATCCGGCGCCTGACACATACAGTTCTCCAGCCACACCCGGCGGAACCGGCTGTAAACGCTCGTCCAGCACATACACCCCAAGATCGGGAATTCCGCAGCCGATCAGGCTGTTTGCTCTTAAAGCTGCAATATTCCGGTCTAATTCGATATAGCTGACGTGCACTGTTGTTTCAGTAATACCATACATATTGATCAGTTTCGGCGCCTTTTCAGGGTGGCGATGATACCAATCCTCTAAACGGCTGAGTTCAAGCGCTTCTCCGCCAAAAACAACATATCGAAGGCTGAGCGCCTGTCCGAGGTCAGGCTGCTCCCTTTCCGCCTGCATAAACTGATAGAACGCTGATGGTGTCTGGTTCAAAACAGTCACACCCTCTTTTACCAGCAGACGCAGAAACGCTTCCGGAGATCTGCTGATGTCATGAGGCACGATAACAAGGCGGCCGCCGTGCAGCAAAGGTCCCCAAATCTCCCAAACAGAAAAGTCAAACGCGTAGGAATGGAACATTGTCCATACGTCGTCTGAACCGAAATGGAACCAGTGATCGGTCGCTCCAAATAACCTCGTCACATTTTGGTGAGGAATCATGACGCCTTTTGGAACGCCTGTTGATCCGGATGTATAAATAACATAAGCCGTGCTGTAAGGTGACAGCGGGCGAATCCTGTCCGTATTATCCGGATTCAAAGGGCTGTATGTTTTTAGTTTCTCGCGTAATTCCGGATCATCCAGCACAATGTTCTGCACATTTTCTGCAGGCGGGATTTGATTTTCCGCCTGTGAGCTCGTGATGATAAACGCAGGCCGCGCATCGCTCAGCATAAAAGCGATTCGGTCAGCCGGATAGTCCGGATCAAGCGGCAGGTATGCAGCTCCCGCTTTTAGTACCGCTAACAGGCTAACAGTCATATCCAATGAGCGAGGCAAAGCTAATGCCACAAATTGCTCCGGTCCGACGCCTTTGCTGATCAGCAGCCTGGCAAGCCGGTTCGCCCTTTCATTCAGCTCCATATAGCTCATTGCTTTATCTTCATAAACGACTGCAATGGAATCAGGGCTCAGCGCAGCTTGCTTCTCAAACAGCTCCGGAAGACACGCTTGCGGAATCTTTTCAGAAACACTTTGCCAATCCGTTACCGTGATACTGCGTTCCTCTGGTGCAAGAATATCCAGTCTTCCGATTTCCTGATCAGGATCAGCCTCGGCAGCCTCAAGCAGCCGCAGAAGGCGATCAGCAAGGGCTTGAATAGTTTCCCGTTTAAATAGATCGGTGCTGTACTCAAGCAGTCCTTCCAGTCCATTTGGTGTCCCGTCATCAAGACGGCTTTCACTGATTTCTAATGTTAAATCAAATTTGGCAGATCCTACGCTGTGAATGCGCAGGCTGCTTTCTGTACCAGGCAGGCTCAGCTCTGCGTCAGGTGTGTTCTGGAACGCGAGCATGACTTGGAATAATGGATGCGTCGCCCGGGAGCGAGCAGGATTGAGCACCTCTACAAGTCTCTCAAACGGCAGATCCTGATTTTCATAGGCTGCCAGATTCACTTCCCGCACTCTGTCAAGAAGCTCACGGAAACTCGGATCACCAGAGGTGTCTGTTCTGAGCACCAATGTATTGATAAACAGTCCCACAAGATCACTAAGCGCATCGTCATTCCGCCCCGCAATCGGGCTTCCAATCGGAATATCAGTTCCAGCTCCGAGCCTTGTCAGCAAGGCGGCAAGTCCTGATTGAAGCACCATAAACAGACTTACTCTATTGGCACGGGCCAGCTCCAGCAATCGGCTGTGAAGCTCTGAGTCTATATGGAAATGGATTGTATCTCCTTGATGACTCGGCTCAGCAGGTCGTGAATAATCGGTTGGCAGTTCGAGCTGATCGGGCAAATCTTTCAGTCTATCTTTCCAGAAAGCAAGCTGACCGGCAATCAAACTGTCTGGATCATGCTCGCTTCCGAGCAGACTTTGCTGCCAGAGCGCATAATCCGCATACTGCACAGCAAGCGGTGTCCATTCGGGAGCTCTCCCGTGACAGCGGGCGGTATAAGCAGCAGCCAGATCACGAGTCAGAGGAGTCAATGACCATCCGTCTCCGACAATATGGTGCACGAGCAGCAGCAGCACGTACTCGTCGGGACCGATAACAAAAAGCTCGGCCCGGAAAGCAGGTTCAGCTGCAAGGTCAAAGCTGTAGCGAGCAGCATCGGCAAGCCTCTCAGAAAGCTCCTCTTTCTTCATTTCTGTAACATATAAATCAGGACGGGCTTGATCGGCGTCCAAAATGCGCTGATAAGATGTCCCCTGTGATTCAGGGAAAATGGTCCGAAGGCTTTCATGGCGGCTGATGAGATCATATAGGGCCGCTTGCAGCGCTTCTTGGTTCAGTTCACCTGAAAGACGGACGGCAACCGGGATATTATATGTAGGACTTGGCCCTTCCAGACAATGGAGGAACCATAGCCGGCGCTGTGCAAAAGAAAGCGGAATGTTCTCAGGACGTTCAGCTCTTTGCAAAGCGGGACGGACACTCTGCACCTGATCAAGATGTGCAGCAAGTCCGGCAACTGTCGGTTCGTCAAAGAGCTTGGCGATGCCCAGCTCAGCTCCCATCGTCTCACGAATACGGCTCATCAAACGGGCAGCAAGGAGAGAATGGCCGCCCAGCTCGAAGAAACTGTCATCGATGCCTACGCGTGCAAGACCTAGAACCTCCGCAAACAGATCACACAGTATCTCTTCTTGAGGCGTTCGCGGTCCCCGATCAGTGACAGACGCCCCAAAATCAGGTGCCGGCAATGCTTTCCGGTCAAGCTTGCCGTTAGGTGTTAATGGCAGTTCATCGATCTCCACAAATGCCGCAGGCACCATATAATCAGGCAGGCTGGCACCGACATAACGGCGAAGCTCAGCAATATCTAGAGCTGAAGAAACGACCAGATACGCCACCAATCGTTTATCTCCCGGCTGGTCCTCTCGAACGACAACCGCAGCCTGTTTCATTTGAGGATGTTTAGCAAGCACGGCATCAATTTCTCCAAGCTCAATGCGGAAACCGCGAATCTTGATTTGATGATCGGCACGCCCGATGTAATCCAGAGACCCATCCGCACGCCAGCGGGCCTGATCTCCGGTCCGGTACATCCGTGTGCCCGGCGGTCCGTACGGATCAGCAACAAAGCGCTCCGCCGTTAAATCAGGGCGCCCTAAATATCCGCGGGCCAATCCGGTTCCCGCAATATAGAGCTCTCCAACAATGCCTGGCGGGACGGGCTGCAAACTATTATCGAGCACATATACCTGCGTATTCCAAATCGGCTTTCCGATCGGAGGCACACCCTGTACTCCTTTTTCGAGAAAAGCTGCCGCAGACCAAATGGTTGTTTCAGTAGGACCGTATAAATTAGTCACTGGACAATCAAGCGCCTGCAGGGCCTCCAAAAGCCCGCTCGGAAGCGCCTCTCCCCCGACAAGCACCCTGAGCTCCCGAAGTTTCTCAGGTTCGTTTGTGACCAACGCATGCCACAGGGTCGGCGTTGCCTGCATAATTGTTATATCAAAATATTCAATCATTTTAGCTAATGCCTGCGGCTCACGGGTTGTTTCTTTTTGAGCAACAACAATACTCGCTCCGCTGATAAGCGGGAGGAATAATTCTAAAGCAGAAATATCAAAAGCGACAGTCGTCACAGCCAGCAGCCTGTCTTGTTCATTGAGAGAAAATGTCTCCTGCATAGACAGCAGAAAATTACTTAAACTTTTCAGCGTGACAACAACACCCTTTGGCCTTCCTGTTGATCCCGATGTATAAATAATATACGCCGGATGAGCAAGAGATACATGTACATTTGGGTTGTCGGCAGAATAACGCTTCACAATCTCTTTTGTCACAGGCAGATCCAGCACAAGCTGCGGTGCCGTTAGATCGTCAGGCAGAGTATCTGCAATTTCCTCAGTCGTTATAATGCATGATGGCTTTGCATCCTTCAGCATGTATGAAATTCTGTCGGCAGGAAACTCCGGATCAAGCGGAAGATAAGCAGCACCAGTCTTTAGTACGGCCAGCATTGCAGCTACCATTTCGGAAGACCGCGGCAGGGCCAAGGCGACAAACTGCTCCGGCCCAAGCCCTTTTTCTATCAAAAGATGCGCGAGGCGGTTTGCTTGTTCATTCAGCTCTTGATAGCTTAATTGACTGTGATCGCAAATCAGGGCGATACGTTCAGGGGAACGGTCAGCCTGCTCCTGAAACATATCCGGAAAGCTGAGCAGCTGCTCGGATTTTGCTGTCTGATTCCATTCGCTTATGACCCGTGCTTTTTCTGCAGGCAAAAGAAATTCCATTTGCCCAATCAGCATGTCCTCACCGGCTGACGCCGTTTGTAAAAGCTGTAAGATCCGCTGCTGATGGACCTTTATTTCTGACTCACTGTATACTTCAGGATTGGCATCCACATCAATTCGCAGCCCGCTTCCGTCTGTTCTGTCATAGACATTTATCGACAAATCATCAACAGGACCGGCTGACAGATTGTGCGTCGTTCCCCGGGCTCCGGCAAAGTCGAGACCGTAATCGAAAGGCATAAGATTAATTTGCGGGCCAAATAATCTATGATTTTCTCCTATTAGTTTCAGGTCCCGCCGCAGTTCCTCATGGCGGTATTTATGATGCTGCCGGATACTGCGGATTTCCCGGGAAATTTGCAGCACAAGCTCAGAAAAGCTCATCGAAGGACTCACAGACAGCCTCAGCGGGAGAAGATTCATCACCATAGCCGGAACATTCAGGGATGCCGATCCCATCCGTCCCATCATAGGCAGTCCGAGCACAACATCCTCAGAGCCGGTCATACGGTGCACATAAGCAGCTGATACCGCAATCACGACTTCATGCCAGCTTCCGGCGTAATAGCGCGCCGCCTCTTTCAGCGCGTTTACATCTGATGGCGGCAAATAAGCAGTCTGGCGCAGAAAGCTTTTTGAGGTTCTCGGCGCCCGTTCTGCTAAACTGACAACTTCAGGCTTGTCCGCAAAACGATTCAGCCAGAATTGCCGATCCTCTTCATATGTTTCAGACGAGCGGTACGCTGCGTCCTCCTCCAAAATATCCTGCAAAGAGCCGAAGGAACGATCATCAGCGGACCGCCCTCCTGCAAGTGCTGTATAAGCATGTGCAACCCGCTGAGCGATCAGAGAAAACCCAAAGCCGTCGATCGCTATATGGTGAATGCGCTGATACCAAAAGAAACGCTGTGGCCCGGCTTTAAACAAAGCTTCGCGGAACAATGGGTCATGCTGTAAATCGACCGGCTTTGCCAAATCAGCTTTCATCCAGTGTAAAGCTGTCTTTTCCGGATCAGGCTCAGAGCTGACGTCAATGACTTGGAGCTGTACATCCGGTGATGGATTCATCATCTGCCAAGGCCCGTCCATATCTTCACCAAAGCGGACATGAAGTGATTCCGCTTCTTTTATCACGTGCCGTAAAGCTTCTTCAAAAAGAGAAATGTCGATTGGGCCGTTGATTTCTATATATTCGGCTGTATTGTAGATTGGATTATCCGGATCAAGCTGCTGAGCAAACCAAATACCGGTTTGCGCTCCGGTTAAAGAATATTGAAGATCTTTTGTATCAGGCATCCGTTTTTTTACCTCCTTTTATAAATAGTCCGCGTTTGGCAGCACTCTCTCAATGCGGCTTGAAAGCAATTTCTGCCATTCTTCTATTGTCGGCCGTTCAGCCAGTTCGACGAATGTCACCTCGGCTCCTTCACGGCGCCATTGTTCAACTAATGTCATGATCCTTACAGAATCAAGTCCCCTATTCAGTAAGTCTTCATTATCTGCAATATCATCAGGCGATTCTTGAAGAAGCTCAGCAATTTGTGTTCGGATACTCTCGCAGGTAAATATATGTTTTTCAGCTTTTTCTGATGGCTTTTGAGCCGCAGAAGGCGTATGTTTCAGCTGATCAAGCAAGCTGTCGGTCATCAGCGTAAACGCACAGCGCCCAGCCGCATAGTCAAGCGCCATTTTATGCTTGTCCCGAGAAAAGTCCGCAACTGCATCAGCAACAAAAAATGCTTCGATATCCTCCATAAACGCTTCACATGCTGTAACGAGACAGCCAATATGAGCATAAATCCCGGAGATGATCAGCTGATCGCGCCCCTGTTCACGCATGATCTCAAGCAGATTCGTTCTCTTAAATGCGCTGTATCTCCATTTTGTCAATACGAGATCATCGTCTTCCGGTGCAAGCTCGGCCACAATTTTTTCCTCGTAAGGACCGCTGCTTAATCCAGGTCCCCAAAAATCAGTCAGCAACGCCCGGTCCTCCGGATTTTGACTGCCGGGCTGCGCTGTGTAGACAACAGGTATTCCGAGCTGAACACATTGATCCTTCAGCTTGCGTATATTTGCTGAAAGCTCTGTTACCGGAGACGCTCCTGCTGTAAACGCGTCGACAAAATAGTTTTGCATATCGTGTATTAAGAAGACTGCCCGATTTGGATCAGGCACCCATGATACTTTGTTTGTTGGCATATCAGACGCTGTCGGCATTTGATACGGCTGAATGGCAGGAATAGCCATTTGAACACTCCCTTTCAAATCGTTTCTATTTTTTCGAACCTGCAAGAAGTTTTTCGGCGATCGCTTCGCGAAGCGCCTTTTTGCTTACCTTTCCTACCCCTGTCTGCGGGAAGGACTCAACAAATTCGATCCGGTCTGGAATTTTATATGCTGCAAGCCCGCGCTCTCTTAGAAAAGCTTTGAGTTCTGCGGCTTTCGGCGCTTGATCCCGGGGAATAATGAAAACACATGATCTTTCACCAAGAAATTGGTCAGGCATTGAGACCATTGCCGCATCATGCACAGCCGGATGTGCCAGAAGATGATTTTCAACCTCTTCAGCCGCCACTTTTTCTCCGCCGCGGTTGATTTGATCCTTTGCCCGTCCTTCCACGACAACATAACCGTCGGGTGTCAGTCTCACTAGATCGCCAGTGCGGTAAAAGCCGTCCTCGGTAAACGAAGCCGCATTGTGCTCATCAGCCTTATAGTATCCCCGGATCGTATACGGTCCCCGTGTCAGCAGGTGCCCCGTTTCACCAGGTTTCACGTCACGGTCCTGATCATCCCACACACGTATTTCATCGTAAGAAGACATCGGCTTACCTTGGGTATTGACAATAACTTCCTCGGGGTCATCAAGCCTTGTATAATTAACGAGCCCTTCTGCCATTCCGAAGACCTGCTGCAAGGTGCAGCCGAATACAGATTTCACTTTGCGCGCGGCTTCAGCGCTGAATTTCGCGCCGCCTACCTGTAGCACTTGAAGGCTTGATAAATCGTCATCTCGTGAGGAAGCAGCGTCCATCCATACCATTGCAAGCGGCGGGACAAGAGCTGTTATTGTCACCTGTTCCCGTTCAATTAAAGGGAACGAGTCGTCCGGACTCGGAGAAGGAGATAAAACCACTTTTCCTCCAGCGTATAATACGCCTAGCACCCCGGGTGAGCTCAGCGGATAATTGTGCGCCATCGGCAATGCGGCCAAGTACACAGTGCTGTGATCAAGCCAGCAAACCTCCGCACTCATCCGCAGGCTGTATATATAGTCATCGTGGGTTCGCGGTATCAGTTTCGATAAGCCGGTGCTTCCGCCAGAAAGCTGGAGAAACGCCACATCCGAAGATTTTACTTCAGGCAGCTCGCCAGGTTCTGTATGCAATGCCTCAAGCGGCTGGAATTCCTCCGCCTCACCTGCGACAATGATGTGTTTCAAGGACGGCAGCTTGCTTTGAACCTGTCTGGCAAGTGTGCGGTAGTCAAATCCCGAATGAGAATCGGGGATGATATAAGCCTCCGCTTCAGCAAACTCGCAAAAATATGTAATCTCACTGCTTCGATGAGAGGGCAGTGCAAAGACCGGGAGCGCCCCCAGCCGAAAAAGCGCAAAGATGACTTCGAAAAACTCCGCGATATTCGGCAGCTGCACCACTACACGATCCATTTGTTTAATACCGAGCTTCTGCAATCCGCCTGCCAGACGGTCAGCCCTTGTGTCAAGCTCTTGATAGCTCCAATGGGTGTCCCCGCATGTAATCGCGATACGATCGCCATGTTTGGCAGCCCTGTCTCTTAACATATCTCCAAAAGTCTCACCGGCCCAGCACCCGTTCTCCCGGTACTTTTCCGCAAACTCCTTGGGCCAAGGCGTAAATCCATTCAGCATGCTGTTTCCCTCCTGCATTTATTTCTGATCATATGTGATTGACACCCATTGCCCGAAGCATTGTCCGAAACTTTGCGGATGTCTCCTGGAGCTCGTCCTCTGCTTTTGATCCGGCTACAACACCGGCACCTGCAAAAAGACGAAGTGAACGTTCTTCAGCCTCTGCACAGCGAATCGTAACGATCCATTCGCCATCGCCTGCATCGTCACACCAGCCTACCATGCCGGTGAAGAAACCTCGGTCAAAAGGTTCAATTTCCCGGATGGCTTCTCTTGCAAGGCCAGTCGGTGTTCCGCAGACTGCCGGCGTAGGATGAAGCGCGGCGCCTAGTTCCAGCGCGGTTACAGTCGGATCAGAAAGCTCTCCTTTAATGACACTGGACAAATGCCACATCGTCTCAGTTTGGATCAGCGAAGGCTTTTCCGGAACGTCCAGCGTCCGGCAAAAAGGCCGCAGCCCGGCGGCAACCGCATCAGCCACAACAGCATGCTCATGAAGATCCTTTGCGGAGGAAAGCAATTCATCGGCCCGGCGCTGGTCCTCAACAGGATCATCACTGCGAGGTCTAGAGCCCGCTAACGGATTGGATACCACCTGGGTTCCCATTCTCGAAACGAGAAGCTCCGGACTTGCTCCGAGTAATGTCCGATGGGAAGATGAATCATCTCGGCCGGATACATCGGCTGCAAAAGTATAACCGTGTGTATTATGCCGCGCCAGATGGTGAAGCAGTTCTCCCGTTTGTATCGCTTCAGATGATGTCAGATGCAGCGATCTGGACAGGACAATTTTGCTGAGTGTGCCGTCAGCAATGCTTGCCAATCCTTGTTCTACACCTTTTTTATAGTCCTCCGGTGCAGGAACAGGCTGTATTTGATATGTATGTTCCCGCTGCTGTTCGATGTTGGCATGATCGAATTGAAGCGGTCCTGACCACCGTACCTCCTCCGGAACGACGAGCCGGGGCGATTTCAAATGATCAAATGGAACAGCTCCCACAACAACCGGACGGCTTTGCCCCGATTGCTTTGCTTTGTTAAGCGCCTCAGCAATGCGGCCGGGTAAGGTTTCTAATTGGTTTTGGCCGTCTGCATCCGGCACGGTTTCACATATTCCTTTTCCAAGCAGCACACGGTGAGGGGAAGCCAGGAAAAAAGTGCCCGGCTGATAATCACGAAGCAAATGCTCCGCCTTTGTTTCAGATATAACGTTTTGTTCCAACATCTTCATAAACCTCCTTTGAGTTAAGTTATACGCCTAAGGTCGCGCCGCCATCTACACATAAATTATGCATCGTAATATGGCCTGCCTGCTCAGAAACCAAAAAGAGCACGGCATCCGCAATATCCGAAGGCTGGGCCAGTTTTTTGAGCGGAATTCCCGTTTTAAATGTATCAAGCGATCCTTTGATGACTTGCTCTGCTCCATTTTCATCAGCCCATAAGGACCACTGCATGTCTGTTTCCGTTGATCCGGGAGAAACAATATTGCAGCGAATGTTGTATTCTGCAAGCTCAAGGCCAAGGCACTTTGTAAACATCACGGCCGCTGCCTTTGATGAGGCATATGCCGCCATAGATGTCCTTGGCACACCGGCTGCATTTGATCCTACTGTTACAATCGAACCGGATCTGCGGTTCATCATATATTTGCTGACTGAGCGCGACGCGTTAAAAACACCAGTCGAATTCACTGAGAAAGTGGCCTCCCATTCCTCATCACTGAGAGAATGAATCAGCCCTGGCCGAAGCACACCCGCTACGTTCACCAATATGTCAATCGGGCCCATGTCACGTTCGATTCGAGCCGTGATATCGTCAATCGCCGCACTGTCTCTCACATCCGCCGGAAAGGCTTCGGCATGACATCCCTCGGCTTTGAGGCTGTTCACGACTTTTTCAAGCTTTTCTGGATTGTAATCAATCGCAGCAATGTGCGCCCCCTGACCGGCAAGCGTCCGCGCAACAGCTTCACCTATTCCTTGGGCAGCCCCTGTAATCAATGCGATCTTGCCTTCTATACCTCTTACATTCATTTCATCATTTCCTTTCTTCGCTTGTAACGCCAAAAATGACATTTTGCGAAAAAGACTGCTTCACCTTACCATTAATCACAATCAATTGATAATGATTATCATTATCAATTATAAAAATAATCATATCCTTATGTCATCCGACAGTCAAATATAATTTTTGTGACAAATATGGGAGCTGAGACAATTCTCAGCTCATTGATATGTGCGGGCCGTCAGGGTGAAGCGCGAAACGCAATGCCCTGCTGACCAAAACAGGAAGAACCGAAATATGTCCTTCTCCTGAAAACTCGCAAAATTCTGTCCGTACGCCTTGGTCAGTCAAAGTAGACAGCCGCTCGTAAAGCTCCTTCGCGTTATCGTTCATTCGGCATTTATGATGCTTTTCCAATTCTCCTGCCGCAAGCAGAAGATTGACAGGCTGATCGTTTTTCTTTAAACAGGAAACGAAACGCTCAGTTTCCTTTTCAATAAATGGTTTATTCCAATGAATGGACGGACTGCCCGCGATATACGTTTGGAATGCATCCGGTTTCGTTAAGAGCACCTGCAAAACGAAGAGCCCGCCAAGAGAGTGGCCAAAGATCGTTTGTCTGTTTCTGTCAATCTCATAATCTTGTTCAATCTCCGGTTTGAGGTCCTCCTCAATAAACCTTAAAAAGTCCCCCGCTCCTCCATGCTCCGGCCATTCTTTGCCGTCAGGCCTTACCGGAAGCTCCGAGTAAGACGTAGGCATTGTAAAATCCCGGTGGCGCGCAGAAGAAAACGGTTCTGTTGTGTCATAGCCAATACCGACAATTACAGCGGGAATCACCCCTGTTTTCTCAGGACGGCGCCCCTGCACTCGAACAGCTTCCGACATTGTACCGAAGATAGAATTGGCATCGAGCAGATAAATAACCGGATAACCAGAAGGCGGCGGCTCCGTGCTCGGTTTTGAGATAAAGATTTGATAGCCGCGGCTGTCATTGCATGAAGACATTTTACGCACTTCCGTTCCCGGAATGGTAAATGCGTTGTAGGTCCCGCCTTTAGCCTCATCTGTTTTTTTCTCAATCATGCAGTACGACATTCCTCTCCTTAAAACTGGCTGCATTTATGATAATGATTTTCACTATCAACTAGACAACTCAAATAATAGGTTTTCTGGCAAACAAAGTCAACTTTTTCCTTAATAAAAAAGGCACCTTCTCTAAATAAGGTACCTGATGACTAGCAATATGGAAATAAAATCCTGAAAAAGATGCTGATTATCCTACGTTTACTAGAACCTTAATCCCATGTAAATCTCTGATTCTGCCAAGGGTCGCCTCTCATATGATAGCCGTTCTGCTCCCAAAAACCGGGATGATTTTCTTTCGTAAATTGGATGCCGCGCAGCCACTTAGCGCTTTTCCAAAAATACAAATGAGGAAACACCCCTCGCAGCGGGAAGCCGTGTTCAGGCGTTAAAGGTTCGCCGTTATGCGCATAAGCGAGCAGTGATGTTTCAGCCAAAAAGTCATCGAGCGGCAGATTTGTCGTCCAGCCCTCTTCCGCGTGTAAAATGACATAGCCTGCCTCTTCTTTTACCCCGGCTTTCTCCGCAATATCCCGTGTCCGCACCCCCTGCCAAACGTTATCAAGCCGCGACCAGCCTGTCACGCAATGAATGTCATTTTCTGATTCGCACTGAGGAAAGGCTTTTATATCTTCAAAGCTTAAAAGCATCGGGTGATCAACCAATCCGTATACTTGCAGATTCCACTTCGTCATATCCTCATAATACGGAACGTTCCCCGTATGAAGCACAGGAAACGAAGTCGTCACATTTTGATTGGGCGGCACTCTTCCTGACTGATCTGCCTGTTTTATTTTTCCGAAATACATGCAAATCCTCCTTTTGTTAACCTAAATTATATTTATGTTGACAATCATTCAGATCTTTATTACTCTATGATTGTGTATGTAAACCTAAGGGGGAACAACGATGAAACAACCTAAACTTCGTGCGGGTGATATGGCGCTGATCGGCATGTTCGCCGCACTTATGGCTGTCGGCGCCAACATTACATCAGTCGCGCCCTTTTTGCAAGTTGCCGGCATTCCGCTGTCGATGCAGCCGTTTTTCTGCCTCTTGGCGGCTTTGCTTCTCGGCAGCAAACGCGCTGCTATCGCGATGCTTGTATATGCGCTTGTCGGATTGGCCGGGGCACCGGTGTTCGCTCAGTTTTCCGCGGGCTTCGCACCATTTGCAGGTAAAAGCGGCGGCTTCATTATCTCATATATTCCTGCAGCATTCGCAGCTGGATGGTTATTAGAACGCAAAATTCAGCCAAGTAAAATCCGTTTTCTGATTGCTTCTCTTATCGGAACGGCCATTATGTATATCATCGGCACCACCTATATGTATCTTGCGCTGAAGCTGTGGATTCATACACCGGTGAGCTACGGCACGGCTTGGGGCTTTATGACTTGGTTTATGGTAAAAGACACGGCACTGGCTGTGCTGCTGACGTTTATCGCACCTGCGATCTACCGCTCTATTCATAAAGCAACCGGCTTTAACAGACATCAAATATCGTCCACTTAAAAACCGTTCCGATGGACGGTTTTTTGAAATGATAAACAAAAAGGGCTCTCCCGTTAAGGAGAGCCTTTTTTCTATAAGACAAGCGCCGCAATCCAGCCAAAAATAACAAGCGGAATGTTATAAAAGATAAATGTCGGCACACAAGTGTCCCAAATGTGGTGATGCTGTCCGTCCGCACTCAGACCTGAAGTCGGGCCAAGTGTACTGTCGCTGGCAGGTGAACCGGCGTCGCCAAGCGCGGCAGCCGCTCCGATAATCGCAATCGTTGCCATCGGGCTGAATCCGAGCTGCATACATAGAGGCACAAAGATCGTTGTGATCACCGGAATCGTTGCAAAAGATGAGCCGATTCCCATTGTAATCAACAGGCCGACCAGCAGCATCAAAACCGCGCCAAGCGATTGGCTGTGGCCAATAAAACCTGCCGACGCTTTTACAAGTGAAGCAACGTCACCTGTTTTATTCAGTACATTAGAGAATCCGGCTGCAACAAGCATAACAAATCCGATAAAGGCCATTAATACCATACCGTCAGTAATCAATGAATCCGCTTCGTCACGTTTCATTACACCGCTGACAAACAGGATAATCAGGCCGGCCAGCGCCCCCATAATCATCCCTTCTACTCCCAATGTCTGCGATAAATAAAGCTGGACGCCGAGTGACACTAAAATGGCGAGAACCGCGATTCCCAGGCTTTTTTTCGTATATGGAGATGCTTTTACACCTGAGATTTCTTTTGTTTCATACACTTTTGGTTTTCGATAAACGATTACTGATAAAATCAAACCGACAACCATGCCTGCAACCGGTATAATCAGCGCGTACGGGATATCGCCAAGCGGAACGTTTAAACCCGCATCGGCCATGTTGTCCTTCAGCATGCCTTGGAATATCTGGCCGAAGCCAACAGGCAGTACAATATAAGGAGCCGTTAAGCCGAACGTAATCACACACGCAATCAGCCTGCGGTCCATTTCAAGCTCATTAAAGATTTTCAAAAGCGGCGGTATCAGCACAGGAATAAATGCGATGTGAACCGGTACCACGTTTTGTGAAAAACAAGCTACGATTAAAATAATCAGTACGATAAGCACTTTAGACAGTGCCTTTTTTCGAGTATCTTCTTTGTTTCCAATTAATTTCACAGAAGCTTCCACCATAGCATCCGGAAGACCTGTTTTCGTTAAAGCCGCAGCAAACGCACCAAGCATAGCGTAGCTGACTGCAACGGTGGCATTTCCGCCGAGCCCTTCTGTAAAGGCTTTAACCGTTTCACCCAGGCCGAGTCCTCCTGTTAAGCCGCCGGCCAAAGCACCTATGATTAAAGCAATAACTATATTGACACGCAGAAGACTTAAGACAAGCATAAGCAGCACTGCGATTACGACTGCATTCATGATACCCCTCCAAAAATCCTTTAGTTTGCTAATGTAGTAGATAAATAAAGTACGAACGTATCGTATCATATTCATGATACTTTAGTCAACTAAAGATTTCGGAGAAAAAAACCCTGCCGCGAAATCGCAGCAGGGCTATATTTATTATGCTTTTGCGTCTTCTTCCGCTGTGAATCTTTCTGCCAGCGTAGCCAGTGTTCTTGCCATGACGCCGGTTGCACCGGACGGACCGAAGCAGCTTGCTTTACTTGAAGTTGCTGTGCCTGCAATATCAAGATGGACCCAAGGAGTCGTTTCAGCAAACTCACCTAGAAACGTTCCTGCCATAATGGCATGGCCTTCCCGTCCCGGTGAATTGTTTAAATCCGCCATTTGGCTGTTTTTCACACGTTTTTTATCCTTTTCTGTAATCGGCAGCTGCCAGATGGCCTCACCGCACTCTTCCGCAGCTTCAGCCACCCGCTGATAAAAGCTCTCGTTATTTGTCATGGCGCCGGTTGTTTCTGTGCCCAATGCCACAACAACGCCGCCGGTGAGCGTTGCCACATCAACAAGTACAGACGCGCCATGCTGTTTTGCATATGTAAGGCCGTCTGCAAGCACAAGCCTTCCTTCTGCATCCGTGTTAAGGATTTCAATTGTTTTTCCGCTTAATGACACGATGACATCGTCAGGCTTCATCGCTCCGCCTGAAACCATGTTGTCGGTTGACGGAATGACAGCCAGCACATTTTGCTCCGGACGAAGCTCGCCGATCGTTTCCATTGCGCCAAGGACCGCTGCCGCTCCTCCCATATCGGATTTCATGCCGACAATTCCTGTTTTCGTTTTAATAGAGTAACCGCCTGTGTCAAAGGTAATTCCTTTTCCGACAAGCCCGATAACGTTTTCCCATTCCTTTTTGCCCTGATACTTCAAGACAATCATTTTGGGCGGTTCGGCAGAGCCTTGGTTTACCGCAAGGATTGCGCCCATACCGAGCTCTTCCATATCCGATTTCTCCAATATTTCACACTCAAAATCATACTTCGCCGCAAGCTCGGACGCATAAGAAGCCAAGTCAGTTGCTGTCAGCATATTTCCCGGCATATTAACAAGCGTTCTCGCCGAATTTGTGCCCTGCCCGTATGCCCGGCCGACAAGAAGACCGGCCTGCACTTCTTGTGTATCTTCATCTGTGACGGCATAGATGGATTCAAGCTGTTTATCCGGCTCATTTGATTTGTGCTTATAATCCTGCACCTCATAAGAAGCAAGCAGGCAGCTCTCAGCTAATGCGTGAGCGGCATCCGCTGCGGGAACTTCTTCACAAATAAATGTGTCAAGCAGTACGGCAGCCTCTTGTTTTCTGTCTTTATGAATGGCTTGAAAAACATGGGCAAAGCTTTCCTTCGCCTCTTCAAATGAATAATTCGCCTCTCTTCCCAAACCGACGAAATAAATACGTTTCATACCAGCGGAGGACGGAGGGAATACTTTTGATACTTGATTCCGTTTGGCAGAGACATCACCGTCTTTCAGAAGCTGAGTCAGATGGCCTTCCAGTTTTTCATCAATTTCCTTTGCTTTGCCTGTCAGCTGGCTTTTTTGAAAAAGTCCGACCACTAGGGTTTCAGTATGCTCTAATTGTTGAACCGCATAAAACATAAGGCTTACACTCCTAACGTAATGGGTATTTGTAATGAACAATGGTATAATAGGAAAAACATTCTTTCCTTACATTTATTTTATCAAACAACAGACAAAGACCTGCTTTTTTCTTTTGTAACACGAAAGATTTTCATATAGAAAGGATGTCGCCTATGGAACTTTTTATGAATTTTCCTTTATTATCAAGCCTTGCTGCCATCATCTTTGCACAAGTCATTAAAGTGCCGATACAATTTATCGTATCCAGAAAACTGGACTGGTCGCTGGTGACAAGCACAGGCGGCATGCCGAGTTCCCACTCCGCAGCTGTTACGGCGCTCTCTACCGGCGTAGCTTTAGAGCATGGATTAGGTTCCTCTCTCTTTGCGGTTTCAGCCATTTTCGCCGTCATTACCATGTTTGACGCAACCGGCGTCAGACGTCATGCCGGCGAGCAGGCAACAGTCATTAATAAACTTGTGATTGATTTTAACCGTTTTGTGAATGAAGCAAAAGATTTCCCGAAAGCCGAAGAGAAAGAAAAACAAAAAAAGCTGAAAGAGCTTCTCGGCCATCAGCCAATCGAGGTCTTTTTTGGCGGATTGACAGGAATTTTATTAACACTGGCACTGGCATACTTTTTTCTGTAAAAAAATAACGCTTCAGCCGCAGCTGGAGCGTTTTATTCTTTCACGGTTTTGTATTGATTTCTGAACACCTGCAATGATTTTGTTTCATTAAGCTTTACCAGTTCATCCTCAGTAACTTTTCCGGTCCCCTTCTTAATCACATACACGTCCAGGTTTTTTTTGCCCCATTCATTGTAGACATCATGAACGGTTTCAAAGTACAGATCAATGCGGTTTCCCTTGATGGCAGATCCTGTGTCCGCAACAACGCCCAAACCATAGTTCGGGATGAATAAAATGGTGCCGATCGGAAAAACGGATGGATCGGCGGCAACCGTAGAGTATAAATCTCTTTTCACTTTAACACCTGAATATGTAAGCCCGTATAATGGATCACCAGGCTTTTTACCCGTCGATTCGACTCCCGCTGTATAGCCTGTAGCCGTTACTTTTCGCGCTGGATACTGGTTCCAGTCAAAGGCTTCTTCCAATGGTTTGTCTTTTGCTTTGGCTGCAGCGGACATCGTTTTTTCGTTTTTCTGCTGCAATGCTTTTAATGTCAGCCCTGTGTTCTTCGAGTGCTTCTCATTATTTTCTTGCACCCATTTTGATAAGTCCTTCGCCTCTACTCCTGATATGGCTAAATATGTCGTGGCAAACGCGAGCAGAAATAAACAGGCCATCAGCAAACGTCTGATCATTTTCAACATTATTCACCTCTCCTCCGAATCATTGTTCCCAAATAGCGGGAGCAATATTCAAAACGGTGAATGCGCTGAAGGCACAAAAAAAGCTTTCTTAAGAAAGAAAGCGGCATTAAAACATCTGATATCCTCTTTTTCTGAGCATGTTGATCGCTATGCCTGAGACAATGGCGCCGGCCAGACCGCTGGCTAAAATCAATACATCTGCAGCAGCTAACGATACGATTCTCTGAAACAGGCTGGCAAAGGATTCGCCTGGCGATTGGATATAGCTGATCAGCTTTTCCTTGCTGATTATAAATAGGCATACAATCGGATAAATCACAGCCATAATCCAGGACATTCTCAGCAGCATGTTTAACAAGAAACCGATTCCAAAAAACAAAACAAAAAATAAAACAATTGAGATGATAACGACTGGCAGACTAATCAAAACCCCACCCCCTGCGTTACTTTTAGTGTACCGCGGGGGCTTTTAAAAAGTCAACGGCTGGAAAATGAATGACTGTCTTTACCTGTCCCCTGACATGACGGACAAGTTTCTGAACCGCCGAGGATTAATTGAAAATACCCTTTCCCTGAGCAAAACGGGCATGCCTGTGAAGCGGTTGTCGTTGCGGTTTTCATCTTATCATCACCTTTTTCTTAATTTTCAGATAATAATACCATACCGAGCTGTCAATGATAAAGTCAGATCATGTGACAAATCTTTTGATGTAAGCGGAAACATTTTTATTTTGCTCTTGTTCTCTTTTTATTTTGACGTTTTTTAATAAAACAAAACCCGCGGAGAGCGGGTTTTTAGAAAAACTTAAATTTGCCTTTTTTCAGTGTGAGTCCGAGTCCGCCGATTAAAAACAGCGAGCGGTTATCGATGACTTTTTTCATAAAAGAAGCCGGCGTGCCTTTCAGTTTTCTTCCGTACACGACTCCGACCGCATTATGCTCGCCGAGAGAAGCCACCGTTCCTTTTATATCAGGTTTGAATTCTTCAAGCTCGCCGCCCTTAATGAGTTTTGCAATGTTTTTAGCGACCGTAGTTCCCTGCTGCATCGCGATTTGGGCGGTCGGCGGATAAGGACGGTCAGTGTCTTCATTGATAAACAGCGAGCTGTCGCCGAGAATAAACACGTTGTCATGTCCGGGCGCGCGAAGATCAGGATTGACTTTCACCCGGCCGCGCATATTTTCAAAGCCGGCTTCTTCCACAATCGGATGTCCGCGGACACCTGCCGCCCACACCACCGTTTGCGATTTGATTTGCTCGGGCTCCTCATCTTTTTTGCCGACTGTGACTCCTTCTGAGGTACACTCTTGAACCGCCGTGCCGATTTTAAACTCAACGCCATTCTCCTCAAGATAGTGAACAGCATAATCGACAAGCTCGGGATCAAAGCCCGGCAATACGGTCGGCGCTGCTTCTACGCAGATAATGCGTACAAGGCTTCTGTCAACGTCATACTCCTTGCAGAGCTCTGGCACACGGGCAGCCAGTTCTCCAAGGAATTCAATACCCGTAAACCCGGCTCCCCCGACAACGATTGTTAACCTGTCCGGCCTTTTTTCAGCTTCGATGTTGTAAGTCGCAAATTGCAGCTCAATATGTTCCCGAAGCACTCGAGATGTATTGATATTGGCGATCGGAAACGCAAATTCTTTTAAGCCTTTAATGCCGAACGTTTCAGGTACCGCTCCGAGGCCGATAACTAAATAATCGTACTGCAGCTCTCCATTGGCAAGCACAACTTTCTTCTCGTCTATTTTGATTGCCTTCACGGTATCCTGTACAAAATTGACACGTGACTGGTTGATTACATCTTTTATCTGATAACGGCAGCGGTCATGATGGAGCGTACCGGCGCTCGCTTCGTGCATCCATGTCGTTTCGTAATGATAATTGTGTTTATTCACAAGCGTAATATCAGCATCATTCGGACCGACATGCTTCGTCAGCCTTGTCACTGTCATCAATCCGCCATAACCTGCACCTAAAATCACGATTTTGGGCTTATTCAATGCCATCACATCCACCTTCTCTTTTTTTTGCTGTTAGACGCATATAAAAATCATCATTTGTGTTATCTTCAGCTTATTGGCAGGATTTTATGAAATATATTGAAAAGTTTTTTGTGAAGTCCACACCCATAGCACTACTATCATGTGTATCCGGCTGGTTCATGAAACATTCAGAAAAAAGATGAATTCATTTTTTTCTTATCGTATCGGCCCGCGGGCATATGATCAAGAATGAATGCGCATACAATGCACTCGCAAATTTTTCTGCTGACTCGTCAATTTTAAGAGCAATATGGTATAATTAATAACAATTTTCATTTAGGAGGCAATTTTCGTATGCGAGAGGATACAAAGGTTTATGATATTACAATTATAGGCGGGGGACCGGTCGGCTTATTCACCGCTTTTTACGGAGGCATGAGACAGGCAAGCGTCAAAATTATCGAAAGCCTGCCTCAGCTTGGCGGACAGCTTAGTGCCCTGTACCCTGAGAAATATATATATGACGTAGCAGGATTCCCGAAAATCCGCGCCCAAGAGCTAGTGAACAACTTAAAAGAGCAAATGGCGAAATTCGACCAAACGATTTGTTTAGAGCAAGCAGTTGAATCTGTTGAAAAACAAGCAGACGGCGTGTTTAAGCTTGTGACAAACGAAGAAACCCATTACTCTAAAACAGTCATCATCACTGCAGGAAATGGCGCATTCAAACCACGAAAGCTCGAGCTTGAAACAGCCGAACAATACGAAGGCAAAAACCTTCACTACTTCGT
The DNA here is from genome assembly GCF_014250375.1 of Bacillus sp. PAMC26543. Taxonomy (NCBI): domain Bacteria; kingdom Bacillati; phylum Bacillota; class Bacilli; order Caryophanales; family Bacillaceae; genus Bacillus; species Bacillus sp. PAMC26543. Next base: position 1,005,014 of record NZ_CP060193.1, on the reverse strand, counting down.
TGATGATTTACAAAAATTCGCCGGCAGACGCGTTGCGATTCTGGGCGGAGGAGATTCAGCGGTTGACTGGGCGCTTATGCTTGAGCCAATCGCAAAAGAAGTTTCCATCGTTCACCGCCGCGATAAATTCCGCGCGCATGAGCACAGTGTGGAAAACCTTCACGCATCTAAAGTGAATGTCCTGACTCCATTTGTTCCGACAGAGCTCATCGGAGAAGACAAAATCGAGCAGCTTGTGCTTGAGGAAGTGAAAGGCGAGCGCAAAGAGATTTTAGAAATCGATGACTTAATTGTCAACTACGGCTTCGTCTCATCTCTTGGACCGATTAAAAACTGGGGACTTGAAATTGAGAAAAATTCCATTGTCGTCAAATCAACGATGGAAACAAATATCGAAGGCTTCTTCGCAGCAGGTGACATTTGCACATACGAAGGAAAAGTCAACCTGATCGCAAGCGGCTTCGGCGAAGCACCGACAGCTGTTAACAACGCGAAAGCTTACATGGACCCGAAAGCTCGCGTACAGCCTCTGCACTCTACAAGTCTTTTTGAAAATAAATAATAAAAAAAGGAGTTTGTGTCAAGATGACACAGCTCCTTTTTTATTTGAAGATATTTATATAATTCATCGCAGTTCCGATAACCAGCGCAATCACAAGGGCTGCTACAACCCAGATCGTGGTCATGATAATGCGGTCTTGGATCTTTTGGGACTTCGGTGTTTGTTCTTCGTTTTGAGTCATCTCCACTCGCTCCTTTCACATGTCCATGTCATAAAGAAAGCCTGGTGCTATAGGACCAAGCTGTGCTGAACTTATATATTAGCGTTTTATCATCCGCTCTATGAGATCATTCGTTAAGACTATGATACCCAAACTCATCCTGAATGACAAGCTTCCGCACCTGAATCACATCCATCATCGGATAAATCGTTTGACATCCTCCCTAAAACAGAGTACATTATACAAGGCGAACATTTGGTATATATTTATTATAAATATTCGTATTTAGGAGTGGATTCTATGGAAAATGTGTTTGATTACGAAGATATTCAGCTAATTCCTGCAAAATGCATTGTGAACAGCCGTTCTGAATGCGATACATCCGTGCGTTTAGGCGGACGTACATTTAAATTGCCCGTCGTTCCTGCCAATATGCAGACGATTATAGATGAGAAACTTGCGGTTTCATTAGCCGAAAACGGCTACTTTTATGTGATGCACCGCTTTGAACCTGAAAAACGGATTGACTTTATAAAGGACATGAACGCACGCGGCCTATTCTCTTCTATCAGCGTTGGGGTCAAAGATGAGGAGTATGCATTTGTCCGTCACTTGGCAGAAGAAAATCTGATCCCTGAATACGTGACCATCGACATCGCTCACGGACATTCCAATGCCGTCATTGAGATGATTCAGCACCTCAAAAAACATCTTCCGGACAGCTTTGTCATCGCGGGAAATGTCGGAACACCGGAAGCGGTCAGAGAGCTCGAAAATGCCGGAGCGGATGCCACAAAAGTCGGCATCGGACCGGGAAAAGTATGTATAACGAAAATTAAAACCGGTTTCGGCACAGGCGGATGGCAATTAGCCGCGCTGCGCTGGTGCGCAAAAGCCGCCAGCAAACCGATTATCGCGGATGGCGGAATCCGCACCCATGGCGACATCGCAAAATCAATTCGATTCGGCGCCACCATGGTCATGATCGGTTCACTATTTGCCGGACACGAGGAATCACCGGGACAAACCATTGAAAAAGACGGAAAGCTCTACAAAGAATACTTTGGCTCAGCCTCTGAATATCAAAAAGGCGAAAAGAAAAATGTCGAAGGCAAAAAAATGCACGTAGAGCATAAAGGCGCAATCATGGATACGCTGATTGAAATGGAACAGGATCTTCAATCTTCTATTTCTTATGCTGGCGGAACTAAGCTGGAGGCTATCCGCAATGTGGATTATGTCATCGTGAAGAATTCGATTTTTAATGGAGATAAGTATTAAAAATAAAAAAAGCCAAGTCAGCGGCTCGCCGCTTGACTTGGCTTTTTCTATTATTAGCACTCTTCTGGTTTACCTGCATTCGTCGCTGTCCTGAAAGAAGAACCGCAGCCGCATGAGGCGATGGCGTTTGGATTATCGATGGTAAAACCGCCGCCAAGCATGGATTGCTTAAAGTCTATAATAGTGCCGTTCATGATATCAAGGCTTTCTTTGTCAACGAGAACAGTAATGCCGTGCTCCTCAAACATACTGTCTGCTTCGCTTTTTTCATGCTCAAAGCCCATTCCGTATGAAAGGCCGCTGCAGCCGCCGCCTTTAACGCCGACACGCAGAAACGCGTTTTCTTCTTCATGCTCTTTCATCATATCTTTTATATGCAAAGCTGCTGCTTCTGTAATTGTTACAGGGTTGGTCATTAATGTGAACCTCCTTTTAGAAACCGGATGTTGTCTTTTATTATAAACTTGATCGGCTCATTTCTCAAACTAGCTGTTTTATAAAAAATAGACGCCCTCACAAACAGTCTCTGCCGGACCTGTCATCATCACATGGCCGTTCTCTTTCCAATTAATGACCAAATCTCCGCCCGCTAAATGAACCGTAATGTCTTCATTTCGTCTTGATACGCCGTTTAAAACAGATGCGACAGCCGCTGCACAAGCGCCTGTTCCGCAAGCCTGTGTGATGCCTGATCCCCGTTCCCACACGCGGAAGTGCAGTTCATGCTCATTCACGGTTTCCACAAACTCGACATTCACACCTTCCGGAAATCTTGGATCTTTTTCAATCACCGGTCCCAGTGTCGTCAGCGGTGCCTGTTCAATATCGGCAATCGGAAAAACGATATGCGGATTGCCCATGGAAACCGCGGTGCCTTTTAGTTCAGCTTCGCCAAATGTCATTGTTTCATTAATGGTTTGCTCCTCACCGCCGCCAAGCATCGGAAGCTCGGCTTTTGTCAGACGCGGTTCACCCATATCGACAGTGACAACATTCACTTTTCCGTTTTCAGCTTGAACTTCCGCTTTTACAAGCCCGGAGAGGGTTTCAATCAGAAAAGATGTTTCCTCAACCAGCTTATGCTCATACGCGTATTTTGCAACGCAGCGCAGGCCGTTGCCGCAGTTTTTCCCTTCAGACCCGTCATTATTAAAAATCCGCATTTTGACAGGTGCTTGATCTGAAGGACATATGAGGATCATACCGTCGGAGCCGATCCCTGTATAAACGGAAGACACTTGAACCGCTATTTCAGACAGTTGTTCTTCCGGCAGTTGTTCTTCAAATTGATTCACGTATATATAGCTGTTTCCAAGTCCGTGCATTTTGGTAAATCGAAATGAGTTCATAGATGCCTCCAACTTTTTCTCTTTTTCTTAGTATAAAAGCTATTATAAACGGACACAATACAATTATCCCCCGTTTTTCATACATAAAAGCTCCTTGCAATGACGCAAGGAGCTTTTATCTTTTATATGAACATGCCGGCAATAGCCGCGCTCAGCAGATTGGCTAATGTTCCCGCCAGAACAGCCTTTAACCCGAGGCGTGCGATATCTGAGCGGCGGCTTGGCGCTAAACCGCCAAGCGTACCGAGCATAATCGCAATCGAAGAGAAATTTGCGAACCCGCATAACGCAAAACTGATAATCGTAGCGGTTTTTTTAGAAAACTCGCCGATGTGCGGACCGAAGTTAGAATAAGCGACAAACTCATTCAGCACCAATTTCTGGCCGATAAAGCTTCCGGCATGCAAGGCTTCATGCCATGGCACACCAATCATAAAGGCGATTGGAGAAAACACATAGCCGAGGATAGATTCTAATGTGACATCTTTTAAACCGAACAAGCCGAAAACACCGCCGAGAATACCATTGACCACGGCGATTAATGCGACGAATGCAAGCAGCATCGCACCAACGTTCAGCGCAATTTGCAGACCTGTTGACGCACCCTTTGCAGCCGCGTCAATCACATTGGCCGCTTCTTCGCCTTCATCCATTTTGAAATCGCCTTTTACTGTTTGCGGCGTTTCCGTTTCAGGAATGAGTAATTTTCCGAATACCAGACCCGCAGGAGCAGCCATGAAGCTCGCCGCGAGCAAGTATTCAATCGGAATACCGAGAAGGGCGTAGCCAAACAAAGTTGAACCCGCAACAGCCGATAGACCGCTCGTCATAATTGTAAACAGTTCAGAGCGCGTCAGTCCTGCAATGAGGGGCCTGATCACTAACGGAGATTCCGATTGCCCTACAAAAATATTAGCAGCAGCCGCAAGAGATTCCGTTTTGCTTGTCCCAAGAAGTTTCGACAATCCGCCGCCGATCACACGGAAAATGAGCTGCATGATTTTCAAATGATATAAAACTGCGATCAGTGCTGAGAAGAAAATGATAACAGGCAGTACACTTAATGCAAACGCCGGGCTGTCGCCGACTTTTAAAAGCGGCCCAAATATGAAACTGATGCCTTCATTCGCATAATCAATCAGAAGCTGTACACGGCTTGAAAACCATAAAAAAACAGCGCGTCCCGCTTCCCATTTCAACACGATGTATCCAAACGCCACCTGTATACATAAACCAACGATGACGGTTCTTATTCTAATATTGCTTTTCTTTTCTGAAAATAAAAACGCGATGGCGATTATCCCAACTGCGCCGAGCAGTCCCCAAAGAACATTCATGAATACACCTACACCTCTTAAAATTTATTTAAAACAAATCTTTTATACGATAACAATAATATTTTTTGATGTCTACACATTTTTTCAGTACTTTTGTACCGCAAAATAAAAAAGGGCCTGAGACAGGCCCTTTTCTTCAAAACATTGGGTTTTCTTCAATAAATGTATATATATTCTCAACAAGCTCAGCAGGTGTTTCACCCGTAACGACTTCTCCGTTTACTAGAGCGAATAGTGATTCCATACATTTCCCGCAATAGCTTAAACAGCCGTATTCAAGAACATCCAGATTCGGATCTTTCTCTAAAATCGCTCGGGCTTCCTGAGAGCCGTGAGCCAGATTGCTGACACAAAATTCAATCATTGGATTCATGCGGTTTCACCTCACATATGAACATTATCGCGAATTTTTCACTATTCGTCAAAGACAACGAACGCATTAAAATTTATTATCGTAACATATCATTCCTGCAATAACGTTTTACTAATTTGCGTTTTAAGGCTAATTTGTAGGTTATTTTGAAACTAATATTGTGATTTTAGATCAAATTCGATATAATTCTAGATGTTATTTTACAAAGTTCGTATTTTTCATCAATGTGTCTATCATACTCTTCGGGTTAAAGGGGAATTCAAATGAAAAAATTGGTCTTGATCGGCGGAGGTTACGGAAACATGCGTGTTCTTCATCGCTTATTGCCCAACCAGCTGCCTCATGATGTTTCAATCACGTTAATTGACAGAAATCCTTATCACTGCTTAAAAACAGAATATTATGCCCTTGCCGCAGGCACAATTTCTGACCACCATATCAGAGTGACGTTCCCAGAGCACCCTCGCCTGGATGTCGAGTACGGCGATATTTCATCAATTGATATTGCACAAAAACAAGTGCTGTTCCATGACCGCGAACCGATTTCTTACGATGACGCAGTGATCGGGCTCGGCTGCGAGGATAAATATCATAACGTGCCGGGAGCGCCCGAATTCACCTACAGCATTCAAACCATCGATCAGTCCCGCGAAACCTATCAAAAGCTGAACAACTTATGCGCCGAAGCGACTGTTGCCATTGTCGGAGCAGGCCTTAGCGGCGTTGAACTTGCAAGTGAATTAAGAGAAAGCCGTGACGATCTGAACATTATTTTGTTTGACCGCGGAGATCTCATTTTATCAAGCTTTCCCGAGCGTTTGAGCAAATATGTGCAAAAATGGTTCGAAGAGCACGGTGTCCGCATTATTAACAGGGCAAATATCACAAGAGTAGAAGAAGGCGTTGTGTATAACCACGATGACGCAATTTCCGCAGACGCCATCGTATGGACAGCCGGCATACAGCCGAATAAAGTCGTCAGAGACTTGGATGTGGAAAAGGACGCACAAGGCCGTGTCGTGTTAACCCCTCATCACAATGTCCCGGGTGATGAACATCTGTACGTTGTCGGAGATTGTGCCAGCCTTCCTCACGCACCGAGTGCCCAGCTGGCAGAAGCTCAAGCTGAACAGATTGTCCAAATATTGCAAAAACGCTGGAATGGTGAAGCCCTTCCTGAATCAATGCCTCAGTTTAAGCTGAAAGGCGTTTTAGGTTCACTCGGAAAAAAAGCCGGCTTCGGACTTGTTGCTGACCGGCCGCTGATCGGCCGTGTTCCGCGTTTGCTGAAATCCGGCTTGCTGTGGATGTACAAACACCATAACGGATAATAGCAGAACCGCTGATGAAGTCAGCGGTTTTCTGTATAACCGTATCTCTCCATTTCCTCATATACATCCTTCAATTTCGGATTGCCTTCTCCGACAATTTTATTTTCTACGAGGACGAGCGGATAAAAATATTCGTCATTTCTAATTTTTTCCGCAAGCTGTTTTACGTTTTCGACGTCAGGCGGCTCGTAAATGTCGATGTATTGGATTTCAAAAGGCTGATTCGGATATTTTCTTTTCAGCGCAGCCTCAAGCCATTCATATGTATCTTTAGCCGTCGGCATATTGACACAGCTTGCACAAACGGTTTCTGCCCCATATACGCTGAGCATGACTGTTTTGGTCATTGATAAGTGCCCCCATTTCTCTGCGTTACATTCTTTCTATTAAGTATACAGAGACAAAAGACGTTTTTATAGAAAAAAACCGTTTTTGTGTTCAAGTCTGAATGTGCTATAATAATGGGAGCAATTCTGCAAACCAAACAATAGATTTTTATTGTTACACTGAATATAATGGTTTTATGACGACGAAAGGAGCGAATGTCATGACTGAAGTTGAAATGAAAGAACAGGTGCAGGAAGTACTGGACAAACTTCGTCCGTTTTTACTTCGTGACGGCGGTGACTGTGAGCTTGTAGACGTTGATGAAGGTATTGTTAAACTTCGTCTTCTAGGCGCATGCGGCAGCTGCCCAAGTTCAACAATTACGCTGAAAGCCGGAATTGAACGCGCTCTTCTTGAAGAAGTGCCGGGTGTAATTGAAGTAGAACAAGTCTTTTAATAAAGCAGCCAGGCTGATATTTGATCAGCCTGGCTTTTTTTATGAGAGATATTGGTCAAACCATGAGCTTATATAGGCCAGGCGCTTGATCCGCTGTCCCGGGTGTCCGCTGCGTGACAAATTATGCGTCGCTTTCGGAAAACGGACCAGCACGGTTTCCTTGTCCATTTTTTTCAAGGCGATAAAAAGCTGTTCAGCCTGTTCAATCGGGCACCGGTCATCACGTTCGCCATGAAGAATTAAAAGGGGCGTCTCCACATTTGCCGCATATTTTAAAGGGGAACGGTCCCACAGTTTTTCTGTATCGGTAAACATGTCATGCTCAAGCTGCCAGTCCGTGAAAAAATAGCCGATATCACTAACGCCGTGAAAGCTGAGCCAGTTTGAAATCGAACGCTGAGTGACAGCTGCTTTAAAACGATTTGTCTGCCCCACGATCCAGTTGGTCATAAAGCCTCCGTAGCTTCCGCCTGTGACGCCTATCCGCTCGGCATCAATCTGCGAGTCTCTTTTGATCGCCTCATCCACTGCCTGCATCACGTCCTGATAGTCTTTTCCGCCGTAATCCCCTCTGACTGCGTTCACAAATTCCTGTCCGTAGCCATGGCTTCCTCTTGGATTTACATAAACCACTGCATATCCTTTCGCCGCCAGCACCTGAAATTCGTGAAAATATGTATGCCCGTACATCATATGCGGACCGCCGTGTATATTGAGAATAAGCGGATAGTTTTTGCCCTCTGCAGCCTGAGCAGGTTTCATCAGCCAGCCGTTCACCGTCATCCCGTCTTCTGTCACATATTGAATGTCTTCAGGTAACGAAATGAGGTGCTCGTCAACAAACTTGTCATTCGCATCAGTCAGCCGTTTTTCTTCCTGTCCAAGCGGAATGCTGTATAGCTCACTAGGTCTGTCGGGCTTTGTCATACTGGCAATAAAGCTTTGTTCATCAGGATGAATGGAAAAGCTGTTGATATATTCTTTTTCTAACCGAATCGGATATACGAGTCCTTCTATAGAAACATAATAGATTCCCGTGCTGCCTTGTTCTGTGCCGATGACATAAAACCCTTGACTGTCTTTTGTCCAAACCGGGCGCTGTTCAGCTCCTCCTATCAGTGAGTCTCCAATCAACGCATCCGCTAAGTGAACGTCCAACATATCAGTGAGACACGTAAGGCGGTCTTGCTCTATATCATAAAGCCACGCTTTTTCTAGCGTTGCATTCCGATATTCCTGTTCATGCCCAAGCAAAGCAAGGTACCTTCCGTCCGGTGAAAAAGAGCTGGGTCCGAATGAGCCGCGATGAGAGGTAATCAGCTTGAGATCTTCAGCCTCCAGCGACACCATGCAGACATCGTGCGGCTTGCTGGCATCATCCGTTTCAGTCAAATTAGCCGAAAAAACGAGAGATTTGCCGTCAGGAGAAAAAGCCGGATCGAAGTGGTCAGCTTTTTCATTAGTCAGCTGTTTTACCTCACCAGACTTCACGCTGACAAGCACAAGCTGCGCATACGCGCCTCTCGTCAGCCCTTTTCCATCCCGTTTATAGGCTAAACCATGCACTTCAACCGGTTCAAAGCTGTCGGGTTCCGTTTTCTCTTGATCATAAACACTTTCTTCATCTCCCAGGCTGACCGTGACAAGCACTGACTCTCCATCCGGAGACCATACCGGCTGAGACACGCCATACGGAATATCAGTCAGTTTTTTTGCTTCCCCGCCTTCAGCGCTCATTATATAAAGCTGAGACACATCGCCATCACGGTCAGAAACAAACGCAATCTGGCGTCCGTCCGGAGACCATCTAGGATCAGTGTTCCGCTTTTCTCCATGTGTCCAAGGAATGGACGCGCCGCTTTCCGCATCATATACCCATATATTTGAAGTATATGAATCTTTCTCTTTGTTTGCTTGTGACTTCACATAAGCCGCACGCTTGCCGTCCGGGGCGTATTGAGGGTCTGTCACCGAGACAATGGCTGTCATATCTTCCGCGGTCATCAGCTTTTTCATACCAATCTCCTCCTTTTTACATGTATTTCGTTTTTCTAAATAAAAATCCCTTTATATCATGAAGAAAAAAAGCGTCCTCCGCTGACGCTGAGGAACGCTTGGAATGAACTATACACTTTTCACTTGATAGAAAGGATTTCGCTCTATTATACTTCCCTCTTTCGGAACGGTCAAAGCGTCGACTTCACAATGCGGGAAATGAAGTGCGAGCTGCTCTTTCAGCGCTTCTCCTTTTCCTTTTTCGGTCATGACGAGAATCGTCGGGCCCGCTCCGCTGAGGGCAGTTCCATAAGCGCCTTTCATCTCGGCAACATGCTCCACTTTAGACAATTCCGGGACAAGCATCGCCCGATACGGCTGATGGAACATATCCTTTTTCATGATTTTTCCGACGAGCGGCCAATCCTTTGACATGATCGCCGCGATGAGAATGTTGCTGACGGCGCTGGCTTTTACAGCGTCCGCATATGGAAACTCTGCCGGGAGCACGTCCCGCGCGTCTCTTGTCAGCACCTCGTAAAAAGGAATGACAACCACAACATCAATGTCGGCATCCGGCACGCGGATCATTTGCGTCTCGTCGTCTTCATGCAGTCCGATCACAAGCCCGCCGACGAGAGAAGCGCCTGCATTGTCCGGATGTCCTTCTTCAAGGCTGGCTAAATGCAGCTTGTCCGCTTCGGAGAGCTGTAAACCGCATAATTCGTCTGCCAGTTCTATAGCCGCCACTATGGCCGCAGCACTGCTGCCAAGACCGCGTGCAAGCGGGATGTCGCTCCACACTTTCACATGTGCAGGAGGCATTGCTTTTCCGTACATATCTGCCGTCCGTTTCGCCACTTGATAGATCATATTATCTGTACCCGCCGGAATTCCGGCGACTGTTTCTGTTTCAGCTTCAAAAGACCATTGATCGCTTTCAAAGACGGTCAGCTTTAAATATCTGCTGAGCGCCATTCCGACTGAATCAAAGCCGGGGCCTAGGTTAGCCGTGCTTCCTGGAACAGTGACAGAGAACAGCATGTCGGCATCGTTCATACACGGGCCGCTCCTTTTAAGTATTCGAGGATGCTGTCTTCATCAGTCGGCAGGGTGACCGGCTTCATTTCAGAAATGTCGACCGCTGTGTTCGGGTCTTTCAGCCCGTTCCCTGTTAACACAGCCACAACCTTGCTGCCTTTCGGAATTTCTCCGGATTTTACTTGTTTCAGCACACCTGCAATAGATGCGCAGGAGCCCGGTTCTGCAAACACGCCTTCTTCACGGGCAATCAGCTGATACGCATGAAGAATTTCATCGTCAGTGACTTCGTCAATTTTCCCATTGGACTCCTCAGCCGCTTTTACAGCTTTATCCCAGCTTGCCGGGTTTCCGATACGAATCGCTGTTGCCACTGTTTCCGGGTTTTCAATGACTTCGTTGCGGACGATCGCAGCCGCACCTTCCGCTTCAAAACCGCGCATTTTCGGAAGGCCAGTGCCGTTTTTCTCATGATATTCTTTGAAGCCCTTCCAGTACGCTGTGATGTTTCCCGCATTTCCGACCGGAATCGCCAAAACGTCCGGTGCTTCGCCCAGCTGTTCGCATACTTCAAAGGCAGCTGTTTTTTGGCCTTCGATGCGGTAAGGGTTGACCGAGTTGACAAGCGCGATCGGTGATTTTTCACAAATTGAACGGACAATTTTAAGGGCATCGTCAAAGTTGCCGTCGATCGCAATGATTTCAGCTCCGTACATGACTGCTTGAGCGAGCTTGCCAAACGCGATTTTCCCGTTCGGGATGATGACAATACATTTCATATCGGCGCGGGCTGCATAAGCAGCCGCAGCCGCTGATGTATTTCCGGTTGACGCGCACATAATCGTGTCGTTGCCTTCTTCTTTCGCCTTTGCCACCGCCATGACCATCCCGCGGTCTTTAAAAGATCCAGTAGGGTTTACGCCTTCTGTTTTGACATGGAGCTCAATCCCGAGCTGTTCAGACAGCTTCGGCAAATGAATGAGCGGCGTATTGCCTTCATGTAACGTAAGCGCCGGTGTTTGATCCGTTACGGGTAAAAACTCTTTATATTGATGGATAAGTCCTTTCCACATTAGCTCCAACCGTTCCCTTCTACACGATATGTGCTTTTGACTTCTTGAACGACTTCCAAATCATTTAAGTTTTGCAGGATATCACTGAAATCAGCTTCTGATGTGTGGTGTGTGACGATGACGATTTCTGCTAACTCATCATGCCCCTTAATCGGCAGCTGAAGAATTTTCTCAAAGCTGACGCCCCGTTCTGAGAACACAGACGTGATTTTCGAGAATGAGCCTACCTCATCCTTCACGTGAATTCTCAAAAATTGCTGTGCATAAATATCGGACGGCGACTTCATGTTTTTCTCATATTGCGGCGCAACAAAGCTGTTGCCGGTTACGCCGAGACGCATGTTTTTCATGACAGCAACCAGGTCAGACACAACTGATGTGGCTGTCGGCATGCTTCCCGCTCCCGGGCCATAGAACATCGTCTCTCCGACAGCTTCGCCATACACGTAGACGGCGTTATATTCATTATGCACGGCAGAAAGCGGATGGTGATCTGGAAGCAGCGTCGGCTGAACGCTGACTTCAATTTTGCTGCCGTCACGCTGGGCAATTCCGATCAGCTTCATTGTGTAGCCGAGGCGTTTGCTGAAGCTGATATCCTCGTCTGTAATCTGGGAGATCCCCTTCACTTTGACATCTTCCAGATCGACGTTCATTGAGAAGCCGAGACGCGCCAATATTGCCATTTTCCGTGCGGCGTCGAGCCCTTCCACATCTGAAGTCGGGTCAGCTTCGGCAAACCCGAGATCCTGCGCTTCCTTAAGCACTTCCTCGTAAGGGCTTTTCTCTTTAATCATTTTGGTTAAGATAAAGTTCGTTGTTCCGTTTACGATTCCCATCATTTTAGTAATCCTGTCTGATGAGAGGCCTTCCTCTAATGTGCGAAGAATTGGAATCCCGCCGGCAACGCTGGCTTCGAAGTAAATATCACAGCCATTTTCCTTTGCTTCAGCTAGCAGTTCAGAACCGTACACGGCCATTAAATCTTTGTTTGCCGTGACAACGTGTTTTTTCGATCTCAAAGCGTCAAGCAAATATTGCTTTGTCTGCTCAACACCGCCGATCACCTCGATGATGACATCAACATCTGGATCGTCGATCACATCATATACTTCTGTCGTGAGCACTTCCTTCGGCAAATCTACTTCTCTTTTTTTCTCTAAATCTTTCACAAGCACTTTTTTTATTGTAATTGGACAGCCAACCTGATGCATCAGCTTATCCTGATGGTCTTGAATAATTTTAACGACACCGCTTCCGACGGTACCTAAGCCTAAAAGCCCTACACGAATTGCTTTCAAAAAAACTCCACCCTTCTTCGGATTGTCCTCTCAAGAGAGACAATTGTTAACTCAACACAGACATATAAGTTACAAATATTATATAAGCCCATTTCTGTTTTGACAAGACAACAATCTGCTGAATTTTGCGAATGTAAACGCTTAACCAATTGATATGACAAGATTCTTTATTTTCTAATTATTTTTGTCAGATTTTCTCCTTCCTTACAAGCCGCCCTTTCCGAGCCAGCTGACAGGGGGGACAAAAATGTTCTGCGCTCTCATGTTCATAAACTCCTGGGCGGCATTCAGAAATTGTTCATAGCCCGAATCGCTGAGAATGTAGTCGAGCTGCTCTTCATAATAGTGCTTTTCCGATTCTGAAGAAATATAGTAGCCTTCCACGATTTCATAATAATGAAGCGGAAAAAGGAGACGGCTGTACAAAAGACGTTTCGAAAATGAAGACAGCGGTGTGATTTGCTCGTATTCCTGCAAAAAGCGAAAGCCCTGCCGGTTAAAATCATCACGATGATGCAAAAATGTGTGTCTCATATATTCGGCTAAATCGCGTGCAGCGTGGTCAAATACCCAGTCAGCCGGAATCCTGATAAGGGATTCAGAAGACCACGTATTTCTTTCCATCCTCTGATGGCATATTGTTCCTGAATCAGCTGCTTGCGGTTTGTCATCGAGCTCAGTATCGACTAAATATTGAATCGCGTTTTCTGACAGTCCTAAATAATATGGAAACGATTCAATCATTTTTTTATCAAAGGGCTCGTGCGGAGGGGTATGAACCTTTCGCTGCCAAAACGCTTCAAGCTGATCAATGCGTTTTCCCCACAGGTCTTTCCACTGTCCGATTCTTCCGGCCTCCTTCACTTCGTACGGGTATCCTCTGCCCTTTCGATGAAACTCCGCCAGTTCTGTCCCTATGGAAAATGCCCGGTTTGAAAAAGGAGGGGCCGCCTTCAGCAGGGCGTACGTTTTTCCTTCATGTTCAAAGGTCAGCTCGCCCTCTTTTGTAAAGATAAAAACGGAAACGTATGGGTCACTTTGTTCTTGTAAATACTGACTCATGTAATAAAGCTCCGTCAGCTCCTCGTCTGAAAAATGGGAAACGGGAACAATCAAAAAGAAGGAATTCGGTGTTTGAAAGCATTGATACGTATGCTGATACATTGAAAGCTGCCTGATATGAATGCCGTATTTTTCTTTTATTGTGCCTTTCACAATGATCACCTGCCTGTTGAATTAGGGCTCATCACATCGTAGTCATACACAGGCGGAATTATGAATACATATTTTAATCCGACGAAGGAGCAAGAAAAAGTCGTAAACATCTCGTACGTTTTGTATAAACTAGTAAAAAAAGATTGGGTGAAGTTGATGTCAGATAAAGAACAAATCAGTCAGATGGAAGCCAAAGCAAGAGAACGGATGAAGGAGCGCGGCGTTGAGGTATCCGATATTGCCGAGCTTGTCTTTTTTCTGCAGAAAAAATATCATCCGGATTTAACCATGGATGAATGCACGTTGAATGTGAATCGGGTCCTCGCAAAGCGTGAGGTGCAAAACGCGATTTTAACGGGCATTGAATTGGACGTTCTTGCTGAGCAGAAAAAACTGTCTGAACCGCTGCAAACGATGCTGGAGATAGATGAAAGCCTATATGGAGTAGATGAAGTTCTGGCATTTTCCATCGTGAATATTTACGGGTCCATCGGGTTTACAAACTATGGCTACATCGACAAAGAAAAACCCGGTATCCTCGGCCGTTTAAATGATAAATCAACCGGCGAATGCCATACATTTCTTGATGACATTGTCGGCGCCATTTCCGCTGCGGCCTCCAGCAGGCTTGCACACCGCGCGCGGCATACAGAATAAAGGGCACCCTTTTGGGGCGCCCTTTTTTATATATGCTGAATCCACTCAGTCAGAGAATCAATAGCGTGAGTCGGTTTTTCCATATCGTCTGTCATATGCTCTCTTTTCGTTACGCCTGTGTGGACAAGCAGCGTATCCATCCCTGCATTAATGCCTGCCATAATGTCAGTCGCGTAGTTGTCGCCGACCATAAGTGTTTCGGATACATCAGTGCCGAGAACACGCATCGCCTGCTCCATGATGATGGATTCCGGCTTGCCGATAAATACCGGCTGCACGCCTGTGGATACGGTTAACACAGAGGTCAGTGAACCGTTGCCCGGCAGGAGGCCTCTTTCAGTCGGTATGGCAATGTCACCGTTTGTGGAAATAAAGCGGGCGCCATTTCTGATTGCGAGGCAGCCGACGGCAAGTTTTTCGTATGTAATCCCGCGGTCAATTCCGACAACAACAAAGTCCGCCTCTTCCTCTGCAAAGGTCAGGCCGTTTTCTTCAATCGCCTGGCGAATTCCTTCTTCCCCGATCACATACACAGACGCGTCTTTTTTCTGCTGGGCGATATGCTGGGCAGTCGCCATGCTTGTCGTAAAAACCTGCTCCTCTGTTGCCGGAATGTCAAAAGAGACCAGCTTGTCCGCCACCTGCTTCGGTGTGCGGGAAGAGTTGTTTGTCACAAAAAGATAAGGAATGCCGCGGTCTTTCAGCGTTCTGACAAATTCACAAGCTTCCTCGATTTTTTCTGTGCCGTTGTACATCGTTCCGTCTAAATCAATTAGATATCCTTTATATGTTTTCATTTTTAAACACTCCTGTGGCTTTCCTGTCGTTATTTAAACGCGGAAACAGGGCCCAGCTCTGTTTCCAAGTAGCTTCTGATTCGTTTCGGAAAGACTTGAAGGACCGCTAGATGCGCGGTGATCAGCTTGTAAAGCTCTGCACTGTCAGCGAGCTGGTATTGCTGAACCAATGTTTTTCGGTACGCAATCAATTGCTTCAGCTCTGCCCCCTCTTCTTCCGTTAC
Source organism: Bacillus sp. PAMC26543 (assembly GCF_014250375.1). Taxonomy (NCBI): domain Bacteria; kingdom Bacillati; phylum Bacillota; class Bacilli; order Caryophanales; family Bacillaceae; genus Bacillus; species Bacillus sp. PAMC26543. The sequence goes on along the minus strand of NZ_CP060193.1, from coordinate 989,534 downwards.
GACTTTTTCATCAACCAGTATGTCCATGATATCATCATAGCTGCCCGGGTCCCGCATAATAAAACCGTCAATCATGTCATTTCCTGTATCGAGAATGCATTCGATTAACAGGTGGCCGATGCGTTCAAGCGCGAGCCCCTCGATCTCGGATTTCCAGTCTGTTTGCGAATGAAACAGCTCCAGCTGACGCTCGAAGAACCCGAGTGTATGCTCTATCTTGTTTCTGTCAACAAAATACATGACAGCATCCCCTTTGTGTAATGGTTATTTTCTGATCCGTTTTAAGACAAAATACGCACAGCCGAAATTACAGTATTCGTAAATGTATTCGTCCAATGTGCTGATTTTCGTTTCAAAGGTCGCCTTTTGATTCTGGTCGTCAAAGAAGCCCTTGAGCCTGAGCTGGCCGTATCCCCAGTCTCCCACAATGTAATCGTATTTATTTAAAATATCGGAATAACGGGCTTTAAAAGCCTCTTCGTTGAAGCCGTCTTTGAAATTGTGCACCAGCTCAAATTCGGCATTTTGAATAAGAATCATGATCTCACCTCTTTTTCACTCATTCCTATCATAATTCATTGCCCCGTCCCCATCAATTGCTAAAGAATAATTCGTGTGATTTGGCTACCCTACACATGAGGAGGGATTACAAATGAAGCGAACTGCTGTCAGCCTCTGCCTGATGACCGGGCTTTTATCCGGATGCGGAGGCGCAGGACTCAATAACGCTGAACAGAATGCCCAGCATCAAAATGAAACCAGGCCCATTCATGTATCTGACCGCAATGAAGCTTTTAACAGGCATGATGAGAATGAACAGTTTGGTTATGTCCGCTATCAAAAAGAACAATTTGACGGCGAACAGCAGGAGACACCGGCGCCAGACCGTGAAGAAACCGCTCACATCATATCAAGCTTAACGGTTCAGCTCCCTCATATTCAAGATGCCGCAGCGCTTGTCACTGACCAAGAAGCGCTTGTCGTGTACAAAACAGATTCGAATAACCGTGAGCTGACAGCTGATCAAGTGAAAAAAACGGCGGTTTCGGTGATTCCGCGTTACTATCATGTGTACATTTCCGACAATCCAAATCACATGCAGGCCATCAAAAATTACAGCAATCTCGGTTCCGGTTCAAGAGATGTCAGAGACATCATGTCGGGGACGATACAAGAAATGAAAACCTCCCCGCAAGGAAGCCCTGTCTCGGAAAACGAAAATGCCAATGGAGAAACACGCCAGGACAAGGAAACGAATAGGAATGACAAAAACGCCAGATGATCTGGCGTTTTGGCATTATGCTTGCGCTTGGCGTTTTTTAGATGCTTCGTTAACCTGTTCATCCGCATGGTAGGAGGAACGGACAAGCGGACCGGCTTCACAGTGGCTGAAGCCTTTTTGCATCGCGATTTCCTTCAATTCTGCAAATTCATCAGGGTGATAATATTTTTGGACTTTTAAGTGCTTCTTCGACGGCTGCAGATATTGGCCTATTGCCATAATATCAACATTGTTTGCCAAGAGGTCGTCCATCACTTCGATAATTTCTTCTTTCGTTTCACCGAGTCCGATCATGATGCTTGATTTTGTCGGGATGTCAGGCTGCATTTCTTTCGCGCGGCGCAAAAATTCCAACGAACGGTCGTACGTCGCACGCGCGCGGACTCTTGGCGTCAGGCGGCGAACCGTTTCGATATTGTGATTCAGGATGTCAGGGCGCGTATCCATTAACGTTTTTAAGTTATCATAGTTTCCGCCCATATCTGACGGAAGCACCTCAATCGTTGTGAACGGGCTTTTTCTGCGGATTGCACGGACAGTTTCCGCGAAAATACCCGCACCGCCGTCTTTTTGGTCATCACGCGCAACAGCTGTGATAACCGCGTGTTTCAGATTCATCAGAGCGACGGAATCTGCTACGCGTTCCGGCTCTTGCAGGTCAAGCTCAGTCGGAAGGCCCGTTTTGACTGCGCAGAAACGGCACGCTCTCGTACAAACGGATCCTAAGATCATAAATGTCGCTGTACGTCTCACTGCCCAGCATTCATGAATATTCGGACATTTTGCTTCTTCACATACGGTGTGCAGATTGTTTTCCCGCATGAGTTTTTTGAGTCCTGTATAATTTTCATTTGTATTTAATTTGATTTTGAGCCATTCGGGCTTTCTGAGGTGTTCGTCTTTCTTTGCCAATTCCCATCATCTCCAATATCCAATATACTCAATTTCTGACACGAAACATTCTGAAAACGAGATAGGTGCAGTTTTTTCATTTCTGCAACAAAAATAATGTTTTTCTAACTAAAGAAAGTCTTTTCTTTAGACACTTTAACATAGGAAAAATTTCTCGACAAGGGAAGATGATTACTGACATTTTCTCGCCGGGTTGCCGCAAACTATGTGTATTCAATATTGAAAGGAGATTATTTTGTGAAAGTTGTGTTATCTGCCCTTCTTCTCCTTTTGTTTGCATTTGAACCTTATGCGTCTGGTAAAGAGCTTTCAGATCCGGTGCTTTCCAAACGGATGGAATTATATCATAAAGTCGAGGCTGTAACGCAGATTCCTTGGTATGCGCTTGCCGCTGTTGATCAATACGAGGAGAATGTGCGGAGCAACAGAAAGGATCTGCCTGACAAAACGGGAATCATCAGCATCTATGTACCGGATGAGATCTGGAGCGGACCAGAAAACCCGAATCTGAAAGACGATGCGCCGTTAAGCATAAAAGTGTTTGACGGAATCGGAATGGACGGTGACGGCGACGGGAAAGCCGAGGTCAGCAATGATGAAGACATTCTGTATACATTCGCACAATATCTGCTGTCGTACGGCACAGATGAGGAGAATATCCGCATCGGGCTCTGGAATTATTACCGCCGTGATCAAACGGTGGGAATCATATCAGAGTTCATGAAGCTGTTTAAGGCTTACGGTCATATTGATTTGGGCGAGCATGCATTTCCGCTTCCGATCAGAACGGATTACAGCTACCGCAGCACGTGGGGAGACGCCCGCGGCTTTGGGGGAAGGCGGATTCATGAAGGAACAGATCTCTTTGCCCACTACGGCCTTCCTGTTAAATCCACCTGTTACGGCGTCATTGAAATGAAAGGCTGGAACCGCTTTGGAGGATGGAGAATCGGCATCAGAGATATTAACAATACGTATCATTATTTCGCCCATCTCAATGGGTTTGCAAAGGGCATTAAAACAGGGCAGATCGTTGAGCCCGGCCAAGTGATCGGGTCAGTGGGCAGCTCAGGATACGGCCCGCCTGGCACGGCCGGAAAATTTCCGCCGCACCTGCACTATGGCATGTATAAGGATAATGGAAAAACTGAATGGTCGTTTGATCCTTATCCACATTTGAGAGCGTGGGAGCGCTATGAGTACAAGAAAAAGAAATGACGAAAGCCGCCTCATGAAAAGGCGGCTTTATTTGCTGTTTTTTTCATTTTTTGAATCATGGCTGTCTTCTTCTTTGCTGCTTGGAAGCTGGACAGAAGGCGTAACACCTGAACCGCCGCTTCCGTTATAAAATTGCGGCACTTCGCCCTGCACTGCTTTAATTGATACAGGAACATTATTGGTGACCACGGCCGTTTTGCTTGCGAACGGGATGATGACCTTCACTTTAATTTCTACGAAGATGCTGATATCAATAAGTGCGTTATTAATGCCGTATGGCTTTATTTTTGTTTTGACGTCCGTAAAGGCGTCACCGATCAAATTAAACCGGACCGGGATTTTCGGGCCGAGGTTTCCAAGAAGGCTGTTTCCTGTCACCTGTCCCAATGGGATGTTGATCATAATATTTTCACTGGCGCCGCTGTGTCCGGTGTGGGTTTCCATCTCTTTCAGATGAGACTGAAGCTGTTTTGTCACCTTTGTTTTCACACTGTTTATAATCTGTGTATTAAAATCGATTGTCGTTAAATTTCCGTTTTCATCAGAATTCATTTGAAACATATCTTTCATATTTTCGCTGTCAGACATATAATCCTCAATCGAATCCTGAATCACCTCTGTTGCCACACGCTTCGTTTCCATTTCACCGATGCTCATTAATACCGGTTTAATCGAGCCGTTGATAATCCAAAGGCTGACTGTTGTTGATATGATAAAAAATACGAGTGACAGCAGCAGCACGTACCGGAAAGGCAAAGGTCCTCTCTTGCGAAGAGGGCCGCGATATCTTGGCAAGAAAATCCCCCCTTACATATCACAATGTATGCTTGTAAGGGGGGACATAGTAATAGCCGGGCCAATTTATTTTATTTCACCATTTTTAAAAGCGCTTCTCTGCCGCTCATGCCGGCATGAATGCCAAGATCTTCTGCGGCATATGTGACGGATTCTAAAGGGGCGTCTAACAGCTGGTCAATTGTTCGCACACCAACCGCCCGTCCCGCCACAATTCCACGCTCCTTTAATTTTTCATTCAGCAGCGCCACATCAAGCGCGCCGCACATAATGTATCCGTGATCATTGGAAACTGCCATGAAATTTGTTTTTGGAAGCTTTACTGTCACAGCTGTAAAAGGCTGTCCTTCGATCATAATCGGTGTCAGATTTACCACGTCAACCACTCCCTTCCTTCATCACTTTATGATGAAGGGCACGGCTTGTTGTGGGCTGACCTCCTTATTGTGCAAGCTTCCAGGCAAGCAGATCCCGCAAAAATTCCGGCATAAAATATTCTTTTACCTCGGCGTCGCGGATGATTGGAAACAGCCTGCCGAGCGTAAACATGTCAAGCACGGCCACAGCGTATTGTTTATTTTTATCTATGTCAGCTCCGTTCAGCGTAATCCGGGTGACGTGGGTCATCCCATCGTCCAGCCGTTTTGTTTCGACATCGACACCCGCGTACACCATTTTTCCCATCACTTCTCCCCGGAAGCCCAATCCTTTAATTCGGAGCTGCTCTATCTGTTCCGAAGCGGCATGAACAATCGTTTCCTTCAGTTCCTCTCCCGTCAGGCGGACAGTAACCGGGTTGATGGGGTGAGGGCAGATGCGGTGCAGGTCAAGCTTGGTCACCGGGCCGGCTTTAAGCGGTCCGAGGATGACGCCGGAATTCACCATGCTGATGTCGGCTCCGCACCATTCCTTTAACGCATATGCCAAAAGTAAAGGCAGATCAGATTCTTCAAACCACTTGACTTCAGCATCTTGCGCAAGCTCCGCAACGGCAACGGACAGCTTTTCCTTGGCTTCACGCTCTTTTTCCTCAAGAAATGCTTTGGTTTCCGCCGATTCCCCTGTCCATTCAGCCATGTTTTGAACAGACGCTGTTTTGCTGATGATTTTTCGCTTTTCAGTGTCCATCGTGATGTCTACACAGCCGACATAGTTTCCGTATTTCTCAGCGCTGGCAAGCAATACGCCGTTGACCATCTGTCCATTTTCAAGCAGATGGTGAGTATGAGACTCGAGGATAACGTCAATCTCCGGAACCGCTTCAGCAACCGCTTGATCGTCAAGAATTCCCAAATGCGACAGGAGAACGATGATATCAGCCTGTCCTTTCACTTCCTGTATGGTTTCTTTTATACTTTCGAGCGCATCAGTAACAGTCCATTCCAGCTTGTCATATACGGGATAATACGGCACCGTTACGCCTAACAAAGCGATGGTCATGCCGTTTCCCAATGTTTTGATATGGTAAGGAACCGCCCAGGACGGGCGGTTTCCGTTTTTGTCATACAGATTAGAGACGATAACGGGAAACTCGGCATGATCATATAAAGAAGCAAGCTCTTCATGAGGAAGCGTAATCCCCTCGTTATTGCCGATAGCCGCTCCATCAATTTCAAGACGGTTTAAGAGGTCTACATTGGCTTTTCCGAATGTCGCCTCTGTCACAAAATGAAAACGATCAATATGATCACCAATATCAAAAACGAGCGTCTCTTCGCTGTGCAACTGATGTTCTTTTCTTTTTTGCTCAATATAATCTGTTATTTTTGGCCAATTTTCAAAATGGCTGTGCAAATCATTTGTGTGATATAAGCGGAGCTTCTCTTTCATACCATTCTCTCCCTAATCGTTCAGCTGAAAATGCCTTCATAAATGAGCTGGCAGCCGATCAAAATTAATACGATCCTCATAATCATAACGATCGTTTTCGTCTGCATTTTTCGGTTGATGGCGGCGCCAAGCCTTCCGCCGAACCAAGCGCCGGGCACAAGTGCGAGGGCATACAGCCAATTCACATGCCCGGACATGATATGTGAAACAGATCCTGTCATAGAGGACAGGAAAATAATGAACATGGACGTTGCCACCGCAACCTTTGGCGGGAACAGAAATAACAGCATCATGGCCGGAACCATCAGCGAGCCGCCGCCTATTCCAAAGAGCCCGCCTAAAAAGCCGACAACAAAGGCGATGGCAATCCCGACAGGCGCCTGATACGAGTAAGTATAGGGCTCTCCGGCATCATCCTGAAAAGTCCGTATTATTCCTCTGTGCTCTTTGTTTACCGGCCGCGCCTTCGCTTTCAGCATTAAGGATAATGAAATAAGAATCATAAATATGCCAAACCAAATGGAAAACGAGTTTGAATTAAAAAGCTTTGACACGTAAGCCCCAATAATGCTGCCGGGACCTGAACCGATAAAGAAAATGAGCCCGCTTTTATAATCAACCGTTTTATATTTAATATAAGCCAAAGTTGAGGAAAGACCCGTAAAAATAATGACCAGAAGCGAAGTCCCGATGGCGACCTGCGGCGTCACATCCTGAAAATACGGCGTCACCGCGCTTAAAAACATCATGGCCGGAACGATGACAATCCCGCCGCCGAGTCCAATCAAACTTCCTACCGTACCCGCAATAAATCCCAGTACGATCAAAATCACAAACGACATCAATCAAAACCTCTTTTCTAAAATAAATCGAGCTGTCTCGGAGAAAGTCCGGAGTACTCGATATCAAGCAGTTCAAGCATCTGCTTGCCGTTATCCGCGGCGTCTCCGCCGGAATTGTTGTTGAACAGGACAAATACATCTTTACACTGCTGCTGCAATTCATTCAGATGCTTTTTCCAGTCTTCCAGCTCCTGTTTGTTATAGCGGTATAAATATCTGACCTCACGCCAGTTTTTCCCGCCATCAGGCTTCATCCAGCCCTGCTTATTGCGTCCGTGAAACCTGACGAGCGTTTTGTTTTCATCGGTCGCCCGCAACACAGTCGGGACACTTCCATCGCCGATTTGCGGTTCATCACATACGCTGTGAATCCAGCCTTCCGCTTTCATAAAGGAAAGCGTCTGCTCATAAAATGGCGGCGAAAACCAGGAGCGGTTTCTGAACTCAAGCGCGCAAGGAATATCGCCCATTTGATTTTTGCACCATCTTAAATAAGCGACATTTTCTTTCTTGCAGTCAAACCACGGCGGAAATTGAAACAGCACCATGGCGAGCTTATTGCTATGTAAATATGGCGTTAAGGACAGCTTAAAAGCATCAAACATCTCCTCTTTGGAGTCAAACGGAATGTCGCCGCGCTGATGCCCCGTCATGCCCTGATACGCTTTAATGATAAATTGGAAGGTTTCCGGTGTTTCCTTCACCCACTTTTCATTGTTGCGCGCCGGCTGAATCGCGTAAAAGCTCGCGTCTAATTCCACGATCGGAAAATGGGAGGAATAGGCCTGCAATTTTTTCTGGCTGGCCGTTTTCGGCGGATAAATGCTGTCATGATCCCCCCATCCCGTCAGTCCGATATAAATCACAATCATTCACCTCTCTTCCAGTTTATCACACGCGTTTTCAGGTTTCCTCGGAAATGCTGTTCATATTGCGGAAAAACGCTGAGCGCAGATGCTGATATTGTTCCTCATTGGTATCCAAAAACGCCTCCTCTCTTGAGGAAGGGATATTTTGGTACTCAATAGGCTCCTGAAACTGTTCACTCGTAAAGTCATACACAGCCCCATTTATGCTGTTATAAAAATGCCAGCTCCCACCGACCTTTGTTTTGAAAATATCGCCCCCGAATTGCTCCTGTATCACCAATGCCGTCACGCCGCATTGGCCGCATGCCGGGCATTCTTTCGTCCATTTGGAACTCGTATGCAGCGACGATGATTGATTTTTAAAAACCAAAGTCACTGACATAAAAAAACCGGCAGAATTCAATCTGCCGGGCTTACGAAGGAACGACCAATGCTCCCTCAATTCCGCTGTCTGCTTTCTCCCCATCACTGTACACGCTCCGTCCTCTGCTGTAGGTGGCCGAGATGCGGCAGGGGAAAGTATGTCCTTCATAAATGCTCTGCTTATGTTTTGCAAACATCGTTTCTGTTGTGACTGTGTACGGCTCCATGCTGACGAGAACGAGATCCGCGTCTCGCCCCTCTTCAAGCCTCCCTTTTTGCTGAAGGCCGAATCGCTTCGCGGGTGCCCCCGCTGTCCATTCAGCAATGGTTTCAAATGGAATATCCCGCTCAAGGGCCAATTCAAGCATGGCCAATAAAGTAAACTGCCCGCCGCTGATTCCGCCCCATGACAAAAACATATTATCCTCCCGCTTCAGAGAAGGACGGCAGGGGGAGTGGTCCGAGGACACCATGTCAATATCCCCCGCGATCAGCGTATCAATTAACGCCTCTTTTGATGGCTGCGATCTGAGCGGAGGGGCGCATTTTGCGACAGAACCCCTTTCGCGTAAATCGTCATGGCTGAACAAAACATAATGCGGGCATGTTTCGACCGAAACATCAAGCCCTTCCCGTTTCGCCTCTCTAATCAGCCGAACCGCTTTCACCGTGCTGATATGGACAAAATGAACCGGACAGCCCGTCACTTTCGCATACTGAATCGTGCGATACACCGCTTCAGCTTCGGCTTCCTCCGGGCGGGAGGCCGCGTATGCATCTGCATTCACTTTCCCTTTATTCGCCCATTCCATCTGCAAAAAGCTTGTGATCGCATCGCTTTCTGCGTGAAGAGCAAGGATTTTTCCTGCGGCCGCGATTTCTTTCATGCCTTTGAGCAAGGTCCGTTCATCAACAGAGCGAAACTCCTCTGTGCCTGATTTTGATAAAAATGCTTTAAATCCTATCGCACCCGCTTCAGCCATCGGATGTATGTCATCAATATGACCGGGCACAAGGCCGCCCCATAACGCAAAATCCACCGCCGATTTTTGCCTGCCGATTTCAGCTTTTGCGAGAATGTTTTCAGCCGTCACCGTGGATGGAATGCAGTTCAGCGGCATATCAAAATAAGTGGTGCAGCCGCCTGCAGCCATCATCTGTGAGCCTGTTTCAAACCCTTCCCAATCCTCTCTGCCCGGTTCGTTGAAATGAACATGGCAATCGATCGAACCCGGAAAAATATATTGCCCGCTAGCCTCCACAACTGGTGCCCCCTCTGCTTCAATTGCAGAACCGATCTTGGCAATTGTCCCGTTTTTCATTGCAATATCAGCTTCTTTAACACCATCCGGCGTGACTGCCTTTGCTCCTTTTATTACTAAATCGTAAGCCATACTGAACCCTCCCCTGTAAGGATGATGAATTTTTATGTCAGTTTATGTAACACAATCAGTCTATTTTCAACATTTTACTGTTACTATGATCGTATTACATCAGCAAAACAGCTAGAATTAATAATGAAATTTATTCATCTTAACCAATGGTTACTTTTTGTGAAAAAAGGAGAATGAGCTATGAATATTTTTGATGTGATGAAAATACCGGCTTACGAAAATGCAGTTTTAATTGCGGGCAAAGCAGGGGGAGAAAGAGAGGTTCAGCATGTCAACATGATGGATGCTCCTGATATCGCGGATTTTCTGCATAAAGACGAGCTGCTCGTCACCACCGCGTATCACCTGAAGGACAATCCTCACCAGTTATCAGAGCTGATTCGGCAAATGGCAAAACGCGGCTGTGCCGGTCTCGGCATTAAAACAAAACGCTACCTGGAGGATATCCCGAAAGAAATTATTGACCTCGCCGATTCACACGCGTTTCCTATCATTGAGCTCCCTGAGCATATACGCCTCGGAGACATTGTCAACGCCACGCTGAGCCATATTCTTGATATGCGTTCAAACGAGCTTCAGCAAGCCATTTACGCACATAAGAAATTCACAAACCACATTATGAGCGGCAAGGGATTGCAATCTCTGCTCAAAAAGGTATCAGACCTCCTTCATCTTCCCGTGCTGCTCCTTGACCAGCATGCCAAAATGCTTTCTGCATCTCATCAGATTTCATTTGAAACCGAAAAGCTCAAAAGCACGCTGCACACCGTGTCCGGGCCGTTTTTCACTTGTTTTTCTTCGATCTCAAATCAGAAAACATATTCTGTCCTTCCTATCTATAATCATGAAAAAAGCTGCGGCTACCTGCTTATACCGGAAATGGTCCAAGCCGCTGATAAAGGATTGATTCTCACCATTGAACAGGCTGCGAACGTGATTTCCTTTGAGCTGCTGAAGGAAAACGCGCTGAAGCAATACAGCCGGCGGGCGCGGAATGAGTTTTTCAGTAATTTTATCGAGCGGTCGTTCTCTTCAGACGACGAAATCAAAAACCGGGCAAAAGAATTTAAGCTCAGCTGGGATCAAAAATATATGTGCATCGCCGGAAAGCTCGACCGGAATGACAGATCGATCAGCTTTACTGAAAATCAGCTGGCCTCTGACAGTGTATTTGAATTTCTCGAAGGCGAATTGTCTGCCTTCCCATTCCCGCCTCACCTCTTTATTAAAGGAAATGTCGGCATTCTGCTGATCGAGGCGACAGACAGCTGGAGTGAAATGCACGCTTCGGTGATCAGCTTTTTAGAGCAGTTTCAGGCACAGGTTAAAAACCAATTTAAACGGACATTGTCCTTTGGCATCAGCAACATTTGCCAAAAGCTGATCGATGTTCCGGACGCTTTCACAGAAGCGTCTGACGCTCTCCAATCAGGGCATTTATCAAGAAGCACGGAGTTTATCCAAGTGTATCACGCGAAAGATGTACCTGAGTTGCTCCGCCTGCTTCCGGTTGAGGATTTGAAGAAATTTTACAATTCCACTCTTCAAAGCCTGGCTGAAAAGCAGCAGGAGGATCAAAGCCTGCTTCATACACTGTCTGTCTATCTAGAGACACACTGCCAGATTTCCGAGACGGCAAAACGTTTGTACGTGCATCGCAATACGGTCATCTACCGCCTCGAAAAATGTGAAGAATTACTGGGCAAAAGCTTAAAAGATCCCGAAACGACAATGCGGTTGCGGCTTGCCTTGCGGATGCAGCGGCTGATTAGCTAGCATTTGTCACATGGTGTTACAAAAGAAATGGCTTTTCGTTACTTTCAGCAATAACGCTCCTATTTTTCAGCTACTGTATCCAATGACATCCCGCAAACGGCACGCTATCATGTTACTAAAGTTCACATGTAAAAGGAGGGACTGTAGTGAAACAAAAACCGTTTGCAGTGTTCACTCTTGGCCTGCAGCATGTGCTGGCCATGTACGCAGGTGCGATTTTGGTGCCTCTGCTTGTCGGCAGAGCGCTGAATGTAACGTCGGAACAGCTGTCTTACCTATTGGCGATTGACCTGTTAACGTGCGGAGCCGCGACGCTTTTGCAGACCTGGCGAGGAACGCACATCGGCATTGGGCTTCCCGTCATGCTCGGCAGCTCGTTCGTGGCCGTCACCCCGATGATTGCAATTGGTGCAAATTACGGCATTTCAGCGATTTACGGTTCAATCATCGCAGCCGGTGTCTTGATCTTCTTGTGTGCCCGTTTCTTCGGCAAGCTGACCGTGTTATTCCCTCCTGTCGTAACAGGAACTGTTGTCACCTTGATTGGTCTTTCTCTTGTTCCGACAGGTGTGAAAAATATGGCTGGCGGAGAAAAAGCAAACGGCAGCGCCAATCCCGAGTACGGTTCGCTCGAAAATCTTCTTCTTTCTGTCAGCGTCCTTATCCTGATCTTAGTCCTCAACCGCTTTCTCAAAGGGTTTGCCCGAACGCTTTCCGTTCTGATCGGGATTGCTGCGGGTACTGCGGCGGCTGCCGTCATGGGCAAGGTCAGCTTTTCATCTGTATCTGAAGCCCCATTCTTTCAAATCCCAAAGCCGTTTTACTTCGGCGCTCCATCTTTTGAAATCGGTCCGATCATCACGATGCTGATCGTCGGAATTGTCATTATTGTTGAATCAACCGGCGTTTTTTACGCCATCGGAAAGATATGCGGCCGGCCTCTAACCGAAAAAGATCTGGTCAAAGGCTATCGGGCGGAAGGAATCGCCATTATGATAGGCGGGCTGTTCAACGCCTTTCCCTATAATACATTTGCACAAAACGCCGGATTATTGCAGCTGACAAAGGTGAAAACGAGAAATGTCGTCGTCACCGCGGGCTGTATCCTTCTTTTCCTTGGGCTGATTCCTAAGGTTGCCGCTCTTGCTTCCTCCGTTCCCGCGGCTGTGCTCGGCGGCGCAACCGTTGTCATGTTCGGCATGGTTATCGCCTCCGGAGTAAAAATGCTCAGTACAGTGGATCTGAAAAACCAATATCATCTGCTGACCATCGCCTGCTCAATCGCACTCGGTATCGGCGCCAGCACAGTACCGGCGATTTTCGCAGAGTTTCCCGCTCCGATCCGCATTCTGGTCAGTGACGGCATGATCACAGGAAGCCTGACTGCGATCTTTTTAAACCTATTCTTCAGTTTGCGCGACAGAAAGGAAAAAACCGTTCAGAAGGAAAAACAGCCTGTATTAGAAAACACACTCGTTTTAGAAAAAGAGGTGTAAATAGAGATGAAGGAACAGTATCATTCCTTTCAGCTTTTGATGCTTGGGCTTCAGCATATGCTGGCGATGTACGCGGGAGCCATTCTCGTCCCTCTGATCGCCGGAGCTGCGATCGGGCTCAATGCGGGCCAGCTGACGTATTTAATTGCCATTGATTTGTTTATGTGCGGGGCTGCGACTCTGTTACAGCTCTGGAAAAACCGCTATTTCGGCATCGGCCTTCCTGTTGTGCTCGGCTGTACGTTTACTGCAGTCGGCCCGATGATTTCTATTGGCAGCACATACGGTGTCTCAGCGATTTACGGTTCGATTATCGCAGCCGGGCTGATTGTCGTTTTAGCCGCGGGCTTCTTCGGGAAGCTTGTCCGTTTTTTCCCGCCGGTCGTAACCGGCTCAGTCGTTATGATTATCGGCATCAGCCTGATTCCGACGGCGATGAATAACCTGGCCGGCGGCGAAGGCAGCAAAGACTTCGGCTCACTAGGCAACGTGCTCCTTGGCTTTGCCGTTACAGCCTTTATTTTAGTGCTGTTTTATTTCTTTAGAGGGTTTATCCGCTCCATTGCGATTTTGCTCGGCCTTGCAGCTGGAACGGCAGCCGCTTTCTTTATGGGAAAAGTCGATTTTTCTGAGGTCGCGGAGGCGTCCTGGGTTCATATTCCTTCTATATTTTATTTCGGCACGCCAACCTTTGAGCTGCCCGCCATTCTCACCATGCTATTGGTTGCGATTGTCAGCCTTGTTGAATCAACGGGTGTTTACTTTGCTCTATCCGATATGACAAACCGGAAACTAACAGAGAAAGATCTTGAGAAAGGCTACCGTGCGGAAGGGCTTGCGATTGTGCTTGGCGGCTTATTGAACGCGTTTCCTTATACAGCCTTCTCGCAAAATGTCGGTATCGTTCAGCTTTCAAAAATGAAAAGTGTCAATGTCATCGCCATCACCGGGTTTATGCTGATGGCAGTCGGTCTGATTCCAAAAGCCGCGGCATTGACGACCGTGATCCCGAATGCAGTGCTCGGCGGCGCGATGATTGTCATGTTCGGCATGGTCATTTCTTACGGTATTAAAATGCTTTCCGGCGTCGATTTTGAATCACAAGGCAATCTGCTGATCATTGCTTCTTCTGTCAGCTTAGGGCTTGGCGCCACGACGGTGCCCGCCTTGTTTTCCTCTCTCCCGGGAGCAGCTTCCGTGTTGACCGGAAGCGGCATTGTCATTGGCAGCTTAACCGCGATCGCATTGAACACTTTTTTTCAATGCAAACAGCCCCATGGCGCAGAAATCAATACGTAAAGGGGAGATGGCTCATGTTCACAATTGACGACCTGAATCAAATGGATAGACAAACACTGGCTGACACACTTGGATCTATTTTCGAGCACTCTGCATGGATTGCGGAGGAGGCCGCGGCACTCCGCCCATTTTCCTCCCTTTCTGATTTGCATCAAAAAATGTCCCGCTTAGTCAAAGCTGCGGATCGCAAGACACAGCTTGAGCTCATCTGCAAACACCCTCGCCTCGGCACCAAGAAACCAATGAGCGCTTCCTCTGTAAAAGAGCAGCAAAACGCAGGGCTCAGTAAGCTTGAACAGCAGGAATACGAGGAATTTCTCAAACGAAATGAAGACTACTATCATAACTTCGGTTTTCCTTTTATTTTAGCGGTAAAGGAAAAAACGAAACAGGAGATCCGCCAAGCTCTGCTGACAAGGCTGAAGAACAAACCAGAAACAGAATTCCAGCAGGCTCTTGAGGAAATATACCGCATCGCCCGCTTTCGTTTAGAGGACATCATTACAGAAAAAGGAGAGATTCTAATGAAAAGAACCATGTCTTACGGCAAAGGAAATGTGTTTGCATACCGAACGTTTTTAAAACCGCTCACAGGCATAAATCAAATCCCAGAGTCTTCTTTTACGGGCAGAACCAATACAGTTGTCGGCATTGATGTGACATGCGAAATTGGCGGAGATGCCTTTTTGCCCTCATTTACAGACGGAGATAATACGCTCATCGTGGCTACGGATTCGATGAAAAACTTTATTCAGCGCCACCTCGCTTCCTATGAGGGAACAACCACCGAAGGCTTCTTGCATTATGTGGCTCACAGATTTTTAGACACCTATTCTCATATGGATACGATCACCCTGACAGGTGAAGACATTCCGTTTGAAGCGATGCCTGCATACGAGGATCAAGAGCTCGGCACAAGCCAGCTTGTCTTCAGAAGATCGCGCAATGAACGCGCTCGGTCGGTGCTGAAAGCAGAACGAATGGGGGATACGATAACGCTGAAGGAGCAATACAGCGAAATAACGGATCTCCAGCTTGTCAAAGTAAGCGGAAACTCCTTCGTCGGCTTTATCAGAGACGAATATACGACTCTCCCTGAAGATGGAAATCGTCCGCTCTTTGTCTATTTAAACATCAGCTGGCGTTACGAACATACGGAAGATGCATACGCCGCCGATCCAGCCCGTTACGTGGCGGCTGAGCAGGTCCGTGACTTAGCGAGCACTGTATTTCACGAGCTCGAAACGCCCTCCATTCAAAACTTAATCTATCATATCGGATGCAGAATATTAACGAGATTCCCGCAGCTCACGGATGTCAGCTTCCAATCTCAAAATCACACATGGGATACAGTCGTCGAAGAGATTCCGGGCACAAAAGGAAAAGTCTACACAGAACCGCGCCCGCCATTCGGTTTCCAGCGGTTCACCGTGACGAGAGAAGACGCCGAGAAAGAAAAACGGAAAGCCGGGGAAGCATTAGGGAGCCTGAATGCCTGATGGGAAAGCTGACAACACATATCTTGGATTTAACCTGCGGCAAACCCGCGGCAAACGTAAAAATCGAATTGAAGCGGCTGTGCGAAGACAAAAGTCTTATTCTTATCAAAGGGGCTTTTACGAATAAGGACGGCCGAGTCGATGCTCCGCTCCTTGCGGGAGAAGAGCTGAAATCAGGGGAGTATGTGATGGAGTTCCATGCGGGGGATTACTTTGCGGGAAAGAAAGCGAACACGGCTGAGCCGTTCTTAACGATTGTAACAGTTCGTTTCCATCTTTCTGATCCGGAAGCTGATTATCATATCCCGCTTTTGCTGTCGCCGTTTGGTTATCAGGTGTATAGGGGGAGTTAAGAAAAGAGCCCGCCCGCTGGTGAGGCGGGCTCCGCAAATGTTTAGGGGTTGCTGGATCACTGCATAAATAAAAGACCCTCCCTATTGTGAGAGGATTCCTGCGAATTATGCCACATCAGGACCTCGTATTTGAGAGTTCGAGTTTCTTTTTTATATATTAAATTTATCGTTCTCTATTTCTACTTAGACTAAAAAAAATTTAAAATCAATTAAACTAGTATCACTATCAAGTTATCTCCATCAGCATATCATGTACTATCCTCTTTTAAGGGAGGTGAAGTTATGAGGTCATTCCCTTTGATCGTGGTGCTATTCATCCTATTAATCATCGTTGGCACTTCTTTCTTCGGTGGCTATTAAGAACTCACCTTACCCCATATCCGTCAGACGCCATAAGAATTCTTTATGGCGTTTGTTTTGCTATAGCGACAAGGTTTTGACAGGGAAATATAACACTCGCTACAAATCCTCGTCCTCCATTACAATATGAGATGAGAGCGAGATGTTTTCCCACAACGCGGCCGCGTCTTGATCACGCTCTTCAATTAATCCCACCATTTAGAAACGCTTGTTAACGGATTTGTTAGTTTCTATCGGATCGATTTCTTCCGCACCTACAAAAAATTTTTTTCATTCCCTTTTCTCCAAAATGAATTATTTTATTTTTTCAATCGATTTAACAGGTACTTCCGGTGGATTGAGTATTAAGTCAATCCGTTGAACAGTGACAAAGACGACAGAAAAAATCAGGGAACAAAGAAAGGTTAGTAAAAGTATTTTCCACCAATTTAAGTTATTCATCATCTCTTCTCCCTCTTTCCTTAATTTGTAACATTACCCATTTCTAGTATCAAACACAACTAGGCAAAAAGTAAAGGGAGAAGAGGTATTTCATCTTCACGATCTGTAATTGAAGTTTATCCTTTATCGATTCGCTTAATTTTTTATATCCGGTGCTTTGCCGTAGCTGCGGGAAAAGTCCAATGACTCCCTTTTCCCACTTGCTACCTCTTTTCTAATCCTGCAAGCCGACCGCATAATCCCTCCATAACCGGTACACCGGCACAAATTGCCCGCCAGACCTTCTTCAATATCTTCGTCAGTAGGTTGCGGGTTTTCCTGAAACAGAGCTTTGAGCGCAATCGTCATCCCTGGTGTGCAATATCCGCATTGGAAGCCTCCTTCCTCCAGGAAAGCGGTTTGGCAGATATCCAGTTCTTCTTTTTGAAGCCCCTCAATGGTTGTGATCGAATGGCCGTCCGCTTGGTATGCCATGGTCATACACGCATTGGCGAGCTTGCCGTCTAGCAGGACAGAACATGCTCCGCAACGGCCGATTCCGCAGGAAACCTTAGTTCCGGTCAGCTGGAATTCTGTCCGGAGAAGGTCAATCAAGCGAGCTGTAGGAACCGCATCAACCTCCTGCTCTATTCCATTCACTTTCATTCGGAATCGCTGCTTTCTTGCAGAGAAAGATCCTGCTTCTTTTACGTCCATTGCTTTATCCCCTTTCTGTCTATTTCATCAAGCAGCTCTTCACGCGAAATCGGCAGCTTGTTCACCCAGCAGCCCACGGCATCATGTACCGCCTTTACAATCGCCGGGGTGATGGCGATCGTTCCTATTTCTCCGACACCGCGCGGGCCATATGAGTCACCATCCATCAGCTCTTCTATCGCGGTCAGTTTCATTGCCGGAACATCTTTGATTCCCGGTATTACATACTGATCCAAATTCACCGCCGTGTAACGGCCGTCCGTCATTTTTGCTTCCTCCATCAGCGTATAGCCGAGCGCCATAGCAGCGCCGCCTTCGATTTGTCCACGATAGCCCTGCGGACTGACAACCGGACCTGCCGCAATGGCGTGCTCACAATCTATCACTCTGACATCGCCTGTTAATAGATCAACCTCCACCTCAACTGCAGCCGCTCCAAATGAGTAGAGAAAATGGCCGCCGATCACAGGATCAGGCGTTGTCGGAAAATCGAATGCTGTTTCCTCAGTCAAAGGGCCTTTTTCTGCCAATTCCTTATAGGTCACCACCAGATCCTTTGTATTATGCATCCGCAGCCCCCCAGCGCTGAGAATGAGTTGTTCAGGCAAACATGAGACCAATTGTGCGGCACGTTTTTTCAACTGATATAGAAACGGTTTCTTCAAACGCTGGATCGCGTGCCACACCATGCTCGTGCCGCGGGATGCTGTGGAGGAGCCTGACTTTGGCACTTTTGCGGTATCCCCGATGATAATGGAAATATCCTCCGCCGCACAGCCCAGCTCTTCGGTGACAATATGTTCAATCGCGGCGAGTATGCCCTGCCCGCACTCTTCAAATCCAAATGAAGCCGTGATTTTGCCGTCACTTGAAAGGGAAAGGCGCCCTCCTGCGACATCCATCCGGCCATAGCCAAGCCCGCCCCCGTGCATGGTAATCGCGGCTCCAACACCTCTTCGTTTATAACGAGACGTCTGATGTTTTCTTTTGAGAATAGGAGATGCAGAAATGACGTTCAACACCTGCGCCGCTCCGTCAGTGGGCGCAATCCGATGCTCAAGCGGCCCCGGGTCATGCGGTTTTCTGATATTTTTTCTTCGCAGTTCCAGTGGGTCGATGCGGAGCATGCTGCTGAGGCGATCAAGATGGGTTTCAAGCGCAAATGTAATTTGATTGCCGCCAAAGCCTCGGAATTCTCCCGCCACCCCATTGTTCGTAAACACAGAGATCCCTTCAGTGCGGATATTCGGAATGCGGTACGGACCCGCGGCATGCTCGGCAGAAAAATCCAGGACTGCCGGTCCCAGCGTGGCGTAAGCGCCTGTATCGGCAATGATTTTCACATCATGAGCCAGAAGGTTTCCTGTTTGATCAGCCCCTGTTTTGATCGAAATTTTCATCGGGTGGCGCTTGATTCCTGAGCGTACAGATTCCTGTCTCGTCTGATGAATTTTGACCGGGCATCCGCTTTTACGGGCTAAAAGCGCGGCATACGGCTGAATATTCAGCTCATCCTTTCCGCCAAATGAGCCGCCCATCGGACTCGACACAACCCGAATTTTCTCTTCAGGAATACCAAAAATGCGGGCAAGCTGAAAACGGTCCTTGTAGCCGTACTGAGTGCCAGCGTACATCGTAAAACCCCCGTCACGTTCCGGAACAGCTACGCCCCCTTCCGTTTCCATATACGTATGCATCTGCCGCGGCAGTTCGTAGGTTTCTTCAAGGATGGTGTGACACGATTGGAATCCCGCTTCCACATCGCCGTGCGAGAAAAACGCGCGATGAAGGATGTTCCCGTCCGGGTGCAGCATATGCGCATCTGGTCGGAGCGCTTTTTCCGGAGAATCAATGACCTCCAGCTCCCTGTACACCACATGAATCAGCTCCAGCGCGGCTTCGGCAATATCTTCTGTTTCTGCTGCGACGGCCGCCACTGCATCTCCGACATAACGCACTCTATCCTCGCATAGAACCGGCTGGTCAGGGATGACAATTCCAAAACGGTTGAAACCTGGAACGTCCTTATGGGTGACAACCGCTCGCACACCTTCCATTTCTTCAGCCTTTTTTGTGCAAATCGACACGATTTCCGCATGAGGATAAGCGCTTCTCAGGATTTTGCCATACAGCATCCCCGGAAAAGTGAGATCAGTCATATACTTCAATTCACCCGTGACCTTTTCCCTTCCATCTGGCCTTATTCTTGATGGTTTGCTTACGCTCATTTATTCCCCTCCCTCAAACATCAGCTCGGACATGATGACGTTGGCAGCCGCTTTTTTTCTGTATGCCGCTGACACGAAAGCATCGGCTGAAAACGGCAGCTCCTTGATAAGTGTTTCGTACAGCTCGTGCGCCTCCCATTCAGGATCCATCCATTTCGCCTCGCTTTCTATTAATCTTTTCGGCCTGATATCGGCATGACCCGCTGCGAGGCGAATGTCACTGTCTTTCAGTAAACGTCCTGCCGCCACAGCAACCGCTCCGGTAAATGCCTGCCGCCTTCCCAGCTTGCGGAAAAACACACGATCTCCATCATGATGCGGGATGATCACACGCGTCACGATTCCATGTGAGTACTTTTCACTGGAGATCCATTCAGCAAGCGGCAGCCTGACAAGCTCCTTCTGATAAACGATAAGCTCCGCATCAAGCACAAGCAGAAGCGGAATCAAATCCCCTATTTTACTCGCTATGTTGCCGCCAATTGTGGCCCGGCTTCGGATTCCCGGCGCTGCAACAGCAGAAACTGCATCACATAAGCAAGCCAGATCCCGCTTGATGAGGCTGTTTTTTCTGCATTCATTCAGCGTGGTGAGCGCCCCGATCGACACATGGGTGCCGTCAGCGGTAATGCCTTTCATCTCATCAATGCCTTCAAGGCTGATGAGATGCGTTTTCGGAAGAATTCCTTTGTCCCATTGGAGCTGGAGCAGCGTGCTGCCCGATACTGCACACACATCTGGCGCAAGCTGCTCCAAAAGAGAAAATGCCTCATCAAGCGCTGCCGGCCTCCATAATTGAATGTTCATTCGCGCTTGTGTCACTTGTCCGTTCATGTATTCGCCTCCTGACAGTGTCATATTCCTCCGGCGTATCAATATCTTCCAGTTCCTCGCACGCTTTCACTGCCAGCACCGCTCCAGTGCCAAGCTGTCCGTTTTTCAGCAGCCTGCGGGCACCCTCATCTCCCTTTAACTCCTTTACATATGGAAAACAGGCGGATGAGAAATAAATAGGCGGACTGAGCGTACGCAAAGACGCTGACACGGCAAACAATTCGTGAGCCCTTGATATCAGGGCATTTACATGGTCGACGGAAAGCTGCGGCTGGTCACCCAACAAAATGACGACTCCGTCTGCCCCCATGCTTTCCGCTATTCTCACCCCGGTGCTGACGGAATGCCCTTGGCCCTTTTCCGCCTCTTTACAGACATGCAAACTCCAGCGATCCAGAAAAGGCGGTGCTTGATATTGCTCCCCGATCCACTCAAGTGAAGCATGTTCTGTCCTCTCGACAATCAGCACATGGTCAAGACGGGATAATAGAGCTGTTTTTAATGAAGCCGATCCGATCGTTTCTCCTTTTAGCGGCAATGCCAGCTTGTTTGTGCCCATTCTCTCGCTTTTTCCGGCCGCCAAAAATACACCGATAATGCTCATGTAACCTCCAGCCGTTCTCGTGTTTGAAGGATTTCCGCAACGATGCTGACGGCAATTTCCTCTGGGCCTTCCGCGCCGATTTTCAACCCGACCGGACTGTAAAAATGCGCGGGCGGCTGTTTTCCATTCAGCAGCCGTTTCGTGCGGTTTTCAGAGCCTAGAAGCCCGATATAATGAAGGTCTCGAGAAAATAAGGATTCAACGATGACTTGATCGTGCTGAAAATGGTGAGTCGCCACAACAGCGAAATCCTGAGGCGAAAATTCAAATTCACTCAGCATCTGCTCCGGAAAGGCAGTGATCAGCTGATCTGCTTTTGGAAAAAGAGAGGCTGTGCAATATGCAGGCCGCCAATCTGTCACAATGACAGAAAATCCGGTCTCAGCCGCCAAATTGGCGAGCGGTATCATATCTGGGCCCGCCCCAAACAGAATGAGACGCGGCTTCGGCTCAATACGCTGAATAAAAATGTTTGATGATGGATCAAAATGCGGTACATTTGAAGCGGTGCGTTGAATATCTTGAAGCGGCACATCCGGCCAGTGCCCAAAATACCCGTTCTCTGACAAAAACAGATAACGCCCTGCCTGTGGGGATTCAATCTGTGTAACGGCTGTTACGGCTTTTCCTGAATGAAGGCAGTCTCTTACTCTTTCATAGTACCGCTTTTTTTCCTGAGAGATTCGTTCCGCATAGATATGAATAACGCCATTGCAGCCGACTCCCATGCCCCACGAAAGATCGTCTTCAGCCCGCATGTCATAGGATATAAGCGCTGTCGTCAGCTGATCGCCGAGTTCACCGATTCTTTCGGATATATCCTCTTCCAGACACCCGCCGCTCAGCAAGCCGATTCTTTCTCCGTTTTTCTTAAAGAGCATGGTGGCGCCTGCTTTTCGATATGCAGAGCCTTCAACTTGAACAATAGTCGCCAGCACAGCCTCGTCCTGATCTTCCAGAAGCGCATCTAATATCGTGTGAAAATACTCCAATGCCGCATCCCCCTTTCAAAAATTGCTGTAAGAAATAAAACGTCATTTTATAGGTGCCTTGTATAAAGAATAGATGAAAAAAGAAAAAGTGACTCATGCTCCGTCAGAAAATGCAACACAGAGAAAACGGATTTGTAAAAAGAGTCAAACGGAGAAAATCAGATTGGAGAATGAGCGAAAATGAAAAAAGCTTGCGGAATTCCGCAAGCTTTTTCTTTAAATCGCTGCCTGGCTCTTAGCATTTTCATATACATCAAGCGCGGCCTGAAGCGCTTTTCCCGCTTCGATCACAGCGCCGTGTCTGAGAAGCACAGCTTCTAATCCGGCAAGGACAAACAGTACGTTTTCTCTTCTGCAGCTGTAGCCCATCGTACCAATTCTCCAAATCTTCCCGGCTAAAGGGCCGAATGAGCTGGCGATTTCGATTCCGAACTGTGCCAAAAGCATATGGCGGACCGACTCTCCGTCCACGCCGTCCGGGATTTGCACACAGGTGACAACAGGCATTTTGCAGCTCTCATCCCCAAACAGCTTCAGCCCCATCGCCTTAATCCCGGCTATTAATGCGGCCTCATGGTATCGATGCCGCTCGAAACGTGCTTCAAGACCTTCATCAAGCACCAGTCTCACGCCCTCACGCAAGGCATAAAGCATCGTCGTCGCTTCTGTATGATGATTGAGCCGCCGTTCGCTCCAATAATCCTCAAGCTGGCTCAAATCAAAATAATTGCTGGTGATCGGACGATTTCCGGTAAGCGGCGCCTTGTCTTCCTGAGTCGCAATTCCGCGTTCCACCTTTTTGCGCGCCGCAATGATGTCCGCCACCCGTTCATTATATGTAATCGGCGCCATCCCCGACGGAACAGACAAACACTTTTGCGTGCCGCCGATAGCTGCGTCAATGTTCCATTCATCCACTTTCACCTGGCAGCCCCCAATTGTCGCTACAGCATCGACTATAAACAGTGCATCCCAAGCACGGCACGCTTCTCCGATCGCTTTCAGCGGATGAATTCGGCCAGTTGATGTTTCCCCATGTACCATTGCTACAATTCTCGGCTTCACTTTTTCCATTTCCCGTATAATAGCGTCAGGGTCAAAAACCGTTCCCCACTCACACTCAATCGTATGAACATTCGCCCCGTACCGCTCGGCAATTTCAGTCAGCAAAAAGCCGAAGCGTCCGTATATCGGAATAAGCACGTCATCTCCCGGTTCAATGACACTCGCTAACACCGCTTCGATTCCCGCCCGGGATGTTCCGTCAATCGGATACGCCCAGCGATTTTTCGTTTGAAATAATTCTCGGAGCATCTCCATCGTTTCATTCATGATATCGGTAAACGCCGGGTCAAATTGGCCGACAACCGGCGTGCTCATCACTCTTAATACACGCGGATCGACCTCTACGGGTCCCGGTGTCATAATCGTTCTTAATGGTGTACATAATTCTTTTCTGCCTGACACAGCCATTCCTCCTTCATCAGTAAGCCAGTTTGTATAATAAATCAGTCAATGTGCGGACGCCGATCTCAAGCTGACGTGCAGAAGTAAATTCCTTCGGCGAATGGCTGATGCCGCCTCTGCTTGGCACAAACAGCATACAAGCGGGGCAGCTCCTTCCGATCATTTGCGCATCATGCCCTGCCCCGCTCACCATTTCTTCACAGCTGATACCGTTTTCTGCCGCTGTCTCAAGAGCCTTGGCAGAAAGCGTTTCGTCCATCGGCACAGGCTCTATCCGCATATATTCATCAATCATAGTGTGAATCCCTTTTTCGTCACAAATGCCGTTGATGACAGCAGTCATTTCTTTATGAAAATGCTCCAGTACATGCTGATTTTGATGTCGAATATCGATTGAAAACTGCACCCGTCCAGGTATGACATTGGCCACATTGGGCTCCACCGTCATTTTTCCGCATGTCAGACGAAGCTCATCCGGCTGTTCTTCAGCGCGAAACAGCAATTCATGAATCACTCGGCTGCTGGCTGCGAGCGGGTCCTTGCGCCACTTCATGGAGGTGGTCCCTGCGTGGTTGCATTCTCCCTCAAGCGTAATCAGATATCTCCTCTGCCCGACTATACTTGTCACCACACCGAGATCTCGTCCTGACATTTCAAGCGTCTGTCCTTGTTCAATGTGAATTTCAATAAAAGCGTTGATATCTGTCCTGTGCGCTGACGGATACACGCCTCTGCCAAAACCGCTGTCATGCATCGCCTCTTGTAATGAAACACCTGATCCGTCTCTCGGTACTTCCGCATGCTTCAATGACAAAGCACCCATCATATTCCCTGATCCCCAGTATGTCATCGGAAAACGGCTTCCCTCTTCCTCACATAAAGACACGGCCTCAAGCGTTTTTTTTCGGCGCTCCGTATGTTTCTTTGAGCTGCTTTAAAGCAAGCATTGCCGCAAGCACGCCATATGAGCCGTCATACTTTCCCCCATTGATCACAGTATCGATATGTGAGCCGGCTAAAATCACTTCATCCGGGGACTGGGTGCCCTGAAGCCTTCCAAAGACATTGCCGACATCGTCAAATCTGGCGTCAAGCCCAAATGCCGACATCTCCGCTTTCACGGCGAGCTGCGCGTCCATCCACTCCTTGGTGTACAAAAGTCTCGTCACCCCGCCATCAGCAGACGCACCGAATTGGGCAAGCCAATCGATGTAATCAGCGATGCCGCTTTCTGCTGAAAGCCTCTGCTTTTCCATGTGCTTCCTCCTCTGTCCGTTATGGTGACTTCATTATAGAGGGAGGAAGACGTATAGTTCATCAGCACATAAACCAAAAAAACGTTTATTTTTTGGTCATAATAACCAGTCTGCCATTCCATTTTAGGAATAGCAGCCAGTAAGGAGGAGAGTCAATAGGCAGCGATGGATTACAAAAACAGCGAGAGGAAAAAGTGGCTCTAAAGATTTATTGTATGAACTAGCGAAAAACACGGGAAGGCAATGCTTTCAGTGAAGCAGCACTCGATCAAGGAACAGCGCTTGCCAAAACTCAGCGGGAGCAATAACGCGGACTAAAGATCCCGGAACAATAGAGTTCCGCCTCCTCCAAAGTTACCAATTTACAAATTTAATAAAAAATATACAAAATGACACTTCTAACCTTTATCTCAATTTTAGATAATAGACATGATCTGATCTAAAGGAGGGCAAGTGATGACAAAAAAAGCAAGGTTTCTGCCGCTCGTCTGTGTATTACTGATTTCCGGATGGTTTGCGCCCTCTGCTTCAGCAAGCGCGCAAACCGGATTGAACCTGAATGACCGTGCAGCTACTTCTTCCGCAGCCTCCGGGGGCATTCTCTCATTAGTCTCTCCCGCGGCACCATACGCCGACACAGACACCTATTATGAAGGTGCTGAAGGAAAAAGCGGAGAGGCGTTAAAAAGCGCGCTGCACCGCATCATTAGCGGACATACGATGCTGTCTTACAGCGAGGTATGGAACGCGATGAAAGAAACAGATGCAGATCCGGCCAATCCGAATAACGTCATCCTTCTCTATACGAATGAATCCCGTTCGAAAAACCTGAACGGCGGCAATGTCGGGGACTGGAACCGGGAGCATGTCTGGGCGAAATCCCATGGCGATTTTGGTACAAGCAAAGGGCCCGGCACTGATATTCATCACTTGCGTCCAGCAGACGTCCAAGTAAACAGTGCCAGAGGCAACATGGACTTTGACAACGGCGGCAACGAGTATGCGAAAGCACCCGGAAATTATTATGACGGAGATTCTTGGGAGCCCCGCGATGATGTGAAAGGCGATGTCGCCCGCATGCTGTTTTACATGGCTGTCCGTTACGAAGGAGATGACGGCTACCCTGACCTTGAGCTCAATGATAGGACAGGAAACGGCTCTGCTCCTTATCACGGAAAACAATCCGCCTTGCTTGAATGGAATAGGCAGGACCCTGTTGATGCCCGCGAAAGAAAAAGAAATGAAATCATTTATGAAAAATATCAGCACAACCGAAATCCATTTATCGATCACCCTGAATGGGCAGACGACATTTGGCCGTAAGAAAAAGGTGCTCCCCCGAAGGGAGCACCTTTTCTAATACACAGCCTGTTCCGTTTCCGCATCGAAAAAGACGGCGTGATCCATTTTCACCGCCAGCTGAATTGTATCGCCCGCGGCGATTCGATTGCCGCCGTCCAGCCTTACCGTAAGCCGCTCGTTCCCGGCGCTGACATGCACAATCAGCTCAGATCCCAAATTTTCATTCACTTCCACCGTCGCTTTAAACACAGAATCAAACAGCCGGTCATTTCCAGTCATTTGTGCGATGTGCTCCGGCCGTACACCGGCTGTCATCTGTTTTCCGGCATAGCCTTTTTTCTTCAGCCGTTTTGCCTTTTCTTCAGGGATATGAAGCCGGATCGAAGGGTTTGTGAAAAACAGCTCGCCATGGTGCTCTTCAATCATGCCTTTGAAAAAGTTCATTCCGGGAGAGCCAATAAACCCGGCCACGAACAGGTTTGCCGGATAATGATAGATATCATGAGGCTTGGCCACTTGCTGAATTTTACCTTCATTCATGACGACAATCCGATCGCCCATCGTCATCGCTTCAGTCTGATCATGGGTGACATAGATAATGGTTGCTTCTAGCCGCTGGTGAAGCTTGCTGATTTCTGTCCGCATTGTCACTCTCAGCTTCGCATCAAGATTAGAAAGCGGCTCGTCCATTAAAAAGACCTTTGGTTCCCGCACAATTGATCTGCCAAGCGCCACCCTTTGCCGCTGGCCGCCGGAAAGTGCCTTCGGTTTTCTCTTCAGCAAATGCTCAATCTCCAAAATGTTTGCAGCTGCATGCACCCGCTCGGCAATTTCTTGTTTCGGCATTTTTCTGAGCTTCAGTCCAAATGCCATGTTATCGAAAACAGTCATATGCGGATACAGCGCATAGTTTTGGAACACCATCGCGATATCACGCTCCTTCGGCGGAAGATCATTGACCCGTTCCCCATCGATGAAGAGGCTTCCTTCCGAAATGCTTTCCAGCCCAGCCACCATCCGCAGGGTTGTCGATTTGCCGCAGCCTGACGGCCCCACCAGCACCAAAAGCTCTTTATCTTTTACATCTAAATCAAAGTCCTTCACCGTTAATTGTGAATGATATGATTTTTTGACATGTTCAAATGTTAATGAAGCCATCAGAAAACTCCCCCCGTCTTTTTTTCTCCGTTATTTCGTCACTGGAAACAACTCGGTCTTTCTGTTATTTTTAGAGTAATCGATTCCCATATTTGCTATATTTCTAAAACAAAAAACGCAAATTTGTATTATAACGTCATAATACATTATAATATAAATAATAGCTTAAAAGGAGGCTACCCCTTGTTAAACAACGGAAGTTCAACACCTTTATACATTCAGCTAAAACAAATCATAACAGATGACATTAAAAAGGGCTTGTATTCCCCGGCTGCCAAGCTGCCCACAGAAAACGAGCTTTGCAGCAAGTATAATGTCAGCCGCATTACCGTCAGAAAAGCCATTCTCGATCTGGTCGAAGAAGGCTATCTGATCAGGCAGCAGGGAAAAGGAACGTTCGTTAAAAGCCCTAAATTGAAGAGAGAGCTGATCGCAGTAAACGGCTACTCGGAATTTATGGAATCAACCGGGAAAAAACCGAAGCATCAGGTTCTGTCCCATGAAATCATTCCAGCATCGAAACCGATCGCCGAAAAGCTTCAGATCAATCCCGAGAGCCCTGTCGTTGAATTAAAACGGATTTTATATAACGATGATCAGCCGCTCACCTTTGAGATCACGCATTACCCGCTGGACATGTTTCCTGCCATCAATACGTTTATTGCTGACGGTGTATCTATGCATGATATTTTAAAGCAGCAATACCAAGTTGTTCCCACTCACAATACAAAACTATTAAATGTTGTCTATGCCCAGCAGGAGGAAAGCAAATACTTAGATTGCGATATCGGGGATGCGCTGTTTGAAATCGATAAAACCGCATTTACCTCAAACGATCAGCCGATCTACTGCTCACTGTTTTTGATGCACACAAACCGTGTCACATTTACAATCAACAGTCCCTACACATGACAGGCATAAAAAACGAGACACTGCTTATAGTATTCTCGTTTTTTCACTGCTTCCCCCTTCCTCCAGGCGATAGGGATAGCCATAGCCGAATGCCCCGTACACTCCGCATGTTTTCGCAGCTGTTTCCGCTCCTTGGCGCAAAGCGTTCATCATATCCTGCTTCTCACAAAACGCAGTCAAAAATCCCGCGATAAATGAATCTCCCGCTCCGAGTGTGTCTATTATATCAGCTTCCACAATCGGCTGATGATAGATTCGGTCTCCCGCAGACAGGATCGCCCCTTGCCCGCCGCGGGTCATGCAAACGATTTTTGCTCCGTACTCATGTGCCTTTTTGGCAAGCTGGCCGCACTCCGTCTCACTCAAATCGCTTCCTGAAAAGAACGCATACGTCACATAAGGACAGACCTTTTTCAAATACTCATCCTCTCGATTTGTTGAAAAATCAAAAGAGACCGGGATCAGCCCGCACAGCTGCGGCAAATCGTTCTCAAGCCTGCTGTACACACTGGTATGCAGCAGATCATGCCCGCTGATAAAAGATAAGTCCTTTTCCTGAAACACAAGACGGAGACGCGACTGGATGCCGCCCTTATTCGATCGGACAAAGATCCGGTCCCCCTGTTCATCAAGGGTAACGATTGCCATTCCGTTTTCCCCATGCGCCTGGCGAATAAAATCAGCGTTGACCTTCTCCAATTTCAGCACATTCAGCAGATGAGCCGCGGCTTCGTCATTGCCGACGATTCCGATATAAGAAGCCTCATGCCCGAGCCGTTTTGCAAGCACTGCGACATTTAAGGCATTTCCTCCCGGGTAGAATGTTTCTTGATCCTGATAGTAGTCTACAACGTTGTCTCCAACAGCAATTAATTTCATTATGCTTCCTCCTTTATCCTTTTACACTTCCGCTTGCAATCCCGCGGACAAAATATTTCTGCATAAATAAAAATAGAATAATAATTGGCGCGGCAGAAATCGTTAATCCCGCCAGCAAGACGCCCCAATCCGTCTGCAGTGCATCTCGGAACTGCATCAGCCCCGCTGGAATGGTCCGCAAATTCTCGTCATCTATGAAAATAATCGCAAACATAAACTCATTCCACGTATGGTAAGCTGTCAGAATACCCGACGTCACTAAAATCGGCACACTCATTGGTAAGAAAATTCTGAAAAATACTCCGAAACTCGTACACCCATCTAAATAAGCCGCCTCTTCCAATTCTTTAGAAATAGAAAGAAAATAAGAGCGGATTAAAATGATGGTAAATGGAATCCGATAAGCCGCATAAGGCAAAATCAAAGCCCAATACGTATTGTAAAGCCCCAGCGACTGAATAATGGAATAAAGCGGCACAAGACTGACCTGAGGCGTCAGCATCAAACCGCCAAGACAAAGCACCAAGAAAAACCCTCTTCCTTTAAACTCGAACCTCGAAAGCCCGTACGCCGCCCATGCGCTGATAAAAACAGTAATCACACATGTCAGCGCCGTCACGATCACACTGTTCATAAAATAAGAAGAAATCCCCTGATTCCAGGCGGACACAAAGTTCTCCGGATGCCACGAAGACGGCAGCGACCAGCTGTTCTCAAAAATATCATCCGAGCTTTTAAAGGCGCTCATGACCATCCATAAAAGCGGATAAGCAATCGCGATTAGATAAAGAAACAGAAAAACCCACACAGACGTTTCTCCGATATACCATTTTCGCCTCGGCTTTCTTTTCACCTCGATGTGCCGGTCAGGCACAGGCTCTAATCTAAACGAATCTGTCTTCTTTTGAGGCAGCATCTGTTAGTCCTCCTTTCCGGTTTTAAAGAACTTCATTTGCATGAGCGACAAAGCAAGCGTAATGAGTAACACAATAGTGGCAATCGCTGAAGCATAGCCCATCATATCCTTTGTAAAGGCGCTTTTATATAAGAATGTGCTTAATACCTCAGAAGCGTTTCCCGGTCCGCCGCCTGTCAAAATGTACGGCTCGTTAAACACTGTAAAAGCGCCTGTCAGCGTCATCACCACCGCAACAAAAGACATCTCTTTCGTCTGGGGAATGGTAACGTGAAAAAACTGCTGAATTTTCCCCGCACCGTCAAGCCGCGCCGCTTCATACAGTTCATCCGGTATTTTTTGAATCGACACAATATACAGCATCGCAATATAACCGACAGACTGCCACTGCGATACAAAGATGACAGAAAGCATAGCTGTGCTGTCCTCCCCGAGCCATGCCCTCGTCAGCTGATCCAGCCCGATTGCCTGAAGCAGCTGATTCAAAAGCCCCGTCTCAGGGTTGTAAATAAAATCAAATAAAAGCGCGATAACCGTCATTGAGATGACAACCGGCAAAAAGAAAACGGTACGAAAAAAAGGCGACCATTTTCTGACCAGCTTATCCTCAAGCACCGCCGCCAAAATCAAACCGCCAAACACCTGGCATACAATTGAGATCACTGCGTAGAGCACGTTATTCGTGAGGGCTTGATAAAAGACAGGATCACGAAATAATTCAACATAGTTCTTCAATCCGATAAACGTTTTTTCCGGAGAAAAAGAGCTCCATTGAAACAGACTGAGAAAGACATTCTCAAAAATCGGGATATAAACGAAAAGTAGAAAAACAAGAGCCGGCAGTAAAAACAAATAGGGGATTATTCTATTTTGGTTGACCAAGGATAACTCATCTCCTTTATAAAAAGAAAAGGTGCGTCGCTTCACCTTTTCTTTGATTTATTCAGCTGACGCCTTCACTTGCTTGGCTGCTTTTTGGACGGCTTTCATGACTTGCTCCGGTGTCATGTCGCCGCCAAGCATTTGCTGGACGCTTGTTAAGTACACATCTGCGATTTCAACATCAACATCCATATCGAACCACGGAACCATTGATTTGGCATCTACGATATGCTGAACGGCTTCACGCTGAATGGCTGTAGAATTTTCTTCGGTTGCCGTCCCTTTCACCGCACTGTATTTGCCAACGTCTTTAACGAGCTTTTCACCCATTTTTTTCGACGTCAGAAATTGCAAAAATTCCACTGCTTCCTTCGGATGTTTTGTTTTCGAAGAAATCATAAATCCTTCAGGCGCCCCCGTTAACGCTTCTGAAGATCCTTTTTGCCCGCTGATTTCAGGGAATGAGAACATCCCTAGATTCACTGGCTCGACCAGTTTGATTTCAGCCGTTTCCGCATATATCATCGCCGACTTTCCGCTCTTAAATTGCTGTCTCACATATTCATGGTCGACGGAATTTACATGTTTATTGAAGTAAGGCATCAGTTCCTGCAGCTTTTCAAGTGCTTTCACATAGCCTTCATCGGTAAATTCACCCGTTTTGGCGTTATAATCCTTTTCTCTTGTTTTTTCATCGACCATCCGCTGATTCAGCGTGCCAATATAATGTGAGATTGTCCAAGGCGCTTTTGTTCCGAAACTGATCGGCGTATAGCCATTTTCTTTCAGCTTCTTGGAGACATCGATGAGCTCATCCCAAGTCGCCGGGGGCTCTAAATTGAGCTTTTTAAAAATATCTTTATTATAGAAAAATGATTTAGCGTCCATTTGCCACGGCACGCCATATTGTTTGTTTTCATACGTAAATGGTGTAACTTGCGATTGAACGAGCTGCGATGACCAATCTGTATCATCTTTGTAGTAGGACGAGAGATCAAGTGCTTTATTTCCTCTGATAAATTTAAAAGCAAACTCGTCACTCCATGAGAAGTAAATATCAGGAGGGCTGCTGGTTCCCAGCATAACTTTAATTTTATCTTTATAGGAGTCATTCAAAACCGCTTCAGTTTGAATGTCGATATCCGGATGCTCTTTTTCAAATTCCTTTACAACCTCTTCAAAATACTTTTTTTCCGGCTCCTTCGGCCATCTGTGGAAAAATTTCAATGTCACCTTTCCATCCGCTGAACTGCTCTGGCTCGAACAGCCCGCAATGGTGAGCATACTGACAGCTGCAATGATCAAAAATAAAAACATTTTCTTCAAAGGGTTGGCCTCCTCTGGACATTAGACTATAATGTTATATAACATTATAGTCTAATGCATAATGGTTCCTCTTTTTCAGATCAATACTCAACTTTCCACATGTATCTTCTATGAGATAAAGGATGATTTCTTGCTTCTGCCAAAGCGTCCGCATAGCTTCTCAGCACACGGTTAAGAACAAGCGGAGCAAGGTAGCCTTTTACTGAATCGTCAATTGCAGTGAAGTCGTAAGATGCGGCATCGAGCACAGTCAGCTTTTTGCCATATTTTTTCGAGAAGGTAAGCGCCCGCTCTTCAAGAGGCCTTGTTTCATCTAAACCGAGCAGGATGATAAACGGCACGGATTCATCAATAATTTCAAACGGTCCGTGAAAATATTCTCCGGCATGAATGGCGTGGGAATGAATCCATTGCATTTCCATGAGAATGCAGATGCTGTAGGAGTAAGCGACACCGTAGTTTGCACCGCTTGCCATTGTATAAATGATGCTTTCTTTTTCATGTGCTTTTGCAAATTGCTGTGTGTTTTCAGCTTCCTGCTTAAGGGCTTCATCATACACAGCCTGCAATTGATCTAAACCTTCTATTGCTTGTTCAAATGTCGTATTGTTTTCTAATACCTGCAAAGCGCCGAAAACGATTTGATATAGAACGCCATAGTTCGTATTGATCGCCTGCGCCTCATCACCCCAGTCATATTGGGCTACATATTGCGCTTCCTGTGCTAAAGGAGACTCCGGCTTATACGTCATTGCAATCGTAAGCGCGCCTTTGCTTCTCGCAAATGCAGCGGCTTTTACCGTTTCCGGGGTATTTCCCGAGTGTGAGCACAAAATGACAAGAGACTTTTCATCAAGCTGCACAGGGTTTCGCTGAATAAATTCATTAGAGCTGTAAAGGTCAGA
Organism: Bacillus sp. PAMC26543; assembly: GCF_014250375.1. Lineage (NCBI taxonomy): Bacteria > Bacillati > Bacillota > Bacilli > Caryophanales > Bacillaceae > Bacillus > Bacillus sp. PAMC26543. The sequence goes on along the minus strand of NZ_CP060193.1, from coordinate 956,448 downwards.
GCTGATTGATTTTGACTCCCTGTCAAACACATATTTACTCGGATACATAATGGCCGAAGACCCTCCGCATGCGACAAAGAATACATGGTCGATGGTTTTTCCTTTCAAATCCTGCAAGAAAGCTTGAACCTCACGATTAACTTTTGCTGTGACCTGACTCAAATCCTTCACTCCTCATTTTTATTATATAACGTTATATAACATTATATATTGTTATATTAAAGTCCAGAGATAGGAATGTCAATATTATTTTCTGAAATTTCTCATTAATTTACTTAGATGATAGACAAAGGATCTTTGTGTAGAAAAATGCCAAATCAAAAAGCCAGAACTTAATATAAGCTCTGGCCTCGCTGTTCAATCCGCAGACTGACTTCTTATTTAAAAAATACCTTGTCTATATTATACTTCGAGTGCTGTGTATTGATGATATAGGTTTCGTAAATTTCTCTTTCCATTGGATCTTCAACTACACATACTTCAATTTTATAAACTTCGTCTCTGTGATTTTTAATCGGTGAGACAGTGTCTTCAAAATGCTTTTTAATTCTCTGTCTTAACTTTCTGGCTTTACCGACAAACAGCAGCTCATCATGAATGTTGTAAAACATGAAGATGCCGCCTTTATCCCTTGGTATCTGGTGAAAGTCAATGAACCCATGAATCGCCTTTACTTTCGGTTCGTTATGATTGGCTGACTGCTGTCGCTCGGTGATCGTCACATTCGGTGCGGGTATATCAATTTTTATCAAAATCAGTTCACGTCCTCTTTTTCATTAAAGATAAATGCTAACACAGACAGGAAAGAAAAGCTAGAACAGCTTTATTATATTTGTTTGTCATGCCTTTCATTATTATGCAAGCGCTCCGGCAAGATCATAAGGGCTAAGGTCTATTTCTGTCGGCTTTCCGAGAACTAGCTTTGCGAGCTCTGAACCGAGAAACGGCCCCATCGTTAATCCCGACGCGCCTAAACCGTTAGCGGCGTAAAGTCCTTGAACATTCGGCACGGCACCCACCACTGGCAGAAACCCCGGTGTAAACGGTCTGAAGCCCACTCTTGTTTCAATGACTGTGCTGTCAGCAAGCCCCGGGGCTGCGGCAAGTGCTTTGCTCAAGACTTCATGCTGTCCCCCTGCTGTCACACGCAGGTCTTTAAGATCGGCCTCATTTTCATGGGTGGCGCCTGCTACAATTCTGCCGTCATCAAAGGACAGAATATACTGGTCATTCGGCGGCATCACTACCGGCCACGATCCGGTATCTGCGCCAGAGATTTCAAAATGCATAATTTGCGCCTTCTGAAAGGACACTTGAAAATGAATGCCCAGAGGCTTCATCAATTCATTGGCCCATGCCCCTCCAGTCACGATCACATTATCAGCCTCAAACTGTTGCTTGTCTGTTTGGACACCGGTGACTCTTCCGTTCCCAAAAAGCAAGGACGCGTTTCCTTTTACAATGACTGCACCATGTTTCTCGGCAGCGTTTAAAAGCGACCGGCATAGCGCCCTCCCGTTCACACGGGCGGCGCCGCTGATATGAACCGATTCATAGCCATCAGCTAAAATGGGAAACAGCTTTTTCGTTTCACTCGCAGACAAACGGGTGATGTCACCGATCTCCGGCGCATCCTCGCGTCTCTTATACGCCCGCTCCTCCATCTTATCGAGCTTCACCGCATCAGTGTGAATGCTGATCGCACCGACACGCTTGTATCCGGTGTCTGTTTCTCCGTCCTCTTCCAATTGATTGATTAAATCATTATAATATCGCGCTCCGCCCTTAGCGAGCTGATACCAATCCTGATTGCGGCGCTGCGACAGCCAAGGACAGACGATTCCCGCCGCCGCATCCGTAGCTTGTCCCGGTTCCTTCCGGTCAATCACCGTAACCCGGGCTCCTGATTTTGCGAGATGATAAACCGTCGATGCACCTAGTATGCCTGCGCCGACGATGATGTAAGACTTCATATGCAAACACCTTTTCTTTTATAATATCTATTCATTTTACCAAATAGAGTGCTTTCCTTCGACCTTTAGCCCCAATGTGGAAAAACCGCGAAGTTCGTCCAATCTCTTCACTCTCCTATTGAATATCCTGTCACTATCAATAGAGAAAGGATGATACCATGAGCGAAAATCGTCATGAAAATGAAGAAAACCAAAAGCGCAATGTATCAGTTGCTAAAGTTGAAAACAGCGGCAATGCAAAAGTCGTAGTCAACGTGAATACAGATCAGGATCAGGCACAGGCACAGTCTCAAGACGGAGAAGAGTAATGAACGAGAATATCATTCCTATCAACAGACATACTCAAGATATGCCTAGCAATGGATCTATGATCGAAAACAGCGGCAACTCAGAAGTCCATATTGAAATCCACATTGATACAATGCCGATCGCCTTTGCCATTTTATGCTCAGCATTAGCCGCAAAGCAGATGTCAAAAGAGGAATTTGACACGGCTTATACGCAATTACGAGAGATGAACAATGGATATCACAATGGCACATCTGTAAAGCAAATCATCAATCAGGAGAATGAAGTGTAGAAACCGCGGGCCCCTCGGCCTGCGGATTTTCTTCTGCATACATAAAAGGACGCAACTGGTAACCAGTCACGTCCTTTTCAAAAGAAAATTAACCGATTGAACCTTCCGTTTCGAACTTGATTAATTTTGCTCGAAATGGTACGAAATGATTTATAAAAGGCGCCCAAACCCTTGATATAAAGCCATTTCTTCAAATGGTTTAAAATAGATTATAATCTCAACTTAGAACGGTGTTGGCATGGGCTGAAGCCACATGATATAAGAGTTTTACAGTGATAACTCACGGGTGCTGCCGTGAGTACGTTTCATTTCGTTTGAAGGTTCTTACAAAGTAATGCACCCGTTAGTTGAACAAGTCCACGGCTTATTTAAACTGTACTAATTTCCTTTTGAAATAGAGATACCGTTCTCAATAAAAATAGGTGTCTAATCTATAAACCACTCCATATAAGCTTCTTTATTCATATTTAAATTTTTTTGGGCTACTAGGCATACATCCAATCCAAGTTTTGACCCTGAGCGTAAACTGGTTAAAAGTCTAATTGCAATAAGGAGTGAACCTCGAATTATGGTATATCAAAGACAAATGACACCCTATGCCCTGAATCCCTGGGATCTACAAAATTGTTTGTATCGTTTCACGTATTTGTGGCTTAGAAACGATGATAATTTCTGGTTTTTCTTAACGACTATCGGGGAATCAAGAGTTTATGGATATAGGTTTTTCGGTGGAAGATGGAATAATTATTCCGTTGATTTAAGAGATATTGTTTCCTTCTATTGTTCTCCTCCGACTCCAACTCTATATTAAAACACTGCGCCTAATCTTCGTATATGAAGAAGTTATTTGTGAATTAAAAACGTTCAAAACATAGCAAAATGAATTGATTCTTGGAAATCCAAGGTTCAAAAAAAATGGAATCATTTTCCAAAATTACAATGAGCACTATCTTACACCTTCCACTATACGTGAAACGATTCGGACTATCACCAAGCTTCAGGGGTTGAATATAGAGGCTTACATGCTTTCAGACACACGCACACTGTTTTCGCCCTTGAGTCATGTGTAAGTCTGCTATATCTATCTATCAAAACGATTCGGACACAAGAACACTAAAACAACAAGTGAAAAATATTCACACATAACTGAAAAAATCGAACAAGATGAGCTTGAAAAATACGCTTCTTACACATCAAGATAACAAAAAACTTGGCATAAAAGTTGGCACAATAGAAACTTGGCACGTGCCAAAAGTAAGAAAAACCCTTGATAAACAAGGGTTTTTCGTTAGTTATCCAATAGAACCTTCCATTTCGAACTTAATCAAACGGTTCATTTCAACTGCGTATTCCATTGGAAGCTCTTTTGTGAATGGCTCGATGAAGCCCATTACGATCATTTCAGTCGCTTCTTCTTCGGAAATACCGCGGCTCATCAAGTAGAAGAGCTGTTCTTCAGATACTTTAGACACTTTCGCTTCGTGCTCCAATGAAATGTTATCATTTAAGATTTCATTGTAAGGAATTGTATCTGATGTTGATTTGTTATCCATAATGAGCGTATCACACTCGATGTTGGAACGGGCGCCTTCCGCTTTACGTCCGAAGTGGACGATTCCGCGGTAGGTTACTTTCCCGCCTTGTTTAGAGATCGATTTTGATACGATTGTGGAAGATGTGTTTGGCGCAAGGTGAATCATTTTTGCACCCGCATCCTGATGCTGGCCTTTACCCGCAAGAGCGATAGAAAGCGTCATACCGCGCGCGCCTTCGCCTTTTAGGATACAAGCCGGATATTTCATTGTCAGTTTAGATCCGATGTTGCCATCGATCCATTCCATCGTTGCGTTTTCTTCACATACTGTACGCTTCGTTACTAGGTTGTAAACGTTGTTCGCCCAGTTTTGGATCGTCGTATAACGGCAGTAGCCGCCTTTTTTCACGATGATTTCAACAACCGCACTGTGAAGAGAGTTTGTTGTGTAAACAGGTGCCGTACAGCCCTCAACGTAATGCACGCTTGCTTCTTCGTCAACGATGATCAGTGTACGTTCGAACTGACCCATGTTTTCAGAGTTGATACGGAAGTAAGCTTGAAGCGGTGTCTCAACCTTCACGCCTTTTGGCACATAGATGAAAGATCCGCCGGACCAAACAGCTGAGTTCAGCGCCGCAAACTTGTTATCAGTCGGCGGAATCACTTTTGCCCAGTGCTCACGGAAAATATCTTCATTTTCTTTCAGCGCGCTGTCTGTATCTTTAAAGACGATGCCTTGCGCTTCAAGATCTTCTTTCATGTTGTGGTATACAACCTCTGATTCGTACTGAGCAGAAACACCCGCAAGGTATTTTTGTTCAGCTTCAGGAATCCCGAGCTTGTCGAATGTTTGCTTAATTTCTTCAGGAACTTCATCCCAAGAACGCTCTGAACGCTCAGACGGTTTTACGTAGTACGTAATTTCGTCAAAGTTCAGTGAGTTTAGATCTCCGCCCCATTGTGGCATTGGCATGTTGTAGAAATGTTCAAGTGATTTCAAGCGGAAATCAAGCATCCATTGAGGCTCTTCTTTCATGCGAGAAATTTCTTCTACGATTTCTTTTGTCAATCCGCGCTCTGAACGGAAAATGGAAACGTCCTTGTCGTGAAAACCATATTTGTATTCACCAATATCAGGCATTTTTTTAGCCATCCATTTTCACTCCAATCCTTTTAATTGCCGCCCTCTTCTTTAGCGACTCCTTTTTCAAGTGCCTTCCATGACAGGGTTGCACATTTAATACGGGCCGGGAATTTTGAAACGCCTTGAAGGGCTTCAATATCACCCAGATCTATAGAATCATCATATTCTTTCCCTTGCATCATATCCGAGAAAATCTTAGACATGGAAAGGGCTGTTTCAATATCTTTCCCTTTAATCGCCTGAGTCATCATCGAAGCGGATGCCATTGAAATGGAACAGCCTTCCCCTTCAAATTTCGCATCTTCCACGATGTCTCCGTCAAGCTTCATTGTCAGTCTGATTCGGTCGCCGCATGTCGGGTTGTTCATATCCACGACGATGCTGTCATTCAAAACCCCTTTGTTGCGCGGGTTTTTGTAATGATCCATAATCACTTGTCTGTACAATGTATCTAAGTTTGCATTAAAAGACATTTGTAAAATACTCCTTTGTCTTTTGAAGAGCTTCCACAAGCTTATCAATCTCTTCCTCTGTATTATACAGATAAAAGCTTGCTCTCGCAGTAGCAGTTACATCCAGCCATTTCATCAGCGGCTGGGCGCAATGGTGACCCGCTCTGACAGCGATCCCTTCCGCATCAAGTACGGTTGCCACATCGTGCGGATGAACATCATCAAGGTTAAATGTGATCAGCCCGGCACGCTCTTCCGGTCCGTAAACCGTCACGCCGTCAAGCTGACGGAAGCGTTCAAGCGCATAAGCTGCAAGCTTGTGCTCGTGGCGGGAAATCTCATCAAGACCGATTTCTTCGAGAAAATCAATTGCGGCACCGAGACCGATTGCTCCAGCAATAATCGGAGTACCCGCTTCGAATTTCCACGGAAGCTCTTTCCAAGTTGATTCATAAAGCCCCACAAAGTCAATCATTTCACCGCCGAATTCGGCAGGCTCCATGTTTTCCAGCAGGGCTTTCTTTCCGTACAGCACACCTACTCCGGTAGGGCCGCACATTTTGTGGGAAGAAAGCGCAAAGAAGTCGCAATCGAGATCCTGCACGTCAATTTTCATGTGAGGCGTGCTTTGTGCACCGTCCACCACAATGACAGCCCCGTTGTCATGAGCAATTTTCGCCATTTCTTTTATCGGGTTGATCGTGCCGAGAACATTAGACACATGAGATACCGCAACAATCTTTGTATTGCTTGTGACCGTTGCTCTGACGTCATCTAATGAAATCGTGCCGTCTTCCTGCAGCGGAATATATTTTAATGTGGCGCCAGTCGCTTTGACAGCCTGCTGCCACGGAATGATATTCGCATGATGCTCCATATAGGTGATGACCACTTCATCACCCGGTTTGAGGTTGGCGCGTGCATAGCTTAGCGCCACCATGTTCAATGATGTGGTCGTGCCTTTTGTGAAAATAATCTCAGCCATTGACTTCGCGTTAATAAACTTGCGGACTTTTTCACGCGCTCCTTCATAACCGTCTGTCGCTCTGGTTCCAAGCGTATGGACGCCCCGGTGAACATTGGAATTGTATTGGTTATAATACTTATCCAGTGTTTCAATGACAGCACGCGGCTTCTGAGAAGTCGCCGCGCTGTCGAGATAAACGAGATCATGTCCGTTCACTTGCTGATGAAGGATCGGGAACTGTTCACGAATATCTGTGATATTCATTACTTCACTTTCCTTTCGATAACAGAAACCAATTGTTTCTTAACGCCTTCAATCGGAAGTTCGTTAACTACCGGCGCAAGGAATCCATAGATGACTAAGCGTTCTGCTTCTTCTTTCGCAATCCCGCGGCTCATCAGGTAGTAAAGCTGAATAGGGTCCACACGGCCGACAGATGCCGCATGTCCTGCAGTTACATCGTCTTCGTCAATTAAAAGAATAGGGTTTGCGTCTCCGCGCGCTTTTTCGCTGAGCATCAGCACACGGGATTCCTGTTCCGCATTCGCTTTAGAAGCGCCATGTTCGATTTTGCCGATTCCGTTAAAGATAGAAGAAGCGGAATCCTTCATCACACCGTGCTTCAAGATATATCCTTCAGAAGCTTTACCGAAATGAATGATTTGTGTCGTGAAGTTTTCTGTTTGCTCTCCTCTTCCGACAACAACCGTTTTCGTGTCGCCATAAGTGCCGTCACCGTAAAGGTTTGTTGTGTTTTCGGAAATGGTGTCGCCATCGTTCATGAGGCCGAGAGCCCACTCGATTTTGCTGTCGCGTCCGCGCGCAGCACCGCGGCGGTTGACATAAGTTGTCACGCCGGAAGACAGAGTATCCACCGCACCGTATGTCACACTGGCATTATCACCTGTGATAACCTCACTGATAATATTGAATACAGCATCTTTCGGGTTGACCGTGCTGATGTAGTTTTCTACATACGTTACTGAGCTATGGTCTTCCGCCACAATCAATACGTGGTTGAATAGAGCTGTATCGTTGCTTTCGTGGACATAAACAGCCTGAACCGGCGTCTCCACCTGAACATTTTTCGGAACATAGAGGAATGCCCCTCCGTTAACAAGAGCTGCGTGAAGTGCAGTTAATTTATGCTCATCAACCTTCACGCCGTCTTTCATAAAGTATTTCTCCACTAAGTCGCTGTGCTCGCGGGCAGCAGTCAAAATATCAGTAAAGATGACGCCTTTGTCTTTCAATTCCTGAGAAAGAGAAAGGTATGCAGGCGTCTGATCACGCTGTACATATAACGTTTTATCTTCGTTTTCGACATCGATCAGCGCTTTTGCTTCATCAGTCAAATCTTCTAATGAAGAAAGCGGCTCATTATCAACTGTATGCTTCGCGAAGTTCGTGAAGTTCCAGTTTGTGATTTTTGTTTTGTCAGGCTTCGGCATCGGCAGATCCTCAGCTTGTTCAAGAGCCTGTAAGCGCAGGTTTTTCAGCCAGGCAGGTTCTTGATGCTTTTCGGAAAAGCTTTTGAGATACTCCTGATCTACGGATAGTTTTGTATCTAGTGTCATATTAATCCCCCTAACGCTTACGCTTCTTGGCCTACAGTTTCGTCTTCAATGCCAAGTTCTTTTTTGATCCAGTCATAACCTTCTGCTTCAAGACGCTGTGCAAGCTCTGCACCGCCGGATTTTACAACGCGGCCTTGCATCATAACGTGAACCACATCAGGAGTGATGTAGTTTAACAGACGCTGATAGTGAGTGATCATCAGGCAGCCGAAGCTTTCGCTGCGCATTTTGTTGATCCCTTTTGATACAACTTTCAGAGCGTCAATATCAAGACCTGAGTCGATTTCATCAAGGATGGCGATTTTCGGTTCAATCATCATCAGCTGAAGGATTTCGTTGCGTTTTTTCTCCCCGCCTGAGAAGCCTTCGTTGAGGTAGCGCTGAGCCATTTCAGGGTCCATTTCTAAGAATTCCATGTTTTCGTCCATTTTGCGGATGAATTTCATAAGAGAAATTTCATCGCCTTCTTCTCTGCGCGCGTTGATCGCAGAACGAAGGAAGTCGGCATTTGTCACACCGCTGATTTCACTTGGGTACTGCATTGCAAGGAACAAACCTGCCTGCGCACGCTCGTCCACTTCCATTTCCAGTACATCTTTGCCGTCAAGCGTGATGCTGCCCTTCGTTACTTCATATTTAGGATGCCCCATAATAGCAGCTGACAGAGTTGATTTACCAGTACCGTTCGGTCCCATTACGGCGTGGAACTCTCCGCCTTTTATTTCAAGGTTTACACCTTTTAAGATCTCTTTCCCTTCGATTTCAACGTGAAGATCTTTGATCGTTAATGTTGAAGCAGCCATATCTATACCTCCAAAAATATATAATCATTATTCTCATTTTATTCTCATTCTAATTTTATAACAAATGAAAAGTAAATACAACTTTTTATCGTGCCTTGCACATTTCTCAAGTTTAACAAAGTTCAGCACTTTATTAAAGCAATTGAAAAAGAAAAAGAGTGGATTCCCACCCTTTTTTAAAGACCGATTTTCTCATTAAGCTCCGCAGAATACCGCTTGCATTTTTTATATTCAAGCTCTCTCTGCCGCTCAACTTCCATTCTTGTATCCAGCCGGCGTCCGTATTCCTCGTATCCGATTCCATGAGACAGCTGCATCGCTTTTTCCATTTCTGACGTATAATCGAGGTCCAGTCTGTCCTGGCTGCTGCAAATAATGAATCAATCCCTTCATTTATTTACTGCTATTGTATCAGCTCTGCGACCGGCGCTGCAAAATGGATATGGCTTGATATAACAACGGATGAGACGAAAGGACCCTTTGAGTTGAAATGAGAATCGTTTTTCGGAATATTCCTTCTTCTAATGCGTAGTGTTTCCAAATTCCTCTATGCACTGCTGGACAACTGTCACACCTTGGCTTAGAGCAGCTCCGCCTCCGAATGCAGCCGCCACACTGACAGCTTCAAGAATGTTTTCTTCCGTCGCTCCTTGGTCAAGACAGCCTTTTGTGTGATAGATCATGCAATATTCGTCCTGAGCATTGATGGCGATCCCCAGTGCAATCAGCTGTTTTTCTCTTTCTGTTAGCGAATTAGCTGCAAAGCATTGTTCGGTAAATTCGTTAAACTTTCTTCCCATCATCGGCATCTTCTGTTCAAATGTGCCTAAACTTTGTTTATATTGTTTTAGCGCGTCCTGCATGCTTCCTCTATCTTGATTCAAAGAAAATCCCTCCATCTGTTTAACATTCCTTTTTATTATGAACAGCTTTAAGGAAAATACCCAAAAAACCCCGGATTTCTCATCCGGGGTTTCAGTCTTATTCAGATACAGGAAGCACAGCTCCGTCATATTTTTTATCGATGAAGTCTTTGATCTTTTTAGAGTGAAGAACTTCCATCAGCGCTTTGATTTTTGCAGAATCCTCTTCGCCATCTCTCACTGCAATGATATTGGCGTAAGGGTTATCTTTTGTTGATTCCACTTCAATCGCGTCTTTTTTAGGATTTAATTTATTTTGGATCGCGTAGTTCACATTGATGAAGGCCGCGTCTCCTTCTTTGTTTTCATATGCTTTTGCCGTTAATTCAGGCGCTACTTTTTTGAACTGAAGGTTTTTCGGGTTTTTCTTAATGTCTTTCAGTGTTGCATCGACTGTCTCCACTTTGGAATCAAGTGTAATTAATCCTGCATTCTCAAGCATTGCAAGCATACGGCCTTGTTCAGCCACGTTATTTGTCAGGATAATTGTCGCACCGTCGGGAAGATCTTTTAATGATTTGTATTTTTTAGAATAAATACCGAATGGCTCTAAGTGAATCGCGCCGGCATTCACAAGTTTATAATCTTTGTTTTCTTTCATTTCTTGCTCAAGGTAAGGAATGTGCTGGAAGAAGTTCGCATCCACTTCTTTATCAGCTAAGGCTTTGTTGTACATTTTGTAATCACTAAGCACTTTCACTTTCAGTGTGTAGCCTTTTTCTTTTAACAATGGTTCAGCTTCTTTTAAAATTTCTGCATGCGGTGTTTTTGTAGCTGCAACAACAATTTCTTTCTTGCCGGATTCAGCGTTATTAGAACCGCAGGCAGCCATAACTCCTGCAAATACAAGCAGTAATGCACCTAAAAATAGCTTTTTCAATGTAAATCCTCCCTTATCGTTTGTCTATTATATTTGTTATGACATCACCGATCATTTGAATAATGAAAACGATGATTAAAATAAATACAGTAGCAACGAAGGTCACATCAGTATTATTAGACTGATATCCTTCTACATATGCAAGGTTTCCAAGGCCTCCTGAACCGATGGCGCCCGCAATTGCCGTTGAGCCGATCAAAGCGATGGCCGTAACCGTGATCCCAGAAATAAGGGCCGGCATGGATTCCGGAAGCAACACTTTGAAAATAATCGTTGATGTTTTGGCTCCCATTGATTTCGCAGCTTCGATGACGCCTTTATCCACCTCGCGCAGCGCAATTTCAGCAAGCCGCGCGTAAAACGGGGCTGAGCCGATGACTAACGCCGGAAGTGCCGCGTTCGGCCCTAAGATGGTGCCGACTAAAAACTTCGTAAAACCTAGTAATAAAATAATTAAAATGAGGAACGGAATAGACCTGAATACATTGACAATGGCCGCAATCACAGTGTTGACCGCTTTGTTCTGCCAGAGGCTCCCTTTGCTTGTGAGAAAGAGCAGCAGACCGAGGATCACCCCGATGACAAAGGCAAAAACCAAAGAGATCAGCGTCATATAAAGCGTCTCGTATGTCGCGTTCCATAATTCAGTTACATCAACGTTCGGGAAGTATTTTTCAAACATTCGTGATCACCTCTGCTTTCACCTGTTTGTCATTAATAAACCGGATCACGTTTTGCACTTCTTCCTCGTCACCGTCAATATGGATGAACAATGAACCGTATGCTCCGTCCTTCGTCTGCGAGATTTTCCCTTGCAGAATATTGACACTGACATTGAAGTTTCTGATCATCTCTGTAATCAGAGGCTGTTCAGCCGCTTCGCCGACAAATGTGAGCTGAACCGTTGTTCCTGACGCTTTTTCGTCAAGAAGATGCTGAAGCGTTTCTTTTGTTTCTTCAGGCTCAGTCACCTGCTGGACAAATCGTTTTGTCATTTCTTCCTTCGGATTCTTGAAGACATCGAGAACTTCTCCTTCTTCAACAACCTTTCCGTTTTCCATGACAGCGACTCTGTTGCAGATTTTTCGGATGACATGCATTTCGTGTGTGATCAGCACAATCGTCAAACCGAGTCTTTCATTAATATCGGACAAAAGATCCAAGATTGAATCAGTTGTTTGCGGATCTAAAGCTGATGTCGCTTCATCGCAAAGGAGAACCTTCGGATTGTTTGCGAGCGCTCTGGCGATTCCGACCCGCTGCTTTTGTCCTCCGCTCAGCTGGGATGGGTAAGATTTTTCTTTTCCTTCTAAACCTACCAGTTTAATCAGTTCATTGGCACGCTTGATCCGCTCGCTTTTTTTCACCCCGGCAATTTCTAAAGGAAACATGATGTTATCTCTGACAGTTCGCGACCAGAGCAAATTGAAATGCTGGAAAATCATACTGATTTCATGGCGTGCTTTTCTTAAATTGCGTCCGTTTACTTCATTAATCTTTGTTCCCGCCACTTCCACGATTCCTGAGCTCGGTTTCTCAAGTCCGTTCAGCAGACGGATTAAGGAACTTTTACCAGCTCCGCTATATCCTATAATTCCAAAAATCTCACCTTTTTTTATGGAAAGCGAGACATTTTGGACAGCATTGACATCTCCATGTTTCGACTTATACACTTTTGAAACATCCTGAAGATTGATCAAAGCGATCACCTGCCTTAACACTATTCTAAGAAATCTTCCGGTTTTTTCTGCAAAAGAAAAGCCTTTCTGCATACTTGAGCAGAAAGGCTTATATAAAACGCCTTTCTCTCATCTTTCAAAGCTGAACGCTTCGTGTGAATTGGCACCATTTCAACAGTGTTGATGGTTGCCGGGCTTCATAGGGCACTTCCCTCCACCTCTCTTGATAAGAGAAATATATAGTCTTTTTCGTCCGGAAATTCTTAATGTAGAATAGCATGGCGAATGATAAAATGTCAATAAAATAAATGATGTCAACTTTTACTATTATAATAATTTACTATTTTTCAATTCTTTAGAATCCTCTGAAAAAAACCATTAGTCAGCCACAGAATGGCTTCCAGCTTTAACAGCGCTCTGAATGAACCCTTTACCTTTAGGCTTCCGCTCTGGATCAGGTGCTGAAGGGAAATGTCTCCATGCAAAAGATCAATGATTTCTGTTTGGTTTCCATAAAAGGTCAGGTTGGACGTGTGGGGCGGAGAAATCTTTTTCATTTCCCCTTGTTCGTTTATTGAGACGGTTAAGGCTTCTGTTTCTCCTTGGAAGGTAATGAGCAATGTTGAAGTGTTCAAAAGGGGTTTTAAAAACAGATGCTGGTAATCATCTTCTAAAACTTCCGCTTTCTCCATTTGTACAACCTCCTATTTGTTGGTCATACATACACATTTCTCTCCTCAGCGCAAGAACCCCTTTATAAAACGAACGACAATTTCATTGGAATGCGCCGAGAAAAATGTCATAAATGAGATGCAGAAGATGATTTTTGTTTGATCAGCTCATATAAGTAAGAAACGGAATGAAACGCATACCCTCTTTCAATTACTTTCCCGCCCTTAAACAGCAGAAAACAAGGGACGCTTTCAATTTGATATGCTTTAGCAAACGCCGGTGAATAGTTGAGATTATTTTTATAGAAGGCGACAGACGGAAGCATTTCTTCGACGACTGTCAGCATTTTGCTTGCCAGCTGGCAGGTCCCGCAAAACGGAGTATATAAATATAGGAGATACACATCATCAGTAATGTGTTCAAGTTCTTGTTCTTGGAGTTCTTTCATGCTATAACACCTCAGGTCTTTCTTTCAAGAAAAATCGTATGGACATTCAGATTTGCGCTCAGCAATACAGATGCTATATGGTGTCTGGGCGCCGCCGCGACTTCCTTATAGGCTTTGTCGATATGTATATGGAAGGCTTCATTAAATTCCCTTTTCAGCTGTTTTCTCAATTTCTCGCCCGATTCATCGGCATCAACCAAAATATAGACGTCCTTCTCATAAAGCTCGTCAGCCAATTCCTCCAGCTTCAGCTGGCTGATTGTTCCGTTTGTGCAGAGAATGCGCACTGGCTCATTCAGGACGCTTTCAATCTTTTCTTTATCTGATTTCCCTTCAACAATCAAGACTTTTTCCAGCTCGTCCATGTTCATCTGCTTCACCTGCCGCCAAATTTGAAACGTTCAGATTGTAAAAGAAGGCAGTGAAATTCACCGCCAACATTAACACCAGCCGCTTTCGTAGTCACAATCCACATATTTCTGATCGTCTCCTGAAACCACGTCGGCTGTCTTATAAAACTTTTCATTTTCATAGGTAAAACCGGACTTAAGCTCATATTCATTCATGCCTGTCATTTGGCCGATCATCTCATCTTCATGATATAACGAGAGCCGGCCATTTTGAAAGCGGCCTGTCACATCATTGGTGACATCGAGCTTTTGTTTGCTGAAAGCCATATTGGACACCTCCCATAGCGTTAGCGTATCCAATTGCCTGCTCAGCTATCCGGTTTTAGTCTTGCTGTGTCATCTCTTCGTATTGCTCTGCTGTCATTAGTTTTTCAATTTCAGACGCATCAGACGGTTCAACGACGATCATCCATGCTTTTTCATACGGAGATTCGTTGACGAACTCCGGGCTGTCATCAAGATCTTCGTTTACTTCCACTACAGTTCCGTTAATCGGTGCGTAAAGCTCAGATACCGTTTTTACGGATTCTACACTTCCGAAAGGCTCGTCCGCTTTAATTTCAGCGCCGACTTCAGGAAGCTCAACAAACACGATATCTCCGAGCTCGGATTGGGCAAAATGGGTAATGCCGATTTTGGCTTTTTCTCCTTCAACTTTTACCCACTCGTGTTCTTCTGAGTAACGCAAATCTTTAGGTATGCTCAATTGAATCCCTCCATTTTTTACAGCACTACAATAAGAAGATACCACACTTTTCGAAAAAAATTTACATCATGACCAGTTTTCTTCAAATTGATCTTCTTTAAAGCCGACTGTCACTTTTTCGCCGTCTGTTGTGAGCGGGCGCTTGATCAGCATTCCGTCTGAAGCCAGCAGTTCAAGCTGTTCGTCTTCTGACATATGATACAGTTTTTCCTTCAGATTCAGTTCACGGTATTTCATGCCGCTTGTGTTGAAGAATTTCTTTAAATCCAGCCCGCTTTTTTCATAAAGCGATTTTAGCTCCTCTTTGCTTGGAGGCTGTTCTGCAATATGTATTTCGTTGATTTCTTTTCCGTGTTCTTCAAGCCATTTTTTCGCTTTGCGGCACGTTCCGCATTTAGGGTACCAGTAAAAAGTTAACGACATCTTCTTCCCCCTCAATAAAATAATCGAGGTTATTTTAACACAGTTTGTTTTAAAAACCTAAAACAGTGCTTCATAAAAAAAGAGCTCCGGATGAGCGGAGCTCCTTGGGACTCAGACAATATATTTTTCTGCCTCGAACACACCCGCTGCCGCTTCACGTTTTTTCCGAATGACATTTTTAGGCGTCACGCGTGTCAGCTTGCGGAGAGCCGAGAGCATCATACGGAGAGAATCCCCTTCTTCCATTGCTAGTAAAGATTCTTTCGCATGGGCTTCAATTTCGTTAAAGGCTTCTTGAACGAAAATTTCTGTGTACAGCAGCTTTTGCGCTGCTTTATCGCTTCCTTGCGCGGCAATTGCCTTTTCCGTTCTGAGCACCGCTGATTCCATTGCATATACATTGCTGACAATATCAGCAACGTTTACGAGGATTTCTTGTTCGCGGTCGATCGCTTTTCCGTATTTTTGCGCGGCAAGGCCCGCGGCGAACAGGGCGATTTTTTTGGCTTGCTTGACGATATATTTCTCTTGCTCTAATACGCCGGTGCCCGGATCCTCAGGCATAAGCATCATGAGTTCTTCTTGAAGCGCCTGTGCCTTTTCAAAAAGAGGCAGCTCGCCTTTCATCGCTTTCTTCAGAAACGTGCTTGGCACGATTAACCGGTTAATTTCATTTGTTCCTTCGAAAATCCGGTTGATCCTGGAATCGCGATAGGCTCTTTCCACCTCATACTCCTGCATAAATCCGTAGCCGCCGTGGATTTGCACGCCTTCATCGACAATATAATCAAGCGTTTCAGAGCCAAACACCTTGTTGAGAGAGCATTCAATGGCGTATTCGGCAATGGACTTCGCAATTTGTCTTCCGTCCTTTAGGTCTTCAGCTGTAAACTGGCTCATATTGTCTTCAAACAGTCCGACAGTTCTGTACACAGAGCTTTCCATCGCATACAGTCTTGATGCCATCGTCGCGATTTTTTCCTGGGTCAGCGAAAATCCTGCGATCGGCGTTTTAAATTGGCGGCGCTGATTTGCGTAAGCTGCAGACAGCTCGATCACCCGTTTGGACGCGCCGATCGTTCCTACTGCCAGCTTGTAGCGGCCGATATTTAAAATATTAAAAGCGATGACATGCCCTTTGCCGATTTCTCCAAGAAGGTTTTCCTTCGGCACCTCAGCCTGATCTAAAATAAGGGTTCTCGTCGATGACCCTTTAATTCCCATTTTCTTTTCTTCAGGTCCGGTTGATACGCCCGGAAAATCTTTTTCTACAATAAAAGCGGAAAACTTTTCGCCGTCCACTTTGGCGTAAACGACAAAGACATCGGCAAAAGCTGAGTTGGTAATCCACTGTTTTTCTCCGGTTAATACGTAATGCGTTCCAGCTTCATTCAGCACCGCTGTCGTTTTTGCGCCTAACGCATCAGATCCGGAACCCGGCTCAGTCAGTGCGTACGCAGCGATCTTTCCCCCAGAAGCCAGATCAGGGAGATATTTTTTCTTTTGCTCTTCCGTTCCAAAGAAGACGATCGGCAAGGAACCGATGCCGACATGCGCACCGTAAGAAAGTGAAAAGCTTCCCGCACGCGAAAATTTTTCAGTGATCAGCGCCGAGCTGATCTTATCAAGGCCCAGCCCGCCGTATTCCTCGGGCACATCGGCTCCGAGAAGCCCCAGTTCTCCCGCTTTCTTCAAAAGCCGGACGGAATGTTCAAATTGATGGTTCTCAATTTCATCTATATGCGGCAGAACGTCCTGCTCAATGTAATCCTCCGTTGTTTTCGCAATCATTTTATGCTCGTCGGTGAAATCCTCCGGTGTATACATCTGATCATATGTGACATCCTCGATTAAGAAGCCGCCGCCTTTTAGTACTTCAGCCGTTTTTTTCGTCATTTGTTTTTCCCCCTTTAGCATAATTCAAATACACCGGCTGCTCCCATTCCGCCGCCGATACACATTGTGACGACACCAAATTGCTCGTTTCTTCGTTTCATTTCGTGAATCAGCGAGAGAGTTAGCTTTGTGCCCGTACAGCCAAGCGGGTGTCCGAGTGCGATAGCGCCCCCGTTGACATTCACTTTCTCCTCATCAATCCCCAGCTCCCTGATGACTTGGATGGCTTGTGATGCAAACGCTTCGTTCAGTTCGAACAGCCCGATGTCCTGCAGTTGAAGCCCGGCAAGCTTCAGTGCGCGCGGAATGGCTTCCACGGGCCCGATGCCCATGACTTCCGGCGGCACCCCGCCAACTGCAAAGGAACGGAATTTGACAAGCGGCGCCAAACCAAGCGCATCCGCTTTTTCGCGATCCATCAGCATGACAGCCGCCGCCCCGTCACTTGTTTGCGAGGAATTTCCGGCAGTGACTGTCCCGTCAACGGAAAAGGCCGGGCGTAATGTGCTTAAAATGTCTGTGGTCGTTTGCGGGCGGACACCTTCATCCTGAGAAAAAACAGTATGTTTTTCCTGCGGCTTATGGTTTTCGCCGATTTCTGTCACCTTGACTTCAACTGGGACAATTTCATCTTTAAATTTCCCCTCTGCAAGGGCTTTGGCAGCTTTCTGGTGGCTGCGCACGGCAAAAGCATCCTGATCTTCACGGGAAACGCCGTATTTTTTCGCAACCTGTTCTGCCGTGTGTCCCATGCTCATGTAATACTCCGGCGCTTTCTCGGCTAATGCGAGGTTCGGACGGGTCACATGCCCCATCATCGGAACCTGTGACATAGATTCCGCTCCGCCTGCAATGGCCGTATCGTAGGCGCCAAGCATAATTTTTTCTGCCGCATATGCGATGGACTGAAGACCTGAGGAACAGTAGCGGTTGACCGTAATCGCCGGCACCGTATATGGCAGACCCGCAAGCGCGCCGATATTTCTCGCCATATTGAGCCCCTGTTCTGCTTCAGGTGTTGCACAGCCAATAATTAAATCGTCAATATTGCCCTCATAGCCGCCTGCTCGTTTCAGCGTTTCTTTCACGCAAATGGCTCCCAAATCATCCGGGCGAACGGTGGCCAATGAACCTTTTTTCGCTTTCCCTACCGGTGTTCTTGCTCCTGCCACAATAACTGCCTCTTTCATAAACTCCCTCCTAGTTCCGTAAAGGTTTGCCTTTCACCAGCATATGCTGCATTCTCGCTTGAGATTTCGCCTCGCCTGCCAGACTTAAAAACGCTTCTCTCTCAATTTCCAATAAATACTCTTCATCCACCTCTGTTCCGAACGGCACTTTTCCGCCGGCAATCACAAAAGCGAGCTTTTTAGCGATTTTCATATCATGCTCAGATAGGTAGCCGGACAGCTTCATTTGCTCTGCACCGAGCAGAAGCGCGGCATAACCTGTTTCCCCCGCCACCTTGACCTTTTCTTTTACAGGCGGCCGCCAGCCGGTATCGTATAAAGAGGCGGCTAACTGCTTTGCATCGTACAGGAGGTGATTCTGGTTAGTGCTGATACGGTCAGCCTCTTTTAAAATGTTCAGTTCCCGAGCCTCTTGGGCGGAAGTTGACACCTTAGCCATTGCGATCGTTTCAAATGTTTTCATGGCCGCATTCATCGGATCAAGACCGCGGCGAAGATGATTGATGTACAGCTCTTTATTGCCCCCTCCGCCAGGGATAAGGCCGACTCCTGATTCTACAAGTCCCATATAGGCTTCGCTTGCCGCTTGTATTCGTGCAGCAGGGAGACACACTTCCGTCCCTCCGCCGAGCGTCATGCCAAATGGAGCTGCAACAACAGGTTTCGTGCTGTATTTGATGTTCATCATTGTCTCTTGAAAACGCCGTATCACCAAATCAACTTCCATAAAGTTTTCATCTTGTACTTCCATTAAGATCATGGCAAGATTGGCGCCCACGCAGAAATTTTTTCCTTGATTGCCGATGACAAGCCCTTTGTAATTCCGCTCTGTTTCTTCCAATGCTTTGTTGATCATTTGAATGATGTCGAGCCCGATGGCATTGCTTTTCGAGTGAAATTCCAGAAGCGCTACATCGTCACCAAGATCGATCAAGCTCGCTCCGCTGTTTTTCGCAATGACGCCGTTTGTTTCTTTAACTGACTGTAAATGGATTCGTTTCTTGTTTTCTTTTACAGCTCTGTATTCGCCGCTTTCGTAATAAAGCACTGTTCCGTTTTCTCTGATGTAGAAGGTCTCATTCCCTTTGTCCAGCATATCTTTTATCCAGCCGGGAATCTCCGCTCCAAGCTGTTCAAGCTTTTCCGCCGACTGTCTGAGACCGATTGCGTCCCAGATTTCGAATGGCCCCAGTTCCCAGCCGAATCCCCATTTCATAGCTTGGTCAATTGCATGAATATCGTCGGCAATTTCTCCGAGCAGCTGGGCTGAGTAAAGCAGCGTTTGCGACGTGACATTCCACAGCAGCTGGCCAGCCCTGTCTTCTGAATAAATAAGCGCTTTCATTTTAGCTTTTATCCCTTTAGCTTGCTTTGCCGCTTCAAGAGCCGGCGTTTTCATCTTTGACCGTTCTCCGTAAGTAAGCGTCATCGGATCAAGCTCATAAATCGTTTTTCCTTCTTTTTTATAAAAGCCTTGACCGGATTTGCTTCCGATCCAGCCTTTTTGCAGCATGTCATTCATGAAGTCAGGCAGGCGAAACACTTCTTTTTCGTCTCCCTCTGCTTTGTCATATACGTTTCGGGCGACGTGGGCAAACGTATCAAGGCCGACAACATCCAGCGTTCTGAAGGTTGCGCTTTTCGGTCTTCCGATCAGCGGGCCTGTGATGGAGTCGACTTCTCCGACCTGATAGCCGCCTTTCAGCATTTCTTGAACCGTAATGAGAAGTCCGTACGTCCCGATTCGATTTGCGATAAAATTTGGTGTGTCCTTTGCTGTGACCACACCTTTGCCGAGGACATTTTCACCGAAGGATGTCATAAACGCCAGAATGTCAGGATCCGTTTCCTTAATCGGAATGATCTCCAGCAGCTTTAAATATCGCGCCGGGTTAAAAAAGTGTGTTCCAAGAAAATGAGCTTTAAAATCATCAGACCTGCCTTCAGCCATTGCCTGCACTGAAATGCCGGACGTGTTGCTCGAGACAATGCTGCCCGGTTTCCGATGCTCATCCACGAGAGAGAAAATCTTCTTTTTGACCTCAAGATTTTCGACAACGACTTCAATAATCCAATCAGCTTCCTTCAGCTTCTCAACATCATCTTCTAGATTGCCGGGAGTAATATAAGCGGTATTTTGTGCTGACGTAAGAGGGGCGGGCTTTTGTTTCAGCAGCTTTTTCACCGCAGATCTGCTCAGCCTGCTGCGCACCTCCGGACTTTCCTTCGTCAGCCCCTTTTTCTCCTCTTCCTTTGTTAAATCGTTCGGCACAATATCAAGCAGCAGGACCGGAATTCCGATGTTAGCCAAATGCGCAGCAATACCGGAACCCATAACCCCCGATCCTAAAACGGCTGCTTTTTGAATGTGTTTGTGCATGAGACATCCCCCTTGAACGTTGAATGAATAATCATTCATTTTTTGGTCAAAAAAAATGGAAACCCGTTTCTTCTTTCATCATAAAAGATTTTTGTTTCGACTTCAATAGCTAATTTGTTATTTTTTTGTATGAAGCAAATAGAAGACGGGAAACTTAAACCCGGAGGTGAAGGGAATGGTGCGAGAGAAAAAGAACCCGTCTTCAGCAGCAGTAAGCGCGGCGAGCGTGAAAGGGGATGCCGGTCCGACACAGCATTACGGCGGCGGAAAACAGACAAGCCAAAATCAGCAGTATAAGAAACACAACATGGAACAATAACAATGCAGCTGCGGTTCGCGGCTGCTTTCACTTTTTGAAAATCCCTTTTAACACAAAAGCCGCATTTGCGGGTCTTTCGGCGATTCTTCTCATAAAGTAGCTAAACCAGTCGGTTCCATACGGGACATATACACGCATCTTGTACCCTTCCTTCACGAGTTCCTTCTGCCGCTCCGGCCTAATCCCGTAAAGCATTTGAAACTCGAATTGTGACAGCGGGATTTGATGCTCGGCAACGAGTTTCTTCGTAAACGCAATGATGTCATCATCATGTGTAGCGACGGCAGTATAGTTCCCGCTCAGCAGATGAAGTTTAATCAAGCTCTGAAAGTGAAGGTCTGTTCCTTTTTTATCAGGGAATGCAACGGCCGCAGATTCCTTGTAAGCGCCTTTGACAAGTCTGAGATTCGGCTTCAGATCGTGCAGCTTTCGGATATCTTCTGCAGCCCGGTAAAGATACGCCTGTATCACCGTACCCAGCATGTCAAATTCCTGCTTGCACTGCCTGTAGATGGCAAGCGTCTGTTCATAATGTGAGTAGTCCTCCATATCAATCGTCACAGCCACGTCATTTTCCTTCGCAGCAGATAAAATGTCACGCAAATGTGAAACGGTCAGCTCTTCTGAAATATCGAGCCCCAGTGACGTCAGCTTAAGGGAAAACTCGGAATCTAACCGGTGTTCGGCAATCGCTTGAATCGCCTTCTTGCATTCCTCTGCGACTCGACTCGCTTCTTTTTGTGTAGCCGCATACTCGCCTAAATAATCAATGGTTGTGCACAAACCGGATCGATTCAGCTTTTTAATGGTCCGAACAGCCGATTCAATCGTGTCCCCCGCGACAAATCTCCGCGCCCCCAGCCGTGATCCGTATGCTTTGGCAAGCTTGGTGAGCGTTTTATTTTGAGATAAGAATAAAAACATATGTCTCAACATCCAATTCCCTCCTGACGATACAGCCTTCTTCAAAACACCTGTATATAACTCCCATACTGAAGGAAACATAAAACGAATAGAACGCAAAGGAGGATTACAATGAACAATCAGCAGCAATCTCAAATGCCGCCCTCTGTTATTTCGACAAAGGATCATTTGTATCTGAATGACATGCTGAACTGGAATCTGCTCGCGATGAAAAAAGCGCATTTTATGGCGCAGCAGTGCCAGGATCAAACATTAAAACAAGAACTAGACCGCGTCGGACATATGCATCACGATCACTATCAAAGAATATTAAAGCACCTGCAGCCAGGCCAGCAGCAGTCCGGCTATATCCAATAAGGAGGCGCCAAAATGAATCAGCAAAATCAGAAAATCAGCAACCCGCAAACACCTGTGCCGACTACATCAGAAATGAATGACAGAGATGTCGTCAATGAACTTTTGACAACGGAAAAATACATGACCACTGCGTATTGCACTGCTCTGCATGAGTTCAGCCATGAATCTCTCTATCAGGATATTCAATCCATTTTTGATGAGTCACAAAAAGCGCAAAGAAAACTGTATGATCTCATGTTCCAATACGGATGGTATACTGTTGAAGCAGAAGACGCCCAAAAGCTGCAGCAATCCTATCAAAAGTTCCAGCAAACCATTCAGCAGCAGTCTCCTTATCAGCAATAAAGCTCTGTCAATCAGATCCGCAAAAAGGGTATGATGTGCTTTACTGGCATCTATCCTTTTTTTGTGTGTAAAATCAGTTGACTTTTTATTAACGCTTATTTATATTTAATAAGCATTAACTATTTCAATACATTAAATATAAACATGGATTATATTAAAGAGGAGAAATGAAGATGAAGAGTGCGGATCAGTTAATGTCTGATATTCAATTATCGCTTCAGGCGCTCTTTCAAAAGATACAGCCTGAAATGCTGGATAGTATGGAGAAACAGGGGATTACCCCCGCGCAGCTGTTTGTGCTCGCAAGCTTAAAAAAGAATGGCAGCCTTAAAATTTCTGAAATTGCCGAACGGATGGAGGTCAAGCCAAGCGCGGTAACGTTAATGGCAGACCGCCTTGAACAAAAAAATCTGATCGTCAGAAAACACAATACCCAAGACAGGCGAGTCATTAATATCAGCCTTACCGATGAAGGAGACAGAAAGTTCGAGGACGTTCTGGCGGGCAGAAAAGCCATAATGGCACGATACCTTTCCTACCTGACGGAAGAGGAACTGTTGCAGGCAGCGCATATGACGAAAAAGCTGGCACAAGCTGCTGCCGAAACCAATGAAAAGTAAAATAGGAAAAGAGGAAACGGATGAAATGAGTAATGAAGGAAAACAATCAAAACGGACTTTATTAATAACAGGCTTAATCATTGCCATGTTTTTCTCAGCCCTTGACGGTACCATTGTCGGAACTGCCATGCCGAAAATCGTCGGAGATCTTGGCGGTTTGAGCATGATGACCTGGCTGACTACGGCGTATTTGTTAACATCAACAACGGTCGTGCCGATTGCCGGTAAATTAGCGGACTTATTGGGGCGCCGGATCGTCTATGTATCAGGGTTGCTTATTTTTATGGCTGCTTCAGCTCTGTGCGGAATGGCCAACAATATGACAGAATTGATTATTTTCCGCGGTTTGCAGGGAATTGGCGGAGGTATTATGATGCCGATGGCCATGATTGTCATTGGTGACTTATTTACAGGGAAACAGCGTGCCAAATTCCAAGGGGTCTTTGGAGCCATTTACGGGCTTGCCTCTGTTATCGGGCCGCAAATCGGCGGCTGGATCGTTGATTCATTAAACTGGAAATGGGTTTTTTACATTAACCTTCCTGTTGGAATTATCGCAGTTATTTTTATTGCCAGAGGATTGCAGGGCCGTAAGCAGACCGGTCCGATCAACTTTGATATCGCCGGTATTTTTACAATGATTGTCGGGGTTGTCAGCCTTCTTCTTGCCCTAAGCTTTGGCGGGAAAGATTACGCATGGGGTTCATGGCAGATTCTCGGCTTGTTCGCGCTCGCACTGATCGGAATTGTGAGCTTTATTATTGTTGAATCGAAAGCGAAAGAACCGATCCTTCCAATGTATCTATTTAAAAATAGAACATTTACGTTTTTGAACCTGATCGGCTTTTTTATGAGTATCGGAATGTTTGGCGCGATTACGTTTGTTCCTTTCTTTATGCAAGGAATTGTCGGTGTAAGCGCATCTGAATCAGGCACCATTATGACACCGATGATGATCTCAATGATCATCACAAGCATTATCGGCGGCCAGCTTGTTTACAAAATAGGAATTAAACCGCAAATCATAACAGGCATGCTGATTATGGCTGGCGGATTCCTTCTGTTAACCACCTTGGATTTAGACACGAGCAAACTTGTCGCAACATCCTATATGGCCATTATCGGTCTAGGAATGGGTCTTGTTATGCCGATTCTGACGCTGGCTTTACAGGAAAGCTTTTCGAAAGAGGAGCTTGGGGTCGTCACCTCTTCCAGCCAATTCTTCCGTTCTATCGGGGGCACATTCGGCATTACCATGCTGGGCGCTGTAATGAATGCCAGATCCGGAAGCTTGCTGACTGATAAACTGGTTCCATATTTAGACTCGCTCCCGGCACAGGCAAACGCCTTTGCATCTCAATTAAAGGGCATGATTGACACAAATCCGCAAGGGCTGCTGCAATCACTGTTCAGCCCGGACGCAATTAAACAAATCCCTGCGGCTTTCTCATCCCATATTATGCCGATATTAAAAACATCGTTGATGGATTCGCTCCACAGCGTATTTTATACAGGCCTGATCTTTATCGCAGTCGGAGCTGTATTTACCTTATTCTTAAAGCCTATTAAGCTTTCGAATAAGAAAACGGATGAACAAAAGGAAAAATCGGCACAAGCCGTTGAATCCCCTTCTCATTAATAGAGCGCCCCGCGGACATAACCGCGGGGCTTTTTTATTCGATCATCTGGGCCCTTCCGTTTCCGAAGGACCAATCCTCATCCTGATTTCCGGCCAGTATGATAAACACATCTTCTTTTCTTACACCGAGCTCCGAATGAATCCGGCTTGCCACTGAATGGTAAAACGATTTTTTCTGTTCTGTTGTTCTTGAATCTTTCAATGTAAAATGGATGTAAATCAGTTCATCTGTACGCTCTACCTGTAAATAAGATGGATCATAAAAAAATTCGCTTTTTTGGTATTGCCGGATCACTTGAAAGTAATCATCAGCCGGTACATTGATTTCTTCGATCATAGACTGGTGAATGGCACTGCTCAGTTTTTGAAGCCATTCTTTGCTTCTCCCCGCTCGTAAATGAATCTGTACAAATGGCATCTCTCAGGCGCTCCTTTCTTTACATCGTCTGGCCGCTGTCAATCGTGATGATTTGTCCTGTCAGGGATTCCTGTTCAAGCACGGAACAAATCAGCCGTGCCACATCACTCGCTTCAGCAATTCGCTGCAACAGCAAAGTGCCGCTCATATTTTTCATTTTTTCTTCACGCCCCGCCCACCATCTTGTCGCGACAGCTCCGGGTGCGACACCGCACACTCTGATTTCTGGCGCCAAAGCGTGTGCCAATGATTTTGTCAGGCCGTGCACCGCTGCTTTTGACACAGCGTAAGGCATAGAAGAGCCCGCCCCGGTTGACCCCGCGATACTGCCGATATTAACGATCGCCCCAGCCTTGCTTTTTTTCATGAAAGGAGCCGCTGCTCTCGCGCAAAAAAACATTCCTTTGACATTGACTGCATACAACTCGTCCCATACGTCCTCTGTCGAAGCGTCGAGATCATCCATTGGAATATGCCGTGTAATACTTGCGTTGTTGATTAAAACGTCAATCGTGCCGTATTGCTTTACTATCGCTTGAACCATGTCCTTCACTTCACTGTTTTTGGACACATCGGCTTGGATAGCAACGGCCTGCCCGCCCTCGCTTTTGATGATTTCTGCTGTTTCCTCCGCCTGAGCTTGCGAGCGTGAATAATTCACCGCAACAATCGCTCCGCGTTTCGCTAATTCAATGCATGCTGCTCTTCCTATTCCCGTGCCGCCCCCAGTGACGAGAGCTGTTTTGTTTTTAAGATCCATTGCCGCTACTCCTTGTTGTTTGTATATATTTTGAAATCTAAACTGCTGATTTTATTGTAATGGAGGTTTGGTGTTACGTATAATGATTGTTAAAGATACTCGATATCATTTAGATTGATATCAAAAGAACGGGGGATTCAACATGGAAAGCGGAGATCTGCGTGTGTTTCAAATGGTAGCCCGTGAAGGCACAATTACGAAAGCCGCACTGCTGCTTGGTTACGTGCAGTCAAATGTGACGGCCAGAATTCAGCAATTGGAAGCTGAGCTCGGCACCACCCTTTTTTTGCGCCATAACCGAGGCATGACACTCTCTTCTAGCGGAAAGCTTCTGCTGGATTATACGGATAAAATTATCGGGCTGCTGGATGAGGCGTCCAAAGCGCTCTCTTCCTCAACTGAGCCGAGCGGACAGCTGATGATCGGTTCCACTCAGACAGCCGCCGCAGTCAGGCTACCAAAACTGCTTGCTTCGTATTATGAAGAGTATCCAAACGTACAGCTGTCTTTAACAACAGGGCATACACAATTTTTAATCGATAAAGTTCTTCGGTATGAACTCGATGGAGCGTTTATCGGCTGTGAATGCAATCATCCTGAGCTTCAGTCCTTCCCCGCATTTGAGGAGGAGCCCGTAGTCGTGTCCGCTGCATCTGTATCCTGTGCAGAAGAAGCCATCACAAAGCCGATTCTCGTTTACAGCACAGGCTGTTCGTATCGAGAGACACTTGAAAAATGGCTGCGCTCCGTCGGCGTCACACAGCCGGTTATTATGGAGTTCGGCACACTTGAAGCGATTATAGGCGGGGTAACAGCGGGTCTTGGCATCTCATTGCTGCCGCGGACTGTTGTACAAAAACACGAGTCTGAAGGTTCGATCCGATTGTACACGCTCCCTGAACCTCTCAGACAGATGAAAACGGAGTTTATTTTCCGGAAGGATTCGTTTATCAGCAGCGCGCTGCGCACCTTTATGGATTCCTTCGCACCAAATGAAACAGCCACATAACAAAAAGCAGTCTGCCGTTCATGAGCGGCAGACTGCTTTTTTAGCCTATTCTTTGTTTCGATGCTCTTCGTTTAACTGTTTGATATGCTGTATGATGTCTTTCATGCCCTGCTTTGCGTCAGGATATGTAGTATTCCAATGCTTAGCGAGCGGAGGCATGCTTTTGGCGATATGCGTGTACAAGATCCACTGCTTCACTTCTTCTTTTAATTCATGATTTGACTCCCCAAGGAGCAGCTCGGTATATTTTTCAAGCAATCCATCCAGCTGTTCTTGCAGTTTTTGTTCCATTTATACATCTTCCTTTCAAAAAAACAGCAAGGAGCTTTCTCATTGATGAAAGCTCCTTTAGCCGTGTTATTTATCCATGTGATGTGAAAGCCGCTTCCCGGACAATGCATCTGCCCCGGCCATGAGGAATGCAAAGAGGCGTTCCGAACAGCGGGTCCTGTGTGACCTGACAGTTCATAGAAAACACATTTTGCACCAGATCACAAGTAATGACCTCTTCCGGACGGCCTTCAGCGTAAATCTGTTTATCTTTAATAGCCACAAGGTGATGTGCGTAGCGGCACGCTAAATTCAAATCATGGAGCACCATGACGATCGTCCGCTGTTCCTTCTCATTCAGCTCAAACAGCAAATCAAGAATTTCTATTTGATGCGTCATATCCAAATACGTTGTCGGTTCATCCAGAAGTATAATATCCGTTTCCTGGGCAAGCGTCATCGCAATCCAAGCCCGCTGGCGCTGTCCGCCTGATAAGGAATCGACGGCGCGGTCAGCCATCTCTTCCAGCTTTGTGGCTTTAAGCGCTCTCTCAACAGCTGCCTCATCCTCTTTTGACCACTGTTTCAGCCAGTTTTGATAAGGATATCTTCCCTGCTTTACAAGCTGATGCACCGTCAGTCCCTCCGGAGCAGAAGGCCCCTGCGGCAAGATGGCAAGCTCCTTTGCGACTTCCTTTGTCGGAAGCTTGGCGATCGCTCTTCCTTCCAATAGCACAGAACCGCCTCTCGGCTTCATCAGCCGCGCCAACGAACGTAAAAGTGTCGATTTTCCGCAGCCGTTGCTGCCGATAAATACGGTAATTTCACCTTTTGGAATCGTTAAATTCAGTTCATCAATAATAACGGCATCCCCGTACCCTAAGCTCAGCGTTTCTGTAGAAATTGCACTCATACCCATAACCGCTCCTTTTTGCTGGCTTTTTAGCAGCTCTATGTATCGCACGTTTTATATAGACATGCATGTAAGTAAATTGTCATCAATGCAAGTGATACAATATTCAGTCTCTGATATGGTCATATACCCTCATTGTAGCAGAAAACAGTGACTTTGAAAATCATTTTCAATTAGTTTTCTGGTCAAAAATGGCGGTTATGGGTTTTTCAGCACATGATTATTTTTTAATTTCTCTGACAGCGCCGTTCTTAAGCTTCAGTTTTAAGTCGATATGATCATAGTGGCTGTCAAGGTTAAAAGCCGCCAGCACACTGTGAATCACTTCCTTTTCAGCCATTTGATCTGTCACGGATAGCTCGCTCAGAATCATTTTCATCTCATCCAGCGCTTCTTCTCCCTCTTGATTGATGCCTGAGAGCTTATCTTGTATTTCTGCTGTTTCATGAGTTCCGTTTTTTTCGTATATCCCTTCATAGCGATTATGCTCACCGTCACCATAGCTGACGCGAAGCGAGAAATTGCTGTAAGGAACAGATTTCATATGAGTAACTGCCGTATTTTCTCCTTCTGCTTGCTGCTGTTCTTCATTGAGACGGCAGCCCGCAATCAGAACAACTGCGAGACAAACGGCCCCCGCCGCTCTGATCAAATGCATAATGGTTCCCCCCTGTAGAATTCCATTTCTTTTAGGTATGTCCAAGGGATGGAATCCTCATTCAGAGAAAAGAGCAGAAAAAGCCGGGCTTCAGCGCCCGGCTTTCCTTTATGATTCAGTCATTTGCAAAAAGGCTTCGGCGTCCTGCACTGCCAGCTTGATGGCATTTTCCCAAAAGTCTCTCTTCGTGATGTCTGCGCCTAAATGCTTCATCGCTAAATCTTCTACGGTCATGGATGCCGTATCACGCAATAGCGCTATATATTTCTCTTCAAACGTGTTTTTTTCTTCAAGCGCCAGAGCGTAAATACCGAGAGAAAACAGATAGCCGAACGTATAAGGGTAATTATAAAACGGCACTCTCGTAATATGAAAGTGGAGCTTTGACGCCCAGAATAGCGGATGATACTCGCCTAAAGCGCCACAGAACGCTTCTTTTTGCGCTTCTTCCATCATCTCGTTTAAACGGTCCGCCGGCACAATTCCCCGCTTTCGTTCCTCGTAAAATCTCGTTTCAAATAAAAACCTCGCATGGATATTCATAAAGAAAGCAACGCTTCTTTGCACTTTATCCTCCAGAAGCACAAGCTTTTCTTCCTTTGTTTCCGCCTGATTGACAGTCGCGTCTGCCACAATCATTTCCGCAAAAGTTGAGGCAGTTTCCGCTACGTTCATGGCGTAGGATCGATTTAACGGCCTTACATTGAGCATCGATTCCTGATGAAAGGCATGCCCGAGTTCATGGGCAAGCGTTGAAACGTTCGAGGCACTGCCGGAAAACGTCATGAAGATACGGGATTCCCCGCTGTCCGGAAAGCTCGTGCAAAAGCCGCCGACTCTTTTTCCGCTTCTGTCCTCGGCTTCAATCCAGCGGTCACGGAACGCCTTTTCTGTAAAAGCGGACAACTTTCGGCCGAACGTGGAAAATTGGCTGACAATTAAGTTTGCGGCTTCATCGTATGAATATTCCTTCCCGGCAGACCCAATCGGTGCCTCAACGTCATACCAATTGAGCTTTTCGAGTCCAAGCATGGATGCTTTCCGGTTGAGAAACTGAACGAACGGCTGCTTATTTTCAGTAATGACCTGCCACATCGTATCCAGCGTTTCTTTTTTCATCCGGTTGATTTGCAGCGGCTCCTTCAGAACGTCCTCCCATCCTCTCGCTTTGTAGGTTTCCAGCCGGAACCCCGCCAAATGATTCAGCGTGCTGCTGAAAATATCCTGTTCCCGCTCCCAAGCTTGATTGGTGCGTTCAAAAACGGTTTTTCTGACATCACGGTCCTGAGAAGACATCATGTTTTCCGCCTGTCCGACAGATAATTGTTTTTCCTCAAACGGAATGGTCATTTTTCCGACAACGATATGATATAAATCATCCCAGGCATGATAACCGTCAACCGCAAGGCTTCCAATCAGTTTTTCTTTGTCTGGGCTGAGCTTTTCCGCAACCCGTTCTCTTCTTTCATTTAATATGTATGATACCTCTCGCAGTCCAGGTGTTTTGAGCAATTCTTCCCACACGCCTTGATCAATTTCCACAAGTTTATGATCCAATGTGACAAGGGAGGATTGAAAATCTGCGACTAGCTGATGCATGAATGATTTATGTTCATTCGCTTTCTGATCGCTAATGTTCTGTGCCTGAAGACAAGAGACAAAAGCACCGGCCTGCTGCAGCTTTACCGAATTTTGTTCAAATGCATCAAGCAATGCGGTCAGCCTTCCAGCATCATCAGATGTTTCTGGCGCCTCAAATGCATCTGCCATGTCTTGAAATACACGCAGGCTTTGTGACAGCTTTTCAATATATCCCTTGAATTCTTCTGACTGGCTCCCGCCTTTAAAAAACGAGTCCAGATCCCATGTTTTGTTTACCCCTTGCAATCCCATGACTCAAAACCCCTTTCCTTATTTGATTTTATTATAGAACAATTCTGAATTATTGTATAAAATTTTCTTTTATAGCGTCATTCTCTGTGCATCATTGTACAATAGCTGTAGCGCCGAACAGGAGGATATGGAAAATGAATAAAAAAATAGCTATCGTAACAGGAGCGTCTAGCGGTTTCGGTCTGCTGGCAGCAGTCAAACTGGCTCAGTCATTTTTCGTCATTGCCACAGCAAGGCAGCCCGAGAAAGCGGAACAGCTGCGCGGTTTAGCAGCAAAACATCATGTAGCTGACTCCATTCACATCACCGCTCTCGATGTCACTGATGAACACTCGATCGAAGCCTTTGGAAAAACCATAAGTGCGTATGCCCCAATTGATTTACTCGTCAACAATGCGGGGACAGCTTACGGAGGATTTATCGAGGATGTGCCGATGGAGCATTTCAGAAAGCAATTTGAAACGAACGTTTTCGGATTAATCAATGTCACAAAAACCGTCCTTCCTTACATACGAAAGCATAGCGGGGCAAAGATTATAAACGTAAGCAGTATCAGCGGTTTAACCGGATTTCCCGCATTGTCGCCTTACGCCTCTTCCAAGTATGCATTGGAGGGGTTTTCAGAAAGCCTGCGTCTGGAGCTGCTTCCTTTCGGCATTGAAACCGCTCTGATCGAGCCAGGCTCATACAAAACATCGATCTGGTCAACATCGTTATCGAATCACATGACTGTGCCGGCTGACGATTCAGCTTATCATCAATACTATAAAAAGATCCTTTCTTATGTTGAAAAAAATGCCGATGAAAGCGGAGATCCCCAAGAGGTTGCCGACCTCATTTATCAATTAGCGATGAAACAGCGTTTAAAGAAATTGCGTTATCCGATCGGAAAAGGCGTCAAGCTCACCCTGTTATTCCGAGCGCTTTTTCCTTGGTCCGCATGGGAGTCTATCCTGAAGAAAAAACTATTCAGTCGATCTAAATTATAATTATTATAATTTAGTATTGATTTTTAATTAATACGTGGTATAATTAAATTAACAGATCACAAGGAGGACGTAAGATTATGAAAACCGAAAACGCAAAAACAAACCTGACATTAGTTGAGAATTCAATGAACACCCAATTATCAAACTGGTTTCTTCTATACTCCAAGCTGCACCGTTTTCATTGGTATGTAAAAGGACCTCACTTCTTTACATTGCATGAAAAATTTGAAGAACTGTATGACCACGCGGCGGAAACTGTGGATACGATTGCTGAGCGCCTGCTGGCTATCGGAGGACAGCCTGTTGCCACTTTGAAAGAATACACTGAGCAAGCATCTATCACAGACGGCGGAAACGAAACGTCAGCTTCAGAAATGGTCCAAGCTTTGGTGAACGACTACAAACAAATCAGCAGCGAGTCTAAATTCGTCATCGGCCTTGCGGAAGAAAATCAAGACAATGCGACAGCAGACTTGTTTGTCGGATTAATCGATGAAGTCGAAAAACAAGTGTGGATGCTTTCCTCTTATTTAGGCTAAAAAAAAGCTGAACCCTCTTCGGGTTCAGCTTTTTTGCTATTTAGCTGCTGAGGCTTTCTGTCTGCTTGGTCAGTGTCACGTTCAGGTTTTTCGTTTTTCCGTTTCGTATCACTTGAATTGTTGTTTTATCTCCGACTTTTAAATCTTTATATAGGATTTGACGGATATCCGCACTGCTTTGGATATCTTTGCCGTTTAATTTGACAATCACATCCTCAGATTTCATTCCTGCTTTAGCCGCCGGTGAATTGGATTGAACTTCTTTGACGTAGACACCTTTGCTCAATTGATCGCCAAACAGGCCGAGTGTGTTTTCCTGGTACGTTTCAGGAACTTGTGACATATCAATCATTTGCACGCCTAAGAATGGACGTTCCACTTTTCCGTTTTCAAGAAGCTGGTCAACAATTGGCTCTACATCGTTGCTTGGAATCGCAAAACCGAGTGACTCAACCCCGTTTTCACTTACTTTCAAACTGTTGATACCGATCACTTGGCCGTTTGAATTGATTAACGGGCCGCCGCTGTTCCCCGGATTGATTGCCGCGTCTGTTTGCAGCACATTCATCTCAACCGTACCTTGAGTCGTATCGACATCAATCGTCCGGTTAAGTCCGCTGATGATCCCTTGTGTCACTGTTCCGGAGAACTGCTGGCCGAGCGGATTACCGATGGCGATGACTTTTTCACCTGTGCGCAGCTGCGAAGAATCACCGAAACTCGCCACTTTTTTGACGTTCTTGCCGCTGATTTCCAAAACAGCCAAATCTGTAATTGTATCGCTTCCCACAAGCTTGGCTGTCTCCGTTTTACCATTGTACAGAGTAACAGTCAGCTTATTCGCTCCTTCCACCACGTGGTTGTTTGTAATGATATATGCTTTGTTATTGTCTTTTTTGAAAATGACCCCTGACCCCGTTCCGCTTTCACTTTCAGAGCCGGAGCTGCCTTCTGTGCCGAATGTGTTATTTTGAGAGGTTTGGATATTTGAGATTCCGACAATTGTCGGCTCTAAGTCCTCTACCATATCAGCCACGTTGGTCGCGTTTGTCACAGGTGTCGTTGTAAAGTTGTCTGATTGCACCTGTTTATTTGCGGAAGCCGTCTCGGTCGTCTGATTATGGTCAGACGGCAAATAAGGCGCGATGCCGAGCATCAGTCCGCCGCCGATGATCCCGCCTAAAATCGGGCTCAGCCATGCGGCTCTCCGCTTCTTGTCTTTTTTTACAGCTGTTTCTTTCTTCTCCATTTCTAAAGCGGAAGCCGTTTCTTTTCGTCCCGCTTCATCAGAATGAAGCGGATCAAGCAATTCTTGTTCAGGATGCTCAATCAGCTTCCGGTTTTCTGTATTCATTTTTTCTGTATGTGAAGGTTCTGTGTGTTGTTCTCCGTTCTGGTCATCACGTCTGTAATCCATATGCATACACTCCTTATTCGGTTTTCGTTTATCGTTACATATTCATCGCATGTACAAGTTCAATTGTCCCAATAATGAGGAGAAAAGCAAAGCACCAAAATAGAATATGTTTGATCATCCTACATCTTCCCCGCTCTTTTCTTTTCCTTTCTTCCCTTATACACATCATAAACAAACATTGTGGGATAAAAATGAAAAGAATATGTGAAATTATGAAAATTGCCTGCCGTATGTTAAAACTAGTTTATAATGACGTTGAAAGGATGTGAAGAGCCTTGTCATATACCATTTATCTAGTTGAGGATGAGGATAATCTGAATGAATTGCTGACGAAGTATTTAGAGAATGAGGGCTGGAACATTACATCTTTTACGAAAGGCGAAGACGCCAGAAAAAAAATGACGCCGTCTCCCCACCTGTGGATTCTCGATATCATGCTGCCGGATACTGACGGCTATACATTAATAAAAGAAATCAAAGAGAAAGACCCTGACGTGCCGGTCATTTTTATTTCCGCACGAGACGCCGATATTGACAGAGTGCTTGGGTTAGAGCTTGGAAGCAATGACTATATTTCAAAACCATTTCTCCCGCGGGAACTGATTATACGTGTGCAAAAACTATTGCAGCTTGTCTATAAGGAAGCGCCGGCCGCACAAAAAAACGAAACCGTCGTCTCCTCCTATCGGGTCGCGGAAGACGCCCGTGAGGTCTATGATCAAAACGGCAATTTGATTAATTTAACGTCGAAGGAATTTGATCTCCTCCTCTTATTTATCCATCATAAAGGGCATCCATATTCCCGTGAGGATATTCTCGTCAAGGTATGGGGACATGATTACTTTGGAACTGACCGCGTTGTTGATGATCTTGTCCGGAGGCTGCGTAAAAAGATGCCTGAACTCAAAGTGGAGACCATTTACGGGTTTGGCTACAGGATGATGACATCATGAAAAACAAGCCGCTCTCGTTTCAAATATGGGTTGTTATCTCCGGCATCCTGTTAGCCATATCGATTTTATTGCTTGTTTTATTTTCAAACACGCTGCGTGATTTTTTCACCAATGAAACGTACACCACCATTGAAAATGAACAGCATGTTCTGACTGAGTACCGCCTGCCTGGTTCAATCGAAAGGCGCTATTACAGTGAGGAA
The DNA here is from genome assembly GCF_014250375.1 of Bacillus sp. PAMC26543. Lineage (NCBI taxonomy): Bacteria > Bacillati > Bacillota > Bacilli > Caryophanales > Bacillaceae > Bacillus > Bacillus sp. PAMC26543. Next base: position 921,582 of record NZ_CP060193.1, on the reverse strand, counting down.
GCCACGGCGCCGACGACCGTGCGCTCTGTACAGCACGTGCTTCTGCCAGAAAATGAAGCGGCTTCGTCAGACAAGGATTTACGAATCCTCTCGTCTGATTTTATTCATAAGGTATACCAGCTAGCTGATAAACAGGAAGCCAAAAAGAAACGATACAGCGCTGAAATTAATGGCGAAAAAGTGTTTTTTGTCATTAAGAAGGGACTTTCCGTCAACGGGCAATCCGCCATGATGCTGTCCTATGCACTTGATTCTTATCGGGACGATCTGGCCTTCACCCTGTTCAAACAGCTGCTGTTTATTATAGCGGTTGTCATTTTATTAAGCTGGATTCCGGCGATTTGGCTTGCGAAATATTTATCAAGGCCTCTCGTTTCGTTTGAAAAGCACGTCAAACGGATTTCAGAACAGGATTGGGATGATCCTGTCATAGTGGATCGGAAAGATGAAATCGGCAAATTGGGCCATACCATCGAAGAGATGCGCCAAAAGCTCGTGCAAAAGGATGAAACAGAAAGAACCCTTTTACAAAATATTTCTCACGATTTAAAAACGCCGGTTATGGTGATCAGGGGATATACCCAATCCATTAAAGATGGGATTTTTCCTAAAGGAGATCTTGAAAATACAGTAGATGTCATTGAAGGCGAAGCCCTTAAGCTGGAGAAAAAAATAAAAGATTTATTATATTTAACAAAGCTCGATTACTTATCTAAGCAAAAAGTACAACATGAAACATTCAGTATTATGGAAGTGACAGAAGAAGTCATTGAAAGACTGAAATGGGCGCGAAAAGAAATATCATGGGGAATTGATGTAGAAGAAGACATTCTCATGCCGGGTGATCCCGAGCAATGGAACAAGCTTCTGGAGAACATACTGGAAAATCAAATCCGCTATGCCGCAACAAAGATTGAAATCATCATGAAACAAGATGATCGGAATATCTTTATCACCATTAAAAATGACGGACCGCATATTGAAGATGAGATGCTTTCCAGCCTTTATGAGCCTTTTAATAAAGGGAAGAAAGGCGAATTCGGCATTGGGCTCAGCATCGTAAAACGCATTTTAACTCTTCATAAGGCGTCTATCTCAATTGAAAATGACAAAACGGGTGTAACATACCGCATAGCAGTGCCAAAATAGACTGTAGATGTTTTTGCAGTCTATTTTTTATGTGAAAGAATAGCCGTTAAAATCTCTGTAATTTGTTTTGAGCGGCTGTTTGCATTGATGAACCCATTTTTTCTCTGACAACGTCTGCTTCGGATATTTGACTTTTTCCACTTTAATTCCTCTGTTTCGCAAGCGGCTGATCATTTCGTCCAATTCTCTCATTTCAGATTCACCCTTTCGCTTGAGCTTTGACCGTTCGGTCATCTCAATTTATAATATAAATAATACATGATAAAAAAACAAGTTACAATAAGGTTAAATTTATAACGTACGGTATGACTATATGGTCATATCCTATGTAGGCCTCAGGCTCCGAAAGGGTGGAACCATTTGAAGGAAAAAGAAAAGCTGATTATTGAAACAGCCATTAAACTGTTTGCCCAAAAAGGATATAACTCAACATCGGTTCAGGAAATTGCCAAAGCATGCAAAATTTCTAAAGGCGCTTTTTATATTTATTTTCCTTCTAAAGAAGCGCTGCTTTTGTCTATGCTGAATTACTATTATGATAAAACGTTTACCCGTATTTTAAATATTAAAACGAAAGGCGACAGCCCCAGAACAGCTTACCGCAAGCAGCTTACCGTGTTCTATGAAAACATCCTTGAACACAAAGACTTTATTACAATGCAGATGAAGGAAGGTTCTCTGCCTTATACGGATGAAGTAGAGCAATACGCGAAAAAAATCCGACAGACTTCCCTTCAATTTCACATTGACAGTCTGTTAAACATATATGGAGAGAAAGCTGAACCTTATACAGCGGAGCTTTGTTTTCTAATAGAAGGAATCAGCCAGATTTACCTGGAATGCATGATTTTGCTCGGGTATACTGTGAAGCCGGATCAATTAGCAGATATCGTTATTAACCGAATTGATGATATGGTCAAAGGCATGTCTGAACGAAACGATGAGCCTTTCATTACATTAGAAGAAGCAAGCTCTTTATTCGGGCCCCTGTCTCACGGACGGCCTGACCCGCTGACTGAATCGATTGTGAAAAGCCTTCGTGAAAAAATAAAAAACTTGAACACAAACTCCTCTTTTGAATTATCGGAGAGCTTGGACATACTTGAAGCAGAAATGAAGAAAAAAACACCGAAGCTGGTGATCATAAAAGGAATGATCCATAATCTGATGGAGTCGGAAGCTCTCGCAGAGGATGCCGAGCAGCTTACATATCTCTTGAAACAGCAATATATTTAGAAGAACGGCTGCTTTACAAGCAGCCGTTTTTTCTCTATTACGCCTTTGGTTTTACCATATCTTCCGGTTTCACCATTTCGTTAAATTGTTCCTCTGTCAGCAATTCAAGCTTCAAAGCCGCTTCTTTCAGCGTCAATCCCTCTTTATGGGCAAGCTTGGCAATTTTTGCGGCGTTTTCATATCCGATATGCGGATTCAGCGCCGTAACCAGCATTAAAGAATTCGACAGGTTTTCCTGAATCGTTTCTTTATTTGGCTCGATACCGACAGCACACTTATCATGGAAGGAGTTCATTCCGTCACTCAGCAGCTGCACGGATTGCAGGAAGTTGTAAATGATCACAGGTTTAAATACGTTTAGTTCAAAGTTCCCCTGACTTGCGGCAAAGCCAATTGTCGCATCGTTCCCCATAATTTGCGCTGCGATCATCGTCAGTGCTTCACTTTGTGTCGGGTTCACTTTTCCAGGCATAATGGAGCTGCCAGGCTCATTTTCAGGAATGACAATCTCCCCGATGCCGCAGCGAGGCCCGCTCGCAAGCCATCTGACATCGTTTGCGATTTTCATTAAATCAGCGGCAAGAGCTTTTAAAGCGCCGTGTGCATATGTGATTTCGTCATGGCTTGTCAGCGCATGGAATTTATTCGACGAGCTGTTAAACGTTTGACCTGTCAGTTTCGTGATCTCCTCTGAAACAAGCTCTCCAAATTCCGGGTGAGCATTGATTCCTGTTCCGACAGCTGTACCTCCGATTGCAAGCGCGCGCATTTTGTCTGTCGCTTCTAAAATCATTTCCTTCGAACGATCGAGCATGTGCACCCATCCGCTGATTTCCTGTCCAAGAGTCAGAGGTGTGGCATCCTGAAGATGCGTACGTCCGATTTTCACAATATCATTGTATGCTTTCGCTTTTTCGTCTAACGTATTGCGAAGCTGATCAAGCGCAGGCACAAGCTGTTCATAGACAGATAAAACGGCAGCAACGTGCATCGCTGTCGGGAACGTATCGTTTGAGCTTTGGCTGCGGTTAACGTCATCGTTTGGATGAATCGTTTGATCAGAGTTCTTTTCTTTTAATAACGCAGTCGCACGATTGGCCACCACTTCGTTCATGTTCATGTTGCTTTGTGTGCCGCTTCCGGTCTGCCATACAACAAGCGGGAAGTTATCATCGTATTTGCCTTTGAGCACATCATCACAAACTGCTGCAATGGCTTCCGCTTTTTCCGCATCTAGATTGCCCAGGCGTTTATTAGCGATCGCCGTGCTGCGTTTCAATATTGCAAACGCCTTCACAACACGCATCGGCATTTTTTCAGAACCAATCTTGAAGTTCTCCTTGCTTCGCTGTGTTTGGGCGCCCCAAAATTTATCAGCAGGAACTTTTACTTCTCCCATGGTGTCTCTTTCAATTCTGTAGTCCATTTTATGTATCCCTCCATAACGGTTGCTTCAATAGATCAAATTCGCCAGTGATATAAAAAATCCTTTTTATTTTTCGATCTTGGCAGATTTTAATTTTAATTCAAGATATACGCGGGAGTCCTTTGAATATTTGTACTTCGGATTCGTTCGCCCGTACTCCCTCGATGTATAAGAGACATCGTAATGCTTTTCAAATGATTTAATGAGCTGTTCTATTTCTTCTTGTTTTCCTGCAAGTCTTACCTGTGCCACTTCATATCCTCCGCTTTCATAAAAAACTTCTGCCATAAAATACTGTAACACAGTATATCATTTTTTTAACAGGAAAAGATAACCTCTACTAAGGTTTTGGACAAGAGGTGACCTCGTTGGAACAAACAGAATTTAAGGAATATATACACGATAATTTAGCATTGGTGCTTCCAAAATTAAAAGAAAACGATGATCTGGTGAAAAATAAAAAAATGCTGGCGAACGGACTTGTTTTTTACTATCTCTACTTTAGTGAATTGAATGACCAGCAGAAGGTTTTGGAATCGATCAAAACCTTAATCAAGGATGAGGAGACACTCACGATTGACCAGGTCAAAAAACGCCTCGACCAAATTGACGCAAGGCCAGTAGAAACGTCCGAAAAAACGGTTAAGGAAATTCTCAGCGGCAATTGCGCGGTGTTTGTTAATGGCCTCAACAAAGCCTATATCCTGTCCACAGGAAAGAAACAAACAAGAAGCCTGACAGAGCCGACAACTGAAAAAGTGGTTCGCGGACCAAAGGTTGCGTTTGTGGAGGATATCGATACAAATCTTGCTCTGATCAGGCAAAGGACCTCTCATCCGAAACTCATTACCAAAAAAATCATGATTGGCGATAACAAACTGAAGCCGGCGGCGATGATGTACATTGAAGGCAAAGCAAAAAAGTCCGTTGTGAAAGAAGTAAAAGCGCGGCTTAACAATATCAAACTGGAGGATATCCAGGACAGCGGAACGCTTGAAGAACTTATTGAAGATAATAAATACTCGCCGTTTCCGCAAATTCAAAATACGGAAAGGCCCGATAAGGTGTCGTCCGCCCTGTTCAACGGCCGGGTTGCGATTTTGGTGGACAGTTCCCCATTTGTGCTTTTGGTGCCGGTTTCACTCGGTGTACTGATGCAATCTCCGGATGATTACTACGAACGCTGGATCTCGGCATCCCTCATCCGGTCGCTGCGTTTTGCTTCTATATTCATCACCTTGTTTTTGTCATCGATTTATATCGCACTCGTGTCATTCCATCAAGGGCTCTTGCCCACCGCGCTCGCCGTCACAATTTCAGCAAACAGGGAAAACGTGCCGTTTCCTCCGATATTTGAAGCCTTGCTGATGGAAGTGACGATCGAGCTGCTAAGAGAAGCCGGGCTGCGTCTTCCCAACCCACTTGGCCAGACGATCGGCCTCGTCGGGGGTGTCGTCATCGGACAAGCGGCGGTAGAAGCGAATCTCGTCAGTTCGATTATGGTGATTGTCGTCAGTGTCATTGCCCTTGCATCCTTTACCGTTCCCCAATACGGAATGGGTCTGTCTTTCCGGGTGCTGCGTTTTATTTCGATGTTTTCCGCCGCAATACTCGGGCTGTACGGGATTATTTTATTTATGCTGGTCATTTATACGCACCTTACGAGACAAACGAGCTTTGGATCTCCGTATTTTTCGCCAAATGGATTTTTCAGCCTGAAAAATACAGAGGATTCCATTATCCGTCTCCCAATTAAAAACAAACCAAAAGAGGCGAATAATCCAAATGAGCCAAAAACAGACTCCACTCAAACTTAATACCTTTCAAGGTATTTCTGTTGTTGCAAATACAATGCTCGGTGCTGGTCTTTTAACATTGCCCCGAGCGCTGACCACTAAGGGTAATACTCCTGACGGCTGGATCTCGCTGATATTAGAAGGTGTCATTTTTATTTTTTTCATTTATTTAAACACGCTCATTCAGAAAAAACATCAATATCCCTCACTGTTTGAGTATTTGCGGGAAGGGCTTGGGAAATGGATTGGCAGCATCATGGGGCTTTTGATCTCCTGCTATTTTATCGGAGTGGCCAGTTTTGAAACCAGGGCGATGGCTGAAATGGTGAAGTTTTTCCTGCTGGAGAGAACGCCGATTCAGGTCATTATTTTAACGTTTATCTGCTGCGGCATCTATTTAATCATTGGGGGGCTAAGTGATGTTTCGCGGCTGTTTCCCTTTTATTTAACGATTACGATTATTATTTTGCTGATAGTGTTTGGGATCAGTTTTAAAATTTTTGACATCAATAACTTGCGCCCTGTTTTAGGTGAGGGCTTGGGACCCATTGCGAACTCCCTAACTGTCGTTTCCATCTCTTTTTTAGGAATGGAAGTGATGCTGTTTCTTCCTGAACATATGAAGAAAAAGAAATACACATTCAGATACGCGGCTATCGGATTTCTGATTCCGATTATTTTATATATCCTGACGTATATCATCGTTGTCGGGGCTTTGACAGCTCCTGAGGTGAAAACGCTGATCTGGCCGACCATTTCTCTCTTTCAGTCTTTTGAGCTGAAAGGCATATTCATTGAACGGTTTGAATCGTTTTTGCTAGTCGTTTGGATTATTCAATTTTTCACAACGTTTGTCATTTACGGGTATTTTGCCGCTAACGGGCTGAAGAAGACGTTTGGATTATCGACTAAAAAAAGCATGGTTCTCATTGGCGCGGCTGTCTATTATTTTTCTTTGTGGCCGGATGACGCCAATCAGGTCATGATGTATAGCGATTATCTCGGATACATTTTCGTCTGCGTGTTTTTACTTCCCTTCATTCTCTTTTTCATTGTAGCTGTCAAAAGGAGGATTACAGCAAAATGAAAATCCGGATTTTATGTATTTTCATATGCACCCTTTTGCTGTCCGGATGCTGGGACAGCAAGAATATCGAAGAATTAAGCTTGGTGATCGGAGTAGGCTTAGACAAGCCGGATGATCATAATTTAGAACTGACCCAGCAGATTCTTGTGCCGAAAAAAATCAGTTCAAAGGAAGGCTCTTCATCTGATCCGACACAGATTGCTGTCACAAAGGGTGAAACGGTTCATCAAATGATGAGAACGTCGGCATTAAAGCACAATCCTACATTTTCCCAGCATTTACGTCTCATTTTATTTTCCAAGGACGTGCTTGCTGATATTGGAATGGACTCGATCATTAATCAATTTGTCAGAGACAACGGGACAAGGCGGAGTTCGTATGTGTTTGTCACCGATGGACGCCCGAAGGACATATTTAAAATGAATGATCAAGGCGAGCCCGCATCCAATGTGATTTATGATCTGACAGAGAATGACAAGGTCACCATCAGAATGATGGAGCCTGTTACATTGGGGGAGATTTCAGAACACTTGACCTCTGACGATTCGTTCCTCATTCCCCATGTCGGTGTGGAAAACGGCAAACTCGCAATAAACGGAGCTGCTATCATAAAAGATAAGTTATGGAGCAGAAATTTAACACCGGGTGAAGTTCAAAATATTAACTTATTTACCGGCGCGGTCAAAGGCGGCGTCATTGATTTGAGACGTAATGGCTATCTTTTTTCTTACGAAGTGTATTCCAGCAATCGAAAGGTCAAGACATCCTACAAGGACGGAAAGTTTACATTCACCGTCACACGCAATATTGAAGGGCGTTTATCCGAGGACTGGAATCCTGATGAAGATTCGTTTAAGGATTCATATATCAAAGATATTGAAAGAACAGTCGAAAAACGATTAAAAGACACAGTCACAGCATTTATTAAGGGCACGCTGCAGAAAGAGATCAAAACAGACGTGACCGGACTGGGAAACGAAGTCAGAATCCATTATCCTCAGAAATGGAAAAAGATCTCAAACAAATGGGATGATTATTTCAGCAATGCGGAAATAGAATATCATGTCAATGTGGTCGTCAGAGACTTCGGAACGAAGGGCGCGTCCAAATAACGGACGCCTATTTTACGAGGTGATTGCGGTGTGCGTAGACGGCTGCCTGTGTCCGGTCGCTGACATCCAGCTTTGATAAAATATTGGTGATGTGGGTTTTGACTGTTTTGATCGTGATAAACAGCTCCTCCCCAATTTCTTTATTTGTTTTTCCTTCTGCAATCAGACAGAGAATCTCAAGCTCCCGTTTCGTGAGGGATTCATGCGGGAGCGCGTTTTCGCCTGAGTGGCGCAGCCGGGATAATACTTTCCCCGCCACTTTTGATTCAAGCTTTGGCTCTCCCTTGCTTGCGGCACGGATCGCATCAGCGATTTCGGCCGCTTTTGACGTTTTTAATAAGTAGCTGAGCGCTCCCGCTTCAATGACCGGGTACACTTTGTCATCATCAATGAAGCTTGTGAGCACAATAATTTTCGGATCGGAAAGCTTCTGGCAAATTTGCTTTGTCGCTTCAATGCCGTCCATGCCTTCCATGACAAGATCCATTAAAATCACATCAGGCTTTAATTCAACAGCAAGCTGTACACCCTCGCTGCCATCAGATGCTTCGCCGATGACATCAATATCGGGCTGTGCTTCCAAAAAAGCGGCGAGCCCCATTCTGACCATTTCATGATCATCAATCAACAATACTCGAATCACGTTCGTTCTCTCCTTTTTCTTCCGGGAAAATCGGGACCTTTACTTCGATTTGTGTGCCTTTTCCTTCAACCGAAATTACCTCGGCAACTCCGCCGATTTCGCTTGCACGTTCTTTCATCGAATTCAAGCCATAGGATGACGCTTTTACCTGGTCCATCTTAAATCCTTTTCCGTTATCAATGACCTTCAGCCGCAGCTGATTGTTCTTTGCACCGAGGATTACGGATACTTTTGAGGCTTTTGAATGCCTGAATACATTCGAAAGGGCCTCCTGTACGATCCTGAATAAATGATCCTCTACTCCTTTGGAAATCGGTGTATCCTGTATGTCCCACTCGATATCAAGCGGCTGTTTTTTCCGGAACTCGTCCAAAAGCTCCGTAAGACCCTCCTTCAGCCCTTTCCCTTCGAGCGTCACTGGCCTTAAATGGAGCAGCAGCGCCCTCATTTCATTTTGGGCTTCTCCCGCCATGTGCTCTACCATCTTGATCCGTTTCACAGTTTTATCATCCGTATCTTTTACGTGTTCTAATACGGCGGAGGTCATCATGGATATCGCAAAGAGCTGCTGGCTGACAGCATCGTGCAGGTCTCTTGCCAATCGCTGGCGTTCTTCTGTAATGACTGATTTCTTCATTTGCACCTGCCATTCAGCCCGTTCATTTGAAAGCTTTTGCAGGGAAGCGACTTGAAGTTCAACCCGCTTCGCCATTTCATTCAGCTGATCGGCTGCAAGCCCGATTTCATCGTCCCCGAGCGGCGGTATACGATAAGCGAAGTTACCGTTTTCAAATGTTAAAATCGATTCGATCAATGTATCGACCCTTGTTTTCAGCCGGTTGCCGTACATGTAGCCTGACGCAAAACCGATCGTAAGGCTGATCAGCACCAAAATCAGGATAAACGGAATCCCGAACCAGCTTGACGACAGCAGCACAAACGGATCGAGCCGATAGTAAACCATCATAAAAGAAATCAAGCAGACAAAAAGGAGCAGACTGATTCCCGTTGTCATGCGAATGGCGCGCCACTGGAGACTGGCAAGCAGTTTTTTTCTCATACGTATTTCACATCCACATCACCGATAAATAGGGAGACGGATACCTTTACCCGGCGTTTGGACTCGCTGAAATCAGAAGACGCAGCGTATACCTTTGTGCCTAATCCGCTTTTCTTCGAGCCGATCAGATTAATGTCGCCGATAAAAACGGACGAGCTGACAGCCACTTCAAGGTCTGATGGAACATAAATATCAACGTTTCCGATCACTCCGCTGATGACAATCGTGCTCTCTCCCTCCGGAATCATCGCTTTTGACAAGTCGATTTTCACATCGCCGATAAAACCCGATACATTTAAATCATTCAGATCAAACGGCTGCTTCATCATCAGAAGCTCGCCGATAAAAAAGCTTCGCATGTCAGGGTGTTTCACATCTTTAGGAGGCTCGGACTGTTTTTCTTTTTTCGTTAAGTCGATAGGCTTCTCACTCGGTTCAAAAATTGGCTTTCCTTTCACAAGCCGGTAGCCGGCGTAGATTAAAAATGCGGCAAACGCGTAGCCAAATAAGTTAAAGGTGATGCTGAACAGATTTTTCAAAAATAAGAAAGCGGCAAAGATATACATGACGGACCCAAGCCAGTCACGGGAGTACTTTTTTAAAAAATAGCCGGCAATCAGAAAAAAGAGCGGCCAAAACAGCAGATCGCCTATTCCGATAATTTGCAAAAACATACTGATGCCAAATAAAGCAATCATAAGTCCGAGAAGCTGTTTTTTTGTCATTCTGGTTGTTCCGCCTCCTTTCTTCTGCCAGATGCTACTGTATCGCTACATCCCCGCTGTCTGTTTTAATATCGACTAGATGCTGGCCGCTTCCATGTGAGCCTGTGATTTGATGATGATCTTTATGTGCTGTATCAGCAAATGGATACGCCGAGCTGACGCTTCCGCTCTCTGAAGCCGCATTGACTTTGAAACTGCCGTTTTCGGGAAGCTCCAGATACACATCACCGCTCGTTAATGTGACAGCTGAAGAGCCTGCTACCTTTTCTAAATCCGCACGAAAGTTTCCTGATGTCATCCGTACATCAAGTGAGCCTGAAACACCGTCCAAGTTTGCGTCGCCTGAAGTTAAACGGATGCCGGCTGTTTTAGCGTCTGTATTTGATATCGACACATCCCCGGAAGAGCCCTTCATCTTCAGCTCTTGAAGGCGGATACCCGTTACGTCCATATTTCCGCTTGCAGACGCTGCGTTCAGCTCGGAAAGCGTGAGATGTTTGTTACCGGCTACAGACACGTCGCCGCTTGAGGTTCTCACAACCAAACCGCCTTTGTACGTGTATGGAATGCGGACGACAAGGGAAGCGCGATGAAATCCATTCAAAAATTGAAATTCTTTTTCCTTTGCCGTCAGCTCCAGCTTTCTTCTCTTTTCAGCCACAAACAATTTCCCAGAGTCACCTGAGATGGTTGCTGATATGTCATTACGCTCTTCCGCTATGATCTTCACATTCTTGTGATCCGATTCAATGATTACGCTTTCGATCTCATACGGTGAAGCACTGGCTGAATCAGCTTCAGTGCCGTTTATGAATGAAAGACCTTCAGCAAGCACGTCTTTGATAACAACTGCGGAAAAAACAAGAATACCGGCAATGATCAGCAGTTTGCCCAGCATTTTTTTCATTTGTTTTCATCCTTCTCATTCATTCTATTATAAAGGAAAAGCCTGTGAATTGATACGTGCGGAAGGGAAGGACTTGACGAAAACCCTTCCCTGTCCCGCTTATTCATTTGCTGCATGTGATGTTTGATCTGATTTTTTCAATGAGAGTTCCCGCATCTTTTCGATTTCAGCTTCTACTTCACCTGCAAATTCACTTCGGCTCGATTCTGTGCCGGCTTCCGCTGATTTCGAATAATCAGCACGGATTTCCATTTCCTCAATTCGGTTTTCAATCCGCAGAAATTCACGATACGCGCTTTCACTGTCAATTTTGTCGAATGTCGCGTTCATATGCTCTTTTGCTTTTGCGGCGTTTGCCCGGGCAATCAGCGCCTGTTTTTTATCCTTTACGTCCTGAAGCCTTGTTTCAAGTGTGGCCAGCTGTTCTTTCAGCTCAGCCAGCTGGCTGCTTGCCTGTTCGTAGGAAGCTTTGTGCTCTGCTGCCTTTCCCTCTAAATACTTCATTTCTGTCAGCGCTTTTTTCGCAAGCTCTTCTTCACCGGCATCAAAAGCGAGCTGAGCTTGATTCTTACGCTTTCCAGCCACTTCATTTGCTTCTTCATATTTTTTCTTAAATTGAAAGGCAATCGTATGCTGTTTGACGATCGTTTGTTTTGCTTTTGCAATATCGCTTTCCATATCACGAACGTATTGATTCAGCATCACCTTAGGGTTCTCCAGTTTATCCAAACCTTCATGAACTGACGCAACAAACATATCTCTCATTCTTTTTAATACCATACCGTTATTCCTCCTCATATCATGTGTTATTTTTTCTTTAAGAAATTTTCCCATTCGTCATCAAAATGAGACTGGTAGCCGGCAGAAGCTGGCTCAGGGTCAAAGCCTGACACATCGCTTTCCGCGGATCCGTTTTTCATCAGTTTCCAGCCGTAATACACCATAGCGGCTGCGAGTGCAATTCCGACGAGAAACGGCAGTGAGCAAATGAGCATCATCGCCCCGATTCCGCCCAAGATGATGCCTGTGATGGTTTTGCCCGCTGCGAATCTTTTGATTCCCGCGTATGTCAGCAAGCCTCCGATCGCAAGCGGAATCATAAATCCGAAGCTGCCTCCCCCAAAAAAGACGGAGATTCCAAATACAATTAATAAGAATCCGCCTATCGTTTTCTTGTTGATCTTCATGCAGATCCTCCTTTCGTTTTCCTTGTCTTCATCTTATACAAAACAGAAGATGAGCAAAACGAATCAGAGATTGATTTTTGGATAAGACCAGAGTCGTAGACAGCACCGGACCCAGCGGCATAAAAAAAGCCATGCACGAGGCATGGCTTCTTCAAAAACCTTTACAGATGAACACTTGCTTCCCTTTCTTTTACCAAATCGGATTGTTCTGCTTTGGCCAGCTTTGTAAACAGAAGGATTCCGATACCCGCGATAATTTCCACAACTCCCCCGGCAGCGATCACATTTCCTGAACCAAAAGCATTTGCGGCATATCCGCAAATGACAGCGCCGGCCGGAATCGAAATATTTGAGATCATATGTATGACGGCATAAACTTGCGGCTGGTCCTCGCTATCGACAGATGTCTGTATAATCGTATACTCGGGAACATTGATCGCACTGACTGCAGCGCCAAAAGTAAAGGCGGCGAAAAAGACGAGCGGCAAAAAGGTATTCATTCCGGTAATAAAGAATGCGAACCCTTCAATAATGCCTGCCGTTACGAAAAGCAGTCCGTACTTGTTTACTTTTACTTTTGTCAGTACAAATCCCAATAAAAACGCGCCTATTGCGGTGGTGGCTTTTAATAGCGAATATACAATCGGCTGTCCGTTTAAATCCTCCGCAACATACACAGCGGAGAGCGCTTCCCAAGGGGCTGCCGCGAAATTCATAAAAATACAATAGATAGCGAGCGGATATAAGATTTGGTGTTTTCTGACAAGGACAAAACCGCGTTTCAGTCTGCCAAAATATGTACCTCTCTGTGCAACGGCTGCTGATTCCGATTTTGTTTCAACAGCAGTGTATTTGATAAAGAGAACAAGAAAACCAGAAATAAGATAAAGTACGAGAGCCATAAGCATTGTATATGAGGGACTGATAAACGTAAGGAGAGCGCCGCATAGTGTCACAGCTCCAAGCCGGACAATTTGGGCGGACGACTGCAGCACAGCATTTGCTTTTTGAATGCCCTTTTCATCTACAATTTGAGGGATTAAAGCAATGGAAGCAGGATTGTAGGCAGCGCCAGTAGCTGAATGCACAATCATAAGAGTCATAACAAACCACAGCGGAGAGAATCCGCCGAAATGGCAGATCGGAATGATTAAAACAACCGCGGCTCTTGTCAGGTCTGAAAAGTACATCCAGAATTTCAATGTATTCTGCTTCATGAAAGGACCCGTCACAGGTGCTAAAACGGCTTCCGGCAAAAAGGTGACAGCAATCAATAAAGCAGTTCCGATCGCACCTTCACCGTCAAAAATCAAAAACCATAATATCGAATTAAATGCGAACATATCGCCGGAAATCTTGACTATTCTTGAGAAAAAAAGAAAGTTAAAATTTCTCTTCCAGACGCTATCACTTTCAATGAGTCTCACCATCTATCAGAGCCCCCCACTGCCTATTTTTTACATCAATTTGTTACAATATCTCATTTTTCCATTTTTCAGTCAATAATTCATAAGGTTCATTTTTTGTCGTAAAAAGGGAAATTGACAAAATGAAAAAAATAAAAAGCCGGCATGTACTGAAAATGCCAGCTTTCAATAATGTTTTTTATGATCCGCTGCTGTTTCGATCGCGAAACACAATAGCGCTTCTTTCATACTCCACATCGTCAATACCGCTTCTCACATTGACAGCCCGTGCTGCGGCAAAGAAATAGTCGGACAATCGATTGAGATAACGGAGCACCATTTCATGGACCTCTTCCGTTTTCATCAGCGCCACCACTTGGCGTTCCGCCCGCCTTGTAATGGTGCGCGCCACATGGAGAAGCGAAGCGGCCTTTGATCCGCCCGGAAGAATAAATCTCTTTAGGTCGGGTGCCTCTTCTGTATAGGCGTCGATGCGCATTTCTAAAAAGGAGACGGATTCTTCCTTCAACTTATAGTCTCTTTTTTCTGTGATGATTGCCAGATCGCCCCCGCAGTCAAAGAGCTCGTGCTGAATGTTGAGCAGCTCGGCCGTTAGATCCTCAAAGCCGCGCTTCCCGGAAAGCTCAGCCAAAGCCAGTCCGACAAAACTGTTCAGCTCATCAATCGTGCCGTAGCTTTCTACTCGGAGGCTGTCCTTGTCTGTTCTGCCTCCGATTAAACTCGTTTGCCCGTTATCGCCTGTTTTTGTATATAGTTTCATCATATCTGTCTCCTTTACAGACTTATTCAAGCAGGTCCGCAGCCTCCCGCACACATTCAGCTGTCCCAAACCGAATCAATTGATTCAGCCGTTTTTCTATGGTTTCTGAAGATGTCTCTTCAGTTTGTGTCGCTGCAACGAGGATTTCTCCATGTTCATCCTGTTCACCGCCCAGCACTTTCATCCGCTCGGCTTCCGCCCCCATGACAGCCCTGACAAAGAATTGGTCTTTCGCAAAGCCGTTGATCAAAATCCATATCGAAAAGCCGGACATGACACAAATACAAACGGACAGCTCTTCGTCTTCAAACGTACGGCACACAAGCCGGTCAAGTCTGCCGGAGGAGGCCATCGCACAGGTTTCCTGCGGATAAAAGCCGTTTTCAGATAAATAGGCTGAAAGCTCCTCTTTTTGATCAGACTGGGCAGGCAGCCGTTTATGGAGAAACGTCCGGTTCCAAGAAAAGCCTGAACCGACAGGAGCAGAAGCCAGCGTGCGGAGCGGGATTTCCGTTTGCAAGAGGATCTCGTCGCGCCGCACTTGCAGCAAAGTTTCAAACGGAATCGCCTGCTGCTTTAGGTCGCTGTTTTCAGGCTGAATTGCAATAAGCGGTTTAGGCAATTGATGATGGATGAAAGTGCTGACTTTCGTGTTATACAACGCCTTAATGTGCTCTTCTGTGATGGCGGTTTCCGGTTTTTGCTTAGGCCCGGCTGTTCCGTTTTTTATAAAGACGATTTCATCACAGTACAGGCTAGCGGTGTTCAGATCGTGAAAAACACTGACAGCAGTCAGCCCATTTTCTCTCGTCAGGCGCTTGATAAGATCGAGCAGTTCTTTTTGATAGGCCAAATCCAGAAAATTAGTCGGTTCGTCTAAAAATAAAATGCGCGGCTGCTGCGCCAGTGCTTGAGCCAAATAAACCCGCTGCTGTTCGCCCCCGCTTAGATCACGAATCGATTTCTCAGCGAAAGCGAGTACCCCTGTTTGTTCCATCGCATTCCGAATAATGGCTTCATCCTCTTCAGTCTGCTGGCTGAACAGCCCTTTTTGAAATGGATATCTGCCGAAGGATACGGTTTCTTTGACAGTGAAGCTAAAGGCTTGCTCTGTTTTTTGCGGCAGAACCGCCATCATTTGCGCCAGTTTCTTCGGTTTATATTCAGTGAGTGGTTTGCCAGCCAGACAAACGGAGCCTTCTATTGCCGGAAGTGTTCCTGTCAGCAAGTGAAGCAGTGTTGTTTTTCCGCTCCCGTTCGGTCCGAGAATGCCAAGAAATTCTCCCTTCTTCACTGTTAAACTGATATTTTTAATCAGCCGGCTGTCTCCGTAACCTCCCGACAGCCCCTCTGCCTTGATCATAAGCTTCTCCCCCCGCGATGCTGCCGAATTAAAATCAGAGCGAAAACAGGAGCTCCCGCTAAGGCTGTAATAATGCCGATCGGCAGTTCAACCGGTTCAATCATTGTTCTCGAAAGCAGATCGGCCAAAACGAGAAATCCCGCGCCAAGCAAGGCAGACAGCGGCAATAAATGCCGGTGATCCGTTCCCCACAGCAATCTTGTGATATGCGGAATCACAAGCCCGACAAAGCCAATGGTGCCGGATACAGCCACAGCGCTGCCTGTCAGCAGTGACCCTGCAATTAAAATCAGCATTTTTCTGTGCTGGACGCTGACCCCGAGAAGCCTTGCTTTCTCCTCTCCATAGGTCATCACGTTGAGTTCTCTTCCGTTTATGATCAGGATCACGGTTCCTAAAAGAAAAAACGGGAGAAACAGGGCAACGTAGCTCCAGCCTCTCATCGAGACGCTGCCAAGCAGCCAATGCACAATCGGCAGCAAATTATCACCTGTCAGAGCAATGATGAGAGAAATAAATGCGCCCAAAAATGAATTGATGATGACACCGGTCAGAATAAGCGTAGAGACAGACATCGAAGCGTGAACGAGGCGGCTGAACGAAAGAACAGCCACAATCGTGACAAGCGCTGCTGCTACACTTACAACCGGCAGTGTAAAGCCTCCGATGACGGGTAATTGCAGTCCAAAAAATAAGGTTGAAACCGCCCCGACGGAAGCACCGGACGAAACACCGAGCGTATACGGATCAGCGAGCGGATTTTTCAAAAGCCCCTGAAAAGCAGCCCCTGCGATAGAAAGAGCCGCCCCCACAAGGGCGGCCAGCACGACTCTCGGCAGTCTGATATTCATCATAATATTTGTATACATTGGATCATAGGAGCCGGCAGAGCCGCCAAAACCTTCATGCCAAAAGATATGAAAGATGGCGGATATCGGAATTGGCAGACTGCCGCAGGAAATGCCCAATATGATACTGGCAGCTAAAAATAAGAAACTGATGCTATAAGCAGCAAAACGATTATTCTTTAAACGTATCCGGGTAGATGCTTTCCGCAAGTTCTTCGACCCCTTCGATCAGACGCGGACCTGAACGTGTGACGAGATCAGGATCAACATCATAAACGCGATGATGTTTCACAGCATTGATTCCGCTCCAGCCATCGCGTTTTTCCACCGCATCCGCTTTTACACCGTCCGTTGTGACAATGGCGTCTGGATTCAGCTTTACGATGACCTCGTCTGTCATTTGCACCCAGCCTTTTTGATCCGCTGCAGCGTTTTTAGCATGGATGACATTCAGCATTTCATTCATAAACGTGTCTTTTCCGGTTGTGTAAATGTCAGGATCAGGCGAAACCTCAATAAAGACGCTTTTTTCCTCGTCTTTTGAAATGGATTTCGCTTTTTCTTTAATCTCCTGCAGGTCTGATTTCATGCTGTTGACCAGTTGGCCCGCTTTTTTCTCAGCTCCGGCAGCTTCACCGATCATTTCGATTGATTTGTATACCTCTGCGAATGATTGTGCATCATTGACAGTCAGCACAGCAATGCCAGCGTCCTTCAGCTGCTTGATAGCATCTGCTGAAGCTGACATGGAAGATTCATGAGCGAGAACGAGATCAGGTTTAAGAGAAATGACTTTCTCGACGTTTACATTCATATCCCCAACCTTCTCAACCTGTTTGACTTCCTTTGGATATGTATCGTTTGTGGTGACGCCGACCACTTTGTCACCGAGTCCGAGAGCATATGTAATTTCCGTGTTGCTCGGCATTAACGAAACAATTTTTTTCGGCTCCTTTTTGATGGTAACATCCTGGTTCGACGCATCATCAATTGTGACAGGGAACGCTTCAGACGCGGCTGTCTTTTGCTTCGCATTGGAATCCTTCTCATCTGCCGCATTGCCGCAGCCTGAAATCATAATGGCGGTCAGCAGAAGCACCGCCCATATTCCGGCTAATTTTTTCATACCCTTTCCTCCTAAATGAACTAAAAAAGCATCTCTACGATGGTAAAGACGCTGTAAACAACAAAAAAGCCTATTGTTTACACATCATCTGTCCTCGCAGACTTCGTGTTTATCAAACAGGCAGGTATCCTGGCTCTTGGCGCAAAGGCCAATTACAGTGGCGGGACCGCACCGGCTTTTACCGGTTTCCCTATTAAGCCGGCTATTTTCACGTACCGGCACCTGTTTGACATTCGTATCCTTTTTCGGAGTTATTATACTATATGGCTGACAGGCTTGTATATGCAGTATGAATGACTTTTCCGCCGCTGCATGTATGGAAGCAAAATTCTCGTAAACACTAAATTTCAGCTTGTATACTAAGTAGCATGATCAATAAAAAAGGAATGATTCTTATGGACTTACAGCTAAAAGACAAGCTTGTCTTAATCACAGGCTCAACTTCCGGCATCGGGAAAGCCGCAGCGAAAAGCTTTTTGCAAGAAGGGGCAGCCGTTATAGTCAATGGCCGAAAACAAGAGACAGTCGATCGCACGGTTGAAGAGCTTTCTTCATATGGAACGGTGCATGGAGCAGCCGCTGACTTATCAAAACCGGATGAAGCAGCAGCTTTTCTTGAAAAAGTGAAGCAGATCGGTGATATAGATGTTCTTGTCAACAATCTCGGTTTCTTTGAAGTGAAGGATTTCGCCGAGGTAACGGATGAAGAATGGAATCAATATTTTGAAGTAAACGTGATGAGCGCTGTTCGGACAAGCCGTCACTTCCTTCCAAAGATGCTTGCCAAAAACAGCGGCCGCATTTTGAATATCGCAAGTGAAGCAGGCGTCAAACCGCTTCCGACTATGATTCCTTATTCAATGACCAAAACAGCGCTGATCAGCCTGTCCAGAGGAATGGCTGAAATGACGAAGGGCACAAAGGTTACGGTTAATTCAGTGCTCCCGGGACCTACTTGGACAGAAGGCGTTGCTTCCTATATGGAGGGCGCCGCAAAGGCAGCCGGCCAGGATACAGATACATTTGTGAAAGACTATTTCAAAGTGAATGAGCCGACTTCACTCATTCAAAGATACGCAACAGCCGAAGAAGTCGCGAGCACAATTGTATTCCTTGCATCTGATGCCGCATCTGCCATTAACGGCACGGCACAGCGTGTGGAAGGCGGCATTATCCGTTCACTTTAAATACAAAAACGCATCCGTTTTCGGATGCGTTTTTTTTATAACTCCCCAGCGAATGGAACCGGCTGGTATCCGCCCGTTTCAAGTTTGGCTGAAAACAATCCGCCCGCATGAGGCTGTTCATATCTTTCTGTTTCAGTCATT
The DNA here is from genome assembly GCF_014250375.1 of Bacillus sp. PAMC26543. Lineage (NCBI taxonomy): Bacteria > Bacillati > Bacillota > Bacilli > Caryophanales > Bacillaceae > Bacillus > Bacillus sp. PAMC26543. The sequence continues at coordinate 902,402 of NZ_CP060193.1, read as the reverse complement.
TGTTCAGTAGCTGTTGTGATGTAAAGGGTTTTCATGTCCTGGCCGCCGAACGCACAGCACGTGACATATTTGGCCGGAACACTTATTGAACCAATTTCTTTTTTCTGAAAAGGATCAATGTGAACCACACGGCTCCCGCCAAACAGCGCCACCCACAGCATGCCGTTTTGATCAATTGTCATGCCATCCGGCAGTCCATCCGATTTTTCAAAACGGTAGACGGTTTCTCGGTTTGAGACGTTTCCGCTTTCGGGATCGTATTGATAGCACACAATCTCCTGCGTCGGCGTGTCAATGTAGTACATCAGGCTGCGTTCGCGATCCCAATCCAAACCGTTCGAGGTTGAAACTTGATCTTTCATTTTGACAAGGCTGCCATCTGTGTCCAAACGGTAAAGCGAGGCTTGTTTTTGTTCGCCTTCCATGCTCGTCGTTCCTGCCCAAAGCCTTCCGTACGGATCACATTTGGCGTCGTTAAACCGAAGGCTCTCATGCATATCCTTCGGCTGTTTGATTTTTTCAAGACTATCATCAAGAAGATGATACAGGTAAAAACCGTCTTTCATCGTCATGATCAGCTCATCCTTTGAATATTTCGCAAGCGCCGTCACAAAGGATGTAAATTTGACCGAACGATTGATTTTTTCTTTAGGATCGAAAATATGGAGCTCGCTTCCTAAAATATCAACCCAGTATAGACGGCCGTTTTCTTCATCCCATAACGGACCTTCACCGATTACTGCCCTAGTGTCTGCTTCTAATATTGCATCCATGTGTAACACCTCTTTAGCTTCAGTCTATATATTGTTATTCCCGGCAAAGAGGTGTCCAAACCACACGCCTTATTCTTTTTTGAAAAGGATGGTAATGACGGAGCCAATATTGATCCTGCTGTTGACGTGAATCGTTCCGTTATGCAAATGCACCAGCTCTTTGGCAATCGCCAGTCCAAGCCCCGTCCCGGCAGCCGGATCTTTCGTATTGGTTCCTCTGTAATAACGGTTAAATAAATGGGTAATCGTTTCCTCGTCCATTCCTTTTCCATTGTCTTTGACCTTCAATGAAATATGATTTTTTGTCTGTTCAAGAACCACCTGGATCGCTGTTCCTTTATCGTTGTGCTTCACAGCATTTCCGAGCAGATTTTCCAGAATGCGTCTGAACCAGGCTTCATCCAGCGCAAATTCAATATGCTCTTCTCTTGATACAAATGAAATATCATATCCTTCAGAAAACGGATTTTTCTTGAAGTCCTCAATGACATTTTTAAAAAACGGAATGAGGTTCGTGAGCTTTCTCTCCATCGGCAGAGCGTCATTTTTCAGACGATACGTTAAATTTAAGTCCTCGATCAGCTTTGACATGTATTCCGATTTCTCTCTGACAACCTGTCCCATTTCTTTCACTTCATCAGGAGACCATTCGTATTGCTTCGATTCAAGCATCATGCTGTAGCCGTAAATGCTGCTGAGGGGTGTTTTTAAATCATGAGACAAACCGGCGATCCATTCTTCCCGTGTCGCCTGGATTTTTTCTCTGTTTGTCTTATCCCGTCTCAGCGTTTCAGTCAGCTGATCCATAGATTCAAATATCTCACCGAAGAAGCGGTAAGGCTGTTTGATTTTTCCCTTTTTGTTTTTACTGACAGGGCGCCCTTTACGGTTTTTCGGTTCTTCAAGCTTCCCTTTTGATAGATTGACAAGCCATTTGATTGTATGAAAAATCGGCAAACCGAATCTGAACATATACCAGGCAGTCATCCAGAATATATAAAGAATCAAAACGCCCATAATCAGAAACATCGCTTTCAGGACAACCCTCAGAAACGATTTATTAAACTCCTGGTCAGTAATATAGACAGGGTTTGGCACCGAAGCGACCATCCACCTGTTTTGATCGAGGAATTTAACAGAAATCTCCCGTTTATAGTTCCATGGTTTAGAGCTGTATTTGAGAAGCTCCAGCTGGTTCATCGTTTTTCTTTCGCTTTTCTTGCTGTTAATGCTGTCGAGTATGTTCCCGTTTCTGTCTAACAGATACACGGCTCCTTTTTCACGCTTAATATAGTCAATTGTACTGGACTTATATTGTGACAAAGAGTCGATGGAGGGTTCACGGCTTTCAATGGAAGTCAGCAGCTGTTCGCTCTTTGATTTCCAGCCGAACAAGAGGAGGTACGACTTGTCTTCAATATTGATTGCCCAATAATTCAGCTTATAGTTATCAAGCTTCTTGCTTTTATAAATAGACAAAAGCTCCTTCTTGGTGTAGGTGCCGGGCACGTCTTTCGGCACGCTGTAGGAATAATCCGTTTTTCCATTAGAATCAATGATTTGCATCCAGCCGTGCTGTTTATCAACAGATTTCTTCAGAAAATCGTCCACTTCCCATGACCCGTCTTCGTTTACATCGAGATACGCCTCAAGCGTGTCAGTCGTTGCCTTTGTCAGCCCTGAATTTGATTCCGCATCGCTGAATCGCGAGTCTAAATAGAAAAAGGAAGCCACAAGCATGATCGAAAGAAGAAGGATAACAATCAGCATCTGCCCGAAAAAGTGAAACAGAAACTTCCACCTTAACCTCATGGGCGCTTTCCGTTTCCTTCTGGACTCGGGATAAAACGGTATCCGAGACCGCGAACGGTTACGATATATTCCGGATTGCTCGGGTCACGCTCAATTTTTTCCCGGAGCTTACGGATATGAACCATGACGGTATTGTTATCTCCGTACGAAGGATAGCCCCATACTTTTTCATAAATTTGATCTTTAGAAAGCACCACATTGGGATGTTCGCAAAAATACTGAAGCAGCTGCAAAAGCTGAGCCGAACAGGCTACAGTTTCCCCGCCCACAATCAGCTCGGCATTTTGCGGAGAAAATGTAAAGTAATCATATGTATAGGTTTTGTTTGATTCGGCTGCATTCGACTGATACGTACGCTTTAAATGCGCTCTGATCCGCGCGGCTAATTCCAGCGGATTAAATGGTTTTGTAATATAATCATCAGCTCCGACCGCAAAACCCGATAATTTGTCAGCGTCCGATGATCTCGCCGTCAGGAAAAAAATCGGGGCGTCTGAATACTCCCTGATTAATGTGCAGGCCTCAAAACCGGTCATTCCGCCCATCATGACATCCAATACGATTAAATCAACCTTATTTGTCTTGACAACCGGAATGGCTTCCTCTGCACTTGCCGCATCCAGTATATGTCGATAACCTTCTTTTTCGAGAACGCGTTTGATCATATCCACAATCGCTTTCTCATCGTCTACGATTAAAATTGACGCATTTTCCACTTTTATGTTCCTTTCTGTCACTGTTTTTTTCATCTTATCATTATATCGTTTCTTTTTGGTACATTTTTGAATAGGAGGGCTCTTGACGGGGGTGAACAGCAGGAAACGGGAACCTGCAAAATGTTCCCGTTTTTCTTAGAATGAGGTATCGTTATGAGTTCTCGTCTACCATATAAAGAATAAACTCCCAAAATCCCGGAACATCCTGACACAGAAGCATATCAGCCTTTTCAAACATTTTGATTTTCAGCTCCTGCTCCAAATCTTCTCTTTCTTGATAAGACGTATTGCTGAGTTTTTTTCTGATCATCGGTGAAAAGCATGCAATCAGATGCTCAATGTCGTACATTTCATCTTTATTCCTATTATGTTCAAACTGGCCGCTCACAGTTTACTTTTCCCCCTTTTTTTGCGCCTCTAGCTGCTTTCTGATATTTTCTAACCCCTTTTTATGAATATTAGAGATATTTTGCCGGGACTCACCTAATGAATCAGCGATTTCCTGCATCGTGGCACCGTGAAGATAGACTTTTGTCAGCACGCTTTTTTGTTTGTCAGTCAGCTTCTGGATCGCTTGATAAAGCTGATAATCCTGGACATGCTGGCTCAAATCATCCTGCAGGTCTAAAAATTCCTCAAACGCGTCACTTCCCGCTTCGGCAGGAAGTCGTTCTCCTGCTTCCGGATGATCAACCGTCAGCGGATACCGTTTTTGATTTTTGCGAACCCGCTTATCAAAATCGATGGAAAAAATCCGAATCATTGAATTCATATACTTGACGATGCGAATCTCCTTATAAAATTGCTTGAATTGCTCGTCCAACGATTTTGCATCCTTTTCATTCGGGTTTTCCATTACATTTTTGAACAAACGGTAATGCTGAGGGTTGCTCAAAAAATGCTTCACGATGGGATGCTTCATAATCTCCTTACATTTCGATCGCAACAGACCTTGATAGTCCATCAAACCGCCTCCCTACTAAATTAAATGAAGGAAAGCAAAAAAAAGTAAACTACTACTTTCAGACTAGCGTTTGCTGAAGCAAACCTTCCAGTCATGGTTTACGATTTCTTGGATTCCCTTCACTTACTTACATGACTGCACAAAAAGGAGGGAGGTGTTTTTCATGGATCAGGTTTTTGTAGAGGAAGTCGTCAAGCAGATCAGCAATCTCGGGTTCCCGGCACTGATCGCGATGTACCTGCTGACCCGTTTCGAGAAAAAATTCGATCAGCTCATTGAACTGATGACAGAGCTGAAAGATCAGAAAGCGAAACATTAATTTTGTATCGAAGTTGACTTTTCATCGGTTTTTTTCACTTAACAAGACAGAAGGGAAAACGAAAGGCCTTTCACATTCTCTTTCTGCGCCACAATTATTTTTAAGGAGGAGACAGGAAAATGAAAAAACACAACGATATTCCGCAGCCAATCAGAGGAGATAAGGGAGCGACAGTGAAAATCCCGCGTAATATTGAAAGGGACCGGCAGAATCCCGATATGCTCGTACCGCCGGAAACCGATCATGGCACCGTTGAAAATATGAAGTTTTCTTTCTCAGATACTCATAACCGTTTGGAAAAAGGCGGGTACGCCCGTGAAGTTACCGTACGTGAGCTGCCGATTTCAGAAAACCTCGCTTCTGTTAATATGCGGCTGAAGCCAGGCGCCATTCGAGAGCTTCATTGGCATAAGGAAGCAGAGTGGGCTTATATGATCTACGGGAAAGCACGCGTCACGATTGTGGATGAAAAGGGCCGCAGCTTTATTGATGATGTAGGCGAAGGAGATTTATGGTACTTCCCGTCAGGCCTGCCGCACTCGATTCAAGCGCTTGAAGAAGGGGCAGAGTTCCTGCTCGTGTTTGACGACGGGTCATTCTCTGAAAACAGCACGTTCCAGCTGACAGACTGGCTTGCCCACACCCCTAAAGAAGTGATTGCCGCTAATTTTGGCGTAACAGAAGAAGAAATCGCCAATTTGCCAGGCAAAGAAAAATATATATTTGAAAAACCTGTGCCCGGCTGTTTAAAAGATGACATTGTGGAAGGGCCGTACGGCGAAGTGCCTTATCCGTTTACGTACCGCCTTCTTGAACAGGAGCCGATTGCATCAGAAGGGGGAAAGGTGTACATTGCGGATTCGACAAACTTTACAGTGTCTAAAACCATTGCATCTGCGCTTGTAACCGTGGAACCAGGCGCCATGAGAGAGCTTCACTGGCATCCGAATACGCATGAATGGCAATATTACATCTCCGGTAAAGCGAGAATGACTGTTTTTGCTGCTGACGGCCATGCGAGAACCTTTAACTATCAAGCCGGTGATGTCGGTTATGTTCCATTTGCGATGGGCCACTACGTAGAAAACCTCGGCGATGAACCGCTCGTCTTTTTAGAAATCTTTAAAGATGACCATTATGCCGATGTGTCTTTAAACCAATGGCTCGCAATGCTTCCTGAAACCTTCGTCCAAGAACACCTTGACTTAGGCAAAGAGTTTACGGATGTCCTTTCAAAAGAAAAGCATCCGGTTGTGAAAAAGAAAAGCAGTAAATAAAAAACTGGCAGCTTGCAGAGAGCGCTCGTTCTCTCTCTGCAAGCGCTGATAAGGAGCTGAACCAGTGATACATCAAAAGTATTTATTACGGCAGGCCGTACAGTATGTGCTGGCAGCGGCGGCTGTGTTATTTTGCTATTTTACAATCATTCTCTGTGTCTTTTCTTTGGCGGGAACGAGCTACCGATCAGCTGCTCATGTCCTGCTTTTTGCTGTGTTATTTCTTGTGCTCGGACTATGCTTTGAACCTTTTGAACGGCTGATGATACATAGTTTTACGTTTTTTAAGACTGGAAAACGAGCTTTTATCCTTATGGCCGGCACCGTCCAGCTGCTGTTTTTATGGATGACCGCTTATACGGCAGATCAAATGATTCATAACATTTGGCTGTCAACCACAGAAGAAATGATCCTCGCAGCCGTTTTTCTTATTTTGGATAAATGCAATTCAGCACTGCCCAAATAAAAAAAGAACGCCATCCGATTGGATGCGTTCTTTTTATTCATATCGAAGCGCGTCAACAGGCTGAAGCTTCGATGCCTTAATGGACGGCAGCAAGCCGAAAATAATGCCGACTGCCATTGAGAAAATGAGTGCTCCGATAACTGCCGGAACGGAGATGATAAAAGGCATCGGAAAGATCACCGTGATAAGTTTAGCGATGCCAAAGCCCGCCAGCACACCGAGAATTCCGCCAATACTTGTCAGCACGACGGCCTCTGTTAAAAATTGAAATAAAATCACGCGCCGCTTGGCACCGAGCGCCTTCTTAATTCCGATTTCCCGCGTTCGCTCCGTCACTGAAACAAGCATAATGTTCATGACACCGATGCCTCCGACCAAAAGTGAGATGCTTGCAATTCCGCCAAGCAGCAGAGCAAATGACTGGTTAAAGGACTCCACTTCCTGAGCGACCTCCTGAAGATCCATCACGCTGTACTCCGCTTTTTCCAAATCAGCATCTGACAGTCCTTGATTTAGAAGGTCCGCGGCCATTACACCGGCTTCTTGGATATGCTCAGAAGAGCCTGCCTGCACCGCAATCTGTGTCGGCGCGTCGAATCCTTCAATAAGCGGCCACACTTTTTTCGGCACATATAAAACCGGATTCGCATAGTCGCCATCAAACATGCTTTCTTCCTGTTTCTTTTCATGAAAAACACCGGCAACCCGGAACGGCACACCGTTCATCTCAATGTTTTTGTGCAGAGCGTCACCGTCAGGAAACAGCTCATCTCTTGCGGCCTCATTGATCATAACCACTTGGTGTGTGCTGTTTAATTCTTTTTCCGCCAGCTTTCTCCCCTCAGTGATGCTGATCGGGAACATATTGAAATAATCAGCATCCACTCCGTACACTTGAGGATAAGAAACGTTCGTTAAGTGAAAAACGGTGGCGCCTTCGGACAAGTAATATAAAGATAATCCTTTTACAACCGGGTCTGATTTTATTGCCTTAATGGTCTCTTCAGATACAGGGGGTGCGGACGTGTAAGAAACCTCCTGATAACCGCCTTCCTCCTCCCCGCCTGTTGGCTGGTACACAACATTAATCGCGTTATTTCCCATGCCGATCATGCTTTGCTTTAATTGCTCGCTTTGGCCTTTCAGCATAGAGACGATCGCAATGATCGCCGCTATACCGATAATGACACCAAGCATCGTAAGAATCGATCTCAGCTTATGTGAAAAAATAGATTGAAAGGAGATCCGAATATGTTCAAGCATGGCTAATCCCTCTCTCGTCTAACACTAATTCTCCGTCTCTGATAAACACGGTTCTGTCGGCTTTTCTGGCGACGTCCGGGTCATGGGTAATCATAATGATCGTTGTGCCTTCCTGATGCAATTGTGAAAACAGCGACAAAATTTGTTCACTTGATTTTGTATCAAGCGCCCCGGTCGGTTCATCTGCCAGAATAAACCGAGGCTGATTGACAAGGGCTCTGGCAATCGCCACCCGCTGCTTTTGTCCGCCGGACAGCTTTGGCGGCTTGTAAGAGATCCTATCTTTCAAACCAACCTTTTCAAGAGCTTCATAGGCTCTTTGCCTTCTTTCTTTTTTCTTTACCTTATTGTAAATCATCGGCAGCTCGACATTTTGAAGTGCGGTAAGGCGCGGCAGCAAATGAAAGGTTTGAAACACAAACCCGATCGATTCGTTGCGAATGTCAGCCAAAGCACCGTCTTTCCCTTTTAATACATCCATCTGGTCCAGCATATAGGTTCCGGAGGTCGGCCTGTCCAAACAGCCTATAATATTCATTAACGTAGACTTCCCTGAACCGGACGGCCCCATAATGGCCAGAAATTCACCAGCTTTGACGGTGAGATTAATATGCTTTAAGATCGGCACCTCTTCTTTGCCCAGCTTGTACGATTTAGAAATATTATTCAGTGTCAGCATTGACTGTAACCTGCTTTCCTTCCTTGACCGCGGGATCAGGATAGATCACATAATCTTCCGGCGTCAGGCCGCTTTTGATTTCGACCATGTCACTTTCATCTGTCTCCCCGATTTCAACAGGCTGTTTAACCGCTTTCTGCTCCTCATCCGTCTTCCAAACGTATGGTTCGCCATCATCCTGGATAATCATGTCGGACGGCAGCTTAATGGTATTCGCATCTGCTTCGTCACTCATGACTTCAATATTGACATGATAGCCGACTTCAAGGCCCTTATGGCTGTCCAATAAAACAGTGAAAGGATAGTTAGAGGATTGGGGATTCATTTCCTCTTCAGCATAACTTTCTGACTCTTCCTCCTCGCCTGTTCCAGCAGGAAGCTTGCCGATTGAAGTAATCTTGCCTTTCCACTCGCCTTCACCGCCTGTTTTCAGCGTAACTCTGACTTTGCTGCCTTTTTTAATCGTGTCCATTAACAGCTCGTTGATTTGGCTTTTCACAAGGTATTTGCCCGTTGAAACGATTTGGATATACGGGCCTGCTGCCTGATCACCCGTTGCGCCGTCCGCAATATCCTGATTGACGCTTTGAACGATACCGTCATGCTTGCTTGTGATCACATTTGAACCTTTGTTTTTCGTAAGTGCAGCCAGTTCTTTTTGGTGCTGCTTCAGTTCAAGCTGGCTTGTTTTTAAATCAAAATTGGCCTGGTCAAGCTCGTCTTGAAGCTGTGCTTTCTCGTCTTTTCCGGCTGTCTTTAGCTTCTTCTCAGTTTCTGCTATTGATTTTTGCAAGCGGCTGATTTGAAGGTTTGTCATTTCGGTTTGTAAATTGCTTTGCTCAATTTCGTCAGAATGATCCTCGCCCTCGTACTCGAAAAGCTTATCGCCTTTTTTAACCTTATCGCCTTCTTTGACGTACGTTTTTTTAATGCTTCCTTTCTCTGAATCTATGTATACTTTTTGCTGTTTCTCTGGCTCAACTTTTCCCGAAAACGATTGGGCAGATTCAGATTCACCGCCCATATACACTGCGACCGATTCAGCATAAGGCTCCGATGATACGGCAACTTGGTTCATGTGAGTAAAAAAGTAAAAACCGCCGGCACCGATCCCCGCCAGTACGAGCACACCGGCACATATCGAACCGGCAATAAGCCATTTTTTCTTCTTGGACACAATGATCTCCTCTTTCTGTAATCTTCGTAATATTTTCGAAACATTCTAACCAATATTATCTATTAATTCAAATAGACTTTCAATCTTTTTCTTCAAAATCCGGAATTAGCAAGAAAAATTATATTTTTGTGGTTAAAAATAAAAAAATCCCGGCGTCATACCGGGATTTTTCTTACACAGAAACAAGCTGTTTTTCAGTTTTAATCAGGTCATAAGTTAAGCATACTGGTTTATTTGTACGAGGATCAGTGACGATTTCGGCATCAATCTGGAATACCCGCTTCAAAATATCCGGCGTCATGACCTCCAGTGCGGTCCCTTCCTTAATAACCGTGCCTTTTTTGAGCGCAATCATATAATGGGAAAATCGGGCCGCGTGATTCAGATCATGAATCACCATTAAAATCGTCCGTCCTTGCTCCTTGTTCAGTCTGTCAAGCAGCTGCAGGATTTCGAGCTGATGTGCGAGATCGAGATATGTTGTAGGCTCGTCAAGCAAAAGCAGCTCTGTCCCTTGTGCAAGCGCCATCGCAATCCACACGCGCTGACGCTGTCCGCCTGACAATGCCTCAATCGGACGCTCATGGTATTCCGCCATGCCGGTTTCTTCGAGTGCCCATTTGATGATGCGGCGGTCTTCATCATTTAATCTGCCGAAGCCTGATTGATGCGGAAATCTGCCGTACGACACCAATTCGTACACCGTTAAACCGCTCGGAGCCTCAGGCGTCTGCGGCAGAATGGCCATATCCTTCGCAATGTCCTTAGTAGACATTTTATGAATCGCATTGCCGTTTAAGTAAACGGCACCTTGATGTGAGCGCATAATTCTGGACATCGTTTTTAATATCGTTGACTTTCCGCAGCCATTCGGCCCAATTAAGGTTGTTATTTTTCCTTTAGGAATGGATATATTTAAATCTTCTACAATCAGCCTGTCGCCATAACCGATCCCAAGCTGTTCCGTTGATAATGAATTCAAGTTCGGTCCCCTCCTCAATTCGATTTCATCAATAAATAAATAAAGTAAGGCGCACCTAAAACGGAGATGACAAGTCCGACCGGAATTTCTGACGGTGCCAATACATTTCTCGCCAGCGTATCAGCCAGAAGAAACAGAAACGCGCCGATAAAGGCGGAAACCGGTATAAGCGTCTGGTGGCGGGGACCGGTAAGCCTTCTTGCCACGTGAGGCGCGATTAATCCGAGGAACGCGATGCCTCCTGCAGCTGCCACACAGGATGCGGCAAGAGCGACCGCTGCCAGAAGGAGAATCCGTCTTTCCTTTTCAACAGCAGTGCCAAGTCCGGTCGCTAATTGGTCTCCCAGCTGTAAAATGTTCAGATAGCGTGCTTTATATAAAGTAAAAGGAAGCAAAATCACAATCCAGGGGAGTACCGCCCAGATCATGTTCCAATTGGCCCCCCATATCGAGCCTGATATCCAAACTGCAGCCTGCATAAAGTCATGCGGGTCCATTTTGAGCTGAAAAATAAGCAAAAGGGCATTAAATCCGGCATTTACACCGATTCCGACTAGGATCAGCCGAATCGGAGTCACACCTTTTTTCCAAGCCAGAAGATAAATGAGAAACGCGGCGAGGAACGCGCCTGCCAGAGCGCTGAACGGCAGCATAAACGTCCCTAAAAAGCCGAGATCTGATGCTGACCCTTGAAAAAAGTAAATAAAGAGCACAACAGCAAGCGAACCCCCGGCGTTAATCCCGAGAATACCCGGTTCAGCCAAATCATTTTGAGACACGCTTTGCAAAATGGCTCCGGCAACAGCAATACCCGCCCCAACAAGCAGCGACAACATTATTCGCGGCAGCCTGAACTCAAATAAGACAAGCTCATCCCGCGCCGTTCCTTGGCCGAAAAAGACCTTGAGCGTTTGCAATGGGGCAATTTTAATGACACCCAGATTCAGACTGATAAAAAAGACAAACATGATCAGCAGAAAAGTTACTGCTATCACAACAAGAGGTTTTTTCGTTTTCATTACAGCCCTCTCCTTTCACGACGTGCCAAATAAAAGAAAAAGGGAACACCGATGAGAGAGGTCAGCGCGCCGACAGGCGTTTCAAACGGCGCGTTCACGAGTCTGGCCGCAATGTCAGCAAAAACAAGCAAAACAGCGCCAAGCACCGCCGAGCAAGGAATAATCCACCGATAATCAACCCCTACCAAAAACCTTGTGATATGAGGAATGATCAGTCCGATAAACGCGATGGTGCCGGCAATGGAAACAGCAGCTCCCGTCAACACCACAACGACAAGCATGCCAACCAGTTTCACCGCTGATGTATACTGCCCAAGCCCCTTCGCCAGATCGTCACCGAGGCTTAACACCGTCACAGACCGGGCAATGATAAACGCAAACGTCAAACCGACAGCTCCTGCAATAACCAGCAGCTGAACGCCTGACCATTTCACACCCGCTACCCCGCCTGCGTACCAAAAGCTGACATCCTGTGCTACATCAAAACGGAGCGCAATTGCGGTTGAAATGCCCGTAAAGAAATAACTGACGGCCGTTCCGGCAAGAGCAAGCTTTACAGGCGTGAGACCGCCCCTGGAAAACATGCCGATGCCCAATACCGTCGATGCCCCCAGTCCGGCGCCCGCAAAGGACCACAGCACAAGCCCGAAGGCAGAAAGTCCTGGAAAAAAAGCAAACGCAATCGAAATAGCAAAAGCAGAGCCCGATGTTATCCCCATAATAGAAGGCTCCGCCAATGGGTTTCTCGTCATGCCCTGCATGATCGCCCCAGACACGGCTAACAATGCGCCGACAAGCGCGGCAGCAGCCGTTCTTGGCAGCCGAAGATCGTGTATAATTTGGTGTGAGGTTTCATTTGGCTGGAAATGAAAGATGGCGTCCCACACAGTCCGTAAATGGATATCCGCAGCACCGAGAGAAATGGACAGCATCGCGCCGAAGCATAATAAACATACCCCCGCAACAAGCACAATGACCGCACCAAACGACCGGGATGTCCATTGAATTTCTTCATCTGATATCATCTGTTTATTTTTCATGTGACTCAACAGCCGTACTTCCTTTCGATAATGATAATGATTATCAATTGCTGTTTCAGTATATCACTTTTTTCTGCTGATTTAATAGAGCGTTTTGATAAAAATGAGAATATGAATGCAAAAATATCGTGTCAACTGGCACTTGTGATGGTATAATCACAGGTGATAATGATTCTCTTTATCATCTATTTATTTGGAAAGAAGGTATGAGATATGACCCATACATACAAGAAGCTTGGTGCCGCTTTTTTTGCTCTTTTATTGATTGCAGCGCTGGCAGCCTGCGGAAATCACTCAGAAAGCAAAGGCTCTTCCTCTGATTCAAAAGACGAAGAAACCGTTACATACAAGGCTGAAAACGGAAATGTAAAAATTCCCAAACATCCTAAACGGGTGGTTGTCATGGCTGACGGCTACTACGGAGACTTCAAAACACTGGGCATCAACGTCGTCGGTGCACCTGAAAATGTATTTAAAAACCCTTACTACGAAGGTAAAACCGACGGTGTCACAAATATCGGAGACGGCACTTCTGTTGAAAAAGTGATTGATTTAAAGCCTGACCTGATCATCGTTTGGACTACACAAGGCGCCGATATTAAAAAGCTCGAAAAAATCGCGCCGACTGTTGCGGTGAAATACGATAAACTCGATAACATCGAACAGTTTAAAGAATTCGCAAAAATGACAGGAACGGAAGATAAAGCGGAGAAGTGGCTTGCCGAGTGGGACAAAAAAGTCGCGGCAGCCAAAACAAAAATTCAAAAAGTCATTGGTGACAAAACAGTTTCTATTATGCAAACAAACGGCAAAGACATTTATGTATTCGGTAAAGATTTCGGAAGAGGCGGAAGCATCGTCTACAAAGATCTTGGTTTACAGGCCACAAAGCTGACAAAGGAAAAAGCGATTGACCAAGGCCCAGGGTATACCAGCATTTCTTTAGAAAAGCTCCCTGACTTCGCCGGAGATTACATTTTCGCGGGTCCATGGCAATCAGGCGGAGACGATGGCGGCGTATTTGACAGTTCCATCTGGAAAAACCTCGATGCTGTCAAAAATGATCATGTCTATAAAATTGACCCGATCGGCTTCTATTTCTCAGACCCGATTTCACTAGAAGGACAGCTGAAGTTTATCACGAAAAGCTTAACAAAATAAACAAAGAGCCGCACTGATCTGCGGCTCTTTTCTATATTGCAAATAATCCGACAGGACGGAGCAACTCATATTGAACCGCATCGCATATTTTCTTTCTCAATTCATATTAAGCTGCATCATCATTGCCATTAGTTTTTTCAACGGTCTTTATATCGGAAAACCTTTTTCTCATGTGCTTCTCGTTTTTATCCTAGTGCTGGCTTTGTTTCATTTTCTGATGAAACGGAAAAAGCGTTTTTTGCATATTCGAATGTCTCTATCACTGACAGCGTTCCTGTCCGCTATTTTGTGTATGGGACTTATAACAGGAGAAATAACGTTTTTATAAAAAAGACACCTGACTGCATTGTCAGGTGTCTTTTTTTATGCTTGTTTTTCTTTCGAGAATTTCTTAATCACAAACGGATAAATCACCAGACCGACAAAGAACAAACCGATGCCGAGAATAAATGTCGTTAAATCCGCTGTGCCTGTTACGATAACAAACAATGAGTATACACACGCTAAAATCGCGATCAATCCGTCTTTTACCCGGGAACCTTTCAGCTGATCATACGTTTCGCCTTTTATAACAAGCTTCAGGCTGTAAATCGCAGACACTAAATACGGAATTAAATACGCAAGGGTTGCCGCTGTCGTTAAAAACGTAAATGCGTCACTTATTGTCCGGGAAATAACAGAGAATATGAAGACCTGTGACATCACATTTGTAATGATCAAAGAAATAACCGGGCTTCCTTTTTTATTTGTTTTCGCAAAGACCGCCGGAAAATCTCCTGCTTTAGCAGCTTGGTACGGAACCTCAGAGCCAAGCAAAATCCAGCCGAGCATCGTTCCGAATAAGCAAAGAATCGCCAGTAGCGCCATAATCACGCTTCCTGCGTTTCCAACAATCGCATACAGCACATCAACGAACGGTTTTTCAGATCCGACAAGCTTATCGTGCGGCAGAACCCCCATTGTGATCAATGTGACAATAATGTAAATGCTTAACGCGATCAACAAACCTGTGATGGTCGCACGTTTCACATCACGCTGAGTACGCGCGCGTCCAGACAAGATCACTGCTGATTCAATTCCCACAAACGCCCATAGAGTAGAAATGGCGGCGTTGTGAACCTGTCCGCCGATGCCAATGCTTGTGCCGTTCTCACCTTGAATCGGAAAATAAAAATGATCGAATAATGTCGTTTGAAACACAAACAATCCGGCAATGATAAAGAAAACAAAACCTAATACTTTTGAAAACGTTGTGATAAAGTTTAATTTACTAGCACCGTTAATGCTTGCAACAAGAATCGTGTGCGTTCCCCAGAGCAAAATCGTACATACAGCAAACGTCAGCAATTGGCCGAGTGTTACCTCTTGGCTGCCGACAGCAAACAGTACACGTTTATCAACTAAAATCGGGAAAAACGAAGTCAAGTAACCGGCTAGACTTGTGATAATCGCCACGTTACTGATCCAGCTCGCCACCCAGTAGCCCCACACCATTGTGAATCCGGCAGCGTTCCCTTTCTTCGGATCAGAAAACAGCGCTCTCGCATAACTTTGCGGCCCCGCTGTCAGCTCAGGCTTGCGAATAGACAAGTGCCCGAAGACAAGCGCAATCATCAGCACGCCCGCACCTGTCAAAAGCCAGGCGGACGTAGCGCCAAGCGGACTTGCAATCGAAGCAAGCGAACTTGGCAGGGAGAAAATCCCCGATCCAACCATATTTCCAACGACAAACGCCGTTAATAACCAAAAACCCCATTTTTTTGTCTGTTCCATTCCAGTACCTCCAATGATTCTTTGTACGGACCAGAACCCGAGATCATGTAAACACAAAAAAAGCCTGAACAAAAGTCCATGCTTAAAGAAACACACACCCTTGATCTCCGGATAGCCCTCCGCGAAAAAGCACGCGGCAGTCCTGCACTTATTCAGATACAGTCCCAGCATAGAGAAGGATCGGCTTTCTCCACACTTCGGCGCTGATGCCTTTTACACATGTTTAACAGCTCCTGTCAGCCTGGCATGTGTGACTCATCATCCGCGCAACCTCTACCTCACTGAGAAAGAGTGAGGATTTATTTATTCAGTTACTCCCAGAAGGTTATCAAAGAAAGAATGATCTGTCAAAGGGAACAGATGGAAAATGCGGATAGAGCCAAGCCCTATCCGCATGCGGTTAGCGATTATTTTTCTTTTTTTGTACAGCTTCTTGAAGCGGATCATCTTTAAGAGCTGAACCGGCATCTTCAAGAGCTCCTTGGATTACGTTTTTTTCTTTTTCAGAACGTTTACCTTTATCTTTATTAAAGAAAGCCATTCGTATCACCTCTTTTAGAAAATAGGTACATCTTTAAGATGCCTTTTTCTCAGGAAATTATGCGGCTCATTTTTTTATCGGCCAAAGTTCTGTTGCTCAAACATACATTCTCTTGATATATTTGTAATTCAGAGATTTTTGCAAAAGATAAAGGAGAAGCGGGGAAATGACAGGAAAAACACACATCATGGGAGGCATCGCTTCTTGTACCGCAGCGGCTTATTATTATGGATTTGACCCAGTACTCATGGCGGCGTCCGGCGCGGTTGGCGCATTAATTCCCGACATCTGCCACACGCAAAGTAAAATCGGAAGAAGATTTCCTATCTTATCGAAAATTGTCAGTTCCGTATTTGGCCACCGCACCTTTACACACAGCCTGCTGTTTCTGCTCATCATGTTTTTTATCACAGCCACATATATACCAGATAAAAACATATCAGCAGGGCTGATGATCGGAATGGCAAGCCACTTGGTTCTGGATGCCTGGACAGTGAATGGCATCAAATTGTTATTCCCTTCAACCATTCGCATACGGCTGCCGTTGTATATGAAGACAGGCAGTTTTTCCGAACAGCTTGTGTTGGCCGGTCTGACAATAGCATCATGCTATTATTTTTATATGCTGTTCCATGGGCGTATGTTTTAAACACGAGTGCTGAAGCTTGTCTAAGAAGACTGTTTTTAGTAGGTTTTACATAAGAAGCATCTTCATGGCAGATGTTCAAGAAAACGTGAGGAGTTATAAATTGATGAAAGGAACCTTTTTTCACAATCAGCGTTTTTTAAGTTTATCCATCTTATTCATGTGGATCAAAACTTATGTGATCTATAAACTGGGTTTTGATTTGCAGATCGACTCTCTATTGCAGGAGCTGATTCTGCTGATCAATCCGCTTAGCTTCATACTCCCTCTATTTGGGATTGGACTGCTTTTAAAAGGCAGCAAGCAGCGCATCTTTTTGCTGATTGCCAATTTGGTTCTGACTGCCATTTTGATCTCCAACACGATTTTTTACGGCTTTTATATCGATTTTATTACCATCCCGGTTTTGTTTCAGGCCAGCAACATGAGCGATATGGGCAGCAGTGTAAAAGAGCTGTTCAATCCTTTGTTCATCGCTCTGTTTGCGGATTTGGCTTTTCTTCTGCTGCTCTCCAGAAAAGAGAAGAGTCCCGAGTTGAAAGCGAACCCCCGTACGGTCAAGCGGTACTATGCCGCTTCCTGCGGGATTCTTATATGTACGCTGGGGCTTGCAGAAATTGAACAGCCGAAGCTATTGGCACATTCCTTCGACCGGGAAGTGCTCGTCAAAAGCATTGGCCTGTTTCAGTTCCACATCTACGATACCATTTCTCAGACTGTCAATATGAGTGCGAAGGCATTTGCCGATGAAGACAGCCTCTCTACAATCAAAAACTACACTGAGGCTGACTACAGCAAGCCTGATCAAAGCAAGTTCGGACTGGCAAAGGGACGGAATGTGATTTTTGTGACACTTGAATCGACTCAAAGCTTTGTTCTGAATGAAAAGGTAAACGGAAAAGAAATTACCCCGTTTATGAATGATCTGATGAAAAAAAGCTATTCCTTTGATCATTTTTACCAGCAAACAGAGCAAGGCAAAACGTCTGATTCGGAATTTATCGTCGCTAACTCTCTATATCCTTCCCTAAGCGGCGCCGTCTTTTTTACGAAAAGTGACCATCAATTTCATACGATGTACAAATCACTCAAGCAGAATGATTATTATTCAGCCGTCTTTCACGCCAATCATAAAACATTTTGGAACAGAGATGTGATGTATGAAACGTTTGGGATTGACCGCTTTTTTGATGTCGATGAGTTCCATGTGACTCCTGAAACCTCAACAAGCTGGGGATTAAAGGATAAAGAATTTCTGGAACAGTCAGCTGCTAAACTGAAAAACCTGCCGCAGCCGTTCTACAGCAATTTCATCACATTGACGAACCATTTTCCGTTTGAAATTGATGAAAAGGATCAGCTGATTGATGAATATGATTCGAGCAGCGACCTGTTAAACCGCTATGTGACGACGGTTCGCTATGAGGATGAAGCACTGAAGCATTTTATCAAAAAGCTCAAGGATGAAGGCTTATACGAAAACTCGATGATTGTCTTTATGGGAGATCATTACGGCATATCAGAAGCCCATAATAAAGCCCTGGCTGAGTTTTTAGGAAAAAGTGAAATTACGCCATATGACACCGTCCAGCTTCAGCGGGTGCCGTTTATCATTCATATTCCTGGAATCACTGATCAAAACCCGGAAACAATCTCCGATGCCGGAGGACAGGTTGACGTCAGGCCGACTCTGATGCACCTGCTCGGAATTGATACAAAAGGTGATATTCAGTTTGGCAATGATTTGCTGTCAAACAACCGAACGCCATTTGCCGTGCTGAGAAACGGCAGCTTTATCACGAACGACTATGTATATACGAAAAACACATGCTACAGCCAAAAAACAGGAGAAGTGTTAGAAAATCAAGATGCGTGCGCTCCCTATAAAGAAAAAGCAAATGAAGAGCTGTCTCTTTCTGATAAAATGTTAAACGGAGACCTTCTGCGTTTTTATGGTCAATAAAAAAATCCCTCTAAGAGGGATTTTTTTCATGTTTCGTATATCACTTTACCTGTCAGCTTCGTTTGATAGCCATTAAGATGAGACAGGTTGGCCTTATATTCTTCCGATTTCAAGATGCTCTTTACAGCTTCAAGCAGCTGCTGGTGTTTTTTCAAAATGACAATGTCGTATTGTTCCTCGATGAGCGGGATAAAATCAACGCTTCCCATATGTGCCGCGTGCTGCGCCCCGATTCCCGCGTCTGCCTGTCCGCTCGAGACTTGGGAGGCAACAGCATAATGATCAGTCACAATGTCACTGTATCCCTTGACGTCTGAAGGTGTCACACCAAGCAGACCAAGCTGTTCGTCAAGCAGCACTCTTGCGCCCGATCCTTTTTCTCTGTTGATGATGCGGATGTCGGTTCGTTTCAGGTCATCCCAGCCTTGTATGTTTTTCGGATTTCCTTTTTGAACGTATAAGCCGGCTTTGCGAAGGACAACATTCATCTGACAAAACGGTTCGCCTGACAGAATGCGTTTCACATAAGGCGTATTATATTGAGCGGTTTCCGCATCGTACAGATGCAGGCTGACAATGTCGCATTTGCCTTGGTACATGTCAATGAGGCTGTTTAAGCTGCCTTTGTATTGGCGGAGCGGCGTCTCTTGAATGGCATTTTCCAAATGCTTGCTGAGCAGATCCATCGATATATCCTGCCCGCTGATGACGACATTCCGCCTGCCCTCCGGCATCGGCTCTTGTGCCTTTCTCGGCTCTTCGGGTGAAGACACAGGCTGAGACATTCTCATGTTCGCCTTATATTGCTTTAAATCTGCTTCATCGACACGCATCTGCCTTCCGACACGGTAAGCAGGGATCATGCCTTTTTTAATCAAATCATAAACGGTCAGCTTTGATACCTTCAGCAGACCAGCAACTTCTTCTATCGTATAGGAAGAGGTTTCATTCATCATCATCACTCTCCTATTTCATTATACCTTTTCGGAGAATGTAAAAAAACCCACATAACCCAAACATAATCAGTTATAATTGGATATAACTAATTATAAGGGGTGCAATCATGTTTAAGAAGTATTCCATTCTGACCGCAGCATTAACTGTTTTTCTGCTTGCAGCAGGCTGCTCTGCCAGCCAATCATCAAGTGACAATGAAAAGAAAGTGACCTTAACTGTCTCAGCAGCTGCCAGTGCCCAGGATGCACTCGAGGAAATTCAAAAGAACTACGAGAAAACCCATCACAATATTACGATCCAAGATAACTTTGGCTCATCAGGTGCCTTGCAAAAGCAAATTTCTCAAGGAGCCGGGGCCGATCTGTTCTTCTCAGCCGCTGAGGACAAATTCCAAAAGCTTGTAGATGATGGGGATATCGCTAAAAAAGACAGCACTCATTTAGTCGGAAATGAAATTGTGCTCGTTGTGCCTAAGGATGGAGATTCACCAGTCACAGGCTTTGACAATCTGACTGATTCAGAAAAAATTGCTCTCGGGACTCCAGAATCTGTACCGGCAGGAGCTTATGGAAAAGAATCACTGACAAACCTGTCTCTATGGGACAAAGTAAAAGATAAGATCGTGTACGGAAAAGACGTTCGCCAGGTTCTTTCATATGTAGAAACAGGCAATGTAGACGCAGGTGTCGTTTATAAAACAGACGCGCTGATCTCTAAGAAAGTCAAAATCGTCGATGAGACAAAAGCTGATACACACAGCCCGATCGTTTACCCGTTAGGAATTGTAAAAGATACGAAACACCCTAAGGAAGCGAAGCAATTTTACGATTACCTGCAAACTGACGAAGCGATGAAAGTGTTTGAGAAATATGGTTTTACTGCTGAATAACATCAGCACTTCAGAATTTTTCACGCCGGTTATGCTTTCTTTTCAAGTGGCGGCGGTCGCCGGAATCGCGGTGATCATTCTCGGAACTTTGGCAGGGGCATGGATGTCACGAGCATCATTTTTCGGAAAAACCGCACTCGAAACGATTTTTATGCTTCCTCTCGTTCTTCCGCCCACCGTTGTCGGTTTTATTTTGATCGTCATGTTTGGAAAGCACAGCTTCATCGGACAAGCGATCGAATGGATCTTTCATCAGCCCGTCATTTTCACCTGGTGGGCCGCTGTGATTGCTTCTGCTATCGTGGCTTTTCCGCTTATGTATCAATCGGCCAAAACCGGATTTTCCGATATTGACCCCGATATAGAGGGAGCGGCAATGGTAGACGGCGCAAGCAGATGGAGGGTGTTTATCCATATCTCCATTCCGCTGGCGTATCCATCGTTGCTGACCGGAAGCATCCTCAGCCTGGCGCGGGCGCTCGGTGAATTCGGCGCCACCTTAATGTTTGCCGGGAATATCCCGGGTGTTACCCAAACGCTGCCGACAGCCATTTATGTCGCTTTGGATTCCGGCAACAACGCACTTGCATGGGCGTGGGTCGTCTGTATCATCGTGATTTCCTTTCTGATGCTGTTTTTGATTCAACTGAAAAAAACACATTAAAAAACTCCCCGTACTTAGACGGGGAGTTTTTGATTAAAACAGAAGCTCATCGGGGTTTGGACCGACACGTTCATCTTGATTTAACGCATCAATCTTGTCCATGTCTTCTTGAGACAATTCGAAATCAAAAATATCAGCGTTTTCGATAATACGGTGTTCTTTAATCGATTTTGGAATCGTTACAACTTCATGCTGAAGATCCCAGCGCAAAATCACTTGTGCTACAGATTTATTATATTTTTCAGCGATCTGTGTCAGCACGTCGTTATCAAGCAGCTGGCCCTGCATAAGCGGAGACCATGCTTCCAGCTGGATGCCTTGTTTTTTGCAGTAGTCTCTTAATTCTTTTTGCGTCAAACGAGGGTGAAATTCAACTTGGTTCACCATTGGTTTGATTTCAGCATCTTTCAAAAGCTCTTCTAAATGATGAACTTGGAAGTTGCTGACGCCGATCGCGCGGATTTTGCCGTCTTTGTACAGCTTTTCAAGCGCGCGCCATGTATCTTTATACTTATCCTTGCCAGGCCAGTGGATTAAATATAAGTCTAAATAATCAAGCTGAAGTCTTTCCAGGCTTTTTTCAAAGGCAGCAAGCGTTGTATCGTAGCCCTGATCTTCATTCCATACTTTTGATGTAATGAAGAGCTCTTCTCTTGCAACACCGGATTCTTTAATGCCGATGCCTACACCTTCTTCATTTTTATAGACAGCCGCTGTATCAATGCTGCGGTAGCCATTTTTAATCGCAGCTTTAACCGATTCAGTCGCTTCACTTCCGTTTTCTACTTTAAAAACACCAAGACCGAACCAAGGCATTTCAACTCCGTTATGTAGCTTTACAGTATCTTTTAAACTTGTTGCCACTAGAACATCCACCCTTTCATTGAAATGTAAGCGTCTATATTATCTCACATTCCTCTCAGCAGATACCAATAATACGCTTAAGAGCCTCTTATTGCTTCTTTTTTCATACGGACGTTTTTATTTCATAGTAAACAATGCGCATTTGTACTATTTTTTTCCTATTTTATCAATTATAAGATTATTTAGACAGTGAGCAGGGTAAGCGAATACTGTAGCCCACAAAAACATAGAGGAGGAAACAAATTGAAACGTATTCGTATCCCAATGACTCTTGCACTTGGCGCCGCTTTGACAATTGCCCCTTTGTCCCTTGCCTCTGCTGAGGAAAATCCCGCACCGAAGATCTCACAGAAAACAACAGCCGGAACAGCTGCCGCAGAAGTCGGTTTAAACGTCAACCTTGATTTGCTTGGGATTGCCAACCAAATCTCAGATGCCATTAAATCAGCCCAGAACAGGGACGGTTTTGTGAAAAATCTCATGGAGTCTTCCTTCTACGCATCCGGCCAAAAATATAACGTCATGGTTTTTAACTTAAGCCAGGAATATGAAGATCACTTAAATGGTGTGCAGTTTTACGGCTCGGCCGTTTATGACGGCATTACGTACGGCATTTGGGTATTTGAGGACGGAAGCTTCACAAACAAAGGAGACGGCGGCTGGATCAACTGGGCCTTCAGAGGCTGGTTCGACCGAAACGACAACACTGTCGAATTCCATCGCCCTTAACCCATAAGAAAAAAGCTGGCATCCCGGGGACTGACCCCATAAGATGAGACAAATAAAAAACACCTTCAAGTTTGAAAACGGATAGTTGTTATCCGAAATAAGACTTGGAGGTGTTTTTTTGTATGGGAACAAGAATGAGTTATCCGATTGAAGTCAAACAGAAGGCTGTAGAAATGAGATTGGCAGGCGTGCCTATGAAAGAGATCATGCAGGAATTGAATATCAGGAATAAGACGCAGGTTCAGACATGGGTTAGATGGCATAAAGCTGGGGATACACATCGATTCGAACAGCCTGTTGGTAAGCAATACACTTACGGAAAAGGTCCGGAGTATTCTTCCGAATTAGAGAAACTGCAGGCAGAGAACCGTTATCTGAGACAACAAAATGAAGTTTTAAAAAAGTACAACGAATTGGAAAGGAAGTTGATAGCCAAACGTCAGTCGAACTTGTAGAAGTATTGCACGGCACAATGACCGTACAGAATATCTGTGTTCATTTAGGTATCTCACGAGCGTCTTATTATCGTTGGAAGAAGAACCTGATGAAAGATCATCCCAAGCGCCATTTGGAAAAACAAATCGGCACGTTGTGCCGAGAGCACAAGTATCGATATGGATATCGAAAAATTACAGCTATATTAAAAAAGGAAATGCGTATTAACCATAAAACGGTTCAGCGTATCATGCAGAAAAATCAGTGGCAGTGCCGGGTTAAGGTGAAAAAGCGCAAGAAGAATGGGCAGCCATATGCCGTGGTTGATAATATATTAGATCGAAACTTTCAGTCCGATCATCCTCTTGAAAAACTAGTAACGGATATCACGTATTTGCCTTATGGACAGAAACAATTGTACCTTTCCAGTATATTGGATGTATACAATGGAGAAGTGATTGCTTTCACGATTGGAGATAAGCAGGACACAGACTTTGTCTTAAACACACTTGATCAACTGCCAACACTGCCTCAGAACTGCGTGTTACATAGTGACCAAGGATCTGTGTATACATCTTATGAGTATCAGAAAGCTGTTAAAACAAAAGGCATTACCATGAGCATGTCCCGCAAAGGGACGCCCGCTGATAATGCCTCCATCGAATCGTTTCATTCCTCACTAAAGTCTGAAACGTTCTATCTTAACAGCATTAATCGAACCACGACCGCCATCGTAGAACGCACTGTCAAAGAATACATTTATTATTATAACAACATTCGTATTCAAACGAAACTAAACAGCCAATCACCGATAAGCTATCGGCAATTGGCTGTTTAAAAGGTGTTTTGATCCCTGTCTCAAAAACGGGGGTCAGTCCCCCCGATGCCAGCTTTTTTTCTTGGAATTATTCGCCGCCTTCTAGCATTGCGGCTTCCACATCATTAATATATTGGCGAAGCTCATGAGAGATGTCCCGGGAAATTTCCCGCTCCTCAAAGAGCGTCTGAATCTCATTTCTGATCGCCTGCACAGCCTTCAGCTTCACTTCCAGCTTCTGATTTTCAAAATGGGCGTTCGATTTATGTTCGTGATGGCTGTGCTCCAATCTGAAAATTAATTGTTTATAAAACGAGATGACCGAGAAAAATACTTCCTTATGTTCTTCCGGTATATGCTTTTCCAAATGTCCTATCGCAGCTTTAGCCGTTTTAACCCTAGTTGCTCTCATTAATCCCTCTTCGTTTAAAATCGACATCTCCGGCTTTTTATGTTCTCCGAAGAAAATCCAATACATCAGACGTTTCAGCCTTGTTTTTGATAAACCGACTTTAAACGGGTTGGCATACAAAATTTCCAATTCATTAAACCGTTCTTGCAGAGCATTTGCCGTTTCTTCCGGGATGTCTCCCCGCTCCAGCAGTTTCATCAGTTCTTCTTGCTCGGCTTTAATCCCTTGAGCGCGGACTTTCCGTTCATACTTTTTTATGCGGGTTGACGTTGTATATTGCTGAAAACGAAGGTTTTTCATTTTCTCATTGTATTCGGCAATGACCGCAAGAGACGCCGTTTTGTTTGTATCATTCATGTCTTCTTTAATCGTTTTGAGAGCCGTTTTAATCAGCTTGCGTCTCGCCGTCAGCAGCTTCTTATTTTTTTCTTCGTCCTCTTCTTCTTTTTCAGTCAGAAGCGGAAGCACGAAGGTGGCAATAACAAGCGTGCATAAAATGACGCCTGCGGCTAAAAAGAGAATCAGATTTCTTTCCGGAAACGGTGTGCCATCCTCCAGGAAATATGGGATGGAGAATGAACCTGCAAGCGTAACCGCTCCCCGCACACCTGAAATGGAAATTAACAATGTAGAACGAAGTCCCGGCTTATAAATGGTTTGATCTTTATTAAAGAACCACTTGCCGTTCCAGAAGAACAGCACCCACAGAAATCTAAGAAGCATTAACGTAAATGTAATGACCAGAATATAGCCGATCACTTTCATGTTGCTGATCGCTGTATCGTTAAAAATCACCGAAATGACATCCGGAATTTGTGTGCCAAGGATGACAAAGACAAGACCGTTCAAAATAAATAAAATAATGTTCCACGTACTCGATGAGACGATTTGCAGCTTCACCATCGTCGATTCGAGACGGTCCTGTTCAACCGCATGCGTAATACCGCCCGCCACAACGGCTAAAATGCCGGAAACACCGATTTCCTCCGCTGCCAAATAAATCACAAAAGGCGTCAGAATTTGAATCAGCATGTGCATCGTGACATCCTGCATGCCAAGGCGGCGCAGGAATAGACGAAAGCGGATAATCAAGAACGAAATGACAACCCCGCACAAAAGGCCGCCAACAGAAATAAACACAAAGCTGACAGCTGCTTGCGCCAGTGAAAATGCCCCGGTAACCGCTGCGGCAATCGCAAATTTAAAGGCGACCAGACCTGATGCATCATTCATCAGCCCTTCCCCTTCAAGCAGGCGCAGAATTCCTTTCGGCATCTTCACCCTTCCTGATAATGCGCTGACAGCGACAACATCAGTCGGTGAAAGAATGGCTGCCAGCCCAAAGGCCGCTGCCAGCGGAATATCAGGAATCATCCAGTGGATCGTGTATCCTCCTACAATCACAGTCGCAAATACAAGGCCAAGTGCAAGCAATAAAATGGGAGCTCTTAAATTCCAAAGCTCAGCCCGAGGCGTCCTCTTTCCATCATTAAATAGAAGAGGCGCAATAAACAAGACGAAAAACAATTCCGTGTTTAATTCAAAATGAAGCCCCTGTGGAAATGAGGCGGCAATAATCCCAAGCGCCACCTGAATCAGAGGCACTGGAATAAACGGGATAAACCGATTGACAATGTTAGAAATCGCAATAATAGCCAGTAAAACAAGGACGACTAAAAATATGTCCAAATGCATAACCTCCTTAATCTGCTGCGTATCTGCATGATGAGTTGATCAATATTTGTCCGAAGAGGCTGAGGCTTGCAAAAGATAAAGGATGGCCTTACATCCAATACTGGATTCCGCAGGAGTCTCCTCCACACTAGTCTTCTTTTATAGTACCCTTTTTAGGGTATTTTTTCTCATGATATGCTCATGGTGAACTTTTTTGCCGCAAAGCAAAATCAAAAAGAGACAGGGCAATCCCCCTGTCTCTCATCTCAATTATGAAAATTCATCCCGTCAGTTGTCGCTTTAATGATACCGGCGCGAATGACGAAATCACCGAAGTGCTCACCTTCCTCGCGTTCTTTCGCATAGCGGGAAAGCAGGACGCGCAGCTCGTTCAAAATGTCTTCTTCTCCGATATTTTCGCGGTACATTTTGCTTAAGCGGCTGCCGTCAAACGCAGCGCCTAGATACATATTATATTTGCCAGGCGCCTTTCCGATAAATCCGATCTCTCCGAGCGCATGGCGGGCGCAGCCGTTCGGGCAGCCTGTCATGCGAATGGTAATTTCCTCATCACGAAGACCGTTTTCGTCAATAATCTCATCCACTTTATCTAAAAGGGACGGC
Source organism: Bacillus sp. PAMC26543 (assembly GCF_014250375.1). NCBI lineage: Bacteria > Bacillati > Bacillota > Bacilli > Caryophanales > Bacillaceae > Bacillus > Bacillus sp. PAMC26543. Next base: position 875,766 of record NZ_CP060193.1, on the reverse strand, counting down.
AAATAACGTTCTGCTTCAGCCATCGCCAATCCGCAGGTCGGAAGAGCAACACACGCCATAGAGCTGCGGCGCAGCGCTGTATAATGCTTTCCGTCAGTTAACCCGTATTGATCGATTAATGCGTTGATTTCATCCTTTTTCTCGCTTGGAACATTACCGATAATCAAGTTCTGATTGGCTGTCAGACGGAAATCGCCTGTATGAACTTTAGCAATTTCACGCAAGCCTGTCATCAGCTTATAATCTTCGTAATCCGTCACACGGCCGCCTTCGACAAACAGCGTAAAATGCCATTTATCCTCAATGCCTTCCACCCATCCGTAGCGGTCGCCGTTATGATCAAAATGGTACGGCTTCGCTTCTTCCAGGCTCCAGCCGAGACGGTTTTCCAATTCCTCTTTCACTGTTTCCAAACCGAGGCGGTCAACTGTGTATTTGAAACGGGCATTTTTACGGACGGAACGGTTTCCGTAGTCACGCTGAATCGTAATTGTTTTTTCAGCAACGTCATACATTTGTTCAGGGCGGCAGAATCCAATTACCTTGGCTAACTGCGGATATGTCGCTTTGTCGCCGTGCGTCATTCCCATACCGCCGCCGATTGCCACGTTAAAACCGATGAGCTTGCCATCTTCCACAATTGCAATGAATCCGAGATCCTGCGAAAAGACGTCAATGTCATTTGACGGCGGAACCGCAATACCGATTTTGAATTTCCGCGGCAGGTAAAGCGGCCCGTACATCGGCTCGACTTCTTCTGCGTCAGGCGTGCCGGCCACTCTTTCCTCATCAAGCCAAATTTCATGATACGCTCTTGTTCGGGGCAGGAGATCATCACTTAATTTTTTGGACCATTCGTATACTTCAGAATGGATTTCAGACTGGTAAGGATTCGATGCGCACATCACATTCCGGTTTACGTCCCCGCAAGCCGCGATTGTATCCAGAAGAGCCGAATGGATCGTCTGAATGGTTTTTTTCATGTTCCATTTTAAAATCCCGTGCATTTGGAACGTTTCACGCGTCGTCAGCTTTAGGGTGCCATTACCGTATTTCTGCGAAAGATCATCCATCACGAGCCATTGCTCAGGCGTCGATACGCCGCCCGGCATACGGACGCGCAGCATGAACTGATAGGCCGGTTCAAGCTTTTGCTTTTGGCGTTCATTGCGGAGATCGCGGTCATCCTGCAAATAACTGCCGTGGTGTTTCATCAGGCGGTTGTCATCATCCGGAATTCCCGCACTGATCCGATCCAGCATCACTTCTTTTAGTGTGCCGCGCAAATAATCGCTTTCTTCTTTAATGCGCTCGACGTCACTTGGAGAGCCGTCCGGTGCTTTTAAGATTTTGGTCACCATGTTGAAAAACTCCTTTCAGGTCAAATCAGTATACATCACGCTGATAACGTTTTTGCTGTTGCATATCGGCAAGATAAACTTCCGCTTCTTCACGGGTCATATTGCCTTCTTTTTCTATAATTTCTAAGAGTGTGTTATGGACATCGTGTGCCATGTGCTTTTCATCTCCGCAAATGTAAACAGCCGCTCCTTCTTGAAGCCATTCAAACAGTTCTGCGCTCTGTTCAAGCATGCGGTGCTGCACATACACTTTTTCTTCCGTATCGCGTGAGAACGCTACGTCCATTTTTGTCAGCACGCCATCTTTCAGCCAATTCTGCCACTCTGTCTGATATAGGAAATCTGTGACAAAATGCTGATCACCGAAGAACATCCATGCTTTTCCTTCAGCTCCCGTCTCCTCGCGCTCCTGCATAAAGGAACGGAACGGCGCAACGCCTGTCCCAGGGCCGACCATGATAATCGGTGTTTCAGGATCCTTCGGAAGCTTGAAGTTCTGATTATGCTGGACATAAACCGGCAGTGTGTCTCCCGGCTGCAGACGCTCCGCACATAAAATTGAGCAGACGCCTTTTCGTTCGCGGCCATGCGCGTCGTACCGAACTGCACCAATCGTTAAATGCACTTCATCCGGGTTTGCAGATAAGCTGCTCGCAATTGAATAGAGGCGGGCCGGCATTTTTCGAAGAATGGATACAAACTCCTGCGCCGTTACACTAAACGGCCCATAATCCCGGATCAGATCAAGCAAATCGCGCCCTTCCATATACGCTTTCACTTTACCCTCATTTCCCGGTGCTAAAAGCTCTCTAAGCTCCTCGCTTCCCGTCAAATGAGCAGCCTGTTCAAGAAGCGGCTTTGTGAGAACAGTAATTTCATAATGAGAAATCAGCGCTTCTTTCAGCGGGCGGACATCGCCTTGCTTATTCAGCGTCACAATTTCTTCGGGGTCCCAATTCATTTCCTGAAGCAGCGCATCGACAAGCTCCGGATCATTTTCCGGATAGACGCCGAGGCTGTCACCAGGTTCATACGTAAGGCCTGATCCTTCAAGAGACAATTCCACATGGCGTGTTTCTTTATTTGATCCGCGGCCGTTTAAATTTAAATTTTCTAACACTTCCGCCCGAAACGGATTTGTTCTTGAATACGCAGATTCACCAGTTTGAGGCGCTGCGGCCGGCGCAGGCGCGGCGCTTCCGCCCTCGGCTTCACTTAAGCCCTCAAATACGCTTTCCAGCCATTCAGCAGCCGGCTCATCATAATCCAAATCACAGTCAACGCGCGGAGAAATTCGTTTCCCGCCAAGCTCTTCTAAGCGCTGATCAAATTCTTTTCCTGTCTGACAGAAGAATTCATATGAACTGTCACCAAGCGCCAAAACAGAAAAGCGAAGATCATCAAGCTTAGGCGCCCGTCTTCCGTGCAAAAATTCGTGAAACGACAGCGCGTTATCAGGCGGCTCACCTTCGCCATGCGTACTGACGACAATCAGAAGATTGTTAATTTTCTTGAGCTGGTTCGGCTTAAAGTCGCTCATGGATGAAACGGTGACTTGAAAGCCTCGCTCCTCAAGCTGCTTGCCGGCGTTCTCTGCAAGCCCTTGTGCGTTTCCCGTCTGTGAACCGTAAAGGACGGTGACTTCTTTTGAAATGGCCGGTGCCGTTACACCCGCAGACACAGCAGCCGGCGCCCCCGATGTTTCCAGGACGGAAACAGATTGCGCTGATAAATAGCCGCTCAGCCAGATTTTCTGAGATTCTGTCAAGGTTGGCAGAAGGCGGTTAAGGAGCTCTGCCTGCTCCTGATTAAACGGACTGTTCATTACCTGAAGTTGCAACGTATCCACCTCACAAAATTGTATAAACTGATCGAAATTGTATCTAATTGAACTTTACCGGAAGACACACCGCAAGTAAAATATATTTACATGATGATAACGATTAAGATTATTAATGATAAAACCCCTTTGTCTCATGTAAATGAAGAAAAAAGAGAAGGCACCCTTCTCTTTCAATCAGCACTCTTATATAAATGAGGGGGCACAGCACTCACAAACGGACTTGGTTCACCGATAGAAGAAACGGTCAGCCCGTGCATGGCCCGGGTGCAGGCAGTGTACAGCAGCCTCCGGTCGTGCTCTGTTCTATATTGTTCTTCTGAGGCATCATAGACAAGTACTGCGTCAAACTCAATTCCCTTCGCTAAATAAACCGGAATAACACAGACTCCCTTTTGAAACGTTTGGTTTTCTTTATGAATCAGCCGAATATCGGTATATTCGCTTATTTGAGCGTGTGCCTGTCTTGACTGCTGCGCCGTTTTGCAAATAACAGCAATGGTTTCATGCCCTCTCTTTCTAAGTCGCCCAATTTCTCGCGTAAGCTTTTGACAAAGATCCTCGCGACCCTCGCTTTTTAACACGCAGGGCATTTCCCCATCTCTGTTAAAAGGCTCAATGTCCGCTCCGTCCTGCAGCAGCGCTTTTGTCAATTCCACAATTTGTCTCGTTGATCTGTACGTTCTTTTTAAACGGACACACTCAGCCTGCTCTTTTTCAAAGCCGGCATCCATACGTGCTGCACCGTTTATCGCATGGGCGTAAATAGACTGATTGATATCACCGAGCACCGTCATGCTGGCAGACGGAAAAATACTCCTTATATACGCCATCTGGAATGGAGAATAATCTTGAGCTTCATCGATAAATAGATGTTTGATCTGCGTGTTTTTCTTTCTGCCTTCTAGCAAATCCTGCAAATATAGAAATGGAGACGCATCCTCATAGAGCAGTTTATTTTCTCCAAATGCCGATCTTGTCAGCTCCCCTATTGCCGCAGTATCCTCTGTTTGAGCTTTGCTTCCCCAGTCAGAAAACAATTGCAGATACAGCTGTTTGACATCAAGAAACGCCAGCTGCCTGACCGCCTGTTTAATTGCTCTGAAGGCCTTTTTTACAATCATGGCGGCAAGCAGCTGCTGTTCTCTCTGATGATCGTTAAATGTACTCTCACTAAACCGTTTCTTTGCCTGCAACTTTTTGTACACTTCCAAATATTCCTCTTTGTCGAGAAGCTCGGCTTCCTGAACGACCCAATCCTTTCGCCGTTCCTTTTTCTCCAGCTTGTTAAGCTCACTCAGCAGCCAATTTGCCGTTTGTTCCATCCGGTTCGGAATGGACAGGCTTTGATCAAGCGAGTAAAAATACGCTTGGACTTGTTCCTTTGTGATCAGTTTTTGTCCGCGGAAAACGATATTTTTAAAGATCATTCCTTCAGAAGACAGCCTGCTGGCGTATTCATCAATAAATTGCTGAAAAGATAAGCCTGCCTTCCACGTGATTCCGGCAAGCCTTGATTGAAAACTGCCATCTTTTGTTTTGGTCAGGCAATATTCCAGCTGATCAAAGGGGCTTTCACATTGAAACTTGCGGCCAAGCCGATGCTCGATATATTCCTGAAACGTCGCCTGTTCCATATTTTCTTCGCCTAATTCAGGCAAAACAGAGGAGACATAGCTGTTAAACAAAAAGTTTGGGGAAAATAAAACGATTTGTCCAGCATCTATTACACCGCGGTGCCTGTATAACAAATAAGCGACACGCTGGAGCGCTGCTGACGTTTTTCCGCTGCCTGCCGCACCCTGCACAATCAGAAATTTGCTTTTTTCATTTCGGATAATCTGATTTTGTTCTCTCTGAATCGTAGACACGATGTTTTTCATTTGTGTATCAGAGTGATGGCTTAATACCTCTTGCAGCATTTCATCGCCGATCGTCATATCAGTATTAAACATCGCTTTAAGAGCGCCGTTTTTAATAATAAACTGGCGCTTCAGCACCATTTCCCCTTCTATCGTTTCGCCGGGAACCTCGTATTCAGCTTTTCCTGGGGAATAATTATAGTAAAGGCTTGATATCGGTGCTCTCCAATCATAAATCAGAAAGTGTTCCTCCTGCTCATCCATACAGGATGCTAAACCGATATAGATCTGCTCCGCCTGTTTCTCGCCGTTTTCAATAAAATCAATCCGGCCGAAATAAGGCGTTGCTTTTAATTGATGAATTCGCTTGAGCTGCTGATCCATATGCCGATGATTCCGTTCCCGATCAGACAGCAGCTCTGCTTGCTGCTTAATGCTTGCCATCGTTTCAACAGCTTCATGGGCGTCATCAAAGTTAACCGTGACATCTTCCCAGAAGTTTTTTCGTAATCCGATAATATCATGCTTTAACCCGCCCGCGGACGTTTCGAGAAGCCGCTCTTTATTCTCGAGCTCCTGCAGTACATCATCTATTCTTGACTGCTCTTCTTTCCATTCCTTATCATGCTGATTCATGAACGGCACCTCCAGAAAATAGTTGACAAACGAAGAAGAAATAATGTAAAATAGAATTGGATATATATTTAATATATGATAAAAACAGGCAAATACAATTTATAATAGCACATTCACCCAACATCGTTCAAGGTTTGGGTTATTTATATGCATAAAAAAACCGATTTCAACTCGAAATCGGTTTTTTTATTTTAAGATTTCACTGTTGTACGTGCTTTTTAAGGTTGCGAATCTTCTCTTTCATCAGTATCGATTCCTATAACATTCAATCTTCCATATGAAAATATATCTTTTTCATTTTAAAAACACACAGAGCTTTGCCGTGTTTATCAGTTCATCTCACGTGAAGAGTGACTAAACTGGCTGTATTATCATCCATATAGCAACTAAAATCAATAGCCTTCCATCCTTGCTATCATACCTATAGACGCAGTAAAATAGTCATTTTTTATCCAATTTCGACATATTTCAACAAAATGAAGTTTCTAATTTGGGAGATTAGGACGATGTTACATTATTTCTCACGGTTTATGATATGAACATGAAGAAAGAACCAGAATAAGCTAGGAGGAAATACTCAGTTAAGAAAAAGCTATATATGATGTTGCTGGCTTTCGTCGTAGCCGTAACAAGTTTTACGGCTATTGACCTAGTAAACAACAAAGCAGAAGCTAAAGATTGGGTTAAAAAAGGTCAAATATGGAGTACTCATTACCATTCGGGCTCATTTAAAAACTATACTTACTCGCCAACTTTTCATATTTATTATCCAGGGCAAGGAACTTGGGCCAACATTACGGCAAACGGATCAGGCAGCGGGAAAATTACAGCAACTCTGCAACAAAAGACAAATAAAGGCTGGAAAAATGTGAAAACTTTTTATGCAAAGAAAAAAGGCTCTACAAATTTAAGTTACAAACAAGCTTCTAAAAGCTACAAAACAAATTACAGATTCAAATTCACTAACACAGGAACTAAAAAGACCATCAGCTATACATTTTGGGCTACTTATTAATTTCAAACAACTTTGCTCTGCGCGGTCAGCATTTGAAAAGACTTTGATCCAGCTGGCTGCAATAAAAAAACCTCTCCGACATGGATGAGGTTTCTTTTATTTACTGGCTATCTAAGCGAAAATAACGGTTTGGCAGCTTCCAATTAAACATATAAGAACAAACGCGGCATACGACGAGCACAAAAAACAGCCCGTATAAACCGATCGAGTTTCCGGTCCAGCCCAAGCCGACGATTAAACCGCCGAGCGCCGCCCATACCGCATAGATTTCCGCTTTCAGCACGAGCGGCTTGCGTCCGGCAAGCAGGTCTCGAATGATTCCTCCGCCGCTTCCCGTCAGCACCGCAGCCACGATAACGGCACTAAGCGGATGCCCCATTTTGACGGCGTACAGGGCGCCTTGAATAGCGAAAGCTGCAAGACCGATCGCATCCGATAAATTTCCCCATTTGTTCCAATGCTTCAGCAGCAGCTTCGGAAACAAGAAAACGATCGTGATGGATATCAGAGCGATTTGAAAGTACGCACCCTGCTCCCACAATGCTGACACCGGAACACCGATCAGCAAATTGCGGATCGCTCCTCCTCCAAAAGCTGTGACAATCCCTAATATATAAACACCTAAAATATCATATTCTTCTTCCATTGCAACAATTGCGCCGCTGACCGCAAACGCAATGATGCCGATCACACTGAGCAGCTCCCAAGCCATTCTGATGACTCCCTTTATATTTGTTAAATTTTCTGACGACCTCTAGATTTTATAACCGCTTCAGCTTAAAATCAATAACATTTTTATGATAAAAAAAGATAAATTTAGAGGGAAAACAGTAAACGCCGATCAGCATGAGTCTGCCGCTGGCAGTGCCTATCATTTGTACCGTAAAAAAAGCGCCCTGCATTCGGGACTGACCCCCGTTTTTGAGACAGGGATCAAAACACCTTTTAAACAGCCAATTGCCGATAGCTTATCGGTGATTGGCTGTTTAGTTTCGTTTGAATACGAATGTTGTTATAATAATAAATGTATTCTTTGACAGTGCGTTCTACGATGGCGGTCGTGGTTCGATTAATGCTGTTAAGATAGAACGTTTCAGACTTTAGTGAGGAATGAAACGATTCGATGGAGGCATTATCAGCGGGCGTCCCTTTGCGGGACATGCTCATGGTAATGCCTTTTGTTTTAACAGCTTTCTGATACTCATAAGATGTATACACAGATCCTTGGTCACTATGTAACACGCAGTTCTGAGGCAGTGTTGGCAGTTGATCAAGTGTGTTTAAGACAAAGTCTGTGTCCTGCTTATCTCCAATCGTGAAAGCAATCACTTCTCCATTGTATACATCCAATATACTGGAAAGGTACAATTGTTTCTGTCCATAAGGCAAATACGTGATATCCGTTACTAGTTTTTCAAGAGGATGATCGGACTGAAAGTTTCGATCTAATATATTATCAACCACGGCATATGGCTGCCCATTCTTCTTGCGCTTTTTCACCTTAACCCGGCACTGCCACTGATTTTTCTGCATGATACGCTGAACCGTTTTATGGTTAATACGCATTTCCTTTTTTAATATAGCTGTAATTTTTCGATATCCATATCGATACTTGTGCTCTCGGCACAACGTGCCGATTTGTTTTTCCAAATGGCGCTTGGGATGATCTTTCATCAGGTTCTTCTTCCAACGATAATAAGACGCTCGTGAGATACCTAAATGAACACAGATATTCTGTACGGTCATTGTGCCGTGCAATACTTCTACAAGTTCGACTGACGTTTGGCTATCAACTTCCTTTCCAATTCGTTGTACTTTTTTAAAACTTCATTTTGTTGTCTCAGATAACGGTTCTCTGCCTGCAGTTTCTCTAATTCGGAAGAATACTCCGGACCTTTTCCGTAAGTGTATTGCTTACCAACAGGCTGTTCGAATCGATGTGTATCCCCAGCTTTATGCCATCTAACCCATGTCTGAACCTGCGTCTTATTCCTGATATTCAATTCCTGCATGATCTCTTTCATAGGCACGCCTGCCAATCTCATTTCTACAGCCTTCTGTTTGACTTCAATCGGATAACTCATTCTTGTTCCCATACAAAAAAACACCTCCAAGTCTTATTTCGGATAACAACTATCCGTTTTCAAACTTGAAGGTGTTTTTTATTTGTCTCATCTTATGGGGTCAGTCCCTTCGCGGGCGCTTTTTTCTTATTCAGATTTTTCACCTTTTAAAAGGCACATAAAAATGATGATCAGAATAAAAGCAATCAAGGCCAGAAACGGAATGGTCACAAAACCAAACCAGTTAATATATTGGCCCGAGCAAGGCACACCGCTTACACATGGCTTGATGCCGCTAAAGCCCGGCACTTTTTGCTCCAGATAATGCATAATCGAAATAAATGCGCCGATAATTGCCATCGGCAGCACATACTTTTTCACGCGTGTGTCACCCTGAAAGGTGGCGATTCCTAAAATCAGAACGAGCGGATACATGAGAATACGCTGATACCAGCACAGTTCACACGGGATGAACTTTCTGATTTCACTGAAATACAGGCTGCCCAGCATGGCGATAAGAGCAACAACCCAGGAAGCATATAAAAAAACAATTCTATTTTTCATGCGCTTACTTCCCTTTCAGCTCTTTTTCTATCGTTTCTTTAATTTCTTCATAATTCGAAAAATTACTGATCACTTTATCATTAACATAAATCGTAGGCGTTGCGTTTATGTTCATTTTATGATTAAGGTCCGAATCCTTTTCCACTGCAGAAGCAAATGTTTCCTTATCAAGATTGTCCTTCAGCGTATCAGGATTTACCTTTGTCGTGCTTTTTGCGATATCACCGAGAACCGCTGGCGTTACCCATTCCTGTTCTGTGTCCGGCTGCTTGTCAAACAGCTTTTCATGAAATGCCCAGAAAGAATCAGGATCTTCTTTCCATACTTCCTCTGAGGCAAGAGCCGCTAACGTTGAGCCTTTTCCATGGAACATGACGTTCACGAAAGAAAATTTCACATCGCCCTTGTCAATAAAGTCTTTTTGGATTTTAGGGAAGATGTCGCTGTTAAACATCTTGCAAGACGGACATTTATAATCTCCGAATTCCACTACCGTTACCGGTGCATCATTTTTGCCAAGCACAGGCTGGCCTTTGATAGACGGCTGTCCCGACACTGCTTCGTTGCCTTGCTCCGTTTTGTTATTAATGATGACAATTGCTGCTAACAAGACAACAACGACAACCGTAAGGATGACCGCGAATTTCGCAGAAGACTGCTGTTTCTTTTTCACTCCGACACCTCATCGTTTTAAAATTAAAAAAGAAGCGGATCTCAATTGACCCACTTCTTTATTTTAACAAGACAACCGTCTATAAGAAAAGCCCGAAATAGTGAATTCTCTCCGACAATTATCTTATTTTGAGGCGCATCACGCGCATAGCGTTTGCAACAGCGAGAAGCGTAACACCGACATCTGAGAAAACCGCCTCCCACATGGTCGCAAATCCAAACGCTCCGAGTAAGAGGAAAATGGCCTTAACACCTAAAGCAAATCCGATGTTTTGCCACACGATTCGCCGAGTCCGTTTTGCAATCCGAATCGCTTCCGCTATTTTTGACGGCTGATCTGTCATCAGCACAACATCCGCGGCTTCTACAGCTGCATCTGACCCGAGTCCGCCCATCGCCGCTCCAATGTCCGCGCGTGCAAGCACCGGAGTGTCATTAATTCCGTCACCGACAAAAATGAGTTTTTCATTCGGGAGCAGCTTCGATTCCAATGCTTCTACCCGCTCCACTTTTTCCTCCGGCAGCAGCTCCGCATAAACCTCGTCGAGGCCGAGCTGTTTTCCGACTGTTTCTCCTGTCTGTTTTGAATCGCCCGTCAGCATGACTGTCTGTTTGATACCGAGCGATTTCAAATCTGCGATCGCTTGTTTTGCGTCTTCCTTTACTTCATCTGCTATGATGATCGCCCCGGCATAGCGCTGATCAATAGCCACGTGAACAATTGTACCGGCGTTTTCATCCGGGACGCTCTCAATCTGCTCTCTTTCCATCAGCTTCTTGTTCCCCGCAAGGATTTCTTTTCCGTTCACCTTTGCGAAAATACCGTGCCCGGATATTTCCTCATATGACTCGATTGTGTCCGGGGAAAGCGGCTTCCTATAGGCTTTCCGCACAGATTCTGCAATCGGGTGCTGAGAGTGGAGCTCAGCGTATGCCGCGGCTTTGAGTAAAGTCTCCTTCGAAAAACCTTTCGCAGGTTTGATCTCTGTCACTTCAAAGCTGCCTTTTGTCAGTGTGCCTGTTTTATCAAACACAGCGTATTTGACTTGATGTAAGGCTTCTAAGTAATTGCTTCCTTTCACAAGCACCCCGGCCTTCGAAGCTGCGCCGATTCCGCCGAAGAAACCGAGCGGAATGGAGACAACAAGGGCGCATGGGCATGAAATGACTAAGAAAATAAGCGCGCGGTACACCCAATCAGAAAGTAAAGCGCCAGGAATAAACAGCGGCGGGACAAATGCCAGCAGGGCGGCGATAATGACGACAGCCGGTGTATAATACTTGGCAAACTTCGTGATAAAGTTTTCGGTCCGCGCTTTACGGCTGCTCGCATTTTGAACCAAATCTAATATTTTGGATACCGCGGAATCCTGATAGCCTTTTGTTACTTCTATATGCAGAACGCCGTTTTGATTGATAAAGCCGGACATGACTTCTTGTCCTTCTGCCGCTTTTCTTGGTACAGATTCTCCTGTCAGCGCTGATGTATCAACCATCGCCGATCCCTGCACAACCTTTCCGTCCAGCGGTATGCTTTCTCCCGGGTTGACGACAATGATATCTCCTGTCTGCACGCCCTCCGGAGAAACGGTCTTGATGCCGTCTCCTATTTTCATATTGGCGTAATCCGGCCTGATATCCATTAATGCACTGATCGATTTTCTAGAACGGCTGACCGCGGCTCCTTGAAACAGCTCGCCGATTTGATAAAACAGCATCACAGCAACGCCTTCCGGGTATTGCTGAATTAAAAAAGCGCCGATTGTAGCAAGAGCCATTAAAAAATGTTCATCAAACACTTGTCCGCGGCTGATATTTTTGACCGCTCGAACGACAATGTCTCCTCCGATTATCAAGTAGGCGGCGAAAAATAATAAAAATTCCAGCATTGGGCCGGCATGAATCAAATATGCCGCCGCTCCGAGAAGGACCGCTGCTGCCATTCTGATCAGCATATTGATCATTCTTTTTCGATAACCGTCATCTGCTGATTTCTTTTTATGTTTCGGACGAACTGTTACATGAGGATCAATTGATTTTACTTTTTTCTCGACCTTATTGGTGACCCATTGTTCTTCTTTGCCATCGGCTGAGACAGTCAGTGTGCTTGCTGCAAAGCTAACCGCGCATCCGTCAACGCCTTTGATGCCTTTGACGCCATTTTCGATTTTTTGTGCGCAGTTGCTGCAATCCAAACCGTCCAGAACATATTCCCGCGTCACTTGTTTCATTTGTCTCACCTTACCTTCCGATTTAGGGTTCCCTCATCAAAGCATATGAATGAGTGTGAGTATCAAAATTACATATATGAGCATATACTCATATAATAGTTACATCTATTATATGGTGTTTTCCAAGAAAGTGTCAATGAAAAATAAAAACCGGCAAATCACCGGTTTTTATTTTACTTTTTGCAGACGCAGCGCATTCAGAACAACAGATACAGAGCTAAAAGCCATTGCCGCTCCCGCTATCCATGGCGCTAAAAATCCAAGGGCCGCGACTGGTATGCCAAGACTGTTATAGCCAAGTGCCCAGAATAAGTTTTGTTTAATGTTTTTCATCGTAAGTCTGCTCATACGGATGGCGTCCGCAATACTGTTCAGATCGCCGCGAATGAGCGTTATGTCCGCTGTTTCCATCGCGATGTCGGTGCCTGTTCCAATGGCCATGCCGATATCCGCTGTGGCAAGCGCGGGTGCATCGTTGATGCCATCACCGACCATTGCCGTCTGGCGTCCTTCTTTTTGCAGGCGGGAGATTTCCGCTGCCTTTTGCTCAGGAAGGACCTCAGCAATGACGCTGTCAATTCCAGCTTCCTTTGCTATCGCTTCTGCCGTTCTGCGATTGTCCCCGGTCATCATGATGACATCCAGACCCATCTCTTTCAGACGGGTGACTGCCTCCCGCGACGTGTCTTTTATCGTGTCGGCAACCGCTACAAGTCCCGCTGCTGCTCCATCAATGGACACGAGCATCACCGTTTTTCCTTCTCCTTCAAGCTCCTCCATCCGAGGAAGAAGAGCCTCATGCTCAATCCGTTCGCTCTCCATTAACCGTCTTGTGCCGACGAGTATCGTTTTGCCTCCGGCTTCGGCTGAAATACCAGCGCCTACTTTCGCTACAAAATGGGTGAGCTTCGGTATCTCCAGCCCTTTATCTTTCACACCGGCAACGATCGCTTCGCCCAGCGGGTGTTCCGAGCCCGTCTCAGCTGCTGCTGCGAACCGGAGCAGCTCTGTTTCTTCAAAGCCATCGGCCGGAATGGCATCAGTCAGCTTCGGCTTTCCATTTGTCACTGTTCCGGTTTTATCGAGAACAATGGTATCAAGGCGATGTGTTTTTTCTAAATGCTCTCCGCCTTTAAAAAGAATGCCGAATTCAGCCGCCCGTCCGGATCCTGCCATAATGCTTGTCGGGGTGGCAAGACCCAGTGCACATGGACAGGCGATGACGAGAACCGCAATAAACTTGCTGATCGCTTCAGCAAAATCACCTGGAGACGCCCAAAGATACCAAATAAGGAACGTGAGGACGGCGATCCCCAATACAATCGGCACAAAAATGCCTGATATCTGGTCGGCGAGACGCTGGATCGGCGCTTTTGATCCTTGTGCTTCCTCCACAATTTTGATGATATGAGAAAGCGCTGTTTCTTTCCCGACGTTAACAGCCTTGATTTTCAGGAAACCGTTTGAGTTCACAGTCGCTCCTGTCACGCTGTCACCGGGAGATTTGTCAACGGGAAGACTTTCTCCTGTAATCATGGATTCATCTACAGCCGAGCGGCCTTCCAGCACCTCTCCATCGACAGGAATTCGTTCGCCTGGTTTGACATGAACAATATCACCAACAGCCACTTCATCTATCGGGATGATTTGCTCCTGTCCGTCTCTTACGACCGCCGCTGTTTTGGCTTGCAGCTTCATGAGCTTTTTAATGGCATCTGATGAGCGCCCTTTCGCCTTCGTTTCAAACAGCTTTCCTAACAAAATGAGCGTCAGCAAAATCGCGCTTGTTTCATAGTAAAGGCCGTCAGTATGCCCATGGGAACCGAGGCTTCGAATCGTAAGATAAAGACTGTAAGCATAAGCAGCCGTTGTTCCGAGTGCAACCAATACATCCATATTGGCGCTTTTATTTCTGAGCGCCTTATATGCGCCGACGTAAAACGGCCAGCCGATCAAAAACTGCACCGGGGTCGCAAGGGCAAATTGCATCCACGGATTGAGGAATAAATCCGGCACCCAAATGAACGAAGTAAATGTAAAATGGCTCACCATCGCCCACAGCAAAGGAAATGACAGAATAGCTGAAAAGATCAGTCTCGCTGTTTGCTGCCGTTCTTCTTTCTTTTTGGAAGCAGCGGCTTCGCTATCCTCATCGCCTTTCAGCTTAAGTTGATATCCGAGCTTATCAACGACTTCTTTAAAATCGCTGACAGCCGCTTCTTTTGGGTTGTATTCAACTGTTACAGTTTCTAAAGCAAAGTTCACCGGAGCATTTGTAACGCCCTCTAATTTGCTAAGCCGCTTTTCAATCCGATTGGCGCATGCCGCACAGGTCATGCCCTCGATATCAAACTCAGCTTTTTCCGTTACGACGTGATAACCCAGTTTTTCTATTTTTTCTTGGATTGCTTCTGTTCCTGTTTCAGCAGGGTCATAGGTGACATTTGACGTTTCCGTCGCCAGATTCACATTGGCATCCGTGACACCAGGCATCCGCTTCAGGCCTTTTTCAATTCTGGCGGCACACGCCGCACAAGTCATGCCAGATACTTGCATTGCAATTTCCTTTTGCTCACTCAATACACTCACTCCTTTATATACACCCGGGGGGTATATAAAAATGAAAGAAATATCGCGCCTTGATGAAGGCGCGATACCGTGAATCAGTTGGCTACATCATAGCCTTGGTCTTCTATCGCATCCGCAATGTCTTTGACTGACACTTTGCCGGCATCAAACGTGACATCAACTTTCCCCGCTTCAAGATTGACATGAACAGTACTAACCCCGTCCAGTTCTCCCACACTCGTTTCAACTGCTTTGACGCAGTGCTGACAAGACATGCCTTCAACTTGCAATGTTTTTTGTTCCATATGAATTCCTCCTGTTTATTCGATCTGTTTTCATCCTACCATACCCCCGTAGGGTATTACAATAATAAAACATCATTATTTCGCTAATTTTTTAAATACGTCTAATAGCTCAGAAATGGCTTGGTCCCCGTCTCCGCTTTTGATGGCGTCTGCTACGCAATGATGGGCGTGATCTTCAAGCAAGTGGAGAGCCACTTTTTGCATTGCCGCCTGAACAGCTGAAATCTGCACTAGAATGTCAACACAATATCGATCGTTTTCCACCATATTTTGAATGCCTCTGACCTGGCCTTCTATCCGTTTCAATCGGTTTGTAATTTGATCCTTTTCTTTCGAGCTTTTATGGTTTAATGCTTTATGTTCATTATGCTTCTCCATGCGCACACCTCTGTTTCATATATTAATTCCCATTATACTGATTGTCCAAACCGTTGTCTAAGCTTGCGGCGGCAAAAAAATCCACTATGCAGGTTTTACCATTTGAAGATAAGGGTATATACCTTTATCAAAGCACTTTTAAAAGGGGAGAAGAAAAGTGAATACGATACAGGTAGGGATATTAGGGTACGGACTGTCAGGCTCGGTCTTTCACGCGCCGCTGCTTGCCGTTCTGGACGAGTATCATATCAGCAAGGTGATGACATCGCGAACGGAAGAGGTGAAGCGTGATTTCCCTGATGCCGAAGTAGTGCATGAGCTTGAGGAGATGACAAATGATCCGGCAATTGAGCTTGTCATCGTCACCACTCCGAGCGGCCTGCATTACGAGCACGCATTGGCATGCATTCAGGCGGGAAAACATGTCGTTATTGAAAAACCGATGACAGCCACTGCTGAAGAAGGGGAGAAATTAAAAAAAGCGGCCGACGAACGAGGCGTCTTGTTAAGCGTATACCATAACAGGCGATGGGATAATGACTTTTTAACAATTAAGAAACTCATTGATGACGGGTCTCTAGAAGATATCAATACATATCAGGTCTCCTATGACCGATACAAACCTGAGATTCAAGCAAGATGGCGGGAAAAAGAAGGGGCTGCCACCGGTACGCTGTATGATCTCGGCTCTCATATCATAGACCAGGCCCTGCATTTATTCGGAATGCCTAAAGCTGTAACCGCAAAAGTCATGGCTCAAAGAGAACATGCTGAAACCGTTGATTATTTTCATCTGACAATGGATTACGGCAAGCTCCAAGCCATTCTATACGCCGGATCAGTCGCCCCGGCAAACGGCCCGCGTTATCAAATTCACGGACAGCAATCAAGCTTTATCAAATACGGGATTGACGGACAGGAGGATGCCCTCAGAGCCGGTAAAAAACCGGAGGATGACAGCTGGGGTGCGGATGATCCCGAGTCTTACGGTCAGCTGACAACTGTTCATGGCGAGAACAAAAAAACAGAAACCATTCCATCAGTTAACGGCTCTTACCTTACCTATTACCGCAAAATAGCAGACAGCATACGTGAAGGCGCGCCGCTGCCTGTCACAGCTGAAGAGGGAATTGATGTCATCCGGATCATTGAAGCGGCTGTGAAAAGCAGTGAAGAGAAACGGACCATTTCGTTAGAACAATAAATAAAGCCTCCCTTTATACGGGGAGGCTTTTTCATTAGAATGTTTTTCCTGCTTCTTTTGCACGGGCAATCGCATCTTCTTTGATTTGCTGTGCTTTGTCAGGCTCTGCATTATGACCCTCTACGAAAATGCCATCGAAGGATGGAACGCCGAAGAAGTTCATCATGATGCCAATGTAACGGTGGCCCATTTCCATTTCAGCCGCAGGGCCTTCTGAATAATAGCCGCCGCGCGCTTGAATGTGAATCGCTTTTTTATCAGTTAACAAGCCGATAGGACCTTGTTCAGTATATTTAAAAGATTTTCCTGCTACTGCAACTGAATCAAGGTACGCTTTCATCACCGGCGGGAATGAGAAGTTCCATAATGGCGTGACGAACACATATTTATCAGCAGATGCAAATTGATCGCTAAGCTCTCCTAAACGGCCCACTTTCGCTTTTTCGTTTTCAGAAAGTGCATCGCCGGACTGGAGCTTGCCCCAGCCGCTGAATACATCAGCATCAATGTGAGGAATGTTTTCTTTGTACAAGTCGATATGTACAACTTCATCATTTGGATTTGCTTCTTTGTATGATTCGATGAACGCTTTACCGGTTGCCATGCTGTAAGAAGTCGCTTCATCATGCGGGTGAGCAGTGATATACAATACTTTTGCCATTTTTACCAGCCCTTTCAATTTTAAAATTACACATCCGTTATTATCATTCAGACGCGTCATGATTATTCTTTATCTCTTAAACCTTATTATAGGTGCAATAAAAATTGCTTTCAAGTAAAATATCTCGAATTAAAGATTTTTTTCAAACCCGTACGAACAGCTTACTTTTCATAAGCTGTTCGCAAACCTGTATACAATGTGTAGAGCTCCCCGCTGATTCGCGGATAATACGGAAAACGCGGCACTTCTACAACAGCGGGCGGCATTTTCATCAGTACTGATTGCTCAGCCTGTTCAAAAAACGCTCTCAATTGGTTTATTTCTTCTTCAGAAACCGGAGAGGACGGGCGGTGATGGGCTTGAGCCGAGAGCAAATAATAACCTAAGTGCTGTACTCCAGAGATCGCCGGCCACAGCGTATCCGCTTTCGCTTTTGGAAAATCTCCAAGTGCTTTATCATATGCATCCCGAAGCCTGACTAAGCTCACTCTAAGCTGATGTCCGTCTATTTGCTGTCCGGCTAACAGTTTCTCCATAAACTGCCCTTCCAGCCTGATCACTTCCCTCATGTATTCAGGCAGGCGTTTTGCTGAAAAACGTCTCCACAAAAGCATCGTTCCCAATAGGCCAATTGTGCTGCCGACAGCCACATCGGTCAGCCTCGCCGCTATAAAATAACCGGCCCCCAAGCCGCCATGCATGCTTTCTGTGATAACAAGCGCGTTTGCGGTCAGAAAAGGAACAGCCAAAGCATAATTGCGGACAATCAGCATTTCAAGAAGAAATTGAAGCATTGTGATACATAAAGCGATATACACGCCGGATGGCTTAAAGAACAGGATCGCTCCTGCCAGCATCACGCCAATTACGGTTCCTGCCGAACGCTGAATGGCTCTTTGCAGCGTAAAGACAACAGTCGTGCCCAGCATCACCGCCGCTGCCGAGAGCGGAATCCAGTAAGAACGGTGAAAACCGAAAGCATTGGCAAACAAAGCCGCCGCAAACAGCACAATCCCATACTTTAATGCCCGAATCAAAACAGGTGACTCCCAGTCAAAGGCATTTCTCAGAAAGTAATAGGAGGATGGCAGACGGCTTGGCTCCGCGTCCGATGGATCATCATTCTGTCCTGAAGCGATACTCAACACCTCGTTGATTTCTTCATACAGCTTCCGGGCTGGCTCCGCTTCATCCTCCTGAATAGGAAACGCATCGGAAACACGAGATTGCCCCAGCATGTCGGCAGTTTGGCGAAGTGCCTTTGCGATCTGCGCCTTATCTGCGTTTGGTGTTTCGGCAGAAAAATGAATGATCGAGATGAAGAGATCATCCGCTTTTTCCAGCAAGCGGATAAAACGTTCATCATGAGGCGATTTTCTCCATCTATTCCCTTTGCCGAGCACCGTTTGACGGGCTGTTCTCAGCATCAGCACGGTCTGATGCTGCGCGTTATGAAAATCAGGAGTTCCGACATCGGAAAGGCAGGATGCAAGCTGGCGGTATGTTCTTTTCAGCACTGTATTTTCCGGTCCATGCCTGTTATTGATCCAGCCAATCAAGGCGATTCCTGTGGCGAAAAGCCCGCCGGCAAATGTCAGTCCCGCTCTGAACGGAGCTTCTGAAGGATCTGCCGGCAAACCCGAGCTCACCAAAAAGGCAAGGACAAAAAACATCGGTGCTGGCCCTTGTATCCCAAGCGCGCCAAAAATAAACATTGCAGCTGCCCCGATAAGCCCCAGAACAGCCGCCATGCTCCAGAAAGTCCCTGCCAAAAGCGTCCCTAATCCAAACGATGCGGCGATCCCCAATGAAACTAACAGCAGCTTCAGAATACGTTTCGTATACGATTCCCCGCCTGCATATAAAAAAACAAAGCCGCCGATGCTAGCGGTCAAACCGAAATCCGTGTGTCCCGACAATGCGCCGACAAACACAGGAAATCCTGAAGCGACGCCTGACCCGATTGCCTTTTTCCATGGGAAAGGGGTTGCATGAATGCGAAAGGCATCCTTGACGACACTTGGCACTGTTCTTCGATTTTGATCAGAAGACTTGTTCATATTACATAACCCTCTTTAACGACATGATGTTGGTCTCTTCCCGTTTATTCGCCATAGTATGCCCAGAAACAGACCCATCTTCTCATTGGATATGCTCTCATCAAAAAAGACAGAGACATATCTTCTCTGCCTTCATTACACAAGTTTTTTCGCAATGTCATGCATTGGTTTGATCCAGTTGCTGTATGTCAGCTCAGCCGCCTGTTTCCGGTTCTTCTCCTTATATGCCTGAATGATTTGGTTATGTTCTTCAATAGAATTCTGCGGAGACTTGAAAAAAAGGTACTCAAGCCGAAGAATATGCATGTGAAGAACTGAGGTAAAATTGCGGATATATTCATTATCAGCCGCCTCAATTATCACATCATGAAACGCTTTATCAATGCCAAGCACTTCATAGATTTCGTTTCGGTCAATTGCCGCTTTCATTTCGTGATTGATGGCTGTCAGCTGCTCTATATGAGACGAATGAATGTTTTCAATTGCCAATTCGGCAGCGGTGGACTGGAGAGACGCCATCGGCGGATAGACTTTGAAGACATCATTTTTTTCAATCTGTGAAATTCTTGTTTCTTTCCCCGGAGACATTTCAACAAACCCCTGCATCTCTAATAATTGCAAAGCCTCTCTGACCGGTGTTCTGCTGACGCCAAGCGCTTTGGCCAACGCATCGTCATTCAATTTTTCTCCGGGCACAAGCACTCCTTCCACGATCCACTTTTGAATTTGCTCAAAAGCAAGCTTTTTGGCAGTCTGCCGTTTCGGCTTTGGGGCATTGGACGGTATCGGCACAAAGCATCACCTCTGAATATGATTTTGGTTTTTTAATGCTGCCGTTTTGCCGGCACTTTTCTTCTGTGAAAGGACAAAAATCATGACTAAAATGCATGCCGCTCCTGCTGCTTGAAACAACCCAAAGGACACGCCAAGCCAAAGAATAGAAGACGCGACTGCGGCAACCGGCTCAGTGCATCCCAGCATGCTCGCTTCTTGCGGGAATAAATATTTCAAACTTTCTAGGTACATGCAGAATCCCAATAACGTTCCGAAAATAACAATAAAAGCCACCGATACAATTCCAGAAACCGTCCAGCCTTCTGCCTGTACAGCCCAAGGCGGATGAATAAAGCTCATGCCGACGCCCCCGATCAGCATCCCCCAGCCAATGACGAGAGCCGACCCCCATGTTTTCAGAAGAGAACTGGAATACAACGTATAGAAGGCAAGCGCGCCAGCAGAAAGAAGACCCCATACGACAGATAAAGGAGAAACTGTTAAATTACTGATGTTTCCATTCGTCAGCAGCAAAAAAGTGCCTGCTAAAGCCAATAATAGCCCCAAAAAATCGGAAAACTGAAATGAATTCTTTCGGGTCAGAAGCAAATACAGCATAATCAGAACAGGCGCTAAGTATTGAAGCAGCGTAGCCACCGCTGCGTTTCCGGTTCCGATTGAAGCTAAAAATGTATACTGAACACCCAGCATGCCGGCAATCCCGAAAACAATAAGCTGGACAGCCGCTTTTTTATCTTTCCATATGCCCCAAACTGCCCTCCTGTTTTTACCGGCGAACACAATAATCAGCACCAACAGGCCTGATAACAGTAAACGCACCGTTACAAGCCACTCCACCGATACATCACTCGTTTCAAATAAATGCTGGGCAACCGTTCCCGATAATCCCCAAAAAGCAGCTCCGACAATCACCATTAAAAAGCCGTACAACCGTTGTTTCTGAGTCGCCAACGTATATCCTCCTGACATGTAATATGCAATATATTACATATTATATCGTTTTACTTTTCAGAAAACAAAATGTTTTCTGAAAATAAAAACAGTGTTACTCGCACTGCTTAGATAAAAGTCTGTGAATAAAAAATAAAGGATAAATCAAAAGGTATCCATTAAACAGCCACCATGCAAGATCAAAATCCCCGCTAAATGTCCAGAATGATAAAGCCTGAAGGCCTGAACAGAAGGTCAGCACAAGAGAAATCAGCGCCATCTGCCTCCATATTGCTCTTTTGACGCGCTGCAAATACAAGCTGTACAAACCAGTAATGGAGATTAAGATATCCAAGGGAAAAAAGGACCAATTCCAGGCGATCATAAACGGATCTTGATAATGTGTAAAGGCCCAGCTTTCCGGCATTAATGAAAAGCCGGCAGACAGCCAGTACAATATAAAACCGATATCCGTCACGAGAAAGAACAGTTTCATCACTCTCATGTTACTGCTCACTTTTATGTACCGTTTGAGACTCCGCCCCTTGATCGATCAGGTTTAAAGACACAACACCGACAATAATCAGCCCGATTGAAATCAGTTTCATGACACTTATATTCTCTTGAAAATACAAAAACCCGATAACTGTGATCAGGACAATGCCCATCCCCGACCAGACAGCGTAAGCAACAGATACATCGATAGATTTGAGCGTAAGCGTCAGAAAGAAAAGACTCCCGCCATAAAAAAACAGCAATAGCACACTCGGCAGAAGCCTCGTAAAACCCGATGAAAGCTTCATACTGACTGTTCCGGCAACTTCAAATAAAATGGCCAAACATAAAAACATCCACTGCACGCGCCACCAGCCTCCTCATTTTTCTGTTATCCCGTTACATAATACATCTACGATTGATTCAAGAACTTCTCCTGTCGTGTACTGATGTTTGAGCGGATAATCAGGATCATATACTTGGTTGATGCTTCCTATATACATTTGAACCAATAAATCAATGTTGATGTTTCTGATCTTCTTTTGCTCCCTGCACTCGTTTAACAATCCAATAACAACTGACCATTCTTCCTTCATAAACGTGTCTAATTTGAGCCACGCATCGTAATGGGATTTCTTCAACTCTTGTAATAACCCCATGTTCAGCAGCTCCATTTCCTTTGGAAGACCGATCAGCATTTGCTTCACCTTTTCAAGCGCATCTAGGGTCTCATCTTCATAGATGCTTTTTTCCATTTGCTTCATCTCTGCGATAAACTGCGCCACGACGGCCTCCGCAAGCTGATCTTTCGACGGGTAATGCGCATAAAGCGTCCGCTTGCTTGTTCCAAGCGCTCCCGCCAGATCGTTCATTGTAAATGAAAAACCTTTCTGTCTGATCAGGCGAATGGTTTCCGCCAATATTCTTTTTTCCAAATCAATCACCTCGCTTTCGGTACTAGAAAAACTTTTTTGGTACCAAAATTATACGACAGCAGGTTCTGGAAATCAATACAATAAAAAAACCTCTTCCCAAAGGGAGAGGTTTTCTAAAAAACGCTGCGGACCAAGCCGCCGTCCGCCCGAAGTGCCGCGCCATTAATCGCGGAAGACAGCGGGCTGCTTAGGAATGTAACAAAGTGGGCGATTTCTTCCGGCCGGATCAGCCTTTGGATAATTGAAGTCGGACGGTTTTCCTTCATAAAACGGGTCTCGGCTTCTTGAACAGTCAGGTTTTCACCAGGATAAAGAGAGTTCAGCATTGTTTCCACTCCCTCTGTTAAGGTTGAACCCGGCATGACTGTATTTACCGTTACATTTGTGCCTGTTGCCAGCTCCGCCAAGCTGCGGGAAATGGAAAGCTGCATCGTTTTCGTCGCGCTGTAATGGGCCATTTCCTGAGAAGGCATGATTGCCGCTTCACTGGCAATAAAAATCACCCGGCCTTCTTTCTTCTCTATCATTTTGTGTAAATACTTGCGTGTGAGCCTCACACCGCTCATAATATTCACTTCAAAAAATCGGAACCACTCATCATCGGGAATATCAAAATACGCCGCCGGTTCAAAAATCCCTAAATTATTGACCAAAATATCAACCTGCGGATATGCCTGAAACAGGTCATTGCAGCCTTCTTCGGTTCCAAGATCAAATGCGGCCGGATAAAACACAGCCTCTGCATGCTGTGTTTTCAAATCGTCTATCGTCTGATTCACTTTTTCTTCCCGGCGTCCGTTAATGATAACCGCCGCGCCTTCTTCCGCCAACGAAGCGGCAATCGCTTTGCCGATCCCCGACGTTGAGCCGGTCACCAGTGCGGTTTTCCCACGTAAATTCAGCTTCATTCGTTCATCCCTCCGTTTTTGTTTCCTCTTATTTATTAACAGAAATGCGATTGGTAAAATATCTGCTGTAAAACCAGTATGAAACAGCTGGGATTCAAATGGAAGTACGCACTTTTTGGTGCCTGTTATACGAAAAAAATGAAGCAGAACTGCTGGATAAGGGAAACGACATTCCTTATACCATTAGACATATTACAAATTACTAATTTTCACATAACTGTTGGAAATGACCTTTCCATTTGCGATAATAAAACTAATATGTGATGGGTAAATGGGGCGAATAAGGATATGGCATTTTAAAACAATAGCATTAAGCCTTACTTTATTAACCGACGCGCAAGCCATTTCACCCTCAAGCGATTTTTAAACCGAAGAAAATGGGTACTTTGGATAAGCGGTAAGTAGACTCTCTGCAAGTCTACTTTATTTTTTTCTCATAAATAAACGAGGTGAAAATCAATGAATGGTATAGAATTTTTAGAATCTGTGTCGCAATTTGGACAAATCATTTTATTGTTCTCCGGCTACGCCCTGTATTGGAGATTAGGTAAAACAAAAAGAGAACGAAGACTAACAAAATATGAGACTTTTCTTAGGTTCTTTGTAATGTTCGGCATATTGGCATGGGCGTTTTCGTTTCTTGCTTTGCATTTGTGGTAACAATCTTCTGTCGATATTTGACTTATTATGATTAAAACCCTTCTTTTGAAAAATGTATGTTGCTTTTACCATTTCAAAAAAGGGGGAGTTCACACATGTTGAAAAGATTGTTTTTTCTAGCGTCGGTTTTCTTTCTTGCTATTGCGACAATAGCACCAGCAGTTCAGCAACCCAATTTAATACGGAGGACGGTTTAGATGGCTTAACTGAAGAACAAATTAAAAAAGCTCTAACAGAAGTTGAGTACATCTTTACTAAGATTTTAGTTTTTGACAAAGAGACGGGGTATACAGTCAAAGAGGATGGGCTTGAAAAGTCTCCTTATACTACAGGTCAAACTAAGCCACAAACCTCCCATAGCATCTCAATTGCATCTCCCGAATAATTGAGATTAAGGATAAAATTCACATGCAGATTCAGAGAGAGCCGATAGAGTAACTGTCTCTTTTAAAAGACATAAAAAATAGCGCTGAAAACACAGCGCCAGTAAAATTGATTATAGGATTTTTGGTTCTTTTTACGATAGCATAGCGACTAGCACAATTGATAGACGGTACGAAAAATACCTTAGAAAATCAGGGGTTAAAAAAATAGTGCTCCACGACTTCAGACTTCACATGCATCATACTTGATCAATAAAAAATGCAATCCATTGGTCATCGCATTGAACAGGTATAGTCACCTTTACCCGTCTGCACAACATGAAGTTATTGGCTTCATGGAAAACGAAAAATTTTAAAAGTGTTACCAAAAAGTAACCGCAGTGCCCTCGAAAGCTTTAGAAGCCTTGATAGCACTGCGGTTTCAAAGTATGTATGGAGACGGTGGGAGTCGAACCCACGTCCAGAAACATCGATTACTTAAGCGTCTACGAGCGTAGCCTGCATATTTGTGTTTTCACTCATCTTCTTGCCTGCGGGCGGGCCTTCCGAGAGCTAGTCTGTTTGTCTCTTCTTACGTTCTCAGACGGGAACGCAAGCGTAGCCTACTTGGATGTGCTCTTCACAGACACATAGGCAATGTCAGGAAGAGCTCGCTGCGCTTATTAGGCAGCTAATGCTACGTTTTGGTTAAAACTGTTAGTTTTGCCAGTTATATTTATGTGCGTGTTTACGAGATCGCCTCTCGGCTCGCAGCTCAAGCTCGATCCATCCCTGTCGAATCCGTAACGTCCCCTTGTTATAAGGGAAATACGGGAGAAATATCAAGCTCTCACTCAAACTGGCTACATTCCTATTATAACATGATCACGGCTCATTTCAATTGACAAATCCTTCAAGAAAAGACCGTGTCATCTCATCGTGAAATCAGTATAGCACAGGCTGGATTTCAGTATCAAGCGTTATGCTTTTTAGAACCCTTTTTGACTGTCTCTGAACGCTCTTTCAATTTCACGCTTCGCATCCTTGCGCTTCAGATCTTCACGTTTGTCATAGTTTTTCTTCCCTTTACCCAGACCGAGAAGAACTTTGGCAAAGCCGTTTTTCAAATACAGCTTGAGCGGAACGAGAGAATAACCTTTTTCCTTCGTTAAGCCGATCAGCTTGTTAATTTCCTTGCGGTGCATTAACAGCTTTCTCGTCCGGAGCGGATCGTGGTTATAGCGGTTTCCCTGCTCATACGGGCTGACGTGCATATTGTGGAGAAATACTTCTCCCCGTTCGATTTTGGCGAAGGAATCTTTTAGATTCACGCGGCCGGCGCGAATCGCTTTGATTTCTGTTCCTTGCAATACAATGCCTGTTTCATATGTTTCTTCTATAAAATAATCGTGATTGGCTTTTTTATTTTGTGATAATACTTTTCCTGACCCTTTCGGCATGCCAGAACCTCCTCTCACTAAGGAAAAACTGTCCACCTTTGCGATACGCTCTATTTTACCAAATGTCACGCATGGCTACAATGAAAAGCTGTTTCCGAAAGAAAGCAAATAGAGCGCTGCGGCCCTATTTGCTGGTTGAGCTGCTATTTCTTCTTTTTCCGTTTCTGCTTCGGTGCGTTTTGAAAGCCGCGTTTTTTCTTTTTTTTCTTCGGCTTTGTGAACCACTCTCCTTTTTCCTCGGAAGGAGCAGGAGATACAGGCGTATTTGTGCTTAACACGCGTTTTCTGGCAGGTTTTCCGCGTTTTCGGCTGCGGCTGTCCATTTCTCTCGGACGGCGCGGGGTGCCTTTCATACCGACGATTTCGAAGTCAATATTGCGCTCGTCTTTATTGACGTCAACGACTTTAACTGTAATTTCATCTCCGATGCGGAACACATTCCCCGTCCGCTCGCCGATCATCGCAAAATGCTGCTCGTCAAAGCGATAATAGTCATCCGTCATAAAGCTGACGTGGACGAGTCCTTCAATTGTATTCGGCAGCTCGACAAACATCCCGAAGTTTGTCACAGAGCTGATCATGCCGTCAAATTCTTCACCGATTTTATCAAGCATATATTCCGCTTTTTTCAAATCATCTGTTTCACGCTCTGCGTCAACTGCACGGCGTTCCATTGATGAAGTATGTTCAGCGATATCCGGAAGCCGTTCAGCCCACTTCTCCTGTGTCGCTTCATCGACCTTGCCGTTGATTAAGTACGTTCTGATCAATCTGTGGACGATTAAATCCGGATAACGGCGGATCGGCGATGTGAAATGGGTATAGAATTCCGTTGACAGGCCGAAGTGCCCTAAGCTTTGCGGGTCGTATTTCGCCTGCTTCATGGAACGTAGCATGACAGTAGAAATCACTGTTTCCTCTGGTCTGTCACGAACAGCGTCAAGAATGCTTTGCAGCGCGCGCGGATGAATATTTCCCGCCGTTCCTTTTACAACATAGCCAAATGTTGTCACAAACTCTAAAAACTTTTGCAGTTTTTCAGCATTAGGCTCTTCGTGTATCCGGTAAATAAACGGAACGTTCATCCAATGGAAATGCTCTGCAACGGTTTCGTTCGCAACAAGCATAAATTCTTCAATCAGTTTTTCGGCGACTGAGCGTTCTCTGATCACAACGTCTTTGACCGCCCCTTCTTCATCAACAAGCACCTTTGCTTCTTTAAAGTCAAAATCCACGGCGCCGCGGTTCATCCGCTTTTCGCGAAGAATTTCTGCCAGCCGCTCCATGTCTTTGAACATCGGTACGAGCGGTTCGTACTTTTGCTTTAATTCTTCATCATCATCAACAAGAATCTGATTCACATCGGAATATGTCATTCTTTCCGTTGTTTTGATGACGCTTTGGAAGATTTCGTGCTCTGTGACTTCTCCCCGACTGTTGATGGTCATTTCACAAGAAAGTGTCAGGCGGTCAACCTTCGGATTTAATGAACAAATACCGTTTGACAGTCTGTGCGGAATCATCGGAATCACACGGTCAACCAAATACACACTCGTTCCTCTTTCCATCGCTTCTTTGTCAATCGGCGAGTTTTCAGTCACGTAATGGCTGACGTCGGCAATGTGAACGCCAAGCTTATAGCTGCCGTCATCCAGCTTTGTCACTGTAACCGCGTCATCCAAGTCCTTCGCGTCCGCTCCGTCAATGGTGACAATGACCTGGTCACGGAGATCACGGCGGTCTTTCAGGTCTTTTTCATCAATCGTATCAGGCGTGCTTGTCGCCTGTTCCATTGCATCGGCAGGGAATTCACCCGGCAGTCCGTGCTTATGGATGACTGATAAAATATCAATGCCCGGATCATTTTTATGGCCGAGAATGGATTCAATCTCACCCTCTGCATTCATTCGGCCTTCAGGATAGCTGGTCAGCTTAACAACCACCTTATGCCCTTCAGCCGCGCCATTTTTCCCGCTATTAGGAATGAAGATATCGCTTGTGATTTTTTTGTCATCCGGAATGACAAAACCAAAGTTTTTTGTTTCTGTATAGGTTCCGACTACCCGCTGAATCGCTCTTTCTAAAATACGAATGACGGTGCCCTCTTGTCTGGAGCCGCTTGACTGCGAATTCAGGCGTACCATTACGATATCGCCGTTCATAGCTGTATTCAGCTCATTAGGGGGAATAAACACATCGCTTAACGACGTATCCTCAGGCAGCAAAAAGGCAAATCCCTTCGGATGCGCAGAAAGCTTTCCTTTAATTAAATTCATTTTTTCCGGAATGCCGTAGCGGTCGCTTCTCGTCCGCACGATAAGCCCTTTTTCCTCCAGCGCAACCAGCGCTTTGACGAGCTCTTTAAATTCCTCGGCATCCGTAATCTGTAACATCTCCTCAAGTTCCTGAACAGTCAGAGGCTTGTACGCCTCTTCCTTCATAAACGAGAGAAGCTTATCCATAAATGCTTCTTTTTCCATAATCCGACCTCCTGTTGGTTACCAATCCAGCTTCTCTAAAAATTCATACACATCTTGATGTACGATGTCCCGTTCCTTGTCCAGCGTGATAACATGGCCTGATTCCTCATACCATTTCAGCTGTTTCTCATCAGTTTCCACTTCGTTGTAAATAATATTTGCGCTTTCGGTATTAATCATGTGATCATGACGGGCCTGCACAACAAATGTCGGAGAATAGATCATATCGACATTCTTTCGCACATCGGCAATCAAGTCTTGCAGCGCCTTAAGGGTATTCATCGGCGTTTTTTCAAATTCCTTCATTTCCTCTTCTATTTGCTCCGGGCTTTTCCCCTCGAATTTTTTGTAATTGCGCGCGTAGGAAAGGACGCCCTGATACATGACCTCTTCGCTTTTAATATGCATTGGCGCGCACATTGGGACAATTCCCTTTATGGGTACAGTGTAACCCAATTTCAGCGAAAAAACCCCGCCAAGCGACAGTCCGCAGGCAGCAATGTCCTCATAGCCTTCAGATTTTAAATATTCATAGCCATCCATGACGTTTTTCCACCAGTCTTCAGGCCCCGTATGTACCAATTCTTCAGGCGGAACGCCGTGTCCTTCATATTGAGGAGCGTGGCACGTATAGCCCCGTTCATTCAAATAACGTCCCAGCATTCTCACATCTGCTGTATTCCCTGTAAAGCCGTGCAGCAAAAGCACCGCTTTGTCTCCGCCCTTAAATGTAAATGGTTTTGGTGTCACAACTTTCATGCTCATTTCTCCCTTTCTTTCTGCACGATCATTTTAGTTTTCCACAGTTTGATAAGAAAAAAACGCTCTGAATATCAGCCAGAAACGTGAAAAAGGCCTGACTTTACATCAGACCTTATACAAACATTGCCCTATAGGATATAAGCAAGCGCAATCGTCAACACGAAAAACAAGACTGCCAGCACAACCGTAATGCGGTGCAGAATCAAATCAAGACCTCTTGCTTTTTGTTTCCCGAAGAGCTGCTCCGCTCCGCCTGAAATCGCACCAGATAATCCGGCGCTTTTACTGGATTGAAGCAAAACGACAATAATAAGTGCAATACTGACGATAACCAATAAGGTAATCAAAACCGCGTGCATCCCTTACACCTCCAGACTCACTGGCCTACATTACTTCTATTTTACATGAAAAGGTTTGGCATGTCACGCCGTATCAGACGCCAAAAGACCGGATAAGACATTTTGTTTTGGTTAGCCTATTCGTATGAATTGAGCGAAAAGGGAGAACAACAATGCCGATCATCAGCACAGTCAATAAGAAACATCTATATTATGAGGAATATGGACAGGGAATCCCTATCATTTTTATTCACCCGCCGGGCATGGGACGCAAGGTTTTTTATTATCAGCGCCTTCTGGCGGATCATTTCAGGGTGATATTTCCCGATTTAAGCGGACATGGCGACAGCGATCATGCAGACCAGCAAATCTCGATTTCCTATTACGCAAACGAGATCGTGCAATTTATGGATCGTTTGCACATTGATCAGGCTGCAGTATTCGGGTATTCCGCCGGCAGCTTAATTGCACAGCACATTGGCTTCACCCGGCCAGACAAAGTATCTCATTTGGTGTTGTCCGGCGCGTACCCCGCTGTTCATACCATGGCCGGTCAGCAGCTTCACAAAATGGGAATGTATCTTCTTGAAAAAAGTCCCGGCATGCTGATGAAAATTATCGCCAGCAGCCATACGAAAAACAGACAGCTCCGAAATCTATTAACGAGTCATATGAAAAAAGCTGACCTCGGCCATTGGTATCAATATTATCGGGATTCGCTCCACTACAGCTGCCTTGAACAATTGCCCCGTTTTAACATGCCGATGCTGTTTATGTATGGCGGCCTGCGCGACTGGACCTTTACACATGCAGGCTATTACCGGAAAGCATGCAGCCACGCTGAATTTTTCAGGCTGGAATACCAAGGCCATCAGCTGCCGACAAAACAATGGAAAACATGCAATGAACTTGTGACGGGTTTTGTTTTGACACATTGATGTTAAGGCTTAGAAAACGCTTGGTTCCCCAGGCGTTCTTAAGTTATTGACTTTTGTCAATAAAATCATAGTAAAAAAGATCCTCAAACTTCAAGTCAAAATAGTGAAGCATTTTTCCGATCACAAGCTGCCCCGGCCGTCTTTCTCCATTCAGCACACGGCTCAGTGTGGCGGGTGAGACTCCGATTTCCAGCGCAAGCTGATTGAGGGAATAATCGTTATTGACCATATACTGCAATACATAATCACGTCTAATCTGTATCTTTTCTACTGGCACTTTCCTCACCTTCCGTTCATGAAAAAACTTTTTCTATACATTTACATTACGGCGTATGTTAACTTTTGTCAATACATTTCCAGCCTACCTATTCCCTTTAGTCAATAAACATACTAAAATATGAGTAACAGTGAGGGACGGGGTGAGACATATGGAAAGCTTCGGCGAACAATTACGGGCATTGCGTGAGGAGAGAAAGTTGACAGTCAACCAGCTGGCGACTTATTCCGGTGTAAGCGCGGCCGGCATCTCCAGAATTGAAAACGGCAAACGCGGCGTTCCTAAACCTGCCACCATCAAAAAACTGGCGGAGGCCTTAAAAATTCCTTATGAAGGGCTTATGTATAAAGCGGGATATATCGAAGAGATTCATGAAGCCAGAGCGCCTTATGAAACGAAGTGCCAGCTGCTTGAAAAGGCGGAGGCTTATGACCTGAAAAATCTTGCCCTTCTTGAGAGTGAAAAATGGCAGTATCTCAACAAAGAGGATTTGCTCATGCTGGATCATTATTTCTCTTTTATTTCAGACGAAGCCAAAAAACGATCTGCTGATCAATAACTCTTTCCAGAAATGCGAGGCGATCATCATGTCAACATTCGGACAGGAATTAAGGGCGCTGCGCCGCGCCCGCAAACTGACAGTAAACCAGCTTGCGGTGTACTCGGGCATCAGCTCAGCGACCATTTCAAAAATAGAAAACGGCAAGCGCGGCACACCAAAGCCCGCGACCATAAAAAAGCTCGCAGCGGTGCTGAAAATACCGCACGAAAACCTGATGGCAGCCGCAGGGCACATTACGGCTTTTCCTGAAGAAATTCGAGAGGCTTCGGAAAGCTATCAGTCTATTTATGCGATTTATCAGACGGCTGTCACTCGAGGAACAGAGAACCTGTCTCTTTTTAACAGCGAAAAATGGCGGCATCTCTCCAAGCAGGATATTGAAAATCTCAGCAAATACTTCGATTTTTTAGCTTCCGAAGCGAAAAAACGCTCCTCTTCCACGTAATCTTCTGCATCTCTTTCCGCATTTTATCAATCACGCATGCATACGTTCCCTCGTTATTTGCGTTATAATAATGACAGACGAGGTGAAAAGTATGAACCAATCAGAAATGTGTCCTAGATTTGAAAAAGCAGTCGACATCTTGAGCAAACGCTGGGTTGCTTTAATCGTTTTTCAACTGTTGAACGGTCAGCAGCGATTTAGCGAAATAGAAGCAGCACTTCCAAATCTAAGCGGCAGAGTTCTGTCAGAAAGGCTGAAAGAACTTGAGCTTGAAGGAGTTGTTAAGCGGGACGTCATCCCCGAAACTCCGGTTCGCATCGAATATTCATTAACCGACAAAGGAATGGCGTTAGCGCCCATTCTGGGTGAAATCTCCAAATGGGCGACTGAATGGATTGACCCTTCCTTTCATATGTAATTGCTAAAACGGTTCTATCTCCACGGAGAGAAGAGCCGTTTTTTATTTTTTATTTCCAGGTGAAAAAACAATTTCTCAGCCGATATATAGTACATCACATCACTTTTTTAAAAGGAGAACACGTAAATGCGACTGACGATTTCCCGCAAATTCAGCCTGGTATTTTTGACACTGATCCTCATCAATCTGCTTATAGGCGGAATAGGCGCTTTCAATATGCAGCACATCATCAAAAAGACAGATGAAATCAATACAAAATGGATAGACGGCATTAAAGAAATTACATCTATTAATTATTTGACAGAGCACCTTTCCTCTAAGGAAAAGGATTTCCTGATTTATACAGACAAAGATAAAATGGATACGCTGGAACAAGATATGAACCAGATTCTTAAGGATATCAATGAAAAGCTTGATAACTATGAAAAAACAATCTCTAACGACAAAGAGCGCAGCATTTTCGAACAGCTCAAGACTGAAGTCAACTCATATACGAATATTCATAACCAGATTTTAGAGAGCGGACGCACGAATGATATAGATAAAGCAAGGGGTTTATTGGTACAGACTGAAGCAAGCTTTGAGGATATGAAAAAATCAATCACTGAACTGGTTGACTTTAATAAAGAAGGCAGCAACACGGCGGTGAAAGAAACCAAGGACGTTTATTATAAAGGCCTCATTTACACTGCTTTGCTTCTGGCAGCTTCCATCGTCATCAGCATATGTATTTGGCTTTATATCAATCGCAGCATTGTAAAACCGATTATTCGAATGAAGTCATCTGCGAATGAGATCGCCGAAGGCAATCTGTCAAATGACATAGAGCCGCTGGCCTCAAAAGACGAGCTCGGCGATCTGAACGAAGCGCTTCAGAAAATGGTAGGGAATTTAAGAGATATCGTCGGATATTCAAAAGAAATCTCCACCCGCGTGCTTTCTTCATCACAGGTGCTGACCACTGCAACGAATGAAACAAGAACCGGCAGCAGGCATATTACCGAAACGATGAACGAAATGGCTGAAGGCTCCGAGCAGCAGGCGCAAGACGCTGTGACAATCGCCGAATCAATGAATGAATTTACAGAAAGCATTGATAAAGCCTACAATCACGGCATGACGATCAGCGATACGTCTCAAAACGTTCTCGAACTCGCCGTAAACGGAAACGAAAATATGGATACGTCAGTGCAGCAAATGAAAACAATCCATCATATCGTTCAGGAGGCCGTTCATAAAGTGAGATCGCTGGAACAGCATTCTCAGGACATCAACAAGCTTGTTCAGGTCATCAACGGCATTGCCGAGCAAACGAACTTATTGTCACTTAATGCCGCAATTGAGGCAGCCCGCGCAGGAGAAAGCGGCAAAGGCTTCGCCGTTGTGGCTGAGGAGGTCCGAAAGCTCGCAGATGGCGTATCTGACTCCGTTCAGGATATCACTAAAATAGTTGGCGGCACACAGCAGGAAATCAACACTGTCATCCAGTACCTGGAAAGCAGCTTTACCGAAGTAGAAAAAGGTACTGAAAACCTGACTGACACCGGACAGGCCATGCAGAACATTAAGCAATCGGTCACCTATGTAGCGGACAGTATTAAGGAAGTAACGGACGGATTAAAGCAGTTAACAAACCAATCGATCACAATTAACCAATCGATTGAAAATATCGCCTCCGTTTCTGAAGAATCCGCCGCCGGTATTGAAGAAACATTTTCCATTACCGAGCAATCCGCCCATTCAATGGATCAAGTGCTTCAAAATGCTGAGGAGCTTGAGCGTTTGGCGAAAGAACTTAATGAGAAAATGGATCAGTTTACAATTTAAATAAGAAAAAAGAGGCTGGAATCATCCAAGCCTCTTTTTTTGTTCTTATGCAGCTGTTTGAATACGTCTCACCCTGGTTCTTTTTTTCTTGACCGGATGTAACGCCCGCTCCACCCAAGCCATGAGCAAATCAGCCGCAACCGCCATCACCGCAGTCGGAATCGCGCCGGCTAGAATAATCGCCGTTCCGTTTGTGGCGTTTGACCCGCGGACGATCATATCCCCAAGGCCGCCGGCGCCGACAAATGTGCCGATTGCTGTAATGCCGATAGCGATGACGAGAGCCGTTCGAAGGCCTGCCATAATGACAGAAAGCGCGAGCGGGAGCTCAACCATCCGAAGAACTTGGAATTTCGTCATCCCCATCGCTTTTCCTGATTCTAAGTATGCGTGTTCAATGCTGACAATGCCTGTGTACGTGTTTCGGATAATCGGTAGCAGGGAATACAGAAATAATGATAAAATCACTGTGTTTGCGCCGAGCCCCATGACAAGCATCAGGACTGCCAGC
Source organism: Bacillus sp. PAMC26543 (assembly GCF_014250375.1). Classification (NCBI taxonomy): domain Bacteria; kingdom Bacillati; phylum Bacillota; class Bacilli; order Caryophanales; family Bacillaceae; genus Bacillus; species Bacillus sp. PAMC26543. Next base: position 841,243 of record NZ_CP060193.1, on the reverse strand, counting down.
ATGGCGAGCGCCGGAATCGTCTGAATGACATTTGTTACGGCGAATACCCATCCTGACAAGCGGCGGAAATGCGCAATGAGGATTCCGACCGGAACCCCGACGACAGCAGCAAACAAGACGCCGTAAGCCGACATGAGAAAATGGCGGCCGAATTCTTCCATTACATAGCTGCCGTTCTGTGCATAATACGTCATTAACTGTTCAAGCACATTCATTGGTCAATCCCCCTTTCACGATTCGAAGTAGTGATGCTTTTGCAAATATTCCTTGGCAACGACAGACGGTTCTTTTAGGTTACCGTCGACTTCATAGTTAAGCTCCTGCATCGTGGCTGTATCGATTTTTCCGATCATTTTCTGAATGATGCCTTCCAGTTCAGGATGTTCTTTAAGCACCTGTTCCGGAACAACAGGAGAGCAGTCGTACGGAGGGAAAAATTGTTTATCATCCTTTAGCATTTTGAGATCATAGGACTTGATTCTCCCGTCCGTGGAGTAAGCGAGGACAATGTCCATTTTTCCGCTTTTCACCGCGTCATACACAAGCCCGATCTGCATCGGATACGTGCCGCCGAATGTCACGCCGTAGGTTTTCGTAAAATCCTGATAGCCGTTCCCTTTCAGCTTCATCCAATAATTGTCGACGCCCAACTTTAATTGCGGCGCCCATTTTTTGATGTCTGATACGTTTTCTAAATGATATTGGTCCGCAAGCTTCTTGCTGACGGTAAAGGCATACGTATTATCAAACCCGTAGGAGTCATACCATTTTAAATCGTATCTTTTTTTAAACTCCTGCTGTGTCAGCGCCAGCGCTTTGTCCGGATCTTTTTCAGGTTTCATCCTCAGCGTGCCTGTCAGCGCGTCACCTGTATATCTTGTGGCCGCAATATCGATTTCTACATTCATCAAGGCCTGCTGCTGCACCGCGTTGGAGCCAAGATTTTTAATGGTTGTTGTTTTTAGATCCGTATGGTGTTCGATCAGCTGGCCAAGCATGCTTGCGATGATTTCTGATTCACTCATGCTTTGCGCGCCGATTTTGATGGTCTGGTCTGAAGCGGCGCTGAGCCCGGGAAGCGAACAGCCGCTTAGCATCAGCATTACTGCGAGCGTAAAACCGCTCAGCCATTTAAGATGTTTTCTTTTCATGAGCAGCCTCCTTATGAAACTTCCTTCATTCCCTGCAGTCCGGCAGGCGTGATTTTTCGTTCCGTCAACGCAAGCACATAATCAATGACAATCGCCAATATCGTGACGGGAACCGCTCCTCCGATGATATATTCCGGCTGATATAAATTCAGGCCGATGAAAATATAATCACCCAATCCGCCGCCTCCGATAAAGGATGCAAGCGTCGCCCAGCCGATTAAATAAATCGTGGATGTTCTGATCCCCGCCATGATGACGGGCGCGGCAAGCGGCAGTTCCACGAGGCGGATTTGTTCAGCTGCCGTCATCCCGATGCCTTTTCCTGATTCAAGCAGATTTTTGTTAACGCCGCGAATCCCGGTATACGTGTTGCGCAGGATCGGCAAAACGGAATAGAAAAACAAGGCCACAATAGCCGGAACTTTTCCGACTCCCAAGAGCGGGATAAAGAAAGCGAGGATTGCCAGACTGGGCAGCGTCTGAATGATATTCACAATGCCGATAATGGAGCCGGCTCCTTTTTTCATTCTGGTAAGCACAATCCCAAGAGGCACAGCGGCAGCCACGCCTAAAATGACGGCGATGAGAGAAATGGTGATATGCTCATATGTTTTGTAAAGCAGCTCGCCTCCGTTGGTTTGCAAAAATTCAATGATATGATTCATGTCTGACAACCTCCCTATGACAATACTGCGAGCTGTTTTTCTTCTCCCCAGATGGACTCATACACAATGTCAACCAGGCTCGCTCTCGTCACAATTCCTATTAAACGGCTGTCTTCATCTACAACCGGCACGTACTTTACACCCCGTTTTAAAATTTTGTGTACTGTATCCCGCAGCAGTGTTGCGCCCAAGACGGTGTAGATGTCTTGATGCAGGACCTCGCCTACGAGCTCGGCTTTCTTCCGGCATTGATCAATGATTTCCACATCTACATAGCCTAGAAGAACATGGCTGTCATCTACAACCAGGAGCGAGTCGACACGCTCCTGCCTCATCAGCTGGATCGCTTCAGAGAGCGTTTTATCCGCCGTAATGGTCACCGGGTGTGTACTCATAATTTGATCAACCCGCTCAACATCAGGACTTGATGACTGAATCAGGCGCTCCTTGCCGATAAACTCCTCAACAAATTCGTTTGCCGGATTTCTCAGAATATCATCAGGCGTTCCGATCTGCACAATCTCTCCGCCTTTTAAAATGACGATCCGGTCTGCTAGCTTAATCGCTTCATCCATATCATGGGTAACAAATACGATGGTTTTATGTAAGGTTTTTTGCAGTTTTTTAAATTCTTCCTGAAGGGAATCCCTCGTAATCGGGTCAAGCGCCCCAAACGGTTCATCCATTAAGATAAGCGGCGGTTCCGCGGCAAGTGCCCGTAATACACCTATTCGCTGCTGCTGTCCCCCGCTTAATTCATGAGGATAACGGTCTAAATATTCAGGTCCCATATCAACCAATTTTAAAAGCTCACGCGCACGTTCTTTCCGCTGCTGCTCCGGCCATTTCAGCAGCTTAGGCACAAGTGATATGTTCTGCTGAATGGTCATATGGGGGAACAGTCCGATCTGCTGAATGACATAGCCGATCTTACGCCTGAGTTCTACCGGGTCCTGTTCCATCATGTTCTCGCCGTCAATAAAAATCTGACCGGCTGACGGCTCAATTAATCGGTTAATCATTTTCATCGTTGTCGTTTTTCCGCAGCCGCTTGGACCGATAAAACAGATAAATTCACCTTTTTCAATTTCCAGATTCACGCTGTTCACAGCTTTTTTGCCGCCCTTATATGTTTTCGAGACATTTTTTAATGTCAGCAAACATCGCACCTCCAAAATTAAATTCATTCAATTCGTTCAGTTCATATTTAATTTTTCAGACAATTGAATGCTTCCCATTATAGAATAAAGTTTATAAAATAAAAAGTTTACAATTTGTTCATATTATTTATAAAGTATGTGTAAACCCTGATTTACCCGTATTGACCGGTAATGATCTCCTTATTGCTCCAATTTCCTGCCAAATTCTATGATTACAGCATTTCCGCCGCATCAAAAATGTGGTATATTGACATCGGAATTGTTAGCTGAAAGGATTGAAACTGTTGGAGAAAGATCCGTTAACGATAATTGAACAGACTGAAGACCACCTCATAGAAAGAATCGCGGAAAACATGCATGCATTTGGAATGCCCTCTACCGTTGGACGTGTGCTGGGCATTATTTATATGAATCGCAAGCCGATGACGCTGACGGAATTATCAGAAGCGACCGGCATGAGCAAAACGCGAATGAGCCAGGTCGTGCGGGACATGCTCGATGCCAACATCGCCGAGAAGGTGTTCGAAAAGGGCGTGCGAAAAGACTTATACGATGTTGAAGAGGATTACTACCAAACCTTTATCACTCTGTTTACAGCCACTTGGAGCAAAGTCGTCAGCAAAAATAAAATGATGCATAAAAAACTCAACCGGGAGCTGCTCAGTATCTTGGATGAAGAGCTTTCTCCTGAAGCGGAAGAAAAGGTGAATGAGCTGTTGAAGGAATTAAAGGAATGGCTCGACTATTACAATTGGCTCGCCCGTCTGATTGAGTTTTTTGAGAGTGAAGAGATTTTTAAATATGTGCCGAAACCGTAAAGAAGTTCCCAAAATTGATATTGGGAACTTTACGTACAATACAAATTTTAAATATCAAATTTTTCCCACAAAACAAAACCAAATATAATTTACAATATTTTGTTTATTATCCATTTTCTGTTGATTATTCTTACTAGTTATTATATAATCTTTTTGAAATGATTAGATTGGCTTAAAGGAGGTAACCCAAATCAAAAAAAGAGCAATTATAACTATAACGACTATATGTTTCCTTTCATTTTCTTCCTATTACTTTAGTAATATCTCACCTCAGAATCCACTGTTTAAAAAAAATTTTTTGCAACAATTGTCTCCCCAAGGCTTTGGCTTTTATAGTAAAAGCCCTACTGAAGAAAACATTTCGTTTCACACAAAAGAAAATTTAAAGTTACCTAATGCACTTCCTAATAATTTTTTCGGGATAAAAAGAGAAGGAAGAGTTCAGGCAATAGAATTAGGCAAAATTGTTGAGAATATCGAACCAAAGAATTGGAAAACATGTGAAAACAACACTTCCTGCACAAATTTAGAGAGACAAATGAAGCCTATTGAAGTAAAAAAAAGCAAGGACTATACACATCTTAGCAAAGGAGAGTACCTTATATACCGACAAAAGCCACTCTCATGGTATTGGATAGATTTTAAACAAACTACCTCTTTTGAAAGAAAGGTGCTAAAAGTAAAAATAATATGAAAATATTAAATAGTTTCGAAAGTTATATTGACACCTATAATCCATGGAAAAATACATATGCACTTTCTAGAAGTTTACTTGGTTTCTCAACATTACTAGTTTTAGTATTTAATAGTGCTGATATTTTATTTAGTTATAGTGCAAATAATGTCACGTGTGAAAATGTCTATATTCCCACTGCCTTTTGTTTTGCTAACAAATATAGCATCAGTTTTGAGGTTATAAGATACTTAATGATTTTTATATTAGCTTTAGTGGTTATAGGATGGAGGCCTAGATTTACCGGTTTTTTCCACTGGTATATTTGCTATAGCATTCAAACTTCAGCTTTAACTATTGATGGCGGTGAACAAATTGCAACTGTTCTTTCATTTCTTTTATTTCCTGTTACATTATTAGATTCAAGGCAAAATCATTGGAAAATAATAGATATCAATTATGAATCTTTCACAAAGAAGATAGTATTATTTTATTTAGTGACAATAATTAAAATTCAAGTTTTTGTAATCTATTTAAATGCAGCTTTAGAGCGCTTGAAAAATAAAGAGTGGGCTGAAGGGACAGCAATTTATTATTTCTTTTCTGATCCTGTTTTTGGATTGCCTGATTATCAACTTAATTTATTGAATCCACTGCTTGAAAGCAACTATATTGTTGTCATCACTTGGTTAGTAACTATTTTTGAGCTGTTCTTAGCAGCAAGTATAGTTTCTAATATCAGAATAAAAAAAATTGCATTAATATTAGGAATAATATTTCACATAGGGATAATAATCAGCATCGGTATTGTAAGTTTCGGCTTAATCATGATATCTGCATTAATTATATATCTACATCCTATACAACAAAATATCAATTTGAATTGGTGTTCTCCTTTATTTAAATATATATCCGTAAAAGGAAAAAGGAATTTCAAAAGATTAGGAGGTGAATCAGTCAAGTTCCTTACAAAATTGTTTCATAACTAATATTTAGATAATGGAGAAATAACTTAATGGAGGTATAATAATTTGAAAAGTAAATTACTTAGGCTATTGATTGTTTCCATGGTGACGATATTGGTTTTTTCATTAGTAGGATTCTCTAAGGAGTCAAGTACATCTGCTAAAGAAAACAATACATTTTCTGGAGAAGATTACTTTAGAGGACTTTTATTTGGCCAAGGAGAGGTTGGTAAATTAATTTCTAGCGATTTGGACCCTAAACTCGTAAAAGAGGCGAATAGTACAGAAGGTAAAAAATTAGTGAATGATGTAGTCAAATTTATAAAAAAAGATCAACCACAATATCTGGATGAATTGAAACAATCGATTGACAGTAAAGACCCTAAAAAACTCATTGATAATATGAATAAAGCAGATCAACTTATCCAAAAATATGCCAAGAAAAATCAAAACGTAAAATACTCTACCAATAAAGCAACTCCATCTTGCGGGCTTTATGCCGTCTGTGTAGCAGCTGGATATTTATATGTTGTAGGCGTTAACGCGGTAGCATTGCAAACCGCTGCCGCCGTAACAACTGCAGTTTGGAAATACGTTGCCAAATATTCCTCTTCAGCTTCTAATAATAATTCTGATCTAGAAGCTGCTGCTGCAAAAACCCTAAAATTGATTCATCAATAATCATTATAAAAAAAGTGTCTTGCGGGTTACTCCGCAAGACACTTTTTTAACGTTAACCGTTTAACTTTTTGTAATAAAGATAGGAAGCAGTCGTTGAAATAACTAATGCTAGCAACACTAACACAATCATAATCATAATAATATATTCCCCTGTAAAAAATGAAAGAATGGCTATGATAAAACCACACGCTACAAGTACTTTAGAGGCAAAGCGATTACCCAATTTCCAAACAGTCTCATCTTTTAATGTCCAAGGTGTCCTCAATCCGATAAGATGGTTTTGCTCTGCTAACTGCATGGAATTTCCACCAATAATTAAAAAGATACCAACAGCAAGACCAATTATTAAATCAATATCCAGTTCGTATCCTAAACTTACTAAAAGGGTTGAGAGCTGTAAAATATATAAAAGGATTAACATATTATTAGAAGCTAGAAAAAGCAATGCTTTATTTTTTTGCGTTGACTTAATGGTTAACATATAAAAAGTAAGATAATAAATAAGCATAACAATAGGTATAATAAAAAGTGTTAGAGGTTTAGATATAAAGGCAGCCGGCTTATTTCCTGACCATTGTATCGGTATTTCTTCCGGAAGGTACTGATAAAATATAATTGAAGTCAAGAAACTCAAACAAACAATAATTATGGAAATTATATTTTTCTTCATAAATCGTTATCCCCTTTATTTATAAAGTTAAGCATCCAATTTATTGAGTCTTGAAGTACTGTGGTATTTAAAGAATAATAAATAAATTGCCCTTTACGGTGGTCAGCTATGACTTCCGCCTGTTTTAAAATATTCAAATGGTGAGAAATACTCGGTTTACTGATATTAAAATGTTCTGCAATATCTCCCGCAGTCATATCCCCTCCTTTTAACAAATCCAAAATTCTCCTCCTAGTTGGATCTGATATAGCTTTGAAAACATTATTCATAGCGTTTTCTCCTTTTCGAAAAACATTTAGACATTTAGATGTTTGTATAAATGTATTATTATTATAACTTGAAACTTTTCTCAAAACAACCTTAAAATTGGCAATAACCATCTGATATTTGAAGATTTTTTTAAAATACTTGTCTAACTTCAACGCTGGAAAGTATCGGTTAAAGGGACTAACACAGGTTGTTTACTAAAAAAACCACCCCTGTTTTATTTAAATAGAGGTGGTTTTTCTTTCAGCTTTAATATAGTTTCTTTTTTTATTTTTAATCGGGCTTAACGCGCGTTCAAGCCAGCCCATGACCAAATCAGCTATCACCGCCATAAGGGCTGTCGGGATCGCGCCAGCTAATATAATCGCGGTCCCGTTTGTTGCGTTTGACCCCCTGACGATGATGTCTCCGAGACCGCCGGCGCCGACAAATGTCCCGATGGCAGTAATGCCGATAGCAATGACGAGCGCGGTGCGGAGGCCGGCCATAATGACAGAAAGCGCCAGCGGAAGCTCGACCATCCGCAGCACTTGAAACTTTGTCATGCCCATCGCTTTTCCTGATTCAAGATAGGCATGTTCAATACTGACAATGCCTGTGTACGTATTTCTGATGATCGGCAGCAGCGAATAAAGAAATAACGATAAAATGACCGTATTCGCGCCAAGCCCCATCACTAGCATCAGCACGGCCAGCATGGCGAGCGCCGGCACCGTCTGGATCACATTCGTGACGGCGAAAACCCAGCCGCTTAATGTTCTGTATCTGGCAATCAGGATGCCAAGCGGAATGCCGACGATGGCCGCAAACAAAACGCCGTACACCGACATCAGAAAATGGCGGTAAAACTCTTGCAGCACATAACTGCCGTTTTGCGAATAGTAAGTGCCAAGCTGCTGTAATACTTCCATTTGGTCTGCCTCTTTTCTTAGTCAAAATAATGATGTTTCTCTAAAAATTCCTTTGCCACAACAGATGGCTCCTTCAGTTTGCCGTCCACTTCGTAGTTGAGCTCCTGCATGGTTTCCGTGTCAATCTTCCCGATCAGTTTATCAATAATGCCTTCAAGCTCCGGATGTTCCTTAAGCACCTTTTCCGGAATCACCGGCGAACAGTCATACGGCGGGAAAAACTGTTTATCGTCTTCTAGGATTTTGAGATCATACGCCTTAATCCGGCCGTCTGTGGAATAAGCAAGAACGGCGTCCATTTTCTCGTTTTTGACTGCGTCATAAACAAGTCCGATCTGCATCGGATAGGTTGTTCCGAACTCAAATCCATACGTGCTGACAAAACCTTTATATCCGTCGCCCTTCCGTTTCAGCCAGGCATTGTCGACCCCCAGCTTATATTCAGAAGCGTTTTTCTTCAGATCAGACACGGTGTTTACATGCTCCTTTTCCGCAAACTTTTTTGTTACGGTAAAGGCGTATGTGTTATCAAACCCGTAAGAATCAAACCATTTATATTTAAAACGTTTGTCAAATTCTTTCTGTACAAAGTTCAGCGCTTTTTCCGGATTCTTCTCCGCCTCCATTCCGAGGGTGCTCGTTAAATCCGTGCCAGAATAGCGTGTGGCGGATATGTCAATGTCACCGCCGAGCATCGCCTGGTGCTGAACATAGTTTGATCCGAGATTTTTGACTAAAGCCGTATTTAAATCCGTATCGTGTTCAATAAGCTGCGCAATCATATTCGCTAAAATTTCTGATTCTGTTATACTTTGCGCCCCGACCTTGATCGTATCTTGTGAGGCGCCGCCAAGTCCCGGCAGAGAACAGCCGCTCAGCAGCATGACAAAGGCGAAAGCGAGCGCGCCGATCCATCTGATTTTTTTCGTTTTCAATACAGCCAACTCCTTAAGAAACTTCCTTCATCCCTTGCAATCCCTTCGGTGTCACTTTTCGTTCCGTCACGGCTAGCAAATAATCAATGATAATGGCTAAGATTGTAACCGGCACAGCACCGCCAATGATGTATTCAGGCTGATACAGGTTCAGTCCGATAAAAATGTAATCACCAAGACCGCCGCCGCCAATAAATGAGGCAAGGGTCGCCCAGCCGATTAAATAGATCGTGGATGTGCGGATGCCTGCCATAATAATCGGAATCGCCAGCGGAATCTCGACAAGCCGGATCTGCTCCCAGCCGGTCATTCCAATCCCTTTTCCTGACTCAAGCAGATTTTTGTTTACACCTTTAATGCCTGTATACGTATTGCGCAGAATCGGAAGCACCGAATAGAAAAATAAAGCGACGATCGCCGGCACTTTTCCCACACCGAGAAGCGGGATAAAAAATGCCAGAATCGCCAGACTCGGCAAGGTTTGCACAATGTTGACGGCACCTATAACCGCGCCTGCGCCTTTTTTCATTCTGGTCAGCAGAACGCCGAGCGGCACCGCAACGATAATACCCAATACAACAGCAATAAGAGAAATATATAAATGTTCACCTGTTTTATACAGCAGCTCTCCGCCGTTCGTCTGTAAAAAAGTCATCATTTGATTCATGTGTAAGAGCTCCTCCCCTGATCAGATCGTCATTAGCTGGTTTTCCTCGCCCCATATGGAATCATATACGATGTCCACAAGGCTTGCTCTTGTCACAATCCCTGCTAAATGGTGCTCTTCATCAACAACGGGAACATACTTAATTCCTTGCTTCAAGATTTTCCGGACGGTATCGCGGAGAAGGGCTCCTTTTTGCACGGTATACATATCCGAGCGGTACACATCACCAACAACGCTCGCTTTTTTGCGGTTTTGATCAATGATTTCAACATCTACGTATCCCTTCAGCACATTTTGCTCATCTACAACAAGCAGCGAGTCGACGCGTTTTTCTCTCATCAGCTGAATGGCCTGAGAAAGCGTTTTGTCCGCTGTAACCGTGACAGGCATTCTGTTCATCATCTGCTCAACCCGCTCAATTTCAGGCCTTGTCTGGATCAGGCGCTCTTTCCCGATAAATTCTTCTACAAATTCATTTGCCGGATTTCTGAGAATCTCATCAGGTGTGCCGACCTGAACGATTTCACCCGCTTTTAAAATCACAATCCGGTCAGCTAGCTTAATGGCTTCGTCCATGTCGTGGGTCACAAACACGATGGTTTTGTTTAACGTTCTCTGCAGTTTTTTAAATTCTTCCTGAAGGGAATCCCGCGTGATCGGGTCAAGCGCTCCGAACGGTTCATCCATTAAAATGAGAGGGGGTTCCGCAGCCAGTGCGCGCAGCACGCCGATTCTTTGCTGCTGTCCGCCGCTGAGCTCGTGGGGATAACGGTCTAAATATTCAGGGCCCATATCAACAAGCTTTAACAGCTCTCTCGCCCGTTCTTTCCGTTTTTCTTCAGGCCATTTCAGCAGTTTCGGAACGAGTGAAATGTTCTGCTGAATGGTCATGTGGGGAAACAAACCGATCTGCTGAATCACATAGCCGATTTTTCTCCGCAGTTCAACCGGGTCCTGTTCCATTATGTTTTCTCCGTCGATAAAGATCTTTCCTGACGACGGTTCAATCAGTCGATTAATCATCTTCATCGTCGTCGTTTTTCCGCAGCCGCTCGGGCCGATAAAACAGATAAATTCGCCCTTAGCAATATCTAAATCAATGCTGTTCACAGCTTTTTTGCCGCCTTTATATACTTTTGACACTTGTTCTAATTTCAGCAATCCGTGCACCTCCGCAGATTTCCGTTAATTTTTCTGAAAAGTATAATCTTTATTATAATTTGAACTTTGTAAAATAAAAAGTTTACAATGTGTTGAAATTATATGTTATTTACAGATTATTTATTGTTATGACTCAGGCAGAGAGGGTGTTCTTACAATTACGCCGGATACCTCTCGCTTCCTCCGCATACAGCTGTTTTCAACAACTGGCAGAAATATGATATATTGACACCATCAATTGCCATTTGAAGGGATGATCAGCTGTGGAAAAAACTGCTTTCGACATCATTGAACATGCTGAAGAGCATCTCATCGAGAAGATTGCCGAAAACATGCATACGTTTGGAATGCCTTCTACTGTCGGGCGTGTGCTCGGGATTATTTATATGAATCGAAAACCGATGACGTTAAGCGAGCTGTCAGAAGCAACAGGCATGAGCAAAACACGGATGAGCCAGGTTGTCCGTGAAATGATTGATGCCAACATTGCCGAAAAGGTGTTTGAAAAAGGCGTAAGAAAAGATCTTTACGACGTAGAGCAGGATTATTATCAAACCTTCATATCTTTATTTGCGGCGAACTGGACAAAGGTCGTGAGCAAAAACAAAGTGCTGTACAAAAAATTAAACCGGGAACTGACGGATCTTTCACAAAGGGACGATCTTCCCCGAGAAGCCGAAGAGAAAGTCAATCAGCTGCTGAATGAATTAAGAGAATGGCTTCATTACTATGATTGGCTGAGCCGCTTAATTGAGTTTTTTGAGAGTGAAGAAGTATTTGAATACGTGCCGAAAACAGCTGAAAGCAGCTCCCTGAAGTAAGGGAACTGCTTTTCTACATGATGAGATTAATATTGGAAACATCATACATAAGAACATCGTATACTTCCTCCATGTGACATTGGCCTTACCAAGAGGCTGATTCTTCACAAACGTTTATAGCCGTTCGGAAACACCGCATGCTACAATGAAGTGACTATGTAAATAGGAAGGATGTATCTATATGTTCAAGAAAATTGCAGCAGATGCACTCGGATTATCAGATATCGGAAAAATTATCGAACCTCAGGATTATGACAAAACAGATGCTGATGACTATGTCATGCATGAAGACAACGAAAAAATTTATTTCCTGATTAAAACAAAAGCCGATGAATATTGCTTCACGAATCTGGCGCTGATCCATGTTGACGGCGAACGTGCCACTTCCTCTAAACGAACGCTGAAACGCTACCCTTATTCCCAATATAAAATCTCTGATGTTTTTCTGGAAACCGCCGGGAAGGTCGATTTGGATGTTGAAATCAAGTTCAAGCTGGGCTCTGAACAATTTGACATCGATGTGCATAAAGAGCAAATTGAAAAGCTGAAAGATTTGTATAAAGCCCTTCTCCGTATCTCTGAAACGATCTATGAAAATGACATTTTGATCAATCAGGCTGAACAAAGTCTGGAACGAGCAGTCACCATCCTTCAGCATACCCGCCCTGAGCACGTCAATATTGAAACACAATACAAAGAGCTGACCGAATTCGGGTTTACATGGGTCACTTCCGTCCGCTCGCAGTACCATATTAAAGATTTCGGTGACGTATTTGAAAAATATATGAATAACTAGAAACAAGACACGGGTTCGCATCTGGCAGCTCGTGTCTTGTTTCTGATACGTAATCTTGGAGAAAATTTTTTACCTGGATATTGGTTACTTTTCTACTTTTTTCTTTTATAATGACATTATTAGTCTATTTTCCCTATATTACATGTAAAAGGAGTCATCATATGTTTTGTCCTCAATGCGGCCATCAAGCAGATGGCGGAAAGTTTTGTGAGAAATGCGGATCGCCTCTTCCACGCCAAGCCGGCGAAAATCAAGGAGCACAGGCGGGAGCTGAAGCTGCAAAACAAGCAGCAAAGCAGTTCGGTTCATTTGTTCTGGCTGTTCTGAAACGCCCTTATCAGGAGTGCAAAACAACAGGCGGCGAACAGCTGATCAGCGGAATCATTACAATGGTGCTTTTCAGTTTACTAACTCCGCTGATGTTTTATATTCTTTTTTCAGAAGGTCCCGGCAGTGCGAGCTTTACAGAAATCTTTTTAAAGCCAACCATTTACTTTGCCCTTTTTATTTTCGGGTTGCATGCATTGATCTTTTTTTCCTTAAAAATTGCGGGAAACCAAGTCTCATTTAAAGATTCATTCTCCAGATTTGGTGCGTTTCTTATTCCATTTACAGCTATTTTGATTCTTGCACTTCTATTGTTTTTATTACATACAGATCTTTGTTTCACCGTGTTAGCGATTGGTTTAATCGGCGCATTCTTCGCTATTCCCCCTGCGATGCTGAGCAGTTACCAGCATTCGTATAAAGGAAAAGCTGATATCATTTACTCAACCACTGTGATTTATCTCATCACATGCGTTGCGTTTCGGTTCATCATCGAACATTATATTAAAGAGATTTTCCGTTATATCTTTTTTTAAAAAACACCCCCATCGCCTGCTGGTGATGGGGGTTTGTTTTTATTGAATAGATGTTAAATAAATTCTTCCGTCTTTCACTACGCCGGTGTAGGTCCAGTTGTATGTTCTGCGCTTTGTACTGCCGCCTGATTTTGTAATATCAAATTCTTCATATGTTTTAATTGTGATATTCGAGCCGCTTTGATTAAAGCTTTTTACCTCTACATCAATAAATACTTCAGTCGTCCCCTCGCTGTACAGCTTCTTAACCAATTTCTGCTGATCATTATATAATGAACTTCCTTTTTCCAGATTGCCTTCCATGACCGCAAATTCATTTAAATTCACTGCGGTTGATTGATTTGTCAGATAACTAACCATAAATGATGTCACTTGTTCATCCGTGACATCGCCGGCCGATGGGCTTACGCTTGCTTTCTTGCCTTTTGCGTCTGCCCAGGCTGACGTGTACGTCTCTGCATGATCATTTTTTATTTTCTTTATATTTGTGCCGGCAGAATCAAAAGTTGATTCTGCATCTTCGAACATCCACTTTTTCTGTTTTTTATCATATGAAAGCAGATATTCATAGCTCGGGCTCTCATCCGACATTTCAGGTTTCGTATAGTCATTATAATTAGCCGACTGGTGAAGTTCTTTTCCTTTTACTGACGCCTGCCATGTACCGTCATTTTTCTGGGATAGAGCAAATGTATCCAAATCAAAGTCTGTTTCCAGATATTTATCTTTTAAGTAAGAATCCGTGTTTTTCATCGAATCCACGTTATCTTTTACTTCGGCTTTCCAACTGGCACTTGCCTCTGTCATCTGAGCTGTATTTCCATCAGAAAGCGCTTTGGAATATTGCTTTGTCGTTTTGACAATCGTATTCATGATTGTTTCTTGTGTGTCTTGGTCAGGAATTAATGTTAACTCCATTTCTTTGCTATCAATCGGCACACCCGCTGTTTTTGTTTTTCCCCATGGAAACTCCGCTTCAACCGCAGCTGTCATTGATCCGTCTGTCAGAAGCGGGCCGTATGTGACAGATTTGAACGGATCCTTATGGATGGATTTTCCGTTAATCAGCAATTCTCCCTTTCCATCCTTCATGTCGTCCGCTAAGCTGAATGTTACATTATCCGCTTCCAATGAGAGATCAACACGAAAGCTGTTGTCACCAACCGCCTGAATGTCTTCCTTTTTCACAAGATCCACTACATCGTTTTTCAGTTTGGCTGAGACTGTATATTCGCCGGGAATGTACGGTCCAAGGGTTTGTGCTTGATCTGCTTTCTTTACAGATCCGGCTTCCTCTTTATTCACATAGAGATCCGTATGTTTATAATTGCTGGTTACTTCAAAATAAACAGGTGCTATCTTTAAATCATAATGGTCAAATACTAGCAAAGTTTTCCCGTCTTTCTCCGCGTAAACAATATCCTTTTGGACTGTTTCAGCACGCAGCGATGAAAAAAGCTCATCTTTTTTGTCAGGATGATCCTTTAAATATGTAAGAAACGGCTTTACGTTTTGTTTAGTAAGCTTGAGCCTGTCATTTGCCGGTGTTAGCAGCGAAGCGATTTGGTCTTTATCCTCATCATTTACAGCCTGCTCAAATTTGTCGACTAACCTGTCCTTAGAAGTAAGGTACGCTCCGGTTTTATATGCAGTGAATAATATGACGCACGCTGCGGCAATGCTGCTCCATAACATGATGGTTTTCTTAGGGATTGGTTTCCGCGGAGCCTGCCTCGTTTCAGCAGTGCTTGCTGTTTCTTGATTTGCCTGTCTGCTGCTCCCTCCGATCGGGGTGCCGCATTCTTTACAAAACTTGGCCCCTTCATTATTTTTTTGACCGCATTCCTTACAAAACATGTGACTTTCCTCCTATTTTTTATCCACTATTTTGTACAGATTTCCTATGTTACATATTTTATAATAGAATGGTATGAAATTGGAGAAAATCATGAAAATATCTCTATAAACATATGAAAAGGTGGAATGTACGTGCAAAAGCTCAGGATTCAAATAAGAGAAAAAGCAAATGACGAATTATACGATCTATTGCTGCTCGCCGATCCGTCGAAAGACATTGTAGATGAATATCTTGAAAGAGGAGAATGTTACACAGCTTGGGCCGGTGATGAACTTGCCGGTGTTTATGTATTGCTAAAAACAAGGCCGCAAACAGTTGAAATTGTAAATATTGCCGTAAAAGAGTCTCTTCAAAAGAAGGGTTTTGGCAAACAGCTTGTCCATGACGCCATCGAAAAGGCAAAGGAGCTGGGTGCGGACACGATTGAAATCGGCACGGGAAATTCCAGCATTCATCAGCTTTCTCTCTATCAAAAATGCGGATTCCGCCTGCAGGCGATCGACCATGATTTCTTTACCCGACATTATGATGAGGACATTTTCGAAAACGGCATACAATGCCGTGATATGGTGAGACTTTATTTGGATCTTTAATGAAAGAGCTGCCGTATGATAATCGGCAGCTCTTTCATATAGAAATTAAAAAAACTGATTCGCTTTTTTCCCGGCATCCCGTTGCATTCCCTGCCTCACTGACAGTATGAAAAAAGTCAGCACGAGGGTCAGACCGACAGCCAGAAAAATATAATCAGCGTCCATAAACACAAGAAGCACTGTATAAACAGCTGCTGAAAGAGGTTCTCCCATCTTTACGATAGAAAAAATAAGCGCGAAAATTCTTCCGAAGTATTCAGTCGGAACAGTCTTTTGAAAAAACAGAACTGTTTGCACATCAATATACGAGATAATAACACCTAGTATCAAAAAAATGACACATTCAAGCCCGCTAAGCTGAAAAAACAAAAACATTATGAGCAATCCGACAGCTGTTAAAGTTCTGGGGTAGAGCCGTTCAAGCCGCTTAGTATTCCACTTAAAAAATACAGCAAGATTACCTAAGAGCATTCCGCCCTGAAACATTGCATACATGACGGCGAACCATACTGAATAGTTTTCATGAAAACGTTCCACTGCAAGAATCGGCCCCATAACCGAAATAAACCCGGCAATAACAAGATTCACGATAAAAAAATAACCGACAGAAGTCATCCAAGATGAGTTGCCTTTCAGCATTCTGTATCCTGTCTTAAGGGCTTCTGCCCCTTTGCTTTTTAGGCCGGCAGGTTCTGAAATGTGGATAACTGCAATCAATGCAGCGGATACAAAAAAGGCGGTTCCATTAATGAAAAACAGCAGCCCGAACGGAATGGCCGCAAGCAAAACGCCGCTGATCAGCTTTCCGACGATCAGACCAATAAGTTCGCTTGTATTCATTAAAGATGTCGCTTGATCTAGATGTTTCTGAGGGACAAGTATCGGGATAAGCGCGACTTTCGCCGGGGAAAAGAGCATCGATTGCAGCGATAAACAAAATGCGCATACACCGATGATCCATACAGTTAAAAAACCATTTGCGCTAAGGACTGCCAAGAGAATCATAATGACTGCCCTTCCTGTATTACACATATACAATATGGTTTTTTTTCGTAAAGAATCAATTAAGGGGCCTGTAAACATTCCGAAGGTCAGGGGAACGAGCTCGATAAAAGAAATCACCCCGACCAATATTTTACTTCCGGTCAAATCGAGTACAAGAAGCGGAAGCGCGATGAGCCAGACGCCATCCGCCGCGGAAGAAAATACTTGTGCAGACCAAAGTTTTGCATAATTTGGTGTTCGATATGCCGAATCACGGCCGTTTTTGATCTTCATCAGAAGCACCGCCGAACCATTCTAATGTTCTCCATGATTCTTTTCTTTGTGTATAATCCTCTTCCATCACTTCAAATACGATACCTGTGCCATCACCGCGGTGTATCTCTTTTAACATCTCTGCTGCTTGTCTGAGCAATGTTTCATCTATCGTTCCTTCTGCAGGATGACGCCCTTCAAAACAGCGGACACCTCCATGCGGGAAGGCTAGCTGGCAAAACGAACTGAAATGATAATGTTTAATGCTGTCCTTTAAGGAAATAAATTGAAAAAAGTCAGGGTATCTCAGCTTTTCATTCCTGAACATAAGTGATGATGATAAATGTGTCTGATAGGTAATGGCCCAATGACACAGATCCCATGTAATCCCGATATGTTTTAAACCGAGCTGAATCAGTTCCTCAAAATCCTCAGGATAAATGAATATCGGGTCAAAGTCTTCGCCCAGATTCCCGATAATCGGCAGATTTTCGACTCCAATCCATATATCTGTTCCTTTTAGCTCTTCATCAAACTCTGCAAAAAATTCAATGACTTTTCTGCGGTTTCCTTCTAAATCATAGCCTTGAAATTCTTCAACGGACATAAATTGATTGGCATGAACAATTATCCCCTTGGCGCCATATACATCCGCAAGCTCTGCAAAATGAAGCAGACGGTCCTTTATATGCGCTTCATGAACATAATCCGCATTGTCGGTGGGAAAATGAAGTGTCAATAATGACGGCTCAAGCTGTTTTGTGTAATCAAGTGTCCGCTTGAAGGTTTTCACATAATCTGTTGCTTCAAACGATTTTCCGTCAAAAATATTGGCTTCAAGGCCGTATCCTGCTTCGACCCACTTTTTATCAATTTGCTTCGGGTCTAACCCGAAAAACGGTATTTGCGCAATCATCCGTCACCACGTCCCTCTCACAAGCATAAAAGCTTCTGCTGCAGAAAAACCGGATTTAGCTCCCCAAACATATGCATTATTTTCAATCGCTTGCAAGGACCGCGGATGCGGGAAATCCCTCAGCTCCGAATCGTAGCACGCCATAGCCTTCAGCTTCAGTTCAAGCTCTTCTTCTATATTAATGAAGAAATTCGCGTGGAATTGATCCTTATTCAAATAGTTCCACTCTGTCGAGGATAATGTTTCGTATGCCAGGACCTGTTTTACGGAATGACCTGGAAGCGGGCGGGTTGCCGTCATCACCGCTCTGAATACTACGGTATGGTCAATATTAATATCACCGCCGTATTGTGTATATACAATATCCGGCTGAAAGCGTTCAATTTGTTTTTCTGCTTCTTTTACGACATCCAGCAAATCCAGTGAATCAAGCCTGTTATCAGGAAGATTTAATCTGACAAAATCGCTTATGCCGAGCGTGCTAAGCGCTTGTTCCGTTTCACTATAGGAATGCTGCATGAGCGAATCACAAGGTTTTTCATAGTCTTCTTTTCTGGACGATTTTCCCTCAGCCATAATGACAGCCGACACACTGTCTCCTTGACGGACATGTTTCGCCAGAGCTCCGCCGACGCCGATAATTTCATCGTCCGGGTGCGCCGCAAATACCATTACTTTCATTATATTGTCCCCCTTTGATTAACGTTTCGGAAATATCCGCCCCGCAATTCATAAGCATATCAAGCATAGAGAGATGAGGAATGTGCTCTCCGAATAACTGCGGATAATGTATTGTCCTGATTTGCTGGTATTCGATTGTAATTCCGCTTCTATCAAAATCACTTTCTATTAAATAGTCTGATCCTTGGCTGCCTGAATAATAATGATCAGCCCCTAGTTCCTTACAAAGTGCGAGCACAAAATCACTCTTTTTTTCATTCCGGCATTCGAGCTCCGAAACATAGCAAATTGGCGTTGAAATACGAAGTTCACGCAGAAAAAAATCAATGATGTACATATTCAAATCGTGAAGGTACTCCCATTCCTGCTGATAGACATCTTTAAAAAACATTTGATATTCCTCGAAATAGGGAGCCTTTGCATAATTCATTTTTATCGCCATCCAGTGTTTCTTTCGCCAGTCTTGTTCTTGATCAATTTTCATATCACGTAGCTCAATATCCTTATAATTTTTCATCTGCAGAGGAACAGTCAGCCACGTAGGGCCTTGAGACGTTTTTATCCTGTTCCGATTGAGAAATCCTTTTTTCTCAAACTGGGCTGTATCGTGAATCGCAAATACATCTGATTTATGGATTTTTTCAAAAAAACCATACCAAGGGAGATAACTGGACTGATGGCCGCTTACCACTTTTACTCCGTTTCTGTGAAATGTCGACATCGTTTCTCTTCAGCTCCCCAATATCGTTTCGGTCTGGCAATTTCTTTACTGTGAGAATATCCAAAATCAACCCATTGAAGCTTCTTGTCGATGGCGAATGATAAAGCGTTCCGCATTAACAGATAAGAAGCCTGCGTTTCTTTACCGGCAGGGCTGTTTACATTCTGCCAATAATAGAAATGAGAATGGTCATATAGAAAAATACTGCTGCTGATCATTTCATTCTCAAGAAATGCCCCTACCCAAAAGACTTGTCTGCCAAGGCTTTCATGCAGCCTCTGAAAAAAATCCTGGCTTAGCATATATGCTAAGCCGATAGCTGCTATATGCGCCTTATACAAATCGTAAAACTCATGAATCGACTCCTGTCCGATTAAGCGGACGGATACATTTTTCTTTTCCGCATATCTGACTGCAGTCCGTGCTTTTCCCGAACAGTTTGTCCATAGCTCTTCAAATGTATCGGGAAGCGATAAAATATGAGTTGTTTTCTCTTCCCATTGTTCTCCCGATTCTTCGATAAAAGGAGTTTGGTCATGCGGAAGCAGGAGCCGCGATAGTTTCTGTCCAAATAATGCTTTGATTTCACTTTGCAGCCATTCGAATGAAATTGGACGGTCTGAAATGACGCCGCCGTATCCTATCATATTACCGCTGAGCGAGCCATTCTGCTCAAACACCGGAACATATATCACTTGTCCGCCGTCCGATGTCAGCCTGACGGGGTGAAACGAGGTATTGGGGAGCTCTTCCATGAGCTTCCCCCAATCATAGCTTTGAAACAACCCAGCCTGAAATATGTCAGCAGCCCGATCCCATGCTTGAGGAGTTACGGAAAATGCTGTTTTTTCCACGATATATCACCAACATTCATTTCTTATTCTTTTGCTTTGCATACGTTAAAACAGTTTCAGCAATATACTTCACCTGCTCTGTGCCAAGAGGCGGTTTGAACGGCAGTGAAAGAACTCTTTTCCAAAGAGAATTTTCATCCTCAAGTTGTGAATAAGGCTGATATAGCGGAATCAGGTGAAGAGGAAGGTAGTTCCAGCATGTTTGAATGCCTTTTGCCGCTAAATAAACGGAGCAATCGTACCTTTCGCCTTCATGAGGAAATACGATTGTCAAATAGTTCAGGCTCTCTCCCGCCTGAGGCTGAATCATCTTGATCCCGTATAACTCTTCGGCCTCCGCAAAAATGTATCTTGCCGTCTCCAAATTTCTTGATGAGTCTTTCACCAACCGCTCCATCTTGGACAGCTGGTATTCGATAATGGCTTGTCTCACCGGATGCATTCGCAATAAAGGGACAGTAGCAGGTTTTTTCGGAAGGACTTCAAGTTTGCTCGTTTTTAAAGAAGTACGAACACCTGCTTTTCTGAATAAGAAAGATAGAGCCTTAGAACTCATCAAGGCCTGCATTCGCTGCTGTCTCTTATAAGCATCATAATCAGCATCTACTTGCTTTCGCTGTTCCATCGGCAGCCTGCTGATTTTGTCCAGCACATCTTTCCGAGCGATTAATGCTCCGCCCCCTATACTGCCGAGAGGCTTTGACATTCCAAAGCTCAAGATACCGAAATCCCCCAAACCGCCTGCAAATGTTCCGGCTTGTTTTGTAAACATAGCCTGAGCAGCATCGTCGATGACACGAATACGCTTCTCTTTCGCCCACTCAATAAGATTCATGTTTTCCTTCCGACCATAGACGTGTGTCAAAATGACAGCGCATGTCCTCTCGGTCACTTTGTTTTTCACATCTTCAAAAGACAGGGATAAATCATCATCCAGATTAGCGAAAACTGGAGAAGCCCCGGATTGAAGCACAGCATCAATTACATTCGGACAGCTGAAAGAAGAAAAAATAACTTCTTTTCCTGGCTCCGCTCCGGAAAGTTTCAGTGCAAGCACCAACGCCGCACTTCCGCTCGAAGTCAATTCGATACCCTTTCCATAGCGTTTTTCCAGTTTTTCTGCCAACCTGGTTTTTTTAGCTGAGATGAAATGAGTGAATGCCGGGAAAAGACTTCTGCCTGAAAGCTGCCTCGCATAAATGGGAAACTTGATCTGTTTGGGATTCTCAGGATAATGGAAGTTTTTGTTTTTGTCTTTCAACTTTAATCATCCTCAGGCCTTCATCAAGGTGAACTTTAGGAGCATATCCAAGCATTCGCTTTGCCTTCTCGATGGAAGGAGCACGTTTGAAAATTTCAATATCCTTACCTCGGACACCATCCTCACCCAGCTTTTTAAAGGTGTAATTCTCTTTCTTCCTGCCTGTCATTACGTTGATTTTCTCTGCCAGCCCTTTTATGCTGATGGGCATATTGTTTCCTATGTTGAAATCTTCAAAAACACTGCCTTTATGCAGAAGTGCCAGATATGTTCCGTTAACGATATCACTAATGTAGCTGAAGCATCTGATTTGGCCGCCGTCTCCATAAAGAGGAAGCTCTGCACCAGATTCAGCCAAACTGAAGAACTTGTTAATGACAAAGTCCTCCCGCTGCTTCGGACCGTATACATTAAAGTACCGGACAACTCTGACATTCAACGAGTTTGATGCCTGCTCCCTCAAATATTCCTCTGACTTCAATTTTGCTTTTCCATAAGCAGATTTAGGGAGCTTCTTACTCGATTCCGTATACGGATAATCGGGTGAGTCCCCGAATACCTCTGAGCTGGAGGAAAAAAGAAGGGTTTTGATGCCTAGCTCCTTGCATACCTCCGTTACGTTTTTCGTTCCCTCAAAATTTACCTTGATGACGTCCTCTTCATTGCTACGGCAGCTGTCTACTCCGACCATTGCCGCTAAATGAACAATAGCATCTGCTCCTTTTAATGATTCCTTAAGCGATTGCCGATCTAAAATATTCGTTTGTCGGAACTCCGCCTGAAAATCCGGCTTTTTTTGATCAGCGATGATCGCATGATAGCCTTTATTCTGTAATAACCCGGCTAATTCACTTCCTATAAAGCCTGCTCCACCTAAGATAGCAATGTGTTTCATTGTCCGACCTCCTGGCTTAAAGATAAAACATCTTTAATTGATTGAACGATATATTGACAATCTTCCTTCGATAGCTGGCTATAAAGAGGCAGTGATACAATTTCAGGAAAGATGCGTTCAGTTACCGGCAGCTTTGCGGGAAAATGCTCACTATAGTAGGGATGCATATGCACAGGGATAAAGTGGACACTCAAGCCAATATTTTTCGCTTTCATATTTTCAATAAACTGGTCTCGCTCCATTTCCCCGCGTTTTTTCACCCGCAGAATAAACAAATGCCAAGAGTGGGTGATATGGCTGGGGATGTCTGTCAAAGGAAGTTCTGCTCTTTCTGATTGATTTGTAAGCTCAGACGCATAATACTTTGCGATTCTTGTCCGTTTTTCTTGGATCTCAGCAGCACGTTTCAATTGAATGAGCCCGAGCGCAGCCTGGATATCTGTCATGTTGTACTTAAAGCCGGGAAGTAAAACATCATATCGCCAGCTGCCCTTTTCACCGTATCGATTCCAAGCATTTTTTGTAATGCCATGCCACCCATACAGTCTCGCTCTCTCGGCTGCCTCTTCATCCTTAAGAATAAGAGCTCCTCCTTCTCCCGTCGTAATATTTTTGGTTGCATAAAAGCTGAAGCATACTGCATCTCCGTGTGTGCCGATCATCTTCCCGTTATATCTTGTCCCAAGCGCGTGAGCGGCATCTTCAATCAAGTACAGTCCATTTTCCTTGCATATGCTGCTAAGCTCATCCAAATTTGCCGGATGACCTGCAAAATGGACCGCAATGACTGCTTTTGTGCGCGGTGAAAGTTTTTGCCTAACATCTTCCGGATCTATACATAAATCATCCTCGCAGATGTCCGCAAAAACCGGGGTTGCTCCGACATGCAAAATGACGTTTACACTTGAACAAAACGTGAAGCTTGGAACAATAACTTCATCGCCTTCTCCTACACCGAGTGCAAGCAATGCCATGTGTAAGGCAGCTGTTCCTGAATTACAGCTGATTACGTGTTCCGCGCCTAGATATTCGCCCAGCTTTTTTTCAAATTCAATCACTTTCGGACCTTTTGAAATCCATCCTGACTTGATTGTTTCGGCTACAGTTTCCAGTTCTTCGTTTGTGATATCAGGTCTGTGAAAAGAGATAAATCGTTTACTAATGGTAGTTCCCTCCTATAGTGTGACAAGCTTTGCATTGTCAGCCATTTTTTCTCTGCAAATATTTCTGGTATCGAAAATAATAGGGGCTGTATCCCGCAATATGCTGTAATTTATATCATCATGATCAGTATGAATAATGACGACATCATATTGGTTGATCTTCTCCTTAGTGAAAGGGACGGAGCGCTTGATGCTGCCGTCTTCCAGTCGAATTTCACTGATAAAAGGATCATAGTAATCTATCGTGCATCCCTTTTTCATCAGATCATCGATAATTGCAAATGCAGAAGACTCACGAGAATCATTGGTATTTTTTTTATAAGCAGCACCTATTAATAAAATGCTGCACGGTTCTTTATCAACCAGCTTCATGGCATAGTCGGACACTGAAAACGGCATTTCAGAATTAATTTCATCAGCTAAATCAATCAGCTTTGTCTGCAATCCCTTTTGATTGGCTATCCATTTAAAATAAAAAGGATCAATCGGTATACAATGGCCGCCTACGCCAGGGCCGGGGCTGAATTTTTGAAACCCGAACGGCTTTGTGTCTGCTGCATTGATCACTTCCCATATATCAATATCGAGTTCTCGGCAATTAAGTGCCATTTCATTGATGAGAGCTATATTTACATAACGGTAGGTATTCTCTAGGAGTTTAGCTGTTTCTGCTACTTCAGGTGAGGTTACTGGATGAATGCTTGCAACGATGGTGTTGTAAAACGCTGAGGCAAGTTTTGTACAATTCCGGGTCATTCCGCCGACCACTTTAGGGATATCGGCAACTTCATATTGGCTGTTCCCAGGATCAATTCGTTCAGGAGAATAAGCTATAAAAAAATCTGAGCCTATGTTTACCTGCCGCCCTGTTGCCATTCTATCGGCGATTTTTTGTTTGGTTGTACCCGGATAGGTTGTACTTTCTAAAATTAAGAGCTGATTTGTTCTTCCGTAAGCCAACATACTGTCAACTGCACTGTCTATGTAGCTTAGATCGGGAATTTTATCTTTTTTGTTCAAAGGTGTCGGAACACATATCACAATAATGTCGCAGTGTTCAATGAGAGACATATTCTCACTCACTTGAAAACGCTCTGTTTGTAATACCGCTTTTAATTGGTTATCGTCTATATCCCGAATATGGCTGTGCCCGTCTTTCAGCAAAGAAACTTTTTCGCTGTTCCTATCGAAGCCGATGACGCTGTATCCTTTATTGACACATTCCAATGCAAGAGGAAACCCCACATATCCCATCCCTAATACACCTACAACAGCCTGTTTTGTTTCAATCAATTCTAAAAGCCGCTTATGACCTAGGTTTCGAGCTTCTTGTGTGACAGGATTCATTTTTGGACCCCCTATAAGATAGAAAAGGATATATTTTTACAAAATTAAACAATTATCGATCGATACTGCAATTATAACAAAAGTAAAAAAACGGTAAATGAGTTTTGTATCCTTTTATTTCGTAGGACATTATGTTGTAATTTACTAGTAATTGGTATTTTACGTACCTATGATAAGGTATTTATTAGGAGAATGGTGAGAGAATCTCCCTCAATTGAAAGAATTTAGTGAAAAATTAAAAAACAGGCCGAAGCCTGTTTTTTATTCTATATTCGCCTCTTTTACAGCAGATAGCAAGAGCTGCCCCGCTTCCTTCAATCTATCTTTGCTGATATGTGTTATATTATCATTTTCAGTGTGATACCATGAACCAGGCTCTTGTGTATCCGGGCTGAGCCAAATCCAATTAGCTGAAGGTATGCCCGCTTCATAAAAAGACACATGATCCGAGTATCCCAGTTGTGTGAGGCGGGGTGCTTCAAGCTGTGCTTTCCGGGCAGCGTTTACTGCATAATTGACACTTGCATTTTTTTTGCCATCCGGAGTGGTTATATACATTTGGCTGGCTTCTTTCCAGTCAGTCGCAATCATATCAGCGTTAAAGTTTGCCCGGCTGTGTTTGATTTCATCTGATGTAAGCGTACTGACATAATATGAGGAACCCGCTGACCACAGCTCTTCAGCTCCGAATAAGATAAAACGGATTTCTTTGTTTTTAGGAAGATCCTTGCTTTGCTTACTCATCTCCAGCACAGCAGATGTGCCTGATGCATTATCATCAGCCCCAGGTGCACCTTTAACTGTGTCATAATGGGCAGTTACATAAAGAATATCCGGGTGTTTTGTGTGCTGCGCTTTGCGTGTCGCTATTATATTCTGTGAAGTGCGGTTTTGATAGTTCTTAAATTGAATGACAGCCTGCTTTTCTTTCAGCAAAGCTTCTCCGTCTTCTTTTTTCATTCCCGCTGTCGGTATTGTGGTGTGTTTTGGTTTTACCGGACGGATCGCGAGAGATTTTGTCTTGCGGTTATAAATAATGACAGCTTTCGCACCAGCATCTTGGGCGTTTTTTATTTTTTGAGATACTGATATTTTCCCCTCTCTAATAACGGCTATTTTTCCTTTTGCTTCTTTTACTTCAAGGTTTAACCCATAGCCTCCGTCAAAGACGGCAGCCTCTATTTTTTCTTCATCTTCCACAAAGTTCTTATCTGCTGAGCGTATTGGATATTCATGATCGCCTGCCATTACTGAACCAGTAAAATATGTTTTCACATGAAATGGCTGAATCCGAACAGTTAACCCCTCATCTTGAAGCCGTTTCGATATGTATGATGCCGCTTCTTTTTCTTTCTCTGTCCCTGTTTCTCTCGGACCTATGACTTCACTAAGCTCATGAATGGTTTCATACGCATGCTCTTCATCAAACAACGGGGCCATTTCAGACACAGAAAGAGGCTGCTTCTCATTCAGCTGTTCAGCCGAAGCTCCCCATATGACGCTTCCGGCCAGTGCTGCGGCCATTAATATCAGTTTCATTCTTACATTCCTCCTCTTATTCACTCCTTTCTTTTCGGTTCTGCTGTGTTGATTCCTTTAAAAAGCAATAAAATGAATACTAATTACCAAATCAAGGTAATCATATAGAAGGAGAATAAGAATGACAGCTAGGAAAGTTTGCATAAAAAAAGCCGCCGAGACATATCTCGGCGGTCTTTTTATTACTTATTCAAGTTGTAGAAAGAGTTAATACCGTGGTATTGAGCAGTTTCAGCCAACTGATCTTCGATGCGAAGAAGCTGGTTGTATTTCGCTACACGGTCCGTACGTGACGGAGCACCTGTTTTGATTTGTCCTGCGTTTGTTGCCACAGCGATGTCAGCGATTGTGCTGTCTTCAGTTTCACCAGAACGGTGAGAGATAACAGCAGTGTAGCCTGCGCGTTTCGCCATTTCGATCGCATCGAATGTTTCAGTCAATGTACCGATTTGGTTTACTTTGATCAGGATAGAGTTGCCTACGCCGTTTTTGATACCTTCAGCAAGTTTTTTCGTGTTTGTAACGAAGAGGTCATCACCAACAAGCTGAACTTTTTTGCCAAGACGCTCAGTAAGAAGCTTGTGGCCTTCCCAGTCGTTTTCGTCAAGTCCGTCTTCGATAGAGATGATTGGGTATTTAGAAACCATTTCTTCGTACCAGTCAACCATTTCAGCAGATGTTTTCACAACGCCTTCGCCAGACAGATGGTATTTGCCGTCTTCTTTGTTGTAGAACTCAGAAGATGCAGCATCCATTGCAAGTTTTACTTCTTCGCCAGGTTTGAAGCCGGCTTTTTCGATTGCTTCAACGATTGTTTGAAGCGCTTCTTCGTTAGAACCAAGGTTTGGAGCGAATCCGCCTTCATCACCTACAGCTGTGTTCATTCCTTTAGCAGAAAGAACTGACTTCAGGCTGTGGAAGATTTGAGCGCCCATGCGAAGTGCTTCACGGAAGTTAGGAGCACCTACTGGCATGATCATGAATTCTTGAATATCTACGTTGTTGTCAGCATGCTCTCCGCCGTTGACGATGTTCATCATCGGTACAGGAAGCGTTTTTGAGTTAAATCCTCCAAGGTATTGGTAAAGAGGAATCTGTAAGAAATCAGCAGCAGCACGTGCACAAGCCATAGATACGCCAAGGATTGCGTTCGCACCAAGTTTGCCTTTGTTTTCAGTACCGTCAAGCTCGATTAAAAGCTGGTCGATTGCATTTTGTTCAGTTACATCAAAGCCAAGAAGCTCTGGAGAAATGATTTCGTTTACGTTGTTAACAGCTGTTAACACGCCTTTTCCAAGGTAACGGTCTTTGTCGCCGTCACGAAGCTCAACTGCTTCGTATTCACCTGTAGAAGCTCCGCTTGGCACTAATGCGCGGCCGAATGCTCCTGTTTCTGTATATACTTCAACTTCAACTGTTGGGTTGCCGCGGGAGTCTAATACTTCGCGTGCATAAACATCAACAATGTATGGCATGAGTTTGTCTCTCCTTTGATTTTCAGCTTATTTTTGAATTAAAGATGTTCCAGTCATTTCTTTCGGTTTTTCAACACCGAGAAGGTCTAATAACGTTGGTGCAAGGTCGCCTAGGATTCCGCCTTCACGCAGCGTGATGCCTTCTTTCGTAACAATTACAGGGACTGGATTTGTCGTATGTGCAGTGTGCGGTTCGCCTGATTCTGTGATCAGAATATCAGCATTACCGTGATCAGCGGTAATGATAGCGTGTCCGCCTTTAGCGAGAATCGCGTCAACGACTTCGCCTAAGCATTCGTCCACTGCTTCAATCGCTTTAATTGTAGGTTCAACCATTCCGGAGTGGCCGACCATGTCTGGGTTTGCGAAGTTAAGGATAATCGCGTCATGCTTGTCAGCTTCGATTTCTTTGACAAGCGCGTCCTTCACTTCATACGCACTCATTTCAGGCTTCAAGTCGTATGTTGCGACTTTCGGCGAGTTGATAAGAATACGCTCCTCACCCGGGAATTCAGCTTCACGGCCGCCACTCATAAAGAACGTGACGTGCGGATACTTTTCAGTTTCTGCAATTCGAAGCTGTTTTAATCCTTGCTGAGATAATACTTCTCCGACTGTATTATCAAGATTTATCGGTTTAAACGCCACATAGCCGTCAACTGTTTCACTGAAGTGAGTCAGGCAGACGAAATGCAGGTTTTTCGGATAATTCTCACCGCGGTCGAAATCGCGGAAGTCTTTGTTCGTGAACGTGTTGGAAATCTGGATGGCGCGGTCCGGTCTGAAATTATAGAAAATCACAGAATCGCCGTCTTCGATTTTCGCAACAGGCTCACCGTTTTCTTTTGTGATGACAGATGGAATAACGAATTCATCGTGGATTCCATTCGCATATGAATCATCAACAACATCCAGTGCGCTGCGGTATGTCGGGCCTTCGCCATATGCCATTGCACGGTACGCTTTTTCTACACGGTCCCATCGTTTGTCGCGGTCCATTGAGTAGTAGCGTCCGGAAATGCTGGCGATTTCTCCGACACCGATTTCCTCGATTTGTTCGTTCAGCTGGTTGATGTACGTTTTCGCTGTTTGCGGACCTACATCACGGCCGTCAAGGAAGCCATGGATATATACCTTTGTCAGCCCTTCTTTTTTCGCAAGCTTTAACAGCGCGAATAAATGATTGATATGGCTGTGCACGCCGCCGTCTGATAATAGACCGAACAGATGCAGGGCTTTGTCGTTTTCTTTCGCGTTGCTGATCGCGTCAAGGAATGTTTGATTGCGTTCGAACTCTCCCTCGCGAATGGCAACATTTACGCGTGTTAAGCTTTGGTACACAATACGGCCCGCACCGATATTTAAGTGGCCTACTTCGGAGTTCCCCATCTGTCCGTCAGGAAGACCTACAGCCTCGCCTGAAGCAGTCAGTGTCTGATGAGGATACTGATTCCAATAGCGGTCAAAATTCGGTTTTTTCGCCAAAGCGACTGCGTTCCCTACTGTTTCGTTTCGTAATCCGAACCCATCAAGAATGATGAGTGCAGCTGGTTTTTTACTCATATTGACCTTCCTCCAATAATTGAACGAATGACTGTGGCTCAAGGCTCGCGCCGCCGACCAAAGCACCGTCAATATCGGATTCTGCCATATATTCTTTAATGTTTGCAGGCTTTACGCTTCCGCCATATTGAATGCGAAGCTTGTCTGCCGCTTCTTGGCCGAAGCTTTCAGCGACGGTTTTACGGATATGCGCACACACGTCGTTCGCATCTTTAGATGTAGAAGATTTGCCTGTTCCGATTGCCCAGATTGGCTCATAAGCAATAACAGAAGCTGCAACTTGTTCTTCAGAAAGACCAGCAAGGCCTTTTTTCACTTGGTCAGCCACAAGATCATTTGTTTTGCCGGCTTCGCGCTCTTCAAGCGTTTCTCCAACACAGATGATCGGCACAATGCCGTGTTTGAAAGCAGCATGTGCTTTTTTGTTAACTGTTTCATCAGTTTCAGCGAACATTTCACGGCGCTCAGAGTGGCCGATGACGCAGTAGTCAACGCCAAGGTCTTTCAGAGCAACCGGGCTGATTTCGCCTGTGAACGCGCCGCTTTCTTCGAAGTGCATGTTTTGGGCGCCGACTTTAAGGTCAGTGCCTTTAACAGCAGAAGTCAGCTTTTCTAGGAAAAGCGCTGGCGCGCAAACAACAGCTTCCGCTTTGTCTGCTGCTGGAATGGAAGATTTCACTTCTTCAACGAAGCTGACAGCCTCGCCGAGTGTTTTGTTCATTTTCCAGTTACCGGCTATAATTGGTTTTCTCATCTGTTCCACTTCCTTATAGCAGTTTTAAAATTATTTATCGTTCAGTGCAGCTACCCCTGGAAGCTCTTTGCCTTCCATGAACTCAAGGGATGCGCCGCCTCCTGTTGAGATGTGGCTCATTTTGTCAGCTAGGCCGAATTTTTCAACCGCTGCTGCAGAGTCTCCTCCGCCGATGACAGAGTATGTATCTTTTGCCTCTGCCAATGCTTCCGCAACCGCTTTTGTTCCTTGAGCGAACAAGTCGATTTCGAATACGCCCATCGGTCCGTTCCACACGACAAGTTTGCTGTTTTTGATTACATCAGCATACGTTTCGCGTGTTTTTGTACCAATGTCAATCGCTTCTAAATCACTAGGGATTTCAGAGATCGGCACAATTTTTACGTTTGCATCGTTAGAGAAATCATCTGCAACGAGTACATCTTCAGGCATGTAGAAGTTAACGCCTTTTTCTTTCGCGCGATCCATAAATGTTTTCGCAAGCTCGATTTTATCTTCTTCAAGCAGAGATTTACCAACCTCATAACCAAGCGCTTTAACGAATGTGTAAGCAAGACCGCCGCCGATGATCAGGTTGTCTACTTTATCAAGAAGACTTTCGATGACGCCGATTTTATCTTTTACTTTCGCTCCGCCGATAATGGCAGTGAACGGACGATCAGGGTTGGAAATTGCTTTTCCGAGTACGTCAAGCTCTTTTTCCATTAAGAAACCTGCAACCGCTGGCAGATGCTCGGCAATTCCAGCTGTAGATGCATGAGCACGGTGGGCAGCACCGAATGCGTCATTCACATATACATCTGCAAGCTCAGCAAATGCTTTTGCAAGCTCAGGATCATTTTTCTCTTCACCAGGATAGAAACGTACGTTTTCCAATACAAGAACGTCTCCGTCCTTCATGTCGGAAATTTGTGATTTTACAGCATCACCGTATGCTTCATCCGCTTTTTTCACTTCTTTGCCAAGCAGTTCGCCGAGGCGTGCAGCAACAGGAGTTAAACGAAGCTCCTCAACGACTTCGCCTTTCGGGCGGCCTAAGTGGCTCGCAAGAAGGACTTTCGCGCCTTGGTCTGCAAGGTGTTTGATTGTCGGAAGTGCAGCACGGATACGTGTATCGTCTGTTACTTCCCCGTCTTTCATTGGAACGTTAAAGTCAACGCGGCAGAATACAACTTTGCCTTTTACGTCGATGTCTTTGAGAGTTTTCTTATTCATGCTTTAGGAGATCCTCCTTCAAAATGGTTTGCATGCAGCACGAAAAACGTGAAACCGTCTGATCAAGCGATTACTCCGCGAGGGCAGATCGCATACTTTTCGGCACAGGGCAGATCGTCTGAAGCCAGGGCAGTGGCCGCAGGCGAAGGCGCCGGAAAGCTGCAAAACGCAGATGCTTCTCTTTCACAGAACGTTTTCTGAAAGCCGGTCTTCATGGAAAAAGGGAAAGGGAGTCCGTCCCCTTCCCTTGTCCGCTTTCATTATAGCGCTTCTATTCAAAAGAACCAAGTCAGGTCCTTTTTTCAGCTATGAATTAAAGACCTTTTTTAGCGATGTAAGCTGCAAGGTCAACAACGCGGTTAGAGTAGCCGCTTTCGTTATCGTACCAAGAGATTACTTTTACCATGCTGCCTTCCATAACCATTGTAGAAAGAGCATCGATTGTAGAAGAATTTTTGTTTCCGTTGTAGTCGCCAGAAACTAATGGCTCTTCGCTGTAGCCAAGGATTCCTTTAAGATCTCCTTCAGCTGCTTCTTTAAGAGCTGCATTTACATCTTCAGCTGTTACTTCTTGGTTCAGTTCAGCTACCAAGTCAACTAAAGAAACGTTTGGAGTTGGAACACGCATTGCTCCGCCGTTCAGTTTGCCTTTTAGTTCAGGAAGAACTAGAGAAACTGCTTTAGCAGCACCAGTTGAAGTTGGGATGATGTTTTCAGCTGCTGCACGCGCACGACGGTAGTCTTTGTGCGGAAGATCAAGAATTTGCTGATCGTTTGTGTAAGAGTGAACTGTTGTCATCATACCGCGTTTGATGCCGAATTTGTCGTTAAGTACTTTTGCAAACGGCGCAAGGCAGTTTGTTGTGCAAGATGCGTTAGAGATAACGTCGTGGTTAGCCGCATCGTATTTATCTTCGTTAACACCCATAACGATTGTGATATCTTCTTCGTTAGCAGGAGCAGAGATGATTACTTTTTTCGCGCCAGCTTCTAAGTGCTTCGCAGCGTCTGCGCGTTTTGTGAAGAAACCAGTAGATTCAACTACGATTTCAACGCCTTGTTTACCCCAGCTAAGTTTAGCAGGATCGCGTTCTGCAGAAACTTCAATTGTTTTACCGTTAACAACAAGGTTGTTACCGTCAACTGAAACCTCAGCGTCTAATTTTCCGTGTACAGAATCATATTGTAAAAGGTGAGCGAGCATGTTAGCATCTGTTAAATCGTTAACCGCTACTACCTCAACTTCAGGATTGTTTAATGCTGCGCGGAATACGTTACGTCCAATACGACCAAAACCGTTAATACCGACTTTTACTGCCATGATTGTTTCCTCCTTTAAATAAGTGAGAGATATTTATATTGAGGGATTATTCATCCCTTAATAACTTCTTTGCGGCTCCTTCGTCAGTGACGAGAACCGTGTTGCGCGGCTTTTTAAAGTAAGCCTCGATCGCCTCGGCTTTTGATGATCCGCCCGCTACCGCTATGATATCGGGAATGGCGTCTATGTCATCCAGCTGCATTCCGACAGAATGCACTTTGTGGACCACTTCGCCGTCCGCGTTAAAATAGTAGCCGAACGCTTCTGTCACCGCGTTGTTATCATCTATTTTCTTTAAGTCTTCTAAAGGTGTGTTTCTCCGCTCAGCCATAGTTTTAGCTTCGCCGATTCCGTGAACCAGCATACTCGCTGATTTAATCGTGTTCAGCACCTCTTTGACAGAAGGTTCTTCAATAATAGATGAATAGGCGCCTTGTGACAGCTGACCCGGAACAAACAAAAGCCGGTAAGTGCCTGAAGCCTTTTCCGCCATATGCGCGCATATGGTGTTCGCCTGGTTTTTTACGTCTTCGCCTAACCCGCCTCTTGCAGGCACAAACAAAAGCTCGCGGTTTTTAGAATCCGGCGTCATCATCTCGGCGACAGCTTCAATTGTCGTACCGCCGGTCACAGCGACGATATTTTTGCCTGAAAATCTTTTTTTCATACATGCGACAGCCGCTCTTCCCATTTCTTTTTTGACCCATGGGGATTGATCGCTGTCTCCGGATACAATAATGACATCCTTTAGATTTAAACGTTCTTTTAATGTCTTTTCCAAAAGCGTCAAACCTAAAACATCTTTCATCGTATCTTCTAAAACGGAAAGCAGTTCATAACCCTCTTCTGTCAGCGTCATGCCGTTTGTTTTAATATCGACCAGATTCTGTTCCTTTAAAAACTGAACCTCGCTTCTCAGCACACGCTCGCTGATTCCGAGACTGGCAGAGAGGCTTCTGCGGCCGATGGGTTCTGTCAGCCTGATATACTGCAAGATTTCGAACCTCTTTTGCATAACGAGCAGAAGATCAGGCAATAATTTTTTTTGAGCTTGTATTAACTGGTTCATGACTCAAACGTTCCTTCCTTTTTTTGCTGGACATCAAACGTCCCGCTATGACAAAAAACGTCCCATCATAGCCAAAAAAAATTATTTCTGCTTTCTTTAATTATTTTAACAGGGTGGAAATGTTTATTCAACTGTTAAGAGCCAATTCATCGACAATATTCGCGCAGTTTTCATGCAGCTGCGTTTCTTATTCATTATTTTTTCCTTTATATCTCTATCTTATACAGCAGACCGTTAATGGTGCGCACAAAATAAAAGAGCCCTCTCAATCGAAAGGGCTACATATTTTAAAGCGTTTTCATTTTATCCATAGCTTTTCAATCTCTTCGAGCGATTTATTCTTCGTTTCCGGACAGATTGTGACGACAAACAGGAAGCAGAGAATGTTAATGACGGCAAAGATCCAGAACGTGTAGGCCAGTCCGAACGAGCTGATCATCATCGGCACAAACTGCCCGATCGCCCAGTTTGCTCCCCATAAAAAGATGGTGGCGATCCCTGCGGCTCTCGCCCGCAGATGGTTCGGGAAAATTTCAGAAATCATAATCCATGTGATCGGCCCGACCGATACACAGAACGCGGCGACAAACCCTAATATAAAGAAGATCAGCATAAATCCGCTTGTTAACTGAAAATAAAACGAAGTCCCGATTAAGATCATAAAAATAGCCATGAAAGCAGAACCGATGGACATCAGTTTTTTGCGCCCGACTTTATCAATCAATAAAACTGCGATGACGGTAAAAATGACTTCCACGACACCGACAATACAGGTTGTCACAAATCCGGCATTTTGTCCGAATCCCATCATTTTAAAGATTTCCGGTCCGTAGTAGGTGATGGCGTTCATGCCGATCACTTGATTAAAGAGCGCCAGCAGGATTCCAATGATAAGCGCTTTTCTGAGACCTGGTTTGAAGAGCTGTGATAGTGACCCCATTTGTTCTATTTTTAAAGAGTTTTCAATGTTCTTCAATTCTTCTTTTGCGACAGTTTCTCCATTAATGCGTGTCAGAATCGATAACGCTTCTTTTGTTCTGCCTGCTTTCGCCAGCCATCTTGGACTTTCCGGCACGACCAGCAGGACTAGGAAAAAAATAACGGATGGCACCATTCCGTAAGCGAGCATCCATCTCCATCCGGTTTGCACGCCCCATTCATATGTTCCGGAACGCTGGACAGCGAGATTAATAAAGTACGTTGCGGAAATACCCAGTATCGTAAAGAGCTGATATAAGGAAGATAAACTTCCGCGTATGGCGGGCGGCGCCGCTTCCGTAATATAAGTCACGGATAATGACGAACCCATTCCGATCCCTAAACCTCCGATAATCCTCGCGATGATTAAGGTCGACACGTCTTGTGAAACAGCAGAAACAACTGCTGATACCGCAAATAACAGGGCCGCTGTCATTAAGATTTTTCTGCGTCCGAACCTGTCGCTTAAAAACCCGGATACCCCGACTCCCGCAACTCCTCCAATCATAATGCTTGAAATCACCAGCCCCTCCAT
Source organism: Bacillus sp. PAMC26543 (assembly GCF_014250375.1). NCBI lineage: Bacteria > Bacillati > Bacillota > Bacilli > Caryophanales > Bacillaceae > Bacillus > Bacillus sp. PAMC26543. The sequence continues at coordinate 806,044 of NZ_CP060193.1, read as the reverse complement.
GAACGGACTCAGGCTGTATAAATCCTTTAGAAAACCAATAGCACCGGAAATAACTGCAGTGTCATAGCCGTACAATAAACCGCCAAGCCCCGCCGCGCATGATATCAAAATCACAAATCCCATTGAATGGCTTCTTGTTACAGGAGCATTTGGTTCTAATTGAGTTGGAGTATTCTTCATTTCTCTGCCCTCCCGAAAGTTGAGTAAAGCGTTTACATTTTCCGTTCCAATTGTACGTACTTATTTAAAAATTTAACGAAAATTATTGTTTATTAGTACGTACAAATATAGAATAATCCCGTTTGCATTTTCTGTCAATGTTTTCTTGTATAGATCACTGTGATATACTGAAATTTGTCCGTATACATTTTGGAGGAATGGATATGTTACCAAAATATGCTCAAGTAAAAGAAGAAATCAGTTCATGGATTAATCAAGGCAAAATTCTGCCCGATCAAAAGATCCCTACCGAAAACGAGTTAATGCAGCAATTTGGCGTCAGCCGGCATACCATTCGTAAAGCCATCGGAGACCTCGTATCGCAAGGCCTGCTTTACAGCGTGCAAGGCGGGGGCACCTTTGTCGCTTCACGCTCTGCTAAATCAGCGCTGCATTCCAATAAAACGATCGGCGTTCTGACGACCTACATATCAGACTATATTTTTCCGAGCATCATTAGGGGAATCGAGTCTTATTTAAGCGAGCAGGGATATTCTATGCTTCTGACAAGCACAAACAACAATCCGGATAATGAACGCAGAGGATTAGAAAACCTGCTGTCACAGCATATTGACGGATTGATTGTAGAACCGACAAAAAGCGCTCTGCAAACGCCGAATATTGGCTACTATCTCAATTTAGAAAAAAACGGCATTCCTTTTGCGATGATTAATGCGTCATACGCCGAGCTTGCCGCACCAAGTTTTACTCTGGATGATGTGAAAGGCGGCATGATGGCGGCCGAGCACCTGCTCTCTCTCGGCCATACGCACATGATGGGTATTTTTAAAGCTGATGACACGCAGGGTGTCAAACGGATGAACGGATTTATACAGTCGCATCGCGAGCGTGAGTTATTTCCTTCTCCGGATATGATTGTGACGTTTACGACGGAAGAAAAGGAATCAAAGCTGCTGGAGAAAGTAAAAGAGACACTGGAGAAAAACAGCAAAAACATGCCGACTGCTATTCTTTGCTATAATGATGAAATTGCACTGAAGGTGATTGATATGCTTCGGGAGATGGATATCAAGGTGCCTGAGGATATGTCCATCGTTGGGTATGATGATTCCCATTTCGCGCAAATCTCCGAGGTGAAATTAACCTCTGTGAAGCACCCGAAGTCTGTGCTGGGAAAAGCGGCTGCAAAATATGTTATTGACTGTTTGGAGCATAAAAAGCCTAAGCAGGAAGATGTCATTTTTGAGCCTGAGCTGATCATCCGCCAGTCCGCAAGAAAGCTGAATGAATAAAAAAGCAATGTATGGGTTTCCCCTTTACATTGCTTTTTTATGGCCTTTATCTGTTTTTCCAAATGTCAGCCACGATTTCAAATGAACGCATTCTGTCAGCGTGATCAAAGGTTTCTGAGTTGACCATAATTTCATCGGCCTGAGTTGTTTTGACAAAGTCTTCAAGCTTTTCCTTCACTTCTTCAGGACCGCCGACGATGGTTGAACTGAGCTGTTGATGAACCATTGCTTTTTCATATGGGCTCCAGATTTGATCCATGTCTTCTACTGGCGGCTTCAGCTGGTTCGGCGTACCGCGGACAAGATCAAGGAATCGCTGGTAATGGGATGTAGCCAGGTGCTGTGCTTTCTCGTTTGTATCTGCGGCGATAATCGTTACGCCGACCATCGCATACGGTTCATCGAGCACTTCTGATGGTGTAAAGGAATTGCGGTACAGCTCCAAAGCGGGAACCGTATTCGCCGGTGAGAAATGAGCAGCGAATGCAAACGGAAGGCCCAGCTCACCTGCAAGACGGGCACTAAAATCGCTTGAGCCCAGCAGCCAAATCGGCACATCTATGCCCTCTCCCGGAATGGCGCGGACTTGATTGCGCACGTTTCCTGACGGTTTAAAGTAATTGCGCAGTTCCTCTAATTGTTCTGGGAAATCTTCACCGCTGCTGATGTTTCTGCGGAGCGCCCTTGCAGTCAATTGGTCTGTTCCCGGTGCACGTCCGAGCCCCAGATCAATCCGTCCGGGATACAGTGTTTCCAGTGTGCCGAATTGTTCAGCGATTACAAGTGAAGAGTGGTTCGGAAGCATAATACCGCCGGAACCGACGCGGATTTTCTTTGTACCGCCGGCAATATGGCCAATCAGAACCGATGTGGCAGAGCTTGCGACACCTTCGATATTATGATGCTCAGCGAGCCAGTAGCGATGATAGCCCCATTCCTCAGCACGGCGCGCCAAGTCCATGCTGTTTCGGAATGACTCTGCTATCGTTCCTCCTTGAACAACAGGAGATAAATTCAAGACAGAAAGCAAGGTATCTTTGCGTTGGTTGTTAGACATATTGTTCTCCTTTGCAGTTGTGATATAAGTAAACAGCCTCATGCTGTTATGTCTTTATCGAAAGGACTTCTATCACACCATAACACAACTGCGTTTAGGATTAAAAGAATTTGATTCGATGAAATTCGAACAATTCTCTATAGAAATTACAAAATTCTTAATCATTCTTGCTACCAAATGTTACTAATGTTAATATAAGTAATATAATAAAATGAAAGGAAGTTTATATGTTTAAAAAATTTTTATTGATGGGGTTCACCGTAATCTTATTAGCAACATTAATTTCAAGTGGTAACACTAATAAAGCCTTAGCTGCTGATTGGATCTGGTCTGGTAATCAACAAAACTTAAATGTAAATGGATTTACTGATGCCTCTTACTACACTAAGAAAGCAACAACAGTTGATTTTACTCTTGGATCACCGTATCCAGGTGGTCATACATTTAAAGGAAATCTGTACTTACAACGAAAGTCCGGTAGTAAATGGACTACATGCAAGAAAACAACTTTTTCTTTTAAAGTATCTGTAACTAAATCATTCTCTCTAAAAGGTTGTAAAACAGGCTATTATCGTGTTAAAGCTACCTTTCAGGGTTCTAAAGCAACAAATACTACCAATACTTTTAAGATAAATCGATAATAATTAAGATATATATCTATTAGCAAAGGAGCTCAAAAAAAATGAGCTCCTTTATTAACATTCTTATTTTCCCACAATAAACAGTTCCTGTGCCATCTCAATGAAAAGCTTAGCCGCCAAAGAAGCCTCATGTAATGAAGGAACGGCAAGCTGCACATCCCGATACACCTGCGGATCGAGATCCCGCGTCACCACATGCTCCGGCAGCGGCATTCCCGACATGGACATTTCTGATAAAATCGCCAGCCCCAAGCCTTCTTTGATCATGCTGATCGAGGTGTTAATGTTATAGACAGTGAAAGCAGTGTGCAGCGTTGAACCAGCTTGCTTGAACTTATCGATAAAAGGTGATTCATAGCCGCCGTCGCAGACAACCATCGGCTCACAATCAAGATCTTTCAGCGTGATGGCCGGGCGATTGCACAGCGGGTGATCATCACGCAGCACGACGACCATTTTGTCTTTTTTCAGCCGAATGTACTCCATCTCGTCTGCCGGATACAGAAGAATGCCGGCATCGATCATCCGCGTGTGAAGCCACTCCTTGACTTCATCTACGGTTCCTTCATGCAAAACAAGCTCCAATTTCGGATACCTTTGTTTAAACTCGCTGATCAGCTTCGGCATAAAATAAGCGGAAGCGGTAGGAAATGTGCCAATATGAATTGTTCCCAGCTCAAGCCCTTTTTCTGCCGCTGCGACCTGCTCAACTTTTTCTATTCCTTTTAACACTTCTCTGATATGGACTAAGATCTTTTTTCCCGTGTCCGTAAGCATCAGGCCGTTTCTGCGGTCACGGATGATCAATTTCACATCAAGCTCGGCTTCAATCGCGGAAATGGCATGGCTGACAGCCGGCTGTGTCATGTTCAGCGCCTGTCCCGCTTTTGTAAAACTCCCCGTTTCAGCTACTTTGACGAAAACTCTTAATTGTGTAATGGTCATAACAATTTACTTATGCTCCTCATAAAAAAGATTCATTTTATTTATCTTATGTTCTACCGTATCATATGATGGAAATGTTCTACAAGGAGTGATCAAAAGTGAAGCAGCTATCAAAAACGCGGACAGCGCTCCTTCTCGCCTTTCTCGTTATCATGTGGGGGGTCAATTGGCCGCTGTCGAAAGCCGCGCTTGCCTATTCGCCGCCTTTATTGTTTGCGGGCATCCGGACGCTGATCGGCGGGCTTTTATTAGTGATTGTCGCATTTCCGCGTATTCATAAACTGCGTTTTAAAGAGACGTGGCCGATTTATCTTGTTTCTGCTCTTTTAAATATTACGTTATTCTATGGTCTGCAAACGATCGGGCTGAATTATCTTCCAGCCGGCTTGTTTTCCGCTATCGTCTTCTTTCAGCCGGTGCTGATGGGTGTGTTTTCTTGGCTGTGGCTTGGCGAATCGATGTTTGCGATGAAAGTGATCGGGCTGATCCTCGGTTTTGCGGGTGTAGCGGTCATTAGTGCCGCGGGCTTTGGCGGGCATATTTCTGTCATTGGGGTTCTGCTCGCTCTCGGTTCCGCAATCAGCTGGGCGTTCGGGACGGTATATATGAAAAAAACAGGGAGCCGCGTCGATTCCATTTGGATGGTCGCCTTGCAGCTGACGATCGGAAGCGTGTTTCTGTTGATATCCGGCTTTGGGACAGAAAGCTTTTCCGCGATCCAATGGACAGCTCCTTTTATCACGAGCCTGCTGTTCATCTCTGTATTCGTCATCGCGCTCGGCTGGCTTGTCTTTTTTACCCTTGTCGGTTCAGGAGAAGCAAGCAAGGTCGCATCATATACTTTTTTGATCCCGCTCATATCAATCGTGGCCAGCTCCATTTTCCTGCATGAACCGCTCACCTTAAGCCTCTTGGCGGGTCTGCTGCTGATTGTCACGAGCATCTGCCTCGTGAATTCGAAATCCAAAGCACAGAAAACCGCGTCGATTGGTGTAAAGGAGAAGGCCGCACAATAAAAAAAACCCTCTTGCCGGATGTGGCAAGAGGGTTTTTCTTATTTACTGATACTTGCGTCCTTTGACCAAATATGCAACTGTAATCAAAAGGTAGATCGCCGCAGTGATGAGCGTAATGACAATTGACGTTGTCATGATGACCCCGATCAGAATGGCGAGTAATGCCAGAACCGCAAACCATGTCGTGTACGGGAACCATTTGACATAATAAGCAGGTGTTTCAGTTTGCTCTTTTCTCGATTTCAAATGGGCGAATCCGATGATCAGCCAAATGAATAAAACGGTATATCCCAATGAACCCATTAAGTAATTAAACGTTTGGCTTCCTGCGAACAGAGAAATCAATACGCCAATATATAGAGAAGAAGTGCACATCAGAATCGCAAACATCGGGACGTTTTTCGATGAAAGCTTCGAAAAGATTTTCGGAAGTCTTCCGTCAGTTGCCTGTGTATATAAAATGCGTGATGATCCGTATAAACCTGAGTTCATTGAAGAAATGATCGCCAAAAGGATGACTGCGTTCATGATATGATCCGCGCCCGGAATGCCAACCATTTTAAAGACCATCACGAAAGGACTTTCCGGAACGGAATTCACTTGATTCCACGGGATCAGACTGACAATGATGAAAAACGGAAGCAGGTAGAATGCGACAATCCGTGTTAATGTGCTGCGGACTGCTTTCGGGACAACCTGTTCCGGATTTTTTGTCTCAGCCAGCGTCACACCGATAATTTCTGTACCGCCATAGGAATAGATGACGACAAGCATGGCTGTGATCAGCCCGGTGCCTCCGTGCGGGAAAAATCCGCCGTGCTCTGTCAGATTCGAAAACCCGGCAGCTGTATGATCACCGAATGATACAAATAAGAGCAGCAATCCTAATAAAATAAAGATAACAATAACGGTAATCTTGATCATAGCCAGCCAATACTCAGTTTCGGCGAAGATTTTTACAGAAAGCAAGTTCACAATCGTAACAACAAGAGAAATTGCTAATGCCAGCACCCAGATCGGGCAGCCCGGCAGCCAATATTGAATAAAGATCGCAGCTACAACAGCCTCAGCCGCAATGTTAAGCACCCACATTTTCCAGTAGATCCAGTCCAAGAAATATGCAGCGTAATTTCCTAACACCTGCTGCACAAGATCACGGAAGGTTCTCGCGTTTCGGTTGCGCACAGCCATTTCTGCGAGCCCCTGCATTATAAACAGCAAAATAATGCCGCCGAGCAGGTATGCGATAATGACCGATGGCCCTGCCACATCGATTGCCGAACTGCTTCCTTTAAATAAACCTGCTCCGATTGCACCGCCCAGCGCCATCATCATAATATGGCGGGACGTCATCGTGCGTTTTAACGTCTGATTGTCCTTTTTCATCCTCTTTTTCCTCTCCTTCTCGTCTTCAAAAACAAAAAAAGCCCGCCGTCTCTTATCTATACGAATAGATAAAGAGACGACGAGCCTTCGGCTGACCGCGGTACCACTCTTGTTGATCCTTCCTAGAAGAATCCAGCTTTTTGACCCTGTAACGAAGGTTAGCCGTTAAAACATGGGGAATATTCAATCTATTCCGTTTCGTCCTACCACTCCCGGGCGAGTTCAAAGAAGAATCAGGCTGCGTCGCACCATCCCGCAGCTCTCTGTTCTGATACCTTTCTTTTACTGCTCCCAATCTATGTGTTTTAGTTTTCTGAAAAACTTAAATTTTATGATCTGAATATATTAACATAATATACGTGCTTCTCTTTTCTCTGTCAATAACTTGCGAGAAAAAAGAAATTGTTATTTTGTCCCTTTCTGAATGGCCCTCCAGAAGGATTCCGATTCGTGTCCTAAAGCATAGACAGAGACACCGGCTATTTTATATTGTTTCGCCAGACGGCTTTTTGTTTCGATTGTTTTTTCATTTTCATACCAAACGACATGTTTATGTTTCTTTTTGTCAGTGTAAGAAAACGTCATAGAACCTGTTTTTTTATTGAATGCCGGCTTTGCTTTCTGCTTCTTAATGAGGGACTTGATGTCATTCCATTCCTTCGCTGAGCTGCTGCTTCCGTCTTTCAGATCCCAATCATAGCCGTACGCAGGGACCCCCATGATCACTTTGTTTGCTTTGATTTTTTTGACAGAAAACTGCAGCGAGCGCTTGATCCAGCCTGTGCTTGCCACTGAGCCCGGTTCGCCCCAAATGCCGTGTTCGTCGTAAGTCATGACTTGCACATAGTCGGCATATTTCCCGATTTTCGCATAATCATACGGCCAGCTCCAGTCATCGTTTTTATCATCGGCGCTTTTGGCCGGAACGGAAACCATTGTTTTGATATGTTTCTTTTTCAAAGCTTGTGAGACATATTGAATGAAGCTTGAGTATGCAGAACGGTCTTTCGGATTAACTGCCTCAAAATCAATATTGACTCCGTAATAGTGGTGCTTTTTTGCCAAAGAAATGAGCTGGTCTGTGAATCGTTTTCTCGCTGTTTTGTCAGTCATGACCCGATTCGCTAAGTTTCCGTCAAAATCATAAATAGCGTCATTATAATTGGAAATGACGGCCCACGTTTTGATTTTATTTTTCTTCGCGTATGTAAGCTGCTTGCTCGGGACATCGCCAATCACACGTCCGTTTTTATCAAACGCAAACGTATCAGTGGCAATGGAGCTGATATATTTATGGTACTTCGTAAGAGAATTGTATGATGCCGTATCCCCAGTTGTATAGCCTAATGTCATACCGGCCGCCTTTGCTTCTGTTTTTGTATACATAAACAGAACGATCGCAATCGCTAGTGAAACAGCTATGATCAGCCACTTTTTCATTTCGTTCCCTCCTTTTTGACGTCATATTCTTCTCATCGGCCAAATTTTTGGAAAATGAAGTTTTTTCAAGCAGAAAGCCCGGCATAAGTTGCCGGGCTTTTTCAGATCAGCGGTCAGATACGAGAATATAAGCCGCTTTAACCGGACCGTGAACACCGACCACCAAATCCATTTCGATGTCGGCGGAGTTGCTCGGTCCTGTAATGTAGTTAATGCATGAGGGAACCGTGATGCCGTCAGCCATATTTTGCCGGATGATATCACTGGCTTGTGTCATTCTCGGCACTATGCTTGATTTCGGCACAATGGCAATATAGGTTGTCGGCAGAAGACTGACAGAGCGGCCGATGTCTTTTGAAGAATAAAGGACAACCGTACCCGACTCGGCCAGTGTGATTTCACTGAATGTAATCCCCACATTGGCTTGCTCCGCTTTTTTGATATTTTCTTCACCTTGGTCAGCATCCCATTCCCAGACTTGCGTTCCTTCACCAGGCCAGTCTTTGGTGAGCAGGCTATTTAAACCGTAAGCCTCAAACCGGGGGTCCTTCGGAATGATGACAGGCCCTCCGGAAAACCGGCTGACTTGTTCGCGCAAGGCATCGTACAAACCGATTGAATCCGTCTCAATCAGCTCAGTATGGATTTTGACACAATGGTTTTTGAGCACCGTGACTAAGTCATCGGCCGAATACCCTTCAAATGTTTTATATTGCGGCTGATGCGCCCACTCAGGGACGGCCACGCCACCCGTTCTTCTGTCTCGGCCAAGGCGTGACGCGATCCGGTTTAAAAAGCTCTCTTGATTCTGAATGGTTCCCTTCGTCATCACTGCTCCTCCTTCGTGCGTTCACTTGTTTCTCTGTCTGTAAACCAGTCTCTGAATCTTGATTTATGCGGTGCCGGGAAGTCGCGGATTTGCGTCCAGCCTTTTAGCGGGCCGGGCCCTTTCGAAATTTTGTCATCCTCTGTAAAAGGCGTCATGGCGGCCGGCGCCCATTTTGAGCCCATTTTATAAAGCGACAAAGAGGAAGACCCAAGACCGAATGCTTTCATCGCAAGCTTTTCACTGATCGGCGCTCTGCCTTCTTTTTCGACGATGTTCTGACGATGCTTGAGAAGCAGCTCATGAAGCGGGATTTTGACCGGGCAGGCTTCTGAACAAGCCGCGCACAGTGTAGACGCGTACGGCAGCTCCTTATAATCGTCATAACCGCCGAGTAGCGGCGATAAAACGGCCCCGATCGGCCCCGAATAGATCGAGCCGTATGAGTGTCCGCCGACATGGCGGTACACAGGGCAGACATTGATACAGGCAGCACAGCGGATACATTGCAGCACAGACTGAAATTCGGTGCCGAGAATGTTGGACCGGCCATTGTCAACAATGACAAGATGGAATTCCTCCGGGCCGTCGATTTCGTCTTCCAGTTTGGGGCCGGTTAAGGCCGTGATATAACTCGTCAGCCGCTGTCCGACAGCACTTCTTGTCAGCATGCCGACAAGCACTTCAAATTCGGAAAATGACGGGACAATGCGCTCCATTCCCATAACAGTAATTTGTGTTTTCGGCAATGTCGTGACAAGCCGCCCGTTTCCTTCATTGGTTACAAGGCTGACTGAACCCGTGTCGGCAATGGCAAAGTTGCAGCCGGTAATGCCGATATCGGCTTCCAGAAATTTTTTCCGGAGGATGCCGCGCGCATGCATGACGAGCTCTTCCGGTTTTTCTGTGTGTTTATAGTCCAGTCTTTCTTTAAACACATCGCGAATCTGCTCTTTATTTTTATGAAGAGCCGGTGCCACAATATGTGACGGCGGGTCGTGATCATCAATCTGCAAAATATATTCGCCGAGGTCAGTTTCGACGACTTCGCAGCCTTCCTTCTCCAGCACTTCATTCAGATTGATTTCTTCTGTCACCATAGATTTAGACTTTACGATTTTTTTGCCGTTTTTCTTTTGAATCACGCTGCGGATATAAGAGGAAGCTTCTTCAGCTGTCTCAGCAAAATAAACGTGTCCCCCTCTGCTTGATACATTGGATGCAAGCTGCTCCAAATAAAAATCAAGATTTTCAAGGACATGCTGTCTGATCTCCTCAGATAACGAACGCCATTCTTCCCAGTTTCCCAGCTCTTCGGCTGCTTCCAGCCGTCTCGTCCGCAGACGCTCCTGCGCACCCGAAACAGCGCCTCTCATAAATTCATTATCGATCCCCTGTGATACCCGCTCTTTAAAAGCGTCAGTACCGATTTTCATCGCCATGATCCTTTTCCCCCTCTGTATCCAGTGTTATCTGCTGTTGAGCACTTCGGCGATGTGCATCACTTTGACATTCTTGTCTTTTCGGCCGAGCCGTCCCCCGATATTCATCAAACAGCCGCAGTCAGCGCCGATGAGCACCTCTGCTCCCGTTTCCTCCACACATGCGACTTTCTCATCAACCATCTGCTCAGAAATCTGCGCCATTTTAACAGAGAACGTTCCTCCGAATCCGCAGCAGTTGTGTTTCCCCGGAAGTGACGTGAATTCAAGCCCCTTCACATGGCTCAGCAGTTTCATCGGCTCCTCAGATACGCCGAGCAGCCTTGTCATATGGCATGACGTATGTAAGGTCGCTTTTTTATGAAGGGTCGCGCCGACATCCTCTACCCCAAGGACGTTGACGATAAAATCTGTTAATTCATACGTTTTATCCGCCAGCTTCTGCGCTTTATCCGCCCATTTCGGATCATTTTTAAACAGGTGTGGATACTCCCTGAACATTGTGGTGCAGGAACCGGATGGACTGACGACATAATCTGACTCCTGAAACGTTTCAATCATTCGTTTCATTGCTTTTTTGGCGTCATTTACGTAACCGCTGTTGTAAGCCGGCTGCCCGCAGCAGATCTGCCCCTCCGGAAAATCAACCTCACATCCGAGCCGCTCAAGCAGCTCTACCGTTGCTTTTCCTACGTTTGTTTGAAACATATCAACAAGACAAGTGACAAAAAGTGAGACTTTCATGATGAACCCCTCTCTCATCCCCAATATATGATCTGGTCATCTGATGACCTGAAGTTAAAGCTTTTACCAATATCGTACACTATTTGGACACAAAATTGAAAGCATTTTCTAATGATTTCAGCAATAAAAAAACGCTTGCACATAGGACAGAGCATTCAAAAGGGCTGATATTGCTTTTTAATGTTCCTGCGTATTTCTTATATGTTTTCGCAAAGAGATAAAGGAACGAAAGAGCACTGAGAAGGACGATCCAACCCGCGCCTCCCCTCATTATCGCAAAAGGGTTTCAAACAAAAAAGCACCGATGAACGCTGAACCTGACATATCCCATAACCCTGGTGTATAGTACCAGCTTTGCGGACGGACAAATAGATAACCGAAAATAACCATGTAAATAAAAAGGAACCTGGTTATGTATGATTAACCAGGTTCCTCATTAAATCCATCCTTTCTCCTCAGCAATACTAGCCGCTTCTGTCCGATTTTTCGCATTCAGTTTTTGGATGATTTCTGAAATATAGTTTCGGACTGTGCCTTGAGATAAATAGAGTTCAAGTGTGATGTCTTTTGTTGTCTTGCCTAAAGCAGCCAGCCGCAGTATTTCTTGTTCTCTTACAGTCAGCGGATTTTCATCACGAATCATGTTGAAGGTTAATTCCGGGCTGAACATCCGTTTTCCCTTTACACACTTTCGTATGGCATCTGCCAGATCGTCAATTTCCCCATCCTTCAAAAGATATCCGTGTACGCCGGCTTTGACGGCGCGTTCAAAATATCCTGGGCGGGCAAAGGTTGTCAGAATAATGACCTTGCTTTTACAGCCTTTTTTCATTAGCTCCTCTGCAACCTCCAGCCCGCTGTGAACCGGCATTTCAATGTCCATGATGCAGACATCCGGCTCCAGCCTGAGAATGGCTTTCAGCGCCTCTTCTCCATTTAACGCTTGTCCGATGACCTTCATATCCTCTTCCAGGTCAAGCAAGGATCCCAGAGCGCCTAAAAGCATTCGCTGATCCTCAGCAATAAACAGACGAATCATCTATTTCGTCCTCCTATCATTCTGCTTTTCTAATGAGCGGAATCGTCAGTGTCAACACCGTTCCGTTATGGTCTGAAAGAGTCATCTCTCCGTCAATAAACATCAGCCGCTCTTCCATTCCCCGCAATCCATTCCCAAACATCTTCTCCTTCACCGCTCCTGTTCCGTCATCCCTTATGAGAACGGTCATTTTGTCAGCATATTGAGAAATGGTGACTGCACAATGGGTCGCTTTGCTGTGCTTGATGATATTTGTCACTGCCTCCCGCATACACATACTGACAATATTTTGAGTGACGGGAGATATGTCTGTAAAATCTTCGGTCCCTTCGTATTGAAAAGTAATATTACCCGCTCTTAAAATGTGCCGAATGTTGGCTAGCTCCTCCGTCATGGTGACCGTTCTCATATCCGCTACAAGCTCACGAACTTGTTTGAGTGCCGCACGCGAGCTTGTTTCCATTTCTTTCGCTTCAAGCTTGGTCCGTTCTGCATCTGCTGCCGCCAGCCGCTGAATCAGCTGGCTTTTTAACGTGAGGAGCGAGAGGGTATGGCCGAGTGTATCATGAAGATCGCGGGCTATCCGAACACGTTCCTCTCTTTTGGTGAGTTCCTTTATATGTTCGTTGGCTTGGTCAAGCTTTTTTTCAAGCTCTATTCTTCGAAACATGGAACGAATTCCGAAGGGAGAAATCAGCATAATGACCAGAAACGGAAGAACAGAAAACAGCTCCCTGATCGAGGTCGAATCCGCCAGAAAATGATACAGGCAAGGAAATATCAGCATGAAGACAAGCCCAAAGAAAGCACGGTTGAACTTCGTTTTCTCACGGTAATAGCCCACAAAGTTTGCCGGGAAAAAGCCTAAATAAATATAGCTGATATGATAAAACAAACTATAAATAAAAATAATGGCCATTTGCGCGCATAACCAATACGTAAATGAAGGTCTGTCCGCACTGACGAACAATTGACGATATGTCACAACAAATAGGAGCAGCATGCCATATCCCAGCACTTGTTTGCTGCCTGATTCTCTCAATAAAGAAAGAAACGGCATAATGGTATACACCAAAAAGATATAAGGGAAAAAACCGAAATGCTTTGGAAATATGGAATTTATGAGTTTCATGTATTACACCGCTTCTTGTTTTCTTCTTATATACTTAAATAGTAGCATGAAGATCACTAAATAAGCGATTAACATCAGAATATTTTTCCAGGTTGGAAGCTCGCCTTGAACAAGAGCCCACGCTCCGCTCCCAAAATGATAAGACGGGAGCCATTGACCTATGTTTTTCAATATGTCCGGCATGACCTCGATCGGCATCCACATGCCCCCGCTTATCGCCAGCAGCATGTAAAGCACATTACTGACCCCGGCTGCCGTTTCTACTTTTCTCATGAGACCGATTAATGTCCCTAACGCTAAAAACGGAAATGCCCCAATTAAAATCCAAAGCCCGCTCATGACCCATTCAAACGGTGACAAGTCAATGCCGTTTATGATGGCGCCGGCAAGAAAAATGACAGTAATAGATAAAAGATGAATGACACTTTGCCCGATCATCTGAGCCGCCAAATAAATATGATCCGGCAGAGGCGTGATGCGGATAAAAACTGACCAGCCTTGTGCCCGTTCTTGTACCAAACGGATTCCAAGCGTCATCATAGAAGAACCCATTACGCTGAAGGTTGTCATAGACATTAAATAATGGGCATTCCAGGCGCCCTTGTCAGAAACATTGGTATTCACTACGTTTGTAAAGAGATAGTAAAAGGCAATCGGCATAACGAGCGACCAAAACACAAAGTATTTATTCCTGAGCACCCTTTTCATTTCAGCTATGCACTGTTTCCGCAGCATGTTCATCTCACATCGCCTCCCTGTTCCCGTCAGCAAGCTGTCGAAATGCCTCATCGAGCGTTCCTTGTTCGATTCGAATATCACGTGCATTGATGTTTTCTTGAAAGATGAGCGCTAACACTTTATCGGTATTTGACGTTTGAATGCTGATTCGCTGATGCTTTTGAGTCACTCGTTCTACTTCCGGATGCCGATAAAGCTTTTCCAATGATTCATCCGATGAAACCTTAAAGGAAACAGACTGCTTCTGAATCCTTGCTCTGATTTGCTTCGGCGTTTCGTCTGCGGCAAGCCGTCCTTCAGCAAAAAACAAAATGCGCTGCGCGGCATCATCTGCTTCCTGTAAATAATGAGTTGAAAAAATAATGGTCTTTCCTTGATCCGCCAAGCTGTTCACTGTCTTCCAAAACTGGTGTCTTGATGTCGTGTCCATTCCGACAGTCGGTTCATCAAATACAAGTAACTCCGGATTGCCGGCAAGTGCCAAAGCAAAGCTCAGACGGCGTTTTTGTCCGCCGGATAATTTCTCTGCCGGTGTTTTCAAATCTTCTTTTGTGAGTGCTGTCAGCGAGACAAGCTCTTTCATGGATAATGGATGGGGATAATAACTGCGGATAAGCTCGAGGGTTTCGCAGACCTTTAATCCCGGCATGACACTTACTTCCTGCAGCATGGTACCGATTTTTTCACGCACCTGTTTTTCATCAGGCTGACGGTTAAATAATTTGATTTCACCCTCACTTGGCTTCAGCAATCCCAGCATCATAGAGATCGCTGTTGTCTTCCCTGCGCCATTCGGGCCAAGGATGGCCACGATTTCTCCTTTTCCTATGCTGAAATGAATGTTCTTCACTGCTGTTTTTTGCTGAAAATGTTTTGTGACATTTCTTACTGACACAACCTCATTCATTTTATGAGCACCTCCTGATTGCTTACATTGATTGTAAAATACCGGATCAGATGATTTTAGTAAGGGGTGTCATGATTTGAGATGACAAATGTCATTTGTGTCATTCAGATGATATTACCGCTTTATATTATATCCGGCACCTAGGCAATCCTTCCGCTACATCTTCCAATCAATCCAGCTCTCCATGCCGCATGTCCTCTTTCTGCAAGACGCCTATTTACTTTCATAGAAAGCCCGCAATTCAGGCCTTGAAGTGGTATGATATACATATTAATCTTCATGTCGTTTTAGCTGAAAGGAGCCGACTATGGATCAAGCTATTTTGACTAGGAATCATGTGAAGGTGAGGGGGAACGGCACAACACCAATTGTATTTGCACCTGGATTCGGGTGTGATCAAAGCGTGTGGGATGCCGTGGCTCCTGCCTTTGAAGACGAATACCAGCTGATTCTATTTGATTATGTAGGTGCGGGAAATTCTGATTTGCACGCATATGATATGGTTCGTTACCGCACACTTGACGGCTATGCCCAGGATGTTCTGGATGTTTGTGAAGCGTTAGATCTGTCAAAAGCCGTTTTTGTGGGGCATTCTGTGGGGGCTGTGATTGGCACGCTTGCATCATTACGACGTCCCGAGCTTTTTTCACAACTGATTATGGTGGGGCCTTCTCCTTGCTATTTAAATGATCCGCCTGAGTATTACGGGGGTTTTGAGGAAGAGCAGCTCCTTGGGTTAATAGAGATGATGGAGAAAAACTACATAGGCTGGGCAACCGTTTTTGCGGCGACCGTAGTGAATCAGCCGGATCGGCCAGAAATTAAGGAAGAGCTGGAAAGCCGTTTTTGTTCTACTGATCCTATCATCGCACGGCAATTCGCGAAGGCGGCGTTTTTTTCAGATCATCGAAAAGATCTTCCAAAGGTGACCGTGCCTTCGCTTATCCTGCAATGTTCGAATGATGTCATTGCACCGTCATTAGTAGGTGAGTATATGCAAAAGCATCTCCCTTACAGCACACTCATACAGATGAAAGCCAACGGGCACTGCCCGCATATGAGCCATCCCGAAGAGACAATACAGCTGATCAGCGATTATTTGAACGCATACGTGATTTAGGAACGAAAGGGATAGAGGTGACCCTCTGAATGGATCAACAATTGAATTATGCACCATGCGGTTTCCTTACTTTATCTGAAGAGGGTACAATTTTAGCTGTCAATCACACCTTGCTTAAGATTCTTGATTACGAATCGGAACAGGTGATCGGTCAGCATATCAATGCTCTTTTAACCGTTCCTGCAAAGCTTTTTTATCAGCTTTATTTTGTTCCGCTTTTGCAGCTTGAACAACACATTGAAGAAATGTACATCTCCCTGGAAACAAACAATGGGGAAGAAGTCCCCGTCCTTGTAAACGCAGTTCGGAGAGCGGATCAGGAAGCCGCTGTAACAGAATGCGTTGTCATTCCGATGCGGAAGCGAAACGAATATGAAAATGAGCTGCTGATTGCCAGAAACGCAGCTGAGGAAGCACTGCTCGCCAAACAGAAAGCAAATGCGGAGCTGGAAATTGCTTTGCAGACGCTGAAGGTGAAACAAGAAGAGCTTCTTGCGATCAATAAGCAAAATCAGCAATTCAGATCGAATACAAAAAGAGAGCTTGAACTCGCCAGAAAGATTCAAGAAAATTCATTGACCGAGCCGATCTTGAATGATCAAATTCAGATTGATTCGTATTATAAAGCATCCAGTGACTTATCAGGCGACTTATATGGATTTTATCAAATCGATGAGCACCGCTACGGCTTGATCCTCCTTGATGTGATGGGACACGGCATTTCTTCTGCATTAGTTACGATGTCCCTCCATCCTTTATTCCAGCGATTAATGACACAAGGGATCAGTCCCGACAAAGTCATGAAGGAACTAGACTACCATCTTCACAGTTTGTTTCAAAACGACGAGGAAGCAAGGCATTACTGTACCGCTATTTGCCTCATCATTGATACAGACCGGCAAAGAATTGATTATGTCAACGCGGGCCATCCGCCCGCATTATGGCAGGATGCCGAGGGAACCCAATCAACGCTGGACGCAACCGCACCGCCGATTGGGATGTTTGAAGAAGCGGTGTTTCAGTCAAGCAGCCTTCACTATACACGCGGCGGAAGGCTGCTTCTGTATACAGACGGTGTGATGGACCCGACGGCATCATGTTATTTACACCGTTTAATAAAGAATCATCCTGATTTGCCTATAGCTGAGCTGAAAAACAAAATCCTCTCATCTCTTCAAGCTGAGCCCAAAAACGATGATGAGTGTTTTATTTTAGTAGATGTAAAATAAAAGAATCCATGAGAGATAACAATGCGTTGTTACACCTCATGGATTTTCATTATTTTTTCGGGATATGGCCTGTTTCCGCGTATTTGAATACCTGTAATGATGGCAGCGGATGTCCGTTGAAATCAAACAAAGCTTGATTATCCACTGCACTTCCTCCATACCACTTACCTGCGTCTTCAGGATCGTATTCGGCTGCATAGCTGGAGGCCCATCCGGAACCATATGTTTCCCATATCGTTTTATTTTTCTCCAATTGCGTCTTCGGGCCGACCGGAATCCACGCAGGCTCCCAATAAAAAACGCCCAATCCGGCTGTTCCTGTCTTTGCCACTGCGTCCATCACATCTCTTACGGCATTTGCCTGGCCTTGCACTGAAATCGGGTATGGCAGCGTCTGACCGCTTTTAGGCGCTGTGTTTTCATGTCCGTCTCCGTCTTCAGCCGTATAGGTGTATGACGTTTCCGCCACCATGACTTTTTTGCCGTACGTATCCGCAACAGCTTTCAGCACGGAGGACAAATTGTGTAACGTACCGTGCCAGAATGGATAATATGAGCTGGCAAATACATCATAATCGACTTTGTTTTTGTTGAGGGTTTCAGCAATATATGAATATCGTCCCGACGTTTCTGGGTTGGTGAAATGCAGCGCGACCAATATGTCACGATTTGTTTCCCTGACTGCCCGGCTTCCTTCATTGAATAATTGACTCATCTTCTTCCAATCCGTTTCCCCGGCAAATGCTCCTGTTGTTTCGTTTCCGACCTGTACCATACCGATATCAATGCCTTCCTTGACCATGGCTTGCAGACTTTGTTTTGTAAATTCATAGAGCTTTGCTTTCTTAGCTTCGAAGCTTAAGTTCGCCCAAGCCTTTGGCACCTTCTGTTTTGCAGGATCTGCCCAGAAATCGGAATAATGAAAGTCTGCCAGCAGCTTCATCCCGTTCGCGGTTGCTCTTTTTCCGATTTGGATGGCTTTTTGAACATCATTATTGCCTCCCCCATAACCATTGCCATAAGCGTTATACGGATCATTCCAAATGCGGACGCGGACATAGTTGACGCCTGCTTGCTTTAAGGTTGTAAAGATGTCCTGACGTTTTCCGCTTGCATTGTAAAAGGTTACACCGCTGTTTTCTAAAGCAATAATGCTCGACACGTCAACTCCTTTGATAAAGTCCTTGTTCATGCCCGCTACCTTTTTAACAAAAAGGTTATTTGCCTGAAGCTCTGACACATATTTCTCCCCCTCTGCGGCGGCATATCCCGTCGAACTTCCGATCCCGCTCCAGACGATGACAGCGGCTAACAGCACGATGATTCTGCTTTTCATATTTCCACCCTCTCACGTAAGCGATTTCAAAAAAGACCCCGCCCATATAGAGCGGAGGCACACCTCAATGTGAGTTCACGACAATTCTCACTTCATATTTTTCCAAGATCAGGTCTCCTGAAAGCATTTCACCAGTAACGATATCCTTCACACGCTTATCAAACGAAACCAGCTGCTGTTGTTCCGTAAAATTCATGATGAAGATATAGTCATTGTGCTGATCCTGTCTCGCCTGTACGGAGACGCCTTTACCATGCTTAACCGGAAAAACCGGAGACAAAGACAGTTCTTTTATCAAACTTTGATAAAAATCCCGGTGAAATTGATCCTCTAAACGCGCGCCGATAAAATACGCTTTTCCTTGTTCATATCGATGGCTTGTAACCGCAGGGGTATGCGCATAAAAGTCATCCTGATACACACCCTCTGCCGTTGCGGCTTTCAATTCGATCACCGTTGCATAATCTTTCATTTCATACGTTTGATTGCGGTAGCTGACGGCATTTCGATCTTTCGGATACAGCGTATCTGTTTCGAGCGGCTCAATTCCAAATATCGTTTGCAAGTCTGGGTGCCAGCCGCCTGTATACGTTAAGTCATGCTCGTTGACGATTCCGCTGATATAGGTCATCACCAAGGTTCCGCCGTTAGCCGTAAACTTCTTTAATCGCGAAATGGTTTCTTCACTGATTACATACAGCATGGGGACGATCAGCAGCTTATACGCTGAAAAATCTTGTTCTTTTGTAATGACGTCGACCGGGATATCCTGTTCCCAGAATGTGCGGTAATGCTGCTGCAGTGTTTGCGGATAACGCTTTGTCGCTTTTGCAAATCCCTGAGCGTCCTCAAGCGCCCAATTATTTTCCCAATCATACAAAATAGCAGCTTCAGACGGTCTCTTCGTTCCAACGACTTCAGACAGCTGCTCCAATGTCTCCCCGACTTTTGCCACTTCTTGAAAGACGCGGTTCTTTGTGCTGTTGTCATGATCCACAATCGCCCCATGCAGTTTTTCCGATGATCCTCGTGATTTTCGAAATTGGAAATAGAGGACGCTGTCTGATCCGTGGGCAATCATTTGCATAGATGAAAGCAGGTTCATGCCCGGGCGTTTTGCTTTGTTTACGTTATGCCAATTGACAGCGCTAGGCGTACACTCCATTAATAGAAAGGGCTGCTGCTTCAGGCTTCTGTACAGATCATTGATAAAGCCGACCTTCATCGCCAAATCTGCTGTGCTTTCCCAATCATTGTGCCACACAGGATAAGCGTCCCAGCTGATGACATCCACATGCTTTGCAAATTTGCTGTAGTCGAGACCCTGATAAGGAATTAAATCTGGTGTATCACCCATAAAATTCGTTGTTATCGGAATGTCCGGCGTCAGCTCTTTCAGCGGTACGATTTCATTTTCATAAAAGGAAATGGTTTGATCCGTGACAAACCGGCGCCAGTCTAAGTTCAGGCCGTGCAAGCCATTTTCTCCAATCGGGGAAGGGCTTTCAATTTGTGACCAGTCATTAAATGTATGACTCCAAAACGGCGTCCACCACGCGTTATTCAATACCTTGAGACTATTGTCATATTTCGTTTTCAGCCACTCTCTGAAAGCATGCTGACATTGGTCACAGTGGCATTCGCCTCCATATTCGTTGGAAATATGCCACATGAAAAGCGCCGGATGTCCGCGGTATCTTTCTGCTAATAAACGGTTGATGTGCCGAGTTTTTTCACGATAGACCTTGGACGTCAGGCAGTGGTTATGCCGTCCTCCGTGCAGCTGTTTCACTCTGGAGGCATTGACCCGCAGCACCTCAGGGTAGGTTTGCGACAGCCAGGCAGGACGCGCTCCGCTCGGCGTTGCTAAAATGACACGGCCGCCGATACTGTGGATACGGTCAAAAACATCATCAAGCCATTCAAATTGATATACACCTTCCTCCGGCTCAAGCGCACTCCATGCAAAAATGCCAACAGAAAACGTATTAGTATGGGAAAGCTTCATCAGCTTTATATCGTCGGCTAAAATATCCGGCCGATTCAGCCATTGATCAGGGTTGTAGTCTCCTCCGTGGAGCATAAATTTCGCTTTTGTAACGTGCTTTTTTTCAAGCTTTGACATGATTTTCTCCCCCTTATTCTCTTATCCTTTCGTTCCGCCTGCGGTTAATCCGGACACAAAATTCTTTTGCAGCATGATAAAGATGACGGCAACCGGTATGCTGATGAGCAAGGCACCCGCCGCAAATGTCGTATAGCTTGCTCCCATGACATCATTAACTAAATTGAATAAGCCTACGGGCAATGTATATGAATCAGGTGTTCTCAATATCGTTGATGACAAAACAAAATCTCCGAGCGGGCCGGTAAAGCCATTCATCGCAACCACTGCCGCCAACGGTTTTGATAAAGGCAGGATGATCTGCAAAAAGATCCTCGTGCTGCTTGCCCCGTCAATCTTTGCGCTTTCGTCTAAATCAATCGGGATGGAATCCATATATCCTTTCATCAAGTACGTATTCATCGGGATCAGGCCGCCGATATAAAGCAGGATCAGCAGCCAATGGCTGTTGATCATCCCTAACATTTGAGCCAGCACAAACAAGGCGATCAATGCAGAAAACTGAGGAATCATTTGCAGCAATAAAAAGAGCGTTAATGCGTATTTCCTCCCTTTAAACCGAAAGCGGGAAAACGCATAGGCCGTAAACGTCACACAGATCAGTGAGCCAGCCATCGTAAACAGGCTGATTTTTATCGAGTTGATATACCACTGCACATATTGAAGGCTTTCTTTGCCCGCAAATAATTCTTTGTAGTGGTCGAACGTCGGATTCTTCGGAATGAGGGATGTACTGATTAAACTGTTGCCGGGATTAAAGCTGGCGCCTGCCGTCCAAAGGAGAGGATACACAATGATGGCCGCCATGCAGGCTAAAAACAAGTAAGAGAAAAGGAGCCGCATAAATTTTCTGACCTTCATATCTGCCAGCATGTCTCAGCCCTCCTCTTTAAAAGACTTCGTCTGTCTGAATTGCCACAATGCAATGGCAATCACAAACACAGACAATAAAATGGTTAAAGCAGCCGCAAGGGAATATTGGCTGGACTGCATCGTCAATTTATAAATCCACGATACGAGAATATCTGTTCCGCCGGCTGTTGATCCGGAAACAGCCGGACCGCCTCCATTGAAAAGATAAATAATATTGAAGTTATTAAAATTAAATGTGAACTGCGTAATGATAATCGGAGCCATCGCAATGAACACCATCGGGAGCGTGATGTATCTCAGCTTTGAGAAGATGGAAGCACCATCAATTGTCGCCGCTTCATAAAGATCCTCAGGAATCGATTGCAAAACACCCGTTGAAACAAGGAAGATATACGGAAAACCAAGCCAGCCTTGCATGAGGATCAGCGCCAGCCTCGACCAATTCGCATCTGTCATCCACGGAAGCGGATCAATGCCAAAGAAAGCCAAAATGTCTTGATTCATTGCGCCGAAACTATCGTTAAACAAACCGGCAAAAATTAAAATTGTGACAAATCCTGGAACAGCCCATGGCAAAATCAAAATAGTCCGGAAAAACCGTTTAAACCGGATGTCTTTCTGATTCACAATGATCGCCAGCCATATCCCCAGACTGACTTGCAGAGTGGAAGCACAAAGCGTCCACACCACCGTCCAAGCCAGCACATCAAAAAAGGTCGAGCGCCAAATATCGACAGTAAAAATATCAGTGAAGGTTTGAAAACCAACCCAATCTACTAATTTAGCAGGAGGAGAATGATATAAATCATAGTTTGTAAAAGCTAAGGCAAAGCTGAATAAGATGGGAAAGATCACCGCGAAAACTAAAATAAACAGAGATGGTCCGCTGACGACATATGGATAGCCCTGAGCGATGATATTTTGATATTGTTCCTTGAGAGAGCTCAAGGGCCTCTTTTCATCACGGCGTTTTCCGCTTTGATAAGCGTCTCGCAAATTCACATAATATACCGCAAGTCCAAAGCATGTCACAATGACAGCGATAATGCCTTCCGCCAGCAGAAACACCGAGTTATCCCGCGGCACCTCTGTTCCCAGCGTAAAGATTCCCCAAAGCCCCATATTCAGCAAATCTCCAAATACCGCAAAAAACGATGCGCCCAAGAGGAGAAACAGGAGGCCTTTGATCCATTGTTTGTTGTAGAATTGACCAAGGCCCGGAATGATTGACAATAACAAAGCGACTTTACGATGCTGCACCGTCTTCACCTCTCTTACAATACAAATCTACTTTTCTCTTTATGTTCCGCTATGCTTTGCCTTCATCTGCCCTTTGGCCGTTTCGGCAGCCTGATCTAAGGCTTTTTTCGGGTCCGCTTTTCCTGTTGCAATCGTTTGTAATGCCGAATCAGCCGGGGTCCATATTTCGTTCATTTCCGGTATATTCGGCGTCTGCTCTGAGAAGCGGGATTGTTCGGTGACCGCCCGTGCCGCTTCGCTTTTCATGATCGCCTTGTCACTCGCTAATGATTGAATGGCCGGAACTTCTTTCGTTTGTTCATATCGTTTTTTAGAATTCTTTTCATTAGCCAGAAAAACGGCTAACTCTTGCGCCAGCTCTGCATGTTTTGAAAATGCGCTGACATTGTAGCTTTTGACGCCGATAAAAGAGCTCATGTTTTTGCCGTTTTCCAGCTTCGGAAGCTTGGTGATGCCATAATCAATTCCCGCTTTCGAAAAGGCTTCTACATTCCATGGGCCTGAAATAATCGCAGCAGCCTTTCCTTCTGTAAACAGTGATTCGAGTACATTGATTCCCTGCTCTCCGACAATGCCAGCCGGGAATAAGCCATCTTGATAAAACTTCTGAATCAGCTTAGCACCTTTGACAGCGCCTTCATTATTGATTCCAAGATCAGACGGATCATCGTTTCCGTCCTTATCCTTTCCAAAGATATATCCGCCGTACCCGCCCATGACACTTTGCGCGTAATAAATTTGATCAAATAAGGCTAAAAATCCAAACTTGCTGCCATCAGCTGTTTTTTTAGAGTAGTCGTACCACTCTTCCAGCGTTTGCGGCAATTCGTCCTCTGAGATGAGATCTTTGTTATAAAAAAGCACTGTTGTTTCGACGGCTTTAGGCAGGCCATAAAGCTTCTGGTCCACCTTTTGAGACTGAATGGATGCGTCTGTGTAGAGCGATTGAACATCCTTTTCAACGTTTAATTCTTTGATTAATCCCTCTGTGACAGCCGTTCCGATCTGGTCACCGGGCATGGTTAACACGTCAGGCCCTGTGCCGGCCGGGCCGTCCATACGCAAATCTTCAATCTGCTGGGCATAAGGTTTTTCAACAACTTTGACCTTCACATCATGCTCTTTTTCAAATTCGGCAACAGCGTCTTTAATGCCGATGCTTTTTTCTTTATCCTCCCACACGACAAGCTCCGAGCCCTTTGAACTTGTTTTTTCGCTGCTGCTTTCCTGCGGTCCGCAGGCGGCTAAAGATAAACTGACAGCCGCGCAGAGCATGACACCGGCGTACTTTTTTACCATTTTCATCAATTGTCACCCTTCCGTATTAGATGAAAGCGCTTTAAAAATAATATAGCATGACTGAGCAAATGTGTAAACAAACTATTTACTCCTATAAGTAAATTTTTTTACCAAACAAAAAATGACTTAGAATACTAAGCCATTTTGAAATACGATTTAATTCATGCTCTTTCTGACGATTAATTCAGCTCCCATATATAACGTTTTAACCGTTTTCCGCTTTTCCAGCACTTGCTCAAGCAATAATTCCACAGCGTTTTTACATAGTTCCTTGATATCAATATGAAAGGTCGTCAGCGGCGGAGAGACGTACTTGGCAAAGCTGATGTTATTGATGCTCACGACGCTCACTCTGTTTGGTATCGCGATTCCTTTTTCATTCAGGGCTTGCAGACAGCCGACCGCAATCGGGTCTGCCGCGATAAAAAAGGCGGTCGGAAGCTGATCACCCAATGCTTCAATCGCTTTAGTCATCAGGCGGTAGCCATTTTCGACGGAGAAGCCGCGGCGGCATAATATATAGCGCTCGTCCAGCATCCCTTTTTCCTGCATATAGGATCGGAACGTTTTTTCACGAATATCCATTTCATCTTGATTCGTGTTCGGATTTTTGTACGTGCCGCCAATAAATCCGATATTCTTATGCCCTTTTTCAACTAGGATGTTTACCGTTCTCTTCGTCATTTGCGCTAAGTCCGGCCTTACCGAATCAAAATGGTCGGGATCAGGGGAAGAGTCAATAAAAACGCCGTTCTCCGTCAGATTTCTGAGAAACGCTAATTCTTTATCAGAAAAGGTGCCCACGGCAATAAAACCTTCTGTATGAGCTGGAATGCATTCAATACCGTCCGTTATTTTATAGGTCGTCATGTCGACATTGAAGGTTTTCGCCAATTTCTCTACTTCTAATCTCATTGTTTTGAAATAGACATCTTCCAGCTCCTCTTGATCTGTCAGCCAATATAAAAAAGCAATGTGTTTCACCAGAGGCCTTACAGTTTTCTTGCGATAATTAAGTTTCTCCGCGGCTTCATATATCTTTTCACGCGTCTCGTCCGGTACAGAAAGGCTCTCATCGTTATTTAAAACACGGGAAACGGTTGAAATCGAAAATCCCGCGGCTTGTGCGATATCTTTTATTGTCGCCATTATATCTGCCTCCATTTTCAAACATGCCAGTGGTCGTTTTAGTAAAATATTTTACTTCCTTTTTCGTAAATGTCAAGCTGTGTCAGCCGCACAATGTAAATAAGACTGAACCATTACAGCTCAGTCTTGGTTGTTTGTATGCACCAGCAGAATTGCCCGGGAAATGAGTCGGTTATTGCACGTTTTCCTCAAAATATCCCGAAAGGACATCTTCCACATTCGTCAAGTGTGCCAGCATCGCTTCTTCCGCCTGTGCTCCGTCTTGGGCAGCCACGGCATTATAAATCCGTTCATGCTCCTCATAAAGCCGCTGTACCGAGGTCTTCTTGGAAAACAGCCAGATTTTCCGCGTTTCTCTCATCGTTTCCAGCAGCAATGATGATACGTGATTCATCAGATGTTTAAGCAGATCGTTTTGTGAAGCGTCAGCGAGTGCCAAATGAAAGGCGAAGTCTGCTTTTTCGCCTAGCTCCCCGTCTGCTTCAATCTCCCCCATTTCCTTTAACGCCGCATGAATGCTTTGGAGATTCTCTTCTGTCCGTTTTTCGGCAGCTAATGAAGCCACGCCGATTTCAAGCAGCTTTCTGACCTCGAGCAGCTGTTTGACATCTTCTTTTTTCATTAAAAGTGCGGCTGACAGAGGCTGAGAAATTTGATCAGGTTCAAACTCCTTTAGGTAGGTGCCTTCTCCCTGTTTCATTTCGACAAGCCCCATCGCTTTTAATGCGGAAAGCGCTTCGCGCACCGCTGAACGGCTGACTTGAAAGCTTTCGGAAAGCGCCTGAACGGAGTCAAGTTTATCCCCCGGCTTCAGTTGGCCGGTTTTGATCATATCTAATAATGCATCCGCGACTTCTTCATATATCTTCTTTGTTTTAATCTGTTTATATTTCAATGCAATTCACCCCGCAACTTGTAGGTCTGGCTGTTTACGATCTATTATACTCCCTTTTGGGCGCCGCCAAAAGATTTAGACAATTTCGTCAAAAAGTCTTGTACTTTGATTTTTTTCAAAATATAATGCTAGGTAACTGGTCTTATTATCTAGTCATCAGATGATCATATCATCTTTAGAAACCGCTTACACATAGCCAGTTATGTTTGAAGGAGGGGTTTGGGATGCAATGGACACAGGCATATACGCCTATAGGGGGAAATTTGCTTTTATCTGCGCTTGCCGCACTTGTACCGATTATTTTCTTTTTCTGGGCACTCGCCATTAAACGAATGAAGGGGTATACGGCGGGATTGTCCACCTTGGGAATCGCGCTGCTGATTGCTGTATTGATTTACGGGATGCCGGCGGAAAAAGCGCTGATGTCCGCTACACAAGGAGCCGTATACGGCATTCTGCCAATCGGCTGGATCATTGTGACGTCTGTTTTTTTGTATAAAATCACTGTAAAAACGGGACAGTTTGATATTATTCGCAGCTCTGTTCTCTCCATTACCGATGACCGCCGGCTTCAGGCGCTGCTGATCGCTTTCTCATTCGGGGCTTTTTTAGAAGGAGCGGCGGGCTTCGGGGCGCCGGTCGCGATTTCAGCCGCACTGCTTGTCGGCCTCGGTTTTAACCCTCTTTATGCGGCGGGGATCTGTTTGATTGCCAATACGGCGCCAGTAGCCTTCGGGGCGATTGGGATTCCGATTACAGCTGTAGAAGGGCCGACAGGGATTCCGGCGATGGAGATTTCTCAAATGGTCGGACGGCAGCTGCCGTTTTTATCTGTATTTATTCCTCTTTATTTAATTATCATTATGAGCGGATTCAAGAAAGCCTTTGAGGTATGGCCGGCGATTCTTGTTTCCGGTGTTTCCTTTGCCGCTGTTCAGTATCTCAGTTCCAACTTTCTGGGACCGGAGCTGCCGGATGTTTTGTCGGCGCTAGTGTCGATGGCTGCGCTAGCTGTGTTTTTGAAATGGTGGAAGCCGAAGAAGACATTCCGGTTTGCGGGGGAGCGGGAATCGGCAGCCGCAATTGAAACGGCAAAACTGCACCCTGATGCACCGGCTTACACCGGCGGGCAGATTTTTAAGGCCTGGTCGCCGTTTCTGCTGCTGACGGTGATGATTTCTGTTTGGGGCATTCCTTCGGTCAAATCCGCGCTGACAGGGCATTACGAAGGCACAGCCATTGTCTTAAAATGGCTGAATGTGATTGGAGAAAAGCTGACTTTTGCTCCTGGGGTGCCTTTTTTGAACAATCAGATCGTCAATGCTGACGGCACTCCGATTGAAGCGGTTTATAAGCTTGAGTTGCTTGGTTCGGCAGGCACCGCGATTTTAATTGCCGCAGTGCTGTCAAAATTCATCACGTCCATTTCGTGGAAAGAATGGGGGGCTGTTTTTAGCGAAACACTGCAGGAATTGAAGTTTCCGATTTTAACGATCGCCTCGGTCGTTGGTTTTGCATATGTCACCAACTCCTCGGGAATGAGCACAACGCTCGGCATGACGCTGGCGCTGACAGGCTCGATGTTTACCTTCTTTTCGCCGGTTCTCGGCTGGCTCGGCGTCTTTATTACCGGCTCGGATACGTCGGCTAACCTGCTGTTTGGAAACCTTCAGAAAGTAACGGCCTTATCGGTCGGAATGGACCCTGTCCTATCGGTCGCGGCCAATTCATCAGGCGGCGTCACCGGCAAAATGATTTCCCCGCAGTCAATCGCGGTCGCGTGTGCGGCAGTCGGACTCGCCGGGAAGGAGTCGGATCTTTTCCGCTTTACGATCAAGCACAGCTTGTTTTTGCTGCTGCTCGTCTGTATCATCACCTTTTTGCAGCACCAGTTTTTCAGCTGGATGATTCCGTAAAAAAATCCTCCCTTACAGGGAGGATTTTATTTGTACCGTTTTCTGGCTGCCGATGACGGAATGTTCAATTGATCGCGGTATTTCGCCACTGTGCGTCTGGAGATTTGGATGCGGTGCTGTT
This sequence comes from Bacillus sp. PAMC26543, assembly GCF_014250375.1. Taxonomy (NCBI): domain Bacteria; kingdom Bacillati; phylum Bacillota; class Bacilli; order Caryophanales; family Bacillaceae; genus Bacillus; species Bacillus sp. PAMC26543. The sequence goes on along the minus strand of NZ_CP060193.1, from coordinate 777,936 downwards.
CATATAACAGGTCAGCAAGCTTTTGATCTGAGAGGGGTTTTGTTTTATCCTCTTGCTGAATCAATGCTTGAAGATGCGTTTTGACCGCATAGTTGGATGTATCGCCATCTCCAGAGGCCTCTGCTTTTCCTGAGAAGAACATCTTCATCTCAACCAATCCGTAAGGCGTTTGTATCGTTTTCCCTTTAATGGCCCGGCTGATGGTTGATTCATGCAGGCCCAGACAATCCGCCACCTCTCTCAGTGTCAGCGGCTTCATAGCGCTCCGCCCTTTTAGGAAAAAATCTTTTTGACGTGCGGTCAGCTCATTTACAATTCTGGTGATCGTCTGCTTCCGCTGCCTCAGCGCGCGGCTCAGCCAGCGCCACTCCTGATATTTCGTAGATAAATAGGAAACCGTATCCTGACAGGCGCCCGACGATAGAAGCGGCCTGTACTGCGGATGCAGCTCAATCTCCGGGAACGAGCGGCTGTTCAGTTCCGCTGTGATCTGGCCGTTTTTAACGATGATGAAAATGTCAGGTTCAATATACATATCCTGCTCCGGACTGGCAAACAGAAGGCCGGGTCTTGGGTGAAGCGCAGCAATTTTATCAGAAATATCCTGAATCGCGTGAAGCGGGATTCCAGTTTCTTTTGAAAGCGCTTTCCAGTTTTTTTGTGCAAATACATCAAAGTGTTCTGAAACAAGCAGTTCTGCCTGTTCATTTCTGTTCGGGAGACGCTGTAATTGCAGCAGAATACACTCTTGAAGAGATCTTGCTCCGATTCCCGCTGGTTCAAGCGACTGTAGTTTTCTCAGAACCGCTTCCGCTTCCTCTGCCGAAACAGACAGGCGCCGGGCTGCCTCCTCCACATCTTCCTCCAGATATCCGTTTGAATCAAGCGAATGTATCAGATAATTAAAAATCTTTTTTTCAGTGTTTGACAGATTCATATCCAGCGACTGCTGTTTGAGGACATCCTGCAGAGTTTTTTGCGGATTGCTTAATTGAAGGCCCGCCTCCTGCCTGCTGATCCTGTTTTTGCTTGTTTTATGGTAAGATAGTGGCGGTGTGTCTGTTTCCTTTCGTTCAATAAGAGGGTTTTCCAGTGAGAGCTCATCAATGTATTCGGCCAGTTCCGCCGAATGATAGCCAAGCAGCGTAATGGCCTGCCTGAGCTCCTGTGTCAGTTGAGGCTTTAGTACTTGTACTTGCTGAAGTTTCATATCCATCTTGCTCACTCCCCTTTCTTCATTGTACATGATTGGGATGACACCGTATACATTTATGAAAAAGGAGCTGCCAAAGAAATGTCTGAACTTTTTTCTGTACCGTATTTTATTGAAAACTTAAAGCAGCATATTGAAATGAACCCGTCTGAGGATAAGATCCACGCAATGAACAGCTACTACCGTTCTGTCGTTTCCACACTTGTGCAGGATCAGCTGACAAAAAACGCCGTTGTCCTGAAGCGGATTCAGCATTTAGATGAAGCCTACAACAAAGTAAAACGCGGAGAAGCAAAATAAACCTTCCGCTCACATGTGAGCAGGAAGGTTTTCCTTCTTTGAGGCGTCCCGAATGATTTGAGTGTTTGGCACTCCCTCCATCCAAGTATGATAGTAATTGGCGTTTTTACCGTAGGAATTATCAATGACCGTGTTTTCTTTTTGAAGAAGAGAGGACAAAATATGGCCGTGCAGTCTTGACGTTTCCACCGATTGGTAACGGCTGAAAAAGCGAATGGCTTTGGTGACGATGTAATCCGAGTATTTTCTCCATATAAATGCGATGGGCAGAGGATTGCCCGCTTTTTTGTTCAGGACGTTCAGCGTTTGGAGAAAAGCGATTGTCCGGCGGTCTGAAGCTGACAGCACTGTACGCCAGTCATAGCTTTCCGCTTGCGCATGTCTTTGAAGCTCATCATTTGCTTCATGATCTGTTCTGATAAATCTCAGCTTTTGGCCGGTCGGCTGCTGTGTCGGAATGATGGGAAACAGCTGGTGGGCCATATCAGGCAATAGCTTGATATGATTGTTTTGAAAGTACGCCTGTGCCGTTGCATAGGAGGCTTTTTCCCTTGTGATGATATGCAGATTTGAATGGGCAGAGAAAATGTCAGCCGTCCGTTTTAAGTTGTCTTCATGTTGAAAATAGATGGATTGCGGCAGAATGACGATTTTGTGGTTTGGATAGGTTTGAACGATTTTCTCTCTAAATCCTTGATAGTACGGATATAAATCCCCGAAGTTGCCGCCTCCCTGACAGACGATGATCAGATTCGGATCAAGCTTACGCCCGATTGGGAAATTGTCTGGATTCCAGCGGTTTCTGACCCGAATGTCATTTTCGTCAAAAAAGGCTTCCGTTCCTTTCATAATAAATAGATCCCCTACATTTCCGTATAGAGGATAGTCGGCGTAAATGATTTCGGATTGCTTCGGAATCATTTCGAGCAGCCCGGCCAGTTTTTTCTTCAGGCTGATCATTGAATGCTTGCTGTCCATCTCTTCACCTCTGTTGTTTGGAATAAGTGTAACAACGCATCGATTACTCGGTCTTGATCTTCTTCGGTCATATTTGTTCCGGATGGGAGGCAGATCCCTCGCCTGAATAAGTTCTCGCACACACTTTCAGAATCTGTATGGGAATAAAATGCAGATGATGTAAACAGAGGCTGGGTATGCAGCGGCTTCCAAAGCGGTCTCGCTTCGATCTGTTCTTCAGCTAGATGCTGAACCACGTCATAAGGAATCAGTCCGTTATCGAGCGTAAGAGCAGTAAGCCAGCGGTTGGACACGCCTTCTGAGTATTCCGGCATAAAGCAAACGCCATCTATGCTGCCAAGCGCTTTTTCGTACCTCGTAAAAATCTCCCGTCTTTTCTCCACCCGCTCATCCAGCACCTCAAGCTGGGCAATGCCGACTCCGGCAAGGATATTGCTCAATCTGTAGTTGTGCCCGATTTCACTGTGCTGATAATGAACTGCAGGATCGCGGGCCTGTGAAGCAAGAAATCTTGCTTTTTCAATGGCGGCTTCATCGTCTGACACAAGCATCCCGCCTCCTGAAGTGGTAATGATTTTGTTTCCATTAAATGAATAAACGCCGAAACGGCCGAATGTCCCGCTCTGCTTCCCTTTATAGACCGAACCGAGGGATTCAGCCGCATCCTCAATGACCGGCACTCCGTATAAGCCGCACAGGCTTACAATCTCATCCATTTTCGCGCTTTGTCCGTACAGGTTGACGGCAATGACCGCTTTGGGCGGATTTCCCTTTCGTTTTGCTTCCTCCAGTGCTCTTTCAAGTGCTTTCGGAGACATATTCCACGTATCCGGCTCAGAATCTATAAAAACAGGCACCGCTTTTTCATATAAAATCGGGTTTGCCGTTGCCACAAATGTAAAGGACGGACAAAACACGGTGTCTCCCGCTTTTACATCCAGCAAACGTAGCGCCAAATGAATCGCGGCGGTGCCTGAGCTGACCGCAGCCGCCCCTTTGGCGCCGACTCGTTCAGCCAATTTTTCTTCAAATGTATTCACAAGCGGCCCAAGCGGCGCAATCCAGTTTGAGCGAAAGGCTTCTGAAATATAGTGCTGCTCCCTGCCGCTCATATGAGGGGCGGATAAGTAGATTTTTTTATGCATGTAACCATCCTTTGCTTTAGGTTTGAATAGAGGAAATCACGCGCGCCGGGGTGCCGGCTGCCGTTACCCCGGCAGGGATAGAGCGGATCACCGCGGAGCCTGCGCCGACAATGCTCCAAGAGCCAATAGTAACCTGCGGAATGACGGAGGCCCCGGTGCCAACATGAGCCCCTTCTTGAACCGCAATACCACCAGAAAGCGTGGCGCGCGGAGAGAGATGTACAAAATCGCCGATCTGATTGTCGTGCTCTGCAATCGCGCCCGTATTGATGATACAATGGGCGCCGATCTGAACATCCGCCTGAATAATCGCACCGGCCATAATAACCGTTCCTTCCCCGATGACAGCCGATTTGCTGATGATGGCTGACGGGTGGATTAATGTGATGAAATCTTCTTTGTATAACCCCAGCCGCTCCGCCAGCTTTTTTCTGACGCTGTTGTTTCCAATTGCAATCACAAACATGACGTCAGGGATCAGCTTGCGCAATTCAGGAATTGCTGCCGAGGGGCCTGTGTACAGCTCTTTCCCGGCATCAAATGTGCTGAATTTATCGTCCAGCACCGCAGCTAAGCGCGTGCCTGAACGGGCGCTTATGAGTTCTCTGATCACCTTCCCGTGACCGCCGTCTCCCACAATGGCCACGTTTCTCATGAGGACACATCTCCGCTTCCTGTGAAGCGTTCTGCGGTCACATGATTGGTTTGCTGTATACCTTCTGACACAAGAACTTTGCGTACCGTCAGACATAAAATTTTCAAATCGAGCAAGAATGAACGGTTGTCAACGTACCAAACATCCAGTTCAAATTTCTTTTCCCAGGAAATCGCGTTTCTGCCGTTGACCTGTGCCCAGCCTGTAATCCCGGGTTTTACCTCATGGCGCCGTGCCTGCTGTTTCGTATAAAGCGGCAGATAGTCCATCAGCAGCGGCCGGGGACCGACGAGGCTGAGGTCTCCTTTCAAAACGTTCAGAAGCTGCGGCAGCTCATCAATGCTCAGCTTTCTGATCAGCCTGCCTGTTTTCGTAAGCCTGACTGCATCCGGCAGCAGATTTCCCTCACTGTCCCGTTCGTCCGTCATCGTTCTGAATTTATAAAGGGTGAACGGCTTCCCATGCAGGCCGGGCCGTACTTGTTTAAAAAAGACAGGCGATCCTATTTTCAGCCTGACAACGGCGATAGTGAATAGAATAATGACACCCGTGCAGCACAATAAAAGAATAGCGGCCGTCAGATCAAAAAGACGTTTCAGGATCAAATATTTACAGCTCCTTTCGTTTTTCTAAACCGTCTTAGCACCAGCTGTCGTTCCTCTTTCGTACAAACAAACATAAAAGCGAAAACGGCGTAGCAGCAGCTGACAGCGGCACCTGCGGCAATCAGTGATGTCCAGCTTTCAATGGTGATACATAACTGAATGGCCTCACAAACCGCCCAGGCAAATAAAGCGGCAAAGACCGGACCGAACATGCCTGTAAAGAACACATGCTTTTTGTAGCCGGTAATGCGTGATACATATAGCGGCGTAAAGATGACATTTTTCAGCACAAGCGAAATCGCCCCGGCCAGCGTAATGCCGTAAAGCCCTAGATGCGCTGGCCCGCTTAATGTGACCGCCAGCACAACATTCACTGCGCCTAACAGCAGGGTGACGAGCGCCGGTGTTTTTTGTTGATTAAAGGCGGTCCATATATAAAACAGCGGCATAAAGGCAAGACTGACCGCCAAATATCCGGCGTGAATATATAAAAGCGGCGCTACAGAGGAAAAGGACGGTCCAAGCCAGATCGTCAGAAAAGGCCCGGCCAAACCTCCCAATAATGCAGCCGGAAGCGCAAGCAAAAGCCCGTTCAGTCTCACTGCCTGATTGGCGTACTTGACCAAGCCGTCCATATCGCCTTTTGAATAATAAGAAGTAATGACAGGCGCAAATAGAGATGCAACTGTTCCTGCCAAACTGCGCAGCAGCAGCGGAAACTGGATAATCGCCGCGTATTTTCCCGCTTCAGATGCACCCAGCACCAAGTTGGCGGTTAATAGGTCGATCTGCAAAAAAAGCAGCACGCCGATCTGATTGACTGAGTTCCAGGTTCCTGCCTGAAACAGTTCCTTGCTTATGCGGAATGACAAGTCTTTCAGCCTAAATGAAAACCATGGAATCAGTTTTCTGAAAAAGCAGAAAGACAGAATAGACGCTATGACGGCACCGGCTAAAGCGGCAAGCTGAATCTGCCAGATTTTTGGCGTAAAGCAGGCAAACAGCGCCAGCACACACAGTACGCGGATGAGCATTTGCACCGCCTGAATCGAACTGGTGATATACAGCCGGTTGGCATAAAACGGCGCCGCCCCAAACCCCGCCATCAAAAATGTTAAAAGAAACAGCAGACTCCCAATCAAAATCGACAGCCGAACATCAGCCAATAGATCCTGAGGGACATTCATAACGCGGTCAATAAAAAAAGCCGCACTCACAAGAGGCAGCAGAAGCAGCAATGAAATCAAAACAGATGCAGCCAAATAATTGCTGATATACGCATTTGCTTTTTCCTGCTCTCCCCTGTGGGCTGCGACAGAAAAAAAACGCACAACCACGGAGCTGAGCGCCACCGTGATAATGGAAAAATAATTAATCACATTTTGCGTTAAATTCACAAAGCCGAAAGCCTCGACACCGAGCGTTTTGACAATAAAAGGCGTCATCCAGACAGACAGGAATACGGACAGAAGAAAAGCTGTGAGATTGGCGCTGAAGTTAATGGTGAATTTCATGCCTGCTTTGCACTGCCTTTCATGGTTCCCCGTGTCTCAAAAAACAGTTTGATGAGAAAGATCAGCCGCCATTTGCACAGCCCTAAGACCAATCGCTCGCCTCTGCCTAATTTCTCATGCTGGAGCGGTGTGTGTCTGACAGCCTGCCGCACCATGTCATAGGATAAAATCTGTCTGATCTGTTTTTTGATGTCTTTCGGCGACTGCGGTGAGGCACAGGCGTTTGCCAGAAGCATCGGAAGCTGGTGCTTGCAAATGTACACATCCAAATCTTCTTTGCACACAGCCGATAAGCCGCACTGATTGTAAAATGCGAGTTTGGCTTGATATTGTTTTTGGATATTTTCATCCATCGCAGGCTTATAAGGGAGTTCCGTCAGGCTGTTCGGATTTTCACGGTATATGTACAAGCCTTCATCCAGCATTTTTACCCGCTCGGCTTCATAAAAAGCAGATAAATTAAAGGGTGAATCTTCAGCAAAACGGATGTCTTCATCAAACCGCAGGTTCGCCCTTTCCAAAAGCTCACGGCGATACACATATCGCCATACATACCAGATAAATCTCGTTTCGTGGGCACGTTGGAGCTGTACAGCTATATCCGCTTTTGTCAGCATACGGCCTGTTTCGAGCTGCGGCGGTACGTATACCCGTTTGTCTTCAAACTGTTTATAAAATCCGCAGCCAGCGATATCGAGCCGGTGCTGCTCCGCTTCTTCTGCAAGCCTTTGAAACATGGCGGGAGAGACATAATCGTCTCCGTCTACAAACCCGATATACGTGCCGCGCGCCGCTTTGATTCCCGCGTTTCGAGCCGAACTCAAGCCGCCATTTTTTTTATGAATGACTTGAACTCTTTCATCCCGTTTCGCGTATGCCGCTGCCATCTCACCAGATCGATCGGGTGTTCCATCATTAACAAGGATGATTTCTATATCAGTAAGCGTTTGGGCAAGCAGTGAATTGAAGCATTCTTCAATGAATGGTTCAACGTTATACATCGGGACAATAATGCTGACGAGCGGTCTCATTGTGCTTCACCGCTGATTTTATCCCGCAGCCCTTTAAAATACATATCCCGCGGAAAGCCGGCACGGTTTGTTTCTTTTGTCAGCAGCTCTTTCACTGCGGCTGTCACAATTTCCGGCTCCGGCTGTTCAATCAGCTTCATGGTTGGAATATCTTTCAGCCATTGGTAGCCTTCCATGACTTTGTGATCAAAAGACCGAATCACTACACACGGCGTTCCTGTCAGCGCACAAAAAATCATGCCGTGCAGCCTGTCAGTGACAACGGCTTCAGCACTTTGCAGCTTAGACCAAAGCGCTTCCAGCTCCTGTTCCCGTGTGCCGCGGCTGACCCGGCGACCGATCGTTGTCGTAAAAGCTTTGATATCACCAAATTCATCAAAAAGAGCGGCCTTCACGCGGTTTCTCTGATCCTCCTGAAGCACGCTTTCCTGATCCTCGCGCAAACACATATAAACCCCTTCGCGATCCGCAGGGGTGCTGCTTCTATCTAAATACAGCACCATATCGGGCTGCTTCAGGATCTTTTTTTCTTTAAAATGCCGCTTCATAAATTGATACGTAGTTTCATCCCGGGCCATCAGCAATAAACCGGGGTGCGCGTTATAAATTTTCTGCGCCCGTTTCAGCTCTCTGCGTCCCTTTTTCGTATCAGAAAAATGAACGGTTGCCGGTAGCTGGACGATTTGATAATCATGAAACGTTTTAATGATAAAGCGGCGCGTCCACTCTTCATACCGGTATAAATCCCCCATGTTTCCGCCGCCGATGATAAAGACCATATCCTCCGGGTGGCGGGAGCGGATCAGCGCTTTTGCTGATTTGTATATGTCCTTCATATCGACCTCAACGATATCAAAATCGGAGTATTCCTGCTCAAGAAACGCTTTGCTGGCATAAGCAATGGCATGATCCCCCAAATTGTCATGGGAAGGCAGCAGGGTCAGTATGATTTTCTTCTTATGTGCGGCAGCCTTTACCGGCTGATCGGCCGCACCCAGCCAAAATTGGGACGGGTACTTGACCTTTAGCAGCAGCCATTCTGCAAGGTTGATTTTCAATGAATGTAACGACATGTCTTCACCCTCTGATTTTCATTTTGTACTCGATCACTCGCTGATACGCGGCGGACGCCATAGCAACGAACGGTATCATTCTGTATTTCGCCATCAGCAGCAGGCATGACCGTTTTGCGTCAAAAGGCGCTGTCCCCGTTTTCGACAGACTGCCTTGAAACACCGGATCAGCGCAAATCACGCCGACCGTTTTGAGCCTTTCCAAAAGACGCCGGCTGCCGCTTGTTTTCCATTCGTTCAAGAGACAGATGGTCCCATGGAGAACGATAAAGAAATCAAGCTCTTTACGGTACTCCTCCAGCTTGTTGTTCTCCTGTAAAAACGCTGCGTTTGCCTGATACAGCGCCAGTCCTGATTCAAACAGTTTTTTCTGATAACCCTGCACGATGGAGGAATGGTGAATTCGGTAATGGTAGAGAGGCGCTTCTACATAGGAAACCGAGCGGGCGAAAAAATGTGCCCTGAAGCTGAAAAACTGATCCTCGACATGCTCCAGCTCACCTCTGAGCGGGAACGAAAGCCAGTGTGCGTCAATCATGCTTCTTCGGTACAGTTTATTCCATGAAAATCCCCTGACCTTCCCTTCGAATAACGCCTTGATATAGGACTCCTTCGGCTGATCCTGATAGGTTTCCGCAATGTCTGAGACAACGGTTTTTTCAGTATCCTCAAACTCCGCGGCATAGTTGCAAATGACCAGATCGGTTTCCTCCGCTGCTGCCTGAACCATTTGCAAGCAATAATCAGGCTCGATCCAGTCGTCTGAATCAATAAAAGCCACAAATTCGCCTCGGGCCGCCTCGATCCCTTTGTTCCGGACCGCACCGAGCCCTTGGTTTTCCTGGTGAATGACTCTGAATCGTTTATCCTTTTCTGCATATTCCTCCGCGATGTCCGGGCTGGCGTCTGCCGAACCGTCATTGACGATGATGATTTCAATATTGTCTAATGTCTGGTTCTTTAAAGATTCAAGGCAGTTTCTGATATAGGTTTCTGTATTATAAACAGCGACTAACAGACTAACCGCAGGTGTTTCCATAATGACCGGCTCCTCTTGCATAAATTACCGGGAAAAAATCGTTCTGTACGGCAGAACGGAAGAATCAACCGGCATAAGCAAATAACTGTATAAAAAATAACAAACCACAATGGCGATATAGATCAACGCATTCGATTTCTCATCAAATATCCTGACAAAATAAGGGACTAGGATCATTTGATACAGTCCGAAGTAAATATTAAACCTGGCAAAGATCACGTCCTTTGTGGCCAAGAGCCCGAATAAAAATCCGAGAAGGCACAAATTGACGACAATATCGATTTGCGGCCACAGCTTTCGAAGGCGCTCCCTGTAACAAAAGGCCAAAAACAGCGGCAGGACCAAAACAGCGATTTTGACCACATTCATTCCGTTTGTATTTGTCATCAGCCACTTTTCATAATGGCTGTATGAGCTGTTTTCAAGGACAACGACAAATACCGAAATAAATTTCTGATATAAAAAGGTCATGCCGAGAAATAAGGCTGAGAGACCGAATATTGCCGGTGACCAGGCTTTTCTTCTGACAATAAAATAGACCGGAATCATCACCAGCGCCGAGGAGTGAAAGAGCGAACTGACCAGCACAATCAGAAAATAACGCTTCCAGTTTCCATTGATGATATAGCGAATCGCCCAAAACAAAGCGGCTGCCACCATGTATTGTCTGATTCCGTTAAAGGATGCGTAATAATGAAAGGTTCCTAAAAATAAAAAGACGCTCAGCTCAAACGGTCTTCCGTAGTCTGCCAGCGTCTTGATAATAAAGATATAGGTCACGGCCGCAACGGTCACATACATGATTTGCGGGTCCTTCGTGATGAAATTCATCAGCCATAGCAGTGCGGTAAAGCCCGGATCTGTTGCCGTTTTCGCGGTGCCGAAACCGAATATCTGCCAAATATTTTGATAGTCTCCTGCCATTTGATACAGCAGCGTATACGTCTGAAAATCTGTACCGACCCTGTAACGCAGGCCCGAAACAAGCACAAGTGAGGCAAGCGGAATCCAAATAAGAAGCTTGTTCGGACGATAGCCGGTAGCAAGTGACTCATCCCGGCCGCCGCACATTTTAGCAAACCAAGACCAAATATATACAATTCCCATATTGACGACATACACAATCATTTTTATTGTCCTTTTTCAGTGCTAATCTGATATAAATTCATCAATGCACCCACATTTCGCCGCGCATCATAGCCAAGTTTCGCAAGGGTATCTTTCACGAGCTCCCGCTTCGGCCTGCCTGCGGCGGCCGCTCTTACAATTGTTTCAGCCCAAATATCCATCGGCTTAGAGAGACTCACCCTTTTCACAAGTCCGAGCCCCGTGTCGACTTTTTCTGTGATCGTGTCGGAAATAATGCACGGAAGACCCGAAGCCTGCGCTTCCACAAGCACAACAGGCAAGCCTTCGTACAGCGACGGCATGACAAATACATCAAAGGTACGCATGAGCTCATGAATGTGTTCTTCAGTTCCTAAAAAGAGGACATCTGAAAGCAGATTCAGCCGCCGCGCTTCCTCCTCCATCTGCTCCCGCAGCGGTCCGTCTCCTGCGAGAACCATCTGAAAACGAACTCCCCGTTTTTTCAGGTGAACGGCAAGCTTCAGCAAAAACGCGTGATTTTTCACTTCATGAAATCGGGCCACATGACCAATGATCAGACGGTCAGACGCTATGCCGCGTGCTTTTTTTTCGTCATCGGCCGCCTGCCCGGCGGGAGAGAACAAATCAAGGTCGATTCCGTTCGGCAGCAGATGAACACGCTTCCGCTCCATATTTGATCGCCCGAACAAAAACCGGCCCGCATCCTCTCCGCAAGCGCACAATTCAGTCGCATAAGCCAAAATGAGGCGTCTGAACACCATCAGCTGCAGGCGGTCCTTCCAATTGAAGCCGGTCTTCCACGAGGTGTTATGGGAATGGCATACTCTGACCTGCACCCCGGCTAGCCTTGCCGCAAGCGCGATAAAGCCGGTTTGAAAATCTGTGTGCGCATGAACCGCGCTGAACGGCCCGTTTTCTTTTATTGTGTTTCTTACATTCTTCACAAATATGAGGGGATTGCTTTGTCCGATACTCGGGACATAAAAAAGCCGCCCGCCTAGCGATAAAATTTCTTCATCATAAGCGCACGGATCATTTCGATAGGTTAAAAAATCAAATTGCACCTTGCTTCTATCCATTTTCCGATATAAATTCATGACCATGGTTTCCGCGCCGCCCCTGTTCATGCCGCTGAAAACATGGAGCACGCGCTGCTGGCTGTTATTCATGCTTCACAAGCCCTTCCTTCTGATTCATCACTCTTTTTTTATGGTAACGATTCATCACAGCAGGAGGCATAAACGCGCGAATGAGCGGTTTTGCGATATAGATGTAAGCGGAAAAAGGAAGCTTCAGGCGTCTGCATGCCTGGTACACAAGAATAGCGTTGTCGATTGAATAGGTAAAAGACCGCCTCTTGAATGCGTCGCTGTCTTCCCTTACTTTATACAGCGCTTCTTGGAGGTTATAGCCTCGGAAGCCCTCTCCAAAAAAGCGGAGCCACAAATCGATATCCTCCATTCGTCTTGTCCGCCGCACCGAACGATAGCCTTTCAGCGTACGGTAAGCGCTGGCTCTCATCATGATTGTCCCATGACAAAACGGCGTCCCTTTCGCCATGATGGCCGGCTCCGGAACAGAAGGCAGCATCCGTGTGCCCCTTACGCCAAATTCATCAAACACTAGCATGCCGGTGCCGACCACCTGGTAGTGCCGATGCTTTTCTAAAAAGGCAACCTGCTTCTCCAGACGGCGCGGAAAGGACAGATCATCTCCGTCCTGACGGGCGATATACTCGCCTGTCGCATAAGAAAGACAGTGATTTAACGAAGCGGCCAGCCGCTTGTTTGTTTGATTGTGAATCAGCTTGATGCGGTCGCTGTAATGAGCGGCATACTGCTTCGCAATACGGAGCGTGCCGTCTGTTGACGCATCATCGCACATAATCAGCTCCCAATTTTTATAGGATTGGCTGAGAATGGATTCAATGCTTTCCGCCAAAGTGCGTTCACAATTATAAATGCCCATAATGACAGAAACTTTCGGTCCTGAATTCATACGCTTTTCTCCTTTTTATCCATATCCATGTACACGGAATAAATATCTGCCATTTCTTCTACCGTTCGCGCTTCCGAAAAGCGCAAGGCTGTTTGGCGGCCTTCCTGCCCGAGTGTTCTCCGCAGTTCCGGCTCAAGGTAGAGCTGTTCAATCCGATCGGCAAAAGCGGCGCTGTCGCCAATTTTGATGAGAAACCCGTTTTTTCTGTCCCGGATGATTTCCCGGTGTCCGCGGTTCTCAGTAGCAATCGCCGGCTTCTCCGCCGCCATGCCCTCAAGCACATTCATGCCGAGGCCTTCTCTGATGCTGGAGGCGACAGATACATCCGCAAGCTGAATCAGCTCGTGAATATCGCGGCAAAAGCCGTAAAAGCAAACATTGCGGGAAGCTCCAAGCTTTTCAGCTAAGGCCCGATACGTTTGTTCCATCGCTCCTTCTCCGGCAAAAACAAGACGAAGCTCAGGAATCTTATCTTTCAGCAGTGCGGCAGCTTCAATTAACAGCTTCTGATTTTTGTTGAGATTCAGTTCAGCCGGATAGATCAATATAAAGTCGTCTTTTTGGAAGCCGTGCTTTTCTCTCAACCTATGCTGCTCTTCAAGGCTGACTGGCCGGAACCTGTCTGTATTAACGCCGATGCCGTGAATTTTTTCTGTCATTCCGCCCGGTCTTTGAAGCCCTTTCGCTCGTGTGTAATCTTCTTCATTTATGGTGATCAGGCAGTCTGTATAGGCAGAAAGCCATTTTTCAACCGGATAATAAAGGACCCAGTTTTTCATCGGCGCTCCGCTGCAAAAATGAAATCCGTGAGCGGTGTAGAGCACCTTTGTTCCGTTTCGTCTCGCATGCCGTGACGCAAGCCGGGCAAGAACACCGCCGACCGGCGTATGGCAATGAACGATGTCGTACTCGTTGGTTTCGATCACTTTCTTCAGCTGTCTGTAAACGGCAAGGTTCTGAGGATGAAAGGGTGACCTTCGAATCGGAATGGAGAATTTCTCATCGACATACGGCAGCCGCGTCTGTCCGCTCGCAGCGACATGAACCTCCCAGCCCAATTGTTTAAACCATTTAAAGTAAGGAAGATGAAAGGCTTTAAAGTGATAATCGACAGTGGCACAAAATAGTATTTTTTTCGTCATCTCCACTCCCCCTAACGAACGCCGGCAGCCGTCATTTCGTTTGATGTGTCTATTGCCGCAAACAGCCGCTCTCTGAGCTCGGCTTCCGGCAGCTGATTGAAATCTTCTATAAAGCGCATCAGCAATGGCCAGTCGCCGTCCACCGCTTTGCCGATATGGATTTTCGGAAAAACTTGTTCGGCGTGAACTTCATTTTTGTTCAGCAGCTCCTCATACATTTTTTCACCCGGGCGAATGCCTGTGAACTCAATCGGAATCTGCTCTGTCGTGTAGCCCGATAAATGAATGAGATTTTTGGCGAGATCGACAATCTTCACGGGCTCGCCCATATCAAGAACAAAAATTTGGCGTCCTTTCGCCAGCGCTCCAGCTTGGATGACAAGCCGTGACGCTTCGGGAATGGTCATGAAATAGCGGGTCATCGCCGGATGTGTCACCGTAACGGGACCGCCTTTTTCAATTTGTTTCTTAAAAACCGGAATGACGCTGCCTCGGCTGCCGAGCACATTGCCAAAGCGGACAGCGACGAATTTTGTTCTGCTGAATTTCCCCAGATTCATAATAATCATTTCAGCAAAGCGTTTTGTTGCCCCCATTACATTGGCCGGGTTCACCGCTTTATCAGATGAAATGAGCACAAATGTCTCTGTCCCGCACATATCTGCCGCTTCCGCCACATTTTTTGTTCCGATGATGTTGTTTTTGACTGCCTCTTCGGGGTTGTGCTCCATTAAAGGCACATGCTTATGGGCAGCCGCATGATAGACGACGTGCGGTTCGTATTTTTTCATTAAGGTAAACATTTTGTCGCGGTCCTGCACATCCGCAATTTCTGTGTGGAACACGATGTGTTTTCCGAATCGTCCATTCAGTTCAGAATAAATAGAATGAATGCTGTTTTCCCCATGACCGAGAAGAACGATTTCCTTAGGCTGGAACGCGCTGATTTGCCGGCAGATTTCCGAGCCGATTGAACCGCCCGCTCCTGTGACGAGAACTGTTTTTTCTTTGATGCGGTTTGAAATTTCGCTTGTGTCGAGGGTTATCGGCTTTCTGCCGAGTAAATCCTCAGCCTTTACATCTCTGATTTGCCCGGCAGTGCGCGTTCCAAGCAGCATTTCATCAAAATGAGGCATGATTTTGATGTTCACCCCGGTCCGCACGCATTCTTTGTATAGCACCTGCAGTTCATGGGTACGAAGAGAAGGAATCGCAATAATAATATAGTTAATTTTGAGCTTTTGCACCGCAGGCATGATACTTTCTTTTCCGCCGATGACGGGCAGCCCCATCATTTCCAGCTTATGTTTCGTTTGATCGTCATCAATAAAAGCGACAGGTGTAATGTCGGGATCGTCTTTCTGCAGCAGCTGCCTGACCATCAGGGTTCCGCCTGATCCCGCTCCGATAATCAGTGCGCGGGCCGACGTGCTGCGTTTTTTTCTGATGCTTTCTTTTAATATTCTCGATAAAACGCGGGTCCCCCCGATGAACAGAAGCTGAAGCACCCAGCACGCCGTTAACAGCCGGAAAAACATCGTATGATACACAGCGTACTGAATGATGCCGGTCACAGCGGCTGAAATCGTAATGACCTTAAGCAGAGCGATCAGTTCGCCGAGCCCGGTGTATGTCCAGACCTGTTTATACTGACGGAACAGGATAGCACATACATGATAGCTGAGGAGCAAGCTGACAGCGGTAAGCAATAATGCTCCGGAGTCATAAAATTGATAAGAATCTTTTAAAAATTGATATCCTGCAATAACTGAATTCAAAACGAGATAAGTATCCAGCGCGATAATCATTGACAGTCTTCTCCGGTAACTCAACCTTTTCCCCCCTAATACTTTTATCGGTTTAGCTGCGGCGGTTTTCGTCATCTAAAAAACGACAGCAGCTAAACCGATAACATTTCCTATGTATATCAAATAAGTGGGCATTTAACCCGTCCTCACGCCCCGCCAGCGACGACCAGCATCTAAGGCAGCCTGTTCAAGCTTGCCCACAGCGGAGCCGAGTGCCTCCATTGATACAGGTAAGGAGACATCACCTAAAAGCACAAATTAATAGGAATAGTGTTCAGATTTTTTCATTTTCTTTTTATTTAAGAGAGCGCCTAAAAGCTTTGCATTGGATTGCTCCAGTGCGTCCTTCGCTTTCAGGACGGTATCGGTTTTTGTTTTTCCGCTTAAGACAACGAGCACGCTTCCATCTGTCTGGTTCGCTAAAATTTGAGCGTCCGCGACAGCTAAAAGCGGAGGAGAATCAAAGATCACCAGACTGAATTGGTCATAGATATCTGATATCAAATCTCCCATTGCCTTCGAGGATAACAGTTCTGCCGGATTCGGCGGCGTCGGTCCGCTTGTCAGCACATATAAGTTATCGATCGGGGTCTTTTGCACCGTTTCATTTAGAGAAGCATTGCCGACCAGCACATTTGTCAGCCCGGTCAGATTTTCAACCTGAAACGTCTGGTTAATTGTCGGTTTTCTTAAATCGGCGTCCACCAGCAGCACTTTCTTTTCCTGCTGCTGCGCAAAGACTGCCGCAAGATTCGCTGCACTGAACGATTTTCCTTCACCAGGCACAGAGGAGGTGACGAGAATGGACCGCAAGTTGGTCTGTACGGATGAAAACTCAATGTTTGTCCGAATGGTGCGATATTGTTCCGCAACAATTGATTTATGATGTAAAACGGATATTTGAGCCAAACCTCGCCTTGCTTTCTTTTTTCTAAAGACCACTCACTTCACTCCTCGAAATGTTTTATCCAACCCTGCGATTCCGTTTCTTTTTGACATCAGGGACGGAGCCTAAGCAGGGCAATCCGGTTTTCTCGCTGAGCTGCCGTGCGCTTTTGCACGTATCATCGAGAAAATGCAGAAAAAATGCCAGTGTAATGCCGCCCATCACGGCCGCCCCAAAAGCCATGACCATATTTCTCATTCGGGACGGCTTGATCATCGAGCTTTCAGAAGCCTTCGCCTCTGATAGAATATGTACGCCTTGGACATTCATTCTTTCATCTACTTCTTTTTCAAACTTGCTGACTAACGTGTTCGCAATCTTAGCCGCTCGCTCCGGGTTGTGATCCTGAACGGCAACGGTGATAATTTCTGATTCATTTTCACTGCTTGTCATCACTTTTCCTTTCAGCGAGGAAGCCGATTCAGAAAGATGCAATTCCGCCTTGACCTCTTCCATCAAAGCCGTGCTTTTTATAATGGATTGGAACGTGCTGCTGTACTGAAGATTTCGCTGGATGTCACTGAGATTCGAGTTTTCTTCACCGTCTGATTCATGAATCAGCACTTGAGTCGACGCCTGATAAGTCGGTGAAATAACCTTAAATTGCACAAAACCTGTAATAAAGGTGACGCCTATTGTGATGAGCAGAATCAGCACGAATCTATGTCTGACAATCGCGTATAATTCTTTAAAACTCATATTCTCATTCATATATTCATAGCCTTCAGCCTTCTCACGGCTGGCTTCCCAAGCCCCTTTCTGTTAATGATTGGATTATAAAAGAAAACTTTATTATTTAAAAATTGCAAAATAAGCCAATAAGTTCTCTTTAGAGAACAATATCATGATTTTCCTCTTATTTACTGCGCTTCCCTTATTATTTTAAATTTTATAAAGAACGAATAATTCCTTATAATGAACGAAATAACGACAGGAATAGAGGAGAATTTCATATTATGATTGGAAGAATTATCCGTTTGTACCGCAAAAGAAAAGGCTATTCTATTAATCAGCTGGCTATCGAGTCAGGCGTTTCTAAATCCTATTTAAGCAAGATTGAAAGAGGCGTTCATACGAATCCGTCCGTTCAATTTTTGAAAAAAGTATCAGCAACCCTGGATGTCGAATTAACAGAATTATTCGACGCTGAAACGATGATGTATCAAAAAATCAGCGGCGGAGAGGAAGAATGGCGTGTGCATCTTGTACAAGCTGTTCAAGCCGGAATGGAAAAAGAAGAATTGTTCACTTTTACGAACAAGCTAAAGAAAGAGGAGCCTGAAACCGCCTCCTACCGAAACCGAAAGCTGACAGAATCGAATATAGAAGAGTGGAAAGCGCTGATGGCGGAAGCGAGAGAAATCGGCCTGACGGTTCAGGAAGTCAAATCCTTTTTAAAAACGATGGGAAAATGAATATCAGATAAGGGCTGAGGTTCGCACCATCAGGACAAATCTGTTTATAATGGGGGAAAAAGGGAGAGAACGCTATGTCTGAATCAGTGGTCAAAACGCAATACGGCACAGTGAAAGGCATTTCAAAAAACGGTGTCCAAACATGGAAAGGCATCCCCTACGCAAAGCCGCCCGTCGGACAATTGCGCTTTAAAGCACCTGATCCGCCGGCGGCCTGGGAAGGCGTACTGGACGCAACTGCATACGGCCCGGTTTGCCCGCAGCCGCCTGATTTACTTTCATATTCATACCCTGAACTCCCCCGCCAGTCTGAGGATTGCCTGTATGTAAATGTATTTGCACCTGACACTCCGGGCAAAAATCGTCCTGTCATGGTGTGGATTCATGGCGGCACATTTTATCTCGGCGCGGGCAGTGAGCCTTTATACGACGGATCAAACCTGGCGGCTCAGGGGGATGTCATTGTCGTCACACTGAACTATCGGCTGGGGCCATTCGGCTTTTTGCATTTGTCTTCAATTGATGAAGCGTATTCCGACAACCTTGGACTGCTTGACCAAACCGCGGCTCTGAAATGGGTCAAGGACAATATCTCTGCGTTTGGCGGCGATCCGGAAAATGTAACGGTGTTTGGAGAATCAGCAGGCGGTATGAGCATTGCCGCACTGCTTGCCATGCCTGCTGCAAAAGGCCTGTTCCAGAAAGCAATCTTGGAAAGCGGCTCTTCCCGAACCATGACAGAAGAAAAAGCGGCAAGCACCGCGCATTCTTTTTTACGAATCCTTGGAATTGACCGTTACCAATTGGACAGGCTGCATACTGTGTCTGCGGAAGATTTGCTTAAAGCCGCCGACCAGCTGCGAAAAACCGAAAATGAAAATATCTTTCAGCTGTTCTTCCAGCCTGCACTTGATCCGAAAACACTGCCTGCTGAGCCGGAGAAAGCCATTGCTGAAGGGGCCGCTGACGGCATTCCGCTGTTAGTCGGAACAAATCGTGATGAAGGATATTTATTTTTCACGCCGGATTCAGAAGTTCACTCTCAGGAAACGATTGATGAAGCGCTTGAGTATCTATTGGGTCAGCCGCTGGCAAAGAAAGCGGCCGATCTGTATCCGCGCTCTCTCGAAAGCCAAATTCATATCATGACCGATTTGCTGTTTTGGCGCCCGGCCGTCGCCTGCGCCTCCGCCCAGTCCCGTTACGCACCTGTCTGGATGTACCGATTCGACTGGCATCCGGACAAGCCGCCGTACAATAAAGCGTTTCACGCCCTGGAACTGCCGTTTGTGTTCGGCAATCTAAACGGACTGAAACGAATGGTACAAGCAGACATTACGGATGAGGTCAAACAGCTCTCACACACGATACAATCAGCATGGCTTGCCTTCGCAAAAACAGGAAATCCAAGCTGCGAGGATGTACAATGGCCGGCTTATACTGAAGACAAACGAGAAACCTTGATTTTGAATTCCGAACTTTCTATTGAGCATGATCCTGATGGTGAGAAGCGGAAACAACTATTACACTCATAAGGAGAATCACATGGGGAAATCAAGCTGTATGGGTGCCGTCATCGTTGTGGCAGCGTGTATCTTTATTTTATCAGCAGTCGTTTTTTTGCGAGACACAGCTTATTACCAGCCCATTCGCTGGATTGGAATCATACTGTTTTTCCCAGGAATTGTGATGGTGCCCACATACTCAGCAAAAAGAACCCGGTAAAGAGAAGTCATTCTCTTTACCGGGTTTTTGTTTTTTTACAGTTTTCCTGCGCGAATATCGTCTGTCATTCCTTCATAAGGCGCTTTAGAAATGACTTCCTCATTATCGGCTCCCTCATTTTTCAGAAATGTAATTTCCGCAAATTCAGGCACTACGTATTTTGGATAGGTTTCATATTTTTCGCGTGATTCTTTCATCAGGTCAATGTGGTCATTTTGGTAGCAGACCGTAATTTCAGGATGTTCATGCACCCATTTTGGGAAGAAAATAATGCCGTGCATGCGTTTTTCATTCGGCATAAAGTTTAACGAAACATCTGTGCCTGTCGGCTCTGTCCAAGACACTTTATATACGCCCTCTGTCAGTTTGACAATGTTCACTTCCTGATCCCGAACCCAGCGTCCGGCAACCATTCCGCTATGAATTCTATAATCAATTGTATGGTCATTTTTAATATAAATCTCGTATTCCCAACCGTTTTCATAAGTATAAATCATGTGGCTTCCGATAAAGTTTTCCATATTTCACACTCTCCTTAGTCTTTTACTCTACTTCATAAATATCTAATCGAACGTAATCAGGGGTTCTTTCTGCGGAACCGATAAACAAGCGGTCATGCAGCCATTGATAGGTTTCACTGCCTGTCTCAAAAGTCGGCAACGTGCGGAAATAAACATGCTCGGTGTCAATCATTTCACCGGCAGCTGCTTGTGTTCGGAACGGCTCGCTGACTTGCCGTATTCCATTGTTTTCAATGTAAATCAGTTCATGATCTGCTGTTTCTATGACATATCTGGCAGATAAATCTGTTCTGCCGTCAGCGCGAATGATTTGCAAATCAGCTCCGCCCGGCAAAATACGTCCTTCCACTTCCCCGGTTATTGTTCCCGATCGAATCGGAATCCAACGTCTCAGCCCTAAGCCTGTCTCACCAATGGTGATCGGAGGATCAACCTTCATGTCTAGAGAGACGAATTTCTTTAAAACTGGCTTCTTCATAAGCACCACCTGACCTTCAGAAGAGATCATGTAACTATTTACATGTTTACTTTAACAACATTGCATGAGGCTGTCAAACGATAAGAACACAAAAAAACAAGAGCCGATTACATACAGCCCTTGTTGAATGGTTCGTTTTGATAGGCAAGATACGTGCTGACCGTGCTTTTTGCGAGACAATCAGAGGAATCGATAATCGGGATATCACCGTGAAAATGATCTAACACCGTGTTCAAATCTGTGCAAGCCGAAATGATGAGATCCGCTCTTTTACTGATTTCCAAATATAGCTCCCGCCATATGTCCTGAGTCTTGTGAACATGATTCGGCTGTTTGATCGCGGCGATGAGCTGATTGACTTCCCGCTGCCAATGTTTCTCATGAATAAACTCATGTCCGCCCGCCTTCAACCCTTTTTGATAAATACAGGATTGTATGGTTGAATCTGTTCCTAAAACAGCCACTTTTTGTGCTGAATCCGGAAGCTCCTTCACTGTTTCCTCAATGATATGTAACAAAGGAATCGACAATGCCTGCTGGATGTCTTCAAAATAGGCATGCGCCGTATTACAAGGAAGAGAAATAAAGTCCGCACCGGTCTTCTCCAGCTTGACGGCTCCATCAATAATCGCTTTTTTCATTTCATCATGATCGATTGGACGATCGACATAAAAGGGTGTCGGACAGGAATAAATCATCATCTGCGGGTAGTCGATATCATGTGAAGCGCCATACAGCTTCTGACAGTAATCAATGACCTTATCTAAAAACGGAGAGGTCGATTTTGGCCCCATTCCAGCTAATATGCCAATCATCAAATTCATTCCTTTCTATCCGTCCGGACCGCTTCTTCCTCTGTTCCGTCCTGATAAATGATAAAGCTCTTCGCAGCACCATCCCCTAACATAAATTCAACTTCAACAGGCAATGATTGGATAAAGAAACGGGTTTCCGAGGAAGGAAATAATTCAAACCTCATCTGTCCGGTAATTTGCAGATAAAGCCGCTCGTTCTCGGCTGTCACCGTCGCAGCTGTCCCATCATGAATGGAGTAGCTGCCAACATAGCGGCTGTAAATCGCTGTATCAATGTCTTTTTTCTTTTTATCAGCAGGACGTTCCGGGATTTCATATGGCTGGTCAAATAAAATATTCTCCGCCGCCTTCAGAATCGCTTGTTCATATTCGGCATCCTGTTCCATATTGCTCAAATAGATCAGCGTTTTACGATGGTCTATATATCGGATCATCATCGTCGAATAGCCGGGCCAGCCTCCGCTATGGCTGACAATTCGTCCTTTTTCAGGGCTGTTTTGCAGCACCCAGCCAAATCCGTAGTCAACCGTTTCCCCATTGTTCAGTTGTACAGGAGAAAACGCGGCTTCCTTAGAAACCTCGCTGATCAATTTGTCCTGATATAAAGCCTGATCAAACCGAAATAAATCGCTTGTGACAGAATTCACTGTACCGTCTCCCTGTATTCCATCCAGATACACAACATAGCTGGTTTCCTCCAGATCATCAGGAAGAACGTACTGTCCGGAATGCACATCATACACATATCCATACGCATAGCCTTCAATCTGCTCAGGACGCAGCCTCCTGTTATATACTCTCGTGTTCGCCATGCTGACCGGGGTGAAAATATGCTGTTTCAAATAATCCGCATAGCTTATGCCGGATGCCTTCTCGATCAAAACTGCCAGCAACACATACCCCGTATTGCTGTACAGCCAGCCTTCATTCGGAGCAAAATAGCAAGGAGGCTGCTCATTCATCAGCATATCCACTACATCCTGATTCACTGCGATCCTGCTTTTATCCCAATTGACAAAAAACCACTCTATATATTCCGGAAGCCCGGATGTATGGTTCAATAAGTGCCGAATCGTAACGCCCTCATAAGGAAATCCGGGAATCCAGCGCTCCACCATATCCTCATAACCAAGCATCCCTTTCTCCTCCAATAGAACAACTGCCATTGCTGTAAAAGGCTTTGATAGTGATGCCAGCTCAAACAAAGAATTCTCTTGCAAAAGCCGTTTTCCCGGCAAATCCGCATAACCGAAAGCGTGATGATATAATATGTCGCCATCCTCTGCGGCTAAAACCGCCCCGTTGAAATGTTTTCTTTCACCTAATGTTTCAAATAAAGTCTTAAGTTCCTTCCTTTTCTTCTGCTTCATTGCTCCACCTCCCCTTTTTCATACGATACTGAGCTATTAATGTTTCGATTATTTTGAAAATATAAAAAAAGCTGATCAATCCTCTAGCAGGAAAAATCAACTTTAGATTTACATTGAATCAAAATCTCTTTTTTACGCAGTCGGAGAAGGAACTCTGGCGGCTGCAAAACGGGTTCTCGGAGTCGCTTGAATGAATCCGGCGGCAGTACTTCTCATTGCAACTGTCACCGTATCTCCGGCGTTTAACTGAAGAATTTCCGTAATGGCTACGACTGCCGGAAGATTTCCTGCTTGAAATTGGCTATTTCCGCCTATCACATCTTGATTCACGAGAAATACGACTTCTAAGTTGAAGTCAACAATCGCATTCGTTTGAAACTCAACTGATGCATTTAAAGAATATACGCCTGCTGTTCTCGGTGAAAATGTAGATGTGTTGGGGTTATATTCATTCGCCAAATCAAATTGTACATTTTGAAATCGAACTCCGCTAGCTGCATTTGCAGCCACTGACAGATTCGCATTGCTGGTGGCTCTGAAAGCAGAAATAGGCTGGTTCGTATCTGATGTAATTGGTGCGAAGAGCTGGTTTTGTTGAGTGGATGGGGTATTTCCATTTCTGCCTTGCATGACACTTGGTGATAAAAGAGGTTCCGGTCGATCGTTTCTCTTAATCCATTTAGTTGGCCTGGGCGGCATTGACTTATTCCTCCTTATACGTTTTCTTTCGCTTCTATCATTTGTTTGCTTTCGCAATACATTATTATATTGATCCTTACAAGCTTTGAAACGGTATCTGCCCGACTAAACTCAAAACAAAAATGAAAGCTTCTAGTTCCGAAACGGATTACCGCTTCTATTACAAGACCATAAAAAAGATAGAAGATCAATCCACATTTTAAATTGCGATTACGAGAATTACCAATGGCAATATCGTTTGGTATCCCCTACCTGGGGTACAGCCATCATCATCACCGCGATGAGAGCCACAAAAAAGCCGGGAGACCATCCTCCCGGCTTTTCCAGCTTATTTACCTGTTTCCGCAAAGCGCTTGAGCCGCTCGCCGATTTCGTCACGAACTCGCTGAAAGAACACCCATTTTTCCGCTTCCGATCCTTCCGCTTTTGCAGGGTCATCAAAGCCCCAGTGCTCGCGCTTGACGTGAGGCGGCGTCATCGGGCATTTATCAGCCGCGTCCCCGCAAAGCGTCACGACAAGATCAGCACTGTTTAAAATAGCCGGATCGATGATATCTGATGTTTGGCCGGAGATGTCAATCCCCGCTTCCTTCATCGCTTTTACAGCATTCGGATTGAGCCCGTGCGCTTCGATTCCCGCGCTGTATACATTCCATTCATCTTCTAGATATTGTTTCGCCCAGCCTTCAGCCATTTGGCTGCGGCAGGAGTTGCCCGTGCATAAAAAGCAGATGGTTTTTTTAGACATGTTTGTTCATCTCCCAGATGTTTTAGTGAATGATCAATAACCAGATATAAAGGCCAAAAAGAGTCATCAGCAGGGTCGGAACCGTCAGGATCACCCCTGTTTTCACGTATGTCCCCCAAGAGATTTTCACTCCTTTTTGGGCGAGAACATGAAGCCATAACAGCGTCGCCAGCGACCCAATCGGCGTGATTTTTGGCCCCAGATCAGAACCGATGACATTTGCATAAATTAAGGCTTCTTTCATCATTCCATGTGTATCTGTACCGGCTATCGCAATAGCATCAATCATGACGGTCGGCATGTTATTCATTATCGATGATAAAATAGCCGCGATAAAGCCCATTCCAATGGTTCCCGCCAATAGCCCCTGATCTGCGGCTGCCTGTATAAGGCTGGACAGAAGGTCTGTTAAGCCGGCGTTTCTTAACCCGTACACGACGACATACATCCCAATGGAAAAAAACACAATCGCCCACGGTGCCCCTTTGACCACCTGCTTCGTATGAACGGCCGGGCTGTTCTTCGCCATAATAAGAAAGAAAACAGCCACCGCACCGGCGATAAAGGATACGGGGATGGACCATATCTCGCTTACAAAATAACCGATTAATAACATGCCCAGCACAAGCCATGACATACGAAACATGTTTATATCTTTAATGGCGTCAGCCGGTTTCTTCACCTGACTGAGATCATAATGTTTCGGAATCCCTTTTCTGAAAAATAAGTATAAGACGAGTATACTTGCCGCAAGCGAAAAGAGATTCGGGACAATCATCCGTGCCGCATATTCAATGAACCCGACGTGAAAGAAATCGGCCGACACGATATTCACCAAATTGCTGACCACAAGCGGAAGCGATGTTGTATCAGCGATAAACCCGCTCGCGATAATGAATGGGAACACCAGCTTTTCTTCAAAACGCAAAGCCCGCATCATCGCAAGCACAATTGGCGTTAAAATAAGCGCCGCACCGTCATTGGCAAAAAACGCCGCCACGACGGCGCCTAAAACGGAAATATAAATAAACATACGCAGGCCGCTGCCTTTAGCCGCCTTCGCCATATGCAAAGCAGCCCATTCGAAAAAGCCAATGTGGTCTAAAATGAGCGAGATGAGAATGATCGCCACAAACGCCAGAGTCGCATTCCATACAATGCCGGTAACGTCCGCCACATCCTTTACGCTCACAACCCCCGCAAGCAAAGCCAAAACCGCTCCCCCGCAGGCTGACCAGCCAATAGACAGATTTTTCGGCTGCCAAATAACAAAAATAAGTGTAAGGATAAAGATAATTGCTGCTAAAACTGCTGAACTCAAACGAGAACCTCCTACTTACAAGAAACTTGAGTTTCTTTTTTCTGAATAGACTGCAACACGTCATCATCTGAGCTGATGTGACCGAGAATCGATTGAATCAATCCATATTCAGGACAAGCCGAATTAATTGAATAAAACCGCCACTGTCCCTTTTTCTCTTCCTTCACAAATCCAGCCTGTTTCAGCTTCCGTAAATGCTGGCTGATAGCTGGCTGGCTCATGTCAAACATATCGACAAACTGGCAGACACAGTATGTTTTTTCCTCCAGCAGCTTCATGATCAAAAGCCTGGTTTGATCATGAAGAAGCTTCAGGCAGTGACTGATTTCAGCAGATGTCAAGGCATGCTTCATGAAAGCATCAGCTCCCTTCCGCGTTCATTGTATAACTCACCGATTATATAAGTCAATGCTTATATCATAGAAGAAAAAGGATCACCGTTTAAAATCTTTTTTTATTATCATTCCTTCCCTTATGAAGCTAAAATGGCTTTATTTATACTGTCACATATTGTGAATGATTTATGAATTTACATTTCTTTATCACTTTTGTGTTGTTCGGATAGGCCTGATAAAAAGGAACTTTGTGCCCATGCGAAAGCTTGTTATAACCTATAGAAGATGTAAAGAAACAATCAGCCGGATTAGTCCATAAGACCTGTACTCTTAAATTTTTTTTATTCATTTTCTATCAAACAAAAGAGGAAAATAGACCCGTTGAAATAAGATTCAGTGTCTAATAGAATAATGTCGAAAAGCAAATTACGCAGGTTTGTTACTGATAAAGCAGGCAAGACCTAAAATGTGTTAAGGGCAAAGTGTATTCTTTGACGTCATCCCTTTACATATTTTAGGTCTTTTTTTATTGCACGTAATCGACTTGCCATTATCAACAGGAGGGCTGGAAGAAAGCAGACCGCTAACACAGTACATAAAAAAGGAGACAAGAACGATGAACATCAAAAAGTTTGCCAAACAAGCAACAGTATTAACCTTTACAACCGCACTGCTGGCAGGAGGCGCGACTCAAGCGTTTGCGAAAGAAGCAGATCACAAACCGTATAAAGAAACGTACGGCATTTCCCATATTACCCGCCACGACATGCTGCAAATCCCTGAACAGCAAAAGAATGAAAAATATCAGGTGCCTGAATTTGACCAATCGAAGATTAAAAACATCTCTTCCGCAAAAGGCTTGGACGTGTGGGACAGCTGGCCATTGCAAAACGCTGACGGCACAGTCGCAAACTACCATGGCTACCATGTTGTCTTTGCATTAGCCGGAGACCCTAAAAACGCGGATGACACATCGATTTACATGTTCTATCAAAAAGTTGGCGAGACTTCCATTGACAGCTGGAAGAACGCAGGCCGTGTCTTTAAAGACAGTGACAAGTTTGATGCAAATGATCCCATCTTAAAAGATCAGACACAAGAATGGTCAGGATCAGCTACATTTACATCTGACGGCAAAATCCGTTTATTCTACACTGACTTTTCCGGTAAACATTACGGCAAACAAACACTGACAACTGCACAGGTTAACGTGTCAACTTCAGACAGTTCTCTTACGATTAACGGTGTAGAAGATCACAAGTCCATTTTTGATGGCGACGGCAAAACATATCAAAATGTTCAGCAGTTCATTGATGAGGGCAACTATAGTTCAGGCGATAACCATACGCTGAGAGACCCTCACTACGTGGAAGATCACGGCCGCAAATACCTGGTATTTGAAGCGAACACAGGAACTGAAGACGGCTACCAAGGCGAAGAATCTTTATTTAACAAAGCTTATTATGGCAAAAGCTCATCATTCTTCCGTCAAGAAAGTCAAAAACTTCTGCAAAGCGATAAAAAACGCACTGCAGAATTAGCTAACGGCGCACTTGGCATGATTGAGCTTAACGATGACTACACACTGAAGAAAGTCATGAAGCCGCTGATCACATCTAACACAGTAACTGACGAAATCGAACGTGCGAATGTCTTCAAAATGAACGGCAAATGGTATCTGTTCACTGACTCCCGCGGGTCAAAAATGACGATTGACGGCATCACTTCTAACGATATTTACATGCTTGGCTATGTTTCTAATTCTTTAACTGGCCCATACAAGCCGCTGAACAAAACAGGCCTTGTGTTAAAAATGGACCTTGATCCTAACGATGTGACCTTTACTTACTCACACTTCGCTGTACCTCAAGCGAAAGGAAACAATGTCGTGATTACAAGCTACATGACAAACAGAGGATTCTACGCAGACAAACAGGCAACGTTTGCGCCAAGCTTCTTACTGAACATCAAAGGCAAAAAGACATCTGTTGTGAAAAACAGCATCCTTGAACAAGGCCAACTAACAGTTAACAAATAAAACGCAAAAGAAAATGCCGATACCCTATTGGCATTTTCTTTTATTTCTTTATATTAAAATCTAAAGCGGAGAAACCGAAATGAAATATAAAAAAACATGCAAATGGTCAGCCGTATTCCTCATCTTTACAGGAATACTTTTGTTTATAGACTTATGGTCAAACGAGGAGCCCGACAAAAAATCAAAATCTGCCCATAGACCGGACTACCGGGCGGCATATCATTTTACGGCTCCTGACAAATGGAAAAATGATCCCCAAAAACCCATCTACTTCGATGGAAAGTATCATTACTACTATCTGTATAACGGTGATTATCCAAACGGCAATGGCACGGAATGGCGGCATGCCGTATCAGAGGATTTGGTGCATTGGACAGATGAAGGCGTGGCAATTCCCAAATACACAAATCCAAACGGCGACATCTGGACCGGATCATTCGTCATCGATAAAGAAAATACAGCCGGCTTTGGCAAAAATGCACTTGTCGCCATTGTGACTCAGCCTTCAGCCAAAGACAAAAAGCAGGAGCAGCATTTATGGTACAGCACAGACAAAGGGAAAACATTTAAGCCCTACACTAACGACCCCATTATGCCCAACCCGGGGACAAAGGATTTCAGAGACCCAAAAGTCATATGGGATGATCAGCATAATAAATGGGTAATGGTCATGGCTGAAGGAACAAAAATCGGCTTTTACGAATCCGATAATTTAAAGGACTGGCAGTACACAAGCGGTTTCTTTACGGAGCAGGCAGGCATTATCGAATGCCCCGACCTTTACATGATGCGGGCAAGTGACGGGACGACGAAATGGATTCTCGGCGCCAGCGCAAACGGGAAACCGTGGGGCAAACCCAATACGTACGCCTACTGGACCGGAGGCTTTGACGGAAAAGAATTTTCTGCGGATCAAACCGAACCCCAATGGCTTGATTACGGATTTGACTGGTACGGAGGCGTAACATTTGAGGACGGGAAAAACACAGATCAATTGAATAAGCGTTACGCGCTGGCTTGGATGAACAATTGGGATTACGCCAATAACACGCCGACCAGAAAAAATGGCTTTAACGGCACAGACTCAATCGTGCGTGAAATCCGGCTCCAGCAGCAGGACGGCACATACAGCCTCGTCTCACAGCCTGTCGAAGCATTGCAGCAGCTTTCCGCTTCCACTGACGAAGTGAAAGAACTGAGTGTCAGCGGCTCCAAAACCCTGTCCATAACAGGCGATACGTATCAGCTGGATATGGACCTTTCTTGGACAGATATGAAAAACGCTGGCGTCCGGCTGAGAGAATCGGCAAACAAAACACGCCATATTGATGTCGGCATATTCGCTGAAGGCGGCTATGCGTATGTCAACAGAGCTTTCACAGACCAGCCGGATAAAAGCAAAATGTACGTTGAAAGCAAAGCGCCCTATGACACCAGCAAACAAAACGTGCACTTAAAAATTCTCGTTGATAAAACAACGATAGAAGTGTTTGTCGGTGACGGGAAAACCGTTTTTTCAAATGAAGTGTTCCCAAAATCCGAGGATAAAGGCATTACTCTTTTTTCTGAAGGCGGCTCAGCTTCCTTTAAAAATATAAAAGTGAAACATTTTGATACGATTCATCAATAAAAACAGATGCAGCGCTTGCTGCATCTGTTTTTTTTATGAGAGCCGAAACAGCAGTCAGCCTGTGCGTATTGTCTGTTTCATATTGGGCATTGTAAGAAATATAAGGCTTGTTTCTAAGGAGGAAGCGGATGTCTAAACAAGGAAATTTTCAAAAATCGATGTCGCTGTTTGATCTGATTCTGATCGGGATGGGAGCTATCTTTGGATCAGCATGGCTGTTCGCTGTCAGTAATGTCGCTTCAAAAGCAGGACCCTCCGGCGCTTTTTCCTGGATTATCGGAGGAGCCATTATTCTGTTAATCGGACTGGTGTACGCAGAACTCGGAGCCGCTTTACCCCGCACTGGAGGCATCATCAGGTATCCGGTCTATTCACACGGCCATTTGGTCGGCTATTTAATTTCATTTGTCACAATTGTCGCTTACACAAGCCTGATTTCGATTGAAGTCACAGCCGTCCGGCAATATGTGGCCTATTGGTTTCCTGGCCTGACCAAAGAGGGCTCTGACTCACCGACCATTGCAGGCTGGATTTTGCAGTTTGCCTTGCTCTGCTTGTTTTTCCTGCTGAATTACTGGAGCGTTAAAACCTTTGCAAAAGCCAATTTCATTATTTCTATTTTTAAATATATCGTACCGGTCACGATCATTATTGTGCTGTTTTTTCATTTTCAGCCGGGAAACTTGTCGGTTGAAGGGTTTGCGCCTTTTGGTTTTACAGGCATACAGGCCGCCATTTCGACCGGGGGTGTCATGTTTGCATATCTCGGGCTGCACCCTATTGTGTCTGTTGCCGGTGAGGTACAAAATCCGAAACGCAATATCCCGATCGCTTTAATTATCTGTATTATCGTTTCAACCATTATTTACACGATTTTACAAATCACCTTTATCGGTGCGATTCCGACAGAAACGCTGAAAAACGGCTGGCCGGCAATAGGCCGTGAATTTTCATTGCCGTTTAAAGACATTGCGGTCATGCTCGGTTTAGGATGGCTTGCAACGCTTGTCATTTTAGACGCCATTCTGTCTCCGGGAGGAAACGGGAATATTTTTATGAATACGACATCTCGCCTCGTTTACGCTTGGGCGCGGAACGGCACATTATTTGGCATATTTTCAAAGGTCAATAAAGAAACGGGAACACCCCGTGCTTCACTCTGGCTTTCATTTGCCATGTCGATTTTCTGGACGCTCCCCTTCCCTTCGTGGAACGCGCTCGTCAATGTCTGTTCTGTCGCTCTCATCCTTTCTTATGCGATTGCACCAATTTGTTCAGCCGCACTGAGAGTAAATGCGAAGGACTTAAACAGGCCGTTTTATTTAAAAGGAATGAGCATCATCGGGCCGCTTTCATTTATTTTCACAGCTTTTATTGTGTACTGGTCAGGATGGACAACCGTTTCCTGGCTTCTCGGCTCACAGCTCGTCATGTTTTTGATCTATCTCTGCTTCAGCAAATACGCGCCTAAAGAAGACGTCAGCCTGGCCCAGCAGCTGAAATCAGCCTGGTGGCTCGTCGGATTTTATGTCATGATGCTGATTTTTTCCTATATCGGCTCTTTCGGGCATGGCTTAGGCATTATCAGCAATCCCGTCGATCTCATATTGGTTGCCATCGGCTCGCTTGCGATTTACTATTGGGCAAAGTATACCGGGCTCCCGAAAGCCGCGATTGATTATGATAAATAAGAAGCAGGAGTTTCTCTTGCTTCTTTTTTCGCTTTACAAACGCCATCACTCGAGATAAAATGAATGATAGTCAGTCATTAAAGGAGGTGTTCCTCGTGCCAAAACAAACATCAGGAAAATATGAAAAGATTCTGCAGGCGGCGATTGAAGTCATTTCTGAAAAGGGACTCGATAAAGCCTCCATCTCAGAGATCGTAAAAAAAGCCGGCACTGCCCAAGGAACGTTTTATTTATATTTTTCATCCAAAAATGCTCTGATTCCGGCCATTGCGGAAAACCTTCTCACTCATACGCTAGAGCAAATCAAAGGAAGACTGAATGGCGAGGAAGATTTTTGGACCGTCTTACAAACCTTAATTGATGAGACGTTTCACATCACAGAGCGCCATAAAGATATTATCGTCCTCTGCTATTCGGGGCTTGCCATCGACCATTCCATGGAAAAATGGGAGACCATTTATCAGCCTTATTATTCCTGGCTTGAGAACATCATCAACAAGGCGATCGACAGCCAAGATGTGATCGAAGGCATCAATGCAAAGTGGACGGCAAGAACCATCATCAATTTGGTTGAGAACACAGCAGAACGGTTTTATATCGGGTTTGAACAAGATGAAAACCTTGAAGTATCTAAAAAAGAAATTTTCACATTCTTAAAACGGAGCTTAGGTAAAGCTTAAAAAATGACTGGGTGACACCGCTCATTTTTTAATACCTAAAAATGACTGACGTTCATTCATAAAAAGAGGTGTTACTGTTGTATTGGGTACTTGTTTTGATAGCAGGGCTTCTAGAAGTGGTTTGGGCCTCCTCCCTCAAACATGCGGATTCGCTTTTTGATTGGATTATCGTTTTTCTATTAATAGCGATAAGCTTTATACTGTTAATCCGCTCTTATCGAAAAATTCCTATGGCCGCGGCGTATACCGTATTTGTCGGAATTGGAACGGTCGGAACCTACACGACCGGGATCTTCTTAGGCGAATCCTTCTCAGCAGCGCAAATCTTCTTTTTGATGCTGCTGCTAGCCGGTATTTTAGGAATGAAGCTTTTCACAAAAGAAAATAAAACTCAGCCGAGAGGTGAAAAATAATGGCGTGGTTTTTATTATTTATTGCGGGTATAGAAGAAATTATAGCTGCCATCGCCATGAAATATATAGACGGCACAAAGAAAAAATGGCCGATTATTGTGATGACTGCCGGATTTGCTTTATCTTTTTACTGTCTTTCACAGGCCATGCAAGTCCTGCCTTCCGGTGTCGCTTATGCCGTCTGGACCGGTATAGGCAGCATAGGCGTAACAGCAGTCAGCCTAATTTGGTTTAAGGAACGGTTTCAGCTTTCTCAGCTGATTTCTCTTTGCCTGATACTTGCCGGCGTCATCGGCCTGCGTCTTACGTCTTAGATCATAAAAGGCATATACAGAAAGCTGTATATGCCTTTTATCTTTTACTCATCATCTTGATGTTTATGAAGATGAAGCGGCGGCGGGATGAGCCAGCCTTTGTTTTTCAGCAGCCTTAAGTATTTTGCCCCTGTTGCCGCCTTGGTCATATGAAATTGCCCAAACATCATGGCGATGTCTTCGCGAATCGACTGCCCCATAATTTTGCTGCATGTCACAAGACCGGCTGCATTTTGCGCCGCTGCAGATGCGGCCACATCCGGATCGAGAAACCGCGCGCCCGGCGGAATGTCGTTAAGATCTGCATCCGGCGGCTCAGGAGAAGCGGGCGGAAGCCCCACGCCATTTTCTTTCAGGATATTGCTGACCTGTTTGATTTCATCTTGGCATTTCTCGATGGACTCACGAAGCAGCTTCTTTAAATCGCCATCACCAACATGATGCAATAACATCTGGTAATTGCCGATCATTTTATTTCCCGCCATCACATAACTCCACAAACTGAATACCTCACCGTAATGCATCGGTTCTTCCTGCGGGTTTCCGCTTAAAATACCCATGTTCATCCTCCTTGCAAATTCATATCGTACATCTCATAACGTGCCCGAGAGGAGGAATATTTATGTTTCAGCGGGAAATTTTTATAAAACAAAAAAAGACAAAAGCGCAAAAATGCCAAGCCCTTGTCTTTCCTGTTGTTCTATTGGACGCGCTCGGAGGGATTCGCCCCCCCGGCAGACGTGGTACCGGAAACCATTCAAATGCTTTTGTAGTATGAGTTATTGATTCCATCTATTTTTTAATTAAAGTTATAAACTCAGGGGGTTTTATTTTCGAAACGAATTAATTTTTAACGAGCTGGCGGGATGCTTTGTGGAAAACAAAATAAATTTTCGGGATCATATTTCGCTTTTATTTTTCGAAGCCTTGCAAAGTTTGCACCATAATATTCTTTTCCGAAATTTTCAATGTTTTGATCTGGAACATTAACATATGAACCTGCTACATATGGTTGCATCAGCTGACGTACTCTTTCAACTGAGGCAAGGTTTGAAGCTTCTTGTGATTTATTTTGCCAACTAGCCGTCCATTCCGTATAAAACAGTGGATGGCGCCAAAAAAAGGCTGTTTCGTCTTTAGGTACTCTTCTTATAGCACCCCCCCAATTTATAAAAAAGAAGTTGGAGTCTGCTCCAGTGGCCTCTTCCAAGAATTTTCTCATGATTGAAATGGGTTCGTCAGACCAAAGATCATGTCCCCAGGCTGAGGAGAATTTAACACTCTGATCATTTCTGCCAGGGATGGGTTCGTCAGGGTCTAAGAAATCTATAGCATCTGGATAGGATAATGTTTTGATATCTGCTCGTGTTGGAGTTCCAGCATTTAATAAAGGATTTAATAATTTAATCAATTCATTTTTTGGACCGAGGAAAATTCCTTCTGCATGACACAAACCATTTACTTTGCTGTAAATTTCAAGGTAGCATCCTAATCGTTCATCTACAAACGGCGCCCATTTCTGCCAGGCTTTAAAAACCGTCTCCAATTGTTCCCATGGCCAAATAATATTGAAGACAGTTGCTGTTTTAGGGGCACGATGAACTTTGAAAGTATATTGGGTATTATATCCAAAGTTTCCTCCGCCGCCACCTCTAGAAGCCCATAGTAAATCCTCATTGCAAGATTGATTTGCGTGAATAATCCTGCCTTTTGCATCTACCGTTTTCAGTGCGAGAAGGTTATCACTTATAAGGCCAATCGATCGTGAGACTACTCCAAATCCACCGCCCATCGTAATTCCTCCGATTCCAACTGTTGGGCTGTCTCCAAACGGAGCCATAAAACCATCTCGAGCTAATCCTTTTACAAGCGGGCCAACATGAATGCCAGTTTGAACGGTTGCAATCGCGTTTTCTTCATCTAAGAAAACTTTATTCATGTCACTCACATCAATAACAATTCCTCCACTTACTACTGAAAGGTTCTTATCTAGAGCATGGCGACCACTTCTGACACGTAAGGGCACATTATTCTCACGAGCCCATTTAATAGCATTACTTACATCGTATGAATCTTGTGCAAAAACAAAGACAAGGGGATAGACATCAACATAAGGGTTCCAATTCTTAACTGCCTGTGTATAGCCGGGGTCCCCTTTGAAGATTACACGCCCTGTTAACTGTGTTGATCCCATATATTTCACTCCCAATAAAATTTGATTCCGATATCAGCATATGTAGGATCTGGATAAATTCTTAGACAAATTTTCTACGAACTTAAAAACATACAAAAAAGACAAGAGCGGCAAAATGCCAAACCCTTGTCTTTCCTGTTGTTCTATTGGACGCGCTCGGAGGGATTCGAACCCCCGGCAGACGTGGTACCGGAAACCACCGCTCTATCCAACTGAGCTACGAGCGCATATTGACATATTTTCACTGTGTGATGATAACGTCAGCATAACTCATTATACGGTATTTCAGCCGAAATAACAACCCTCTATTTTAAAGGGCTGTTTTTTTAAGAAGACACATCATCTTCTTTCAGAAGCTCACATACGATGGTTTGAACCGTTGTATTTTTGGGGAAAATGGGAAAAAGAGAAGAGTTTGCATGTCAAGCCAGCTTTTTGTTTGACCTTTATTGACCAAAAATGTATCATGTAACTACATACTTACCTAAAAGGTGAAGGAGGAGCATTATGAATTTAATACCTACAGTCATTGAACAAACGAACCGCGGGGAAAGAGCGTATGACATTTATTCTCGTTTATTAAAGGATCGTATCATCATGCTTGGATCTGCGATTGATGACAACGTTGCGAACTCCATCGTGTCACAGCTTTTATTCTTAGAAGCGGAAGACCCTGAAAAAGATATTTCTATTTACATCAACAGCCCGGGCGGCTCTATCACGGCCGGTATGGCGATCTATGATACCATGCAGTTTATTAAGCCGAAGGTATCTACAATTTGTATCGGTATGGCTGCGTCAATGGGCGCGTTCTTGCTTGCTGCCGGAGAAAAAGGCAAACGCTATGCACTTCCGAACAGTGAAGTTATGATTCACCAGCCTCTTGGCGGAGCTCAAGGTCAAGCGACAGAAATTGAAATTGCCGCGAAACGTATTCTCTTGCTTCGCGACAAATTAAACAAAGTGCTTGCTGAACGTACTGGCCAGCCGCTTGAAGTGATCGAACGCGACACAGACCGCGATAACTTCAAGTCTGCTGAAGAAGCGCTTGAATACGGCCTGATTGACAAAATTCTGACTCGCAACACTGAAGAGCAAAAGTAAAACGAGAAGAGCCTTCCTTTCGGAGGGCTCTTTTTTAAATTTCTGTCCACTTTTTCTCTAAAATCGGATATGAGTAGTTCTTCATTTGCTCAACTAACTCATCGGGCCGTGAAGAGCTATGAATCAGTTTAAGATGAGAGTCGTTAGAAAATCCTTCTTGAATGCTGTATTTGACCATTTTCATCATCGGTTCAAAATATCCGTTGACATTATACAGTCCGATCGGCTTTTGATGAATGCCGATCTGCGCCCAGCAAAGCACTTCAAATAATTCTTCATATGTACCGAAACCGCCCGGCATGGCGATATAGCCGTCAGCCAGTTCGCTCATTTTTGCCTTCCGTTCGTGCATACCGTTGACTTCAATCAGCTCTGTCAAGTTTTGATGGACAACCTCTCCGCTGAACAGGCCGCTTGGCATCACTCCAATTGCAGTGCCGCCGTTTTCCATTAACGCATCGGCAATCGCGCCCATCAACCCTACACGAGAGCCCCCGTATACCAGGCCGATTCCCTGCTCTGCCATATACACGCCAAGCTCTGTCGCTTTTCTTTTATACGCTTCATTTCCCCCCGGGTTTGAGCCCGCAAATACACAAATTGTTTTCATCTCGTCATCTCCGCATCTATATATCGTGTTAACATTCAAAAAACACACTATATATTGTCCCACCTTCATGTGATAATATCAATATGAAATACATAAAGAATGCAGGAGTGATGATGTTGCAGCTGGCTGATGCTGAAAAATGGATGAAAGAGTTTTACGAAAAAAGGGGCTGGACGGAATACGGACCGTTTATTCGAGTCGGGTTTTTAATGGAGGAAGCCGGAGAGCTGGCACGGGCTGTCAGGGCGTACGAAATCGGCAGAGACCGGCCGGATGAGAAAGAATCGACACGAGCTGAGCAAAAACAAGAATTGATTGAAGAAATGGGAGACGTCATCGGAAATATCGCCATCCTTGCTGATATGTACGGCGTTTCTTTAGAAGACGTGATGATAGCCCACCAAGAAAAACTGACAAAGCGATTTGAGCATGCCTAAAAAAAACGGCCGCAGTCGGCCGTTTTTTTCATCCTGTGATTTCATCATGATGATCAAAGAAATGCTGCTTTCCTATTTTGTGAAAGAGGCCTGTTTTATGCAGGAGCTCTTTAGGCTGAGACTGCAGCCCTACGATCATCAGCTTTCCGTTGTGGCGCTTAATTCTGTTCATGATGTTCACAAGCACCGCTTCTGCAGATGTATCCATGTAATGCACTTTATTCATGAGTAAAATGAGGGTCTTCGGCTTTTTCTGTACATGCTCTAACAGTGACGATTCAAGCGAATCAATCGATCCGAAAAACAGCGGTCCTTCTATGGAGTACATGCTGACGGAAGGATCTGTCCCCTGCTCACTCTTAGCCGCTTTCGCAAGAGCTGGATGAGACTCCTGATTGTGAATACGGGTCGCTTCACTCATTCTTCTGATGAAGAACACAAATGCGAGCAGCAATCCGGTCGCCACACCGACGATTAAATCAAACAGAACGGTCAGGACAAAGGTAGCGGCTAAAATGAAGGAATCGGCGTTTTTCAATCTCAGCATGTTTGCGACTTCCTTCCGCTCACTCATATTCCATGCGACAACCATCAATATCGGCGCCATACTTGCAAGCGGAACGTGGGAAGCATAAGGCGCGAATACAAGCAGAACAAGAAGAACCACGACGCCGTGAACGACACCTGAGACAGGTGAAACCGCTCCGTTTTTAATATTGGTTGCCGTCCGCGCAATCGCTCCGGTAGCCGGGATTCCGCCAAACAGCGGCGCGGCCATATTCGCAATCCCCTGGCCGACAAGCTCTTTGTTGCTGTCGTGCTTTGACCCTTTCATATTATCGGCAACCATCGCGGATAATATTGACTCGAGGCCGCCAAGAAGCGCGATGACAAGCGCTGCCGGAAACAGCATGACCATTTTATCTATTGTCAGCTCCGGAAACTGAAATTCAGGCAAATGGCGAGGAATATCTCCATAGGTTGAGCCAATCGTTGCCATGCGGTCAGGGAAAAACACAACCGCAACAAGCGTAGAAATGAGAAGAGCCAATAAAGCTCCGGGTACTTTTGGCATCACTTTGGCGGATACAAGCAAAATGACAAGTCCTATGACTGCTGTCAAAATGGCATATCCGTTAAAGGTGCCGAGCTTCTGTGCAATTTCAAACATGTTGTGATGAAAGTTCTCATGTTTTTCTACGTTTTTCAAACCGAGAAAATTAGCGATTTGTTCAGTGAAGATTAACACGGCGATTCCAGCCGTAAATCCGACGATAACTGGCTTCGGCACATACTTCATAATTTTGCCGAGCTTAAACAATCCGAACAGCACCAGCATGACGCCTGCCATAAATCCCGCTATCAGCAGATTTTCCAGCCCGTACTGCATCACAATACCGAATAAAATCGGGACAAACGCGCCAGTCGGACCGCCAATTTGATATTTAGATCCCCCGAACAAAGAAATACAGATCCCCGCCACGACAACAGTATACAGCCCGTATTCAGGCTCGACTCCCGAGGCAATGGCAAACGCCATCCCTAAAGGAATTGCCACGACTCCTACTACGATACCTGCAATTAGGTCTTTCTGAAATTTCTGCAAATTGTATCCCTTGAATCTCCCAGAGAATCGCATATTTTGTTAAAACCTCCCTTATGAATTAGTCTTTATGAACTCAGTTTCATAACCGTTAATCACGACGTCAAGTTTGCCTGTCTCCGGGTGTATCACAAGCCCGTGAACCGGCAGCTTTTTTGGCAGCAGCGGATGATTCTTGATCAGATTGACACTGTGGGAAACGCTTTCTTCCACACTGTGAAAACCGGTCAGCCAGGTTTTCAAATCTAATCCGGCGCTATCAAGCAAACTCAGGCAGCTTGCTTCTACCCCGCGTTCCTTTGCTTTTTCAAGAATCGAGGCCGCATTCAGGCCTGACATCCCGCATTCATGGTGGCCGATAATGCAAACCTCTTCAGCCTGCAATTCATAAATGGCGACCAATATGCTGCGCATAACACTTCCAAATGGGTGAGAAACGATGGCTCCCGCGTTTTTTACAATCTTAGCGTCGCCGTTTTTAAGCCCCATTGCTTGCGGAAGAAGTTCTGTGAGTCTTGTATCCATACAGGTAACAATAACGAGCTTTTTTGAAGGAAATTTTGTCGTTTTGTAGGGTTCGTACTTCTTCTCTCTGACAAACTGCTGATTGTGTTCCAAAATTGATGTTAAAGAAACCATTTTTATTCATCTCCCATCCCTATGTTATTGCAAGCCTTCTTACCCAGCTTACAGTAAGGAATTATAGCATAGGAACAGGCTGCGAAAAGGCTTTCAACAAAAGACGATCTAATTGGACTGTAAAATAAATACGTAAAAATTTATATCTTTCAAAGATAATAAAATTTATATTTATTGAATCCTATAATCCAGGTTCTGCTAATATTTTGGTGATTTGTCTGACAAAAAATATAGGCGAATTCAGATAATTAAAAAACTTATTTAAGCAGCGGCTGCTGTTTTTTCAGTCATCTCGATCATTTTAAGTTCAAAAGAACCAGAAATTTAAACAAACGCAGCAATATTTCTAACTTCTATTTCTTTCCGATATAATAAAATAGACAACAGCCATAAAGGGGGAGCCTTGTTGAAACCATTTGTATTTATCACCAAACCGATTCCTGAAGAGATTGAAAACATGATCAGTGAGCATTGCCGCTATGAGATATGGCAGGAGGATACACTTCCGCAAGAGGTGCTATTCGAAAAAATGAAAGATGCTGAAGGGCTTTTAACTACTGGAACATCTGGGCCGTCCATCAACAGCGAGCTGCTTGAACATGCTCCTAAGCTGAAGGTCGT
Organism: Bacillus sp. PAMC26543; assembly: GCF_014250375.1. Taxonomy (NCBI): domain Bacteria; kingdom Bacillati; phylum Bacillota; class Bacilli; order Caryophanales; family Bacillaceae; genus Bacillus; species Bacillus sp. PAMC26543. The sequence goes on along the minus strand of NZ_CP060193.1, from coordinate 737,978 downwards.
CAGCAATCAATCCGTCGGCTACGATAATTTTGATATAGAAGCGATGAAAGAAAAAAGCGTCGTCGGCACTCATACGCCTTATACACTGGATGACACAGTGGCCGATCTGGCCTTTTCTTTAATTCTATCATCGGCCAGACGTGTTGCTGAACTGGACCGTTTCGTCCGGGCCGGTAAATGGGGTACGGTTGAAGAAGAAGACCTTTTCGGCATTGACGTCCATCATCAAACATTAGGCATTATCGGCATGGGCAGAATCGGCGAGCAAGCGGCCAGACGCGCCAAATTCGGTTTCGATATGGACGTGCTTTATCATAACCGCCATCGCAAACAAGAAACTGAAGAAAGCATCGGCGTCAAATACGCTGAGCTTGACACACTGCTGGAGCAATCAGATTTTGTTCTGCTGATTACTCCGCTGACTGACGAAACGTATCACATGATCGGGGAACGTGAATTTAAACTGATGAAGGATTCTGCAATTTTCGTCAATATTTCCCGGGGAAAGACGGTTGATGAAAAAGCCCTCATCCGCGCTCTTCAAGAAGGCTGGATTCGCGGTGCCGGTTTAGACGTGTACGAAGAAGAACCTGTCGCAAAAGACAACCCGCTCTTGCAGCTCGACAATGTCACCCTACTGCCGCATATTGGCTCAGCAACAGCGAAAGTGCGCTTCAATATGTGTAAACAGGCCGCTGAAAACATGATCGCAGCTATCAAAGGGGAAACACCGAAAAATCTGACAAGAGAATTTCAGTAAATCAAAAAATCCGGTCTGATGAAGACCGGATTCCATATTACATATGCTGGAGTACAGCACGCTTATAAATATGACGTGTGACGATATAATAAACAGTCTGGAATACAAAATAAATGAAGATGACAATCACGGCCTCAAGAAATAAGTTAGCATTCAGCATGTTGCTTAACGCCACATACGCAAAACCGGCGTGAATCGTGCCCGCGATAAACGGGATGAAGAACAAAAATCCAATTTGTCTTCCAAGGATGGAGTGAATCTCATTGTCCGTAACCCCCATTCTCTTTAATGCTAACACTTGCACTCTCGTATCTTCTATTTCAGTAAACATCCGCAAATACAGCATGCTTCCTTGAACAATAAAAAACAGTACGCTGACAAACAGACCGATAAACAGCATTAGTGCGACTCCCTGCTTCACAACTTGAAAACTCGGAGCACGCGTTTGAAAATCAGATGTATGTTCTTTCGGCACCATGTTTTCAAGCTTCTCAGAGACGTCCACCGTCTCCTGCCAATGCTCAAGCTCATAGCCTACCACTCTCGTCTGATCCTTCAGCGGCACCTCCTGTGTCAGGCTGTCAAAGCTTTTTTCGCCGACAACCAATAAACGGCTGACTCCTCCGACTGACATCAATATCCCTTTGTTTTGCTGCTTTTTCATGACATAGGAAAGTGATTTTCCTGACTTCATATGAAACGCTGCTTTTTCCCCTTCCCTGAACGTATCTTTCACCATCATTTGAAACGGAACATTGATAAACGCTTCATTTTCTTGTAAATGAATAACGGGAAAACCTTTTTCCTTTGCGACTTGATTATAGATTTTCTCTGAAATCAGCAAGGCCTCTGTTTCCGCTTTCCTGTTTCCATACGGCAAGTCTGATTGAAATGTAACAGGAATACCTGTGGCATTCACCTTATATTTAATCTCAGCATCTGCTCTTTTCAATGTATTCTCAGCCGTCTCAGGCTTCATAACCTGAAAGCGGGAAGCGTCTTTTTCCACCCAGGCAACAGATTGAGGAATGCTTTGCTCCTCCTGCCTTTCTAAATCAGCATAAAACATATAGATCACACCTGTAGCGGTTAAAATGACTGCTGTAATCACAGAGGTTAAAAACAGCATGCGTGCGTGATCTTTCAGCCTGAATATCATGTTGGAACGCACAATGATATTGGTTCCTTTGTAAAAGCTGTGTTTCTTTCTGTACAGCATGCGGAAAAACGCGACACTGCTTTGTGTAAAAAAGAAATACGTGCCGATTAACACTAAAATCAAAATCGGAAAGACACGAAACATCATGTCGATCGCATTGGCTGTGGCAGACAGATAATAACCGCCAGCCAGACAAAGCAAAGACAGCACAGTGAGCCATTTTGAATAGGCCGGTAAATTTTTAGGTTTTTGAGCTGATTTAATCAAATCTATGATTTCGAGCTTGCGAATCTGCCCCAGCGATAAAATAAGCAGGACTTGAAACAATATGAGAAAACCGACCGCCGTCAGCACAAATGCTTTCGGTACAATCGCAAACGAGATCGGCACCTTCACACTGAGCATCCATGTCATGACCATAAAAAACAGTTTTGAAAATAACAGCCCCGTGCCGATACCGGCCGCAATCGCCGCAAGAGAAATCAGCGACTGCTCATAATAAATCATCTTTCGGAGCTGCTGCTTTGATGTCCCAAACAGCGTAAACAAGCCAAACTCTTTCTTTCTCGCTTGTAAAAATGCTGAATTTGAATAGGAAATAAAGAATATACAAAACACGATGATGACGATAAGAGCCGCGCTCAAACACGTTTTCACAAGGCTTCCGCCATACACATTGTCTTCCGTCACATCCGGGTGAAAAATAAAAGATGTGAAGACGAAAAAGACCGAGACGGCAAACACACAGCTTAAAAAGTAAGCAACATATCTTTGCAGATTCCCAATAATGTTCTTACGGGCGATGGTTCTCAAATTCATGAAAATCGCCTCCCAACACGCTCAGGGTATCTAGGATACTTTGATAAAACACCTGCTGATTCGTTCCCCTGCGGATCTCTGAAAAAAATCTTCCGTCTTTAATAAAGACGATCCGTTTACAGAAGCTTGCCGCTGTGGCATCATGCGTAACCAATAGTATCGTTGCTTCCTTTTCTTCATTTAGCTGAGCCAGCGTGTTCATGACCTGTTTTGCAGATTTTGAATCAAGGTTGCCTGTCGGTTCATCCGCCAATATCAGAGCCGGATTATGAATAATGGCTCTTGCACAGGCCGCACGCTGTTGCTGGCCTCCGGACACTTCGTATGTACGGTGGTCCAGAATATGTTTGATTTGCAATGTATCTGCCAGTTCATCTAAGCGGTTTTCCATTTCACTCAGCTTTACCTTGTCCAACGCGAGCGGAAGCAGGATGTTTTCCCGAATCGTCAGCGTATCAAGCAGATTAAAGTCTTGGAAGACAAAGCCCAGCTCTCTTCTGCGAAACAGAGCCATCTCTTGATCCTTTAACGTTTTCGGCTGAATGCCGTTGATCATCATCTCGCCCTGGGTCGGCTTATCAATGGTGGCCAGCAAATTCAGGAGCGTGGTTTTTCCGCTTCCCGACGGCCCCATGATGCCGACAAATTCTCCTTTATTTACACTGAGGTCAAAATCGCTAAGCGCCTGATATGACATCGTTCCTTTATTTGAATAATATGTTTTTGACAGCTTCGTTGTTTGCAGCACGTTCATGCCTCTGATCCTCCTTTTTTCTTTATTATAAAAAGGAAGTCAGCAGCCTCCCATCGAACTTTCTTTCAATCTCGCTTTCGAACCTTACAATGCTGTCACATTCGCCAGGGTGTCACTTGAAAAGACGATTGTCATCACGGTGCCCGCTCCCTCTTTTGATTGTGCGTACAGTTTATGGCCCAGCTGGCTGCACACCTCTTTCGCCAAATATAGGCCCATTCCTGTCGCCTGCGTCATGCTTCGCCCGTTTTCACCAGTAAAAAACGGATCAAAAATCCGGGGAAGATCCTGCACCGGTATGCCGATACCGTCATCTGCAACTGATAAACGCGTTTCACGGCCTTGCGTTTCAATCCGGATGGTAATATGGTCCCCAGCGCCTTGCTTTGAATATTTCAGGGCATTGAAAAGGATTTGCTCCACAACAAAGGAGAGCCACTTTTGATCACTGGAAACCTGGACGGCGTTTGATGGCACATGTAATTTCGGAAAAAGGCGCCGTTTAATAAACTGCCGTTTTTCCTGATTGATCAATAAGCGGACAAGCTCTGTCAAATCAAAGGTTTCTGGTTTTACATCAAAAGCGAACTCCTCCAGCCGGGCTGTTTGCAGCATCATGTCCAGCCCATGGCGAAACCGTTCATTTTCATCTTCCAGCTCCTCTAAAAATGTCTGAAAGGAAGAAGCGGTCCCGTTCTTTCCTTCTTGAATCATTAAGGAAATGACGGATACGGGTGTTTTCATATGGTGAATCCATTGATTCGTAAATGTATAATGCTGTTTTTGTTTATTGATATATTGTGAGAGCTTTCCGGCATATTGATCACCAAGCGCGTTAATCATTTTTGTCCAAAGGGCTTGCTCTCTTGTTCTTGGCTTGCGGGCTTCAAGCGACCGCCCTATGTCATTTGAAGCGGGTGCCTGGTCGGCCAGTTTTTTCAAAAATGCCAGAAAGGACACTTGCCGGATGTAATCGGCAGTAAAACCGGCCGCCAAAAGGACACCAGGCAGAACCCATATGTACATCATATTTTCTGCAGAAGGCTCGGCACCGCTCTCTATAATGCTTAAATAGGCAATAAACATAGCGGCACCTATGCTTAATAACGAAAAAAGAATAATGGCTAATCGGTCGATTATATAAGTCTTTAACACTCCCGTTCATCCTTCCGATTGACTTCAAATACATAGCCCTGCCCCCTGATGGTTGCAATGGCGTCTTTCAATCCGGCATTCTCCAGCTTTCTCCGCAGCCGGTTTACATTAACCGTTAATGTATTATCATCAACAAAATCGACGTCGTCCCATAATGCCTCCAGCAATTCATCACGCGAGACAATTTTTTTATGCTCTCTTATGAAAATCGAAAGCAGCTGAAATTCTTTTTGTGAAAACGAAATGCGGCTGTTCTTCCACTCCGCTTCATATTGATCTGGATATATGGTTAGACCGCCAAGCTCCACCAGTCTTGATTCCTGAGACAAAGAAGGAGAATACTCACCATAAGTCCGGCGCAGCACGCTTTTGATTTTGGCCATGACGACTTCTAAGTGAAACGGCTTTGTGATATAGTCATCGCCCCCGTTCTCAATCGCCATCACCTGATTCAGTTCATCAGTCCGCGCCGAGATAAAAATAATCGGGGCATTGGAAACCGTCCGGATTTGCCTGCACCAATAAAACCCGTCAAAAAAAGGGAGATTAATATCGAGCAGCACAAGATCCGGTTTCATTTCCGCAAATTCTTCCTTTATGTCATTCAGCTTTTCAGCTATTTTTATATGATATCCGTATTTCTGAAGATGGCCGCCCAGCAATGACGCAATCCGTTCATCATCTTCCACGAGTAAGATCCGGTACACGTTTATCCCCCTTATATGTCTAGCGCGTTGATTTTTCTAGAAGATTCCAAAATTCATTATAGCATGTGGCGGAGTAGTAAATCGGTCTTTTTCTGTTCATTATGGTAGAATAAAAAAGGAAAAAATTTCATGATAAGCAGGTGTCATTATGAAGAAAATCATGCTACTAGTGACCATTACGTCAATTCTTTCAGCATGCCAGCCGAACTATACCGGGGAATACATAGAAATTGGAGATTCACTGACTGAATACGAAAAAGAGTGCTTTAAAGAGAATCACATTCCTTATCAATATGAAAAAGGGAAACTGTATATCCCGGAAGATGCATTTGATGTAGTAATCAATACTTGTTCATAAGAAAAAGCTTGCAGTATGTCTGCAAGCTTTTCACATTACAAAAAATAAGTGTTTAATTTCTCTTCAAACTCTGAAGGGGCGATGTCACTTTTTTGGCCTTCTCCGCCGTTTTCATGAATCGTAAAATGGCGGTCTGACATGACCATCCGCCCGTTCGGTGTCAACTTTGAGGCGAGCAGTGATTTGTTAAAAGGAGATTTTTCATGAGAATGAATCAGGTCCTTCATGTCATCTAAATCACCGGGATCCCTCTCTTCAAGGGTAAAGGCATAACCGATTTGCCAGCCTTCTCCTTTGTCCATCAACAGAAGATGGGTACCCATTTCCGTCGCTTTTTCCTTGATTCGGAATGCTCCCACAGGAGATTGTACCGTTTCTCCGGAAAGCGGTATCGGCTCCAGCGCCAGGTTGATGCCAAAACCAATATCAACGATGTAATCTCCCTTTTCTGCCGACAGCCATACAGCAGCATGGGTTCCTTCTAATGCCCACTCTTCTTGCTTTCCTGCATAAACTGTTCCGCGAATGAGCTTCACATGAAAACCGGCATCGCGTAAGACATAGTAAAGAAAACCATTCAGGTCGTAGCATAGTCCCCCATGCTGCTCTTTGATCAGACGGCGCCAAAGCTCTTCTTTGGTTACCTTATAATTCTCTTTTGCAAGAACTGCCCGGTTTTCAAAAGGGTATCGGTACGCCATTGCTTTTAGAAAAAGGGGAAGATCGTCGAAGCTGACATGATCCTTCTTCCAGCCGATTTTCTTAAAACAGTCTTTCAGAAAATCATTCATTTTGCATCACCTAAACTTCCTCTTGAACATACGCCGAAAGCTTTTCCAGCGCCTCTTGTTCATCTTCTCCCTCGGCAATCAATGTGACTTCTGTGCCTGTGCTTACTGCAAGGCTCATCAGTCCCATGATGCTTTTCGCATTTACTTTTTTCCCATCCTTCTCAAGAAACACATCTGACGTAAACCGGTTTGCTTCTTGTACAAACAAAGCAGCAGGACGCGCCTGCAGTCCTGTCTTTAATCGAACTTCCACTTTCTGCTGAACCATAAGATCTCCCCTTTTCTTTACGGTTATTTTAAAGTGACGGTTTGCCCTGTCCGCAGCTGTTCTGCGATTTCGTCAAGTTTTCTCAGCCTGTGATTGATCCCTGATTTGCTGATTTTTCCGCTCGCTACCATTTCTCCCAGCTCTTTCAGCGTCACTTCCTGGTAATCAATCCGCAGCTGCGCGATTTCCCGAAGTTTTTCAGGAAGCGCCTCCAAGCCGATTCTTTCATCGATGTATTTAATATTTTCTACCTGTCTGAGCGAAGCCCCAATGGTTTTGTTTAAGTTGGCTGTTTCACAATTGACAAGGCGATTAACCGAATTTCTCATGTCTCTGACGATTCTGACATCCTCAAAACGCAGCAGCGAATTATGTGCACCGATTACGTTCAGAAATTCAGTAATCTTTTCTGCCTCTTTTAAGTAAGTGATATAGCCTTTTTTCCGTTCGAGCGTTTTGCTGTTTAAATGAAACTCATTTAACAGGTCGCATAATGAATCGTTATGCTCTTTATAGAGAGAAAAAATTTCTAAATGATACGAGGAGGTTTCCGGGTTATTGACTGAACCTCCCGCCAAAAATGCCCCTCTCATGTAAGAACGCTTGCAGCATCTCTTTTTGACAAGCTCTTTTGAAATATTTCGCTCAAACACAAAATTCTCGCCGAGTATTTTTAAATCCTCTAAGATGAACTTTGCATTCTCTGAAAAACGCACAATATAGACGTTATTCTTTTTCAGCCGCATTTTCTTTCTGACCAGCAGCTCAACCGACACATCATATTGTCTTTTCAGCAATGTATAGATGCGGCGGGCAATCGCTGCATTTTCAGTTTGAACATCAAGTACGAGATGGCGGTTAGCAAATGATAAAGATCCATTCATTCGGATAAGTGCAGACAGCTCTGCCTTAATGCAGCAGTCCTTCACTTCCAGGTTCGTTAATTCTTTTTTTGTTTCCGATGCAAATGACATATAGCCACCTCATTTCAAGGCTTCATTCTTTCAGTAAATCGACAAGAAGAGAAGCCACTTTATGTGTATCGTGACGAATTACGTCATTTTTATGTGTTACGATTTGATCTCTGATAACTTCAAGCCCCATCGCTTTCAGCTCTTCGATATCAAAATCAACAGGACGCGCCGATTCTACTGCGTACTTACGTTTTATTTCGTCAGGAATGTCTTCACTGTTAACTAATATGGTATCGATAAAGCCGCAGCCCATATGCTGATTGAGCGCTTTCACATGATCGGCAGCGGTATAATGCAGCGTTTCTCCGGGCTGTGTCATCACGTTGCAGATATACACTTTTTTCGCCGGCGCCTTGATCACTTCTTCTCCAATTTTCGGGACGAGTAAATTAGGAAGAATACTGGTATAAAGGCTTCCCGGTCCGATAATAATCAGATCCGCTTCTCTGATTACTTCTATCGTTTCCGGCAGCGGATCAATGTTTTCAGGCGTCAGAAAAACACGCTTAATACGCTGGCCGTACTCCGGAATAGTGGACTCGCCTGAGACCACGCGGCCGTCCTCCATTTCGGCATGCAGAACAACACTGGCATTGGCTGCCGGCAACACCTTTCCTCTTACATTCAGCACCTTGCTCATTTCTGTGACAGCGTGAAAAAAATCACCGGTTATATTCGTCATCGCTGCCAAAATTAAATTTCCGAGTGAATGCCCCGTTAAGTCGTTCCCTTTATTAAAGCGGTGCTGAAAGAGGTCTTCAACTAGCGGCTCCACATCGGATAAAGCGGCAAGTACATTTCTGATGTCTCCTGGTGGCGGGATTTGCAGTTCGTTCCGCAGCCGCCCCGAGCTTCCTCCGTCATCAGCAACTGTGACAATCGCCGTAATATCAACGGGTTTATGCTTTAAGCCCCGAAGCAATACAGAAAGGCCCGTTCCGCCGCCAAAGATTGCGATTTTCGGTTTTTGTCCCATCTTATTTCCGGCTTCTCTTTTCAATGTCCCGGTGAGTAACATGAGTATAGTAATCCTTTTTGAAATAGTCAGCTAAATACTCGGCAAGTGTCACAGAGCGGTGCTGGCCCCCTGTGCAGCCAATCGCAATGACGAGCTGGCTCTTTCCTTCTCTTTTGTAGGACGGCAGCATGAAGCTGAGTAAATCGATTAATTTTTCATTGAACTTTTGTGTTTCATTCCATTTCATGACGTAAGAGGATACCTCTTCATCTTTTCCGGTCAGCGGCCTCATGCTTTCGATATAATATGGATTCGGCAAAAATCTGACATCAAAGACGAGATCGGCATCAATCGGAATACCGTATTTAAAACCAAATGACATGACATTTACCGTAAATGTCTCTCCTTGGTTTGTCGCAAAATGCTTTACAATTTTCTCGCGCAGATCGCGCGGCTTCATGTCTGATGTATCATAAATCATTTGAGAGCGGCCTTTTAATTCCTCAAGCAGCTCACGTTCCAGCGCGATGCCTTCGAGCGGAAGACCAGTCACTGCCAGAGGATGCGAACGTCTCGTTTCTTTATATCTTGTCACGAGAATCGAATCCTTCGCGTCTAAAAATAAAATTCGCGGTGTAATCCACGGATTTTCCGCCATTTCATCCAGCGCCTCAATCAGCCGGTCAAAAAATTCACGGCCGCGCAAATCCATAACAAGCGCGACCTTGCTCATTTTCGAATTTGATTCCTTCATCAGCTCTAAAAATTTCGGAAGCAATGAAGGCGGCAGATTATCGACGCAGAAATAGCCGAGATCCTCAAAGCTTTGAATCGCAACGGTTTTTCCCGCGCCCGACATGCCGGTTATAATGACAAGCTGAATATCATGTGATTCACTAACACTCATCTTTCTCCCCCCTGACTTGTCTTTCTATTTGATGTGCTGCGGATCTAAACGATAACTGAGCAGCTCAAACTCCGGTGTATACGTAAATGTGCCGTGCAGCAGCCCTTGTCCCTTCATCATAAAGTCGAGGATATGGCCGTCTCCCGGGGCCATAGGCAGGTTTTGAATATCCTTCACATTGTGCCACTGCAAAATGCCTTCTTCTGATTCTGACACATTTTCTCCCGTATAGGAATCAGCAACAAACGTAAACATCATCCACTCAGACACAATGTGGTCACCGTCTTTAATAATAAAGGTAAAAACGCCTTTTAGCTGGGGATTTATGATATAGATACCAGTCTCTTCTCTGAATTCTCTGATGACGGAATCCCTGACTGATTCTCCGCTCTCCATCTTGCCTCCCGGCGCAACCCACCAGCCGCGTCTTGGCTTTTGAAGAAGAAGAACTTTGTCATCCGCCTTGAGAACACAATTTGTCACTCTTTGCAAGTACGTCACCTAACCTTCTCGTCCTGTCATCGTCTCTTTATTATACCGTTTCAAGATGCCTCTCACAATGAAGAGACATTGACAATCTTTTCTTCTATTTTACAGCATATTCTTTCCCGCGTTCAGATGATTTTATTGTGAAAGGAAATTGTCTTTTATTTTTGGACAAAAAAAGGACACGGATAACTAGAGAATCCGTGCCAAAAGTGTATTCATTATAAAAAGGGGGTCAATTACTTTATTAATCATAACCGATAAGTTTTACACAACTGTTACAGCGGAATTAAAACCCAGTAACGTTATGTGAAACTCGTATGACAGCCCTTTTTATTTTAAGGTTTTCAGCGTTTCCTGGAGCTCTTCGACATAATGCTGGACGCTTTGTGCGGCAATACTTCCGTCACCTGTAGCCGTTACGATTTGGCGCAATGATTTTTCGCGAATGTCTCCGGCTGCGAAAATCCCTTCAACCTTTGTTTCCATTCGGTCGTTGGTTTCGATGTAGCCTTCTTCATTTGTGATGCCAAGGTTTTCAAACGGTTTAGACAGAGGAAGCATACCGATATAAATGAATACGCCGTCTGTTGTGAATTCACTTTCTTCACCAGTTACCGTATCTACAAGCGTCACTTTGCCGACTTTGCCGTTTTCCTCATGAATTTCCTTCACGGTTTTATTCCATAAGAAATCTACTTTTTCATTATCAAACGCTCTCGCTTGGAGAATGCTTTGCGCACGGAGTTTGTCACGTCTGTGTACAATCGTTACTTTTGAAGCGAAACGTGTTAAGTACACGCCTTCTTCAACCGCTGAGTCTCCTCCGCCGATAACAACCAGCTCTTTGCCTTTAAAGAAAGCGCCGTCACATACTGCACAATACGAAACACCGCGGCCACCCAATTCTTTTTCGCCAGGCACGCCGATTTTTTTATACTCTGCACCTGCGGCGATGATAACAGCACGTGCTTTATATTCTTTTGAACCGGCTTTCACAACTTTGTACTCTTTGCCGTCCACAATTTCTTTAATATCGCCATAAGCGTATTCCGCGCCGAATTTCTTCGCGTGTTCAAACATTTTGTTGGAAAGCTCAGGTCCGAGGATGCTTTCGAAACCAGGATAGTTCTCCACATCTTCCGTGTTTGCCATTTGGCCGCCCGGAATTCCTCTTTCAATCATTAATGTCGATAAGTTTGCTCTAGATGTGTATACAGCGGCCGTCATCCCAGCGGGACCCGCGCCGATAATAATCACGTCATATATTTTTTCTTCTGACACACTCATTCACTCCTTAAAACGTCTTTTCGAGTTGGGCTCTTCCTTATATGATAAGAATCCCCATCAAACGTATTCCTTACCCATATCCTATAAAATCTCATGGTGATACGCCATTTTTTTGCTCATTTTTTTCGAAACGCGATTAAATATATTTCAAAAGGGTATGTATGTTAATAAAGAAAGAGCCTTCTGTCCATAGAAGGCCCTTGTCTTATTTATTATTGAACAACACGTCTTACAACGCCTTTAAATGCTTTTTTCCAGTACACGTTGTTCATAGAGTCAACAGATACACCATGAGATGTATTGTCGTTAAGGAACGTACCGTTTCCTAAGTAGATTCCAACGTGACCATTTGTTTTGTATGTGTCAAAGAAAACTAAGTCTCCGCGTTTCATGTCTGACGCGCTTACAGCTTGTCCTCTTCCAACTAAAGTATCAGTCGTTGTTCCGCCGACAGGTCCAAGGTTGACACCTGCAGAAGCGTAAGCCCAGCGAACGAATGATGAGCAGTCAAAAATACGGTTGTTGATATCAGACTGAGAGCGTCCGCCGCCAAACTTGTACGGAGATTGTCCGACAATGCTTGATCCAACGCTGATCGCGCCTTCAATTCCGCCTGAGTTGCTGATGACAGTGCCGCCTGAGTTATTGCTTGAGCTGCTGCTCTTCTTAGAAGATGAGCCGTTAGACGAACTGTTAGATGAACCCTTAGAAGAGTTGTCTGAAGAATCATCATCAGATGAGCTTGCTTTTGCTGTTTCAGTTGTAGCCGTTTGGCTGTCATCTGTTTGTGTTTCATCAGATGCTTTTTGTGCTTCTTCCTGCTTTTTGATCAGCGCAGCCGCAGCTTCTTGTTGTTTTTTGATACGCGCTTGTTCTTCTTCAGTATCTGCTTTTTGGTTTGCAAGGTCAGCTGCTTCTGATTTTAATTCGGAAATCGCGTCAGCTGTTTTCTTCTGGCTGTCCTTTGCTTCGTCGAAAAGCTTGTCTTTTTCATCAAGCTGTTTATCAAGATCTTTTTGCATTGTTTCTAATTTAGCCAGTGCAGCTTGAACTTCTTTCAGCTTGTCATTCAAATCCGCTTCCGAATCTTCAAGCTTCGCTTTATCCTGCTCTTGCTGCTTGATTAAATCTTTGTCTGCATCCACAATAGATGAAACCGCAGTCGCGCGAGAGATAAAGTCACCAAAGCTCGTTGATCCTAAAAGGACATCTATGTACCCTTGAGATCCGCCGCTTTCCTGTAAAGAACGAACACGTTTTTTCAGGATTTCATTGCGTTTTTCGATGCGGGCTTCAGTCTCTTTAATTTCTTTTTTCAGTTTTTTGATTTCTTCTTTTGTTTTATCGTTTTCTTCTTTTTTATCTTCAATTTTGTTGCTTGTATCGAGCGCCTTCGCGTTAATGTCTTTCAGTTCTTTTTCAATCTTTGATTGATTTCCCTGAAGCTCAGTTAATTCTTTTTCCTTCGCTTCAATGCTGGAAGCAACCTCAGATTGCTTGCTTTCGATTTTTTGTTTCTTTTCATCTAATGTTTCCGCCGATGCAGTTTTACTTGTAAATGGGATCAAAAAACTGCTTGTCCCGATGACGGAAGCCAAACCAAGTGTCAATAAACTCTTTCTCACTTTTTATATCCTCCCTTTTACTGTGAACCTGTTCTCATTTGGAATTGTATTTTGAACATCAAGTTTCGTTCCTCATACTCTACGAGGAATGATGATTGTTTATGGTTAATTATTCTGTGCATCTCTTAATCTGGGTGTATAGCGTTTATTTCACATCATATGTAAAAAACACTAATTCCTTATGTACGAGAATCATTATACCATCAAGTTTCGACAAATTAGCGATAAATTTTATTACATTTGTGTTTCAAACAGATGTCAGGTTGCACATCATTTGTCATTTTTCTTAAATTGATAAAAAACCTGTCGATATTACTTTCTTAATATACTTCTTAGAATAAAAAGAGAGTTGATTCACAGAATCAACTCTCAATCAATATACTATTCTAAAATATCATCAATATATTTCATATATTTCGTCAAAGTAGCCGGAGAGATGCCAAATTGGGCTGCTGTTTCTTTTTTGGTGTCATGTTTGCCATGGGCTTCTTTCCAAATATAGTAGATAGCCGCAGCCCATCCGCTCACATTTTTCAGCGGCCCCGCTGCGCGGATTTGCTGTATCACATGGAATACCCAGCAGCTCATGACTTCTGTTTTCATCTCATCTTGTTCTGCTTCTTCCAGCAATTTAACCGTTTGATAAGCGAAAAGCGCATCCTCTGACACATCTGCTGCTGCGGAATCTCCGTTCAAGAGCAGCTTAACAAAATGGTTTTCAAAAGGAGCGGTGATGCGCTTCGAGCGTATCACGGCCTCAAGATGCTCCGTTTCACCCTTGGTGCTGCTGATATAATAGGCCGCCAATCGCTGTTCTACTGACGAAGGAAGTACTTCCCGCCGCTCAATCCACGGAGCCGGACGGTCTGCTCCTGGATATTGCGACTCGACTTTTCTCCATACCGTTTCGGCAAATTCTTTATAGCCCGTAAAGTAAGCAGAGCACGAGAGCCAGTAGTAGAATGTGTCGTCTCCTTCAAAACCGCTTTTATATAGTGATCTGAGCCATTTGTACCCAATATCATACCGGCCGACAAGCGACAGAGTGGCACCCAGTTTATAGCGCTGTTCAAATAACATCGGATATACATTTGAAAGCTGATCACTCAGCTCTGCCACCTTTTCATCTTCTCTTTCATAATAGTAGAAAACGAGAAGATTACATAATGCGTGAAGATTTCCTTCATTATTATTCAGCACTTGATAAGCCGTTTGTTTCGCTTTCACAACATTGCCGGAATAAAAGTGGGCAAGGGCGAGATTATTATAAGCGGACCAAAGCTCAGGATATTCGTGTGTGATTTCCTCAAGGGCCGCAACGGCTTCAGCAAGCTGACCGCTTTCAAGCAAGGACTTCGCCCGGTCCTGTTTGATAAGCAATTCATCCTGATCATATAAAGAATCCTCAGGCCCGCCGTCTCCTAAATCAAGCAGTTCAAGCAGACTATCATTCTCTTCGGAAAATTCACCGTCCGGATCAGCGTCTGAATAAGCAGCAGCTTCTTTATAAGCTTCCTGAAAGAGTCCCAGATGGGCAAAGTTATTTGCTTTAAAATAATGGCATTCCGGCATTTCCGTCTCAAGATTCGCCAAAATATAATCAAGCAAATCGTTTGATTCCTGGTATTGCCCCATCTCAGAATAAATGACCGCAAGCTGCGAAAGCATCTCTGAATCCCTCGGCTCCAAATGAACCGCACGCTGGATCAGTTTGCTTGCCCGCTTCAAATTGCGTTCTTTATACGCTTTCAAACCTTTATGAAAAAAATAATGTCCATCTTGAAGCAGCTGGACAATTTGTGCGTGATTTTTATGTTCAGAAGTGTGTTTTCCCACAACTACCCTCCGTTTTATACAATATTACCGTCAGTAGTATACCATAAATCGTAAGCCTCTCAATAGTTCAAAAGGAAGGATTGGGAAAATCCCTCCTCTTTTTTTTATTGGCTGAATCGACCAGAATTTACCCGGCTTTGTTTTCTAAATCCGCATTCATTTTAAGCTGCTGTTCAGCAAAATCTCTGTAAAGGTCATGGGAAGCCATTAATTCATGGTGCGTGCCGCGTCCCGTAATTTCCCCTTTTTCAACAAATAATAGCTGATCAGCATCTACAACAGTCGATAAGCGGTGAGCGATAACAATAGTTGTCCGGCCTTCCATCAGCACCTCAAGTGCCTGCTGCACTGATTTTTCAGATTGGCTGTCGAGGCTGGAGGTGGCTTCATCAAGCATCAGGATGCTCGGATCACGGAGAAGCGCCCTGGCAATCGCAATTCTTTGTCTCTGTCCGCCCGACAGCATAATACCGCGTTCACCCACTTCAGTATCAAGCTGATTCGGCAGCTCCTGTATAAAATTAAGAGCGTATGCCATCTCCGCTGCTTTTTCGATTTCGGCATCCGTTACCTCACGTTCCAGCCCATAACAAATATTGTCTCTGATCGTTCCCGACATTAACGGACTTTCCTGTGACACGTAGCCGATATGCTGACGCCACGATTCGAGCGAATACGTATCCACCGGCTCGTCTCCCAGCCGAATGGTCCCTTCAGTCGGAGAATAGAAACGCTCAAGCAGCTTAAACAGCGTGGTTTTCCCGCCGCCGCTCGGCCCAACAATTGCTGTAACTTTCCCCGCTTCAATCACGGCGCTGATATCCTTCAAGATCATCTGCCCAGGCTTATAGCCAAAGGACACCTGATCAAGGCGGATAGGCAGATGCGCGTTGTCAATTTGGTTTCCTGTGACGGTATCTTCCTCTTCCTCTGCCAATATCTCAATCATCCGTTCCGTTGCACCGATTGATTTTTGCAGCTGTGTGAAGAACGTTGTAATCTGGCCCATCGGCATTATGATTTGAAACAAATATAAAATAAAAGCCACGAGTGCTCCGGCAGTCAATTCGCCTGATGACACCTGCATACCGCCGTATCCAATAACAGCCACGAGTGCGGCCATTAATACGAGAGAAATAAGCGGCCCAACAAGCGATTGCACCTTCGCTTCACGAACCCCCAGCTGGAATAATGAAGAAATCCCCAGCTTTCCGCGTTTGTATTCGACTTCCTCTGCATTTGAAGCCTTCACAAGCCTGATTTCCGGAAGTATTTGATTGAGCAACCCTGTAAAACGTGCGGTTTCATCTTGAGTTTCCCGAGAAATGGAGAACATCTTCTGGCCGATTGGCACTAAAATCAGCGCCGCTAATGGAACAACTACTAAAACAAGCAGCGTCAGCTTCCAGTTCATAATGAATAAGATGGTTAGTGATCCAATGACCGAAATGATACCTGTTATAAATCCGCTGATATGGCTGGTGATCAGCTCTTTTACCACCATCGTATCATTCGTGACCCGGCTGACAGTCTCACCGGAAGCGTTAGTATCGAAATAAGATACAGGAAGCTTAATTAATTTCTTCCATAATAAATCCCTTAACCCAGAGATGATTTTTTGCCCGCTATAGTTTAGCGCGTATGTAGCGTAGGCGCTTAAAGCGGCCTGAATAAAAAAAACGAGCGCGATCAGCCCGATTTGCGTGCCGGACAGCGCTGACATGGAAAAACCGTCGACAAGCTGTTTCGTTAATAAAGGAATCAGCAGGCTGACCAGTGTTGTCACAATACTGAGAATCAGCGCAAAAGCGAGCTTTCCATAGGATGGGTTTGTCTGTTTCACTAATGCAAAAAAGGCTTTGAATTTTCTTTTAGGTTGCTGTGTTGACATAGTATTTTTCCTCCTGTTTCAATCCCTTTACGCGGTCAGCAAGGTTGAACGGAATATAATAGGATTATTTTTACTCTTTCTAAATCATAACAATGGAGAGAGACTTTTTCAGTATATTTTTCTTGTACACTGAAAATAAAAATCCCCTATTCATGACTCGAATAGGAGACGTTTCATCTTATAGATCCTTTTCGGGCTTCTTTTTTCGATACGTTAAGGTAACCTCTTGCTGCCTCAGGTCTTCAATGATCATCTTGAACCGGTCAACCTTTGCAGTATGCTCTTCTTTTATCGTTTGAAGTGCAGTTTTCTGCTTTTCGCTTTTCGATTCAAGCTCTTCTTTTATTTTTTTGACAATCATTCCTTTTTGCCCTTTGATTTCTTCTTTTAATGCAGACTCAAATTTTTTAGTCAGGCTGAGAATGTCGTTGATGGGTTTATTGAGACTGCCTGCTTTCCCCTTCATTTCGTCATGGGTTAGAAACATATAGGTGGTTGATACAACTTCTGTTTCACTTTCTGAAAATAAGGAAGTCACTCTGTCTATTCCTCCTAAGGCTGAAAATCGAATAACTGTGAGATCATTTCTTCTTTTTCAAATAGCTTTTCGATGCTCTCGCGGATATTTTTGATAAAGTTCTTTTTTTCCGATGTCTGTTTTTTTAGTTCTGCAACAATTCCGTCATTAGCAGGGAGAGCACCTGTATGGAACGATTCATGAACTGATATTTTCTCTAATTTATCGAATGTGTGACTGAAACCGGCCGCAAGCCGGAATTGAAGATCGAAGGCATAATGCGAAGGGTTTTCTTCCATATGTTGAATCGACGTGATGATTGCCTGTTTTTTGTCTATAAACTCCTCATCGATTTCCTGACGGAATACCTTTTGGTACGCAGAAATCGCATCTTCCATATCTTCAACTATCTTCATGCCGTTTTGATAGATTCTGACAGCGGAAGAGATATTGACTTTAATCGTTTCTCCCAAGCCGCCCTTCCCTGTAAAGTAAATATCAGAACCCTTATAGCTAAATCCTTTTTCCTTTGATAATGCGTTCAGCATTTGAACGATGCTGTGGCCGTCGACGATGAGTTTTAATGCGTCTTTTGTTTCTGTGTCGAGTGTTTCAAAAGAAGAAATCATTGATTTTACATACTCCACAATTTTACCAACATCATTTAGAGCTTGCGTGAATTGGCCATGCTTTAGATGATCAATGAAATCATCGTATTGTAATTCTATACCTTTCATACTCGCATTAAGATTAGATAACTCTTTTTTTATGACTTTTTTCTGTGTATCATCAATATAACCATTTTCAGCAAGCTGATCTACAATAGGCCCGCTGTTTCCCAACAGGGTGTGAAGAAAACCTAAAAAGGCTGGCAGCTGCTCTTTAATTCGGCCATACATTTGCTTAACATCATCAAAATTTTCATAAACAACACTTGCTTTCGCTAAAACGCCGTCTGTATGCTTTACTTTTTCTATCAATTCTATGTCTATTCCGCTGGCTGCCTTTACAAAACCGTTTAAGCCGTCTTTTTCATAGTCGTCCTTATATTTTTGAAGGTATTCCTGCATCGACCTTACGTCTTCATCAGGAATCCCATCCATAATGTTTCTGATGCCTTTCACACTTGTGTTCGTATCCGCCATCTTCACATCGCCGAATGTAATGAAATCCGCCTTGCCGCTGACTCCGTACAGCGGGTCATCTTTTGATATGCGTTGGGTGATGTTTGCTGTGACGCCTTTGTCTTCATAATATTTTTGGATTTCTTTTTTTAGCTTTTCTGGTGGGATAGAATCAATATCTTCGTATTTATAACTAAATTTCCTAATAACATATCTATATAAACTTTCATCAGTTTCAAGTAATTGATCGATATTGACTTGAGCCCCATTTACACCATAAACCTCATCATAGTCTCCATTAATCAATTGCACCATTACTTGGTTATTATTAGCAAGGGAATGTCCTAAGGCGAATGTTTTTAAATCCTCCGAGTCACCTGCTGCTTTCTTTGCTTTTTTAGTAAACTCCTTTGTAGCCTCATACTGACTATGATCGATTCCTAAAAAAAGACCAAAAAAGTTATACGACCAATCCTTATTATCAGCACTGCCTTCTGAAATAATATGAAGCTGATCGATATGTTTTTTCTTATCTATTATATGGATTGCCGTCCCATCGTAACCTGATTCTCTGGTCGAACTTTCTATACTTGTATTCTGGTTTACAAGTTCACTGGAGGTATATATTTCAATTTTTGTATTCTCCGGAAGATCGTGGCGGGTTTCCTCTTTATAAATTCTCCGTACATCTGCTTCGAAATCCGCTTTGGCTTCCTTAACTTCACTTGCATTGATTGAGGCAAACTTTTGTTTATAGTCATATTCTAAATCAATTAGCCGTAACTTTACGTTCTCATTCTCAAATACATTTTTATTTTCCATCTTATTTCTCCTTTTTATCTATTAAAAAGGTGATAGAATTAATTAATTTCTCTACTTTATTTTTAGCCTTTTCTTCATCTAAGGAGCATGGTTGATTTTCATTTTTGCATCCGAAAGTAAAGGCGTATTCTAATCCTAAGTTATCTTCTTCTGTAGATTTCACATACCCGAAGTAACTGTATGAATAATTATATTTTCTATCAATATCGTCAAAGATGTCTTTTTTCTTAGCAAAGTAGATATCCGTTTTCTTTTTGCTACTTTTTTTGTATTCACCTTTATAATCATTTTTTCCACTAACAATATCTAGCATTGTCTCAGGTTCATTCACAAAACTTTCTTCTTTGTAATATGTTATATGGCCATCAAACATTACATTGGTGTCTTTATCATAACTATTAAATCCAATACTTTCTTTGTTTTTCCCAGTTAAAGATGACCTTCTTGATAGATACTCCCCATCCTCCGGAAACAACATCCTAAACCCCTTCAGCTTAGACTCCAGCAAATAGTACCCAGGCTCCTCTTCCTTCGTTGACACCATGTACTCTCTCGTTTTCTCATCCTGAAACGCGGGAACTTGCGGCAGGTCTTTTGGATCCATGTCTTTTGGTTTTACGGCTTCTGTTTTATTGTCATTTGTGTTTTTATCATTGTCGTTCATACTGCATCCTCCTGTCAGGGCAAGTAATAAGCTGAAGCAAATAAAGATAATCTTTTTCATTACGAACCTCCAAGGGTTTTGTGGGATCATTCTATTTTTCAAAAGTAATACTATTGACCCGGTTGCAGGGTGATTATATTATCCTTTTCCATGTTACATCATGGCGGAATTTGGATAAATAGGAAATCAGACTTGGTTTTGACCTTCTTTTATCCATTCGGAATGTGAAACACTCATCCCATTACTAAATACCCATTACATTTTTCTTACAATAAAAAAAAGAGCCGTTATCCATAGGCTCTTTCCATTTACTATTCAGAATGGCGTTTTCTCAGCACTTCCAGCACATCATCCAGCGGTAATGCTTGTTCTCTGAGCAGGACAAGGAGATGATACAGCAGGTCTGCCGCTTCCCATTTCAGTTCCTCGTGATCACGGTTTTTGGCGGCGATGATGACTTCTGATGCTTCTTCACCGACTTTTTTCAAAATCTTATCGACGCCTTCATCGAAAAGGTAAGTGGTGTAAGCTCCTTCAGGCATTTCCGCTTGGCGTTCTGCGATGACGCGCTCCAGCTCGCTTAAGATGTCAAATCGGCCGGAAGTTTGTTCTTCTGTCTGTTCCTTTGTAAAACAGCTGTAGCTGCCTGTGTGGCATGCCGGACCGGACGGCTCTACAAGCACGACCAGTGCATCTTGGTCGCAGTCATATCGAATGCCCTTGACGCCTTGCGTATTCCCCGATGTTTCTCCCTTGTGCCATAGCTCTTGCCGCGAGCGGCTGTAAAACCACGTTTCTTTCGTTTCCAGTGTTTTTTCGTATGATTCCCTGTTCATGTATGCAAGTGTCAGCACTTCTTTGCTTGACGCGTCCTGCACGATGGCAGGGATTAATCCGTCTTCGTTAAAACGCAGTTCATCTGCCTGTTTCATCTCAAATTCACCCCGTGCTCTTTCAAATATGATTTCACTTCTTTAATTGATGTTTCTTTATAATGAAAAATGGAGGCAGCCAGCGCGGCGTCCGCTTCCCCTTTTGTAAAAGCCTCGAGCATATGCTGCGCGTTTCCTGCTCCCCCTGAGGCGATGACAGGAACCGGAACACCTTCTGACACGAGCTTTGTCAGCCTGTGGTCAAAGCCCTTTTTCTCCCCATCTGAGTCCACGCTGGTCAGGAGGATTTCTCCGGCTCCGCGTTTGACAGCTTCCTTCGCCCATGCTGTAACTTCCCAATCCGTTTTCTTTCTGCCGCCATGCGTGTAAACTTTATACGTGTCAGACTCTTCGTCGTACTTGGCGTCTATGGCGAGTACGATACATTGAGAGCCGAAAAACGCCGCGCCTTCGGTAATCAGCTCGGGACGGAGAACAGCTGCCGTGTTTACAGAAACTTTGTCCGCGCCGGCACGCAGAATCATTTTCATATCGCTAAGCTGATTGATGCCGCCTCCGACTGTAAACGGAATCGCAAGCTTTGCAGCAACCTGCTCTACGACGTCAACCATCGTTTTGCGGCCTTCGTGCGAGGCAGAAATATCAAGAAACACCAGTTCATCCGCGCCTTCCTGATCGTATACTTCCGCCAGCTCGACAGGGTCGCCGGCATCCTTCAGCTCAAGAAATTGAATCCCTTTGACAACGCGCCCTTCTTTCACATCAAGACATGGGATAATCCGTTTTGTTATCATTTCCCCTTCATCCTTTCAAGCGCCTCGCCAAGTGTAAACTGGTTGGTATACAGTGCTTTTCCGATAATCGCTCCAGAAACCCCATTCGCATGATAACGGGCAAGAGCTTCAAGGTCCGCAACGGAGCTGACTCCGCCAGAGGCGATGACAGATTTTCCGGTTTCCTTTGCGAGTTCCACTGTGCTTTCGAGATTGGGGCCTGACAGCATCCCGTCTGTCGCGATATCAGTAAAAATAAAAACTTCTGCGCCTTCGTTGGCGAGCTCTTTGCCGAGTTCAGTCGCCTTAAGACTTGATGTTTCCAGCCACCCTTCTGTTGAAACAAAGCCGTTTCTTGCGTCCAGCCCGATGGCTATCCTTTCGCCATACTCTTTCAGCATTTTTTTTACAAACGGCGGATCAGAAACAGCAGAGCTTCCCAGGATCACGCGATCGACTCCTGCCGATAAGTAATCGTAGACGTCGCTTTCCGAACGAATGCCGCCGCCGATTTCGACTTTCAGATTGAGCTTTTGTACAATTTCGATGACATGACGGTCATTTACTTTTTTTCCTTCCTTCGCGCCGTCAAGATCAACAAGATGAATCCATTCAGCCCCCTCACTCGCAAATAAAGAGGCCATGTCGAACGGTGAATCACCGTATACAGTTTCCTTGCTGTAATCACCTTGAACGAGGCGTACGCATTTGCCGTTTCTCATATCAATGGCCGGGTATAATGTAAAAACACTCATTTTTTCACCTTCTGTTCTGCTGCCATTTTTGTGAATTGGATTAAGATAGACATTCCGACCGTGCTGCTTTTTTCCGGGTGAAACTGGGCGCCGAAGACATTCTCTTTTCCGACAACCGCAGGCACCCGAACACCGTACTCGGCGCTTGCCAAAAGCGCGCCGCCATCCATTCCGTCAATATAAAAGGAATGGACAAAATAAGCGTAGCCTTCCTCCACTCCTGCC
Source organism: Bacillus sp. PAMC26543 (assembly GCF_014250375.1). Taxonomy (NCBI): domain Bacteria; kingdom Bacillati; phylum Bacillota; class Bacilli; order Caryophanales; family Bacillaceae; genus Bacillus; species Bacillus sp. PAMC26543. Next base: position 715,467 of record NZ_CP060193.1, on the reverse strand, counting down.
AGCAGCGGAGATTCGTTATGAAAGGAAAGGCGGTTCCATCCCATATGCGGAACCTTCAGCTTGTTTCCCACCTGATCTTCCGGCTTCAGCCTGACTGCTTTTCCCTTTAACAAACCGAGGCCTGCAGCGGTTCCATGCTCTTCGCTCTCATCAAACAATAGCTGCATGCCAAGGCAGATCCCAAGAAGCAGTCTCCCCTCTGATACCATATCGTGAATGAATTGATCGAGTTTGGCGTTGCGCAAATTGTCCATCGCATCCCCAAATGACCCGACTCCCGGCAAAATGAAAGCATCTGCTTTCCTCAGCTCCTCTGGCATGCCAGAAACAAAGTACGGCACGCCGACACGCTCCAGCGCCTTTGAGACGCTGTATAAATTGCCCATTCCGTAATCTATCACACCGATCATTTACAGCATCCCTTTCGTTGACGGAATCCCTTTGACACGCGGGTCAATCGTTGTCGCTTCATCAAGCGCGCGTCCTAATGCTTTAAAAACAGCTTCTATCATATGGTGCGTATTTGTGCCGTAATGAACGATCACGTGCAAGTTCATCCGTGCTTCAAGCGCCAGCTTCCATAAAAATTCATGTACAAGCTCAGTATCGAAAGTTCCGACTTTCGCTGCCGGAAAGTCAGCACGCATTTCTAAGTGCGGCCGATTGCTTAAATCAATCACCACCTGAGCAAGCGCCTCATCCATCGGCACAAACGCCGAGCCGTAGCGTTTAATTCCTTTTTTATCGCCTAGTGCTTCAAGCAAAGCCTGCCCTAAGCAAATGCCGATATCTTCAGTTGTATGGTGATCATCAATATCGACATCGCCTTTTGCATGAATGGAAAGATCAAATTGCCCGTGTTTTGTGAACAGATCCAGCATATGCGTCATAAACGGCACATCTGTTTTGATTTCTGCTTGCCCTTCACCGTCTATTGCGAATGCCAGCTCTATATCCGTTTCGTTTGTTTTTCTGGCGCGCTCCGCTTTTCTCATTTTGAATTCCTCCGTTCTCTCGCTTCGATTGATCTCGCATGCGCTTCTAATCCTTCCAGTCTGGCAAAAGCCGCAATGCTATCCGCATGTTCTTCAAAGGCTGATTGGCTGTATGAAATAATGCTCGATTTCTTTTGAAAATCCGTGACGTTTAATGGGCTTGAAAATCTGGCCGTTCCATTTGTCGGGAGCACATGGTTCGGTCCGGCAAAATAATCTCCGACCGGTTCAGGGCTGTATCGGCCTAAGAAAATCGCACCTGCGTGCTTGATATTGCCAAGCAAAGCTTCGGGAGACCGTGTGATGATTTCTAAATGCTCCGGGGCGAGCGTATTGACTGTATTGACCGCTTCATCTATCGTTTCAGCCACATAAATAGATCCATAATCTCTCACTGAAGCTTCCGCAATATCTCTGCGCGGCAAGGTTTTAAGCTGCTCGTTCACCTCGGCTGAAACGGCCTCAGCCAGCGGCATGGAATCTGTGACAAGCACACATGAGCTGAGCATGTCGTGTTCCGCCTGTGACAGCAGGTCAGCGGCAATTTCCCGCGGGATAGCTGTTTCATCAGCCAGCACGACGATTTCACTCGGTCCGGCAATCATATCAATATCGACATCACCGAACACCTCTCGTTTGGCAAGCGCGACATAAATATTTCCCGGGCCTGTGATTTTATCCACCGGCTCAATGGTTTCTGTTCCATACGCCAGCGCCGCAATTGCCTGAGCCCCTCCCATTTTGTATATATCTTTAATGCCCAGCTCGGCAGCGGCAGCTAATACTCCCGGAGACAGCCGTCCGTCTTTTCCCGGAGGTGTGACAAGAACAATTCTTTCCACGCCCGCTGTAAGCGCCGGAATGACATTCATCAAAACAGATGACGGATATGCGGCAGTTCCGCCCGGCACATAAACGCCGGCAGAATCAAGTGCTGTCACTTTCTGTCCCAGCATTGTGCCATCCTTTCTGTAATAAAACCAGGAAGACTGAAGCTGCCTTTCGTGATATTCAGTAATGTTTTTGATCGCTTGCCTGATCACCTGCAGCAGCTGGGGATCCAGCAAGCTGTATGCTTCTTCAATTTCTTCTGTTGTGACCAATGCACTGTCCAGCTTGATGCCGTCAAACTTGGCCGTGTAGTCACGAACGGCCTGATCACCGTTTGCTTTTACATGTTCAATAATGGATCGGACCGCTTTTCTTTGTTCTTCCGTTCCGGAGTCAATTGACCGCTTGAGAGAAAGCCGGTCCGCGCCGCTGATCGTTTTGATTTTCATTTTGCCGTTTCTCCTTCCACAACAAGAGATAAACGGGATGCCATTTCGTCGATGACATCGTCCTTCATGCGATAGCTTACTGGGTTGACGATAAAGCGGGAGGTGATATCACAAATATGCTCTGTTTCAACGAGTCCGTTTTCTTTGAGCGTCTGTCCCGTAGATACGATGTCGACTATTCTGTCCGCAAGCCCGATAAGAGGTGCCAACTCGATAGAGCCGTTCAGTTTAATAATCTCGACTTGCTCTCCCTGCTCCCTAAAATAACTGGAAGCCACATTCGGATACTTTGTGGCGATTCTCGGCGCGACGCCGCTCCAGTCTGTATCTGGAAGTCCGGCAACCGCCAGATGGCATTTGCTGATTTTCAAATCCAGTACCTCATATACATCGCGTTCTTCCTCCAGCATGACATCCTTCCCCGCAATTCCGACGTCTGCCACGCCGTGCTCCACATATGTGGTGACATCCATCGGCTTTGCTAAAATGAAGCGGAGATTTTCCTCCGGCACATCGATGATCAGCTTTCTGGAATCCTCAAACTCTTCCGGCAGCTTGTATCCCGCCTGCCGCAGCAGCCCTGCTGCTTCTTCAAATATTCGCCCCTTCGGCATTGCCATTGTGAGTAACTTACCCATTTTGCTCTTCCTTTCTGGCACCGATAAAATAGGTGACATTCGCAAATGATTTTGTCATCTGATCAATATTTTCAATCCCCAGTAAATCCTGAAGAACAACTTTTTTACCTTTCAAACGCTCTTCATTTGCAAAAGCGATGGCCTGCACCCGCTGTTCTTTGCTGAAAATGACAGCATCCATTTCACAAGGTTCGTCTTTCATATGGAGCGCTTCAATCATCCGGTCAATCCGAAGCCCAAAACCCGTCGCCGGCGCCGGTGAATTAAAATGTCCCAGAAGCTTGTTATAACGGCCGCCGCTGCCAATCACAAAGCCGACATTATTCGCGTACACTTCAAATAAAATCCCAGTGTAGTAGCTCATATGGCTGACCATATTCAGATCAAGACGGACATTTTCCGTACATCCGTAGTCCTCAAGAATCTCCCACAGCGCCTTCAGTTCATCAACCACACTTTTACCTTGCGCTGAATCGACGATTTCTTCAGCACGTCTGCATACTTCTATGCTCCCTCGCAATTCTAGAAGCTCAAGCAATCTGTTTTTATCAATGGAGGAAAGCGGAAGAGATTTGACGTGCTCTCTGTAGCCGACATAATTCTTTTCATATAAAAACCTCCGCAGCACGTCCGCTCGTTCAACATTCCCGAGCACCTCGACAAACAGGGCATCTGCAATGCCTGCGTGGCCGATTGCAATTTTAAATGAAGTCAAGCCGGCATTTTTTAACGCACCGACTACTAAGGCAATGACCTCTGCGTCCGCACTTGTCGTGCCATCACCGATCAATTCCACTCCAACCTGTTCAAACTCGGCAGGACGTCCGCCCTCGCGTTCCTGGGCTCTGAACACATTTGCCGCATAGCCGACTCTGAGGGGATGATCATGTTTCAGCAGCTTTGATGCCGCCACCCTTGCGATCGGCCCTGTCATATCCGGGCGAAGCACCAGTGTCTTTCCATCCTGATCCAGAAGCTTAAACAGCTGCTGCTCTTCAATTGCTGACTGCACACCAACCGTATCGTAAAACTCCAGCGTCGGTGTTTCCATAAATTGATAGCCCCATTTATCTATCATATCCGTTAACGATTGCCTCACCTTTTTTTTCGTTTCATATAAACCGGGCAGTGTATCTCTCATGCCGTGCGGTTTTTCAAACATAAACATCAACCCGAGCACCTCCGTAATTGTTTGAAGGAAAATTCCGAATCCTTTAGTTCGCTAATATGATAATATGTTAGCAGATGAAAGAATGGAAATCAATGCTTAACTTTCGCACGAATCTTTTTCGTTCAGAAATCCTCCTCCTAAATATGAAAAAGTCATGAATAAATGATGAAAGGTAGGTCATATCTCAAATTCTTGATGTTTGGCATGCTATAATACAAATCAAATAGAGAACAAGGAGTTAAAGATGAAAACACTGCGAACGTTATGTGTACTGATCATACTTTCTGCTGTCATTTTCTTCGGCATCAAAATATATGCAAAAGATATAGATATTTCGTTTTTCAAAATTGATTTAGGTGCAACGAAGAATGAATCTGAAGCAGCAAACAAAGAGAAGAAACTGAAAGGAAGCGCTGAGCCGATGGACGTCACGCTTTTCAATCAGATGGATGCCCCAAAGCTCTATAATGGCTGTGAGGTGACGAGCCTTGCGATGGTGCTGCACTATGCGGGATACAACGTGACAAAGAATACACTGGCAAACCAGATCGCAACAGTGCCTTTGACATACAGCAGCGGATTAAAAGGTGATCCGAATGACGGATTTGTCGGTGATATGGCGAACGGCCCGGGGCTAGGTGTCTATCACGGCCCGATCTATCAGCTCGCTAAAACCTATGCGGGGGACAGCGTTTCTGATCTGACAGGAAAAAGCATCTCTGCTGTTTATGAGCAGCTTGAGAAAGGCAACCCGGTTTGGGTTATCACGACAGCCAACTTTACGCCGGTTGACAACATGCAGACATGGAAAACGCCAAACGGAACGATCGATATCACGTACAGCGAACACAGTGTCGCCGTCACGGGTTATGATGAAAATTACGTGTATGTGAATGACCCTTATGGCTATAAAAACAGAAAAACAGACCGGACCAGCTTCGAAAAAGCGTGGGTGCAAATGGGCAGCCAAGCCATCGTCGTTCAAAAGTAAAGCTGCCCGCTTTCACAAGCTTTTCTTATGCTCTCTCCTGAGCAAATACGCCAATACTCATGCTTGATGTTTAAATCAGGTAACAATGACGCATTTTCCATTTTCCATCCAAATTTGTCTTTACTTTCAGGCTGGCTATTTTTATGATTAAAACAGATTCAGCCTTGCCCCGATCTATGTGAGAGAAGCCGGTGCAAGATGCTGACGCTTCTCTTACAAAACTAAAGATACCCGGGGAGGATTTTATCATTGAAAAAAATCGTGTCTATCCTATTTATGTTCAGTTTGGTTATGGGCTTCAGCCAGTTTCAGACATCAACTGCTTTTGCAGCTGACAAAGTGGTTCATGAAACAATTATAGTGCCAAAAAATACAACATATGACGGGAAGGGACAGCGGTTTGTAGCAGGAAAAGAATTGGGTGACGGAAGCCAATCCGAAAACCAAAAGCCTGTTTTTCGTGTGGAAGACGGAGCAACTCTGAAAAATGTAGTGCTCGGAGCTCCTGCTGCTGATGGCGTGCACACTTATGGAAACGTTAACATTCAGAATGTGACGTGGGAAGATGTCGGTGAGGACGCGTTAACTGTGAAGAAGGAAGGAAAAGTAACCATTGACGGCGGTTCTGCTCAAAAAGCTTCTGATAAAATCTTTCAAATCAATAAAGCCAGCACGTTTATAGTGAAAAACTTCACTGCGGATAACGGCGGAAAGTTTATTAGACAGCTGGGCGGGTCGACCTTCCATACCGATGTCATTATCGACAGATGCACCATCACAAACATGAAGGAAGCGATTTTCCGTACGGACAGTAAAACGAGCACTGTCACCATGACGAACACAAGATACTCCAACGTCGGCAAGAAATGGATCGGCGTCCAGCACGTAACGGAAAAAAACAATACCCAATTTTAATATACAGAAAAAGCCCGCGCTATTTATTCAGCGGGCTTTTTATTCTTTCCTGCATTTCTTCCCTTGTGTATATGATTTTCATCGGATTTCCGCCGACAAATGCTCCGGCTGGCACATCCTTATGGACAAGCGTTCCGGCGGACACGACTGCGCCATCCCCTATTTCTACGCCTGGCAGAATGGTCGTGTTGGCTCCGATCATCACTTCGTCTCCGATCAGGACTTTACCGGTTCGATACTCCTGAATTAAATACTCATGGGCCAAAATGGTCGTATTGTATCCGATGATTGAATTCGTTCCGACTGAGATCTTTTCCGGAAACATAATATCGGGCATCACCATGAGGGCAAAGGATGTCTGCTTTCCGACCTTCATCCGCAAAAATGTACGGTACAGCCAGTTTTTCATCCCTATAAACGGTGTGTATCTCGCGATTTGAATGATCATGAAATTCTTCACTACCTTCAAAAAAGGTACCGTTTGATAGACATGCCACAGTGAGTTAGCACCTGATACCGGATGTCGGTCTGTTTTTCTCACAGATTACTTCACTCCAACGATTTGTAATAGATCACTCATTTTCTCAAGCATATAGTCAGGCTCATGTTTCGCCAGCGCTTCCGGGCCTTTAATCGTCCAAGCGACCCCGGCTGTTTTTGTGCCGGCGTTTTTACCCGCCAGAATATCATGATAGTTGTCGCCGACCATGATGGCTTCCGCAGGCTCGCTTCCCAGCTGTTTCAGCGCCAGCAGAACAGGCTCGGGATCAGGTTTTGCCATCGTGACGTCATCAAGTGTAACAACGGTTTTGAAAAATTCGCCGATTCCCGTCAGCTTAAGGCCCATATTAACAGTATCTCTTAATTTTGTTGTCACAATTCCTAATGTAAAGCCTGCTTTTTTTAGTTCATCCAGCGTTTCATAAACCGTTTCATATTCGGTGACAAGTGTGTCATGCATCTGGTGATTGTAAGTTCTGTACATGCTGATCATATCTTCAGTTTTCTCAGCATCCATTGAAGAAAACGTTTCAAAAAGAGACGGGCCGATAAACGCAAGCACATCTTCACGTTTATAGCGGCTCGGGTAATAATGCTCCAGCGTATGCAAAAATGACGCGATAATTAATTCATTCGTATTAATAAGGGTTCCGTCTAAATCAAACAGAATTGTCGTAACTTGTTTATCAGTCATACTGCTTCCTTTCCAACCGCTGAGGGTTTCCATTTTTTCCACGTATACGATATAGCCATCGTCAGCAGCACAGCCGTAGTAACCCGGATCAGCAGAAGCGGCCAGACTGGAATGCCAAGCGGAATAAAGACAAGTGTATCTTCAACGACGGCATGGCAGGCAACGAGAAAAATAAAGGCCAGTGTCATGTCGCGCCTGCCAACGCCGTCATCTTCGACTGCTTTAATCATGACACCCGCTCCGTAGGCCAGACCGATTGTCAAGCCGGCCACCATTGTCATCGAGGTATTTTTATTCATGCCGAGCATCTGCGTAAACGGAGACAGCCACTTCGAAAACGTGTGCAGCCAGCCTAAGTCTCGCATAAATTGAATGATGATCATCAGCGGGATCACAATTGCCGCCAGCTGCAAAACGCCAAGACCGGCTTTCATTAAAGCCTCGGCCAGCATCGCCAGCCAGCCGTCAGGCGCATCACCCCTTGCAGCGATAAAACCGTACTGCGCTGTTTCCTGCCCGCCATGCCAGATGAGATTGATGACGATTGCAGAAACAGCTGCCAAACCAATGCGCACTGCCAATATGATGCCAATCCTGATCCCGACCTTTGCTGCGACTGTCGATTCGATAATCAAGTTATGACAGAATGAAAGCATCACCGCTAAGATAAAAACTTCCTTCACGGATAAATCCAGTGTCAATATCCCGGCAATCCCCGCGTACAGATTCAGCATATTCCCAAGAACAAGCGGGATCGCCGCTTCACCGGAAAGCCCGAACAGGCCCATCACCGGTGTAATCAGCCGTACCAGCCAATCCATGACAGGCGTATGCTGAAGCAAAGTGACCACCAGCGTTACCGGAAAAATGACTTTGCCGAGTGTCCATGTTGTTTGAAGACCTGCCGCAAGACCGGCCAGAAAAATCTTCTTCATCCCTCATCCCCCTTTGTTACCGTCTACTCTGCGTAACGCTTCGCCGAGTACCCCTTGACGCGTCTGAAGATGATGGCTGCTACAGCCAAAACAATCAATACGATTGAGATCACCTGAGCGATGCGAAGCGAACTTGTCAGCATTAAGCTGTCAGTCCGCATTCCTTCAATAAAGAGCCTTCCGATTGAATACCAAATGATATAGGTTAAAAACAGCTCGCCTCTCCGCAAATTCGCTCTGCGCAAAAGCAGCAACATAATAACGCCGACAAAGCTCCATAGTGATTCATATAAAAAAGTAGGATGATAATATTGGCCGTTGATGTACATTTGATTGATGATAAACTCAGGCAGGTGCAGGTTTTCTAAAAAGGCTCTGCTGACCGCCTCCCCGTGTGCCTCTTGATTGACAAAGTTTCCCCAGCGGCCGATCGCCTGACCGAGCAAAATGCTTGGCGCCGCGATATCCGCAAGCTTCCAGAAAGAAATGTTTTTCACTCTCGAAAAGACATAGCCTGTCAAAATGGCACCGATTAAGCCGCCGTGAATCGCGATGCCGCCCTTCCAGATTTTTATGATTTCCCCCGGATGTTCGGCATAATAATCCCATTCAAATGCAACGTAATAAATCCGTGCGCAAATAATCGCGATTGGGATCGCAAAAAGGACGAGATCGATAAAAATATCTTTCTGCAGTCCTCGTTTCTCACTTTCTCTCATGGCAATCCAAAGCCCCAGCAAAGCACCGAGGCCGATAATGATTCCGTACCAATGGACGGCTAACGGCCCCAGCTGAAACGCTATCGGATTGAGTGGTTCTATCGCTTCATTCATTTATTGCCAACTCCTATTCGTCTTGTTCACCGTCTTCAATGACATCCGCCAGCTTGTTCGTAAATTGCTCAGCGGCGTTTAAGCCCATCCGCTTCAATCTGAAGTTCATAGCAGCCACTTCAATAATGACCGCGAGATTTCGTCCTGGACGGACAGGGATCGTGAGTTTTGTAATTTCTGTATCAATGATTTTCATTGTTTCTTCTTCGAGTCCAAGACGGTCGTATTGCTTGCCCTGCTCCCAGAGTTCAAGATTCATGACAATTGTAATTCGTTTATTGCTTCTGACCGCACCGGCACCAAACAGCGTCATGACGTTTATAATGCCGAGCCCTCTAATCTCAAGCAGGTGCTCAATGAGCTCAGGGGCGTTTCCGACAAGGGTATCCTGATCCTCCTGCCGAATTTCAACACAATCATCAGCAACAAGGCGGTGGCCTCTTTTCACAAGCTCCAACGCGGTTTCACTTTTTCCGACGCCGCTTTTCCCTGTGATCAGCACCCCTACTCCATATATATCGACAAGCACACCGTGAATGGCTGTGGTTGGCGCAAGTCTGCTTTCTAGGAAGTTGGTCAATCGGCTTGACAGTCTTGTCGTTTTCAAAGGCGATCTGAGGACAGGCACGCCGTTTTTCTCGGAAGCGTCAATGAGCTCCTGCGGGATAGGCATATCTCTAGACAGAATAATAGCTGGTGTTACATCCGTGCATAGAGAGTCCATTCGCTGCTTTTTATCCTCTTCCGGCAGCTGTTCAAAGAAAGAGAGCTCTGTTTTCCCCAGAAGCTGTACGCGCTCCCTGGGGTAATATGTAAAATATCCGGCAATTTCAATGCCTGGTCTTGATAAATCGCTCATCGTAATCGGGCGGTTAATTCCTTCTTCTCCGCTGATTAATTCCAAATGAAACTGTTCCATTACATCTTTTGTCCGAACCTTTGCCACGATATGTTCCTCCTGTTCCGGGATAACCCGAGCTTGCTCAACAATAATTTCATTTTATCACTTTCGGGCTTGAACCTAAAACAGATTTTATAAAAGACTGGCAAACGTGTCAGCTGGTCTAGATCACTAGTCTGAAAAAGAGTAAAATAAACGTATTCATATTCCAGAAAGGCGGATCATTTATGGCAGATAGTCTTCTTCTCAGCGGAATCAATATCGTGACAGAAAATGAAGTGATTAAAAACGGCTATGTTGGGGTCAAGGACGGAAAAATCAGCGCTGTCTCAACAGAACGGCCAAAAGAGCAATACTCAAAGGAAATTCAAGGCCCAAAGGATGCCGTATTGCTTCCGGGGATGATTGATATTCATATTCACGGCGGCTATGGCGCAGATACAATGGATGCGAGCTTTTCCGCGCTCGATGCCATGTCCTCAAGACTGCCTGAGGAAGGCACAACGAGTTTTTTAGCGACAACCATCACACAGGAGCACGGCCAAATTTCTCAAGCTCTGGTAAATGCGAGAGATTGGAAGTCTGCGGAGGAATCCTCTTCCTTAGGTGCGGAATTGATCGGAATTCATTTGGAGGGTCCCTTTGTTTCACCTAAAAGGGCCGGAGCGCAGCCAAAGGAATGGATCAGGCCCTCAGATCTTGCACTTTTCAAGAAGTGGCAGCAGGAGGCAGGCGGACTGATCAAAATCGTCACGCTTGCGCCGGAGGAGGATCAGCAATTTGAGCTGATCCGTTATTTAAAAGATGAGTCAATTATCGCGTCAATGGGACACACGGATGCAGACTCCGCATTACTTTTGGAAGCCTTTGAAGCAGGCGCCAGCCATATGACTCACTTATACAATGCGATGAGCCAGTTTCATCATCGTGAACCCGGAGTAATCGGGACAGCCCTCGCACATGAGGGGTATGTCACAGAGCTTATTGCTGACGGTATCCACTCCCATCCGTTAGCGGCAAAGCTTGCTTTTTTAGCAAAAGGCAGCAGCAAGCTTATCTTGATCACCGATTCAATGCGGGCGAAAGGGCTGAAAGACGGAGTCTACGAGTTCGGCGGACAAAGTGTGACAGTAAAGGGAAAAACAGCTCTTCTTCCGGACGGGACGCTTGCCGGTTCGATTTTAAAAATGAATGAAGGCGCCCGGCATATGCGCGCGTTTACGAATTGCTCTTGGACGGATATAGCAAATATAACTTCAGCAAACGCGGCCAAACAGCTTGGCATCTTTGACCGAAAAGGCAGTATAACAGAGGGAAAAGATGCGGATCTTGTAATTGTCAGCAGTGAATGTGAGGTGCTTCTCACCGTTTGCCGCGGAAACATTGCATTTAAATCCAAGGAGGCTGATCATATATGAAAGTAATCGAATGTCAATCGTATGAGGCATTAAGCCAAAAAGCTGCCGGCATTGTGGCTGAAACAGTCAGGGAAAAGCCTGATGCCGTTCTCGGTTTAGCAACAGGCGGGACACCGGAAGGCACGTACCGCGAGCTAATCCGCCTGCACCAAACAGAGAATCTTTCTTTTCAAAACATCACCACGATTAATTTAGATGAATACGCCGGGCTTTCCGGTGATGACCCAAACAGCTATCACTGCTATATGAATGACCGTTTCTTTCAGCATATCGACAGTCAACCGAGCCGGCATTTTATTCCTGATGGAAACGCAGGTGACCTGGAAGCCGAGTGCAAACGCTACGAACAATTGATTGAATCACTTGGCGGAGCGGACATTCAGCTTCTCGGCATCGGCCGGAACGGGCATATCGGCTTTAATGAACCAGGTACATCATTCCAGTCCCGCACACATGTCGTGGCATTAAATGAACAAACCCGTCAGGCCAATGCCAGATATTTTCCCTCCATTGACAGTGTGCCAAAAAAAGCCGTTACAATGGGGATTCAAACGATTCTCTCAAGCAAGCAGATTCTTCTGCTTATCTCCGGCACAAGCAAAGCCGAAGCTGCCAAACGGCTGCTGGACGGACAAGTCAGCGAGGAATTCCCTGCGTCTGCTTTGCATCTGCATCCTAACGTTTCGGTTTTGATTGATCAAGAAGCCGCGGGATTCAGGCATTGAAAGATTTTCGCTATGAATATCGATAAACAATCTCCTATCCCGATTTATTATCAGATTATGGAGCAATTAAAAGCCCAAATAAAGAGCGGAGAGCTGAAGCCGGATATGCCGCTTCCTTCCGAGCGGGAATATGCCGAGCAATTCGGGATCAGCCGGATGACAGTGCGCCAAGCGCTTTCTAATTTGGTCAATGAAGGTTTTCTCTATCGCCAGAAAGGCCGGGGCACCTTTGTCAGCAAGCTAAAAATGGATCAAGCGCTCCAAGGGCTTACAAGCTTTACCGAAGATATGAAAAGCCGCGGTATGAGGCCGAGCAGCAGGCTCATCGATTATCAGCTTATCGATTCGACTGAGGAGCTGGCCGCCATACTAGGATGCGGGCACCCGTCCCGCATCCACAAAATCACACGGGTTCGGCTGGCGAATGATATTCCTATGGCGATCGAAGCCTCACACATCCCATTTGAGCTGGCAGGTGAATTAAATCAGTCTCATTTCAAGTCGTCGATTTACGAGCATATCGAAAGGTACAACAGCACGCCGATTTCCCGCGCCAAACAAGAGCTTGAACCGAGCGCCGCAACACAGGATGAAGCAAGCATGCTCGGCATCCAAGAGGGGGCGCCAGTCCTGTTGATTAAACGAACAACGTATTTGCAGAACGGGACTGCTTTTGAGCATGTAAAGTCTGTATACAGGGGCGACCGTTATACTTTTGTTCACTACATGGATCGGCTGTCATAAAAAATCTCCAACCCCTTTTTAAGGATTGGAGACACGGCGAAAATCAAACTGGTCTGGCGCTGGACGATAGGTTTCTTTTTTCGTCTTGAACTTCCAGATCGGTGATTTCGTTTTTCCGTTAAAGCTGTCTTCCACAATGGTGTACCAATAATAAACAGAACTCGGCTCTAGATTCTCCCAAAGGAATTCGGCGGTTTCCCCGCTTTTCACTTTCTCGCGTTTTCCGAGCTGTTCGTTTGTATAGACATTGCATTCAAAATAATCGGTTTCTACTCTTTTCATTCTTGGCTTCAGATCAAGCTCAAGCGTAAACTCATCCTTGTTGCCGTAACTATCTGTATCATAAAAGTTTTTATCATCCAAATACGGAGAGTATGTGGATACATGCACCACATTGTTTGCCTGGTCAAACTGCATCAAACGCAAATATCCCTGGCCGCCCTCGGGCCCGCCCTGATAATCAGCAAGCATTTGATGTACGAGACGATCCGGTTTTCCGTCTCCGTCATCATCCAGCTCATCTGTTTTTCTCATCGCGCTGTGATAATGTCCGCTTAACACCATCACGACATTCGGGTTCGGCTTGACAACTTTCTTGAAAATTTTCTCGCCGATCGGGCTTCTGTTTCCGCTTACGAGTAAATATTCATGAAAAGCTAAGACAGCTGTCCTGTCAGGGTGCTTCTTCAGCACTTGATTCATCCATGCGATGTCTTCGTCCGTGATGCCCCAGCCCATGTACAGCATGATATAATCATTGCCGCTGCTTGATATGAGGTCATAATGCCCGCGGTTATTTTTGTACGATTCGCCATAATACAGTCTCTTATCGAAACGGTGGCTGCCAAAGTATTTGCCAAATGCCCTGTAGGAGCCGTCCTTATGACCGACATCGTGGTTTCCGGCCAGCACGCCGTAAGGAATTCCGCTGTTGTCCAGGACACGCATTGATTGATCAGCGTTTCTCCACTGTCTGATATCCGCGGAATCATCTACAATATCCCCTGTATGAAACACGTATTTCGTATTCAGCTTCTTTTGGGTATTTTTGATCCATGCAGTCTGCTTATCAAAAATATGCGGATAGCTTTTTGCATAATACTGCGTGTCTGACATCCAGACAAAGGTATACATATCCTTCGCAGGAGGAATTTCATCCTGAACAATGATATTCACCTTAGATTTCCGTACATAATCGGAAGCGATGACAGACGCCTTTAGCGTGAACTGTTTGTCATCTTTGGCAACGAAGCTGTCAATCGGCTGCCACTGGCTTGTCCGGTAATTCCAAGCGTACATTGTCACTTTCCTCCCCGGCAGAGAGCTTCCTCTCCAAACGGCTTCAGCTAAATCATTCTCATCAATGGACGGGTCAACCGTCACTTCAAAACGGTGATAAGGAAAAAGCTCCTTCTCTTCAGTTGACACTGTTTTTCCGTCAGCTCCTGACACCCGATTCATTTCTTCATTGGTAAACGGCGTCTCGCTTTCCGGGACAAAGCTCTTCGGAGGTTCAGTCAGTGACGCATGCTTAAAAATTTTCACATTATTTCTGTTTTGCGCCGTATATTGAAAGCCTCTGTAAAAAGACACATCCATCGCGTCATTCGTCGGATCCTTCACCCGCACCGAAAGCTTGGCTTTGTGCGTATCGGCATCGCTATTTACGATTTCCGGCTGGTCCGGATGCTCCCGCTCTGTCTTAAATGTCCGCTCAATAACCGTTTTATTGCCAGCCAAATCTGTTGCTGAGACTTTCAGCGTGTGTTTGCCTGGAGACAGCTCAGAAGTTGACGTATGATATGGGAGCGTAATGCTGTCACCATCTAAAAATGCCTCTGTTTCCTCTATTTTGCTCCATTTATCAAACATATCTGCCTGCAGAACCAGATTTCCTTTATACGTCTGTCCGTCCGTCACATTCGGTTCGATGTGCGGCCCTGAATTATCAACCCGCACTACAAAACTCAGGTTTTCATTCCCGTCGCTTACTGCAATATGATGGGCTCCTTCAGTCAGCTTCTCTGTATCCCACTTCAGCAGCTGTGACGTAAACAGTCCGTCAGGCAAATGAAATTGAAACGGCCAGCTTTTATTTGAGCGCTGATTATCCCCAATAAAAAGCTCCTTCTCGGGAGAAATACGCTCATCCCTGATCACCGTTCCATCCGATAATACCAATCGGGCATTTTTGACTAAAAAGTCATCACGGTTTTCAGCCGTATCAAACGGAGATACCTTTGAACCCGATCGTATCGTGATACGCTGCAACTGCTTCCCTTTTTGAAGCAGCGTCTCCGGCAGAGGGACAGAATAGGTGCGGTATTTATTTGTCGTATCATCGAAGACTTTTAGCACCTTGCCGTCCATCGTTACAGCATTTTTAAAGTAAAGGTTCGTTTTTCGGGTATCGAACGCAAAATATACTTCTTTTTCCATGGCGGGCTCTGTCAGTTGTTTTTTTCCGTCAATCCACAACTTAATGCTGTCAGTCCGCCCATCCGTAGTCGCTTTGAGAAACTGTGTCCCCGAAAGTGTATCTCTGTTTTCTATATTCATCCGCAAACCGTGCGACTTGCTTGTTTGCTTAATATCAATCATTTTGACAGGCGTCTTCGCTTCATTAATCCCGTCACCGGCTACGACGTAATACTCAAGCTGATCCTTCCCGATCAGCTCAGGTGAGTAGACAATATAATGGTACAAATGATCGTTGCGGTCTTTTTCAGCGAAAATGCGTTTGAACGGTTTGTTTTCATCTGTCCGATAATAAAAGGCGGCCGTTTTCACTAAACTGCGGTCACGTATGTCAGCCCGCAGTTCAATGCTTTCAGCCGGACGGACAGGCTTGCGGTCTGTTAAATCCTCTATAACCGGCTTTTCTTTATCAAGCATCATTTTTCGTTTTTGCTCTGGAACCTGCGCCTGTAAAACCGAGCCTGGCGACGGATTTTTTTCTGCTATTGAAATGTTGAGCAGTTCCGCTGTTCCATCGAGAGGATATTTATAAAGCACAGACGACAGGCGGCGCAGCGCATGCTTTCTGTAGTGCGCAACTGAAATATCCTTCCCTGTATTCGTCGATATCGCAACCGCACGCGGCCGGGTATTCGCCATGCCCTCTGTTCCTTCCAGCACCAACAGATTTTCCCCTTCTCTCAAATGTGTCTGATAGTGCCGGTTAAAATCATCCGCTGTCAACTCAGGATGTCCGGCAGGCTTGAGCCAAAATACACAGGTTTCGCCAGAAGGAATGACGACCCGCTGATCAGGTCTCCAAATCAAATCGGAGTCCGGCCCTTCCTTCGGATAGCGATAGCGGATGTGATAATCTTTAAAATCAATTGTTCTGTCGGTTGTATTATATACCTCAATAAATTCATAACCGTCTGTACGCCCGGTATTTTTTGTATCAACCGCAAGCTCGGTGATCAGCAGCTCCGGGATATGGGCGAGATCAGCCTGAAATCCATCCAGCTTCAGTGTCTTCGTTTCTGACTCCACCTGCTGCTTTCCATTCGAGAACACAATGTAATACTCGAGCTCGCTATTCCAGATTGACCTCTTCTGAATTTGCGCCAAAAACTGGCGGATAGCTCCAGGGGTTGGGTCCATCGGCACCATTTTATAGCCCAGTTCATTGCTTTGTTTATAAAACAAAAAGGCAGAAAACGATTGATACTCACTGTCACGCACGTGCGCCTGAATGATCAGGTTGCCCTTCATTTCAGCCTTCACTTCAATTTGAGGAGGGTTTTCAAGCAAGGGTATGTAATGAGGCGTTTGAAACGGCTCCTGCTTTATGACGGGCAAGGCCCTCGCTTCATGATGGCCGCCAGACTGAACAAACAGAAAAGACAATAATAAAGAAGCGATGACTGTGTATTTTCTCATCACGACACCTCCCTTTTACGTATTTTGCGTCTGAACAGGGAAGCTTATGAGTTAATTTTTGTGCAAAAAGAACAAAAAGATATCTGCACCTTGAAGTTCCACTATTATCCAATAAACCGAGGTTAGTTAAACCGGTTAACGATAAAATCAGAGAGGCAGATTGATGAATAACAGCATTCATAATGAATGATTTCAAGCGATACAAGAGTTCGCATTAAAAAGAGATAAGCACGGTACAGCTTCCATCTCATTTACCTCTTAAAATGAGATGGATTATTGATAGACAGCACTTAAAGCTTCAACGGATCATTTTCAGCAATAACCTTTTTTCGTTTCATAGACGATTATCATAATTAATGTTTATCAGTAAACATCGGTCATTCCATCCCTTATTCTGCCATGTGTCAATATCATCAGCCCTAAAAAATTGAAAATAAGTGTAAATGCCATGGTTATTACACTATTTTTACTGGTCATTTTTCAGCTTCCTTAAGCACCAGCAATTGACAACAAAAACAAGTACAGATAAAATAAAATCGTTCACCGGTAAACAATTTTTATTATTTCCTGGTACACCATTCATTCAAAGAAAGAAGGTAGCCTATGTCCGGTCTGACAAAACAGCTGATATACGACATATACGTTCGGCTCCTGCATCTTAATGAACAAAAAGCGAATACTTCACTTCGGCAGTTCTTTAAGGAGGCCGCAGAAGAAGATGTGATTGATGTTCCCAAAAACATCACTAGCATCCATGTCATTGACTGTATTGGCCAACATGAACCGATTAATAATACGGGAATTGCCAAAAAAATGAACTTATCAAAAGCGAACGTAACGAAAATCAGCACAAAACTGATCAAAGAAGAATTTATCAATCGCTATCAGCTGACTGATAACAAAAAAGAAGTCTATTTCAAATTAACCCGTAAAGGCAGACAGATTTTTGATTTGCATGAAAAACTGCACAAAAAAAAGGAGCTGGCATTTTACCAATTCCTTGATTCATTCTCACAAGATGAACAGAATGCTGTATTGAAATTTTTAGAACAGCTTACCTCCAGACTTGAAGCTGAGCAAACAGATGATGCTTCAGAGAAACCTGTAAAGTAAAAAAGGGGGTTGTTCTTTATGGCTCAAACGAAATCAAAAGCAATGCTGATCTTGTATATTGTTTGTTTCAGCGCATTTTTTGCTTCTTTAAGCCAAAATATGTATTCACCCATCATCCCGATTATTAAAGAATCTTTCCATGTCTCTGTAACCCTCGTAAACCTGACAATTTCAGTTTTTATGATTGTGACAGCCATTATGCAGATTATTTTGGGCGCCATCATCGATTTTAAAGGCGCGCGTTATGTCTTGCTTGCCGGAATACTGGCAACGGCGGCAGCCAGTTTCGGATGTGCCGTCACCACTGATTTTACTTTGTTTCTTATTTTCAGAATCGTACAGGCAGCCGGTTCCGCAGCACTCCCTCTCATTGCAGCCACCACAATCGGCCAGCTATTTACAGGCAGTGATCGCGGAAATGCCATGGGTACGTATCAAATGCTTCTTTCGGCCGCCCCGGCTATTGCTCCTGTTCTCGGGGGGTTTCTCGGCGGTGCTTTCGGACACGAAGGGATCTTTTGGATGCTGACGGTGATCTCTGTTATTTTATTAGCAACAAACAGCATTTTCTTCCCTAAGGATTCTCATAGCGCACCAAAGCAAGATGCAAAATCAGGCAGTTTGCTTGCTCATTATAAATCCATTTTCACAAACAGAGCTGGAAATGTCATTTTGACCTTAAGCTTTTTTCTCTTTTTCATTTATTTTGCGGTTATTGTCTATCTTCCGATATTGCTGACGGAACATTATCATATGGATGTACAGATAGCGGGACTGTTATATTTGCCTCTGGCGTTAAGCACAATCGCTGGTACCTTTCTGTTTAAAAACATACAGGCAAAAGTTCCTCTAAGTACATTGTTTGTCTACAGCAATTCAATTGCAGCGGTCAGCATCATTTTATTTGCTTTTACCCATTCCGTCTCGATCATTCTTATGGCTCTCACATTGGCGCTGTTCGGTGTCTCGATGGGGGTTATTCCTCCCCTGTATTCCACGATGATCACCAATGAGTTTGAACACAACAGGGGGAGCGCGATCGGAATCTTTAACTTTGTCAGATATACAGGTATGGCGGCCGGCCCGATGATATCAGCTTATCTGTTGACACGGATGCCGTCTGTCATGTCCTTTGGCCTTTTGGGTATCGCATTTGCCATATTGAGCTTTTGCCTTCTGCCGTATATGCATCAGGCGAAACATGACATCAAACAAGAAAAACATCTTATGTAAAAAAGCTGCCATTTGTATGGCAGCTTTTATTTTTTTCGAAGCGGTTCTAAAATGCCTTTTTGAATCAGCAAATGGAACACCGACAGGACAACAGATGCCAAGATGGCTGATCCGAAGCCGTCAATTTGAAAACTGTCACCCATAATGGACGCTGTCATCATCAAGGTGATGGCATTAATCACAAACAAAAAGAGACCCAGCGTCACAACTGTGACAGGCAGCGTAAAGATAATCAAGAGCGGTTTAATCAGCACGTTTAAGATTGATAAAATGAGGCTGGCAATAATCGCTGCCCCGATGCTGCTGATATGAATGGAATCAATGTAACCGTCAATGACGATTAATAATAAAGCATTTACTAAAATGCTGACTGCCCATTTGACCATGTTACTTCATATCCCTTTCTGACGGAACAATAAAAATCCAAATGATATATATGAGCAGAACAGGAATAACGCTTGTCATAACGGCTAAAATGACGGTTATCACTCTGAGGAGTGACGCATCCCAGTTGAAATACTCCGCCAGGCCGCCGATAACGCCGGCCATTTTCCTGTTTTTTTCTGAACGATATAATCTATTCATTCGATCACCTCTGTGTATACTTTAATTTGATGGCGCCAGTTAATGATTCGGAGAAAACGGCGATGTTTTGATCATGTGCTTGATTAGAAGTGAACATCATTTCTTTTTGAATGGTATCATTTTTTTCTTTCAGCATGTCAACATCTATTAATTCGTGGGACAGCGAGCCGAGATTGCTTTTCAGTTCAGCCTTCACCGCAAGATCATCCGGAATCGACAGCTCCACATTTCCAGTCGTCGTTTTTGTGTAAATCGAGCGGCAGTCTGATTCTGTTACAGTAATCGCGATATTTCCGTTAAAGCTTTGAACATCAATGGATTCGCTTTTTCCGCGCAGATCAATCAGCCCGTTAATGGTTTCCGCTTCTATCGTGCCGCAATTGTGATTGGCTAGCTTAATTTGGCCGTTCGCCGTTTCTGCCGAAGCTTTTTCAGCCGTCAAATTCGAGAACGACAGCACGCCATTTGTCGTTTTCGCCGAGAACTCTTTTACATGTAAATGTTCCCCTCTGATCGGTCCGTTAAACAGCTTCACCCGAATCTTATCATACTCCTTCTGAGGAATATACAATGTGACATTGGTTTTCATCGTTTTCTTTTCTGTACGGATAAAAAACTTATTTCCTTTGATTTCACATTCAATATGCTGAAGAAAAGCGTCTCTTGCTGCTTCTTGGCTGTCAGTGCGATATACCTTCGCCTGGCATTCCGCTCTGATATCCTCGTCTTCCCACGGAACAATATTTACGCTGCCGTTTGCGATCTGGAGCTCTACACTGGAAAAATCAGTATCCTTAAATTGAAAAATATGCTGTACGTCAAACGAGTGCCCGAAGTTTAAATCTAGATCAACTTCTTTAACCTTTTTCACAGCAGAATCAATCCAATCGAACAGCTTCGCCCCTAAAGACGGCTTGCTGCCCTCTTTTTTGGCCGCTGTGAATGGCTCATCCTCTTCATGAACGTTAACTGACAGAGCCGTGATTTTTTCTTCTTTTTCCTTATAGTCGCTGTCGAGCTTTTCAATCAGCGTTAATGCTTCCTGTGCCGTCAGCTTCCCTTCCTCCACAAGCTTGAGGATTCGTTCCTTTTCCTGCTTCATTCGATCTCCTCCCTATGATCTATTTATGCTGCACGCAGCACCTTAATGCCCTGAATGACGTTCCAAATGATAATACCGAGTACAACTAAGAAATAGACGATGACTCCGCCAATCATCACAAAGACAGGCAAAACGCTTTCCCCATCAATGGCAATGGCTCCGCCAAGAAAAGCGATAAATAAGATCAGCCAGCCGACAAAGGGAACAATGTGGGAAATGAGAGAACGCACCGCGTGACGTTTCGTCTCTTTCTCATCAACAACAAAGTAAGCGACAATCGGCACAATGACCGGCGCGATAAAGACGCTGAAATAACAAAGTGATGCAATTATGGCTTGATTACGGTTCAATTTATTCCACTCCCATCGTTAATCATCCGTGATTATAAGTCAGGACGTTTTACTTAGATAGATATACGTATAAAACCTCCAGAGGTTTCAAAATCATCCTTTAGACATGCTTCCATTTACGGAAATTGGATTTTAAAAAGTTTTAGAAGTAGAATCTTTCAGCCGTACCGATTACAATATGTAAAAAGCTTACGGCAATCAAGGAGGCTGGACAAGCAATGGAGAAAGATCCCAGTGACTATACAGTAACACAAGAATCCGTTTTAAAACTGATTCATGAACAAAAAAGAATGAACCGTGAAATGTTAGCCGAGCTTGAACAGATTCACGGGCCTCTTCCCATCTCTCATGACATTCAATATATAAAAGTTCTTCTGGACAGCAGCAGCACTCATATTGTTCAAGATTTAATGAATGTGAGCCGGCAGCTGTATAAGAAGACGTTTTAATAAATACTGCAAAGAAAAGTGAAAACCCTCTGAAAAGAGGGTTTTAAGATGTTGCAGTTTCTTTCGCTTCCAAGAGTGACTTCATGCGTTTTTTGTCACGCTCCATAACAGGCTTCAAATAACGCCCTGTATACGACTCTTCCACTTCAGTGATTTCCTCCGGTGTTCCCGACGCGACAATGGTGCCGCCTCCGGCTCCGCCTTCGGGCCCCAGATCAACAATATAATCAGCCGTCTTGATGATATCAAGATTATGCTCAATGACAAGCACTGTATCCCCATTATCAACCAGACGCTGAAGCACGACAAGAAGTCTGGCGATATCGTCGACATGCAGACCTGTTGTCGGTTCATCTAAAATATACAGCGTGCGGCCGGTTGAGCGTTTATGCAGTTCAGATGCAAGTTTCACCCGCTGCGCTTCACCGCCTGACAAGGTAGTCGCCGGCTGGCCGAGCGTAATATAACCAAGACCAACATCGTACAGGGTTTGGAGCTTGCGCTTAATTTTCGGGATATTTTCAAAGAAAGAAAGAGCATCTTCGACCGTCATATCAAGCACATCAGAAATGCTTTTTCCTTTGTATGTCACTTCAAGTGTTTCCCGGTTGTAGCGTTTGCCGTGGCACACTTCACATGGCACGTATACGTCAGGAAGGAAATGCATTTCAATTTTTATAATCCCGTCTCCACGGCAGGCTTCACATCGTCCGCCCTTCACGTTAAAACTGAAACGGCCTTTCTTATAGCCGCGGACTTTCGCTTCATTTGTCTGTGCGAATACATCGCGAATATCATCAAAAACACCGGTGTATGTCGCAGGATTTGACCGCGGCGTTCTTCCGATCGGCGCCTGATCAATATCAATGACTTTGTCTAAATGTTCGAGGCCTTTGATTTCTTTATGGCTGCCTGGCTTCGCTTTTGCTTTATGAAGCTTTTGCGCTAATGCCTTGTGAAGTATTTCATTGACGAGAGTGCTTTTCCCCGATCCTGATACACCCGTAACCGCTGTAAACGTCCCTAGCGGAAACTTGGCATTTGCCTTTTTCAGATTGTTTTCTGAAGCGCCTTTAATCTCAATATAGCGGCCGTCCGGTTTTCTTCTTTCGGGAGGCAGCGGGATAAATTTCTTCCCTGATAAGTAACTGCCTGTTAACGAATCTTGATCTGCCATGACTTCTTCCGGAGTTCCCGCGGAAATAACTTGTCCTCCGTGGATGCCGGCACCCGGGCCAATATCAATTAAATAATCGGCTGCCATCATCGTATCCTCATCATGTTCTACGACGATCAGTGTGTTCCCCAGGTCTCTCATGTTTTTCAGCGCGCTGATTAAACGGTCGTTATCACGCTGGTGCAGACCAATTGATGGCTCATCTAAAATATAAAGCACACCGGATAACCGCGAACCGATTTGAGTTGCCAGCCTGATCCGCTGCGCCTCTCCCCCGGACAATGTTCCCGCTGCCCGGCTCAGTGTCAGATAATCAAGTCCGACCTTATCCAGAAAGCTTAAACGCTCCACAATTTCCCGCAAAATCAGATCGGCAATCTTCATATCCTTTTCAGAAAGCGTAAGGTCTTTGAAGAAATCAAGGGCATTTCCGACAGACAGCTCGGTAATTTTTCCGATGTGACGTCCGTCGACCAGTACCGCAAGCGCCTCTTTCTTTAGCCGATAACCTTTACAAGTCGGACAAGCCTTTTGGGACATATATTGCTCCATCTGCTCACGGATGAAATCCGAGCCTGTCTCCTTGTAACGTCTTTCAATGTTGCGCAATACGCCTTCAAATTGGATTTCACCTTCGCGTATTTGCCCGAAATCATTTTCGTAACGGAAATAAATCAGGTCATCTCCGCTTCCATAAAGGACTTTATCCAGCTGATGCTTCGGCAGATCCTTTACCGGCACATCCATATCAATGCCGTAATGGGTGCAGACCGCTTCAAGAAGCTGCGGATAATATTGTGAGCTGATCGGCGTCCATGGGGCAATTGCATTCTCTTTCAATGACAAATCTTGATTGGGAATAACAAGATCTGCATCAACTTCGAGCTTCATACCGAGACCGTCACACGTTGGACACGCTCCGAATGGGCTGTTGAATGAAAAAAGCCGCGGTTCAAGTTCACCGATTGAAAATCCGCAATGCGGACAGGCATGATGCTCACTGAACATCAGCTCTTCCTCACCAATCACATCAATCATGACACGCCCTTCACCTAATCGAAGCGATGTCTCCAATGAATCCGACAGACGGGCTGCTACGCCTTCTTTTACCACAATCCGGTCAATGACAACCTCGATTGAATGTTTTTTATTCTTTTCTAATTCGATCTCATCAGAGAGCTCGGCCATCTCGCCGTCAATTCTGACTCTGACATAGCCTTGTTTTCTGATCTGCTCAAGCACCTTTACATGAGCGCCTTTTCTGCCGGACACAATCGGCGCCAGCACCTGAAGCTTCGTCCGCTCCGGATATTCCAAAATCCTGTCCACCATCTGCTCAATGGTCTGTGACGTGATTTCGATTCCGTGCTCCGGGCAATGCGGCTTTCCTACTCTCGCATACAAAAGACGCAGATAATCATAAATTTCCGTTACCGTACCGACAGTAGATCTCGGGTTTCGACTCGTTGTTTTCTGGTCAATGCTGATGGCAGGAGAAAGCCCTTCAATCGCATCGACATCAGGCTTATCCATTTGCCCTAAAAACTGGCGGGCATAGGCGGATAACGACTCAACATATCGTCTCTGCCCTTCTGCATATATGGTATCAAAGGCAAGGGAGGATTTCCCTGACCCAGACAGTCCTGTAACAACGACAAGCTGATCTCTCGGAATGGTTACATCAATATTTTTCAGGTTGTGCGCCCTTGCTCCCTTCACCTCAATCCGATCCATAGCCATTCTTTCATCATCCTTCCGCTTTTAACTCTAAAAGTAAATCGCGAAGCTCCGCGGCTCTTTCAAAATCAAGCGCCTTGGCGGCTTCCTTCATTTCGTGCTCCATTTGTTCGACGACTTTTTGACGCTCTTTCTTCGTCATTTTCGACAGCTTCGGCGCAGCTTTTGTTTTATACTCCGCTTTGTCCTCAGCAGCCACAGTCGCACGAATCACGTCACGAATTTCTTTATTAATCGTTTGCGGCGTAATGCCGTGTTCTTCGTTAAACCGCTCCTGCTGCTCGCGCCGGCGTTTCGTTTCATTAATTGCAATTTCCATAGACTTCGTCATTTTATCGGCGTACATGATGACACGGCCTTCCGCGTTCCTCGCCGCCCGTCCGATCGTCTGAATAAGCGAACGCTCCGAACGCAGGAAGCCTTCCTTATCCGCATCTAAAATCGCAACCAAGGATACTTCCGGAATATCAAGCCCCTCTCTCAGGAGGTTGATGCCAATGAGCACATCATGCTTGCCGAGACGCAAATCACGAATAATTTCGATCCGTTCAAGCGTCTTAATTTCTGAATGCAGATAATTAACCTTGATGCCGATTTCTTTTAAATAATCGGTTAGGTCCTCTGACATCTTCTTCGTCAAAGTCGTTACAAGCACCCGTTCATTCCGTTCAACTCTCGCGTGAATTTCACCGATTAAATCATCAATCTGGCCTTCAATCGGCCGCACGTCAATAAGCGGGTCAAGAAGCCCTGTCGGACGGATGATCTGCTCTATCATTTCATCTGTATGTTCAATTTCATACGGCCCTGGTGTGGCTGACACATAGACGATATTGTGCATATGCTTTTCAAATTCTTCAAACCGGAGCGGGCGGTTATCAAGCGCTGACGGAAGACGGAATCCGTGATCCACCAGCACCTGCTTTCTCGCCTGGTCTCCGTTAAACATGCCGCGCACCTGAGGAATCGTCACGTGCGACTCATCCACCACAATCATAAAATCGTCAGGAAAATAATCGAGAAGCGTATACGGCGTTGAACCCGGCGGGCGAAGCGTCAAATGTCTTGAATAATTCTCAATGCCGGAGCAGAATCCCATTTCCCGCATCATTTCAAGATCGTATCTCGTCCGCTGCTCTAAGCGCTGCGCTTCCAGAAGCTTGCCGTTTTCATGCATGACCTTCAGCTGCTCCTCAAGCTCCTTCTCGATATTTTGAATCGCTTTTTCCATTTTTTCGGCCCGCGTAACGAAGTGGGATGCCGGAAAAATCGCGATATGTTCACGGTCGCCTAAAATTTCTCCGGTCAGGGCGTCCACTTCCCTAATCCGTTCAATTTCATCTCCGAAAAACTCGACTCTTACACAGTGTTCATCACGGGATGCCGGGAAAATTTCCACTACATCTCCGCGCACACGAAATGTACCGCGCTGAAAATCAATGTCGTTACGGGCATATTGAATGTCAACAAGCTTTCTAAGCAGCTCGTTGCGCTCAATTTCCATTTCAGGACGCAATGACACAACCATTTCACGGTATTCTTCAGGCGAACCGAGACCGTAAATACAAGACACACTCGCAATGATAATCACATCTCTCCGTTCAAACAGAGACGATGTAGCGGAGTGTCTAAGTTTATCAATTTCATCATTAATGCTGGCATCTTTCTCTATAAATGTATCCGTTTGAGGCACATACGCCTCCGGCTGATAATAATCATAGTAGCTGACAAAATACTCGACAGCGTTGTTCGGGAAAAATTCCTTAAACTCGCTGTAAAGCTGTCCGGCAAGGGTTTTGTTATGGGCAATGACGAGTGTCGGCTTATTGACCTCTTTAATCAAATTGGACACCGTAAATGTTTTGCCCGTTCCTGTTGCACCCAGCAGAGTCTGATGCTTCTTGCCCTCCTGAATGCCTTTGACAAGCTTTTCAATGGCTTTCGGCTGATCTCCCTGGGGCTGGTATTTTGAGACTAACTCAAAGCGATCTTTCACAAATAAGCCTCCGTTTCTTTAACGAAATCTTCCTATAGATATAGTAACACAATGGAAAGCAAAATCACCAAAAATACGAACTAAAGTTCGGTGGTTTTTTATTTCCAGCTGTTTTCATGTATAAAAAACCTGCTTTTAAAACGTAAAAGCAGGAATTCATCTTTATATTCATTATGTCCGGTTTATTCTTCTTTTTTCTCAGCAGCTTTTTTGGCCATGTAAAGTCCGCCGGCCACAAGGGAGACAACATCTAATCCCACAATAAAATATGTTTCTGTATAGCCTTTTAAATAAGAAGCAAACAGCAGTGCAGCTGTAAGAGCGATCGCCACGTAATGGTTAAAGGTCACTCTCGTAAATAGGACGACAAGCATAAAAGGGAAAAATAATGCAAAAACGGCTTTTGTAATCACAAAAACCCTCCTCAGGGATTCTTCATCTGATTTGATTATAGTAAAAAATGAAGAATCGGACAATCGTGCAATGGTTCCCTCTTTCTACACCATACCCTTTTTCAGTTCAATTCAATCATCGTGCCCTGCCGCAAAACTCTCTTCTTATAGATAGACAGATGCCTCATCCGATTTTTTGGCAAGACCCAAATCCAGCTATTCAACCCGGACAGAAGAAATGTTCATAATAAAATAATAGATTACCGGCAGGCAAAATAGACGGTATCAAATATAAAGAAAAATTGATTTTAGTGCGGCTGAATGAGAGCTGAAACTGTACTGATTGTCAAATCAGCAAGAAGATAGGTATTAAGTCTCGTTTAATGAAGGAAACTTGGCCAACAGTGATCTGAAAGCTCAGTGAAACGATTTGCGAATACGAAAAAATAGGCAGGTAGACCCGCTTCAGTTTTATTTTTCATGATCATCTAACTAACTTAAATATTCATTTTATTTAGGGCTTTTTGCGTTTGACAGCATTTTCCTTTAAACCTACAATTGAGTGATAGTGTTCACTATCATTTTTTGAACATTGGCTCCCAAAAATAAAAGATAGAGAGAAAAATACTAAGGAAAGAGGGGTTTTAAACATGTACTCTGTGTTATTTCGCCAAGCTGAAGAATCCAGTCAGCTGGCTGGAGCAAAAGGCATGAATCTGATCAAACTGACCAAACACGGACTTCCTGTTCCAGATGGGTTTATCATTCAAACGAACGCTCTCGCCCGTTTTATGGAGGATAATCAGCTTCATGATTCAAGCGAAAATATCGAAAATGCCATTATTGCCGGAGCATTTTCAGATGAGCTAAAGAACGAGCTGACGAGCTCCTTTTACGAGCTGAGAGAATCATATCGTTCCGTGGCCGTCCGCTCTTCATCAGCCTCAGAAGATTTAGAGGGCGCTTCATTCGCCGGTCAATATGAAACCTATTTAAATATAAAAACAGAAGAAGAATTTCTGGCTAAGGTGAAAGAATGCTGGGCCTCCTTTTTCTCAGGCAGGGTCAGCCGCTATAAGAAGAAAATGAACAATCAAATCGCAGAGCCGTTAATGGGTGTTGTGGTGCAGGGCCTGATCAATTCAGAAATATCGGGTGTGATTTTCAGCCAAAATCCCGTTACCCATGATGATAGAGAGTTATTAATCAGCGCCAGCTACGGCCTGGGAGAAGCGGTCGTATCAGGAAGCGTCACTCCTGACACGTATATCGTTCATAAAGCTTCATTTGAGATTCAGAAAGAAATGGGTTTAAAAGAGATCTACATGGAGTCCGCAGCAGAAGGCATTGCCGAAAAAGAAACGAGCGAAGACATGCGCAGCCGTTTTTGCCTTACAGATGAACAGGTAATTGAGCTGACTGAAATCACAAAAAAAACCGAAGCCCTATACGGATATCCTGTTGATTTAGAATTCGGGATCGCCGATCATAAACTGTACCTTCTGCAGGCACGGCCAATTACCACCATTGAACAGGATAAAAAAGCGGCTGAGGAAGAACGGAACTTCATGATTACCGGCGAGGATATGGATGATTTTTGGCTCAATATGGAGTCCAACATCGAAGGCCCGGTCAGTCCGCTATTTTCATCTTTTATTGTGCCCGCACTTGAATACGGCTTAAAGAAAAGTATGCAGCAGTTCCCGATCGGTGTCATCGTCGATGAAGTAAAAGTTTACCGGGGACATATTTATTCAAAAAATCAAGGCGGACAACAACAGCCTCCTGAGGACAGTGCCGAAGAGCTTTTTCCGATATTGGCCGAGCGCATGTACGACATCATTCATAACACGTACCTTCCGTTTTACCGGACATTGGACCAACTCACACAAACGGAACACACTCCGGAAAGTGCGCTGGAGGCCTTTAAAAAACTGAAGGCCTTTTATCTCACGGCCTATGAGGAACACTTCAATATCGTTTTCCCGCAAATTCTGTTGACGAACAAACTGCAAGCAATGTATCAAAACATTCAGGGTGAAGCTGAAAACTCACATTTTTATGAAATGCTGACAGGAGTCATGAACAAATCGCTGGAAACAGACCGCCGCCTATGGCAATTCTCTGTTGAAGTACGAGAAAATCCGAATCTGACAGCCATTTTTGAGCATACCGAGCCGCAACAGCTGCAGAAGAAATTAGAACAAATCGACGAGGGCAGACGTTTCCTGCAAAAAGTTAATGAATTTTTACAGGAATACGGATGGAGATCTGTAAAAAGCCACGATCTGATTGAACAGACTTGGGCAGAGAATCCATATTACGCATTGACTCATATTCAAAACTACGTCCGCAATGGCTATCATTTTGACAACGAATTTAAGAAGACCATTGAAAAACGTGAGAAGTTGTACAATGAATTCTTGCAAAGCATTGAGGATTCCGCTTTGCAGAAAGAATTTGAACGTTATTATCAATGGACGCTGAATTCGTCCAATATTAAGGATGATCATCATTTTTACATTGATGCTATGCTGGATGCCAAGGCAAGAGTCTTTTTGCTGAAGGTAGGAGAATTGCTGGCAAAAAGCGGTGTGATCCGAGATCGAGAAGACCTTTGGTTCTTATATGATGACGAGGTGGAAAACGCGCTCCTTCATCCCGTACCCCTTCAAGAGAAGGCTGAAAAACGGAGACAAATCTTTCATGAGTATGAGCTGGCACAGGCGCCTGCTTATCTCGGTACACCGACAAAAGCGCAGCTGAAAGCGGCTGAAGAAATTGTCGGTGCTGTCATAGAAGATGAAAAAAACACGGAGAATGATATTTTCGGAATTGCAGCATCAAGCGGTATCGCAACAGGGCCGGTTAAATTGATTCGGGATGCCAGTGAGTTTTCTCAATTCGCGCCTGGAGACATCCTGGTTTGCAAAATGACGACACCGCTATGGACCAGCCTGTTTCAAGATGCCAAAGCCATTATTACAGACACAGGAGGAATCTTGTCTCACGCAGCGATTATCGCACGGGAATACGGCATTCCCGCTGTTCTCGGCACACGTGCAGCGACAGAAAGGCTTCGAGATGGAGACATCGTCACTGTAGACGGAAACAGCGGCAAAATCACAGTTGTCAGCCGGTCCTGATGCGCCCACCCTCTTTATTATACAAGCGGGGCAGGTGTATACTTGTCCTGCCAGTATATTCGTGAGGTGAAATGTATTGAGACCGACAAACCGCAGAATCCTTGACGCTGCCATGCAGCTGCTCGTCAAAAAAGGATATCGTGCAACGACGACAAAAGAAATTGCAGAAAAAGCAAATGTAAGTGAAGCGACGATTTTCAGGAATTTTAAAAACAAACAGGGGCTTGTCGAGGCTCTGCTTTCTCAGCATTCTGCAAATCGAAATCGCATCTTTGAGCAAACAGAGGGAGATTTGTATAAAGACCTGCTGCATATCGGAACCTGTCTGCTGGAAGAACTTGAACAAAGAAAAGATATAATTAAAATCAGCTTTCGTGAACCGGCCATGTTTCAGGATGTCATCAACCATGTGACTGAATATCCCCAATCTATGAAACAGCTTTTAGTTGATTATCTCACAAGCATGGGTGAGAAAGGGGCTATCCAGACAGGAGATGAATCGGAACATGCCGATGTATTTATTTCGATGATTTTCGGTTACTTTGTACACCGTCTTCATTTAGGAGACAGAGTGATTACAATGCCCCAGGAAAAAATGCTGGAACATAGTACAGCTGTATTCGTCAAAGGAATTACTGCCCGTTAGCTCCTTGGCAAAACAAAAGGAGGATCCCAATGAGCTCAAAAAAAGAATGGGCGCTGATCGTCTCACTTTTATTGGGGGCCATCCTGGTTCCCATTAACTCAACGATGATCGCAGTCGCGCTTTCATCTATATCACATACGTATAACGAATCCATCGCAAGCATCACTTGGGTGGTTACCGTTTATTTAATCGTCATGGCCGTCACACAGCCAATAGCCGGAAAACTCGGTGACATGTACGGTAACAAAACCATGTATTTATGGGGCGTCGGCCTGTTTCTGATTGCTTCATTAGGCTGCGCTCTATCGCCGAGCCTGTTTTTGTTAATTGTATTTCGGGCTTTGCAGGCTGTCGGCGGGGCACTGCTCACGCCAAACAGCATTGCCATTATCCGGCACGTTGTATCAGAGAAACGCCTTCCGAAAGTGTTTGGCTATTTCGGGCTCGGCGCGGGTCTGGGCGCCGCTCTCGGGCCGTTTATCGGCTCTCTTTTGATTGACAGCTTCAGCTGGCATTCGATTTTTTGGGTCAACATCCCGTTTCTCGCCATTGCTTTATTTACAGCATTGACCATGTTTCCTCAATATAAAGAAAACAAATCAGAGGCGCCGCTGGATATTATCGGCTCTCTCTTGCTGGCAGGCAGCATCGTTTCGATTATCCTGCTGACGAAAAATGAATCTTCATGGGGCTATGCATTATACAGCATATTGATACTGCTTTTTGTCCCGCTTTTTTTCAGACGGGAAAAACGCACAAAGCACCCAATCATTGATTTTGCGCTGTTTAAAAGCTCAACCTTTACAAATGCCAATCTATCCGTCTTGTTAAGCAATCTAATGATGTATGCCGTCTTATTGATTATGCCGTTATTCATGACAAACCAGTTTGGGCTTAATACGTCTAACAGCGGCATGGCGCTTTCCGTCTTTTCGATATTTATGTCGGCGAGCAATTGGGCAGGCGCTCAGCTCCATCATAAATGGGGTGCGAAAAAAATCATATTTCTCTCATTTGCGATGATGGCCGGAGCCAATTTGTTATTTTTGCTCTTGAGCAGCTCCCATTCCGTTTTCTTCCTGATGATCTCTCTTATTCTCGGAGGGCTTGCATCCGGAGTCGGACTGACCAGCATGCAGGTGTCATCCCTTGCCACAGTAGAGCCCGCGATGTCCGGAGTGGCTTCCGGTATTTTCTCGACCTTCCGTTATTTCGGAAGCATTATTTCGTCAGCCTTAATTGGCCTGATTTCTGGGTATCACACGTTATTTATTATTCTCTTCGCGGTATCCATCATTGGTGTTTTTGTTTCGTTAGGCATCAAATCTGACGAAACGGCACGCATGGAACAAAATTCAGCGTAAAACAAAACAGCCCGGCGCCACACAAAATATGTGGTGCCGGGCTGTTTTTTATGATCCAGGCAAAGCGGCTGCTTCATCTTCACGGTCATCCTTTACGAACAGAATGCCCAATTCATGATGTTCTCCCTCATAAGACGCACGCTGATCAAAGCGAATCTCCCCGTTCAGACCGATAATTTCAAGCTTCACATACGCACGGTTGCGCTGGAGCGCTTCATAAAAATCTGATACGTGCTTAACGGGCACGCCGTTGACTTTCGTAATAATTTCTCCGATTTTTAATTCCAAATCTTCAGCCGGTGTATTTGGTATAATGCCAAGCACCATTAAGCCTTGATCACGCTTGGAGAAATAAAACGGTGCTGCATTGTCGTTTACCCTTTGCTTCACGGACAGAAAAATACGTCCTAATACAGCCGCACAGACAGCTGCACCCGCAAGCGGCGTCCACAGCAAACTCGCTGCACCGAGAGCGGAGACAATAAGCCCGAGTATACAGACTCGCTTCGCTGTGATTCTTATACTAGTTTCAGGAAGGGAACCCTGCACCCTTTGGCCGAATCCGACAAAGTAAGGTATCCACAGAAAATGGAATGACCCTCCGGGAACAGAAAACACAGGCCACCAGCTGAGGTGTGATTCTAATCCATTGCCAGGTACAAGAATAAACAGCGGTAAAAGCCATATACGGTTTGCAAGCTGCTGACCGATCGGCAAACCGCGGCTGCTGACGACCAATCCCGGTGATGTTTTCACATGGGCAGAACGATATGCAACCGCTCCTTCAGCGATAACCAATAAACCCAAAAACACCGCCAGGGCCGGCCACATGACCGCAAAGCCTTGCGGAAACCGATCCAGAAAAGGTTCAGCCTGATTCACTTGCAGTCCAAAACCTATCAGCATACTCACACTGACGATATATGCAGCAGACATCCAGTTTGCGCGAAGAGTGAGCGCTGCCGCTGCAGTCATAACGGCAATAATCGCAAGCATACCGAGAGGAATAGAAATTCCGAGTACCCCTAAAACAATAGACAAAAGGATACCGGGAATTAACCCTTTTGTATATGTAAATTTCAGTTCATCATAAATGTCTGCTATTCTTGTATGAAAGGTTTTTCGCTCACGTTTGATCCTCACATATCCGAAAGCCAGACTTACAATGACAAAAAACCAGAATAGCGGGTGCAAAAAGAACAGGCCCGCACTTTTTAACAGTTCAAATCCCCATTGAACAGACACTATCTTTCACCGCCTCAAGCCAAACATGTTACTCATATTCTATCAAATATTAAATGGCTTGGATATCCTCAGGAGGGTTTATCTCTCTTGCGTCATCCAGAGCGTGACATTCGATAGTGAAAAATCCTTTAAATAATGGTTTACATCAACGTCCAATAACCCGCTGATCAGGTGCATCGACCTCTTTATATCTGTCAGATTGATTCCTAATCGTTTATGGTTTTTCATTAAGTAATTAAAATAATGCTTGGCACATTCTTCATTAATGTCATTGACCGATTCAACATTTGTGTAATTCACTAGGTACCTGCTAAACAGCATAAGAAGACTTAGTGCTTTTGTAGCTGAAAATGTTACGTCTTGTGTTCTGTCTTTTAATTGTTCCACTAATTCATAATATTTTTTTTCACGCACAATACTTGCCCTCTTCAATTGTGAACCCCCATTTTCTTTGTACAGATAAGCACGGGCCAGTATAAGCAGCAGTACTGGAGTGCTAACAAGCATTCTCGCTAACGTTTCTCTTTTAAATACCTGTAGTTCAGCTGCCATAAACCTGATTACTGTTCTTTTTAGAACCTTCTTATATTGTATGAAGTAAACAAAGACTAGGCAACTTGCAAAAGTTTCATTTTAAATGCATATTTTCTCGTTAGAAAGTCTCTCTCATATATTGATATCGGGTAATCTCGGTCCTTTATAAATGTTTATTTGTGAAAAATTTTTTAATATCTTGTCAAAAACTCAATTTTTATGTTACTTATGGATTATTTATTCATTAAGTACAAAGAAACAGGAGATGGAACACCATCTCCTTTAATTGACAAATAATGATTTAAGCGCCGTTTGAAGCTGCAAATCATTTTTTTTATCTGATTTTTTCATTTCAATTAAATGATTTATTTTCTCCGCGGTGCGATTGTCAATCACACCCGTTTTTGCGAGCTTGTTTTGATCCTGAAAGGCCAAAACCGCTTTTTTCATTTCTTTACTGAAATAGCCGTCTTCCCGACCCGGATCAAAACTGAGTCCTTTCAGCAAAACCTGTGCATGTTTCACATCTTCATTGTTCATATCAGCTTTAAGAGGCTCTTTTAGCTGCAATGGACCTGCGGAGAAATAATCAGGCTGCTTTATCGCAATGGTCGGCTTAACACCCTTCTTATGAATCCAATTCCCGTTTGGCGTCAGCCACTTGTAAAGCGTCAATTTAATATTGCTGCCGTCTCCCATCGGTACAGCTTGTTGAACAGTTCCCTTTCCGAACGACGTGTCACCTACTACATCATAATGCCCCGCTTCTTTTAATGCGCCTGCAAGAATTTCAGAAGCAGAGGCGCTCCCCTTATCTGTGATGACATTGACAGGGTATGTTTTTTTATGGGTCAATGTTGAAAAATAACGTTTTCTATCTCCATTGCGTTCAGCAATCTGAATGTACGGCTGATCCTTTGTAATGAAATGCTTAAGAATCTCTTCAACACTTTGAAGATATCCTCCCGGGTTTCCTCGAACATCCAGCACAAGGCCTTCAATTCCTTTTTTCTCAAGCTTGCCCAATGCTTTTGCAAAATCCTCCGCCGTATGCTCAGAAAAAGTAGAAATGGCGATATACCCGACAGAATGCCCCTGCACTTTTTTCTCTGAAGCAAACACCGTTTCAAGCGGAATTTCAGCTCTCTTAATGCGGAATGACAATTGCTTCTTCGTCCCGGGCCGCTGAATCTTTATTGACACGCTGGAACCTTTCTTTCCTCTTATTTTTAAGACAGCGTCATTTAAATCCTTGCCCGCCATCGATTCTCCATCAATACTGATGATTTCATCATTCGGCTTCAGCCCGGCTTTTTCCGCAGGAGATTGTTTAAATGGCGACACAATAATGATTTTGCCTTCTTCCACTCCAACCTCAGCCCCGATGCCTTCGAAAGAGGAATCAAGAGAATCAGAAAATTGCTTTGCCGTCTGCTTGTCCATATAGACGGAATAAGGATCGTTTAATGTAGACAGCATCCCTTGAATGGCTCCTTCAAGCAGCTTTTCTCTATCAACCTTTTCTACATATTCATTCGAAATCAATTCATATGCTTTTTCAATTTTATCCATAGCTGCAGCCCGATCAGAGTCAGCTTGAGCCGTTGCGGCAACAGCTGCGGCTTCCGGCTTTTCGGCTTCCAGCAGGTTCATTCGCGCATATACGCCGGCGCCTCCGAACAGCATGCTCCCCGCCGCTATCACAGCGATTATTTTTTGATTCATCCTTTACTCCTCCTGTATGCCAGACTGTCTTTGCAAAACCTAGAGATAGTATATGTAAAGGATGGAGATTTCATGTAATCATAGAAGAAAAAGAAGGCAAAAGAAAAAAGCCGTCCCGCAATCGGGATGGCTTTTCTTATGTTTATACCCGCAAAAACTTGCGGATGGAAGTCAGGCTTCCCCATACTCCAATCACTGCGCCAATTGCAATTAATACAAGCGAGACTTGGAATACAAACGGATTATATGGAAGAAGAGAGACAAATGATCCTTGAACCTTCGGAACGACCCATCCGATAACATATTGATAAGTGCTCAATACAAGCGCGATCGGAATGACTGAACCGAATACGCCGAGCAGCAATCCTTCAAGGAAAAACGGCCAGCGGATAAACCAGTTCGTCGCACCAACAAGCTTCATGATTTCAATTTCTTTTCTTCTTGCAAAAATCGTAATTTTGATGGTGTTGGAAATTAAGAACATCGCCGTAAACAATAAGCCGATAATTAACGCGATTCCGATGTTGCGGGAAACGCCGACCACTTTAAACAAACGGCTGACCTCTTCTTTTCCGTAAGTAACTTTATAAACATGATCCATTTTTTCTATCTTTTTCGCGACACTTGGCGTATCATGCGGATCGGTCGTTTTCACGACAAACGCGTCATTCAGCGGGTTTTCCTGATCCTGCATCGTCAGGGATTTTCCGCTGTCTCCAAAACTGTCAACTAACTGGTCAAGCTCTTTTTCTTTAGATGAAAAAGTGACGCTTTGAATGCCGTTCAGGTCTTTTATCTCGTTCTGCAGCTTGTCCTGTGCCTTCTTATCTGCAGTCAGATCAACCAATACCTTGATTTCGACTTCTTTTTCAGCATTCGTAGCCATGTTATTCAAATTCAGCATAATCACTAAAAACACGCCGACTAAAATCAGCGTAACGGTTACTGCACTAATGGATGCAAACGTCATCCATGTGTTTCTCCCGAGAGATTTAAAACTCTCACGCAAATGGCGCCCGAGAATTTTAATCATAAGAACCATACTCCCCTCTTGACTCATCACGCACAATGATACCATCTTCGATTGCAATGACACGTTTCTTAATGGTGTTTACGATTTCTTTATTATGTGTCGCCATTACGACTGTTGTTCCGCGGTTATTAATCTCCTCCAGCGTCTTCATGACTTCCCAAGACGTATCCGGATCAAGGTTTCCCGTAGGTTCATCTGCAATGACAACATCAGGGCTGTTCACAATTGATCTGGCTATAGAGACACGCTGCTGCTCCCCGCCTGAAAGCTGGTCAGGGAATTGTCTCGCTTTATGCTTCAGCTGCACCAAATCAAGCACTTCAAGCACCCGTTTTTTAATGACAGACGGCTGTTCTCCAATTACTTCAAGGGCAAAAGCCACATTCTCAAACACAGTAAGTTTCGGGAGAAGCTTGAAGTCCTGGAAGACTACACCTATTTTACGCCGCACGAAAGGAATCTCTTTTTCTTTAACCGATGCGAGATCTTTATGATTGAGTAAAATTTGCCCTTTTGTCGGCTTTTCTTCTCTGTATATCATTTTAATAAAAGTAGATTTACCCGCTCCGCTCGGTCCGACAACATAAACAAACTCTCCGGGATGAATGGTAACTGAAATCCCGTTTAGCGCCTTTACACCGTTCGGATAGGCTTTGTATACTTCTTTCATCTCTATCATGAAATCACCTAATCTTTTATATCATTTTATGTCGCACGGTCATACTCTTCGAAAGCATTCGACAGTTTATGACCCATTCATTTGTAAAAAGATGAAAAATCTGAAAGTTTGATTTTCAACACACTTCATTATACGTCAAATTTAGACATAATACTATTACAGTTTCTTTTCATTCATCATGATTTCGGCATAAAAAAATCCTTGCCTGAATCGCGGCAAAGATTTTCTCCTCTTACTTTTTCTCTGACAGCCATTTGGCAATTGAAGCGGCTTCCTTATCATCTACAAGCCCCTTCGGCATATTGCCCCGTCCGTTTTTAATAATGCTTTCAATTTTTTCTTCGTCGTATTTGCCTCCAACCTCTTGGAGATTAGGTCCTGAGACACCTTCTAAATCCTTGCCGTGGCAGCCTACACAGCTCTGCTGATATAATTCTTCCCCTTCTGACGCAGAGGCTTCTGTTTTGCTGCCGTTGTCTGTCTTCTCTTCTTTTGCATCGTTAGAACCGCAGGCAGCCAGCAGGGCAGAAATGGCAAATACAAGCATTAGTATCGATAGTTTTGATTTCATGTTGAGAAGCACAACTCCTTTACGATCTCTTCCATATTATAACCCCGTTTAAGCGCGTTTGAAACCCTCGCCCAGCACCTCGCTTGCATCTGCTACAATCACAAAAGCAGTCTCATCAATCTGTTTGACGATTTGTTTCAATTTCGTGAATTCAGTTTGGCCAACCACACACATTAAAATCGGCCGTTCATCGTCAGTATATCCGCCGACTGCAGAAATTTTCGTAACGCCTCTGTCAATTTTTTTTAAAACAGCTTCCTTCACGGCCTGTTCCTGTTTTGTAATGATAAGCGCCATTTTAGAGCGGTTGAAGCCGACTTGGACGACATCAATGGTTTTGCTTGATACATACACCCCAAGCATGGCATACAGCCCCTGCTCTATATTAAATACGATCATCGCCGTAACAACAATCAAACCGTCAATGATCGCGAGACAGGTCCCTAATGAGAGACCTGTGTACTTATGAATGATTTGAGCCGCTAATGCCGTTCCCCCGGTTGATCCTTTGCCTAAGTACACAATGCCGATTCCAATCCCGATGCCGACGCCGCCAAAAATCGCCGCCAGAAGCTCATGATGTGTAGCAGGCTGAATGTCTCTCGTCAAAAACACGACAAAAGGCAAAAAGACAGAACCCGCGAGTGTCTTGAGTCCAAATTTACCGCCAAGCAAAATGATACCGGCTATAAATAAGGGAATATTAATGATCCACTGCACATAGGCCGCTTCAAAACCATATGACTGTAAAATGGTACTGATCCCGCTGACACCGCCTGCGGCTATTTTGTTAGGAAGCAGAAAGACATTAAAGGACACTGCTGTAATTGCTGCCCCTATCAGTATGTATACATAATCCCTTATAACCCGAAGACTTTTATTCCGTACATCCATCATTACAACCTTCCTCCGTTTCTTCCTATGCTCTCCGATAGCATTTTAATCCTTCCCCGATTAGATGTAAATAACACCCAAACACAGTGGTAATATGCTAAAGCAGCAGTGAAAGCAAGGATATGCAGGCAATAAAAAAACACACCTGTAGACACCAGGTGTGTTTCCTGCTTATGAAAGTTTAGAACGAAGGTATGCGTCAATAAATACGTCAATATCTCCGTCCATTACGGCTTGAACGTTACCCATTTCTGTATTGGTCCGATGGTCTTTTACCATGGAATACGGATGGAATACGTAAGAGCGGATTTGGCTTCCCCAGCCGATCTCTTTTTGCTCACCGCGAATTTCGTCCAGCTCGGCCTGCTGTTCTTCAATTCTGCGCTGATACAGCTTTGCCTTCAGCATTTTCATCGCTCTTTCACGGTTTTTAATTTGTGAACGTTCTGTTTGACATGTCACAACCACGTTTGTCGGCAAGTGGGTAATCCGAACAGCTGAGTCTGTTGTGTTGACGTGCTGTCCGCCTGCTCCGCTTGCACGGTACGTATCAACTTTTATATCCTCCGTACGGATATCAATATCGATCTCATCGTTGAATTCAGGCATAACTTCACAAGATACGAATGAAGTGTGGCGGCGGCCTGATGAGTCAAACGGAGAAATCCGCACGAGACGATGGACGCCTTTTTCCGCCTTGATATATCCATAAGCGTTGTGCCCTTTAATCAGTAATGTGACTGACTTAATACCGGCTTCATCACCAGGAAGGTAATCGAGCGTTTCCACTTTAAAGCCGCGGCGCTCAGCCCATCTGGTGTACATTCTGAGAAGCATAGAGCCCCAATCCTGTGACTCAGTGCCGCCCGCACCCGGATGCAGCTCCAAAATTGCGTTGTTTTTATCATACGGCTCACTGAGAAGAAGCTGAAGCTCAAACTCATTGAACTCCTTCGTTAAAGCCTTTAGCTCTTTTTCAAGCTCAAGCTGAAGATCTTGATCCGGCTCTTCTTTCAGAAGGTCATGAGTCATTTGCAGTTCTTCATGGGATTCATTCAATTTTTTATAGGAATTGACATAATCCTTTAAACCATTTGCTTCATTGATGACCGTTTGAGCTTTCTGCTGATCATTCCAGAATTCCGGATCAGCCATTTGCTCATCTAGCTCAGCAATGCGGGTCTCCTTTGATTCGAGGTCAAAGAGACCCCCTAAAGTCCGCTAAACGAGAAGCCATATTTTCGAGCTCAACTCTGATTTCTGATAATTCCATTCCATTCACCTCATTAAAAGATCCGCGGGCGCTCAAGGCGCCGCGGTCAGCAAACTTGCCCGAACGAACTATTCAGTCCGGCCGCAGCAATTTTTATATTTTTTTCCGCTTCCGCAGTGGCATGGCGCATTTCGGCCAATATCAACCACTTTACGAACCGGCGCTTTCTTTGCTTTTTTGTTTTCATCGCCTTCTTGCGGCTGATGAGCCGTGGTTTGGCCTTGTACAACCTCTTCACGCTCCAGATTATTTTCAATCTCAGCCTTCATCACAAATTTGGCAACCTCGTCCTCGATGGATTCAATCATATGCTCAAACATCGCAAAGCCTTCCATTTGATACTCACGCAGCGGATTTGTTTGCGCGTAAGCACGAAGGTGAATCCCTTGGCGAAGCTGATCCATTGCGTCGATATGATCCATCCATTTTGAATCGACGGCGCGAAGCACGATGACTTTCTCAAATTCGCGCATTTGTTCCTCGCCGAATTTTACCTCTTTGTCATTATATTTGGTCTTGATGCGATCCATAATGAGCTCAAGCATTTCATCCGGTTCTTTGCCGAAGATGTCGCTCTTTTCAAGCGCGCCTTCGTCAAGGTAAGTGGTGTTAACAAGCTCAACAAGACCGTCAAGCTTCCACTCCTCAGGAAGCTCTTCTCTTGGTGTATAGGCCGCAATTGCCCGCTCGAGAGAAGATTTGATCATATTTTCTACGATTTCACGCAGGTTTTCAGAGTCGATGACTTCGAAACGCTGCTTATAGATAACCTCACGCTGCTGGCGGAGAACATCATCATATTGGAGAAGCTGTTTACGTGAATCGAAGTTATTTCCTTCAACGCGTTTTTGAGATGATTCAACCGCGCGGGATACCATTTTGCTTTGAATCGGAGTGGAGTCATCCATACCAAAACGGTCAAGCATTGCCATTGTCCGCTCAGCACCAAATCTGCGCATCAATTCATCTTCCATAGAAAGATAAAATTGTGTGATCCCCGGATCACCCTGACGTCCTGAACGTCCTCGCAGCTGATTGTCAATCCGGCGTGATTCATGGCGTTCCGTTCCGACAACGGCTAGTCCGCCAAGCTCTTTTACTCCTTCGCCAAGCTTAATGTCTGTTCCGCGCCCCGCCATGTTTGTCGCAATCGTCACAGCGCCTTTTTGACCGGCCTCTTCAATGATTTGCGCTTCTCGCTCATGGTTTTTGGCGTTTAATACCTGATGCGGGATACCCTTGTTTTTGAGCAGCTTTGAAATCAATTCAGACGTTTCAACCGCAACTGTACCGACAAGAACGGGCTGTCCTGTCATATATCGCTGGGCAACATCTTCTGCAACGGCCTTAAACTTCCCTTCCATTGAACGGTAAATTAAATCAGGACGGTCATCACGAACAACCGGCTGGTTTGTCGGAATCGTCACAACCTGCATGTTGTAGATGTTACGGAACTCCTCTTCCTCTGTTTTAGCCGTACCCGTCATACCGGCCAGCTTTTCATACATCCGGAAGTAGTTTTGGAACGTAATCGTCGCCAAGGTCATGCTCTCATTTTGAATTTCAAGCCCTTCCTTCGCTTCGATCGCCTGGTGAAGCCCTTCGCTGTAGCGGCGGCCTTTCATTAAACGACCCGTGAAAGAGTCAACGATGACAACCTGACCGTCTTCTACTACGTAATCAACATCCTTCTGCATGGCAACGTGCGCTTTTAAGGACTGGTTGATATGGTGGTTGAGCGCCACATTTTTCACATCAAACAGGTTGTCGATGCCGAACGCTTTTTCAGCCTTTGTCATTCCTTCTTCTGTGAGCTGTACACCTTTTGTTTTCACATCATACGTATAGTCTTTTTCTGCTTTTAACGTGCGTACAAAAGCATTTGCCTGTACGTACAGTTTTGTCGATTTTGCAGCCTGTCCTGAAATGATAAGCGGTGTTCTCGCTTCATCAATCAAAATAGAGTCGACTTCATCAATTACCGCAAAATGAAGCGGACGCTGCACCATTTGCTCTTTATAAAGAACCATGTTGTCTCGCAAATAGTCGAAGCCGAGCTCGTTGTTTGTAGAATAAGTGATGTCAGCCGCATAAGCTTCCCTTTTTTCATCTTTCGACATTGAGTTCAAATTCAGTCCGACAGTTAAGCCGAGAAACTCGAAAATTTTCCCCATTTGCTCTGCGTCACGGCTCGCCAAGTATTCATTGACTGTCACGACGTGCACGCCTTTTCCAGATAAGGCATTTAAATAAACAGGCAGAGTAGATGTTAATGTTTTACCTTCCCCTGTTTTCATCTCCGCGATATTTCCGTCATGAAGAGCCACGCCCCCCATAAGCTGGACTTTAAACGGGAACATGCCGGTTACGCGGCGAGAAGCTTCCCGAACCACTGCGAATGCTTCAACAAGTAGATCATCAGTTGTCGCCCCTTTTTCAAGGCGCTCTTTAAATTCAATTGTTTTATGTTTCAGCGCATCATCTGAGAGATTTTCATAGTCTCCCCGAATCGCATCAATATCGTTAGCTATTTTTTCGTATCTATTCAGCGTACGTTTTGTTGGATCAAACATTTTATTTAAAATTCCAAGCATTTATAACGCTCCTCTATCATCACATGCCTGTTTGACAAGCATGTATAAATAATTTACTAGTCCATGTATACCTCTCATTATCATATCATACCTTCTCTTATTTCCAAAGAATTTGCAAATAAGAAAAAACAAAAACCTTCCGCGAAAATCACGGAAGGCTTCTCTTCATTATTCAGTCGGTTCAATCAGGCCATATTTCCCGTCATTTCTGCGGTACACGACGTTTGTAAGGTTTGTTTCCGCATTTGTGAAAACAAAGAAGTTATGGCCGAGCATATTCATTTGCAAGATCGCTTCTTCATTATCCATCGGCTTTAAATTAAAGCGCTTCTGACGGACGATTTCTAAGCTTTCATCTTCTTCTATTTCGTCCTGAACCGCAATATCTGTATCAGAGCCGAGGCCGTTTGCCACTGAAGATTTCGGAAGACCCTGCTCACGGAATTTGCGGTTTACCTTTGTTTTATGCTTACGGATTTGACGTTCCAGCTTGTTTGTAGCGAGATCAATTGCATTGTACATATCCTCGTTATGCACTTCAGACCGAAGCGCCAGATCTGTCATCGGAATCGTAACCTCAACCTTGGACTCCTTGTCATTGTAAAACTTCAAGTTGACGTTCACATCGGCATTTACACTATGCTCAAAATAACGCTCCAGCTTGCCGATCTTCTTCTCGACATGATCCTTTAACGCGGGTGTCACTTCAATATTTTCTCCT
Organism: Bacillus sp. PAMC26543; assembly: GCF_014250375.1. NCBI lineage: Bacteria > Bacillati > Bacillota > Bacilli > Caryophanales > Bacillaceae > Bacillus > Bacillus sp. PAMC26543. The sequence goes on along the minus strand of NZ_CP060193.1, from coordinate 672,273 downwards.
CTGATGTTATAGTTCATCAAAGAACGCCTCCCTTTTATTAAGGATATGTATCTATTTCCCCTTTACCCTTTACAATTCCTGCTGAAACGTAAACCTTTTGTGAAAATTCAGTGAACTTTGTCGAATTATGCCGTTTTAAGCTGATGTTTCTATGGTTACGGGAGGTATATGTATATGCTCGTAATAAGAAAAAATACCTTACACAAAGTCAATTGATCACAAAGGGCTCCATACATCGATGAATGGACAGCATCCATTTCCTATAGTGAATCAGAAAATGTCCTTTTAAGTACTCGCAGAATTCATGAGAGGGGAATGAGAAAGAAACCAATTGATCAAATTCTGCAAAAATCTCGTCAAAAGCCTTAACGCATACTTCTGCGCAACGTGTGTTCATCACGAAAAGAAGAGTTGAATGGGTTGAATCCAAATAAAAAAAGGCTTGGATCAGATCTTGGTAGATCCGATCCCCTTCTGTTTTTGATAAATTCTGTTCCGCCTCTATCAAATAGCACAGCCCTTCCTCAATTGTAAAAAGAAGATGATAATAAGCTGATAAAAGCGTATAATCCTCAATGCTCTTCAAGGCACTCACCTATTTACGCTTGTCATAATATCTGCCGTCAATCGTGATGTTGTTATAAGGATTTAAATACGTCGTATGCATCGCACGTTTTCTTTTCACCTGCTGAAGTTCTGCTGCGATTGACTGCTTCAGTCTTTCCATTTCCTTCACAATAAGCTGATCCCATGTCAAGACAAGCTTCATCTGCTTTCGCTCTTCTTCTGAAAGCGGCAGAGATATCCCCTGAATAAGTTCAGACCGTTTAGACACAAAGTCTTCAATTTGCTTTAAAAGTTCATCGCTTTCCGGTGTATTTTGTATGTGTGACAGCATACTCTCCGTCTCAGTGTATAGTTGATCTATGTTATTCATGCGATCCCGCCTGATCCGTGCCGGTCCTTTCGTTCACTTTGCATGGCTTGTTTCCAAGCATCGCGAAAATCTTTTACATAGCCCTCTACCTCAGCCAGCATGCTCGTATCATTTTTGATATTTGCCTGTACCAATCTTCGATACATATAATCGTACATCGCACCCATTGAACCGGAAAGCTCTATGTTGCGGTTAAGTGTACCATTTAATTCCTGAATGATATTTTGCGCTTTAATCAGATTTTCATTTTTACCTTCCATATCATTATTATCAATGGCCTGAGATGCAAGTTTTATAAATTTCAAACAGCCATTATACAGCATAAGGGTCAGCTCCCCGGGCGTAGCGGTATTCACTGAATTTTGCTGATAAGCTGCATAAGGATTTTGGATCGCCATGTGTCATCCTCCAAATTACATTTATTGTACAAGAAGCTGTGATAAATAGGACGCTTGTTCGTTCATTTTTTGAATCGCAGAATCCATTGCACTGAATTTTTTATAATAACGGTTTTCTACTGTGTTCAATCGGTCCTGCATATCGGTGATTTCAGTACTGATGGAACGCAAATTTTTCCCAATTAAATAGTCGCTTGCTCCCATTGTTGAATTGCCGGCTTTTGCTTCAATGCTTTTCACTGTGCTTCTCAGTGTGTCGCCGATACGTTTCATAATCCCCTTATCACTATAGGCACTGCTGTTCGTTCCGTTTGTAAATAAGGCGGCAACACTTTGCGGATCTTCTTGTATTTTTGCTTTCAGTTTGTCTTCATTAATCTCTAAATGGCCCCGCAATTGATAAGCACTTGAGGTTGTGATGCCAAATTCAGTTAATTGATAGGTTTTCCCATCCGCATTAACTTGAGTATAAAAATCAGTCCGCATTTGGTTCGTGCCGGTGCTGATGCTGGAATCATTTCTCAGCAAACCGCTTTTTGCCTTCTTCTCCCAGAGTTCTACCTCTTTATCAGACATTGCTTCTTTTTGTTCACTCGTCAGCGGAGTATAATCTCTGTATTTTTCTTCCTGAAGCTTTTCATTCAGGCTGTCAACCAATTCATTGTATTTATCTACAAACTCTTTAATTTGGTTATAAATCCCGTCTACATCAGTAGAAACAGATGTGGTAACAGGGCCTGTGGCTGCAGTTGTATTTTTGATCGAGTAGGTAACGCCATTAACCGTAAAGTTGTTTGTCAGCTTCTCCATTTCAAAACCATTAATTGTGACTTTTGCATTTGTTCCTTCTTTGTAAGCAGTGAGCTTATTTTCAGCGTCTAAAGAAAAACCAAGCTGACCGGACATAAAGTCGGATGTAGCAGAGTCTGCTGCCTGTATGCTGCCTCCTGCACCTGTTGCTTTAGAAGAAAACGCAATCGTTTCTACATACTCTGTACCGTTCCATATTTTATCTTTAAATGCTGATACTCCTAGATCTGAACTGTTAAGTTTAGAAATCACATTATCAATGGTATCGGCGCTCGTCACACTGATGTTCACTGTTTTTGCCGTTGTCTCACCAGGTGCTACAACGTTAAATGCCAAATTATAATCGCCTTGTGTGTATCCCGTATAATTATTTGCCTTATACGTTGCTGCAGTTGCCAAACTCGCTACTTCAACAGTAGAAGACGAGTTTGGCGCACTTGCGCTTCCTGTAGCAGTTAACACAGACTCATTGGAGCTGGTCACAGTTTTGCTCTGATACGTGCTCGGATATGTCAACGTATTTTTAGACATATAATCTTGTAATTCTTTTATTTTTGAGTTGACTTCACGATAGCTGTCACGCTGCCATTCTAACGTCTGTTTTTTTTGGGTCAGCTTATCAAGCGGCGCTCTTTCTGTTTGCATCAGCTTTGATACGATATCATCTATATCCATTCCTGACGCAAGACCTGTTATTCTCGTGACCATTTCAAACCACTCCTCATCTACTTTTTTTCATCTACAAATAACCCAAGAAATTCAGTCATAGCCGCATAAAAATCAAGCCACCGTTTCGGCGGAATTTCGCGGATGACTTCATTTGTAGAGTCCTCTATTACTTTTACATAGTATTCATTTAACTTCTCATGGAGCTCAAACTTCAGGTGAACTTGCGAAGGTTCCAAAAGCTTGTTCATTTCCCCTACCATTTCAGCAAGATTGGTATATGAAACTTGATGAACAGGAACCTCACTCTCATGATCTTTCTGATTATGTATTTGAGTATCATAATGATCCCAAACAGGTTTTAACGTAGTGAGTCTTTCAATGTTCAATTGATCATCCCCTATGTCCCAATCTATCGTTTATATCGACTAAGTCGAGATAAGATTACACATATTTTTGGAAAAAAACTCATCTGTTTTAGAATTCTTGTTTGGAAATACATTTATAAGATAGTGGAGAATTCGATTATTATATCACGGGTTATAGACAGCAAGGGGGAAAGATTTGGAGTTACGGATATAAAAAAAGACCCCGGCAAACGCCAAGGTCTTTTTCAAAATTAACGTAACAATTGAAGTACGTTTTGAGGCTGTTGGTTCGCTTGAGCAAGCATCGCTTGAGAAGCTTGAGAAAGAATGTTGTTCTTTGTGAACTCGCTCATTTCTTTAGCCATGTCAACGTCACGGATACGAGACTCAGCAGCTGTCAGGTTTTCACCAGAAGCGCTTAAGTTGTTGATTGTGTGCTCAAGACGGTTTTGTACCGCACCAAGTTTAGAACGTTGGTTAGAAACTTGAGTGATTGCTTCATCAATTCCGGAAAGTTGATCATCGAATGATGAAGTATCAAACTTTGTTACATCGATATCACTGATTTTTACAGTTGTTCCAAGGTCAGCCGCTTTCATGCTGTCAATATTTACTGTTAATTGCTGTCCTTTATTTGCACCAATTTGGAATGTAAGGTCTGCTGTACCGCTAGCAAAAGAACCATCTAATAGGTTTTTACCGTTGAATTGTGTACGGTCTGCAATCCCGTTCGCATCAGTTCCACCGCCAATTTCTTCTTTTAGAGCGGAGATTTCGTCTTGGATAGATTTAAGATCATCTGGTTGTTGTGTGCCTGTGTTTCCTGCTTGAACAGTAAGTTCACGCATACGTTGAAGGATTGCATGAGTTTCAGTCAATGCACCCTCAGCTGTTTGGATAAGAGAGATTCCGTCTTGAGAGTTTTTAGAAGCCATTTCAAGACCTCTGATTTGCCCTCTCATTTTTTCAGAGATCGCAAGACCTGCTGCGTCATCTCCCGCACGGTTGATACGAAGACCTGAAGAAAGTTTCTCCATGTTCTTTTGTGCTGCGCCGTTGTTTGAACCCAAACGGTTCAGTGTGTTAAGTGCTGCGATATTGTGGTTAATTCTCATTGTTTTGTTCCTCCCTGAATATGTTGTTAAGGCACGTCCTTGTGCCTTGTTTTTTTGTAACTGGCGGAGTGTTTGCGTCTCCTCCCGGCTACATCATTAATATCGGATTGTCTCTGATTTTGTTAATACAAAAATAAAAAAAATCCTCACTTTTTTTGTGAGGATAATGCGGAGATCACATCGCTGGATAACGCTGCCGCTCGATTATTTTCTTCCTGAATGGTCAAATATATTTCTTTCCTGTGAATATCAATATGCTTTGGGGCGTCAATTCCCAGCTTCACTTGGTCACCCTCAACCGCAATGACTTTCACTTCAATATCAGCACCTATTTGAATCGCTTCGTTTAATTTCCGCGATAAAACTAGCATGATTCTCCTCCAATCGGATGCTTTGTCGTATATAGGGAGTCGTGTAAAACGACTTGCTTAGCCAGCATGTTCTTGCGATTCACAATAATAGGAGCCAATAAATTAGCAGTAGTTTTTTCGAATGGCTCTTCCATGGTCAATAATGTCATGACTTCTACGTCTTCAATATTATCGATATCCAAAAGTTCAGCAGTTGATTCATCAAGGTCAAATTCATAATTCTTAAAAAAGATAAACGGACTTACAACGATGAACGCAAGATTCTCTGAAGTGACGGACTGCAGCGCCACGAATGGAGAGTCTTCTGAAAGCGGAAGAATGACAAACTGTTTTTCTTCAACAAAACCTGGAATCCCGTTTTCAAAAAGAATGATTTGTTCTTCTTTCACGTTCATTTGGCCATGGTACTTAGTATGAATGATCATTGTTCACGATCCTTTTCTTTTTACTTTTCTAGTGATTTTTTCGGGTATTCTACATCTATATTTAAATCAGGGTATTGGAGCATGTCAATCTTAACGTTTCCCGGCATATATTCAACAATCGGCTTATGCGGTTCAGCCTGAATAACAGGCTTTCGCGGCGTAATCTGAACATTAAGCTGTGACGGAGTATATTGTATTTTCACCCTTGAAAGAGAAGGAGCATAATGTTCGCCTAATTGAATTTGGTGCATCTCAGAGTTCCTCTTTGCTTGTGAAGCGATTGGGTTCCCCTTATTTTCAATTCTCATAAGCTCGTCTCCTTCTTCTGCGGTACGGGCTATCCCCTCCATTACATCCTCATGCCCTTGTTGGGCAGCTTCTTCGATTCTTTTGGATATATGCTTTCTGTCTAATTCTTCCCATGCTTGCGTCTGGTCAATCGTGAGTTTTCCCGGGGTCACCGATATTTCCATTTCCGCGCTTGGCTGTTCAATTTCCAAGTCGGCTTGCGGCTGCTCCATTTTTAAGCTGGCAGGCGTCGTTGTTAAACCAATTTTCCCTTGAACACTATGCATAATCAATCTGGGAATTTGCATCACTCTACCTCCTAAACTATAAAAAAAGCGAACTCCTGAGAGCCGCTTACTTTAAAAAGTCGATCAATGTAGGCTGAACAATTTGCGCATTTACAGCCAGAGTAGCCCTGTGCACGCTTTGCTGCGCAATAAATTCAGTTATTATTTCTTCCAGTTCTACGTCTTCATTGTCTGACAACACTTTTGTAGCTGTTTCTTCTTGAGCTGAAAGTCTTGTATTAATCAGTTCAAGACGGTTATATCTCGCTCCAATATCAGATCGTTCTGCACTCATACCGTCAGAAAATTGATCAATATCATCTAAAACGCTGTCCACATCGTCCAAAGAGCCTGAATTAAGTGCTGTCTCAAATGAATTTAGCATTTCAAACACATTTTGTCCGCTTCCAGAAGTACCGCCAAAGGCTGCCTTCGGATCTGAGTTTACCTTTAATGACATATTATCCGATATATTGACAATAACGTCAGCCGTATCAGAAATCGTATAAGTTCCGTCACCGTTGTCTTTAACTGGAGGTGTATCTGAATTAGTGCCATTGAAGATATATCTGCCGTTCACTTGTGTATTAGCAATATTTAAAAGCTGTTCTTTTAATTGTTTTACTTCTACACCAATAGCTTGCAATTCTGCTCCACCATTTGTGTCATTCTTAGCTTGAACAGCTAACTCTCTGACCTTTGACATAATGTCAATTCCTTCAGTAATGTTTGTTTCTGTGTTTTCAAGCCAAGTAAAGGCTTGAGAAGCATTACTTTGATATTGCTGAACTTGAGATAATTGCGTATTGTACTTTAAGCTTTTCATAGCTACTACTGGATCATCGGAAGCTTTTGAGATTTTTTTTCCGGAAGAAATCTGTGATTGAAGTTTATCCAGCTTTGAGTAGCTTGAACCGATATATCTCAATGAGTTTTGCTGAATCATCCCTTGTGTTACTCTCATTTGATCTACCTACCTTCCCCCGACACCCATGCCATTAATTACTTTATCAAGGATTTCGTCTTGTAACGTTACCATTCTTGCGGCAGCATTGTATGCGTGTTGGAATTGAATCATATTGGTCATTTCTTCATCTAAAGAAACAGCGCTCATTTGCTGACGGTTTATGTCTGCATCATTCAGCTGTGTTTCTGTATTAGATGCCAGCCGATTCGCCTCTTGAGCTTTGATCCCCAGCTCGCCAATGAGACCAGCATAATAATCTAGCACACTCGTTTCTTTTCCGTTAATGGTGATGTCCCCAGTTAACACATTTGCTAAATTCGTTGCGTTTGAATTATCGTTTGCTGCTCCAGTAAGTGAGAAAGCGATATTCGCGCCTTTTGAATCTTTTATGCTGTCAGTGACTTTAATCTTACCTGCTGCGCCTTTTGCCGGCTCAGTTTCACCTCCGGTAAAATCAAAAAAGTCCCCGCCTTGTTCACCGCTCTCTGTCAGACCATTTCGGTGTACTTCATTGAAAGCTTTTGCAAATTCGAGCGCCATATTATCAAAATCTGAAAGCATCTCCGGATATATGCCCTTTTCTTTGCCGTCTGCCGTGACATATCCATAAGACTGTATAAATCCTAACAGTGATCCATTGCTGCTGAACGACTCAGCTTGAACCGCAGTGTCTCCAATTGAAATACTTGTCACTAAGCCCGTTTCATTATCATAGTTAGCTTTCAGCTCTGAAACCTCATAATTTTTTCCGTCCAGAACAGTTCCCAGCGACTGTTTATTTTTATCCAGGATTTCGATCGATACAGTTCCTTCCGAAGAAGCAAGCGCATTCCCGCCTGATTTGTTGTAGCTCACTTTGACATCAACAATTGAAGATAATTTATCAATCAGCAAATCACGTTGATCGTATAAACCATTCGGAAGCAGACCGACTGGTTCTACCTGTGCAATTTGCTTATTGAGACTGTTTAATTGAGATAGCAGTGAATTAACATCTAGTACACTAGTATCTAGTTCTGCTTTTAAATTTGATTGAACTTTTGTAAGGGACTCAGAAATATGATTAAACGTATCAGCAACAGCCTGTCCTTTTTGAGAGACAACAGAACGCGCACTGTCCTCATTTGCATTATTGGATAGTTCTTGCAGAGAATTCCAAAATGAATTTAGCACACTGTTTAATCCGCTGCCACCAGTCTCATTCATAATCCCTTCCATTTGGGACAGGGCTTTAGCCTTCGTGTCATAATATCCAGAACTGCTGTTTTGGAGGCGGTATTGGTAGTCAAGAAAGATGTCTCTGATTCTTTCAACTGACTTGCCTTGTACACCCGTTCCCATTTGTCCCGCAGTTTTTTCTGCATTTTTTGATACAGCAGGGAAATAGTCCGTTGCCTCTAATGAGACTCGCTGTCTTGTATAACCATCAGTATTGGCATTTGCCACATTATTTGCAGTAGTGCTTAACGCTGCTTGCTGAGCGCTTAACGCCCGCCTTGCAGTTTCAAGACCCATAAAGGTAGATGTCATATTCTGAATTCCTTTCTGCTAAGCTTTTGAATCAAAAAGTTTCATCCGGCTGCTCTTTGGAAGCTCAGCTTTAATTGATTTGCTGTAATTGAAATTATTTTCCTTAGGAACCAGCATATCGTACGAAATAGAGATGAATTGCAGCGCGTCTCTCGTCAACTGCCTATTCATCTCATTCACTTCTTTCAGATGTCCGAGAACGTTAGAAAGAGCTTCATATAGTTGTTCCAGCTCTTCCTTTTCACGGCCTGAAGTTTTGGCGATACAAGCAGAAATGGTGTTATTTTCGCTGAATCCGAGAAAGGCGGAAGACGCTTTGATCCGGTCATCTTCTGTCTGCCCGATAGCTTGAATATACTTTTGTTCCTTTGTCAAAATGTTAGAAAGCTCTTTTGTTTTGCCGGCTTTGAGCGCTTCCGTCTTTTCCTCAGACAGCGTGAGCAGATGCTCATGCAGAACGCAAAGTCGCTTCAATTGTTCAATAATTGGCTTTGCTGACATGGGCTTTCTCCTTTTTTATTGCTTTTTATAAAAATTAATCATATTTTTCGCTATATGATTTGCGTCTACTTTGTATGACCCGTTTTCAATTTGCGCTTTAAGCTGCTCAATTTTTTCCTGGCGTGAACCAGTGACTGCGTCGGATGCATTTTGCAGCTCTTTAGCCTGCGATGAAATTTCTATTTTATCTTTAGGCTGTGCAGCATTTTTTTGCACTGCTTGCTTTTCGTAATTTTTTTGGTATGGATTAACGGATTGTGTTCCAAATTGATTGATTTTCATAGGATTCCTCTCGCTTTCCGTTGCAGTCTTTAAACAATCTAACCCTTTTATCGACTGCGTTTTCAGTTAGTTTAGGGAATCAGCTGTTTTTGGTATTATAGGCATAGTATGTGTCTTTTTTACTATTTTCCCGTTCTGTTTTCAATGCGGATTCTTGGTTCAGATGATCTATTTGATCCTTTATATCGGACTGGCAAGCCTTGCAGAACTTGCCTTCCCTAATCGATGTCCCGCACCTTTCACAAGGGTATGCCAAATTCGGCAGATGAGTGATTTGGATTCGCTTTTGCCTGATGAATTTTAAAATCAGCTCTTCCTCCACACCTGTTTCCTCAGTTATGCGGCTCAGTGTTGATTGCCTGTTTTCCTGTTTCCTTAAAAATTTATACACAGTCTCAAATGATTTTTCTTCTTCCTTAATACACGCCTGACACACGGTTTGCAGCTTTGTTTTTAAAAATAAAGCATTGCATTTCGGACAATTCGCCAGTTCACCCATCATTTTTACTCCTTATTCATTAATATGCCTGCAGTAATTTCTAGACATTATATCGGCACAAAAATTGAATCATTTAGCTTCTCACTAAGGTAAAAGATGACACTGAACCAGCTTTGCCTTTCTCCAATAAACAGCGGGCAGCATAGTGCAAAGTGGCGCCCGTAGTATAAAGATCGTCGATTAAAACGATATCCATACCCTCAACCGAGCTGTTTTTTGTTTCAAAAACATGCTCTGAAAGCAGGCGCTCCGTTTTCTTTTTCTTAGACTGCTTTTCATTATTCAGGCGGATGAGAGGATTGAGGATGGGCCGGTTTAAGCATTCAGCAAGCATTTGTGACTGGTTAAAGCCGCGTTCTGCTTTCCGTTCTTCGCTTAACGGAATGGGAACGAGCACAAGGCGTTTATCTGGATAGACAGCAGAGAATTCTGAGGAAAAGTCATTTTTAAAAGCGCTTATTATCGCTGCATCTCCCCTGAATTTCATTCGGGCGAGCGTTTCTTTCATCATGTCATTATATAAGTAAACAGAACGGTTTTGACTGAGCCTTAAGCCGTCATCTATTCTTGATTTCCATGCCTCGCAATCCGCACACACTTCATGAGCGGTTTGAGGCCTGCCGCAAAGCGGACAGATGGCCCCTTTGATGATCTGTAATTTGTTTCTGCAGGACTGACAGACCCTGTCGTCAGGTTTTAATAAGAATAGTGAGCACCATGAAACAGCTTGAGAAAATTGTGAATCACATAATAGACAGATCAGTTTTTTAGAGCCTCCTCCTGTCTCGTTTCGCATTGATCACTCGGATTCTCCGATACCACAGCAGCTGATTCAGCCAAAATTACAAGCATAGCCGTGTTTTTCTGTTTATCTACCAGCTCAGCTTTCGTATATGCAATCTTTTTTACATCAGTGACGTAAGCTGGTCTTACTTGGTTTAAAGAAAGTGCAAGTACATCATTTTTGCATACTTGGCAAGTGCAGGTCATATGAAGCTGATCCATATATCGGTCAAGAAGTTCTTCCATCATGATTTCTTTTGAATTGACAAGCATTTTTACAGCTCCTCATTAGTTATATGAGTATACTGTAACATGTTTTTAAATATTAACTAGTCTATCAATTTATTTTTTAAAGCCAATTCATTCATTATTTTTATATGTTTTCTTGCCTCTATCATACTCTTTGTTTTTCCGAAGTGAAAATAAATGACATCGCCGTCTGCATGTTCTTTATGCCGTCCTGTCCTTCCCGCGATTTGCACAAGCGCGCTTTCCGTAAAGATGGGCGATTCTGCCCCTAAGATGCCTGTTTGGACCATAGGAACTGTGACACCTCTTTCCAATATTGTTGTTGTGATTAACAGATCAAACTGACCGTCTCGAAATTGCTGCACTTTTTCTTTTCTGAGCTTGTCTTCCGCATGTACAGACGCTGTTCGATAATTCATATTTTTAAAACAAGAAGCAGCCTTTTCCAGAATAGAAATGGACGGAACAAATAAAAAAACGGGCCTTCCTTCTTTTACATGCTGTTCTATCCATCTTTTTACCGCATTTGGGATCTTATTTCGGATTAATTTCTTTTTCCAGTTTCCGCACCATTGAAAGCGCGGTTCAGGCAACGGCTTCCGGTGGTATCTGGCCGGTATGCGAACGGACTTCAACTCACCTTTATATGTTTTTCTTTTTAATTCTTTAGGAGGTGTGGCGCTTAGATAAACAAGCGTACTGTTTTTCTTTCTCGCTTTTTGAACAGCGAATTGAAGGGTTTGATCAGCGGAATATGGAAAAGCATCCACTTCATCAACGATCATGACGTCGAATGCGTCTTTATAGCGCAAAAGCTGATGGGTTGTGGAAATCATAAGCGGAGATAAACGCCCTTTGTCATCACTTCCTCCGTATAGAACTGAAATATCAGCACCCTGAAATGCAGCCTTCAGTCTCGGAGCAAGCTCTAATACAACATCGGTGCGCGGGGTCGCAATACAAACACGCAGTCTTAGATTTAATGCCGATTCTATACCTTGGAATAATAATTCAGTTTTACCTGCGCCGCAAACAGCCCAAATAAGGAGCTCTTCTTGCTTCGAAATTGCTTCAATTAAGACGTCAGCGGCCTTTTGCTGTCCGCTTGACAGCTTTCCATCCCAAGTCAGTTTTATAGGCTTCCAGTTTGCCTCTGCCTCCTTGCACCAGGAATATAAAGAAATATCCTCACTCACTCTGCCCATCATGACACAAGAGCGGCAGTATACTTTATCTTCTCCTGATGAATGATACGAAGAAAAATACTGTTGATCATTTTGACCGCATCTATTGCATCTATATCCCCATTTATTTTTTGATATAGACTCCTCGGCAGATATATAACCATGCTCGATATGCCAATCAATGATCTCGTCAGAAAATGGGATTTCTGTTCTAAGCAGATGACGGCCCTGAAGCTGCTGCTGCAGTTCTTTAGAGAATAGGCTGTTCGATTTTGATGTCTTAGTCTGCATAGTACGGCCTCCTTGCGAGATATTATGCCGGAATGAAAATATTCTGTCTAACAGCTAAAAAAAGAATATAAAAAAATCTCCGCTTCTAAAACGGAGATTTCATCATTTATTTAAAACACCAGCAGATTCCTATTGCACCTTCACCAAGATGAGTGCCTATAACCGCACCAAAGTAGCTGTTATAAAATTCAACATGCGGATATTTTGCAGAGAGCTCTTCAATAATACTCGATGCTTCTTCTTCTCGATTAGCGTGAATAACGGCAGCTTTCATCGGCATGCCCTTACTCGCGTCTTCATCTAAAAGCTCGTAAATCCGCGAAATCGCTTTTTTGCGTGTACGGATCTTCTCAAAAGGCACAATTACCTTATTGTCAAAATGAAGAATAGGCTTTACCTTGAGAAGACTCCCAATAAAGGCTTGGGCACTGCTTAATCGTCCGCCTCGCTGAAGATGTGTTAAATCATCCACCATAAAATATGCCCGAACGGTTTTTTTCATTTCTTCCAGTTCTTTTATAATATCTTCCGGCGATGACGCTCCATTTCTGATCAATTCAGCTGCTTTCAGAGCATAAAAACCTTGAGCCAGACAGCTGATCTCTGAGTCAAACGGGTATACTTCAATATTATCGACCATTGTATTCGCTGCAGCTGCACTGCTGAACGTTCCGCTAATTCCGCTAGAAAGATGAATACTGATCACCGCATCATATGACTTGCCGAGTTCTTCATACAAAGCAACCAGCTCGCCGATCGCAGGCTGAGAAGTGGATGGAAGCTCTGTATGCTTTTTCACTTCTTGGTAAAAGCTTCTCCAGTCCATTTCTGTTTCTTCATGATATGTTTCATCCCCAAAAACAACCTGGAGAGGAATCATGTGTATATGATTTTGTTCACGCATGTCTTTTGGAATATATGCCGTACTATCTGTTACTACTGCAATATTCATAGCTTCGTTACCTGCCTTATCACTTTATGACTCTATTGTAAGGGAAACAGAAGCCTAAAAAAAGACCTGCCTCAAAAAGGCAAGTCCAATTTCATGCTATCTCATTTCTACCCAACCATTTTTAATGGCGACCACCACGGCTTGCGTCCGGTCGTTTACATTCATTTTTTGTAAGATATTGCTGACATGGTTTTTAACAGTTTTTTCACTGATAAACAATGATTCACCGATGCCGCGGTTGCTTTTTCCGTCTGCAAGCATTTGCAGCACTTCACATTCCCGTCTTGTTAAAATATGTAATGGTCTGCGAATCTCTGGATAGACCTCATGCTGAGGATGAGCAGAAACTCCGCTTGTTGCAAGACGTCGGAATTCGTTTACGAGGTTGTGAGTAACCTTCGGGTGAAGGTAAGAACCGCCCTCGGCAACTACTTTAACCGCTTCAATTAGTGTATCAGCATCCATCTCTTTCAGCAGATAACCTCTTGCACCTGTTTTCAGGGCATGTGTTACATAATTCTCGTCATCGTGAATTGATAGAATAATTACTTTAGATTCAGGATACAGCTCTACAAGCTGCTTTGTAGCTTCCACGCCATTTACGTTCGGCATATTGATATCCATGATCACGACATCAGGATGATAGTGCTCAACGATACGAGCCGCTTCATCTCCGTCGTCTCCTTCCGCTACCACTTCAAAGGTAGGTTCAAAATCCAATATCCGCTTAACACCTTCACGAAATAACTGATGGTCGTCGATAATAACAATGTTTACTTTAGTCACAAGCCACGCCTCCTTGTATTATTGTTCTATATACTCTGGTATTCGGTCAATATGCCTTTTGGCTCTATTTTACAAATCATAGTCAAAGAGATAACGGAACCTTAATCATGATAAATGTCCCAAGACCTATTTTTGAATCTATTGTCATGGTTCCTTCCAATAAATCTACTCTTTCTTTCATTCCAAGCAAGCCGAATGATTTGTTTTTCTTCTCTTTCGCTTCCTTCAGGTCAAATCCTTTGCCGTTATCTTTTATCATTAAAATCACAAAATCCTTTGTAATCTCAACTTTGACTGTAATTTCTTCAGATCCAGAATGCTTTAACGCATTGGATACAGCTTCCTGTGCGAGTCTGAAGAGCGCAACTTCAAACTGAGGCGCGAGTCGTTTGTCCTCCGTATCGCCGATGCACTGAAAATGTATTTTCACCTTACCGTTATATTCTTCGGTTGTATATAGATATTTCCGCAAAGTTGGAATCAGGCCTAGGTCATCAAGGGCCATCGGTCTTAAATCATATATAATCCGTCTCACTTCGTAAAGAGCATTCCGCACATTTTGGCGGAGATTTTTGATTTCCTGGAATCCGTCTTCAGCGCCTCGGTCTCGAAAAATCCGTTCAATTAATTCCGATCTCATCATAACATTTGCCAGCATTTGTGCAGGACCGTCGTGAATTTCTCTCGAGACTCTTTTTCTCTCTTCTTCCTGCGCTTCAATAATTCTCAAGCCAAAATCCTGTTTTGCCTGCGCATCGGCAAGAAGCAGCCCAACCTCCCGAAGATCCTGATTCAGATAGTTCAGTACGACCGTAATCTGGCTCACTAGTGATTCTGAGCGTTCGATGATTTCCTGAAGTCCTAACAGTCTGCGTTCCAAATCGTCCCGGCGTTCGCGCAGTTGCTTTTCACGCTGCTGGATCATCGTCAGTTCTACTTGCAGCTTATGGGCTTTTTCATAAGCATTGCGGATTTCTTCTTCACTGAATCTATGAAAATTGCGGCTGACCTCGGATAAACGGTTTCGCGCATGGCGGGTTTGCACTTCAAGTTTATCACCAAGCTCGATGACTTCATAAACCTGCTGTTTAATTTGTTTCAGTTCTTCGACCAGCTGTTCATACTGCTGGCGTGACTGCTCCCCGATTTGAAAAACCTCATCCTTGCTCCCGTCAACGGTTTTCAGCATCTTCATCAAAATAGAGTCCAGAACTTTGGAATCCATCTTTGTTTTATTCATAATTTCCCTCCGTCACGGTGTTGTCATATATTTTTATTATAAATGTAATTGATCTGCAAATTGTGTCGAATTATAATGAAAGAATGCGTATATTCTAGAAAAAAACAATTTTATGTACCTTCTTACTCTTTATGATAACAAAATACGCACAAAAATTCTAAAGACTGTACGAATTTGTATAGGCGGTCTTTTATGCTTAGCAGGGGGTCAGCAAGCATGCTGCACAGCTATTTTACTGTGAAAGAAACAGGAGAACACGAGATTGTTATAGAAAAATCGCGTTTTATCTGTCATTTAAGCCGTGTTTCTACCGAACAAGAAGCACAGGAATTTATACAGAAAATAAAGAAACAGCACTGGAACGCAACTCATAATTGCTCAGCTTACGTAATTGGCGAAAACGATCATATCCAAAAAGCCAATGATGACGGAGAACCGAGCGGCACCGCAGGAGTACCTATGCTCGAGGTGCTAAAAAAACGCGGACTTAAGGATACTTGTGCTGTTGTTACGCGTTACTTCGGCGGCATAAAGCTGGGAGCAGGCGGTTTAATCCGCGCTTATGGGAAGTCAGTGTCTGAAGGATTAAACCATATAGGTGTTGTAGAACGGAAGCTTATGAGGGTTATGCATACTTCCGCAGATTATACTTGGCTTGGCAAGATTGAAAATGAATTAAGGGAATCACCTTTTCTATTAAAAGAAATTCATTATGCAGAAAACGTAGAATTCGAAGCATATGTAGAAGAAAAAGAAACACAATCGTTTTCTGAGTGGATGACAGAGTTAACAAATGGAAAAAGTGATATTACAGAGGGAGAGTTGACGTATCTTGAAAAAGCCGTCAATCACATAAAGGAGACTGAATAATGGCTGAACGCGTTAGAGTGCGTGTGCGCAAAAAGAAAAAGAGCAAACGCAGAAAAATTTTAAAAAGGATTATGTTGTTGTTCGTCCTTGCATTATTGGTAGTTGTAGGTCTCGGTGGATATAAACTATATAAAACCATTAACGCTGCGGATGATTCATACGATGCGCTTTCCCGCGGAGATAAATCAAATCTTCGCAGTGAAGTTGTAGATATGAAGAAAAAACCATTTTCTATTTTATTTATGGGAATCGAAGATTACGCGACAAAAGGACAAAAAGGGAGATCTGACTCTCTTATTGTAGTTACCCTTGATCCAAAAAATAAAACCATGAAAATGCTGAGCATTCCGCGCGATACACGTGTGCAATTAGCAAGTGACACAACCGGCAGCAAAACAAAGATCAATTCCGCTTACAGCAAAGGCGGAAAAGATGAGACTGTTGAAACTGTTGAAAACTTCTTGCAAATCCCAATCGATAAATATGTAACAGTCGATTTTGACGGATTTAAAGATGTTATTAATGAAGTTGGCGGTATTGATGTAGATGTACCTTTCGACTTTGATGAAAAAAGCGATGTGGACGAAAGCAAACGTATTTATTTCAAAAAAGGCGAGATGCATTTAAATGGTGAAAAAGCCTTGGCGTATGCCCGCATGAGAAAGCAGGATAAACGCGGAGATTTCGGCCGTAATGACAGACAGAAACAAATTTTAAACGCGTTGATCGATCGGATGTCCAGCGCAAGCAATATTGCAAAAATTGATAAAATCGCAGAAACAGCCAGTGAAAACGTAGAAACCAATATTCGCATTACTGAAGGTTTAGCCTTACAGCAAATTTACAGCGGCTTTACCAGCAAGAAAATTGACACGCTGTCAATTACTGGTTCTGATTTGTATTTAGGGCCTAACAACACGTATTATTTTGAACCGGATGCTGCGAATCTGGAAAACGTCAGAAAAACGCTTCAAGAACATCTAGATTATGTTCCTGATACGAGCAGTTCAAGCACTGACAGCTCCAGTACCGATGGCTCAACATCAGACAGCACTGGCAGTTCAAGCACTGACGGAAACACTGCAACAGACGGCACTACGAGCGGAAGCGGCTACACAAATGACAGCAGCACAAGCTCAAACGGCACAACAAATTCAACAACTGACTCATCATATTGAAAAAAAGCCCGGTCCTTTAACGGATCGGGCTTTTTTGCGCAGAAAAAACACCGGCTCATAGTAGAACCGGTATTTTTAATTTCTTTTCACAAGACGTTTATAGAATTTTGTAAATGGCTTAAAACGTTCATTCACGAGTCCCGTAACTTCTGCTATTATTTGCATAAATATAATTAAGATAAAGATAATAAACAGGGAAAGCCAAATTGTAGCGCTTTTCAGCACGATTGCACTGATGCTGAAAATAAATCCAATCAGGTAGATGACAATGACCGACATCCGATGTGAAAGGCCAAAGGCCATCAGCCTATGGTGAATATGTGATTTATCGGGCGCCGAAATCGGCTGTTTGTTTAGTATCCGTCTTATGATTGCAAATGTTGTGTCAAAAATCGGCACGCCTAATATAATAATCGGAATGACAATACTGAACAATGTTACGCTTTTATACAGCCCTAACAATGAGAGAATGGAAATGACATACCCTAAAAACAGTGATCCCGTATCCCCCATAAAGATTTTTGCCGGATGAAAATTGTAGAACAAAAATCCGAGCGTACTTGCGATAACAACTAATGAAAGTGACAGAATGAGTACTTTTCCGCCAGATAGCGCCATAACTGCAATCGTGGACAGGCCGATAACAGAAAGACCTGCCGCAAGGCCGTCCAATCCGTCAATCAGGTTCATCGCGTTTGTGATGCCGACAATCCATAATACAGTCAGCGGATATGCCATCCAGCCCAATTCAAATCGCTCAGCTAAAAAAGGTACTGAGAAAAAGTCCATTTTTAAGCCTGTGCTTACAATCATAATAGCTACGGCTAATTGAATGATAAATTTAACTTTTGCGCTTAATTGATATTTATCGTCAAGAATTCCCAACACAATAATGATAAATGCCCCGACTGTGATAGCCGTCATTCTTGTTTCTGTGTATATACCGGATACAAGCACACCTGTAACCACCCCGATAAATATGGCCAGCCCGCCCATTCGGGGCATGATTTTATCATGTACTTTTCGATTGCCGGGCTGATCAACTGCACCTATTTTAATCGCAATCCTTTTTACGATTGGGGTTATGATTAAAACCGTTAGCAGCGAGACAATAAACGCAACAACAATGCGAATCATGCGTTCGTCAAGCATAAAGAAGTCTCCTTTGGAATTATATGAAGTCTTTATTTATATAGAGAACCGTTCCTTCCATTATACCTTCTCCTTAGTTATTATAACAAGCTTCATCAAAAAGAAACACGTATAATCAAAAAACGCGCATCCCAATTAAAGGACTACGCATGTTTTTGAATACCTGTATATTTCATGATTTGTTTGAATAAAACATTCCAATCTTGTGTGCGGGCAATGTTTCGCCGCATCTCTTTGTATGTCTCGTCTCCGTCTTTTTCAAGCACTTTCTCGCACGCAGTTATAAAATCATTATGGTCATTGCCTTCCATATATTCGTAAATATACGGCTTTTGCATTTTAGAAGTTGACGGAAGGTTAGAGCCGACGACCGGCTTTCCTGCTGCTAAAAATTCAAATAGCTTAAGCGGGAAAACCGCTTGGTTATAGGATGACTTTTTATAAGGCATAATACCGACATCAATCAGTTCCATAAAGTGCGGAACTTCTTTCGGATCTGCCGGCCCCGTCCATATCACATTGGAAAGCTTCAGAAGCTCTTGAAACGCTGTGTCACCATTGGTGGCGTCCGGGCCGACCCATAAAAATGTCCAATCGGGTTTTCTCAGAGCCGCTTCTTCAATCAATTTAAAATCCAGCTTTGGTTTAATCCCGCCGATAAATCCCAGTACAGCCCCCTCTCTTCCCTGCAAGATGCTTCGATCGGGAACCGCTTTATGTTCTGAAAACAGGTCATATTCAACACCGTTTTCAACGGTATGAACCTTTTCTTGTCCCGCTGTCAGCTTTTTGTCAACTTCATTGTGCAGGTACTCTGATGAACAAGTAATGGAATCGGCACGCTCGATAATTCGCAGCTCCGCTGTTTTGATGACTTTCCGCCTGAACTCGGAAAGCATATTGGAACGTCCGCTGATCGGCGCCGCCCACAAGTCACTGCAATCATAAATCACCTGATCCCAAGGATACAGGGAAGACAGCAGCGGGAATCCGGGAAACGTGTACCATAAGCAGCAGCGTTCACCTCTGGCTGAAGCGGATTTCAGCTCTTCTAATAAAGGTGAGAGCTTATGCTTATAAAACACATCGGTATACCGTCCGAAGCGAAACATTTTCTTTTGCAGCAAGTCCTTTACGGCAAACTGCCGGATGCCGGAGTGAACTTGCTGAAATTCCATCCTTTGGGTGCGCGGAGCCGGGCAGACCCAGATGACTTCCTTTGTTTCTTCCTGAGCAGCTAAAAATTCAGCCAATCGATGCCGTCTGTACCTCAATTGATCTTTTCCCCATTCAGCAGTAGCCACGATGACGTGAATCATTGCTTTTGTTTCCACCTTCATCACCTTTTCTCTCTGTTTGCGGTTATAGTCTTTTTTTCACCGCGTTTTTCGCATATTGAACAAAACACCATGTCGCTTTCATTAAATGGAGCCGTTCGATCTCTCTGTAGACAAACCATGTTTTTTTTGCAGCCTTCCATTTGTTGCTTGAAATCGAATTATTGACAAGCCGGTATTCAGCTAAACACTCATTCATTCCGTATGCTGTAAAACCCTTTTTTAAAAGAGACAGCCATGTTGCCAAGTCTTGCCTCGTTCTAATATTCGGCATTTGGATCTGTCCCGTCTGTTCCCTGTCAATCATCACCGTTAGACAGCCGATAATGGTATTTTTAAGAGCATCATCATATGTCAGGCTTTCGGGAGCATGAATGAATTTATCCATCGGCACCCCGTCCTGCGACATTAAACTGTAGCCTGTAAAGGAAAACGCGCAGGACCGCTCCATCATAAAATCAAGCTGCCTTTTCAGTTTGTCTTTTTTCCATTTGTCATCACTGTCCAAAAATGCCACATAGCGTCCTTGAGCATGTTCCAGCGCTTTATTTCTTGCTATCGCGGCTCCGCTGTTCTCTTCCAGAAAGATCACATGAATTCTTTCATCTATCTTCTCATACTGCTTTAAAATGTCGCGTGTGCCGTCCGTTGAGCAATCATCCACGATAATCATTTCCCAATGAGGGTAGCTCTGATCTAACACTGAATGAATCGTGTCTTCAATATAGTCACGCGCATTATAAGAAGGTGTAATGACAGATACGAGAGGTTTCCAGTTGGTCATGATCACATCTCCATCGTATGATTTTAAAAGGACTCTCTGAAAAATTCAGGAATGACAACGAACATAAAGGCAATCGTTATGCCGATCAGAACACCCAGAACCGCTTTCTTTTTCGGGGACATTCCTCCGCCTGATGCCTCACTTACGGTTTCAGAATCAACGGCACTGGCCGCTTTCAGATTAAGCTGTGTGTTTTTCAGCTCATACAAAAATCTTTCTTTATCCACCTTGGAATCCTCGCTCACCGATTCACCTTCCAGCGCGTCTATGCTGCGGCGGATGACGGCTTCTCTTTCCTCAAACAGCTTTTGGTCGTTTTTGAGAAAGGTGGAGGAAACAGCATTTAACACCGATTCGGTTCTTTCCTGATCCTGGTCGGCATAGCTCAAAGACAGTAAAGACTTAGACTCCGATTTCACGGTGAGCTTCTCTTTGATCTCCGCAAGATCTTCATCTTTTTCGTCAGGAAGCGCCTCCTTCAAAAAAGCATCACTCCTCAGCAGGAGCGGAATCTCTTCTGTACTGTTATAAACCGGATGATCATAGCTCCCCACAGCTAAAGTAACCTCAGCTGTGTAACTCTTTTTATCCGCGATTTGGGACGGCAGTATATATCCTGCCGCACCTAAAATAAGCGGCACTAATATAATCCAGATGATATTTTTCTTTATGCGCCGGGCTAATCTTATCACTATATCCTTCATATAAGTCTCCCTGCTTTTTTGTAGTCTGTTTACCGGTATATGGGCTCAAGCTGCTGCCTGGATCGCCTTAAGACATTCACCGCGGCGATGACGAACGCCAGAAATACCCAATGGAAAAATAAATTTGAGACAGAGCTTGGGCTGATGCTGGATACCAGAAAACTGACCATAGCTGTGATGAGCCCTTCTGTGATCAGTCTTGACTGATTTTCCATTTTTCTTTCATAAAACTTGTAAAGCACCCATATCAGGTATAAATAAATGGCCAGATAGCCGAGCATGATAAGCAAGCCGAAGTTTGCCAGAATCTCTACCAGCCAATTGTGCACCTCTGTCACATTATCAGTATCATATAAAGCATGATGCTCAAGATAATAAGACACATTTCCTGCGCCCACTCCGAATCCGTATGAGTCAAGGAAGAAGTGCCATGCGTTTTTTAACAGATTGGCCCTGGCCACATTGGACGGAAGCGTCTCTTGGAATGAATGAGACGTCTGAGGAGCCAGGAACAGCTTCCAAAACACTGCGAAAATCCGGCTGGCAAAAAGAGCCGCAAAGACCGCAATTCCTGCTGCCGACAGCCAAATAGCGATTTTTTTCAGAACAGGAGGCAAGACAATAAAAATGTAGACGGCTATTCCCGCAAAAACGCCCAGCAGGCTGGCTCTAGAACCAGTCGCAAAGATTAAATACAATGCACCAAGCGAGAGCACAAGGCCAATTCCCTTTAAGTAACCGTTCTTTATGTTTTTCACCATTGCGATGTAAAAAAAGAAACTGATCGACAAAAATGTCGCAAAATCATTTTGATTAAAAAAGACTGAGGTCGGATAATGCTGCTTATATTCCGGTCCGCTGTACAAAGTCGAACTCGGGAGATGATGATGGGTTATATGATTGTAAAAACCGATGATCATCAGAAATACCGTCATCACCAGCCAGATGGAATAAATAATCATCAGACGTTCCATTTTTTGCACATACATCACAATAAGATAAATAAAAAATATCCCCATCGCCAGCAGTGCTAAATATTTCAGACCGTCTGTAACTGATTTGGCCCATAGCAAGGAAACAAGGCCATATAAAAACCAAAAGGCGAAAAAGAGCAAAATCCCTTTTACTTGCAGCCCGTTCCACTTTTCAATATGTGTTCGGCTCCGCAGTACCCCCACAAGATGGAGGCAGCCGGCGGCGATGAGCAAAAGCCGATAAAGAAACAAACTAAAGAATCCAAGATGAATCGCGAAAAAAGCATTATTTAAAAAAGTGCAGGCAATCAAAATATAGATGACGGCCATAAACAGCTGTTCTTTTGTTGTAAATGATGCTGCAAGCGTCAGCGCAAACAGGCCGATAGCCAATACAGCGAGAACGGCAGCCATCTGCGTAAGACCTGTATCTGTGCGGATGGCTCCCAGCAATAGGACGATCCCCAATATGACAGCGGCCAGTAACGCAAGCGTATGAACCGCTGAACGTTTGATACTCACATGCTTAACCCCTTTCCTGATGTTTCAGGAGCCGGCGGCCGAGCCTAAGCAGCCGGCACTTCAAACAAGTAACCCTTTTTCTTTTTATAAATTGACACTCCCCAAATCCTTAGCCAGTTCTTCCATTGGCAAAGCCGGAAAGTAGCGGTCGGAAGGTTCTGTTCCCCGAACCGCAGGACGGCCGATGGAGTGATAAATGTATCCCGCAGCCTGCATTTCTTCGAGTGAAAATATATTTCTGCCATCGATGATGATTGGCTGTTTTAAAAGCATTTTTGCTTTTACAAGCTCCATTTCTTTTACTTCCGGCCAATCGGTCAAAATAAGGCATGCGTCGGTTCCCTCCATCGCAGCATACACATCTGTGTAATACTCGGTCTGGTCGCCAAGGACTGCTGATGCCTCCGGAATGGCAATCGGATCATATGCTTTCACTTGTGCGCCCAGCTGCTGCAGCATTGGAATGATATCGAGAGCTGGAGCGGACCTCACATCGTTTGTATTCGGTTTGAAGGCCAATCCGAGCACGGAAATGGTTCTCCCTTTTATGCTTCCCATCACAGTTAAGAGCTTATCTACAATGTGAACGCGCTGCTTTTCATTTGTCTCAATGACGGCTTCTATGAGCTTAAATGGATAGCCGGCCGTTTTGGCAATTTGAAGCAGTGCGGTTGTATCCTTAGGAAAGCAGGAGCCGCCAAACCCAATACCCGCTTTCAAGAACTTTCTGCCGATCCGGCTGTCGAGCCCGACGCCGTCAGCAACTTTTGAGACGTCCGCGCCGACTCGCTCGCAAATGTTCGCGATATCGTTAATAAACGAAATCTTTGTAGCCAAAAATGCATTTGCAGCATATTTAATCATCTCTGCACTTTCTAAATTCGTTTTAATAACAGGAGCATGAAAAGGCTGATGCAGTTCCTCTATGATGGAAGCGGCTTTATGACTGGTTGACCCAATGACGGCACGCTCCATATTCATCGTGTCATGAATCGCTGAGCCCTCCCGAAGAAATTCAGGGTTGGATACAACATCAAAGGAGCATCTTCCCTTCGAAGCTTTTTGAATGATAGATTGAACCAGTTTTCCGGTGCCGACTGGGACTGTGCTTTTATTGACAATGATTTTGTAGCCGGTGAGATGTTCACCAATCGTTTTCGCAGCCGCTTTGACGTACGTTAAATCAGCTTCGCCTGTTTTAGACATCGGGGTTCCGACTGCAATATAAATAATGTCTGAAGCCCGAATGGCAGACGGAATATCGTTAGTAAAAGACAGGCGCTGTTCTAACACATTTTTTTCAACTAAATCTGCAAGCCCTGGTTCATAGATTGGGATTACTCCGTTTTTCAGACTTCTGATTTTTGATTCGTTGATATCACAGCAAATCACTTTATTTCCGATTTCCGCAAAGCAGGTGCCTGATACGAGTCCTACATATCCTGTTCCAATGACAGCAATTTTTTTCACAGCCCTCATCCCTCTCCTGTAAATTCATCTTCCTATTTATATTGGTCGCAGTTACTTACGATTAAACAGGTGTTTTCAGAACCATCTGATACTGATCATACAGCGCCCTGGCATTTTTCCCGGCGTCATATTGAGTGTGAATGATTTGATATAATTCATCTGCCACTTCCGGCTGCCATATTTGATCTTGTGCGTATAAAGAGATCGTGTTTGCTAAGGCTTGAGCTGATTTCGGTTCAATCAGCAAATGCCGGTGCTTTCCGAATAATGAAGCCACTCCACCGACATCTGTACAGATGACAGGAACCCGCAGTGCCAGCGCCTCGATCACAACAGTCGGCATTCCTTCGCTATAAGAAGGGAGCACAAACATATCTGCGGCGAGCAAATACTCTCTCACCCTGTGATTCGGCACTTGGCCTGTTACAATATGTCCCTTTTGCATCAGCAAAGATTTTGCGGGGCCGTCTCCCACAAAAACAGCTCGAGGCGCTTCCTCCATCATCTCAATGGCTTCTGACAATTCAAAAATGCCTTTTTCCTTAACGAGCCTGCCCACATAGACAGCAAGGCGCTGGTCAAGCGGGAGTCCGAGGTTTTTTCTGATTTCTTCTTTTGTCTGATCATTTTCCTGAAAACGGCTGAGCTGTATGCCGATCGGTAAAACCGTACTGTCAAAGCCGGAAAGTTTTTTGGTTTCTTCCTGAAGCTTTTCGCTGACTGCAAGAACTGCGGATGCGGAACTAACCGCAGTTTTGAAGGCTTTAAACGCGCCTTTGCTGTAGTGAGGATAGACATTCACATCACTGCCATGCAAAGTTAAAATATACGGAATCCCGATTGTCTTTGACACGACTGCCGCAGCCCCGCCCGACGGCATAGCAAAGTGCGCATGGATCAGATCAGGGTTCAAGTCATGCTGTTTAATGGTTTTTAAAACAGCTGCCCCAATGCGCCGGTGCGGCTGAGCCCATTTCAGCTGGCCGGGAACAGCGGGATAGAAAGGCCGGTAAACCGGGATTCCTTTCCGTATCTCATATTCTGGTCTGGCATCCTTTTTTCGGTATGCCTTTTTCAGCATACGGACAGGCGCAGGGTGAAAAGGTCTTGGGCATATCACGGTGATATCCAGCCCGAGCTTCAGCAGCTCTTGCACCTGTGTTTCATGAAACACACCCTCGCCGGGTTTCAGACTGCTTGGATATACGCTTGTGATCCACAAAATCTTCATGACAAACGTCCTTTTCTTAGTAGTTTGCTTTTCATCTGAGGGTACGCTTTACCCAAAAGAAAGAGATAGCAGAGCGCCCCGGCCGCCACTGAAATTGCCAGCCTCATTTCCGCCTGCAAGCTGAAGCGTTCTGTTCCTAAACTCGCGCCGAACGCGATAACGGCCATACCCGCTGTGATCAGAAACGGCTTCATAACGGCTTTAAAATAAGCTGAAAGATTGAGCTTAATGACATATGCCAGCAGCCAGCGACCGATTAGAAAATTGAAAACGCTGATGACGGCATATACCCAAGCTACAGTCAGAAGATTGCCCGTCTGAACAGCTGCAAACAGCGACAAACCATACAGCAGCATGACGCCGGAGTCCCAATAAAAAGCCAAATCCGCTCTTCCTTTAGCAAGAAGCACAGAACCATTCGGATTCATCAGCACCCTGAGTATCCCGACGATGGCAAGAACATTCAGAACAGGGACAGCAGCAAGCCATTTTTCTCCGAAAACAGCTGCGATAAAGGCGTCTGACACGGATACGAGCCCGATTAACAGCGGGAACGATACAAGCGCAAGCATTTTTGTCATATTCAGAAAGCCTTCTCTGATCACGCTGTTTTCGTATTTGTTTTTGGCGAAAATGGGAAACGCGACCCGCGTCACAATCGGATTAATTTTCAAAACCGGAATGGTGACAATCTGGTAGGCAAGATTATAAATGCCCAGTGCTTCGGCACCGATAAACCGGCCGATTAAGATCATATCGATGTTCGCTCCCAGCCTGTTCACAAGACGGGATGAAAGCTGAAAGGCTCCAAAGGAGAAGAACTCCTTCATTCCCCTTAGATCAAAAACAAAGGATGGACGCCATTTTTTTTGGTATACAGCCCAGAATAAAATCCCTTTACTGGACTGCAGCAGCACCTGAGAAACCACGTACGCCAAAATCGCATCCGTCATAAAAACCGCTATCGCTAAATATCCGAAGGACAATACATTTGAAAAAATCTCTATTTTGCTTAACGTATTAAATTGCAGCTCCTTCTGCAGCATATACTGGTACTGCTGTCCGATCGGAGCTATCAAAAACATAATCCCCAAAATCCTGATGAGAAACACAAGCTCTTCTCTTTGATAAAATCCCGCAATGACGGGACTGCACACATATAAAAGCACAAACAGCAAAATGCCGGTCATAATGTTCAGCCAATACAATGTTGACAGCTGGCGCTCCGTGGCGTCATCTCTTTGAATTAACGCGGCGCCAAATCCCATATCAAGCACAATCTGGGCGAATATTGTAACCGTTGTGATCATGCCGACGAGTCCAAATTCCGTTAAGGTCATCATATTTCCAAGCAAGGCAAACTGAACGATTTGAATGATTGTAATACAGATTGTTGAAACACTTGTCCACTTTGCGCCGCTCATGATTTGTTTTGTAATACTTGGCATCATATTCCCTACTTCTTTTTAAGCTCAGTTTGATGGCGAATGCAGATGTTTATCTTGCACCATCACCTGTCAAGACTACTTTACAAGTTTTTAACATAATTTTTAATTCCAACATGAAAGTCAGATTGCGAATGTAATATAAATCAAATATAAGCTTTTCCTTCGGCGTCATGTCGTAACCGCCGTTCACCTGCGCCCAGCCGCTCAATCCCGGTTTGACAGCCAGACGCTGTGTAAACCCCGGAATCTCATTCTGGAACTTTTCCGTAAACACTGGACGTTCCGGGCGAGGTCCAATCATGCTCATATCGCCTTTCAGCACATTAAACAGCTGAGGAAGCTCGTCAATTCGCGTTCTTCTGATAAATGCTCCAATTCGTGTCACCCGCGGATCCTGCTTCTGCGCCCAAACCGCCCCAGACTTCTCGGCATCTATTTTCATGGAACGAAGCTTATAAAGCTTAAAAGGTTTCCCGCCTTTTCCTACACGCTCCTGCGTATAGATGGCAGGCCCCGGCGTCTCCAAACAAATCAATATTGAAAATACCGCAATCATTGGCAGAGCAACCACCAATCCAATCAGCGCAAACCAAATATCCATCACGCGCTTTACTGCCAAATAACGAGCCGTTTTTTCTGATAATGCAAATGATGCTTGCTGCACTGAGAATTCGCGACTCACATTCATGCTTTTTTCTGCACCCACTGACACACACCTCACGATTTGTTTGGGATGTTATGATGACCTATGCCAGTCAGTTTAGCAGACGGATGTTAATTGGTTGTAAATGGATTGTTAAGAAGTGTGAATTACGTGTTTTTTCTGATAAATTATATTAATGTTCTTTATCATTTTATGTACAAGCCCTTGTTTTAATCATTTAAATGATAAAAAAAAGAGACAAATCTGTTATTTAGATTTGTCTCTTCAGCTTGTAGAGAAAACGATGTTTTTTCTACAAGCTTTTTTGTTTCTTTAGATGCTTATTGTATTTTAGATACAGAAAAAGGCTCCCACATATCTATCCCTGCTTGGATAGGTATGTGGCAATCTTCTTCATGTTCTGGCATGCGGCTGTGAGGAGAACTTGTTCGCTCACATTTCGTTGTCCCCTCAACCTGCAATAGCGAAGCCCATGCAGCTGTTTTGAATCTGCAAAGCTTCGCTCTATTTTTTCTTTTCTTTTTTTGTAGAGGTTTTTTCCTGAAACAGACAAGCGATTTTGTCTGACCTTTTCTTTATGGTCTTCCCATACATGCCGAGTAATCACTTTCTGCCGATTCTTTGATTTTGTACAGTTTTCAAGCAGCGGGCATGAGGAACATATTTCAGGATTTGATTTATATGTCCGGTAGCCTTTTCGGTCAGTTGTTGAGTACGTAAGGGTTTGCTGGTTCGGGCAAATATATCTGTCTTGTTCACTGTCGTAATGAAATTTCCATTTTGGAAACAAGCCTCGGATAGGGTGATAAAGTCTATGTGCGATGACACCAAAGATTTGTCGGTCAGATAATCCTTTACAGATCGGAGTCGTTAAATATCCGGAATCAAGGGCGACGGCTTCTACTTGAAACCCAAATCGTGCGATTTGGTGATCCAATCGGTCAAGATAGGGCACAGAATCATGGACATTTCCAGGTGTGACATAGGTATCTGTGATAATGTTGTATTTCATATCTGTTGTGCGGTGATCTAAATAGAAAAAACCTTCTGGTTTGTTTTCACGATACAGATATCCACTTTCCGGATCTGTTGTACTATGGCGGATCTCTTTTTCAGCTTTCACCTCCTCTTTGATTGTTAATGGCTTTTTTCCGTGTTCCTCCCGATCCTCTTGAATGGCTTCATTTAAATCTTTGATATAGTTTTGGGTATCCTGCGCAATTGTTTTTCTTGTGTATTTATGCTTGTTGGCATTGGCTTTCAGATGAGTTGAATCGGTGAATAGGACACGTCCGCCCACCATGTCATGATTGATGGCCTGAAGAACGATCTCATCAAAAATGTCTTGGAAGATGGTTGTATCTTTAAAGCGTGTGCGTCTGTTCCAGCTGATGGTGGAGTGGTGCGGAACCGGGTCATTGATATTCAGTCCCAAAAACCATCTGTACGCCATATTGTAGTAAATTTCTTTTTCGAGCTGTCTTTCTGAACGGATACCGTAGAGGTAGCCGATAAACATCATTTTGAATAAAATTAGCGGATCAAGTGAGGGGCGGCCTTTGTTTTCGCTGTAGTAGGGTTTCACCTTTTCAATGATGAAAGAGAAGTCTATGTGTTTATCAATTTTACGAAGCAGATGATCCTCTTCGACGAGTTGGTCAAGCAGAACAAATTCGGCTGCATTTTGAGAAGAATTTCTTGTGTGCAACATGAGAAAGACACCGTCCTTGTAAGTCTTTCTTTTATTTTATTACATGAGAATGGATATTTTAAGAAAAAATAAAGGCTGTCGAGATTTTCTCGACAGCCTGAAGAGACAAATCTGTTATTTAGATTTGTCTCTTTATTTTTATCTATAATATGAAACTGTACCATCATGAATAGCTTGGGCGGCTTTATCTTTATAAACTGCTTGTTTCAGTTTACTTGCGTCGGCTGCATTTGTGATGAAAGCAGTCTCAACTAAAACGCTTGGCATTTTAGAATATTTGATAACATAGAATCCGGCTTGCTTGACTCCACGGTCTCTTGTCCCAAGATTAGCTGCAAGTTTCGGCTGAATTTGGTCTGCTAATCGTTTGCTTTTTGCTGCCTGATATGTTGTGTCGTAATAGGTCTCACTGCCGTTTGGAGATGAGCTATCGTTGGCATTCGCATGAATACTGATGAACAAATCAGCTTGGGCAGAGGCTGCCTTACTTACTCTTTCCTGTAAAGAATAAAACGTATCATTAGATCTCGACATTACCGGAAGAGCACCAGAAGCATTTAGCTTCGTATTGACCCTTTTCGCTATATCAAGGTTTACCTCTTTCTCAAGCAGTCCATTTCCTACTGCTCCCGAGTCTTGATCTCCATGGCCTGGATCAATAAAAATTGTTTCACCTACAACAGGATTCTTTAGCTGATTAGCTACTTTAGTGCTTATAGCTGGAGTATTTCCGATTATCGTAAAGTTTGACATGTTTTTGCTGCCGATAATTTTTCGTGCGCCGCCAGATAAATTTTCACCATTAGTCAAAATAAGAGATTGCTTGTTCTTTGCTGCCAGAGTGGCTCCTGCGATTGAATCTGGATAGCTAAAACCATTACTTACATATACTGTGCTCGTTGACAGGTTTAGTTTTTGTACAATATTAGCGGCAAGCTCGTACCTGTTTGAACCGCTAATTCTTGTAGGAGAAGGCAACTTGTTATACACCGTATTATTAATACTTCCGGTACCTCCTGCAACCACAGTACTTGTAATTCTCTTATCTTTCAACACTGCTGTTGTCGCACTATTTATAGAGGTTTTGTTTGTAAACAGAATAGGATAGCCATTTTTAGCTGCATAAGGGATGATCCCTGGAGCATCAGCATATAAAAACCCATTTAAAATGACAGCTTTTGAGGTTGCGTTCATTGCTCTTGCGACCCGTGCAGCTGTATCATAGCGATTACTTCCTGCAATTCGTTTAATACTAATGCCTAAGCTTTTGATCTGATTGGCAGTATTAGAAGAAACAGCTGGCGTACCACCTACAATAATCACATTTTTTGTTCGCATTTCTTTTAGCCTTGTTTTCGTCTCAGAAGAGAGCTTATCAGCATTTGTGTAAAGCAGCGGTGCATTCTTCTGATAAGCAAGAGGTGCCGCTGAAATGGCATCTGCGTATGAACTTCCTCCAACAATAACCGCTGTACTCGCTGTTGAGTACATCTGCTTTGATATTTGAACTGCAGTCCCGTACCTATTACTTCCTCCCACTCTTTTAACCGAATTATCGGCCAATGCTGTTGGTACAAAAAGAATGAGTCCCAGAAAACACATTGTTAGGACCTTTATATAAGAACGCAATTACTTTTCCTCCTTAAATGGCCTTTAGCACCTTAAAATAATTAATAACTTGTCAGAGTTGTCCCAGGATAGTAAAATTTCAAAATTGAACTATATGAATCTCCTGCTTCTGCTCTTGCCTTAGCTCCATATTGACTCATTCCGATGCCGTGCCCGTAACCTTTGCCGCTGATTGTGTACTTTGAAGTGTCTTTTTTTACAGTCACATAAGTACTTTTAAAAACAGTTGCACCAATCATCGTTCTTAGCTGAGTTGTCGGAACAGTAATGGTTGTAATTTTACTTAAGTTGTAGGAGCCAGTATTGCTTTTAACAAAATACTTAACTTTCATAGATGCTGTTTTTGCACGTTGTCCCTGTGTTGTACCGCTAAAGCTCAAATCTTCTATACTCGCAATTTTTACAGAAGCTGCTCCTGTTTCTTTATTTTTCAAGATCCAATTTTTAACCCCGGATAACCTTGCAGCATCAGTTTCAGTTGCTGAAGACCACCAAGAAGACGGCTTATTTAAGTCAAGCGAATTCGTGTCAAGCTGTTGTTTTGAGAGAGTAAGCGTCCAGCCTATTTGAGGATCCTTAGAATCTTTCTTCGCAATTAAGTAAGGTACACTTGATGACCAGACTTCGTTGCTCGCTTCTGTATAACCCCCATTGC
This sequence comes from Bacillus sp. PAMC26543, assembly GCF_014250375.1. Taxonomy (NCBI): domain Bacteria; kingdom Bacillati; phylum Bacillota; class Bacilli; order Caryophanales; family Bacillaceae; genus Bacillus; species Bacillus sp. PAMC26543. Next base: position 641,015 of record NZ_CP060193.1, on the reverse strand, counting down.
TTGAAGAATAAGTTGCTGTTATAAGAGATCCGTTATATTTCAGAACTTTTCCTTTTGTCTGCTCAACCGCTTTATTGGTGTTTGAATTCCAACTATATCCTCCATAAACTTGAAAAGCTGTTGTATCAGGTACAGTAGTTCCCGTTTTTGTTATGGAGTAGGTTCTCGCAGCCACAGTCTGTGCTTTTAGGGCTTCAAGTGACCAGCTGGCAGGCATTTCATTTGGAATAACCCCTTTTAAATAATCCTCAAATGGAATATTTTCGTTAACCGGTCTGATATATTTAGTAGATTCAATAGAGAAATTAACCGTTCCAAGATACTGATTTCCGTTAAGACTTATTCTGTTAGAAGTCGAGTACTTTTCAGGTTTAATCCTCAGAGAGTTACTATATGTTTTTATATTTTCGAGATTTAATTTCCCATTGTTGATTTTCAGAGTATAGTTGCTTCCGCCGGCTAAATAAAATTCATCGGCAAGTGAATTCTCGACTTCTGCAGAAATTGAACTGGTGCTTCCAATAAAGTCGTATGCATATGTGGCTTTTTCTTTTGTTATGCTTTTAGCTGCCGCAGGAACACTATCTTGTTTAATAAATAAAATTTGGCTGTTTTTCTTCGCAGCAAGCGAAGCACCTACTAATACGTCTGCGTACTTTGTTCCGTTCGTCATTACGACTTTATCAGCCTTCAACTTTAATTGTTTAATAATATTTGCTGTGAGTTCATATCTGGTTGATCCAGGTATCCTCTGTACAGTTGAAGTTTTTTTTATTTCATTTTCTACACTGTCACTGACACTAAATGAACTGCCGATTATAATCACTTGTTTTGGCAAATCATAATCCGGAAGTTTATCCTTCTCAGTAAGCAAAATAGGATATCCCTGTGCCGCAGCATAAGGAGCTATGGCTAACGCATCTTGAAATACCTTTCCGGTTACAACGATAGCTTTATCATAGCTGCCCATCTGTTTAGCGATATTCTCAGATAATACATATCTATTTTTTCCGCTTATCCTTTTAACTGAGCCATACGATTTCAGCTTGCTTTCTACATCTTTTGAAATGCTGCGTGCTCCCCCAATGACTAAAATATTGTCCGGGTTAAATTTAGCGATTTGTTTTTCAGTAGTTTTCGTTAACGTATCAGGCTGAGTAAATAAGATTGGTGCATCTAGTTTTTTTGCTAATGGGATAACAGGCAATGCATCAATAAATATATCCCGATTTACCAAAATAACTGTATTAGGATTTTTCCACTGACTGCCGGATGCAAGAGTCGCGGTTTCGTATCGTGAAGCCCCTGCAAAACGATCTGTTACAGCAACATTATCTCCAGTTACTTTATAAAATCCTGTTGGGGATAGACTGATACTTGATTTATTACCGATATAGTTTGACAATTTGACTGAAATGTTTGAGTCTGCTGCAAAAGTTACTGTTGGAATAAATAGTAAGATTGCAGCAAGTGAACATACGATCAAGCGTTTGCAAGAATTCAAGATTTCAGTTTCCTCCTCATATCTTAGTTGGTACGTTCAATATCTTTTAACAGAAGTTGACCCTCGCCATTTTCTTCATATTTCACCGTAACTTTATCGCCATTATTGAATTTTTCAAGCTCACTTGTTGATTCTTCAGTAATATCAAGAACAACTGGCTCGTTATCAACAGTTACTTCAATTGTGTGGGTATCTGCTAAGCCTACATAAACGCCTTCTTTCATTTCGATATTACTGTCTGTTGACACATCTTCACCTTGGCTCTTTTGATTATCAGCCCCGCAACCTGCAAGGAGCAGTATAAAGAACATTAAACCAATCAATTTTTTCATTTTTCTCACCTCATTATGTTTTATCGTCAGTCATTTAATATTTTAAAGAAAAATTAAGAAACAGTGAAACTTTTTTTTATAAAAATCGACTATTATAGGATTTTGTTTCTTCTATTAAAAAGAGTTGTATTTACTGGAAATTTCAATCATAATCAAATTAACTGAACAGATGGGGTGCAAAGAATGAGAAGTAAACGCAGAAAAAAGAAAAAAACCTTATTACTGACGATATTAACCATTATTGGAATCCTTGTGTTAGGGACAGGCGGTTATGCATACTACTTATGGCATAAAGCCGCTTCAACTGTGGCAAGTATTCATGAAAGTATTGATAAATCCAAAAAGAGGGATACAGAAGTTAATATCAATAAAAAAGACCCGTTTTCTGTTTTAATTATGGGGGTGGATGAACGTTCCGGCGATAAAGGACGCGCCGATACGCTCATTTATATGACCGTTAACCCAAAAACGAACACCACAGATATGGTCAGTATTCCCCGTGATACCTATACAAAAATTATCGGAAAAGGCACGATGGATAAAATCAACCATTCGTACGCATATGGCGGTACACAAATGACAGTTGACACGGTTGAAAATTTCCTCGATGTTCCGGTCGATTATTTTGTAAAAGTCAATATGGAAAGCTTTAGAGACGTGGTTGATACACTCGGCGGCATCACAGTTAACAGCACATTTGCGTTCAGCTATGACGGTTATTCATTCGGCAAAGGAGAAATCACACTGAACGGAAAAGAAGCATTAGCGTATACACGAATGAGAAAAGAAGATCCAAGAGGAGATTTCGGACGTCAGGACCGTCAGCGCCAAGTGATCGAAGGAATCATTAACAAAGGGGCAAATATTTCTTCCGTTACAAAGTTTGGAGATATGTTTAAAGTCGTTGAAGATAATGTGAAAACCAATTTGACGTTTGATAATATGTGGGATATCCAGTCCGATTACAAAGGCGCCCGAAAACATATCAAGCAGCACGAACTGAAAGGCGAAGGCACAAGAATCAATGACGTCTATTACTATAAAGCAGATGAGAGCGAGCTAGCTGACATCACAAATGAACTGAAAGAAAGCTTAAAAAGCTAAAACAAAAAGAAGCTTCGCACCTATGTGCAAAGCTTCTTTTTTATTTACCCGTAAAAGAGTCCGGATGTTCCTTCCGATATCCGTAGTGAAACAGCAATTCCTCTACAATCCGGCGGGAGGCCTGTCCATCACCATACGGATTTGAAGCATAGGACATTTTCTGATACTCATCAGCGTCAGTTAAGAGCCCTTTTGCAAGCTGATAAATGTTCTCCTCATTTGTCCCTGCAAGTTTAAGCGTCCCTGCTTCCACTCCTTCAGGGCGCTCCGTCGTATCACGAAGCACAAGAACCGGTTTCCCGAGCGATGGCGCTTCTTCCTGCACTCCGCCGGAATCAGTCAAAATGAAATGGGATTTTGCCGCAAAGTTATGGAAGTCAATCACTTCTAAAGGCTCAATCAGATGCACTCTGTCAGAGTCGCCAAAATGCTTTTGAGCCGCTTCCCGGACAACAGGGTTAAGGTGCACAGGGTAAACAACCTGTACATCATTATATTCCTCTACAATTCTGCGGATGGCCTTAAACATGTTTTCCATCGGCTCACCTAAGTTTTCACGGCGATGAGCGGTCAGCAAAATCATCTTATCCTCACCAACCTGGTCAAGGACAGGGTGTGAATAACCTTCCCTAACTGTTGTGCGAAGCGCGTCAATCGCTGTATTGCCCGTTACAAAAATAGAATCGGCCTTTTTGTTTTCTTTTAACAGGTTGTCTCTTGCCTGTCCTGTCGGTGCAAAATGCAAATCAGCAATAGCACCGGTCATTTGTCGGTTGAGCTCTTCCGGAAACGGAGAATATTTATTGCCTGTGCGAAGACCGGCCTCCACATGCCCGACAGCAATTTGATGATAAAACGCGGCAAGGCTTCCGGCAAATGTCGTCGTCGTATCACCGTGGACAAGCACAATATCAGGCTTGATGTCTTTAAACAGCTCGTCCAATTTCACAAGTGCATTTGACGTAATTTCTGCCAGCGTCTGCCGCTCCTTCATAATGTTCAAATCAAAATCAGGCTTAATCCGAAACGCTTCAAGCACCTGATCCAGCATTTGTCTGTGCTGGGCAGTCACCGTTACATAGGACTCTATTTCAGGGTATTTTTTTAATTCAAGCACGAGCGGCGCCATCTTTATCGCTTCCGGCCTGGTTCCGAAGACGGTCATGACTTTTAGTTTTTTCATAATTGTCACCTGGTTTCTGCAAAAATAAAATCATATCCTTATTCTACATGAATTTGTGTCATTTTAAATCATTTCCTATTGGTTAAGTGATCTTTATCGCTTTAGAAACTTAAGGATAAAACTTGTTTAAAAATGGTTTATCCTATATCATAAAAAATGTGTCAAAACACAATGAACAGGGTAAATAGAAAATAGTTTTAGCCATAAATATTTTCGTTAATAAGGAAGGTGCCTTTAAATGAAAAAAGTACGTAAAGCGATAATTCCAGCAGCAGGACTAGGAACGCGTTTTCTCCCGGCTACGAAAGCAATGCCGAAAGAAATGCTTCCTATCGTAGATAAGCCAACCATTCAATACATAATTGAAGAAGCTGTTGAGTCCGGTATTGAGGACATTATTATTGTAACAGGCAAAAGCAAGCGTGCGATTGAGGATCATTTTGATTACTCTCCTGAGCTTGAAAGAAACCTTGAAGAAAAAGGAAAGATTGAACTCCTCGAAAAAGTGAAAAAATCTTCTAATCTGGCTGACATCCACTACATCCGCCAAAAAGAGCCTAAAGGACTTGGACATGCTGTATGGTGCGCTCGTAACTTTATCGGCGATGAACCTTTTGCGGTTCTGCTTGGAGACGATATCGTTCAGGCGGAAAAACCAGGATTGCGCCAGTTAATGGATGAATATGAAAGAACACTTTCTTCTATTATAGGTGTTCAGCAAGTGCCTGAAGAAGAAACTCACCGCTACGGTATTATCGATCCGCTGACAAGTGAAGGCCGCCGTTATCAGGTGAAAAACTTTGTTGAGAAGCCGTCTAAAGGCACAGCACCTTCTAACCTTGCTATCTTAGGCCGTTACGTATTTACACCTGAGATCTTTATGTACTTAGAGGAGCAGCAGGTTGGCGCAGGCGGAGAAATTCAGCTAACAGACGCCATTCAAAAGCTGAATGAAATTCAAAGAGTGTTTGCTTACGATTTTGAAGGCAAGCGCTATGATGTCGGCGAAAAGCTCGGCTTTATTACAACCACTCTTGAGTTTGCGATGCAGGATAAAGAACTCCGCGGACAGCTCATTCCATTCATGGAAAACTTATTAAACAAAGAAGAAATCTAAACAAAAAGGCTATTGGACATTCATCCAATAGCCTTTTTTTATTTCAACATCAAGGTCAGTGTATGCTCTTCATTATCAACCGCAAAAACCTGATCAGCAATATTCCAAAAATCAGAAATAGATGTAAAATAATCTGGTTACGGCCTGCAGCAGAAATTGATAATCTCTGACTAGCACACTGATTGTAGAGTTAAACAAACTAGAAGAAAACATAAATACAATCATGCAGACTCAAATAGTAAATATATTGTATCCAATGCAAGCTAGGGTAATACCGCTTGCTAAAAGGACAATGACATAAACACCCATCATTACAAAATAACTAAATAAATTTGCAATAAACGGATCGGAAAAATTAATTTTCACAACCATATTGATGCGCTCAAACACACTGTTTGATCCATCAAGAATCGTCGGGATAATAAAAAAACGGCATCAAACCAGCCAGCATCCAAACGATAAAAGGCACTTCTCCGATACCTGTTATGACCGGCTTGCTGTTGCGTATTCAAATACAAACCAGTATGCCAGTTAGAATAAGAGGATTTAAAAACTGCCACAATACACCATGATAACTTATCTTTGGGTTAAAGAAATTTGAAAGCACCGGTGAATATTGTAACATATATTCAATCCTTTTTCATATAATAGTTGGCATAGCCACTAGTCAACTTAGAAAAACCCAAGATTCAGTCAATATAAAAAGAATAGTTCTAAAAAAGATAAAACAATAACAACCTTATTTTAGAACTATTCTTGTAATTAATTTTTTATTCGATCTTCTGATGTAATTTTTAATAACCTGTTTAAAAATTCTTTGTAGTAATCTGACTCATAATGAGAATAAGATAAACCATAAGGGTATCTTTCATCTCCTATAAACTTTGTATCAGTCAAATCTATTACTTTTGCTGAAGGGGCAATAGATAGGAAATAGTTATCTAATTTATCCCAAAAATAATTATTTCTTCTGATCATCGGAATATCATCGAATGTTTTTATGTTACCATCCAACCCATAGTATGTTTCTGTAAACCTTCCCTTATTTAATATAATCTTATCTTCAGGAATAATGGTTTTCAATTTATCGAGAAATTTACCAACATTCGCTTTCCAAAGCTCAAAATACTTATGGTTTTCATGATGATTTACAATATGTGTGTTACTCCAATTTGATAAAAACTTACTAGCTTCTATAAAATAGTTGCAAGTCACATAATTATTTTCTTGAGTCCTAATGACCGGCTTACTCGCATCGCAATAAAGGTCAATAATAATGTAATCAGGTTTTGCTTCTTTCAACTTTATAAAAAAGTCCTTTTTAAAATCTGTTTCCACCCATGACCGATCACTTTCTTTAACATCATTAAACTGATTAAAATTTACATCAACAGGATCAGACATCAAACTAATGACTGATGAATGGAATTGAGTATAACAACACTTATAAAACTTTTTGTAATCAGGGTTAAAAAATGCTGACGAATTGAATGCATTTCTGCTGAAACAAGTACCTAAAACAGCTATATTAAGCGTATCTGCATCTTTGTTTGAATCAAAGAGCATATACACAGATAATCTATTTCCACCATTTTTGAAAAACTTCACTTTATATCCATCAGCTATATTAAAATAATCAGTCTCAATATTTTCATTGCAGCTAATATAAACATAGTCACTACTATCAATTAAAATAAACACGTCCCATACACTCGCATGATCTTTTCTTAGCAAGTTTAACAAATTTCTTTTGTTTATTTCACAAATGAAATGATCGCCGTTATTTATAAGACTGTATTCTTGAGAAAAATAATATTCAAAACCATTTCCTTTTTTCTCTCTTTTTCTAAAGACTACTTTACATTGTGAATTTATATGAGTATTTATCTTAATATAAAGTTTCACAAGATTATCATTTTCTTCAAATGAGGTTAGTTGGGCAATATTCGTATCTTTTCGATATGTGTGAAGAGATAAAGTGTTGCTTCCTGTTTTATTTAATTTGACATAGTGAAATGGATGATTTCTTAATGCACTTAATTTATCAAGAGAACTCGGCAGTTCTTTATCAACTAAACAAGAAATTAAAATAGATTCAGAATTATTGTCTAATTTGATATAGAAATCCCAAATGTTCGAATCGTCAACAATGATATTAGCCGGAAGATTATATAAATCAAGGTCAACCTCTAAGTGGTCATCAACTTGAGAAAGCTTTCCAAGTTCTATTTGTTCTTCATGAAACTGATAAAGGGTTCCATGAGGTCTACGTGAAAGAACAAATAATAAATCCTTAGTTTCAAATAATTTATGCTTCTCTCCCTTTATTCCAAATTTTAATATGAACTTCTCAGGTGAATTTCTCTTTTCAATACTGTATATACTAAGTTTTATATCGTCAGGCTGTACTGTAATAACCAACTTATTATTTACAAAAGACAAGGCCCCATAATACAAAGAATCTGGGCGCTTTATTCTTAGTTTGTATTGACTATCGGAACAGCTAATTAGTAATTGAGCATTCTCATTCAATACTTTCAATTCCCAATCATTAGAGAAGGAGAGTTTTTTCGATTTTATTATTTGAGCAAATTTCACTTCACATAAGAAATAACCTTCCTCATGCATATAAGAATAAGGCAGCTTTAACTGAATAGGTTGTTCAAAAGCTATATTATTAGTCTTTAATTTAAGAGCCAGGCCCTCAAATTCCTCTATTCGGTCGGCATGCCCAAATATCATCCATCCATCATTTTTATGATTTGCAGAAATGTTCATTATCTCAATTTTCACATTAAATCCCCCGTCGACGAGTTAACTCTATAGACTTATTTTTTTAAACTGGTCCAAAAAATCAGTGTAATAATCCATTGTATAATGCACATAAAATTTACCCCATGGATGGTTTTCAAAGGAATTATAGCTTTTATTTTTAAATAAATCTATCACCTCGATATCATTGAAGCTATCTAATACATATGCATCAAATTTATTCCAAATCTTATTATAATAATCAACATCAATTACCTTGATGTTTCCTCCATTAATAAGCAATTTTTTCTGATCTTCTTTATCAAAAAAGTGATGAACGTTTCTTGCACTATTTAAGATAATTTTGGTTTTAGGGCAATTTAATCTAACGTAGTTATAGAAAAGATTAAATTTCTGTTTCCATAGTGCAAAATAATTTTCAAAATGATCTTCTATATTAAAACTTTGTTTTTTATTTTGAATTGTAAGTTTATAATAATTCGTTTTAGGGAGAGTCCATCTGTTATTTGTAACAAACTGGTTATCTGAAATTTCTACGTAGCCAAAATGCACATCTGCGAAAAAGTCCAAAATCAATATGTCTGGCTGAACAGATTTAATTTCATTTAAAAAGCTATTCTCAAAATCAGTCTTCAAGGTGTTTATTTCATGATTTGACATGTTCTCGTTTTCAAGTACGATGTAGTTAGGTTTACTCATTGTTGAAATAATGGACGTTTGGTTTTGTGTTAATACACAATCGAAATAATGTTTGTAATCAGTATTAAATTGAGAGTTAAAGTTATCGCGTGTAACACAACTACCATAAACAGCTACTTTTTTCATTTCTTTATTCCCTCTTTAATATTTGTTCCCAGACTAACAATTTGTTGATAAACACGTTTACAGTTTTCTTTATCCGTATATTTATAAAATTGATTTACTCTATCAATATATTTGGCATCCATTATACAATCGTTCTCCATACAATTTATTAGCTTATCAACTAAAGCATCTCTATCAGCAACTACATCTCCAAACCCCATTAAATTGTAATCAAAATACCCCTCTTCCAAGTGATTTTTTTCGTATTGGAAGTAAAAAACAGGTTTTTTAAGATAAGCAAAGTCAAATGCAACAGATGAATAATCTGTAACTAAAATTGCACTATTATTGAAATGATCTCGATAACTTTCATTAATATCCGCAATCCGCACTGAACTATTTTTGTTGAAATCCTTCAACTGCTGAACAATATTTGGATGCGGGAAGAATACGAGCTCGTATCCTTTTTCATTAGCTTCATTAATAAGTTTAGCATCATTTAATAGATTATTAAGTTCATTAAAATAAACTGAGTTTTTAAAGAGTGGTGAATATTCTCTTTTCCCTGTTTGCGGATTTATTTTTCCTACTAAATGGTTTCTCCATGTTGGCATAATCAATATCTTTTTATGATTATGATTAACAAGCTTATCAAATCTAGGAAATCCAGTTAGAATTACTTCTCTCTTTGAATAATTATAATGACCATTAATTATAGACTCATACTCAGGTTGAGCGGCTGTTATAAATAGTCTAATATTTTTCTTATACTTATTAAGCCATCCCGAAATATCATCTTTCGTAATTCCATGTTGAAGAAAAACAAAGTTAAATTTAAATAAGTCCTTATAATATTTCCTCATATTCACAAACGGGTTTACTACATAATCATCTGCATGTGAAGAGATAATTTCATCGGCAAGTAAATGTAAAAACTTATGCTTAGGTGACCCATATGCAACAACTGGTCCTATTTTTTTCAGTCTGTTATAATCTGGACTATCTTTACTGATAATAAAATATTTTTTGATACCATCTTTCTGCTGCATTGCATATTCAAACAATGCTTCAGCATTATCATCTGCTTTGTTGATCCTATCCATAAAAAGCCATACTCTTTTATTTTTCTTTATTTTATAAAGGTGTTCCATAATCTTTCTTACATTTGAAGCCTTCTCAGCACCTACTTTATTAAAAGTCTTAAAACGTCTTTGTGCCCGCTTTTCTTTCGCTCTAATAATATGATTTTTATCTTTCAAAACTACTAAATTATTAAGTTTATGATCGAAATAAATCCCTATATCATTTTTCTTATAGAAATCGACTATATGTCTATCGAGCGGGAATAGCCGTCCAAAGTTGATTTTCACTTTTATTAGTTTTTCATTTGATGAAATCATCATTTCAATATTAGAGTTGTTTTCAAGATCATCAATAGGGATATCAACTTTAAAGCCTAAATACTCTTTAACTGGCTTATTTAAGCAATATAAATTGTGTACTTTTCTATCAATTTTTTCAGCATGATACATTTTTTCATTGACACATGCTTTTACTTCTAATTCGGAAGCGTCAAATAATGAACCGAAATTACCTTCAAGGGTTAAGATTCCCTTTTCAATGGTTAATAGCTCCAATGTTAAAGCTTCATATCTCATAGAATTAATTAATTTTTCTTTAAAATATAAATTTACATTACGATTCAAAAAGATTTTTTGGAATACATTTTTTTGATTTCGATATTTCAATTTCATTAAAAAGTACTTTCTATGCAAGTTAAGAGATTTTTGTTCAAAGATTATATCGTCATCTATAAATGCGAGTAACCTTTCTAACAAGTCAAAAAACTCTTCAACTTCCTTATCAGTTAAGACACCAGTTCTGTCTTCTATGTTTATTCTCCACTGTAAATCATAGGCAATCATATACTGAATATATCTTGGAACATAACCTAATGTTGTAATACTATGATTAATTAATTCTCGAGAGAAATTCTTCAAATAATCAGTGTACCATTTTTTATCATTTTTCCCTGTTTGAGTTGCAGAGGAAGCATCTTCTCTTCGTCGATAATTATATTGTCCTTCTTTTACAATCCCATAAACCTGACGTTTCATAATAATTTTAGTCAGCCATTCACTATCTTCAGCATAGTACATATCTTCATTAAAAAAATGATTTTTCACTACTTCTTTTTTTACAAATGAACTAGGGGCCGATAATTGTATTCCCGTATGTTCTTTCATGGTATGAACAAGTCTAGTTCTATCAAATTTATAATTTAATAGATGTGGTCCACTTGTTTTTCCGAACATCATCATTGGAATGGAGACTACATCAACTTTAGAATAGTTCTTTTCGAAAAAATCATATACTTTCAAAAGAGTTGAAGGAGATAATGTATCATCCGGGTCTAGAAAATTAATATACTTCCCTTTGGCACGTCTTAAACCTTCATTACGCGCACTACTCGCTCCGCCATTCTCCTTATCGATAAAAACTATATTTTCTGGATACTTGTCTTTATACTTTAAGCAAATCTCACCTGACGCATCAACACTTCCATCATTCACTAAAATCAACTGTATATGATGCTCAAAATCAAGCGCCTGATCAATTATGCTTGTTATTGCTTCATCTAAAAATTCTTCAACGTTGTAAATTGCCATTATAATAGAAAAGAAAAAGTTCTTTTGTTCCAAGTTTTTTCAATCTCCTTTAAATTATTTCTTTTTACCCAAGAGTATTAGATTCTAATCAACTTCTGAAATATTCTAGTTAAAACATTAACTTTTTGAAGATCAATTAAATTGTTGTCTTTTTCAACAATAAACCTAAAAAAAGTAACTCCTATCGGAAGTTTTAATTGATATGAAGAATATTTTCTATCCCTAACGGTAGTTCCCCAAATAACAATGTTTTTTTGTTCTTGCTGATGTATTAATTTTGCTTTTCTCAATTTTCTTCCATAAGAAACATAAACATTATTTTTATCGTTAATCACAGACTCTTCATTACTCAAACTTACAATTAGCTCAATTGAAAATTTGCTGACTTTCCAGGAAGTAATAACGATTTTTTCGTTTTCAAGTTTCCCTAATCGAATAAGTCTATTGACAGGATAACCCCATCGTTTAAATGAAATGAGATACTCTTTTAAATATGTTTTCATGTTTTGTTTTACAATTAACTTTTCATCTATATATTTCAAAATGTGGTATAATTCCTCAAAAAATTCACTCTGTTCTATATCATTTAACATTTTATAAACTAGATTATTGTTTTTTTGAAAAATAAATAATTTTAAATGATTAAGAATTAAACATTGAACATAAGGTATAACTTCGTTGTACTCTTCTAATGATCTTTTAACCATCTCACCATATCCATTTGTAAGTAAAAAAGTATACCTGTTTTTTTTAGACCACGAAGTGTCTACTAGAGAATCCTCATTTTTTCTTTTTCTATAGAAATATTTTGCGGCAGGGATAAGGCCATATTTTTGTTCTTTAATTAAAAACGTATTAATAAATAAAACATCTTCCCAAAAATCCATTTTTTCATTAAAAGCAAGACCAAGACGTTCTATTGCTTTTTTTCGAAAAAATGTTCCACCTATATGATAATGAATAGCGGTGTAGTTATCAGTTATGTTTACAATGCTTTTACCACTTTTAAATCTATAATTAAGTGAGTGTTCTCCATTTTTATTATCGAAGAAAAATAGGGGTAGCACTGCTAAATTAATATCGGTATGCTTTTCAAAGAACTTTAATACCTCAGCAATAGCATTTAGTGAGAATTTGTCGTCAGAATCTAAGAAGCCTATATATTCACTATTTCCACAAGCTTTTAATCCATTATTTCTTGCCATACTGACATTCGGTTCATCTTGATAAATAATTTTAATATTATTCGGATAGGCAGTTGCGTATTCTTCACATATGTTTTTTGAATTATCAATGCTATTATTTTCAACCAATATTATTTCTATGTTTTTTTCAAAATTAATTGTCTGATCAATAATACTGTCAAGAGCCTCTCTTATATATAATCCCGAATTATAAACAGGCATTACAATTGAAAACAACATCTCAAGTGCTCCTTTAAAATAATAAGTTTTTTATCCGAGTAGTTCTTCCACAACTGTTTTAGATCAATCACCTTTTTCCAAAGAACAAAATTGATCGTAAAATAAAGTAATGTTTTCATCCTGTTTAAGTCTTTTGTTTTGTGTATGGGTTCAATTACTTTTTCTGTTGTTTTATAAAGAAGTCCCGGGAGCACACTTTTCAAAATCATCATAAAATCTCTTAGTTTATTTCTATAAAATTTAATATCGGGAACAAAATGCCTTTTTAAACCGGCATAATAAAAAAACACTGAAGAATAGTCTGTTATTAATATTAAGTATAATTCTCTAATATCATTATGATCAGAAAAATCATGGGCAAAACCCTTGTATACAGTTAAGTTAATGTTTTTAGGTACAAGATAGTGCATCCTTAAAATAGCAATATATTCATTACTTAATTGGTTTTTAAGACTTTCTAAATCCAAAAACATATTAAATTTATATTTACCTTTAGCATAAAATGAGTTATCTCTCCAAGTAGGTGCATATAAGAAAATTTTCTTTTCTTTATTTATACCTAATCTTTCTTTTATTTTCAGCATTTCTTCATTTCTATTTTCTTTATATAAAAAATCGTCTCTCGGATAGCCCGATTCAATAAAAATCTTTTTAAGCTGAAACGCATTTCTAAAAATTTCCGTAGAGTAAGCATTAGGGGAAATGAGATAATCCCATTTACTAGCTTTTATAAGGAAGTTTCTTTTATATTGCTCAGTCGTGCCGGGCATTTGTACTTCGTCCATGTCATTTGCAAATTTTTTTAGGGGAGTTCCGTGCCAAGTCTGCACATATGTAGTGTTTCTCAGTTTTGGGACCCACTGTGGCAAGCAGCTGTTTGTTATGTTTGTTATCCAATATTTCGCTGTATCCAAATACAACAGCCATTTGAGAGAGAATTTTTTAAAATCTTTCTCCTGTATATCATCAAATAAACCTTTGTTTCTTTTATCTATACTCCAGATTAATCGATATTCATACTTATTCTTATTTTCCTTAAGATACTCGAAAATTGCTCTAGGATTACAGCTGAATTGTTTGCCTGAATAGTATTCGAAGATGAGTAATTTTTCGTTTCTGGGAAAAAGCCCAATTATTCTAAAAATAATTGAGTATACTCTAACCAACAGACTTCTATATTTCATTAAAATCTTTGATTTCATTTTAGACTCCTTATATATCAAACAATTAAATACTTACCTCAGCAAACAAGAAAAAAAGAAGCAACTGAATAATTCAAGCCTCTTTTAGTTAGTGCTTCTATAAACTAGCCATGTCTTTTTTGTTTTGGGTAGTTGAAATGCCTTGTGTTCTTGGAAGGTAAACTTTCCAGCAGTTTCGTACGTTATCACTTTCTTCATTAGATAACATCATCTTCCAACCGTTTCAACTGAGAGTACCCGAAAAAAACAAAAACCTTAACAGATTGTTTATCATTTCTATCATTAATAATGAACAATAATAGCATAAGTTCCTATAAAAGTTAAGGCTCTTTAAAAATGTTAATCAACAGCATTTTTTGGTATCATTGTTCTATTGATGTATATTTTTTGCAGTTCTGAGGTCTTATCTATATTCATTATAACAAGTTTTCTATTTCAGAAGAATCGATTCTTTTGTCGCGTTTTTAAGTGAAACGATTTTCTTTCTTACAGCTTACTTTATTTTGTACGCCCTCCTCATATATTCATCGTCAAAACGTGTAGGGATTGTAATGTGAAAGTTAAAAATCCCTAAAGATTTTTGCGGTACGATAGAGTAAAATGTTTTCAGGCTAAGAGGCTTTAATCAATTTATACAAATGAGACATGTTTTTTATAGGCATATAGATGAAAAGAAGGGTTGATACGATGCAAACGAAACCCATTAATCAATTAGATAAAGGAAAAAGTGAATGTCTGCTAGATTAGAAGCTTTTTCACTTCATAAAAGAGCCTACAGGACTCGGACACGCTGTCTGGTGCAGGCGCAACTTTATCGGCAATGAGCCGTTCGCAGTCCTTGCTTGGAGACGATATTGTTGAGGCTGAAACACCAGGGTTGCGCAATTAATGGATGAATATGAAAAAACACTTTCTTCTATTATCGTTGTTCAGCAAGTGCCTGAGGAAGAAACACACTGCTACGGTATTATCGACTCGCTGACAAGTGACGGGCGCCCGTTACCAGGTGAAAAACTTCGTTGAGAAACCGCCAAAAGGCACAGCACCTTCTAACCTTGCCATCTTAGGCCGTTACGTATACACCTGAGATCTTCATGAGCTTAGAGGAGCAGTAGGTTGGCGCCGGCGGTGAAATTCAGCTGTCAGACGCCATACAAAATCTGAATGAAATCGATTTGAAGGCAAGCGTTATGATGTTGGGAAAAGCTCTGCTTTATCACAACAACTCTTGAGTTTGTGATGCAGGATAAAGAGCTTCGCTAGCAGCTCGTTCCATTTATGGTAAACAAAAAGGCTATTGGACATTTATCCAATAGCCTTTTTTTATTTCGACATCAAGGTCAGTGTATGCTCTTCATTATCAACTGCAAAAACCAGATTAGCTGTATTTACAAGAAAACGATTCTTGCTGCTGTCATACAATACATCGCTGTCACTTAAAGATAGTGACGCCGGAGTAATGGGAGAAATGTTGTGAAAGATAAGCTCTGATGCTTTATCATTCTCCAGCACATAGCTGATTTTTTCATAATCAAAATTCACCGTTTTTCTGCCGTCAGCTGTATCTCCTTCAGTATATCCATTCAATTTCGATTGAATGCTGCCGCTGCTGTCTCCCAGGAATTTCAGGAAGTATTCATAGGAAGCCGCTGCTGTTTGCGGAACATAAGGCGTAAAGGTCGCAGCCTGCAATTCAGCATGTTTCACGTTTGTTGCAACAGCGCTCTGTTTCACAAAATAAGACTTCCCATCGAACTTTATCTTCGCTGCTTTTTTGCCTTTTGCAGCTACCGTCACCTCGGTACCGAATGGCAGTGTAACGTCAGCTTTCTGTTTCAAATCCTGGTGGTCCTTATAAACAGTCACTTTTTCATCTGCTATAAAGCCTTGCTTATTGACTGCGGTTAATTGTTCCTCTGTCTTGCCCTTTGCATCGCCATGATGCTTCTTCACTTCATTCTGCGGAATTGCGCCAAACGAAGCAATTGTTCGAAGCGGGGCATCAAAGAACATCGTGGCCGCAATAAAAACTGTCAAGAAAGACAAAATCGCAATTTGTACTGCATTGGCCAGTGATTTTGGCTTTTTCTTCTTTTTGCGGAAACGGGCAAAAGCTTCAGGATCTTCTTTCTTGCGCTCTTCCGTTTGCTCTTTTTTATATGTTTCTTTTTCTTTTTTCGACAGCTTATTAAACCAGTCAATAAACGCTTTGTACTCTTTGACAACAGTTTTTGTCTCATCAAACATACGAAGCTCGCCGTAGTGCATCCAAGCGACGCGGTCACACATCTTTTCAATCTGGCCGATGGAGTGGCTGACAAAGAAAATGGTTTTTCCTTGCTTTTTAAACTCATTTATTCTGTCTACACACTTCTGATAAAATGTTTGGTCCCCTACGGAGAGCGCTTCGTCAATAATTAAAATGTCAGGGTCAATATGAACGGAAATCGCGAAACCGAGACGAGATTTCATACCGCTGGAATAGTTTTTAACCGGCTGATTAATAAAATCGCCAATCTCTGCAAATTCAACGATACTCTCATACATGTCATCAATTTCTTTATTTGTTAGACCCATCATCAAACACTTGAGCCGGACGTTGTCCCGGCCCGTTAATTGATTATTTAAACCGGCCGCGATCGCAATCAGCGACGGCTGGCCGTTCATTTCAATTTCACCGCTGGTCGGCGGAATAATTTTAGCCAGCAGGTTAGACATAGTCGATTTCCCCGACCCGTTTATTCCTACAAAGCCGATTGTTTCTCCCTCATACACGTCAAAGGAGACATTCCGCACAGCAAAAAAACCATTATCCTTAGCCGGAAAAAACAATCCTTTAATCTTGTCCGATTGTTTTTTATACAAATGATACTGCTTTGAAACATTTCGAAACGAAACTTTTAGTTTCATCGTACAATCTCCTTACGTATTAAAGAAAGTCAACAAACTTGTCTCTGAATTTCATATGCAGGATAGAACCTACTAACAATAAAAGGAACGTCATCAGCCAGAAATACAGCGTGTACTTCATATCTTGGAAAAACCATTGGCCGTCTAAGAAGCTGTTGCGGAACCCATCAATAATGTAGAATAGTGGATTCAGCTTCAAAACAGGTAATAATTCTGGATGATTCTGACCGAGTTTTGAATTGATATCCCAAAAAATTGGTAACAAGAAAAACAAAAGCCTTGTTACAGCTTGAAGTAAAAACTGATAATCCCTTACCAGCACGCTGATTGTTGAATTAAACAAACTAAAAGAAAACATAAAGGCAATCAAGCAAATAAAGTAGTAAATATATTGTAACCAATGCAAACTTGGATATATTCCGTTAACTAACAGTACAATGATATAAATCACCATCATAATAAAATAGCTAAATAAGTTAGAAGCAATGGCCACTGAAGGCAGAGAACTAATCGGAAAATTCATTTTAGCTACCATCTTAATCCGCTTAAATACACTGTTTGAACCATCAAGTATAGTTGGACTGATAAAAAACCAGGGAATTAACCCTGCCAGCATCCAAACAATAAAAGGCACTTCACCGGCTCCGGTCGCGACAGGCCCACCTTTTCTAATTCCCATGCCAAATACAAACCAGTAGGCAAGCATTTGGATAAGCGGGTTTAAAAACTGCCAAAGAACACCCAAGTAATTCATTTGATATTTAGATTTCGTTTCATAAGCCGCCAATCTTAAAATTAAAGGAAATGACGTTATTTGCTCTCTCAGTATTCGCAATAAATCATTCATTTTTTATCTTCCTTAGACTTAGTTGATTTTTGGAAATCTTTCTGTTTAAGAAATTGAAAGCACCGCTGATAATTGTAACAGATCCTGCATTTTTTTTCACTTCTCAATAAGTGTCAAAAAGCTGCCGAGACTTCGACAGCTTTCAGATCTTAAAAAATGCCAGAATTTATTCTGCTCTAAATACAGTATTTACTACTTTTTCAGATGAACGTCCTGATTCTAAGTAACAGAACTTATCGTAGAAAGGTCCGAATGAAATTGGTAATTCGTAATCAGGTGATGCAATTGCCTTAATAGCCTCAATGGTTTCTTCAGTTGTTTTCACTAATGGACCCGGTGCATCCTTTTCAAAATCAAAGTAGAAACCTCTCAGCTTATCACGATAAGTTTCAATATCAGGTACAAAGAAAAGCATTGGCCGTTTTAAATTTGCATAATCAAAGAATACAGAAGAATAATCAGTAATCAGCAAATCAGAAATCATATACAATTCACGAATATCCTCATAAGCAGAAAAATCAAACGCAAAACCTTCATAAGGCCCCAAATCAAAATTCTCAGCTACAAGATAATGCATTCTTAAAATAACGATATATTCATTTCCAAGTTCTTGTCTAAGCTGATGCAAATCTAAATCAAGGTCAAATTTATAGCGTCCTTTTGCATAGAATTGATCATCTCTCCATGTAGGGGCATATAAAATTACTTTTTTATCACTTGGAATGTCCAATCTGCTTTTAATCGCTGATATTGTTTCTTCATTATTATCATTATGAAGAAAATCATTTCTTGGATAACCAGACTCAATCATCGTTTTGTTAAACTGAAACGCCCGGGCAAAAATTTCAGATGAATATGCATTAGGGGAAACTAAATAGTCCCAATTAGAAGCTTCCCTTATAAAATTCCTCTTATATTTCTTTGTATTTGTTCCAGGCATATGCACTTCTTCCATATCCATTGCCAGTCTTTTCAACGGCGTTCCATGCCATGTTTGTACATATGTTGTGTGTTCAGGTTTTGGAATCCATAATGGAAGCCTGCTGTTAACAATCCAGTACTCCGCCCTCGCCATAGCAAAAAGCCATTTTATAGAAAGTCGGTTGATATAAGGAATTTTCTTTTCATCAAATGGAGCTGAATATTGTTTGTTTACACTCCAGTACATTTTGTACTCAGGATGGTTTTCCCGCATGTATTCATAAATTGCTCTCGGATTACAACTGTATTGTTTTCCGTTAAAACTTTCAAAAATAATTGTTTTTCGTTTAACGGGCATCTTGCTGGCCATCATAAATAGTGATTTGTAAGTTTTAGTGATGAACCTGTTTCTCAACTTTGTTAGTTTTTTGATTTTTGATACAAACCGTTTCTTTTTGCCTTTAACAAAGTACTTAATCCTTGTGTTCATGCTATAGTCGTTGACTCTGATGCATACAGTTTGTTTCTTTTTCTTCTTGAAAATCTCATAACGAATCGGCCCGTTTTCCGATTTCACAACGCTCACTAAACCTTTTAGTTTATTTTTTCGGTCCCCTAAAACCAAAGCAGTGCTGTTAAACACAATTTCCGTTTTTTCTTCATCAGTACATACATACTCTATAAATAAACGGTAAACAAAACGTTTTTCGATGGAGAAAGGAATTTCTTTTAAAGGAATTTTCACTTCAAAATGATATAATTGCGGCATAAAACCGTCTTCTCTGATTTGGTCAATCCCTTGCATTTTTCTTTCAAGCTGCAATGGAAACTTTTCCTCAACCGGCGTTTCTCCGCCCTTTTTCATGATAAGATTCATGTCTTTTATTTGATATTGATTTTCAGAACTCAGATAACCCGCATAACCCTTTAGGGTAATTTCTTCAGAATTAATACCTATGTCGTCAAACCTTACAATTTTGGCTTCCCTTTTTACCTTTACTGAAAAATTGCCTTTATCAGTTTTATATGGTAAAACCAAAAGTCCGGTTGTTTGATCAATATGAAATGCAAGCTCAACCGTATCTACTTCAGCAGAAAGACGCTTTTCTTGCGGCTGTTGCGGTTCTGTATCTTCGTTTTTTTCGCCAAATACTACATAAAAGTCATACGTTTGGCCCATTTCAAGCGGCATAGGCAAAAGATGAACATCAATATCTGCTTTGTACTCCAATAAATCAGTATTTTGAAGCATAAATTCAGCTTCTGTACCTGAACGTCTCTCTTTTAACTTTAAAAATAATTCTTGATTCTCTAAAAGTTGTTGTTCAGTATCAATAACAATCGACAATTCCAGTTTACCTAATCTGTTTTTCAAGCTTTTCAAAATACATTTAATCACAGTATTTTCACTCATTACTATTGTCTGCTCCTCTGTATAAAAGCTCTTACCTTACTGCTTCCTTATATAAGGTTCACAATAACAGCACTGCATCCTTTAAGGTATTAACCTTCTTTCAGCTCCGTTAATTTCCAGGAGAAATTACCTTTTACTGTTGTATAGGGTTCTATGCAATAACCAAGATCCGTCATCACATGATTCCTGTCAAACTTTATTTCTTCACTCGAAACCCTGCGCATGATTTTTATATGATTAGTTCCAATAAAACGAATATAAAAATCAATGACCTGAGTTTTGTTAGCTGCTATTTTTTCAATATTAATATCTTTTTTCAGGTCAATTCTAAAATGACTGTCATTTAGTAAGGGAATATTAATCATCTCAGCCTTATTCTTTCTGTCCAAGCCCACTAAGCTTATTTGTTTAACTAAGTCTTCCTGAGCGTAAGGGTCAAGTTTAAGTTCAACCTCATCCTGATCCTTAGTATATGAACTGATTGGCAGCTCTTTTTTCCCTATCTTTTTAGAGAGCATTGCTTTTTCTTCACGAACCTCAATCATTCGGTTCAATGCATAACCCCAATTTCCAATATAGTTGGATCTTGAATATTTCTCAGCCATTTTAAAAGCTTGTTCTGAGAATTCCTGATGAGTTTTTTCATCTCTCATTAAAGTGATGATGCCCTTAGCCAGTTTTTCTATATTATACTGCTCAATGACATATCCATTGACTCCGTCAGTTACAAGACTCCTTGCTCCATAATCATAATCATACGTTACAACAGGACACCCATTGCTTAGCGCCTCCATATTTGAGAGACCGAATCCTTCAAAGTGGGAGGTTGATATCGTAAGCCACGCTTTCTGAAACTCCAAGTCCGGATTATTTGTATAACCTTTCAAAAAGACGTTATTCTGAAGTTTATGCTCTTCAATCTCTTTTTTTATTTTTTCAAAATCTTCACCAGATCCGAATATATCTAGTTTAGCTTCGGGAATTTCTTTCACTACTAAGCTAAAAGCTTTTACTGCATGTGTTAGATTCTTCATTGATGCGAGTCTTGAAATAATGACAGCTTTGTATTTTTCACTCGGCACATTCAATACATTAGGATTAAGCGGCTTATCGATTGTATGCGGAGTAAAGAAAAACGTCTCTTGATCTCCTGAGATTAATCTGAAATCGTCTATTTGTTCTTCCGTTATAAAAAAGATAGCATCCAGATTATACATTTGACTGAATACTTCTTTGTAACGGCCTTTGATTTGGTATTTATTATTGCCATAATGTTTATTATGAATAATAGCTCCATAATAGGTAGAAGATGATTTCTTCACTTTGAAAACATGCTTATCCTGAGGCCGGCTATCAACTAGGAATAGCTTCGGTACATCGTTTTCATTTTGTAAATAATCTATCCAAAATTGACGCAGTTCCGATTCGTCTTTAACTTTTTTTTCGCCCTCTAAAGAATACCAAGTGAAATGTGAGAATTGAATATCCTTCTCTTCACTGTTCCATACATAGTGCTTGTCTAAATAAACTTGATTTTTATTATTGACATATTCCTGCAAAAACATCTTATTTAATTGCTCATCATAATGAGTAACAAGTGCTAGACCGCCGTTTTTTGTATATTCTTCTCGCTTTATAAGCTGACTTTTGTCATTCCAATAATCAACATAACGGATTGTCTTTCCGTCAGCATAATAAGTTACGGAAATTTCACTGTTTCTTTTGCCAAATAGCCTCGATACAGTTTTGGCGAATTTCCCCATACCAGCTTGCTTTTTTATCTGTTCAAGCCCTAATTTTTCCTCATATGATCTTTTCCCATTTGTTTTCACACTTAAGAAATCATCATATAGATTTATAACGCTAGTATATTTTTCATCGATCTTACCGTTTTTATACAAATCCTGCTTTTTAGAAGCCAATTCAAGATCAAAGCGAAACGTTAAAAAAAATGTTTTTCTGTTACATTCTTCTCCAAATAATTTTGAGCGCAATAACAGTGACTTTGTCAGACCTCCGTAATTACTCGGCAGGCCACCAGAAATAAAATAATAATTCATGTCAGGTATTTTTTGTTTTATATTAAATTCACTCACCGCATGTAAAGACATTTCTTACTCCCTTCGGCTCCTAGAATGTATGCTCATTGAAATTGATATCTTTCCCGGATACATTTGTATAAAAATCAATGTAAGCATCAAAAAGTACTTCTTATTTCAATAAGAAGTACTTTTTTAGATATTAAGCCAATGATATCAGGACCTCAAATTATATACCAGCAATTTCCTCTTTAATCTTTGTTGTAGAGATGCCTTCAGTTCGAGGAAGGTAGATAACCTCACACTGATCTTTAAGGAAGTCGAATTTACCTTCCCAGTCATCTCCCATAACAAAAACATCTATATTATGATCAATAATATCCTGCTTTTTTTGTTCCCAGTTTTTTTCAGGAATCACTTCATCAACATACCGAATAGTTTCTAAAATTAATTTACGGTGCTCGTAGCTATGATAAGCCTTTTTTTGCTTTTGTAAGTTAAATTCATCCGTTGAAATAGCAACAACTAAATAATCACCAAGTTGCTTTGCACGTTCAAGCAATTTAATATGACCCCAATGCAATAAATCAAAAGTTCCGTAAGTGATGACTTTCTTCATTTAGAGAAACTCTCCTTCCTAATGTTAAAAAAACAATATTAAAAACACTACCGTCGTTAGCGATTGAATTCTAAATACCCTGGGCAACTATTTTGTTTACATTCCTTATATCGACATATTTCTCGTATGTCTTCACTGATCACTAATTATAGCATACAGCCCACAAAAGGTTAAGTGCTCATGCAGAGAAAAACAATCCAAAATATGTAAACAAACTAAAACTCCTTTGGTAGCAAGGATTATCGTTCATCCGTTCATCCAATTGTAAAAATGGAAACATATTTAAATTTAATGTAAAGATAATGTTAAGCCATTGTTCGGGTTTTATGTTAAAATATACGGTAGGTTATTTTGTTTTTTTATCTCTTGGGATTTAACTATATAAGTAGATTTTATTAAGGGAAGGAGGATCCGGACATGCAAACTGAAACTATTCATCATATTTCTTATGTAAACAGCGACCTCACATCCTTCATGAATCACCTTGAACAACATTATATTGATCAGGAAATCGGGGCATTTATTTCTACGGTAAATCCCGAAATAGGATATGCGGCTATTAAAGATAGAGATTACTTTAATGTATTGTCCTCTTCAAACTTTATTTTGCCTGATGGCATTGGAGTAGTCATGATGTCCCGATTGACTAACAGCAGACTTCAATCCCGAATCGCAGGATTCGACGTGTTTAAAGAGTTGCTCGGCATTGCTAACAAAAAGAAAAAACGTATATTTCTATACGGTGCGAAGAAAAATGTTATAGAGAATGTCGTATCCAAAATTTCTTCTGAATATCCAAATATACAAATCACGGGCTATTCAGATGGATATGTCCAAGACAGAGCCAAAGTAGCAAAACACATTGCAAATGCAAAGCCAGATATGGTATTCGTAGCATTAGGATACCCTCATCAGGAAAAGTTCATTCATAACTACAGACATTTATTCCCTCAGGCTGTTTCAATAGGACTCGGCGGAAGCTTTGATGTGTTTAGCGGCAATGTCAAACGGGCTCCTTCCTGGATGATTCGTTTGAATTTGGAATGGCTTTATCGTTTAGTGACAAATCCATGGCGCTGGAAAAGAATGCTCAGCATTCCAAAATACGCTTTAGCTGTTTTAAAGGAAGAAAAAACCGGAAAGACTTTTTATCCGAAACCTGAAAAAGATCATACAAAACAGTTATAAACGAAAATATATAAACAAGTGGATTGATAAAAATGAAAATAAGAGCATTATTGGCGAATTGCTATCTGTATTTGTTATCAGCAATCGCCTTTTTTCTGCAATGGGTTAAACCAAGGAATAATGTAACACTTCTTATCTCGTTTGAAGCAAACGCAAAAGCGATCTTGGAGGAATATGAACGAAAACAGTACCCATTCACTTTAAACATTTTATATACACAGCAGGCATCCTCTATAGCTGAGCGATTTTCTCAGATCCAAGCATATTCTTTAAAAGAAAAAAGTCCTATTCATCTTTTTAGAGCCGTTTATCTTATGTTTAGCAGTAAAGTCGTTCTTACAGATAATTACTTCTTGTTAACAAACGTGCTAAATAAACGGCCTCAAACCAAGTGTATCCAAGTCTGGCACGCAAACGGCTCTTTAAAAAAATTTGGTTTAGAGGATATAACAAACCTGCAACGAACACAAACTGATTTGAAAAGGTTCAAAAAGGTATACAGGTCTTTTGATTATATAACCGTTGGCTCTGAAGAAATGGCAGATATCTTTAAGAAGTCTTTTGGGGTAAAGGATCATCAATTATTAAGAACAGGTGTGCCTTTAACTGATCCATATTACACTCATAGCAAAAAGAAGAATGCTGATTTTCAAAAAAACAAAAAGAAAATCATTCTCTACGCACCGACTTTTAGAGATTATGATATGAACACAATACAATTGCCTTTAACCGAAGAGCAACTCATTCATCAGTTAAACGGAGAATATGTTTTATACGTTAAACTGCATCCCGCAGTTCAAAACAATATAGCCTTTACCTCTTCTAGTCATTATATTAAAAATGTTTCAGATTACTCTTTGTATGATTTGCTTATAACGGCAGACATATTAATCACTGACTATTCTTCCGTTCCATTTGAATATTCTATTCTAAATAAACCGATTCTTTTCTACACATATGATTTTAAGAAATATAATGAAGAACGTGGGTTGATTGATAATTATCTTTCAGTCATACCGGGAAGAGCCTGTTATGACAGTCAGTCATTGCTGAATGAAATCCTCAGAGCTTCCTTTAATATTCCCGCAATTAAAGATTTTTCAGCAAAGTGGAATTTGTATTCTAGAGGAAACTCCAGTAAGAACCTATTACAATTTATAAAAGATCAAATATAATACATTTGTTTAACACTTGTTCAAAAATAGAACAAGTGTTCTTTTTTTCTCTTGACTACCGAACGTGTGTTTGCTTTAATATAAATAGTTGCTTCTGGTGGCAGCAAAAATTGATAGAGGTGATGAACATATGGCCCAAAAAGAACTGTTTAATTTCACAAAAATAACTCCAAAATTATTTACTGAACTTCGTGTTGCTGACAAAACGGTCCTTCAATCATTTAATTTCGACGAAAAAAATCATCAAATTTATACGACACAAGTGGCAACCGGGATGGGAGGCGGTAGCCCTCAAAGCTTTCGGATAACCCGTCTTTCTTTTGAGGGATTGCAATTAGACAGCATGCTATTGAAACATGGAGGACACGGCACAAATATCGGGATTGAAAACCGCAACGGCACCATTTATATCTGGTCACTATACGATAGACCGAATGAAACAGATAAAAGTGATTTAGTTTGTTTTCCATATAAAGCTGGTGCTACTTTAGACGAAAATTCCAAGGAACTTCAGCGCTTCTCTAATCTCCCTTTAAATCATAGGGTTACACCTTCACTTGATATGAAGAATAGACAGCTGGCACTCAGACAATATGATACAGTGAAAAATAAACAATGGGTTACAGTCTTTAACCTGGATGATGCAATTGCAAATAAAAATAACCCTCTATATACGATAAACATTCCTGAAGAACTTCATTACTTACAAGGGTTCTTTTTAGATGACGGCTATTTATATTGGTATACAGGAGATACTAACAGCAAAACGTATCCCAACCTCATTACTGTGTTCGATACTTCCGGTAAGATTTTGTTACAGAAAGAAATTACTGTTGGCAGTGACCTTTCTTATCGATATGAAAATAATTTCCGTGAACCTGAAGGGATTTGCATGTACACTAATCCCGAAACTGGAGCAAAATCTCTGATGGTAGGAATCACCAGCGGTAAAGAAGGCAGTAGAATAAGCAGAATTTATGCCTACCACTCTTATGAAAATTTTATGAATCACGTACCTATCATTCGGACTCCTTTATTAAAAACGGTCGGTCATCAAGAGAAATCACCAGAGAGATTCCAACCTTTTATTCAAACATTCATATTAGAATATAATGCCCAAAATAAAAAATGGGTGGTTCCAGCTTCAGGTTATTTACCATCATACACATCAAATTTAGTCCAAAATATTACTATCAATACAGGGGGAAACCTCCAAGTTAATTTAAATGAACGCTATATCAGTTTACTTCATCAAGCAATAGAGGGAGATTTTCGTTTAAAACAGAAGGATATCCGCATGGGGTCTTGGTATTTTGCCGGCGGTGAAAAATCAAATGTTCTTGAGATAGGTTTTATCAAAGGAAACACAAAAATCAGACCTGATGATGCTGCCATTCCAAATGGTTCAAGAATGAGCGTATTTATGTTTGTTGCTGACAAGATTGAAGTATGAAATTAAAAATAGGCTGGAGCAAACAGAGCTTCAGCCTATTTTTTAAAAAGTAAAAAAAATAACAAAGAGAGATTGCATAACGAATCATAAGTTTTTCAGTTGCTATTATTGATACTCCGGAACATCATAATACAGTGTGTATCCATCCAGTAATGAATACAGGCTGTACATGCGGTTTACTTGTTTGTACGCCCAGCCGATATCTGTTGCGTATTGGTGTGCAGCTGTGGCTGACCATCTCATCTTGTATAGCGTGTCTTGATTGTAGGCTGTGTTATGAATGTAGGATGAGCCTATGAACTTGGCGCCGCCGATAATGGCGGCTTCTGGTGTGAACCAGCCTTGCTCGTATGCGTATTTGGCGCCGTAGTAGTTCGGGTTGCTATCGTATGCGCCGATTCCGTACATGTTATAAACGGTTCTTCCGTTATAGGTTAAACCATTGGCCAAATCGGATGTTCCGTTTCCTGTTTCAAGGAGAGCGTGTGAGATTAAATATAGCTCGTTGATGCTGTACTTAGTTGCAGCATCGATAAATGCCTTTGCTTTTCCTGTCAGAATGCCTTTGCCCGTAAGCACTTTCTGATTGACCTCGGCAACGCTGAGGCCGGCTGTCTGTGACAGCTTAAGAAATTGGAAGTAGTATTTGCTGTCCATGGAAAAGTTGTTTGGGTCAACGTATTGTCCTACTTCATCACTGCTGGCGTTTCTCCACCCCATATTGATTTTGGCCCAGCCGTTTGTCTGGCCGATGATTTTCACTTTATCGCCTTTTTTTAATTGGCCGATGACGTTCGTCGGACTGACTGCCGGCGTTGACCGGATGTTGAGTACATCAGCTGTAACCGTAGAGGTTGCTGTATTGATATACGCGAGGGATACGTAAGCTGCACCGTCGGTTTGCGGGCTGACTTTCATTTGTTTTTGAACCATATCACGAAGCGAGAGATTATAATTCGTTTTCATGATTTGCGGACCGTTTTTTATTTTTACAATGGATGATGTCCATCCATATAATTGTTTCAGCTTCGCTGATGCCGCTGAAGCTGCGCTATTGCCTGTGAATTGCTCGTTAAGGCTAATTTTATAAAGCGTGTTGCTTTTGGTCGTGTAGTTCGCGCTTAACTGCTGAGCTTTAAAATAGTTCAGTCCATTGTTCAATGCTGTTTTGCTGCTGAGCTGAGATGTCAGGATTTTGTATTGTGTATATGCTGTCGCGCCTGTTTTCGCGGCTGTGCCAGAGGCGTTATTTTTTTTGAAGAAAGCAAGTACACGATCGATGTCCTCTTGGCTGATGATCGCCTCAGTGATGATTTGATATTTACTTCCTGCTGTCTGACCCGTTTTTTTGCTTGCGGCTGAAATCTGATTTGATTTAAAGAACGTGATGGCTTCATTGACTTTTGCCGCATCCAGCAGAGATTCAGTTGTAATTTTAAACGTGTTGGCAGTTTGTTTTTTTACTGTTTTTGCTGCAGCACTTAGCTTATACTTCTTTAAAACGTTCAAACCTTTTGTAACTTTTGCTTGGTCTGTTGTTTCTTCAGAAATGAGCTGATATTGGTTTTCGGCTTTTTTTCCAGTCGCTTTTTTCGTTGCCTTTACTTTTTTCTGTGTGAAGAAGGCCGCAGCTTTGTTGGCCTGCTGCTCACCTAAAACCTGTGCAGTCGTAATTTGATAGGCAGATGATGTTGCCGTTTTTTTCACGGCAGATGACGTGTAATGCCATTTTTTCTTTTTGAAAAATGCGTCGACCTTTTGAAGCTGCTGTTTTGTCAAATTCTTCATGTTTACCGTATATGATGTGCTTTTGCCGACCTTTTGATAATATCCGGACACCGCAGTGTTTTTCTTGATTTGGCTGATGGCATCCTTCACTGTATTCAGCCCTTTGAAATAAGCCGATTGGACATTGTATACGTCTGCTGTAGTTTTTTGATTGATTGACTTGTAGCTTCCCGTAATTCCGGTGCTTTGTTTCAGCTGCTGTAACAAAGTCTTGGCGTTTGCTTCACCTGATATAGAGGCTGTTGTAAACGTGTAATAGGCTTGGCCTTTCGCTGTTTCTTTTAATGATGCCTTCAGTCCTGATTCTTTTTGGAATGCGTTTTTGACTTGGGCAGCCTTGCTGTCTCCGATAATAGCACCTGATTGAATGCTTGTTACAGACACTTCATGAGTAACGGGCTGGTACGTGCTTTTTATCCCCGTTTTCTTTGTCAGGCCTTGGATAAGCTCCTTTACCTTCATCTCATCTGCTATTTCCGAGGTAACCACGTTCATGTAAAACTGGGCTGTGCCGGACATCTTCACAGCGCCGGATACCCCTGTTTCCTGCTTAAGCTTGGCCAGCAGGGTGTTGGCCTGTTTTTCACTTGGTATTGCGCCGGACGTGATGGTCATATACGGCTGTTTGCTGCCGACTGGACTGGATGTGCCTGTAATGGCTGTCTGTTTTGTCAGTCCGCTCAGCACGGTTTTAGCTTGTGCTTCGCTATGTATGCCTGTAGCGGTAATTTGGTAGGTTGCTGTTGTTCCTGAAGCCTGATAGGAGGCATCCCAGCCTGTGTCTTTTTCCAATTTGGCGGCGGCCTGAGAGGCTTGGCTTTCTGTACTGAATGTTTTTGCCGGCTCCACCTTATAAATCGAGTAGTCCGTATACGCTGCAGCCTGTGCAGAGCCGGTTATGGTAAAAAAGGCAAGGGACGCGGCGGACAGAAGCATCGGTGCGATTAATCTCTTTTTCATTCCTTCTCCTCTTTCTTATTCAATGAGTATATAAAACTAGTTTATTTATCGGCACGCGTATGCTCTATTTATAGGTCAATCCATTCCATTTTTGAAAAATAAAAAACTTAATCTCTAAGTGAGATTAAGTTTACATGTGTGACACAATCAATGTGCATGTGCCTTTAATTGTGAAGTCGGACATATTGTAAGGCAAAATAAAGTGATCGCCCTTTTTAAGCGGGCATGTTTCTTTTCCATACGTAAGCGAACCGCTTCCTTCTATTACACTGCATATCAAGAAGCTCTCATCCTGCGAAAGCTCAGCCTCTCCATTAATGTCCCATTTATAGACGGAAAAGTATTCCCCTTGGACAAACGTTTTAATTGTTATTCCTTTTCGTGATTCGGTTGATTCGTCTATATATCCGTCCACATGGGGAACGGTCGCCGCGTTAATGGCTTTTGCAAAATGAAGCTCTCTTGGCTTGCCGCTTGTTTCGAGACGGTCATAGTCGTAGACCCGATATGTGGCATCTGAATTTTGCTGGGTCTCTAACACAAGCGTCCCTTTGCATAAAGCATGTATCGTACCGCTCGGCACATAATAGAAATCACCCGGCTTAATCTTGATTCTTCGCAGCAGGCCTTCCCAGTCACCGCTGTTAATCATTGTGACAAGCTCAGTTTTTGAACGCGCCGTATGTCCGTAAATGATTTCTGCATTTTCTTTGCAGTCAATAATATACCAGCACTCCGTCTTGCCGAGTTCTCCCTGTTCGTTCTCTCCAGCGTAATAATCATCGGGATGGACTTTAATCGACATATCTTCTTTTACGTCCAGCAGCTTCGTCAGTAACGGGAACCGGTCTCCCTCCACGCCTCCGAACAATTCCCGGTGCTCATCCCAAAGCTCGGTCAATGTCTTTCCTTTATACGGGCCATTCGCAACAGTGCTCGGTCCTTTTGGATGAGCGGAAATGGCCCAGCACTCCCCTGTTGTTTCTGATGGAATGTCATACCCGAAGACATCGCGTAAAGCGGTGCCGCCCCAGATTCTTTCTTTAAACACTGGCTTGAAAAAAATCGGTGATTGCGTCATGATCCGTACCCCTCCCCTTTAAATGACTGATCATTATTTTCCCGATGCGTGCCCCTTACAAACGCCCCTATGTCTGTCTGCTTTTCAATGACAACATATGTACAAAGCATTATGTATCAATGACCCCTTTTTGAGAAAACGCTTCCTTTTTATTATATCACTTTCAAAAGAAGGTTTGTTTCAGCCTTTTCCTTATGAAGAATAATTCTCCTTTTTTGATACAAATTAAGAAAAACCGTCAATATGTTTTTATAAAGGAGAGAAACTATGCAAATCGACTCTGATCTCCAGCGCAATGTAGAAACATTGAAAAAAAAATTGGGGCAAAACGACGATATCATGTTTTATACGTTTTCTTTCGGAGACAGCAGACAGAAGGCTTGCCTGCTGTATATTGACGGTTTGACAGAAAATAAGCTTCTGGCACAATACGTCATTTCTCCTTTACAAAAAGAATCGTTAGCTCAAAAAGAAGGCTTGATTGAAGATTTATCCGCTTTCTTTTTCGGCTATCATCACAGCGTTGTTTCTACAATAAAAGAAATACAGCAGCTCATTTTTACCGGACATACCATTTTGCTGGCCGATGGTTACAGCGCGGGGCTGGCATTTGATACGAAAACGTTAATGACGCGCAACCTTGAAGAGCCTTCCTCAGAAATCGTGGAACGCGGGCCGAAGATTGGTTTTATTGAAAAACTGCGGACAAACACGGCGCTTTTGCGAGAGCGGACGAGTGACCCTAATCTCGTCATAAAAGAAATGACAATAGGCAAAAGGACGAAAAAAAAGATAGCTGTCGCTTATATTCAGGATATTGCACCTGATTATGTCATAAAAGAAGTGTTTAAACGGCTGAAATCCATCACGACAGATGATTTGCCGGAATCAGGCACACTTGAACAGCTCATTGAAGATGAACCCTTTTCAATCTTTCCCACGATCTTAAGCACGGAACGTCCTGATCGTGTAGAAAGCTCATTGTTAGAAGGACGGGTCTCCATATTAGTAGATGGTACACCATTTGCATTGATTGTACCGGCAACGGTGGATGAATTTATTCATTCACCGGATGATTACAGCCAGCGCTGGATTACAATGTCTCTTATTCGTTTGCTTCGATATTCAAGCATCCTGATTACCATTTATTTGCCCGGCTTATATATTTCTCTTGTTTCCTTTCACACCGGTCTTTTGCCGACGAGAATGGCCATTTCGATTGCGGGCAGCAGGCTGAATGTTCCCTTTCCGCCTTTTGTCGAAGCTTTTATTATGATATTTACGATAGAACTGATCAGGGAAGCCGGTTTAAGATTGCCAAAACCGATCGGGCAGACGATTGGGCTTATTGGAGGTGTTGTCATTGGACAGGCAGCCGTACAGGCGCAAATCGTCAGCGCATTGATGGTCATAGTTGTATCAATTACCGCATTGGCATCATTCACCGTTCCTTCATACGCCTTTAACTTTCCGCTGCGGATTATTCGCATTGCGGGTATGATAAGTGCCGCGATACTTGGCATGTATGGCGTCATCATGGTCTTTCTGTTTGTGATCGGCCACTTGATGCGACTGAAAAGCTTTGGCCAAGATTACATTATTCCCATAATGGCACAGCCCGGACAAGATTTAAAGGACACTGTGATTCGCATCCCTACCCTATTTTTAAAAAGGAGACCTACCCGTAAAGACACAAAAGATAAAATCAGACAAAGGTGATGGCTATGATGCAATCAGAGGACAAGCTTACATTTATGCAGACGCTTATTATGGTAAGCAGTACAATGATCGGTGCCGGTGTCTTAACCCTACCCCGCTCAGCCGCTGAAACCGAAAGTCCGAGCGGATGGATTATGATCCTGCTTCAGGGCGTTATTTTTATTATTTATGCTCTGCTTTTTTTGCCTTTTCTTCAACGAAACAGCGGGAAAACGATTTTTGAGCTCAACAGCATTGCAGCCGGAAAATTTATCGGTTTCTTTTTGAATTTATTTATTACCCTTTATTTTATCGGTATCGTATGCTTTCAAGCCCGGGTCTTGGGAGAGGTTGTCGCATTCTTTCTATTAAAAAACACGCCGATGGCGGTTGTCGTCATTATTTTTCTGGCGGTTGCCATCTATCATGTGGCCGGAGGCGTTTACCCCATTGCGAAGGTATATGCGTATATCTTTCCTGTTACTATTATTATTTTTCTGATGCTTCTGATGTTTAGCTTTCGTTTGTTTCAGTTAGATTTTATCCGACCCGTATTTGAAGGCGGCTATCAAAGTTTTTTCTCTTTATTTCCTAAAACCCTTTTGTATTTTTCAGGATTTGAAGTCATTTTTTATCTCATTCCCTTTATGAAAGATCCGAAGAAGGTTAAAAAAGCTGTCGCTTTGGGCATTGCAACCTCAACTGTTTTCTACAGCATTACTTTGTTTATTGTCATTGGCTGTATGAGTGTGGCTGAAGCTAAAACAGTGACGTGGCCGACCATTTCACTCATCCACGCATTAGAAATCCCAGGGATTTTTATTGAACGATTTGACCTGTTTTTACAGTTGACTTGGACAGCTCAGCAATTTGCATGTATGCTCGGCTCTTTTAAAGGCGCGCATATCGGATTAACAGATGTCTTTCACCTAAAAAATAAAAACAATCCGTGGCTGCTTGCTGCACTGCTGGCTGTTACATTTTTCTTCACAATGCTTCCTGACGATCTTAATGCCGTGTTTTATTACGGTTCACTTCTCGGATATGCATTTTTAGGTGTCATTATCATACCATTTCTCATCTGGTTTTTGAGCTGGGTACAGAAGAAGCTGGGGAGGGGTCAGCTGCAATGAAGACAATAATAAAGCTCGCAGCAATGGTTCTGATGCTGCAGCTGCTTTGCGGATGCTGGGATGTCAAAAATATTGAAAAACTGTCTTTCGCCAGGGGACTTGCAATCGATGAAACTGATGACCATCAGTATAAATTAACCTATCAAAACCTTCTTCCTCAAAGTGAAGACAGCCAAGCATCAGGAAAACCGGAATTTGTCAATGTGACCTCCCGCGGGAAAACCATTCTCGAAGCGGTCAGTGATGTATCCATCAAGGACCCTCCTATCTATAGCGACCATTTAAAAGTGATTCTTTTGGGAGAAAAGCTAATGAAAAACCAAAATATGGATCAATTGTTCAACCATTTTATCCGGGATGATGAGCTGAGGAGAAGCAGCTATTTGATGGCAGCCAGAGGGGAAGCTGGAGACATTTTTACGGAAGGAAGTCCAAAGCAGCAGCTGCCGATGCCTTCCGAAAAACTCATTGATCTGACAAATAACAGCGGATATAACGGGAAAATTATGATGCCGCTTCGGATCGGAAGAGCTTCTATCTATTGCCAAAACGGCTACAGTTTTCTCATTCAAGCCGTGAAAAACCAAAAGGGAAAAGCAAAGTATGACGGGGCTGGCATTATTAAAAGCGGCAGCAATAAACTCGTCGGATTTCTTTCAGCGGATGAAACACAAGCGCTGACATGGGTAATGGGGACGATCCAAGGCGGCGTCATGCCGGCGGAAGAAAAAGGATCTCCGATTACATTTGAGATTAAGAAGTCCAAATCAAAAATCAAACCTGCCATTCAGAATGGAAAGCCTGTCTTTCATATTTCTGTCAAAACAACAGGCATTCTGACAGAAGATCAAAGTCCAAGAGAAAATTCTTTTAGCGAGAGCTATTTGCGTAAGCTGGAAAACATTTTTGAGAAAAAGCTGAAACACGATATCAAGCAGATTATGGATCAGCTGCAGCATACGTATAAAGCAGACCCTATCTTTTTATCTGACTACGTTCGGATTCAATACCCGGATTACTGGGATAAAGTAAAAGGGCATTGGGATGAAACGTTCACTGAGGCAGAGTTCACATACGATATTTCGTTCAAAATCATTAATTTTGGAACAGTTGGAAGGTAAGCAGCAAAAAGGGTGCGCCTGTTGGCAGCACCCTTTTGAATATGATTTACGTTCCCGCTGTCTGCTGTTTACCTGCCGATCCACTCTGGCCGTTTTTATCGCGCAAATCCTGCTCAATTTCTTCAAGGCTTTTTCCTTTC
Organism: Bacillus sp. PAMC26543; assembly: GCF_014250375.1. NCBI lineage: Bacteria > Bacillati > Bacillota > Bacilli > Caryophanales > Bacillaceae > Bacillus > Bacillus sp. PAMC26543. The sequence goes on along the minus strand of NZ_CP060193.1, from coordinate 606,417 downwards.
GTCTCTGTTACTTTAAACCGGACAAATAGAAACGCCATAATGCCGATCGCAGCATAAATCAGGAATAAATAGCTGATGCCGATCGCTTCCATTAAAATTGGATAGGTTAGAGAAACAATCAAAGTTCCAGCGTGCAGCATCAAGGTAGAGACTCCAGTACCGATGCCTCTCACATGAAGCGGAAATAGTTCAGGAAGCATCACCCAGACAACCGGGCCCCAGCTGACGGCAAACACAACGATAAACACGCCTAAGCAAATGACTGTCGTCCATGATGCGGCCGGGGTGTTATCGAAAAAGAGATTCACCATAGCCAGGACAGTCAAGCTGATCACCATGCCGGCATTCCCGAATAATAGCAGCGGCTTTCTTCCAACTTTATCAATGATTTTAATGGCGAGAAGAGTCATAAGAACATTCACTGTTCCGATTCCGACCGTTCCTAAAATAGAGGCGGAGTTTCCGAACCCGACGTTTGTAAAGGTCTTCGGCGCATAATAAATGATTGTGTTCGTACCGATAAATTGCTGCAGAAACGCCAGTCCCAATCCGGCAATCAGCGCCGGGCGCACCCACGGATCGAACAGCTCCTTCAGACCGCCTTCGTCCTCTTTTTCCGCTTCTTTAATATCATGGATTTCCTGATCAATATCCTTTGTTCCCCGCAATCTTTGAAGAACTTTCTTCGCTTTGCCCTCTTCACCATTTGTAAACAGCCAGCGCGGGCTCTCAGGCATAAACAAAATACCAATGAGCAGGAGCAATGATGGTACGGCAGCCAATCCAAGCATCCAGCGCCACGCTTCCGCATCGGCAAATATGTAATTGACGATATAGGAAAGCAGGATACCGACCGTAATCATCAGCTGGTTGAGGGACGAAAGCGCACCCCGTTTCTCTTTTGGCGCCAGCTCAGACAAATACAGCGGCACGATCGTTGTCGATGTTCCGACTGCCAGTCCCAGAATGATTCTAAAGAGCACCATCACTCCTGTATTTGGCGCAAGCGCAACTCCCAATCCTCCTATACAAAACAGCAGCGCGGCAGCCATAATCGCTTTTCTCCTGCCAAAACGGTCCGTCAGCTTGCCAGCCGCTCCGGAACCGAGTATCGCTCCGATTAATAAAGAGCTGACAACAAGTCCCTCTGTAAAGGCGTTGAGGCCTAAATCCTTTTTCATAAATAAAATGGCTCCCGAAATGACGCCGGTATCATAGCCGTATAAAGCGCCACCAAGAGCGCCGAAAAAATAAAGCCATATATTTGACTGCTTCTTCATAGAAATGACTCCCTTTCTCCAATCAGTGATCCAATGGTACTGTCCACGGAGTTTTTTAGAAATCTTTTAGCCTATTTTTCCGGCAAGTAAACCTATGCAGACGTACAGACATCTAATATCCATTAATTTACTGGCGTTTTTTTCAACTGCACCGAAACATTTTTTTCCCCAGTGGCGTCCAATAGAAGGTGATTCAGCACATCATCATAAATCTCTAAAAACAAAAACATATAAATATAGGAATTTTTATCGAATATTGTCTTATCAGCAGTTGCCCTACGGCAAAATGAATGGTACGCTTCAAATATTAATGAAACGTGAGGTATTGATATGGAAGAACGATCACAACGTAAGAAGAAAAAGAGACGCCTACGAAAATGGGTGAAATTATTAGCCGGTGTAATGGCTTTTCTCATCATTGCCGCAGGTTCTGTCGGCACATACGCTTATGTCAAACTGAACAACGCTTCTAAAGAAGCTCACGTCAGTCTTGCCCGCGGAGAACAATCTGTAAAACGGATTAAAGAGTTTGATCCTGGAAAGGATTCTTTCTCTGTATTGCTCTTAGGGATTGATGCCAGGGAGAAAAACGGTGAGACGGTAGACCAGGCCAGAAGTGATGCGAATGTACTGATTACCTTTAACCGCAAAGAAAAAACAGCCAAAATGCTGAGCATTCCGCGCGACGCCTATGTGAATATTCCAGGCCATGGCTATGATAAGTTTACGCATGCCCACGCCTATGGCGGCGTAGATCTAAGTGTGAAAACAGTTGAAGAAATGCTTGATATTCCCGTTGATTATGTAGTCGAAAGCAACTTCACTGCGTTTGAAGACGTGGTAAATGAGCTGAATGGCGTCACAGTCAACGTAAAAAGCGATAAAGTCATCCAGCAAATCAAAAAGGATACAAAAGGAAAAGTTGTCCTTCAACAAGGCACACACACGCTTGATGGAGAGGAAGCGCTGGCTTACGTAAGAACACGTAAAGCTGACAGTGATCTTTTACGCGGACAGAGACAAATGGAAGTGCTGAAAGCCATTATCGATAAATCAAAATCACTTAGCTCCATTCCGGCTTATGATGATATTGTGGATACAATGGGAGAAAACTTAAAAATGAACCTATCTCTTAAAGATGCCATTGGCTTGTTCCCGTTTATCACTTCACTGAAGTCGGTTGAATCCATCCAGCTGACAGGCTATGACTATGAGCCTGGCGGCGTCTACTATTTCAGATTGAATCAGGAAAAACTGCAGGAAGTGAAAGAAGAGCTGCAAAACGATTTAGGTGTATAATGAACGGGATGGCGTGCAGCCATCCCGTTTTACATATTTCATTGTTGAAAAATAGGATCGTAAGGTTTAGCCTTGTCCTATATGGTTTATGTTTCGTATGAAAGCTGAACATACTACACGAAGCAGCTTCATTATTAAGGAGGTTTCCCCTACATATGAAATTAATAGCGATTGATTTAGACGGTACATTGCTGAATAAGGAAAGCATCATTTCTAATGAAAACAGAGCGGCTATCAAGCGGGCGCTTGATGCGGGTATCCTCGTTACCATTTGCACAGGAAGAGCAACGTTTGATGTTAAAGCGCTGCTGGAAGGCTTGGATATCCCTATCATCGCGGCAAATGGCGGAACGGTTCATGACAAAGGCTACCGCCTGATCAGCCGGACATTAATGGATCAAGAGGCCGGCAAAGCGATCGCTGATTACCTGCTCTCAAAAAATATTTACTTCGAGGTCTATACAGATGACCATCTGCTTTCTCCTTTTGACGGCGAATCTAAGCTTCAAGCAGAGCTTGACATTTTAAGGAGCGCCAATCCAGATGAAAACATGGATGAATTGTGGAAAGGGGCCATGACCCAGTTCAAGCAGTTCGGCATCAAACCGATCCCGCATATCGAATCGATTTTCGACGGCAGCGAAAACATTTACAAGCTCCTTTGCTTCTCCTTTGATATGGAAAAACTGAGACATGCGAAGGAAGAACTGAAGCATCATAAAAAACTGGCGCAAACCTCTTCCGGAAAGCACATTATCGAAATTCTCCCGGCCTCTTCCGGCAAAGGGCGCGCGCTGACTGAGCTTGCCGGCAAATACGGAATTGAGACGCAAGATATCTATGCGATTGGTGACAGTCCGAATGATTTATCCATGTTCGAAGTGGCAGGACACCGAATCGCCATGGAAAATGCGATTGATGAACTGAAAGAAAAAAGCACTTACGTGACGAAAAGCAATGATGAAAATGGTGTGGCCTACTTTATAGATCAGCTTCTATCCGGCCAATATGCATAAAGAAAAGACTCCAGAGATCCTGGAGTCTTTGTTTTTTATTATTGCACCCGAATACTTCCCGCGTATTTATCTTTCCAATACGTGCTCGTATTCATATTGGTAATGGTTACACCATTTGTTAATGTGACATGAACGACTTGGCCATTTCCGATATAGATGGCCGGGTTTAAGCTTGTTGATTGGAAAAAGACAATGTCTCCCGGTTTCAGGTCAGCCTTATCAACCTTTGTTCCCGCTTTATACTGGCTCGTCGCGTATCGGGGCAGTGAAATGCCTGCCGCTTTCTGGTAAACATATTGGATAAAGCCAGAAGTATCAAATCCTGTTTCTGGAGAAATCCCGCCCTTTTTGTAAGGAACTTCCCCGATATAGAGCGTCGCCTCCGACACAATCGGATTTTCTTTCGGAATCGTCAGGTTGTTAAACCGGCGGATGCCTGTCATCTTAGATTTCCAATAATCCTCTGATAAGTAGGAAATGGTTACTTTTTCAGACCGGCTCGCCTGAATGAACCTTCCGCCTCCTGCATAAATGCCGGCATGCGAAATTCCTGTTTTATACGTATTGCTGAAATAGATGACATCACCGGGTTTAATGTTCTGAAGCGCCACCTTCTCGCCTACTGCCCACTGCTGCTCTGCTGATCTCGGCAGATAGATGTCAAGCGCCTGTTTAAAGACATATTGCACAAGCCCTGAGCAATCGAAGCCCTCTGACGGTGTGCTTCCGCCAAAAACGTACGGAATGCCGAGGTATTTTTCGGCCTCCTGCACAACAGCCACATCAGCAGTCTCCGGATCGGCAGCGACTCGTTTCGCTCCAATGTAAGAGCCGCTCCAATAGCTGCTTTTTTTGTAGTTTGTGACGATAACCCCTTTTGATAGGGTGCTGTGAATCATTTGCCCGTCTCCAATGTAAAGAGCGGCGTGTGTCGGTGCAGTCCCGCTGCTTCCCTCTTTTTTGAAAAATAAAATATCACCTGGTTTTAGATCTGCCGGCTTTACTGCCGTTCCGACTTTTGACTGGTCGTTCACAGATCTCGGCAGATGAATATCAGCCTGACCGAAAACATATTGAATCAATCCAGATGAATCGAAGCCTTCTTTCGGAGTTTCACCGCCGTATCTATACTTATACCCAAGCAGTTTCTTTGCTTCACTGATGATCAGGTCAGATTTTGCATCAGCCTCCGCAATATCCGCTTTTGTCATAATAGGAACCAAAAAACAAATCATAACGGCCACAAGCAAAAACTTCTTCCAGTTTGCCAGTGTGTTCACTTTTATTATCTCCTCCTCTATTTGCAGTTTTAACATCGGTATTTTTCTAGATATGTTAAGAGACTTTTTGATATTTTTACAGAATGAATATGCTGGCTTTCGAAATGGCAAATAAAAAAAAGAGAATGTCTCGTAAGACATTCACAGGCTGTCGAGAAAATCTCGACAGCCTTTATTTTTTCTTAAAATATCCATTCTCATGTAATAAAATAAAAGAAAGACTTACAAGGACGGTGTCTTTCTCATGTTGCACACAAGAAATTCTTCTCAAAATGCAGCCGAATTTGTTCTGCTTGACCAACTCGTCGAAGAGGATCATCTGCTTCGTAAAATTGATAAACACATAGACTTCTCTTTCATCATTGAAAAGGTGAAACCCTACTACAGCGAAAACAAAGGCCGCCCCTCACTTGATCCGCTAATTTTATTCAAAATGATGTTTATCGGCTACCTCTACGGTATCCGTTCAGAAAGACAGCTCGAAAAAGAAATTTACTACAATATGGCGTACAGATGGTTTTTGGGACTGAATATCAATGACCCGGTTCCGCACCACTCCACCATCAGCTGGAACAGACGCACACGCTTTAAAGATACAACCATCTTCCAAGACATTTTTGATGAGATCGTTCTTCAGGCCATCAATCATGACATGGTGGGCGGACGTGTCCTATTCACCGATTCAACTCATCTGAAAGCCAATGCCAACAAGCATAAATACACAAGAAAAACAATTGCGCAGGATACCCAAAACTATATCAAAGATTTAAATGAAGCCATTCAAGAGGATCGGGAGGAACACGGAAAAAAGCCATTAACAATCAAAGAGGAGGTGAAAGCTGAAAAAGAGATCCGCCATAGTACAACAGATCCGGAAAGTGGATATCTGTATCGTGAAAACAAACCAGAAGGTTTTTTCTATTTAGATCACCGCACAACAGATATGAAATACAACATTATCACAGATACCTATGTCACACCTGGAAATGTCCATGATTCTGTGCCCTATCTTGACCGATTGGATCACCAAATCGCACGATTTGGGTTTCAAGTAGAAGCCGTCGCCCTTGATTCCGGATATTTAACGACTCCGATCTGTAAAGGATTATCTGACCGACAAATCTTTGGTGTCATCGCACATAGACTTTATCACCCTATCCGAGGCTTGTTTCCAAAATGGAAATTTCATTACGACAGTGAACAAGACAGATATATTTGCCCGAACCAGCAAACCCTTACGTACTCAACAACTGACCGAAAAGGCTACCGGACATATAAATCAAATCCTGAAATATGTTCCTCATGCCCGCTGCTTGAAAACTGTACAAAATCAAAGAATCGGCAGAAAGTGATTACTCGGCATGTATGGGAAGACCATAAAGAAAAGGTCAGACAAAATCGCTTGTCTGTTTCAGGAAAAAACCTCTACAAAAAAAGAAAAGAAAAAATAGAGCGAAGCTTTGCAGATTCAAAACAGCTGCATGGGCTTCGCTATTGCAGGTTGAGGGGACAACGAAATGTGAGCGAACAAGTTCTCCTCACAGCCGCATGCCAGAACATGAAGAAGATTGCCACATACCTATCCAAGCAGGGATAGATATGTGGGAGCCTTTTTCTGTATCTAAAATACAATAAGCATCTAAAGAAACAAAAAAGCTTGTAGAAAAAACATCGTTTTCTCTACAAGCTGAGAATGTCTCGTAAGACATTCACTTTTTTTATTGTGTTATTTAGCGGCGTTTGCCGTTTCTTCCTGCTGTTGAATTTTATGAATTTCTGTATCGATTTTTTGCTTTTCCTGATCAGTCAGCTGATCGTTGAATTTGAAAGCTGACATAAACATAAACACGACTGCAACGGCAACAAACGGCCAGATGGCTTTGACAAATTTCATCTTATATCACTCCATTATTTAGATTTTAGTTTGTCACTGTGATCGACATCAAAAGTCAGTTTTCCGTCTTCTACTTCCCATGCGAAATTAGAGTCTTTCGTCAGTTCGCGAATAATTGTTTTCTGTTTCAGACTGCCTTTTTTAACCGGGGCAGGTGTCGCTTCATGGATATCAATCGGCGTTACCTCAAAGTGTCCCGTTCCGTTTTTCTTCAAATGATACTGCACCAGCGCACTGTCTCTGGTTCTTGTCCAGCCTTGGTCAAACACAAAGTTCCCCAAACTGTAGAAGATGACGGTCCCGTTATAGACTTCGATCGGTTCAAGGACGTGCGGGTGATGGCCGACGATGATATCGGCACCTGCATCAGACATAGCTCTTGCCAATTGGCGCTGACGGTCATTCGGATCATTATCATACTCTTGTCCCCAGTGTGACTGTACAACTACGACATCAGCATGTTTTTTCGCTTCTGAAATCATAGGGATAAAGACTTCCGGATCTGCGGGAAGCACGCCCGGTGTATTCTTTTTAGCCGCGAAACCTTTGCCGGATACATCCGTGAATCCAAGGGTTGCGATTGTTACCCCATTTACTTCCTGATATGAGATATTCTTTTTCGCATCGCTCAAGCTGTATCCAGCCCCAACGATATCGAGGTTATGGTTCGAAAATTCTTCAAGTGTATCTTTCATGCCCTGTGCGCCGTAATCCATGGCATGGTTATTCGCGCCGTTAAGGACCGTGAAATTCATATCCTTCAGGACTTTTACGGATTCCTTGTTTGTCTGCAGATGAATTTCTTTTTCTGCTTCCTTATAGTTCTTTTTATAAGTTACCGGGTTTTCAAAGTTTCCGGCTACGTAGTCTGATGCTTTAAAGATAGGCTCAACGTATTGAAAAATACTGCTTACCCCTTTTTGTTCCGTTACTCTCTCAACATAGCGCCCCATCATAATATCGCCTACAAATGAGGCTGAAAGAACGTCATCTGAATAGGTTTTAACCTTTGGCGTCTCTGCTTTGCCTGCCCACATAAAAGCAAACATGAGGACAAAAACGATCGGAATCGCGATAAATACGTGCTTATTGGTTTTCTTTTTTTGCTGTTTTGTCAGCTTCAGCAGCTTTTCGTGAAAGCTCAGTTCTTTTTTCATCGTTTGACACACCTTACATTAAATTAAGTAGTAAACAAACATGATAGCAAAGGTCGCTCCGCTTAATAGCAGCGTGCTTCCGAACGTAATTGTTAATCCTTGTTTCTGAATGGTATTGGCAATTAAACCTGGCACGATAATGCCGATTCCTCGAAATTCTGCGATTTCAAATGGTACAATCGGGTATAGAAAATCAAAGGCAATTTTCAGGACGATCCCTGTGATCAGCATGGCAGCGAATTTTCTGCGTCCATACAAAATCATAAACTTGGATAAACCGAATTTCACAATGACATAGGTGAGCAAACTGACTAATAATACGAGTAAAATAAAGACCGGCTGATTAAACACAAGTCCTAAATACCCCGGTACAACAAGCCCTGCCGGCACAATCCCTGTTTTTTCCGCAAAAATTAAACTGAGTAGTACACCTAAAATTAGTGCAATGTATAAATCTGATCCGAACATGTCTGCATTTCCTCCTAGCTTACGAGCTGCTTAACCTTATATTCGTGGATTTTTTCAATTAACGGCTCTGCGGCACCATGAATGTTGCCGACGCCATATATGACACGGTTGTGCATTCTTTTCTTTAACAATTCCATAATTTCTTCCGTTGATTTGTACTCTAGATCATGCAGTTTGTCTGCAGGAATTTTACCTTCTTCATAAGCTTTTACGATTGGTTCTGTTGTTTCACCGATTAAGATCAGTTCACTTGCTTCAATATAAGGCAATACGTCATTTGCGAATTGCTGTGTCCGATCCACACGGTCTGCGCGGCAGTTCATAATGATGATCGGATCATCGGTCGGATAACCGATTTCTTTTACACGTTTCCATATATTCAAAGTAGAAGAAGCGTCGTTTGCGGCAAACCCATTAACAAAGTGCCCAGGCTCGCTCGGACTGATCAGCGGAAGAATTCTCATTGCTCCCGGATCTGGCGGCGCATTCAGCATTCCTTTAAACGCTGTTTCTTCATCAATGCCGAGTGCTTGAGCCACACCCAATGCGAGAGAAGCGTTATCAGGGAATACCATATATTCAAATTTACGAAGATATTCATCAGTAATTTTCGAGTTATCAGCAATGATGACTTTTGTGTTTCGCTCTTTGGCTTTTTGTTTAAAGAACTCGGTATATTCACTATCTGTAATGACAAGATGGCCATTATAAGGAATAGTAGCGGTAAACGCTTCTGCAATTTCATCAAGCGTCGGCCCCATGACATCCATATGATCTTCCAGCACGTTTACGATGACACCGATATTAGCTTGAAGAAGTTCTTCCTGAAAGATAATTTGATAGTCCGGATTAACGGCCATACATTCACTGACGAGGGCGTTGGCTCCTCTTTCTACCGTTTCTCTCATGACTTCTTTTTGTTCGCCGATATTCGGTCCCTGAGGTTTCCGTTTAATCGGCTTTTCCTCCGGTGTATCCCAATAGATCATTCTTGCGTCCGTTCCTGTCGTTTTTCCGACAGTTTTGTAACCGGCTTCTATTAATATTCCGGTTGTCAGCCTTGTCACAGTGGACTTTCCTCGGATGCCGTTAATATTCACTCGAACAGGGAGGGCATCAATGTTTTTCTGATGTCGCCGTTTTTCTAATATTCCGATGACCAGTATGACAGCACAGGCTATAATGAGTAACCACATTGCTTATCGACATCTCCTTCTATATTGTTGTAAATTCATTCATCAGTATATAGAATCACTATGAATTCTCAATCGGCATTATGTAACATAATCTCCCCTAATCTACTGAGCCAAACTTCTCTTTTGAAAGAGATTTTGTACCTACAAAGTGTTTTCTATTTTTGGAAATCGACAGGACTTACATCTTATCGATTTTTTCAATACTAAAAACGAATGCGCTTTCATCCACCAAATGATTTCCTTCTGGACGTTTAGTCATACCTTGAATGTTCAGTTTAATATGCATTTCAAATCAATCTTTTTTCAAGCCCGGTATATCAGGCTTTTGCTGATACAATGCGTGTTTCCGGTTCTTATGAACATAAAATTATTTCTGCCTGTTTCTTAAGGATAAGGTCATAATGTCATCCTTTCTGCACGGAATAGACAATATTAGGCCCATTCCAAATTGACTAATGGCCCCTGCAATAAAAACGGCAAACAAACAGGTCCAGGTTCTCTAACATAATTAAACATTTTCTGGGCGGATAGTCTAATCTGTTTCATCCTATTTACAGGTCTAAACGCATGACTTTGAAACAATTTTAATAAAACTTAATATTCGTTCATGAAATGTTCATCCAGATTTGTGAAGACTTTGTCAAAAAAAGCGTGAATATCTTTAAATTCTCATATTTATACACCATTTACAGTTCGGTTTGCTATATCGCCATGTTTTATTTTTTTCTTATTGCCAATAACGGAATGTTCATGATAATCTATCTGTGTAAACGGTTACACAAATGAGGAGGAGCTGTGTTGGCTACAATTAAAGATGTCGCGGGAGCCGCGGGCGTCTCAGTTGCAACGGTCTCCCGCGTCCTGAATGACAACGGCTATGTACATGAAGAAACGAGAACACGTGTGATGGCCGCCATGGAGAAGCTGAACTATTATCCGAACGAAGTCGCCAGGTCTCTTTATAAAAGAGAATCCAGGCTGATCGGGCTTTTGCTTCCGGACATTACAAACCCTTTCTTCCCCCAGCTTGCCCGCGGCGCGGAGGATGAATTGAACCGGGAAGGCTATCGGCTTATTTTCGGCAACAGTGACGAGGAATTAAATAAAGAACTTGAATACCTTCAAACCTTTAAACAAAATCATGTCGCAGGTATTATTGCTGCAACAAATTATCCGCATCTTGAGGAATACAGCGGCATTGATCAGCCAGTCGTTTTCCTGGACAGAACACCTGAAGGCGCTCCTTCTGTATCCAGTGACGGACATACCGGAGGAAAATTAGCAGCGGAAGCAATTGTTCATGGAAAAAGCAAACACATTACGCTCCTGAAGGGTCCTGCTCACCTGCCGACTGCCCAAGACCGCTTTCACGGCGCTCTAGAGGTATTACAGCAGGCGGGTGTTGATTTTCATATCATCGAGACGGCGTCCTTTTCTTTTAAGGATGCACAGGCACTGGCAAAGGAGCTGTTTGTCTTATATCCTGAGACAGACGGGGTAATTGCCAGTAATGACATTCAAGCAGCGGCTGTTTTGCATGAAGCTTTGCGGCGCGGGAAAAAAGTGCCCGAGGATATTCAAATTATCGGCTACGATGATATTCCCCAAAGCGAGCTGCTGTTTCCGCCGCTGTCAACGATTAAACAGCCGGCATATGACATGGGTAAAGAAGCGGCTAAACTTCTTTTGAGCATCATAAAAAAACAGCCTCTCGCAGAAACGGCGATTCAAATGCCCGTCATGTATATAAGAAGAAACACGACAAGAAAGGAAGAAAACGATGCGTAATATTTGTGTGATTGGAAGCTGTTCTATGGATTTGGTGGTCACCTCAGACAAACGCCCAAACGCGGGCGAAACCGTACTGGGTACTTCATTTCAAACTGTGCCGGGCGGTAAAGGCGCGAATCAGGCTGTTGCCGCCGCCAGACTCGGCGCCAATGTTTTTATGATTGGCAAGGTTGGTAACGATCATTATGGAACAGCCATCATGAATAATTTAAAAGCAAACGGTGTTCGCACCGACTATATGGAACCGGTTACACATAAAGAAAGCGGCACCGCCCACATCGTGCTTGCCGAAGGTGATAACAGTATTGTCGTCGTTAAAGGCGCAAATGATGAGATCACCCCATCTTATGCGATAGACGCTCTTGAAAAACTTGAAAATATCGATATGGTTCTGATTCAGCAGGAAATCCCCGAAGAAACGATTGATGAAGTGTGCAGATACTGCCATTCTCACGACATCCCGATCATGCTTAACCCGGCACCGGCCCGCCCGCTGAAGCAGGAAACCATTGACCATGCCGCCTATCTTACGCCGAATGAACATGAGGCGGCGATCTTATTTCCGGAGCTGACGGTTTCTGCAGCATTGGCGCTTTATCCGGCGAAGCTCTTTATCACTGAAGGCAAACAAGGCGTGCGCTATTCATCCGGCAGCAAAGAGCGGATCATCCCTTCCTTCCCTGTTGAGCCTGTCGATACAACCGGGGCGGGTGATACGTTTAACGCGGCTCTTGCAGTGGCCCTGGCGGAGGGAAAAGATATTGAAGCTGCATTACGGTTCGCAAACCGCGCCGCCTCCCTATCTGTATGTTCTTTCGGCGCTCAAGGCGGAATGCCGTCCAGAAAAGAAGTAGAGGAGCTGCTGTCATGAAAAGACACGGTATACTGAACAGTCATCTTGCCAAGCTATTGGCTGACCTTGGCCATACTGACAAAATTGTCATCGCTGATGCAGGGCTGCCCGTTCCTGACGGCGTCCTGAAAATTGATCTCTCACTGAAGCCGGGTTTCCCGGCTTTCCAGGATGTAGCCGCAGTGCTGGCAGATGAAATGGCTGTTGAAAAAGTAATTGTCGCATCCGAAATAAAGGTATCCAATCCAGAGAATGCGAGTTTTATAGAAATCCTTTTTTCTGAAGAGGCAGTTGACTGCCTTCCCCACGAGGAATTTAAGGAGCTGACTAAAGAAGCTAAAGCTGTCATACGAACAGGAGAATTCACACCATACGCCAACTGCATCCTGCAGGCGGGTGTGCTTTTCTAGAAAGGAGGACCGATATGCAAATCGAAATAAATGACATTCATAAAGCATTCGGAAAAAACCAGGTGCTTTCAGGTGTGTCTTTTCAGCTCAAGCCTGGCGAAGTTCACGCACTGATGGGAGAAAACGGCGCCGGCAAGTCCACCCTGATGAACATCCTGACTGGTCTGCACAAACTGGACAAAGGACGGATCACCATAAATGGTAACGAGACGTATTTCTCCAACCCAAAGGAAGCCGAGCAGCACGGAATCGCCTTCATCCATCAGGAACTGAACATCTGGCCGGACATGTCCGTACTTGAGAATCTATTTATCGGAAAAGAAATGTCAACGAAATTTGGTATTTTACAAACCGGAAAAATGAAAGCGCTAGCAAAAGAACAATTTGATAAACTATCCGTCTCTCTTTCACTTGATCAAGAAGCGGGTGAATGCTCCGTCGGACAGCAGCAGATGATTGAAATCGCAAAAGCGCTCATGACAAATGCCAAGGTGATCATTATGGATGAACCTACCGCGGCTTTGACTGAACGGGAAATCAGCAAGCTGTTTGACGTCATTACGGCTTTAAAAAAGAACGGTGTTTCCATTGTATACATCTCACATCGAATGGAAGAAATTTTTACGATTTGCGACAGAATCACCATTATGCGTGACGGAAAAACCGTTGATACAACAAACATTTCAGAAACCAATTTTGACGAGGTCGTGAAAAAAATGGTCGGACGTGAGCTGACGGAACGGTATCCTAAACGCGTCCCTTCACTCGGAGACAAAATATTTGAGGTGAAAAACGCCTCCTCAAAAGGAAGCTTTGAAGATATCAGCTTTTATGTCCGTTCCGGTGAAATTGTCGGCATTTCCGGTTTAATGGGAGCCGGACGAACAGAAATAATGAGAGGACTGTTTGGCATTGACCGGCTCGATTCGGGTGAGATTTGGATTGCAGGAAAAAAGACTGCTATTAAAAATCCGTATGATGCTGTGAAAAAAGGGCTCGGTTTTATTACGGAAAACCGCAAAGATGAAGGACTGCTGCTCGACACATCGATTCGGGAAAATATTGCGCTGCCCAATTTGGCCAGTTTTTCTCCAAAGGGCATCATTGATCACAAGCGGGAAGCAGAGTTTGTAGACCTTCTCATAAAACGCCTGACCATCAAAACGGCTTCATCAGAAACGCACGCGCGCCATTTGTCCGGCGGCAACCAGCAAAAGGTCGTGATTGCCAAATGGATCGGTATCGGCCCAAAAGTGCTCATATTGGATGAGCCGACAAGAGGCGTGGATGTGGGTGCGAAACGGGAAATCTATACGCTGATGAACGAGCTCACTGAACGCGGTGTCGGCATCATTATGGTGTCATCAGAGCTGCCGGAAATACTCGGGATGAGTGACAGAATCATCGTCGTCCATGAAGGCAGAATCAGCGGAGACATCGAAGCGCGTGAAGCGACGCAAGAACGAATTATGACACTTGCCACGGGAGGGCGGTAACATGAAAACGGAACAACTGAAGCAAACAAAACAAAAACAGATTCACTTCGATGGCGTCATGCAGAAGCTCGGCCCGTTTCTCGGTTTATTTATTCTCGTTATGATCGTATCGATTTTAAACCCGAGCTTCCTGGAGCCTCTGAATATTTTAAACCTGCTTCGGCAGGTAGCGATTAACGGATTGATCGCATTCGGCATGACCTTCGTTATTTTAACTGGCGGCATTGATCTTTCTGTCGGGGCTATTCTCGCCCTGTCCAGCGCCTTAGTCGCGGGTATGATTGTATCTGGTGTCGACCCGATTCTCGCCGTCATCATAGGCTGTCTGATTGGCGCTCTTCTCGGGATGATCAACGGACTGTTAATCACAAAAGGGAAAATGGCCCCTTTTATCGCGACGCTTGCGACCATGACTGTCTTCCGCGGACTTACCCTTGTGTATACAGACGGAAACCCGATCACAGGGCTTGGCACTAACTATGCCTTTCAGCTGTTCGGCCGCGGTTATTTCTTAGGAATTCCAGTACCTGCAATTACAATGGTTCTCGCCTTTGTTATCCTTTGGGTGCTGCTTCACAAAACGCCGTTCGGGCGCCGGACATACGCAATTGGCGGCAATGAAAAAGCGGCACTCATCTCAGGCATAAAAGTCACACGTGTAAAAGTCATGATTTATGCTTTAGCCGGTCTGTTATCCGCCCTTGCCGGCGCGATTTTGACTTCCCGTCTCCACTCGGCACAGCCAACAGCTGGAGAATCATATGAACTGGATGCCATCGCGGCGGTTGTCTTAGGCGGAACGAGTCTTTCCGGGGGCCGCGGGCGCATTGTCGGAACGTTAATTGGTGTGCTGATTATCGGCACACTCAATAACGGACTCAACCTGCTTGGCGTCTCATCATTTTATCAGCTGGTTGTTAAAGGGATTGTCATTTTAATCGCGGTATTATTAGACCGCAAAAAGTCAGCATAGGAGGGTTTTACATGAAAAAGGCTGTATCCGTCATTTTGGCGCTGTCACTGTTTGTATTGAGCGCCTGTTCGCTCCAGCCTCCCCAATGGGCGAAGCCATCAAACTCAGATAAGAAAAAGGAATTTACCATCGGCTTGTCGATCTCAACGCTTAACAATCCCTTTTTTGTTTCTTTAAAAAAGGGAATTGAAAAAGAAGCGGAAAAGCGCGGAATGAAGGTCATCATCGTCGATGCACAAAATGATTCCTCCAAGCAGACAAGTGATGTGGAGGACTTAATTCAGCAAGGCGTTGATGCCCTGTTAATTAATCCAACTGATTCTTCGGCTATTTCAACGGCAGTAGAGTCTGCAAATTCGATCGGTGTGCCTGTCGTCTCCATCGACCGGTCCGCTGAACAAGGCAAAATAGAAACCCTCGTGGCTTCAGACAATGTAAAAGGCGGAGAAATGGCCGCAGAGTTCATCGCAGACAAGCTTGGAAAAGGTGCTAAGGTGGCGGAGCTTGAAGGTGTTCCGGGTGCCTCCGCTACACGGGAACGCGGTTCAGGCTTTCACAAAATCGCAGATCAAAAGCTGGACGTTGTCACAAAACAATCAGCTGACTTTGACCGCACTAAAGGCCTGACTGTCATGGAAAACCTGCTCCAAGGACACCCGGATATCCAAGCGGTTTTCGCTCATAATGATGAAATGGCGCTTGGAGCTCTCGAAGCGATTAACAGCTCCGGCAAAGATATTTTAGTCGTCGGTTTTGACGGAAATAAGGATGCCATTTCTTCGATTAAAGACGGTAAGCTCTCAGCCACTGTCGCTCAGCAGCCTGAATTGATCGGTAAACTGGCAACGGAAGCAGCGGATCAGATTTTACATGGAAAGAAAGTAAAGAAAACAATATCAGCTCCTCTGAAACTGGAAACGAAAAAATAATGCCAAGGATCAGATCTTTATCTGATCCTTTTTTATGTTTAGCAACCGGCCAAAACGTGAAAGGAATAATAGAAATGATTATTTCTCTTATGTGAGGAGAGGAACGCAATGAACAAACCCACGAAAATACTGTCTACACTTGCACTTGCAGCCGGAATAACTGCGGCTTCTGCCGGCGGCGCAAACACAATTCATGCACAACAGCCAGAAACAAACGTAAGCATTGATGATTTATACAGCTATCCGATTGATTCCTACTTGGTTTCAGCAGAGGCTCTGAATGTCAGAACAAAGGCCTCCGCTTCAAGCGCTAAAGCCGACACACTTCATCTGGGCGACAGCTTAAAGCTCATTTCGTTTTCAAACGCTGATTGGGCAAAGGTTCATTACAAAAACGGAAAGACAGGCTTTGTCTCCACTCATTACATTGTAAAGGCAGCAACAACAGTAAAAACCAAAACAAAGACGAAAGCATATACATCCGCTGAAGGAAAAAGCATCAAGACACTCCCGGCTAACACAAGCGTATCTTTTTTAGGCTGGAGTAAAACAAAAAAAGGCGGCTTTGACTTTGATTGGGTCTATGCAGATTACGGCGGTAAGACAGGTTATATCAAAACAAAGGACCTGCAGATGACAAAATAACCGAAAGGGATTCCGTTTACAGAACGGAATCCCTTTTTTCTTCGCTAATTATGGATTGAATTGTCGCATTCAAAATATTTCTCAGGAAATATTGTCGTATGCCGTGTCGAAACCTATACATGATCAACAGCATTTTTGTTTACGTTAAAGGATGGAGGTGGAAAAATGGATCAATTTGAAGCTGCTTATGAATCGTATAAATCCAAGCAAACAAATATCGATCAGCCAGTTGATACGTCCGGAAAAGAAGAAATTATCGCGGTCAGAAGAAATGAGGAAGACAATATTATTGCGGTGAAAACGAACACAGGAAGAGAACTGGACTATCCCACTGCGCTATCAGAAGCAAAAGCGGGAAAGATCGCTCACGTTGATGTATTTCATAAATACGGACGTGACATTTTAAGAAGTGAACCAGACGGCATAAAGGATAATAACCTATCTGAATTACCCGATTTTTAATAGAGAAAGCCCTGTCCCATTCCGGACAGGGCGTTTCTTTTTTAAGAAAAAGGCTGCTGGATATAATCAGCTAACCGTTTTGCACTGATCGCAATATCCTCAGCATTTGCGTATTTCACGCCATAAAACACATATGGCGGGAGATATGTCATGCCAATCAGATTGCTTGTCGCCTGAAACGGCTTCAGGAGCTCACTGATTGAATAATGATTCCCTCCGCCCGCCTGATACTTTTCCGCTTCGCTTCCTGTGGAAACAGCCAGCATCAGCTCTTTGCCATGCAGAGCTTTCCCTTCTGACCCGAAGGCCCAGCCGTATGTCAGCACAAGATCCTGCCATTTTTTAAGAAGCGGCGGAGAGCTGTACCAATAAAGCGGGAATTGGAACACAATCCGATCGTATTGCTCGCACAGCTGCTGCTCTTTGGCAACATCAATGGCTTCATCCGGATATTCCTTATAAAGCTCCCGTACAGTGATATTGTCATGTTTACTTAATTCCTCTGCCCACGCCTTATTGACGACTGAGGTTTCCATTTGAGGATGAACAGCCAAAACCAGTATTTTCAATGAGACCCACACCTTTATCATTTTAATGTTATTTTAACTAAAATCAGGTAAAGTGCCAAATAAAAAGCAAGCCCTGCACATGTGCGGGCTTGCTTTTTTTATTCTGGGCTTCCTTCAGTCGTTTCGATATCTTTGGCGAAATCCGGGTTATCCAGATTGGCATTAAAGAAATCTGGTGTATTTGGAAGTCTGAGATTCATGTTCATTTTTTGAGAAATCGTAACCGTGCAATCCTCAAGCACATAATCAAAGACGTGTCCGCCTGAATTTCGTCCTTCGTCAATGAAGTGCAGGTGATAGCCAGAAACGGCGATTCCGTTCGCATAAGCAGGAGTCAAGAAACCAACGATTGTGCCTCTGATGTTGTCGAAGTTGAAAATCGGCTGTGTTTTAACCGCTTCAATCATTGGCACATATGGTTTTTCTTGCAGTTCTACCGTTCTTGTCTGCACTTTTTTAAACAATCCGTCAATACGGATGGCATAAAATAGGTTTTTACTTGGCAGAATGCTGTTGATTTCTTTTTCAAATTCTTCACGTGTCATTTTCGCATCAATTTTGTGCGTCATATCCGGTGTAAAGAACGTAAATGAGCAAAACGGAGAGCGGTCTCCGCTTTGCACAGGTGTCGCAGTGCCGTCGGAACGAAGACGGTAAAATTCGCCGTCAAATCCAATCAGCTCTCCATCAAGCTTGTTAAAAGTCCCGATACCGAAGTCTCCGTATTTCGGAATATCTGACAGTTCAAAATCGCCGTCATATACTCCGTCTAAAAGAGAAGTCATTGTTGATACTTGATAAATTTGGCTAACGGGCTGTTCTTTTTTGCCGCGGCTCAGCATTTGAATGTTGCTTTCTTGTTTCATATTCCCTTCACTCCTTTAGTAATGTGCTGTTCTTCGAAAACAGTGTCTTGGTGCGCAGAGTGCTAGAGAGCTTTTGTTTTCATCAGTTCTCCAAATTCTTTTGGGAGCTTGTCACTCGCTAAATTAACGTTATCACTGTAGTCAACTGGGACATCAATGATAACAGGGCCTTCAGCATTCATGGCTTGACGCAGAACATCTTCCAGCTGGTCTGGTGATTCGACACGTAAACCGGTTGCCCCGAAGCTTTCCGCATATTTCACGATATCGATGTTTCCGAACTCGACTGCAGATGTACGATTGTATTTTTTCAATTGCTGGAATGCAACCATGTCATATGTGCTGTCGTTCCATACAAGGTGTACAATTGGAGCTTTTAAGCGCACCGCTGTCTCTAACTCCATTGCCGAGAATAAGAAACCGCCGTCACCAGAGACAGAAACGACTTTTTCTCCCGGTTTCACCAATGAAGCACCGATTGCCCACGGAAGCGCAACACCAAGTGTTTGCATACCGTTACTGATCATTAATGTTAACGGCTCATAGCTGCGGAAATAACGGGACATCCAAATCGCGTGTGAACCGATATCGCATGTCACTGTGACGTTATCATCGACTGCATTTCGTAATGCTTTAACGATTTCAAGAGGATGCAGTCTGTCTGATTTCCAATCTGCAGGCACCTGCTCTCCCTCATGCATATATTCTTTTAGATCAGAAAGGATTTTTTGCTCACGTTCCGCAAAATCCACTTTTACAGCATCATGTTCGATATGATCCAAAGTAGATGGGATATCCCCGATCAATTCAAGCTCAGGCTGGTAAGCATGATCAATGTCAGCCAGAATCTCATCCAGATGGATAATCGTCCGGTCTCCATTGACATTCCAGAATTTCGGATCGTATTCAATTGGGTCATAGCCGATTGTCAGAACAACATCAGCCTGCTCAAGCAGCAGATCGCCCGGCTGGTTGCGGAATAAACCGATACGGCCGAAATATTGATCCTCTAACTCTCTTGTAAGAGTCCCGGCAGCCTGATATGTTTCTACGAATGGAAGCTGAACCTTTTTCAAAAGCTTGCGAACCGCTTTAATCGCTTCAGGTCTTCCGCCTTTCATTCCGACTAAAACAACAGGAAGTTTTGCTGTTTGGATTTTTGCGATAGCCGCACTGATTGCATCATCTGGTGCAGGGCCAAGTTTTGGCGCTGCCACTGCACGCACGTTTTTGGTATTTGTGACTTCATTCACAACATCTTGCGGAAAGCTCACAAAAGCGGCCCCAGCCTGACCTGCTGACGCTGCTCTAAATGCATTTGTAACAGCTTCCGGTATGTTTTTTACGTCTTGAACCTCTACACTGTATTTTGTAATCGACTGAAATAACGCCGCATTATCCAATGATTGATGAGTCCGTTTTAAACGATCGGCACGGATAACGTTCCCAGCAAGCGCAACGACAGGGTCACCTTCAGTGTTTGCAGTCAGCAGTCCCGTTGCCAGGTTAGAAGCACCCGGTCCTGATGTGACTAAAACGACTCCCGGTTTTCCAGTTAAACGGCCTACAGCCTGCGCCATAAATGCCGCATTTTGTTCATGCCGTGCAACAATGATCTCAGGCCCTTTATCTTGTAAAGCGTCAAATACCGCATCAATTTTTGCACCTGGAATGCCAAATACATGTGTGACACCTTGCTCCACTAAGCAATCAACAACAAGCTCCGCCCCTCTGTTTTTCACAAGGGATTTTTGTTCTTTTGTTGCTTTTGTCAACACCCTCACTCCTTATTATGCATTTTAAACATAAAAATTTAAATAAATCTTGTGATACGTTTCACTATACACTCTTTGGAAATTGACCTCCAATATCAATTCGACTTATGATTAATATGTATTACGAATTATTAACCTAAGAAAGGAATGCATGATTGATGGAGCTTCGCCACCTTCAATACTTTATCGCAGTTGCCGAAGAGCTTCATTTCGGGAAAGCTGCGCTTCGGCTGAACATGACACAGCCTCCTCTCAGCCAGCAGATCAAACAGCTGGAAAAAGAAGTCGGGGTGACGCTTCTGAAGAGGACAAAACGATTTGTGGAACTAACCGCAGCCGGAGAAATATTTTTAAATCACTGCCGCACGGCTTTGATGCAAATTGATCAAGCGATTGAATTGGCACAGCGGACGGCTCGCGGCGAGCACGGCCATCTCGTTATCGGTTTTGTCGGATCAGCTACATATGAATTTCTGCCGCCGATTGTCCGGGAATATCGTAAAAAATTCCCATCAGTAAAAATAGAATTACGTGAAATATCCTCGTTTAGGCAGCAAGAGGAGCTGCTAAAGGGCAACATTGATATTGGTATACTTCATCCTCCTTTACAGCACACAGCATTGCATACTGAAATCGCCCAAAGCAGCCCTTGTGTTTTAGCACTGCCTAAACAACACCCGTTAACATCTAAGGAAGCCATTACAATTGAAGATTTGAGAGATGAACCGATTATTACTGTAGCCAAGGAAGCATGGCCTACTTTATACATTGATTTCATCCAATTTTGTGAGCAGGCTGGCTTTAAGCCAAACATTGTACAAGAAGCGACTGAATATCAAATGGTCATTGGATTAGTCAGCGCCGGCATCGGGATTACATTTGTACCTTCCTCAGCTAAAAAATTATTTAACTTGGATGTGACTTATCGAACAATAGATAAAATACAGCTGAATGCCGAATGGGTTATCGCCTATCGCAAAGACAATCAAAATCCGCTTTTGAAGCAATTTATTAATATTTCAAATTGTCAGCAGTTAAGAACTAAAGAGAGTGATGCAAGTACCTGAAATGATACTTGCAAACTCTTTTTTCTTTTGGGATTCTCATGGAATTTTAATTAATATAATATAATCGCTTAGTACAACTTCATATCAGTATACGTATACATACAGTACAAATAGTTGGCAAGGATACTAGTAAGCGTATGACAATCGTTTGATTTTAGAATGATAGATAGAGAGGTGAAATATATTACACAGTTCACGAGTATATTAACATTGCTCGCTTTTTTCATAACAATGATTTTTATTTTCTGGAGGCCGAAAGGATTAAATGAAGCTATCCCCGCAACAATAGGCGCTTTAATGGTGTTATTATGCGGAAGTGTGTCATTGACCGACTTAGGAGAAATAGGATCAAAAGTCACGGGTGCATCGGTCACAATTCTTGCCACTATGATCATGGCCATTGCATTAGAAAGTTTTGGGTTCTTTTATTGGGTGGCTGCAAAGCTGCTCCAACAATCCAGGGGATCAGGCATCAAGCTTTTTTGGTTAACCAATTCACTTTGCTTTTTAATGACCATTTTCCTAAATAATGATGGGAGCGTTTTGATCACAACCCCCATCCTTTTGCTGGTTTTAAAATATTTAGGTTTGAAAAAACATCAAAAAACCCCTTATCTAATAAGCGGCGTTTTAATAGCTACAGCCTCCAGCGCACCGATCGGCGTAAGTAATATAGTAAATTTAATTTCTCTCAAAATGATTGGAATGGATCTATACCTGCACACTGCCATGATGTTTGTCCCTAGTATGATGGGACTCATTTTTATGGCTTGTCTACTGTTTATTTTCTTTTATAAACGTCTTCCTAAAAGCCTGCCGGATATACCGAACCATTTTCAGTCTCTGCGACACAGAAGGTACCATCCCCTTCATTCGCCATCAGCTCCATTACCAGAACGAAATCAAACAAAAATAATGTTATTTGTACTCGCATTTGTTTTTCTCGTCAGAATCAGCTTATTTGCCGCGTCATATACCGGTATCTCCGTTCCTCTTGTCGCTGTCATCGGATCAATTATCCTTTTGGCCTGGAGATGGGTTTATTTCAAAACCTCTCCCAGAGACTTGTTCTTCAAGGCACCTTGGCACATTTTTATTTTTGCTTTTACTATGTATGTCCTCATTTATGGGCTGCACAATATAGGATTCACTGAATTAATTGTAAATCATTTCAAACCAATGGTTTCTGGAAGCCTCTCCTATGCTACTTTTGTATCGGGTATCTCTACCTCTGTTTTTTCGAATCTATTCAACAATCATCCGGCTTTAATGATCAGTACTTTTACTTTAACAGAAATGAGCCTGAATCCTTCTACAGCAAAAATCATCTACTTGGCAAATATTATTGGCAGTGATATTGGTTCCTTATTATTACCTATAGGAACATTAGCAACACTTATTTGGATGCATATATTAAAACAGCATGATGAAAGTATTTCTTGGGGTGAATATTTAAAAACAACCATTTTAATCATTCCGCTGACTGTTCTTTTTACGTTAACATGTTTATATTTTTGGATCAGTTGGTTATTTCTTTAGCAGTATATGAAATAAAAAACTGCCTTCTGCTATTCGAGGGCAGTTTATTTTCAGTAGAGGCTACGCTAGGGGAGATGCATTGTCTTTAGATGATTTAACTTCCAAATGATTGACTTTCCACTTGCGTTAATAAGCTCAATGATATTATTAGATACATCTTTTAATAGGCCGACTTTTTCTGGCACTTCCCCCATATCAAATATAACCAATTGGCCAACATATTTTTTGATCTGCTCCTCAAAATTACGTACAAGTGAAACACTGGAAGGTACGACAGGCAATTGAGAGTTGTCAAGCGTGTACGGCGTTTGCTCTGTTGAATAAGGGGTAAACCATTTTAAGTGATGCATAGATATGAAAAGTGTTTTAAATACAGGTGAAAAAAATACAATATAATCATTTAAAACACTGGTAACATATCCATGTATCGACCGATCCCCAGTTACATAAACTTCAATAAATTTGCCTTTCACATTGTTTAATGTGTTTCTGTAAGAAAAACTATTATTTTCCGCCTGCATTATTGTATCTTCCGGATCTCTTAAAATTGGTTTCCCAGTATTCGTATTTATTATTGCTTTGTTCATTTGATGTAGATGCAGCAAGGGAATATAAAGATAATTGCAGCCATTAAATATAACAAAAATATCCTGTCCAATATCTATAAGTGTGCCAACAAATCTTGTATCTCCTGAAATGACAACATCAACATCTGTGTCAAGAAATTGATTCAAACCTTTCACCATTCTCCCCCTTTAATTGAATGAAAAAGGGCATCACTTTATTGATGCACCTTCATTATCTATTAAAATTTGCGCTTCCAATGATAGTCTATCGTTTTGACAATCGTTTCATAGCTATAATCTTCCTTTTGGCTTCCGGTGCTATAATAATCTGAAGATCTTGGTGACCGATATGATTTGGACGAACTTTTGGTGTCTGATGAACGATCATATTTTGACGATTGATAATCTGAAGATCTTGATGACCGATATGATTTGGACGAACTTTTGGTGTCTGATGAACGATCATATTTTGACGATTGATAATCTGAAGATCTTGATGACCGATATGATTTGGACGAACTTTTGGTGTCTGATGAATGATCATATTTTGACGATTGATAATCTGAAGATCTTGGTGACCGATATGATTTGGACGAACTTTTGGTGTCTGATGAACGATCATATTTTGACGATTGATAATCTGAAGATCTTGGTGACCGATATGATTTGGACGAACTGCTGGTATCTGACGAACGATCATATTTTGACGATTGATAATCTGAAGATTTCGGTGACCGTTTATTTGATTTGGACGAACTTGATGAGCTATGTGATTTTGAAGATGTTAACGAGCTACTGTCCCCCTCTTTTTCTTGTTTTTGGTCTATATCATTTTTGCTTTCTTCTTTATCATCATGTTCTTTCTTTTGATCACCTTTTTTGTAAGAGCCTTTTGGGCCTAAGCTGATGCTCTTGATATGAAAAGGATATATGCGAAGCACTTCTTGATTTTTCACTAAAGTATAATGACCATCCGCATTATCTACGAGGATACCTTCAATTGCTTCTGGTCCTCCTCGATTAATCGAAACCCATTTATGAGTTAAACTCTTAAAAACTTCGTTTAGGTTATCAGCTTCCAAGACACTTGGCGTATGTCCTTCTTTATTTAAAGCGGACTCATGTTTACTTATGCTTTTGATGTGATGAATATTAAAATAAACTACTCCATCCTCACTTGTGTTTAACGCAGCGTAATCATCTCCTAGCCACACCAAACTTCCTTTTTTAGATTCCGGACCTCCTTGATTTAATTGAACGGATTGGTTCATTAATTGTCCGATTAAGCTGTGAAAATCATCAGCATCAGCCATTTCTGCCGTCTCAATTGTTGTTGTGCTATTATTGGTATCCTCTGTAATACTTTTTACATGATCCAATTGATAATAAATGGTTTTTTTTTCAGTTTGTAAAGCGATATAATCTGATTTTACAGCTACCAATTTTCCTTTTTTAGATTCGGGACCTCCTCGATATACAGTGACAATTTTATCTTGCATTGAATGCAAAAAATGATAGTAAGATATATCATGATTTGAATAATTTTTAGTTCTCCTCTTGCTCATTCATTACCCTCCTAGTCATTTATACATAGATGATAAATATATTGCATTTATACGTGTCACAGTTATTTCTTGAACTAATTCAATAGCCTAATTGTCTGATTTTCAGCGAATACCTATAATCATGGATTCACAAAATACTTAAATTGCTTTTGATGTATTGTGAACGATTTTTAATATACTCAAAAATCACTTCCGGCTCACGGTCAAAACGTTCAATATCACTCTTTTTATATGGGTCCATCAGGACAAACGGCCTGATTTGATCATAAAGCGCCAATATTTTTGGTTTCATATATTCAATTGTAAAGAGAGATTGGAGTGTTTTTTCTAGGAGATGCTTATAGGATTTGCGAAATTCGGTTTCATCCAAAATGCGGGCGGTCAATGTATTAAATCCTTGAATTCTTACGTAATCTGCAGCCATCCGCTCTCCATGGATATCCCTGCCCCAGGTGGCATCATAGTCCCAAGGAATCACTTCAAATAATCCGGTTTCCCCGCTTCTGTACAAAGCGTAATTATGGACAAACCCGTCATAGTTTGAGGTGAACACAATGCCGGCCAGCCAGCGCAAATACTTATCGATATTCACGTGTTTTGTCACTTCTGTTTTAAATTGGGCTTTAGGGACAGTATTAATTTTAAAAATCATATCCTGTAAATAAAAATCGTCTTCCTCGGTCCCTGTCTTCTTTTCATACCCATGCTCAAGCGACTTCTTCGTTTCCCTCTCCAAATCACTCACGAGAGAAAAATTAGCATCATCATCAACCGCGTAAAAAATCGCTCCGTCCGCCAGCTTCCTTTTCCTTAAATAATATTCATCCACGGATTCAAGCTCAAGATACACTCCTTCATTCTTCCCATTTACCTTTAAAAACACAAATTCTGCCCTTGGAGACAGCGTCCCCAGCTCTGCGAAAAAATCGAGAGACAATTTGTTTCTTATCATGGAAGGATCTTTATATTCCGCATTCAAGTGAACCTCGCGGGCGCCGCGAAATGTTTTCGGCTGATAATAGGAAATATGGTACGACTTCTTTTTGAAATCTCTAATATGAGATCCGCGATAAGCGATGTCGATATCAAATCTTTTCTGATTCACTTTCAACACAGCCGGAACCGGTTCATCGTCCCATATATCCTTTTTTAATTCCCGTAAGTCTTTTGGATGAATAAACAGCTGATAAAGAGGCAAATTTGATTGATTCTTCATCCGTAGTCCCCCTTCAAAATTAGGCTTTTATTTTTGTGAGATCTCAGCGGAACACTTATACACTTTTTACAATCGTGCGTACTATGTGTGTAGTAAGGATCTTCATCCTTAAACAAATTAAAAAAAGGAGGATTTCAATTGGGCCACTATTCCCATTCTGATATCAAAGAAGCGGTGAAATCCGCAAAAAAAGAAGGTTTAAAAACTTATTTATACCAAGAGCCTCGTGGAAAAAAACGCAGTCATAAAAAGTCGCACCGCTCACACAAGAAATCTCGCAGCCATAAAAAATCTTACTGCTCACACAAAAAATCTCGCAGCCATAAAAAATCTTACTGTTCACACAAGAAATCTCGCAGCCATAAAAAATCTTACTGCTCACACAAGAAATCTCGCAGCCATAAAAAATCTTACTGCTCACACAAGAAATCTCGCAGCTACAAAAAATCCTACTGCTCACACAAGAAATCTCGCAGCTACAAAAAATCATTCTGTTCGCACAGAAAATCTCGCAGCTACAAAAAATCATTCTGTTCGCACAGAAAATCTCGCAGCTACAAAAAATCATTCTGTTCACACAGAAAATCTCGCAGCTACAAAAAGTCGTACCGCTCTCGCAAAAAACACTGGAAAAATGATCATCATCGCAAAAAAGATGATTACGACAGCAAAAAAGAGTTCTGGAAAGACGGCAATTGCTGGGTAGTCAAAAAGAAATATAAATAATGAAACTGTCATCATAGGCTCCGGCATACGTACGGTAGCCTATTTTCTAATTCCCCTATATCAGTTATATGTCATGACATAGCATATGCAACCCGCATCATTTGGTTTCCTTGAATGGATTTCGTTATAATCATGGTACTCTTACAATAAAGGCGGTGTTGTTGTGTACATATTTCAAGCTGAAGAGCTTAGTGCCAAAGAGACGTATAAGCTGCTGTCAGGAGCCGTTATTCCGCGCCCGATCGCATTTGTTACAACACTTTCTTCAGGCGGGGCAATCAATGCGGCACCTTTCAGTTTCTATAACGTGGTCAGCTCAGATCCTCCGCTACTCAGTATTTCTGTCAACCGATCAGAAGGCCGGCAAAAAGACACAGCCAGAAACGCGATAAAAAACGGTGAATTTGTCGTCCATGTCAGTGATGAAGCCATCATTGAAGACATCAATGAAACGGCGGCAAGTTTAGGGCCGGACGAAAGTGAAATGACACGCACCTCTCTCCATTGTGTAGAGAGCACGGCTGTTTCGGTGCCCGGCATTCAAGAAGCCCGCATTCGTTTTGAATGCAAGCTCGAACGGCATATCACCTTCGACAATGATCATGGTGTGACCACGGCTGATCTGCTTATTGGCAGAGTTGTCTGTTTTCACCTCGATGAGAAGGTGTATGACGCAGAAAAAGGGTATATTTTGACGGACGAATTAAAGCCGGCTTCCAGATTAGCCGGAAACCATTATGCAAAGCTCGGTGAAGAATTTACATTGATTCGTCCGAGTTCATAAAAGGACTATTTATATAGAAGAAACTAGTCAAAAAGACACTGTTTTTTTAAAAGCCGGCACAGCATGTGCCTGGCTTTTTTTGTTTGCAGGAATCATATTTGCACAAACCGTTTGCACTGATTTGGTCTTATAAATTCAGATGCCCCCCATTACAATTGAAATAAGCCCGCACGAAGAGAAGGACGGCAGACTGATATCACCTGCACATAAGGAGCTGATGGGCATGCCTTTAGACCAAAGAAGATCAGCCATTCTTCATCAGGTTCTCAACACAACCAGCTATGTTACTTGCGGCGAATTAACGGAGCAATTAAAAATTTCAAGGAGAACACTGTATTATGACATTGAAAAAATTAACGGCTGGCTGAAAGAGACCGGACTGACACCGATCAAAAGAAGGCGTTCAGCAGGATTTTATTTAGAAGACCAAACGAAAAAAATGCTGACATCAGAAATGAAAACGCTGACAAGTTCAAGTTATGAATATTCTCCCTCAGAAAGGCAGGCAAGAGTGATCCTGCGCATTTTAACGAGAAACAGACGGTTACTTTTGCAGAACTTCATTGACGAAAATCATGTCAGCCGCAACACCGCCATTCAGGATATGAAGCATATTCGCGAAAAGCTGAAGACATTCGGCATCGTTCTTTCCTTTACCAAAGAAAAAGGGTATTTCTTCTCAGGATTAGAACTGCAAAAGCGAAAACTGCTGGCAGAATACGCAAATCAGCTCATGCAAAAAAGCAGCAGCACTGCGGCCGTTACCGATCTATGTCCCGATCCGGCTGCTTGTGAACAGCAGATTCAAACTATGCGATCTATGCTGCTGACTTTCGAAAAGCTTCTTCACATGAAATTTGCTGATCATGTTCTCGCGAGCTTAAGTGTGCACTTTACGTTATTTCTGATCAGATTAAAGGCGGGAAAAGAAATCACTCTAGAACAAGAAGAGCAATACGCCATCAGGCAAACGAAGGAATATGAAGCGGCCGTTCGGGCGGCGGCGGAACTGCCGGAAAAAGCCTTTATTTCTGATCAAGAGATGTGCTACTTCACGATCCATCTGTTAGGGGCTAAAATCAGTCAGTTCCCCGCTTCAAGTCTCATTGCAGGTGAGCTGGATGTGATACATGATATCGCGGACAAAATGATTGTCGATTTCCAGCGTTACGCCTGCGTGCTTTTTCAGGACCCGGAAAATCTAAAAAAACATCTGGTGCTTCATTTGAAATCAGCTTATTACAGGATTAAATATGATATCACCCCTCATGAGAGTGATGTAGCTGCCTCCATCAAAACGAAATACAGTGATATTTTCTGCTTAACAAAAAAAGTCGTTCATCACCTTCAAAAAGAATTAAGAAAACCTGTCAGCAGTGAAGAAACAGCTTTTATCGCCATGCATTTCGGAGGCTGGATGAAACGTGAAGGGGTCGCGCCCTCACTTAGAAAAACAGCGGTTATTGTCTGTCCGGGCGGCATCGGCACTTCAAAAATTTTGCAGAGCCAAATTGAAGATCTTCTGCCGAATGTCGATATTCTGAAAACCGTATCAAGCCGTGTCTATGAAACAATGACGCTTGAAACTGATGTCCTGATCTCAACTGTTCCGCTCCCAGACAGAGGGGTGCCTGTGCTCATCGTTAATCCCATACTGAACAGCAAGGAAAAGATCAGCCTGCTGAAAAAAGTAGATGCGCTCTCAAACAGCGCTGCCCATTTCCACCCAAGTGTTCATGACATCATGAGCATCATCGAAAAACATGCAGAAGGCATTCATAAAACAGAGCTGATGCAAGAACTGACCGAGTATTTAGGACAGCCGCACAAACATGAAAAGGAGGCGAACCGCAAACCAATGCTTGCTGAATTAATGACACCTAACCATATAACGATGGCCGACTCTGCCCCCTGTTGGGAGGATTCCGTCCGCATTGCGGCAAAGCCGCTTGTGGATGACGGGTCTGTTACCCCGCAATACGTCGATGCCATGATTGCCACGATTCAGACACTGGGCCCATATATCGTTATTACGCCGAATGTAGCCATCCCGCACGCGAGGCCTGAAGACGGTGTGAATCAAATCGGCATGAGCTTTCTGAGACTGAAACAAGCCGTTTCCTTTTCAGACCGGCCCGAGCATTCAGTCCAGCTGATTATCGTGCTCGCGGCAATCGACAATGACACCCATTTGAAAGCCCTCTCCCAGCTCACGAATATGCTGGGTGATCCGGAAAACATTCAATTGCTGATTAACGCTCAATCGGCAGAAGATGTGCTGCCAATGATTCAAAAATACTCAAACTAGGAGTGATTCAAATGAAAAAAATCTTAATTGTTTGCGGAAACGGACTCGGATCAAGCTTTATTGTTGAAATGAATGTGAAAAAAATCATTGATGAACTGAACATCAGCGCTGATGTTACACATACAGACCTCACTTCAAGCAAAACGGAGCAAGCGGATCTGTATCTAGGATCTGCCGATATTGTGTCAGGTCTTGACGATGGAACTCGTAACGTTGTCGGACTCAAAAACCTGCTGGACCAGAAAGAAATCAAAGAAGCCATCCTTACCAACTTGTAACACACAAAAACATAGACGACGGGGGTGCATCTGATGCTTGATTTTTTGATTAACGATTTCCTGGGAACTCCTGCTATTTTAATTGGACTTTTTGCCTTAGCCGGTCTGCTTCTGCAAAAGAAAAACGCTGCGGATACCGTATCGGGCACACTGAAAACGGCAATGGGATTCGTCATTCTCAGCGCTGGGGCGACGATTGTCTCAGATTCACTAGCCGTGTTCGGCAGCATGTTCGAAAAAGCATTCCACATTAAAGGCGTCGTACCAAATACAGATGCAATATCAGCCATTGCTCAAAAAACGTTTGGTACGGAAACAGCACTCATTATGATTTTCGGAATGATTGTTAACATATTGCTGGCGCGTCTCACGCCATTTAAATATATTTTCTTAACCGGCCATCATATTCTCTACATGGCTTCATTGATCTCCGCCGTGCTGATTACCGGCGGCATCAGCGGTGTTCCTCTCATTGCTGCTGGCGCCATTATTCTTGGGGGGCTAATGGTGCTGTCACCCGCCATCCTTCAGCCGTATACAAAAAAAATTACAGGAAGCGATGATCTCGCACTCGGTCATTTCGGTTCTGCCGGCTATTTTATTGCTGGATTCATCGGCAAACATGCGGGCAATCCATCTCATTCGACTGAGGATATCAAAGTTCCGAAATCATTAGGATTTCTGCGGGATACGTCAGTCTCCATTTCTTTAACGATGGCACTCCTTTTCTTTATTGTCGCTCCTTTCGCCGGAAAGGATTATATTGAATCATCGTTGAGCGGCGGAAGCCATTTTCTCGTTTATTCCTTTATGCAGGCCATTACGTTCGCTGCTGGGGTATATGTCATCTTGGCGGGGGTTCGGATGGTAATCGCTGAAATTGTCCCTGCTTTTAAAGGCATCGCTGAGAAGCTAGTGAAAGGCGCTAAACCCGCTCTTGACTGTCCGACGGTTTTTCCTTTTGCGCCAAACGCGGTGATTATCGGATTTTTATCCAGCTTCCTGGCGGGTGTTGTGTCCATTTTTCTTCTTCCAGTCATCGGTCTCAGTGTTATTGTCCCGGGACTTGTACCGCATTTCTTTACAGGAGCGGCGGCGGGAGTTTACGGAAATGCAACCGGCGGAGTGCGGGGGGCTGTACTCGGTGCGTTTGCCAATGGCATTCTCATTTCTTTTCTGCCTGCGCTTCTTCTGCCGGTTCTTGGCTCGCTCGGATTTGAAGGCACGACTTACGGCGATTCAGACTTTGGCATTATCGGGATTCTTCTAGGCTGGATCATACAATTCTTCAATTAAAGTGAGGGATGCGTCATGAAACATTTATTTTCACCTTCTCTGATGTGTATGGATTTAACAAAATTCAACGAGCAGATCACCATTCTAAACAGCCGTGCCGATATGTATCATGTTGACATCATGGACGGCCATTTTGTCAAAAACATTACGCTGTCTCCATTTTTCATCAGCCAGCTCAGAACGATGACAGCTCTCCCGATTGATGCCCACCTGATGGTTGAGAGGCCAGAGGATTTTATCGATATGACAGCAGAGGCTGGTGCTGATTACATTAGCGTTCATGCCGAAACCATTAACCGTTCGGCGTTTCGGCTGATACACAACATCAAAGATCATGGCGCAAAGGTCGGGATTGTATTGAACCCGGCCACTCCGCTAGAGTGGATCAGCCCTTATGTGCATTTGATTGATAAACTGACGATTATGACCGTTGATCCGGGTTTTGCCGGGCAGCCGTTTATCGCAGAAATGACTGGAAAAATCCGTGCGGCTAAAGAGTGGAGAGAAACAAATCATTATACGTATGCCATTGAAGTTGACGGCTCCTGTAATAAAAAAACCTTCCGCATGCTCGCGGAAGCTGGGAATGACATTTTTATCATCGGCAATTCAGGCCTCTTTGATCTCGATGAAAACACAGAAATCGCATGGGATAAAATGAAAACCATTTTTCAGCAGCAGATACATCCTGTAAAAATGAAACACCCGGAGTAATCCCCGGGTGTTTTTCTATGAAACATTTTCTCTCCCACGAACGTATAAAGAGATGAGTTTAGGAGGGATTCGTATGAGTACTCATTTTTGGCTGTTATTTCTGGTCATAGTATCGTTCAGCACAGCACTGCAATTTCTTATCAAGAAAAAGTTCGGTATCCATAAATCCGGCTGGCTGTACAAGCCAGTCAACAGCACACAGAGATTAATAGAAATCTTTTTACTTATTTTGTTTGTTTTTTCTATGATCTTTTTCCCTGTGGGATATATGCTTCTTTTATTTTTTATTTCGATTGATTCTCTACGCTTTCTTATAGAATGGAGGTATAGACCTGAAGATAAACAGTATATGTACCACCTGATTGATGCTGGCCTGTTTCTTGCTCTCTTAATATACATATGTATATTTTTCTAGCTTGTCAAATCCCAACAGCCGCCCCATCCCCCCTTGGATCGGCTCCTCCCTGGAGAAAGCCCTCCTCATCCACTGCGATTGCTGCGGCGTGACCCATCAGCGGGTCATAATCACTGACTGTCTCCACGAGATGGCCGCTTTCTTTTAGCATGTCGACCGTCTCCTCTGCGATTCTGTTCTCAACTCTGAGACCTTCATAATCCTCGCCCCACGTTCTGCCCCATACCCAGCGCGGTTCGCTGATTGCCTGCTGAGGATGCATTCCATAGTCCAGCATTCTGGTGATAATCGCGGTCTGAGTCTGCGGCTGGCCTTCGCCCCCTTGCGTACCGTACAAAATCTTCGGTTTCCCGTTCTTACAGACCATAGCCGGCATCAGCGTATGGAAGCTGCGCTTTCTCGGCTCAAGTGTGTTGACATGATTTTCATCCAATGAGAAAAATGAGCCGCGATTTTGCATGAGAATGCCTGTATCTCCGGCAGTAACAGCCGAGCCAAATTCAAAGTAAAGGCTTTGAATGAACGACACCGCGTTGCCATCCGAATCCATCACCGCCGCATAGGCGGTATCACTGCCTATTGGTCTGCTTTCCGCCGGTTCAGCTATATAACCGATTTCTTCCGCCAGCTGCTTGGCGTAGCTTTTGTCCAAAAGCCTTTCCAGCGGAATATCAGCAAACGCCGGATCAGTCAGAACGGCATTCCGATCCAGAAAACTCTTTTTCAGTGCCTCCACGAGCACATGATAATAGGTAAATGAACCATGTTCAATTTGGCTGAAATCATAGTTTTCCAGAATATTCAGCGTCAGTAAACCCGTAAAACCTTGAGAATTTGGGGGCGCCTGATAGACGGTGCACCCCCGGTAATCACAGGATATAGGCTTTATCCACTCACCTCTGTGTGCTGTAAAGTCATCAAGCGTCATATAGCTTCCATTATGCTGTAAATACGAGACAATCCGCTGAGCGATATCACCTTCATAAAATGCGCTTCTTCCTCTTTCAGCAATCATTTTCAGGCTGTTCGCAAGCTCTTTTTGCACAAACCGTTCACCGGGGACCGGTGCTTTGCCGTTTTTCATGAAGATATCAGCAGTGTAAGGTGTTGACGCCAGCAGTTCAAGATTCGCCGCTGTATGCCGGCACTGATCTGCAGATACAGGAAAACCATTTTCAGCATAATTGAGCGCAGGCTCCAATACGTCAGAAAGCGACATCCGTCCGTATGTCTTCAGCACGGCATCCCAGCTATCGACCATTCCCGGCACGGTAATTGCGCTGTCGATCCCCCGCAGCGGGATCTCATTTTTCTCCTTATACACGTCTCTCGTCACATTTTTTCCTGAACGGCCGCTGCCATTGTACACTCTTACCGCCTTTGTTTTTTGATGAAAGGTCAGCCAAAAGGAATCTCCTCCAAGCCCCGTCATATGCGGATAGACAACCGCCAGACAAGCGCTCACGGCGACAGCGGCGTCAAATGCGTTTCCTCCCTTCTCCAGAATGCGGTTTCCCGCTTGTGATGCGAGGTAATGCGGACTGACGACCATTTGCTTAGTGCCGATAATAGATCTGTTCATCACAAGTCTCCTTTGCAAGAGATTTTCTTCAGTATAGAGAGCCTGAGTTTTCGCATCTACTGACCCGGAAGAAAAGCTGACGAACTTTCTCCTTTTCGTAAACACAAAAATATTTTATTGTTCATTATGAAAATAAATTTAAATTATCTCTTACGAAATGAAACTTATATGATAAAATATTGACTAAAAGTCAAACGAAAGCAGGTGGAACAAATGGGCAATGAATATCAAATCCCCAACCTTGTTCTTGATGAGATAGACAAACAGATCCTTACCATTTTGCATGAGGAAGGAAGGATTTCTTATACGGATCTTGGCAAAAGAGTCGATTTATCACGTGTTGCAGTTCAATCACGTATTAATCAGCTGATTGAAGCAGGCGTTATTGAAAAATTCACAGCGGTGATCAATCCAGCTAAAATCGGCATTCATGTATCCGTGTTTTTTAATGTCGAGGTAGAGCCGCAATTCCTGGAAGAAGTCGCTCTAAAGCTTGAAGAAGAACCCGCAGTCACCAGCCTTTATCACATGACTGGCCCGAGCAAGCTGCACATGCACGGAATCTTCGCGAATGATCAGGAAATGGAAGAATTTTTAACGAAACGGCTGTATCCGCTTCAGGGTGTCGTCAGCGTTGATTGCCAAATGCTGATCAAACGGTACAAAAGCCGTATGGGAATGAAGCTGTAAAGGAGAGAAACTAATGAAAAACCATCCTTATCGGGATATGACGGCCGCAATGGTGCGCACCGGAATCTTAGGTTTCGGGGGCGGGCCATCGGTGATTCCGCTGATCCGCCATGAAGCGGTGAATAAATATAAATGGATAGATGATGATGAATTTGGAGAAATATTAGCCATCGCCAATGCACTCCCCGGACCGATCGCCACCAAGATGGCGGCATACCTGGGATTCAAACTAAAAGGCACGCTAGGCGCAATTGTCGCTACTCTTGCCCACATTTTGCCTACATGCCTTGCGATGGTTGCCTTATTTGCGGCTGTAAACGTCTTAAGCCACTCGGCGGTCGTCGCCGGCATGATTGGCGCCGTGACGCCGGTTATCGCCGTTATGCTCGGTATTATGGCATATGAGTTTGGACAAAAAGCGCTCAAAGGATTTGGCTGGGTCACCGGAATCCTGTTTTTTATCATCGCTTTTATCGGACTGCAATTGTTACAGATCAACCCCGGCATTGTCATTATCATATTCTTAGCATACGGAGCATTTCATTTTAAACTGAAAGACAAAATCACAAATAAACATTCAAAAGATAAAGGAATGTCCGCCTCATGATCATTATGTTTTTATTTACAGCATTTTTTATCGCAAACGTTCTGGGATATGGCGGCGGCCCAGCCTCTATCCCGCTGATGTTTGAAGAAGTCGTAAACAGATACGGCTGGCTGTCAAACGACCAATTCTCTAACATGCTCGCACTTGCGAATGCATTGCCGGGCCCGATCGCAACCAAAATCGCCGCTTATGTCGGCTACAGCGCAGGCGGCTGGCCCGGCTTTCTGATTGCCCTGATCGCAACTGTTGTACCATCCGCGTTCGCGCTGATCGTCCTGCTGCGCATCATTCAGCGCTTTCGCCAATCACCTGTGATCAAAGGCATGACGCTGTCTGTTCAGCCTGTTATCGCTGTCATGATGCTTATTCTCACTTGGCAAATCGGCGCAGACGGCATCAAAGCCATCGGCTGGATTCAATCCTTAGTGATTGCGGGCATTTCCCTCCTTTGCATGACAAAATTCAAACTGCATCCGGCTTTCCTGATTATCGCGGCATTTTTATATGGGGGGCTTGTAGTTCCTCATTTATAGAAAAAAGCACCCTCAAAGGGTGCTTTTTATTTTGGGCCAGAAATGCCATTTGTCATATAAATTGTTTCTTTGCCTGCATCATTTTTGATCACGTTTTTGATATGTAGCGTGTTTCCTGACATCCTGGCAAATTGCTTTTCTTGAGACGAGTTTATTTTGACGTGTATCCATTTCTCAGACCGCGGCATTTTCCAAGATAAAAAAAATCCTAGAATAAGCATTCCAACAATGACGGAGAACAGCAGCTTCACACGGCATCACTTCTTTTCAATAGCCTGCCCGCAGCTTCTATTGCCTGCTGATCAAATATAATATCGCCGGGACGATTGCCTTCTCCCAGCACATAGCCTTCAAATGACATTCCCATAAAATCAAAAATGTGACCAAACTGTTCTATCAGCGGCAGCCCCTTTATCTTAGGATTATCTCCTCCGGCTGCTATCACATATGCCTGTTTTGCCGACATTTGCTCTTTAAAATCAGGAAATCGCGGATCTCTCATCGTCTGTGACCAGCGATCAATGAACAGCTTTAACGTTCCTGACATGCCGAACCAATAAATTGGGGTGGCGAATACAAGAATTTCGCACACCAATACCCGCTCAATAATAGAATCGTAGTCATCTTGAACAGGACGAAAGCCGCCTTGAGCGTGACGCAGATCCTCAATCGGCTGGATCTGATATTTCCGCAAATGAATGTGCTCCGTACCGAATCCTTGAACAGCCTTCTCCGCAAGAATATCCGTATTTCCGCCAAGCCTCGTTCCGCCATTAATGACCGCAATTTTCATGATGCATCTGCTCCTTTGTTTACGAATGATTTTCTCCATCATATAATGGATTCATTAATCAATACAGATGATTATTCCGATTGTATCAATCGATAAAACCGATTTAGAAAGGACGAGAACAAATGGAATTGAAGCAGCTGATCACCTTTATTACGGCAGCAGAACATGTAAACTTCACCCTTACCGCCAAGATGCTTAACTATGCACAATCAAGCGTTACCTCTCAGATCAAATCACTTGAAGAAGAAATAGGGACTCCTTTATTTGAACGGCTCGGCAAGCGGCTCATCTTGACAGAAGCCGGCAAAACATTCAAATCCTATGCGGAGAAGATTATTGCGTTAACAGAAGAAGCAAAAATGGCCGCAAATCAAGTAAGAGAAACAACCGGAACCTTGAAAATCGGGGCGACGGAAAGCCAGTGCACATATCGCCTTCCCCCTATCATAAAAGAATTTAAACAGACTTTTCCTCAAGTAAAGCTCATATTCAAACCGTATATTTCCAACGAACAAGCGAAAGAACAGCTCTTACAGGGCCAGCTTGATATTACCTTCATTTTGGATGTGAACCGGATGGAAGACGCACTGCACGTTGAATCTCTGATTCAGGATGAGATCAAAATGGTAGCCGCCAATGACCATCCTTTTCCAGCAGACTCACCAGTAACATTGAAGAATCTTCAAAACGAAACCCTTCTCCTGACAGAGGACGGCTGCTCATACCGCACGCTCTTTGAGGACGCCTTACACGACGCCGGTGTCTACCCTAACAAATTAGAATTTGTCAGCATAGAAGCCATCAAACAATGCGTGATGGCCGGACTTGGAATTGGACTATTGCCTGAAATGACAGTAAAAGACGATATTGCCGAAGGTCGAATGAAAGAACTCAACTGGCAAAACGACTGCCCCGTTTTTACTCAACTAGCATGGCATAAGGACAAGTGGATGTCTGCACCATTAAAGGCTTTTATCGATTTGACGCGGAAAACATTCAATTAAAACCTCTCTGCAAGGACGACAAGGTTTTTGATTAAAGCAGGAAAGCACACAGCATACAAAAAAACACTTGATGGCTTAGAGCCCCAAGTGTTACCCGTGATTTTTCTGATAAAACGTTCGTAAGACATGTGTTTCAAGGTCAGCCAGGCGGACAGGAATCGGCAGCCTGCTTTCTTTATTAAGCAGGCTCATCGTGATTTGATAGCTGCTTTCTAAATCAATGTTATGTCCGCAAGACAAGAAAATAGGCTTCACGTCCCGCCGCGTCCGCAGCGCCCGGCCATATACCTCGCCGTCAATGATAATATCTGTGTATGAACCGACTTCATTTTCAGGCATTACGAAATCACAGCTTTTGATTTTGAGATAGGTTTTCGCAATCCCAATTGTCGGTTTATTGAGAAAAAAAGCCGCATGGGTGGCAACGCCCATATGGTTGTAATGCAGATACCCGTTGCCATCAAACAAAAATACATCCGGCTCCGTCTCCAGCTTTTTGGCCGCCTCGATGATCAGCGGCAGCTCGCGAAACGCAAGGAAACCAGACACATACGGCACGCTGATTTTCCCCATGCTGTGCACTTTTTCTATGACTTCTTTCGTATCGGCGTCAATCACGATAATGCTGCACACCCCATACGGCTCGCCGTCCTGCTCCCAATAAGCGAGGTCGACGCCTGCGCAGGTTTTGATGGAGTCTGGGGTGATGGAGGGTGATAAGTTGATTTTATGTTTAAGGGATTGTTGTGTTTGAACAAAATCCGATTCATCTTTTAGATGAAAATCGTGAATTTGATGTACTTTCATTTCACTAGCTTTCCTCTCTTTACTTTCTAAAATGTTTCTTATGACTTTGAATCTATTTTCAAGGCGATATAACTTCCATTAGGATAATATCTCCATACCATCCACATGGAAAATAGCCCGCTTTATAAATTTCAAAAAGCTTTTCAAAAAAATTGTGTGTGTTCCCATTTACCGCTCTATTGATTGCACAATTATTCAGGTCTGCTACAACATCTTCAAAAAAAATATTAAATTCAGCCGAAACCCTTCTGACATTTACAGAAAAAACTTCTAGTAATACGTCTAAGTCTTGTGGTTTTTGATCATCGTTTAATTCGTAAATTTCGCCCCATACTTCACTCATTTCATTTTCTTTTATATCTTTCCACGTATATTCATCTTCACCAAATACTTCTTCATATGCATGGTATTTAGCTTTTTCTTTATCATTAATTATTTTAGTGAAATCACAGATATCATTTGATGTTTTAGGTTTAAACATTTTTGAAAAATCAATAACTTCTTCTACTAAATGATAATTCCGAAGTTTCATTACTTATTATACGACCTTCCATGAAAGATTAACTGTAACTCATACTTGCTATTTCTACTGTACTTCACTTGTTAAATGTGCTTTCATCATTCTAAAAAACCTATCTATGACAACAAGGTAAGGTTAAACTATAGCAATTCTAATACTTCAGTAAACAAGGCATCTCCTCATGTTATCTTCTGTTGAAAGGCAAGTATTACTACCTGCAGATTGGTATTCATTTTTCATTTCTCTCATAAAAATATGATCCAATTGTGCAATTAATTCTTTAAGCTCCGTACACATAATATCTTCTAATGGATTTTCCCAATCTTCGTTTTTTATAAGTTCAATGCCATAATTACCGGTTGGATCCCCTTCTGGGTACCACCCTACATCAAGCAACAAGTTTTTAGTCTTATGAGAAATTTGCAGGAGATCCTGATTAAAGTCAAATAACCAAGCATCATCACTTGCCTCTAATGTTTTAGGGTCAGTATCTTTTAATGTAATATAATCGACAGTCCAACCAGCCGGTATCTTTAGCCTTAAGAAATCGGGAACCTGTTGGGTTAGCGGCTGCAAATCTTCTAAAACCCCGCTTCCCACACTCCAGATTTGATATTCTAACTCTTCTAATACATGTTCTATTTTATCAAAAGATTCTACGTCATAAATCTTATCTATTTTTAAGCCAACCACTTTGATATGGTATTGATCATCTTGATATATTACCTTAATAATGGCATTACGTTTTTCATTTTGCAGTATTAGTAGTTCATATTCTTCTACCGTTCTTTTTTCTGAGTTTAAATTGTTCAGTACTACATACCAGCCATCACAGATTTTTAATGGCTGCAATTGAGAAATATGATCTCTGCTCATCTCGCTTCTCCTTGTACTCCACATTGTTATCCTATCTATAAAAAAACTTGCCGATGACAACACGGCAAGTTTCTAACTATAGCAATTCTAATACATCAGTAAACAAGGCATCTCCTAATGTTAATCTTCTGTTGAAAGGCTGTATATGTGGCAATTCACTCCACTCATACACAGTATCGTAGTAATCATACAAATAACTGAGTTCAATAAACCCTTTCTCTTGCATTATTTTATTGATATAGTTCGTTCCCTGAATGAATTCTAAAGATTCAGCGGTCCCTACAATATCATAAGCGCCATCAATTAAATCGTGTCTTAGGGAATAACTATAATCTAGTACATAAACAGGAACCAATTTAGATACTTTCATATTGATTTGCTGTTCTAAATGAAATCCATTTTCTCCAAAAAGATCTTGCAAGTGGATATTGATTTCTCCTGAAGGATTGTTTAAATCTCTAACTTCAATTTTTTTCAAACCTTTTATTTGATTAAATTCATCAGGTACTTTTATTTTCTCTGCACATTTGTTCTTGTACCATTCGTCTAATTCCCTTTTCACAAATAGACGCTGAAGCAATTCACTGAATTCTGGGTATTCACTAATAAATCTGATTCCATCTTCCATAAATAATAATCATTCCATTCATTAATCCATTAATTATTTAACTATTTCCACCAAGACCTTGTTACTTCTTTTAAATGATATTGAATATGTGCAATCACTTTTTTATAGTCGTCTGATGAAAATTCTTTAATAGGGTTTTCCCAATCATTATTTTTAACTATTGAAACCAGATAATTACCTTCAGCAGAAATGTCAGGAACCCAGCCTAAATCAAGCGTTATTGAGGATTGTTCATGATAAAGCTGCAACAAACTGTCTGTGAACAAAAACCAGGAATCATCATTCGGTTCTAAAGTTATTGGATCTATTTCAACAAAATGATTATAATTCACTTTCCAACCTTGTGTTATTCTTAGGGGATGTAAATTTGCTTTTGGAACATCTAATTTAACATGTTTTCTCATTAACAAAACCTCTTTAGTTTCGTTTTCAGTCATTCTATCCTTTATATTTTTGAATCATTTAATTTTACCTTTTACAAAACTTAAACTTTATTTTTTTCATAAATCAACAGTTTTGAATTAGTTTTACTATTAATTCTGTAAAGGCTTGATCATTTGTAATGTTTCTTGCTCTCAACGTAAAAACTAAAAAAGCAGGTACAGTATAACTACCTGCTTTTTAGTTAAATTTAATTACCAAAGTTAATTTCTTTTAAAAGAATAGCTTCGTTTCCGTACTCTTCAATATCGGCCTTTAGCCAACTGCTTTCCTTTTCTCTATATTTATAAAATCTAATTGTCGCAAAACCTTCATCAATACTTATAATCACAACAAATTTATGTTCAGGAAATTTTTCTTTTAAATGATGTTCCCAACCATCCACTACCTGAAGCGCATAAAATAAAATCTCTTCACCGGACAAATCACTGTAGTCTAAATAATCGTTTATGCGAAGTTCATTACACGATGCTTCATACCCCGTTTTATCCCCATACATTTTTAAAATTCTACTCCAATTTATAGTTGGATTATCAGGTAACTCATACTCTAGATCTAGAATAAAGCAATCGTCTACTTTAACTATATTAGGTGAAATAATATCCTTTAAATTAGATAGGTCAACTTTATTTGTATTGCTCAGATCTTCAAGTCGTTCTTTTAGTCTTTTCATATTTTTATTTGTATATTCCATATATAATCTACACTCCTATACTAAAATACAGGATCCTCACCTAAAAATTTCAATCCCTTATTTATAGCTTTCTGAACACTTTTGTCTTTAAGTACTTTTTGAATTTTGCTAGGTGCATCTTCACCTGTTTTTTGGTCATAAAACTTTTTTGTTTCAACATCAAAGTACCATTTTTTATTATTTGGCTCATGATAATGAATTTGACCTTCTCTTTGCCCTGGATTTGGGTTTTCAATGTCTATTCTTTCTGTCTTCCCATTTTGCCATGTTGTCTTACTTGCAATTTGAGTTCCATTTTGACCGAAAAGTTTCTTACTATTCCCGCTACCACTACTAGCCATCTTCATAATTCCAAAATCTTTCACAGCTGTCTTTTCCACATCGATACGGACTGTCGGGAATCCGAACATGAGGCCGTCAGGAGTTACTGGGCGTTCTGCAAACACGCGGACGTTTGTCGGAACTTTGAATTGTTTTACTTTTTCTAGTGTTTTGTTTGCCTTTTGGACTTTTGAATGGGTTGCAAGCGGTATGCCTTTGTCTATATGTTTCGCCAATGCACCGGCTCCAACGAGGCTTAATGCCGCTTCCAGCGCCCCTTGCTTCCGCTTCTCCTCAGACACTTTGTTACCAAACATATCTCTTCCTGTGACAGCTTCAGAGAATCCGTTTGACGCAACAAGGCCGTATGCGCCCATTTCTGACATTTTTAGAATGTCTAAAGACTTGCCTGTTTTGTAGGCATCTAAAGCGTGTTCCGCCGCGATAGCTGCTTTTCCGGTTTTGTAGATGGCTTTTCCGCCTTTGAAGGCGCGGCCAGCCCAGCCGACGACTGGTATGAATCCGGCAGCGGCCATCGCTCCTGCTGTCACACGCTCTGCGGCGGAGAGTTTTTCTCCGGTAACCGGGTCAACGCCTTCAGTTGCTCTTTTATAATCATAATAGCCAGTGACTTCTCCAGTAAAGGTGCAAACTCCATCCCATGTTTTTTCGTACCATGGTTTGTTTGCTTCTTCCTCGGCTTTTTCCTGGAGACGCCTTGCTTCTGCTTGTTCGGTTTTTGCATCGATATATGTTGTTCCCTGTTTTTCCACTTCAATGGCGCTT
Organism: Bacillus sp. PAMC26543; assembly: GCF_014250375.1. Lineage (NCBI taxonomy): Bacteria > Bacillati > Bacillota > Bacilli > Caryophanales > Bacillaceae > Bacillus > Bacillus sp. PAMC26543. The sequence goes on along the minus strand of NZ_CP060193.1, from coordinate 563,302 downwards.
TTGTAGACTTCATTGCTGTGGAAGGCTTTTTTGTCATAGTACATAGGGGATGCGCTTTTCCCGTTGCTGGTGGCCTGCATGAGAACAGAATATTTGCTGAGCACTGCGTTGTCCAGAGACTCCAAATTTTGATATTCAGTGGTCAGGGATTCATCAAGCTTATCGACTGCCGTAATCGTGTCACGCCTGATTTTTTGGGCATCTCCCATCTTATCTGCATAGTTGTCAAGCGTGTACATGTCGAGATCAATAATATCGCTGATGCCTGACAAAATAGAATCGATTTCTGCTTTATGAGCGGAGACAATTTCTGAGGCTTTTAAGTCTCCATTGGGGAGCTCATGATCCAAAAATGACGTCTCCACATATGAATCACTGAGTTCTTGATCTTTAATATCACCGGAAATGCCGTTTAAAAACGCAATTTGAGCAGAAACAAGCGTCAGCCAGCTGTCGGCGATTTCCGCCTGTCCCTGAAAGAAGTCCTTAATATTGTCCGCGCCTTTTCCTTTAAAATCGTCACCTAAATCAGCAACTTCCTGAAACGCCTTTTTTAGCGTGTTCAGCTGCTCTTCCAGCGTCTCATATTGCTTTTTTCTATTTTTCGCTTCATCGATTAAAGATTGTGATTCAAATACTTTACTCATCGCACTGCCCTTTCTCTTCTATTTTACTGCGATCGCCTCATCCTGCTCTTTCAGTGAATCTACGTTATCCTTTGTATCCTCGATATTTTTCTGTACCGCTTTTTTGTAATCTCCGAGCATGGTTTTGATGTTCTCCTCACGCTCATGATATTTTTTCGTATAATCGAGTTTGTTTTTTCCATTGGACCCCGCGGCGCCGATTGATACGTCAGCCAGCGCATCTTTGACAGACTCTAATGTTTTGATGACTGTGTCGTACTTCAGCTTAATTTCTGACATAAAAAAAGATCACCACCATTTTAGTTTACTAATTGTATTTCCGACTTCTTCCGCGAACTCTTCTCCCTTTTTAAGAAGATCTGCTGCACCATTTGCTACAAACAATTCCGATGCATATTGAGCTTTATCCCATTCAAGATCAAAAATTTTACCGTTAATCGAAGCCATATACTCGTTATATTTATCATTCACAATCTTAGATGCTTCCGATTTCGCCTCTTCTCTTCCCTTGTCGAAATCATCAGCTTTTGTTCCCGTCCAATGCTTGCCTAATTCCGGTTTCACAATTTCTTTGATTTCAGTGATTGCCTCTTCTTGCAGTGTGTCTATGTCCTTTTTTGCTTTTTTCAGCTTTTCGATCTTGTCTTCCACGTCGGAAATTTTTCCGTTGAGCGAACTTTTGATATCCGCTAGCATACTTTCATAACCCATCTGTATCACCTCTTAATACTCAAAAAGTCGTATGGAGGGGCTGATGAAGATAGACTTTTCCATACTTTATTTCCATATATTATATTTTAAAATAGCCGGAAGGCGGCTTAAATAGGGTAAACGGCTTAATTTAGGCTTATAATGCTCTGGATAAGGAGGTCTAAAGTCTCTTTTTTGTTCGTTATAAGGTCAATGCGAGCGTTTTATATGGTTAGAAATTCTAAAGTCTTAGTCAAAAAGACACTTGAAAGAGGCAGATTTGATGATCTGCTCATTTTCTTATGTGGTAAAATCTTGTAAAGATTAAGAGGTGAAACGGAGGGATGACAATGAGTTTTTTCAGTCCGATGATGTTATTTTTCGTGATTTTTCCTTTTCTGTCCTTCTTTGTATTTGGAATGGCAGGCACTTTATTGTTTAGAAAACACGGCCTTTGGTCAATGCCTCTTACAGTGCTCTGCTTATTGGTCATATTTATGTTCAGCATTGACTCGGCAACGCCTGATTTTGTTGTGTGGCTTATTTCATTTCCGCTTTTGACCCTATTGGCATCAGGAGTGACCCTTTGGATCAAAAGCTTGTATTAGCTGCAGTCCCAATTGTACAGAACGTTTGAAAAGTCTTTTCCCCTTAAATCATCAGGTGTGATGAAAAAATTTGCGATGCTGCCGTCTCCCTACAACAAATCAATATCATCGTCTGAATCAATTTGTAAAAGCATGATGGGATGTTCTTTATACGCGTATTCCAACCGAATGAATCAAAGAATTCATCTGTCCCTATGCTCGCGTATTGCTCAAACTGAAAATCTGTAGGCGGCACCCTCTAGTTTCACAATAGGTAAACCTTAGCGAATATATCCATCGTATACAAAAAAAAGACCGGCATCCCGCCAGTCCTTCCTTTACATCTATGACATTGCACCTGCCGGAACAACCGCTTTCCGGCCTACAGAGTAGTATTCCACTCCGGCGGCGGCAGCCTCTTCTAATGAATAGCAATTTCGGCCGTCAAAAATCAGCGGCTGCTCCATCAAATCTTGATAATCTGCTAATGAAAATTGTTTAATCTCATCCCAGTCCGTTAAAATCATGACGGCGTCTGCCCCCTTAACAGCTTCCGCAATCGTTTTTTTGTATTCAACAGCCTGCGGCAAAATATGCTTCGCATGGCTGACGGCAATGGGATCGAAGGCTTTGATATGGGCGTCTAGTGCGGCGAGGCGGTTAGCAATGACAATCGACGGCGCGTCTCTCATATCGTCCGTGTTCGGTTTAAATGACAGCCCCAAAAGGGTGATCGTTTTTCCCGTCACTCCGCCAAGCCTGTTCAGCGCTTTATCAACCAGCATCGCCTGCTGATTGTTGTTGACCCTGATGACCGATTTCAGCAGCTCAAAATCATGCTCGACATTGCCCGCAATTTGCACAAGGGCGTTCGTATCCTTCGGGAAACAAGAACCGCCGTAGCCAATGCCCGCTTTTAAAAACTGGCTCCCGATCCGCTTATCCTGTCCCATGCCGTATGCGACAGATTCAATATCAGCGCCGACCTTTTCACATATATTCGAAATCTCATTTATAAAACTGATCTTAGTGGCCAGAAAGGCATTTGAAGCATATTTGATCATCTCGGCGCTTCTGATATCCGTTTGGTAAACCGGGATATCGAGCGGAAGAAAGAGCTCTTCCAGTTTTCTGGCGGTGTCCTGATCGGCTGTTCCGATCACAATCCTGTCTCCATGAAACGTGTCATGGATGGCTGACCCTTCACGTAAAAATTCTGGGTTGGATGCGATCGATATACTGACAGGCTCCGCAAGATGTTTGGTAATCAGCTCGTAAATCCAATCATTTGTTCCGACAGGCACTGTGCTTTTCGTTACGACGATCGCATCTCGCGTCACGTGCCGGGCAATACGCTTGGCCACATCAGTAATATGCTCCAGATTCGCATGTCCGTCGTTTTTTTGCGGTGTGCCGACCGCTATAAAAATAATCTCTGCCTGGTCTAAGCCTTTCTCGTAGCTCGTTTCAAAGCTCAGCCGCCCATCAGCTATATTTTTTCTCATCAGCTCTTCAAGACCCGGTTCAAATATAGGGGAAATCCCTTTTCTCATTTCTTCAATCTTGTGAGCGTTAATATCAATGCAAGTTACATGATGGCCAATCTCAGAAAGAGAAACACCTGTCACAAGACCGACATAGCCTGTTCCGATGACTGTTATATTCATTGTTTCCCTCCAACAGTTAAATTGCTGCTTTACAGCTTCCGTATTATCGTATGAGAACATCCTGACATGAATGCGGATGATCTCCCGGAAACAACCTGTACAGATTTCTGAAATATGATTCAATCATACAATATACTATTATATCGTTCTCACAAAGAAAGTGGGGAAATGAGAATTGCAGATCAAAAGAGCCCGAATCGTTTTCTTCTTTTGACCGGCTTCGGTGCCTGCCTGTAAATGGCTTGATTTTGCAGTAGAAGCTCAGCATTTTCTGTGAGCATATAAGAATATTCCGTACCGAATTCTTTCTCAAGAACACGGAGTGCCTCCTGATAGCGAAAATCTCTTGTTTTCAGATTATGTGCATCTGAAGCTAAGAAATGTATCAGATTGGCTTCAGCCAGCCGCAGCGAAAATGCTTTCATCTGTTTCCCGAAAACTCCTGCGAGGCTTCCGGTTGTCAACTGAGATGCCGCTCCTTTTTCTATAAGATGATACAGCAAGGACGGATTTTCGCGGATTTCGCTATTGCGTTCGGGATGCGCGATAACCGGAATGTATCCTTTCAGCTGCAAGTCATAAAAAAGCTGCTCGGCATATCGCGGTACATGATCAAACGGAAACTCAATCAAGATATATTTCGTGTCATTCAGTGACAGCAGCCGGCCCTCAGCCAATTCCCGTTTCAAGTCCCCGTAAATTCTGATTTCCTGTCCCGGCAGTACGGTGAGCGGGATCTCCTCTTTCATTAAACGTTTGTTTAACAGGTCTGCCGCTTCTCTGACAGCGGTTTGCTCGTTTTCATATGAGCCATTCTTATGATGCGGGGTTGCAATGATGGTTCTGATTCCTTCACGAACAGCCGCCCTGGCCATTTCGATGCTGTCGTCCAGGTTACTTGCCCCATCATCCATTGACGGGAGGATGTGGCAGTGAATATCAATCATTTCTAAGCCTCCTTTTTTCGCAAAAATAAATAACGGGCAGTATGCACGTTATTTATTTTTGTATGAAATTGTCTTCATGTCCGTAGTATCCGTAGTCAGAGTGCTTCGAGCGTTTCTTGCCGTTCATAATGGCTCCGAGGAGCTTGCTGTTGCACGAATCGAGCGCCTCTTTTGCTTTTGCGGCTTTTTCTTTTTCCGTCTTTCCGCTTGAAATAACCAAAACGGAACCGTCTGCGACGTTCCCTAAAATTTGCGCGTCTGCTACAGGGAGAATAGGCGGCGTATCGAAAATCACCATGTCATAGGCCGCACACGCTTCATCCGCAAGCTCCTCCATCCACTTGGAGGAAAGCAGCTCGGCCGGATTCGGCGGGATCGGGCCGCTCGTCAGCACATCAAGGTTTTGTTCCTGAGACATTTGCACGGCCTGTTTCAGTGAGGATTTTTTCAGTAAAACGGATGTTAAGCCTGTCATATTTTCTAGTTGAAAAGTGGTATGTACTGTAGGTTTTCGCAAATCTGCATCGATGAGCAAAACCTTTTTTCCCTGCTGTGCAAATACGACAGCAAGGTTAGCAGCTGTGGTAGACTTCCCTTCTCCAGGGCACGCAGAAGTAATCATCACAGATTTCATTTGGCGGTCCACTGAAGAAAATTCTATATTTGTTCGAATCGTTCGATATTGTTCTGAATTCAAGGATTTCGGCTCTGTCAGCGCAATGACATTTTTGCGACTCCATGAGCCCTTGCTTTTTCTAAGCGCCAAAATGTCCACTCCCCGCTTTATCAGATTGAATGCCTTTTAAGCTCTTCGCTGTTTTCTGTTCATTCGCAATGGTGGAAACCGTCCCTAATACCGGTATGTCCAGCAGCGTTTCGAGCTGCTCTTCCGATTTGATCGTATTATCCAAATGCTCAAGCAGGAAGGCCAGTCCGATGCTTCCTGCCAATCCTGCCGCAAACGCGATGGCGATGTTCAGCAGCGGTTTTGGCGATACAGGCGACGGATGTCCAGAAACCTCAGCTTTTGACAGAATGCTTACGTTATCAACATTCATAATCGAAGTGATTTTGTCTTTAAAGACAGATGCAACAGTGTTGGCAATGTGAGCCGCTGTTTCCGCGCTCCCGTCTCTGACAGAAATATTGACCACTTGGGAATCCTGCTCGCTGGAAACAGTAATTTTTTCATTCAGCTCTTGGGATGTCATCGACAAGCCCATCTCTTTAATCACTTCGTCTAAGATAGCAGGGCTCTTAATGATGACATTGTACGTATTGATTAATTGAAGATTGGTTTGGACATCGTTAAATTGGACTTCTTTTTGGTCGTTTTTCGATTGATTGACCAAGATCTGAGTTGAATTTTCATAGATGGGTGTAAGTGCGAAGAAACTGATGAATCCGCCGGCAGCAGTCGCAGCTGCGGTTACAATCATAATCAAAAGTATGCGTTTTCTTAACGTTGATAGTATGTCTTTTAAACTAGTAGATTCTCCCATGATACCTCCAAATCAGCTTATAACATCCTTTTCCATACGATTATACAACGTTAAAACAGCATTTCTCCATCTTTTCACATGACAATATTCGACAAAAATTTACAATAACAGTTTTTCACCTTCCATCTTGTAAGCGCTCTATTTATTGTCTTGCCAGAGCTGAATCTTTTTCTCCTTCCGGTCATTATTCAGAAAAAAATCCCGCTAAAAACCTGCGGGATTTTTATGTTGCGTATCCATTTTTAATATGAGAAATCAAATTTTCAAGCATTTCCTTTGTGGTCATCTCAGATGACTGCTCACCAATATCATGTGCATGCATCAAAATTTTCAGAAATTCTTCTTGATTCAATTTCTTTTCACTCATCATTTTATTCCTTTCAGCTTCCATTAAGTTGAAAACACGATTATTATATGATGCCGGCTCTCGTTTTGCAATCTCTAATACATCATTCGACACATCCCATTTTTTATGTCCTATTTTAGGAAAAACTTTTTCATGCCGCTGTGTTGCGATATAATAGAGAAATTGGATCTTTTTATTACGTGACTCGGTTAGGAGCGATAATCATGCTTCAGAATATGATTTCTAAAGACGATGTGCTGGCATCGGCTGAACAATTAAAAGAGCTTCTTCCTTACAGCGAGGAAAATGTTCAGCTGATCAAAAAAGCCCTTATTTTATATCGGCAGGATTCAGTCTATCGTTTACAAGCAGTGAGTCCGACGGAAGTTACGGCTTACGTGCAGGATGTTGTGCCTGTGCGGGTCACATTGAACTTATTTGTCATAGCCAAAAGCGGCTGTTCATGTCCGTCTGGGAGAATCTGCCGCCATAAGCTGGCTGTTTTTTTATATGTATATGCAATGTTTGAACGAGTGGGAACTTTTACAGAGCACTGGCTGGAGAGGGAAAAGCTTGAAGAAAGCAAAGAGCTCGTCCGGCGTCAATTTCAGGAGAAGGTGCTGCCTAATGAAGAGTCGCTTTCAAGCTGGCTATCTTTTTTCGATTCAGAGTTTTCTCTTTGGCAGGTACGCACGGCTGAAGGCAGCCAAAACATGCAGGGCCTCTATTACGGCTATCTGTCCGCTTTGAAAAAGCATGCCCCGAACAAACCGGAGCTGAAAAGCCTGTATCAGATTCATTCAGCGATCGCGGTGTGGCTTCGCATGTTTACATTGATTGAAGAAGGAAAACTGGACCCCGAGCATGATTTTTATTCCCTCAATCCTTATGTCGAACAGCTGATGGACACGATCTACAGCTCAATTGATAAATTAAAAACGTACGCGCTGTCGTTTGCACTCGATCCTTTTCTGGAGAAAACGCCGGATGTCATTCGGGATCTCTTATTGAAGGAAGATATTTTTCAATATGAACGCATCCGCATTTTCGGTGAAATTTGGAGTGCGCTGCTGCCGCGGCCGAAATGGGTGGCGCGTGAGCAAGAGATCCTGCAAAAAGAAGCCGGGCGGCGATTTTCTCCTGAATTGCAATTCGGGCGTCTGCATTTAGAATTTTTGCAGAAACATGATGACGCGATTTTTGCGGAAACCGACCAATTTCCGCCGGAAGCGCTGCCGTATACGTTCCAATGGCTGAGTGAAATCACCGCGAAAAAGGATTGGAAACGGCTCAAAGCATGGTACCTCCGGATTGAATCGATTGCGATTGGTTATACAAAGCTGGATAAACCGTTTAAAGAAATTCGCGACGTAATTGGCGAGCTGTTTCTTCTGCTGAACGCGTATGTGAAGCAAACCAATGACCAGGCGCTGTTTGAACGCTATGCAGCAGGCTGTCTGCCGTATACTTTCACAGAATACAGCCATCATTTGTATGAGAAAAAGCGTTACGCCGAGTGGATCGAAATCCACAGCCTTGTTGGCTTTTCAATTTATGAGATGGATAAAACGATGCTCAAAGAAATCGCGGCGAGCGATCCCGAAGCCCTTATACCCGCATACCACAGAGAAGTGGCCTTTTTTATCGACCAGAAAAACCGCAGCTCTTACAAGGAAGCGGCCCGGTATTTGAAAAAACTGCGGACGCTCTACAAAAAAGCGAAAAAACTGAAGGTATGGGAACGCTATATTCAGCAGCTGAGCTCACATTACAAGCGCCTGCGCGCCCTTCAAGAAGAACTGCAGAAAGGAAAGTTGATTGATGGCGAGTCTTAAAGAAATACTTATTCACGTCGAACAAATGGAAGACGGGTCATTCACGCTCTCAGCCTTTGATGAGAATGAGCAGCCCCTTCCCTACAGCCACATGAAAAAGCATTTGTTTCAATGGCACGAATCCTCATTTTACGGAACCTTCCTTGAGGATGTCAGCTTCATCGGGACAACCGCGGTTTTGCTTTCTCCATGGATGACTGTAGAGCTTCTCGGCAAGAACTCGTTCAACTCATTCAGCTCCGTGCAGCTCACAGAAGAAACGGAACCGCTGATTGAGGCAGCGTCCACCATTTACGAATTTATCGCGGACGGCGATTTCCTGCCTGACTACGAAGCATGGACAAACGGTGTTTTCCGCTGGAAGGATCAGGACAGCATACTGGATGGCTTTACTGCGGAATGGTTTTCAGCCGCGGTGCAGGATTATATTCAATATGACGACGAACTGCGTGAAAAATGGGAAAATATCAAAGAAAAATCACCTGCGGTCACAACATTTCGCGGACATTTTCTGGATGAAGAGGATTTTCTCGAAGGCATCGGCTGGGTTGACGATCAAACCCCGTTTACGGTCGGCCTCCGCTTGAACGAACCCGACTTTGACGGCGATGACTGGAAAATCGAAATGTTTTTACGCGATAAAAAGAGCGGTGCGGTTGTATTTTTTGACGGGCTGAAGAGCCTCAAAAAATCGTGGCAGGCCTACAGCGATAAAATCGCACGCGAGCAGGACCGCTTTCATCGAACGGTTCCGTGGCTGTCATTTGATTCCGGCACCACGCTGATTTCAGAGGAAGAAGCCTGGATTTTCCTGTCGGAGGCAAGTGAGACGCTTGTCGATATGGGCGTTGAAATCCTCCTGCCATCCTGGTGGCAGATTGTCAGAGACAGCAGCATGATGCTTAAAGCAAAGGTGTCTTCCGCCCCGCGCGGCGAGTCATTTGTCGGCATGAATGCGCTGCTTGATTTTAACTGGCGGTTTGCGACAAACGGCATTGAGCTGACAGAGGATGAATTTAACGAGCTTGTCGCGAGCAACAGGCGCCTCGTCAATATTCGCGGGCAATGGGTGAAAATAGATCCGCAGTTTATCAAACAGATGAAACGGCTGATGGAGAAAGCGGAATCAGAAGGGCTCCATATGTCTGATATTCTGGCACGTGAGCTGATGGATCAGCAGGAAGGCGGGCTTGAGGACTCAGACATCATGGATACATCCGCTTTTGCCGGTATTCAATTCGACTTGTCAAAACAGCTCAGATCACTGATTCGAAAGCTGACAACAGCGGAAAATCTGCCGGAGCATGAGGTCAGCCCCTCCTTTCAAGGCACGCTCCGCCCGTATCAGAAATACGGCATGAACTGGCTGCTATTTCTGCGGCAAAGCGGTTTTGGCGCCTGCCTGGCCGATGATATGGGGCTTGGGAAAACTATTCAGATGATCGCATATTTTCTTCATGTGAAGGAAAGCGGACGGCAAAACACGCCGAATCTGATCATCGCGCCGACATCCGTACTCGGCAACTGGCAGAGGGAGCTTCAAACCTTCGCGCCCAATCTGTCGGTCGCTCTCCATTACGGCCCGCGCCGTCCGAAGGGTGAAGACTTCACCGGCTATTATGAAAACGCGGATGTTGTCTTAACCTCCTACGGGCTGTCGCATGCCGATTCTGAAGAGCTTTCTTCGGTGACATGGAACACAATTTGTCTTGACGAAGCACAAAATATTAAAAACGCGCACACGAAGCAATCACGTGCAATCAGAAAGCTGAAGGGCATTCACCATATCGCGCTGAGCGGAACTCCGATGGAAAACCGCTTGACTGAGCTATGGTCGATTTTCGACTTCATGAATAAAGGCTATCTCGGCAGTCTGACTGGTTTCCATAAACGCTATGTATTGCCGATCGAAAAGGATCGGGACGAAAAAAGAATCGGACAGCTTCAGCAATTAATCCGGCCGTTTTTGCTGCGGCGGACAAAACGGGATGAGGACGTCGCATTAAACCTTCCCGACAAGCTGGAGCAAAAAGAGTTTATTCCGCTGTCAGCCGAACAGGCGTCTCTCTATGAGCAGCTGGTGAAAGACACTTTTGAACATATGACGTCACTGACAGGCATGCAGCGAAAAGCACTGATCCTCAGCATGCTCGGACGGCTTAAACAAATATGCGATCATCCCGCGCTTTATTTGAAGGAAGACCAAACCGAGCTGCTGGCCGGACGTTCGGTCAAGCTTGAAAAATTGCTTGAGCTGATGACAGCGATCCGCGCCCAAAACGAAAGCTGTCTCATTTTTACGCAATATATTCAAATGGGGAACATGATGAAGCGATTGCTTGAAAAAACCTTCGGCGAACCTGTACAGTTTTTGAACGGGAGTCTTTCTAAGCAAGAGCGCGATACACTCGTTGAGAAATTTCAAAAGAAAGAATACCCGACATTGATTCTATCGCTGAAAGCGGGCGGAACCGGACTCAATCTGACAGCCGCCAATCACGTCATTCATTATGACAGATGGTGGAATCCGGCTGTTGAAAACCAAGCCACTGACCGGGCATACCGCATCGGGCAGGAGCGGTTTGTCCACGTTCATAAAATGATTACAACAGGAACAATTGAAGAAAAAATTGATATGATGCTTGAAACAAAGCAAACACTGAATGACCAAATTATCCAAAGCGAAAACTGGATTACCGAGCTGTCCACAGATGAGCTCGAAGAATTATTTACATTAAGCGCCTCAGCGCAGGCACAATAACCACAAAAAAGCTGGCTCTTTAAAAGAGCCAGCTTTTTTCCGTTCATCGCCGTCACGCCGAATTTCACAGAATCCGTTACGCCGGTTATGTACAGGATGCACTTTTTTTCAAAAGATAAACCTTACAGCAAATGCCGAATCATATGGGCAACGCCATGTTCATCATTGGTCAGGGTTACAGCGTCGGCTATCGCTTTGATGTCCTCCCGCGCATTGCCCATCGCTACGCCTTTTCCGGCAGCCTCCAGCATAGACCTGTCATTTAAGCTGTCGCCCACGGCTGCTGTTTCCTTCATTGGGATGTTAAGCCGCTTTGCCAGCCTTTCCAGCGCCTGCCCCTTGGATGCCTTTTTGGAGGAAAGCTCAAAGTTATGATCAGCAGAGCTGACAAGTGTCAGATCTTTATCCTCCTGGTATCTCTGCCAGCCGGCCTCCAGCTTTTCTTTGAAGAAAGAAAAGCCAAGAATGTTGTAAAAATCAATCTGCTTATCCTCCTCAAAAAGCTCTAGAAACGTGTCGATATAAGCGAAGCCCGATTGACTGTATTGCACCTCGGCTGCCTGCATCAGAACAGAAAGGTCAGCCTCTGGATTCGCACTTTTGACCCGGTCAAGCTCAACATCAAGGAGCTGCCTGCCGTTTTGCGGCGTATAAATAGCTGAGTCTGTAAAAACCTCATAATAATAGTTTTCTGACTGAAGCCACGAGAGGATGTCATACGCCCGTTTTTTATCGATTGTTTCCGAATGATAAAGCCTGCCGTCAGGGTCGTGAATGACAGCGCCGTTCGCACTGATGACCCACGTTTTGATCCCGAGCGGTTCAAAAATGGACACGACATCAAAATAAGCGCGTCCCGTTGATACAACAACCTCAATCCCGTCCCGCTGCGCCTGCCGCAGAGCATTTTCATTTTCTGAGCTTACTTGATGCTTGCTGTTCAGCAAGGTTCCGTCTAAGTCGGTCGCAATCAATTTCACGTTTATCAGCCCTTTCTTTCATCCTGCTCTGTCACGAGAAGTTCGACGCCATTAAGGTCAAGCAAGTCGCAAAACGCCTGATCCGGCAGCCGGTCTGTGATCAAGAGATCAATTTCACTCAGATCAGCGTACTGATAAAAACCGGTGCTTCCCAGCTTCGAATAATCCGCAAGGGCGATCACCTGCTTCGCCTGCTGAATCATTTTTCGCTTCACCAGCCCATCTTCTTCATGCGCGATCGTAATGCCGTGTTCAGAAATGCCGACAACACCGATCAGCGCTTTATCGACGTGATAGCTTGAAAGCTTTTCAATCACAGAGGCGCCGTACAAGAAACGATGCTCCTTTTCAAGCTTGCCTCCGAGAAGATAGATCTCAATACCATCTTTGTCTGAGAGCACTTCCGCGAGATTAATGGAGTTGGTGATAACCGTACAGTCGTCTGCATTTAAGTGTTTAGCGCACGCCTGAACGGTTGTAGACGCATCTAAAATAACCCGGTCGCCATTTTGGATCAGTGATGCGGCGAGTTTGCCAATCTTGTTTTTTTCCTCGGACACTGTTTTCAGCCGGCCGGAATACCCTTGGATTTTCTGGTGCACAGACGGCAGAATGGCGCCGCCTCTTGTGCGAATAATGGCATTCTGTTCCTCCAGCTTCACAAGATCCCGCCGTGCTGTATCTCTGGACACCTGAAGGAGCGTACAGATCTGCTCGGTTGTAATGCGGTTATGCTCCTTTAGATAATCCACAATTGCTACTAATCTTTCTTCTTGGTACACGCCCTCATTCCTTTTCATATGACGTTATCTTTAAGCAATTATAAGTTTTTATATATTAACAATCAATATTATTAAGTGAAATTAAGTAAAAATGCATCATAAGAACCAATTTTTCCTATATGAAACAGGAAGAAAAAACCAGTCTGGTCGACTGGTCAATACAGAGGGGGTGATGCGAAGAAAAGTAATCGTGAATGGGATTTAAAGCGGGAGGAGCAGGGGGATGTCAATCGGCAGCTTTTTCCCGAGGTTTAGGGTCCATAAAACGAACAGTATCAGCCATCACTTCAGTTACGTACACTTTGACACCTTCCGCATTTTCATAGCTCCTTGTCTGAATCCGTCCGCTTAGGCCGACGAGAGAGCCTTTTTGGCAATATAACGCCGTGTTTTCGGCCGTTTTTCTCCAAAGCGTGCAATTGACGTAATCCGCTTCAATTTCTCCTGAAGCATTTTTGAAGCTGCGGTTAACTGCAATCGTAATGTGTGTGACTGCCGCGCCTGCAGAAGTGTACCGAAGCTCAGGGTCTTTTGTTAAACGTCCGACAAGCATGACCTGATTGAACATTGCGATTCCTCCTCTCCTTGCGGTTACACGTATTGTAGACGATGCAACGAGAAAAGAAAAACGCTCAAAACCGCATTTCAGCCTCTGTTTTTATCTTTCGTTTTCATTTTTCCCTCAGCTAAAAACAGCTTTTGTTTTTTCCCTCTAAAGAAATATGTATTTTTTAAAAACCGGAAAAACAATTTAGATGTCAGCCAATGCTGCGTATTCATACAGACATAAGAAGAGCCGTCCCATGCAAACCACTGAAAGCTGAGCTTCTTTTCCGGGAGCGACAGCTGGATTTTGTACTGTTCCATCCCATCATAAGTTTCGTATAAAAAAATCATCCTCTCTTTCCTATATAGATGAACCTCAAAAATATCTTTACGGCTTAACATATAAGCTTCGTTCGTTTGAATCAAACGCTGATCCGCCGGAGTGCCGTCAATATAAATTTCCTTTAAATGAAATCGATTCATACACACCTCTCCGTAATCCATAGTCAGTTACAGTATAATGAAAAAATAGAAATTATTAAATGTTGTGCCAGGACAAAATATATTGTTCCCGGCATTACAGCGTTTTCACGGAAAAATGAATATGTGTTATAATTCATTTTAAGAATTCTTTGTAAGTAAATGGGGTGAGATAAAAATGAAAACCTTTAAACTGGTTGATCTGAACGTGGAACGAGTGGACAAGGGAGAAAAGTCAATTGAACAGTTTCCCCTTATTGACGGACTGATTATCAATAAAGAAGACGGCGAAAATCACTGGCTGATTGAAGCGCTTGTTCCGAAGGAGCACTTGTCTTTTTTTGACCAGCTTCAAAAAAAACAAGCTGAAGTCAAAGTGTTTGTGACGATTACGAAAAAAAGCAACCGCCCCGCCCAGCTGACTGCAGCTGTGAAGAATATTGCTGAACTGGAAGAAAGCATCTCGGTTTTAATTTACGGACAAATGGTGACAAGAAAACAGCAAGGCACTGAAACCATTCTGGAATCTCTTGTAAAAGAGGGCTATACAGGAGCGAAGCTGATCGAGGCGTTTAAGCAGAAGATATAAAAGAGAGTGGAAATCCCCCTCTCTTATTTTACATTTGCTGAGGTGACACGTATGAATAAGCGAAAAATTCAAGCGGTTGTTTTATCACTTATCGGCGCAGCTGTCCTTTTGACATCAAGTTTGCAAACACCTAGAGAAGCTGTTGCTGCCGGGAAGAGTCCCAATCTAAAGAAAATGAATGTCAATGAGTTTTTCACTGATCACGACGGAACTTTTATCTTACGTGATCTGAAAAATGAAAAAACATTCGTCTACGGCGATCAACGCGCGACACAAAGATTTGCGCCGCAATCGACTTTTAAAGTTCCAAACGCGCTCATTGGATTACAAACAGGCGCCGTTAAAGATGAATATGACATCAAATACTGGGACGGTGTAAAACGTGAGCTCGATGTATGGAATCAGGATCACACGCTAGGATCTGCCATGAGATACTCCGTTGTTTGGTATTATCAAGCGATGGCCCGAGACATCGGAGAAGAGCGAATGAAAGAATGGATTGATAAAATAGCGTACGGCAATCAAGATATCAGCGGCGGCATTGACCAATTTTGGCTGAGCAGCACGCTTAAGATTTCTCCTCTGGAACAAACGGACTTTATGGAAGCCTTATACAAAGAAAAACTGCCATTTGATAAAAGCGTAATGAAGACAGTGAAGCGGATGATGATTCAGGAAGATGAGGATCATTATACGCTTTATGGAAAAACCGGTTCAGGCTCAGGCATCGGCTGGTATGCAGGCTTTGTCAAAACCGAAAACGGAGTGTACAGTTTCGTGACGAACATTGACGGTACCGGCACAGAAGCGAAAAGCATGACAATGGACATTTTGAAGAAATATGTTCTGCATTAGAAAAAAGACTGCCTTTTCATAAGGCAGTCTTTTTTTATTCTCCTGTAATCAAAAGAATGATTTGAAGCGGTTTTGGAAAATTGCTCATACACACACATCATCACATTCCGCTAATCGATTTGTCATTTGTATGACCGACAGTCTCAATCAAATTTCCTTTCACTGCGAGACGCCCTTCGGTTTCCACAGCTTTGTCGCATGTGATTAATGTAATTTCCTTTTCTTTTGTATCCTGAATCACATCTGCATCTATTTCAGAAATCATTTTTATTGATGTCACAGAGTACATATAATCGTTTTTGAAATCTGTGATCACAATTTTGGCACCTTTTTTTATGTTGGCCAGAGGTCCGAATAAAAGGCTCTTCTGCTTCAGGTGATGGCCTGCCAATGGATAGTTTCCCTCGCCCATTTTCTGATCCGGACGCATTGTTGCCGCTCCGATCAGCAGGTTTTCATTGGTGGTGCCTTTTAATATGGGGAGCTCCAGATCCACACTTTCTATGGTGATCCGGCCGATTATGGCCTTCGGATCCCGATCGAAGCCCGCATTTATAGCTTCCTTTAGCATGGGCGGCTGAATGGAATTGAAATCAAATTCTGCTTCTTTTTCATTATTTTCTTGCAGCTGCTTCACAGTCAATTCCGACTCATACTGGTTTTTGCTAAGGTAGGCGATGAGACTTCCTTTTATGAAAGGAGAAAAGATAAGCAGCAGGCCGGAAAGAATAAACACCGCTATGATTATCTTTTTATACATGCAGTACATTCCTTTCTTATGCGTCATGCTATGAGGGATGATCTGTTTTAAAAAGCACCTGATCGAATCTTCAATGATCAGGTGCCATCACATTTATGCCTTTCTTTGTTTCTTTCTTGAGACATGTGCCAAAGTTCCGCCTGCTAAGAGCAGAAGAATGCCGATCATAACCGGCACCGTACTGTCTGTATCACCGGTTTTTGGAAGAGAATTGTCTGTTTTTGTGTGGCCAGCTGTATCATCGGCTTTTGGATGTGAATTGTCTGTTTTCACATGACCATCTGTACCATCGTTTTTTGGATGCTGTCCATCTCCCTTCACATTTTTATCCGGTGTATCATTGCTCGGCGTTGGCGTTTTTAATTTTTGATTAGAAGCGATAACCTCAACAGGTTTTGACTGTCCTTTTTCAATGGTGAATACAATTGGTGTGTCATCCAGTTTATAGCCATCGGGCGCCTTTGTTTCGATAAGCTGGTAGCGTCCCGGCGCAAGGTCTTTGATAGTGAAATGTCCATTTTGATTTGTTTTCCACAATTTAGGTAGATCTTTGCCGTAGCCGTCAGTTTTTACAGGCTTGCCGCTCGCGTCCAATAACTTGAATTCAGCACCCTCCAAAACGGCTTTTTTATCGTCTTGATCCACTTTTGTCAGTTTCACGTCACCTGGTGTCAGTATGTTCTCTGCGGTGATTTCGACTGGCTTTGTTTCAGTATTGGTGATCTTGAACGATATTGGCGTTTTATTCAAACTGTAATTCGCAGGTGCTTTTGTTTCGATAAACTGATATTCTCCTGCTTTGAGACCGTGTACGGTAATCTGTCCTTTGTCATCCGTGATGAGACCGGATTTCAAAACTTTTCCGTTGGCATCAGTCAGATTGAACTCTGCTCCTTGAAGAACTTTCTCTTTATCATGTTGATCTACTTTTGTAAGAACGACACGGTTCTCGATGTTGACAGCTGTTACTTCAACTGGTTCTGGTTGGCCGTCATGTTCAGCCTTAATGGTGAACGGCACCTGGCTTTCAGATAGGAGATATCCGTCTGGCGCCTGTTTTTCAACAAATTGATAGCTTCCCGGAGCCAAACCGTCAACCTCAATGTTGCCGCCTTCTTTTGAGACAAGGTCATCTCTTACTGTGTTTCCATTCTTGTCAACGATTTTGAAAATGGCACCGGCTACTCCTTTTTCATCTTGGTCTACTTTCGTTAACTGAACGGAGCCTTTATAGTTAATGGCTATCCCGGCATCAGCTGACTTTGGCTTTCCTTCTGCTGATTCGGAGATGGTGAACTCTTTCCTCTCTGTATTCAGCACATATCCCTCAGGCGCTTTCGTTTCGACAAAGGCGTAGCGCCCAGGTACGAGGCCTGAAGCTGTGACTTTTCCGTCTTTATCCGAGGTCAGCTCTTCTTGAACCGTATGGCCTTCATGATCAACAATCTTGAAGACGGCCCCTTCAAGTTTCTGCCCTTTGGCATCTTCCTTCACCAGCTGAACGGAGCCTTTATCGTTAACGGCTATCCCCGCATCTGCTGATTCCGGCTTTCCTTCTGTTGATTCAGAGATGGTGAACTCTTTTCTCTCCGTGTTCAGTACATAACCCTCAGGCGCTTTCGTTTCAACAAAAGCGTAACGTCCCGGTGCGAGGCCTGAAGCTATGATCTTTCCGTCTTTATCCGAGGTCAGCTCTTCTTGAACCGTATGGCCCTCGTCATCGACAAGCTTGAAAACGGCTCCTTCAAGTTTCTGCCCTTCGGCATTCTCCTTCACCAGCTGAGCGGAGCCTTTATAGTTAACGGCTATCCCGGCATCAGTTGATTCCGGCTTTCCTACTGCTGATTCAGAGATGATAAATTCTCGTTTCTCGGTGTTTAATACATATCCGTTCGGGGCTTTTGTTTCGACAAAGGCGTAGCGTCCTGGCGCAAGGCCTGAAGCCTCTACTTTTCCGTCTTTATCCGACGTCAGCTCTTCTTGAACCGTATTTCCTTCGTCATCGATAACCTTGAAGACCGCTCCTTCGAGTTTCTGGCCTGCGGCATCTTCCTTCGTTAAATAGGCCCTTCCTTGATAATTGACCATTTCTCCTAATTCTACGTCAGACACCTGATTCTTATCATTCTTTGCGATTGAGAAATGAATCGCCTTCGTATTCACGATAAACCCAGCAGGGGCTTTCGTTTCTGTGAGGCGGTAATAGCCCGCCGGCAAACCATTCATTTCGATTTTTCCGTTTTTGTCGCTTTTGATATCCGTTTCTATCAAAGTATAGGTGCCGTTGCCCGCTTTTTTCTCCAGCTTGAAAACAGCACCAGCTAAAGGATTTTTTTGTTCGTCTTTTTTGATAAGCGTCACCTTGTTCTGTTGATTTACGACTTTGTACAGCGCTCCTGTCTTGGATGAGTTGCTGTCTATCTTAACAGAGACTCCTTTTGCATAAGCATCGCTGATGGTATATCCGTCAGGCGCTTTTACTTCTTTTAATACGTAAGAGCCGTAGCGAATATTTCCGAATGTAAGCTTACCATCGGCATCTGTTGTGCCGGTGCGCAGGAGCTGCTTGGCGTCTTCAGACCATAACTGAAACTCTGCTCCTCCAAGAGCTTTATCGTTCTCTCCTGTCTTTAAAATTGTCAGGCTTCCTTTTTCTCCAGATCCGGAACCGTCGCCGCTTGAAATGGCAACAAAGATCGAGCTGCTGGTTTCTTGAGTCTGCTCTTTCACATTTGTTCCAGAAATGGACACCTTATTTTTAACGTGCCCGTTCGTGCCGGCTATGTTAATCAGAGACCGGTATTTGATCACATAGGCACGGTCAATTTGCTTATAGCTGCCTATGAATTGCAGGACAAACGATTGTTCACCTGTTGTATTGTCGGTTTTGATGTCTACCGTGTAGTCTTTGTCTTTTTGGAGCTCGACATCGCCCGCGGTCAGATTTCCGCTGCTGTCTTTGACCACTCCGTTTTCATCATATTTTGCTTGATATACTTTAAAAGACGCTGCATCTAGTATTTGATTATCATCTGGCGTGTCAGTAACTTTCACGTCATCCAGCGTTGATTGGCTAGAGTTGACGTTGATATTCCAATCGATGTAGTTTCCATTTTGTTTGCCGCCTTTGAAAACCAGGTTTCCTCCGTTCACAACCGAAACAGAACCCGTCAACGTGCGGTCTGCATACCCGTCATTATGGTATGTTGCCTTGTTTGTGTACTGATTCTGGTCAATGACCTTTCCTTTGAGCGATGTCTTAAACTCAATCAGGTATGGCACAGAATCGCTCGTTTTAAGGTGTACTGTCAGAGTGCGTTCATTTTTTTCTGAAGGCTCTTCGACCTCATACTTGGAAGGATCAAGGACGTCTCCTTCTGTGATGGAGCCGTTTTTATTAATCGTATAGCTCTTTACCACAACGGAACCCGGCACAAATTGCTGAGGATCTATTATGGCATCTTTTATATAAGAATTTTTTGTCGGTTCGCCATTATAATTGATGCCGACTTTCCACGTGATTTCCTTTGAAACTGCGTTATATGAACCGTTTTTGAAACCATTATTTGAAGTCTGATGATTCGGTGTAAAACCGCTTGATACCTTATTTGTGCGGTCATTGCCGTATTGATCAGTCCATGTTGAATGTGCTGTATTCTTGACGCTTTCGTTAGAATAATCAGCATTGAATGTTGTTGTGTAAGTGATCTTAAACTGACTGTCTGTTTTTTTGTAATCCCCGATCAATGCCAAAGTAAAGCCTTTATTGTCGGGTTTTTTTGTCAATGTGTAGTCTTTGTCTTTCTGCAACGTTTTGTTGTTCGTTGTGTCTTGAATCTTGAACGATTCATCAATCAGAACCAATCCGCCGCTTTCGAATTGGTCATCCAACGTCCAATTGTTCATCTCATATTTGTTTTTATTAACTGTAATCGTCCAATCAACCGTCTTCTTCTCATAATCAACGTTTGAATATCCTTTGATGAGATTCTGCTGAATGGCTATGCCAGAAGCTTCTTTTGAATCCCCTGTTCCGGTCACCACGCTATTGGTGTACGTTGTCGATTTATCAATGATGACTCCGCTGTTGACCTTTGTTTGATATGTGATTTTGTAAGCGCTGGTAACGGTTTTATTAAATTTGATTTCAAATCCGCTTCCATTATCGGTCAGCGTGTAGTCCTCGCCTTCCTTTAAAGGCGTTCCCGCTTGCTCGCTCCCGTTCTGTCCAAAGGTAATAGGAATAACCTTCAAAGAATCTTTTACGAGGTGCAAATCGCCAGTTCCAAAAGAATCCTTAATGCTGGCCTTGGATTGATCGATCTGTTTCTCACCGTAGTTGTATGAAAGAGCCCAGCTGAATGTTTGAGATTCTCCATCATAGCCTGTTGATGATTTCGCGATCATTTTTCCATATTTGGCTGCAACAGTGGCTTCGGCAGAGATGGGTTCCAGGTTATCTCCGCTGAATGCTGCCTTGTTCGTCAGCGTTATATTTCCACCTTCACTCGGCTTCGCACTATTATCAATGTCAGTTTCATATACAAGGCGGTAGGCTGAATCAATTGTCCCATCAAATGTGACATTTCCTTTTGAATCAACGCTGTAGCCGGAAGAAACTTCATTTCCTTTGCTGACAGAACCATCAATGTTCACATTGAGTTCATACACTTTAACTGAACGGTAGGTTAAACCCTCTGGAAGGCTTTCCGTGAGTTTGGCATTCTTGACTTGATCCAACTTTTTATTGACATCGACCGTCCATGTTACTTTACCGGGGTTGATGCCTTTATCCAGTGCACCTGATTTATCAATGGTTTTACTCACATTTGGTTTAAAATAAACTGTTGTTTCAGGAGTATCAGAATTCACAGGGAATGGAATCTTCTGTGTTGTCGAACCCGTTATTTTTTTCTCATTAAACTGCGTATTGATAACCAATGTGCCTTTGACATTAGAACTTTCTTTTACCTCGCCGTTAAATGTCATCACCACATGTCCGTTCGTATCAATAGAAAATGTCCCGTATGTGGTGTCTCCGGCGCTTAACGGCAGGTTCACAATGTCATTATGCATAATAAATTCTTTAGGCAAATCAAATTCATATTTATCGCCGGCATTGATTGTTTTTCCCAAATCGTCAGGAATGGCCCAATCAATTGAAATTTTCACTGGAGAATTCGTATCGGCACGATTGCCCTTGTCATATGGCTTTCCGTTTTCGTCCGTCAATGTCACGCCGGTTAAAAGATTTTGCGTGATTTGTTTTTCTTCAGTTTGCAAACTTCTGAAAGCTGATTGACTTGAGGATGACACTTTATTTGAATCTTTATCCTTTGAGGAATCACCGCTCTTAGAGTCGGCTGACGGTTGCTGTTCTTCC
Source organism: Bacillus sp. PAMC26543 (assembly GCF_014250375.1). Classification (NCBI taxonomy): domain Bacteria; kingdom Bacillati; phylum Bacillota; class Bacilli; order Caryophanales; family Bacillaceae; genus Bacillus; species Bacillus sp. PAMC26543. The sequence continues at coordinate 541,945 of NZ_CP060193.1, read as the reverse complement.
TCTTTTTGATCCTTGCTGACTGAAGGTGCAGATTTGTCATCTGTCTCTTTCTGATCACCATCAGTATCAGAAGGGTCATTTTTTGGCTCTTCCTCCTCGGCATCTGGTGATTCATCTTTCTTAACAGGAATGATCACCTGCTGGGTTTTGCCTCCCCCTAGATGAAAAAGGGCTGCTGCTGTATGTTCATCGTCTTTTGCATCTGCCGTAAACGCGGCTGGCAGTGTAATGGTCCCCTTGGCATTCGGAGAATCCGCGAATCCAGTTGTTAATTTTACCGTCATGGTGCTGCTGCCCGCCGGCACTTGATAGCTGCCGATGACCTGATCAGCAGATTTGATTTCACCTTCTGCACCTTTATCAAATGTAAAGCTTTTAGGTATCTCCACATTAATATGCTGTTCGCTATCAGCTTCTTTATCTTTTTTCAATGACCATTCATATATCAGTGTCACTTCATCCCCCGGCGTTAATGCCGGGTCATTTCCTTTTGATCCGTCTACAATCTGGTTCTTGCCGTCCTTGACAGTCACCGAATCGAAGAATTGGCTGTCACTTGACGTTACATCCATAGCCTGTGCGTTAAGAGTATAGCTGGCGATCTGACTGAAGAAGAAAAAGATGGCAAGGCTTATGATCATAACGATCCGCCCGCTTTTTTTCAGCCCTAAGGGAAAACTCCTCGTTCTCAACTTTTCATTCCTCCCTTTCATATCTATTTTTCACTTGCCGATTGATACATGAGACCATAAAACCATGTTCCATCCCCCACAATTAAACTACTAATGCCGAATGAGTTTTAAAACTAAGATTTGCCATCCGAACCAAACTACATTGTATGAAATGGAACTATACAATTTCTGTACAACAAAAATTCATGTATGATTCAAGTGAAATGGATATAATTAGAGATTAGAAGTTTCAGACATATGACGAGGGCCTTCCCTTTAGGTGTCATGTACAAAAAAAACCAGTGTGCATCGAAAGGCAATCGACACTCACTGGTTTGGATAAGTTTTCTGCTTCTTTAATTAATCTGATCTTTCATTTGTTTGTAGCGCTGATATTCCTTTATCGCCTCTTCTACCTTCCCGTTTTTGTTAAATATCTGCATTTTGCATTGCATAATTTTATGATCGAAAGGTTCAATTTTCTCAACCTGCAGACAAATGTCCATCGCTTGACTGTAGTTCATTTCATGCATGAAAAAATCAATCAATTCATATGCCTTGCCGATCCACAGTTGGGCAAGACGCGTTTTTTCCGGTTCTGCCCACAAGTAGCCGTACTCCATAAAGTAATGGTTTTCGTATGACATTAACATATCCATGTGCTGGTGTAAGGTAGATGTATTAAGCGGCGGAGCCTCTTTTAGTGACCTTTCCCATTCAACAACATCAATTTTTACTCCTGAAAAACGAAGAATATACCCTGTTTCGGTTTTCTCGATTGATTGGCCGAAAGGAACCTGTCCGATTAATTTCCGTATTTGGTAAATGGTTGAGTAAAGCTGGGTGCTTGCTTTTGAAACATCATAGTTGGGCCAAAAAAGGTCGATTAACAGGTCTTTACTGACGACACGTCCTTGATTTTGAAGTAAAAAAGCATAGATTTCACGCGCCTTGGACGTTCTCCATTTGACCGGTATGTTTGTCTTGACGCTATTTAAGGTTTGATAAAACTGCAGGCTTCCAAAACATTGAATGAAATAATGCGCCTCGGTATTTTCTGCAGGTGCCCTGAGCTTGTTATTCGTTCTGATACGTTCAACTGTTGTCTCAAGCCGCTTGTAAATGACAGGCTTCAGCAAATAATCAATGGCATTCAGCTCAAACGCTTTGATAGCAAACTCATTATAAGCCGTGATAAAAACGACTTGGACGTTTTCATTCTGCGCTTGAATCGCTTCAGCAAGCTCAATGCCATTTATTCCGGGCATTTCAATATCAAGAAACACCGCATCTATAGCAGGAATCGCCGCATGCTCCAGAGCTTCAATCGGATCTTGAAATGCCGTAATAGATTGAAAGGCGTTTGTCCGTTCAAGCATATTCTTAAAATGAAGCAATGCCAGATGCTCATCATCAACAATTAACGCGTTCAAAAACACATCCCACCCTATATGTAAAATCGAGATATTAGTAAATATCTTCTATTATATCATGCCAAATAGCCCCTTTAATTGGATTCTTTTTCTTTCTATTGTAGCTTTTGAAAGTTTGCATTTACAATATTTATAAAAAATAGGAATGTAGAATGATCCTATTATAAAGGAGCATTGATATGAAAGAAAAATTCATTTTCATTTCAATTATTTTCGGTTATGCCGCTTTTTTTATGGCTTTTATAGCGATTGATCATTTTTCTGGATCAACACTTCCTGAAGCAAAGCATGGGGTCATGAACTTGGAGAACTGGGATTTTCAGAAGGATGGGAATGTACAGCTGAACGGAAAGTGGACATTATATCCAAATCAGATTTTATCGCCAAATGAGATTGCTTCAGCAAAAGGAAAAGATCCCCTCTTCGTTGATGTTCCCAGTAATGTGAAGCTGGCCAAGCAAGGTATCAACGTGGATTACGGAACGTACAAGCTGACGATCAGATCAAAGCTAGACAATCAGGTTTTCGGGATCAGCACGTCGTTTATTTACAGTGCAAATCGCATTTATTTTAATGGACAAACCATAGGGCAAAGCGGCAGCCCCTCAAATAAGCCTGATTTTACAGCACAAAACAGACCGTATACGAGCTTTTTTTCGCTTCACAAGGGTGATAATGAACTTGTCGTACAGTTTTCGAACTTCGGAAAAACACCGGGGTGGGGAATCGCAAAGCCGATTACCTTTGGAACCCAGGACCAAATAGTGCGTGAAAACAAAATTTCCTTTCTTAATGATACGGTCATGATGACGGCATTTTTCATTACCGGATTATATTTTCTGGGCTTTTACCTGCAAAGAAAAAAGGATAAACATTTGCTGTTTTTTTCTGTTATGTGCCTCCTGTTTTCATTCATTATTCTGATGATCGGAAAAGAGCGGATTATATTCCTCCTCTTTCCGTCCATTTCATTTTCATTGTTAAATTCAATGAGGGCAATCTCAACTGTGTTTGTCAGTATAGCGGTTTTTCTCTATCTCTATTTCGCTTACAGAGAGATTGTGTCAAAACGTTTTATTCTCATAGCCACTGTTTCTTGCGGGCTGGTCTTGATCATAGATTTTTTAACCGTTGGGTTTATTGGCCACTCCTCATACATATTACATTCCGTGCTAGCCGTTTCGACCCTGGTTTATATCACATATATTTTTACGATCGCAGCGATCCGCAAAATGGAAGGAAGCCTGTATCTGACAATCGCTTCTATATCAATGAGTGCTTTTGTCATTTTAACGACCATCTCCGCTTACACAGGAAAAACGGCTTTTTCTTTTAATTCGATCTACTCATTGCCGACAGTCATTGCGTTGCTGGCGATTGTTCTTCTCATGGCACAGCAGTTTGCCGGTGCATTCCGCGAAAATGAAGTGCTGTCGTGGAAATTACTGAGGGTTGACCGGCTGAAGGATGAGTTTATAGCGAAGACATCGCATGAATTTAAAACACCGCTGAACAGCATTATTAATATATGCCAAACGTTGCTGGCCGGCAAAGGGAAAAGAACGATAGAAGAAGAGAAAGAAAACATGCAGCTTGTTATCCGCATGGGTTATAGGCTGTCCAATCTGGTAAATGACATCCTGGATTTAGAAAAAATAAAGCAAGGCATGCTTCAGATTCACCCGGTTCCTGTTGATATTTATACTTTAGTTTGTTCCGAAATGAATTTCTACAATCTCTTATCAAGACATAAAAACTTAAATATTAAGAATGTTATTCCAGATGATCTTCCTTTAGTGCTCACAGATGAAAACCGTTTTCGTCAAATATTGACCAATTTAGTAGACAATGCAATCAAGTATACAGCGGAGGGTCAAATTACACTTTCTGCTTCAAAGCTGAACGATAACATGATCAAGGTGACAGTTACCGATACCGGAAGCGGCATTTCCAAAGCCGATCGCCAAACCATTTTTGAGTCTTTTCAGCAAGCAGAAACGAATAAAGACGACGGAGCCGGTCTTGGCCTTAGTATTGTCAAACAGCTGGTCCAGCTCCAAAACGGAGACATTTGGGTTGAATCAGAAGAGGGAAAAGGTTCGGCGTTCCATTTCACATTGCCCATTGTCCATCATGAATCTGTGCCCGAAACCAAAACAAGTCTTCCAGAATTACAGTCCGGGCTAGAGAAGTCAGGTATCTCTTTAAGCACGCCCTATTACTCTGAGAAAATTGACGCTCCAACCATTCTGATTGTGGATGATAACATTGACAGCTTGAAAATTTTAAGCGATATGCTTGAAGGTGTCCCCTACAATGTAATTGCTGCAAAAAACGGAACGGAAGCATTAGAAGTGGTTTCTTGCACGAAGCTTGATTTGGTGATTCTGGACTTAATGATGCCGGATATGACTGGTTTCGAAGTCTGTACGAGAATTCGTGAACGATTCAGTATGGTCGATCTTCCGGTTCTCATCATTACAGCAGCCATTATCGGCCATGACAAATACAAGGCTTTTCATTCCGGAGCGAATGACATTTTGCAAAAACCTTATCATTACTCTGAATTTATGGCGCGTATCAAAAACCTGATTATGATGAAGCATACAGCAAATCAAGCCACAAGAATGGAGATGGCTTTTCTCCAGTCGCAAATTAAGCCTCATTTTCTTTACAATGTATTAAACACAATTATTTCACTCAGTCATTTGGATATTGAAAAAGCGCGAGAGATAACAGCTGAATTTACTAACTATTTAAGAATGAGTTTTGATTTCCAAAATACATCAGCCATCAGTTCATTCAGAAACGAGCTTTCTATTATCAATTCCTATCTCTCCATAGAAAAGACGCGCTTCGGCGATCGGCTGGACATTCTTTTCGATATAGACAAAGACATTGACTTCATCCTTCCGCCTTTAATGATTCAGCCATTGGTGGAGAATGCAGTTCATCATGGCGTCAGCAAGAAAAGAGGCGGTGGATGGGTCAAGCTGACAGTTAAAAAACAAAGCGGGAATGAGTATTACATTAGAGTAGAGGACAACGGCGTCGGTATGCCTCCGGAACAACGAGAAGATCTCCTATCCTCCGATTTCGATCGCAGCGTCGGATTAAAAAATATCAACCAGCGGCTGAAACATTTTTGCGGAAGTGAATTGAAGATCAAAAGCACCCCGGATGTCGGCACCTCTGTTTCGATGCTTATTCATCTTGCTGAAACAATAGAAAGCCCCGAAACATTAAACGAAGTGAAGGGCCCAGAACTGACCTGAAAGAGAACTCTCCCTTTCCAAACAAAAAGACCGCCGTTTTAAACGGCAGTCTTTTTTATTCCGGTGACCTTGTTTGCTGCTTCAGCAGATCTCTGATTTCTTTCAGCAGCTCTTCTTGCGCATCCGCCGCTTCCGCCTCAGCCTCTTCTTCCGCTTCTTTCTTACGCTTCAATTGATTCAAAGTCCGAATCACAATAAAAATAGAGAACGATATGATTAAGAAATTTACAATGGTTTGAATGAAGCTGCCGTATTTGACGACCGCATCACCGAATGTAAAGGACAGCCCCGAAAAATCAAGCCCTCCCAGAAGCAAGCCAACTATAGGCATAATGATATCATTAACGAGCGATGTGACGATCTTACCGAACGCGCCCCCTATTACAACACCAATCGCAAGGTCAACAATGTTCCCGCGCATGGCAAAGGTCTTAAACTCTTTCCACATACAATCACCTGCTTTTTTTGTTTTGAAAGAAAAAAAGACAAATGTGCCGCTGCCCATCTGTCTCTTTTCACTTACTCGCCGAGGGCAAAAGTCAGTTCAACTTCGCAAACCACTTCGCCGTCAACTTTGGCAACGCCTTTTCCGCGCCCGATTGTGCCTCTCGCACGAGTGATTTCCACCTCAAGGTGAAGCTGGTCACCAGGTTTCACTTGTTTTTTAAACCGGCAATTGTCAATGCCTGCAAAAAACGCCAATCTGCCGCGGTTTTCTTCTTTAATCAGCATCGCAACAGCCCCGACTTGAGCAAGCGCTTCTACAATTAATACGCCGGGCATTACCGGATACTGTGGAAAATGTCCGTTAAAGAACTCTTCATTAGCAGTTACATTTTTATAGCCTTTTGCCCGTTTGCCTTCTTCAACTTCCGTAATCCGGTCTACGAGCAAAAACGGATAGCGGTGAGGAATAATTTCTTTAATTTGCTGAGTATCAAGCATTCTCTTGACATCTCCTTCATCTGCGTTAGTATGTATAGCAATCATTTATGATCTAATCTGTACATTTGAAAAGTATATTATGAATTAACCTCTTTTTCAACCGGCGCCCAAAGTGTAACCAACTGTCAATGAGAGCCGTCAAAAGTTGTGATATGATAATTATAGATTTTACCATTAGCAAAGAGGTAGGAAAATGATTTCGAAGTTGATTGAAAAAAGAATTCAAAAAATGTTAGACGAGTGGTATACCGCTATTGGCAAACGTAAAATGGATGACGCAGCAGCACTTAAAGAGAAAATCGACCAGCACCTTCCGAAACTTAAAAAGAACACAAAACTTTGGATGCGTTATCAATTGTTCTTCGCACGCCACCAGCTCCTTTTTGAAAACCAGGACGGGATGGATTCATTATTCCATGAGTTATATGAACAGGAAGACAAAATGGATGATGAATTGAAATATTATCTGCATTTTTTCTCAGGATTATATGAAATGGTCAAAACCGCTCCGAAGCATGCGGTGAATGGTTTTAAAAAAGCTGAGCAGTACCTGCACGCGATTCAAAACGCATTTGAAGCCGCTGACTTTTATTATCAAACCGCCGGCGCCTATTACTTGATGAAATCACCGCCGCTTTCCATCCAATATGTTGAAAAAGCATTAAATATCTACTTGCATCAATTCGGCTATGTCAAAAAGGTGATCAGCTGCAAACTGCTCCTCGCTGTAAACTATATTGATCAAGAGCGCTATGATGAGGCTGAACAGCTTTTCAAAGAAATCATCAGGAAAACCCAGCAGGTAAATGATGATAATCTGCTGTGTCACGCTTATTATAATTTGGGCTTTTTAAAAGCAACCGAAAAGAAGGACCATGAAGCGCTTCTCTACTTTAAAAAGGTATTGAAGAATCATGAATTTGAAACCAATTCTCCAGTATCCTATCTGCACTGTGTGTATGAATCCGTCAGAGCTCTTTTTAAAACAGAAAAGATCTCAGAAGGAAAAGCGGTTTTGCAAAAAGGGAAAGAATTATCTGAAAAGGTAAACATTCAAACAATTCAATTGAAACTAAAAACACTTGAAGCGCTCTATACGTCTGCTGAAGATCCTTATGATACCTTGCTTGAATATGTGCTTGAATTAGAAAAAATCGAAGCTTGGGTGGATTTAGAGGTGCTTTTGGAGGACATCACGGAATACTACAAAAAAAAGGACGATTTCGAAAAAGCCGCCTTTTTTATTATGCGCGGCTGATTGAAAACGCCCATCTTTCGATTATCTGACAGAATTAATCAAACCGAGCATCTGATCACCCATTGTGATCGTTCTGCTGTTCAGCTGATAAGAACGCTGAGACGCAATCAAATCTGTCATTTGCTTAGAAATATCCACATTTGACATCTCAAGTGCACCCTGCTGCATGCCGATGTTTTGTCTGTTTGCGCCATTCAGCTCTTCAAAGGCTGCCGCATTATCAATGGAGAAAAGATTATTTCCTTCGGATTTCAGCTCTTGAGGATTGTTCACTTGGACAACACCGAGATTAAACCGCTGCACCGTATTCCCGTTAGATGCGGTTAAGGTCCCGTTTTCATTGATCGTGATTTTTTTCATTGAGCTGTCTATGTTTACTGCATTGCCGTTTTCATCAAGCACGGGATGACCGTTGCCTGTCACGAGCTGAAGCTGGTTGGCATTATCAGCGGAAGGCGATAAATAAAGCGCTCCGTCCCTCGTATATTGGCGATTGCCATTCACGTTAACCTGGAGGTATTGGTAAGGAGACGTAAAAGCGATATCCAGATCGCGCTCCGTCTTCTTAATGCTTCCTTGATCGGATACGAGCCGTGAATTCATCATCGCTCCGACGCCAAGGCGCAAGCCGGGCGGCGTTTTTCGGGATTGTGCCACTTCTTCATTTTTTTCATCAACCTGATCGAATTGCTGTCTGACGAGCTCAGAGAAATTCGTATCCTTAGCCTTATAGCCGGTTGTGTTGCTGTTGGAAAGGTTGCTGCTGATTGTATCAATCTGCTGCTGCAGCTGGTTTAAGGTTGTTGATGCCGTTAGCATTGACCTGAGCATAGTTGATGTCCCCCGTTTTTTCTTCCGTTATCTTATATTTTTCCGATTTCATTGGCTGCTTTGTCCATACTTTTGTCGTACGCCTGAATGACCTTCTGGTTTGCTTCAAACGATCTGTACGCTTCAGTCATTTCTGTATAGGCGCTCGTCACATCAACATTCGAAAGCTCGGAAACGCCTTGTTTTAATGAATAGGATACTTGGTTATTGCCAGCCGCACTCGGCAGGTCATTTCCGTCAGCCGTGCTGTACAAATCATTGCCATCTTTTTTTAGATTTCTGACGTCCTCTGCCATTCTGACATCAATCTGTCCGGCTGTTCGTCCGTTCGCAGTAACAGTACCGTTTTCAGACACAGTGAAATTTTCATTATCGACCGTAATCGGCTGTCCTGTCGTGGATAAAATGGTATTTCCGTTGATTGTCAGCTGATTGTTTTCATTTAAAGAAAACGTGCTGCTTTTGGAATAACGGATACCATTCGCCGTTTGAACCGGATAAAAAAGGGCCGCATTTTCATTTGTTTCTGCATTTACCGGAACTTGATTTTCAATCAATGTGATGTCTGTAGGCTGATCCGTCGACTTAAGGCTTCCCTGTGTGAAAAGAGGCTTAAGCTCCTGCATATACACACCGGTGTTAACGGAACCGATTTCTGTTTTCGATGTGCCGGCCGGAGATTTTGCTTCAATTCTGCTGAGAAGCATCTCAGGGAACGCACGCATCGAGCCTTGTTCTGCTTTATATCCGGATGTATTTGCGTTTGCAATATTATTTGAAAGCATTTCCGTTCTGCGCTGCTGGGCAATCATTGCGGATGTTGCGGTATATAATCCTTTTAACAAGTTTTCCACCTCTAAAATGGCATTTTTTCCAGTTGTCATGCAGGAACATTCGTTCTATAATTCAAATAAGTATTTTATCCTATTATCGGCATTTCTCATCAATTCGTGAAGAGTTTTCATAAAAAAACCCCATTCTTTTTCAGAATGAGGTTTGATTGATCAGCTTAGTTTGCGTTTAGGAAGCTTGTCCATATTATCAAGCATAACACCTGTGCCGACCGCCACACAATCCATTGGATTTTCAGCGACAAGCACCGGAACCTTCAGCTCTTCAGCGAGCAGCTGGTCGAGGCCGTTTAAGAGCGCGCCCCCGCCGGTAATGATAACGCCGCGGTCAATGATATCAGCGGACAGTTCAGGCGGTGTTCTTTCAAGCACTTGTTTCGCTGCCTGCACAATAACAGCTACAGATTCACGAAGGGCTTCTTCTACTTCTTTGCTGTTTACTGTAATTGTTCTTGGAAGACCGGAAACCATGTCCCGTCCGCGAATGGAAATTTCTTCGTGACGTGCGTCTGGGAAAACTGTTGCGACTTTAATCTTAATATCTTCCGCAGTACGTTCGCCGATCAGCAGCTTGTACTCGCGTTTGATGTAATTTAAGATTTCCATGTCAAACTTGTCCCCAGCCATTTTAATAGAAGAGGAGGTGACAATATCGCCCATTGAGATGACTGCGATATCCGTCGTCCCGCCTCCGATGTCTACAACCATGTTACCGCTCGGCTGGAATATTTCCATACCCGCGCCAATAGCGGCAACTTTCGGTTCTTCTTCAAGGTACACATGTTTACCGCCGCTTTTTTCAGCAGCTTCTTTGATTGCTTTTTGCTCAACTGATGTGATATTCGTCGGGCAGCAAATAAGCATGCGCGGTTTTGAGAACAGGCCTTTTACGTTCAGCTTGTTAATAAAATGTTTCAGCATTGCTTCTGTTACTTCAAAGTCAGCAATAACTCCGTCTTTCAGCGGGCGAATCGCAACAATATTCCCAGGTGTACGTCCAACCATTCGTCTTGCCTCTTCGCCAACCGCCAGCACTTTGCCGCTGTTTTTATCAAGTGCAACTACGGAAGGTTCATTCAGAACAATTCCTTTACCTTTAACATGGATCAGTACATTTGCAGTACCGAGGTCAATACCAATATCCCTTGCAAACATCTATTTATATCCTCCTTGAAAATCTGTTTCACAGTAAATATCCACATTGTGCCCTAATTATATATATTATCATAAAATATAGAAAAAAAGTTGGAAGCACATTAAGTTCTTTACAAATTTTTGCGGATGATCTACAAACGATTTCCGGAAGACAATGCAGTTGATTTGTCCTAAGTGATTATGGCTGGCGAACGGGCTCTCCTTCAAGAATTTCATCCTTTTTATACTTGAGTTTTGTTGCTTCTCCTCCTCTTAAATGCCTGATGGATTTATGATAATCGAGTATTTCTTTCACTTCGTTTGCCAAGTCAGGATTGATTTCAGGCAGACGCTCTGTTAAATCCTTGTGTACTGTACTTTTGGAAACACCAAATTCCTTCGCAATGACACGAACGGTTTTCTTTGTCTCCACGATGTACTTTCCTATCTTGATTGTTCGCTCTTTGATGTAATCGTGCACACCACTCGACCTCCCTAAAATGGATGTGAGAAGTGTGAAATGAGATCCGTATTCTGTAAAGAGTCATTCATTATGCAGCTTCTTTGTTGTATGGTTTTAAAAGTAAGTTTGTGAAATATGCCCACGATCCCTCACCTCAAACACTCTCTTTGTTAGGTTTGTAACAGTGTATTAGCATTCTTGTGGGAATATGCTAAAAACTCAATAAGGACAAGGGGTGAAACGAACTTTTCAACTTCCGCTAATTATTTCGCGTCACTAAATTTATATCTTTACATCCTTTCATCGCTCCTGTAAAATGAAAAAAGCAATTAGTTACTTAGGTAAGTTTTTTTAGAAGGAGACCGAAATGACCTACGTCAACAGACACCTCATTCATCAAATCAACCAAAGCGCCCGCCTGATTGCCAAAAAAGCCAATGAACAGCTGGAGCCATTCGGCCTTTACTCATCTCAATGGTCAATTTTATATTGTTTGCGTACGATCGGACCAATGACTCAAAAGGAGATTTGGTCCTATTTAAATGTGGAAGCGCCAACCGTGACCCGGACGATCAAACGCCTTGAAGAAAACGGATGGGTACAGAGACGGCAAGGTGAAGACAAACGGGAAAAACTCGTTGTCCTCACAAAAGAAGCAGAGAAAAAATACGAAGAAATCAATCTGAAAATGCTTAAATTTGAGGAAGAACTGCTTGCAGATTTCCGTGATGAAGATAAAGAAGCGTTTTCTCATTTATTTCGTTTGTTTTTACAACAATGAATTAAGGAAGTGACATACATTTGAAAAAGTCTGAACCGATTTGGACCAAAGATTTTATTATGGTCGTTCTCGTGAACTTGTTTGTTTTTGTGTTCTTTTATACATTTTTAACTGTTCTGCCTATCTATATGATGCAGGAGCTGGGAGGTACTGAATCTCAGGGAGGGCTGTTGATCAGTCTGTTCTTGTTATCCGCCATTTTCACACGTCCTTTTTCAGGAGCTATTATAGAACGGTTTGGGAAAAAGAGAATGGCGATTGTATCGATGGCGATTTTTGCCCTTTCGTCTTTTCTTTACCTGCCAATCCATAACTTCTATCTGCTGCTTGGATTGCGGTTCTTCCAAGGAATCTGGTTCAGTATTTTAACCACTGTAACCGGCGCGATCGCAGCGGATATCATTCCAGTTAAACGCCGCGGCGAAGGGCTTGGATACTTTGCCATGTCTATGAACCTCGCAATGGCTATCGGTCCGTTTCTCGGATTGAGCCTGGTGAAAATTGTGCCTTTCTCTGTCTTCTTTACAATTTTTGCAGTGTTTATGATTGTCGGGCTGTTTGTTACATTACTCATTAAAGTGCCAAACAGCATCAGCAGCGGAACGACTGTATTCCGCTTCTCTCTGTCGGATATGTTTGAAAAAGGCGCGCTTAAGATTGCGATTGTAGGGTTGTTTATATCATTCTGTTATTCAACAGTTACGGCATTTTTGTCCGTTTTTGCTAAGTCTATTGATCTATTAAATGTCAGCGGCTACTTCTTTGTATGCTTTGCCGTTACGATGATGGTCGCGCGTCCGTTTACAGGCAAACTGTTCGACAAAGTCGGACCGGGGATTGTGATTTACCCTTCAATCCTGATTTTCTCTGTCGGACTTTGCATGCTTGCCTTTACGCACAGCAGCTGGATGCTGCTATTATCCGGAGCGGTGATCGGGCTCGGATACGGCTCAATCGTGCCGTGCATGCAAACGCTGGCGATACAAAATTCACCGGCACACCGTTCAGGATTTGCGACAGCGACGTTCTTTACGTTCTTTGACAGCGGAATTGCCGCTGGATCGTATGTGTTCGGATTATTCGTTGCTTCCGCTGGCTTCTCATCTATTTACTTAACAGCGGGTCTATTTGTTCTGATTTCTCTTCTCCTCTATGCATGGAGCCAGAAAAAAACGGCTGTCGCCGAACCTGAAGGAAAAGTGTCGATTGCAGAATAGCTTGTCAGACTGCCGGAGTTTGCCGGCAGTCTTTTTTTGCATAAAAAAACGGCATTCTGCTCCGTTGAACGGAATAGAATGCCGCTTCTTTCATGATTCAATAATCGGACGCGCAGGTGAATCCGGATCTAATGTAAAATCAAAAGACTCTTCGTCACGATACATCGGATCTGCATAAATAGAACCGACATCATTTTTCGTTGCTTTTTGATAAGATGAAAACGAGTCGTATTCAGTCTTTTTCCACATCCATAAGCCGTCCTTACCTGCTTCCTTATGGTAAACGTTATGATTGACTGTATTTCCTTCATTGGTTTTAAATTCGTTGGCAATAAACAGCCTTGAATCACTTGCTGTCATGATGTTCTTTTCTATTACGTTGTTTTTTGTATCGTGCTGCAGCAATAGCTGTCCGCCATACAGCTCTTTTGTATCGTTGCGGAAAATAATGTTGTGAGCAATCACAGAACCGGTGGTGCCGCCACGCTCTTTGTCATATCCGCCGATTGAAATACCCGTGTACGCATTCTGGTACACTTTGTTGTCGGTAATGTTTATATCCTCAGCATATTTTCCTTTGTGCTCAGAGGTTGCTTCAATACCGATATCATTTCTGTAAACCATGTTTTTCCTTATGTCAATATTGCGTCCTCCGTCGACATATATTCCGCCCGCTGAGTACTCATCTCCATAAGCAGGATTTCCGAAAGTTGAATGATGATAGACAGTATTGTTTTCTACGACGCCGTTTCGAACATAATCGTTTTGATCTGCCGTTCCTTCATATCCGATAAGATCGATGCCAATATTGTTATTATCACGGACCAGATTGCCTGCAACCGTAAAGCCGTCAATGTTTCCGTTCAGCACAACCGCTTCACTCGCTCCGAGTGTCAGCTTTTCAACGGTATTATCCGTAATCTTAATGTCTTTCATGCTTCCCGTCCCATAAACCGCAATTCCGTGGGCATTGCCCTCGTCCGCCGTTGTTTTTATATTCCGAACATGATTATCCTTAATCGTGATATGGCTGCTGGATCCAGTCACATAAATTCCCATGGCGGTTGCTTCTTCAGATGAAACAGAGAGATTCTCAATCGTTAAACCGCTGATTGTGATGTAATGTTTATTGTCTATGCGGATTAACGGCGTTTCATATTCTGCGCTCGTCATCGATTTCCCGGTAATGATTGCTTTCTCGTTCTGATAGCTTCGAAACGTGATAGGCTTTCCATCCGCGCCGCTATGCTTCACATCAAGCGGTTCATCATACGTGCCTTCCCGGATGATTACGGTTGTTCCGGCAACAGCTTCCTTAGCGGCATGCGCAAGTGTACGAAATGGCTTTGTTTTCGTCCCTTCATTTTGATCATTGCCGTCAGGAGAAACATATAAGCAGTTCACTGAGTCTTGTTCATTTGCTGCCGTCTTATCATAGGTTAAAGCGATAATAACAGCAGTTAAAACGGCTGCCGCAGAAATAAAAAATGATATTTTCATATTGGATTCTCATTTCTATTTAGAATGGATTTTCTTATATCATTATAAGTTATCCATTTATGGAAAACCATCTCAAATTTCACCTGCATAAGTTCTTATTCAGCTCGACGCACCTGCCCAGAATCATACTTTCCAATAGCCGATGATATCGGCGGGTGAATCCGCATCAGAGCAATATAGACAAGAAATGATGTCAGCACACCTACAAACCATGAGATGTCATATAAGCCTTTTAATGCGGGGACATACATTCCGATTAATGAGATCAGTGCGCCTAAAAGCGTGGCTGCGAATGCCCGGTAGTTATACCCTTTAAAATACACATACCGTCCGGTTTCGGAATAAAGGTCATCAACTGAGAGCTCCCGCTTGCGAATGATAAAGTAATCAGCCATCATGACGCCCGCCACCGGACCGAGCATGCCGCCGATTAAACCGAGAAACGCATAAACGCTGGTTGCGCTCTCCATGAGTTTCCACGGAACCGTAAATAAAGCGAGCAGGGCTGTAATAAAGCTGCCTCGTTTAAAATTAATATATTTCGGCAAAGCATTCGCAATATCATAAGCCGGAGAGACGATGTTTGCTGCGACATTAACTGATATGGTGGCAATACAGAGTGTAATCACAGATAATACGATGACATAAGGATTATCAAACCTCGCTAAAATATCAACCACGTCCCAAATCGGTTCGCCGAAAGCAACCTGCGAACCGGAGGTCACCGTAATACTGGCAAACGCAAATAATGCGAAGGTTCCCGGCAAGCCGTAAAACTGGCCTTTAATCTGCTCTTTTTGCGTTTCAGCAAACCGTGTAAAATCAGGTATGTTTAAAATTAACGTCGCCCAAATGCCGATAATGCCGGTGACTCCGGCAGCAAACGGCCAAAATGTTTCTGAAAACGTATGAAATTTTCCAGGCTGCGAATAGATGGGCCCGAGTCCTCCGGCTATATCGACCGCCCACCATACCATGCCGCCAAACACCACATATACTAAAGGACCTGCCCATACCTCGAAACGCTTAATTGATTCCATGCCGTGATGCAATACGAGTAAATGCACAGCCCAAAAGAATACGAAAGAGAGGAAACCAGACAAGTGAATGCCCAGAATATTCCACTCCCCGCCAATCTCTCCCCAGCCGGGCCACATATTTAACAGCAAAATATTCAGCGCCGTGCTTCCGGCAAAGGTTTGAATGCCAAGCCACATAATGGCTGTAAAAGCCCTCAGAAGCGCCGGAATGTTTGCGCCGTAAATTCCATATGAAGCCCGGATAATCACAGGAAACGGCAGCCCGTATTTTGTCCCTGCATGCCCGTTTAAGGCGAGTGCGCCAAACAAAATAAGCGAGGCCGTAATAATGATCGCCATCACCTGCCACGGTGAAAGCCCGATTGCAATTAATCCGCCCACTGTCGCGTAGGTCGGTATATTATGTATGCACCCCATCCAAATCGAGGCAAAGTTTATTGCTTTCCAAGTGCGTTTTTCCTGCCCTAAAGGCAGCAGATCCTCATTGCTCAGCCTGTTTGATTGCTGCTGACTCTCTTTTAACTCCATAGCCGGCTCCCCTTTCAGCATTGTCTATCTTCCGTTATATGTATTGTTTTCTAACATGATATGTTACGTAATATAACTGAAAAGTCAGATAAATACATTGGCTATGATACACAATCCTTTTATTCATTTTTGAGCATCCTAAACAAGAAAAAGAGACAGACTCGCATATCTGTCTCTTTTCTCATGTTCTTGTTTTCATTAAGGCGGTGAATCTCAAAGCCATAAAGAGACTCAATGCGCCTACAGCAATAAGGATCATTCCCATGATATCAAAATGAGCCGCTGTAATCTCTTTACCGAACAGAAGGCCCAGAATCACGGAGGATAAAATTGAGCCGAGGTAACGGCAGGTTTGGAACAGGCCCGAGGTGGTTCCCACCATGTCTGAAGGGCTCGTTTTCAGCATCGCCGCCTGAAGCGCCACGTTTCCAAGTCCGTAACCGATGCCGAGAAGCGACAGGATCAAGCCTTTCCCGATGACCGGAACGCTGATAAAAAAGACCGTTAAGAGTACAGCGCCAGCCGTCATCAGAAGCGCCCCCGCCAAAATCGGCTTGATGACTCCCGATCGGTCAATCCACTTGCCTGTAATGGGCGATACAGCGATGCTCATTCCTGACATGAACAGCATAAACAGACCGCTCGTTTGGACAGAAAGATGCATTTCATCCTGAAAATAACTCGGCAGGCCGAAAAATAAACAGTAGAAGAATACATTGAGTAAAATAAACTGAACGTATACCGCTGACAGGCTTCGCTGCGTTTTAAACAAACGGACATCAATAAACGGCTTCTCCGTTTTCAGCTCACGCCAGATAAATGCGACAAGCAGAATGACACCAATCACACCTTCTGACGCATGCGGGGATGTGCTGAATGAAAGCAAAAAGGACAGGAGCAAAATGATCCCGCCGGCAAACAAAAGGATTCCCGGAACATCTAGCTGCCGGATAACCGCTCTGATCCCCACCCCTTTTTTCTGATCCTTCGGGAACATATACATCCCGAATAGGAAGCTGAGGATAATAAACGGCAGATTGACGATAAAAATCGCCGGCCAGCCGCCCCAGACAATCAAAAAGCCGCCGACTGTCGGCCCCAGCGCCGTCATTGCAGATGCAAATATGGACAGCACCGCCATGGCTGAAGCCTGGCGCTCATGTATGTGATTTCGTATCAGCCCGACTCCCGACGGATAAATCGCACTGCTCCCCACCGATTGAAACAGCCGCATGACCAGTAATGTCATAAAGGTTGGCGCAAGCGGCGCCCCGATGGCGGAAACCGCCACAAGAATAAGCCCATATAAAAACAACCTTTTCCGCCCAATCAAATCGCCAAGCTTTCCCGTCACAGGCTGGGCCACAGCACTCGCCAAATAGAAAGAGGAGATCAGCCAGGAAACCGTCGTAAACGACAGGCGAAACTCATGCTGGATGCTGTGGAGCGCCAGAGAAATCATAGACGAGTTCAGCGGATTCAGCATCGTTCCTGAAGCTACCGCCGTTAAAAAGACAGCACGGCTCTTTTTTGATATTTTCATTTCACTTGAGATAAAAATTCTTCTGTTGTCCGCGATTTACCGATTCTCGGAAAAATAAAGCGCAGTGTGGCTTCATGCTCATCCTCACTGAACGTGGACATCGCGTCGGTAATAAAAATCTGCTGATAGCCAAGCTGAAAGGCCTCGCGAGCCGTACTTTCCACTCCGATATTTGTGGCAATGCCGCACAGTACAATCGTATCAATGCCGCGGCGTCTCAGCTGCAAATCTAAGTCCGTGCCGAAAAATGCGCCCCACTGGCGTTTGGTCACTATGTAATCTCCGTCCTGCACACCGATTTCCGGAACAAATTCCGCCCAATCCGCCGGCATTTCACCTGAACCTTCCTGCGCCTGTTCATCCGTTTCCGGCTTTAGCGCATCTACTCCGTCATGGAAGGCTACATTCACAAAGCTGATAAAGCCGTTATGCTTTCGGAATTCGTCAACAAGTTTTTTCGCATTCGGAACAACCTGTCCGCTTTTGTCTATTGGCACAATTCCTTTTTGCAGATCAATGATAACCAATGCTGTGTTTTGAAAAACAATGGTAAGTGTGTTCATTTTGCGTTTCCTCCTGATGCTGGTTAGTGTTTCTCACATCCCATATTTTACTCTCACTTCACATGAATTCTTGCATGACGCTTGTGAAGTTCTCAGGAGAAGCGCTTATCTCACGATTTTTCTTTTATATAAAAATAAAAGGTGGTGCATACAAACATACCGGCAAGCACTGCGATCATAAAAGGTGTCATAGCTTCATCACCTGCCTGCCGTTAATCGGCTGCTGATTAAACATGCCCATAAATTTGCGGCGGTCAATCCAAAGCAGAATCAAACACATGATCATTAATATCGTACTGAGATCCTGCACGCCAATATCAAAACAATAGTTAATCATGACGATGTTCACAATAATCGGCATAAATACAACGGCACCTAACGCAGATGTTCTTGGAATCAACAGCAAAACTGCAGCAATGATTTCTCCAAAGCCTATAAATACTTCATAGACATGAGAATAACCAAAAAATGTCCACGCAATTGTAAATCCCTTTCCCTTTCCCACCGCAGCTGCAATTTCAGGTGTTGCTCCCCCAAACTGCCCCATGACCACTTTCGCCAGGCCGTACACAACAAAATTAAAGGCCAAAAACAACCGGAATGTCGCCGGAATGGACTTTCTTAACGCTCTCAGCAGCCTGCTGCCTTTATTCATATCGCATCCCCCCTTAATGTATTATATCAACTAGTACACTTAATACACTATATATAATTCTATTTATTGTCAATTCCCTTTTTTCTCATAAAAACAGAATTATTTTATAGACATAAAGTCTTGTATGGCAAATAGCGTTTTTTCTTTCTTCGCCCGCATCGATAACACACACTAAAAAACATGTTAGGAAATCTCACATGAAAATGTTTTATCATTCTTTTTTCTCTATAATGAAGAAATATAATAATTGCTTTTATTCTGAAAGATACGGAGGAATGAGACATGCAAATGGGCGATACAGTATTTATGTTCTTTTGCGCTTTACTCGTGTGGCTGATGACCCCGGGGTTAGCGTTATTTTATGGAGGAATGGTAAAAAGCAAAAATGTGCTGAGTACAGCAATGCACAGTTTCTCTTCCATCGCCATCGTTTCCATCGTTTGGGTGCTGTTCGGATATACACTTGCCTTCGCACCAGGCAATTCAATCATTGGCGGACTGGAGTGGGCAGGTCTGAAGGGGGTCGGATTTGATCCGGGTGATTACAGCGACACGATTCCCCATTCATTATTTATGATGTTCCAAATGACGTTCGCGGTTCTGACAACTGCTATCATTTCCGGGGCTTTCGCAGAGCGGATGCGATTCGGCGCTTTTCTTTTATTCTCGGTTTTATGGGTTTCATTGGTTTACACGCCGGTTGCTCACTGGGTATGGGGCGGAGGCTGGATCGGCCAGCTTGGCGCACTTGATTTCGCGGGCGGAAACGTTGTTCATATTTCTTCCGGGGTGGCCGGCCTTGTTCTGGCTATCGTGCTCGGCAAACGGAAAGACGGCACAGCGTCTTCTCCGCATAACCTCATTTACACCTTCTTGGGAGGCGCCCTGATTTGGTTCGGCTGGTTCGGTTTTAACGTCGGCAGCGCCCTGACATTAAACGATGTGGCCATGTACGCCTTTATTAATACAAACACGGCAGCTGCAGCGGGGATTGCCGGCTGGATATTGGTTGAATGGATCATCAACAAAAAACCGACGATGCTCGGCGCGGTATCAGGAGCGATCGCAGGACTTGTGGCCATTACGCCGGCGGCCGGGTTTGTCACACCGTTTTCTTCCATTATCATTGGCATCATTGGCGGAGCGGTTTGTTTCTGGGGTGTCTTCTCGCTGAAACAGAAATTCGGATATGATGACGCACTTGACGCCTTTGGCCTGCACGGCATCGGCGGCACATGGGGCGGCATCGCGACAGGATTGTTCGCAACAACTTCAGTCAACTCCGCTGGTGCAGATGGTTTATTCTACGGGGATGCAAGTTTAATCTGGAAACAAATTGTAGCGATCGCCGCAACTTATGTTTTTGTATTTATTGTCACATTCGTTATTATTAAAATTGTAGGCCTCTTCCTTCCCCTACGCGCAACCGAAGAAGAAGAATCACTCGGGCTTGATTTAACAATGCACGGGGAAAAAGCATATCAAGATTCTATGTGAGGAGTGACGCTATGAGCGGTCAAATGTTCAAGGTAGAAATTGTAACGCGTCCGGCAAATTTTGAAAAGCTGAAGCAGGAACTCGGAAAAATCGGAGTCACCTCTCTGACCTTCTCCAATGTTCACGGCTGCGGGCTTCAAAAAGCACATACGGAGCTTTATCGAGGGGTAAAAATAGAAAGCAATGTATATGAACGGTTAAAAATCGAAATCGTGGTCAGCAAGGTTCCTGTTGATCAAGTAACTGAGACCGCTAAGCGGGTTCTGAAAACGGGATCACCGGGTGACGGTAAAATCTTTGTCTATGAAATCGGCAATACGATTAATATCCGCACCGGCGAAGAAGGACCTGAAGCGCTGTAATATCGTTAAGAGATTCGGACACTCCGGATCTCTTTTTTTGCGAACAGAAAAAACCCCCAGAAACCGTGGTACCCATTCGAATCCTCTTCAAGCACCATGATTTCAGACAATCTCTATTTTTATTTGAAACTTTTTCTGAGTAAGATGAGTCTACTTAATATAAAAATGTAAAAGGTGATTATTTGAATTACGAAATATTTAAAGCTATCCATGGATTATCTCATCACAATTCTGTTCTCGATTCCATTATGGTTTTCATAACGGAATACGCGATCGTTGCCTATGCGCTTATCTTATTGGTGATGTGGCTGTTCGGGAACACACAAAGCAGAAAGAACGTGCTTTACGCAGGAATTACAGGAATTGCGGGTCTTGTGATTAATTTCTTGATTACACAAGTTTATGTTGAACCACGCCCTTTCGTCGCTCACACAGTGCATACGCTGATTCCGCACGATGCAGATGCTTCTTTTCCGAGTGACCACACAACGGGAGCGCTGGCTATTTCGATTGCAATGCTTTTCAGAAACCGTAAAATCGGCTGGCCGCTCGTCATCTTCGGGCTTTTGACCGGTTTTTCACGAATTTGGGTGGGACATCACTATCCGGTAGATGTGTTGGGCAGCCTTGTTGTCGCGATCATTATCGGGTTCCTGTTCTTTAGATTTTCAGATCTTCTTCGCCCGTTCGTTGATTTCATCGTTCGAATCTATGAAGCGATTATCAACAAGATTACGAAAAAACCAACCGATCAAAATTTCTAAGCAAAAAAGCCGGCCTCTGAATGCAGAGCGCCGGCTTTAATATTTTTCATACACCTCATGTTTATTCCGCTTTGCGATAACAAATAATCTAAGAAACAGGGCAATCCCAACACTGTCAATGAGCACATCCCGGATACAGCCGTTTCTGCTGAAGAAAAGCTGAATGATTTCCGTAAAAACGGCAAACACGAATGCTCCGGCCGAGGCCCATTTTATACAGCTCCATTGCTTCCAGAACAAATATATCAGCACGAAGAAAGAAAACGCGTGCCCGATTTTTTGAATTACAGCTTCAGGCGTGGTCAGCTGAGTAAAATCCATGTCTAAAAATTGGTATAGATCAGGATGCGGATGAAAGTGAAATGCCACTGTCTGCGACATCACCATATCACTGAAGCTTTCTGTACAGACAGAGAGTAAAATGAAGAAGATCCAGCCTGCGAGTAATAGACGATGCATAAAAACAGCCTCCTTTCCAGCGGCATCTTGTGCATGTAAATACATAGACGGCACAGTGAAACAAAAAGTAACAAAAAAACGCCTATCACACCGATAGACGTTTTCTTCATTAGGACTGTTCAGTGCCTTCTGTTGTGCTGCTTTCTTTGGAACCTGATTTGTCAGTTGAATCATCCGTTTTGTCCTCGGATTTTTCGTCAGTTCCTTTTTCAGTCGAACCATCCTTTTTTTCTGATGATTGCTGAATGGATTCTTCTGTTTCCTCAGTTGCAGCTTTTTCTTCTGCAGCTGCCGCTTTTTCAATAGAAGAAACCGGCTTGTCCATAAAGTTCAGCGGGTTCATAGCAACTCCGTCTTTACGGATTTCAAAGTGTACGTGGTTGCCGCTTTCTTCGCTGTAAAGGTTCTTGCCAGACTTTCCGATGACCTGGTTTTGCTTCACCTTGTCGCCTTGCTCAACACCTACTTCAGAAAGTGATTGATACACAGTAGATAACCCATCAGCATGTTCGATTTCCACAACATATCCCAGCACTGGATCTTTTTCAGCTTTCACAACCGTACCGCTTAGAGAAGCAGAAACATCGAAATCTTTTCCGTCTTTCTCAGCTAAGTCAATTCCTTTGCTTAGGCTGTACGTGTTATTATAGGTAACGAGTGCTGCTTCTTTTTCTTCTTTTGCGGCATCAGTTTCATAGAACTTTTTCACAACAGAAACGTTTTCAGAATCAACAACCGGCATTGCGACATTTTCCATAGACTTTCCTACTTCAACTGCATCGTCGTTGTTGTCATACGCGGAGCTTCCGCCGTTATCAGCTAACTGATCCTTTACCTCATCATTTGATACAGATTGATACCAAAGGACAGCTGTTAAAATGACGGCCGCACTGACTAAGTAAATTGCAGGGAACACCCAGCGTTTACGAAAAAACTGCTGAAGTTTTTTGACTTGAGAAGTTTTCTTTTCTTCCTCTCTCATTGTTTCATCACCTCAGCAACATTCTGAACACTTTTCTGAAAATATATACATCGATACAAAAAACTTTTTTAGATATAGTTTGTGCAGGCTGATAAGAAAATATGTAATTTTTTTGAGAGGAGAACAAGATACGTATGAACTTAACATTACGTCTTGCTGAAAAAAAGGATATAGAAGCGGTTGTAGCGATTTATAACTCTACGATTGCCTCGCGAATGGTAACAGCCGATACTGAACCGGTAACTCCGGAAGACCGGATGGCATGGTTTTTGGGACATACAGACGAACGGCCGCTGTATGTTGCTGAGGATGAAAACGGGGACGTGGCTGCCTGGATCAGCTTCGAAAGATTTTACGGCAGGCCTGCTTATAATAAAACAGCCGAGATCAGCATATACATTCATGAATCATGCCGCGGCAAAGGCGCCGGAACGCATTTGCTTCAGGAAGCGCTCCGCATCGCGCCGGAGCTTGGCATCCGCTCGCTTATGGCCTTCATTTTCGGACATAACAAGCCTAGCCTAAAGCTGTTTGAAAAGCACGGTTTCAAGGAATGGGGGTTATTCCCCGGTATTGCCGAAATGGACGGCAAGCGATATGACTTAAAAATATTAGGGAGAGAGCTATCATGATTAGTCTTGATAAAGATGAAAACCATATTGAAAATCATCACGAAGAAAACAGCGTGACCGAGCAGGAGAACAACAGCACAGAGGGCGAAAAACGAGAACTGAGCGCTGCTGCCGTCAAATCGCTTTCAGACATTGCAAAGTGGGGCAAAATAACAGGAATTCTTTTGATTGTCATGGGCGCGCTGGCTGCCCTGTCGGCTTTAATGACAGTCATAGGCGCTATTCCAGGCGTTCTGCTCATTATTTCAGGCGTATTTCTGATGCGGTCGGCAAAATCAGCCAAAGAGGCGAGCGGAAATCTGACCGGCAGTGCGGGTGAAAGCATGCTGGAGAACTACGGAAAATTTATTAAAATGCAATTATTCTACGCTGCATCAAGTATCGCCGCAGGCCTTATCGGAATCATACTGCTTATTTTCTTCCTCGTATTTGTCGGCATCGCCGCTTTTGAGGATATGGATACGTATGAAGACCCGGATTCCTATTATTATGAAGATGAGCCCGTATTTGAATAAAAAGAGCTGACCCATGTCAGCTCTTTTTTAATACAGCATTTTCTTGCGTCTGTCTTCTTCAGTCAAAAACTCAACAAAGCTCCGCATCGCAAACGGTTCTTCCTTGATCTGGCGCGTATACGTGTTTTTGCGCTCTTCTGAAAGAATTTCGCTCTTTTTGATTCTGTTCAGCATATAAATATGAACGGTCTTTTGAATTTGTTTATGCTGATAGCCCGCTTCTTTAAAAAATGCTAATCCAAGTGCAGCAAGAAGCGCAAAAAGTCCGGCGCTGATCAGAGACTCTCTGTCTGCTGAAGCATGAAAAAGGAAAGCAGCCAAATTAAAGAGAGAGAATGCAGCAAGCGGAACAGCAAGAAAACGGTAGATGACAGTTTTCTTCATTAAAGGCTGTACAGCCTTTTGAATTTTTTGCATTTCTGTTTTAATGAACCCCGGCATTTGTTCAATTCTGTAAAAGTTCATGTAATTCTCCCCCTTTATTTGATTTTGCAAGGCTTCACGAACGTTATCATATGAGTTTATTTTAACGCAGGTGCAAGCTGGTTTTAAAGAAATCTGCCCGTGTTTTTCGCGAAGAATCTGGATCAACACACTTTATTCTTTTAAAAAGTCAGTGTTATAATTTGTAATGGGAATCAGATTGCTGTTATTCATGGAATACTAATGGCAATCTTCTTGATAAATATGAATTAGCGGGGTTACAAAGTGAGTATTTCTTCCATCCTTTTGTCACTTTTTTTCATTTTGAATATTCTTTTGGCCATCATTGTCATATTCAAAGAACGGCGCGATGCCAGTGCATCATGGGCTTGGCTGCTTGTTCTTTTCTTTATTCCCGTTTTAGGCTTTATTTTATACCTATTATTCGGTCATAATCTCAGACGCAAGCATTTGTTTCAATGGGAGGATCGAAAGAAAATCGGAATCGAAAAGCTGCTGCAGCATCAGCTTGAAGAATTAGAAAACAGGCAATTTCAGTTCAACAACCGGGCAACCTTTGATAATAAGGATTTAATATATATGCTCATCATGAATAATCACGCTGTCTTTACAGAGGATAATTCAGTTGATGTCATAACAGACGGACGTGATAAGTTTCAGCGGCTTTTACATGACATATCAAAGGCAAAGGATCATATCCATCTACAATATTATATTTACAAAGGTGATGAATTAGGAAAAAAATTGCGGGACGCCCTCATTCAAAAAGCGAAAGAAGGTGTTCAGGTCAGGGTTTTGTATGATGAGCTCGGGTCCAGAACGCTGCGCAAAAAGTTTTTTAAAGAACTGCGTGAGGCCGGCGGGCATGTGGAGGTCTTTTTCCCTTCAAAGCTCAGGCCGATTAACCTTCGGCTGAATTACCGCAACCACCGAAAGCTTGTTATCATAGACGGCATAACCGGTTATGTCGGAGGGTTTAATGTCGGGGATGAATATCTCGGGCTCAATCCGAAGTTCGGCTATTGGCGCGATACCCATATTCGATTGCAGGGAACGGCCGTTCACGCCATTCAGACACGATTCATCCTTGACTGGAACCAAGCTTCACATCATCATACGCTCACCTATATCCCGAACCACTTTCCCGATTGCAGCCCAAAGGGAAACGTCGGGATGCAGATTGTTACGAGCGGGCCCGATTCCGAATGGGAACAAATTAAAAATGGCTACATCAAAATGATTTCAAACGCCAAGCGGAACATTTTGATACAAACACCTTATTTTATTCCGGACGCAAGCCTGCTGGATGCATTGAGGATCGCGTGCCTGTCAGGCATTGATGTCAACATTATGATACCGAACAAGCCTGATCATGCTTTTGTATACTGGGCCACGCTTTCGTATATCGGGGATCTTTTAAAAGCCGGAGCCACCGTCTATATTTACGATAATGGCTTTATCCATGCGAAAACAATCGTTGTGGATGACGAAATTGCATCAGTCGGGACAGCGAATATCGACGTCCGAAGCTTCAGGCTGAATTTTGAGGTTAATGCATTTATTTATGATATCAACATTGCCAAAAAACTGGTTTCTACATTTAAAGAAGATTTGCTCGTATCCAGAAAATACACCTACGAGGAATATCAGCAGCGGTCATTATGGATCCGCATCAAGGAATCCGTGTCACGGCTATTGTCGCCGATTTTATAAGATGTGCCAATCCCCCCGGCCTTTATGGCCGGGGCTTTTCAGCATGGTCATAATCTATCATCACGCACCCCGTAAAAACGCGCGTGACCTTTCTCATATAGCGTGCAACCGTAATAAAAAATCACTAATATGATCACGGAATTTATCAACAGCGGCTTGCACCTCCGGATCGTCAGGCCAAACCCCATTCACACCGCGGCAAAATCAATTCATTATTTCTATTTCTTTATACAAAACTTCTCACAAATAGTGTATAAAAGAAAAGTGAGTATTTTTTTGTAAAGGGGACCCGTGTCAATGAATCCGGAAACGGTCAACAAAACCCTCATCAGTATTTCAAAATGGGGAAAAGCAACAGGCATTTTATTTATTATTATGGGCGCTTTTACTGCGCTTTCAGGCGCGTTCTTTTTTCTTATCGGCGCAGTGCCGGGCGTACTGCAAATCATTTCAGGCATCTTTTTGATGCGGTCAGCAAAAGAAGCAGGCTTAATGGCTAAAAAGCATAGCGGGCAATCTGAGGATTTAATGCTGGAGAACTATGCGAAATTTGTAAAGATGCAAGGGATTTATTTAATCGTGAGCATCGCTGTATCGATTCTGGCGATCATCGCATTCTTCATCTTTCTAATGCTTGGAATTGCCGACGGCATATTCAGCGATTATAATACGTACAGCACCTATTAATTAGAAAAACCCGGAGCATCCTCCGGGTTTTTTCTTGTTATTCCGCTTCGCTTACTACTGTGAAGCGTTCATTTTTGTGTGACGGATGTTCAAGCTCATCCAAAACAGCAATCGCATAATCGGCATAGCTGATATAACTGTCGCCTTTTGCGTTTACGATCACATTGTCTTTTCCTTTTTGGTAAGATCCCGTCCGCTTTCCTGCCGGATCAAAAAACGCCGCCGGGCTGAGGAACGTCCAGGAAATAGAGTCTGCCTTTTGCAGGTCTTTCAGGTTCTCTCCTTGATTTGATGCAGTCGGAAGATATTCTTTCGGGAATTCCGGTGTATCCATTAAACGTGTTGTTTTGGCTTCATCAACAAACAGGCTTCCCGCTCCGCCGACGACAAACAATCTTGTATGTTTTGCATCCTTTAGCAGGCTGATTAATGTTCTGCCTGCTTCAACATGAAGATGTTCCTGGCCAGGCGCAGCTCCAAAAGCGTTAACGAGTGCATCGAAAGGCTTGAGATCTTCTGCCGTCAGTTCAAAAACATCTTTCTCCAAAATCGCTGTATTCTGATCCTGCACTTTAGATGCATTTCGGACAATGGCAGTTACCTCGTGACCTCTTTCCTTCGCTTCTTTCAAAATCAGACTTCCCGCTTTTCCGCTTGCACCGATAATTCCTATTTTCATTTTTGATTTCCTCCTTATTTGTAACAATTTTAGTTACATGTTAGTGGTGAGAAGTCATCCCTTTTGATCAAAAGAGATGATTCATTACATCTTTTAATGACTTGCTTGCCAGCTCATTTTCCATCGCTTTTTGCACACTATCAAATGTCTCATCCAGCGCGCACTGAATTTTTTTGCCTACCGGACACTTCGGGTTCGGGTTTTCATGAACCGCAAATAGTTCCTCTTGGTTTTGAACAGCTCGATATACTTCTAAAAGAGAAATATCAGCCGGATCTTTTTTGAGGCTCGCACCCGGCACCCCGGCGCGTGATGTCAGAATATCGCCCTTTTTCAGCAGGCTGATCATCCTTCTTACAACAACCGGGTTGGTGTTGACACTGTCAGCGATGATTTCCGAAGACGCTTTTTCATCCATCGAAATGAGCGATAAAATATGAATGGCGACAGCAAGACGGCTGTTAATCATGTTTTTTCACCACCGTTGTAACTATAATAGTTACATTTAATTCATTTGTCAACATATAATATACACTAAATTTGCGCTTCTTGCGCATCCGTTTAGTCAATAAAACGGCCGGATGCACTCCGGCCGTGTCTTGTCAGAATAAGAAATATCGCTGTCCCAGCGGAACATAATCGACAGGCTGGCAGGACAATTCTTCTCCGTCAGCAAAGACCTGATACGTTTTCGGATCGACTTCAATCTTCGGCAAAGCAGCATTTAATTTCATATCCAGCTTGCTCAGCTTGCGGATGTTTTTCACAGGAGAAATTCTTTTTTCCAGCCCTAACCTTTCCGCCACACCCCTTTCAATGCCCGCCTGGGACATAAACGTGACGGAAGTTGAGCGGTTGGCTTTACCATAGGAAGCATACATTTGGCGCATGAACACAGGCTCCGGAGTCGGGATAGACGCGTTTGGATCCCCCATTTGCGCGCGTGCTATCATGCCGCCCTTTAAGACCAATTCCGGTTTCACGCCGAAAAATACAGGATCCCACAGGACAAGGTCAGCGAGCTTTCCTTTTTCTACAGAACCGACTTCATGGCTGAGGCCGTGAGTAATTGCCGGATTAATCGTATATTTGGCAATGTAGCGTTTCGCACGTACGTTATCGTTTCCGTTTTCTCCAATGAGAGCGCCGCGCTGTTTTTTCATTTTGTCAGCCACCTGCCAAGTGCGGATAATGACTTCGCCAACCCGCCCCATCGCTTGGGAATCCGATGATGTCATGCTGATCGCGCCGATATCATGGAGAATGTCCTCTGCCGCAATCGTCGCAGCCCTGATTCTGGAATGGCTGAACGCCACGTCCTCGGGCACCTTCGCATCTAAATGGTGACAGACCATCATCATGTCAAGGTGCTCATCCATCGTATTGACGGTGTAAGGGATTGTCGGCGTTGTGGATGACGGCAGAATGTTCGCGTAAGAGGCGAGCTTCATAATATCCGGAGCGTGGCCCCCGCCTGCTCCTTCAATGTGATATGTATGAATCACCCGGTCTCCGATTGCGTCAAGCGTGTTTTCCAGGAAGCCCGCTTCATTGATCGTATCCGTATGGATTGCGACTTGAATATCGGCTTCATCCACAACTTCCATACACGTTTTGATAGCGCTTGGCGTCGTGCCCCAGTCTTCATGAAGCTTCAGGCCGATGGCGCCGGCTTCCACCTGTTCGATCAGCGGCGCTTTATCGGATGCATTCCCTTTTCCTAAGAAGCCGACATTGATCGGGAATTCCTCGGCCGCTTCAAGCATCCTTGCCATATACCATGCACCTGACGTACATGTTGTCGCTTTGCTTCCTGTAGCAGGTCCCGTTCCGCCTCCAAGAAGAGTCGTGACTCCTGAAGAAAGCGCAACTTCCATCTGCTGAGGACAAATAAAGTGAATGTGCGTATCCACTCCTCCAGCCGTTAAAATTTTGCCTTCACCGGAGATCACCTCTGTACCCGCACCAATGACCATATGCGGATCGACCCCGTCCATGATATCGGGGTTGCCGCTTTTTCCGACACCCACGATCCGGCCGTCCTTTACACCGACATCTGCTTTGACAATGCCTGTGTAATCCAATAACACGACGTTGGTGATCACCAAATCCAAAGCGCCGTCTTTTCCTGTGATGCTGCCGTTTTGGCCCATGCCGTCACGGATCGTTTTTCCGCCTCCAAAGATCATTTCTTCACCATAAACAGTGAAGTCCTTTTCGACTTCGATCCATAAGTCCGTATCGCCCAATCTGATTTTATCGCCCGTTGTCGGACCAAACAGCTCCGCGTATTGCTCCCGTGACATTTTCATCGAATCACACCCTCCATCCAGCCGGCTTTCTTTAAGTTGGCTAACGTTTTTTCTTTCCCGCGTTCATCGATATACGTATCGGCCATTCCGTTCAGTCCTCTTACTGTTTTTCGTCCGCTGAATTCAACAAGCGTGACCGTTTTCTCCTCACCTGGCTCAAAACGGACCGATGTGCCTGACGGAATGTCGATACGCATGCCGATGGCTTGTTCGCGGTCAAACGATAGCGCACCATTGGCTTCCGCAAAATGAAAATGTGAACCGACCTGAATGGAACGTGATCCGGTGTTTTTCACCGCTATCTCCCGTGTCTGGCGGCCTTCGTTAATCGTAATGGTCCCTTCAGCAATCTGAAATGCTCCCGGCTTCATGACTTCACCTCCGCAGAAATCGGCTGGTGTACTGTGACAAGCTTCACTCCGTCAGGGAATGTAGCTTCCACCTGAATGCTGTCCAGCATCTCAGGCACGCCCTCCATGACATCTTTTTCAGTCAATACATGGCGGCCGGCTTCCATCAGCTCCGCCACTCCCTTTCCGTCACGCGCGCCTTCCATGATAAAACAGGTGAGATAAGCGGCAGCCTCGGGATAGTTCAGCAGAACGCCGCGCGCCTTTCGCTGCTTGGCTAATTCTCCCGCTGCAAAAATGAGCAATTTCTCTTGTTCAACCGGTGTCAGTTTCATCTTAGGTCCTCCTTATTATCGTCATTCATAAAGCGGATTGCGTTACATGAATCTCCGGAACGATGCAGGCGGGCCATCACCTCCCTTTCTCAGGATGCTGATCATACGGTGAGATGCCTTTCAAAACGGCGAGCCGTTTCTGCGTCAGCCTTTCCGTGAGCGACGACCGTTCCCCTGTCCATGACGTAAAGATAATCAGCGCACGTTAAGGCGTTCTCTAAGCTGTGTTCCACCAAAACAATTGCAGTCTCTTCTTTTCTGGAAATTTCTAAGATGACTTTTTGAATCAATTCCACGATTGAGGGCTGAATTCCTTCCATTGGTTCATCAAGTAAAATAATTTTTGGATTTCCCATCAGCGCTCTGGCAATCGCAAGCTGCTGCTGCTGTCCTCCGCTTAAATCGCCGCCTTTCCGGTCGAGCATGTCCTTCAAAACAGGAAACCACTGAAAAATCTCTTCCTTGATCCGCCCTCTCCGCTCCTTCTTAGGAAGCGGTTCTTCTCCGAGCAAAAGATTGTCGCGAACGGTTAAAGCGGGGAAGATGTCTCTCCCTTGGGGCACGTACGCAATTCCAGCTCTTGCCCGTTTTTCCGTCTTTTCGTTTTGAACAAACGTTTGATGAAAACGGATCTGTCCCTGTTTGGCCGGGATCAGGCCGATGATCGTTTTCAGCAAAGTGGATTTGCCGACTCCGTTTCGGCCTAATACAGCGACGATCTGCCCGGGGCGGACCTCCATGCTGAGGTTATGCAAAACCATGGATTGATCATAACCGGATGTCACATTACTGACTGCTATCATGACGCTCCGCTCCTTCCTAAATACACCGCTGCCACCTCTTCATTGCTTGTAATCTCATCCATCGATCCTTCACAAAGCACTCTCCCTTCATGCATCACCGTGACTTTTCTGGAAAACGAGCGGACAAACTCCATATCGTGCTCCACAATTAAAACGGAACACGTTTTGGCAATCTCCTCAAGGAGAGTCCCGGTTTTATCACGCTCTTTTCCCGTCATACCGGCGATCGGTTCATCCAGCAGCAAAAGCTTCGGCTCCATGGCGAGCTGCATGCCAATTTCGAGCCATTGTTTCTGCCCGTGTGACAGGCTGCCGGCTGTTAGATCCCGTTTATCATCTAACCCAATCAGCTGCAGAATGTCTATGATCCTGTCACTTTGCTGTTTTGTCATGCGCGCTGTCAGCAGTGAAAGGATCGTTTTTTTCTGTTTCATGGCAAGCTCGAGGTTTTCAAACACCGTCAGCTGCGTAAAGACACTCGGAGCCTGAAACTTTCTGGCGACGCCCATTTTCGCGATCTGATATTCCGGAACCTTTGTCAGTTCAGCCGTTTCCTGAAACACAATCTCGCCCGAATGCGGCTTTGTTTTCCCGCAAATGATATCCAGCATGGTTGTTTTCCCGGCGCCATTCGGCCCAATCAAAAAGTGAATATCATGTTCCTGTACACTGATATCTGCCCCCTGCAGCGCCCAAAACCCGTCAAACTGAACCTTCACGTCACGGCAGATAAGTATCGGTTTCATATGCAGCCGCTCCTTTCTTTTTAGAGAAGGAAAGCTGGGTTCCAAGCTTTTCAAACAGTCCGACAATCCCTCTTGGCAAGTAAAGCACGACGATCATAAACAGCGCACCGAGGAAATACAGCCAAATGTCGGGATAATATTCGCTTAAATAGCTTTTCATGCCGTTCGTTAACAGCGCGCCCAGCACAGCTCCGAAAATGGAGTGCCTGCCGCCGATCGCCACCCACAGCACCATTTCCACTGAAGGGATGATGCCCATCATTTCCGGCGAGATCATCCCGTCCTGAAGCACAAACAGCATCCCGGCAATTCCCGCCATCGCAGCGGACACACAGTAAATAAACACTTTAAAAACGGTGGAATGATAACCGAAAAAACGCACCCTGTTCTCTCCGTCGCGAACCGCCTGCAAAAGCCGGCCAAAGCGGCTTCTCGTAAGAAACAAAGCGAACACAACAGTAAGGCCGAGAAAAAAGACTGTGGCAAAATACAGGATCTGCTTCAAGGCAGGATCAGCCAGAGAATATTGAAAAATCGTATAGAAGCTGGTAAGTCCATTGGTGCCGCCGGTGATTTCCTGGCTGCCGATAAACAGTGTGACCACCACAACGACGACAGCCTGTGATATCAAAGAGAAATAAACTCCCTTTATATTGTTGCGGAACGTAAAATAACCGAGCAGAAACGCCAGTAGCACAGGCACAGCGACAGCCGCCGCAATTGCAGCGAAAGGGTGCCTGAACAAAGCCCAGATCCACGGCAGTTCGCTGACACCCGCCCACTCCATAAAATCAGGAATGCCGGACGGTGAGGCTTCTATTTTTAAATACATCGCCATACAGTAGGCGCCCAATCCGAAAAAGACGCCGTGCCCCAAGCTCAAAATGCCTGTATATCCCCAAATCAGGCAAATGCCGACCGCCACAATCGCAAAGCATAAAAACTTCGCCAACAGCCCCAATCGAAACTCCTGAAGAAAGAACGGAGCTGCGATAAAAAGGGCAAACATCACAAAATACGGACTGAATTGCGAAAACTGCTTCATCCGGCACCCCCCTAATCAAGTAATCTCGTTCTGACGCTTGCAAGACCCGAAGGCCGCCATTGCAGAAAGAGAATAATAAACGCAAACACCACAACCTTGGCTATGGTGGCGCTTGTCGAATACTCTACAAATGTACTGAGTAATCCCACCATCACAGCCCCGATAATTGTTCCTTTTAATTTTCCGATCCCGCCTAAAATGACGATCATAAAAGCATCGACCAGATAAGAGGAACCGAGAGTAGGCCCGATTGACCCGAGCAATGTGAGTGAGCTCCCCGCAATACCGGCCAGCCCGCTTCCAAGCGCAAAAGCCAATGTATCTGTTTTTCTCACAGATACACCAAGACAGGATGCCATACTCCGGTTCAGCGTAACCGCCTGCATCCTCCGCCCCGCCGGAGTTTTAAACAAATAGAAGCCCAGCAGCGCAAGCGTAAAAAGAACAAGCGCCAAAATAAACAGCCTTTTATATGGAAAGGTGACCGAAAACAGTGTCACTCCTCCCGACAGCCACTCAGGAGACTGAACAGCGACATTCGGCGCGCCAAAAATGGACCTGGCCGTCTGCTGAAGGATCAAGCTTACCCCCCATGTTGCCAAAAGGCTGTCGAGCGGACGGTCATATAATCGCCTGACAATCACTTTTTCAATGACAATGCCAAGCAGTGCCGCAACTGTAAACGACAAGATGACCGCAATAAAAAAGTAATAAGAAAAGAGAGAAGCCGGCAAATAGCTTAAAAACAGCTGCTGAATGACATATGTCGTGTAGGCTCCCGCCATCATCAGCTCACCGTGCGCCATATTCATAATGTTCATCAAACCGAATGTAACGGCCAATCCAATCGCAATGAGAATCAAAATAGAACCGAGACTGATCCCGTTAAATAATTGAGTCACAACAACAGACATGTTCCGCCTCCTCTCCCGCAAACGGCTTTCATTTATTTAGATAACCCCTTTGCCCAGTCGTACGTTTTTAAAAACGGATCAGGTTTTACCGGATCACCTGAGTTCCATACTTCTTTAAATTGTCCATCCCCCGTGATTTGCCCGATCCTAACTGTTTTGTAAAGATGCTGTGTATCCCCATCGATTTTCACTGTGCCGCCCGGGGCCTTGAATGCAATCCCGTCAGCCGCCTTCTTCACTTTATCGATCTCAAAGGACTTGGCTTTTTCAACGGCTGCCGCCCAGAGATACACCGCATTATACCCGGCTTCAATCGGATCACTGGTCACCCTGTTATCTCCGTTCTGCTTTTTATAATTCTTCACGAATGTCTGATTTTCTGCTGTATTTGTTGTTTGGAAGTAATTCCACACCGCATAATGCCCTTTTAGCACATCTGTCCCGATCCCCCGAATTTCTTCCTCTGCGACACTCGCCGACATGACAGGAATATCATCAGCTGTCACACCCGCATCTTTCAGCTGTTTGAAAAATGCCACGTTGCTGTCGCCGTTTAATGTGTTAAAAATCACATCCGGCTGCTTTTCTTTGATTTTGCTGACCAGCGTACTGTAATTCGTGTGGCCGAGCGGCGTATACTCTTCACCGGCAACTTCTCCCCCAGCAGCTTTTACTTGCGCTCTAATGATTTTATTGGCTGTTCTCGGGAACACATAATCCGAGCCGATCAGAAAGAATGTCTTGCCTTTATTCTTCAGCAGCCAATCGACAGCCGGCACGATTTGCTGATTTGTCGTTGCTCCGGTATAAAAAATATGAGGCGATGACTCCATGCCTTCGTATTGCACCGGATAGAACAGCAGCCCGTTATTTTGCTCCACAACCGGGAGCATCGCCTTGCGGCTCGCTGATGTCCATCCTCCGAATACAGCCGCCGCTTTGTCCTGCTGAAGCAGCTTTCTCATTTTTTCGGCATAGGTAGGCCAGTCAGATGCCCCGTCCTCCACCACGGGTTCAAGCTTTTTGCCGAGAACGCCGCCTTTTTGGTTGATTTCATGAATAGCCAGCAGCTCTGCATCATGGACGGATACCTCGCTGATCGCCATTGTCCCGCTTAATGAGTGAAGAATCCCAACCTTCACTGAATCCCCGCTTGTGTCAATTTCAACTGTTTTTTTCGCATCTCCGCTGGCTTCCGACACTTTCTTCGGCGCCGTACATCCCGTGATCAGAATCGTGATAAGAAACATCAGAAAGACACCCTGTATTCTAACCCCTTTGCTTTTCATCCAGAACCTCCTTTGTCTGATTGAGTCAACTGATGTCATAAAAGTTAACAACTTATGTCATTTATTATATAGAACAGGCGCATTACTTTAAAGAATATTTAAAAAATTTAGATATTTTAACCAAATCGATTGTCTTTTTTGTTATTTTTATTCACATAAAAAAAAGGCAAGAAACAATGTTTCTTGCCTTGCCGATCTGATTAATCTTTATCTGTGAATTTATCCTTCGCTTCACCGATACCCTTTTGGACCTCGCCTTTTGCCTTATCTTTTTTGCCTTCAGCCTGCATGTCCGTTTTGTCGGTCATATCTCCGACTTTATCCTTCACTTCTCCCTTGGCTTTATTTAAGCCGCCTTTCATTTTATCTTTTACACTATCGTTACCCATGTGTCATTCTCTCCCTTCATTTAAAGTGTGTACTTGTTACCTTCCCGATCTGAGCAGCGGTAAACATTTGAATATTATTTATCGATTTCATAACGCTCTCCGTAACGGAGCACCTTGTAGAGCGCCAGCCCGTCAGATGATTTATTTTCTGAGTAACGGACCGGCAGCAGGGCAAAAAACACATAATACGTAGAAAAGTAGACAAACTGATAGAAAAACACATTTGGCTCCAATACACTGTGTATAATGAGCAAATTCACTGCGAAAATGGTTATTAAGTTAAACAGGCAGCCTCCGGCATAAACAAGTGCGTGTGAGAATCGGTTGTCGATCTTCAGCTCACCGTACCGGCAAAACGAATCCATAAAATAAATGGTTCTGACCTGTATCGGCCCAATCTTGAACAGTTTTTTGCCCATCCCGATATCCAATGAACCCTTCCCGCCAAAAACAAAAGCCATAAAGCTGTGCCCGGCAACATGTATAATAGATACAAGCGGCAGAACGATGAGGAAAGACCATAGAAACTTCACCATATCATCAAATCCAAACATTGAATTCCCCCTCACGCTTGTCATAAACAACAACACATATGCACTCCGCCATTTCTTGTTTCACAAAATCGCGGCTTCCATTCGTTTGTGTTCAAAAACAGTATGTAGCGATTTTTCCTGTTCTCCACGGAAATAAACGTCCCGATGCTCCCCTTTTTTTGTATAAAAAAAACCATCCGGCATCAGATGGTTTCGTCTTACACTTGATATAAACAGTCTTCCTTCAGAATCAGCGCTCTCATGCTGACCGCTTTTTCATAGAAAAACACCGCATCTTTATAGTTTTCATGAAGGCTGGAATATGCAGCCGCATCCAGAGCAAATTCCTCAATATACACATACAGGGACTTGGCTTCCATATAATCAAATACCTCTTGAATCATATCCATATTAACGGATTCCACATATAGAGCCTGCAGAAATTTATATTTTTCCAGACTGAAGCTGTCGTTTCGTTTTCGGGCGATGGCAATCCCTTTTTCATAATAATGCATAGCCGCCTGTTCAGCCTGTTTTTTGAAGAGTACACGCGTTAAGCTGAACAGCGCTTTCGGGAGCTGCTCCAGCTGGTGTTCCTCAAAGACAGGAAGCGCTTTTTCAAAGTATGCAGCCGCCTGGTCCAGTTCTCCTTTTTCATCATAACAGTTCCCCATGTTGTAGAGGGCTGATCCGATCAAGCGGGGCTGTCCTTCCAGTAAAGCCAAACGATAAGCGTCATCGAGATGCTCGAGCGCTTTTTCATAATTTCTGTAGTCTATATAGTTTCCTGATATGACAAAATGGCATTGAATTCTTCTGACCCTGTAAAAATCATGAGCCTTGTAGGTCTCAAGCGCCTGTATCGCATGATTCATGGAAAAGTGGGTCTGCTTCATAATATAAAATACTTCCGCTACTTTAAAATGAAATTCCGCTCTTTCAATATCATCCTCTACAAACGCAAGCATTTTCTCAGCTTTCCGATAGAAAGATATGGCTGAGATGTAATTGTTCTGTTCAAATTCATACATCCCTCTGAACAAATGAAAATAATACTCAGATAATCCCGAGATGCTGTCCTTGCTGCTTTCCAGCCTCTCGATCAATTCACGATATTGGAGCTGAGATTCCTCGTGCAGGTCGGGCTTTACATAATCAAGCATAATTTGATGACGGTAGCTGATCAGCTGATAGTACAACAGAAGCAGCTGATCCTCTTCCATATGTTCTATATCATGATCAATCTCTTCCTTCAGCTGAACGGCATCAGCCACTTGAAATGCTAAAATGTGCTTATACCACTGATTGATTTTCACTCCTACTTGAGATGACGGGATCTCGTAAGCGGCCATGCCTCTCCAACCCTTTCTATGAACTAGTGGTTATATTTTATCATATTGTATGGCTTTAGAATTAAAATTTCTTCCAGTGATTCCTTCTTTTTGCCTATCCTTATATTTTTCGGTTTCTGATTGGATTTTTTGCACTTTTTGGCGCATTACAGTTTTTGACACAAAAAAAGCTTACCGGACTTAGCCGATAAGCTTTTATCATATTAACCGCCAATATAAGACATTTCCACTTTCTTTTTGCCCGCTGTTTTTGAAAGAGTCCGGTCAACTGAATATTGGTCTATCCGATTCTTCCACACTGTGCCGATCATCGCTGTCAGCTCGCCATCACTTAATCCCTGCCGAACCGGCGCTCTGAGGTCATATCCGCTTGAAGCGAACAGGCAAGTAAACAACTCACCGCGCGCAGACAGGCGTGCCCTGTTACACGAGCCGCAGAACGCATCAGATACAGAAGAAATCACGCCGATTTCGCCAGATCCGTCCAAGTAGCGAAACCTTGAAGCAACTTCCCCTTTATAGTTAGGCGCGATCGGTTCAACCGGCATGTGTTCATTGATTACATCAATGATTTCCGCCTTTGTCATGACGTCTTTCTTTTCCCATTGGTTGGTGTTGCCGACGTCCATAAATTCGATGAATCTCAAGATATGCCCTTTTTCTTTAAAATAGCGCGCCATAGGCAGGATATCTTTTTCATTGACGCCCCTTTGGACGACCATGTTGATTTTAACGCCGAGCCCTGCTTGTTTCGCCGCTTCAATGCCTTCAAGCACCTTGCTGACAGAAACCCCTCGCCCGTTGATCATTTTAAAGCGTTCGTCTTCTAATGAATCAAGGCTGATGGTCACCCGTTTTAAACCGGCTTCTTTGAGCTTGTCGGCATAAACAGGCAGCAGCGACCCGTTTGTCGTCATCGCAATATCACGTAAACCTGGAATACGGGCCAGTTTTTTAATTAATTCGGGCATGTCCTTTCTCATGAGCGGCTCTCCGCCGGTCAAGCGGATTTTCTCCACTCCGAACCTGGTGACAAACAGCGCCGCAAGCCGTTCCAATTCCTCAAATGAAAGCAGCTCCTCTTTCTTTAAAAAAGGATAATCCGGGCCGAATAATTCGGCTGGCATACAGTACGTGCATCGGAAGTTGCAGCGGTCTGTAACAGAAATGCGAAGGTCTCTGAGCGGTCTGTTCCTTTTATCTAACATCTGGCGAGATTCTGTATTCATTGCTGCAGCCCCTCCTGTCCCCCAATTCTCTCGGGATGTGTATATACATTAAAAGATCCGTTTCTCACAAAACCGATCGCTGTAATATTTAATTCTTCTGCCATTTGAATCGCAAGCTCTGTCGGGGCCGATTTTGAAATCACAATCGACACGCCGATTTTTGCCGCTTTTAACAGCACTTCTGATGAGATTCTGCCGCTGAAGACAATCAGTTTATCGCGAACAGACATCCCATTCAGCAGACAATGTCCGTATAATTTATCAAGCGCGTTGTGACGGCCGATATCTGTGCGCATCAAAAGCACTTTCTCCGTATCGCAAAGCGCCGCATTATGTACGCCTCCCGTCTCCTGAAACGTCCCGCTTTCTTTTTGCATATCCTTCATAAGCGCCAAACAAGTTTCAGGCGAAATCTTCATTTGACTGACAGCCGTCTTGGCGGTTTTGACATCCTGCTGAAAATAAAAATGGCGGCCCTTTCCGCAGCACGAGCCGATCACCCGTTTCGTATATTCCTGTTGATTCAATGTCTCAGGATGAATGAGATCGACATACACAAAACCGAGACTTTCATCTATTGTAAACCTTTTAATCTCTTTTTGAAATCGAATAACACCCTCAGATGCGAGAAATCCGATGACAAGCTCTTTGATATGCTCCGGCGTGCAAACGAGCGTGACAAACTCACTGCCGTTCACCATCACCGTCAACGGATATTCTGTCACCATCCGGTCGGTTTGCCTGCTCATTTCCCCTTGTTCATAACGCCATATCTCCCTGACCGCAGTTACTTTATCGTTCAATGTCTCTTCCCCTCCGCAATGTTCCTGCCTTTATATTTTTTCACACTCCTCAGATTTTGTCGAATCCTGTTATAAAAAAAAGAGCCCATTCTAAAGGACTCTACGTTTGGTTATGCTGATTCTTTTTCAGGATCATAAACAGCACAAGAGCTGCGATCAAAGTGAGCATGCTGACAAAAAAGAAAGCTGCCAGTTTCAGAAAAACACCGAGCAATATGAAAACCACGGCGGCTATAAGAAATATCAGTCCTAACAATCTCATGTTTTCCACCCCTTTTACGGGTATCATTCCCGCCGGCCCTGTTTTTAAACCAATAGAAAAAGGCGCCTGGGGGAGCGCCTTTTCATTCGGTTACTCAGTAAATTTTTGTGCTTCTTTTTCCCAGGCCTGCTCGAATTCTTCCGCGCTGTCAGCTGAAATATATTCTCCGCCGCCAGCAACAGCCGCCTGTTTCATTTCTGCGTTTCCTTTCACATCAAAGTTGAAGCCGATAATATTTACAATCGTATCTACATTCGCTTCACGAAGCTTTTCAATTTCATCAGCAGGATTTCCGCCGCATGTTTCTTCACCGTCAGTGATTAAATACACCACGTTTTTCCCGTCTGCATCAAACGCTTCAAATTCTTTTCTTGTATCAGAAAGCGCTTTGGCAATTGGCGTCCAGCCGGTCGGTTTGATGCCGCTTAATGAATGGTCAAAGAGCGTTCCTTCATATGGATGAAGGCCGTAAATCGTTTCTGTTGTGCTGCATGAAAGAGCCTTTCCGGAAAGTTTATTGTTTCCCGCATGTCCAAAGACGCGAAGCATCAGATTTGTATCCTCAGGAAGCAGCTCGGCAAAAGACTTTACTGATTTTTTGGCAATGTCTATTTTTCGTTCTCCTCCTGTTTTTTGAACCATACTTCCGCTTCCATCAAACAGGACAGCTACATTCGTGTCGGCTTTTTTCTCAGCGGCAAAAGACGGGGACGCAAAGGAGACAGTCAACAGTCCAATAATACCGGCAGTCAGTAATTTTTTCATGTTTAACTTCCTTTCTTTATCATATTTTCCAACCATTTGTTGGATTCTTCTTTATGCTAGAATATGAAACCACAAAATGATATAGGGCAAGCTGCCTTTTATCTCCCTTTCACTTTCTATTCAAAATCACCGGAAACCTCAATATTTTTTAGCCATTTTCACCCAAAAAATATAGAAAGAATGTGACACCAT
Source organism: Bacillus sp. PAMC26543 (assembly GCF_014250375.1). Classification (NCBI taxonomy): domain Bacteria; kingdom Bacillati; phylum Bacillota; class Bacilli; order Caryophanales; family Bacillaceae; genus Bacillus; species Bacillus sp. PAMC26543. Next base: position 501,204 of record NZ_CP060193.1, on the reverse strand, counting down.
TCATTCTTTCTTCTCCGTGATCAGGAGAGAAAAGCTGAAATCTGCTACTATGCTACAGGCGGGCAGCTGCTTACTTTTGAACGTTTTGTTAAAAACAAAAAAGAGGCTGACCTTTCAGCCTCTTTTTTTCTTATTTAGATAACATCAGTGATTGCTGAGTGAAAATTTTCTCAACATCTTTTTGCGTATAAGCAGGGAAATATTCTCCGCCGCCGACTTTAGCAATTGCGTTCAGCTGGCCTTTATACCCTTCTTTATAGTCAAATCCAATGACATTTACTGTGATGTTGTCTTTATGAAGTTCTTTTGCTGTTTTGATCGGATTGCCGCCGCATGTTTCCTCACCGTCTGTTAGCAGGTAAACGACTTTTTCTCCTTTTGCATCAAGCTGATCGAAAGAAGATTTTGCCTCGTTCAGCGCTTTTGCGATCGGTGTCCAGCCAGTCGGCCCGATTGTGTTAAGAGAATTGAGGAAGCTCTGTTCGTTAAAGCTTTGGAAGCCGTATACGTTGCGAATGGCTTCGCATGATTGAACTTTTCCGGAATTCTTATTGTTTCCTTCTGAACCAAACACACTCATTTTCACTTGAGTGTCCGCAGGCAGTGAGCTTGCAAACTTTGAAACTTCTTTTTTGGCTGAATTAAATTTAGATACACCGTCTATTCTTTTCGCCATGCTTCCGCTGGCATCAAGCAAAACCGCCACGTTTGCCGGAGCTTCAGCCTTCGGTTCTGTTTTTTCAGCAGCAAAAGCAGGTGACGTCAGTCCAAATAGCAATCCTGTCATCATGATCAGTGAAAATCTTTTCTTCATGTTCGTGCCCCTTTTCAAGTTTGTTTCTGCGTGCAGATGTTCAACGCTGAACATAACTAATCGTAATCGACAAAAACAGAGAAATAAATAGGGCGGGCTTCCCCATTGCCGCTGTTTACTTTTGCATAGAAACCTTTGTTTTTATTAGTGATTTCCGCCTAACAGCAAAATGAAAAATCATGATTGTCAGCCTTTCGCCTTTCGTTATATGAGTCTGTCGAAGTCTGTCGATCAATGTGGATTACTTTACCACAATCTCAGTGTCAGCAAATATGAAAAAGGAACTGATTCCCTCATCATCATATAGGCTATAAAATACGCAGGAGGCCTTTAGAAGGTCTTTAACCGCTCTTACATAAAAATAGACTTAGGAACAGAATATACGCTTAAAAACGGCAAAAAAGACGCTTTATGAAGCGTCTTTTTATTTCTTCGCCATATATTTATTTAAAAACGAATCGGCGGTTGAAACCTGTGTTCCTTGATAATAGTACTTCACAATCTCATCAACTGTTTTGCCCTCTTTCGCCATAAAATTGGCTCCATACTGGCTCATTCCCACACCGTGTCCAAAGCCTTTTGTGGTAATGGTAATGGTGTCTCCGTTTCGTTTCCATTCAAAATCAGCTGAATTGAGGCCTAGCTTTTCGCGTATGTCCCTTCCTTTCAGCGTCTTGCCGTTAATGACGGCTGTTGCCACCTGATGGCCCGGTGTCTCTCCGGTAATTTTTCCGACTGTATTTGACCCATTCAGCTGGACGCCAAGCTTTTGTTCAAATTGCGCCACTGTAAAGGTTTTGGTGGCCTTATACTTCGGAGACTTTTTATCCCAAGAGCTTTTGACGCTTTTTAAATAAGGAATGGCACTTGTCCAATATGCTTCCGCATTTTCTGTATAACCGTTGCTTGTGGAGAAAAAGGAGGCTTCAATCGGCTGGTTGTTGTACGTTAAGATTTTGCCTTGCGTACTGGCAACCGCATCTGTGATTTTTTTCAGCTTTGCTTCATAATCTGCGCCCCACTGATTCTTCAGCTCCGCTTTGCTTTTGTACACCTGGAACATCTGAGTATCATCCACCAGCGAGCCTTTAGGGGCCTCTACTGCAGAATTTGAAACCATCAGTCTGACAATAAACGTTCTTGCGGCGAGAGCCTGTGCCTTCAGCGCTTCAGGTTCAAAGGTAGCCGGCATTTCGGAGGCGACGACTCCGATGACATACTCTTCAAGCGGAATATCTTCTACGGATTGATTGGCGGTTCGATAGACTGGAATAGAAACAGGCGATGCTTTCAATGTTTCCGCTCCTTTTGATTCTTGTATCGTGTTGACTGCTGTCTTTCCTGATTCTCCTCTGGCCCCGGCTTCTTTATTATGCTGAAACGGGATCACTAAGAGTGTGGGGACCAAGAGAATCAATGCACATAGTACGGATAGTGTGATTGCGAATTGTTTCATATTCAGCTGCCTCCTGCTCGGGATTCGACTCTAGTCTAGTCTATGGGCAGGGACAAGCTAATATGACTCTCCTTTTGGACAGAAACTTTATTTGTCATTTACGTATTCTTTTTTGCTATTTTGCGCATAATGATGATAATACACTAAAAATAAAAAACCAGTATGCCAGAATGACATACTGATTTTCAATCCTTTATGCGTTTAAGTCTGAGACAACTTCTTTGCTTTCTTGCTCAGAAGCAGACTCATCGTTTACACGTTCGATGTCTGCGCCAAGACCGGCAAGCTTCTGATGGAAATCAACATAACCGCGGTCTAAGTGTTTCAGTTCAGTAACACGTGTATGACCTTCAGCCACTAACCCCGCAAGAATCAACGCTGCGCCTGCACGCAAGTCAGTAGCTGCAACTTCAGCTCCTTGAAGCTGTACAGGGCCGTTAATAATCACAGAACGACCTTCAATCTTGATATCACCATTCATACGGCGGAATTCTTCCGCATGCATAAAACGGTTTTCAAAAACAGTTTCCGTAATCATGCTTGTGCCGCTTGCACGAAGCAGAAGCGCCATCATTTGTGACTGCATATCAGTCGGGAATCCAGGGTGAGGCATTGTTTTAATGTCGATCGGTTTCAGTTCTTTCGGACCGATCACACGAAGGCCTTCTCCTTCATCCTTAATCGTAACACCCATCTCTTCCATTTTTGCGATTAAAGAAGTGAGGTGTTCAGGAACCGCTCCTTTAACTAAAACATTTCCTTCAGTGATTGCAGCGGCAACCATGAATGTGCCCGCTTCAATACGGTCAGGTATAATATGGTGTCTTACGCCGTGAAGCTTGTCGACTCCTTCAATTTTAATGGTGCCGGTGCCCGCTCCGCGGATTTTTCCGCCCATGCCGTTGATATAGTTTGCTAAATCAACGATTTCAGGCTCTTTCGCCACGTTCTCAAGCGTTGTTGTTCCTTCAGCTAAAGCAGCTGCCATAATCAGGTTTTCTGTTGCTCCCACACTTGGGAAATCCAGATAGATTTTCGCGCCTTGCAGACGGCCTTTTACTTCAGCTTCAATGAAGCCATTACCGACTTTAATTTCTGCGCCCATTGCTTCAAAACCTTTTAAATGCTGGTCTATTGGTCTAGATCCAATTGCGCATCCGCCCGGAAGCGCTACTCTTGCATGACCTGTACGCGCAAGAAGCGGCCCCATGACAAGCACAGACGCACGCATTTTACGCACATATTCAAAAGGTGCTTCAGTTTGCAAAGCGTATGAAGCATTTACAGTGACTTCATTATTCTCAAAATGCACATCTGCTCCTAAATGACGCAACACTTCATTAATTGTATATACATCGGAGAGCGTAGGTACATCACAAATTACGCTTTTTTCTTCACTTGCTAATAAAGATGCAGCGATAACTGGTAAAACGGCATTTTTAGCGCCTTCAACTTTGACTGTGCCGTTTAACTTTTGACCGCCGCGGACGATGATTTTTTCCAAGGTATTCCCCTCCGCGTCCCTAAATTCTCTATATTAATATTCAGTCGTAACGATTGGTGTGCCAACCGTAACGATATGTTTTCCGCCCATTCCTGCACTTCTAAGTGCAATTTGCAAATTCATTTTATGTTCTGAGGTCATGATAGACTCTTTCCACTCATCTGTATACGCAGAAATAGAAACGAAACTTGGCTCAACTACATGTTCAACAGATCTTGCTTGAAATTCATTTAATAACTGATTTGCTTTTTTTTTGCAAAACAATATCCATATTATCATCTAAATGACCATTTAGACAAGTAAAAATAACTACTTTTTCTTGGAATATCCCGAGTGCCTGCCGTTCAAACTGTTCATATGTATCATTCCAGCTAATCGGTGTCTCAAGACTCATTTGCTCATATAATAAATACGAAGTTGGGTTGTGTTTTTTGAGGGTTGTGACAAGCTGCAGTTTAAAAGAAGTATGATTTTTTTTGTCAGTATACGTGCCAATGGCCTTTACTATTTGGTCTTCCTGTGCAAGTGCCCAATTATATTGACGATACTCTGATTTTAAACGTTGCACTTTTTGATAAAATTCTTTTTCGGTCAGAGACATATTTTGTTTTGCATGCAAAGTCCACTTATCAATTGACACATTCTGGCGTTCCATTCCCTCTGCAATTTGTGCTAATGGCGTTAACTCACTCGCATGAATCGTATGGAAAACAGCAATGACGAAACTTAATACAACAGATACAATAATAGCATAGCTTACTTGTTTTTTCTTCATTATGATCTCTCCCCCTAATCTCCAGTTTTACCGGAGGCAAGGGGTGCCATACGTGGAATTCTTCGTCAAAACTCGCGTGATTACAGGAAGCGATTTAACCCGCTTCCCCAGCCATTCCCATGTTTTCGGCAATCAAAACCTATCAAAATAAATAGGGAAGCTGCTGTGAATAATTAAGGTAATCCAAAAAGAAGTTTCCGACAGTCGTTCCGATTGCAATGGTCAGCAAAATCATTAGAAGTCTTGCCTGCACGACTTTGCCTTTTCTGATTAACGGATCAATATTGACGGCTTGAAGCGCCCACCAAGTGACCGCGATAAAAATCAAGTGAACGATAATGCCAATTGCAGCCTGCTGTCCCAATACGCTCATCTATACGCACTCCTTTCATCCATTCTCCGCTTTATACCCTTTCTTATTATATAAGAAGAAGAGATAAAGATGATACATTTTATACAGAACGGAATATTCATCCAAAACTAGGGCTAATCCCCGCTTAAACAGCGGCTCTTTTGCATGGTATACTTTTTTTGGAAAGGAGCTGGCAATTATGAATCATTCATTTTTTCAGCCTGAAAAGCAATATGGTGAGGACTTGCCTGTATTTGAGCAGGAATGGGAAGCAATTGCATTCTATTATGATTATAGACAGTCACAGATTGAAGAACTGAATGAATTGTGTCAGTTTTATAACATTTCTCTCACCCAAACGAGAGAAAGCCTCGAAGAACTTGAACATCTTTATTTTCAAAGCATACAAGAGCTTTTGCTTGCTGATTGGAATCTTCCTATTGAAGAATTCGAGAAGATGATCAGTGTTTATCTTATAGATTGTGTGATTGCCCATCACGAAGATGCCGAATGGATCGTAAAGCCTTATTCGTATACAGACGGGGCTTATACAATGGGCTTTAGAAGACACCGTAAATCATGGCATACCGTGAATTGCTGTGACCGTTTATACTTGCGTCAAAAAGAGAGTCAGCCGCTGCTGTCACTGTTTGATTCTCTTGTGCAGTCATAAAAAAATCCTTCTCATGAAGAGAAGGATTTTTTTATTATTTCCCTGCTACATCCAATCTGTTCAAAGCCCGCTGTAATGCAAGCTCAGCCCGACGAATGTCAGTATCATCTGATTGAGAATTCAAACGCTCCTGCGCCCGCTGACGTGCAGCTTCTGCGCGCTCTTTATCGATGCCTTCCGCTGTCTCAGCAGTTTGGGCAAGGATGGTCACCTGATCAGGACGAACTTCTATAAATCCGCCGCTGACGGCAACCAATTCAGTCTGTCCGTCTTTTTTCAGACGAACAGCGCCGATTTTAAGAGGAGCCACGGTTGGAATATGACCTGGCAAAATACCGAGATCGCCGCTTTCGGCTCTCACACTCACCATTTCGATATTCGCATCGTATACTGGGCCGTCGGGAGTAACGATATTGACTTGAACGGTCTTCATGCTTTTACCCTCCTAGGACCAGTTTAAACTTCTACACCCATTTCTTTTGCTTTCTCAATAACTTCTTCGATACGGCCTACAAGACGGAACGCATCTTCAGGAAGATGGTCGTATTTGCCGGCTAAGATTTCTTTGAAACCTTGAACCGTTTCTTTTACAGGCACGTAAGAACCTTTTTGTCCAGTGAACTGTTCAGCCACGTGGAAGTTTTGAGAAAGGAAGAACTGAATGCGGCGTGCGCGTTGAACGACAAGTTTATCTTCGTCACTCAATTCATCCATACCGAGAATCGCAATGATATCCTGAAGCTCTTTGTATCGCTGAAGCGTTGATTGAACTTCACGGGCTACCGCATAATGCTCTTCTCCAACGATTTCTGGAGCAAGGGCGCGTGATGTAGAAGCCAACGGATCAACCGCAGGGTAGATACCCATCTCAGTTAACTTACGCTCAAGGTTTGTTGTCGCATCCAAGTGAGCGAACGTCGTTGCCGGCGCCGGGTCAGTGTAGTCATCGGCAGGCACGTAGATCGCCTGGATAGATGTAACGGATCCAACGTTTGTAGACGTGATACGCTCTTGAAGCTGACCCATTTCAGTTGCAAGCGTCGGCTGATAACCAACCGCAGAAGGCATACGGCCGAGAAGGGCAGAAACCTCTGAACCCGCTTGTGTGAAACGGAAGATGTTATCGATGAAGAACAGTACGTCCTGTCCTTGCTCATCACGGAAATGCTCAGCCATTGTAAGACCTGTCAGTGCAACACGCATACGTGCGCCCGGCGGCTCGTTCATTTGTCCGAATACCATGGCTGTTTTGTTGATTACGCCAGAGTCGCTCATCTCGTAGAAAAGGTCGTTCCCTTCACGAGTACGCTCTCCTACGCCGGCGAATACAGAGATACCGCCGTGCTCTTGCGCGATGTTGTTGATCAATTCCTGGATTAATACGGTTTTACCTACACCGGCACCGCCGAACAATCCGATCTTACCGCCCTTGATGTATGGAGCAAGCAAGTCAACAACTTTAATTCCTGTTTCAAGGATTTCAACTTCTGTTGAAAGCTGATCAAATGAAGGAGCCTGTCTGTGAATCGGGTCTTTCTTCGCATCCGCAGGAACCGGCTCATTTAAATCAATATTTTCTCCGAGTACGTTAAATACACGGCCGAGTGTCACATTACCAACCGGAACTGAAATCGGCGCTCCCATATCGACAGCTTCCATTCCGCGCTGAACACCATCCGTAGATGCCATTGCGATTGTACGGACTGTGTCATCGCCTAAATGAAGAGCGACCTCAAGCGTCAAATCAATACCTACTTCGTTTTCACTTCCAGCCGGCTGTGAAATTTTAATCGCATTATATATTTCAGGTAAGTGACCGTCTTCAAAACGTACGTCGACAACTGGTCCTAATACCTGGCTAACGCGTCCTTTCTTCATCGCTATCCCTCCTGACAAAATCTTTCTATTCTAAAGCGGCTGCTCCGCCGACAATTTCCGTAATTTCTTGTGTGATCGCTGCTTGGCGAGCGCGGTTGTAAGAAAGCGAAAGTGAATCGATAAGATCCTTCGCATTGTCTGTCGCGTTTTTCATCGCCGTCATTCTTGCAGCATGTTCACTTGCTTTACTGTCAAGAAGCGCTCCGAAGATTAAGCTTTCTGCGTATTGAGGAAGCAAAACCTCCAGAACCTCCTCTTCAGACGGTTCAAATTCATAAGACGCCGTTCTTTTTCCGCCGCCGCCCAAATCAGATAGCGGCAGAAGTTTTTTCTCCGTCACTTCTTGAGAAATGGCGCTGACATAATGGTTATATACAAGGTGCAATTCATCAAATGCACCGTCTATAAACATTTGAATCGTTTGACGGGCAAGGTCCTTAATTTCTGAAAACGACACTTCGTCTCCAAGTCCTGTTAACTCAGAAATGATCGGAATGTCGCGCTTTTTAAAGAAATCACGGCCCACTCGTCCGATAACGATCACTGCATACTCATCCTTAGACTGATGACGTTCTTGAATGGCCTGATAAGCACTTCGTAAAACCGAACTGTTAAAAGCGCCAGCAAGACCGCGGTCAGATGTAATGACGAGGTATGCCGTCTTTTTCACTTCTCTGCTGAGAAGCATCGGATGTTTCGCGCTGCCGGATACTTTTCCGACATTTGATACAACCTCTTGGATCTTATCCATATATGGCACAAATGATTTTGCATTGTTTTCAGCACGATTCAGCTTAGCTGCAGATACCATCTGCATGGCTTTTGTAATCTGGCTCGTTTTTTTCGTTGACGTGATCCTTGACTTAATATCGCGTAATGAGGCCAAAGATTTCACCACCTTTTCTCTTCATTTGCGTAAAAAGAGAGAAAAAGAGAACCTTTTTCTCTCATCAGCATTCGAGTTAGTTGCTTGGTGCAAATGTGCGTTTGAAGCCTTCGATTGCAGCTGCGAAGTCTTCATCAGCAGGAAGGTTCCCTGTTTTCGCAATTCCGTCAAGCAGCTCTTTATGGTTTTGGTCAAGGTACATGTAGTACTCTTCTTCAAAACGTCTGATGTCCGCTACAGGAATATCATCAAGATATCCTTTTGTCAGCGCATAAAGAATGGCTACCTGTTTTTCAACCGGAAGCGGCTTGTTCAGATCCTGCTTCAGCACTTCAACTGTACGCGCACCGCGGTTCAGTTTCGCCTGAGTCGCTTGGTCGAGGTCAGATCCGAATTGAGCGAATGCTTCCAGCTCACGGTATGATGCAAGATCAAGACGCAATGTTCCTGATACTTTTTTCATCGCTTTGATTTGCGCGGAACCGCCGACACGTGATACAGACAATCCGGCGTTGATCGCTGGGCGTACGCCTGAGAAGAACAAATCAGATTGCAGGAAGATCTGTCCGTCGGTGATGGAAATAACGTTTGTCGGGATATACGCTGAGATATCTCCGGCTTGAGTTTCTACGAACGGCAGAGCTGTAATTGATCCTGCGCCTTTCGCGTCGCTAAGCTTTGCTGCACGCTCAAGCAGACGGGAATGAAGATAGAATACATCCCCCGGGAACGCTTCACGGCCTGGCGGACGGCGAAGAAGCAAGGACAGCTCACGGTAAGCAGCCGCTTGTTTAGAAAGATCATCGTATACAACAAGAACGTGCTTGCCATTGTACATAAATTCTTCTGCCATTGTAACCCCTGCATACGGAGCAAGGTACAGAAGCGGTGCCGGCTGTGACGCAGACGCCGTTACAACAATTGTATAATCAAGCGCGCCGTGCTTACGCAATGTTTCTACTACGCCGCGGACTGTAGATTCTTTTTGACCGATCGCTACATATACGCAGATCATGTCTTGGTCTTTTTGGTTTAAGATCGAATCGATCGCAACAGATGTTTTACCTGTTTGACGGTCACCGATGATCAGCTCACGCTGGCCGCGTCCGATCGGAATCAGTGCATCAATTGCTTTAATACCAGTTTGAAGCGGTTCATGAACGGATTTACGGTCCATAACACCAGGTGCCTGGCTTTCGATCGGACGTGTTTTGCTTGTGAGGATCGGGCCAAGTCCGTCTACCGGCTGACCTAACGGGTTCACAATACGGCCGATTAATTCTTCACCGACAGGAACCTCCATGATGCGGCCTGTTCTTTTTACTTCGTCCCCTTCACGGATCTCTGTGTAAGGTCCTAAGATAACGATACCTACGTTTGATTCTTCAAGGTTTTGAGCCATACCCAAAACGCCGTTTGAAAATTCAACAAGTTCACCGGCCATACAATTGTCAAGACCGTGTACACGAGCGATACCGTCACCGACTTGGATGACTGTACCTACGTCATGAACTTCAATTTCAGATTGATAATTTTGTATTTGCTGTTTTATCAGCGTGCTAATCTCTTCAGCTTTGATGCTCACTTAGGTTTCACCCCTTCTATCGATTTTCCCCGGCAAGTTGACGTTCAATGCGCTGAAGCTTTCCGCTTACGCTGCCGTCAAAAATCCGGTTTCCAATGCGGACTTTAATGCCGCCTATTAAATCCGTCTGCACTTCATTTCTGATTCTCAGTGAAGCGACTCCGGCTTTTTTTGCAAACACTTGTGATAATGATGAAATTTCCGCATCCGTCAGCGGTTTAACTGAATATACAATCGCGTCTTCTGTTTGACGGGCCTCGTTTGCGAGTTTCACAAACTCATCTGTGAGATCAGGCACAATTGATGCCCGATGACGGTCAATCAAAAGAAAAATCGTATGGAGCACGGACTGTGATAAAGATCCAAAAGCGTTTTGGATGAGTTCTTTTTTCTTAGTGCCCGGCACCTTCGGATGGTTTAACACATCATTTAGCGCTTTTTCATTTTGAAATACTTCTTTTACAACTTTTAGCTCTTCTTCTACCTGATTGAGCTGAGAGGACTCATTGGCAATATCGAAAAGAGCTGATGCATATCGTTTAGAGACAGCTGATCCACTCATCGGCTTTCTCCTACCTCTTTAAGATAGTCCTGGATCAATTTCTCTTGAGCCTGTTCATCCAGTTCTTTTTCGATCACTTTCGACGCAATCATGACAGAAAGAGACGCTACTTGCTCACGGAGAGCAGAAACCGCCTGTTCTTTTTCCTTCACGATTTCAGTTCTGGCTGCTTCTTTCAGACGTTCAGATTCTGCACGCGCAGCCTGAATAATCTCTTCTTTTTGGTTCTCTCCCAGTTTCTTCGCGTTTTCGATAAGCGTTTGGGATTCCTGTCTTGCTTCTTTTAACATAGCGCGCTGCTCATCAATAAGCTGCTGCGCTTCTTTATTTTTTTCTTCAGCAGACGTAATTTCTCCAGCGATATGATCTTCTCGCTGTTTCATTATGTTTAATAGCGGCCCTAAAGCGTATTTCTTCAGAAGCGCTAATAAAATTAACATAGCTAACAGTTGGAACAGGATATCTCCGCCGTTAAACGACAGTCCTAGTTCAAGTGGTAATTGAGACATCTACTACGGCAACTCCCTTCTGCAGGTTTTTCTTTGCTGATCCAGCAGCCGCACTTGTCTCTTTTCAGCCGGCAAGGCGGGATGCTTATCAGACATAAAGCAATGGCGAAGGTTCTCTTGGAATGATCTTCGCCATTTTTAGTTCATATAAGGCTTTTATGCTTAGCCAAAGAACGCTAAGAATGCGATAACGACAGCGATAATAGGAAGGGCCTCAACTAATGCGATACCCATGAACATAAGAGTTCTAAGTTCTTTACCTGCCTCCGGCTGACGGGCAATCCCCTCTACCGTACGTGAAACAATCAAACCGTTACCAATACCTGCACCAAGTGCGCCTAAACCAATTGCAATCGCAGCTGCTATTAAATTCATGAAAAAGTTCCTCCTTTAAAATGTTATCCGTTTGGATATAATGTTTTAATGATCATTACTGATTTTATGAGACATGTACACCATCGTCAGCATCGTAAAGATAAACGCCTGGATGGCACCTATAAATAAACTGAATGCCTGCCATGCCAGCATCGGCAGAATGGCACCGATTGTACCGACAAGTCCGAGAACCACGCTTTGCGAATAGAAGCTTGTCGCTAATCCCGCAAGCAGGCCGAGAAGAATCTCACCGGCGAAGATGTTACCATAAAGCCGCAAACCGAGAGTCAGCGTATTCGCAAACTCTTCTATGATTTTCATCGGGAGCATGAACGGAACAGGTCTTAAATACTCCTTGGAATATTCCTTGAGCCCTTTCATCTTTACACCATAATAATGGGTTAAAGCGACGACCATTACGGCAAGCGTTAATGTAATGGCAGGATCGGCTGTCGGAGATTTCCACCAGAGCTCATGTCCGATTGTGACAGAGAACGGCAGCCCCAGCATATTCGACACAAATATGTACATCAGCAATGTGACACCAAGTGCCAAGAAGTTAGCCCCTGTTTTCAAATCCATTGTACTGCCGATAATATTGCGGACAAAATCAACAATCCATTCCATAAAGTTCTGGGCTTTTCCGGGACGGATCGAAAGCGTTCTTGTGGTAAGGATGGCAATCAATAACACGATCACACTCGCCACAGTAATCATCAGAATGTTTGTCAGATTAAAAGTAAGTCCTAGAAATTCAATAGTTCTGTATTCATGATTCAAAGGGTTTTCACCTCTCTTCCATTGATGAACGTTTAAGCTGGATAAAGGAATCTATCATAATGACAGGATAAATTGTCATTAATCCAATAACTGTACTTGCCATATGAAAATGCTCGGGATATTTATAGGCGACAGCCGCAGCAAGAATCGCATTGCACCACCGCGCTGCGCTCCCAAGGGATCGTATGGACTTGCCTTTCGCAACGGCCCTGTCAAAAGCATTCATTCTTCTGACGAGCAGTAAAAAATTAAACAAACTGAAAACAGTTCCCAGAATAAGGCCTAAAAAAACGGTTTTATACGCTGTTAAACCATAACCCAGTACATACGCTGCCAAAATGAACAATAGATATTTTCGTTGTCTGCTAAATTGTAGCTTGGGATCGTCCATCAACTATCTGTCTCCTGATGAAAAAATAATGTATTTCTTGGATACGGCAAAATCAGCGGTTAACCCTAGTAGAAGACCTTTTTTGTCCGGCAAAACGGGCCTGTTCGAAAAAATCATTCATCCGCAAGCCTTGCAGGGATGCTGTTTCATTCGCTTGAATAAATCCTCATAAAACGGGTTTTCTGGGAGGATTTACATTGGGGATGAGGACTATAATGAAAGCTATGAAAACCTTCTCATAATACCCTCGTTTAGCATACAATAGCCCCTAACATGTGTCAATCTGTTTAAAGTTAAAAAACTTTTTATACTGTAAGCCTCCACAGAATGTTCACATTTTCACCTATAATTGTATAGAGATTCACCGAATAGCAAATAAATGGATAATAAAAAAGAAAACCCGTTGGCGGGTTTTCTTTTTTATTTTGTTCCGAACATCCGGTCTCCTGCGTCTCCAAGACCCGGAACGATATAACCTTTTTCATTTAATTTTTCATCAAGCGCCGCTATGTAAATATCCACGTCAGAATGATGCTTCTGCAATTCTTCCACACCTTCAGGCGCAGCTACAAGACACATGAAACGGATGTTTTTCGCACCGCGTTTTTTCAGGCTGTTAATCGCTTCAACCGCGGAACCGCCTGTGGCCAGCATCGGGTCAACCACGATGAATTCACGCTCTTCCACATCAGAAGGAAGCTTCACATAGTATTCCACGGGTTTTAAGGTTTCAGGATCACGGTACAGACCGACATGTCCCACTTTTGCCGCAGGGATCAGTTTCAAGATGCCTTCAACCATTCCTAAACCTGCTCTGAGAATAGGAACAACCCCGAGTTTTTTCCCTGAGATGACTTTCGATTTCGCAGTCTGAACCGGTGTGTTGATATCCACTTCCTCTAGAGGGAGATCACGGGTAATTTCAAACGCCATAAGCGTGGCTACTTCGTCTACAAGCTCTCTAAAATCCTTCGTGCCTGTCTCTACATTCCGAATATATGTCAGCTTGTGCTGAATTAAAGGATGATCAAATACATAAACCTTTCCCATACTGTGTTTCAGCTCCTTTTTTATTGTCCCATCGACAATTTCACACTTCTATTGATTCTACAAAAAAAGACATTGAGTTTCAAGGACATCGTCAAAAAACCCGCCAGGCATAAGCCCGAGCGGGTTTTTCAATCTTAGTAATCTAATTCTTTATATAGAGGGAACTTGCCAGTCAGAGCAGCTACACGCTGTCTTGCTTCTTCAAGTTTTCCTTCATCTTCGTGGTTTTTCAATGCAAGCGCAATGATGGCACCGACTTCATCCAATGCCTCTCCGTCAAAACCGCGGCTTGTCACAGCAGCTGTTCCGAGACGGATACCGCTTGTTACGAACGGTTTTTCAGGATCGTATGGAATCGCGTTTTTGTTTGATGTAATCCCGATTTCATCAAGCACATGCTCTGCAACCTTACCTGTCAGTCCGAGAGAACGAAGATCAACCAGGATGAGGTGGTTGTCAGTTCCGCCGGAAACGAGCTGAATGCCCTCTTTTGTTAATGATTCTGCAAGACGCTTCGCGTTTGAAATCACGTTTTGTGCGTATGTTTTGAAATCATCGCGCAATACTTCGCCGAATGAAACAGCTTTTGCGGCAATTACGTGCATCAGCGGTCCGCCTTGAATGCCAGGGAAGATGGACTTATCAATTTTCTTGCCGAACTCTTCACGGCAAAGGATCATACCGCCGCGAGGTCCGCGAAGTGTTTTATGTGTCGTTGTTGTAACGAAATCAGCGTAAGGAACCGGGTTTGGATGAAGGCCTGCCGCAACAAGTCCTGCGATATGCGCCATATCCACCATAAAGTAAGCGCCGACTTCATCAGCAATTTCACGGAATTTCTTAAAGTCGATTGTACGAGGATACGCACTTGCTCCTGCCACGATTAGCTTAGGCTTGTGAGCGAGGGCTTTTTCACGCACGTCATCGTAATCAATATGTTGAGTTTCTTTATCTACGCCGTACTCAACAAAGTTATATTGAACACCGCTGAAGTTAACTGGACTTCCGTGTGTTAAATGACCGCCGTGGGAGAGGTTCATCCCAAGTACAGTATCGCCTTGTTCCAAAATCGTGAAATAGACAGCCATGTTTGCTTGTGCGCCTGAATGAGGCTGAACGTTTACATGCTCCGCTCCAAAGATTTCCTTCGCGCGGTCACGAGCGATATCTTCAACGACATCGACGTGCTCACATCCGCCATAATAGCGTTTGCCAGGATATCCTTCAGCGTATTTGTTTGTTAAAACAGAACCTTGTGCTTCCATAACCGCTTCACTTACAAAGTTTTCAGAAGCAATCAATTCGATCTTAGTCTGTTGGCGTTCACGCTCATTTTTAATGGCGTTAAACACCTGTTCGTCTTGCGCAGGTAAATGTTTCATCAGCGAGATCCTCTCCTATCCGTATCCTGTTCTTTGTTTTTACCACCACTATTGTACATGGTTTTTTAGGCCGATGTAAAAGATTATTTTCAAAAAAACGAAAATTTTATTGGCAAAAACGAATATTTATAACTTAAATTTAATTTAAAGTTCGGAATTTATTTCAGCAGCGAAAATTAAAGAAAAGACTGGCCCATGCAGTCCTTTCTCATTCACACTCATAAACTGCCCGCATTCCGCCGATCAGCTTTGGCCGTGTGCGCGCCAATGTCACATGGGCAGCACCGAGACTGTTCTGAGAAATGCGTACAGGAACAGCAACCGGCTTTAAGTGCATGCCGATAAACGTGTCGCCTATATCTATTCCGGCATCTGCCTGAATGGTTTCTACCAGAACAGGAGACTTCATTTGCTTAAACGCATAAGAAGACATCGCCCCGCCCGCTTTTGGAACAGGTACAGCGGAAACGGCCGGAAGCCTGAACAGCTCAGCCGTTTCTTCCTCCACTACAAGCGCTCTGTTTAGATGCTCGCAGCATTGAAACGCGAGATGGATTCCCGTTTTTTCCTTCAGCTCTGCAAGTCCGCTGTAGATGCTTTCCGCGATGTCTGTACTGCCCGATGTGCCGATATGGCTGCCAGCCACTTCGCTTGTGCTGCAACCAAGGACAAAGAGCTGATTTTCTTTCAATCCCGCTTTGTCCTGAAACTCTGACAGCATCGTCTTCCACGTTTGTGTGATTTCACTCATTGAGCAGCACCCCTACAGGTTTTTCTCTTCATAGTCCGAGATTTTTCCGATGCGGGTTTGATGTCTTCCGCCAGTAAATTCAGTGGTCAGCCAGATTTTCGCAATTTCACGTGCCAAACCGGGTCCAATCACCCGCTCGCCCATCGCGAGGATATTAGTATCGTTATGTTCTCTCGTCGCCTTTGCACTAAATGTATCATGTGCCAGCGCACAGCGGATGCCTTTGACTTTATTGGCGGAAATGCTCATGCCAATGCCTGTCCCGCAAATTAAAATGCCTCTGTCCACTTCACCGTTTACTACTTTCTCGGCCACCGGAAAAGCATAGTCCGGATAATCGACAGATCCGCTGCCGCAGTCACAGCCCATATCAACATATTCAATTTGCAATTCGTCCATTAGATCTTTGATTTCGTTTCGAATGTGAACGCCGCCATGATCCGATGCTATGGCTACTTTCATCAGCTTATCCTCCCAGCGTGTGTGATGCGGCCCGCCCGCTTTGTTGACCGCGCAGCCTGTCCGCTCATTGATTCACACCATATCGATGTGCTTTTCACTATATTCTACTCCTTCACGCAGGATTTGCAAATGACCTGTCTGCAGATTCTCTGACAAGTTATTTGCCGTCATTTTTCAATCGTTCTGCCAGCTGCTGAAGAAGCTCTTCAAGCTCATCTCTCGTTTTTTTTGTAGATCTCAATAGAGCCGCCAAACGGGTCTATAATATCGCCCCGGCTGCCTGTCACATATTCTTTTAGCGTAAACACTTTATCACGATAACGTTCGAATTGGCTGATGATAACCTGTTTGTGCTGGTGGGTCATTGCCAGAACCAAATCTGCCGATTCCATATGTGCTTCAGTTAATGGCGAAGAAACATGATTAAGGGCAATGCGCTTTTCAAAAAGCGCTTCGACCGCGTGAGGCGACGCTTTCCCGTTAGGTGAGGCAAATACGCCTGCCGAGCGGACGCTGACATCCAGCCCTTCCGCTTCTGCAATTGATTTAAAAAGCGCCTCAGCCATTGGACTGCGGCACGTATTTCCAGTACAGACAAAAATGATGTTCATGTCAGTCACCCCTTATTTTTTCTATTATATATGAAGAAAAAAGAAACGGCGACATCGTTTCTTTTATTGGTATATTAAATTGGCAAAAGCAGCTTAAGGCCAAATACGATTAATATGGTCCCACCGAGCGCTTCACTGTATGAGCCGAGCCAGGACTGCACTTGCTTTCCGATTATCAGGCCCAGCCAAGTCAAAATCATGCTGAAAAGCCCAAACAGGGTAATGGTGAGAAGCGGATGCGAGCCGTATATTCCAAGGCTCAGACCGACGGAGAAACTATCGAGGCTGACGCCGACTGCAAATAACAATAAGCCAGGCCCAGCCGGTGACATCAAACGTTCTTCTGACTGTTTAAAAGATGCGATCACCATTTGAACACCGAGAACAAACAGCAGCGAACCCCCGATATATACGGCTACCATACCGAGGAGCCCTGACAGCATATTTCCCGCCGCCATCCCTCCGAGAGGCATGATGACGTGAAAGAGACCGATAATGAATCCAATATAGATTATCTGCTTTTTTCTGAGTTTGACCATGCCCATTCCGAGGCCGACAGAAAAAGCATCCATACCTAAAGCAAACGCCATGATGCTTAAGGTAATCAGTTCGCCTATAAACATATCCGACATCACATGCATAACCCCCTTGGACACGCCCGCTTTTTTTAGCCTATGCGTGTCCAAAAGGGGTTAGAACTTCTGACTGTGTCAGCGAATCACTCTTCCTCCGGCTGCTTTCATCAGCCTGTTCATAATAGCAAGTCCGACGCCTGTGTCAGGAAACGATTCTGCAATAATAAAATCAACCTTTTCTTCATCAAAACTGCGCAATGCATCATAAAGGGCTGCCGCTACTGTTTCAAGCTGATCTCTTCTGCCGCAGCTCTTCACATAGTCAGCCGAATAAAAATCCGCATTTTCTTCTGTCGTCAGGACGCCGACCCGTTTTCCGGCCTGCTGATATTCTTGAATAAGCGTTTGAATGCGCTCAGGGCTTCCTTCAGAAATAACAAGCGGCGCTGACGGCGCGTAATGTGTATATTTCATTCCCGGAGAAATCGGCTGCTCATTTTGATCAGCAATCCCTTTATCCACAAGAATCGGTCCGATTTCAGCTTCTATTTGTTCTTTTGTAATGCCGCCCGGACGAAGGAGCACAGGGGTTTCTCCTGCACATGAAAGTACGGTTGATTCGACACCGATTCCCGTAGATCCTCCATCCATCATTCCAGCTATGCGGCCATCCAAGTCGTGAGCCACGTGTTCAGCCTTTGTCGGGCTTGGTTTGCCCGATAAATTAGCACTCGGCGCTGCAATCGGGAGACCCGCGGCACGGATGAGTGCCAGAGCCAGCGGATGATCAGGCATTCTGACGGCCACTGTATCCAGCCCTGCCGTTACACGGGGTGACAGCGCACCAGGTTTACAAGGTAAAATCAGTGTAAGCGCCCCTGGCCAAAAGCGCTTCATTAATATTTTCGCCTTGTCTGGCGCCGGGCCTGTTAAACCGTCAAGCTGGCTGATATCCGCAATGTGGACAATCAGTGGATTATCACTCGGCCGCCCTTTCGCCTCATATATTTTTTTGACAGCATCTGTGCTTTTCGCATTTGCTCCGAGACCATATACCGTTTCTGTCGGAAACGCGACAACCTCATTTTCCCGGAGCAAAGCGGCTGCTTGTGCAATTTGTGGATCATTTGTGGATAACTCGTCCATTACATCCACAAACCATCTTTTCGTTTTCATTTCTGACCAAACTCCTTATTCACAACAATAAAACGATCGTTTTACGCGTGTAATCCTTTTGAAAGTATAAAAGATGTCCTGTAATAAAACAAGCGTTATCCACAAATTGTGGACAACGCATATAAAGAAGTGGATAAGTTTGTGTATAAATCTCACTTATCCGGATGCTTTTTTCATTAAGACGGCCCCTTCCGCTTGCCTTGATTCACAGAAGTGATCCGAGGCAAACAGCTCTTCCGGCACACTCTCTGCCCGTTCAAAGCCCATGGCCCCCAGGAAATCAGCCGAAGAATGCTGATTGGCTACCAAGTATACCGTTTTAATCTCATGCTTTTCACAAAGCACCTCCATACTTTGAAAGAGCGATACAATATGACCTTGGTGAAGCTTGTCCGATATCACAAGTGAGCGAAGCAGGGCTTGATCGCAGCTGATTTTTTCGATCCCCAGACAGCCGGCTATGTTTTTCTCGCTGTCCTCCAGCATCAGAAACTGGGTGAACCCTTCCTTTACGCCCTCATGATTCGTTTTGGCCTGTTTTAAAAATTCCTCAAGTATGTCTCCGTCCTTTTCCCTCGCCACCCGCAGTTGATAAAACATTCGTTCACCCCGTTTTCAGCGTTCTTTCTTCCAATCTATGAGGCAAATCTATTTTTAGACCTGGTGATTAAGAAAAAAGATCGGAAAACCATTCTACGACGAAGAATTTTACTTCTGTATTGTCTTCTTTCTCTTTCTCATCTTCTTTTTCAGCTTTCTCCGCTTTGGCTGTTAAGTCCTCAAGCGCTTTTTCCGTTTGTTTTTTTGAGGCTTCTTGATCTTCTTGTTCTTTTACCGCTTCCCCATTCGAAAAATCAAGAAAGCAGAGCGGCGGGAATAACACGCACCACCAATTGGCGCCTTCACCGTTTCCAAGCGTAATCAGAATGGCTTCGTATTCTCCAGCAGGATATACCATGCTGCCATAAAGTTTTGTCGGAAATGAGATTTTGTCAAAATCAACAGATATTGATTGACTGGCGCCTTCTTTTTCCATGGTTTCTTTTGCAATTTCCTTGATCTCAGGCAGCTTTGAGCGGATCAAACGCCGCGCTTCTTCAATAGAAGTAATATCCTTGACCCATGTTGTGATTTCTTTATTGACAGCGTCTCTGATATGACGCTTTAATTCTTGGTCCTCGTCACGATCGCTGTTTGCCAATATTCTCAGGCGAATCGCCTCGTCCGGAATGACAACCGGCTCATTTTCAGATTGCTGTGCCGTCTCTTCTTTCGCCAATCCTACAAGTGCCCCAGATAATAAAAGAAACATATATATACAAATGATAACTGTTTTTTTCATCGGTCCCCACCGTTCCTCTCCGTGCTTTGTATCTAGCCCTATTATGGACAAGGAACGTATGGAGTAAACCTGCAGCGGCAAAAAAATCTAGCAAGCTTTTAATCTAATTTATGGTACGATAGTGTTTTAGGAGGTTTAAAATGAAATATAATTACACAGTGCTGCTGTCAGCGTTCACGATGTCAGTTCTTTATTCGATTATTTACATTCATTCCTTTATTATAGCTGCTCTCGTAACGATGGCCTTTTATTTCTTATTTCCTTATTTACTATTCGCGCTGCCGCTTCAGATCATGATGAATAAAAAGCCGAAACGGTTCAGCCCTTTGTACTTGCTGTATTATCTTGCCGCGGCGTTTATCGCCAACGCGATCATCTTTGGCGTGCTGCAGCCTTCCGGACAATCCCTGCTTCAAAATACAGCCTTTTACATCTTCGCTGTATTAACAGCTGTTGTCTACTGGATATGGGATTCTGTTTTGCTGCAAAAAAAGGAAGCCTCCTAAGGGCTTCCTTTTTCATTAGATCAAAACGGTCAATAGATAACATAGAATAGAAGGTATGGCAGCAACAAAGAAAGCAGCTGATATTTTCAAACGGGCTGTCCGGCCTTCTTTGGTTTCTGAATGATAATTTGCCCGCTGGTCGCTTCCGCTTACAGCTAAACCCGATGTCACAATGGCAAGCCCGATCAAAACAAGAGACGCAATGCCAAAAATGAATTCATAAGAAATGGCTTGCGCAAAAATAGAACCCACCATACTTTCAATGGCAATAAGTAAAATTCCTGCTGTCAGGGCCTTTTTCATCTTTTACATCCCCTTTGCTGGTGTTAAAACAGCTTGCCGGTCCCGTTCTTATCTCAACTCACCAGCAAGCTGCTTATTTATTCTTATGAATTACCGCGCATATGGTTCTGTCTTTTCCGTTAATATCCTTCAGGACTTCAACTTCCGCATCCTTAAACGCATGCAGAATCAGCTCTTTTACAGCTGCGCCCTGCTTCCACCCGATTTCAAAGACGACAAGCGCGGTATTCTTCATGACCAGCGGAATGGCTTCCATAAACCGCTTATAAAATTTCAGCCCGTCTCCGCCGTCAGTGAGGGCATGCAAAGGTTCATGGAAACGGACAATCTCAGATAAATCGGCCATTTCTTCTTCAGAAATATAAGGAGGGTTTGAGACGATAATATCCGCTTTTTTTCCTGCCTTAATAAAGGGCTCAAGCAGGTCGCCTTGAAGAAAATGCACCTCCGCTCCGAGCTTTTCCGCGTTGGCTGAAGCAACGTCCAGCGCCTCTTTGGAGATATCAATCGCTGAAACAGAAAAGTTTTTGTTTTCCAGTGCAAGCGTGACGGCTATTGCGCCGCTGCCGGTGCCGACATCTACCACTTCGAGCTGTTCTCCTTCAGAAAAGACACTTCTATATTTCTCAAGAAGATGGCAGACAACCTCTTCCGTTTCCGGACGCGGGATCAACACATCATCATTCACCATAAATTCCCGTCCGTAAAAAAACTCTATTCCGATAATGTACTGAACCGGTACGCCTTCTTTGTGCATATCGACGTGGCGTTTAAAGCGATACAGCTCATCTTCACCGATCGGTTCCTGCAGGCTGGCGAGCAGCTTGCTTCTATCCATTCCGGTATCATAAAGCAAAAGCAGCTCAGCCGCATTTTCTTCTCTTCCCGCTTCCGTTAAATAAGAAGAAGCCCATTTCAGGGCTTCAAATATCGTCTTCATCTTAACTATCCGCCTGCTGAAGCTTGCTTGCCTGATCTTCTACAATCAGTGTTTCAACCACTTCGTCAAGTTTTCCTTCAAGAATCTGATCAAGCTTTTGAATGGTCAGGCCGATTCTGTGATCCGTCACACGGTTTTGCGGGAAGTTGTATGTGCGGATACGCTCAGAGCGGTCACCTGATCCGACAGCCGATTTCCGTGTTTGATCATATTCAGCCTGTGCTTCCTGCTGAAATTTATCGTAGATTCTGGCACGGAGAACCTTCATTGCTTTTTCTTTGTTTTTGATTTGAGATTTTTCATCCTGACATGATACGACAACGCCTGTCGGCAAATGCGTCAGACGAACGGCAGACATTGTCGTGTTCACGCTTTGTCCGCCCGGTCCGCTTGAAGCAAACGTATCAACACGGATATCCTTCTCATGAATGTCAACCTCTACCTCTTCGGCCTCAGGAAGACATGCTACTGTTGCAGTAGAAGTATGGATACGGCCGCCTGATTCTGTTTCCGGAACACGCTGAACACGGTGAGCGCCGTTTTCATATTTGAGTTTAGAATATGCGCCGCTGCCCGTAATCATAAAGATGATCTCTTTGTAGCCGCCCGTTCCGGTTACACTTGCTTCCATGACCTCGGTTTTCCAGCCTTGAAGCTCGGCATAGCGGGAATACATTCTGTAGAGGTTGCCTGCAAATAAAGCGGCTTCCTCTCCGCCTGCAGCTCCGCGGATCTCCATGATAACGTTTTTATCATCATTAGGATCTTTCGGGATCAGGAGCACCTTCAGACGTTCTGACAGTGTTTCCGTTTCCTTCTGGAGTTCAGAAATCTCTTCCTTCACCATGTCGCGCATCTCAGCATCAAGCTTATCCTCAAGCATCGCTTTTGCATCAGCCAGCTGTTCTGACGCATCTCTGTATTGTCTATATACGTCAACTGTTTCTTGTATATCAGATTGCTCTTTCGAATATTCTCTAAGCTTTTTCGGATCGTTGACAACTTCTGGATCGCTTAAAAGCTCATTTAATTTTTCATATCGTTCTTCGATTGACTTTAAACGGTCTAACACGGTCTTCACCTCTGTTTTCCTGTGCGTAACATTCTCATTATAGTATAGGGACTATCGCCAGTCAAAAGCATTTCAATCCCAGTTAAAAAAGCCTCCTCTGCTATACTGAAAAAGAGGAGGGATCGTATTGCTTACATCCATACATCATATTGCAATCATATGCTCAGATTATGAAAAGTCGAAAGCTTTCTACGTACATAAGCTCGGTTTTCAGGTGATACAAGAAACATACCGAGAAGAGCGCGACTCCTACAAGCTTGATTTGTCGCTTAACGGCTCGTACGTCATTGAGCTGTTTTCGTTCCCTGATCCGCCCGCACGTCAAACCCGTCCTGAAGGTGCAGGTCTCCGTCATCTTGCCTTTACGGTCAGCAGCTTAGAACAGGCTGTTCAGGAGCTTCACGAAAAAGGAATCGAGACAGAGCCGATCAGGACAGATCCGCTGACAGGCAAGCGGTTCACCTTCTTTTTTGATCCCGATCAGCTTCCGTTAGAGCTGTATGAGCAATAACGGTTTTTGAAGAAAAAAGGGAGATGCCCACTTTCTTTGCCGAATCTTTTCTTGTTTTGTCTAATAGGAAGGGAACCGCTCCCCATGGTCGAATACCTAGCTAAAAAGGAGGTATGGGATCATGAATACAAATATGGTAGCAAGTGAACTCGGCGTCTCCGCAAAAACAGTGCAGCGGTGGGTGAAGCAGCTGAACCTTCCGGCTGAACGGAACGAGCTCGGACACTATTCGTTTACGGCTGAAGATGTGCAAGTCCTGAAATCTGTTCAAAAACAAATTTCTGAAGGCACGGCGCTTCAGGATATCAATGTGCCGCAAAGCAATAAGAAGCGCACAGGCTTCCTTGTCCAAAAAACAAACAGTGACACAGAGAAAAGAATCGAACAGCTCGAACAAAAACTTGACACCTTATTACAGCAAAAACAGGACGAAAACGGGCTGCTTGCAAGAATTGAGGAACTGGAACGCCAGCTTAAACAAAAAGCCGATGAAGGCGTATCCTATCAGCTTCTGCAGCACAGAAGAGAAATTGATGACATTCTTGCTGATCTGCAATCACTGACCTCACAAATGAAAGAATTCACCGCTCAGCCGACCCCTGAGACTGCTGCTTCTTCCGAAAAAATAAAAACAAGAAAAAAACCGCTGCTGTCACTGTTTAAATTTCAAACGTAAAGTAAAAAAGCTCCCCTTAAAGGGAGCTTTTTTGATTACGCAGTAAGCGCAATAATAATTGGAAGTGAAATCAATGACAGAATCGCACTGATCACAAACGCAGTCGCAGTTTCTTCCTCTTGTTTCTCGAAACGAGTCGCAATCATGGCTGCAACGGCAGAACCAGGGAATGCAACAAGAAGGATCGCTTTTGTTGTTTGATCAGCTGGAAGTCCGACTGCAAGAGCAATCAGGAACATTAACGCAGGCTGAACTGCAACTTTTAGTAACGCAATACCGATAGCCGGCAGACTGAGTTTAATTTTACGAATACCAACGGTAACACCGACAGCAAAGAGAGCAACACCCGATGTTGTGCTTCCAAGCTGATCAAGCATTTTAACACCCAGCTCAGGAAGAGTGAAATTGAAAACCAGCACTAAGATCATACTGATTAACGGAGCAGCCGCAAGCGGCTCACAAAGACCATGCAGGATTGATTTCCCTGTCATCTTCCAGAAACTGTCGCCGCTCTCTTCGTTTTTCTTAGAAGACTCACCCACTGTAGCAACAATGATCGCAAGCGGATCAAGAATCGCGTTAACAACGATACCTGTTACAGCGATCGGAATCGCAACCTCTTGCGCACCGAACAAGCTTCCCAATACAGGAATACCCATAAATGCGAATGTCGGCTGTGCAGAGTTCAAAGAAAATACGGATGAGTTCGTTAAATCATACTTAAAGACAAATCTGCAAACCAATAGAATGATGATATAGAAACCAACAATCCCGATAAGTAAAGAAACCATTAATGGAACTTGTGATAAAAATTCACTTCTGGAAGTTGTCAAAATACCAGCGATAAAGTGAGCTGGAAGTGCGTATTTCGTTACTAACGTACTTACCCCTTTTGCTGACTTGGCATCATAACTTCCGAAATGTCCTGCAAACCAACCCAGCACGATAACAAAGAAGATCGGTGCCAGGAGGATTAAGATATCTAAGATGCTCAAAATATTCTCCTCCAAATCCTATGTCCGTATACTTTAGCTTTATTCAAAGCTTTCCCTCGGACAGAAAAATTACACGCTCAATTATTTTGCGATGACTTTTTTGTATTCAGGTGTCCACATTGCATCAAGAACAGCTTGTTTTACATCTTCAGGCTGACGATTTGCTACGCCGTCTTTGATCGCTGCTTCAGCTACAGCAATGGCAACTTGAATAGATACTTCTTGAA
This sequence comes from Bacillus sp. PAMC26543, assembly GCF_014250375.1. NCBI lineage: Bacteria > Bacillati > Bacillota > Bacilli > Caryophanales > Bacillaceae > Bacillus > Bacillus sp. PAMC26543. The sequence goes on along the minus strand of NZ_CP060193.1, from coordinate 476,085 downwards.
GCTTGTCGATGCTTGGAAGCAATCCAGCTCCAGGTGTTTCAAAATCAACCATTTCAGCAATCGCATCAGCTGTTGCAGCAAACATAGCAGGCGTAATAACACGCGCTTCAGCTACGATTGAACCAAGGCCAAGACCAGGGAATGCGAATGCGTTGTTAGATTGTCCGATTTCATAAGAAACGCCATTGTACTCGACATTGTCAAATGGGCTTCCTGTTGCTACAAGCACTTTTCCGTCAGTCCATTTGAACAGATCTTCAGGAACAGCTTCTGCAAGGTGAGTCGGGTTAGACATCGGCATGATCACCGGACGGTCTACGTGAGATGCCATCTCTTTCACAATTTCCTCTGTGAACGCTCCTGAAACCCCTGAAGTACCGATTAAGATCGTTGGTTTTGCTTGGCGAACCACTTCATCGAATGAAATTTGGCCTTTTTCATCACGTTTCCAGTCTTTCACTTCTGCTGCACTGCGAAGGTAAGGTTTTTGGAAATCAAGGATGCCTTCCATATCGTCTGTTAACAGGCCTCTGTAATCAAGTGTGAAGAACGCTTTGTTTGCTTCTTCTTCAGATAATCCAGCAAGCACCATTGTGTCACGGATTTGGTCAGCAATACCGATACCAGCTGAACCTGCACCGAAGACAACTACACGCTGATCTTTAATAGATGCGCCTGTTTTCTTCATAGCAGCAAGCACACCAGCAAGTGTAATTGCGCCTGTACCTTGAATATCATCGTTGAATGTCAGGATTTCGTTGTTGTATTTTTTCATGATATTGCGCGCGTTTTTGTTGCCAAAGTCTTCCCAGTGAAGAAGCGCTTTAGGGAAGAATTTAAGCGCAGCTTTTACATACGCATCAACGAATTCTTCGTAACGTTCATCAGAGATACGTTCATGGTGGTTACCAATGTATAAAGGATCATTTAAAAGTTTTTCGTTGTTTGTACCGACATCAAGCACTACAGGAATAACACGGCTAGGGTCAATACCAGCTGCAGCAGTGTAAACAGCCAATTTACCGATAGCGATGTTAATACCGCCTACTCCCCAATCACCGATACCAAGGATACTTTCAGAGTCAGTTGCAACGATAAGATCAATATCGCCTGCTGTCGCATGAAGGTTTTCAAAAGCCTTTTCAATACCGTCAATGTTGTCGATTGACAAGTAGATACCTTGAGGTCTTCTGTATTCATGGCTGTATTCTTGAATTGCTTCACCAACTGTTGGTGTGTACACAACAGGGAGCATTTCACGAAGGTGATTTTGCAGCAATTTATAGAAAAGAACTTCATTGCGGTTAGCAAGATCATTTAAGTAAACATTTTGACGAAGGCGGTCTGGCTGAGCTTTAAATTGCTCGTATGCGCGTTTTGCTTGTTGATCAAGAGAAAGTACAGTTGGCGGAAGAAGTCCTTCTAAGCCAAGTTCTTGTCTTTCTTCTAATGTAAAAGCAACACCTTTATTTAAAGTAGGAATAGATAAAACTTCTTTTCCTCTTAATGTTGTTTCTAAATGGCCTTCCTTAGTTTTTTTAATGTTATTCAAGCAAATCTCCTTCTTTCTTGAAATAGTTAACCAAGTTAAGTAATAACTCATCTAAAAATAACCGATCATGATCTTTATGCGACTTTGTGACAATTATTCGAACAATGTCTCAAAACTATTTACATTACGTTAGTTATTTTATGCCTGTCAAAATCAAAATTCAAGGGAAGAAAATTACTTAATTTTTTAATACACTTAATTAAATTTTTTAATTGATTGTTATCAGAATATATAAAAAAACACCAGCTTTTCGGCCGGTGCTTTCTATCTTTTTACCCATGTTTTGTATTAGTTTTTAGATTTTCCCGGGACTTCGTGATGATGTCTGCATCTTGCTTCATAGGATTCGGACGCACCCACCAGAATGACCGGATCATCATAAGAAGCCGGCTTTCCGTCAATGAGCCGCTGTGTTCTGCTTGCCGGTGATCCGCAGACGGAACAGACGGCCTGCAGCTTCGTCACACTTTCAGCGATGGCCATAATATCCGGCACAACGCCGAACGGCTCTCCTCTGAAATCCATATCAAGGCCCGCTGCGATCACACGGTAGCCTTTATCGGCAAGAGACGATAAAACACCAATGATTGACCGATCGAAGAATTGAACCTCGTCCACTGCAATCACATCCGTGCTCTCACTGATATGATTCCAAATGTCCTCAGCCGAAGAAATGGCATAGCTCGTCATAGATGTTCCATTGTGGGAAACAACAGCATCCTCGCTGTATCGATTGTCAATCACAGGTTTAAAGACCCTGACCTCCTGCTTGGCATAAGTTGCTCTCTTCACTCTTCTGATCAGCTCTTCAGATTTTCCCGAGAACATGCTGCCGCAAATCAGCTCCAGCCACCCGCTTTGCTTCATTATGTACATTGGCTCTGCTCCTCTCTCTGCCAGCTGTGTTTTTGACAATATAAAAAACAGGCAAGAAGTGCTTCTTGCCTGTTGAGAAATCTATTATTACTTAAGACCGTATTTTTTATTAAAGCGATCAACACGACCATCAGCAGAAGCGAATTTTTGACGGCCAGTGTAGAATGGGTGGCATTCAGAGCAAATCTCAACGCGTACCTCTTCTTTTACTGAGCCTGTTTCAAATTCATTTCCGCAAGCGCATTTAACTGTTGCTTTTTTGAAATTAGGATGAATTCCTGCTTTCATTGTATCCATCTCCTTCCGCCCTGAATCCCGTGTGGAAACAGAGTTATTATTTCGGAGCATTGTCCGAAACGCATATGAGAAAATTATATCAGTGATTTACTTCTTTTGCAAATAGATTTTATCGTCTGGCTGATGATAGATTTGCCTGTTTCCATTCTTGATTGAGAATATCGAAAAATTCCTGGTTTGTTTTAGTCTTTTTCATTTTTCTCATGAATTTTTCCGCGAAATCAGGCGAATCTGACATCGTTTTGCGGATAGACCATAAACGGTCAAGATGCTCTTTAGGCACAAGCAGCTCTTCCTTACGCGTTCCAGAACGGCGAATATCGATGGCAGGGAAGATGCGGCGTTCTGCCAGAGAGCGGTCAAGATGAAGCTCCATGTTGCCCGTTCCTTTGAATTCTTCATAGATTACATCATCCATACGGGATCCTGTATCAACAAGAGCAGTGGCGAGGATCGTTAAGCTTCCGCCCTCTTCGATATTTCTCGCCGCCCCGAAGAAACGCTTCGGACGGTGGAACGCTGCCGGGTCAATCCCTCCGGAAAGTGTTCTTCCGCTCGGCGGAATCACTAAGTTGTAGGCGCGGGCCAGACGTGTGATACTGTCCATCAGGATAATGACGTCTTTCTTGTGTTCAACGAGGCGCATAGCGCGTTCAAGCACAAGTTCGGCGACTTTGATATGGTTTTCCGGCACTTCATCAAACGTTGAGCTGACAACATCCCCAGCAACAGAACGCTCAATGTCTGTAACCTCTTCCGGTCTTTCGTCGATCAATAGCACAATCAGCTCTGCTTCAGGCTGGTTCGCTGTAATGCTGTTGGCGATTTCCTTCAGCAGCATCGTTTTCCCGGCTTTCGGCGGCGCAACAATCAAACCGCGCTGGCCAAAGCCTACCGGCGCCATCATGTCCATAATTCTTGTAGACAAGAAATTCGGTTTTGTCTCGAGCACCATATGGCGGTCTGGATAAAGCGGAGTAAGGGCTGGGAAGTGAACACGCTCTTTTGCCGATTCCGGATCATCTCCATTTACCGCTTCAACGTGCAAAAGTCCATAATAGCGCTCGTTTTCTTTTGGCGGGCGAACCTTGCCTGATACTTTGTCTCCGTTCCGTAAATCGAAACGGCGGATTTGTGAAGCTGAGATGTAAATGTCTTCAGAGCTTGGAGAATAGTTGATCGGTCTCAGGAAGCCAAATCCCTCTGATTGGATGATCTCAAGAACACCTTCCATAAACAGAAGATCTTCCTGCTCTGCATTCGCTTTCAGAATGGCGAAAATCAGCTCTTTTTTTGTCAGTTTGCTGTAGTAGGAGATTTTATAATGTCTTGCAAGTTCATATAGCTCTTTCAATTTCATATTTTCCAAAGAGGAAATAGATACGTCTTTCATAAAAAACACCACGCTTTTCATAGTCAATATCTTACTTTACACATGTAATCTGCTGCTTTTGCACAACATCCGCCAAAGCACATTCTTTTTTTAACATAAAGGAACTTCTATCGGTAACACTTCCACCCATGATCGGCGCTTTTGTTAAAAGGATTGTCTTAATGAGTTTTGAAGGAAGCGAGGACAAAAACATGAGAAGATCAATACTTATATCGTCTGTATGCGGTAGAAATTGAAACTTTCCTAGTGCTTAAAAGAAGGAATTACGCAGTTAAAAATCGCAGCACTCTTTATTTTTACCTTATTTCAAACAATTATTCAACTGAAATAAGGTTTTGACACGCAATTGATAGGGTTGTCTCTTTTTTGCAAAAGAAAAGCGGGTCAACACCCGCTTTTTCTCTTTGTTATGGACGGATTACGAGATTTGGTTTTTTCTTCAGGCTGTGTCTGCCGTCAACGAAACGGACAGTTCCTGACTTCGCACGGATGACCAAGCTTTCAGTCGTGCCGACAGACCCTTTGAATTGAACGCCTTTTAACAGCTCGCCGTCAGTTACGCCGGTAGCCGCAAAAATCGCGTCATCGCCTCTCACAAGGTCTTCCATACGCAGCACTTTGCTTAAGTCAAGGCCCATTTTGTTGCAGCGTATGATTTCTTCCTCGCTTTGCGGAAGAAGTTTACCGATAATTTCTCCGCCCAGCGCTTTTAACGCTACAGCAGATAGGACGCCTTCAGGAGCTCCGCCTGATCCGAACAGGATGTCTACGCCTGTGTGGTCGAAAGCCGTGTTGATGGCGCCTGCGACATCCCCGTCATTGATCAGTTTGATTCTGGCGCCGGCCTCGCGAAGCTCGGAAATGATTTTTTCGTGTCTATCACGGTTTAAAATGGTGGCAACGACGTCCTCGACGTCTTTGTTTTTCGCTTTTGCTACCGCTTTAAGGTTATCAATGACTGGAGCTTCAATATCAATGCAGCCCACCGCTTCCGGACCGACTGCGATTTTCTGCATATACATATCTGGAGCGTTTAAAAGCGTGCCGTGGTCCGCAACTGCAATAACCGTCAGCGCATTCCAGCCGCCGCTTGCCAAAATGTTTGTGCCTTCGAGAGGATCAACGGCGACATCGACACGCGGACCGTACCCGTTTCCGAGTTTTTCCCCGATATAAAGCATCGGCGCTTCGTCCATTTCCCCTTCTCCGATCACAACAGTTCCTTTCATCGGAACTGTATCAAAAACGTCTCTCATTGCGCTTGTTGCTGCTTCATCAGCCTCGTCTTTTTTTCCCCGGCCCATCCATCTTGCAGATGCTAATGCCGCAGCTTCAGTCACACGAACCAATTCCATTGATAAACTTCTTTCCATCTCAACACGATCTCCTCTCGCAAATAACCAATTAAGAATTTTGCAGCTGTTCTATCTCTTCATCAGTCATTCTCTCGCGCCAGATTGTGGCTCCCAGACCCTCGAGTTTTTTCTCAAGGCTGCTGTATCCGCGATCAATATGCTCCAGACCTGTAATTTCCGTGACGCCGTCGGCCATCAGCCCGGCAACCACTAAACAGGCTCCGGCCCGCAGATCGCTCGCCTTGACCTTAGCGCCTTGAAGGTCGACAGGTCCCGTTATGATTGCAGATCTGCCCTCTACCTTCATATTAGCGCCCATTCGTCTCAGCTCATCAATATGCTTGAATCTCGCCGAATAGATGGTGTCAGTCACGACGCTTGTCCCTTTTGCTCTCGTCAAAAGCGCTGTCATCGGCTGCTGCAAATCAGTCGGAAAGCCCGGGTATACTAGGGTTTTTACATCAACCGGCTTTAGGTTTTTCTGCCCGCCGACAATAAGCAGCTGGTCGTCGCTCGTCTCAATGTGAAAGCCCATTTCTCTCAGCTTTGCTGTTAAGGACTCAAGGTGTGTCGGGATTACATTATCGATGATGACCTCTTTGCCCATCGCAGCACCGGCAATCATAAATGTTCCGGCCTCAATTCTGTCCGGAATGATCGTATGTTTGCAGCCGTGCAGTTCCTTTACGCCATCGATTCGGATTACGTTGGTTCCAGCGCCTTTGATTTTTGCGCCCATGCTGGTGAGCAGTGTCGCGACATCAATAATCTCCGGCTCTTTCGCAGCGTTTTCGATGATGGTTTTCCCTTCTGCCAAAACAGCCGCAAGCATAATGTTAATCGTTGCCCCGACGCTTACGACATCTAAATAAATACGTGCGCCTCTCAGCCTTTCAGCGCGCAAATAAATCGCGCCCTGTTCATTGGTCACTTCAGCTCCGAGCGCTTCGAAGCCCTTGATGTGCTGGTCAATCGGACGGGGGCCCAAGTGGCAGCCGCCAGGCAATCCGATGACGGCCTGTTTAAAGCGGCCGAGCATCGCCCCCATTAAATAATACGACGCGCGCAGTTTTTTCACTTTTCCGTTAGGAAGCGGCATGCTGATCATTGATGTGGGGTCTACAATCATATCCCCATTCTCAAAATGCACATTACCGCCGATTTCCTGTAACAGGTCACGCAGCGTTTCAATATCTGAAATCTCAGGAAGCCCTTCTATTGTCACCTCGGAATTTGCCAAAATGGTTGCTGGTATTAATGCAACAGCACTGTTTTTAGCGCCGCTGATGTGTACTGTACCGTTTAACGAGTCACCGCCGGCAATATTCAACTTTTCCATGATAGTCTCCTTCCATAAGAAGATAGCTGCGGAGCTAAATAAAATGGCATTTTATTCTGTCTCTGCAAATAAAGCTCATGTCCAAAATCTAGCCAATTCGAAGAGAAAGAATACAACACATTGTAAAATATCAGGAAGAAAATAGCGAAGCTTTGCGGGGGCATAGGTTTCAAAAAATCGACAGAGACCCGCCGGCTAAAGAGACATCTTCGTCATCCGGCAAAAGCAGCACGCAACCCTCATTCCGATATCAGCTTCTGCAGCCCAATGATTCCTTCTCTGTAAGCGGCGTGCATCTGAAGGTCCGCTGGATCAGGACGGTGAAAAGCAAAGGCCGCGGCAAACAGACATTACACTCTGTTTGCCGCCGCTTGAATTACTTGTTCCAGTCTTCCAGGAATTGTTCGATTCCTTTGTCTGTTAACGGGTGCTTTGTCAGCTGATAAATGACTTTAAGCGGCATTGTACCGATATGAGCCCCTCTTAATGCAGCTTCAGTTACATGCTGAGGATGGCGGATTGACGCCGCAATGATTTGCGTATCAAGCCCGTGGATATCAAAAATCTGCTTGACTTCTGAAATCAGGTCAAGCCCGTTATGGCCGATATCATCTAAGCGGCCTAAGAATGGAGATACATATGTAGCGCCCGCTCTTGCAGCAAGAAGCGCTTGGTTTGCATTGAAGATCAATGTGACATTTGTTTTGATGTTTAAGTCAGTAAGTGCTTTTACGGCTTTTAAACCGTCAGCCGTCATCGGGATTTTCACCGTGATGTTCGGAGCGATTTTCGCCAGTTCTTTTCCTTCCTCGATCATTTCCTCAGCTTTCAGAGAAATAACCTCCGCGCTTACAGAGCCCGGAACGACTTCTGTGATTTCACGAAGGCGGTCATGGAATGATACGTTAGCTTCTTTTGCTACTAAACTAGGATTTGTTGTTACACCGGCTAGAACTCCTAATTCATACGCTTCTTTAATCTCATCGATATTGGCTGTATCAATAAAAAATAACATTTACAAAAGCCTCCCTGAGTAAGAATTTTCAGAACTGTGAATATGATTGCGCTTTCTAAAGATAGACGGAAAACCGCCTGTCAAGCTGTCAGGCGGCTATAAAAAGTTCCAATTGAATTAAGCTTGGTTTGAAGAACCAAATTCACGCATTTTACCGATAACAGTTTCTTTAATCGCTTCGCGAGCAGGTCCAAGGTATTTACGAGGATCGTACTCGTCAGGCTTAGCTGCCAACGTTTCGCGAACAGCTTTTGCAGAAGAGATTTGGTTTTCAGTATTTACGTTGATTTTAGCTGTACCAAGTGAGATTGATTTTTTGATGTCAGCAGTCGGAATTCCAGTACCGCCGTGAAGAACGAGCGGAAGACCAGTTGAATTTCCGATCTCTTCCATTTCTTTGAAGCCAAGGTTTGGCTCACCTTTGTAAGGGCCGTGAACAGAACCTAATGCAGGTGCAAGGCAGTCGATGCCAGTGCGCTCAACAAGCTCTTGGCACTCTTTAGGATCAGCGTAGATTACGCCTTCAGCGATAACGTCGTCCTCTTGTCCGCCGACTGTTCCTAGCTCAGCTTCTACAGATACACCGTGGAAATGAGCAAGCTCAACAACTTTAGAAGTTGTTGCTACGTTTTCTTCAAATGGATGGTGAGAAGCGTCGATCATTACAGATGTGAAACCTGCATGAATCGCTTTCGCACAAGATTCAAAGCTTGAACCGTGGTCTAAGTGGATCGCAACAGGAACTGTCACTTTGTACTCTTCCATTAGTGCTTTTACCATAGCTACGACTGTTTTGAAGCCGCCCATGTAGCGTCCCGCACCTTCGGAAACACCAAGGATCACTGGAGATTTTTCTTCTTCAGCTGCTTGTAAAATCGCTTGAGTAAACTCAAGGTTGTTTAAGTTAAATTGTCCTACAGCATAACCTTTTTCTTTAGCTGTATTCAACATTTCCGTCATTGAAACTAAAGGCATGTCGAATGTCCTCCTTATGTAGCCTGATTGTCTTCTAGCGAAAAAAGCTTTCCACCCTAGCATGACCCATAATTTGCTGTCATATGTAAATACTCAGATCGCTTTTTCTCCATAACTAGAATACCAACTTTTCGACAAATCGGCAACACAATGAGCTCATTCAATTGTTTCTTCTTTTTGTCAGTTAGACTTCAGGGGCAGATATTTTTTGACGGCGTCTCTGATTTCGTCGATGTCAAACGGCTTCGCAAAGTGCGTCAATGCGCCCAGTTCCTTTGATTCCTGGATCATATCGAGTTCTCCGTAAGCCGTCATGATGATCACGCGGATGTTTTCGTCAATGACTTTCATCCGTTTTAAGATTTCGATTCCGTCCATGCCGGGAATTTTCATATCCAGAAGGACAAGGTCCGGACGTTCTTTTGTCACAATATCAAGCGCTTGAAGGCCGTTCGCAGCCTGAAATGTCTGATAGCCCTCTTTATTGAACACTTCGTTAAGCAAAATACGTATTCCGTATTGATCATCAACGATTAAAATTTTTTCATTCATCATTTTACACCCCAATATTATGATTTTCGTCAAAAGTAAGCAGTAGTTTATGTATTCTGTTTGATTTTCCTATTTCCTTTAATTATAATAGTCTACTTTACGACATTTTCTGAGCATTTTCTCTTTTGTTGTATACTGTTATTGTACGTTATAAAGGAGGATTCACTTATGTTGAAAATATTTACAACACAGTTAACAGGTATTTTTTCCCGCATTCAGGATAAGGAATCTGACGCGATTGAAGATGGGGCGCGATTGCTCGCTCAAGCGGTGATCAGCGGACATTCCATCTATATATACGGGGCTAATGAGCTTCAGGGCATCTTACATGAGGCAACCGAAAGCAAAGAACCGCTTCCTTCCGTCAAAGCGTTTCCCGCTAACGCTGATGATGTGACAGAAAGCGACAGGGTGCTGATGTTTTGCTCAGGGACAGGTACAGATGAAGAACAGGCGCTCGCGAAAGAGCTTTATGAAAAAGGCGCGGGGGTCGTCTGCGTATCACCGGCATCCAAAGACAGCGCCGGAATCGAACAATATTGCGATGTGCATATTGATTCAAAGCTGAAAATGCCGCTTGTTCCCGATGAAGACGGCACCCGCTACGGCTTCCCTTCATTAATGACAGCATTGTATGTCTACCATGCTCTATCATTTACATTAAAAGAAATTTTGCAAGAATATGCATAATCACTTATTGTACATGCTGTATCTTGCCGGAAACAAATAAAAAAGACTTGTCCGCTTTTGACAAACGGCAAGTCTTTTTTTATTATTTCTGATTTGCAGCTTCAACAGACGCTCCGATAAAGCCTTTGAATAATGGCTGAGGTCTTGTCGGTCTTGACTTGAACTCTGGGTGGAACTGAGAAGCCACGAACCAAGGATGGTCTTTCAGCTCAATAATTTCAACAAGGCGTCCGTCCGGGCTGGTGCCTGAGAATACGAAGCCTTGGTCTTCCATTTGCTGTCTGAATTCGTTGTTGAATTCATAACGGTGGCGGTGACGCTCGTATACCACTTCATCCTGATACACTTCAAATGCTTTCGTGCCCTCTTCAAGCTTACAAGGGTAAAGGCCGAGACGAAGTGTTCCTCCAAGATCTTCAACATCCTTCTGTTCAGGAAGAAGGTCGATGATCGGGTATTGAGTTGACGGATCAATTTCCGCAGAGTGAGCGCCTTTTAAGCCTAATACGTTTCGGGCATACTCAATAGATGCAACCTGCATGCCTAAGCAAATGCCCAAGAACGGAATCTTGTTTTCGCGGGCATGTTTTGTCGCAATGATTTTACCTTCAACACCGCGGTCACCGAAGCCGCCCGGTACGATAATACCGTCTGTGCCGCTAGTAAGCTCTCCGATGTTGCTTTCTGTTACTTCCTCAGCGTTAATCCATTTCACTTTTACATCAGTGTCAAACGCGTAGCCCGCGTGGCGAAGTGATTCAACGACAGAGATGTAAGCGTCAGGAAGCTCAACATATTTTCCGACAAGTCCGATTGTGGTCGTTTGAGACAGGTTGCTGACCTTGTTCACAAGCTCTTTCCACTCGGACATTTCCGCTTCTTTGCATTCCAGCTGCATATGCTGGCAAACAAGCTTATCAAGTCCTTGTTTTTGAAGCTCAAGCGGAATGGAATAGAGGTTGTCCGCATCTTCACATTCAATAACCGCTTTTGTATCGATGTCGCAGAATAATGCGATTTTGTCCTTCATATCTTGAGAAATCGGCATTTCTGTACGAACAACGATAATGTTTGGCTGAATGCCCAGGCTTCTTAATTCTTTTACGCTGTGCTGTGTCGGTTTTGTTTTCAGTTCGCCGGCAGCTTTAATGTAAGGCACAAGTGTACAGTGGATGTACATCACGTTTTCACGGCCGATGTCACTCTTCATTTGGCGGATCGCTTCAAGGAATGGCAGAGATTCGATGTCTCCGACAGTACCGCCGATTTCTGTAATCACGACATCCGCGTTTGTTTCTTTACCCGCGCGATATACGCGGTCTTTCAATTCATTTGTGATGTGCGGAATAACCTGCACTGTTCCGCCGAGGTAATCGCCGCGTCGTTCTTTTTTAAGAACTGTTGAATAGATTTTACCTGTTGTTACGTTGCTGAATTTATTCAGGTTGATGTCGATAAAACGCTCATAGTGGCCCAGGTCTAAGTCTGTTTCAGCGCCGTCATCTGTTACGAATACTTCACCGTGCTGGTAAGGGCTCATTGTTCCCGGATCGACGTTGATGTATGGATCGAATTTTTGAATTGTGACGTTCAGTCCGCGGTTTTTCAGCAAACGCCCTAATGAAGCTGCTACAATACCCTTTCCAAGTGAGGATACGACTCCCCCGGTTACAAAAATATATTTCGTCATTTCGTTTGCTCCTCTCTTCGCTCTAAGCTACATTTCTTAAAATGTACCGTTTTATAGGAAATCATTTAGCCTTTTAAATGATTTATAAGAAAAATGAGGGGTGAAAATAAGAAAGCTCCCTTTCAATTTCTTGAAAGGGAGCATAACGTTCTATGTTCTCTCTTCGTTTTTGAAGAGCCCAAAATACATACTACATAGTTCGACTATGAAAGTCAAGATCGATTTGAGGATGAAATTCTTTTACTATTTTTTATCCTCATCGCCTTCATCATAGTCATCTTCATCTTCTTCTTCATCGTCATCAATGAGATCATCATCAATTTCGAGCTCGTCTTCGTCGTCATCTTCATCGATATCGTCAAACTCATCAGCATCGAGATCAAGCTCTTCCTCAACCTCAGCCAAATCGAGCTCGTCTTCGTCAACCTCTTCAAATTCATCAAGATCAAGATCTTCTTCAACAGCTTTTTTCGCTTTTTTCTTTTTCGCCTTAACTGTCGGCTGTGTTTCTTCATCAAGCTGATCGTACGGATACCAGCTGCGAAGGCCCCAAGTCTGGTCAGAGAGCGCCAAGAAGCGGCCGTCAATGTTTAAATCTGTATAAAATTGTGCGACGCGGTCTCCAAGCTCTTCTTTTTTTACGCCGAGCAATGATGCAATTTCATTTAAAAGCTCCTGAAAAGGAACTGGTTTTTTATGATCTTCAAATAATTCGTGAGCGATTTCAACTAAAGCCATTTCCTTTAGCTGTTCCTGTGAATATTGTTTGATACCCAAGGTCGGACACTCCCTTTCTATTACTTATATGTATCTGTTTTATCAATAATGAAAGCGATATTGTATCGTTCTTATACAAACCATACCTCTCATTATAAACAAAATAAAACAGAATATGCTACCCTTAACAGCGTTAATTTAAATAATTTTACAAGAGTGATCCGACTGATAGATGTTTTGCCTTATTCTGCGAGCATTCTGGAGATAACCAGCCTTTGAATTTCTTGGGTGCCTTCGTAGATTTGCGTAATTTTCGCGTCGCGCATATAGCGTTCAACCGGATAATCCTTCGTATAGCCGTAGCCGCCGAAAATCTGCACAGCTTCGGTCGTCACCTTCATCGCCGTATCCCCCGCCAGCAGTTTGGACATAGCGGAGGCTTTTCCATACGGAAGGCCTGACGACTCCAGCCATGCGGCCTGGTAGGTCAGTAGCCTTGAAGCTTCTATCATTGTCGCCATATCTGCAAGTTTAAAAGCTATGCCCTGCTGCTCGGCAATCGATTTGCCGAACTGTTTTCTTTCTTTTGCGTATTGAAGCGCCGCATCAAGCGCTCCCTGGGCGATGCCAACAGCCTGCGCCGCAATGCCGTTTCTTCCCCCGTCAAGCGTCTTCATCGCGATTTTGAAGCCTTCTCCTTCTTCACCGAGACGATTTTCTGCGGGAACGACACAGTCTTCGAAGATGATCTCTGTTGTCGGAGAAGAACGGATGCCTAGTTTCTTTTCTTTCTTGCCTGTCAAAAATCCTTCAAAATCCTTTTCTACAATAAAAGCGGAAATGCCTTTTTTCTTTTTCTCAGCGTCAGTGACTGCAAACACAATATAAATATCAGCGGCGCCGCCGTTTGTGATAAACACTTTTGATCCGTTTAATACATAGTCATCACCGATTCGCTCAGCGGTTGTTTTCATCCCGCCGGCGTCTGAACCGGAGCCTGCTTCAGTCAAAGCGAAAGCCCCGATTTTCTGCCCAAGGGCCAGCTGTGTTAAGTACGCTGCCTTTTGTTCTTCTGTGCCAAATGCAAACAGCGGCCAGCCGCAAAGCGAGATATGGGCTGAAAGCGTCACGCCGGTGGAGGCGCAGACTTTTGACAGTTCCTCCACCGCTATGACATAAGCCAGGTAGTCACTTCCGATTCCGCCGTAAGCTTCAGGCCACGGAATCCCTGTTAATCCTAAATCCGCCATTTCCCGAAACAGGTCACGATCGAAGCGTTCTTGTTCGTCACGTTCTGCCGCTGTCGGTGCAACCTCATGCTTTGCAAAATCACGAACCAATTTCCGAATCATTTCGTGTTCTTCTGTTAATGAAAAATTCATCGCTTTTCCCCCATTGTCATATCAGCGCCCAAGACAGATTGAGCCAGAAGCTCCGCGACGTCATACGTTTTGACACGATCTTCCGCTTCTTTTGCCTTTGTGCCGTCCCCAAGCATCGTGAGGCAGTACGGACAGCCGGAGCTGATTACCGACGGATTGACTGCCAGCGCTTGCTCTGTTCTGGCGACATTAATCCTGTTGCCTGACTCTTCCTCCATCCACATCAAGCCTCCGCCAGCTCCGCAGCACATGCCGGTTTCCCGGTTTCTCTCCATTTCAATAAGCCGCACACCCGGAATGGCTTTTAAAATCTCTCTCGGCGGATCATAGACTTCGTTGTACCGTCCCAAGTAACACGAGTCGTGGAAGGTGATCGTTTCATGAACTGGGTGCTGCGGTTTTAGTTTCCCGCTCTTCACCAGATCGGCCAGCACTTCCGTATGATGATACACTTCGCCTTCAAAGCCGAAATCAGGATATTCGTTTTTAAATAAATTGTATGCGTGCGGATCAATCGTAACGATTTTTTCCACATTATTTTTTTCAAATTCCGAGATATTCTTTTCGGCCAGTTCTTGAAATAAAAATTCATTTCCGAGGCGGCGCGGGGTATCCCCTGAATTTTTTTCTTTGTTGCCGAGGATCGCAAAGGTCACACCTGCTTGGTTCAGCAGTCTTGCAAAGGAGATGGCGATCTTTTGGCTTCTGTTGTCGTATGAACCCATGGAACCGACCCAAAAAAGATATTCGAATTCTTTTTCCTCTTTTTTTAATTCTTTTACTGTCGGAATATCGGCATCTGGGGCTGCGTCGCGCCAATTTTCACGTTCCTTGCGGTTGAGGCCCCACGGATTTCCCTGCCGCTCAATACTCGTCATCGCCCGCTGTGCGTCACTGTCCATTTTCCCTTCAGTCAGCACGAGATAGCGGCGAAGGTCAATGATTTTATCAACATGCTCGTTCATGACGGGGCACTGATCTTCACAGTTCCGGCAAGTGGTGCAGGCCCAAATTTCTTCTTCGGTAATGACATCGCCGATTAAGCTCGGACTGTAATCTAGCGCGGCGGCGGCTTCCTGTGATCCGCTCCCTGAGGCTGCCGCAGCCAGCTGGTTCCCTTTCGTATGCCGGAATGCTGCAGCCGGCACCCATGGCGAGCGCGAAGTGACAGCAGCGCCTTTTTCTGTGAGGTGGTCCCTGAGGCGTAAAATTAAATCCATCGGCGACAGCATTTTTCCGGTGCCTGTCGCAGGGCACATATTGGTGCAGCGGCCGCACTCGACACACGCATACAGATCAATCAACTGGGACTGCCTGAAATCCTCAATTTTTCCCGCTCCGTAGCTTTCTTTCGTTTCGTCTGTGAAATCAATTTTTTCGAGCTTTCCGGGTGCTTCAAGCCTGTTGAAAAAGACGTTGGCAGGACCGGCAATTAAATGAGCGTGCTTTGACTGCGGCACATACACTAAAAAGCTCAGTAAAAACAGCAGATGCACCCACCATGCGATATAGAAAATCACCGCGGCGCCCGTCTCCCCGACGCCCCCAAGCAAAAACGCGATGCCTGAAGCGATCGGCTCGCTCCAAGAAAGCCCGTGATCATGCCAGATCAGATTCATTGCGTTCCCCAGTAAAACCGTCAGCATTAAACCGCCGATAAAAATGAGAACAAGTCCAGATTTAAAGCCTCGTTTCAGCCTGACGAGCTTTTCGATATAGCGTCTGTAAAATGCCCAGCCAACCGCAATTAAGATCAGAAACGTAACGATTTCCTGAAAAAAAGTGAAGGCGGGATAGATCGGGCCAAGCGGCAGATTTCGATCCGGGACCAGCCCTTTGATGATAAAGTCAATCGCTCCGAACTGAACCAATATAAATCCGTAGAAAAACATGACGTGAATGATGCCGCTTTTCTTATCCTTGAGCAGTTTTTTCTGTCCGAATACATTTACCCATATGGCCTGAAGCCGTTCCTTGATCCGTTTATCGAACTGTTCCTTTTGGCCGAGCCTGATGTAAGCAAGCCTTGTTTTGACCAAATAGACAAACAAATAAACAGCGTAAGCGGTTACAGTCAGAAACAATAATGCATTGACAATGAGAAAGCCGCTCATTCCAATTCCCCCTTTTTACTGATGAAGACCGTGATCCCCTGCCCCAAAATCTGTATAAGATTATCTTTATGATAAATAATGAATGAGTGTTCAGTCAATAATTAAATTCCTGCTGTTCGGGCACACTACCTACAACTACGGAAAGGAGTGCCGGGATGAAGGTATTTTTCTTGATTCTCATCGTTGTCATCATACTCTTGGCTTTAATCCTGCTGGATATCTTTATGGGCCGCGCCGCATACAGAAAGAAAGCGTACGAGCCTGTTTTTTCAAAAAAGAAAAGTGATATCGAATTGATTCACTGCGGCGCTGATCTTGTTGAACGGATGATGGAGGATATACGCGATGCCGTCTCTTCCGTTCACGTGATGTTTTTCATTATGAAAAACGATGAGGTCAGCCACAATATGTTCACACTGCTGAAAACAAAAGCCCAGGCCGGCGTATCGGTTTATTTGCTTCTGGATTGGTCGGGCAGCCAAAAAATTAAGAAACCGGCGCTGGAGACAATGAAAAACGCCGGCGTTCACGTTCATTTTCTGAACCGGCCCCGTTTCCCTTATTTCTTTTTTCATATACAAAAACGAAATCACCGGAAAATTGCTGTGATGGATGGAAAAGTCGGCTATGTCGGCGGGTTTAACATTGGTGAGGAATACCTTGGGAAGAAGGCGAAGTTCGGCAATTGGGAGGATTATCATCTGCGTATGACGGGAGAAGGTGTCCAAGATCTTCAAACACTTTTTACAGCCGACCTGAAACGAAATACCGGATCAGCCGAACTGGGTCCGGATGTTTGGCCTGAGCTTCCCCAAGGGAATATCCCTCATAAGATTTATGCGACTGACGGCTATTCTCTTGAAAAAACGTATTTGGCAAATATCTCACAGGCGAAAGAGCGCATTACGATTTGCACGCCATATTATATTCCGTCTAAACCGCTTCAGCAGGCTTTGGTCAAAGCAAGAAAAAACGGTGTAGACGTTACATTGATTGTGCCGATGAAATCAGATCACCCGCTGGTCAGAGAAGCTGCTTTTACATATTATTCGGACCTGCTGGATGCCGGCTGTCTCATCTACCGTTTTTACCAAGGGTTTTATCATGTGAAAGCCTTGATCATTGACGATCACTTCAGCATCATCGGCACAGCCAATTTTGATCAGCGCAGCCTGTTTTTAAATGAAGAGGTAAACGTTGAAATTGATGATGTTGCATTTACAAAAGAAGTCTATGCCACGATTGAAGAGGATATTAAAAAGTCGGAGCTGCTGACAAAAGAAAATTTCAAAAAGCGCACGTTCAGGCAGCGACCGGCGGAATGGCTCGGTAAAGCATTATCTTATTTTTTATAAAGGAGAGTTCCTATGATTTTCAGATTCGGGTTCGTCTCAAATGCGATGAGCCTTTGGGATGCGTCTCCCGCCAAAACACTGACATTCGCCCGTTATTCAAAGCTGCCCGAGGATGAGAGAAAAGGAGCCCTTTTGGCTGTGACGAAAGCCAACTTGCGCAATACCATGAGAACCCTTCACTATATCATCGGCCACGATATTCCATTGTACCGTTTTTCCAGCTCAATTGTGCCGCTGGCCACTCATCCTGACGTGATGTGGGACTTTGTGACGCCGTTTCGCAAGGAGTTCCGTGAGATTGGAGAGCTCGTGAAAAAATACAATCTGCGCACAAGCTTTCATCCTAACCAGTTTACCCTGTTTACGAGCCCTAAAGAATCCATTACAGCAAATGCAGTAACCGATATGGCTTATCACTACCGCATGCTTGAAGCGATGGGGATTGCAGACCGCTCAGTTATCAACATCCATATCGGCGGCGCTTACGGAAACAAAGAAAACGCTCTGAAACAATTTCATCAAAACATGAAAATGCTTCCGAAAGAGATCAAACAGCGGATGACGCTGGAAAATGACGATAAAACGTACACCACGGAAGAGACGCTTCAGGTCTGTGAACAAGAGAATGTTCCGTTTGTCTTTGATTTTCATCATTTTTACGCAAACTCGGATGATCATGCAGACCTGAATGAAGCACTGCCCCGGATGATCAACACATGGCAGCGGATCGGATTGCAGCCGAAGGTCCATCTTTCCTCTCCAAAATCGGAGCAAGCGGTGCGCAGCCATGCGGAATATGTAGACGCCAACTTCTTGCTGCCGCTTTTGGAGCGCTTCAGGCAATGGGGAACCAATATTGATTTTATGATCGAGGCGAAACAGAAGGACAAGGCGCTTCTCCGGCTGATGGATGAATTGAGCTCAATCCGCGGCGTGAAACGGATTGGCGGCGGCACTCTGCAATGGAAATCATAAGTGTGCAAAAACAGGTTTACAGTTTGTACACATTGGGAACATACGCTATATAAGACAAGAATCAATGGAGGAGAAAGAACATGAAAAACATCAAGTCTCTAAAAGTAGCCGCACAGGCATTTACTTTAAGAAATTTGATTCACCTATATAAAATGTGCCATTCCGGAAGCCACGAGGTTTATATTTACTCAAAGAAAACGATGTGCAAAATCAAAAGCTTAATCGAGCTGGAAACGTTCCGTATGGCTCATAATGAAAAAGAATATCTGATTGTGGTTGAAGGAACAAAAGCGTCTCAGCTGGTTGAAAAGTTTCAGAATATGATTGAGCCCGCTGAGAGAGAAGCGCTCTAACTTACATAAAAAAGGATAGACAGTGATGTCTATCCTTTTTCTTATGCTCGTTTATAATGCAGCTGCGCCGCCTGTCCGAATCGTTTCATATCGGTTAAACGCAGCTTTGTTTCGGTATTTTGTTCATGAAACAGCGGAATGCCGCTCCCCAATACAACCGGGATGACAGTGATGATGTATTCGTCGATGGCGTCCTCTCTCATAAAGGTATTCACCAGCTCTGCCCTGCCCGCAATCCAGATGTTTACGCCTTTTTGCTGTTTTAAGCGGCCGGTGAACGCTTTGATGTCTTCATCGATAAACATCACGTGTTTATCATGATAGCTGTCGGGCGTTTCTGTAAACACGTAGCATGTTTTATCCTGATACGGAAAAACGGGTGTGAGAATTTTGATGTGTTCGTATGTGCTCCGCCCTAATATGACGGTATCAACAGTCTGATAAAATTCACTGTACCCGTTATCACCCTCGCCTTCAAATTCATCCAGCCAGTCGACGCTCCCATCCTCTCTCGCGATCATCCCGTCTAACGAAACAGCTATGTACAGCACATTTTTTCTATCCATACTCTCCTCCTATTGCTGCACCATCTCTCCGAACTGTGCATGATGCAGTCTGCTGTAAATACCGCCGGCTTCGATCAGTTCCTGATGCCGCCCTTGTTCCTCGATACCGTTTTTTGTCACGACGACAATTTTGTCCGCATGTTTGATCGTCGCCAGTCTGTGGGCGATCACCAGCGTCGTGCGCCCCTCCGACAATTCTTGAAGCGCCTTTTGGATCGCCGCTTCTGTTTCCGTATCAAGGGCGGAAGTTGCCTCGTCCAGAATCAGGATAGATGGATTTTTCAAGAACATCCTCGCAATTGAAAGGCGCTGCTTTTGCCCGCCGGAAAGTTTTACGCCGCGTTCTCCGATGACAGTGTCCAATCCATCCGGCATGTTATTGACGAGTTCTTCCAAGTGAGCCTGCTTCACAGCCTGCCAGATTTCCTCTTCCGATGCATCCAAACGGCCATATGCAATATTCTCTCTCAGTGTGCCCGAGAATAAGAAAACATCCTGCTGCACAACGCCAATCTGCCCGCGCAAGGAAGACAGCGTCATGTCTTTAGTGCTGATGCCGTCAATGGTAATGTCGCCTTCTGACGCTTCATAAAAGCGCGGAAGCAGACTGCAAAGTGTTGATTTCCCCGCTCCGGACGGACCGACAAACGCTACCGTTTCCCCCGCCCGAATGGTCAGGTTAATGTCATGAAGGACATGTTGATTCTCATCATAGCCAAACGAAACATGCTGATAGCGGATATCACCTTTCAGTCCGGAAACGTCTCTCGCCTCAGGAGAATCCTGAATATCCGGCTCCGTCTCCATCAGTTCCATGTAGCTTTTAAAGCCGGCAATTCCCCGCGGATACATTTCAATAATGGCGTTAATTTTGTCAATCGGCCGAAACAGGACATTCGTTAATAGCACAAACGCCACAAATTCTCCGTATGACAAGGAGCCTCGGATGACAAACCACGTACCGCACAAGAGGACAAACAGCGTAACAAACCGTGATGGAGCCGTTTTTCGCCATGATTTTATATGATGACAGCTTAGTGATGCGGAATCGCTGATTGTTGACAGCAAAGCGCTCTTTTTCAAACGATTCATTGCCGAACGCCTGAACGAGCCGGATGCCGCCGATATTATTTTCTACCCGCGCACTGAAGTCTCCGATATCCTTGTTCAGCGTCGTAAACGCTTTGGTCATTTTTTTATTGAAGTAAAGCGCAAGCCAAATGACAATCGGCATGATAATAAACGTCAGCAATGCCAGCTGCCAGTTGATAAACAGCATAACCCCGAACGCCCCGAGAATCGTCATAATGGCGATGAACAAATCTTCTGGACCGTGATGGGCGACTTCGCCGATGTACATTAAGTCGTTCGTCAGCTTCGACATTAACGTTCCCGTCTTGTTGTTGTCGTAAAATTTGAAGGACAGCTTTTGCAGATGGTCAAATAGCGACTTTCTCATATCGGTTTCGATATTGATTCCGAGCATATGCCCCCAATACGTGACGACATATTGAAGAGCCGAGCTGAGCGCGTAAACTGCGAACAATCCGATTGAGGTCGCGATGATCAGGCCCCAGTCTCTCCCCGGAAGCAAGGTATCAATAAAATAATTGACGATTAAAGGAAAACTCAGCTCCATTAAGCCTCCTGCGATCGCCGAGAAAAAGTCGAGAAAGAACAATGTTTTATATGGTTTATAATACGCAAAAAATTGCCGCAGCACCCTATCTTCCCCCAATGCATTAATAACTGATAAGATTTCTCAATTATACTATACACTGGCTGTTTTGAAAGACAGTATTTCTTTTTTCTTACAGAACACTTGAAAAGAGACGGGCAACTGATTCCTTTGTCCGGTCGGCCATTCCTCTTTTATAAAAGCCGACAGGGCTAAGCTTCTCACTTTCCAGCATATCCTCTTCGAAATGGTCTTCCAAGGTGAGGATCGCTTCGGCATCCGTGAAAAAAACGTTCACTTCAAAATTGAGCTGAAAGCTGCGCATATCCATGTTTGCGGTTCCGACTGAGGCGAGATCGCCGTCAATGATTATCACTTTTTGATGCATGAAGCCTTTTTGATAGGAATACACCTCAATCCCTTCTAGAAGCAGCTCAGGGAAATACGATCTCGACGCGTATTGCGTTAAAAAGCTGTCATTCGTCTCCGGCACCATAATCCGCACCTGAACCCCTTTTGTCGCCGCGGCTTTCAAAGCCGTGCGGATGGATTCATTCGGGACAAAATAAGGCGTGGCGATCCACACAGATTTCTGCGCTGTAGAAATCATTTCATAGTAGAGGTCACTCATGCTTTCCTTCATGTCAGGCCCTGTCGCGACAATTTGATAAATGCCTCCTCCCTCCACGGGGACTGGCGTATTGTATTCTTTTTGATCAATTAACACTTCATTAGAGACATATTCCCAATCCAGCATAAAGATGGCGTGAAGCGTTTGCACAATTTCTCCTTCCAGCCGCAGATGAGTGTCTCTCCAAAAACCGATAATCGGGTCTCGGCTGATATATTCCTTCCCGACATTCAATCCGCCGACAAAGCCGACTTTCCCGTCTATGATCACGATTTTACGGTGATTTCGAAAATTCAATTTCTGATTGAAGAACCCGTATTTCAGCGGAGAAAAAGGAACGATGTCCACGCCCGCTTTTTTCATTTTCATAATATCTCTTCCTGCCAATTTGATGCTGCCCGCAGCGTCATATAAAAACCGCACCTCGACACCCTGACGCGCCTTTTCCATCATAATCTCCATCATGCCGCGCCCAAGCATGTCCGATTTGAACATGTAGTATTCGATATGCAGATAAGATTCCGCTTTCCGCATTGCTTTGAAAATATCAGGAAAGGTTTCTTCCCCGTTTTTCAAAACCTTCACCCTGCTTTTCGTGTTGATATTCATATGTGAAGCCCTGATGGAATAGGTAAAAAATCTTTCTTGATTGTCCTTCAATCCGGTCACTTCAGGCGTTTCCTCCATGTCAAACTGCTTTCGAAGCTTCTCCCTGTTGTACATTCGTTTTGTTTTAAACAGCTTTCCTTTTACATACAGCTGTCCGGAAAACAGATAAAACATGTAGCCCGCGATCGGAAAAAAGACTAGAATATGTATCCATAACAGCGTGTGCTGTGACGTTCGATTTTCAAGGATTAACGAATAAATGCTGAACAAAATAATGCCCGCATAGCAAAGCAATCCTCCGTAAAACTCAAGCCTGGAAACCGGAAAAACCCATATGACGTATGCCCCGATGAGCATGATATATAAAAAGAAAAACTCCAGTCTCCTTTTCAGCATTTGTCCCCTCTCCAATCCGATCCGATTACCTTCGTATTTCCTCTTATTTCTAACCTTTAAACCTTTCTATGAACAAAGCCTCTCCGCGCACGGGGCGGAAAGGCTTACGAGGAGGCTTCCTGTGATTGGCCGGAAGTAAAGTTCTTGAGCAAATCTGGCTTCAGTGAGTAGCTGCTTTTGATTTTATGTTTAAAGAAGCCGACAGCCAATCCCGTGATGGCAATGGACAGGATGGAGCAGAGGCCTTTTTGCAAACCGACGGAAAAAATGCCGGCCAGCACAACGGCGAAATCGAAGGCGAAATTAACCTTCCCCGGATTCCACCCGTATCGCTTTTGCATAAATAAAGCGAGAATATTGGCGCCGCCAAGGGATGCCTGATGATAAAACATGAGCGACAGGCCGAACCCGATCAATGCTCCGCCGCAAATCGCGCCGGCAAACGGGGAAAAAGAGACGGGCGGAAGCCAGTGATCGACGCTTGTAAAAAAAGTCAGTGCTGTTACTGCAAATATGGTGGATAAAGTGAAGCTGGCACCCATTCTGATAAAAGAAAAGACATAAAACGGGATATTAATCAGAAAGAAGATAATAGCAAACGAGGAATGAAACACGTACGTCAGGCTTAGAGAAAGGCCGGCTGTGCCGCCGGTTAATACATGAGAATGTCTGAGAGTCAGGACCCCGGCGCTAGTGATGAGGCAGGCGGTTAAAATGAGGAACATCCGTTTCATTCTTCACTCTCCTTTTTCGAACATATTGTTATTTCCAAATACAAAAATATCAGTATTCCTTGCCGCCAAGCAATTGTCTTGTAAGAAAATATCTTAGGTTTTTATTTTTTCCTATAATGTAAAGAGAAGATGAGAAATCCCCCTTTTTGGCAAAGGGGGATGTTTTTACGGATGCTGTATGTGTCGTTTCGAACGCTTGCGATATACGACATAGCTGCGGGTCAGGTATTTGAGCGGCAGGCTGAACACGTGAACCAATCTCGTAAATGGCCACATGATAAAAATGACGTATCCCATGAGAATATGAAGCTTAAACCATAGCGGAACACTCTCCATTAAAGAAGCGTCCGGCCTCAACAAAAAGATCTGCCTGAACCACGGCCCGACTGTTGTCCGGTAATCGAATCCTTTCGAATCAACGTTGAGAAATGTGGCTGCAACGCCCGAGACCATCACAAACAGCAGCAAAAACAGCGTGAGAAAATCGGAGGGCGAGCTGGTTTTGCGGATCCTTTTGTCAAACAGCCTTCTGTATGTCAGGATGAAAAGTCCAATTACTGCAGCAATTCCCGCCGGCAAGCCGACGCCAATCGCCATTTTGTGATACACGTGTTCTGTGATGCCGATTGCACGATATACACCTTCGGGGATGAGAATGCCCATAACGTGTCCGCCGATAACAAACAGCATCCCCCAATGAAAGAGCATGCTTCCCGCCGCAAGCTTTTTCTTTTCTAACAGTTCGCTTGATTTGGCGGTCCAGCCAAACTGGTCGTGCTGATAGCGGTAAATATGCCCGCCGATAAATATCGTCAATACCATATACGGCATGATGACCCACAGGATCTGCCCGCTCATGTCCGAACAGCTCCTTCGCTGCTTTCACACAAGCCGATTTCCTCAAGCGCGGTAAGCAGTGCATCCAGCAGTACGGCATATAAACTTTGGTTTTGATCTAAACGGGATGTCAGCTCCCGCAAATTAGACAGATACTTCTCAAATATGCTCTTTGTTTCCTTCATCTCCGCAATGGCGGCGAATTCCAGCATAAGCGGCAGGTAATCAGGAAGCTCTTTGTCTGTCGGGAGGAAGCCGGATTGCTCATAAGTGTTCTTTAACTGCAGCAATTCAATGCCGCGTTCCCTTTGCTCGCCTGAGTTAAAGTAGGTGACATACATATTCGTTTTTTTCCCGAAGTCAAACGTGTATACATAGTGTTCAATCAGGGCCTGCCGGGAAAAACATGCTGATGACTTTACAAAGTGAAGCAGTTTCTCCCGGATATGCTGATTTTCGATTTCATTGATCAGGTCTTCCCATTCGGGATGTTCCGCTCTCCACTCTTCATCCGGATACGAAAGAAGATAGGAAAGAGCCGAGAATGTGATTTGCCGGTCTGTGGTGTTCATCGTGTTACACCTCATTTTTCTTTGGTTATATACAAGAGCCGGGGCCGCCTGAAAATGATAAGCCGCAGCTCCCTTGTTCAGCGTATAAATCAGAAATGTCTTCACGGTGGCTGCTCGGAATCACAAATCGGTCATCGTATTTGGCGATCGCAAGCAGCCGATACATGTCTTCAATTTGCTGTTCTGTTAAGCCGACACTGGAGATCAGTGCCGGGTCGATGGATTTATTCGTCTGGACCGCTCTCATATACTGGCGCATGACAGACATTTTCTTTAATGTGGACCGAATATGATTTGTATCACCGGCCGTTAATAGCTGCGCCAAATAGTCAATCGGAATCCTCATTTGGTCGATAGCCGGAAAAATGTCTTCCGCTGTTTGCCGGCTTCCCTCTCCTTCAAAGAGATTCATGATCGGACTCAAAGGAGGAATGTACCAAACCATCGGCAATGTCCGATACTCCGGATGAAGCGGCAGGGCGATTTTCCAGTCGATGATCATCTTATAAATGGGCGATTGCTGTGCAGCCTCTATCCATTCTGTCGGGATGCCCTGTTCTTTTGCTTGTTTAGCAACCTCGGGATCATTCGGATCAAGAAACACTTCCAATTGAGAATGATAGAGATCCTTTTCATTTTCTGCAGATGCCGCTTCCTCCACCTTATCCGCGTCATACAGCATGACGCCCAAATAACGGATTCTCCCCACACATGTCTCTGAACAGATGGTCGGCAGTCCCGCCTCCAAACGCGGAAAGCAGAGTGTGCATTTTTCCGCTTTGTTCGTTTGCCAGTTAAAATAGACTTTTTTATAAGGACAGGATGAAACACAGTATCTCCATGAACGGCAGGCATTTTGATCCACGAGCACAATGCCGTCTTCCTCGCGTTTATACATGGCGCCGGACGGACAAGAGGAAACGCACGCCGGGTTGATGCAGTGCTCACAAATGCGCGGCAGATACATCATAAAAACCTCATCGAATTCTGTCTTGATCGATTCCTCCATCTTTTGCACGTTTGGATCTTCAAGCCCCGTAATGTGGCCGCCCGCCAGATCGTCCTCCCAGTTCGGCCCCCATTCAATATTCATGAAATCTCCTGTCAGCGACGATTTTGGCCGCGCTACGGGCTGATGTTTTTTCTGCGGACTGTTAGTCAGCGTTTCATAATCATAGTTCCAAGGCTCGTAGTAATCATCAATGGTTGGCTGATTCGGATTATAGAAAAGGTTTGCAAGACGGTTGGTTTTCGGGCCTGATTTCAGCTCGAGCTTTCCTTTTTTTAAGGTCCAGCCGCCTTTATATTTGTCCTGATCCTCCCATTGCTTCGGATAGCCGATACCTGGCTTTGTTTCTACATTATTGAAATACATATATTCGGCACCGGAACGGTTTGTCCATGTGTTTTTGCAGGTCACGCTGCACGTGTGGCAGCCGATGCATTTATCTAAGTTCATGACCATTCCGATTTGCGCTTTAATCTTCAAGCCAATCGACCTCCTTCAGCTTGCGGATGACCACATTCAGATCGCGCTGATTCCCCGTAGGGCCATAGTAGTTAAAGCCGTAGCTGAGCTGGGCATAGCCGCCAATCATCTGTGTCGGCTTAACGTGAATCCTTGTCGGACTGTTATGGGTGCCTCCGCGGTTATTGGTCAGTTTTGTGCCGGGCACGTTGATGTGGCGGTCTTGGGCATGGTGCATAAACGCCATTCCTTTTGGTATCCGGTGAGACAGAACCGCTCTGGCTACGACAACACCATTTCGGTTAAAGCATTCAATCCAATCGTTGTCTTTGATATCCGCATCTGCCGCATCATCTTTATTCATCCATACTGTCGGCCCGCCGCGAAATAGCGTAAGCATCGGCAGGGAATCAAAATACATGCTGTGCACGGACCATTTATTATGCGGCGTTAAATAATTGAGAACGATTTCTTTGCCCTCTTGATCTGGCCGTTTGCTTAAGAAAGGGCGATGCTGGAGGATCGGTTTAAAGGTCGCCATCGTTTCCCCGAACTCCATCATCAGCTCATGATCGACATAATAGGATTGTCTGCCTGTCAGCGTACGCCAAGGGATTAATTTTTCCACATTTGTCGTAAACGGCGAATACCTGCGCCCGCCTTTTTCCGAGCCTGTAAATGCCGGAGATGTGATCACCGTTTTGGGCTGAGCCGTGATTTGTTCGAACGTAAAGCATTCTTCCTCCCGCTCTTCAGCCAGATCTTTCAGCTTCAGATTCGTGATGTCTTCAAGCGATTCCCATGCTTTTACGGCAACTTTTCCATTCGACGTGGACGAAAGAGTTAAAACGGCTTCTGCCGCCTGCTTGGCCTCGCTTATATTCGGACATCCCTTTGCGACACTGTCTGTGGTGACTTCTCCCAGCCTTTTTTTGAGTGATTCGTATTCATCGGCAATCGACCAGCTCATGCCTTTTGTTCCGCTTGGTTTTAAGGCGGCGTTTGGGCCGAGCGCGGTCATTTTATGAAAGATTTGTTTGTAGTCCCTTTCAACGACTTGAATGTTCGGCATTGTTTTCCCCGGGACGGCTTCGCATTCGCCTTTGCTCCAGTCCTTGATTTTTCCGAGAGGCTGCGCCATTTCCTGCATCGTGTCATGGAGGAGCGGTGCGGCGACAGCTTCTTTTACCGGCTTCATATCAACTTCTTCCGCGAGATTGGAGACGGCTTTTGATAAAGCCTTGAAAATATCCCAGTCCGACTTCGATTCCCAAGGAGCCGAAATAGCCGGGGCAAAGGGGTGGATAAACGGATGCATATCAGTGCTGCTGAGATCGTGTTTTTCATACCATGTCGCCGCCGGAAGCACGATATCGGAATACAAGGCGGTACCGGCCATTCGGAAATCGAGATTGATTAACAAATCGAGCTTTCCTTCCGGTGCCTGCTCGCGCCACTTGATTTCTTCAGGACGGATACTGTCGCTGTCGTCATTCATCAAGCCGTTCGTCGTTCCCAAGAGATGCTTGAGAAAATATTCATGCCCTTTTCCCGAACTGGAGATCAGATTCGCCCTCCACACGAACAGGTTTCTCGGAAAATTCGCTTCATTGTCAGGATCTTCAATGGCAAATTTCAGTTTTTTCTCTTGAAGCTGGCGGGCCACATAGTCAGCAACGTCTTTTGTTGTCTTCGCTCCCGCTTTTTCAGCTTCTTTGTACAGGTCAATTCCGTTTTTATCAAATGTCGGATAAGACGGAAGCCACCCGAGTCTTGCCGCCAGCACATTGTAGTCGGCGTGATGCTTGTAGCGGGAGGATGCCGCGATCGGAGATGCTAAGTCACTGACCGGCTGATCCTCGTAGCGCCACTGGTCAGTCGCAAAATAGAAAAAGGAAGTGCCGTTTTGCAGCTTTGGCGCCCCCTCCCAATCCTTAGCGTTGGCGATCGTCTGCCAGCCTTCAGCAGGACGGAGTTTTTCCTGTCCCACATAATGAGCCCAGCCTCCGCCGTTTACGCCTTGGGCGCCTACCAGTAAAACAAGATTTAACACCGCCCGGTAGATCGTGTCTGAGTTGAACCAGTGGTTGATCCCCGCTCCTACGATAATCATGGACCGGCCCTCTGTATCGATCGCATTTTGAGCAAATTCCCTGGCAATGTTAATGACCATCTCTTTTTTGATCCCTGTCACCTGCTCCTGCCAGGCTGGCGTAAACGGCTCAGGATCGTCATACGAGCAGGCTGATTTTGCCCCGATCCCCCGATTCACGCCGTAGTTAGCCAAAATCAAGTCAAATACGGTTGTGACATACACATCCTCATTGTCCAGCGCCAGTTTTTTTATAGGCAGATCTCGCTCAAGCACTCTGTTCCCCTCATTTGAGAAATAAGGGATTCGAACCGTGCCGATTTCGTCCTCTATGCCGAGCACCGAAAGCCGGGGTTCAATCGATTCGCCTGTTTCTTCATCTATCATGTGCAGGTTCCATTTCTTTTGGCCGTCCCAGCGGGAGCCCATTGTTCCTTGCGGGATCGCGAATGCGCTTGTACGTTCATTCCACACCGCAGGCTTCCACTGATCATGCTCCGTCTGCCGCCCGATGTCCTTTGCATGAAGAAAACGCCCGGCCGTATACACGCCATCCTCTTTAGTTAGAGTGACAAAGAACGGGAAATCCGTATATTGCTTTGCATACTCTATGAAACGCTCTGTCTTCTGATTAACGTAAAACTCCTGCAGGATCACATGACCCATCGCCATCGCAAGCGCGCCGTCTGTTCCTTGGCGGATGCTCAGCCAGTCATCTGCAAATTTAGAGGATTCCGCGAAATCCGGGCTAATTGAGATGACCTTAGCGCCTTTATAGCGGGCTTCTGCCAAAAAATGCGCATCCGGCGTCCTCGTTAACGGCACATTGGAGCCCCATGTGATGATATAGCCTGAGTTGTACCAATCACTGCTTTCCGGGACGTCTGTCTGGTCGCCCCAGATTTGCGGGGATGCCGGGGGAAGATCCGCATACCAATCATAGAAACTGAGCATAGGGCCGCCAATCAAAGACATAAACCGCGAGCCTGACGCATGGCTGATCATAGACATAGCCGGAATCGGAGAAAACCCGATATTCCGGTCAGGGCCGTATGTTATAACCGTATACAGCAAAGAAGCAGAAATCAGCTTCAGCACCTCCGGCCATTCAGCGCGCACAAAGCCGCCCTTTCCCCGCGCCTGTTTATAGGACTTCGCTTTATCCGGATTTTCAACGATCGATTTCCATGCTTCCAAAGGGTTTTGATGAGCCTGCAATGCTTCCCGCCACAAATTGATCAGCACACTGCGCACGTACGGATATTTCACACGGAGCGGGCTGTAAATATACCATGAAAAACTGGCCCCCCGCGGACAGCCTCTCGGTTCGAAATCAGGCATATCCGGGCCTGTTGAAGGATAATTCAAATTTTGCCCTTCCCACGTGACGATGCCGTTTTTCACGTATATATTCCAGCTGCAGGACCCTGTGCAGTTGACACCGTGGGTGGAGCGGACGACCTTATCGTACTGCCATCTGTTTCTGTATACATTCTCCCAATCACGATCTTCATAGGTTGTTTGGCTATGTTTATTTGATTGATGCTCAATAGGAGAGAAATAATTTAATCTCCTAAACAACGGACTCATTTTCTTTTTTTTCATGAATATTTCACTCCTTCCGAGTCAGGTATTCTAAGTTCACTATATACAGAGGCATGATGTTTCCTTGTGAACTATGTCACACACTCCCCTTTTTTCACAGAAAGTTCACATGAGGAAGAAGGAATGGAAATACCGAACAAAAAACCCGGTTCCTTTTAGGAATCGGGCTCAGCGTTTTCATCCTGAGATCTATGCATGTATCGCAAAAACAGCTCATAAGAGAAAAAGACATTTTGCTGGAGCATCACCAGAAAATTCATCTGCAGCTGCGGATAATAGGACATGATTTTCTTTAATATGTAAAAAGGGATATTGAGCATAAGAATGTCTTCGGATGTTCGGACTGAAATGAATGGAGATAAGAACATCCCGCCTTTTTGATCAATGGGAAACACATCGCCTTTTTCCCACAGCGCCACGGTTTGCGACCCTTCAGGCAGCCTGCTGTCAATAAAACGAATACTGCCTTTTAATACAATATAAATGGATTGAGAATGGAGAAAAGATGGATCCTGATCACATGAACCGCGGATAAACGTCCCGTTATTCAGCAATGTTTCGACAATGGATAGAGGCACTTCATTAAACATAGGAAGTTGTTTCAAAAAAAATAAATAGTCACACTGATTCATAGGGAAGCCTCCTGTGCTAAGGATACCTTTAGTGTAGCCCGGCCGATCCATGACAGCAGTGATGTATTTCACAGTGATATGATGAATGTCACTTATTGGCGGTATTTTTGCTTTTATAATGAAACAAGAAAGGAGTGTTTCGATGAAGGCGCTTATTCCGAAGCAGCACGGCGCTTGGGCCATGCTGCTGATTCCGTTTTGCCTCGGTATGGTGAAGGGAGGAGCGGTTCTTTGGCATATCCCCCTATTTTTGGGCTGGCTTTTTCTTTATTTGGCTGTTTATCCTGTTACGCTGGCATTAAAAAAGAAACAAATCAAACCCTATCAAAAGTGGATAATTTCTTACAGTTTTCCATCCTGCAGCTTTTTGCTTGCCGCCGTCATCCATAAGCCGTCTTTTATCTGGCTTGCCTTTTCTTTGCTGCCGCTGTTTCTCATTCATGTGTATTATGCCCGGCAAAAAAATGAACGAGCGCTGCTGAATGATTTTGCGGGCGTCTTATTCTTTTGTACAGGCGGACTCGCCAGCTGCTGGCTGGGGACGGAGACTCTTGACGGCTGGGCATGGTTTATTTTCGCACAATCTGCTTTGTTTTTTATCGGAAGTTCATTTTATGTGAAGTCGGTGATCCGGGAGAAGAATAATAGAGTATTTGCTTACTGGTCGTGGGGCTATCACCTGATCCTCCCCTTACTTTCCGCAGCTCTCGGAGGTGGATGGGCCGTTCTCGCCTTTATCCCCAGCAGTTTGCGTGCATGGTTTTTTCATGGAAAGAAGTGGCCTGTTCAAACGATCGGCATTCTTGAAATCGTCAATGCGTGCTTCTTTTTCGCCATCATTTATATTTGGCTAACAAGATAAAAACAAGGACATATTGCTGTCCTTGTTTCCTCTTAATCAATATTACAAATCTCTAACGGGCAATTTTCGCACTCAATCTCACACCGTAAATAGTCCCGCTGATGCAGTACAATCTTTCCGGAATCCTCTATTGAAATAACCCCTTGTTTGCGGAGATCCCCCAGCATGCGGTTGACGCTCTCTCTTGCAGCCGCGCAAAATTTCGCCAAATCCTGGTTTGTCAGGGCAATGTTAATGAGAATGCCATCACTCCGGTTCACTCCATAGCTGTTTGACAAGCGGATGAGGGTGGAGTAGAGCGCCCCTTTTTTACCATGAAGAAGAAGGTCTCTGATTTTGGATTGAATTTTGCGCAAATGGGTGCTCATCCATTTCATAAATTCAAATGTCAAAGCACCGTTGTGGATAAGTTCCTTTTCAAGTCTGCTTTTATTGATGACGAGCACTTCGCCATCCTCCAGCACTTTTGCACTGAGCATATATCTCGGTTCTTCTGTGAAAAGTGTTAATTCACCGACAATATCATTTTTTTGACAGATTCTAAGCGTCAGGTCTTTGCCGTCAGCCGTCAGCTTCCCGATTTCAATGAGTCCTGACTGAATCAGATAAAGCTCTTCTGCATCCATTCCTTCTCGAAACAGGTATGTTTGTTTTTCGATTTTTCTTTTTGTGCTGATGGATTCCAGCAATTGATGAAGATCACTGGAAATAAGATCCTTATCAGATGTTCGAACAGAGAGAAAGTTCATGAGCTCACCTCGAAGAAAAGTCACGTTGTGTATCTATTGTAACGTGAAATCATTTGCGCTTTTCAGAAAAAACTTACAATCTCGTGAATTCCCCAATCGCCGGCGGCCCGTCAGTTTACGCTGTGCCCGCTTCTCTCTGTGTGTGTTTTCATTCTTTCCTGCCAATACATCCATATGACAATGACAAAGCTTGCTAACGCGACTTCCGAAAGCGCCATAAATCCGATGGCGTATTGTCCCGTCGCCTGAAATACACTCGCCAGAATCAGCGGAGGGAAAAAGCCGCCTAATCCGCCCATGGCAGACACAACTCCGTTGGCGATTCCCGCCTGCTTAGAAAAATAGAAAGGAACCAGTTTAAAAACCGTCCCGTTTCCAATCCCGGAGCACACCGCAACCGTTAACGCCCCAAAGGCATAAATGCCGATCGTCGGCGAAAACGACAGGATGACGCCCGATAATGTCAGGCCGGCAAAGACAAACATCAGGATGCGGAGCGGACTCACTTTATCAGCCAGCCACCCGCCCGCCGGCCTGAGCAGCGTGGATACAGCAATAAAACCTGCCGTCCGCAGCCCGGCATCCGCAGGACTCAGATCAAACTGCTCAACAAGAAAGTTTGGCAAATAGATTGTAAAAGCGACAAAGGCGCCAAACGTAATAAAATAAAAGAGACTCAGAAACCACAGCACATGATTTCGGTAAACGGCTTTGATTTGAGTCTTTACGGACACCTTCACTTTCTTCTCATGCCGGTCACCGAAGAAAAAGTGCAGCAAAGCAAATAAAGCCAGCAGAACCATATACATTTGCACCGTACTTTTCCACCCCGCCGCTTGAGCAATCACAGGAGCTGCAAATGTAGTGATCGCGGTTCCGATATTCCCGGCACCGTAAATACCGTTTACAACGCCATGTTTTTCTTTAGGATAGTACTTCGGAAGAGATGTAACCCCAATGGAAAAAACGGCTCCCCCAATCCCTAAGAAAAAACCGCCCGCGATTAAATCAAACAGGGAATCTGCAATACTGATCCAAAATACAGGGAATAAAAGCAATATAAAGCTAATCATAAAAATGATCCGCGCGCCAAACCTGTTGGTCAAATATCCCAATGGAACGCGGAGAAGCGATCCTAATATAACGGGTATGGCCGTTACCAAGGAAATTTCGCCTTTGCTCAAATGAATATCTAATGTGATTTGGGAAATAAGTGACGAAATCAGCACCCAAACCATAAACCCTGCCACCAAGCTTAATGACTGCAGCGATAATTGAAAGTGTTGACGGTTAATCATTCGGCTTGCCCCTTTCACTGATTCAATAATCAGCCTTATCATACAAAAACTCGGCGAGGAAGATTGTGAACTATATCACACGATTTTTTAACAAAAAAAGGACAAAGCCCTCTGGCTTTGTCCTTTCAGCTTGATTACATTTTTTCAGGAGCCGATACGCCGATCAATTGAAGCGCGTTGTTCAGCGTGATTTGCGTTGCTTTCATTAAAGCTAAGCGCGCACGGCTTTTCTCTTCGTTTTCAGGGTCGATGACTTTCTCCGCATTGTAGAAGCTGTGCAGAGCTGAAGCCAAGTCATAAATATAATTCGTCACACGGTGCGGAATTCGTTTTTTCCGCCGCTTCCGCCACTGCCTCTGGGAAACCGCCGATTGTTTTCAGCAGATCATATTCTTTTTCTGATTGAATAGGGCTGAAATCAAGGTCTGCCGCCGGCTTAAGTCCTTGCTCTTCCCCTTGGCGAAGCATGCTGCAAATGCGCGCATGTGCGTATTGCGCATAATACACAGGGTTTTCGTTAGATGTTGATACAGCAAGATCCAAGTCAAAATCCATATGCGTATCAGCGCTGCGCATCGCGAAGAAATAACGCACGGCATCAAGGCCGACTTCGTCAATCAGGTCGCGCATCGTTACCGCTTTCCCCGTCCGTTTGCTCATTTTCATTTTCTCGCCGTTTTTGTAAAGGTGCACGAGCTGAATGATTTCTACTTCCAACGTTCCTTTTTCATAGCCAAGCGCTTCGATTGCCGCTTTCATACGCGGGATGTAGCCGTGGTGGTCGGCGCCCCATACGTTGACCAGCTTATCAAAGCCGCGGTCAAGCTTGTCCTTATGGTAGGCGATATCAGGAAGCAGGTATGTGTATGTGCCGTCCTTTTTGATCAGTACGCGGTCTTTGTCATCACCGAACGTTGTGGAACGGAACCAAGTCGCACCGTCTTCCTCATAGACATGGCCTTTCTCACGCAGCGCGTCCAGCGCCTTATCGATTTTTCCGTTTTGGTACAGTGATGTTTCAGAATACCACACGTCAAACGGCACGCGGAAGTTTTCCAAGTCTACGCGAAGCTTCTCCAGCTCGTATTTCAAACCGTACTCACGGAAAAATGCGAGGCGTTCGCTTTCTTCTTCGTTGACGAAACGGTCGCCGTATTCCTCAGCGAGACGCTTTCCGATTGAAATGATATCCTCACCGCGGTAGCCGTCCTCCGGCATCGGTTTTTCCAGTCCAAGCGCTTCAAAGTAACGGACTTCTACAGAAAGCGCCAGGTTGTTAATCTGGTTTCCGGCATCGTTAATGTAGTATTCGCGGCTCACATCGTAACCCGCTTTTGCAAGCACATTGCACAAGGAATCGCCGACAGCCGCACCGCGCGCGTGGCCTAAGTGAAGGTCCCCCGTCGGATTTGCAGATACGAATTCCACTTGAACGCGTTCGCCGTTTCCGATGTTTGTTTCTCCATACGCGTCTCCCGCTTCCAATACAGACGGGATCAGCTTCGTTAAATATTGATTGTTCATATAGAAATTGATAAAACCAGGACCGGCGATATCAAGCTTTTCAATAGAAGCCTTTCCTTTATCAAAAGAAGCGACAATTTCCTCAGCGATTTGGCGCGGCGCTTTTTTCGCGATTCTCGCGAGCTGCATCGCCATATTTGTTGAATAATCGCCGTGTGTTTTATCCTTCGGTGTTTCTAAAATGACATTTGGAATCTGGCTTTCTTCAGCCAGTCCCGCTTTCAGAACGGCTGCTCTGATTTCTTCTTTCAGCACGTCCTTCATTTGTTCCGCAATGTTCATGCGTGAGTTCCTCCCTCATACGTGATCGTCATATTATGTAAATGCTGCTGCTCGTCTCCGACATGCATATCATATGCGATACTGATACGGCCTTGTTCTTCGCCGAGATCAGATTGAATCGATTTTGTGCTCGTTTTCAGCTCAAGCTCACCAAATGACATTTTATATTTGGCGATTGTGGAAGCTCCAGTTACGAAACGCTGGTTCATTTTGACAGCGCCTGATCTCATGACAAGCACTTCGCCTTCGCTTACTTTTACAATCGTTTTCACTTTGCCTAAGTCGTGTTCTTCATAATAAGATAGATACACTTTATTCTGTTTCACATAGTAAAATCCGGTAGTGCGGAATTCGATCACTTCTTCGTTTCCGTCATCCTCGATCACAGATTTCACATGGATTGTTATCGGTGTCTCTTGCTTCATTCTGACACGTCCTTTTCATCTTTCCACTTTGACTTGAATAGTATAATCATTCGGTTTGTAAACTTCAACTGCTTCTATCTTACCATCATTGCTCATCAGATTTGAAGATAAACCTCAGAAAAAGCAATTCCTTTATAGAAGAGAAAATCATACCACTGATTACCTTTAGGAAATATTACATTTTTCCGAATTCTACCGTTTGCAATTCACATTTTCTTCAAAATATATGTATTGAAATGGTAATTTGATAGTTTTAATATAAAAGTACATCAAAGATCTGCTAGAAAAACAAAAAAAGGGAGGATTCAATTATGAAAAAAGCTGTCATTGTAGAAAACAAAGGTTGCGCAACATGCTCAATCGGAGCCGCTTGTTTAGTGGACGGACCTATCCCTGATTTTGAAATTGCCGGTGCAACAGGTCTATTCGGTCTCTGGGGATAAGGTTCTCCGGAAAAGGGCATAGTAAATTACTATGCCCTTTTTAACTAAAATACAAATTTTAACTAAAACCTACTTCTTGGTTATACATACACAGTGATTTTTATATTTGAATCATATGTATAGGGGATGGTATTTTGTTTATAGAGCAGATGTTTCCATTTATTAATGAAAGTGTAAGAGTCCACCAGTTGCCTGAGGGAGGTGTGCTGGAAATTGACTACTTGCGTGATAACGTCTCGATCTCTGACTTTGAATACTTAGATCTCAACAAAACGGCTTACGAGCTTTGTATGCTGATGGACGGTCAAAGAACGGCTGAACAAATTTTAGAAGAGCAATGCGCAAAGTATGATGAGTCGCCGGAAGACCATAAGGACTGGTACTATGACATGCTCAGCATGCTTTTGAACAAGCAGGTCATTCAGCTTGAAAACCGGGCCCGCTTTCACAAAATCGCCACCAGCGGAAGCAATGAATTTCCGATGCCGCTGCATGCCACCTTTGAGCTGACGCACCGCTGCAATTTAAAGTGCGCCCACTGCTATTTAGAAAGCTCGCCGGAAGCGCTTGGCACTGTATCCATTGATCAATTTAAGAAAACGGCTGATATGCTGTATGATAACGGTGTTTTAACGTGTGAAATCACAGGCGGCGAAATTTTCGTCCATCCAAACGCCAATGAGATTCTTGAATATGTGTTAAAGAAATTCAAAAAAGTCGCCGTCTTAACCAACGGAACGCTGATGCGAAAAGAAAGCCTGGAGATGTTAAAAGCCTATAAGCAAAAAATCATCGTCGGCATATCACTGGATAGCGTACAGTCCGAAGTGCATGATTCATTTAGAGGGAGAAAAGGCTCTTTTGCCCAAACCTGTAAAACGATAAAATTGTTGAGTGATCATGGTATTTTTGTCAGAGTCGCCATGTCGGTTTTCGAAAAAAACATGTGGGAAATCCACGACATGGCCCAAAAGGTGCGCGATCTCGGGGCGAAAGCGTTCTCTTACAATTGGGTTGATGATTTCGGAAGAGGCAGAGATATTGTCCATCCGACGAAAGATGCCGAACAGCACCGCAAATTTATGGAGTACGAGCAAAATGTCATTGATGAATTTAAAGATTTGATCCCGATCATTCCGTATGAAAGAAAACGTGCGGCGAACTGCGGCGCCGGCTGGAAATCTATTGTGATCAGCCCGTTCGGAGAAGTACGCCCGTGCGCACTCTTCCCGAAGGAATTTTCATTGGGAAATATATTTCATGATTCATATGAAAGCATCTTTGACTCCCCTCTTGTCCATAAATTGTGGAAAGCGCAGGCGCCGCGGTTCAGCGAGCATTGCATGAAAGACAAATGCCCGTTCAGCGGCTATTGCGGAGGCTGTTACTTAAAAGGGCTGAACTCCAACAAATACCACAGAAAAAACATCTGCTCCTGGGCGAAAAATGAACAATTAGAAGATGTGGTCCAGCTTATTTAGGAGGGAAACAATTTGTCACCAGCACAAAGAAAAATGTTACTGTATATCCTTTCATTTATTTTTGTCATCGGCGCGGTCGTCTACTTCGTAAAAAGCGATTATTTGTTTACGCTGATTTCCATCGCCATCGCCATTATTTTCGGTATGCGCGCGCGGAAGGCTGACTCGCGATGAGCATTTTGGATATACACGATGTATCCGTGTGGTACGAGCAAGACAACGTCATCTTAGAAAACGTAGATTTACATTTAGAAAAAGGCGCCGTTTACGGACTGCTTGGGGTAAACGGCGCCGGAAAAACAACGCTGATCAATACGCTGACAGGGGTAAACCGCAATTTCAGCGGACACTTTACGCTGTGCGACATTGAAGCGGACGCCGGCATGCCGCAGAAAACATCAGATGAGCTGAAGATCCGCCGCTACTTTGCTGCCGATTATCCGCTTCTATTTACAGAAATTACGGCGAAGGACTATGTTTCTTTCGTTCATTCTTTGTATCAGAAAGATTTCTCAGAGCAGCAATTTAACAGTTTGGCAGAGGAATTTCACTTTTCCCAATACACAAACCGGAGAATTTCCGAGCTGTCCCTCGGCAACAGGCAAAAAGTTGTGTTGATGACCGGGCTATTGCTCGGGGCTCCCCTGTTTATTTTGGATGAGCCGCTTGTCGGCTTAGATGTGGAGTCAATAGAAGTCTTTTATCAGAAAATGCAGGAGTATTGCAAGGCAGGCGGAACGATTTTGTTTTCTTCCCATTTGCTCGACGTGGTGCAGAGATTTTGTGATTATGCGGCCATCCTTCATCACAAACAGATCCGGAAGGTCATTCCGATTGGAGAGGAGACTGATCTTCGGCGTGAATTTTTTGAGGTGATCGGCCATGAATAACCTGTTTCCGATTCTGTCATTGCTGTTCAAACAGCTTTACGGCCGCCAAGGAAAAAAAGACGCCATTCGCATCACCGCAGGGCTTGCCGTTCTGGCCTTGTTTGAAATCGGGCTGATCCGCCAGGCAGGCATTGATGAATCAACCTTAGGAAAAACATACATCACACTCGCGCTTCTGTTTATGAATGCGTACATGGTGTTTCTCTCTGTTACATCCCAATGGAAGGAATCTTACATGAAGCTGAGCTGTCTATTGCCGATCTCTTCCCGGAGCTTCTGGCTCGCTCAGAGTGTGGTTTTGTTTGTTGATACTTGCTTGAGAAGGACGCTGTTTTTTTTCATATTACCGCTGTTCTTATTCGGAAACGGAACGCTGTCAGGAGCACAAACCCTGTATTGGCTCGGCAGATTTTCGTTTTTTACTGT
Organism: Bacillus sp. PAMC26543; assembly: GCF_014250375.1. Taxonomy (NCBI): domain Bacteria; kingdom Bacillati; phylum Bacillota; class Bacilli; order Caryophanales; family Bacillaceae; genus Bacillus; species Bacillus sp. PAMC26543. The sequence goes on along the minus strand of NZ_CP060193.1, from coordinate 437,255 downwards.
CTATTCGATTATTTTCGGCGTTTTGTTAAGCAATCTTTTCGTCAAAAAAAGCAGAACGGCACTCCTGCTGCATGCGGCGGCATTCACCTGCGTGTGCTTCAGTGCGGCTTTGATGCCTGCCGTGACGATCCCGCTATGTGCGATTCATATGCTCTGGGCTATTGTGATTGACTTCCCTTCATTTTTGCAGGCGCCTCAGCAGCAGAGCAAAATGCATTCTTTTATGCGGACATCAGAATTTTCGTTTTATAAAAGAGAATGGAACCGGTTTATTTCCTCCAAAGCGATGCTGTTAAATTATATCGTGATGGGGGCATTCAGCGGCTTCTTTTCGTTTCAGATGATGAACACCGGCATTGCCGATCAGCATGTCGTCTATATCGTAATTAGCGCTCTCCTGCTGATCTGCTCACCGATTGCTTTATTGTATTCTCTTGAAAAAAATGACCGGATGCTGCTGATCACGCTTCCGATTAAACGCAGAACGATGCTTTGGGCGAAATATCGCTTTTATTCCGGTTTATTGGCCGGCGGGTTTATTTTGATTGCCATGATTATGGGCTTGATCAGCGGCCGGCCGATTTCACTTTTGACTTTTTTGCAGTGTATGGAATTGCTGCTGGCAGGGGCTTATATTCGGTTAATTTCAGATGAAAAAAAGCCGTCCTTCAGCTGGCAGACGGAGCAGCAGCTCTGGAGCGGTTTCTCTAAATACCGTTCCTATGTATTTTGTATCCCTCTTTTTTTAGCTACTTTAACAGGCACTGTTATTTCCTTGGCAGTCATTCCGATTGCCGGGCTGATCATTGTCTATTTACTGCAAAAACAGGATGGTGGTTTCTTTGATACAAGCGGAAAAAGAGAACGGCTTGGAAGTTAACCTGCTGACGACTGATCAATTTTCAACCATCTCGATCGCCGCGAGCTTTCTGAAGCCAATCGAAAGCGCGGCGGAACCTGAAGAAGAAACGATCTATTTTTATGGCGCGGCTGCACACCAGAAGCAAAACATCATCGACACTTTCGGCTATGCCGCCGGCCGCCGCTTCATGTATTCAGCAAATCTCTTTTTTGACCGGCAGCTGAAAACGTACGGGACCCGCATGATTCATCCGTTATATGCTGAGGGATTTCATACAGATGCTGTCCTGAACACCTTTGTTGACATGTCCTCCTTTCCGGCTTCTCTTTCTGCCAGCGCAGCGGAAAAGGCAAAAGCTGAACTGCTGCTGAAAATGGAAAAGACATTCGCTGACCCGTTCTCCTATTCAGCAGCCCGTCTGGCGGAGGAAGCCTTTGGAAACCCGATGTACGGCACTGCCATGTTTGGCCGGAAAGACAAGCTTATGGCTGTGCATCCTAAACGTTTTCTTGATGCGTCGGAATTTATCGCTGATTTATTTTCTCAGCAGAAACAGCTGAACATATTAGGAAACATACAGTCCTGTGATGTTCAGGGACATGCCCCACAGGCGTCCGCCATGTCTGCTGTAAGAAAACCCGTGAATCAGGATATTTTCGAAACAGAGACACGCAGCACAGCAGGTCCGTCCGTTATGACACTTGGCTTTGACTGCGGAGACATGAAAGATGTCCGCGATTATTTAGCCATCCAGCTGATAGACGGATTGCTCGGCAAGTACGGCCATTCCGCTTTATTTCGGCATTTTCGCGAAAAAGATCTGGCCGTTTATCATGTGATGACCCGCTATGACATCATGAGCAATATGCTGCTTGTTTCCGTATGCACCGACCAGCTTCATGAAAACGAGATTTCTCCAAGAGTTTTGGAAGCTGTATCGCGTTTCCACGCGGATGAACCGGAATTAAAAAAGGCACAACAATTTTTAATCAATGAAATCCTGCTGCAATTTGATTCTCCTGAAGGACTCTTAGCCTATATGGGAATCCTGCGCCGTTTCTCTTGCAAAAAAGAAGACCTGCTGGACAGCATCTCAGCGGTCACGTGCCGCGATTTGCTGCAATTCATCAAAAATCTTACATATATTGGAGCTCATGTAGTAAGGGGATGAGAGAGATGGAAAAGGAAGCCTTTTTTCAACAGCTGGATGAACGAACCGATATCAGATACACAGACAAGGGAATGAAAATATTCAGGTTACAATTTCCCCGCGCCCATTTAAGATTGTGCAATGTCAAAACCGGCTTTGGAAGCCGGGATATCCGCTTACAGTCAGAAACCGGCGGCCGGATGCTGCCATATGGCACAGCGCACTTTTTAGAACATCTCCTCTTCTGGCATAACGGCCGGAACCTGTATAGTGATTTTTTTGAACACGGCGCTCTGTTGAATGCGTTCACCACTTACACTGATACAAATTTCATGTTTACCTCATTGCCGGATCGGCTCAGACAAACCATTCCAATCCTGCTTGACGCTTTATGGAACCACTCGTTTGACGAGCAGATCATTGCTCAGGAAAAAGCCGTGATTACAAGTGAAATAGAAACGGCGCTTCTCAACCACCAGCTTCATTACCATTATCAGCTGATCCAGATGCTGTCTCCTGCCTCACCAGCCGCAGTCTTCCCCGCAGGCAGAAAAAAAGACATTGAGGCTCTGACGATCTGTGATCTGCAGGAAGCCTATGCTGCCGCCTACCAGCCCCATCGGATGACGCTGTTTCTGATTGGCGGCCCAGAAGATGCGGAAACTCTTTTGCCTTCTCAGCTCAGGCTGGAAAAGCGCTCTGGCAGCCGCTCTGACAGAAAGATCGTCCCTGCGTGCCCTCCCCTCTCACCAAAAGAGGTAAAGGGTGATCTGGAGCGGCCGGAAGACACTTGGACCGGAATACAAGTCGGGGCGCTCCCAGGAGAAAACGGACTTTTGACTTTGAAGCTGTACTGGGACATTGCCTCTCGCATCCTGTTTCACATGGATTCGCCGTTTTTTCAAGAGATCCGGCAAACGTACCGCTTGAATATCCAAAGCCTATCAGCGGATGTTCACTTATCAGAGGATGGCGGCTTTTTGATCCTTCACAGTAAAGGGGCGCATTCTTCCGCATACATCGATGTGGCATCCTACTATATCACGCAGCAGAAAAACCGTACCGAAGCCTGGCTTGAGTACGGCAAGGATTCTTTAGTCAACGCGATCATCTATGACAGTGATTACGCGCGTAAATGCTTTGAATGGGCGGCGGAGTGTGAACAGTACGATTGCTCGTTTCTCGGCCTTTACCGCACCATTCAGCAGATGAATTTTCATGATTTCTTGGCTCTCATTGAAGCAATGGTTTCTTCTAACAAAGCAGTCATTCATGTACCCCAGAAAGAAGTGATGAGACAATGAAAAAAAGCACTGTCTTTACTTTATTATTGCTGCTTGCGGCCATGGCGGCTTATTCCTTCGGCTGGTTTCACTCAGGTGCTGAAGCCGCAGGCCGATATGTACAGCTGATTAAAAATGACGCTGCCCGCCTTGGGCTGTTGGCTTGTGCCGCTTCCGTACTGATGCTGCCCGCCTTTCTCTATCTTCACTACGTGACGCAATCTGTCAAAAACATGACAGCAGCTTTTCAGAAACTCACACAGTCTCATCAAAGCTGCTGTGACTTCCAGCATCGCAAGCTGTGCAGCCGTTATGCCGACGATGTAAAATTGCTGCGCGACAGCTATAGGGGCATCCGACAATCATATGTGATGGCTGCTGTATTGTATCAGGTCATCGTTTTCGGCTGCATGTTTGAAATCGTCAAGGCCGTTCCCTTCAGCTTTCATACGCCCCCTGCCGTTACAATGGGGCTTGCGGTGTTACTGATTTTGTATTTATTGTTTTATATGCGAACGTACTTGCTGCAGCTTTTTCAGCACGGAAACCTGTTCAGAAAAGTGCTGGTGGGAGTGCTGACAGGAGCCGGGATTTGGTGGATGCTCAGTTTTACTATAAGTGAACTGCTGTTTCTGATCATCTTAGCTGCCATCCAGCAGATCGGATCTTTTGTTTATAAACGAATCTCTTACCGCAGCCCTGCTTCTCTCGATCTATAAAAACATCTACATCGCAATCGCGGACGGACCGGCGCCAACCGGAATGACCGTTACGGCTGAATCATCACTCGTGCGGTACACGGTCACTGCATTGTCGCCGGGCTGTGCCGCGTAAATGTATTGATTGTCGGGCGTTACTGTAAGGTCATAGACATTAGGAAGAGACACGTTTGCGATGATCCTTTGTGCAGCAGTATTAACGACATATACATTGTTAATGAGAAACGGTTTACTATAAGGCTCTAGAAAATAAGCCCTAGTACTATCCAGAGAAAATACAATTGTCCTCAAAGTTTCAAATAGACGGTCAAAGTCACCTCCCCTGCTCAAGGGTGACAAACTGATATCTGTTACACCCTTCGGCACAGTTCACCATTCATCACGTCTGTACTCCATGTAACCGCAGTGACTGCTTCCGCAGGATCAACGACAAACCCCTCCGGAACTTCAATCGGCACTTGAAATGGCACTTCACGACTGGCATCTTCATCACAAAAACAGAAACAATTTTCCTGTAAAACAGAAAAATCATTCTTTTTCATGATTTCACATCCCTTTTAGAAATGCATAGTTGATTAAATCGCAATGTCACTCGGTGAAACGCCAAGCGATATGACAGTTTCCACAGAATAATCATCCGTGTTGTAAACAGTGATGCTTTGCTCTATAAAATTTGTTGCATACAGAAATTCGCCATTCGGGGTAAACGCAAAGTCTCTTGCCGATTGCGGAAGATTTCCTATTACGCCTGCACCACTTGGGCTGACGGAATATAGATTGTGAGTGAAACCATCAAACAAATACACCCCTGATCCGCTCTTAAACATTCGATATTCACCCTCATACTCCAGCTCTTGGGTGCTACTGATCGTAAATGTATTTAAATCAATCACCGTCAAATAATTGAAAAAGAATTCTTGTTCTAATACATAAAGGTAACGTTCCGGCCAACCCGTTTCTAAGGCATTTACGATAAGGTCCCGTTCAATAGTTCCTGTCACTTCACCTGTGTTTAAGTCCAATCTTTGCACTGAACCGAAACCAAGCAGATACGCGAACAATCCATTTGGATCAATTGCAACATCAAAACCTTCAAAAGGAATAGACCTTTCAACAGTTAAGGTTTCAATTCCTATCACGTATATGGCACCACCGGCGACAACATAAAAAAATTCGTGTCCAGGTATAAAAGATATGGATTCCGGCGGCTGATCCAGCAAAATAGAAGCTGTGACACTCAATGTGTCTTGATTGATGACAGTAATGACACGATCATAGTAATGCAAAACAAACACAGAGGTGTTATCTGGCGTCTTTTCTACCCTTGTAGGTTGGTATGGAAGAGAAATCGTCGTCACAACAGTATGAGTGTTTGTATCAATCACAGAAACCGACTGATCATCTGGATTCGCTGTAAACGCATAAACAGGCTCCGGCTCCGGGGAGAGCACAATCGTTCCCGTCACCGATAAAGGACTGCCGTAAAATGGCGGGACGACAACAAGGTTCTCGATCGTAATGTCACTGACATCCGGACAATCATCCGGTTCATCAGAATAATAGACAACTTGATCGATCTCTACATTGTGAATGACAGAAATAGCCCCCTCCCCTTGTCCATATTGGTTTCGCACAGGTGAGACACTGACAAGAAGCGTAACGGTTCCCTGCAGGCGGACTGCAAATTGAACACCGATTTCATCAGGCTCAGGCCCCGTCTCAATTAAGCAACGTTCACTGACACAAGAAAGGCTGTCTGCATTCCACGTGACGTTTGCAACAGCTTCAGCCGGATCAACGACAAACCCCTCAGGCAATTCAATCGGCGCTTGAAACATAGCTTCACGGCTGGTTTCTTCCTCACAAAAACATAAACAATCTTGTGCAGCTTCTGCTTTTTCTTTAAAGGAAAGCTTGTTTTTCCTCATTTCATCACTTCCTTTTCAGACATACACTGCTCACGCAGATACAACAGAATATGGAAGGTGAATGTGTTTGCTTGTACAAACAGCCGAGGGTAAAAGCTGTTTTTGAAGAAATTCCGGCCACCATGCGGTGTAACGAAAGAAAAGATTGCGGTTTTTTTGCGCTTCTCACAAGAATGATGATGATAAAATATGACATATATAGAATAATGAAGGGAGGGATTTTCAAACGTGACAAGTGTCATATCTTCTTCTTCCGTTGGAGAAAAGATTAATGAATGGTATATGTACATACGCCGATTCAGCATACCGGATGCGGAATATTTACGAAGAGAAATCAAACAAGAGCTGGATCAAATGGAAGAAGACCAGGATCTTCATTTGTATTATTCACTGATGGAATTCCGGCACAATCTGATGCTTGAGTATCTTGAACCGTTAGAAAACATGCGGATAGAGGAACAGCCGCGACTGTCCGATTTGCTGCTTGAAATCGATAAAAAACAGGCTCGTTTAACCGGAGTCCTTGATTATTACTTTAATTTTTTCAGGGGCATGTACGAACTGGACCAGCGGGAGTACTTGTCTGCTATTAAATTTTTCAAAAAAGCCGAAAGCAAGCTGATTTTTGTAAAGGATCGAATAGAAAAAGCTGAGTTTTTCTTTAAAATGTCTGAATCTTATTACTATATGAAACAAACGTATTTTTCCATGGACTATGCACGGCAGGCATATGAAATATATAAAGAGCACACGGCATATAATATTAGATTGCTTCAATGTCATTCTTTGTTTGCTACCAATTTCTTAGATCTCAAGCAATATGAGGACGCCATATCACATTTCAAAAAAGCTTATACAATGGCTGAATCCGAAAAACAGCCCCAATTAATGGGAAGAACACTGTATAACATCGGACTTTGCAAAAACAGCCAAGAACAGTATGAGTCAGCAATCACATATTTCAAAAGAGCCATATCTGTTTTTGAAGAAGCTAACATTCTTCCTTCTCTGCCTCAAGCTTATTTTTTGATTACACAAATTCATTATAAATTAGGAAAAATGGATAAAGCTCATGAATATCATAGTAAAGGAATTGCTTATTCTAAAGAGGCTGAAGATATCATTTACTTATCGGAGTTTGAATTTTTGAAATCTTTATACTTATCAGGCCCGGATGAAGAGGCAATTCAGAAATTCTTCGATTTTCTCGAAAGTAAAATGATGTATGCTGATCTTGAAGATTTTGCGCTTGATGTGGCAAAATATTATCATGGACGTGAAAATTTCCAAAAAGCTTCCGCGTATTTTCTGAAGGTGGAACAAGTAAGGCAACTTATTCAAGGAGGAGTGAGATTGTATGAAATTGAAGTCTAAGCTATTACTCTCTTGCCTGGCCCTAAGTACATTGTTTGTCGCAACGAATATTGCAAATGCACCTACACACCAAATGGAAGTTGCACAGCGAGGAATGATTTAAGATAAACCGCCTTTATCGGCGGTTTTTTTCGTTCCCTCTTTCCACCTTGAAGAAGATGTTTGCAAAGCATGGGAACAAAAAACATCCAGACAAGAGGGACTGACCCCCGTGTTTGAGACAGGGATCAAAACACCTTTTATACAGCCAATTGCCGATAGCTTATCGGTGATTGGCTGTTTAGTTTCGTTTGAATACGAATTTTGTTATAATAATAAATGTATTCTTTGACAGTGCGTTCTACGATGGCGGTCGTGGTTCGATCAATGCTGCTAAGATAGAACGTTTCAGACTTTAGTGAGGAATGAAACGATTCGATGGAGGCATTATCAGCGGGCGTCCCTTTGCGGGACATGCTCATGGTAATGCCTTTTGTTTTAACAGCTTTCTGATACTCATAAGATGTATACACAGATCCTTGGTCACTATGTAACACGCAGTTCTGAGGCAGTGTTGGCAGCTGATCAAGTGTGTTTAAGACAAAGTCTGTGTCCTGCTTATCTCCAATCGTGAAAGCAATTACTTCTCCATTGTATACATCCAATATACTGGAAAGATACAATTGTTTCTGTCCATAAGGCAAATACGTGATATCCGTTACTAGTTTTTCAAGAGGATGATCGGACTGAAAGTTCCGATCTAATATATTATCAACCACGGCATATGGCTGCCCATTCTTCTTGCGCTTTTTCACCTTAACCCGGCACTGCCACTGATTTTTCTGCATGATACGCTGAACCGTTTTATGGTTAATACGCATTTCCTTTTTTAATATAGCTGTAATTTTTCGATATCCATATCGATACTTGTGCTCTCGGCACAACGTGCCGATTTGTTTTTCCAAATGGCGCTTGGGATGATCTTTCATCAGGTTCTTCTTCCAACGATAATAAGACGCTCGTGAGATACCTAAATGAACACAGATATTCTGTACGGTCATTGTGCCGTGCAATACTTCTACAAGTTCGACTGACGTTTGGCTATCAACTTCCTTTCCAATTCGTTGTACTTTTTTAAAACTTCATTTTGTTGTCTCAGATAACGGTTCTCTGCCTGCAGTTTCTCTAATTCGGAAGAATACTCCGGACCTTTTCCGTAAGTGTATTGCTTACCAACAGGCTGTTCAAATCGATGTGTATCCCCAGCTTTATGCCATCTAACCCATGTCTGAACCTGCGTCTTATTCTTGATATTCAATTCCTGCATGATCGCTTTCATAGGCACGCCTGCCAATCTCATTTCTACAGCCTTCTGTTTGACTTCAATCAGATAACTCATTCTTGTTCCCATACAAAAAACACCTCCAAGTCTTATTTCGGATAACAACTATCCGTTTTCAAACTTGAAGGTGTTTTTTATTTGTCTCATCTTATGGGGTCAGTCCCAAGAGTCTGGATGTTTCTCTTATTTCACAAACCCAAGCAGCATTTCACGAATGATTTTGCTGGCTGTGTTTGCCGTTTGCTCTGAGTGGTCGTAAATCGGAGCTACTTCTACTAAATCAGCGCCCTTCACGTTTACTTCTGAGCGTGCGATTTCATGGACGGATGCAAGCAGTTCTTTAGACGTGATGCCGCCTGCGTCAACCGTTCCTGTTCCCGGTGCGTGAGCAGGGTCTAATACGTCAATGTCGATTGTGACATATACCGGACGGCCTGCCAGCTTCGGAAGAACCTTTTTCAGCGGCTCAAGCACTTCAAACTTAGAGATGTGCATGCCGTTTTCCTTTGCCCATTCGAACTCTTCTTTCATGCCGGAACGAATTCCGAATGAATACACATTTTCCGGTCCGATCAATTCTGCAGCTTTGCGGATCGGCGTTGAGTGAGAAAGCGGTTCTCCCTCATAGTCGACGCGAAGATCCGTATGTGCATCAAAATGAATAATCGCCAGGTCAGGAAATTTCTTATACATTGCTTTCATGACAGGCCATGACACGAGATGCTCCCCGCCCATACCCATCGGGAATTTTCCTTTTTCTAAAATGCTGTCCACATATTCTTCAATCATATCAAGACTTTTTTGCGGGTTTCCGAATGGCAGCGGAATGTCGCCGGCGTCAAAGAAGTTCAGGTCCGCCAGATCACGGTCCAGATACGGGCTGTATTCTTCAAGGCCGATTGACACCTCGCGGATTCTTCCCGGGCCGAAGCGTGATCCCGGCCGATAGCTCACCGTCCAGTCCATCGGCATGCCGTAAAGGATGGCGTCCGCCTCTTCCCACTCTGGACGGCTCGCGATAAATACTTTTCCTGAATAAGCTTCATCAAATCTCATCTATAAAACCCTCGCTTTCCTTTAAAAAAGCGCAAGATTCGCTCCTGCGCCATACATTCTTTATTTAATCAGGTCACTCACAAATTTCGGCAGAACAAACGCCGCTTTATGAATATCTTTTGTGTAATATTTCGTGTCAATATCAAAGAAACGGCTGTCTTCCACTGCAAGCGGATCATATTTTTTCGAACCGATTGTAAATGTCCACAAACCGCTTGGGTATGTCGGAATGTTCGCCGTATACAGCTTCGTAATCGGGAAGATTTCCTTCACGTCACGCTGTACATTTGTGATCAATTCCGGTGTGAACCATGGGTTGTCCGTCTGAGCGACAAAAATGCCGTCTTCTTTCAGCGCCTTCGCGATTCCGGCATAGAACCCTTTTGTAAACAGGTTTACCGCAGGCCCGACTGGTTCAGTTGAATCTACCATAATGACGTCGTATTGATTTTCAGATTTCGCAATGTGCATAAATCCGTCATCCACCTGCACGTCAACACGAGGATCGTCAAGTTTTCCCGCAATAGAAGGAAGAAACTTTTTAGAGTATTCGATAACCTTGCCGTCAATATCAACAAGTGTCGCTTTTTTCACACTCGGATGCTTCAGAATTTCTCTGATGACGCCGCCGTCACCGCCGCCCACTACAAGCACATGCTCCGGATTTGGGTGCGTAAACAATGGCACATGCGCCACCATTTCGTGATAAACGAATTCATCTTTTTCAGACGTCATCACCATGCCGTCCAAAAACAGCATGTTGCCGAACTCTTCTGTTTCCACCATTTCTAAATGCTGAAACTCAGTTTGTTCTGTATGTAATGTTTTATTAACCTTCAATGTAATGCCAAAGTTTTTCGTCTGCTTCTCTGTGTACCAAAGTTCGCTCAATTGTCATCTCCCTTTCAAGGCTGTATTCATTTATTGTAAGCGTCTTTTCAGCTTTTATTCCCGGTTGAAATCGCATTTTCACCTAAGGAAAAAGTATAGAGGATGGCGGAGAAAAAGTAAAGATGCGTCCTGTCACGCGATGTTTAAAAACAATCTTTTTTTCTCATAATAGTAGAAACATAAAAAAAGGGGGAACCATTGTGGATGCAATGACAAATAAACGGCTGAGACTGACGCTCAAAACCGTTCGCGCCTTTATCTTTCTTGGGGCTTTCGCGTGCTTAGCGGCAGCTGCTGTGTTTATGACTGTCATTTTGATAGCCAAATACCAGGGCGCTCCCTCGGTTCAAGTGCCGCAATCCACGATTTTGTTTGCGAGCGACGGCTCTAAACTCGGGGAGACGAACTATGGCGAAAAACGCTATTGGGTCCCCTTAAAAGACATGAATCCGACGATTGTAAAAGCGACGGTGGCGATTGAAGACCAGAACTTCTATGATCACCATGGCTTTGATTATAAACGCATGGCCGGTGCGGCGCTGGCCGACTTAAAAGCGCTGGCCAAGGTGCAGGGCGCAAGCACCATTACCCAGCAATATGCGAGAAACCTGTATCTTGAACACGACAAAACGTGGAAACGCAAATGGAATGAGGCATTCTATACCATTCGTCTGGAACAAAACTATTCTAAGGACGAGATATTAGAAGGCTATTTAAATACGATATACTACGGCCACGGCGCCTATGGCATCGAAGCCGCGTCCCGCCTCTATTTCGGCAAGCATGCCAAAAACCTGACAGATGCGGAGGCGGCGCTTTTGGCCGGTATTCCGAAAGGCCCTTCCGGCTATTCGCCTTATGTCAATGAAACAAAGGCCAAGGAACGCCAAAAAACAATTGTGCGGATGATGGAAAAGCAGCAGATGATCAGCCGCAAAAAAGCGGACGAGCTGATCAAGGAGCCTCTTTCCTATCAGCCGTTGAATAAACACGCCATCAGCAGAAAAGCGCCTTATTTCTATGATAATGCGATGAGAGACCTGGAAAAAAAACTCGGCATGACACGGGAGCAAATTGAAACGAGCGGGTTAAATGTGTATACAACCGTGAATAAACGGCTTCAGCGCATTGCCGAGGAAACCATTACCGAAACGGTTAACGCCGGTTCTGACATTCAAGTCGGATTTTCAGCCATTGATCCACGCACAGGAAACGTTCTCGCTCTTGTCGGCGGCAGAGATTATCAAAAAAGCCCGTTTGACCGGACGACACAGGCGAAACGTCAGCCCGCTTCGACAATCAAACCGTTACTTTATTATAAAGCGATTCAGAGCGGGTTTACGCCAGTGACACTGATGAAAAGCGAAGAAACCGAGTTTCAAATCGATGCAAAGGGAGAAACCTATTCTCCAAGCAACTATAACGGTTACTACGCAAACAAACCGATTACGCTTCTTCAGGCGCTGGCGCTGTCTGACAACATTTATGCCGTGAAAACCCATCTCTTTCTCGGAATGAACAAGCTCGTTCAGGCGGCAAAGGAATTTGGCATCACCGCGCAGCTCCAAGCGCTGCCATCCTTGGCCCTCGGCACGGAACCGGTGCGCCCGATTGAGATGGTCAACGCCTATGCCATGCTGGCAAATGGCGGAAAGAAAATCGAACCGACCTTTATCACAAGGGTGACTGATGCGGCCGGACATGTACTGTACGAAAGCCCGAATCAGCATAAACAAGTGCTGGATGAAAAAGCTGCCTTTGTAACCGCTAATATGATGACAGGCATGTTTGATACAGATTTAAACGGCTATACATCCGTGACAGGACGGACAATCGCGGATCGCCTGACTAGAACCTATGCGGGAAAATCAGGCACAACAAGCGCAGACAGCTGGATGATCGGCTTCAACCCGAAGCTGGCTGCGGGTGTATGGACGGGCTATGACAAAAACAGCACCATTGACTCAGTCGCAGAAAAAAACTACGCCAAAACCATTTGGGCGGAGTTTATGGAGGATGCGCTCAAAGGAGAACCAGAAACAGCCTTTAAACCGCCAAAAGGCGTGACCGGCGTCTACATCGATCCGGCAACAGGCTACTCCTCCGGCCCCGGCTGCGCAGCCAAGCATTACACGTATTTTGTGAAAGGCACAGAGCCAGCGAATGTGTGCTACGGCTCAGAGCCTGTCAAACAAACAAAAGACCAGCATCCAGTCAAGGAAAAGCCCGCTTCCCCGAAAAAGTGGTGGGACAAATGGCTGGGACGGAATCATTAAAAAATAACCCGGCTGCTTGAATGCCGGGTTATTTAATATGGTTCTTCCATTATCCATGGGAGCAGCGTCACGCAGTCAAGCTGGAGAACGGGTTTCGGGAATCCTTCGGGGATAAAGCGGTCATCTCTCGGCACTTCAAATGATATATACCAGTTACGGTCCGGAACCCATTCTTATTTCCCTTCTAGAATACGTCCGACCATAAAATAGCTGGCCACATAAAGATGACGCTCACCCTCCGGCCCAAATTCATTAATTTCCGTACAAAGAGACGGCTGAAGACCAAAATCCTCAAACATTTGCGCCTTCTCACGCGGCAGTGTTTTCATTACTTCCCGGTCATTTTCACAGAGAAGACACCCGCACATATCTTCAATATCTTTCGCATACTGCCTTCTCGTTTCCTCCACGTCCGCTTCAATGACCCAATCACCAATCCTCTGTTTGAAACACGATATCTCCCCTATCTGCTGTCAAAAAAATGAAAAACCCCGAGTCTTGGTTCGGCTCGGGATTTTCCATGTCCTATTTCTGTATCACCAGTTTACTCAATGTTCACAGAAAATAATTCAAATTTTCTAAAAGTTCACAGAAAGTTCACAAATTAATTTTCTTCTGGAAGCAGTCCTTTTTTCAATTCGTCAGAAGAGCGTTCCCACAGGCCTTGGTCATGGTTTTTCAGAAATTCGCCAAGCACTCGCTTCGAGCTGTCATCCATTTGATCAATGATAATGTTCCGTTTCATCGATTTATCCATCAGATTCACATGCTCCGGGAGCGATTTGTAGCCTCTTCTGATGCTTCTGTCGACCGTCAGTTCACAGGCTGTTACCCCTGCGTAATAAGGGCCCTCTTCTCTTCTGTCAATCGTCACCCACACAAGCCAGTATGGTTTGCCGTTTGGAACTTCTTCTTTATTAGGCAGAAATTTAATGCCTTTTTCAACGACGCTGCGGGCATGCATCGCGCCGATATCAACGAACGCTTCTTTTTCCTCTACATCAACGAATACAGGTGAAATATTATCCAGGCTGAGTGCCCCTACGCCGAAGCCTCCGTGTCCGTCTGTCGGATCACTTTTGATAATATTAAACCCGATTGATTTTTTCTTTTTTTCTTCCATGAGTTCTACCTCCTACAAAAGCGGTTGAAATATCGCTGAAAACAAATGTAAAATCGAATCTCTTCCGGCATTGAGCATTGGCCAAAGCACGTAGGATCCGAGCGGTGTCACAAACAGTACCAAAAAGACGATAAAGCCGTAGCTTTCCGCTTGCGTCATCTTGGCACGCGCCCCCGGCGGGACGAGATCTTCAATAATACGATAGCCGTCGAGCGGCGGCAGCGGCAGCAGATTAAATAAAAACAGAACGAGGTTCAGCTGTATCCAGATTGAAAAGAACTGGTCCAGTCCTGTACTGAATGCCGCAAGCAGTTCCATTCCGTAAGCATGCATCAACACTAACAAAGAGAAACCGATAAACGCAAGAATCAGGTTACTGATCGGCCCGGCAATGGATACGAGTACGCCGGCCAGACGAGGTTTCTTAAAGAAACGGCGATTGACGGGAACAGGGCGAGCCCATCCAAAGCCGGCCACCAGGATCAAAATGGTTCCGAACGGATCAAGGTGTTTGATAGGATTCAGCGTCAGTCTTCCTTCTTTTTTCGCCGTATTGTCACCAAATTTATATGCGACATAGGCGTGAGCGAGTTCATGCATTGTAAACGAAACAATTAAGGTAATGACCAGATATGGCATTAGAGACAACGGGTAATATAAAAAACGGTCCAAGTGAGATGATCCCTCTTTCTAAAAATGCAAGAATTTACTTTATTCAGTATACTATAAGAAGCCTCTTTTCCTAAAGAGAGGAAACGATATAAAGGAGGATTCACACCTATGCCATACGTAACCGTCAAAATGCTTGAAGGCCGTACAGACGAACAAAAACGCAATCTAGTTGAGAAAGTAACAGAGGCCGTGAAAGAAACGACCGGTGCCTCTGAAGAAAAAATTGTTGTCTTTATAGAAGAAATGAGAAAAGACCATTACGCGGTCGCAGGCAAACGCCTCAGCGATATGGAATAATCTGATATAAAGCCGGCGCTTCGCAAGCCGGCTTTTTCATCTCTATTTCGTCATTTTTTCAATAATAGCTAAAAACGCTGCCTTCTCTTCGGCAGTCAAACGTTCAAACATGCCGTCAATCAGCTGCTGGCGATTTTGAATCATCTGAAGAGCCGCTGCCTGCCCCGATTCAGAAAGCGTAATCCAAACGGTCCGGCGGTCATTGTTATTTCTGGATCTCTTAATAAACCCTTCCTGCTCTAAGTGATTCAGAGCGGTTGTGGTGGCAGACGGAGACAGCGTGACCTCTTTTAGAATGTCCTTTATGGTGCAGCTCCCGTGTCGATATATAATCCGCAGAATAAATCCTCTTACATTATTCACATGTTTCGGAACGGTGGCTTCATCTAATAGTTTCGTGCTTTTCAAATATTTTGTTAGTGCGTGATCCAGCAAATTTGCTTCCAGTTTGTCATGATCCATGTAGATTTCCCCATTTCGAGATGCATTCATAACATACGAACGATATGATTACTTATTATTTTACTGATACCAGATAGGGAAAGTCAAAAAAGCAAACAGCGAATTCGCAACTTTTCTCCTACATGCTTCGATTTTTCACCTGTTCGACAATATTCTCTTTAAATACCTGAAAAGGAACTTGTTCACTCTTCTGATGTCCGAATTGACGGACGTTTACCGCCTTTTCACTCACTTCCTGATCCCCAAGCACCAGCATGTACGGGATTTTCTGCATCTGTGATTCTCTGATTTTGTAGCCAAGCTTTTCATTGCGTTCATCGATATTGACTCTTATCCCGAGCCGCTTTAGCTCAGACTGCACCTTTTCGCAGTAGTCCATATGAACGTGAGAAACCGGTATAATTTGGACCTGCACCGGCGCAAGCCAGACTGGAAAAGCTCCGCCAAAATGCTCGATCAGAATGCCGAAGAAACGGTCAATTGAGCCGAATACCGCTCTGTGAATGACGACGGGACGAACCTTTTCATTGTGCTCATTAATATATGTTAAATCAAATTTTTCCGGCATTTGAAAATCAAGCTGGATTGTGGCGCATTGGTGGCTCCGCTTCAGAGCGTCTTTAATATGAAAATCGATTTTCGCTCCGTAAAACGCTCCATCCCCTGCGTTTACTTCATAAGGAAGACCCAGATCCTCAAGGACGTGTTTCAAGGCGTTTTCAGACATTTCCCACACGCTGTCTTCACCTGATGAATCCTCCGGGCGAGTGGAAAGCTCAACCGTATACTCGAAACCGAATGTGCGGTATACCTCGTCAATCAGTCGAATGGCTTCTTTAATTTCACTCTCGATTTGATCCTCCCGAACAAAGATATGCGCGTCATCCTGGCAGAACGTCCGGACGCGGAGCATTCCGTTTAGAGCACCGCTGTATTCATGGCGGTGCACCTGGCCGAACTCCGCCATACGTATCGGCAGATCCCGATAGGAGTACAGGCTGTTTTTAAAGATGAGCATATGGCCGGGGCAGTTCATCGGCTTCATTGCAAATGCAGTATGATCTACTTCCGAAAAATACATATTGTCGCGATAATGGTCCCAGTGCCCTGACTGCTCCCATAACCGCTGATTCATCATAAACGGTGTACGCACCTCGGCGTAGCCGGCATTTGTTTGCAGTTCACGCGAAAAGCGTTCCAGCTCATTGCGGACAATCTGCCCTTTTGGCAAATAAAAAGGCATCCCCGGGGCTTCTTCCGAGAACATAAACAGCTCTAATTGTTTTCCCAGCTTGCGGTGATCCCGTTTCGCTGCTTCTTCCAGCATATGCAGATGCGCCTCGAGATCTTTTTTCTTTTGAAACGCAACACCGTACACCCGCTGAAGGACTTCATTTTGGCTGTCTCCTCGCCAATAAGCACCCGACACCCGTGTTAATTTGAACGCCTTGATCATTCCTGTTGAAGGAAGATGCGGCCCGCGGCACAGGTCAACAAATTCTCCCTGCTGATACAGCGTCATTTTCTCCCCGCGCGGAATGTCTTTCAAAATTTCCAGCTTAAACGGCTCGCCTTTCTCTGCAAAAAGCGCTTCAGCCTCCTCGTAAGAAACCTCTATTCGCTTGATATCCATATTTTCGTTTATAATATGCTTCATCTCTTTTTCGATGGCCTCTAAATCTCCGGAAGTCAGACTCCGATCAAGCTTCATATCATAATAAAATCCGTCTTCAATGACAGGCCCTATTCCCAAGGACGCTTCGCCGTACAGCCGTTTCACTGCCTGAGCCAGCACATGCGCTGATGTATGGCGAAGCACCTGCAAGCCTTCTGGAGAATCCAGTGTGATAATTGAAAGCTCAGCATCTTCCTCCAGCTTGAAACTGACATCAACGAGCCGGCCATTAACCTGCCCCGCTGCTGCTTTCTTTTCCAAACTGGAGCTGATGGACGCAGCCGCCTCTTTGACTGTAGTGCCTTTCGGATATTCCTTTACCTGTCCGTCCGGAAGCTGAATACTAACATGTTTACTCATTTCAAACACTCCTTATTAATTGTTGTATATAAAAAAACACACCCGTCCCTCTGTAAGGGACGAGTGTGTGATTAACCCGTGGTTCCACCCAAGTTCCCAACGAACTTTCATGTTCATCGGCTCGGTGCTGTAACGCAGCATAAACGGCATTGGATACTGACTGTTCCCCAACGCTGCTCCAAGGCGGTAAATGATATTCCTAAGCTGGGAAGCTCGCACCTTTCCTTCCCTCTCTGAAAACCGTAAATATCATTCATGTCCTTTTCATCGCATTTCTATATGTATATAAAAAAACACACCCGTCCCTCTTATAAGGGACGAGTGTGTGTGATTAACCCGTGGTTCCACCCAAGTTCCCAACGAACTTTCATGTTCATCGGCTCGGTGCTGTAACGCAGCATAAACGGCATTGGATACTGACTGTTCCCCAACGCTGCTCCAAGGCGGTAAATGATATTCCTAAGCTGGGAAGCTCGCACCTTTTCTTCCCTCTCTGAAAACCGTAAACATCATTCATGTCCTTTTCATCGCATTTATTGACTCATATAAAAAAACACATCCATCCCTCGCAAGGGACGAATGTGTTAAAATTCGTGGTTCCACCCAAATTCCCAACAAACATACATGTTCATCGGCTCGGTGCTGTAACGCAGCATGACGGTATCAGATACTTAATTTCCCCGATACGGCTCAAAGGCGGTAAGCTGCTTTCTCTGCGTTAGGAAGGTTTCAGCTGGTCCTTCCCTCTCTGGAAACCGTAAAAAGCATCTCGTGTCCTTATCAGTGCCTGTTTGAATAATTTCATATATCTTACTATATATTCCTTGAAAAGACAATGGACGATTTTAAGATGATGCGGAAGCGGACGTTTCTTTATGAAAAGTCAGAAACCGCCACACAAGGAATGCGGCCAGACTGTATGCCGCGCCCATCATCAAAAACGTAAACCCAGCTCCGGTGTACCAAGTGGCGGACAGATGAATGACCACTCCGGAAACCGCTACGCCAACCAATGCCCCGATTTGCCGGTTGGCATTTAAAGCTGCTCCTGCGATATTGGCATGCTCCTGTCCCGCTGTCTTCATAATCACAGCCGTCATGGCAGGAACCGTAATGCCAACACCAAGATTCATGGCAGATGTCAGAACCGCAAGCTGCCAGTAAGGCAAATCCGGAGAAACCATGACAAATAACAGCAATGCCATGATGCAGCTGACAGCCATTGAAACAAACATAAGAAGCCCCGCTTCAAAACGGTTCGCCAGCCGGGCAAACAGCAGATTTCCGACCACAAAGACAGCCATCATCGGCAATAGTTCGACTCCCGCTAAAAAGGAACTTGCGCCTCTTGCTTCCTGCAAAAATAGACTTAGCATAAACATACCGCCGAAAAGAGCAAAATTCAGCAAAAACCCAACGAACTGCGCTGCCGAGAAACGTCCATTCTTATATAATGACGCAGGAAGAATAGATGTTGCCGAAAAAATTTCTCTCAGAAGAAAAAGCACAAACGCCAAAACCGCCGCCGCGAAAGCACCGAGAATGGTGAGCGAACTCCAGCCTATTGAAGCGCCCTGTATCAGCGCAAATGAAAGAAATCCGAGAGCCGCCATTCCAAGCAGATGCCCTGTGATATTCACCCGGCTGCCTTTTCCCGGGAAACTGCTGAGCGTTCGATAGGCGCAAATAAGCGCCGCAACCCCTAATGGCACATTGATCAGAAAAATACTCTGCCACCCTGCGGCATTCACCAGAACACCGCCGATAAAAGGCCCCAGTCCGGAGGCGGCGGAGACGAGAGCGGCCCACAAGCCAAACATTTTGGCCCGCACCCGTTCATCGGGGTAAGAGGCAGCCAAAAGGCTGAGTGAACTCGGCATAAACAAAGCCGCGCCAAGTCCCTGCAACAGCCGACCTGCGATCAGCATTTGGCCATTTGCTGCTACAGCGCATAGACATGAGGCAAGAACAAAAACGCCCAAACCCAGCATATAAATGGTCTTTGAGCCGTAACGGTCAGCCAGCGCACCGCCGGCCAGCAGAAGCGAAGCAAATGTAAGCATGTACCCGTCTACAACCCACGTCACACCTGAAATTGAAAGGGAAAGAACGTTTTTCATATCAGCAATTGCAACATTCACCACGGTCACATCAAGCGTAGCCATCAGAAAACCGAGAGCGAGCACGATTAACACTGAGATGCCTGTTGATCCTGATTGATGTAAAGGCCCGCTGTTTTTCATTGCCATTGCCCTTTCAGCTGATGATGTATCCAATCATCGATTTTTTCGAGGTCATAAAGTTTACCGATTCTGTTCATGACACCCTGCAAGGTTTCTTCCTTCATGAGCGAAGACCATTTATCCTCAATATCCCCCATTACCGTCTCCAGCACACAGTGATCTCCGCTCTCAAATACAGATGGCAAAAGGCCTTTTCCTTGATACATGGAACCTCTTCCTTCAACAGCTTGATAGACATCATAGAGGGTAATATCCGTCATTGGCTTCGTAATCGTAAAGCCTCCCTTCGTACCTGGTATAGACTCAGCCAAACCAGCCTGCACCAAAGTTCTCATCAGCTTTTTCAGATATGACGGAGACATGTGCAAGCGCTGGCTGATCGCCTCTGATGTTAAAGAAGCCTGCACGGGCAGCCGTGACAGTAACAAAAGCACAGAAACTCCCTGCTCCATTCCCGATTTCATTTTCATTATGTTCCCTCCCGGTTCATTATGGATAACTATTATCCACAATAGATCCATTAGCAGGTTTTGTCAATAAAAAAAGCAAAAGAAACGATTCATTTCTTTTGCTTGATATGGTTAACAAATCTGCTTCAGCTCTTCTATGTATTGAAGCGCTTCGTCATATTCTTCATTGGTATACTTTTGCTTGCTTTTGATTGTAAATACCTTCTCTTTCTTTTCCTCAGCCTCAAGCCCGTCAAAGTAAAGAATCGTGGAGACCAGCTCTAAAAACCGTGATGAACGGTTGTTTACACTGTCAATATAGTGCTTGATATCAGGCATATCAAGATCGGCGTGGTCTAAAAACGCGGAGCCCGTCTCTGTCAGCGAATAACGGTATTGAAAGTAGCCGCCCTTTTTTTCCTTTACCTCATGCAGGAATCCAAGGTTGCACAGCTCTTCAATTTGGAGCGTCAGTTCCTCCGAATACGGCCCGTAAAAGTGAAAATCATATTTCTCATAGAAAGGAAACTGCATTTTCTTCGCAATATAAATCATTTTTTGCAGCTTCTTTCGCCCGATGATTTCTCCAGAATCCGAGAACACCTTCATCAGTTTTGCATGTTCTTTCAACAAATTCCCGACATCTCCTTTTTCCTTCTTTACCAATTTCTATGTCAGTCCCAGCAGCTGCCGGATTTTCATTTTCGCTTCCGGGTGTTCAGAGCCGTCATAAATCAGGTCCTTCGGATAGTACAGCTTGTGGTCCGTCCGCCGCTTACCGGAGATGGATTCCACAATGGCCGACTGTCTGGACAGCTCTTTGATTTGACCGTTTTGCGTCAAGAGATGGATCGGCAAACGCTCCTCTTCCTCTCCTGGACGGTAAAAATCGTATGGCAGATCTGAAGAAGAATCCACGACCAAATAATAGCTCGGATCGATTCCAGCCTCTTTGAATAATGAGGTCAGCTCAAAATATGCCGACATCTCTTCATTCGGATTAAATTCAACGTATTGGAACAGCTGGCGGTTAATGAATCTGCGGCACAAATCGGATAAAATCGGGTCTTCTTCATCCTCCCATGCCTGGAAATAATACAAAATAATAGATTCATCCAGCCTCAAATAATCCTCCAGCGTCAGTTTCCCTTCAAAAATAGAATAGAAATGAACCGGAGCATGAGTGAACACATAACCTTCATCATGGAGCTGCTTCGCTCTGTGGAGAATCTTCGTTAAAATAACCTCCGCACTTCTCGTCACAGGGTGGAAATAGACCTGCCAGTACATTTGGTAGCGGCTCATAATATAGTCTTCTACAGCGTGCATTCCGCTTTGTTTAATGACGATTTGATCCTCACGCGGGCGCATCACCCGGAGAATCCGCTCCATGTCAAAATGGCCGTAGCTGACGCCCGTATAGTAAGCGTCGCGCTGCAGATAATCCATGCGGTCCGCGTCAATCTGACTCGAAATCAGGCTGACCACTTGTTTGTTTTTATATGTTTTGGCAATGACTTCAGCAACATCCTGCGGGAAACGCGGGCTCACCTTTCTGAGCACCTGATTAACCTCTGTGTCTCCCAAAATGATATCTCTTGTAAAATCTTCGTGGTCAAGATGAAAGACTTTTTCAAATGAATGCGAGAACGGCCCGTGCCCGAGATCATGAAGCAGCGCCGCGGACAAGCAGAGTTCGCGCTCACTGTCATCCCATTCAGGACGGCCTTTAAAGACATCATCAACCATTCTCCTGACAATTTCGTAGACACCGAGAGAATGGTTGAACCGGCTGTGCTCAGCGCCATGGAACGTCAAATACGTCGTGCCGAGCTGCTTGATTCTGCGGAGACGCTGAAATTCGCGGGTTCCGATCAGATCCCATATCAGCTTGTCCCGTACATGAACATAGCGGTGCACCGGATCTTTAAACACTTTTTCTTCTGATAATTTTCCATTTGGATACGCCATCGTCATTCCCTCTTTTTTTTAGCCGTGTTTCTATTATATCGACTCTATTCTTTGAAAACATCCTTGAATTTGTCCGGCGATTTGTTCCATCTTTCCGAAAATCACATGATGTGAAGCAAAAAAGCCTGACCAGAGGGCCGAGGCTATGAAAAAATATGTTTTTACTTTTTTAATTTCTTTTTCACTTTGTCAATCAGCTCATCCTCTGTCGGAGCTGACAGCGGGCGATTGTTTACAAAAGCAAACGATTTTTTCCGTCCGGGCCCGCAATAAGATTGGCACCCTACCTCAACCTTTGCGTCCGGGTCTACTTCTTTTAAACGCGGCAGCAATGTTTTGATATTAGTGGCTTGGCAATCATCACACACTCGAAATTCATTAGCCATGACGTACGCTTCCCTTCATTTCTATGTTCATCTATGTTTTAAACCTAAAATCGCTTTGTCGAAAAAATCACATCACTCCTCATTGTACAAGGATTTGACTGTTCCTGCAAGCCGCTTCAGCCTCCGTATCTCCTATTCTTCCAGCCAATTTGTATAAATATTTTCCAATCTGGACATTCTAATATCATGAAAAGAAAAATGGGAGTTGAGATAAATGACAAAACAGCGCCAGGACGCTTGGTCAGAAGAAAATGATTTGCTTTTAGCCGAAACCGTGCTTCGGCATGTAAGAGAAGGCAGCACTCAGCTGAATGCCTTTGAAGAGGTCGGCGATAAATTAAATCGGACGTCCGCAGCCTGCGGATTCAGATGGAACGCGGTGGTGCGCCATCAATATGAAAAAGCGCTTCAGCTTGCAAAAAAACAGCGAAAACAGCGCATGAGAGCCCTCGGAAACGGGCAGCCAGCGAAGAAAAGACTGCTATATCAGCCTCCTGCGGTTGATCCCGAAACAATTCAAGAAACTGCAGTGCAGGAGGAGCAGGTGAAACCTGAAACCCCGACTGCCGAAAATGAGAAGCAGGCTTTGATGTCAGGCGAGCACATGCCTTTTGTGGATGACAGCTTCAAGGAAGAGTTAGCTAGTCTATCACACTTATTGTCTCCTCAAACGTCTGCGCCTGAGATGACGATGAATGATGTCATCAGATTCCTGCAGAATTACGAAAGCAATCATGAGCAATCCTCAGCTTTAAAAATGGAAAATGAGCGTTTAAAGAAAGAAAATCAAGAATTACAAAGCAAAACAGAACAGCTGGAAGCAGAAGTTCAAAAACTTGAAAAAGATCAAAAAACGATCCAGGAAGATTATGAAACCTTGGTAAAAATCATGAATAGAGCCAGAAAACTAGTTTTATTTGAAGATGATGAACATGCCTCTCCGTCCTTCAAAATGGACCGGAACGGAAATTTAGAAAAAATGGCGGAATAGCTTTTAAAAACCCCAAAACGATGTCCTGTTTTGGGGTTTTGCCATTAAAAAATCCCCTTTTTCTTTTAGAAAAGAGGATTTTCTGTTTTTGCGGCGGCTCCGTTATTCTTGTAAAATGAGCCCAAGCTTATGCTAATCTATTAAGACACATGAGCCGCTTCAGCTGGCTTTTGCTTGCGAGGCGCCCCTGAAATGACCAGAAGCCCTAACATCATCAGCACGATGCCGAGCCATGAGGAAAGAGAAAGCATTTCACCTATGAAAAACACACCCAGCAATGAGGCGGTCAGCGGCTCAGCCAGAGACAGTGTAACCGCTGCCGAAGCCGGAACGCCGGTGAGCCCTTTTGCAAACAAAAAGTAGGCCGCGCATGTCGCAATTACCCCGATATAAAGGCTCGTTCCCCATCCTTTTGGGGTCAGCATCCAAGAGAGATCCGACTGCCACAATAGCGGCATCAGCAATATGGCGCTGAGCATAAAGACAACAGCTGAGGTAGCTCTCGGCGGCTGTGTTTTCATCATTGATTTACTGATCAAGGTATAACCCGCAAAAGATGCACCTGCTCCAATCGCCATGAGAACCCCTGACACATCAATCCGAACATTGGAGCCGTCTGAAAACAGGAGCCAGCATCCCGCCAAAGCCAATACAGTTGCAATCCACCAGGAATTTCGCGGACGTTTTTTCAAAACGGCCCACTCTAAGCTCCCGGCAATAATAGGCGCACTGCCGATGGCAATCACTGTCCCAACCGCAATCCCTGTTTCTTTTACGGCGGTGAAAAAAAGCGGCTGATAACAGGCCATACAAATCGCTGCTAAAAACACGGGCGGCCAAGACCAATTTTTCACGTGAAGCTCTCGGCTGATCCAGACCACAAGAAGCATGGCGCTGCCGCCTACCAATAATCTGACCGCTCCGAATGCCAGCGGAGTGGCGCTTTCTGGAGCCAGCGCCTGAACAGTGCCGGTTGTTCCCCAGAAAAAAGCCGCGATCAGCACAAACAGGCTGTAAACATTCCCTTTCATTTGCCTCTCCCCTTTGTATGTAGATGCTGCTGTTATTTTATCGCTTTTTTTGCTGTAATTGTTTTTTGTTTATAAGAAAGATTTATCTGAAAACAAGATGATAGGCGAAAAAAAAGCATGCCAGCCGTATCGGCTGACATGCAAATGGCGTTCATCCAAACACCTTTTCATTCCGTTCTGCCATCCGGACAAGATTTTTCTCAAATTCCAATTCCTCGTCAATGGACAGTCCGGCTGAGTAGAGGTGGGTGCTTAACGCTTTTAATTCCGTAAGCAAAGCAAGCATTAAATCCTGTACGGAGATATCGGTATGCAGAAGCTCACTTAACGATGCCATGGTTTCCGGACGTATATCCGGGTAGACGCCTTTTTTGTCGTTCTGTTTATCCTTCAGGGCGGCTTGATAGAATCGTCTGATCAGATCTGCCCTCTCGCTGCCGCTTTTATCTGCACAGAGATAAATTTGAACGGCTGCACCGCCGCGAAGACGTCTTTGAGAAATGCCGGCGAACTTTTTGCCGTCAATGCTGAGATCATAGCTGCCTGGACAATAGGAGCCCTCAATTTCATAGGCTTCAATCTTTGCCCCGTACGGCTTAAGCATCCGTTTCATCAGTTCCACCATTGCTTCGTATCCTCTGTCTATATCGATGCCCTTCTTTTGGTCCTCGAATATGAGAGAAATATTTAAAACGCCTTCATCCAAAACAACAGCAAGACCGCCGGAATTGCGGACGATGACGCGGTATCCCTCATTTTCCAGCAGGGCAATGCCGTCCTGCAAAAACGGGAGCCGCGTATCCTGAATACCGAGGACAATCGTGTCGTGGTGAACCCAAGAGCGTGCTGTCGCCGGCGACACGCCTTTTCCTACAGAGGCGCACAGCGTATCGTCCATAGCGAAGGATTGCTTCGCGTCAAATAAAGGGCCGAGACTGGATTGGTCAATGACTCTCCATGTCGGCTGCATCAGTAAATCAATCGGTTGGTTTGCCATCTATGTAAAACCCTTTCATGTTAGGCTTATGAACGAAACCTATTATATCATTTCACCCGTGATGATTGAAAATTGCTTTTCAGCATCGTAATGAAAATTTCTTTATTTTTTGTATTCTCCATGAGAGGAGAATGAATGTAAGACAGCTTGCGTTTTAATGAGAAATCTTTAATGTGGAGAATTGAAATGTCACGGTGGATCAAATCCTTATGCAGCACGCTTCTTGATAAGACCGATAAACCCATGCCGCTGATCACCGCTTCTTTTACACCTTGATTGCTGCTGATGGTGAACATCGACTTCGGCCGCAGTCCGTTCGTGCTGAGCACATGATCGAGATATTCCCTTGTGCCGGAGCCTTTTTCCCTTGTCACCCACGCTTCATTTTGCAAATCGCTGATTGAAATGTCTCTTTTTCCGGCAAGCGGATGCTGGTTTGGCGCTGCGATGCACATTTCATCCTCCATAAACGGTTCAATGTCCAGTTCATTCTCGTCCGTATGTCCTTCAATCAGCCCGATATCAGCCTGAAGCATTCGGACACGTTCGCTTACCTCCTTTGTATTGCCAATCATGACGTCCAGATTCAGCTCAGGATACAGCTTTTGCAGCTGGGCAAGAAGCGGCGGAAGAATATACTCTCCGATTGTAAAACTGGCGGCTATTTTCAATTCACCTTTTACATAATGATGGTGCGCGTAAATTTCAGCCTTGGCCTGCTCGTAGAGAAATACCATTTGCTTTGCCCTTTGATACAAAATGTCCCCTGTCGGTGTTGTCGTAAAATGCTTCGGCGACCGATTCAGCAGAGCCGTTTGAAATTCTTTTTCAAGATTTTTAATATGCAGACTGACGCTGGGCTGGGAAATCATCAGCTTTTCTGCTGCTTTTGTGAAGTTTTTTTCTTCCACCACCGCGATAAAGGTTTTCAGCACGTCGTAATACAAAGGCCCCACCCCTGTCATGAATAAGATTTATAATGATAATCAGTTTTCTTTATTTTACTCATATCATCTGTCCTGGTAAAGAAGGCGCAAAAAAAGCAGCCCTCTGCGAGAGAGCTGCCATCGCTTTTCTTACAGTGCTTGTGCCGCTGTAATTAATGCAAGATTGTAAACATCTTCAGCGTTACAACCTCTTGAAAGATCGTTAACAGGCATATTTAAGCCTTGCAGGATTGGTCCTACAGCTTCAAAGTTGCCTAAACGCTGAGCAATTTTGTAGCCGATGTTTCCTGCTTCCAAGCTTGGGAATACGAATACGTTCGCGTCTCCTTTGATCTCGGAATCCGGCGCTTTTTTCTCAGCTACAGATGGAACGAATGCAGCGTCAAATTGGAATTCGCCGTCAAGCGTTAATTCAGGCGCTTTTTCTTTCGCGATTTTCACAGCATCCGCTACTTTTTCTGTTTCATCAGATTTTGCTGAGCCTTTTGTAGAGAAGCTGAGCATTGCTACGCGAGGATCAATGTCGAACATTTTTGCCGTATTGGCGCTTTCGATTGCGATTTCTGCAAGATCTTGGCTGTCAGGTGCAATGTTGATCGCACAATCTGCGAATACGTACTGCTCATCGCCGCGTGCCATGATAAAGACGCCTGAAGTCTTTTTCACGCCTTCTTTTGTTTTGATGATTTGAAGAGCCGGACGGACAGTGTCGGCAGTTGAATGAGCCGCTCCGCTCACAAGACCCGCTGCAAGGCCTTTGTACACAAGCATTGTGCCGAAGTAGTTCTCGTCTAAGAGCGCTTTTCGAGCCTGTTCTTCTGTTGCTTTGCCTTTGCGGCGTTCCACGAATGCCTGTACAAGATCTTCCATGCCTTCATATGTATGAGGATCATAAATATCAACGCCGTCAAGCGTCACATTCAGTTCTTTTGCTTTTGCTTGGATCTCATTTTCATTGCCGATCACAATTGGATTCAGCACTTTATTGTCTGCAAGCTTGCTGACCGCAACTAAAATACGTTCGTCCAAGCCTTCAGGAAATACAATTTTAACGCCTTTTCCAGCTACTTTTTCTTGCACTGTTGAAAATAAATCTGCCACAATAAACCCTCCTCAAAAAGTTACAAAAACGCTTTCTTTTACTAGCATACTCTTCTTCCAGTCAAATTCAAACAGCCAACTTTTATTATAGCGCTTTCATCAAAAAATCTTATTTTTCTAACTAATTTAAGCAACTGATTCTTTCCTTATATGTTCTCTTATTTTTGAGGAGATATACGAATCGGATGTTCAAGGTTTCTCCACAGTAGAATCGGATAAACTATGATATAGTGAAGGCATTAACGAAAAGATAATAGGAGTGAAGATAAATGAGTGAACAGCAAATGACAAATGAAGCGGCAAAAACGCTGGACGGCTGGTATGCGCTTCATGATTTCCGCACAATGGACTGGACTTCCTGGAAGCTGCTGTCAAGTGATGAGCGCCAGTCTATCATTCATGAATTTACAGGATTGCTTGAAAAATGGGGAGTCGCCCAAAAAGAAGGGAAAGGCTCACAAACCCTTTACAGCATCGTTGGCCAAAAAGCTGATTTTATGCTGATGATTCTTCGCCCTACAATGGAAGAATTAAATGAAATTGAGCTCGAATTCAACAAATCAAGACTTGCTGAGTTCACCATTCCGGCTTACTCCTACGTGTCAGTTGTTGAACTGAGCAACTATTTGGCGAGCGGCGACGGCGACCCGTATGAAAATCCGCATGTACGTGCGCGCCTTTACCCTGAACTGCCGGAATCAAAATATGTATGCTTCTATCCAATGGATAAAAGAAGATCCGGCAATGACAACTGGTACATGCTTTCTATGGAAGAACGAAGAAACTTGATGAGAAGCCACGGCTTAATCGGACGCAGCTATGCTGGCAAAGTGAAACAGATCATCACAGGTTCAGTCGGCTTTGACGATTACGAATGGGGCGTTACGCTGTTCAGTGATGATGTGCTTCAATTCAAAAAGCTTGTATATGAAATGCGTTTTGACGAAGTCAGCGCGCGCTACGGCGAATTTGGCTCGTTCTTTGTGGGCAACCGCCTTTCGCTTGATACACTTCCTCAATTTCTATATGTATAATTTCTCCTCCCGCCGCAGCTGGCGGGAGTTTTTCGATTCCTCTTTGTCAGAATTTAAATAAAATTTGCTATTTTATCCGTTTTTTCTTACGATGGAGATAATAATCCAATTTTTTCAAAGGGGTGCAGTTATTTGTCAAAACGAACCGCATTTATTATGGGAGCCAGTCAAGGGATCGGAAAAGCAATTGCTCTGAAATTAGCAGACCAGCATTTTACCGTTGTCATCAATTCGCGAGTCTTGGACAATATTGAATCTGTCAAAGAAGACATTTTGGCCAAGCATCCTGAAGCGAGTGTCATTGTCCTTGCGGGTGATATGTCTGACCAGCAAACGAGAGAGGAGATTTTTAAAGAAATTGAATCTCAATGCGGACGGCTTGATGTTCTGATTAATAATATCCCGGGCGGCGCGCCTGACACATTTGATAACTGTCATATAGAGGATATGACGGCCACGTTCACACAGAAAACCGTTGCCTATATTGACGCTATCAAGCGTGCCGCCTCTCTGATGAAACAAAACGAGTTTGGCAGAATCATCAACATTGTCGGAAATCTGTGGAAAGAACCCGGCGCCAATATGTTTACAAACAGCATGATGAATGCCGCTTTAATTAACGCCAGTAAAAATATTTCCATTCAGCTTGCTCCTCACAATATTACTGTCAACTGCCTGAATCCTGGTTTTATCGCTACAGACCGTTACCATCAATTTGTGAAGAATGTGATGGAAAAGAACAGCATATCCAAACAAGAAGCCGTAGAACAGATTGCTTCTGGCATCCCGATGAAACGGGTCGGATCAGCCGAAGAAACCGCAGCGCTCGCCGCGTTTCTCGCTTCCGAGGAAGCCTCCTATATCACCGGGCAGCAAATTTCTGCTGACGGCGGCAGCATGAAAAGCATATAAAAAAATCCCGCTTTTTAGCGGGATACTTCTTCTAATGAGGCAAACGGCAGGTTCAGCTTTTGAATCCGCATGACAAATTCCCGCAGATCCTCCTGCTTCGATACCATTGATATTCTGACATGACGTTTTCCGTTGCTGCCGAAAATCTCGCCCGGCGTTACGACAACATGGGCCTGCTCCAGCAGGTAGTCAGAGAATTGATGAGAAGACTCAAACATTTTTGGAATTTCAGCCCATACATAAAATGTTCCTTTTGGTTTTTCTATCTCCCAGCCCAGTTCTTTTTCACATAGCTCCGTAAAAAAGTCAATCCGTTCCGCATAGATGCGTTTCAAGCGATCTGTTTGTTCCGGATCTCCTGACAGCGCCGCACTGGCCGCCTGCTGCAGTCCGCCGAACATGCCGACAAAGACGTGATCCTGAAATTCATTGACCGCTTGAATGATCTTTTCATTCCCGACGGCAAACGCCATTCTCCAGCCGGCCATGTTAAATGTTTTTGAAAACGAATAAAGCTCCGCGCCCACAGTTTTTGAGTCCTCCGCCTGCAGGAAGCTGGCCGGTTTTTTATCAAACTCAAATGCGCCGTACGCAAAGTCATGGATCAAATGAATCTGGTGCTCTTTTGCAAATGCGGCCGCTTTCGCATAAAAAGCCGCATCCGCCACAGCTCCCGTCGGGTTATTCGGATAGTTCAAAAACATCAGCTTCGCTTTTTGTAACACAGCGGGATCTATTTTCTCAAAGTCAGGCAGATAGCCGTTTTCTGCGTGCAGCGGCATTTCGTGCAGCTCTGCTCTTGCCATTGTAATACCCGAAAGATATTCAGGATAGCCCGGGTTCGGTACCAAAGCGATATCTCCCGGATTGAGCAGGCATTGTGTCAAAACATACAATCCTGCTTTTCCCCCGCCAAAGAGCGCCACTTCTGTTTCAGGATTGATTGTCACTCCGTATTCTCTTTTATAGAAAGCGGCAATCGCTTCCTTCAGAAAGGGATAGCCTCTGAATGGCCCATACCCGTGGAAAGAAGGGTTCACAGCCGCCTCCTGCAATGCCTGCACGATATGCGGCGGAGTAGGAAGGTCAGGGTTCCCCTGTCCAAGATTAATGACTTGCGCCCCCGTTTTTTCCATTTCTTTTACCTTTTGAAAAACGAGAGAAAATTCTTGCCTTGGAAGTGTCTTGATGACGTCGGACGGTGTTATTTCCATCTGAAAGACTCCTTATAAGTGAATTTGCTCAGTTTTTTTATCCCGTTCCAAAAAAGACTTGTTCACCAGCTTCGTATGCAAAAACAAACCGCTTACCATGATAACAATCAGCCCCATGATGACAGGAGCCTCTAACACGTTGATAAGCATGGAACCAATCGAAATGCACAAGCCAATGGACGCTTCAGCCACCGAAAAAATACGCCCTTGAATCTGGTTCGCCGCGTTTTCCTGAACTTTAACCTTTGCAAGCACTTCCCCATATTCCATGGCGATGAAAAAGAGAATGGCAGCAATGACAGATACAGCAAAAATGGGCGTGAATAAAAACAGCGCCAGCGAGACGATTGATAAAATGGTAAAGTACATCAAGCCTTTATTGTTGTTAAAGCCCCACTTGCTGACAAGCGCAGCTCCGATGAAACCGCCGAAGCCGATGCAGAAGGTAAGGATAAAGTTGCCGATCTCCCCGTCACCCAAAAAGCGGCTGACAATCGGAAAATAGCTGTACACGATCCCCCAAAGCATTGCCATCGTAATCATCGTAAACATGGCGTTTAACACGAATGAATTGGTTTTGATTTCCTTCAGCCCTTCTTTAAAAGACTGAAAGGCTTCTTTTATATTTTCAGACTGAATCGGGACAAATTGCAGCTTAATTCGCCTGATAAAAAACGCTGAAACCAGGTATGTCACACCGTTAAAGGCAACAGCCATCTCTACAGACCCGGCTAACAGGAATAACCCTCCGGCGGCCGCCCCGACAATGATAGAAATGGTCGTGGCTTTAGCGAATAAGGTATTGATATTTTTAATATCTGATTCCAGAGAAGACATGACCGCGAGACGCGCCGGATTAAAAAATACGCCGCTCCCGTAAGAGACAAACAGCAGGGCCAGAAAAACCAGCGGATACTCGCCTTTTGGGAGAAAGGTGAGCCCCAAAAAGATGATGCCCCTGATGACATCCGTCCACAGCATAATTTTAATTCTGTCCAATCGGTCAACGAGCACCCCTAAAAACGGCTGAAACACCATCGGAATGCTTCTGACCGCAATGACTCCTGACGTCACCCAATAATCGTGATAATATGTAGACAAAATGAGCAGGGCCGGGAGAACACAATAGTCTCCCATAAACGAAAGCGCCTGCCCGTAAAGCAAGTATTTAGAATTTGGCTTTAACTGTTTCATACCGGCAGCACATACTTCGCAGTAAGCTTTGCATGCTGCTGGATGTGTTTAATTGAATCGGCTACATCCTGGGAATTGCTTCCTTTCAGTTCAAATGCGGCAATGGAATTGAAGGCTTCAAAAAGGCGCAAATCAACAGACGTACCTGGTGCCGCAGCCGAGAAAGAAACAAGTTCCGTATCTCCTTTCAGCAGCCCATCCGGAATGTTGATGGATTCAATGATCATATCCTCCGCCGCTTCAGGAAGCTGCCCGTTTTGTTTGAAATGCTCCGGGTACAAATGACAGTCGGCGATATAGCAAGGTTCTTGCTCCAGCAATCCATCCGGAAGATCGGCGTCTTTTCCGAAACAGAGAACATCCAGCAATAATTGCGCCATGTCGACGCCGAAGACCTTTTTAATATTCGGAATCATATTCCATCCGGCGAACCTGGCCGCAGACTCTATTAAACCGGCTTCTCTATTTTTCATTAACTTGATTTCTGTATGTGTCGCGCAGTTTTCCAGCCCAAGCCCTTCATTTGCTTTTTTGGCCGCTTCAATAATGATCTTTTTCGCTTCATCATCCAAGATGGACGGCGTGATATGCGAGGTTTCCGTAAATCCGATTTGCGGTGTTTTGTCATGAATCGCGACTGGAACATATTCTCCGTCCGCCATGATCCCTTCTATGCTGATATAGTCGGAGTATCCCTCGGTTTGATACCAGTCCGGGTATTCTCCCTGTAAAAATTCCTCCGCAATAAACGGGGCTTCAAACGTAACCGCCTTCGGCACATTAATGGATTTCAGGTAGTCATTCACTCTGTTAAACTCGGCTTCTGCTGTTTTGGTGTCCGTAATCAGCGTCACGCCGATTGAACTCGCCAAGTATGTGGGTTTTAAGATGAGCGGCGTGCCGATCTCTTTCAGCGCGGAGCGGAAATCTTCAAGGGTTGTGACCCGTTTGTTTTTGATTGTTTTGACCCCGGCTTTATTAAACGCTGCCCTCATTTTATTTTTATCTCTGGCATTTTCGGCAGCTTGTACACCCGCTCCTCTTAAGCCGAGACGTTTACAGGCTTTCGCCATCGGAGCGATGAATAATTCATTGTTTGTTGTGATGGCTTCCGCTCCAAACATTTCGGCAACCTTGACGATTTGCTCGACTACCTCTTCTTCGGGTTTGTCATGATCCTCATGCGCCCAGTAAATGGAATCGGGATGCTCGAAATCTGTGATACTCTGAAAATAATCTTTATCCTTTATGACCGCGACCGAGTATTTTTCAATAAGTGCCGCATGGGAAGCTGTAATGGCAAATGGTCTCGGAATAAAGCTGACCAGGTTATATTTTTCAGCAGCGCTTTGATAAAACATATGCGGCGGGCAGCCTCCAAGATCAGCGATAACCAAAACTGTTTTTCTCTCCATATGTAAAACACTCCTTCTCTCTCTATTGTGCGGTATATCCTCCGTCTGCGGTGATGGCGCTTCCGGTCATGTAGCTTGATAAATCAGAGGCTAAAAACAGCATAACGTTTGCTATTTCTTCAGGTTTTCCGAGTTTTAGCATCGGATTCACCTTCGCCTTTTCTTTCTTGATTTCTTCAAGTGTGCCTTCATTATTTTCCATAAAGGATTTCTCATTTAACGGCGTATCAATAATCCCCGGACATACACAATTAACGCGGATTTGATGTTTGGCGTAATCAACAGCCATTGACCTTGTCAGCTGCAACACGCCGCCTTTGCTGGCGTTATATGCCGGGATATCAGGCCATGCCACGACTCCGCCGACAGAGCACGTATTAATGATATTGCCCTTGCCGGCAGCCAGCATATGCTTGAGTGCGTGCTTGCTCATTAAAAACATGCCCGTCAGATTGACTTGGAGCACCTTATTCCAATCGCTCAGCTCCATCTCATGAATAGGCGCCACGATTTCGATCCCCGCATTATTAATTAAAATATCTAATCCTCCGAATGTATTGATTGCCGATTGAACAGCGTGCTGGCAGGCAGCTTCGTCTGTTATATCTGTTTGCACAAAGTGCAGCCGGTCATTATTTTCTTGCCGGACCATTACTTCTCCCTGTGCTGCATCAATATCCGCCACAACCACATTTGCCTGCTGGTTCAAAAAAGCTTGAACCGCGGCATAGCCGATGCCTGATGCGCCTCCTGTTATGAGGACGGTTTTATCGATGAGGTTCATGATGATTCATCCGCCTTTATCTTTTTCGTTTTTGCTCTGTTGTAGCGCGGCGGAAAGAAGATGTTAATAGATTGAGATTCTTTTTCAGAACGGTTGATGGCACCGTGGTCTTCACGAGGTTCACAGAAATAGGCGGTGCCGAATGTCATATCTACTGTGCAGCCTTCAACGGTCATATCATATCCGCCGCCGATGCAGATGCCGATTTGTTCATTGCGATGTTTATGGAAAGGCATTTCGCCGCCGTTTCCAGGAATCTTGGCCAGCATAATTTCTATCCAATCCTCAACAAAAAATGTGACTTCCATGCCAGGCAATAAATCTCTCGTTTTGAAAATATTCAAAAAGTAGTCTTCAGGACTTGTATACGTTTCATCAGCTTTATACCTTTTAATATCAATGGCAATGACTTCTTGGTCTGTTTCATTTCTTGCTCCGTGAGGCACATGCGGCGGCGCGATATATGCCGATTCCAAGGCTGTCATTTTTTTTGTGACGTCTCCGACAGTCATGGACAGCTCGCCTGAAACGACCATGCCGATTTGGACTTCCTTGTGCTGATGCGGTTCAACGTTCGTATGCGGCGGAACGTAAGACATTAGCACTTCAGTATCGCCGCGGACGGTGGAATACTGTCTCACTCCGTTCTCCCACTCTATTAATTTTGGTGTCGGGAAATAAATCTCCTTCACATCTTGTTCAGTTTTCATAATCAACGTCTCCTTTTCCGAATAATGACCAGCTCATAGGAATGCTTTTAAATGTCTTAACAAATTTGAGCCCGTATTTTTGTCTTGCCAGTTCATTGGTTAAAGCAATGTCAGAAAGACCTTCTTTTACTTTTTTTGCCGCGGCGCTGGTTGAGTTGACCAGCTCGAACCTGACGTCTTTGCGGGTAAAATATTTAATTAAATTGATAGGTGATGGGTGTGAAACAATAATAGATGTGTCAAGCATGTCGTCGCTGTATGTGAAATCAGGACGAACAGCCAGGCCGTACATCGGTGTATCGCACCTGAAGATTTGCAAAAGCTGCAAATCCGGCCTCATGTAGAAATGTTTAATGCCGTCATAAGCATGTGGAACGATGGTGTATTCCAGCGGGCTTTGAAGAGTCCTTTCGATGCATGATTCAAATGTATCATGCAAAGATAATTTACTGTTTAGCCCTTGGAGAAGAGTAAAATTAGAGATGAAATGTTTTGCTGCGTACTCACTGCTTGTCCCTTCTGGGCCGAGCGTGTTGACTGTAATCAGTTTTGATATTGAATAAGCTTTGTTTTTTGTCTGAATGCTATTATCCAATATAATCATGAGCACCAACCAATCTTTTAAATTTTAAGTAAATTTTATCCAGCGAAAATCGAACTGTCAACATTTTTTGAAAATACTGATAATTA
Organism: Bacillus sp. PAMC26543; assembly: GCF_014250375.1. Classification (NCBI taxonomy): domain Bacteria; kingdom Bacillati; phylum Bacillota; class Bacilli; order Caryophanales; family Bacillaceae; genus Bacillus; species Bacillus sp. PAMC26543. Next base: position 401,737 of record NZ_CP060193.1, on the reverse strand, counting down.
TTCCCATACAAACAGAAAAACCCTTAAGAAAGGGTTTTTTGTTATAGGAATTTAGAAACTTTGTTTATTGGGATAAGGAATGATCTGCTTTCTGCTCATGCTTTCCGTACTTTTTATATGCGAATACACTGAGCACAAAACCGAGCACTGTAATGATGGCGCAAATCATTCCGACAGCTGCATACCCGTATCCCACATATACAGGTCCCATCAAAGCAGAACCTAATGTCACAGCCAAATTTGAGGCAAGGCTGTAAAACGCCATAATTTTCCCGCGATGACGCTCTGAGCAATCACTCAAAATGGTGCTGAGCAGCGTCACCGTCAAGCTTTGCATTAACCCCCAGATGAATAGACTGATGATTAGCAGAGGCATTGATGCGGGCGCATACGCGATACAAGCCAGCAGAACGCTGATGACCGCCAGCGCAATGATCAGAGAGCGCATTTTTCCAATGCGGTCGGCAATCTTACCTGTAAAGACACTCATGGAAAACCCGATGCCATAAATCATAATAAATAAGCCGGCAGCCGTATTGCCTCCGGTAAAAACGTCCTGTAGGTAAGAGCCTAAAAACGAATACATACCGTAAAAACCAATCATATTGCACAAAGTGATTATGATATAAACGGGAACACGCGGCACTTTAAGCGCGTCTCGAAATGTCCCCGCCGGCTCATCTTTTTCCTCCTGGACGGTGCTTTTATTATCGTTATGGCGGCGCATTTCAAATAGGACGAGCAAAACAACAAGTGCACCCATCAAGGCGAAAATCCAGAATGTCCATCTCCAATGTAAGACGCCGCCTATAAATGATCCGATCGGCACACCGAAAATCAGTGCAAGCGACCAGCTTGAGACGATCAGACCCATCACTTTCCCCCGATATGTATACGGAACACGATCCCCGACAACTGCGTAAGCGGTCGGGACAAACGCACCTGCCGCCAACCCTGAAAGCGCACGGCCTAAAAAGAAGAAAAAAATATTTTGCGCCAAAGCGCATATCACGGTTCCTATAATAAAGATCACGAGTCCCAGCATTAAACTCAGTTCTCTCGAGTATTTATCCCCTAAAGGCACCAGCAGCGGGGCACCGATAAAGATCATGATCCCATATATACTGATAGATAGCGCAAGCACGCTGACATCTGAGTTGAAGGCATCTGCTAAATCAGGCAGCAGCGGTGAAATGACAAGCTCTTCAGATCCAGCCGCAAATACGCCCATTGTTAAAGCCAGCGCAAGAAATAGCGGAAAATGATGTTTTGATTTGATGTGATTGTTTTGTTTACTGTTCATTCTCCCTTAACACCTCTTCCGGAATCTTAAAATAAAGTTGAATTATAGTTTAGCATCCTTTATTTGCAATTTACAATTCGAACGAAAATAATTTTCTTTTTATTATTTTCATTCAAATACGAATAAGGGATTTCTTGTTTCAAATTTAAAATAAAATAAAAACATATCCTGGGATATGCTATAGTAATGCATTTGTTAAGGCGGGTCAGGTGATGAATCAAGGTTATTCAACAGTTAGCCCGATTTCGGGAGGATTCATCCTTCAATTTACTGACTGGTCAACTTTGCTTATCGTGCTGGCAGGGACCGGGTGTCTTATTTTTGTCACGGTTCTGACCGCATTGCCTGAATCACTGCCTGAAAGCTGATCACATGTCGGCACTTGCTTGGCGACCGGGCGTTTATGGGTTTTGCTTTCAGCCAGGCCTATATCGGGACCGGCATGTTTGCGTATATTTCCGGTTCGCCGTTTATCCTGCAAAACATATACGATGTGTCGGCTCAGATGTTCAGCATGCCGTTTGCCATCAACGGCGCTCGCCGGTGTAGCCGGGGAAGAAAACGCGCGGCCGATGGCGTTGAGTATATTCGGCTTTGATGTGCTCGCGATATTGTCCTATGTGTTTCTTGTCAGACGTAACGCGTAAAAAAGCTCTCCGGTCTCCCGGAGAGCTTCTTCTATTGCGCTTCTGTTTGCTCTTTTTTCAGCGGTTCATTTTGTAAGCGTTTCTTGATGCTCAGATGATAGTACGCATAGCAGAAAATAATGATTGGTACACCGCAGTACAAGCCGATTCTTTGATCTGGGATGAATATAAGGCTTATCAATACGCATCCGTATAATACAAACCCAAGAATCGGCACCAACGGATAAAGAGGGGTTCTGAATTCCAGGTCGTTCACGTTTCCGCCTTCAGCGAGGAACCGCCTGCGAAAGAAAAATTGCGAGGCGCAAATGGACATCCACGCGACAACTGTCACCATACCTGAGATTGATATGCACCATAAATACACGGTTTCTGCAGCCATGACGCTAGTCAGCAGCGAACAGCCGGAAATCCCAATCGTAATCAGCAGGGCATTGATCGGCACCCCTTTTTTGGTCAGTCTCGTTAAAAGAACCGGGCCCATTTTGTTTGTTGAAAGCGACCACATCATACGCGAGGCTGCATATAAACCAGAATTGGCAACAGATAAAATGGCCGTTAATATGACAAAGTTCATCATATCAGCCGCAAATGGGATGCCGATTTGATCAAGTACAGCTACAAACGGACTCTCAATCACCCCAGCCGTTTCATACGGAAGAATGGCAACCAAAACGAACATAGCCAGCACAAAGAAAAACAGTGTTCGCCAGATGACATTTCGAATGGACTTTGGCAATGTCTTTTCCGGACTTTCACTCTCCCCTGCCGCAATTCCGACCAGCTCCGTCCCCTGAAATGAGAAATTGACCATAACCAGCGTAAACATAACAGCCAGCACGCCATTTGGAAACAGTCCTTTATCAGTCATGAAATGAGATAGAAAAGGCGTTTCCTGACCGCCTTTAAAATCAATCAAGCCAAACACGGCGCACCCGCCGATCACGATAAATAATATGATCGCTGTCACTTTGATGCTCGAAAACCAAAATTCCATTTCCGCAAAGCTTCGGACAGACAGCGCATTAATCAAAAAGATGATGACACCGAAAACGAGACACCATATCCAGATCGGCACGGAGGGCAGCCATCTTTGCATCAAAATGCCCGCTGACGTTAGCTCCAAGCCGACTGTATTCGCCCAGCTGAACCAATACAGCCAGCCGATCATAAAACCTGTCGACGGCCCCAAAAACTTTGTGGCGTAGGCTTGAAACGATCCGGCCACCGGCATGGCGACAGCCAGCTCCCCTAAACAAAGCATGACCAGATACATTAAAAATCCGCCAATCATATAGGCGACAATGGCTCCGAGAGGACCCGCCTGGCTGATCGTAAAGCCGGAACCTAAAAACAGACCGGTGCCGATGACGCCGCCCAAGGCAATCATAAACAAATGCCGGCTTTTCATACTGCGCTGCAATTCATTTTTATGATCCTGCATCATCCTTCTCCCTTCGGCTCTTTTGTGCTGATATTCATCCGATAGCTTTGCAAAAGGTGAACAGTGGTCTGCTGTATCAGATCAGGCAATACATGAAATGTGTACGGCTTGTATACTCTTTCAGTCCATTTATGTCCGTCTTTTCCGTATACACCCATGTTAATGGAAGGAATGTTCAGTTTCCGTATATCTTTAAACGGAATGGTTCCAATCATCTCCCACCCCGGGAAGTTTCTGATAAAGGAATCAATTTCGTCATCGGTTTCATGCAGCGATAAAAAGCTGCCGTCTGCCAAGTAAGGGAAAAACTTTTTGAAAACAAAGGTTTCGCCTGTCGTTTCGGCGGTTTTGTCCACCGCTTCTTTGATCACATGCTGCAATAGCTGGTCTCTTGTGCTTTCTTCTTTTAAATAGTTATGCGGTAAATAAGGAGGAGCATAAAACAGAATGACTTTTGCGCCCTGATCGGGATCAAGCTTTTGGAGTTCTTCAATTGCATGAAAACATCTCATGCGCAGTTCAAGGTGCTCATTGGCTTTGAATGCTTGCTCTATACACTGCTCAGGATCGACGCCGCGGCTTCTTAGCTTTTCCATGTATTGATCCAAACTGAAGACTTGAATATCCCAAGACAAATGTCTCTTCGGAAGATTTGTTCGCTTCAGATATTCTTCATAATACTCTGATAATTTTCGTTCTGTGTCCCGGCACGCTTTCTCAGCGACTTGGGTAAGCTGGTCCATGACTTCCTTTGCTGTTTTTTCATAGATAAAATAATTGAAATACAAATAGCTGCTGACGGCGGTTTGGACGTTATAGGATTCTTTGTTATCACGCTGGTACAAGCAGGATGGGGGCAGAACTAATTCGCCTTCAATCTTTTCTGCTAAATGAATATTGTTGTGGATGCGTCTTGTGATTTCAGAAGAAATGAGATTTGGATCGATGCCAGCAAGCGTGTCTCCGACATGCACTTCCCGGCCGGATATATAAAAGCAAGGCAGCAGCTTTCCCGCGGCTCCGGTATAGATATATCTGGTTGAATCACCATCGTACAGCGGCGTAATAAAATCGGTATTAATGGCAGCCAGATACTGAATCTGTTTCTCCTTTTTTAATCGGTTCAGCTCAGAAATACTGGCGAGAATACCGGCATGCTGACTTTCTTCATCCGGGTTTGCCATAAATAATAGATTTCCCGGCAATGCTTTGGGGTTCTCTGAAAAGTGCAGGAGATTGGACAAATGCACCGCGATGCCGCTTTGCATGTCGACAGAGCCTCTGCCGAACATCCACTCACCCGACTTGGCGTCCCGCTGAACGTCTTCATCAAAGTCATAGTTGGAGAAATACTCAGCCAATTTTCCAGAATCAAAAGCGATATCCTTAAGCGGGCCGAAATCTTCAATTCCCACCGTATCCAAGTGGGCGTGATAAATGACAGTATTCCGGCTTTCCCCGCTGCCTTCCACAAACGCAAAAATATTTTTCCGGTTGTACGGGTCATTAGGAATAGCCTGTTCCCATACATGGCAAGGATGTTCCTGAAAGTAAGGATAGCTCATGATGACTTCTTTGATAAAATCTGCTTTCGTCCCTTCGCCGATGGTGCCGTTTACACTGCTGAGGCTGACCAAAGACTTTGTCAGTGTCTCAACCCGTTCTGCCGGCGGCATGTGACTGATTTTTGTATAGAGCATACATCATCCCCCTCATCCAAACATGTAAATAGTGCGATCTAAAAACAATCGCACTATTTCGGTTTTCTCAATTAATACGCTTCGGACGTTGTTTTCGCCTGCATATGAAGAATTAAATAATCCGGACCTCCTGCTTTTGAGTCTGTTCCGGACATATTAAACCCGCCGAATGGCTGATAGCCGACAATAGCTCCGGTACAGCCTCTGTTAAAGTATAAGTTTCCGACATGAAAATCCTCGCGAGCCCGTTCAATGTGTGCACGGTTGTTCGTCAGCAGAGCGCCTGTCAGTCCGTATTCTGTGTTATTTGCAATCTCAAGCATATGATCGAAATCACGCGCTTTGCAGATGGCAGCAACCGGACCGAAGATTTCTTCCTGCATGAGACGCGCATGTTCATCAACATCTGCAAAGATCGTCGGCTGAATAAAGTAGCCTTTTGAATCATCGCCTTCTCCGCCGGCCAAAAGCTTGCCTTCAGACTTGCCGATTTCAATATAGCTCATGACTTTATTGTAGGAAGCTTCATGAATCACAGGCCCCATATACGTATCAGGATCTTCCGGACTTCCGACTGTCAGCGTTTTGGTCAGCGCAACTGCTTTTTCTACGACTTCATCATAGACATCCTGATGAATCACTGCACGGGAACCCGCTGAACATTTTTGCCCTGAGTACCCGAATGCGGAGTAAACAATAGAAGAGGCAGCAAGATCCAAATCAGCATCTTTGTCGACAAGCACTGTGTCTTTCCCGCCCATTTCAGCAATCACGCGTTTCAGCCATTTTTGGCCCGGCTGCACTTTTGCGGCACGCTCGTAAATCCGGCAGCCGATCGCACGGGAACCTGTAAATGATACAAATCTTGTTTTAGGGTGTTCTACTAAGAAATCACCAATTTCCGCTCCGTCTCCCGGAATGTAATTGAGAACGCCGTTTGGCAAACCCGCTTCCTCCATCACCTCGACAAATTTAGCAGCCACTACTGGCGCAGCATCTGCCGGCTTCAACAGGATCGTATTCCCCGTGACAATCGCAGCCGCAGCAGTCCCTGCCATAATGGCGAGCGGGAAATTAAATGGCGAAATGACAATGCCGACGCCAAGCGCTTTATAATGATATTGATTGTACTCGCCTGCCCGGCTCTTTACCGGAGCCCCGTCCTTCAGTTTTAAGCTTTGGCGCGCGTAGTATTCTAAAAAGTCTATTGCTTCCGCTGTGTCAGCATCTGCTTCCTTCCACGGTTTTCCCGCTTCCTTTACAAGATAGCTTGAAAATTCATGCTTTCTTCTGCGCAAAATAGCCGCAGCTTTAAAAAAGATATTCGCACGGTGCTCCGGTCTTTGTTTTTTCCACGATTCAAATGCCTGTAACGCCGATTGCATCGCTTTTTCAGCAAGCTCTTGATTAGCCGCTGAGGCGTAGCCGATCACCTCTTCCTTATTGGCCGGATTAATCGAAACAATTTTACGATCCGTTTCGATCTTTTCTCCATTAATGACAAGCGGATAATGCTTGCCGAGCTGAGTATTTACAAAGGCCAGTGATTCTTGAAAGGCTGTTTTATTCTTTGCTTCCTTAAAATCAGTGAATGGTTCGTGCGCATATGAAACGGTCATATGTAATCCCCCTCATTATGTAATATGTCTTCATACGAATATAAAAGCAAGATTCGTACCAATATTTCGTCTTTTCACAAAAAAACTTGCAGAATCGCAGAGAACTTTGTCAGAAATCTAAACATTTTCCCTTTTATGAGTATAAAGTGCAAAATCACTTTGCGATTTTTATGTCGTTCGCAAACAAAAACGCAAAATATTTTTGCAGGAGAAAGGGGGGATTATCCCCCCTAAACACATCCGCGGAATTGAGACGCCTCTGCAGATTTTCTGATGCCCGTCATGTAAGCCGCCAAGCGCATATCAACTTTGTGTGCGGCCGCGGTCTGATAAATCGTTTCAAATGAATTGACCATCACGTTTCTCAGCTTTTCAGCAACCTCTTCTTCTGCCCAATAATATCCTTGGTTGTTTTGAACCCATTCAAAGTAAGAAACCGTTACGCCGCCGGCACTCGCCAGTATATCCGGCACCAGGAGTACGCCTTTTTCATTCAAAATCTTTGTCGCGTCGATTGTCGTCGGCCCGTTAGCCGCTTCGACCACAATTGAGGCCTTAATGTTATGGGCGTTTTTGGCTGTGATTTGATTTGAAATAGCCGCCGGCACTAAAATATCGCATTCTTGTTCGAGCAGCTCTTCATTTGTGATGACATCTGTAAATAAATTGGTGACCATTCCGAAACTGTCCCGCTTATCGAGCAAATAAGGAATATCGAGGCCATCCGGGTTGTACAGACCGCCGTGGGCATCCGAAATACCGATAACCTTGGCGCCGGCATCATGCATAAATTTAGCCAGAAAACTGCCGGCGTTCCCAAAGCCCTGTATGATGATGCGCGCGTTTTGCAGCTTGATTCCTTTTTTCTTAACCGCTTCTTCTATACAAATGGTTACGCCTTGAGCGGTTGCTGTTTCCCGGCCCTGTGAGCCGCCTAAAACGAGCGGTTTTCCTGTGATAAAACCCGGGGAATCGAATTCCCGAAGCCGGCTGTATTCGTCCATCATCCACGCCATAATTTGCGAATTGGTGTATACATCGGGAGCGGGAATATCCTTTGTCGGGCCGACTAACTGGCTGATGGCGCGGACATACCCCCGGCTCAGCCGTTCCAATTCTCCAAACGACATTGTCCGCGGATCACAAATAATGCCGCCCTTTCCGCCGCCGTACGGCAAATTCGTGATCCCGCATTTGAGCGTCATCCAAATCGATAACGCCTTCACTTCCTCTTCATTCACCTCGGGATGAAAACGCACGCCCCCTTTTGTGGGGCCGACCGCGTCATTGTGCTGTGAACGATAGCCTGTAAACACTTTCACACTGCCGTTATCCATTTTCACCGGAATTCGTACAGTGAGCATTCTCATCGGTTCTTTCATTAATTCATACATTCCGCTCGGATAGCCCAATTTCCGCAGGGCTTCCTTTATGATCGCTTGCGTAGACAGAAATAAATTGAGAGCTTCTTTTTCTTCATCCTTTGTGATTTGTTTTTCTGACATGTTTTTTCACCTCATCATATTTTTATCTCCAGAAAAATGTAAGCGCTTTTAAAAAACTGTAATAGATCAATTCCTTTCTTGATTGGGTTCACCCTTATCTACATGCAAGATTCGTACCAGTTTTTTAACCATACAAAAAAAGAGGCTGATATCACACCAGCCCCTGATCATTTCTATTGATATTAACGAGGGTCGATAACCAGCTGTGTTTCAGCATAAAAACTGCCGATTCCCAGACCGTTTACCACATCGCCTTTAATCGTGTATGTGCCTGCACGCGGAAGCGTTTTGCGCACCATGACGAGATCGAATTCAGACGCCCCTAACAAATCAAGAGTAAGCGGCAGCCTGACCGTTTTTCCATCGTTTAAAATCTGTGTTTCTTTCAGTGTTCTTCCATTCACAGAATCTCTTGTTGTCGCGTGGAATCCGTCAGGAAATTGAAACTCGACTGCTCCCAGAGAAAGCACTGCGTTTGGTTTATAAGTCACTTCAATATCTGAAGTCGTCCATTCTTTTGTACTGTTTACGGTTTTTGCCTCAATTGATGCAGACTGTGCATGCGCTTGGCCTGAAGGAAGCAAGATTGATAGCAGGACAGCTGAACTGATGAAAAATGAAGATACGAATGAATTTCTTTTTAACATGACATTTCCTCCTCAAATCACGGTTGGAATTTGGCCAGAGCGTCCTCTGCAGAAAAAGCGTTTTACCGTAACTCGCGAATTACCATTTCTTTTTCTTAAAAGTTAATCTATCACCATTTTCCATGGAAGTAAATGTTTTTTCAGGAATATTAACACTTGGAATGATGTAATAAATTCATCCTATTTACACAAGATTCTAATAGACTATTTCTGATCCGTATCTAGTAAAATATGCGCCTTGTATCTCTATCTTTTGTCCTGATATCAAAACAGGACAAAAAAAGTCGAAGATGCCTGATGATCTTCGATGGATAACTGCTCTATGATTTATTTAAATTCGGTATTCCAGTTAAAACCGATTGTCTCATCATTCCATGGGATTCTTTTTTCATCGGGCTGATCAGGGTTATACGAGGTTGTCGTAAAATAGATAATTGTCAGCGGCGTTTCGCCCAGCACTCTGTATCCGTGAGCGACGCCTTTTGGAATCAATAACAGCATCGGGTTGTCTTCTCCCATATAATAGACATCGGTTTCTCCCTTTGTTTCTGAATCCTCCCGCAGGTCGTAAAGGACAACCTGAGCGTGGCCTGTCGGGAAGAACCAGAGATCATCCTGCTTCTCGTGATAATGAAACGCTTTAATCACACCCGGATAGCTTTTGGACCAAGACGCCTGCCCAAAATGCTCAAGAAGGTTCTCATCATCGCGAACCAGTTCGGCAAAAAAACCTCTGTCATCACAATGCTTTGTCAGTTTCTTAACCTTGACTCCTTCAATCACGCGCACTGCTCCTTTCCTGCAAAAATTCCCGTAAAGCTTCCCGCCAATGACGCGGGCGTATGCCGGCTTCTTCAATGGCACGGTGGCTCAGCACAGAGTAAGCCGGCCGGGGTGTCGGATTCCCGTATTCCTCTGTCGTCACAGGCGTAATCGTTGTGTTCAGCCCGCTTTCTTCCATAATGGCCTTTGCGAACTCATACCAGCTGCATATGCCTGAATTGCTGACATGGTAGATGCCCGGCGGATGACTGAACAGCTTGATGACCGCTTCCGCCAAATCCTTCGTATAGGTCGGCGAGCCGATTTGATCATTCACAACCCGCAGCTCTTGTTTTGTTTCTGCGAGCTTCAGCATCGTATGAACAAAATTGCTGCCGCTTTGTCCATACACCCACGATGTTCTGATGATCGTGCTGTCGGTTCTTGCTAACTGGATCAGCTCTTCTCCGAGTTTTTTACTTTTACCGTAGATGGTGTTCGGGTCAAGGTGGCCGTCTTCCCTGTATGGCTGGGTCCCCTTCCCGTCAAATACATAATCCGTGCTGATATGAACATATTGCGCTCCGATGCGGGATGACTCCAGCGCAGTGTAATAAGCGCCAACTCCGTTGATCAAGTAAGCTTTATCCAGCTCCGTCTCGCATTTGTCGACGGACGTAAACGCGGCGGTATTGACCACGATATCCGGCTGATAATGCCCGAACGAATGCCGTACAGAACGCTGATCGGCGATGTTCATCATCTGCTTTGTTAACGCAATGACCTCATATCCGGCTTGCTTCAGCTGGCGGCACAGCTCCAAGCCAAGCTGTCCGCCCGCACCGGTTACCAATACCTTTTTCAATCGGATCACCTTCTCATCGGTCATTGTCTGTATACCAGCGAATCGTGCGCGCAATGCCTTCTTCAAACGGCACTTCCTGCCGCCAGCCAAGCTCATTTTTCAGCTTTGACGCATTGATCGCATAGCGCCGGTCATGCCCTTTTCGGTCTTCGACGTGAGCAAACAATTCCTCACAGCCCAAATGTTTCATGATAATACTCGCCAGCTCTTTATTCGTGCGTTCATTTCCGCCGCCGATATTATACACCTCACCGTCGGTTCCTTTTTCTAAAATAAGCTTGATGGCGCGGCAATGGTCCTCTGCAAAAAGCCAGTCTCTGATCTGAAGCCCGTCACCGTAGAGCGGAACCGGCAAGCCTTGTTTTGCATGGCGGATAATCGTTGGGATCATTTTTTCACTATGCTGATATGGGCCGTAATTGTTGCTGCAGCGTGTAATAATAGCCGGCAGTTTGTGTGTTTTCACATACGATAGAACAAGAAGGTCAGAGCTCGCTTTGCTCGCGGAATAAGGGTTGTTAGGAGAAAGCGGCGTTGCTTCCGTAAATGCGGGATCATTCGCTTCTAAATCCCCGTACACCTCGTCTGTTGAAATATGAATCAGCTTTTTGGCTTTTCCTTGTAAGACTGCCTCCGCCAGACGGTATGTGCCCATGACATTCGTTGTGATAAACGGCTCCGCTTGGGAGATGCTTCTGTCTACATGCGATTCCGCGGCGAAATGAATCACGGCGTCATAGGTCTCGTCAAACGCCCGGTCGATATCCTCCTGAATGCTGATATCCCCTTTTACAAACCGAAACCGGCTGTTTTCCTTTAGTTTTTCGATTTCCTGAGGGTGGCTGGCATACGTTAATTTATCTAGAACGGTAATGCGCGCATCCGTTTCCTCCAGCATGAGCTTTGTAAACGTGAGCCCTATGAATCCGGCCCCGCCTGTAATGAAATATGATTTTGCCATAGCTATTCGTCCTGTCCTTTCTGTAAAGCCTGATGTACCAGCCGGGAGGCGAGATAAAGCGATTCGTGTGTACCTGCATCAACCCACCAGCCCGATAACACATCATACGTCAGCTTGCTGTTTTCAATGTATAAATTATTTACATCAGTGATTTCCAGCTCGCCGCGCTTTGATGGTGATATTTGTTCAATATACGAAAACACTTCTGCATCATACATGTAAATGCCGGTTACACAAAGGTTGGTCGGCGGATGTGAAGGTTTTTCAATAATGGATCGAATGTGTTTGTTTTTCTCATCAATCTCAGCAATCCCAAAACGTTCTGGATCATCCACTTCTTTCAGAAGCACTTTCGCCCCTTTTCCCTGCTGTTCAAATCGTTCCGTATAAGGCTTTAATGAATCTTCGAATATATTATCACCTAATAATAAAATGAAAGGCTCCTTTCCGGTAAAGCGTTTTGCATAAGATAACCCATCTGAAATTCCCGATGCGGCGGGCTGCACTTGATAAGTGACAGAGACGCCAAGCTCCTCCCCGCTTCCCAGCAGCTTATAAAACTGCGGCATGTGCTCTTTTTGGCTGATGAGTAAAATCTCTTTAATTCCGGCTTCCTCAAGCTTCATTATCGACCAGTAAATCATCGGATAAGGGCCTACAGGAAGCAAATGCTTGTTGACGGCTTTGGTTAAGGGCATAAGGCGTGAGCCGTTTCCTCCGGCTAAAATGACACCTTTCACATTAACACTTCCTTACGTGCATTTTTATATCTTATCATCAAGCAAATCATAAAGAATGGCTGATACCCGTTTCATTCCTTTTCCATCTACGAGCGGCCTTCCTCCCTCGTGCAGAGAAAGACGGAGAGGATAGCTGCTGAATATTTGTGACATATGATAAGCAAGCTTTTCGACGGATACATTCTCTCCCAGGCCAAGATCAAGAACGGCGCCATGTTCCGCAAATTTTGCAGCGGTTGTGGTTTGATGGGCAACCTGAGAAAGTACGAGGCACGGCACGCCGATACAGATCGCTTCATAAAGCGAGATGCCGCCGGCGACAATGGCTGCATCTGCTTGTTTCATAAACACAGCCATGTCATTTGTCTGCTCGATTAGTGCGTATTGGGGTTTGTTTTGAATCAATTTACGGACCGCCTCTTGATGCGGCGAAGCGCTGCCCATGATAAAAATCATTTTCTTGTCTTTCCTGTCCGGGAGCTGATCGGCCGCTGCTATCACTTTAAAAACAAGCTGCTTTGGATCGCTTCCTCCTAATGCAACAAGAATATTGCGGCAGTCTTCCTTAAGTGCGTAATCAGCTCTTGCGGCTTGAAAGGCAGGGTGGAGAATCAGATAATCCGGGCCTTCATAGACACGGGCGTTTCCCTGATCGTAAACCTTGCTTCTGACATCGCCGTAAATTCCGTTAATGACCGCATCACTTTGACCTATCGCTTTCTCATTTTTTTCTTCGAACAGAACGATTTTGGCATCTGTGCCTGCTTTTATTTTTGTTAATAAATCGACAGGTGCACCAAGGATATCGAATAAAAGCAGATCGAGCTTTTTATCGTTTATTTCCCGGAGAATACATTCATTTTGCTGAAGCCCCGGTTTTACGATGACCTGCCAGTACTCTTCTTGAAGAAATTGTTCAGACTCGTCATTTGTGTAAAACGTAATGGAACAGCGGTGTTTGAGTTCTTGCGCAAGCCTTTTCATTCGAACGACGTGCCCCATTCCTTTCTCGAACCCGCCGTCTGCGAATATCCCGATATGCATGCTACTCAACCTCTTTTTGCTTTGTCATACCGTTCATCGCCGCCAGATCAGGGTGCTGGTTCAGCAGGCTGATTAACTCTGCAGCCGAGACATCAGGGCGCTCACCTGCTTTTTGATAGAGGGCTGAGACCAATTGATAATCTTCCTCCGTATCGACGGTCAGCCGATATTGAGGAGCGCAGAGCTGTTCCGGAGCCTCTAAAAACTGCAAACGGTAAAGATGGGGATGTTTCCGGACATACAAGGTGACATGCTCTTGGTATTTATCCTCCAGCATTTTGATGCCGCTGATATCGAGCAAAAGCTTGGCGCTCACCGCTTCACCGCAAATGCCTAACGGCGTATTCAGGATATACGTATAATCCGCACCTTGATCAAGATGAGCTGAAATCATCATATCGAGCAACTCTGGATCGACAAACGGATTATCCCCCGTTAAGCGGATGACGACTTCCGGTTTCGCAGCCTTTATGACTCGCGCAAATCTGTCGAGAACCCGTTCCTCACTGCCGCGGAAAACGCGAATGCCGTTCTTGATGCAGTGTGCCTCTAATACATCGTCGGCTTTTTTGTCAGATGTAGCGATGACAAGATTATCGCGCTCCTTTTGATAGAATGCGCTTTGCCGTACGCGCTGAACGAGAATATCGAGTAAATGCTCCGAACCAAGCGGACGCAGTACTTTTCCAGGAAGGCGTTCCGATCCCATTCTCGCCTGCACGATAAAAAGTATGTCATCCATGGGACGGGCTGTCCTTCGTTAAAATATCTTCCCACGTAATGCCTGTGTCTGCCGGGATGTCCCTTACCGCACGCACGCCGCCGGTCAATAGCTCAAAAAATCTCGGGTGCAGCCCCTGAGGCTTTTGTCCGGGGCGGAGCACGGCAATATTGTTTTCGCTGAAGGCATCCCCTTTTTGAATCGGAGCCGTTGTGAAAATTCCCCTATATGCAAATTTTCTGATCTCACCCTCAATGGCAGTTGTTGTTTTGTATGAACTGCCCAGCAGCTTTTCAGAAACTGGCTTCCTGATGCCTAGTTTCAGCTCGGCTTCCGTTTCCCTGATGGCCTTGACCATTTCCTTTAATTCATCCGGATTTAATGCAAATGAATGATCAGCCCCCGGCAGGTTTTTATCGATAGTAAAATGCTTTTCTATCAGTCTGGCGCCGAGCCGGACCGCGGCACATGGCGCTTCTGTCGGGTGCTCGCTATGATCCGAAAAACCGATGGGCGCATCCGGAAAAGCGGCGGCAAGCATCGGGATCACACTGAGGTTGCTGTATTCAGGCGGTGCAGGGTATTTCGCCACACAATGCATAATGGCAATTTCGTGGTTGCCCTCTGCTCTGATGGTGCGCCAAGCCTCATGAATATCAGCAATTTCCGCTCCGGCTGTCGAAAAAATCATCGGCCTGTTCATGCGGGCGACGTACTTGAGCAGCGGGAGATGGTTAATTTCATAGGATGCGATTTTAAAAGCACTTGGAGAAGTGGAAAGCAGCAGATCAGCTGATCCTTCATCACACACCGTGCTTAAAAAAATCACCTGTTTCTTGCGACAGTAGTCCAAAAGCGGATCAATCCACTCCGCGGGCAATTCCATGGACTGAACGAGAGAAAAAATTGATACATCATTGCCCGCAGCCGTTTTGTATAATCCAGGATCTTTCTGATACATCTTATCAGCCTGGAACATTTGAAATTTAACGGCATCTGCACCCGCTTCCGCCGCGGCATCAATCAGTGCAAAGGCCTGATCCAATTTTCCGTCATGATTAATTCCTGCCTCGGCAATGATAAAAACGGGAGCATCTTTGCCGACAGTTTTGTTTGCGATCTGAAAACCCGCCATTATTTCGCCTCCTTGCCCGACCAAATGTGGTAATAGTAATATGATTGAACAGCGGTGAAGCCCATTCTTTCATATAGGCGGATCGCTCTTACATTATGAAGCTGCGTCCCCGCTGTTACCGTTTTATGCTTCAGCGTCTCCGGTTGTTCTATGAGATGCGCCAATAAATGAAACGCGATACGCTTGCCTTCATACCCCGGCTTCACAGCCATCAAATCAAGCACATACTCATCACCTTTTGATAAACCTTGCAGGTAGCCGATTATTTCCCCATTATATCTAGCGGCAATATTGATATCCGCTCTCCCCATCAGATTGTTTCGTGTCCACTCTTGAAAGATTTTGTTCGCTGCCTCACGGCTGAGATAAGGATCGTGAAAATATCTGCTTTTCGTAAATGCGTCGCTGGCTAACTGGCAAATCTCTTCGGTGTCTCCAGGCTCAGGCTGAACCAGTTCAAAAAATGGCGGCGTTTTTTCATATATAGACGGGGTCTTCGCCAGTTTAAGCAAACTGCCGACAAAATAAGATGACGGCTGCTGCTGAATGACATGTACTGCTCCGATATCCTCTGCCGGTACACGCACAAACACAAAATCCGTTTCATCCGTTTGCCGAACAGAATAAAAGGCCTGAAATAGCCGTTTCAGCTGTCCTGTGCTGTTAGCCGCGAGAAGCTTTACGTTCATGGCTTTTTTCTGAAGCATTTTGCTTTCCCAAAGGGCGTCTTCATACATCATCACGCCTTGAAGCTGGCTGTTTTCAAATAGGCCGAGCGAAAATTGATACGACCCGTCAAGTGTCATCTGTTTGCTTTGGAGAAATTCCATGATCGCCTCTTTGGAAACATTCTCTTTTATCGTATACACCTAACCAGCCCCTTTTGCGATGTCCCGCACGGCCTCTATCACGTCGTTGACATCTTCGTCAGACATTGATGGATACAGCGGGAGTGACAGGGTGCGTTTGTAATACTTCATGGCGAGCGGGTAGTCTGTTTCCTTAAATCCGAATTCCTTTTGATAATACGGATGAATATGCACTGGGATAAAATGAACACTGGTCCCGATATTGTATTCATCCTTTAGAGCCGTAATCATTTCATCCCGAGTGACGCCGGCCTGTTTTTCATCAACTTGCAGGACATATAAATGCCAGGCATGCCGTCCTTCGTTGTGAACAAACGGCGTGATCAGCCCCGGGATTTGCTGAAAAGCGGCTTGATACTGACCTGCAATCTCTTCTCTCCGTTTTTGCATGTCATCCAGCCGTTTCAGCTGATGAAGCCCGAGCGCCGCCTGCAGATCAAACATGTTCATTTTGTAGCCGGGCGACTCGACCTCATAGTACCAGCTGCCATTTGAAGAATAACGGTTCCACGCGCCTTTGCTCATGCCGTGAAGGCTCAGAACCCTGATTTTGTCGGCAAGCTCCTCATCATCCGTCGTCAGCATGCCGCCTTCCCCTGTCGCCAGGTTTTTGGTCGCGTAGAAGCTGAATGCTGTCGCATCCCCGATGGAGCCGATCATTCTCTGCTTATAAGTGGTGTATACTGCGTGCGCCGCATCCTCGAGCACAAATAGACCGTGCGTTTGGGCAATGGCTAAAATTGCGTCCATGTCACAGGACTGCCCCCCAAAGTGGACGGGTACAACGGCTTTCGTCCGCGGTGTGACCGCCGTCTCAAGCTTTTTCGGATCAATGTTAAGCGTCTTTTCATCTATATCCGCAAACACCGGCGTTGCTCCGGTATGAATAATCGTATTGGCGGTTGAGCTGAACGTCAGTGGAGAGGTTATGACTTCATCACCCAGTCCGACCCCTTTTGCTTTTAAAGCCAAAAATAAAGCAGCGGTACATGAATTCAGCGCCACGGCGTGCTTGGCTCCGACAAACGCGGCAAACTCTTTTTCAAACTGCTGAACCTTCGGGCCTTTGGAAAGCCATCCGGATTCAAGCGTTTCTGTGACCTCCTGAATTTCTTCCTTTCCGATCAGCGGCAAGGAATAAGGAAGAAAATGATTTCTCTTTTGCACCATTTCTTTGCGCTCCTATCGTTTTATTCAGAATGATCCCGCCTGTAATCAACTCCTGTTTTTGCTTTCAGTTCCGAAAACAAGGCGAGCGTCGACTCAGTAACCGGGTAATTGGAAGCCGTAAATGACAGACGCGCCGCTTCTGCCTTCTGATACATGGCGGGATTTTGAAGAACCTCAATCAGGGTGCGCGCTAATTCCTCCGGTTTTTCAAATATAAAATCGCCAAGAGACTCGTAATACGGATACGTGCGGTTTCCGGTCGATTTCCCGATCAGTGCGGGCTTTTGAAACAGCATGGCCTCAAGGCCCACCGTTGAGGTTTGTGTCACAGCGGCGTCAGCATACGCCAGAATATCGTACAGATCCATCTCTTTTTTGATGACTCTGCATGCTTTATGTTTTTTTGCCGCCGCATGATACAGATCCAGCTTGTTTTTTCCGATTTCCCATGGGTGAGGTTTAATGATGATTTGCAGCTGTTTTTGCGTGGTAAGCTCCGCTAACACACTTGAATAAAATTCCTCGGAAAAGGGCTGTGTCGCGATCAAAACGATTTTTTTAGACGGGTGAAAGGCCAGCTTTCGATAAAATACTGACATGTCCATAGGTGTCCTGTTAAAAATTTCGTCAAAGCGGGGATGTCCCGTTATAAGAATCTGTTCTGGTTTGCAGCCTTTTTGCTGATACCAACCAGCTTCATATGCGCCAAAAACAGCCTGATAGGTTGTAAAAACGGGCAAGAAGGCTTCATCACCCATCAGCGCTCCATGCTGAAGGCAGACGCTCACGGCCCCTCTCCTTTCGCACATAAGAGCGAGCACCCTGCTGTAAATGTCTTCTGTCGTTCCTACAACAACGGCAGAAATGTTCTCTTTCGTGAATAAAGCATCTACTGTGTCAATGGCTTCCATGAACAAAGGAATATCCTTGAAAAGCCGTTCACGAAATGCTTGATCACCGAATGCCGGGTGGTCGTCATAAGCCGAAAGAATCGAAAAAGCCTTTTCAAGATACGGCTTCGGATCGCCTTTTTCACATGAAGCAGCCACTTCAGGCTTGCTGATCACAGGCAAATCGCAATAATTCGGCATACTCCATCTTGCCAAAACAGCTGTTTTCTCAGGATCAAATTGGTAGTAATTAGCGTTTACAAAACGAAGGTGATCAAAATGCAAGATCACTTTTCCCTTAACAGGCGCGTCATTTGTTTTGGCAATGCTCTGTTTTTTCTCTTCAAAAAACGTCTGAATCTGGCCTTCATCGATATGCTGATCCGCAGGCCCGAATAATTCCGGTTCTTCTTCCATCATCACTCTCAGCTCAGGGCTGATGTATTGGTAAAAATTACTGATAAGCCCGAGCGGAATCCCCTTGTAGCGAAGCCTGTCAAAAAGCTCCGCATACTTCCGGTACAACACCCAATAATTGCTTAAATAGGCCGACAAACTCTCACCCCATTCCAAGCTTTTTTAATGATTCACGCAGTTCGCGGCAGTTGCGCTGCGGAGGAAGATTCCGAACGAACTCGTTTTTTTCTGACTCAAACAGCTGAAAATGAATGGATTGGTCTGTAATATAGTTCAGATCAAGCTCCTCGGCCAGCGGGTAAAACGGATAAAAATGATTGACTCTCCAAAAGAACCGGGCATCACCGATCCGATAAAACGCCGGGCTTTCATCCCAATAAGAGCCAAACGACTCCTTCACCTTCTCAAGCACCGAATACCTGTGCATCACCGAGCAATGGTCAATTGCGCACGGAGCGTTCCACGTTACTTGACTGGCGGGCCTGACAGTTTCTTTTATAATGTCTCGATTCTGGTTTAAATGATAGGTTTTCGAGCTTGAGTAGATCACAGCCTTTTCCGGGTGATCATCGAGTTCACGCACCATCTTTAACAGCCGATCCGGCATATAGATGTTGTCATCCGTCGCATAGGTGATATATTCACCCTCTGCCATCTCAATCGCTTGATTGATCAGGGCCGCGTATCTCGTTTTTTTCCGTTCTTTCCTTCACTCCAGATACATCGCTTTGATAGAAATGCACACGGTTATCATTCAAAAAGGGACGGATTTCATTCAGCGTCTCTTCATTTGAGTTGTCATCCATAATAAACAATTCAAAATCAGAAAAAGTTTGTGAGAGTATGCTTGAAATGGACTTTGCCACATAATCGCTTTTGTTATAGCTCGTCATAATCACTGAAACTTTCGGCAAATCCTACACCTCCTTCTTGAATTTTCACACCTGAAACTAACGTTATCTTATGTTGCTTAAGCGCAAGTTGCGCTAGGAATACAGACTAAT
This sequence comes from Bacillus sp. PAMC26543, assembly GCF_014250375.1. NCBI lineage: Bacteria > Bacillati > Bacillota > Bacilli > Caryophanales > Bacillaceae > Bacillus > Bacillus sp. PAMC26543. The sequence continues at coordinate 382,294 of NZ_CP060193.1, read as the reverse complement.
ATGCGAAAAGATTGTGTACGTCCATTGAAAAAACAGTGATCGGCCAGAGAAATCGGCACGCTCACTGTTCTTTTTTTCAGCATATTCCAAGCTTTGGCCTCATAAGGTGAAAGAGATAAAAATCGCACTAGCGACTAAGATCGTTTGTCATCGGAGGTGAGTCATCTCGGATCGTTTATTTATACATCCGGAACATGTTCTGAATGGTTTTCATAAAAAGGAGGAACGATATGAAACCGAAAAAAAATCAATATCAGCAAATGCAGGGATATGATATGCAGGGGTATTCGCCTCAATTCGGCCCAAATCCGTACCCGCAGCCGCAAGGGCAAGGCCCGCAAATGCAAGGCCCACAAATGCAGACTATGGGACAAATGCAGCAAATGCCCATGCAGCAGGGGCAGCAAGGCTTCGGATTCCCCACTCAGCAGCAAGGCCAGGGCGGCGGGTTTCAAATTCCATCGGGGCCGACGCCATCGGGCGGCCAAAACATTCCCGGCATGCTGCCTGTCGAGGAATCATATATCGAAAATATACTGCGCCTGAACAGGGGAAAAACGGCTACCATCTATATGACATTTGAAAACAGCAAAGAGTGGGGATCAAAGATTTTTCGCGGCGTCATCGAGGCTGCGGGCCGGGATCACATTATTATCAGCGATCCAAAGACAGGAACCCGCTATCTTCTGCTGACGATCTATCTTGATTACGTTACCTTTGATGAAGAAATTGCATATACGTACCCATACTCGATGTCATCCTATTCGCCAAGATAAAGAAAAAAAGCCAATCTCTCATATCATGAGGATTGGCTTTTTTATTTATAGATATTTGACGGCTGCGACAACGATCATGATCCAAGAAATAATGAACGCCACACCGCCAAGCGGCGTGATTGCCCCGAGAATGGAAATTTGCGTCACACTGAGGATGTATAAGCTTCCGGAAAACAGCACAATCCCCGCAAACATCAGCCAGCCGGCTGTTGTGACGCTGCCGATGCCAGACAGTTTATCCGCAAGAAACGCGACAACAAAAAGCCCCAGCGCGTGATACATATGATACTGCACGCCTGTGTGCCACACCTGAAGATATTTATCAGGAATTTTCCCTTCTAATCCGTGTGCGCCAAATGCCCCGAGGCCCACGGCAAGCATGGCATTAATAGCGCCTAATATAATAAATACTTTCATCTATTCTCTCCCGCCTTTTCGTTAAAATCATATCAATTATCATATCGCACCTGTATGAAAATTCAATGTTTGTTCTCTGATGACACGAGATTGTCGGATTTTCTCCTGCGCCAAAGCTGAAACTGATCCATCGCTATTGCAGCAAGCGTCCCTAAGACAAGCCCGTTGCTTAACAGAGAAATAAACACCGGATGCATATCCTTTAATGCACTTTCTGGCACAAACATAATGCCGACACCTGTAAGCAGTGAAATGCCGATCACAGCCCGCACTCTTTTCAGCTCTGATTTCTCATAGGAATCAAATTCAGTAAACGCCAAACCAACCATTGCCGAGAACACAACAAAGTTTACCGCGAATCCAACGGGTGACGGCAGACTCGCAAACGCATTCATAAAAAACGGAATCACGCTGATGAAAACGACCAGCATACTGCCGAGAACAAACGGCTTTTTAGAAGGCATCTTTGTCGTTTCAATAAAACCCGCGGCTCCCGAAATCGGAACCGGTGCAATGGCTCCAGACAAACCGCTCAGCAAATGGCTGAATGCAGCCGCAAAACCGGCAGGGCGCTCATGACGCTTTCCATCTGTCTGTTTGCCGAATTTTTTCACTGCAATGTCCACAACCTTCATACTTGCCAGCATGTTAACGATCAGCAGGATCGTAATAAAAACCGAGGTGATGGCTAGGCCGCTGTTAAATAACGGGGCACCGAACGGAAACAGAGACGGCAGCTGAAACAGCCGATCCGGCATTTCGATCGGTTTCGCAACGCCCGCAGCCGCAAACAGCACCCATCCGCCGAAAAGGGCCAATAAAATAGAATATTGCTTTAAAAAAACGATATGAGAATTTGACATGATAAAAGCTGCAGCAACGACAACCAGCGCGAGGACAAATACAAGACCGTCCACGCTGTCTTTTAAATAGCCGATGCCGAGAAGCCCTTTTATTATCGGCTGGCTCAGCTGCATGACGAGCAGCAGCAAATAGACCCCTGTCACAACCGGAGTAAACAAGGCAGCAAGCCGGTCAATGACCTTGAAGACACTTAACAAAAAGAAACATACAGCGCTTACAAGAAGCGCCCCCTGCAAGCCGCGCAATGTTTCGCCATATGTCGCAAACACCGTTCCGGTCAGGCCGCCGTAGATCGTGTACACTCCCCACCACAAGCCGGCAGGGCTTTCATTTATAGGCAGCCGGTGTCCTTTCAAACACTGAATAACTGCGGCAATTCCCAATACAAAAAAAGTGCTTTGAATCAGCCGTGCAGAATCTGAATGATCCAGATGAAACGACTGGGCAACCGCCACCGGAACAACAATCGCCGCGGCAATCATAAACGCTGTCCATTGCAGAGCGCCAAGAACCAATTTCACGTAAGCTCAACCTTTCTGATTAAAAATCAAATAAAGACTCTCCGTTTCCATCCTCTTCCTGCTTATCTTTTTCCTGCTTCCGATATTTGTTTAATCCCGCGCTGCCCATCATTTTTTCCATCAGCAGCTGATCTGTCGAAGGCGGCACCGAAGGACTTGCCGTGACACTCGGCTGAATGCGCGGCGCGCTCCCCGTCTCCTGCTGATCCAGCACAACGTCGCACAAAGAACGGACGACCGCCACGTGACGCTTCAGCTCCTCATCACCTTCAGCCGTCTTTGCTTTCTTCAATTCCTCTTCCATCTTCTGAATCAAAGCGGATATATGAATGTTCATAAAAAATCCTCCAAAAATAAAATGTAGTCTCCCTGCATTTTATCAAATTCCCGCCGCAAACGCAGACAAGAGTTTGTTATTTTTTCTGACAAGCGCCTCGCATTTGACAAGCAGAAGACAATTTTCACATAATGAATCACCATGACCCCCAGGAAGGAGAGAGAATATGAACAGCATCCCCTCTATTGTCAGCAGCCATCAAGCATTTTTCGCGGCAGGGCATACAAAATCAATTGACTCAAGACTGGACGTCTTAAAGAAACTGAAACACACCATCAAAGCGTATGAAGCAGACATCACAGCCGCTCTCTATCAGGATCTTCACAAATCTGAACAAGAAGCATACTCAACGGAAATCGGCATCGTTCTGGAGGAAATCAGCTTTGTGATGAAACGGCTGAAAAAATGGGCCAAGCCGAAAAGAGTCAAAACGCCATTGACCCATATCGGTTCCAAAAGTGTCATTATCCCCGAGCCGTATGGCACCGTCTTGGTGATTGCGCCATGGAACTATCCCTTGCAGCTGGCGCTTTCTCCATTGATCGGAGCCATTGCGGCCGGAAACACGGTCGTTCTCAAACCCTCAGAATATACGCCAGCTGTTTCGGCTGTTCTTTCCGATCTCATCCGCGACGTTTTTCCCGATCATTATGTCGCTTTGGCGGAAGGCGGGCCGGACATCAGCACAGCTTTATTACAGCAGCCGTTCGACTACATATTTTTTACGGGAAGCGTCGCCATAGGAAAAGTTGTCATGGAAGCGGCGGCCAAACAATTAATTCCTGTCACCTTAGAGCTCGGAGGCAAAAGCCCCTGCATCGTGCATAAGGATGCTGACATCAAGCTTGCCGCCAAACGCATCGTCTTCGGGAAATTTACGAATGCGGGCCAAACCTGCATCGCACCGGATTATTTGCTCGTTCACGAAGACATCAAAACAGTGCTTGCGGAAGAAATGAAGCGTGTCATTGGCGAGTTTTACGGACCGCAGCCCGAACTGAATCCGGCTTATGGCAAAATCGTCAGTGAACGCCACTATCAGCGGCTGCTGAGCTTTCTGAAAGACGGCGTCGCGCTAAGCGGCGGCCAAGCCGATCACAGGCACCACAAAATAGCGCCGACCATTCTCGATCAAGTCACAGATGATTCCCCTGTAATGCAAGAGGAAATTTTCGGACCCATTCTTCCGCTGTTTACATATCGCGGCATCGATGAAGTCATTGAGAAAATCAAGTCGCGTCCCAAGCCGCTCGCCCTGTATGTGTTTACGACAAACCAAACAATTGAACGAGAGGTATTAGAAAACCTGTCGTTTGGCGGCGGCTGTGTCAACGATACGTTAATGCATGCCGCGACACCGTATTTGCCATTTGGCGGCGTGGGAGAAAGCGGAATCGGCAGCTATCACGGATTTGACAGTTTTAATACATTTACGCATAAAAAAAGCGTCGTCAAGCAAACGAACCGCTTCGACTTCGCTTTCCGTTATCCATCCTCCAAAAACGGCTTGCGTTTGATTCGAAAAATACTCAAATAAAAAAGCGCAGGCCATCTGCGCTTTTTATAAATCCTTTATACACCAATCAATCGGAGCCTCACCCATTTTCTCCAAGAAGGCATTTGCCCTTGAAAATGGCCTGCTGCCAAAAAATCCGTTTCTTGCTGAAAACGGGCTGGGATGCGTCGATTCAATAATAAAATGCTTGGACGTATCGATCCGTTCTTTTTTCATTTGGGCATGCCGGCCCCACAATATAAAGATGATCGGCCGCTCTCTTTCATTCAGCACGTCAATCATCCGGTCAGTCAGCCGCTCCCAGCCTTTTCCCTTATGGGAATTCGCCTGTCCGCGCCGCACCGTGAGCACGGTATTCAGCAAAAGAACCCCCTGCTTCGCCCAGCTGACGAGCGACCCGTGATTCGGTATGGTGCATCCGATATCATCCTGAAGCTCGAGAAAAATATTTTTTAATGAAGGCGGCTGCTTCACGCCCGGCTTTACGGAGAAGCTTAAGCCTTGAGCCTGTCCAGGCCCGTGATACGGATCTTGGCCGAGAATGACCACCTTGACATCATCGTACGGCGTATAGTGCAGCGCATTAAAGATATCGCGGCTGTCCGGATAGATCGTCTCCTCCATGTATTCCCGCTTCAGCATTTCTCTCAGCTCTTGATAATACGGTTTTTCAAACTCTTCCTTCAGCTGTTCCCACCAGCTGTCCTGTAAAAGCTGTTTCAACATGCAAACCTCCTTACGAACGATGAAGTCTGGAATAGACAGGTTTGCCATCCCAAACAATCTCACTTTGTGCTTCCCGCCTCTTCATGTCAGGCTCTTCAAGCAGGACGGCAAAGTTTTTCGTCGGCAGTTCCCCTAGTCCGTGCTTCTCGCTTAAACGATCCAAATATTGCTTCCGCTTGGCGCCAAGGTCTGCGGACTGATTGTCTCCCGCGTCACTGAATGCATATATCACACTGGCACAAGGCACACGCTTGACCCGGTAATCCTTCGCTGCACGCAAGTAAAAATCCCAGTCCCAATAATTATGCACATCAGCATCGAAATACCCGATCTCATCGTGCAGGAAACGTCTGTACATGCTGCCCGACGGCACGTAGGTCGAGAACACTCTCATATCCTCATAATCAGCGGTATACGCAAATAACTTCCGCGAAATCGGATATCTTGTCCCTTCCCTCTCTTCAAACGACACAATTTCGGCATCAGAATGAACGAAATCTGCCGTTTCCATTTCCTTCGCCATTCTTTCCAGATGGCCCGGCGTGAAGAAATCATCATCATCACAAAGCATGATACAGTCGCCTGACACCTCTTTGACACCCGCATTTCTCGCGGCCACATGACCTGAGTTCTTCTCTAAATCAATCACAACAATCGGCAGATCCGGATACAGTGCTTTGGCCCGCTCAACCGATTCCCCGGCATCATTGACAATAATGACTTCATACGGCTTCATAGTCTGCTGCGAAATCGACTCCAGCAGCTCGCACAAAGCCGGAATCCGATTATAGGTCACAATTACGATAGAAATCTTCATGATGCTCTCCTTCTCATTTTCATAGTCATGTACTATTAAAACATATATTGGACGGGAGATCAGTGGGAAGATCCTACCGAACTGTGAAATGGAAACTACAGAAACAGCAATGTGACGCCTACCAGAAGCACCATAATCAGCATCAGATCTGCGCATACACGAACGACATCTTTCAGGCGGACGCCATTCGGCAGGACGAGATGCCATAGCTTCGATTGATAGACCGGCAGCAGCACCAATGCGTAAGAAAGGCACAAAAAAGTGAATGCCGGCGGAACAAAAGCACAGCCTGCATCGTCCCAATCCCTCACAATTTCAGAAACACTCGTTCCATCTGATAAGAACAAACCAATCAGCAAGGCCAGCAGAACAAAGGACCCCAATTGAACATCAAACAGACGCATGCGTTGGTGGCAAGCAAGCCTGAGTGCCCAAAACCAGCCTATAGAATAGAAGAATAATAGAAAAATGATTGCACCAGCAGTAAAAACAACATCTGGCAGCCTATCGAACAAAAAAACAAGCGGTACGGACACAGCCATAACCAAAAGCATGGAGGCACCCACAAACAAAAATACAGCCACATGAATAACAAAGCCATATAAACAAGAGCCGAGTCTCATGACAATCCCCCTTATTACATAGAAATTCTATGTATATACCTAAAAAATCAGGCAAGCTGGCACCTGCCAAAATAACAGCCTATTCGTCCGCACGCCGGAAATAACAGCGTAGCACAAGCACACGCCCCTATAAACCAAGGTGTCAGCAAAGATTGAAACAGCGCAGCAGGAACGAGATCAAACAGAAAAACAAACATAAAAATAACGTTCGGCACCATGGAAATAAGAATCGTATGTAAAACAAGCCGTTCACCGCGTTGCCCGAACTCCCTGACGCCTTGGTACCCAATCAGCACCCAATAGAGAATATAAGCAGCTAAAATCAGCCACACAGAAACAGAAATGCCTTTCCACACTGCATGAACAAAGGGAGATTCTAACCATGCATGCAATGCCGTAATGATAATACCTGCTGCAAATAAAGCACTATTGCAGAAAAGATGGAATAATAAAAACGTACGGGCGGATACAGGCTGTTCTTTCTGAAAGGAAGACACAATCTCATCCGGTGTGCCAAATTCCCGAAGCAAACATTCCATGGCTTCCGCCTCACTCTTTCCCTCTTGAATGAAGTGAAACAAGTGGTGTTCAATATGGTTTTCGATCTCTTCGATCATCGCTTCACAATCAGAAACCCCTTTAAGCCCGTTTTTCACTTTATATATATAAGTCTCTTTATCCATTCTGTCCGCCCCGCTTCAGCATTCGGTCCATCATGGCTGAAAACATGCTCCATTCCTTTGTGCGCTCTGCCAGGATCTCTCTGCCGTCTTCTGTAATCCGATAATACTTACGATCCGGGCCTTTCTCCTGCTTCTCCCAATAGGAAGAAATATATCCTTGCCGTTCAAGTTTATGAAGGGAAGGATACAATGTTCCCTCTTTCATTTGCAGTTCATGATCGCTGCGGCTTCCCATCTCTTTTACAAGCTCATAGCCATACATCGGCCTCTCACTCAGGAGCGTTAATACCAATATCACAGTGCTGCCTTTAATCAGCTCACGATTTAACATGACAAAACCCCTACCTAGTTTTCTTATGTAGCATTTTATGAAATCACCCTGATATTGTCAATTGATTCCTATAAACCTTTCATATTGTGATAAGCAGAAAATCTAACTATAATGAGATATAAAACATTGATGGAGGTTCAACACATGTCTATGCATAAAGCACTCACGATTGCCGGCTCCGATTCCAGCGGCGGCGCGGGAATTCAAGCTGATTTAAAAACATTTCAAGAAAAAAACGTATACGGGATGACGGCCTTAACGGTGATCGTCGCGATGGACCCAAACAACAGCTGGGACCATCAAGTCTTTCCGATCGATCCTGACACGATTCGCGCCCAGCTCGCAACGATTGTAGACGGCATCGGTGTGAACGCCATGAAAACAGGAATGCTGCCAACCGTTGAAATTATTGAGCTTGCGGCGAAAACGATCAAGGAAAAACAACTGCAAAACGTCGTGATTGATCCGGTTATGGTTTGCAAAGGGGCAAATGAGGTCCTTTATCCAGAGCACGCGCAAGCCCTGCGTGAACAATTGGCACCGCTCGCTACCGTGATTACGCCAAATCTGTTCGAAGCCAGCCAGCTCAGCGGCATGGGCGAATTAAAAACGATTGAAGACATGAAAGAAGCGGCGAAAAAAATCCACGCCCTCGGTGCTCAATATGTTGTGATTACAGGCGGAGGCAAGCTGAAGCACGAAAAAGCTGTAGACGTTCTGTATGACGGAGAAACAGCGGAAGTCCTTGAAAGCGAAATGATTGATACGCCTTATACACATGGCGCCGGCTGTACGTTCTCCGCAGCGGTGACAGCAGAACTCGCAAAAGGTGCGGAAGTCAAAGAAGCGATTTACGCGGCGAAAGAATTTATTACAGCTGCGATTAAAGAATCCTTCCCGCTGAATCAGTATGTCGGACCTACGAAGCATTCTGCTTTGCGCCTGAATAAGCAATCATAAGCGTAACAGGCTGCCTTATAAAGAGGCAGCCTGTTTTTATGTTCAATCTTACATATTGGGACGCTCTGTCGCATTCCATTTCACATCTTCGTAACCGTCCGCCTCAAAAATGTCTATATCACAAGAGTCTTTGTGCGTTTCATCTGCCGCTTCCATACTTGAAAGTAGTCCTCTTTTGCAACAGAAAAAACTGCCGATCACATCGGCAGCCTGTTTATTTGGTTTTTAAATTGTTCGCAGATGATCTCAAAAATGTTTCTATCGACTGAACAAAAAGTGCATATTCCTTCATTTGTTCATATGCCCGTGAAAGGGTTTCTGCCGCTTCACTATGCGGCGATGTTCCCCGAAGCATTTTTTTCAGCTGAAGAAGCACATCCTTATACTCTTCCCGCTTATCCTCAACATGATCCGCAGCCTTTTCTAAACATTCCGGTGTTATCTTCTGTTCATGTATATTCAAGAAAACAACTCCTTTTACAGAAAAAAAATAGTAGGTTATCGTTGAAGAATAGCACAGATGGCACAGATTTCACATAAGAAAATAGGAGGATTTTCTACATGAGTGTCCAAATTCCGACTTTCATTTCAGATTTTCCATTTGATCTCGCTGTCACTTCATCATTTCCCGGGAAAGGAAAATATCTCGCACTGAATACCTCTTCCCCATGATTGATAAAGACTTCCACAGATGACGCGTCGATAAACATGTGCACTGTGTGCAGATTGCTGATTCGGCAATGTCTCGCTTCTGTTCTTGTACCGTCAAAGCTTGTGCGCGTTAGCGTGATAAGCCCTTCTTCCTTCTGGAAAGAGAATGTGGCAGTGGCTCGGATATCGATTTCAAAACCAGACTCCGTACTAATGTCTTCAATCAAAATCTCAGCTCTTTCAGGATTTTCGACTGGCAGCGTACCAGACGATCCATACATGTTGATTTGAACTTCCTGCCTATTTTTCCGCATCGCTTTCAGCTCGGGAAGCGGCTGCTGAATCAGCTTCTCCCCTGATAGCGTCAGCTGTCTCGGCAGCGTCATGCAGTGAATCCAGTGATAATCTTTCGTCGGATGATCCTTCTCATCCTGATCAGGTACAGCCATCCACGCAAACAGTATCCGGCGTCCCTGATCGTCTTCAAGTGTTTGCGGCGCGTAAAAATCAAAGCCTTGATCAAGCTCCGTAAACGCAGCATGCATCAGCCCCATTTTTTCATAATTGAGCCGGCCTACAAAATATCCAGATTGATACACATTTTGATAACGATAGCCGTCAGTTTCAAGTCCTTGGGGCGAGACAATCAGCACTTCAGAGCCTTGAAGAGAAAACAGGTCAGGGCACTCCCACATATACCCGAAACCGTTCAGTCCGTTGAGGCCGGCACCTATTATCGGGCCAAGAAACGCCCATTCTGTCAGGTTATCGGAAGTAAACAAAACAGCTTGGCCTTTCATGTTCTCCGTTTGTGCACCGATCACCATATACCATTTTCCTTCATGCTCCCACACCTTCGGATCGCGAAAATGAGCTGTATAGCCTTCCGGAAGGCGGGCGACAACACCTTTTTTCTCAAAGGTCAGCCCATCATCCGATACAGCAAGGCACTGATACGTTTCCCGATTCCCATCCTGATCCCTGACATTTCCTGTGTAAAACAGATAGAGCCGGTCATCTTTGACAACAGCGCTGCCCGAGTAGCAGCCGTTTTTATCAAACCAATCACTCGGAGCCAGTGCAATCTCTTCCCGCTTCCAATTCACAAAATCGCGTGTCGTATAATGCCCCCAAAACTTTGCGCCGTGCCCCGTCTGAAACGGCTGCCACTGAAAAAACAAATGATAGACTCCTTTCCAATACACCACGCCATTTGGATCATTCAGCAAACCAACCGGAGGCATGATGTGAAAGTGCTGGCGGTGCGGATCGCTGGCAGCGATATGTTCTTTTTTCTCAATTTCTTCATAAGCCCGGCGACGCAGCTTCTGATCATGTGCTGTCATTTTTTTCTCTCCTCATCTTCGTTAATTTTCATGACAAACGCCGCAATGAATGCTGATACTGCTGCAATAACCATTCCTATCATATAGTTTACTAGATTTCCAAAGCCAAACGGTGCTGCAATGGCGATCATCGGAATGCCTGTTAACCCGTAAGCGTTTGCAGCAACATGTGTAAATACGACATACGCGCCGCCCAACGCGCCCCCGATCATGGCGGCGATAAACGGCTTCCGGTATCGAAGGTTCACCCCGAAAATGACAGGCTCTGTAATGCCTAGAAAAGCGGAAAATGCCGCCGGAAGAGCGATTTCCTTCGTTTTTGCCTTTTTCGCTAAAAAGAAGACAGCAAGGCCGGCCCCACCTTGGGCGACATTCGCCATAGACCAAATCGGCAATAAATAGTTCCTGCCAAGATCTGAAATGAGCCCCGCCTCAATCGCATGGAAGCTGTGATGAACACCTGTCAGGACGATCAGTGAATAGGTGCCTCCGAAAAGAAGGCCTGCGACAAAACCGGCATGATCATACACATATGTTAAAGCAACAGTAATACCGGAGCCAAGCGCTCTTCCTAGAGGACCGATGGCAATAAATGCGACAAACCCGGTGACAATGACAGTAACAAAAGGCGTAACAAGCAAATCGACCGCATGCGGAACCACTTTTCTTGTCCATTTCTCTACCTTGCTCATGACGTAAACTGCCAGCAGAACAGGGATGACAGTTCCCTGATATCCGAGAAGCGCGATATCAAACCCGAAAAGATGCATATAATCAGGTGATGCTTCCGCCAGACCCCATGGATTCAAAAGAGTGGGGTGTATCATGATTCCCCCGATGACCGCTCCTAAATACGGATTGCTTCCAAACTCTTTTGAAGCGCTGACCCCGATCAAAATCGGCAGGAAGATAAATGCCGCGCTTGAAAACATATCGAGGAGCTGCAGCAGCGCAGAGTCCTTACTCATCCAATGAAAGGCATTGATCATTCCCAATAACCCCATTAACAGGCCGCTGGCTACGATGGCTGGAATGATCGGAACAAAAATATTCGAAAGCGTTTTCGCAAATCTCGCTGCAGGGTTCAGTTTCTCTTTAGCAGCATCCTGGTGATTCACATGTTCTTCACGCTCTACATCGGCTTCCTTAGAAAAAGCGTCATACACTTTATTGACAAGGCCTGTTCCAAAAATAATCTGGTATTGGCCTGAACTGCTGAAAGCGCCTTTGACGCCTTCAAGCTCTTCTACTTGTGCTTGATCTATCTTTGATTCATCCTTAATCACCAAACGCAGTCTTGTCGCACAATGAGCCGCGCTGATAATGTTTTCTTGTCCCCCGAGAAGCTCAATGAGGCGTTTTGCAGTCTCTTTGTAATCCATCTTCTTCTCCCCCTTTTATAAACAAAAAAGACCTAAAATTCGCCAACGAATAAAGGACACAACGATCCTTTTTCATTTACGCAAATTTTAGGTCTTGCCTGCTTTACCAGTCACAATCCCGCTTATTCGAATAAAGAATACGCTTTCATCATAATTGATGACAGCGTTTTCGTCAACTGTTTTTTTAGATAAAAAGTGATGTAAAACATTTAGACAAAAAGTCGTAAATATTAATTGTGAAATACTTCACAATATCGTGCTATACTATGCTCATCTATCAAAGAAAGCAGGAAAAGACAATGGAAACTCAAGCATTGCAAAAGGTTGAACAGTATGCTTTAAGAAAACAAAACATATTCGTTTCAAGCAAAATCCGTTATTTGCTCAGATCCATTTTGGCCAGCATGTTTATCGGTTTTGGCATTACAGCCGCAAGCAAAACAGGCAGCTATTTCTCTATTGCCGACTCACCGTTTGCCTTCCCGGCTGCCGCTGTGACATTTGGAGCTGCTATTGTATTAATTGCCTACGGAGGCGGGGATTTATTCACCGGCAACACCTTTTATTTCACTTATACCGCACTCCGGAAAAGAATCCGCTGGCGCGACACCCTGTACCTGTGGGTTTTCAGCTATACCGGCAATTTGATCGGAGCCGTTTTGTTTGCGATTCTTATCAGCGCAACCGGGCTTTTCGAGGGGGCATCCCATTCCTTTTTGATTCATCTGGCAGAGCACAAGATAGAGCCGCCTGCCTCAGAGCTGTTTTTCCGAGGAATGCTGTGCAATTGGCTTGTATGTCTCGCTTTTTTCATTCCGATGTCTCTCAAAGGAGAAGGGGCAAAGCTGTTTGCCATGATGCTTTTCGTTTTCTGCTTTTTTATTTCCGGTTTTGAACACAGCATTGCCAATATGTGCACATTTGCGATCTCACTTTTGATCGATCACCCTGATACAGTCACACTGGCGGGAGCAGCCAGAAACTTAATTCCTGTTACACTCGGCAATCTGGCCGCAGGAATTGTGATGATGGGCTGGATGTATCACATGCTGAATGCCGATCAATAAAAAAACTTCCAGAGATCACTCCCTGCAAGTCAAAGCGGTTATTCCGAGAGATCTTGAAGACGCTGGACATGCAGCGTGATATAGCCGGCCTCGGACTCCGGCAAATGTAATTGATATTCATTTTTCAGAAACTCCGCCAGCTCCAGCGCACATTGATAGGCAAATGAATACTTTTTTTGGATGAAATAAAGCATCTCTTCGTCCATGGCATGAAACGCTTCATTTGATTCCAACCGGCTGACCGCGTATCGCAAATGCGTGACAAGGCGTTGATAGGAAATGCTGTTTTCATCCACCTTTCGATTAAAGTAGTTTTCTATTTTCTCTATCATTTCTTTTATCATCGTCGTATGCTTCAGCGCTGAATACATACTCTCTGCATCCATCTTTGCCGTATGGATGTGAAGGGCAATATAACCCGCTTCATCTTCAGGCAGAGACACGCCCAATGTCTCTTTTACATGTCCGATCGCCCACAGGCCGATCTCGTATTCTTTTTTATAGAGCGCCTTTATCTCATGCAATAATTTATTTTGCACAAGCAGCCCATTTTGAATCCTTTCGATCGCAAAGGACAAATGGTCAGAAAGCGCGATATGAACATGGTCGCTCAGCGGCGCCGCGAGCTCCCCTTCCGCATAGCTGATGATTTCCTCAGCTATGTCAATATGCTCCTCAGGCAGTGTTTGCAGGATTTGTTTAAATTTTTCATTCTCGTCGTGCACGACAAAAATCTTTTCTACTTTATTCATAGGGATGAGATCATTTTTCTTTTTTTGAAAAGCGATGCCCGGACCCATAACGATTTTTTCCTGATCATCCTCTTTGATTAAAGCCGCATTGTTGTTTAATACCTTATAGATTTTCAAGAGGCTCTCTCTCCCGCCAAATTAGCTTTTATGACTGGGATTTTACCTCCTTTTGACCGCCATGTAAAGCTGCGGGCCGGCCCTCTCCTGCTTTGGCGATTCCTTGAAGGCTTGCAGACATCTTCTTTTATAGAGAGCGGCGGCTTTCGCTTTCTGTTTTTCTTCGTCATTCACAGCCATCCGCCATTCATAAAACGAAACCAGTCCTGCGGCTTGCACCGCCGCTTTTCTTTGATATGTACGCTGAGCCGAATAAATAGCGGCAGCCGCATGTTTTCGGTCCGGCGCCACCCAGTTCATCAAAAAGACCATCCACACCCGTAAAGATACAAACAAACGTTTCATAGAAAAACATCCCTCCGCTTCTTTTTGGCAGGCAGCCTTTTTAGCAGCCCGTTTTTTCAGCCGCAGCTCACAGGAAAAGACGGCCGATTTCTTTTCTCGCAAACTAGCAGCTCTAGCAAAACTCATGACTCTATGATAGACCGTGGAAAGAGAATTCTTTGTCACAATATGAGTGAAAAAACAAACTAGTTTTAAGAAGTTTTGTTGAAAGCTGAAAGAAATGAAATGAAAATTGGAGAACGGCTTTAAAAAGTTTATACACAAGTTATCCCAAAGATAAGAACAACTTAATCACAAGAGATATCCACATGTCCACAAACCCCATCTATATTTTGTATAAGAACATATATTCCCAACTATATATATACACAGCTTTATTCACTTATACACAGGGTTCTGTGTATAACTCCTTCCTTATACACAACCAAAATCCAATAAATGGTCCAAATGACACAAGGATTTTTTTGAATTTTCAAGAAATATATACTAGATATTTAACACTTTTTCTAAACACAAAGGGGGAAACACATTGAAAAACGGGATTATTCGTTTTCTGCTTCTAGGTTTGGTTTTATTCTTTACGTTATCCACAGGCATTACAGGTGTACAGGCAGCACCGGTTTCTTCAAAAGGATCGGCGAATCTGGAAAAGGCCGAGGTATTCGGTGATATTGACATGACAACAAGCAAACAAACAACGGTGATTGTGGAATTAAAAGAAAAATCCTTAGCAGAGGCGAAAGAAGCGGGAGTAAACCAAACGAAAAGCAAGCTCAAAAACGCCCGCTCAAAAGCAAAAAATAAAGCCGTGAAAGCGGTGAAAAACGGAAAAGTAAAACGAGAATATGAGCAGGTATTCTCCGGATTTTCTATGAAGCTTCCAGCTAATGAAATTCCAAAACTTCTAGCAGTAGATGACGTTAAAGCTGTGTACCCGAACGTCACTTACAAAACAGACAATATCAAGGAGCAAGACATCACCATCTCCGAGGACGCTGTCTCTCCGCAAATGGATGACAGCGCGCCATATATCGGAGCAAATGATGCATGGGATTTAGGCTACACAGGGAAAGGCGTCAAAGTGGCTGTTATTGATACAGGGGTTGAGTACAATCACCCTGATCTGAAGAAAAACTTCGGACAATATAAAGGATACGATTTTGTAGACAATGATTACGATCCGAAAGAAACACCGACAGGCGATCCAAGAGGCGGAGCCACTGACCATGGAACACACGTGGCCGGAACTGTCGCTGCAAACGGTACGATTAAAGGCGTAGCGCCTGATGCAACACTTCTCGCTTACCGCGTTCTCGGACCGGGAGGAAGCGGCACAACAGAAAACGTCATCGCCGGTGTAGAACGTGCAGTTCAGGACGGAGCAGATGTGATGAACCTGTCTCTCGGAAACTCGTTAAACAACCCGGATTGGGCGACGAGCACAGCGCTTGACTGGGCCATGTCAGAAGGCGTTGTCGCCGTTACATCAAATGGCAACAGCGGACCAAACGGCTGGACAGTCGGATCGCCAGGCACATCCAGAGAAGCGATTTCTGTCGGCGCAACGCAGCTCCCGCTCAATGAATACGCCGTCTCATTCGGCTCTTACTCTTCAGCAAAAGTCATGGGCTATGACAAAGAAGAGGACGTCAAGGCGCTTCACAATAAAGAGGTTGAGCTTGTCGACGCTGGCCTCGGCGAAGAAAAGGACTTTGAAGGAAAAGATCTGAAAGGCAAAGTGGCACTCGTCAAACGGGGCAGCATTGCTTTTGTGGATAAAGCAGATAACGCAAAAAAAGCAGGCGCCATCGGCATGGTTGTGTATAACAACCTGTCCGGAGAAGTTGAAGCCAATGTGCCAGGCATGTCAGTACCAACGATTAAGCTTTCATTAGAAGACGGCGAAAAACTCATCAGCGCCATGAAAGCAGGCGAGACAAAAGCAACATTCAAGTTGACGGTCTCAAAAGCGCTCGGTGAACAGGTTGCCGATTTCTCATCCCGCGGCCCTGTGATGGACACGTGGATGATTAAGCCGGATATTTCCGCGCCAGGCGTCAATATCGTCAGCACCATTCCGACACATGATCCTGACAATCCATATGGCTACGGGTCAAAACAAGGAACAAGCATGGCATCACCTCATATTGCCGGAGCGGTTGCCGTTATCAAACAAGCTAAACCGAAATGGAGCGTTGAACAGATCAAGGCTGCCATCATGAATACCGCCGTCACATTAAAGGATGGCGACGGAGAAGTCTATCCGCATAACGCTCAAGGCGCAGGCAGCGCAAGAATTATGAACGCGATCAAAGCCGACTCGTTCGTCACACCGGGAAGCTACTCGTACGGCACATTTTTGAAGGAAAAAGGAACCGAAACGAAAAAAGAAACCTTTACAATTGAAAATCAATCTTCCATTAGAAAATCATACACGCTAGAATACTCATTTAACGGAAGCGGCATTTCCACATCCGGCACAAGCCGTGTTGTGATTCCGGCTCATAAAACCGGAAAAGCCACTGCAAAAGTAAAGGTCGACACAAAGAAAACAAAAGCAGGCACCTATGAAGGAACAGTCATCGTTAGAGAAGGCGGAAAAACCGTCGCCAAGGTTCCTACATTGCTGATCGTAAAAGAGCCGGATTATCCGAGGGTAACGTCTGTCTCAGTTAATGAGGGCTCTGAACAAGGCACCTATGAAATTGAAACCTACCTTCCTGCGGGAGCGGAAGAGCTGGCATTTCTCGTCTATGACAGCAACCTTGACTTTGCAGGCCAAGCCGGCATTTATAAAAACCAAGATAAGGGCTATCAGTACTTTGACTGGGACGGCACGATCAATGGGGGCACAAAGCTCCCAGCCGGTGAATATTATATGCTCGCCTATGCAGCGAACAAAGGCAAATCAAGCCAGGTTCTGACTGAAGAGCCGTTTACTGTTGAATAAAAAGCAGCCCTGCCGAGAAACATCGGCGGGGCTTTTTTCATGCAGGCTTTAGCGGCTTCATGCCTCAGCAAACGCCTCCTGTAAAAGGCGATAAGAATGAAGTTTATCCTCAAATCGGTTCGTAATGGTTACCGCCATGATTTCCTCTGTACCATAAGCCTTACTCAAGGACATCAGCTGTTCCTTGACCTGTTTTTTCGTACCGACAATCATTCGGTTTCTGTTATCAGCAATTCGTCTTTGTTCATAAGGAGAGTACGTATTTTGCCGGACAGCCTCATAATCAGGAACGCCTTCTAAAGGAATGCCCTGCTCACCCGCCAAGAGAGTAAAATCAAGCACTGCCCCCAGCTGCTCCGCTTTCTCCGCTGTATCCGCACATAGAACAAAAACAGCAACTGCCGCCCGAGGTGTTTCTCCTAACACAGACGGCTTAAATCGTCTCATATATTGTCTGACCGTATCCTCCCCGCCCTCGCCATTGATAAAATGGGCAAACATATAGCCGGCACCCGATTCAGCGGCGAGCAGCGCGCTTTCTCCAGATGAACCGAGCAGCCACACATCAGGCGCAGTTGAAATATGCGGCGCAGCCGTTAAATTAGGAAACCGGTGACTGTCATCCGCCAAATCATGCAAATACATCGTCAGCTCCTTGATTTGCTGCGGGTACTGATCGGCATTGCGTTTCCCGCCGTCATTCAGCGCCCAAGATGCAATCGGCATTCCTCCCGGCGCTCTGCCTAGGCCGAGATCAATTCTTCCCGGTGTCAGCCCCTCCAGCACACGGAAATTCTCAGCTACTTTATAGGCACTGTAGTGCGGCAGCATGACACCTCCTGATCCCACCCTGATCCGGTTCGTTTTCGCCGCAATGTGGCTGATCAGCACCTCTGGACTGGACCCTGCCAGACGCTTTGAAAAGTGATGCTCTGAAACCCAAAATCTCTTATACCCAAGATCCTCAGCCGCCTGGGCAAGCTCAACGGTTTCCCGTAATGCCGTTTCTGCAGAGCTTCCCTCGGACACCGGAGATTGATCTAATATACTTAATGATAACATCCCTACCACCTCGTCCTCATCGTATCACTGATCCATTATTTTTTCTTCTAAGCCGCTCACACTGTTCATCAGTGTCCCCCGATCAATCGTCATTTATTTGGTCATCTTGTCTCTATTTGTCGGAATATGTTACACGTGAAACATAAAAACCTCTCCGCCAGCGGAGAGGTTTCACATTTAGTTCTTATTAAAACCTTTTTCTTTCACATATTCATTTAAGTACGTACGCGGTTTCTGCTTCATAAAGTTCAGAATTTGGTCAGACCACGTTTCCACCCGCTGACCATTTGTTCTTTCTCTATAATAATCAGAAATGGTTTTGTCATATGCACTCATATGTTTACGAAAATCATCGTCATTCACGTTATAGGTATTTTCATGATATACAGCCTGCTTCGGCAATCTCGGTTTTTTGCCGGATAGGTTGGCAGGGTGTCCTACAGCCAGGCCAAAAAGCGGGAGCACATGGTCAGGCGTTTGCAGCACCTCTGTCACCTTGTCCAGTTCATTCCGAATGCCTCCGATATAACATATGCCAAGCCCCATTGATTCTGCGGCGATGCTCATATTTTGAGCCGCAAGCGCAGCATCAATTAAACTGACCATAAACATTTCCGTATTTTCCAGCAGCTCAGAAATAGGTTCGCCTTTTTCTTCAGCCAGTTTTTGATGTCGGTACAAGTCCGCACAAAACACAAAAAAGTGCCCGTTATGTTCTACATAAGGCTGATTCCCCGCAAGCACAGACAGTTCACGCTTTTTCTCCGGATCGGAAACACCGATAATCGAATAAGCCTGCACATAGCTGGACGTAGGCGCAGCCTGCGCGCTTTTCACTAATGTATCAATTTCCTCAGCTGTCAGAAGCTGATCAGTAAAAGATCGGATCGACCGATGGTTTAAAATGGTTTCAATTGTGTTGTTCATCACAAGGACCTCCTTATCTGTTTATCATATCCCAAAAAAAGTGAAGTCAAAAGTGAAATGCTCTGAAACAAAAAAAGACAGCCCTTTAGAGGCTGTCTGCATTTTATGAATTAAACAAATAACTTCTGTATCTCGTCAACTGAACACTCGCATTATACACAATACCGAAACCGATTAACGTGGCAAGCGTCGAGCTACCCCCATAGCTGACAAACAGCAGCGGAATCCCGGTAACAGGCATAATACCGATATTCATCCCGATATTCTGGAATGTGTGGATAACAATTAACGCCGTATAACCTACGCAAAAGAAAGAAGCAAAACGGTTGAATGGATGGATCTTGTCAATCAAAACAACAAGTCTATAGATTAAGAAGAAGAACATGATAACAACAAAGGCACAGCCTAAAAAGCCAAATGATTCACCTATTATAGAAAAAATGAAGTCAGTCGTACTTTCCGGAACATAAACCTTTAAATCAGAAATACCATTTCCTATAATGCCACCAGATCCTATAGCCATGATAGCTTGATCAACCTGCCAGCTGCTATTTGCATCTTCCTGCGTCTCACTTGAATCAGAAACCCAAGAAGTGACCCGCTTAATTTGATAATCCTGTATCCCAACTGATTTAGCAACGTCAGGAAAGTTAATCATGACTAATAAAATGAGTGAAATGAATAGGATACCTGAACCGGCAATGATCGTGATCAACTTCCAATTTATCCCTGACATAAAAACCATTACAAGAACGATAAACATACATATTCCCGCCGTCCCAGCATCTTGCATCAGGATAAGACCAACAGGGATAACAGCTACACCCGCAATCTTTAATAAAAGGTGAATATCATCTCTAAGCGTCCGAACTCCTTTAGGGTTAGCTTTTCCGATGACTGACGCAATCATCATAATCAAACCAACCTTCATAAACTCTGACGGCTGTATAGTTATTCTTCCAATTCTAAACCAACTTTTTGCTCCTTTAATGACAGGTGCAATGGACTCAGGGCTGATTTTAAGAATAATCAAAGATAAAATACCAATGATAAAAATATATAAACTTAATTTTTCAAGCTGTTCTAAATCAAAATACAGAAGAACTGTAATGGCAACAGCCCCCAAAAAATAAAACACAATTTGCTGTATCCAATCCGTATTCCCATACTGCCCAAACTGACCGGCAGCATAAATTGATACTACGCTTATGATAAAAAACACACCAAATATAAAAATCAAATCCCCCTGATAAAAGGGGCTTTGCTGTTTCTTATATCGACTCATTCTATCCCGCCTTACATTTTCATCGGAAAATCACTAATGTTTATTATACATGAACCACGTTCAAGATGACACGTGAAGCTCGTTTCCTTTTTTGTTTTTTGCGCGCATTTGCGCCGCTTTTTCAGCTACACGAAATATGACGTATCATAAACCGAAATGTTTCGATTGACACAAAACTTTTCATATGAAAAAAACCCTATTTCTCAAGGGTTATGAATGCAGCCTCTTATTAAATAAGTTGATTTGCTCAAAGATTTATTGAATGTTCCTATCGTATATCAAGTTCCCAGAAAACCAATGCCTAAGTAAACAAACTGTTCCATTCACGGTTTCCATACATTCTCCTAGCGGATTGGCGATAAAAAATAAGGCAATAGTGCCAGACCATTTCTGCAAATACCTGTATCAATTTCTGGAAAACATGGTATAATAATTGTAACAAAATGTTCACAAAACAACCACAAAACAGACACAATTCATTTCCTCTACTTCATTTTTGTAAACGCTGTCACAAAATGAAAGGAGACGGGTATGATGGACATGTTTTTTGCTTATTTATTGGTTGCCAGCGCTACTCCCCTCTTTATTTGGCTCGATAACAAAAAAGTCGCACTCTCTGCTATTCCGCCAATTATTTTAATGTGGGTATTCTTCTTCTTTTACGCAACAGAAAGCCTTTCTCCACTCGGACACACTCTCATGATTATCCTGTTTGCCGTCAACGTCATTGTCGCTCATATCGCAGCTTTTATCATTTATGGCCTTCCTTATCTTCGCAGAAAGCGAAGCAGCAGCTGAAACAGCAAAAAAACCCTCTTCTGACGAAGAGGGTTTTTGCTTATTTGTTGTGGCCTGAGTGCTCTGAGTGTTCAGCGCCTCCAGGAGGATTTCCGTCCATATGGTCACCGTGATGATAGTGGGCCGCGAAAATCCAGATGGATCCAAGCACGATAACGATCGCACCGAAGAATCCGAACAGCGTGTTTCCGACTTGGATACCGCCATTTTCGCTCTCTGTCATGTGCATGAACATGAGAAGCTGGAGCGCCGCCTGAATGAAGGCGAAGCCGAAAATGATCCAAAGTTTTGCTGATGAGCTCAGGTCAGTATACACTGCAACCCATAGAGCCAGCAGGGTCAAAACAATAGACAGTGCAAAACCTACAATGTGCTTCCATGGAAAGTGACTGTGTTCAGCAGATTTGTTTGCCATTTTACAGACCCCCCAATCCCATGAGATAGACACCTGTAAAGATGAAAATCCATACAACATCTAAGAAGTGCCAGTACAAGCTTGAGATAAAGATTTTAGATGAAGTTTGCGGAGTTAAGCCGCGTTTCTTCAACTGAATCAGAATTCCTGTAATCCAGAAAATACCGATTGTTACGTGAGTTCCGTGAGTTCCAAGTAAAACAAAGAATCCAGACCAGAACGCACTTGTACCGAGAGATGCTCCTTCATGTACATAGTGGACAAACTCGTTGATCTCACAACCGACGAAGCCGGCGCCGAGAAGAAGAGTAATAATTGTCCAAATGACTACGCCTTTTAAACTTCCGCGGCGCATTTCATGAACAGCGATCCCGCAGGTAAAGCTGCTGATAAGCAGCAAGAACGTCATAATCATTACCAGATTCACTTCAAACAGTTCGTCCGGTAAGACACCTCCTGCTGTTCTGTTTTGAAGAACGAAGAAGGTTGCAAATAGTGTTGAGAACAACACAATTTCTGCCCCTAAAAAGATCCAAAACCCGAGAATATTAAGTCTGCCGGTTTCAGATTGATATTCCATAGGCGCGTTAGAATTGCCGTGTTCTGCATGTTCCATAACTCACGCCTCCTTATTCGGAAATCTTTCTTTCCGTCTCTTTTATTTCATCAACACTAACGTAGTAGCCATTGTCGTATTCGAATGAACGCAGAACCATGCAGAGCAGGACTCCGATCAATCCGACTACGCCCATCCAGTACCATTCAAAGACAAGTCCAAAGCCGGCGATACCGAAGGCAACAGACATAAAGAACGGTCTGCCTGAGTTGCTTGGCATATGGATTTTCTTGAATTTGCTTTCAGGGTATAATTCAGTTTTTTCTTCTTTCATATGCAGGAATGCATCTTGAGATTTGACTTCAGGAAGCACCGCAAAGTTGTAGTGCGGCGGAATCGCAGATGAAGTCGCCCAATCAAGCGTACGTCCCACACCCCATGAATCTCCGCTGATTTCACGAGTAGAGTAACGGAAGCTGTAGTAGATGTTATAGCAAAGGATTAAGAATCCTACACCCATCATGAAAGCTCCGACTGTTGAGATAAAGTTCAATGTTGTCCAGCCGTCATTCGGTCCGTATGTGTAAATACGGCGAGGCATGCCTTGAAGCCCCAAGAAATATTGCGGGAAGAAACAAATATTGAACCCGATCATAAAGATCCAGAAGAACCATTTTCCGATTTTTTCGTTCAGTTTGTGGCCGAACATTTTTGGATACCAGAAAATAAATCCTGCGAAACAAGCAAATACAGTACCCGCGATCAGCACGTAGTGGAAGTGAGATACCAGGAAGTACGTATTATGGTATTGATAATCCGCTGCTGCCATCGCAAGCATAACCCCTGTAACCCCGCCGATAACGAAGTTAGGAATGAACGCAAGCGCCCACAGCATAGGCGTTGTAAAGCTGATTCGGCCTTTATACATTGTAAAGAGCCAGTTAAAGATTTTAACCCCGGTCGGAATCGAGATTGCCATTGTCGTAATTGAGAAGAATGAGTTAACGGACGCACTGTTCCCCATTGTGAAGAAGTGGTGAGTCCAAACTAAGAAACTCAATACGGAGATGGCGATAATAGAACCAACCATCGCTTTGTAACCAAACAATTGTTTTCTTGCAAAGCTTGAGATAATTTCTGAGAAAATACCGAACGCCGGAAGAATAACGATATATACTTCAGGATGT
The DNA here is from genome assembly GCF_014250375.1 of Bacillus sp. PAMC26543. Classification (NCBI taxonomy): domain Bacteria; kingdom Bacillati; phylum Bacillota; class Bacilli; order Caryophanales; family Bacillaceae; genus Bacillus; species Bacillus sp. PAMC26543. Next base: position 358,883 of record NZ_CP060193.1, on the reverse strand, counting down.
CCCCAAATCCAGAACAAGTTGGCCCAAAGCATCGGCATACCGCCTGCTTCCAGTGTGAAAAAGTGAGCGCCGAACAAACGATCAAATGATAATAGTGCTAAAGCTACTGTAAGCACAGGGAAAGCAAACACGATAATAACCATTGTGATCAGTGTTGTCCATGTGAACATTGGCATACGCATCAGTGTCATGCCTTTTGTTCTCATTTTTAAGATTGTGACCATAAAGTTGATCCCTGTCATCAGGGTACCGATACCGGCAATCTGAAGTCCGAGGAGGTAGTAGTTCTCACCCGGCCCAGGGCTCATGTCGTTACTTGCAAGCGGCATATAACTTGTCCAGCCTGCGTTCGGAGAACCTCCGATAACGAAAGAAATATTGAAAAGCATAGCCCCTACGAAGAACGTCCAGAAGCTCAGGTTGTTCAAGTAAGGAAATGCAACGTCGCGAGCACCGATTTGAAGAGGTACAACAACGTTAATAAGACCGATTAAAAACGGCATCGCCATGAAGATAATCATGATCGTACCGTGAGTCGTAAAAATTTCATTATAGTGGTTTGAGTCTAAAAAACTGTTATTCGGAAGCGCTAGCTGGGCACGCATCATCAAACCGTCGACACCGCCGCGGAATAACATAATTACAGCAGAGATAATATACATGATTCCGAGTTTTTTGTGGTCAACAGTTGTTATCCATTCAGACCAGAGCCATTTCCATTTCTTGAAGTAGGTAAGTACAACAATGATGGCGATGGTAGATAGTGCAATGGAAACTTGTGCGCCCAGAATTAATGGGTCACCTGTTACAAAAAATTCATCCCATTTAAATTTCATGCGGGCTTCCTCCTTTCCTGATCAATATCATTCTTCTGTATCATCAGACTTCTTAAATTCATTTTCCTTTACGTTTTCAAACGGATCTGTTTTAGAGTGCGGTGAAACGGCTTGATAGCCAAGGCGTTTGCGGGCCTCCATCGCGTATTCTGCGTCTTGTCCGTGATCAACGTATTTTAAGTGAGTAGAAGAGAACGTTAATTCGTCCACATTTTCAGGAAGCATCAATTGATCATACTTCTCTTTTGTCAGCTTAGGAGCCTCATTTTGAGTCTTTTTCACCCAGCTGTTAAAGTCTTTTTCTGTTACAGCATTCACATCAAACTCTTGGTCGGCAAAATGTTCACCTGTAAAGTTCGCGTTGCGGCCTTCATAAGTTCCCACTTCATCAGCCTGTAAGTATTGATCCATCAGCATTCCTGCCATCGCGTATTTTTGTCCTCCAAGCTGAGGAATCCATAGCGATGCCATTGAATCTGCAGATGAGATTTTAAACAAGATCGGGCGGTCGACAGGAATGTTTAAGTAGTTGACCGTTTCAATATCCTGTTCAGGGTAGCTGAATACCCATTTCCAGTCTACCGAAGTAGCGTAAACAACAAGAGGCTCTTTATCCTTTGTTGCTTCAGGAGCTTTTTCTAACGAATATATCGTCTGTACGGTTGGCACAGAAAGTGCGATGACGATTAAAATTGGGATCACTGTCCAGACTACTTCTAAGAACGTGTTACCGTGAATTTCTGGGTTATAAGATCCATTATCTTTGCCTTTACGGTCGCGGTATTTTACTAAAATAATGGTAAATAGAACAAAGACGACCCCGACAATAAACAGCATAAATCCGATAGATAACAGGATTAAATCACTTTGCTGATCAGCCACAGGCCCTTTCGGATCTAGTACTGAGGCATTGCTGCATCCCCCAAGGACGAAAACCACAGTTAACAGCGCTAATACAAGTAACGGTTTTATTGCTCTGAACAAGAAGATCACCATCCTTCCTATTGATGTAATAAATCTGAAGTGCATACTTCCTCAAAATCTTTTCTCTACTTTGTTATGCTATCAAAAACTTCACTTATTAGCTTTATTTTTTTATAAACTTCAGCCCATTTTCGCTTAAATGTCATAAAATCGACAAAAATTGCTCCAACTTTATTCATATCTATCGCTTAAGATGAAAAGTTTCTAGTTATTTCCGCATATAAGTAAAGAAAGATGATGAAGAACTAATTCTACTGACAAATAAAGGTTTACCACAATAAAAAACCAAGGTCAATCAAAAATTTCATTTTGTTAAACATTCTACAAGGGAATTAATTTTTCCTTGCCTAGCACCTTTTCACACGATTACCATTTTAACGCAACCAATATTGAAAGAAAAGGCTGAATAGAGCGGCGATATGCTCTGAACTGATCCCGCTTTTTTATTAGCACATTCAATTGTTTATCTTATACAAAAAGGAGGAATGATATAAGCAAATAAATTTAAAATAGGATGTGTTGCATGATGAGTTTCATAATTTCACTTATCGTCGCTATTATTATCGGATGGGTTGGCAGCCTGTTTGTAAAAGGAGATATGCCCGGAGGAATTATCGGGTCGATGATCGCAGGTCTTATCGGTGCCTGGATCGGCCACGGGCTGCTTGGAACATGGGGACCGCACCTTGCCGGATTTGCCATTATCCCGGCGATTATCGGTTCAGCCATTGTTGTATTTCTAGTAAGCCTCTTAGCAAGAAAAAGAGGATAAGAGCAAAAGAGCCCAAAGCGTCACGTTTTGGGCTCTTTTTTCAATAGTAAAAAGCCTCTCCCTTAACGGTTGAGGCTTTTTACTTGTTTGACGCCTAAACAATGGATAAACCTTTTGAAGGCCTGTTTTCCTTCGGGTGTCTGTTTAAATACGCCGGCATGTTCAAGAATGCGTGCGAATACATGGCCAAGCTCTTCTTTTATAACCTGTTCCGCATTCCCTTTTGTTATGGTTCTTCTTTCCATCAGACGAAGAGCCCAATCCTTATGTTTAGCCGTCAGCTCATTTTCTTCTAATGCTGTTTTCGGATCAGCAGAGCACAGGGACGCTGCCGTTGCTTTCATTTCTTCCTGTAAACGGCCCGGCAAAATCGCTAAGCCCATAACCTCAATCAGGCCGATATTTTCTTTTTTAATATGATGAACCTCCTGATGAGGATGGAAGATTCCTAATGGATGCTCCTCATCCGTCCGATTGTTTCTCAGCACGATGTCGAGTTCATATGAGCCTCCCCTGCGTCTTGCAATCGGTGTGACCGTATTATGTGGCGTATCCCCTGTGAAGGCGGCTATGCCGGCTTTTTCATCTGAATATTGCTGCCATGCACGGAATATATGGTCCGCTGCGTCAGCGACAATATGCGGATCATCTCCCTGAAGCCTGAGCACAGACATCGGCCATTTCACTAAGCCCAGTGACACGCCGGGATAACTGTTTAATTCATATCTGTCCGTCATTTCGGCACGCGCCATCGGAAAATCGTGCGCCCCGCCTTGAAAATGGTCGTGGCTTAGAATGCTGCCTCCGACAATCGGCAGGTCTGCGTTTGATCCGATAAAATAATGCGGATATTGCCCGAGGAATGAGAGCAGTCTTTCAAACGCCTTTTTGCTGATCTCCATCGGTTCATGCTCACCCTTTAAAACGATGCAATGCTCCGGATAATACACGTATGGCGAGAACTGCAAATACCATTGCTCGTCTCTGAGAATAACAGGAATAATTCTGTGATTCTGCCGGGCCGGATGGTTCACACTTCCCTCAAAGCCGACATTTTCCTTACAAAGCACACACGGAGGATAATCCGTCTGCGTCTGTTCTTTGGCAGCCGCAATCGCCTTCGGGTCCTTTTCAGGCTTTGACAGGTTAATTGTCATTTCCAGCTCGCCATATTCGGTCGGCACCGTCCAATGAACGTTTTTGGCGATTCTGTCAGACCTGATATAATAGACATCCTCTGCATACTGATAAAACTCTTTTGTCGCCTGTTTCGGTCCGTATAACGCCTTTGTCTCTTCAAACTTGCGGATGACCTCAGACGGAGGCGGGACAAAACAGCCCATCAGCTTTGCACTGAGCAAATCTCGATAGGTGTCTGTATTTGCTTCTATACGGCCGGTTTCTGCCGCCCACTTGTAAATGGGAGAAAGCAAGTCAGGAAGACGCTTGCTCTGCTTAATGAGTGTGCTTGAGACCGGCTGGGGATGTTTGATGTCCAGCGCTTCATAAAGTCGGTTTCTCGTGTATTCCTGATCCCAAATCGATATCAGTTTTCGTTCCAGCCCATACTCGATCAGCTGTTCCAGATGTTCAAAAATGCTCATGTGTCACTCCCCCTTTAGCTCTCTCGCTCCTTCACCAATATCAGCGACATAAAAATCAGCTTTGAGGCCTGTTTTTTCTTGATACCTGTCTCCAACCTTTTGGATAAAGTCATCAACAAATTCATCCTTTACAATACTGATCGTGCAGCCGCCGAAACCCGCTCCCGTCATTCTTGAGCCGATCACTCCTTCTTGCTCCCACGCTGCAAATACGAGCTCATCGAGTTCCGGGCATGTCACCTCGTAATCATCCTTCAATGAAAGGTGGGATTCCTTCATTAACCGCCCGATTTCCTGAATATTGTTTTCTTTAAACATGTCGGCGGTCTTGATGGCGCGGTGGTTTTCATATACGGCGTGCTTTGCGCGGCGTCTGTTCGTTTCATTTTGGATCAGGCCAGAGTGGGCGTCGAAGTCAGAAGGCTTGATGTCGCCAAGTGATGTAATGTCGAGCTCCTTTTGCAGATCCAGCAACGCGTCACTGCACTCTTGGCGTCTCGCATTATAGCTTGAGTCCGCCAATGTCCTTTTTTTGTTCGTGTTCGCAATAACCAGCGCAAGCCCGGAGACATCGAGTTTGCTATATTCATAGTCCAGCGTATCGCAGTTCAGAAGCATCGCATGATGTTCTTTCCCCATTCCGATTGCGAATTGATCCATAATTCCGCAATTGACACCGATAAATGTGTTTTCCGCATGCTGCGCCATTTTGACAAGCTCCAGCGCATCGAGTTGAGGATGAAAATAGCTTTGGAGCACGACCGCCATCAGCAGCTCAATGGAAGCGGAAGATGAAAGCCCTGCCCCGTTTGGAATATTCCCTGAAAACACGATGTCAAAGCCATGCGGAATCGAATAACCCCTTTGCTGAAATTCATATATGATGCCTTTCGGATAATTGGCCCAGTCATCTTCTTTTTGAAAACGGATGCCGTCAAGATTGCATTCCTTTATGCCGGCTTCCTGAAAGTTGTCCGAATACAATCTGACCAGCCCGTCTTTTCTTTCTGCAACAGCAGCATATGTACCCATGGTCAGCGCGCACGGAAACACGTGCCCGCCGTTATAATCCGTATGTTCTCCAATCAGATTCACTCTTCCCGGTGCGAAAAAAAACCGTAATCCCTCTTTCTCTCCGAATACACTTGCAAATATCCCCTTCAATTCTTCCCGCATGTGCATCACCTTTCATGGTTTTTATTTTTTGTTTCCCGGTCTTTCTGTAACGAAAACGGAAGATCATATGCTGCCGCCCTTGTCATACCCCTTCTTCTTTTGTCTTTTTAAAGACGAGCCATTTGCTTGCGACATAGTTGACGACAACAATCACCGCATTGTCGAGTATTTTGGCCAGCGTTTCATTTGTATGGAACTGTCCGACAAGGATGATCATCATGCCAAGGTCTATGCCGAGAGACAGCACCCGAACGCTGAAAAAGGCAGTGAGCTCTTTCAGCAGGCTTTGCAGGTCATCTGTCTTCTGCTGAAACACATATACTTTATTTGTGATGTAAGCAAACAGAACAGACAAAATCCAAGCGGCTACTGTAGCAGCTTTATAATCCACATTCATGATCTCTACCAATATATAAAAGCTGGCGATATTCACGATTGTCGTGAAAACTCCCATAATGATATACATAATCATTTCTCTATACTTCACTGATGTTCCTCGCTTTCTGAAAAACTTTTCAAATTTCTTAGCTTTGCGTATTCGCGGTTAAAAGTAACAAAAACGGAAAGCGCGTCAAAAAAGCTGCGGAATGTGGCCGGATGGCCCAATACACGCGATTGTTTGATGATTCCGTCAAGCACCGCACATATTATTTTAGCCGTATATACAGGATCAATACTGTCGTCAACCAGCTTTCTCTCCTTCAGCCAATGAATATATGAAGTATTTTCTTCCACCCACAATTCGTATAGCCCTACATAAGCCTTGCATTTTTGGACAGCTTTAAAGGTCGGCATATTCATTGCAAACGAGGTGATGTCCCATGATGGTTTATTTTTGTAGTAAGAAAACAGCAGCTCTGCGGCATGTTTTGCAGCCTCATGCAGCGTCAGCGGTTTCGCAGATGTCCGCTCGATTTCATCCAGGTAGCCGATGATAATCTGTTTTTTCATTTGATGATTTTCGAAGATATGCTGCAGGAAGTCTTCCATGTTGTCAAAATGAACATAAAATGCGCCTTTACTGTACCCGGCAGCTCTGCTGATTTCTTCTACAGACACAGGGTCATACGCTCGGTCAATCAATAGATTCAAGCCAGCCTCTATAAATTTTTCAAATGTTTGCTCTCTTTTAATTTGAAATTTGTTTTTTTTCATATTTTTCTCCAGCCGGTATGATTACCCTTATCTTACACCGGATCAATCTTTTGCGGTATTTATTTCTTTCCAGAGGTATGCTATTCGGTTGTTAAGGGGTCATATTTAATAGGCAATAGGATTTATTTTCATTTACATACTATCCAGTCAGTATTTAATTGTTTATTATTATAAATAAGGTCCATTGGTTATATTAGTCATTTTTTTAGGGAATAGGTAGGTGATTTTTCCTTCAGTTTGTGAACACCGAGCAACTATGTGTGAAATTTGTTGTACTCGCCTCATCATCGCACCGGCTTGCCTTTTATTGCCAGGATGTTGCAGGAAAACATTTTATACAATTGGAGGTTACTATGAAAACTCAAGTTAAAAAAGATTTGGACAAAGATTGGCATTTGTTGATTCAAGAAGCTAGATCCATTGGGTTAGGCATTCATGATGTGAGGCAGTTTTTAGAATCTGAAACAGCGATGAGGAAAACCAATCACAAAAAAACCGTCCGCCAAGACTAATCCGGACAGGCGGATCTTTTACCTCTGGCTTTTCTATCATCTGATCTGAGTTTTCACCATTTCCTCTATTCGATAGCTTATATACTGCGCCGATTTTGAGGACAAACGGTGTTTCAGCCTAAAATATGACAGACAGCTGGTGATGCGGTCACCTCTTGGCACATGCATTGTCATAAAGAGGTGATGCGAACATGAAACCGGACTTTAGAAAAAGAGCAGCTTTGCAAGGCTGCATTTGGTGAGGTTTTGAAAGCAAACTTGTTAATATACAGCAGCTGGAAAACCTTCGCCCGTTTTATACCCCCGCGTTCTTATCTTCACGTTTCCTGCTTTTTTCGTCCACTTTATGATCCTGAAGAATAAATCAGACTTTCTGTACATACCTATTGGTGTACCTTTATGCTTATTTTTCAGCAGAATAAAAGGAGGAAAGCCATGTACAGATCGCAAGCTGATTACCAAAAGATTGCTGGGTCTCCATCTTTTCAAGCCTTTTTGAAGCAGAAACGGGCCTTTATTGTTCCAACTGCGATTTTCTTTTTTGTCTTTTATTTTTCACTCCCTGTTTTAACGTCTTATTTCACCTTTTTGAATACTCCGGCAGTTGGTGCTGTTTCATGGGCTTGGCTGTTTGCTATCGCTCAATTCGCTATGACGTGGACACTCTGTACGGTGTATTCCCGAAAGGCAGCTCGTTACGACCAATTTGTAAACGCTTTAAAAGAAGAGCTGAAGGGTGAACAGACATGAACCTGACAGCGTTTCTGTTATTTTTAGCGATTGTCGGACTGACGCTTGTGATTACGTATTTTGCAGCGAAACAAACGAAAACGACGAGTGAGTTTTATACGGCCGGCGGCGGGCTCACCGGTGTTCAGAATGGACTGGCAATTGCCGGCGACTACATGTCTGCCGCGTCGTTCCTCGGCATTGCCGGAATGATTGCGTTATATGGGTTCGACGGATTTTTTTACAGCATCGGTTTTCTTGTCGCTTATCTCGTTGTCCTCTATATCGTGGCGGAGCCGCTTCGGAATCTCGGAAAGTATACGATGGCGGACATGATTGCGGCGCGTTTTAAAGAAAAGAAGATCCGCGGTGTCGCCGCTCTCAATACCATCGCCATCTCTACCTTTTATATGATCGCTCAGCTCGTGGGGGCAGGGGCGCTGATTAAACTGCTGCTTGGGCTCGATTATACCGCGGCCGTTCTGATTGTCGGAGTGCTCATGACCATTTATGTCGTGTTCGGCGGAATGATCGCGACGAGCTGGGTTCAGATTATCAAAGCCGTTTTGCTGATGGCCGGCACCCTCGTCATCTCCATCATCGTTTTTTCTAAATTTGGTTTTAACCTTAATACAATGTTTGAGCAAATGAAAACCGCTACCCCGCTTGGCGCTGATTTTTTAAATCCAGGGAACAAATACAAGGTCCCGCTTGAAACCCTGTCGCTGAATTTGGCACTTGTGCTGGGGACCGCCGGCCTTCCGCATATCTTAATTCGCTTTTATACAGTTAAGGATGCCAAAACTGCCCGGGCATCAGTCGTTTCAGCAACATGGATCATCGGTGTGTTTTACATTATGACGGTATTTCTCGGATTTGGTGCAGCCGCGTTTGTCGGTTTTGACGCGATTACAACGGCCGATCCAGCGGGAAACATGGCGGCGCCGCTTCTGGCAAAAGCACTCGGGGGAGATTTCCTGTTCGCGTTTGTATCAGCCATCGCCTTTGCCACGATTTTGGCAGTGGTGACAGGCTTGGTGCTGTCTGCCGCTTCTGCGTTTGCCCATGATATCTACAGCCAGATTATCAGAAAAGGAGAAGCAACTGAGAAAGAACAGATGAAAGCGGCTAGATGGGCATCTGTCGCCGTGTCAGTGCTGTCTATCATTCTTGCGATTTTTGCTCAATCCTTAAATGTCGCCTTTCTTGTCGCATTGGCATTTGCCGTTGCCGCCAGCGCAAATCTTCCGCTGATTGTGTTTACTGTGTTTTGGAAAAGATTCAATGCCTCAGGTGCATTATGGGGCAGCCTGACTGGGCTGATCAGTGCACTTGTCCTCGTGTCGATGAGCCCGAGTGTGTGGGACCCGGCCGGAGGTGCTATTTTTGTAGGCGAGCCGCTCATCCCGCTGTCTAATCCGGGCATCATTTCGATTCCGCTCGGTTTCCTCGGTGCGTGGCTTGGAACGCTTCTGTCTTCTGATAAAACGGCTAGTGAAGATACATTTGCGGAAATTCAGGTGAAGGCGCATACGGGAATTCATATGGATCAGGATTAAAAAAAGCTCTCTAAACAGATTTTTGTTTAGAGAGCTTTCTTAGGTTACGTTTTCTGTTGTTCCTGAGAAATCGCGTTTTCAAATACTTCCTTGCCGGCTGCTCCTGGAATCACGGTGTCGCCGATGACAAAGGTTGGTACGGCTGTAATGTCAGCTTCTTCATAGGCGTGCTTCAGAGCTTGCCGCTGCACGTCGTGATATGTTCTTCCTTCCAGCGCAGCTTTGAATAATGCTCCGTCTAAGCCAACTTCCTCCGCCAGCTTCGTCAAGATATCAATCTCCCCGATGTTTTGGCCCTCTTGGAAAAATGCTGCAAATACACGGGTATTGTACTCATGTCCTTTGTTGTATTTTTTGGCAAAGTGAAAGCCTTCAAAAGCCAAGTCTGTATATGGGTGAGGCGAGACGTTTGGAAATTTGATATCGACTCCCAATTTCTCCGCCATCGGTCTGATCGAGGTTTGCCACATATACTTCTTGGAAGGGTCGTTTACAGGATCAAGCTGCGGTGAAGGACTTGGACGCAATTCAAACGGCATCCACTCGACTTCAACATCCTTTCCTTTTATCGCCTCTTCAAAAGCGGCTTTTCCAATGAAACAAAATGGGCACACGTAATCTGAATAAACTTTTATCTGTACTGTCATGATTGTCTCCTTTCGTATAGGTTGATTTTAAACTGTAACAATAAAAGTTACAACTGTTTTTTTAAAAAGAAGCCCGCATGGCTTCTTTTTATGATTCAAGCAACCGCTGGGCGATATATTCTCCTTTTTTACACCCGCCGGGAATTGCATATAAAGCAGAACCAATCGTTTGCGTATATTCATTTAACGCATCCTTTGCCGAAAGTGCCTTCAGCATGGGAATGAACTGATTGTCGGGATTTTTTTGAAAGCTGATAAACAGGAGACCTGCATCCATATAGCCGGTTTTGGAGTCAATGCCTTCTGTGTAAGAAAAGGCTCTTCGCAAAATTTGTTTCCCCGTAGATTTCGCAAGGCTGACGTGCGAATTTGACGGGATTTGATTCAGCTTGACAGGGTCTGTTTCTTTTTTTTGGCCAAAAGGTGCCCCTGAGCTTTTTCTGCGGCCGAAAGTATCCTCTTGATCTTTCAGGGAAGAGCGGTCCCAAATTTCAAGGAACATTTTGATTTTCCGAAAAGCCATATAAGTTCCGCCGGTCATCCAGTCAGGCTCGCCGGACTGAATCCACACGATCGAATTCATCAAGGTGTCATCCTTGGTGCTTTGGTTTCCTGTTCCATCTTTAAACCCAAATAGATTGCGCGGCGTTTCTCCTTTTTTGCCTCCGCTTAAAAAGCCTTTGTTTATCAGGCGGACTTCACAGGTGCCCACCGCTTGATTCAATAGGTTTCGCAGCGCGTGAAACGCCACCTGTTCATCATCTGCGCATACTTGGATGCAGATGTCTCCGCCTCCCTGCTTCGCATCGAGATTGTCATTCGGCATAGCCGGAAGGGCAGCAAGGTGTTTCGGTTTCTTGCTTTTCAGTCCGAAACGATCCTTCCCATCTTTTTCGAAAAAGTCAGGCCCGAAGCCAAATGTAACCGTTAAGTTGGAAGGCGGTAAATCAGCCGATTCACCTGTATCCTGCGGCGGCAGGTATTGATTTTTCTGTTCGCTCGACATTTTTTTGCCTGACGTCAGCATGTGTGTCAGGCTGGTCCAGTTTCTGAATAACGTGATGATATCGCTTTTCTCCTTCGCCGTCACATCAAGCGCGGCAAAATACACGTACGTCTGATGGGCAGTAGTGATTCCGGCCTGATGCTTTCCGTAAAATGGAACAACCTGGTCATCCTCTTTTTCGTCCTTCTTCGATGACTTAGCCGCGGTCTGAACAAGCGGAGCGAGACCGCCGAGGCCGCTGGCGCCAATCGCCACGGCCGCCCCAGCCATCGCTCCCCATTTTAAAATGTCCCGTCTGTGAATTTGTTCTGGCTTTTTCTGTTCATCGCTCATGCTGTTACAAAACTCCTTTTATAGCACATTCGCAATCTTCGACATGGTTTCAGAAAGAGTCGTCAGCTTTGTGCTCAGCTCTCTGATTTGATCTTCACTTAATTTATCATAAGACGTATAGGCCTGATCATTCGTTTTGTATTTTGCCATTAAAACTTCAAATTCGCTGAATTCGGTATCCAGCTTTTCCGTCAGATCAGAGTGGTCTTTTACGAGCGCGCTTTTCACAGTTTGATACACGGCCTCAGAGCCTTCAACATTTGCCATAAGATCGACTAAATCGATTCGTGAGTAGCGCTCCTCTTCACCCGTAATTTTAGAAATACCTGCTTCGTTCAGAAGCTCCATCGCACCCGCCACAATTTGTTCTGGCGTTAATGTCAATGATTCAATCGAACCATCAAGCTCTTTTACATCCTTGACAAGCTGGTCAGCCGTCGCCTTTTCCCCGGAAATATGTTTATCCTTCCAAATGGCTTTCTCAAGCTTGTGGAACCCTGTCCACTTGTCCCCTTCTTCTACATCGTTTTCACGGGCATCAATTTTCGGGTCAAGATCTCCGAGGCTTTCCGCAATCGGTTCAATTCTCTCGTAATAGACGCGCGCTTTCGCATATAACGTCTTTGATTTTTCAATATCGCCGGCCTTCACGGCAGCTGTAAATGCTTCAGTCGCCTTCACAAGCTGATCGCTCTGCTCTTTGACGTAATCTTTATATTCATCTGCCGCTTTTGCCAGCTGATCGCTTGCCTTTTTGCTGCTCTTCTTCGCTTCTGTCAGCTCTTCTAAGGACGCTTTCAGTGACTCGGATTCTGTCTTAATTTTGTCTGTATCCGGTTTGGCTTTTTGCGCCTCTGTATAGATAGGCTGAAGGTGCTTTTCGATTTCTGTGTATTCGAACGGATAGTCGCTGCGAATATCATTTTCAAAAGAAAGCCAGTAGCTGTTTAATTCTTTCCCCTTCTTTTGAATCTCTTTTTGATCGGCTTTTTCTGCTGATTCATTCAGCTCGGAAATCATGTTCTCCATTTTATCAACGGAAGCTGCGATCTCTTTGCTTACTCCGCTTTTATCAGATGACGCTTTTTCTTTAGTTGACGAAGTGTCATTGGCTCCGCATCCCGCACACAGTGCAAGGATGCATCCGGCTGTTACAGCAATCTTTGTGATATTCATTTTGTCAGTTCCTTTCCGTTTGTATAATGTTTTGCCGCTTCTGAGATAAGCGCAATCAGTAAAAATAGCAAAATCAGCAATTGCGGAATCGTACTGTACACGGACGGATAAATTCCGAGAACGGACACAGACGGCAGCCAGCTTTCTGCGTCAGACGGAAGAATCCCCGCGAGCTGCAGGCTGTGGACGCCTGTTCCGAGAAATTTCACGCACATATACAGGACAACCGCCATTGACAGCAGAAAAAACGGCTTCAATGGAATGCGCATTCCGAGCTTCATCATAAGAACACCGACGATGACGAGAACGACAAGCCCCGCGGCTGTCCCGCCGATCAGCTCAGTGAGAGAGAGCTTTCCAACAAGGCCGATGAAAAAGATGACTGTTTCGAGCCCTTCCCTCACGACTGCCAGAAATGCAATGAGCGCAAAGGACAGCAGGCTTCGTTTTTTCAGTGCCTGTGATTTCTGGATATTGATTTTTTCTCTCCACTTGTCCATCGAGGCGTTTCTATGCAGCCACACCCCGACATACAAAAGCATGACAGCGGACAGCAAGCCGGTGATTCCGCCTAGCAAGAAATTGTTTTCTCCGAATACATTCGAGGAGAACAGGAGGGTGACGCCGATTCCGGCTGCTAAGGAAACGAACATGCCGGCTGACGCGCCTCCCCAGATCCATGCAGAAGAACGGGTGACACGGGCTTTTTTTGTCATGGTCAAAAGCGCCCCGATGACAAGCAGCGCCTCCATCCCTTCTCGAATTGGGATCAATGCCGCGTCCCACCAGCTGTAGCTGCTCGAAGCAATCGGCTCAAGCAATTGAATCATTTCGTCAATTTGCTTTATTACCTGATCGGGATGGCTGTCGATTTCAGCCTTCATGAGTGCCAGATTTTCCTCCGATGTGGTATACGCTTCTTTGGATTGGGATACGACGTCTCCTTCTACGGCCAGCCAAGATGTGATTAAGTTGTCGATAGCGGCTGACGCTTCACCCATCTGTTTTTTTTCTATCAATTGTTTTGTGTCTTTTAAGCTTTGAATATAGGCTGTTAAGGACGCCCTTGATTGACCAGAGGATGCCTTCTTCAGTACGACAGCCTGCTGGTAGGTTTCTAAGTGAGAAGAAAGCTCTTCAAGCTGTGTTTCGAGTTTGTTCGCGTCTTGATTAATGAAAGAAAGAGAAATCATAGCGATATTCGAGTCCATTTTGCTGTGGGATGAAAGGTTTTCCTTCTTAATAGATGGTTCTTCCTTTTTCCACGCCGATTTGAAGGTCTCAAATGTTTGCTGTGCGGAATCTATATCTCCGTCTTGTACAGATTTGATCATTTGCTTGTTTAATTCAAGCAGGGAAGCAATCGGATCATTTTCCGCATGCACCGCCGAACCGAAAAACATCAACAAGCTGAGTAATATAAGTGTCAGCCCCCGAGCCATCATGTTCCTCCTGTAATTGAAAATGATTATCATTGTATATCATAATCATAGCCAGTTCCCGATCTTTGTCAATGAAAATTTGAAGGTCTGAAAACCTTGGCGGAACAGCAAAAAGGCTGCCCTTTACAGGACAGCCTTTTGAAGGCAAGTCGGGTTATCTGCCGGTCTTATATGTGTGAATAACATCGTAAAATTTGCGTGCGGCTTCTTCCGGATCTTCCGTCAGACTGATAGCGCTGATCATACTGACACCATCAGCCCCCGCTTCGATGACGGGAGCGGCATTTTCTATTGTGATGCCGCCGATGCCGACAATTGGGATGCTGATGCCTTGACGTCTCACCGCTTCAATCAGAGACACACCCTGCACAGCTCTTGTATCCTTTTTTGTTTCCGTCGGATAGATCGGACCAAGACCGACATAATCTGCTCCATCCTCCTCGGCTTGCTTCACCTCAGACATCGTATGGGCGGACACGCCAAGGATCATATCGCCAATGGCGTCACGTACTTCTTTTGCTTTCGCATCCTCTTGGCCGATGTGCACACCGTCTGCCTTCAGCTTCAGTGCCAGCTCCACATCATCATTGACAATAAAAGGGACTCCGGCTTCACGGCATGCCGCCTGAACCTTTGCGCCGAAGGCAATCCGCTCCTCTCCTGTCAATGCGCCTTCGCCCTTTTCACGAAACTGGTACAGAGTGGTACCGCCTTTTAATGCGTTTTGCACGACTGTCACAGGATCAGCTTTCGTATTGTTTGAACCCATAATGAAGTAAACAGATAATAGCTTTTTCATCATTTCCCGAGAAATACGTGTCATGAGACTGTCACCCTTTCTATTGTCGCTAACTCTAATACATCCTGTTCAGAGACAGAAGACAGCTTGTTCAGCAATTCAATCTGAAAACTCCCCGGACCTTTGTCAGCTGTCTGCTGCGCGGCAAGCTGTGCCGCAACACCATATGAGGAAATCGCAGCGATGGCAGCGTATAACGGATTTTTTTCCACTGCACAAAACGCACCGACAACTGAAGTCAGAAGACATCCGGCGCCTGTCACCTTCGTCAGCAGTTTGTGGCCGTTATGAAGAGTGTATACGTTAGATGCGTCGGCAATTACGTCGACTTCCCCAGTAATCGCAATGACCGTGTTCAGTTTTTGCGCCGCCTGTTGAGCCAGACGGATGATGTCGCCTCCGCCTTCACCGGCATCGACTCCTTTGATCATCCAATCCGAAACACCGACGGTATGTGCAATTTCCGCGGCATTTCCCCTGATTGCAGAGAGGCGCACCTCACGAATCATCTCACGTGCCGATTCAGTGCGGAACGGTGTCGCTCCAGCCCCCACGGGATCAAGAATGACGGGTACGCCATGTTCATTCGCTGATTTACCCGCAATGATCATAGCTTCGACGGTTTCTTTGCTTAGCGTTCCGATATTTAAAACGAGCGCGCCCGCGATTTTCGCCATGTCGGCGACCTCTTCCTTCGCATAAGCCATTACGGGTGATGCACCGAGGGCGAGCAGGCCGTTCGCTGTAAAATTTGTCACAACATTGTTTGTTATACTGTGCACCAGAGGGCTATGCTTCCGGACGGCTGTTAGACGTTTTGCTGCTGATTGTGCATCCATATTAGCATCATCCTTTACTCTCTCTTTTTTTCGAATCCCATAAATACGATTTCGTATGTTCAAGCCAAGCTCTTGCCGCAAAGGACAAATAGCGGTCCTTTCTCCATATAATCGCAAGATGCCAAGGGATGACCGGATCGACAAGCGGGATGACTTTGACCTTTTCCGGGTCAAGGCCGCGGCATATGCGTTCCGGCAAAAGTCCGATCCCCAGGTTGGCTGACACCATCTCACTGATAAAATCCCATTGTGAGGTTTCGTAAATGATATGGGGTCGGAATCCGGCCTTGATACATTCCATCATAATTCGATTGTGGAGAACAAAATCCTCCCTGAAGAAAATAAAAGGCTCTTCCTTCAAATCCTGTAATCGGCTCTCTTTCTCACCCGCCAGCCGGTGGGAAGGGTGTACGACAAGCATTAATGTTTCTTTTACGATCGTAAATGAATGAAAAATGTCTTCGTTTGCGGGGAGAACAACAACACCGATGTCAAGAGAACCGTCCCCAACGCCTTCTTGGACTTTGATAGAGCCGTCCTCAACAAGCTGAAAGGTCACATTCGGATAATTTTCCCGAAAATCGCCGAGCACTCTCGGGAAAAAACCTGAGCCGATCATCGGCGGCAGTCCGATTCGCACATGCCCCTTCTTGACCTCCATAATATCATTTAACTCGGATGTCAGGTTTTGAAATGATTTAATGATTTCCTGCGCCTGCACGTACATGCTATGGCCGGCGTCCGTCAGCTCCACCTGTCTGCCGTTTCGGTAAAAAAGCTCGATCCCAAGCTCTGCTTCTAAATTTTTGATCATTTTCGATATCGTCGGCTGGGAAACATAAAGTGATTGGGACGCCTTCGTAAAACTTTTCAGACGGGCGACCTCCAAAAAATATGTTAAATGGCGGATGTCCATTTGTTTCACCCTTTCTATAGACAAAAGGAATACTTATTATGCTTAATATATATTTTACCTATAGCGTAACCTCATGTACAATATGAATATAAGGGAGGCATCAATATGAAAAAACTGTTGCTAACCGTTATTCAAATCGCTCTGTTATTTATATTTGCTCGGCTGATTAATTGGGTGACAGCCCTTCTTCATATAAATATTCCCGGCAGTATAATTGGGATTGTGATTCTTTTCACATTATTACACTTTAACATCATCAAGCTTGAATGGATAGAGCTTGGCGCGGCGTGGCTTCTTGGGGAGCTGCTTTTATTTTTTATCCCGTCTGCCGTCGGAGTGATTGAATACGGAGACATTATGTCAAAATTCGGTGTCAGCATTTTGCTTGTTGTCATCATCAGCACGTTTGTCGTGATGGTGTCCACAGGAACGCTTACACAAATCATTGCGAAAAGAAAGGAGAAAAAACATACGTGTTCATCGGAATTGTAAGTTTGTTATTAACGGTTTTGGTGTATTTAGGAGCAAAAAAAGTATATTCTCGTTTTCCGCGAGTCTATACGTCGCCGCTATTGGTGACGCCCGCTGTGTTAGTCGGTCTGCTGCTGCTGGTGAATGTCCCGTACGAGACATATAATCTTGGCGGTGAAGTGCTGACCGATATGCTTCAGCCGGCTACCGTGGCATTTGCGATCCCGCTTTATAAATATTTCCCTGTTTTAAAGAAATACGCAGTGGAAATTATTTTGAACGTCGCCTTCGGCTCATGCATCGCGATTATTTCTACAGCTCTTATTGCGAAATGGCTTCACCTCGGAACTGGCTTGATTGACAGCCTCGTTCCAAGATCAGTGACAACGCCGATCGCCATGAACGTATCTGAAATGATCGGCGGAATGCCTGCGGTCACAGCCATATTTGTCATTTTGACTGCATTGTTCGGCACCGTCATCGGCCCGATGGTCATCCGCTATTTCCGCATTGATAACGAAATTGCGCGGGGCGTGCTGCTCGGCACAAGCGCACATGGAGCGGGCACATCCAAAGCATTTGAGCTTAGCTCAGTGTCCGGCACGATTTCCAGCGTGTCAATGATCCTTGCGGCGATTATGACGCTTTGCGCGGCGCCGTTTTTAATTTCATTTATGTAGGAAGAAAAAACTGTCCTGGCAAGGGCAGTTTTTTTGTGTCTCCTTCCATTGAAAAGCTGCAAAATTACAATATAATGTAATTTGTGGATACCAAAGGAGGCACCCCCATGCATAACTTGCAGGTGAAACGGCACTACGCAGCATTAAAAGGATTTTATTTGTTTGCTTTCCTGGGCACAGGCAGTATCATTCCGCTGCTCAGCATGTATTTAACAAAGGAACAGCATTTAAGCGGCTCACAAGTCGGCTTGATTATGTCACTCGGCCCGATTGTGATGATCTTTTTCCAGCCGTTTTGGGGTATGCTGAGTGATTATACGCAAAAAACAAAAAGCCTGCTTGCGGTTTGTACATCAGTAACAGGTGTCATCGGGCTCGGCTACATCGCATTTGACGGCTTTCCCCTGTTTATTCTGATTGCGGCCTGTTTTGCAGCCTTTCAGAGCACAATCATTCCATTGTCAGACAGCATTTCTTTACGCTACACACAACAAACAAACGGAAACTACGGCGGAATCCGCCTGTTTGGTTCTCTCGGCTTCGGCATTGCGGTGTTTGTCATGGGACAGGTGACGAATCAGCTGTACCCCATTCACGTCATCTTTATCTTTGGCTGTGCCTTTCTGTGCATGGCAGCCATATTGGCCTCACAGATGCCGGGCCAGCAGAAAACAAAAACAAAGATCAATATCCGCAAAGGGTTCCGGGAGCTGGTCAGCAACAAAACTTTCCTTATCTTTATGATCATCACCTTTACGACATTTGCACCAAATTTAGCGAACAATACATACTTCAGTCTGTTTCTCGACAAAAGCGGCGCGTCTCTTTCCGCCATTGGCCTTTTATTTTTTATCGGAGTGATCTCAGAGATTCCGTTTATGAGGTTTGCGCAGAAATTCATAGATAAAATGGGATTGCTCAATGTCATCATACTGTCCGGCGGGGTTTCATTATTCAGATGGACGCTTTACTTCACAGAGCCTTCGTTATGGATCATTTATGCGACGGTATGCCTCCAAGGCGTTTCTATTGGTTTATTTATTCCGGCGGCGCTGCAATACGTCAAAAAGATTACCCCAAGCCATGTGGAGGCGACAGCGCTAACCATGTACGCCGCCATCGGCAACGGATTCGGCAACTGGTTCTGTACGTTTGTTGGCGGATACATTTTTGACTACGTTTCCATCTTCGCGGTCTATCTGCTCTTCGCCATTCTCAGCATAGCGGGCGCAGGGCTGACATTATATTTAATAAAAGCAGAAAAAAATAAACATACGCTTCATCAGCCGGCTGTTACTTTTAAACCATAACGACTATAATGAATAAAAAGGAAGGAAGTGTGCTATGAACGGGCAAGAACGGAGCAGCATTTCTAAAGGATTGCAGGTAGATATTGTATTGAAAGCGGATCAAAAAACAGGAAAACTGACGCGAGGCACAGTGAAGGATATTTTAACGAAATCTAGCTATCATCCGCACGGCATTAAAGTCCGTCTGGAAGATGGCCGTATCGGACGCGTCCAGCAAATCATTTCTACATAAAAAGCTGCCCTGAACCGGGCAGCTTTTTTCTTTTATTTTTTCTGCAGAAAGACAACTTTTAAGTAATTGCCTTCCGGATATGCTGACATCGTTTTAAAGTCCTCCGGCAATGTAAATTCCTCTATAATCGTATAGCGTTCATTTGTTTCTTTGAACGCGGTATCGATAAAGCCTTTGAATTTCTTCATTCCGAAGGCGCTGCTGTTTGTAGAGGCGACAATGATGCCCTTGTCGGCTGTAATGGCGATCGTTTCCTTCAGCAGATTTTTATAATCCTTGGCCGCGCTGAAGGTGCGTTTTTTTGTGCGGGCAAAGGATGGCGGGTCGAGAACAATCAGATCAAAGCGCAGATCCTTTTTCGCCGCATATGAGAAGTATTTAAAAACATCCATCACTTTAATATCGTGCGCCTCGTAATCCAGCTTGTTCACGCTGAATTGCTCGATCGTTTTGGCCAGGCTTCGATTTGCCACGTCCACGCTTGTTGTTTTCTCCGCTCCGCCTAACGCTGCCGCCACTGAGAACGCACCCGTATAAGAAAACGTGTTTAAGACGTTTTTTCCATTGGCATAGCGGTCTCTGATCGCTTTGCGCACATGTCTTTGATCTAAAAAGATGCCTGTCATGGCGCCTTCGTTTAAATCAACCGCGTATTGTATCCCGTTTTCTTGAATGATGATCGGGAACTCGCCTCTTTCTCCCTTCACGAAGTCATCATCCTCGACATACTGTCCAGCCGTATCGAAGCGTTTCTTTTCGTAAATCGCTTTATATCCAATATCCAGTTCATCCAGAGCGGCAATGAGCGTTTCTTTAAAGGTGTAAATGCCTTTGCTGTACCATTGGAGCAGCAGGTATCCGTCATAATAATCAACAGTGACGCCGCCGATGCCGTCGCCCTCACCATTAAAGAGACGGAAAGCCGTTGTATCAGGCGCCGCGAAAAGACTTGCACGCGCTTGTACCGCTTTTGTTAATTTGCTGAGGAAGAATGTTTGGTCGATATGTTCATTTTTATTGCGTGTGAGCGTCCAGCCGACCCCTTTGTTTTGCAGGCCGTAATAGCCCCTTGCGAGAAACTCGCCGCTTTCAGACATGACATCAACGAGGTCGCCTTCTTTGACGTGCCCCGCACTGCCGGTGAGAGCTTCCTTTTCGATGAGCGGATAGCCTTTTTTGATTTTTGCAGCATGTGCTTGCTTTAGGGTGAGTAGCTTCATATATGTTCGTCCTCTTTCTGTTTGCTTTTTCTTATCGTACCACAAAACGCCAAGATGTCTTCATTGACAGAAAGGAAAGGTTTTTCTACGATAGACAAAAAGAGTTTCTAGGAGGAACAGCATGGCAAAACGAATTGACCATACAGGCATTATGGTAAGAGATATGAACGCGTCCATTTCATTTTATGAAGAGGTTCTCGGCATGAAATTGAAGGACCGCATCACTCATACGAACGGTATTATCGAGCTTGCTTTTCTAGGCTTTGAAGATGGTCCGGAAACAGAAATCGAACTGATTCAAGGCTACAGCAGCGAGCTTCCCGCCGAAGGTAAAGTGCATCACATTGCCCTGCTGACTGATGACATCGCGGCCGAATATACAAAAGCGGAAAGAATGAATGCGAAATTTATCGACGAAGAGATCACAACACTTCCAAACGGGTATCGGTATTTTTATATCGAAGGTCCTGACGGCGAGTGGATAGAGTTCTTTCAGCGGTAAGAAAAAAGAACGTATCTCTGTTTAGAGGTACGTTCTTTTCTTATCTATACCAATTCATATACGTAGTTTCATCGCAAAACATGGCCTCCCAGCCCATACGCTGAACCATGTCATGAATGTTTTCATCTTTCGCAAGAAAAACATTCATGAATGAGTCGTATACACTCATAAATACAAAATCCATTTTCTCATCAGTCAAAATGAGATCTGCGGCGGCTTCATCAAGAACCGTCCGCAAGTTAGCCTCAGTTGTGTCCAGAAAGCCGCTGTTTTCCACAATTGGTTCTGAGTAATAAAACCGATTGGAGCCGTTGTAACGAAGCACTTTTACCAAACCGGGAATATGAAAATTTGAAATATGGTCCTCACTGGGATAAAAGAGATCTCCTTTTAAGTTCGCATGTAAAAGTTCAGCCAAATCCTCTCTCGCGTACTCATCCCTTAAAGCAAATATCGATGTCTTCAAAGCCAGCGCCAGCTCTGCATGTGTTTGGAATCCGCATGAAGACATGATCTCTTTCCATGTAACTGCTTTTCCTTTTTCCCTTACTTCTTGATCATTTGGATAAATATGCTCATACTCATTTTTTCTCTTAGCTTTTTCCCACCCTTCAGGCATTTGAATAAAAGGAGAAAATAAAATAGCAGCTGATGTATATTCAACTGGTATTTGTTTTAAGATTGGTGATTCGTCATCTAACCATATGTATTCTAGCATGGGCACCCCCTTTACATATTCTAACATTTACTTATAGTTGATAGAAGATCATCAGCCCTTTAACAGCTGATGATCTATTACAGCTTACATCACGTCGCATTTTTATCCCCGGATTCAACCGCACTCTCTTCCTTCCATTTTTGATGATCCCATATTCTGAAAAACGGGTAGTAGATAGCACATGTAATGAACAGGTTCACCAGCTGCATGACCGCTCCAGATACTTTTCCGCCTGTCGCCAGGTACCCTGATATGAGCGGCGGCATGGTCCATGGCACGGCGATTCCGGCGGGCCTTGCCACCAGTCCGGTGCTCATGCCGATATAAGTGGCGGTAATTGTGAGGAGCGGGGCTATGATGAACGGAACGATAAGGAGCGGGTTCATCACAATCGGCATGCCGAAAATGATCGGCTCGTTGATGTTAAATAGCGCAGGACCAATCCCTAATTGGCCGAGCTGCTTCATCTGTTTGCTTCGGGACCGAACAAGCATTGTGAGTACAAGCGCCAGCGTTGCTCCGCTTCCGCCGACATTGATCCAAATTTGAAAAAACTGAGTCGTAAAAATACTCGGCAGCGCCTCGCCCGCTTGAAACGCGAGACGGTTTGCATCCATGGCGCCATACCAAATCGGCGCCATAATACCGCCGATGATCGAAGCGCCGTGAATGCCGCATGCCCAAAGCAGCATTTGCACGAATTCAGCGATCAGACTCCCGCCGAGGCTGCCTCCAAGGATGGAAAGCGGCGTGCCGAGCAGGTCTCCGACGACATTGTGCAGGCTTTGAAAAGGCGTCATTTCAATCAGAAGACGCGCCAGCCATATAAGAAATACGATAATAAAGCCGGGAATCAGCGCGACAAATGATTTGCTTACCGCCGGCGGCACGCCGTCAGGCATGTTAAACACAATATTTTTTTGAATGATGTACCGATAGACTTCAGTCGAAAACAAGGCGATGATCATGGCGACAAACAGTCCCTTGCTGCCGAGCAATGTAATGGGAATGCCGCCTCCGATCATGATTGATTCTGTTGAGCCATCCGGCGTAAAAGGCACCTCGAACGGCGTTGCCAATAAGAAGGCTGCAATTGAAATCGCTCCGGCCGACAGGGCATCAACACCGTAGCTTTCCGCCAGCCGATAGGCGATCCCGAAAGCCGCAATCATTGCCATAATATCGAATGAAGCATTGACAGGATAGCCGAGCTTATCCGCCCACTGTTCCCCAAACACGCTCGTCATAAAATCAGCATAACCGGGAATCGGCAGACTGGTTAAAATCAAAAAGACAGAACCGATAATAATCAGCGGCATGGTCAAAACAATTCCGTCACGCAAAGCGCTGAGATGCCGCTGCCCGGCAATTTTCCCAGCGACAGGCATGATTTTTTCTTCCATCACCCGAGTGAACGCGCTCATCTGAAAAGCCCCCTTTTTTCACTGCTTTGTAAACAACCTTTGCAATGTTTTCTTTATCTTATTTTGAAAACGCTTACAAATTCATGTGGAAAATTTCCTCTTTCTGCGGAAAAAATCTGCATTCTTCTGAACAACCCTCTCAATGAAAAAATCTTTCCTTCTTATTATCAAAATCACATTTTCCTCCGATATATATATCAAACATCATAGAAAAAGGAGAAGAACCATGAAAAACATGTTTTGCAAACTTGTTGTATCAGTCACTCTGTTTTTCAGTTTTCTCGCCCTAGAGCCTCTTGCACATGCAGAAACCAGCAGCGAGAAAGAGGTCATTGTGGTCTATAAAAACAAAGACGGCAAGGAAACCGTCCTGGACAGTGATGCTGAGGTTGAGCAGCAGTATCAGCATCTTCCAGCGGTAGCTGTTACAGCAGATCCAGAGACAGTAAAAGAATTCAACCAGGATCCTGATATTTTGTATGTCGAAAACAATGTCACGTTCACTGCAGCGGACAATACAGACCTCAAAGTACTGTCAGAGAACGCCGACACCACTGACAACTTCGAACAATGGAATCTTGAACCGATTCAGGTCAAACAGGCTTGGAAGGAGGGGCTGACAGGCAAAAACGTCAAAATCGCTGTCATTGACAGCGGGATCTCCCCCCACGACGACCTGTCGATTTCCGGCGGGTACTCAGCTGTCAGTTACACCTCTTCTTACAAAGACGATAACGGCCACGGAACACATGTCGCCGGGATTATCGGCGCTAAGCATAACGGCTACGGAATTGACGGCATCGCACCGGAAGCACAAATATATGCGGTTAAAGCGCTGGATCAGAACGGCTCGGGAGATCTTCAAGGTCTTCTCAAAGGGATCGACTGGTCGATAGCGAATGGAATGGATATCGTCAATATGAGCCTTGGCACGTCTTCAGACAGCCAGATTCTTCATGACGCCATGGACAAAGCATATGAAAAAGGCGTACTGCTCGTTGCCGCAAGCGGAAATGAAGGAAACGGCAAGCCAGTAAATTACCCGGCGGCATACAGCAGTGTCGTTGCAGTGTCAGCGACAAATCAACACAATCAGCTCGCAGCCTTTTCAACAACAGGAAATCAAGTTGAATTTTCAGCACCGGGAACAGACATCACGAGCACGTATTTACATCAATATTACGCGACGGGAAGCGGCACATCCCAAGCGACACCGCACGCCGCTGCCATGTTTGCGTTATTAAAACAGCGTGATCCTGGTAACACGAACGTGCAGCTTCGCGCCCTCATGCAGAAAAACATCGTTGATCTCGGAATTACGGGCCGCGATCAGCAATTCGGCTATGGCCTGATCCGGTATAAAGCCCAGCAGGCAGATAAAGCGTACGCGGCGGCTGAGCAAGCGGTCAAAAAAGCCGAACAGACAAAAACACAAGCCGATATCGACAAAGCGAAAAAGCTCGTCAGCAAGCTGCCTAATTCCAGCGCCAAAAAAGCTTTGCAAAAAAGACTGGATAACGTTCAGGCATACAGAAATGTAAAAGACGCGAAGGACAAAGTGGCAAAGGCAGAAAAGTATAAAACCCAGCAAACCGTTGATACAGCACAAGCCGCGATCAACAAACTGCCGAACGGCACGGATAAAAAGAACCTGCAAAAACGGTTAGATCAGGTCAAGCGCTATATCGCATCAAAGCAAGCGAAGGACAAAGTCGCCAAAGCGGAAAAAAGCAAAAAGAAAACAGATGTCAGCAGCGCTCAATCGGCAGTCAGCAAGCTTCCGGCAGGTTCAGAAAAAACGTCCCTGCAGAAGCGTCTCAACAAAGTGAAAAGCAGCAATGTAAAAAAGGCGCAGCAATCAGTCGCCGCAGCGGAAAAGAAATCAACTGACGCAAACGCGGCGAATGCCCAAAAGGCCGTCAATGAACTTCAGTCCGGAAAAGACAAAACGTCATTGCAAAAACGGTTAGATAAAGTGAAGAAAAAAGTGGCGGCAGCTGAAGCCAAAAAAGTCGAAACAGCCAAAGCCAAAGTGAAAAAAGCGGAAAAAGACAAGACAAAAAAATCAAAAACAGCCGCTCAGTCCGCAGTAAATCAATTAAAAGCATCCCATGAAAAAACAAAGCTGCAAAAACGGCTGAACGCCGTTAAGCCGAAGAAATAATTGAAAAAACCTTTAAGACGAGTGTTACGTCTTAAAGGTTTTTTCGTCTGTTAAACTGTGTACGCAACCTTTTTCCCATTTGCTTCACAGGCTTTTCATACTATTGCTATCCTGCTGTGAACAGCATAAAATGAACGGTATTACAGATATCAACTGCATATTGCGGGATTGTGACTGGCAAGCAGGCAAGACCCAACGATGCAAAGGGAGTATTAGTGCCTAGAAAAAGAAGGCATTTTAACTCTTCTTTTCGTGTTGGGCTCATAACGGCGCCAATGACATTTCTGCTTTATATGTTTCGTAATGCCCCGTCACCCGACGAGGGCATTTTTTGATGGCTCTGCACGCTTTACATTTTTCTCACTTTTTTCATTTTGATTGTCAACTTTTCATTTGATACGATGAACAAGCCGACTTTTCTTCAGCAGAGGAGGTTTTTATTGTTTGCAAAAAGAAATTGCGAAAGAATTATTGCTCCTCGCAGGAGGAAAAAGCAACATTATCAGCATCAGCCACTGTACAACTCGTCTTCGTTTTGAAGTAAAGGATGAAACGAAAATCGACATACGTGCTATTGAGAATCTGCAAGGTGTGCAGGGCACCTTTTTCAGATATGGCCTGTTCCAGATTATTTTTGGGGCAGGTATCGTCAACAAAATTTATAAAGAAGTCGTTTGTGTGTGGGAGGCATCGCCTTCTGAAGAGGCTGTTCAAGAGAAACATGCCAGACGCAAACTGAACCCCGTCACAACATTTGCTAAAACGCTGTCCGATATTTTCATGCCGATTATCCCGGCGATAACAGCAAACGGTTTGCTCATGGGGCTGATCGGCATGATTCAGGTCTTTCACTGGTTCTCTGCCGACAGTCCGTGGATCAAAATGCTGGATCTCGTGTCCAGCACCGCCTTTATTCTGCTGCCGATTTTGGTTGGCTTCAGTGCCGCCAGACAATTTGGCAGCAACCCATTTTTAGGGGCATTGATAGGAGGGCTTCTGACTCATCCTGATTTGCTTGATCCATCCATGCTCGGCAGCAAAACCCCCGCTTCCTTGGACATATGGGGGCTGCACATTCCATTGATGGGCTATCAGGGCGCCATTATACCGATTCTTCTCTCCATTTATATCATGAGCAAAATTGAGAAGCTTTTAAAAACGATTGTGCCCAAGTCACTTGATGTCGTGATCATTCCCTTTATCACTGTGATGGTGACAGGATGTCTCGCGCTGATTGTGATGAACCCCGCCGCAGCTATCATCGGCCAGGTCATATCACAATCGATTGAATACATTTATCACCACGCGGGCATTGCTGCCGGAGCTCTTTTCGGGGGCATCTATTCCACTATCGTTCTATCAGGCTTGCATCATAGCTTTTATGCGATTGAAGCGACTTTGCTTGCTGACCCTCATGTGGGTGTGAACTTTTTGGTGCCGATATGGTCAATGGCGAATGTGGCGCAAGGCGGAGCGGGACTGGCGGTTTTCTTCAAAACGAAGCAGTCAAGCCTGAAGAAAATCGCGCTCCCCGCTTCCCTTACCGCTTTTTTAGGCATTGTGGAACCAATTGTTTTCGGAGTAAATGTGAAGCTGATCCGCCCCTTTATCGGAGCCGCTATTGGAGGCGCTCTCGGCGGGGCGTATGTAGTTGGGGCACACGTCGTTTCGAATTCCTACGGACTGACCGGCATCCCGATGATTTCAATCGTGCTGCCGTTTGGCATTGCGAATTTTGTTCATTATATGATCGGTTTTTTGATCGCGGCCGTCTCTGCTTTTATAGCTACGTTGTTTCTCGGGTTTAAAGAAGAGACAGAATAACTGGATTTATTCGATTTCATTCATAAAACGGGGGATGAAAGGACAAAAAGCTATGAAAATTAAAAGAATCTTAAATCATAATGCAATCGTCGTAAAGGATCAAAATGAAGAGAAGATTCTCTTGGGTGCAGGAATTGCGTTCGACAAAAGAAAAAATGATATTGTCGATCCGTCTAAAATCGAAAAAACATTCGTCAGAAAAGATACACCTGACTATAAACAATTCGAAGAGATTTTAGAAACATTGCCGGAAGACCATATTCAAATCTCCGAGCAAATTATTTCCCATGCTGAACAAGAACTGAACATCAAAATCAACGAACGGATTCACGTTGCGTTTTCAGACCACCTCTCATTTGCGATCGAACGCCTGAGCAACGGAATGGTCATCAAAAATCCGCTGCTGAATGAGATCAAAGTTCTTTATCCGAAGGAATTCCAAATCGGCATGTGGGCTAGAGCGCTGATTAAAGAGAAACTGGGCATTGAGATTCCTGAGGATGAAATCGGCAATATCGCCATGCACATTCACACAGCGAGAAACAACGCCGGCGACATGACACAGACACTTGATATTACAACGATGATCCGTGATATTATCGGCATTATTGAAACCCAGCTGTCGATCAACATTGTGGAGGATACCATTTCTTACGAAAGGCTCGTGACCCATTTGCGCTTTGCCATTCAGCATATCAAAGCAGGCGAAACCATTTACGAGCTGGATTCAGAAATGATCGCCATCATAAAAGAAAGATTCAAGGATGCTTTCCTATGCGCCAAAAGCATCGGCACATTTGTGAAAAAAGAATACGGCTTTGAATTTCCTGAAAAAGAACTGTGCTATATCGCCATGCATATTCAGCGCTTTTATCATCGGTCAGTGGCCCGCTGACAAACAAAAAAACGCTTTTGATCATCTCAAAAGCGTTTTTTCATATATAGATTATTGATTGATAGCCGGGTTTCCGATCGTATTCCACTTTGTATAGGACATGTAATGGAAATACTCATCGCGATACGGATGTTTTGTATTGGAGTTCCAAGGCTTTTCTCCGCCGCAGAAGTGGACGATTGCCGGGTTTTCTCTCGTTTCATTATATTGCTTCCGTCCTAACAGTGTCGAAGGTGTTTTCAGTTTTAACATGATGTATGTTTGAGCGTTCCAGCGCGGATGAAGCTCATACCACTTATCATATAAGATCGCGTTCAGCGCATCTTGGTCATGTAACACAAGAAAATCTTCAGAACCGTTTTCATTGATAAAGTTGAGAACTTTTTCTGTGATGTTTTGCTTTCTCCAAGGTTCCATATCAATAACCATAATACCAGAGTTAAAATATTTTCCCGTGTCAGTGATATTCATTTCTTTCAAACGTTCATGCTGCCCCGCATCTTCCACAGCAGCAACGGTGTATGGAGCGATGTCCAAGTCCCATAGTTTCGAAATATCCTCAAGGACAAGTGCATCACAATCGACATAAATCATCCGCTTAATGCTCTCATCCTTAATTAAGTCAGGAATCGAAATGCGGTAATACGCCGCTTTTGTAATGTGGCTGCTTTCCACCGCATGTTCATACTGGTTGGCATCCACTTCTAAAAACTCAATCGGCACGCCGAACTTCAATGTGGTTTCTTCCAGCCTTTTTTTGTTATCAGGCTCAATTCCCCCATCAATCACATATAGCTTTACTTTTCTGTTCTGGTCCATGTTTGTCAATAAAGAAACGAACATCCCACCTAAATGACGAGCATAATTATCATCTGCGCATGATACGATATGCATAATTTCATCTTTCTTCAATGGTATTCATCTCCCTTTGTGTTGTACAAGTTACATTCCCTTTTTCAGAAAATTAAACACTAATCTCCAATATTTTTTTAAATAGAATGTGCTATACAACAAAAGAGGTGTTATTTTTTGAACATCCGATAAAGCCAATAAAGGATGAAAAAGCTCGCGATCGTAATGGCTTCAGCTGAGGCGATATACCATGGCCAAGGCCCGAGAACATCCAATAGCGAAGAACCGCCCGGCTTTTTCGTTAAATACATATAATTCGCTTTCAGCCAGCGGTCAACCAGATAAATGATTCCTCCGTACAGATTGACAATCAATACAGTCACCCATAAAGAGCGCTGTCTGAGTCTGTACGTGCCAATCACCGCCATAAGCAAACAGGACAGAAACACGGATCCGTGCGAAATAAAAAAGAGAATATACCGCACATGCGGAAATGAGAACATACCAAGGTCTGGGGTCAGAAGCGCCTGAAGGGAGCTTCCGATGCCGACAAAATACAAAAACACAAACAGCTTTCTGCTCTTTGTCACCAGCATAATAGCTGATAAATACACAGACAAGTCACTCAGCTGAAGGGGCAGAGAAGTCCGCACCGACCACCTGCCCGCGGCGATCATCCATATTTGGTAACCAATTTGTGAAGCAAGCAAAAGAAACACAAACAAATAGCGCAGAAATGTACTGAATGCTGGCCGGCTGAGTGGCCGGCGGAACAAAAACAAAAGAATGGCAAGCATGCCGATCAAGCTTAATGTCACTGCATGCTCTGTCGAAAACAGATGAAACGGATCGTGTTTATACACGCCTTGAACATATTTTTGCACAACTGCACCCCCGTCTGCGGGTTTTTCTTTATTGTGGTGTTCTTTTGGCTTTTTTTATGCAACCAAAAAATATAGGCTTGAAGTTCACCATCGTCTCTGCTACAATTCATTTCACAGCTAATGATTCTGATAATTTAAGGCGGCGACAAATGGAACGTTTAGATAAACAGCAGCAGCTTCGCAAAGAAGAGCATGACACACTCAGCAAGCTTAAACAAATGCCCGTTGAGTCACTCAACCTGGAAGCCATTTCGATCGCGACGAACCTGTATCGGTCTGCGCAAAGGCTCCGTGTCAAAATGGAGACTGAGGTTCTTTCTTCTTACAAATTATCTTGGACCGCTTTCTCCATTCTTTACGATCTATGGGTGTGGGGCAAACTCGAAACGAGAAAAATCGCTGAGCTGTCAGGCATTTCAACAGCAACAGCAAGCAACGTGATCAAAACGCTCGAAAAAAAGGGTTTTTGCTCCAAAAGTATCGATACCAGAGATCGGCGACTTGTTTTTGTCACAATCACTGAATCCGGCAAACAAGCGATCGAAGCACTCTACCCAAAGTTTCACAAAGGGGAAACGGAATTGATTACGGGCATGACAAAAGAGGAGCAAAAAACCCTGACAGGACTGCTTAGAAAAGTAGCGGACAATCTTCATACATCATAAGCTTTGACGGGAATCCAGTAGCGGTTTGTCTCCCTGTTTCAGAGAGCCGGCGGAAGGTGCGAGCCGGCACACAGGCAAACGCGAATTACCTCCCCGAGCTTTCTTTGTGAACGTTAGTAGCAAAGGACGGGAAACCGTTATCGAATGAGCGGAAGACAATGTCTTCAACCAGGGTGGTACCGCGTGCATTGAGCCACGTCCCTTATCGGGATGCGGCTCTTTTTGTGTTTCTAAAAAAGGAGGAAGAACGATGAAAACATTTGATCAGCTCACAGCAGCACAGCAAGAAGAAGTCGAAAGACAGCTTGATCTATATATGACAGGCGCCCAAGAAGTCATACCGCCGGAGGAATTAAAGGCTAAGCTTGTCAAATCGATTGCGGCAGGCACACCGCTTAAAATTAAGCTCGGATTAGATCCTTCTGCACCGGATGTTCATCTGGGACATACGGTCGTTTTAAACAAGCTTCGCCAATTTCAAGAAAACGGCCACATTGTGCAGCTCTTGATTGGCGATTTCACAGGAAAAATCGGTGATCCGACAGGCAAGTCCGCGGCCAGAAAACAGCTGACTGATGAAGAAGTCCAGCACAACGCCAAAACATACTTCCAGCAATTCGGGAAAGTGCTTGATCCAGAAAAAGTCGAGCTGCACTACAACTCGAAATGGCTGAAAACATTGCATCTGGAGGACGTTATTGACTTAGCAGGCAAAATAACAGTAGCCCGCCTGATGGAACGCGATGACTTTGAAGAACGCATCGCCATGCAAAAGCCGATCTCCCTGCATGAATTCTTTTACCCGTTGATGCAGGGATACGATTCCGTCGTTCTGGAAAGCGATATTGAATTAGGAGGAACAGACCAGCATTTCAATGTGCTGATGGGGCGGCATTTTCAAGAACGATACAACAAAGAAAAACAAGTCGTCATCCTGATGCCGCTTTTGGAAGGCTTGGACGGTGTTGAGAAAATGTCGAAATCGAAATACAACTACATCGGCATTGACGAACATCCGAACGACATGTACGGGAAAACAATGTCACTGCCCGACAGCCTGATGAAAAAATACATTCATTTGGCAACGGACTTGGAGCTTGAAGAGAAAAAACGGCTCGTGAAGGACTTAGAAACCGGCGCCGTTCACCCAAGGGATGCCAAAATGCTTTTAGCCAAAACGATTGTCCGAATGTACCACGGATTAGAAGCCGCTGAAGCAGCCGAACAATCTTTCAAAACAGTCTTTCAGGAAAACAGCCTGCCTGAGGATATTCCGGCTGTGAACTGGAAAGGCGAGAAAACGATCGCGATGATCGATCTGCTCGTCACTCTTGACCTTCTCTCTTCGAAAAGCGAGGCGCGCCGCATGATTCAAAACGGCGGTGTCCGGATTAACGGAGAGAAAATAACAGACATTCACGCCGATGCAGAGATAGAGGAGAATATGATCATCCAGGTCGGCAAACGCAAGTTTTTAAAACTCCGATAATTTGATGTCCTGACGCTTATGAAATCGGCTTTCATAAGCGTTTTTTTTGCAGGTATAAAGAACTGTCTTTTCAAAAATGCGCTTCAGTTTGCAGGAAAATCCTTTAGCATCCCGAAATATTCCCCATCCAAACATTAGGGGAGGTTCATGTTTATGAAAAAGCTTTTGACTGTAATGACGATGGCCGTTTTAACGGCCGGCACGGTTCTCTTGCCGGCACAGAGTGTCACCCCTGCTGCGCATGCTGTTCAAATATCAGATATCCAGCGGGAGCTCCCATTCAAAGCAAAGCGCGCATACTCAACCATTTCACAGCTTAGTGAAACAATCGGCCCCAGAATAGCCGGGACATCTGCCGAAAAAAAGAGTGCCTTATGGATCGCTTCATCCTTGAAAAAATTAAAACTCGATGTGAAGGTTCAAACGTTTGGCATTCCTGACCGACTTGAAGGAACGCTATCCTCAGAAGGCCGTGAGATCCTCATTCGGGCGGCATCCGGCTCTACACCAACTGAAGAAAAGGGCCTCAACGCTCCGCTGTATCACGCCGGTTTAGGATATCCTGATGATTTCTCCGCTGACGCCAAGGGGAAAATCGCTTTGATTTCAAGAGGAGACCTGACATATTATGAGAAAGCCAGGAATGCCGAGGCGGCCGGCGCAACGGCTGTGATCATTTACAATAATAAGGAAAGCCTTGTGCCTGTCACCCCAAATCTATCAGGAAATACAGTCAGCATTCCTGTCGTCGGAATTAAGAAAGAAGACGGTGAAACTCTTATCCAGCAAAAAGAAGCAACCTTACAACTAAAAGCATTCTCAAACCAAACCTCTCAGAACATCATCGGTATCAAAAAACCAAAGAACATCAAAAATCCTGATATTGTCTACGTTACAGCCCATTATGACAGTGTTCCTTTCTCGCCCGGCGCAAATGACAACGGATCAGGCACATCTGTCATGCTGGAAATGGCACGCGTCTTGAAAAGCATTCCTTCTGACAAGGAAATCCGCTTTATCGCCTTTGGCGCTGAAGAGCTCGGCCTGCTCGGCTCCTCTCATTATGTAGATCATCTATCAGAAAAAGAGTTGAAACGAAGCGAAGTGAACTTCAACTTAGACATGGTGGGTACAAGCTGGGAGAATGCGTCTGAGCTGTATGTCAACACATTGGACGGGCAATCTAACGATGTTTGGGAATCCAGCCATACGGCCGCTGAAAAAATTGGATTCGACCGCCTGTCTCTGACACAGGGAGGCTCATCCGATCACGTGCCATTCCATGAAGCCGGCATAGATTCCGCTAACTTTATTTGGGGAGATCCGGAAACAGAAGAAGTAGAGCCGTGGTACCATACCCCTGAAGACTCTATCGAACATATCAGCAAAGAACGCCTTCAGCAGGCTGGCGACCTTGTGACAGCCTCTGTCTATGAAGCTGTGAAAAAAGAGAAAAAACCAACCGGCAAGAAGGCACATATCAAGGCAAAAGCCTCTGATATTTATGAAGATATCAAATAAAAAAAGACGGCACATTGCTGCCGTCTTTTCTAATCCACTTCTTTCTTAATCCCCAGCATTTTTTCATCTAAATAGTGGGCGATCTCCGCCGCTTCCTTCAGTTCATCGGTTAAATGTTTAGGGACGTCGTTGTTCAGTTTATAGTAGATTTTATGCTCCAAGCTCGCCCAGAAATCCATGGCGATGGTGCGGATTTGAATTTCTGCTTTGACGTATTCCACTCTGTTCGTTAAGTTCACAGGCATTTCAATAATCAAATGCAGGCTTCGGTAGCCGTTCGGTTTCGGATTCTGAATATAATCCTTTACCTTTACGATCCGCAAATCCTCATGCTGCTTCAGGACGTTCACGACATTATAAATATCAGAAATAAAGGAACAAATGATACGCACACCGGCAATATCGTTGATATGTTCCTTCATTTCCTGTGTCGTAATCTCGCAGCCCTTTCTCATGAGTTTATTTACGATGCTTTCAAAGCTTTTCACACGTGATTTTGTATGCTCAATCGGATTGTGGCCGTGAATTAAATTATATTCCTGACTGATAATCGAAAACTTTGTATCAAGTGCATCTAGCGCAAATTTATAAACTAACAGTTCGTTTTTCCAGTCTTCCATGACGGTTTTTAAATCGTCCATATGTGTTACAGATAAATCCATTTTCGTCATCTCCTTTAACGGATCTTTATCCGCTGTCCATGTACTAGACGTGCCTGCCTGCTGCTAGGTTCTATGAATTTTTTTACAAAATCCTGTCGAATGTAACAAAAAAAGACCGCTCGAAAAAGCGGTCTTCTTTCTTACCGGAAATAGCTGATCAATAATCCAATCGACAGCAGGAATCCGAAAAATGTATTGGTTTGCGCTGTGGATTTCATCGCCACAATCATATTCATCGGCAATTCTTTTTTGACGAAGCCTTTCACCGCCTGAACCGGCTTAGGCACGCTCAAAAAGACGACAAACAGCCATGGGCTTGCAGCTCCGGTAATAACCAAGCCGACAACCCAAATATAAGCGACAGCAAACGACGCAGCCAGCAGAGTGACGGCTCCTTTATGCCCCATCAGGATCGCCAATGTTTTGCGTCCGCCTTTTTTATCCTCTTCGATATCACGAATATTGTTCGACAGGTTGATCGCGCCGACAAGAATCGCAATCGGAATCGAAATGAAAATGCTCTGCTTATTGATCATGTCTGTCTGAATAAAAAATGAAATCAGCACAAACACCGAACCCATGCAAATGCCTGAGAATAACTCACCGAACGGTGTATATGCAATCGGCAGAGGCCCGCCTGTATACAGGTAGCCGATCGCCATTCCGACGAGACCGATGGCAGCCAGCCACCAGCTGCTGCTCATGCAAATATAAACACCGAGTAAAATGGCAATGCCGTATGAAGCGAGAGCTAATTGCAGAATCGTTTTGGGCTTCATACCATGTCTGACAATTGCGCCGCCGATTCCGACAGATTCAGCTGTATCTAACCCGCGTTTAAAATCGTAGTATTCATTGAATAAGTTCGTCGCGATCTGGATCCATAAGCAAGAAAACAGCATAGCCAGAAACAGCAGCAAATCAACCTTCACATAAAACATCGCCAAAACTGTTCCGAGAAGCACAGGAACAAACGACGCCGTTAATGTATGCGGTCGCGTTAATTGCCACAGGATCTGCCCCATACTTTCTTTTTCCGGCGCTGTCTGACCCTCACCCTTATTTGTTTGGTTCATCTTCCTCTTCCTTTCTATTAAAAGGCTTACTTTTTTTCAGCCGGCCACTTGATGAAACTTGCGTTTTGCTTCCTTATCTATCATAATGACTTCTCCACCATTTCACAAGATACCTTAAGCGGGCGTTTTCCTTCTTATTATACGCTTTCTGCCCTGATTTCATTAGAGTTCTGCCTGCGCCTTTACAAACAGGAGCGGAAAAATTTTTTTAAATCATTTACGCTTTTTAAAAGTTAAAAAGTTCTCTTCATAACATTTATTCTTTCCTTTATAATGAATCAGTCAGAGAAACTTCATTCATACTCTTTCAAAGATAAAAATTCACTTCTGAAGGCAGAAGCCGATATATAAATTTGAGGGATATTAGGGAAAATATGAAACTTTTTGCGCATCCGCTCGTCATATACTCATGTAATTGTCGAAAAAACGGGAAGGGAATTTGAATATGCTGCAATTGATGAAACAGCTGTATGAAAAACCCGCTGTCAAGTGGACATGTCATACAGGCTTTTATTTGTTGATACTGCTTGTTTTGTTTTTTATGTATGGTTTTCACACCGCGAATACCGGTTCTTATATTTATAACGATTTCTAATTGGAGAGAGAATAACAATGAAACTTTTAGATGCTATTCAAACACATGCGGAAACTTATCCGCAAACCGAAGCCTTCCGCTCTCAAGGCCAGTCGCTCACATATCAGGAACTTTGGGCGCTGTCTGACCGTGCGGCTGCCGCGATCAAAAAACGCGTTTCTGGAGAAAAGGGTTCTCCTGTTCTGGTGTACGGACATATGGAACCGCACATGATTGTCTCCTTTTTAGGAAGCGTCAAGGCGGGACATCCTTATATCCCGGTTGACTTGTCCATTCCGTCCGAGCGGATTGCGAAAATCATTGAAAGCTCGGGCGCCGAATTGCTGATTCACGTATCTGGTCTTCCTGTTGATATTGACAGCGGGCTGATTCAGACAGTATCAGCGGAAGAACTGCTGGAAAACGAAGGCACTGTCAGCCGTGATCAATGGGTGACAGGACACGAAACGTTTTATATCATTTACACTTCCGGAAGCACGGGCAATCCGAAAGGCGTGCAGATTTCTGCCGCGAACCTTCAAAGCTTCACAGACTGGATTTGCGCAGACTTCCCGATCAACGGAGGCAAAACGTTTTTAAACCAAGCACCGTTTTCATTCGATTTATCCGTCATGGATCTTTATCCGTGCCTTCAGTCAGGCGGTACTTTACACTGCGTGACAAAGGACGCCGTGAATAAGCCGAAGATCTTATTCGAAGAGCTCAAAAAGTCCGGACTGAATATATGGACATCGACGCCATCCTTTGTGCAAATGTGCCTGATGGATCCTGGATTTTCACAAGATCTGCTTCCTGAGGCGGACACATTTATGTTTTGCGGAGAGGTTCTCCCGGTTTCTGTAGCCGAAGCGCTGCTTGAGCGTTTCCCGAAAGCGAGAATCTTTAATACGTACGGTCCGACTGAGGCGACAGTCGCTGTTACGTCTGTTGAAATTACAAGTGACATCATCAGCCGGCACGAATCTCTGCCAGTCGGCTTCGCCAAACCGGATATGAACATTTTGATTATGGATGAACAGGGGAATCAGCTCCCGGATGGAGAAAAAGGCGAAATCGTCATTGCAGGCCCGAGTGTAAGCCGCGGCTATCTCGGTGAGCCTGAGCTGACAGATAAAGCATTCTTCTCTTATGAAGGCCAATGGGCATACCGAACTGGTGATGCTGGTTATACACAAGATGGTCAGATTTTCTGCCAAGGCCGCTTGGATTTCCAGATTAAACTTCACGGGTACCGGATGGAGCTGGAGGAAATTGAGTTTCATGTGAGACAGTCTCAGTACGTGCGCTCAGCTGTTGTGATTCCGTATCAGCCAAACGGAACTGTCGAATATCTGATAGCTGCAATTGTGCCTGAGGAGCACGAATTCCAGAAGGAGTTCCAGCTGACGAGTGCGATTAAAAAAGAGCTTGCCGCTTTCCTGCCGGCTTATATGATTCCGAGAAAGTTCATTTATCAGGATCACATTCAAATGACGGCTAACGGCAAAATTGACCGGAAACGCATCCGCGAAGAGGTTCTTGTATGACGCCTTACAGCTCGTTTTTATTCTTTATATTGCTTGGCATTCTTCTTCTGCCGACCATCATTCTCGGCTTGAACGGGAAAAGATTCCAGGCATACAACATGTTTATATCCATTCTTATATTGGCTCTGATTTTCTCGCATGACTTACACGGCGTCATCGCCCTGTGTCTGTTTACCATATGGCAGGTGCTCCTGATCAGCGGCTACCTGGCGTACCGGCAGAAAGCGAACAGCGGCTTTGTCTTTTGCTCGGCTGTTATCGCGTCTATTCTGCCTTTATTCTTGTCAAAAATATGGCCGTTTCTTTCTCATCCGCAGCCGCATCATCCGGCGCATAACCTGATCAGCTTTTTAGGGATTTCGTATTTAACCTTTAAAGGCGTTCAGCTGATTATGGAAGCGAGAGACGGGCTGCTGAAGGAACAGCTGCCGCTTCACCGCCTGCTGTATTTCATCCTGTTTTTCCCGACGATTTCTTCCGGTCCGATTGACAGGTACCGCAGATTCGTCAAGGATGAGCAGAAGGCATGGACAAAAGAGGAATATGCCGATCTGCTGTATACGGGGATTCACAAGATTTTCATTGGATTCCTTTACAAGTTTATTATCGGCTATGCGATCAACACGTATTTCATCATGAACCTTCCCGCGATCACGCACAATAAGATCCTCGGGAATCTGCTTTACATGTACGGCTACAGCATGTATTTATTCTTTGATTTTGCCGGCTACACGATGTTTGCCGTCGGGGTCAGCTATATTATGGGGATTAAATCGCCGGAAAACTTTAATAAACCGTTTATCAGCAAAAATATTAAAGATTTCTGGAACCGCTGGCATATGTCTCTGTCATTTTGGTTCAGAGACTATGTATTTATGAGATTTGTATTTTGGATGACAAAGAAAAAGTGGATCAAAAACCGTATGGCCGTCTCAAACATCGGGTATTTCCTGCTGTTTATGCTGATGGGGGTTTGGCACGGCCTTGCGCCGCAATATATCATCTACGGCCTCTATCACGCCGTCCTGATGACGTGTTACAACTTTTTCGAGAAGTGGAATAAGAAATATAAATGGCTCCCGTCCAACCGCTGGACAACGATTCTCGCTATTGTGATCACGTTCCATTTTGTGTGCTTTGGGTTTTATATTTTCTCAGGAAAGCTATTTCATCACCATCATTAAAGGAGATTAGAAAACTATGGATTTTAAACAAGAGGTATTAGACGTTTTAGCAGAGGTTTGCCAGGATGACATCGTAAAGGAAAACCCTGATATTGAAATTTTTGAAGAAGGTTTGCTTGATTCTTTTGGAACAGTAGAATTGCTGCTTGCGATTGAAAACCGTTTTGATATTCTGGTGCCTATCACTGAATTCGACCGGGATGTATG
The DNA here is from genome assembly GCF_014250375.1 of Bacillus sp. PAMC26543. NCBI lineage: Bacteria > Bacillati > Bacillota > Bacilli > Caryophanales > Bacillaceae > Bacillus > Bacillus sp. PAMC26543. The sequence goes on along the minus strand of NZ_CP060193.1, from coordinate 320,297 downwards.
GAATACGCCTAATCACATTGTAAACCAGCTGTCTGAGTTGAAATAATGAAAAAGCGTTTTTTCGGTCCAATTATTTTGGCGTTTATTCTATTCGCAGGCGCCATCGCAGTTCCATCTTCATGGCTGACAGGCTTCATCACCGATAAACGGGTTGAAGAGTCAGCAACAGCCTTGAACCCGAGTATGTTTCAGGGGCTTTATTTACAAAATCAGATGCTCAATGATCCGACATATCTTCCGATTTACGGGTCTTCTGAGCTTTCCCGGCTGGATGAGTTCCACCCATCCAATTATTTCAAAGTAAACAATGAGGGATTTACGCCTTACCTTGTCGGCAAAGGCGGATCCCAGTCATTGATACACTCCTTAAACTTCGCTGCCCATATGGATCAGCTGAAGGGCAAAAAAATTGTTTTCATCGTTTCTCCGCAGTGGTTTATTAAGCGCGGGTCTGATGAACAGCATTTTGCGCCGAACTATTCCGCGCTTCAAGGGCTGGATTTGGCTTTTAACGAGCAGATCGACCCTGACGTGAAAAAGAAAATGATGAAGCGTATGCTGCGCTTCAAAGCTGTTCAAAACGATGCTGTACTTTCCGAGCTTTATAAGGCGATGGTGAATGGCCAGACATGGAAAGTGAACGCGCTGAAGCCGGCGGCAAAAGTATATTACAAGATGCTAGAAAAGAAAGACCTTTATTATTCAGCGACGGAAACCACAGGACCAAAGCGCTATATCTCACAATCCGTGAAGGATAAGTCATGGTCTGAATTAAATAAACTGGCCGATGAATCAGGCAAACGCCACTCCGGGTCTAACGATTTTCACATCGACAATCCTGTTTATAAAAAGCTGAAGCCGAAAGTGCCTAAGCTGAAAGGGAAAAACAAAGGCAGATCGTATGCGAAGTCACCGGAATACGGCGATTTTGAGCTGATGCTTCATATACTGAAAGACGCGGGCGCAGAGCCTATGTTTGTCACCATCCCTGTTAACGGAAAATGGTATGACTACACAGGCTTCCCGAAAAAAGGGCGCACTGACTATTATGAAAAGGTCAATAAACAGATTAAAGCGAAGGGCTTCCAAGTCGCTGATTTTTCAGGTCATGAATATGACCCTTATTTTATGAAAGATACCATCCACATCGGCTGGAAAGGCTGGGTGTATGTGGATAAGGCAATTGATGAATTCTATAAAACCGGAAAGGTTACTTCATCGTGAGCATCTATTAGGACGCGGCTGCATATTTCCTGCTAAGATTTGAAATAGTAAAGGAATCACAGCCAGCTTGATAAGAGGTGTTACATCAATGAAGATGACAGGCAATACGGTTTTGATCACAGGCGGTTCAGCAGGCATCGGGCTTGAACTGGCCAAACGGCTGCTTGAGCTCGGGAATGAAGTGATCATTTGCGGACGCAGCGAAACACGTCTTGCAGAAGCAAAAAAACAGCTCCCAGCCCTCTATACAAAACAATGCGATGTCGCAGACCGCGCGGAGCGTGAGGCATTGTTTAAATGGGCCCAGAAGGAATTTCCAAAGCTGAACGTTCTCGTTAACAATGCGGGCATTCAAAAGGAAATTGACTTTAAAAAAGGGACTGAGGAACTCTTTGTGGACGGGGATGAAATAGAGCTGAATATCCAAGCGCCTGTCCATTTATCAGCTCTTTTTACGCCTCACTTGATGAATCAGCCGGAAGCGGCAATTGTTCAGGTAACGTCCGGGCTCGCGTTTAACCCGTTAGCTGTTTATCCGGTGTACTGTGCAACAAAAGCGGCGCTCCACTCCTTCTCACTCACGCTCAGATACCAGCTTCGTGATACAAGCGTTGAAGTGATCGAGATGGCGCCGCCTATGGTTGACACGGGATTAAATCAAAAATCACGCGATAAGCAAGGTCTGACGTACCGCGGCATTACACCTGAAGAATATGTTCAATATTTCTTAGACGGCTTAAAAGAAGGCAAACAAGAGATTACAAATGAACGTGTCGAAGGTCTGCGGAATGCGGTCCGTGCCGATTACGACAGAGTATTTGAACAAATGAATGCGCAGGAGAATTAATTTCTCCTGCTTTTTCTTATAAATTTTTTACAAATTTGAGCAAACCTATTGCGATTATTTGGTGAAGGTATACAATAGAATATAAAATATTTTCAAATAAGTTTGATAATATAAACAATTTAACAACAGGGAGATTGACCATGACTAAACAAACGATTCGAGTTGAATTAACATCAGCCAAAAAACCGAAACCAGATCCACATCAGCTTTCTTTCGGAAGAGTGTTTACAGACCACATGTTTGTAATGGACTACGCATCTGATAAAGGCTGGTACGATCCGAGAATCATTCCTTATCAAGCCGTTTCAATGGACCCGGCCGCAATGGTATATCACTATGGCCAAACGGTGTTTGAAGGCTTAAAGGCTTACGTCACAGAGGATGACCATGTTCTGCTTTTCAGACCGGAAAAAAATATGGAGCGCCTGAATAAATCAAATGACCGCATCTGTATTCCGCAAATTGATGAAGAACAGGTTCTTGAGGGTTTAAAACAGCTGATCGCTATTGATAAAGACTGGATTCCGAATGCGGAGGGCACGTCCCTTTACATCCGTCCATTCATTATCGCAACCGAACCTTTCCTTGGTGTCGCGGCATCTCATACGTATAAGCTCTTTATCATCCTTTCTCCGGTCGGCTCATATTACAAAGAAGGCATTAAGCCTGTCAAAATTGCTGTGGAAAGTGAATTTGTCCGTGCGGTAAAAGGCGGAACGGGAGATGCGAAAACCGCAGGAAACTACGCTTCAAGCTTAAAAGCGCAGCAGGTAGCAGAAGAGAAAGGATTTTCTCAGGTTCTCTGGCTGGACGGCATTGAGAAAAAATACATCGAAGAAGTCGGCAGCATGAACATCTTCTTTAAAATCAACGGTGAAATTGTGACACCGATGCTGAACGGCAGCATTCTGGAGGGCATCACGCGCAATTCCGTCATTACTTTGCTTAAGCATTGGGGGCTTCCGGTATCAGAACGAAGAATCGCCGTTGATGAAGTCATCCAAGCCCATAAAGACGGCGTTCTTGAAGAAGCCTTCGGAACGGGTACGGCTGCTGTTATTTCTCCAGTCGGCGAACTGATCTGGAATGACGAAACACTGATGATCAACAACGGTGAAACGGGAGAAATCTCTAAAAAGCTGTATGACACGATCACAGGCATTCAAAAGGGTACAGTTCCTGATGAATTTGGATGGACGACTGAAGTCGCAACGCTCACTGAAAGCAAATAAACAAAAAATCGGCCCAAAACGGGCCGGTTTTTTTTATGCTTCAATTTTGTTAAAGAACTGCGGCAGATGTGCTTTGTGCGCCTCCAGCATTTCGTCTAAGATCTGTTTGGCCACTGTGTCGGATGGTACGAGAGGATTAATCGTCATGGCAAGCAGCGCTGTTTGGTAGTCGCCTGTGACAGCCGCTTCCGCCGCGACACGCTCAAATGATTTGATTTGCTGGACGAGACCGCGGACAGATACTGGCAGATCGCCTACGGCGATTGGCTTAGGGCCGTTTTTCGTCATCACGCAGTTTACTTCAACAGCGGAATCATCTGGAATACTTGCAATCGCACCGTTATTGACCGTGTTCACCGGCTGAATGTCGTGTTTATCATTGTAAATGGAGCTGATGAGATTGCACGCTGCATCGCTGTAGTAAGCACCTCCGCGTTTTTCAAGCTGCGGCGGCTTGATCGCCAAATTTGGATCTTTATAAAGCTCGAACAGCTCTTGCTCTACCTTTTGCACTACTTCAGCACGGGTGCCTTCCGTTTGTGATGCTTCAAGCTCGTGCTCGAACATTTCTTTTGTTTTGAAATAGTAGCGGTGGTAGCCGCAAGGGATCATGTCGAGTGCTTTTAAGAATTCTGGCTCCCACTCAGCGCCGGAGATGTTTTTCATTGTCATTGCGTTTTTCGGGTCACCCATCGCTTCAATGACTTTATCCTTCACGCTGACGCCGTCTAAGAAGACGTCCATTCCGAACACCATATGATTCAATCCGGCAAATTGAACCTCTACCCGGTCAACATCTACATCGAGCGCTTTCGCTACGCCCATTTTGATGCCGATCGGGACATTGCAGAGACCGACGACTTTCTTCAGGTTGGAGTAGCGAAGCAAGGCCTCCGTCACCATACCTGCCGGATTTGTGAAATTGACGAGCCATGCGTTCGGACAAAGCTCCTCGATGTCCTTCGCAATCTCTAGGATGACCGGAATGGTGCGCAATCCTTTAAAGAGTCCTCCCGGGCCGTTTGTTTCCTGGCCGATGACGCCATATTTTAATGGAATGCGCTCATCTTTGGCTCTCGCCTGGAGCAGTCCGACCCGGAATTGAGTCGTCACAAAATCTGCATCTTTCAGCGCTTCCCTCCTGTCCAAAGTGAGGTGAATGTCGATTGGGACACCGGCTTTTTCAACCATCCGCTTGGCGAGCGTGCCGACAATGTTCAATTTTTCCTCGCCTTCAGGAATATCAACGAGCCATAATTCACGTACAGGCAGCTCCTTGTACCGTTTGATTAAACCTTCCACAAGCTCCGGTGTATAGCTTGAGCCTCCGCCAATCGTTACAATTTTCAATCCTTTTGTCATATGCTTGCTCCCCCTTGCACGGTGATTTTTTCATATAGCTCAATGAATTCAGCCGCCAAATCCTTGACTGTCATGGCATTCATTAAATGATCCTGAGCGTGGACCATCAGCAGTGTCATTTCTGTTTTTTCTCCGCCTGCTTCACTTTGGATCAGTTCTGTCTGATAATGATGGGCTTTTGATAATTCATCCGCAGCTTCTTGAAGCTTACTCCGCGCCTCTTCGCTGTCGCCGTTTTTCGCGGCGGCGATCGCTTCCATTGCGGAGCTCCTTCCGTTTCCTCCGTGAAGAATGATTTGAAAAATAATTTGCTCCATTTTCTCATTCACGCGACTCACTCCTTTCTTTACAAAGCCGCCTCTTTGTCGTCTGAAACAGCAGGCGTTTGAACGAGCTCTAATTCGTTTTCTTCTTTCAGCTTCTGTTTATCCCACATTCTGAAGAACGGGTAGTAGACAACAAAGGAAACGGCAATGTTAATGGCTTGCATGACCGCGCCTGATATTTTGCCTCCTGTCGCCAAGTAGCCTGAAAAGATCGGCGGCATGGTCCACGGGACTGCGATACCCGCAGGTTTGGCGACAAGTCCGGTGCTCATTCCGATGTATGTGAGTGTCAGTGTGATAAGCGGCGTGACGATAAACGGAATCAAGAGCATCGGGTTCATGACGATCGGCATTCCGAAAATGATCGGTTCGTTAATATTGAAGACCGCCGGGCCGATCGCAAGCTTTCCGAGCTGCTTCATTTGTTTGCTTCGGGCGCGAAGGAACATCGTGACAACCAGTGCAAGAGTGGCACCGCTTCCGCCGATATTGATCCAGATATCGAAAAATTGCTGGGTGAAAATCTTAGGCAGCTCCTCACCGGCTTGGAACGCGATCCGGTTGGCATCCATGGCGCCGTACCAAATCGGTGCCATAACGCCGCCGACAATGTTGGCGCCGTGAAGACCGCAGGCCCATAAAAGCATTTTGACGGCTTCTGCGATAAGGCTGCCCCCGAGGCTTCCGCCAAGAATGGAGAGTGGTGTTCCCAGTAAAACGCTCACAATATTATGAAGGCTTTCAAACGGCGTCGCTTCAACAATCAGTCGTGCTGCCCAAATCAGGAAGATGACGGCAAAGCCGGGGATTAAAGCGACAAATGACTTGCTGACCGCCGGCGGAACACCATCCGGCATTTTAAAAACCATATTGCGCTGGATAATGAGACGGTAAATCTCTGTTGACACCATCGCGATAATCATGGCGACAAACAGGCCTTTACTTCCCATCAGCGAAAGCGGAATACCGCCGCTGACCATCATCTCTTTCGTCGTGCCATCCGGCGTAAACGGCACTTGATACGGTGTCGCTAAGAGGAAAGCCGCAAGGGAGATGGCACCAGCTGACAAGGCATCGACCCCATATTTCTCCGCCAGCCTGTAGGCGATGCCGAATGCGGCGACAAGCCCCATAATTTCAAAGGTGGCATCAACCGGGTAAGCGAGCTTCTCAGACCAGGCGCTGCCGAACGTTTTTGCCATAAAATCGGCATATCCGGGAATCGGGAGGTTGCCGATGATGAGGAAAAAGGAGCCGATGATAATAAGCGGCATTGTTAAAATGATACCGTCACGGAGCGCCTGCAAATGACGCTGCCCCGCAATTCTTCCCGCTATAGGCATGACCTTCTCTTCTAACAACTGATTGACTTTATTCACATAGCCCGCCCCTCTCTATGACGCGTTTCCAAGCTGTTCAGCCGATTTCAGCACTTCCGCTCCGTTGCACGTCCCATAATGGACTGTGTTAATGACGTCTACCGGAACACCCTTTGATTCTCCTAGTTTTTTCAGCTGAGGAAGCATGTAACGGACTTGCGGGCCGAGGAGCAATACATCCGCTTTATCGATATGATTTTGTACAGAATCACCTGATACTGCCCAAATGGTATAGTCTTTTCCTTGTTCCTGCGCGCTTTTTTCCATCTTGCTGACGAGTAAGCTTGTTGACATGCCTGCTGCACAAACGAGTAATATATTCATGTAAAAGACCCCCTAAGAGTTTGATAGAATTTGTATGTCCTGCTGTTGATAACATCATATTATGAAATCGCTTTCATAAACACTCAAGGTTTTTCCGCAGGAAACGGAAAAAAGGTATATCCAGGCTGTCAGTTTATCGTTTTTTGTCAAACACATCGGAGAGCTCTTGGTACGTGCGGCTTTTTAACAGCTGGCTTACCGCTGCCGGATCATCCAAAATACTGCCGAGCAGTTTATACATGCTTTGCAAATCCGCTTTGTTTTCCTTTTCGACACAAAGCAGGCAAACAAATTGAACCCGTTTATTCTCCCAGTCTATCGGCTTTTTGAGCGTACAGACGGCCCAAAATGTCGTTTGCGTCTGCGGGACGAGCGGGTGCGGAATGGCCACGAGGTTGCCGAAGCACGTTGGCGACATCTCTTCTCTATCAAATATAGAATCTATGATTTCCTTATTCGCATAGCCGCCGTCCACTGCTTTCTGACCTAAAAATTGAATCACCTCTTCTTTCGAACGCAGATCCTTCTGGAAAAAAACGAGATCCTTTTTGAGATAGCTGACAGCTTTTTCTTTCTCATCATTCAGGATGGATTCTATTTTTGTAAAATCGGTTCCGCCTAAGATGGTGTTTACCTTTAGTACAGGCACAGGGAGTTCTTTTTTGATCGGAATGGTGCTGACCACAAAATCAATCGATTCATAAGACAACTGGTCAAGACTGTAATATTCAGCCGTGCCGAGAATATCGATCCGTTTGCCGAAGTGGGAGCGAAGTTTTTCCCTCAGAAGCTGGGCGCTTCCCGCACCTGACGCACAAACGATGATGCAGCGCTTCGGCGGGCTTTCTGTTTTCTTCCGTTCAATTGCGGCGCCGAAGTGCAGCGCTAAATAACCGACTTCATTTTCATGAATATCGATGCCCGTTTTTTCTTTTATGACGATTCCGGCGATGATTCCGGCCTCAAAGGCGAGAGGATAATTTTCTTTGATCGCTGCCAGCATCGGATTTCTCAGATTCATGCCATACCGGTTGCGGGTGATCGCGGGTTTTACATGCAGTGCCAAGCCAATTTTCAGCTCTTGATCATGCAGGATGCCGAGCTTTAATTCTCGGTCGACCGCTTCGATCATGGCGGCAGTCAGCCGATCTGTTTCTTCATCGATTGAAAATTCGCCTTCTCCGCACTGCGGCTGTGTCATTCGTTTCGTGCCGAGAAGATGCATGGCGATATAAGCCGTTTCATTTTCCGGAAACGTGACGCTAAGGGCTGATTCCAGTTCTTTCACAATTGCTTCAGCAGCCTGGTATTCTTTTTGATGCAGAATGTGATCCATATCTTCCGGGAAAAGAGAAACATAGTGTTCCGTTCTGATCCGCTTACAGGCGATGGCGATATGAATGATGAGGTTATTCAATCCAAGGTTAGACAGAGGAATCCGGTCGTTTTTAATCTTTCTCATAATCACAGAATGGATGATCTCAATTTCTTCCTTTGGCAAAATATCAGCCTTTTCATTCAGAAAATCAATTTCTGTTTCTCTTTCATCAACAATGTACTCCGCCATACAGTACCTCATCTGCACCTCGTCTCCGCGCAGCTTGAAGCCGTAATTCGGACGTGTTTCCATGACAATGCGGTAAGGAAGCAGCCGTTTCTTCACTTCCTTTAAATCGGTTTGGAGTGTAGATTTTGAGATAAAAAGTTCTTCGGCCAGCTCATCCAGCTTGAGATAATGATCCGCCAGCAGCAGCCGTTTCATGAGATATGTAATCCTCTCCTCGGGAAATACCGGCAGCCCCTTTTTCTGCTGAAACACGTCTTGCAGCAGCGTTCTAAAGGTCTGCTCGTCATGAATGCGCAGCTTGTATCCCGAGCCTCTTACCGATTGAACCAAAGCGCCATGGCCGCTTATCACATCTTGGAGTTCCTTTATATCATTGCGGACCGTCCGCGTCGTCACATGTAAATGTGCGGCAAATACCGAGCTTGTCACCGGAACTTCAGCCGCCATCAATAAGCGCAGAATTTCACGAAGTCGCCCATGCAGCATGAGAAAAACCTCCTATCAAGATAGATGCAGGAATTACATAAGTAGGCAGAAAGGATGTGGTGAAGGGAAAGCGAAATGTATATAAATTCTATAATGGGGAGAAATGCAAGTCAATGAACATCGGGAGGACAAGAGGGAAAACAGACCCATAAAAAAACAGCCGGGATCAGCCGGCTGTTCGGGATGCGGACATGTTCTTTTGTTTAGACGCCTTGCGGTCCTTCATGATTTTTCGAACAACCGGGTAAATGACCGGCGCCCATTTGATAACGGTTTTGATCATTTTTTTCAAAGCTCCGATTCTCCCTTCTTTTTTCTCAACCATTCCCCTGATTCCCCTTTGTTTAAACATGCTAACGCGACACGTACCTGTTTCCCGTCACCCAGAAACGCCACGGATAATCGCGCGCCTCTCCGCTGTTGTCGATGCCGATGCGCGGGCCGGTTGACATGTCTTCCGGTGTGTACCCGCTTTCAATGTAAAGCGGCTGTTCCGTGATCCAGCGTCCGTAGTCATTCATCGTGACGCCAAGCGCTTTCGTTAACTTTCCGGGACCATTTGTCCATTCTCTCGGACGCCGGCCCGGCCTTCTTTCCTCCATTAACAGCTGGCCTTCATGAGGCTCAATCGCCCTGATCAATACCGCTTGCGGAACATCCTCTTCTGCGGCAACGACGTTCAGCAATGTATGAGTGTGCATCACATACGTATACACACGGCCAGCTTCAGCAAACATAATCTCAGTCCGCTTCGTCCGGCGGTTATTAAAGCTGTGGGCTGCTCTGTCCCCGGCTCCCATATAGGCCTCTGTTTCCACAATAAAACCTGAAGCTGTCCCTTCATCCGTTTCCTTTACCAAAAGACAGCCGAGAAGAGAAGGAGCCAGTTCTAGGGCCGTTTTTTGATAAAACGTGATGGGCAGCGTATTTCTTTTTCTGGTCACGAATGTCGTACTCTCCTTTTTTCGTTTTGGTAATTGTACCATTCCCGAAGCAGCTAAAAAAAAACTTCAGTTTTAAAATTCTTCCATTAAGGGAATATTGTTACCGTTCAAAAAGGAGGCTCAACCAATGAAAGATGATCATCAAAAAGAGTATCACGGCACAAATGTCGAAGGCAGTGAGGATGCACTTTCTCATAAGACATCCGGGAAAAACGAGTCAGAGGATACCTTGACGAACAGACAGGGGCATCCTGTCACCGACAACCAGAATGTGAGGACGGTCGGGAACAGAGGGCCGACAACGCTGGAAAATTACGATTTTCTCGAAAAAATCAGCCACTTTGACAGGGAACGCATTCCCGAACGTGTTGTGCATGCCAGGGGTGCAGGCGCACACGGATATTTCGAAGCCTATGGCAGTTTTGGAGACGAGCCGATTTCAAAGTACACACGAGCGAAGCTTTTTCAGGAAAAAGGCAAGAAAACGCCGGCATTTGTCCGTTTTTCCACGGTGAATCACGGAAAACATTCACCTGAAACATTACGGGACCCGCGCGGTTTTGCCGTTAAGCTTTATACTGAAGACGGAAACTGGGATTTGGTCGGGAACAACCTGAAAATCTTTTTTATTCGCGATCCGCTGAAATTCCCGGATCTTGTACACGCGTTTCAGCCTGATCCGGTGACCAATATCCAAGATGGTGAACGTATTTTCGACTTCATTTCTCAATCTCCTGAAGCGACACATATGATCACATTCTTGTTTTCGCCTTGGGGCATTCCGGCCAACTACCGGCAGATGCAGGGTTCAGGCGTTCATGCCTACAAATGGGTGAATGAGGAAGGCAAGGCCGTTCTTGTGAAATACCATTTTGAACCGAAACAGGGCATCCGCAACCTGACACAGAAGGAAGCAGAAAAGATTCAGGGGAAAAACTTCAACCACGCGACACAGGATTTGTATGAAGCTATTGAAAACGGCGATTATCCGGAGTGGGAGGTGTATGCCCAAATCATGAGTGATGACGAGCATCCGGAGCTCGACTTTGATCCGCTTGATCCGACTAAGCTGTGGTATAAAGAGGACTTTCCGTGGAAGCCGATCGGCAAATTAGTGTTAAACAAAAACCCTGAGAATTACCATTCTGAAGTAGAACAGGCTTCATTCGGCACAGGGGTCCTTGTCGACGGACTTGATTTTTCTGATGACAAATTGCTTCAAGGACGGACGTTTGCCTATTCCGATACGCAGCGGTACAGAGTTGGCGCAAACTACCTGCAGCTGCCAATCAACTCACCGAAAAAACACGTCGCGACCAACCAGCAAGGGGGGCAAATGCAATACCGCGTGGATATCGGCGAAGGTCAAAATCCGCATGTCAACTATGAACCGTCGATTATGGGCGGGCTGAAGGAAGCGAAGCAAGATGGTAAAGACCACACCCCGCATGTCGAAGGTAACCTGAAGCGGGAAACGATCGACAGAACGAACAATTTCGGACAAGCCGGTGAAACGTACCGGAGATTTACTGAGTTTGAGCGTACTGAACTCATCACAAATCTGGTCAATACGCTTTCAACCTGCAGAAAAGAAATTCAGGAGCAAATGATTGAGAATTTCACAAAAGCCGATCCGGACTACGGAAAACGCGTGGCGGAAGGGCTGAAAAAGGCTTCAGAAAATAACAGCAACGGACCGGTTGGCACGACAGAAACGGCTCAAGCCGCCGAGCAGGCTGAACAGGAAAGCCATCCGTCTGATCCGTATTAACACCAAGAACAGGACTTTTTGAAGTCCTGTTTTTTCATTTCTCTATTGAAACGTTTCCACAAATTGTGTTGTACTGGAAGGAAAGAGGTGGTGAGAGCATGGAAATTCAGCAGCCGCTGATTCCTCAGCAAAAAACAATCGGCACTTTAGATCACGCCGTTTTCTTATGCATGGTATTTTGTTTTTGGTTTTCGGGCTATATTTACGTTCCTGTTTTCAGCCTGTATTTGGAGGATCTGCACTTTTCATACGGAGCGATCGGCATGATTCTCGGAAGCTACGGGGTGACCCAAATCCTGCTGCGGTTCCCGCTTGGGCTTCTGTCAGAAATTCTATTTTCTCTGCGCAAGCCATTGTTAATCGCCGGCTTTGGATGTTCCATTCTCAGCAGCGTGCTTTTTCTTGCGTTTGATTCTTTTTTCTTCGTCCTGACCGCCCGGCTTCTCGCGGGGATTACAGCATCCATGTGGGTGATGGCGACGATTCTATACGCTCATTATTTCAAAGATGGCAGTGCCTCAAAAGCAATGGGCATCATGCAGTTTTTTACCGTCATGCCTCAGTTTGTCAGCATTGTGTTCTGCGGGCTTGCAGCAGCGCATTTAGGCAGGCAGGTTCCGTTTTGGATGGCACTGGCTGCCTCGTGCATCGGCCTTGTGATATGCTGCTTTATTAAAGATCCGTCCGTTTCTCCTGGGCAACGTAAGTCTCTCCGTATAACGCAATACATCAAAGACACATTGCGGCTGCCGAAGCTGAAGCTTTTCACGATTCTATCTATGACAGCTCATGCCGTGCTATTTATGACGGTGTTTGGTTTTACGCCGCTTTACATGAACCAGCTCGGAATGGGAGACATCGAACTGCTTTGGGTGATGAGCGCCTTTTTTCTCCCTCATGCAGCGGCTACCCTGAGCTTTTTGTTTTTGCGTTTTACCGGAAGAGTCGCCTATGGCACCATGCTGATCTGTTTTGCTGTCATTGGAGTCTGTTTGATGTTCGTTCCTTTTTCAGCTTCATTGCTCACAGTTTGCATGACCCATGCTTTCATCGGTCTGGCGCTTGGCTTTGTGTTTCCCCTATTGTTAAGCCGGGTCGTCGATATCAGCTCAGCGCGTTTAAAAATGTCAGCCATGGGATTTTATCAATCGTTTTATGCGCTGGGCATCTTTACCGGCCCCCTTCTCGCCGGAAAAATCGCACAGATTTTCGGTTTGGCCGAGGTATTTTATGGAGCCGGATTGATGGCATTGGCCGCTTTGATGATGATGCTGGCCACAAAGCGAAAACTGATCAGTTAATAGCTTTCATACCGGCGGAAGCGCCACACAGAAAAAACGGCCAGAAGCATGATGCACAGAATGGAGAATGTGAGCGACCATCCGAAAAAGTCCGCCCGCTCTCCATGAAGCAGAATATGCTCCGCCTGCTTGCAAAGCTCAGCCGGCAGCCATTTCGCACCATCAGGAAAAAGCGAGACAGCAAAGGAAACGGCAGCCGTCAGCCCAATTCCGGCTGCCGCGGCTGCTCCGAGAGACCGAAACATCGTGCTTCCGGCAAGCCCTGCAGTAACAATAAACATCATCCAAAGAGAGTAGAGCCCGAGGCTTGCTGCAAAGCGGCTGAACGATGCATGCTCAAACAATATCCGGACGTAATAATAAGCAAGTCCGTACCCAGCTGCAAACGACGCGATCCCGATCATGCTTTGGGTGATCCATTTGTTCAATATATACTGGGCTGCCGTCACAGGCCGCGACATAATCAGAGCCGTTACACCTTGATTTCTTTCATTCGCCACACTGCCCATGACACTGAAGATGATCAGCGCCATGCCAAGCGTGTTGAATTGGGAAAGCGTGCTCACCATCACCTCAGATCCGGAAGGCATGGTAAAACTGATTTTCATACCGTCTGGAAGATTCCCCCCATGCGCAATGATTTCCGGCATATAATAAATGGTCAGCGGCTGTGTCAGCCCCACGATCATCATCGCAATGGGCAGCCAGATCAGCTTTCCGCTTCTCCAGCCTTCCAGCCATTCCTTTTGTAATAGCGTCATCATGACATTCATGCGTGCACCACCTTAAGATAGACGTCTTCGAGAGACTCTGTTTTCTGTTCAAAACGGGTGACTGTCAATCCCATTTGGATACAATCACTCAGCAATATCCTGCCAGATCCTGTATCGCTTAGCTCAAATACAGCTTGGGACGGATTCATATAGACAACATCGGATATATAAGGCTTCTCTTCAAGCCAGCCCTTCAGTTTCTCTTTCACAGTAAGAGTGAAAACATTCGTTTGATGCTGTTCTTTGAGCTGCTGTAAAGCGCCTTTCCATGAAATCTCGCCGCTTTTCATGATCACGACTTGATCACACACCTGCTCCGCATCGTGCAAAACGTGAGTAGAAAACAAAACAGCCATATGTTTTTTCAGCTCCCGCATCATATCCAGCACCTCGATACGCCCTGAAGGATCCAGGGCAGAAACCGGTTCATCCAAAATCAAAAGCTTCGGTTTATGAAGCAGAGCCTGAGCCAGACCGAGCCTTTGTTTCATGCCGCCAGAATAACCGCCGATTCTTTTGTTTGCCGCGTCCTGCAAACCGACAAACTCCAGCATTTCGCCTATTTTCTCTTGGCATTTTTTCTTTGAAAGGCCAGACAGTCTCCCGGCAAATGTTAAAAATTCATTAGCCGTCATCCAGGAATAAAAAGCCGGGTACTGCGGAAGATAGCCGATCATACTGCGATCTGCCTTTTGCTCCCCATATAGCTTGATCGTCCCGGAGGTGGGTGACAGCAGGCCGGACAGCATTTGAAGCGTTGTGGTTTTACCAGCCCCATTCGGTCCTAATAGAGCGACACACTCGTTCTCCATGACTTGAAAGCTGACATTCCGTACAGCTTGATGATGCCGGTATGATTTGCATAATGACTCAATAGATAGCATGCTCGCTCACCTTTGCTTTCTGCCGACGGTAAAAAATAAAATCGGCCCAATAATATTGATGCATATAATCACTGCTGCCCACATCCATTTCGGCCCATTTGTCCGCTCTTCTTTCACACAGCTGATCAGGGCAAACACTGCCAGCACGGCCTGTAACACAATCAGCGGTACAATCATTTCCCAAGAAATATTCATTAGCTGATCCTCCTATTTTTTCGGTCAGGCCTTATCACAAAAAAGTAATAGCAAATCAGAGGCATCGGCACTTGAATCAGTCCGACAATTCCCCACACCCATGCCAGACGATCCCGTTTTTTCGCATCAATGAATAAAAAGATTCCCTGTGCCAATGCAATGAGATAAGCAAACACAAAAATCGTCAAATCTGTTTGGGACATCAGCGCTTCACCTCACGTTCGCCAAGGTATCGTTTTTTCTCAGCCGCAATCAAAATCGGCAGGACTGCCAGCGCACAGACCTGAAACACGACAAAAGCAGCGGGAACTTGAGTAAATGCCAGAGTCGCCGCGCTTACCACCATCAGTGCACAGAACACAAATAAGATAACTTCTTTCAGCACGCTTTTTCTTCGTTCGGCTTTCATTTGTGACAGCTGATCAAGCAATTCTTTTTGACTCGGTATATTCGGGTTGGCGCATTGGTCAATTTTCTGCAATTCCGATTTTAAATGAACAGATCGCTTTTCTTTATTCATCAGTCCACTCCTTTCTGATTTGCTGGAGCCCTTTATGGACTCTGGACTTTACCGTGCCTTCTTTGATATGCAGCATCAGCCCGATATCAGCATAGGTATAGCCGTAATAGTGCCTTAATAAAACGGGCGTGCGCAGCTTCGGGTCAAGCTGAGAAAAGAGATCAAGCGTCTCGCTCCACTCAGAGCCTTTCATTGACACATCCCATTTGATCTTGCGTATCGTTTCCTCTGTAACAGCCTGATTTCGTTTCCATTCTCTCTTCCTCTTTTTCTGGTGATCAAGGTAGAGTCTTGACGCGATAGAGATCAGCCAAGTGGAGAATTTGGATCGGCCTTGAAAACTCCCCAGATGGACGTATCCTTTCAGAAAGGTTTCCTGAACTAGATCCTCGCTAACGTCAGGGTGAAGGGAAAGCTTTAACAAGTATTTATATAGAAAAGAATAATAATGCTGAAAAAGGGCTGTAAACGCCTCGTCGCTTCCCTCTTTCGCCTGCTGAATCAATTGCTGTTCTTCATTTGTATCCAACGGCCGCGATCCCCCCTTTTTTTGTTATCTTGCCTTATGAGACGACACCGGATTCCAGAGCGTTCAACTTTTTTTATAATTCTTTTGATCTATTGACTTCACTGGCCTCTCATCAGTTTTCGTGAACATCTAAATTTGTAAAGCGAAGTACAGTCTGTTAAGCTATGTTTTTATGTCTATTTCAAAATTTCATTATATATGGAGGACGATGCATTGAAAGTAGAAAGGCGAACGATTGAATATATTCCGAATGAAGAAAGACATGGTAAAGCAAAAGATTTATTTCCCGTATGGTTCGGGGCCAATATGCATATCACCACGTTAGTGACCGGTACTCTTCCCGTTGCAATGGGACTTAATCTGTTTTGGAGTGTTGCCGCTATTATTTGCGGAACCTTAATTGGTGCCATATTTATGGCTTCTCATTCCGCGCAAGGACCCCAGCTCGGCATCCCGCAAATGATTCAAAGCCGTGCCCAATTCGGCGTAATCGGAGCGATTCTTCCCCTCTTCTTAGTCATGTTTATCTACCTTGGTTTCTTCGCAAGCAGTACAATTCTGGCGGCCGGGACCTTAAGCAGCTTTGTTCCCATCCCGGGATCATGGAGCATTATAGGCTTAAGCGCCGCATGTTTTTTACTCACCATTTTCGGTCATGATTTGATTCACAAAATGCAAAAAATCCTTTCTTGGACCTCTTTTGCCGTATTTTTTGCTGCAACGATACTCATTTTCCAATTACCGATTCCGGCAGGCAGCTGGATGCCCGGGACGATCGACTTGCCCGTTTTCTTGGTGGCAGTCAGCGCCGTAGCAACTTGGCAGCTTGCCTATGCGCCTTATGTCGCCGATTATTCCAGATATCTGCCAATTAAAACACCGGCGTCCCAAACGTTTTGGTACAGCTATGCAGGAACATCTGTCAGCTCCATCTGGATGATGCTGCTCGGCGCGCTGCTGACCACGGCACTTCCTGATTTTACGACAAACTCAGGGACCCAGATTGTGCAATTGTTCGGTCCCTTCTCGTTCATTATGCTGATCATTGTTTTATTTGGCCAGATGGCGATTAATGTCTTTAACTTGTATGGAGCTTTTATGTCCACGACGACTACGCTTGAGCCGTTTCTGAAATTAAAAGTCACACCGAAAATCAGAATCATCATGATCCTTGGCGTCACAATCGTCGGAACAGTCCTAAGCCTTCTCGGGCAAAGTAATTTTATGGAGCTGTTTTTGAATTTTATCTTTTTTATCAGTTATTTCTTAATTCCATGGACGGCGATCAATTTAGTGGATTACTACTTCGTCCGCCACGGGAACTATGAGGTCAAAGCGATGTTTGATGTCAACGGGCCATATGGAAGAGTCAATTGGATCACAACGATTGCTTTCATTCTGTCCATCTTGTTAGAAATTCCGTTTATCAATACATCCTTTTACATCGGGCCATTGGCAAAAATGTTTGGCGGCGGGGATATTGCATGGATTATCGGCTTAGCCGTGCCTTCTGTTCTATATTATGTACTCATGAAACCGCGCCTGAAAAAACGAGCGGCTTATCAAGAAAAGCTGTCTTCCCTATGAAGACAGCTTTTTTCATTCAAATCGTTTCCACACACGAGGCAACATGTCAGAGAGCTCGTGGGCGAGCAGCGTATGAGCAGAGTGTTCGTCAGTCCAAAGCTCGGCGCATGCACCGTGCAAGTATACGGCATTTAATACGGCATGTTTCGGGTCTTTGTGGCAGCAAAGCATGCCCAATATCATTCCCGTCAGTGTGTCGCCGGTTCCGCCTTTGGCGAGTGCCCCGTTTCCGGTCGAATTGCTCCAGCAGTCGCCATCGGGAAACGCGATGATGGTTTGATTTCCTTTTAACACGATCACCGTTTGCAGCTGAACCGCCCACTCCTTGGCATATTCCGCTCTTTTATTTTGTAAGTCTTTCACCGGAACCCCTGTCATTCGGGAAAACTCACCTGGATGCGGCGTAAGGATGACGGGCGCCTTCCGTTTCGGATACGTGCGCTTTGTCAGCGCCCCGGCATCCAAAATAACGGGGCAATCCTTCTCAAGGACATGATCAACGGCCTGCTGCACCCTCTCTGTTTGCGGAAGCCCCGAACCGATCGCAATTGCCCGGTACGTCTCTTCAAGGCCAGAGCCCGCCGCTTTTTCCCAGCCGTCACGCCAATACGTGGCCTCCGGCAGAACCGGAACGATCAGCGGGATCACGCTTTCAGACGTGCCGATGACAAGCTTGCCGAGACCGCTCCGCATGGCACCAAGCCCGGCTAAAAGCGCAGCGCCCGGCATGTCGTCGCTTCCCGCCAGCAGCAAAGCCGTACCGTACGTACCTTTATGGCTCGCTGCATCTCTTTCAGGGAGCGCAGCCCTTACATGCTCTTCCGTCCAAATCGGAACATTCATATCCATACCTCCTCTTATTATCTCTTCTTATTTTTCCTGCACTACTTCCTTTTCAAACAAAAAAGACAGCCCCAGAGGCTGTCTTTTATTTTACAGGAACGTCGAGGTGATAAAGACGGCGATACCGTTCGTTCGTCGCCAGCAGTTCCTCGTGTGTTCCTTCCATTTCTGTTTTTCCATTTTCAAGAAAGACGATTTTATCGGCTGCTTCCACTCCCGCCAAGTGATGCGTAATCCAAAGAATCGTTTTACCTTTCAGCACCTCAAACACGGTTTCCATCAGTTCGCGTTCCGTGATAGGGTCCAAGCCTACTGTAGGCTCATCAAGTATAATGATCGGCGTATCCTGCAGCAAAATCCGGGCGAGCGCGATCCGCTGCCGCTCTCCTCCTGAAAATCGGATTCCGGTTTCCTGAACTGAAGTATGATATCCGTCAGGCAGCGACTCAATGTAATCATGCAGCTTCACCTGTTTTGCGGCGCGGCGCACATCCTCGTCGCTCGCCTTTCCGTTTCCGAGCCTGATGTTATTCAAAATGCTTGTATCAAACAAGTGAGGCTTTTGATTTAACACAGCCACCGCATCAGCAATCTGATCCTTTACAAGCGCCGTGTCCACTCCGTTTAACGTTACCGAGCCTGAGTCAGGATTCAATGCGCCCTCAATTAATGCGAGTGATGTTGATTTTCCTGAGCCGCTCCGGCCGAGCAGCGCCATTTTTTCTCCTTGGCGCAGCGTAAAGGAAAAATGGTTCAGTACTTGGCTGCTGTTGTCATAAGAAAACGTCACATCACGAAACGCCAAAGTGACGTCTTTGAGATCAAGCCTGTCAGCCGCAGACTCTGTTTGTGAAGCCTCAGGCTGAGGAGCCACCTTGTTCATTCTTCTGATAGAATCCTGATAACCCGGCACTTCGCCCAAAGCATCAGAAAGCGGCAGAAAAGCTTCTGTCAGCGGGAACACAACAAGCACAAAGGCAGCAATCATCGTTTTGGCGAGTTCGCCATTTGCATGCTGCCCCGCCGTCCAAAACAGCATCAGCAAAATGAGGCCGGCGACAAGGCATTGCGCGGCAAAATCCCGCCATCTTGTAAAACGATGTTTTTTGCGTTCCAGCTCAAACCAAGCGTTTTCTTCTCTTTCATAGGAATCAATAAAAGCATGCCGGCGGCCGCTGAACATCCAGTCGCTGACACCCATCACGGCATCTGTGAGACGGCTGTACAGCACATTTCGCCCGCTTTTCAGCTTGGCATTCTTCGCCCGCGTCACAAGCAAAGACACGACCGGAAACAGCACAACCAGAACAAACAAATAAAGCGCCAGCAAAATGGCAAACGGCCAAGAGAAAAAGCCAAGCGCAATCACTGAAACAGCATACAAAAGCAAGGCTGAGATGGCAGGGAAAATGGTTTTTAAGAAGGCATCCTGCAAATGCTCAATATCCTCAGACAAAATGCCGAGCATATCTCCCGTGCGAAAACGGGACCGCAGCATCAAAGCGCCAGGCTCAAGCATGTTGTAAAGGCGGACGCGCATGTCGGACACGATTTTCAAAATGATATGATGCCCGATCAGGCGCTCCACATAGCGTGACACAGACCGGGCGATCCCAAAGGTTCGAACGGCGACAATCGGCACATAAATGAGCAGGATGTTCTCCGGCCTTGTCGCCGCCTTTGAAATTAAAAACCCAGAAGTAAACATGAGAAAAGCAGCGGAAAAAATCGTTACCGCACCCAAAAAGACAACAAGAACAAACAGACGGGCATTTTGCTTGATATACGGCAGAATCCATTCTTCTTTCTTCATGCTCTTTCCCCCAGTTGTGCCTTCACGAGTTTGGTGTACACACCGTTTTTCGACAGCAATTCATCGTGAGTCCCGATTTCTGCTACCCTGCCTCCGTCAAGCACCATAATTTCATCCATATCAAGCATCCAATGGAGGCGGTGTGTCGCGAGAAAGACGAGCTTGTCATCAAATAAATCCAGCATCGTTTCTTTTATTTCATATTCTGTTTCGATATCCAGATGGGCGGTCGGCTCATCCAGCAGCAGAATCGGGCGGTTACCCAAAAAAGCGCGGGCAAGCGCGACACGCTGAGCCTGACCGCCGCTGAGCGCCCGGCCGCCTTCTCCGATCCGTCCCTCCAACCCTTCAGGAAGAGTGTTTACAAACTCCGTCAATCCCGCTGAGGAAGCAGCGCGGGCTGTATCTTCAGCAGAAGCGCTTGGGTGATAAAACCGGATATTGTTCGCCAGCGTATCATCAAAAATATAAGGATGCTGCGGAATATAGAGCAGGTTTTTCTGCCAGTTCCCGTCCTGCAGATGCGAACGGCTTGAACCATTCACACTGATAACACCGTCATCGGGCTCCAAAAATCCTCCGAGAATATCGATTAAAGTTGATTTTCCGGCACCGCTTGCTCCAATGATGCCGATTTTTTTCTTCCCTTTAAATGAAAGAGTAATATCAGACATCGCTCGGCCGGCTGAGACACCTGACAGCTTCAGTTCATCCTCATCGGACCATGTTTCAAGCTGAAGCGGTGCCTCTTCTTTGAATCCCGGCTGAGATAATATGTTTTGAATCGTCTTGCCCGCTTCCTGACCATTAAGTGTCGCATGATAATCATTTCCCACTTCCCGCACCGGCAGAAAATATTCAGGTGCCAGAATAAGCGCTGTTAAAGCGGGGCCAAGCAAAATATCGCCGTCAATCAAACGCAAGCCTAAAAACACAGCAACTGTCGCCACCGACAGCATCGTGAAAAAATCGAGAGCAAATGAAGATAAAAACGCCACCCGCAGTGTGCTCATTGTCGCTTTGCGATACCGCTCACTGACGTGGAAAATGTTTTTGCTATGCGATTTGCTCAATCCTAAAAAACGCAAAGTCTCCAATCCGCGAAGAGAATCAACGAAATGGTTGGACAATGTCTGGTATGATTTCCACTGGCGATCCGCTTTTCGCTGTGCGACAAGGCCAAGAAGAATCATAAAAATAATCAGAATCGGCAGGGCCGCAACTAAAATAATCGCAGAAGTCCGGTCCTGAAAAAACACGTAGATGACAACCGCAGCCGGCACAATCGCCATGCTGACCATTTTCGGCAAAAACAGCTCTAGATAGCGGCGGAATTGGCTGATGCCTTCCATCGCCAGCGTCACCATTTGCCCCGTCCCCTCTTTCTTTGCAAAGCGGGGGCCTAAGCGGAACAGCTGATCGAGAAAGCTTTTCCTCAAATCAGCTCCCGTCCGGGCGGCATAATGATAGACGATTTTCTGACGCGCCACTGTCACCCCGTGCCGCGCGACAAAAGCGATGAGGAAAAAGCCGATCACCGGAAACAGGGAGGCAATGCTCTTCCCGTTGAAAAGCCCGGTTACAGCTTCACTCAGCCACTCTGCCTGCATGATAATAGCGGCTGTCTGAATCAGCGTTAAGCAAGTAATCACGGTGAGAATCCGCTTCATTCCTTTATATCGAAACAGGTCTTTTCCCATTAATAAGTCATAGGCTCCTTATGACTGACGCGCTTCCGGAAGACATAATAGCTCCAGATCTGGCTGCCGATTACAAACGGCAATAGCGTTAATGCTGCAATTGACATGACTTTTAGCGAATAATCACCGGAAGAAGCGTTAGCTACTGTTAAATCGAACGCGCTTTGAATCGAGCTGACCATCACCCGAGGGAATAATGAAATGAAAATCATTCCTACGGTCAGAGCAAGCCCCGCGCCTGTCATCGCAAATGTCCAGCCGTCTTTTTTCTTGCGGATGAATAAAGCTGCAAGCATAAAGCAGATGACAGTTAAAACAACAAGCGGTATTGTAATCTCGCCGCGGCGTGTAAACATGTCTGTCTCATAAGCAGAAAGGGCCGCGAAAGCAAGCACCGCCACAAAAACAACACCCATTATCTTTTGCGCCATTTGTCGGGCGCGCTGCTGCAAATCACCAATCGTACGCAGCGTGATGAACATTAATCCATGCTGGAAGCAAAGAAGTGTTACGGTCACGCCGCCTAGTACAGAATATACATTTATATAATCAGATAAGTGCGCGTGAATGTTCATATCCGCATCAATCGGCATACCGCGGAATAATGTCGTAAATAACACACCGAGCACAAACGGAGGAATCAGACTGCCGAAGAAAACCACCCAGTCCCAAACCTTTACCCATTTCAAATGATCAACCTTGCCGCGGAATTCAAACGCGACCCCGCGGCCCATTAACGCAAGCAGCACAATGACAAACGGAATGTAATAACCGCTCAGCATTGTTGCATACCAGTTTGGAAACGCCGCGAAGATAGCACCCGCACCAGTCAAAAGCCATACTTCATTCGCGTCCCAGAACGGTCCGATCGTGTTGATCAGCACTCTGCGCTCTAATTCATTATGGCCAAGAAAACGGGTCGCCATGCCGACCCCAAAATCAAAGCCTTCCAAAAAGAAGAAACCTACAAACAATACAGCAACGAGTATAAACCAAAGATCATGAAGAGATGCCATGGTATACCTCCTGACTAAATGGATCTGTTGATACAGGAACATCATGATGATCATCATGCTCCGCGCCTTTTTTAATTTCACGGATGAACAAGAAGACGAGCAATGCGCCCAAAATCATATACATCACACCGAACGCGATGATTGAGAATAACAGGGAGCCCGCCGTTACGTTAGGCGACACGGATTGAGCCGTTGTCATTAAACCCATGACCGTCCAAGGCTGACGCCCGATTTCTGTCATAATCCAGCCCGCGGAGTTCGCAATAAACGGGAAGGAAATCAATGCGATCATGATGCGCAAATACCATTTGCTGTTTTCCAGCTTTTTGCGGCGGTTTAGCCAAAGGCCGCCTAACGCAGCAAGAATCATGACAACACCTGCTCCAACCATAATGCGGAAACTCCAGAACGTCGTTTTGACAGGCGGAATATAGTCGCCTTTTCCGTACACTTTTTCGTACTCTGCCTGAAGTGTTTTCATTCCTTTGACACTGCCGCTGAATTTTTGATAAGCCAGATAGCTCAATGCGTAAGGAACTTTGATTTCATTAGAGCTCTTTTCATTTTTCGTATCAATTGTGGCAAAGGCCGTCCAAGCGGCAGGGTCGCCGCTGTCTTCCCAAAGCCCTTCACTGGCAGCCATTTTCATTGGCTGTGACTCCATCAAGTGTTCAGCCTGCATGTGTCCGCTAAGGCCGACGCCAAGGCCTGCACAAAGCCCGACAATCATTGCGAGTTTGAAAGATTGTTTAAAGAATGGCACTTCTTTTTTCTTTAATAGTTTAAAAGCACTGACACCGGCGATAAAGAAAGCCCCGGTGGCAAGCGCACCGAAAATGACGTGCGGGAATTCAACCCAAAGCTGCGGATTTGTAATCAGCGCGCCAAAGTCATTCATTTCCGCGCGGCCGTTTTTGATCGTAAAGCCGACCGGCTCCTGCATAAAGGAGTTCGCTGTTAAGATCCAGAAAGACGACATAATCGTTCCGAATGACACGAGCCAAATGCAGAGCGCATGAATTTTTTTAGGCAGGCGGTCCCACCCGAAAATCCATAATCCGATAAAAATAGATTCCATGAAAAACGCCAATAATGCTTCAATCGCAAGCGGCGCGCCAAATACATCTCCGACAAAACGGGAATAATCAGACCAGTTCAGTCCAAACTGGAATTCTTGTAAAATCCCCGTAACAACACCGACTGCGAAATTTATTAAGAATAAGTGTCCCCAAAACTTCGCCATTTTGAGGTACAGCTCATTTTTCTTCACAAGATAAAGAGTCTCCATCAATGCAACCATAAACACAAGCCCGATAGACATTGGCACAAACAAGAAATGAAACAACGTTGTTGATGCAAATTGAATGCGGGCTAATACTAATTCACTCATGCTTTATCCTCCATTTCCGGTTGAGAATGTTATATTGTTCACTACTTCACAAGCAGAACCGAAACTTTGATCAGTATTTCACAAAATAAACGAAAAAAATATTGTTCAATATTTCACAAATACGTCAAAAAATCGTCCAATATGATTCAAGATTGCCAGACTGACGAATGGCACGATCTCTATATGGTTCATATTAAGTACTTTACAACGATCTGCTTCAAAAATAAAGCCCGAAATACCTAAAAAGACCCACACGATGTGACGGATTATTGTCTATTTTGTTGCTGATTTATGACGGCTGCTAGGATAAATGACCCTTTATTATCGTACATCAATGCCTCGCTCCTTGCGAATAAAATGCTTGACCGGCATCAGCACTCGTTTCTCGGCACTCCGGCACATCCGGAATTTAGTCAGAACGTCTCTTTTCATCTGAATCATAAAGAAGAAACAGTTTGAATAGTAAATTTTTAATATATTAATAATTTCAATTTTTTAGTATACTTAACATAGTGAACAATTTCACTGCAACAAGAATAGGGGAGGTTTTTCAATGGGAGAGCTTCAAACTCAATTGCAAATGCAAACGGATACAATTCACGAAGGGGTTCGAAAAGAGAATTGGTTTGCGAAAGCTATGAATATAAAAGTAGGCATCATACCGCTTCCTGTATATGCCCTGCTGTTTATATTAATTACTATTTTTGTATTGCATCACGATGTGAAAAGCGACATCTTGACATCCATTGCCGTTATGGCGTTTTTCGGATTTACCTTTGCCCAAATCGGAAAATCGATACCGATTGTGCGCTCTATCGGCGGCCCGGCCATCCTTGCTACTTTTATTCCATCTGCTGTCGTCTACTATCACCTGCTGCCAAATGATATTGTCAAACCCACCACGGAATTTACAGAAAACTCAAACTTTCTTTATTTGTTTATTGCCGGAATTGTTGTCGGAAGCATCCTCGGCATGAAAAGAGAAACACTTGTAAAAGCATTTATGAAAATTTTTATACCGCTTATCGCCGGTTCTGTCGCGGCCGCCATTGTGGGACTGGCTGTCGGTACATTGCTCGGCCTCGGATTTCAGCACACCCTTCTGTACGTCGTGATTCCTATAATGGCTGGCGGCGTTGGAGAAGGCGCCATCCCTCTGTCCATCGGTTATTCCGATATCATGCCGATGTCTCAAGGGGAAGCGTTTGCACTTGTTCTTCCATCGATCATGCTCGGCAGCCTGTGTGCGATCATCTTAGCGGGCCTGCTCAACAGAATCGGCAAAAAAAAACCGGAATGGACCGGCAACGGTAAAGTTGACCGTTCAGAAGATTCACCTGCGCTGGAGGAATCGCAAAACGGCCAGCACATGTTCAACCTTTCTCTGTTTGCGTCCGGCGGAATCCTTGCCGTTTCCTTGTATTTGGTCGGTATGCTCGCCCACGATTTTTTCGGTTTTCCGGCCCCTGTTGCCATGCTGCTGTTAGCTGTTTTGATCAAGCTGTTCAGACTGGTCCCTGCCTCAATTGAAAACGGCGCGTTTGGCGTGTCCCGCTTCTTTTCAACGGCAGTCACCTATCCGCTGCTCTTTGCAATCGGCGTGTCTATGACGCCATGGGACAAGCTTGTTGCCGCCTTTAATCTCAGCAATATCATTACGATTCTGTCTGTCGTAGTCACAATGATGACGGTCGGCTTTTTCACAGGAAAATGGCTGAACATGTATCCGATCGAAACAGCCATTATTAATGCGTGCCATTCAGGGCAAGGAGGCACCGGTGACGTTGCGATATTAAGTGCCGCTGAAAGGCTTGAGCTGATGCCTTTTGCCCAGGTGTCCACTAGAATCGGCGGGGCCATCACAGTGTCCTTGACCTTATTGCTGTTACACCAGTTTTATTGATACGCTGCAAGCAAGTTCTTCGTATAACGAAAGAGCTTGCTTTTTTGCACTTCCGTGTTTTTACAAGTTCCTGCCGCATGCTATAGTAATAGTTGGAAAGATTACGATAGAAAGGACTCTAGCATGCCTATGGGAACCAGTCTTTTTCTCTTTATCATTCTCGGGCTGGGCATTCAGCTGATATCAGCCCTTGCAGCAAAGCTTCTTCCGGCATTAGAACTCTGGATTGATATTGTTCTTTGGATCGGTGCTGCTAGCTTTATCTTCTCTCAACAGCCTTTCTTAGATGGCATCGTCTCTCTGGCATTGATGTTCACCAGCTACTGGACCGCATTGGATCTGACTGTGCCCAGCCGTGTTGAAAAACCATCAGTCGATTGGCAGGAAATTGAGCTTGCAAGAGACCACACACGCCTCCTCTCAGACATTGCTCTGACTGTCATTGTGTTTGCGGGCGCTATTGTTTTCTTCATTTACGGGCCTGACACCAGTGTTCTAAAATATGTAATCCTGTTCGGTTTCATCTCGGGCGGCGCGGCACTGGTAAAACGCATATTAAATTTTCTAAGTGTAAAAGTCTTTTATTCATCGCCTTTAGAAACATGGCATATCAGTTCACGATATGAAAGCCGCACCTACCCGCTTTCAGACCTGAAAGACATCCGGCTTGAATCGACGGCAGATTTATTAAAGCTTCATCCGCTTTTGACCATGTATTCGTCCCGGCTCGATATGACAACAAGCTTTCAGCAAGTCATAAGGCTCTCTCTTCCCGGAGAAACGCTGTTTCTGACCGTGAAAGATCCTGAAAAGTGGAAAGCGATTCTCGGGGAATTTCTAGATTCCGAAACCAAAGAGGAAACTGTTATTACTGTCCTGCCGATTTATCATCGAAAAAATGTGAAACGGCTTTTAGGTAAATTTTATTTTGCTGTAAGCGTAAAAGGGATATCTGCTTACGCCATATTGGTGCTCGGTTTATATGCCTTACACGCCTCCCCTTGGGTTATGGCTGGTGCCGTGATGTTGTACTGGGTTTTGAATATGTATCTATCTGACCGGGTGCTGCGGACGGCAATGGATGCCAGGCCTTGTCTGAATTCAGACGTTCAGGCAGCGGCAGATAAGATTTTTAGAAAAGCAGGCATTTCGCATGTGGAGATATACGAAACGGATAGCGATGAATACAACGGCATGGCAGTCGGAATGAATGTAGGTAGATCAATGGTGATTCTGACAAGCGCTACATTAACCCTTCCGCCGCATGTCATTGAGGGTATTCTTGCTCATGAAGCTGTTCATATTAAAAAACGTGATGTGCTGTCCATGCAGCTGTTGCGCTTTTTATACCTTGGGGCAGTCATCGGGATCATTCTTTTACTTGAGCATTACATCGCTCATCCCGGCGCTTACAAAATCGCACTTTGGGCGCTGATCATGGGAATCATCATTCTATTTCAGCTTTATCAGTCATTTTGTTCCCAATGGATGGAGGTGCGCGCCGATCACATTGGCGCTTCATTGCTGGAGGGCGGATACAGGCAGATGGCCGAATCCTTAAAGATCCTGGCGGTTCGCCAGGATGAAGATCTGCAAAAACAAAACACCTACTGCTCTGATATAGATGAAGACGAAGTTAAGGTGAACTCTCTCACCCGCGATAACAGCTGGCTTTTCAGAATCATAGATTTTCAGTTTTCTCCTCATCCGCCTATGTATTGGCGTGTCAGCGCATTGCTTTCAAACAAAGGACACGGCATGGTCAAGCGCTGGCTGAGAGATCGGCTGAAAGAATCCATCTCCCTTAAATGAAACTTTTCAGGCTTCAAAACGTATGAAAAATAACTGTTTAAAGGGGGACGCCATATGATTGTGATTCTTATCGCTTTGATCTTCGGTATGATCGTCATTTATCAATCGGCTCGATCAACCGCTTCAGAAAACAAAGGACGCCAGCGGGCGGACAGCGGTTTTTTCGGATTTTCCGATGGCGATTCCCGCCATGATGGATGCGGCAGTGACGGAGGCTTCGGGGATTCCGGCTGTGACGGCGGAGGGGGCGGCGGCGATTAATCGCCGCCATTTTTTATTTCATCGACTCGATGTACGCGCCAAATGACGCCCCTGACATTCCCGGGGATACACGTACGCGATGGAGGGCGTACATCCCCTGATCTCTGGAGGCTGCTCCCGGTTCAGTCGTTACTCCCATTTGATAACCGGTTTTTTCAGCGGCCTTCAGCGTAGCTTCGTTGTAGCGCCCAACCGGATAGCTGATGATGGCGGTTTGCTGATCGAACATCCTGTCAAACAGCTTTTTTGAATCTGCCATTTCGCTATGCTGCTGCTCTGGCGTTAAACCGTTCAGCTCAAGGTGGTCAATCGTATGGCTTTCAATCGATATGCCATGCTGTGACATTTCCTTCATTTGATCCTCTGTCAGATGATGTTTATGTCCAATCGATTTGCCGATCATAAAAATCGTCGCCTTCATGCCATACTTCTTTAATACCGGATACGCGTCTTTGTAATTATCGGTGTATCCGTCATCAAACGTGATGAGCACACATTTCTCACTCGGCTTCTTATCCTGAGTCAGCATGAGATACGCCTCTTTTGGGGTTAATGTCTGGTAGCCGTTATCGTGCAGCCATTTCATATGTGCCTCAAATTCTTTCTTTGGCACACGGAGACTGTTGCCTGAAGAGATGCTGTGGTACATCAAAATCGGCAGCTTTGCCGGTTTCTCTGTTTTGATCCATGCGGATATATCATCTTCTTTTTTCTGCACATGTATTGTCTTTTCTTCCGGTTTCTTTTGTTCCGCTTTTGGCATCTGCTGCTCTGCGATTGCTTCTTTTTCAGCGCAAGCGGCAAGAGTCAAACAACTAGCCAAAAGAAAACTGCTTAAGATAAAACGTTTCATCGGTTTCCTGCTTTCTGTCTATTTCTTCCTCCTTTTCATCGGTTGATTTGCGGAATTTTCAAGTGAAAAAACCAGACATGTAGCCATGTCCGGTGCAAATTAGGAAAACTGATTCAAAATCAAAGACGTTAAAAGACCAAGAGCAGCAATTAACCCTGTCATCGGACCGCTGTCTTCATACGCTTCGGGCATCATCGTGGATGCAATCATTGCGATGATTCCTCCGCCCGCAAAAGCGGCGATTGCCGACATCATCTCCTCAGGAGCGCCATCGAGGAAGTAATATCCTGACCATGAGGCAAAAATAGAAATCATCAGTACCGCCGCCCAGAGCAGCAAGATTTTCGCCTTTGAATATCCGCTGTTCTTCATGCCTGCCGTGCTGGACAGCCCTTCAGGTATATTGCTGATAAAAATCGCAATCACCAAAAGGAAGCTGACGGATTGTTTTTCAAGAAGGCTGGCTCCAATCATAATAGATTCGGGGACAGCATCCATGATGGTGCCGATAAAAATCGCGATCCCCCCGCTGCCTGCAGCTGCTTGTCCCGATCTTTTTCTTTGAGACGCGCCTCTTTTCGAAATCGCGTAATCAAATAGGGTAAACACGACAGCGCCTGCTATAAATCCGGCTCCTGTCGAGACAATTCCGCCATTCTTCACCGCGTCCTCAAGAAGTTCATAGGCGGCAGCGCCGATTAATACCCCTGTGCCAAAAGCCATGATATAACCGATGATACGCTTGCGAATCGGGAGAAACATAGACGCCAGCGCACCCAGCAAAACAGCAGAGCCGGAAATCCCGCCCCACATCGCCGCATTCCACATTTCTATCTCTCCTTTCTACAAACCACTACCCGCCGCGGTTTTTGCTGTAAACCTTGAGATAGAGAGGGAATGCAAAAAACCGGACATCGCTCCATGTCCGGTTCTCCAGCTTAACGGATTCTGATTTCAGTTTCACTGTCAAAGAAATGGCCTTTATTCATATCAAACGCAACTGTCAGCTCATCCCCTGACTGAATATCGAGACGGGCGTCGATCCTCGCAATAAAATCCTGGTTATCGATTTGCGAATAAATCATGATCTCAGACCCCAGCAGCTCCGCAACATTGATTTTCGCTTTAATTGAAGAGCTCTTATACGATTCCACGACAATCAATTCATCATGAATATCCTCAGGGCGGATGCCGAAAATGACCTCTTTGCCAATGTAGCCTTTTTCACGAAGCACCTTCATTTTCCCCTCCGGCACGCTCAACACCGAAGAACCGATTTTGATTGTGCCGTCAGACAGCTTCCCTTTGAAAAAGTTCATCGCTGGTGACCCGATAAAACCGCCAACGAATACATTTTCAGGGAATTCGTATACATCCTTCGGCGTCCCGATCTGCTGGATTTTGCCGTCCTTCATGACCACAATCCGAGTCGCCATCGTCAATGCTTCTGTCTGATCATGCGTGACATAAATCGTGGTGGTTTGCAGCCTCTGGTGGAGTTTAATAATTTCCGCTCTCATTTGCACCCGAAGCTTTGCATCCAGGTTCGACAAAGGCTCATCCATTAAGAATACCTTTGCATCCCGCACGATCGCCCTTCCCAGTGCAACCCGCTGTCTCTGCCCGCCTGAGAGCGCTTTAGGTTTGCGGTGCAAATATTCTTCCAATCCGAGAATTTTAGCGGCTTCCTCCACTCTTTTTTTGATTTCAGGCTTCGGCATTTTGCGAAGCTTCAGCCCGAATGCGATATTATCGTATACCGTCATATGCGGATAGAGCGCGTAGTTTTGGAACACCATCGCGATATCCCTGTCCTTTGGCGCCACATCATTTACCCGTTTTCCTTCAATATAAAAATCGCCTTTCGAAATTTCCTCAAGTCCTGCGACCATCCGCAGTGTCGTTGATTTTCCGCAGCCGGACGGGCCGACAAATACGATAAATTCCTTATCCGCAATGTGAAGATTAAAGTCGTCTACCGCCGCTTCCTTCTGATCATAATATTTAT
The DNA here is from genome assembly GCF_014250375.1 of Bacillus sp. PAMC26543. Classification (NCBI taxonomy): domain Bacteria; kingdom Bacillati; phylum Bacillota; class Bacilli; order Caryophanales; family Bacillaceae; genus Bacillus; species Bacillus sp. PAMC26543. The sequence goes on along the minus strand of NZ_CP060193.1, from coordinate 289,447 downwards.
AAATGTGCTCCATCCGCAATTCAGCCATCTAACATCCCCCTTTGTTATTGTAAACGCTTTCTTAAATCAAGTGTATCAGCATTTATCCGACACTGAAATGGGCAGCATTCATAAAATCACACGGCCGTTTTCATGCATATTTCCAGTTTATTCTGAACCTTCGCTTTGCAGGCAGATAAAATACGCAAGCAGAGCGCCTGTATACGTTTTAATGTCTATTCCTGACCGCTCGATAAATTTATCAATCCGGTACTGCAGGCTGTTGCGGTGCAGATGCAGTTTTTTCGCTGTTAATGTCACGTTTGAGTTGTTTTCAATAAACAGCTTGATTGTTTTTCTCAGCTCAGGTTCATTTTCAAATAATAGCTCGGCTTCTTCACTAAGCAGTGATTTCAGCTGTTCCTTTTCTTCCTCCAATAATAAAAAAGGGAACATGATATCAAACGTCACACGCTGAACCTGCGGCAGCCGCTTTTCAGCAAATAGAAAATACGTTTGTTCACGGGCATAATGTTTCCGTAAGCGCTCATCCGTTTCATAAAACCTTCCGGCGTAAAAACGGACACTGAAGTAGAAATCACTTTCAAGAACCCTAGCGAGCGATTCCAATTCGTCTTTCTCGGCTGCCGCTTCACTTTCCTGCTCGACAATCACGCCTCTGTCCTCATGCATCCAAACGATCACAAAAGACACCGGCCAAAAATGGCGCATCGCTTCCGCAAATGATGCCCGTTCAGTTTTGCCGATCAAATGAAAATGAATGAACCTTGTCCTCTTCTTGATATTCGGCGGGACTTCTCCTTTCGAGAATAGAAACGCAAACCACCTGTTTTCTTCCGGCGATTTGAGAGACATGTGATCCGCCTCTTCCGCTAACGTTAAAAATGACTGGAGCAGCATTTTCTCCTTTTGGCTGATCTCCGTTTTTGGGATCGAGATATATTTCTGACTGTTTTCATCAAAAAAACACAAGCAGTCTTCCTTTGGACAAAGCTTGTCAGACACAATCGAACCGGGATAAATAGCCAGCAGCGACTTCATATGGTCTCCTCTCCTATGTAAGGATATGTATTTTCAGTATAAGGCGAAATGCACATGTTCTCCAGCTTCTTTTCGTATTAGATGGCCCTCTTTCGTTTACAGCAACGGCAATCAAGAGGATATGCATGAACTGAGACGCGATACAGAAGCAATGGTTCTAAACAAATAGATCCCTCTGCATCTGCGCAGAGGGACCTCCTTATTTTGAAATATCCACAAACCCTTCACCAAACACATCGCGCACATCATGAACGATCACAAACGCTTTTTTGTCACAGCTTCTGATGATTTTCTTCAGCATAGAAAGCTCCTGTTTGTTAATGACGATATACAAAATCTCTTTTGACTCGCCCGTATAGTTTCCCTTTCCTGATAAAATGGTGACGCCCCGGTCCATTAGCGTATTAACCTGCTCGGCAATTTCACCTTTATTTTCCGATATGACAGTAATCGCTTTTTTCGTATTCAATCCTTCAATAATGAAGTCCATCACTTTTGTTCCGATATACAGCATCACAATCGTAAACATCATTTTTTCCGCACCAATAATAAAATAAGAGCTGAAGACAACAATTAAATCAAAAAAGAGCAGGGCGTAACTGATATTCCAATCTAAATATTTATTGGCAATTCTGGCCAGAATGGCGGAACCGGCTGTTGTGCCGCCGACCCGAATGATCATGCCGATCCCGACACCCGCAAACACCCCTGCGAAAATCGTGTTAATGATCAGCTCATCAGACGGTGTGCTCCACCCGTGTGTCAAATGCAGAAAAAGCGAGTTTGCTGCCACGGCGATAATCGTATAAACCGTGGTTTTCCCGTCGAGAAATTTATATCCGATCAATAGCAGAAAAGCGTTTAATATAAAGTTTGTCACCCCGGGAGACCATTGAAACACATAATACAAAATCAGCGTAATCCCCGTAACGCCGCCTTCCCCAAGATCATTGGGAATCGCGAATAAATTCACAGCAAGCGCGAAGAAAAAAGCGCCAATCACAAGCATCAGCACATCAAGCATTTTCTTTTTCATCACAGAACACTCCTTCTTCAGATAGTATCAACAAAAAAGCCCAGGAGTACGCTCTCGCAAAAGAGCAGAAACTCCTGGGCTTTTATCCCACCGTGTCATAACAGCCAGACTGTTATGTGTTTTCTCTCGGTCACAGGCCAATATGCATTGCGGAACCCTAGAAAACCAATGTTTTAGCATATCCTTTTCACTTTCCAATATTAGCATTATAAGGGACTGAGCAAATAGGTTCAAGGGGTATTTGCGGAGATTTAAGTGCAAGTTAAAATTCAAGAAAATACAAATTAGCTATTAACATATGAATGATATAGACGATAAGAAAATAAGCATGTATTTTCATAAGAAAATATAACTAACAATGATAAATAATATAATAAATTCATAATTTTGTATTGACTAAGTGAAATAATATAGGCATTATAGTACATATGTTTTGTGTATTTAATTACATAGGAGGAAATATAATGGCAGGAAAACTAGTCCCTTGTAAAGCTTGCGGTCAAGAAATTGCAAAAGGTGTAAAAAAATGTCCTAACTGTGGTAAGGACCAGCGTAACTTTTTTATGAGACATAAAATTATTACGTTTATTCTGGCAGTTGTTGTCATCATTATTATCGGTAATGTTATTGGCGGCGGAGGCGATTCAGAAGCCACTTCCAAAACATCAAGCAGCAGCAAAGCTGAAACTGAAAAAACATACAATATCGGTGATACTGTTAAGACTGAGAAAACTGAAGTGACAGTTACAAAAGTAGAAGACAGAGATTCTGTTGGCACTCAATATATTGAAAAGAAAGCATCTGATGGAGGTACTATTGTAGCTGTTCAATATACAATTAAAAACGTATCCAAAAAGCCGATAAGTTCTTTTTCAATTCCAACTGTTAAATTGGTTGATGGTGATGGCACTTCTTATGATTCTGATATTGATGCTTCTTCAACCTATGCAACTGAGACAAAAGTTGATAACTCTAAAATATTGAGTGATCTAAATCCTAATATTAAAGTAACAGATGTGAAAGCTTTTGAAGTCGACAAGGAAGCTTATGCAAAAGGAACTTGGAAACTCAAATTCAGCAATGATGTGATTGTGAAAATCAAATAATAGCAGACAAGGGTGCCTTAACAGGCACCCTTTTTCTCTAAAAAAGGCCTTCTCTGTTGAGAAGGCCTCCATTCTTATTCCATACTCTTATACCCATTCACATTAGAAGACTGCCATCTCCAAGAATCGGCACACATTTCTTCAAGGCCTCTTTTTGCTTCCCAGCCCAGTTCCCGCTTGGCTTTTGCAGGATCTGCGAAGCAGGTTGCAATGTCTCCGGGGCGGCGGTCCGCAAATTGATACGGAACCTCTTTCCCTGATACTTTTTCAAAGGCTTTGACCATTTCAAGCACACTGTAGCCCGTGCCTGTTCCGAGGTTGTATGCATCAGCTCCGGTGGAGTTCAATACTTTTTCCAGCGCTTTGACGTGGCCTTCTGCGAGATCGACGACATGAATATAATCGCGCACGCCTGTCCCGTCTTTGGTCGGATAATCATTTCCGAATACGCTTAACTGCTCCAGCTTGCCGACGGCTACCTGCGCCACATATGGCATCAGGTTATTTGGAATGCCGTTCGGATCTTCACCGATTCGTCCGCTCGGATGCGCGCCGAATGGATTAAAGTAGCGCAGCAGGGCAACGCTCCACTCATTGTCAGCCGTATGCACATCACGCAAAATTTGTTCAAGCATTAGCTTCGTCTGTCCATAAGGGTTTGTTGCACCTAATGGAAAGTCCTCCGTAATCGGTGACGTTTCCGGAATGCCGTATACCGTGGCGGATGAACTGAATACGATTTTCTTAACGCCGTATTTCTCCATGATTTCACATAAAATAAAGGTTCCCGTGAGATTGTTATGATAATATTTGAGCGGAATCGCAACAGACTCTCCGACTGCTTTTAACCCTGCAAAATGAATCACAGCCTCAATCTCGTTTTCTGCAAAAACCGAATCTACCGCTTCCCGATCCAATAGATCCGCTTCATAGAACGTTAACTCTTTTCCCGTAATCTCTTTGACACGATTCAGCGCCTCAGCTGAACTGTTGGACAAATTATCGAGAACGACAATCTCATAGCCGCTGTTCAATAACTCCACACATGTGTGGCTTCCGATGTATCCGGCGCCGCCTGTAACAAGTATTGCCATGATGTAAACCCTCCTAAAAAATGACCTGATTTTATTATATAGTGTTTAGAACCGGGCTACATCCATTTTTAAGAAGTTTAATCGTTTATTAATGGTTTTTTCATATTTCATCTTAAACCCTTGCGATTAATTTGATAGATCTTTCAGCGAGAATATGCCCTTTCATTTTTTTATAGAGCTGGTTCATATAAAAGCCCGTCTGAAGATTCAGCTCAGTATCTAAAGCATAAACCGTCAGCGTATATGTATGATCCTCGTCAGGAGGCGTCGGCCCGCAATACTGATGAATCACCTTTGGATTGATGCTTCCCGCAAGCGGTGAAGCAAAGCTGTTTTGCCCTTGTACCATCAAGTCCTGTCTTTCCTCGCTCGCATGTTCAGGAAGCTCTCCGATGTGCGCCGGAATGTTCGCCGCTACCCAGTGAATCCAGCTGAATCCGCATACGGGAATGGCGTCATGATCGATGAAAGTCAGTGCGAGTGTCTTTGCGCCAGGCGGGATGTCCTCAAAACGAATCGGAAAGGATACAAATGGATTCCCCTCCCTCTTCCATTTTTCTTCTGCGTATTTTGAGTACTTGTCATGTAAATATGGATTTGCTTCTACGTATATGTTCATGTGATTCCCTCTCTCTTTTTTCGTTCTATAGGTATACTAAACGAATGGATGTATAATCAGTGATAAGCAAATACGCATTTTCACTTAACAATTTGTTATCAATTACTTGCAATGAAGGAGGTATTTCATGGATTTAAAATGGCTGCAAACCTTTATTGCCGCAGCAGAATCAGAAAACTTCAGGGAGACGGCTGAGTGTCTATATCTCACACAGCCGGCTGTTTCTCAGCATATGAGGAAATTGGAAGATGAACTGGACATGCAGCTGTTTTTGCATAGCGGAAGAAGAGTTGTCCTCACTGACGAAGGCAGGCTGTTTTTGCCTTATGCCAAAGAAATGATCAATGCATACCAAGCCGGAAAGCACAAAGTCAGCCAATGGAAGCAGGGGTACAGCCGGGCACTTACACTGGCCGTACACCCCTACATCGCGTCCTATATATTGCCTCGCTTTCTGCCCGCCTATATCCAAAAACATCCGCATGTCGAGCTTTCAACTCATGTAGCTGAATCTGACGATATCAAACTAGCGGTAGAACACAATGAAGCTGATATTGGTTTGTCGCGAAAAGACCCGAACTCCGGCACTCTTTATTATCAGCACATATGCGAAGGCACGCTGTGTCTGGCTGCTCCTTTCCAAGAAAGCAGGCCTGCGGATGCTGCATCTGTCTTTAGCCGCTATCGGCTGCTTACGCATGAGCATCCGTCATATGGGGATGCCTTTTCAGACCGGATCCGTTCACATTACCCGCATCTTCAAACGATGGCTGTCGGGCAGACTGATACGGCTGTTCATATGACGAAAGCGGGAATGGGTGCCTCTTTCCTCCCCACCTACATCATCAAACAGGAAGAAGACGAAAAAAAGCTGATGGCTGTAAACACGCCGCCGCATCTTGAATTGCCGGCGTCCCGGACATTTATGATGTGGAAAAGAAATAGTGAGGACATTCAGCATTTTCACGCCATGCTGCAGGACTTCATGCAGTCCGAACAGGTCTAAAATCAATCTGCCGGTTGACGTTTTCTTTTCCTAGAATCGTTATACTTATGGCAGAAAGGATTTGATGATATGGCGATGAGCCCATATTTTTTTATTGTATTTATACTTATTATCTTATCGATGTACCGGGAAAGAACTGTAAAGCCCGGGAAACTGCAGGCGCAGTCGGTTACCTGCTGAAGGACACGCTTCCTGAAGAACTGATAGACGCCATTCGGGCTGCCTTCAGAGGCAAAGCGATTTTCCGCACAGTCACAGCCGCTAAAATCATCACTGAGACATTCCGCGCAAAGCAACAGCCTCATGCTGAAGAGCTGGCAGAGCCATTTACCAAAAGAGAGCTTGAGGTTCTTCAGCAAATGGCCTATGGCTTGAGAAATGAGGATATTGCCGAAAAGCTTTTTGTCAGTGAAAGCACCGTCAAAACCCACGTGCATCGAATTCTGCAAAAATGCAATGCCCAAGACCGGACTCAGGCAGTCGTTTTTGCCATTCGAAACGGCATTGTGAAATAGATATCTCTCATCCCGGCATGGTAGAATAAAACAAAGGAGATGATTGGAAATGAAACAAGACATCATTGAACGGTTTACTACATACGTAAAAGTCGACACGCAGTCCGATGAATCAGTCGACGCCTGCCCTTCCACACCCAGCCAATTGACGTTAGGAAACATGCTTGTTGAGGAATTAAAGTCAATCGGCATGGAAGACGCAGCCATTGATGAAAACGGCTATGTCATGGCAACCCTTCCTTCCAATACTGACAAAGACGTGCCGACGATCGGCTTTCTCGCCCACGTCGACACCGCCACAGACTTTACCGGCAAAAATGTGAATCCGCAAATCGTTGAAAGCTACGATGGAAAAGACATCACGCTCAACGAAAAGCTGCAGGTCATCCTATCGCCTGATCAATTCCCTGAACTGTCGGGCTACAAAGGCCACACCCTGATCACCACAGACGGTACAACCCTTCTCGGCGCTGACAATAAGGCTGGCATCGCCGAAATCATGACAGCCATGGATTATCTCATCAAACATCCTGAAATCAAGCACGGCACCATCAGAGTTGCATTTACACCTGATGAAGAAATCGGCAGAGGCCCGCACAAATTTGATGTTGGGCGATTCAATGCCTCCTTTGCCTATACCGTTGACGGCGGCCCGCTCGGTGAGCTTGAATATGAAAGCTTCAATGCTGCCGCGGCGAAAATCACGATCAAAGGCAACAATGTACATCCCGGCACGGCAAAGGGCAAAATGGTCAACTCTGCGAAGATCGCAATGAAGCTGAACAGCATGCTGCCGGCAGATGAGGCACCTGAGTATACAGAGGGCTACGAAGGCTTCTATCACCTGCTTTCCATTCAGGGAGATGTAGAAGAGACCAAACTCCACTACATTATCAGAGACTTTGACAAAAACATCTTCCAAAACAGAAAAGAAACCATGCAGCGCATCGTTGAAGAGCTCCAGAACGAATACGGACAAAATCGCATTCAGCTTGATATGAACGATCAATACTACAACATGAGAGAAAAAATTGAGCCTGTCATCGAAATTGTCAACATTGCCAAACAAGCGATGGAAAACCTCGGCATCGAACCGAACATCTCTCCGATCCGCGGCGGCACGGACGGTTCGCAGCTTTCCTATATGGGACTCCCAACGCCGAACATCTTTACCGGCGGGGAAAACTTCCACGGCAAATTTGAATACATCTCAGCCGACAACATGGTCAAAGCCGTAAATGTCATCGTTGAGATTGCAAAGCTGTTTGAAGAACAGGCGTAAGCTGAGAAACCAGTCCAAAAAAGGACTGGTTTTTTTGCGTGAAAATGAAACATTTTAAAAGCTCTGTCCGTAAAACAACTATCAACGGATGAGGAGGAAATGCAAAGATGAAGAACACAATTGCCGCAAAAAGCCTGTTCAAAAAATGGATGATTTCCCGCCCGCTCAAAATGCAAACAAAACGATCAAACCCATTTAAAAAAATAAGAAGAATGTTCAAACGCTTTTTCTGACCCTTCGCCGGACTCCCCTCAAATCAGCCAACCATTCCAATTTTCCGCCCAAATGCTCCGTAATTTGGGTTTTTTGTGTTCAATTCCTCAAAATAGGGTATACATCAAACAAAGAAGAACACATTATCCATATATAGTTAATTTGAATTACAGAAATTTAGGTTAAAAGTTATATAAAGGAATTCATTTTAACGTCGATAGTAACTATAGAACCAATAAAAAGGAAAAACACAGGCTTAATGCAAGACTATTTTCAGGTCATCGGAGAAAAGGATTTTTGAGGGATACGCATTTATTATTAGTTGATTTAGAATTTTTTGAATACTTTTAGACGTTTTATCCGTACAATAGAGAATACCAAAACTTTTTTTGGGAGGTATGTAAAATGATCCTATTTATTATCATCGCATTATGTGGCTATCTTCTCTTTTCATTCAGCAAAGACAATAGACGAAAACCGCAAAAGACAAGCCCTCTTCCTGCACCCGTTCCTCATCATAATAACCTAATCGACCTTGACGCCATCCGCCAAAAACGCCGGATGCATCTTTCCTAATACTATATTTCAAAAGAAAGGCTGCTGAACGATGCAGCCTTTTTTTAATTTAGAAACATTAATCACTTGTAAAAAACGGCCAGAGCGTTTCTGGTTACTAGATTTGGAACTTGAAACCTTTTTGCCCCCCTGTCCGTAATCTCTTACAAGGCAAATCAAAAGGAGACTTCAGCAATGATCGAATTATTTATGAAACAAAAGATGTTCTCGTTTAAAGATGCATTTCACATTTATGACCGGGATGAACAAGAGACATTCAAGGTCGAGGGCCGGTTCTTTTCGTTAGGGGACTCGCTGCAAATGACAGATTCATCCGGAAAAACACTCGTTTCCATAGAACAAAAAGTAATGTCTTTATTGCCGCGATATGTGATTTCAATTGGCGGGGAAACAGTTTGTGAGGTGACGAAGAAACTAACATTTTTCAAACCAAAATTTGAAATTTCTAAGCTTAACTGGGAAATTGACGGTGACTTGTGGAAGGATGAATTCCAGCTGACGGACGGAAAGAATGTCCGGATGTCGGTGAGCAAGAAGTGGCTGAGCTGGGGTGATTCCTATCACTTGCAGATTGCAAACGATGAAGATGTGCTGATTTGCACGGCCATTGCTATCATACTGGATATGGTATTATATGACGATGAAGATGAAAGTATTTTCTAAAAAGTGTTGACAATTGATCCAAAAGTAATAATATTAAGATAATTGAAATCTGAATATGAAGACATACCTTATCAAGAGAGGTGGAGGGACTGGCCCTATGATACCCGGCAACCGCTGTTTTACACAGAATGGTGCTAAATCCTTAAGAACATCGCGTTCTTGCAGATGAGGCAGAGATTTGATCGTTCAAGCTCTTCCTTACACAAAGGAAGAGCTTTTTTCATGCAGCAAACATTTTAGAAAAGAGGCGAATGATATGGCTCAACAAGTAAACCTTGCAGCACAGAAATCAGAAAAACAAAAGAAAGCCCCTTTCCGCGCCGATCATGTCGGCAGTTTATTACGATCCGCCCCAGTAAAAGAGGCGCGGCAAAAACAAGCGGCCGGCGAGATCACGGCAGAACAGCTTCGTGATATTGAAAATAAAGAAATCACCCGCATTGTCGAAAAGCAAAAGGAAATCGGCCTAAACGTTGTAACCGACGGAGAGTTCCGCCGTTCGTGGTGGCATTACGATTTCCTGGAAGGGCTCGACGGAGTGGAACCGTTCATCCCGGCTGAAGGAATTCAGTTCCATAACGCGAAAACAAAAGCCCGCAGCATTAAGGTGACGGGAAAACTGGATTTCACCAGCCATCCGGCGCTTGCCGATTATCAATTTTTACACAGCATTGCCGGAGATGCGACAGCAAAACTGACAATTCCAAGTCCGAATATGCTGTTTTTCGGTGAAAAAGCTGATCAAGGCGTATATCCCGATCAGGAGGAATATTTTCATGATCTGGCCCAGGCGTACAAAAAAGCGATTAACGCTTTCTATGATGCGGGCTGCCGCTATCTTCAGCTCGATGATACGTCATGGTCTCTCTTCTTTGAAGAAAAAGGCAGAGAGGTTGTCCGAGCCCTCGGCGGTGATCCGGAAACATTGCCTGCGTTGTTTGCCAAAACGATTAACGATGCAGTGGCGGACCGTCCTGACGACTTAACGGTCACGATGCACATTTGCCGCGGCAACTTCCGTTCAACTTGGGCGGCATCTGGAGGCTACGACGCTGTAGCGGAAACGATTCTTGACGGTTTAGACCTTGACGGCTTGTTCTTGGAATACGATGATGACCGCTCCGGAAACTTTGACCCGCTTCGTTTTGTCAAACGCAAGGATCTGCAAATTGTCTTAGGCTTGATTACATCCAAATACGGAGAACTTGAGGACCCAGAGGATGTCAAACGCCGAATCAGCGAAGCTGCGCGCTTTGTCAGCTTAGATCAGCTTTGCTTGAGCCCGCAGTGCGGTTTCGCTTCAACAGAAGAAGGAAACCTTTTGACTGAGGAGCAGCAGTGGGCGAAGCTCCGTCATGTGGTCGACATTGCCAATGATGTGTGGAAATAATCTATCATTGACAGAAAAGAGAAATGTGTGAATAATAGATACTATCAGAAAATTTCATAAAAAGGTTTTCCTTATCAAGAGAGGTGGAGGGACTGGCCCTGCGATACCCGGCAACCGCTGTTTAACAGAATGGTGCTAAATCCTTTAGAGCAGATTTTTGCTCTAGAAGATAAGGTTGAGATTGTTCACGCAAGCTCTTCCTTATCCAAAGGAAGAGCTTTTTTATATTCGAATGGAAAGAAGGAATGAACAACATGTCACAGCAAACAACACCCGCAGAACAAAAACAATCGCTTCAGAGAAAAAAAACGCCGTTTCGCGCGGATCAAGTCGGAAGCCTGCTGAGATCTGAGCCCGTCAAAAAAGCGCGGCTGCAAAAGGCGGCCGGCGAAATCACTGCCGAACAGCTTCGCCAGATTGAAAACGATGAAATCATCCGCATTGTGGAAAAACAAAAAGAAACCGGCCTGAACGTCGTGACAGACGGGGAATTCCGCAGAGCGTGGTGGCATTTTGATTTCCTTGAAAATCTGGATGGCGTTGAGCCGTTTATACCTGAACAGGGTATCCAGTTCCATAATGTACAGACAAAAGCACGCGGCATCAAAGTGACAGGCGATATTGATTTCTCAAATCACCCAATGCTCGAAGATTACTCATTTTTACATGGCATCGCTGGTGATGCAACGCCAAAAATGACAATTCCAAGTCCGAATATGCTCTTTTTCCGCGGCAGATTGGAAAAGGATGCATACAAAAACGATTATGCTCTTTTCCAGCATGATGTATCAAAAGCGTATAAAAAAGCGATTCAAGCGTTTTATGACAGAGGCTGCCGTTACCTCCAGCTTGATGATACAGCATGGGCTGTTTTCTTATCTGAAAAAGGCTTGAAACAAGTGGAAGCATTCGGAACAACGCCTGACGAGCTTCGCCAGCTGTTTGCGAAGTCGATCAATGACGCAATTGCCGACCGTCCGGATGATATGACCATTACCATGCATATTTGCCGCGGCAACTTCCAGTCCACTTGGACAGCTGAAGGCGGTTATGATGCGGCGGCGGAAACCATTTTTGACGGCTTGAATCTGGATGGGCTTTTCTTAGAGTATGATGATTCACGCTCAGGCGGATTCGAACCGCTTCGTTACGTGAAACGCTCTGATCTTCAGCTTGTCCTAGGCTTGGTGACATCTAAATTCGGTGAGCTTGAACATCCTGATGACGTGAAACGCCGTATCGAAGAGGCGTCCCGTTATGTCAGCCTAGATCAGTTGTGCCTGAGCCCGCAATGCGGATTCGCTTCAACTGAGGAAGGCAACAAGCTGACCGAGGAACAGCAATGGGCGAAGCTGCGCCATGTTGTTGAGATCGCTAACGATGTTTGGAAATAAGGAACAGAAAAACACACTTGATTCCCTGGCGGGGCAAGTGTGTTTTTTTATGCCTGCTCAATTTGATAGGCTTTGCATTTTTCATATAAGCTTGTTTTTCCTATGCCTAATAGCTTTGCTGCCTTTATTTTATTGCCGTCTGCTGCGGCAAGCGCCTCGATGATCGCGTTTTTTTCCGCCTCAGCGATTGTCTCTTTTAATGGCTGTATAGATTGATATTCCCGGATTTTGATTGTTCTTTGGATGGGTTGATCTTCAGAAGTGAGATTCAGGTGTTTCGGTTCGATTCGTTTGCCGTCGAGGACGTTGACAGCCCGTTCTAGGACATTTTCCAATTCTCGTATGTTTCCCGGCCAAGAATAGCTCTGAAGCACTGCAATTGCTTCTTTAGAAAGCTCCAAGCCATCAAAGCCAAATTTCCGTTCAAGTTTTTTTAATAGAAGCCCCGCGATCGGCACTACATCCTCTATGCGCTCTCTTAAGGACGGGATTTGAATGTTGATCACATTCAGTCGGTAATAGAGGTCTTGCCGGAAGTCTCCTTCCCGGACCATTTCTTCGAGATTTCGGTGTGTCGCCGCAATCACTCGTACATCTATTGGGACCGGGCTTCTTGCGCCGATCCGCTCTATCTCTTTCTCCTGCAGTACGCGAAGGATTTTGCTTTGCATATGTAACGGCATATCACCTACTTCATCAAGGAAAATGGTTCCTTGATGCGCAAGTTCGAATTTTCCTTTTTTCCCGCCTTTTTTTGCCCCCGTAAAAGCGCCGTCTTCGTATCCGAACATTTCTGATTCAAACAAATGCTCTGGGATCGAGGCGCAGTTGACGCGCAGAAAGGGAGCATACCGGCGGCGGCTGTTCTGATGGATGGCGTGTGCAAACAGCTCTTTTCCCGTGCCTGATTCTCCTAAAAGCAAAACGGCCGATTGGCTGTCAGATACCCGTTCAGCCAGCCGTTTCGCTTCCATAAAAAGAGGACTGTTTCCGATCAAGTCGCCAAAGTGGTATTTACTGAAAAGCTCTTTTTCGTATCTATTTTTGTAGTAATTGAGTTCATTGAGGAGGGGTTTAATTTTTCTTGAATAATCCATCCATTCCTGCGGATTGCGAAACATAACGGTTCCGACCGCTCCTACAAGCTGCTGGTTCACATAGAGCGGATACCGGTTGGCGATCATTTCGCTGCCGTTAATCGGATGAATAGCGGCAGCCTCTGTCCGCCCCGTCTTCGCCACGATGTGCATTCTCGAGTTTTCAATCACGTCCTGAACGGGTTTCCCTATCGCTTCTTCCTCTGTTTTTTTTAGAAAGTCACAGTACGCCGGATTGATATAGAGAATTTTCCCCTCATGATCAACCACAACAATACATTCCGCCGCAAGGTTGATGATTTCATCCAGCCATTCAAAGGGTAATCTTTTAATAGAATGTTTCATCTCCCTGTCGCTCCCGTCACATTTTGTAATCGCTTTCAACCTTATGATAAACGAGAGCCTCCTATGAATACAAGAATCTATTATTGAGCTGTGTAGCCTCCATCCAGCACGACCGCCTGCCCTGTGACGCCTTTCGCCTTTTCACTCGCCAAAAATACGGCATAATCAGCAATTTCTTTAACCGAGAGAAGACGTTTTTGCGGCACAAGCGGAAAAATCACCTCTTCCAGAACCGATTCATAGGGAACATTTCTTGTTTTAGAAAGATCGCTCAGCTGATTGCGGACAAGCTGTGTGTCCACATATCCCGGGCAGAGTGCATTCACCGTAATCCCGTGGGGCGCGCCTTCCAGCGCCCCCACCTTTGTCAGCCCAATGACGCCATGCTTTGCGCTGTTATAAGCGGCTTTTCCCGCAAACCCCACCAGTCCGTTCACAGACGCGATATTGATGATCCTGCCGAACTGCTGTTTTTTCATAAGGGGAAAGACATGTTTCATTGCGATGAATGGCGCGGTCAGCATGACGCGAATAAGCTGTTCAAACCGTTCTGTCGGAAACTCTTCAATCGGCGCGACATGCTGCATGCCTGCGTTATTCACCAAAGTATCCAAACGTCCGTATCGGGTCTTGATAGTATGGACGATATCAGAGATTTGCTCTTCCTTTGTTACGTCACATGGAATGCCCGTGGCGCTAAAGCCTTCCTCATTCAGCTTGGCGGCGGCCTCACCGCACGCTTTTTGATTTACATCTGAAATAATGACATCGGCGCCTTCCCGGGCGAATTCCTTTGCGATTTCAAATCCGATTCCGCCGGCTGCGCCTGTCACAAGAGCGACTTGTTTTTTCATGACATACACCTTCCTGCTCAAGATTTTTGCCGGATGACTGACTGGCTTACGGCGAAGTCAGCTTCAGTTTTCTCATATACCTCTTCCAGCGTGACACCGTCCTGGAGCTCAGTCAATGTCATATGTCCATTATCAAAATCAAAAACAGCTAAATCAGTAATCAGCCGATGAACGACTTTCTGTCCTGTCAGCGGGAGGGAGCATTGTTTTTTCACCTTCGATTCCCCATGTTTATTGACGTGCTCCATGATGACGACGATTCGCTTAGCCCCGTTGACCAAGTCCATAGCGCCGCCCATTCCCTTCACCATTTTCCCCGGAATCATCCAGTTCGCCAAATCCCCTTGCTCAGAAACCTCCATGCCCCCAAGGATGGCCAGGTCGATATGCCCGCCTCGTATCATCGCAAAGGATTCCGCGCTGTCAAAATAGGATGCGCCTGTTACGGCGGTGATCGTTTCTTTCCCCGCATTTATCAGATCCGGGTCTTCCGTTCCTTCCAGCGGATACGGGCCGATCCCGAGCAAACCGTTTTCTGATTGAAGCATCACATGCACGCCCTCGGGTATCTCATTTGCGACAAGTGTCGGCATCCCTATCCCAAGATTGACGTTCATACCGTCTTTTATTTCCTTTACAGCACGTTTGACCATTCGTTTTCTGGCTTCCTTCATTGTGCCGCCTCCTTTCCCTTCGCTTGCCGAACGGTTCGTTTTTCAATCCGCTTTTCATGTGTGCCGAGCACAACATGCTGTACGTAAATACCAGGCGTGTGGATGTGGTCGGGATCGAGTTCTCCAGCCTCAACAATTTCTTCTGCCTCGGCAATTGTGATCTTTCCCGCCATGGCGGCAACCGGATTGAAGTTTCTAGCCGTTTTCCGAAAAACTAAATTTCCCATGGTGTCCGCTTTCCACGCTTTTACAATGGCGACGTCCCCAGTAATTCCTTTTTCTAACACATATGTGCGTCCGTCAAAGGTTTTATGCTCTTTCCCGTCAGCGATGGTGGTTCCGGCGCCTGTGGCTGTATAAAATCCAGGTATGCCTGCTCCTCCTGCTCGGATTCTTTCAGCGAGCGTCCCTTGGGGAACCAATTCCACTTCCAATTCTCCGCTTAAAAATTGCTTTTCAAAAATTTTGTTTTCACCAACGTAGGAGGCGATCATTTTTTTGATTTGCTTGTTTGCCAACAGAAGGCCGAGCCCCCAATCATCAACTCCGCAATTATTGCTGACGACGGTTAAATCTTTTACCCCTTTATCCCTTATCGCCAGAATGAGCTGCTCGGGAATTCCGCACAGGCCGAATCCGCCCGCGATCAGTGTATCCCCCTCCCGAATAAGTTCTGCGGCTTCCTTACTTGATGACAGCACTTTTCCCATATCTGATTCCCCTTTCGTTTTGTCCTATACAAGGCCCGTCAAACTGTAAATCGCGATAATCACAAATACGGCGGCGGTTTTGATGAGAGTAATCGCAAAAATATCCCGATACGATTGGCGATGGGTCAGACCCGTCACAGCCAGCAGGGTGATCACCGCCCCATTATGCGGAAGCGTATCCATGCCTCCTGACGCCATTGAAATGACCCGGTGCATCACTTCAGGCGGTATGTGATAGGTCTGAATCGCTTTCAAATATTGATCAGACATCGCACTTAACGCGATTCCCATTCCCCCTGAGGCCGATCCGGTGATCCCTGCCAGCGTTGTTGTCGTCACAGCTCCGTTTACAAGCGGATCCGTAAACGTATGTGAAATGCCGCTGCTCAGCTTATGAAACCCCGGCAGCGCAGCAATGACACCGCCGAAACCATACTCGGCGCCTGTATTCATCGATGCAAGCAAAGCGCCGCCGATCCCTTCATTCAGTCCTTCCTTTAGCTGTCCAAACACTTTTCTCCAATCAAACAAAATGGTTGCGATGATTCCGATCAGGAGGGCCAGCTCCACTGACCAAATGGCAACCGCGGAGGAGATATCAAGTTTCCCGAACTCTCCCAATCCTATGGCGGAAAAATCAAATTCATTCGGATACCATTTGGGAAGGAACGTGGTGAAACATTTGTTCATCACACCAACGAGAATAAGAGGAACAAAAGCGAGTGCGTGCCGGACCTTACTTGTGTCAGGCTCTAAGACCGGCGGGCTTTGTTCCGGGGCAAGATCAGATGGCTCACGCGCGGCAGAAATCTCCGATTGAAAACCGGCGTAGCCTTCGCCCGTTTTCTCTGCTTTTTTGCGCCTCGATTCCAAGTAGAACATACCCGCCGCCAGCACAAACACCGCACCGATCATACCAAGCCAAGGGGCGGCGTAAATGTCTGTTTTGAAAAACGTCGTAGGAATTACATTTTGGATTTGCGGTGTACCCGGCAGTGCGTCCATTGTAAAAGTAAATGCCCCGAGAGCAATCGTCCCCGGTATGAGGCGCTTCGGGATGTCAGCTTCTTTGAACATATTTTTCGCAAAGGGGTATACAGCAAAGACGACAACAAACAGGCTGACTCCGCTGTACGTTAAAATGGCGCCCATCAATACGATAGCGAGTGTTGCTCGTTTCGCCCCGACCAGTCTGACAATTGTCTTCGCAATGGAAGCCGCCAAGCCGGACATCTCGACAACCTTTCCGAAAATGGCGCCAAGCAGAAATACCGGAAAGTACAGCTTAATAAACCCCGCCATCTTTTCCATAAATATGGTTGAGAAAAAAGGAAGCACAAAGCTTGGATCTGTCAGCAGCACAGCAAATAAGGCGCAAATCGGAGCAAACAAAATGACTGAAAATCCCCGATAGGCGACAAACATCAGCAAACCCAAAGCCAAAAGAATAATAATAATGTCCACAAACATCCCTCTTTTCCGCTTGTCTGAGAAAAGGAAAGCGTTTACAAAATATCCCCTCCCTTTCCGTCATTTCTAATGCAAGTTCTGTGCCAGTTGCCAGAACACCATTTCAAGCCTCTCCCCTTCCATATTTACGGAAAATGCGAGATAACTATTCCAATCCGGTGGAAAATTCCGTTTTTGCGGAAAACAAGAAAGGAAAGCTCCTTTTTGGGAGCTTTCCTCTTTCACTCATTTCGTTCCGATTAATACATCGACATCAACTGTCAGCTGAGCCGATTCCATTTTTCTAAACCGGTTGATGTTTTCATCCGATGCGGACCAGGCTAACGGTGTCATGTTCAGAAGCCATTCTACGCCTTGCTGATGAAGCGTTTTGGTATAGCGCAGCCTCATCAGATGATCGAGCTGAAAATGTGTGGTAAAGCGCTCAATTGCAGGTGTATTGGAATAGGTTCGTCTTTCTGAATCTGCGTATAAAACCTGCCTTAGTTCTGTTAAATAATCTCTTTGAGGAACTACCTTTATAACCAAACCATCTTTTTTCAGCAGTCTGTGAAACTCTGCATAATTTGAAGGTGAGAAAATCGATAGAATGACATCAAATTGCCGGTCTTGAAAGGGCGCATTAGCTACATCGGCTACGGCCCACAGCTTTCCGCCACTATTTTTTGAAGCTCGTAAAATGCCATCCTTGGCAATATCAATCCCAATTCCGCGAACTGTTTTCTTTTCTTGAAGCAGATCGCACACCGCTTTCAAGTGGGTCCCCTCACCGCATCCGCAGTCTAAAATGGTTAACGTCTCTTTTTCAGACTTACGGTCACTGATCAAGTCAGCTATTGCCTGATGAAGCGGTGCAAAAAAATGATACTCTGCCATCAGCCGGCTTCTTGCTTCGAAAAGCCCCGCCCGATAGCTGCTTTTGACCGGCTTTGTCAGGAAATTTACGTACCCATGCCGGGATATATCAAACGTATGCCCGCTCTTGAAACAAACCAAACTTTTCCAAGATGTGACCTTCATTGAAGAATCGCAAATCGGGCATCGAAATTGAGAGACAAATTGATTCATATAAGCAGCATGCTTCTTTATGTTTGACACAAAAAACACCTCATTCATTCGTTTTTAAATAAATGAAAAAGGCATAGACAAATAAACCTGGGCCTATCTAACTTTTTGGCCAGGTCTGGAACGTCGTCTATACCTGTCATTATCTATAACGAATGAATTGAATAATCATAAAAAAGAACTCCTTTTTGCTGCATAGAGGGTTTCCCCGCTATTATGATACAACAATCATCCAGAAATAGGAACAAGATTCTCACCGAGAGGCGGCTGCCCGAACTCCTCACTGTTCAGAAGGTCAATTAATAAGCAGACTGCAATCTTCCTTCTTTCTCTAACTGAATGAATTGATCAGCATCAGGAAAATCCTCTTTACGAACGGATCGGATTTCAGTTTGCAGCCGGGTATCAATCAATCCGGGATACAGCTGATCCGCCTGCTCCAGACTGATGCTTTTAGAAAATGAACCCTGCCCGCTTTTGACGTGCTGCAGCAGCTTTGTGAAGGCAGCAGATATTTAGCTGGAAGCTGACGAGATATTCATGATTCGCTTATCCGTTTTGATGTGCTTGTTGCGCTTCATAAAATGGAGGTGGTCACCATAGGTGCAATTGATCTGCAGGTATTTGTATCATCTCCTCCGCTTCATATTGTTTGATCAGCCTTTGATTAGGCTGTCTTGACATACAGTACAGCCGATGGTCAGCATGTATTCATTTCTTCACCAATTCCTCTTGACGTGCCTGTGATGATGAAATGCTTCATTCCTGATCACAATTTCAGCATAACAATCCAATGTGATTTTCCTTTATTTTCTCGACTTCGAAATATAAATTTATTATTTTGAAAATAGTTAAAAAGGTTGATTTTCAAAAAGTGAAAGGATAAAATACTGCTATTATCTTAGAAAAAAGACATTCTTGTATATAATCAGTAATAAGGTCTGATTGTTTCTACCTAGTAACCGTAAAAAACTAGACTACAAGAAAGTTTGAATAAATTTGAACGAGTTGAAAAGGACAAGTTCTTTTCTGTTTGCTCTTATTTTTCACACTTTCTGCACTTCCAGAATTTGTGAAGGATAAGGGCTTTTTTCATTTCCATAATAAACCTCATAGGAGTTGCTATCATGTACTTTTTATTAAACCTTGTCGGTCTCATTGTGATTATGGCAGTTGTGTTCCTATGCTCCCCGCAGAAAAAGAAAATCCAGTGGCGTCCAATCATTACGTTAATTGTTCTGGAGCTTTTGATTACGTGGTTTATGCTGGGGACAAAAATTGGCAGCTGGGCCATCGGACAAATTGGAAATTTCTTCACTTGGCTGATTGCTTGTGCCAGTGACGGGATCGCGTTTGCCTTCCCTTCTGTGATGGCAAATGAAACGGTAGACTTTTTCTTCAGCGCACTTCTTCCAATTATTTTCATCGTCACATTCTTTGACATCTTAACATATTTCGGCATTTTGCCATGGCTGATTGATAAAATCGGCTGGGTGATCTCAAAGGCTTCCCGCTTGCCGAAATTAGAAAGCTTTTTCTCTATTCAAATGATGTTCTTGGGAAATACAGAAGCTCTGGCAGTCATTCGCCAGCAGCTCACAGTATTAAACAACAACCGCCTGCTCACATTCGGCTTAATGAGCATGAGCAGCATCAGCGGCTCCATTATTGGATCTTACCTGTCAATGGTGCCGGCGACATACGTGTTTACAGCCATTCCTTTAAACTGCTTAAACGCGCTGATTATCGCAAACCTGCTGAATCCAGTGCATGTGCCGGAGGATGAAGACATCATCTATACACCGCCTAAAGAAGAGAAAAAAGACTTTTTCTCTACGATTTCTAACAGTATGCTTGTCGGCATGAACATGGTGATCGTTATTTTGGCAATGGTGATTGGATATGTGGCGTTAACGTCAGCAGTCAATGGCATTCTTGGCGTTTTCGTACACGGCCTGACCATCCAGACGATTTTTGCTTATCTCTTCAGTCCGTTCGCATTCCTGCTTGGGCTGCCGGTACACGACGCGATGTATGTTGCGCAGCTGATGGGAATGAAATTGGCGACGAACGAGTTTGTTGCAATGCTTGACTTGAAAAACAATCTGAAAACACTACCGCCTCACACAGTTGCGGTAGCAACGACATTCCTGACGTCATTTGCCAACTTCAGTACTGTCGGCATGATTTACGGAACGTATAACTCGATCCTTGACGGCGAAAAGTCAACCGTGATCGGGAGAAACGTGTGGAAGCTGCTCGTCAGCGGAATTGCGGTATCTTTACTAAGTGCTGCGATTGTCGGCCTGTTTGTGTGGTAGAAACATTGAGCCATATCCCTTTTAAGGATATGGCTCTTTTGATTATTGATAAATAGAGGAAGGTACCTGTACATCCCGGATTCCGGCTGCATATGGTCCTAAGTCATACTGGCCGAAGACGATGGCGATTCCGTTTTTCGTAAAGTAAAACGTTGTGTCTTGGTTAAGGGTAATATCCTCTTTCTTTACATCAGGGAAAAACAGCGTGTCATGTTTTTTGATATAGCTGTATAGGTAATCTTTCGTTTTGCTGACTTTTGTTTTGGTATTCAGAATCTGATTCAGTGTCACCCGCTTGTGTGTGTTCAAGTCATAGTTGAAGGACTGAACAGACGTTAAACCATGGGCGCCGCCTGAATAGATATAATTGAGCGTTTGTATGCTGAGCTTGCCAGCCGCATTATATTTGACGCTGAAGGATGTTTGATATTCCGCGTTGAAGCCCTGCTGTTCGCCTGCTTTTTTGTTTTTCAGATATTCCTGATACGATTGTTCAATGTAGGCTTTCAGCTCTTGATTGATGTTCTTTTCAAACGCGGCATTCCCGATGTGATGCACCTGAGGATACTTTAATTCCTTGATCTTTTTGTACGTATGGCTGCTTACAGTCGGCGTTTTCGCTTGAACCGCTTTTAAAGATGGGGCCGCATATGCAAATACACTAAAAAGCAAGACAGCAGCAGCAACGGCGAGTCTCATCATTCTATTCCATTTCATACAATTTCCTCCTTTGATTTTCTTCGTTTATCATTCCCTTTTTTCTGTAACGCACACTTTTATAGACTGATGAAGTGAAAAGAAGTTTCTAGGTCGATCTGCTCGATTTTTCCCAAATAAAAAAGAGACAACATACTGTCTCTTTTTTACTGTTTACGCTCAGCAATCACTTCGTGAACCGCTTGTGCCAAATCAATATTCCCAAACATCTCCAACACCGCGATGACGGTCTGGTCAGGTATGTGTTCTGATTCGTTCTTCGGCACGATCAGTTCTTCCACTGTTTTTTTCAAGCTTTCATTCAGCTTTTGCTGCGGATATGCTTTGGCATATAGCTCCAACGGATCAAGATCATGGTTCACACACCATTGGGCGAACACTAATATCATCATATTTTCGTCGCGCTCGTAAGCCTCTGCGAGCTGTTTTTCGTTCATATGTCATGCTCCTTATGAAAAGTATCTTCCTCTAAGATACAGGAGCGAATCAAATTCGTCTATCCCAATGGCGGTGGGCGGCAACTGCTTCGATAAACGCTTTGCTAAAGCCGGTGTAATCATCTTCGTCTTTTGTTGTCACAACGCCCGGCCCCTCTGTTGTGCCGACAGCTGATTTGAGGAGGCCAACTCCTTCGTTTGCCGCGCCGACCGCCTTATAGTGATTGTAGGCTTCTCTGATAAACGCCATCGCTTGTTTATCTTCTTTTAATTCAGGTCCTCCTGCGGCATAAACCGCGTCATACAGAACAGAGTCTGTCGTCAGGAATGTGCCGCTGACCTCAAGCTGCTGTCCGGCGCCGCTTGTGATGTACCCCAGCGTTTGACTGATGATATCCGCTATGATCCCTTCTTGTTTTAAGGTATCAAGCACTGTTTGCAGTTCTTTTTCATCAAAACCATTGCCGGCGAGAACCGCGACTTTTCTCGTTGACGCTGTTTTCACTGTACGGGCTTGGCTTAATGCAGGTGAGGTAAGGATTTCTTTTGATGCTTTGCGTTTCGCCGGCGGCGCCACACCTACTCCTTTGGCGATTTCTTCTGCCAAGACAGTATCTACGTTGCTGAAGACATCTACGACCTGCCGCTGCACATCTTTGCTTTTGACCTTCCCGACCTCGAAGCAAAAGGCAGAAATGATGTGCTTTTTCTCAACCGGTGACATGCTGTTCCAGAACAGTTTTGCCTGTGAGTAGTAATTATTGAAACTGTCGCTCCGCTGGCGGATTTTTCTGCCCTCTACTTTCTCCTGATAGTGGACGTAACCGCCTTCTTCGGCTGACGCAGGAGACGGGTCATTGTTCTGCAGAGAGTTTTTATGATAAGCGACCGGCCCCTTGTTGATGGTCATCCGGTGATAACCGTCGTACTGGTTGTTATGGAACGGACATACCGGGCGGTTAATCGGAATCTCGTGGAAGTTCGGACCGCCAAGACGGATCAGCTGTGTATCCGTATAAGAGAAAAGCCGTCCCTGCAGCAGCGGATCATTTGTGAAGTCAATGCCCGGCACCACATTTCCCGGGTGGAATGCGACTTGCTCAGTTTCAGCAAATACATTATCCTGATTGCGGTTCAGCGTCATTTTCCCAATGATCTTCACCGGCACAAGCTCTTCCGGCCAAAGCTTCGTCGGATCAAGAATATCAAAGTCAAATTTGAATTCATCTTCTTCATCTATCATCTGCACGCCTAGCTCATATTCAACAACGTCGCCGTTTTCAATCGTTTCCCACAGGTCGCGGCGGTGGAAATCAGGGTCTTTTCCGGCAATTTTCTGCGCTTCATCCCATACGAGAGAATGCACGCCGAGCACCGGCTTCCAATGGAATTTCACGAAACGCGCCTTTCCTTGTTCGTTCACAAAACGGAACGTGTGAACGCCAAAGCCCTCCATCATCCGGTAGCTGCGGGGAATGCCTCTGTCAGACATCGTCCACATCACCATGTGAGCCGACTCTGGATTATTGGCGACAAAGTCCCAAAACGTATCATGAGCTGTCGCGGCCTGAGGCATTTCATTGTGCGGCTCAGGCTTAAACGCATGCACCAAATCCGGGAATTTGATCGCATCCTGAATAAAGAAAACCGGAATATTATTGCCTACTAGATCATAGTTTCCTTCTTCGGTGTAGAATTTCGTCGCAAAGCCTCTGGCGTCACGCACCGTGTCAGCGGAGCCTTTGGAGCCCGCAACTGTTGAAAACCGGACAAATACCGGTGTCTTCACCGAAGGGTCCTGAAGAAATTTCGCCCGGGTGAATTCTGTCATCGGCTCGTAAACCTGAAAAAAGCCATGCACGCCATACCCGCGCGCATGCACGATCCGTTCAGGGATTCTCTCATGGTCAAAATGGGTCATCTTCTCCCGAAAGTGAAAATCCTCCATCAATGTCGGGCCGCGAACTCCGGCTTTTAACGAATGTTCGTCCTCAGACACCCGTACACCTTGGTTTGTCGTCATTTTCTTTCCGCTGTTATCGACCCTGTACTGTTCGAGCTGCTCGTCTTTTGAGTGTTCATTGACTCGTTTGTTTTGATCATCACTCATGTCTGCTCCCCCTTTTCCTATTCCAGATCTCAAAAATAAACATTCTACAGCACATTTACCCGTGGCGATCTGCATATAAACTGCTCATCTGCTCTCTAGGTTTTTAGGTCTACTTGTCAACATGAGGTCATAAATATTTGAAATAAGCCTTCTCGAAGTGTGGAAGCGCTTACTAAAATTGTGCTGTTGAATGGGGGAGGTCATATCGTGCTTGCCATACTTGGTTTTGTGATGATCATTGTCTTCATGTATCTTATTATGTCTAACCGGCTTTCCGCTCTTATTGCCTTGATTGTCGTTCCTGTTGTGTTTGCCCTGATCAGCGGATTCGGCAAAGACCTGGGCGATATGATGCTTCAGGGTGTAACAGGCCTCGCTCCGACAGGCATCATGCTATTATTTGCAATCCTGTATTTCGGCATCATGATTGATTCAGGTTTGTTCGATCCGCTTATTGCCAAAATCTTATCCCTTGTCAGAGGAGATCCATTAAAAATCGCTGTCGGCACAGCGGTGTTGACGATGACCATTTCGCTGGACGGAGATGGGACAACAACGTATATGATTACCATTGCTGCGATGCTTCCGCTATACAAACGGCTCGGCATGAACCGGCTGGTGTTGGCGGGAATTGCAATGCTCGGGTCGGGAGTCATGAATATTATTCCGTGGGGAGGGCCGACTGCAAGGGTTTTGGCTTCTCTCAAATTGGACACGTCAGAAGTCTTCACTCCGCTGATTCCTGCTATGATTGCCGGCATTCTTTGGGTGCTTGCCGTAGCCTATATTCTAGGAAAAAAAGAACGGAAACGGCTCGGCGTCATCTCAATTGAACACCAGCACGCCTCCGATCCGGATACAGCGCCGCTCAAACGCCCCGCTCTCCAGTGGTTTAATCTGCTGCTGACTGTCGTGCTGATGGCCGCTCTGATCACCAGCCTGCTCCCGCTTCCTGTTCTTTTTATGATCGCATTTGCTATCGCCTTGATGGTGAACTATCCGAATGTAAAAGAGCAGCAAAAGCGAATCTCAGCGCATGCAGGAAATGCGTTAAACGTTGTCTCCATGGTATTTGCCGCCGGCATTTTCACAGGCATTTTGTCGGGCACAAAAATGGTAAACGCCATGGCGCATTCTCTCGTATCACTCATCCCTGACGCCATGGGCCCGCACCTGCCCTTGATTACAGCCATCGTCAGCATGCCATTTACCTTTTTTATGTCAAATGACGCCTTTTACTTCGGTGTTCTGCCGATCATCACAGAAGCCGCAGCTGCTTACGGAATAGATGCCGCAGAAATCGGCAGAGCCTCTTTGCTGGGCCAGCCTGTGCATTTGCTCAGTCCTCTCGTTCCTTCCACTTATTTATTGGTCGGAATGGCGGGCGTCAGCTTTGGCGAGCATCAAAAATTCACGATCAAATGGGCCGTGGGAACAACCATTGTGATGACGATTGCGGCACTGCTGATTGGGATTATTTCGTTTTAACGTGAGAAAAGGATTTCCGCTGCCGGAAATCCTTTTTTGGTAATTTAATTGATAAATTTTATGACAGGCAAGCTTTCAGCACCTGAAGCATAGTAGTAATTTAAAACACTGAAAAAGTCTATCGCTTTGCCGGTTTTCAGATCAACGATCAATATATGGTCCCCATAGTTCTGGTCATCCGCATCAAGCCTTCTAGGTGTTTTTTTACCTAACGTATCAAGGAAAGAATCATCATAACCTACCCCGGACTGATAAGCTGATACATGATGCATAAAAAGCGTGCCTGTGTCTAAGTAAACCATGATGGCTGAGCTTGAACTTGCATAACTCGAACGATAAGTGACAGGGTCAGAAATATTTTTAACCTTCACATCAGAAATGGAATGGGTGCGCTGATTATACCCGCCTCCATAGGAAAAATAATATTCTCTTTCCCAGTCTAATGAAGATGTTTTCGTATTAGAATTGTACAGCAGTGTACCATTAGCATAAACGGAACCGTCTCCATACTCAGCAACAAAGGCTTGTAAATTAGACGTTACCGATTTTACACTTGAATAATTTGAAGGGTTTTTCGCATTTAACTGAATGTTATATGAATCTCCCGTCGTTCCTTCAGAGTAAACCCGGATCATATAATCGCCAGCGGGAAGCTCTTTTAAAAGCACTAAGTTCCCTGCTGCCATTGATATATTAGACGGCTGAGCTTCTCCTGTATCCCAATTGACAACATACAATTTCAGATGGTAATCGCTGTTGTCTGAAAGAATTCTTGTGATAAGGGTTCGATCTGACGAAGTACTGAAAAAGTACATATCATCAGGATTATTTTCATCAAGGACAGAGGTTGTATTGAAAACCTGGTCATCGGAGTTGTACATGGAACTTGTTTTAAAAACATTCTCATTCGAAGGCTTCTTCACTTTCATCTTTTCTGTTTTATTGTCCGTTTTAAGGCTTACTTGCTTCGCTTGATTTAATGAAACATCCTCAGTTTCCTTTTGTTTTTTCAGTTTTTCCTGCTGCTCCATGATTGGTTTATCTTTTAACACACTTTGCGCTGAGGCAGCATTTGAACTCATACATAAACTAAAAACAACAAGCAACACAGTACACAAAAAAGGCAGTGAAACAATTTTTTTGTTCTTCATATACAAACCCCTTTCCAATTTTATACTATACATATCGGCAAGGAGCTCGGATCATTTACATAAATATATTTATTTTCATAAATTGTTTATTTTTTCTATCGGTTCATTGACGCGCCATTCGAAGCAATCAGCTCTTTATACCAATAAAAGCTTTTCTTGCGAATACGGCGCAGGTCTTTCAGATCGAATTCATCACGATTGACATAGATGAAGCCGTAGCGTTTAGAACAGCCCTGGTGCGTGGAAATTAAGTCAATCGCAGACCACGGTGAGTAGCCGAATACGTCAACGCCGTCTGTAATCGCCCATTGAATTTGTTCAATGTGCTGCTTTACATAATCAATCCGGTAATCGTCATTAACCGTATCATTTTCTTCCAGTTGATCGAAAGCGCCTAACCCGTTTTCTGTGATGATCAATGGCAGCTGGTAGCGGTCATAGATTTCACGAAGTGTGGAACGGAAGCCAACCGGATCAATTTCCCAGCCGAAATCGTTTTTCTTCAGGTTCGGGTTGGCGCTGCCGCGGTAGACGCCGTCTTCCCCCGTTTTCAAATGCTGGTCTCCTCCGCGCGCTGCTTCGTCCGAGCCGTCGCCTTTGCTTGCTTCCGCCGTTTGAGACGTGTAGTAGTTAAATGCGATAAAATCAGGCTTCGCAGATCGCAGAATCTCCATATCACCATCTTCAATGACTGGCGTATAGCCTTTTTCTTTCATATATGCCCAAGCTGTCGTGTTATAACGCCCGTGAACCGCCATATCTAAATAGAGCCAGTTGCGGATTGCATTGTAGTTGAAGGCTGCGACAACATCTTCCGGTTTTGAAGATGCCGGGTAAATCAGCGCAATGTTTGGAGCTGGGCCGATCTTGGCTTCCGGCAGCATCTCATGGCATAGATTCATAGCCTTCGCCTGTGCCACCAGCATGTGGTGATTTTGCTGATACAGTTCTTTTTTCGGGTTTTTCAGATTCGGATCAAGTGTGCCCAGCGCACTTCCATGCAGGATCATCATGTTTTGTTCATTGATCGTCAGCCAGTACTTGACACGGTCACCGAAGTGTTCAAACAGCACCTTCGAATACCGTTCAAAAGCGTCAATTGCAGATCGCTTTGACCAGCCTCCTTTTTCCTGCAATGCATTCGGCAGATCAAAGTGATACATCGTGACGATCGGTTCAATCTTATATTTGAGCAGCTCATCAATCAGATTGCTGTAAAATTCAATCCCCTTTGGATTGATGTCTCCGTCGCCATCAGGAATAATGCGCGTCCAGGCGATAGAAAAACGGTATGCTTTAAAGCCCATTTCAGCAAACAGCGCAACGTCTTCTTTATAACGGTGATAATGGTCGCTGGCTACCTTAAAATCAGTCGTTCCCTCAGGATAGCTGTCGCGGGCGTCAATCACTGAAGGTCCCTTTCCATCTTCGTTCCACGCGCCTTCAACCTGATAAGCAGAAGTTGATGCTCCCCACAAAAAGTTCTCCGGAAATGCCGCAAGTTTGTTATAGTTCATCGTTTGTTCCTCCAATGTTTTAGATTAAAGAAAGAATTCTATCTTCTGTTTTGACTTGCTTTTGATCAGTTTGAATGACGTCGGTATATTGATCTGTGTTTGTGATGATGATCGGCGTGTTCATATCAAACCCTGCTTT
The DNA here is from genome assembly GCF_014250375.1 of Bacillus sp. PAMC26543. Taxonomy (NCBI): domain Bacteria; kingdom Bacillati; phylum Bacillota; class Bacilli; order Caryophanales; family Bacillaceae; genus Bacillus; species Bacillus sp. PAMC26543. The sequence goes on along the minus strand of NZ_CP060193.1, from coordinate 261,417 downwards.
TATTAACTCCTCTAAATCAAATTCAGCCAGCAGATCGCCTTGTTTGACGGCTTGCCCCTGCACCACTTTAGGATAAAAGTGTTTTCCTTCCAGCTTCACCGTATCAAATCCGAGGTGAATCAGGATTTCTGTTTCCTGATGGGTGATCATGCCGAATGCATGGCCAGTCGGGAAAACGGTCGATATCACGCCATCTGCCGGAGCCACCAGCCGGCCTTTCTCCGGCAAAATCGCAATCCCCTTTCCAAGCATCTCCGATGCGAACACCTTATCCTTCACTTCCGCTAACGGAATCACGCTTCCTTCTAATGGACTGCTGATCTGTTCATGATGTGTGGCAGGTGCTGGCGGTTCCGTTTTGGCATCTGCTTTTTCCGCGGGATCTTCAAAAGCGACAATGTACGTTAGGATAATTGAGAGAATAAAAGATACCGAGATTCCCAAGATAAAGCCTGCAAACCCCTGTCCGTAGAAAATCGGGATGGTCAATAGACCCGGCGCACCTGAAGCGATGGCCACACTGTGAGCCTGCCCGATAATCGCGCCGCCAACAGCCGCACTGATGACACCGCATACAAAAGGTTTTTTCAGTCGGAGCGTCACCCCATAAACGGCAGGTTCCGTAATGCCGAAAATTCCGGTGACAGCGGCGGAGCCCGCAAGCGCCTTCAATTTTTTATTTTTCGTTTTTAACATGACTCCGATGGCGGCACCTGTTTGGGCAAACACAGCAGCTGCTGTAGCCGGTTTGATAGAATCCTGCCCGTTGACCGCAATATTGTTTAAAATAACCGGCACGATACCCCAGTGAATGCCGAAGATGACAAGGATCTGCCAAAGGGCTGCGATTACGGCACCGGCCAGCATCGGATTAAAATGAAAGATCGCCAGAATCACAGCCGCGATGCCATTCCCGGCATTTACGCCAATCGGCCCGAACACGATTAATGTGAGCGGCACGACCGTCACTAAACAGATCAGCGGCGTAATGAAGGTTTTTACACTGTCATGAATCAGCCTGTTTAGAAACTTCTCCATGCAGCTCATCACGAAAATCGCCAGGATGATCGGTATAACGGTTGATGTGTAATTCATTAAAACAACAGGAATGCCAAAAAAATCGGTATCCGCATTGCCATTCTTCAGTTCAATAATGGTTGGATAGATGAGCGCCCCCGCAACCGTGACAGACACAAACACGTTTGCGCCGAATTTTCGGGCAGCTGTAATGGCAAGCAGCAATGGCAGAAAATAAAACAGGCTGTCTGCGGCGGCATACAAAATCGTGTAAGTTGTATCCTCAGTTTTGAGCCAGCCGGCATTTGTACAGATCATAAGCAGGCCCTTTAAAATTCCCGCTCCCGCCATCACGCCAAGCAAAGGCGTAAAAATGCTCGATACGATATCAACCAGCCGGCCGAACAGATTCCCTTTCTGAGCATAACGCTCTGTTTGGTCATCCTGCAGCACACTTGATATCTTTCCAATCTCGCGATACACTTCGGAAACATGATTACCGATGACCACCTGAAACTGCCCGCCGCTTTCCACAACAGTCACGACATCGTCTAAAGCTTCTATTTTGTCTTTGTCTGCTTTTGAGCGGTCGTTCAGCGTAAAACGCAAGCGCGTCGCACAATGTACAAGTGAACGCACATTTTCTTCCCCGCCGACCAATTGTAAAATGTCTCTGGCTGCTGCCTGAATCCCCATTTCCCCTCATCCCTTCCGCTGAAAAATAAAAAACCTAAACTACCCCTGCCACAATAGGAACAAGTAGTTTAGGTTTTGCCTGCTGACCAGTAACAATCCTATAAAACTTCATCATTCGATTTTTCTTCAATTTTGCACCATCACCATCCCCTGAAAAAAATAAAAACCTAAATTACCACCAGCACAGACAGAGATCCTCCGCACTCATCGTAATTTAGGTTTTGCCTGCTTATCAGTAACAATCCTAAAATCATAATATATTGATGTGAGAAAAAATTAACACACGAAAACAAAAATGTCAACGCTTTCATCATGTTTGTTTGACGACCCTTTCAATATGAATCGTTAAGTACAGCAGCTCGTCCCTGGTGAGTTTGTGTTCATATTCTTGTTCCATATACGCTTTGATTTTCTTCGTGCAGTCATACGCGCGATGATATTTTTCTTTCACCGTTTCCAGCAAAAAATCGTCCTGGCTTTCCAGGTAGGTTCCGTTAAAAAGACGCTGTGCGAAAAACTTCAGGTGAGTGACAAACCGGTAATAATGCAGCGATTCTTCATCAAATTCAATATTAAAATGATATTTTACAATACTTAAAATCTCTTGCATCACTTTTGTAATGTTAATAATATTGGGCATCTCTTCATTGAGTTCGGCATTCACGATATGGAGGGCAATAAAACCTGCTTCATCCTCCGGCAGGGAAACACCTGTCTTGTTTTTTACCATATGCAGCGCTTCTTTGCCAATGGCAAACTCATCTTTGTACAGCCGTTTGGTTTCCCACAGCAAAGCATTTTTGATATCAAGGCCCTTTTTATTGCGCTGTATGGCAAAGTTAATATGATCGGTCAGCGACACGTAGATGCTGTCGTTCAGCTTTTTGCCAAGCTGTAACTTCGCATAGCTGATAATGTCCTCACACACTTCCATACACTCGAGCGGTATTTCATACAAAAGGGTTTTAAATTTCTCTGATACATCCTTGTTATCGAGAGTGAACACCTTCTCAATGCGTGCTTCATCGACCTCGTCGCCGGACTTTTTTTGGAATGCGAGCCCTCTGCCCATGATGACCAATTCGTTCCCTTGTTCATTGACCACACTGATCACGTTATTGTTGATCACCTTCGCAATCTTCATGACATGTCCCTCCAATCAGCTAAGAACAGACTACACCTTGATTGTACATTCTTTTTGTACTAGGTCAATATCTTCAGGGAAAGAGCAGCGATCCGGTCAATATACTTCACTCAGCACCGTCTGCCCGCTCTGTTTCTGAAGCAGCGCCTCAAGTTGGCGTTCATAGGATTCCTTATCTGCCCCCTGCTTCTTGACTATGCCATTCATTAAGTTGATGCTTTCGGCATTGTATTTCGTATATTGTTTTTTCAGCTGATCCAGCTGTTTTCTTGTTTGTTTAGCGTTTTTCGGGGTGACCTGATTGATGAGCGCGATCATGCTGCCGGTAATCTCAAAAAAGGTGTCTCTATTGACTTTAAGCTGCTGATTCTCATTGCGGCTCTTTTCTTGATTGCGGGTTTTTTGAAGCATTGCGAATGCCTCGCTGTTTTGTTTTTTGAGCCGGCCGTTTTCGAGTTTAATTGATTCAAGATTTTTCTTCGCTATATCTGCTTCCTCTTCTGTCATGCTGCTGCGAATGAAATATTCAGGGTTGCCGATCCCATAATCAAACGTCTCGCTTACGTGTACCATAGAACTGAAAACAACCGCCAGCTGCATATCGTTTGATAGGGTCTGAAAGTCTTGCTTTTTCTTGCTGCCCAGTGATTTTATCATGCTTTGTTTGATCGTCTTTTGATCATGTTGGGCAGCGTTCTGAACATCGCTTTCGCTTTCACATGCGCTCATCGCAAGAACAGCAACCAGCAGGCTTATCAACAAGCCTATTCGCCTCATGCTCTGTCTCCTCTCTGCTGAAACCCTTCTGGAAAATGCGGCAAAATATAGTTAAATCGTACCAGATATATGATGTGTCAGCAATAAACCAAAAGTATTATTTGACCTATATAGAACATAAACATTTTGTAAAAATTGACCACGGTTCCATCCTTTTCTATGCGGTTTCTCGTACAATAGAAGTATCGTTACTGGGGAGGGGCTCTGCAGATGAAACGTTTTACGAAACAAGAAAACAGCTGGGTTGTATATGACTGGGCAAACTCTGCTTATTCCATTGTCGTCACAACCGCGGTATTTCCGTTGTTTTATAAATCAGCCGCTGCGGAAGGCGGTGTCAGCGCTGCTCAATCAACTGCTTATTTAGGTTATACGATAGCGATTTCTACCTTTATTCTCGCCATGCTCGGCCCGATTTTAGGAACCATCGCCGACTATGAAGGCTGCAAAAAAAAGTTCTTCGGTTTCTTTGTGTCAGCCGGTGTCGCCTGTACCGCGGCGCTTGCATTTATTCCAAGTGAACATTGGCTGCTATTGCTGCTGTTCTACACCATATCGGCTGTCGGTTTTTTCCGGCGCCAATGTATTCTACGACGCCTTCCTCGTTGACGTCACGCCTGAGGAACGGATGAATCTCGTCTCCGCCCGCGGCTTTGGCTTAGGCTATATCGGCAGCACGATCCCATTTATCCTCAGCATCGCCGTCATCCTGCTCGCACAAGCAGAAACGATTCCGATGTCTGTGTCTGGCGCAAGCCAGCTGTCCTTTTTTATAACGGCCGCTTGGTGGGGACTGTTTACCATTCCGATGCTGAAACACGTTCATCAGCGCTATTACATCAAAAGAGAACCCCGCATCATAGCCAACAGCTTTAAACGCCTCGGACAAACGTTGAAACGGATCCGGCAGTACCGGGCGCTGTTCCTCTTTCTGCTCGCTTATTTCTTTTATATCGATGGAGTCGGCACCATTATTACGATGTCGACCTCTTACGGGTCAGATTTGGGCATCAGCTCCACAAGTCTTCTGATCATCCTGTTTGTCACTCAGGTCGTCGCCGCGCCGTTTGCCATTTTATACGGAAGACTGGCGGAACGCTTCACAGGGAAAACAATGCTGTACGTTGGCATCGTCATATATATGATTGTCTGCGTATATGCGTATTTTCTGGAAACGACGTTTGATTTCTGGATTCTAGCCATGCTTGTCGCCACCTCGCAGGGCGGCATTCAAGCATTAAGCCGCTCCTATTTTGCCAAGCTCGTCCCGAAACACCATGCAAATGAATTCTTCGGCTTCTACAACATTTTCGGAAAATTCGCCTCAATTATGGGGCCGCTGCTCATCGCCGTTACCGCCCAGCTTACCGGAAAATCATCGACCGCGGTGTTCAGCCTGATCATTTTGTTTGTGATCGGAATTGTCATCCTCGCCTTTGTGCCGGAAGAAAACAGCACCAATATCAGCCATCACGAAAATGACCTGCCCCTTTAACTGGGAGCAGGTCATTCATCATTTATTCGCTTTATTCACCTTAAGCTTTTTCCCTTTGACGGTTGTATCCTTCATGGCTTTGAGAACATGTGGGCCTTTTCCGTTTAAAATTTCCACGTACGAGGCGTTATCCATGATCGTAATGATGCCAATGTCATCAGCAGAAACCCCGTCGATTTTAGCGATCGTTCCGACAAAATCAACGGCTCTGATTTTCTTTTTCTTTCCGCCGTTAAAGTACAGCTTCATGATGTCTTTATTCAGCTCTTCGCTCTTGTCTTTTTTGATCGCCGGACGGTCCTTCAGTTTAGCGAGAAAATCCGGTTTCTTTTTTGCGATTTCCTCTTGGGATGGGGCTTCTAATTTCTGAATCCCAAATCCGATATAGTCTTCTATTTCAGTCAGGAACCGCTTTTCAAACGGCGCCACAAATGAAATCGCTTTTCCCTGATTTCCGGCTCGGCCTGTCCGTCCTGTACGGTGTACGTAGCTTTCTTTCTCAAGGGGCAGATCATAGTTGATGACAAGGGCGATATTCTCTATATCGATCCCCCGTGCGGCGACGTCTGTCGCGACTAGATACCGGTACTCGCCTCTCTTAAATTCATTCATAACGTCAAAGCGGTCTTCCTGGATCATCCCGCCGTGAATTTTATCACATGGATACCCTAAGTCATCCAATTCATCAGTCAGCTGATTGACATGCTCTTTCGTCCGGCAGAAAATGATGCAGCTGTCCGGGTTCTCAGTGATAAGTACATCCTTCAGCAAAGAAAACTTATTCTCTTCTCTGACTTGAATCACCGCATGTTCAATATTCCTTGTGGTGAGGCCGGCCGCTTTGATTTCGATATGCTCTGGGTTTTGCATATATTGACGGCTTAATTTCTCAATATCCTCTGGCAGTGTCGCAGAAAACAGCATCGTCGTACGCTCGGTCGGGAGATGCTTGATAATCGCCTCCACCTGATCGATGAAGCCCATATTCAGCATCTCATCCGCTTCATCAATGACCAGATAGGAAAGGCGATCCAGCGGCAGCGTGCCTTTTTCAATATGATCCAGGACGCGTCCCGGTGTGCCGACAACGATATGGCTTTTTTGCTTCAGCTCGGCTTTTTGTTTATCAAAAGATGATTTTCCAAACACAGCTGTCGCTTTGATTCGTTTAAATCTTCCGATGTTCGTGATATCCTCTTTTACTTGCACGGCAAGCTCACGGGTCGGCGTCAGCACCAGTGCCTGCGGTTTGTTTTCGTCCCAATCCGCCAGCTCGCAGAGAGGAATGCCAAACGCAGCCGTTTTCCCGCTTCCCGTCTGTGATTTGACGACAAGATCTTTTCGTTCAAGGGCTGCCGGAATCACGTTTCGCTGCACCTCGGTCGGTTCTGTATACCCCAGTCCTTCCAATGCTCGTAAAATGTCGTGACTGATTTGATAGTTTTTAAAATGACTCATGTATAAACTCCTGTCTCTTGCAGATGTTCTCATTATACTCTAATTAACGGCGGTGTATGTGTTTTGCTGAAAAATGACGTTTTAGAAGCCATCAATCCCCTGTCTTTTTAGTTCCTGAACGGCCAATCGCGCCAGTACATCGGCACCCGCGCGGTTCGGATGCAGCGTATCTCCATTCATATAAAGGGCAAGCGTTTTTTCCGGACCGATCGATGTAAAGCAAGATGAACTGAGGACATTCAGGTCAATAAGCCTTGTTTTTTCTTCATCGGCCAAAGCCAAAATAGAAGCCCTGTACCATCGGTTTACAGAGGAATGGATGCCTTCAGAAGTAAAGTCTGTCGCCCGGCCCTGCGGTGTTGAAAGGATGACTTCCGCGCCCTTTGCTTTCACCTGCCGGATCATATCACGCATAATCTCCTTAAATTCCGCTTCAGATTCATTATGCTTCGGATTTGTATCGTTAATGCCGAGCTGCAAAATAAAGTAATCACCCGGTTTGATGTACTTCAAGATCGCCTCAAGCTGTCCGTCATTTCGAAACCCTCTCGCAATCTGCCCGCCTGACGCCATGTTTCTCACTTGAAAGGTACGCTTGTCGACATAGTGAGGCAGCATCTGCCCCCAGCCCGCCTGCTTGCTGCTGTTGAGCGGATAATAATTGCACACCGTCGAATCGCCGCCGATATAGATCGTTCGGTTTGTCACCGGCTGATCAGACAATTTCTTGATTTTTAGGGCGCTGAGCGTAAAAGCGGTACCCGCCTTGCCTTCAGTCACCAGCAGATTCAGTTGCCCGTCGGTGACAGGAATTTGAAACGTATCCTCCGCACCGTCTCCCGTCATATTGATGACCTGAAACACACCCTCCGCCGCCACACTTGCCCTCGCCGTATTGCCCAGCGTCACCTTCACCTCATAAAGACCCTTCGGAAGATCCACATTAAACGTGTTGTCGCTTTTCGTCCCATTCGCCAAAAATTGAACCGCGTCACTTTTCACGCCCGTCCCGGATGCCGCCACATCCTTCATATGTTCCGGCGTTTGAAAACCGTAGCCCCTTGACGGGTTATAACGGTCAGACGCCCTTACCCCAATGTAATCAGGCTCAACCGAACCGCTTCCAAAGTCAAACTGATATACCTTCGGCTCTGACGCCTTCAAACTCTCCGCCCCGCTGAAACCCAACATTAACATCATCACAAAACCCGCCGTTATCCATTTTTTCATTAAGAATCCCCCTCTATGAAAACGCATTCATTAATGCATACTCGGTGATTGTTTCTTTATGATGACTGAATGCAGAAAAAAATTGCATTGACAAAGGAAAAGGAAGATTTTATTATATCAATTATTGATATATCATTAGTTGATATAAGAAATGAGGTGACCGTTTGCCAAAGCAACGTCCGGAGGAAATGGATCAGCTTACCGATCCAGCCTATTATATTGTCTTAACCTTGCTGGAGCCAAAACACGGCTATTCGATCATGCAGGAGATTGAAGACATGACCGATGCCTCCTTTACGATCGGCCCAGCTACCTTATATACATTGTTAAAGAAATTATTGCAGGAAGAGATCATTGAGCTTGTCAACAACGACAACCCGCGCCGCAAAGTGTACCAGACCACCCTGCACGGCCAAGAATTACTCAAAAAAGAAATGCAGCGCAGAAAAATGATGGCGGAACACGGCGAACGCGCTTTTCAACAATTGAAAGGGGATTCATCATGAAACAGAAAAAATATATGATGTCTGAAGGATTGGCGTTTTCAGAAGAAAAGGATATGAAGAGACTAAGTGATATGGCCAGCAAAGGATGGGTGCTCGATTCTTTTGCGTTTATGGGGTATAAGCTTAGAAAAGCTGAGCCGCGGAAGTTGATATACAGCATTGACTATCATGATGTTGAGAAAGAAAACTTAGAGGAATACACCGAGATGTTTGAAGCGGCCGGGTGGGAACGTGTTTGCTCTTCACAAGGTATGCATATCTTTTCGGCTGTGCCCGGGACTTCGCCGATATACAGTGATCAATCCACCTTGAGAGAGAAATATAAAAGAAGCGAAAAAGACGTTCGAAACGTCACCTGCACCTTGAGCTTCCTGACTCTCTTGTCCATTACAATCCATTATGTAACCGGATTATCAAATTGGGTGCCTTTGTTTTTTCTGATTGTGACTATCCCGTTTCTCGTGACATATGCGGCAACAAAAGCAAGAACGCTTGGAAAGTGGGGAAAATCAGTGTGACTTCTTGTCACACTTGATTACATCCCACCCTCCGCAATAGAAACTCATTTGGTTTTCTTGATCATACACATAATAACGGAGCCTTTCCCATTGATCATCAGTCGGTAAAATCTCCAATTCAATCCTATCGATGGATTCAAGATCATCCAGTCTCGATGCACTGATGTCTTCAAACCGCAAATGAATGTCACAGGTTTGAGCAGATAGTTTTAATTCAAACACAGGAATTTGAATATAACGATCATCTTCTTTCATATAGAAAGAAAACTCGTTGAATGTAAATGGGCCTGTATCCGCATCAGAAAGATGCTGTTTCATTTTCTCGTATTGTGTGATATTCATATGGATTCCTCCTACGTTTCATCTAGCTTTCTCACTTTCACTGCTTACCAATTTTGATGAGTCTACTTGTTAAGCGTCCCCTTTTATAAGCTTTGATTATTTAACAGAAAAAGCTTATTATTATGATCAATTCCTGCAACCTTATCTTTATAGGAAGCTACTTGTGTAAAACATAGACTTTCTCCATTGTTTTCATTTGAAATTTCTTGTTCTACATAACTTTGCATGTCATTCGTCTTGAATACTTTTTCAATAGTGTAAGAGTCATCATCACGACTGAAAAGATAAATTGATGATCCATTTTTGATGCATGAACTACACTCTATTTCAACCTCAACTCTTTCTAATGTTTCTCCAAGTAAATTCAATTTTTGTAAATAATCTTCACCCATCGATCTGTAATACAAATAGATGGCATCCTCACTTACAAAAGTAGAATAATATTGGTCAATCACATAAGAACTAACACCATGGGAATACAATTCATATTTTCCATTTTTCAAAACAAATTTATTAATCCCTCTCGTACTTATTTCCTGATCAACGCATGAAAATATGCCCGTTTCATCATAGCCGACCCATAAACTCTTATTTTGATCTATCATCATTGAATTAATGTATCGCCCCGCATAAAAAGATTGATGGAATCCTTCAAGCGGATTCCACAAATATATATTGGGTTCAACGTCTCTAACACTATCCTCGTACTCTTTATCAATTAAAAACAAGAATGAATCATCAACTTTTTGTACATTTATGACTTGTTCGTTTGTTTGTATGCTATAGCTATTTAAGAATCGTCCATCAGTGTTACAGTAGAGAACAATATGATTTATATATTTAGCACCATAATCGATTTCTTTTATAGTCAATACAATTATTTCTGATTCAGTCATTGATAGTAATACTGTATCTTCCTCATTTACTTCGACATTCAAATCTCTAAATTTTAGTTCATGCATAGATGACATCCTTTCTATTTTTAAAAAGGAAGAAAGAATTTTCCCTCTTCCTTTTATTCACTTTTTAATAAGGGTAACTTGTTACAACATACCTTCCAGATTTAACAACCTTTACAGTATAAGTATGCCGACCATTCGTTTTTCTTCCAATAGGCTTTTTAAACTTCTTAAAGTGTACTGTTCTACCATCTTTCTGGATGTATGCAGGTCTAGTTCTTGCTGTTGCCTTAGTTGTTCTCCTTAAAGTTTTAGCACTTCTAAACTTGCTTTTTGGTTGCCCATTTGGCATTCGTGCCTTCGACTTAGGACCATGATCTTTTTTGATATGTTTCCAGTTGAAATTTTTACCTGATTTTGCAAATCTATAAACTCTCTTAGCGCCCTTGAATATTTTCCCAGGCCCAAAGTTAGAAGCAGCTGCCCAAGCAGCACCTTTCCATCCTTTACCTGATTTATATGCCTTATACCCATCATAGGCTGCAAATCCAGCATTAACCACAAGCCATACCCAATGCCCATCCGGATCAACATTCATCACCGGGTTATTATTTCCGTAAGCATATCCATTCTGATCCAATGAATCTCCGTCGCTGCCCGGGTCTGGGTCGAGCGATAGGAACACGCCGTTTCTTGGCTCGTAGTAGCGGGCCATGAGATAGTACAGACCGGTTTCTTCGTCGTATTGGTAGCCTGCGTAGCGGTAGCGGTTGTCTTTCACTTCGTCGCTTGCTTCGGTTTTTGTTGGGTTTCCCCATGCGTCGTACTGATATTTGGCAACAGTTTTTCCAGAGCTGTCTGAGATCGCGATGACGTCGCCGTGAGCGTTGTAGTGATAGAAATATTTCTTGCCATTTTCTGTGTAGGATAACAGCTGGCCGCTGTCTCCGTACGTGTATGATTTTGTGACTTTGTTGTCCGCGTCTGTTTCATACAAGACGTTCAAGCTGTCTCCATCGTAGAAGTAGTTCGTGACGTTTCCGTTGACGGTTTTTTGGATTCTGTTTCCTTTTTCGTCATACTTATATGTTGCGAATGGCTTGTCTTCACCTTTTTTTGTAACGGCGGTCAGGTTATCCTCTGCATCCCACGTATATGTGAATTTGCCGTCGGATGTGCGGTTGCCGTTTTTATCGTAAGAGATGCTTTCATCATTGACTTTTGTCAGCTGGTTCATGATGTTGAAGGAAGCGTTCACCGTTTTGCTTGAACCGTCTTTTACAGTTGTAACGGTTTTCCGGTTGCCGAATCCGTCATATGTGTATTCAATGACAGTTCCGTCTTCATGGGTTTCTTTGACAAGCTGATTCAGCTTTCCATACTCATATTTCACCTTGCCGCTTGCTGAGCTGTTTATCGTGGTGCGGTTGCCGTTTGCATCGTATTCATAGCTTTCCGTCAGAATGCTTCCGCCGTTTTTGTCGCCGATATGCAGCGAACTTACAAGGTTTCTTTCGTCATATGAAAAACTTGTTCCGCCGCCGTTGCCCGTAATAAAGGTTTGGACGTTGCCATTTTCGTCATAATCAAATGAATAGGAAGATGTGCTGTCTTTCATCTCAACCATTTGATCAAGTTTGTTATACGTAAATTGATTCGTTCCTTTTAGGTCCCCATGAGCCCACGAGAAGGTTTTCAGCTTATCGGAGTCACTAGGATATGTCCAAGTTTGGCTGCCGCCGCGGTCTGTCAGTTCGGTTAAGCGGTTTTTGTTGTCAAATGTCCGTTTCTTTGTGGTGTTCTGCTCTTTATTGACGACCGACGTTTCATTTCCATTTTTGTCATACGTGAAATTGTACTTTTCTGTACCGTTATACGACTTTGATTTCACCCGATCTGTTCCATCATAAGAAAGAGACACTTCGTTGCCATTTGGTGAAATGGTTTTGGTCAGGTTGCTGTTGGCATCATATTCACTTGCTAGCACATTGCCGAGAGGGTCAGTTGTTTTGACAAGCTTGCCCATGACATCATATTCGTATTGATAGGTTTGATCTGCTCCCGCCCGGATGGTTTTGCTTATCTCATTGCCTTCCTTATCATAGCTGTGAAGGATAGACGTGCCGTTAGAGAGCGTCATGTTTGTCAGTTGGTCTGCCTGATCATACGTATAGGTTGTTTTTTCACCTTTTGCATCCGTTTCAGACGTTTTCTTACCCGTTTCATCGTAATCAGTTGAAGTAGAGTATCCTAGTTCATCTTCTTCCTTGGTCACATAGCTTCCATTGCTGTCATACGTGCTTTTTGTTAGAAGGCTTCCTTCAATCAGACGGATATCATCAAACCAGACTGTTCCTGTCGCACTCTTTTGGAACAAAATGCTGATATCGACTTTATTGATCGGCTTTGTTTTTGGTATAACGACAGCTGCCCGGTTCCATTCCTGTGTTCCAGAAGGGAATTTGGCATTGTATACACCTGTGCTGCCGTCCGCGTAAGTGACATTAGCCTGCAGAGAATAGTCTTTTTCATCTGAAAATTTGACGCTGCTGGCTTTCGACATTCCTGTCAGTGTGAGATAAACTGGTTTGTCGTTTGCGCTTTGCCCTAAGACAACGGTTTGTTTTGTTACTGATCCGGCTTGGGACGCACTGGTCCGGGCTGCTTTTAATGATACGTCATCATTAAAGCCTTCCTCAGAATCAACGGAGGCCCCGCTTACATTCCAGTTTTCCGTTGCTGCTGTGAAACTGCTGTTTTGAACTGGGTTATAGCTTGACGATACTTCGCCTTTTTCCAGCTGGACTTCATCAAACCATGCTTTTCCTTTGCCATCTTTATCTCTATGATCGACTTCCATATACACAACAGCTTTTCCTGCATTTGCTGGAGTCGTAAAAGTGATTTGCCGTTTTGTCCAGTCATTTTTTCCGGCTAATGCACTGTATTCATTGTGAATCCATTGAATTCGTTTTTGATCTTTGTCTCGCAAATCAATGTTAAAGTAGGCTCTTGATTTCGCTAGATCTGTTTTGATTTTCCCGCTTAATGTATAGGTAGTATTCGGCTCCAGTTCCACTGTTTGTGTCGCTGACGAATACCCGAGTTCTGTTCCGGCAGACGTTGATTGGCTCAAGACTTCCAAAGCCTTTGATCCGGAAAGAACCCCGCTTTTATCGGCAATCACTGAGATTTTGCCGCTGTCTTTAGAAGCAGTCAGATTCCAGCCGGATTTTTGTGCTTCAAAGTTTCCATCTTTCAAAATATTAGTTGAAGCTGATAAATCTATGCTGGATTGAATCTGGTTTCCATATTTATCATAAACAGCTGCTGAAGATGATTTTCCGCTCTGATCGGTTTCGGATACAGCATCCAGTCCGTCATAGGCAATATCCGTGACATTCCCCTCGGTATCCTTCATCTTTGTGACGTCGTTGTTTTTGTTGTATTCGTATGTCTCAGTTCCATATGCGTCTTTAACGGATATAACGTTGCCATCTTTGTCATATTGATAGCTTTCCGTTGCTTTTCCGGTTCCGACGTCGTTTGGATCTACATCTTCTACGACATTATTGCCTTCATATTTTGTATTTGTTGTAATTTTTAGCCCTTCCGCATCATCAATAACCTGAATGGGATTTCCCGCTTCATTATAGCCGTACTGCACTTTCCGGCCATTCGGCTGTGTCATGAGAAGCGTCTTTTTATCAGCATCATAGCTATAGACATATGTTTCTTTCTTAGCGTTAATCGCTTTATCGAGACGGTGCCCGCTATACTGATATTCGGTAAAGACAGGCTTTGCTTCGGTACTGTTGGCTGAATATTGTTTAACAAGGCGTCCTTCACCATCGTAGTCATAGCTTGTGACAGTCCCATCTGTATCCGTGACTTTCTTCAGCAAATCATTCTCATATGAGTAGGTGACTTTCTTATTCTTAGGTCCGGTGATGGAAGTCACATGGCCATTTTCATCATATGTGAATGTGAGCTTGCGGCCCGATGCATCTGTAATGGCTGTCAGTTGATTCTTGTCATTGTAAGTGTAGACGGTTGCATTGTTGTGGCCATCCACTATCTTTTGAAGCTTGCCGCCTTTTTTATTGAAATAAGCGTTTGTTTGATCCTTTGTTTTTAATATGAACTGATCAGCTGTTTCTGTTAATTCAAGATAGACACCGGTCGGCGGCTGATACGTGCCATCGGCTTTTTTAGTAAAGCGATGAGTAGTAGCGTCTTCATCAATATACATTGCCCCGCCGTCCGTCGAGATGACAGATGTTTCTGCATCAGCATACCAGCCTTGTCCAAATAAGTGATCGGAGCTGTCAAGACTGTTGTAGGTTCTCGATAAGCCAAGTCCCGGTCCGCGCCCGTCAATTGACAGATCCTCTTCATTCACAATAACATTGCCTGTCGCACCGTTTAACTGGCCGCTTGGGATATCAATGATAGACCAGTATTCTTCTGTTCCAAGGAATTCTGCGCCTTCATGGAACGTTGGGTTAAAGGGTGCTGTCGGAATCGTTTCACCATTCGCATCATAGGCGGAAAGAGTGAAGGAATAATTCTTCTTCCCTTTGTAATTTCCATTTGCATTGTTATAGACAGGTGACGGGTCAAGTGCCAATTCACGGCCTTTTCCGTCTGTATGCAGCTTGTAGCTTCCGGCTTTTATTTCCTCAGAAGTCGGCCAAATGTTTTTATTTTGGGTTGTCCAATGATCCACGTCCCCAACATCATAGGACTGATATTCTTTTCCGTTATAGATATTAATTTTATAGCCTTTCGCATTTTGAACCTTTTCCCATATCAAATTCACATAACCGGTTTGGCTTGATTTTGTGTTTGTATACACATAACCGGATAAGTTCTTTGGTTTAGCGATATCAGGAAGTGTCGGGTTGGCAGCCGGTGATGCAATGGCTTCGCCATCTTTGTTATAGGCGATTATTTTAAATGAGTAATTTTTTTTGGCTGCATCCCCACCGGCGTTTTTATAGGTTGGTCCGGGATTGATCGGCAGCTCTGCTCCGTTTCCATCCTTTAGGTGAAGAGCATATTTTCCCGCTTTAATTTCTGCACTTGTCGACCAGATCTTTTTCCCCTTGGTGGTCCAAGACGTCTGATTTCCCAGATCAAGTGTCTCAAAGCCTTTCCCATTGAATACCTGAACTTTATAGCCGGTGGCTCCTGATACAGCTTTCCAAGAAAGATCTAAGTATCCTGTGGCATTCCCATTATTATAGCCCTTGGTTGACGGTGCTTGTGCTTTTCCTACATTAGGGATAACAGGCTTTGCCGGTGCGGACATCGCTCCTTCTCCCTGATCAAAGATCGCGCTGACGCCGATCCAATAGTTTTTACTTGTGGCATAGGTTCCGCCGGAGTTCTTATACACTGGAGATGGATCTAGCGCTAATTCAGTTCCGCCTTTTCCATCAAGGTGAAGCTTGTACTTACCGGATGAAATTTCTGCACTTGTCGGCCAAATGTTTTTCCCTTTTGTGCTCCAGGATGTCGTGTTGCCGACTGAGATCGCTTGATATTCTTTACCATTATAAATCCATACCTTATAGCCTTTTGCACCCTCGGCCTTTTTCCAACTGATATTGAAAAAACCAGTGCCGTTCCCGTTATTGTATGCCTTAACAGCAGGTGTGCTCGCCTTCGGGATGGTGTATGTCACTTCAATATAAGGCTTATTGTTTGAGTTCGCTGAGGAAATTAGTTTTTTCCAATATTCCTTACCGTTTCCGTTTGCATGAAGCTTAAATCCATAATTGGCCCCGCCGGAGTTCCATGACTTTACAGCGGCGGTCACATCGTAACTCGCCCACTGTCCTTTATGGACGTCGGCTTTTCCGATATTTTTAGATGCCGGTTTGGTGTTCCATGTTACTTTTGCATGATCATAATTGCTGTTGACTGTATCCAGCCAAAGACCAGTTGCCTTTGTTCCATAATAGGAATGGGCTACGTATGTTTTTAATGTAGCTTTGCTGACTGTCATATTTTGAATCGGTTTTAAATTGTTAAATTTCATAAACGCATAATTGGTGCCTGTTGTTTTGTCGTAATAACCCGTTTTCAGCACATAGGCCTTCAGATTAGCATCCCATTTCTGCGAAGATGCCGAATAGTTGGTCGTCGGGTAGGCACTCATGACAAACGTATCTGATGAAACAGATAAAGACGTTGACGGGTCGATAGACACTGGATACACGCGTTCAGGGTCTTTCAGCCAGTTCTCGTCTGCCGTGAGATGAAGCAAATACCCTTCTTTATTCTTTTCCAGCTTATAGCTGACTTTTTCTGATCGTCCCACCTCGCCGGAAAGTTCATCCAGTTTTGAATCAGTCATAAAAGGTTTAGGCACAGAAAAAACAACTTTTCCTTTTTCATCAGAAAAATCTATTGATCCATCCTCTTGTTCTTTTGCCTGCAAATCGGTTTTCACCTGAAATGAAAATGTGTTGTATCCGTCATACTGATGAAGGACTAAATCTTCTTTTATGTTTTCGTTGAATGTGAAAGTCTGAAGATCAATGTTCGGAAAAACATCCGGATAAACAATCTCATTACCATCAGTCTTATAATCTGCTGGAGTATCTTTCGGAGTAAGTGAAGTTTTATTTGGACCTTTTGCTTCTACAAGTGAATATGTAAGCTTGTGATCATTGTGCTCAAAAGTCGCATAAAGTCCGTTCTTCATTTGCTTTTGAAAATCTGAATTCAAAACAGCATTTTCAGTTTCAACTTGTTTGCTTGTCGTTTCTTTTAATTCAGGAGAAATCTCCTCCCAGTCTGCATTCGATGTTTCCTTTGTATGAATAGGATCAAGGTATACTTCCTGTTTATAAACACCGTCCCCTTCATAATAAAGCTTTGTGTTTTCCGTTCTTTCTGAGGTGATTTCTCCCTCTTTGTTTATATCCTTCTCATTAAATGGTACAGCTTTCTCTGTTTGATCATTCTGAAGGGTTTCTTCCGGATCAGCAGTTGCGACACGATTTCCGGACTCTTCTTCTGAAGTTTTTGCCAGTACATCTACTGGCAATAATGAAATCATTAGCGCCAACACTAAACATACGGCAATGAATCTCTTAACGTTCCGCCTCTTTCTTTTTTTCATTTTCTCTCTCCTTTTGTAATAAAAGTAATATTTACTCAACAATGTTAACGTCACTGAAATATTATTACAATATTTTTCTAGAAAATTTATCTTATTTTAAGATTTAAACAGAGCAAAAAGACCCAAAAAACCAAAAAAAGGCCCATTTAAGGCCTTTACACTTTTTTCTATCATGATTGAAATTGTTCTAAATCCTTTTCTTCAGCAGCTGCATCCGCCTTCCCCTGCCTCCTGACAAGCGTCAAAGCCATGCCCGCAAAGATCATTACGATGCCTAGTGTTTGATAGAGGTCTGGGCGGAAACCCGTAAACACGGTATCGAGCACGATCGCGACAGCGGGGTCGAGGAAGACAATGACCGAAATAAATTTCGTTGATAAAAATCGCAAACTGTCAAAAAACAGCAAATACACAATACCTGTATGAATAATACCAGTGGAGACGACCATGATCCAGTTTCCCTGAGACAGGTTTGCAAAAGCGCCGAAGTGAATAAACGGAATCAGGATGATAACCCCTAAACCGGTTTGCAGGAAGGTGGTCGTGTAAGGACTGAGGTTGTGAATGCCTTTTCCCAATAAAGTGGTGAACGCATAAAACAGTGCGGCGAGAACTGCCCATATGATCCCTGATCCCATCAGCTGTGTCAATGAAGTGCTGCCGTTAATCCCGGAAATCAGCGCCGTTCCAAGAAAGCAGATGATAATGGAGCTGACGGAGATCACATTTAATTTTTCTCTATAGATAATACTCCCCAGGAGAAGAACAAGCACAGGTGCAAGGTGGTATACAGAGATGGCAATTGTAACTGACGTTTCTTCAAAAGACTTAAATAAGAAGACCCAATTGAATACCAGAAAGAAACCGCATGCTAATGTTTGAAGGACTTCCCGCTTGCTCCATTTTTCAGTTTTATACTGACCGGACGCCAGCCAGCAAAAGCTTAAAAATAATGTCGCGCACAGACAGCGAACGAATACCAATTCAAACGACGGCAGATTGGTATGCTCAGAGAAAAAGCCAATGGAACCGAAAATCACCATGGAAATGACCATTTTCAGCACGGCTGTTGATTTTTGTTTTTGTAATATGAGATTTTGCTGCATCAAATGCCCCCCAGTATAGCTATCTGCAGATATAAGAGAAAATCCTCTTTTTTACATATTGATACTATTATAAAGGAAGCAGTTCCATAAATCACCCAGAGTTATTTTACGAATCTATACATAAAAAAAGCGCCTTGTAGGCGCTTTTTTCTTCTTATCTATCGAACAATTAATACAGGACAAGTTGATAATTGAGACACTTTATGGCTGACGCTTCCAAGCATCATTTCTTTCAGGCCGCTGATGCCCCGGCTTCCGACCACGATCAGGCTGACGCCTTTCTCTTTTGCGGTATTTAAAATTTCGTGTGCCGGCTCTCCCTGTGCGTAAATGATGTCGGCTTGAACGCCGCTCTCGGCCGCTTTCGCTTTCGCGTTCTCAAGGATGTGTAAGCCTTCTTTTTTCACTTCTTGCCTGATTTCATCAATAAAATGTTCTGGTACATAGACAATCCCGGTCAGAGAAGAAGTCGCTACGACGGCTTCTCTCCCCACATGAAGGATGCTTAGTTCTGCCTGCTGTTCTTTTGCCAGATGCACTGCGGCATCAAGGGCTTTTGCACTCATTTCTGACCCGTCAATCGCAACTAACATTTTGTTAAACATACGCTTCCCGCCTTTCGGACTGTGGGTGGTTCATCTTTCTCTTTTATTGTCCGCCTGCTGTCTGTTATTGTCAATTGGGGTGTATGTTTATTCATAAAGTTGTCAGAGACTTTCTCCGTTTGTGGCAATGACCTGCTGATACCAGCCGAAGCTTTTTTTCTTGATGCGATTCAATGTTCCGTTCCCCTCATTGTCTCGATCAACATAAATGTAGCCATAGCGTTTTTTCATTTCGGCAGTGGACGCGCTGACAAGGTCAATCGGTCCCCATGATGTGTATCCGATCAGCTCAACACCGTCAGCAATCGCTTCACGCGCTTCCATTAAGTGGTCCCGCAGATAGTCAATTCTGTAATCATCGTGAATGGAGCCGTCCTCCTCAACTTTGTCTGCCGCGCCAAGGCCGTTTTCCACGATAAACAGCGGCTTCTGATAGCGGTCGTATAACGTGTTGAGCGTGATGCGCAAGCCTTTCGGGTCAATCTGCCAGCCCCATTCTGATGATTTAAGATATGGATTTTTCACACCGCCCAGCAGATTGCCCCCTGATTTCGCAAGATCTTCAGGATCGGTGCTCGCCGCCATGGACATGTAGTAGCTAAATCCGATGTAATCGACCGTATGTTTTTTCAACAATTCCTCATCGCCTTCAGCCATTTCAATTTCAATATTGTTTTCTGCCAGATAGCGTTTCATATATCCCGGGTACGCACCTCTTGCCTGCACATCTGAGAAGAAAAGTGTTTTGCGCTCATTCTCCATTGCCGCGAAGACATCCTCCGGCTTAGAGGTCATCGGATAGGTTGTTGTCGCGGCGATCATACAGCCAATTTTTGAGTCGGGAATGATCTCATGCCCCGCTTTAACGGCAAGGGCGCTGGCGACAAACTGGTGATGTGCGGCCTGGTACATCGCGTTCAATTGATGTTCTCCTTCTTCAAAAACAAGACCGCCGCCTGTAAACGGTGCATGGAGGACCACATTAATTTCGTTGAATGTCATCCAGTACTTCACTTTGTGTTGATAGCGTTTGAAAACAGTTCTGGCATAGCGTTCATAAAATTCTATGACTTTGCGGTTCTTCCAGCCGCCATAATGTTTCACAAGACCGAGCGGCATTTCATAATGAGAGATGGTCACGACTGGCTCAATATGATGCTTTAACAGCTCATCAAACAGATCATCATAAAATTTGAGGCCTTCTTCATTTGGCTCCTCTTCATCGCCATTCGGAAAAATTCTTGTCCACGCAATCGAAGTCCGGAACGCTTTGAAACCCATTTCTGCAAATAAGGCAATATCCTCTTTATAACGATGATAAAAATCAATTCCGGTATGATACAGATTTAAAGAAGTCATCGATTCATCAAATGGAGACATGATGCCGTTCGGTGATACATCAGCTGTCGAAAGTCCCTTGCCGCCCTCGTTATAAGCACCCTCAACTTGGTTGGCAGCGACCGCGCCGCCCCATAAAAATCCTTCTGGAAATCGTTTTGCATTTGCACTCATTACAGTTCACCTCATCAGTTTATTTTTTAAGATAAAGCAAGCAGCGCTTCTTTTGTTTGAACCCTGCCGATTTCTTTTACCGGCGAAAATGAATATCGGTCTGTGTTAGTGACGATAACCGGGGTGATCACGTCATATCCAGCTGCTTTAATCTGTTCCAGATCAAAGGAAACGAGAGGATCTCCAGGCGCGACCTTGTCGCCTTCTTTGACATGAGCCGTGAACCATTGGCCCTCCAGTTTGACAGTGTCCAATCCAATGTGTATGAGGATTTCAGCTCCCTGATCACTCGTAATGCCAATGGCGTGCTTTGTTTTAAAAACGGTGGTAACGCTTCCATACACAGGTGAAACCACTTCTCCTTCTTCAGGCTCAATAGCAAATCCTTTTCCCATAATCCCGGCAGAAAACACTCCGTCATTGACTTCGCTTAATGCTTTCACTTCCCCTTTAATCGGACTGTGAATGATTTCTCCGCTGCCCTGATGACCATTTGTCACAGAAGGCTGCTGATTACTTTCAGACGGTATATCCTCGAATCCAATAAGATAAGCTGCCGCTGTTCCCGCAACAAACGCAATCACAAGACCAATTATCGCGTAAATAAACGTTGGGCCGATAAAGACCGGGATACTCGGCAGCCCTGCGTTGCCTCCGACAATGTAGGAAGCGACACCCGTAACGCCGTAAAATGCGCCGCCAGCCGCACCGCCAAGCAAAGCGGCCGCAAACGGTTTCTTCAAACGCATATTCACGCCGTACATCGCGGGTTCTGTAATTCCCATCAGCGCCGTCACACTTGTGGTAAGCGCAAGCGATTTAAATTTCTTATTTCTGGAGCGAAGAAAAACCGCAAAAGATGCGCCGGCCTGCCCCATATTCGCCAAAAACATGGCGGGCAGCAAATAATCGTGGCCGTTTTGCGCGATGTTGTTAATCATAATCGGCACCAATGCATAATGCATGCCCGTCATAATGATCAAAGAGAACGTTCCCGCAAGCAAAATCATCGCCACAAGCCCGGCATGATCAAATAAATAGTTTACGCCGACAGACAAGTATTCTCCTAAAATAGCACCCAGCGGACCAACTGTAATCAATGTCAGCGGCACGACAATCAATAATGTCAGGGTCGGAACGACAATCAATTTGAGAGAAGAATGCGTGATTCGGTCAATCCACTTTTCCACATACGATGCGATCCAAATCGCAAGCAAAATCGGGATGACCGTTGATGAATAAGTGGCAGCGGTTACAGGAAGCCCGATAAAGGAAATGCTTTTCCCTGAACTGAGCAGCGCCGTCAGATCCGGATGCAGAATCGCCGCTGCAATCGCCGCCGCTACATACGGATTGCTTCCAAACTTTCTCGCCGCACTCATCGCAAGCAGGAGCGGAAGAAAGTAGAACGCACCGTCACCAACAGCTGACAGAATGACATGGACCTGGCTTTCCTCCGCCATCCAGCCGAATGTGACCGCTAGCGCAACAAGCCCTTTGATCATACCTGCACCAGCAATCGCGGGCAGGATCGGTGTAAACACACCAGAAATCACATCAAAGACCGCACTCAGCACATTCTTTTTCTGGCCAGATGTCCCGGCGCTCTTTTCATCACTGAGGCTGCTGTTTTGCAAAATCGCCTGATACACCTTCGGCACATCATTTCCGATGATAATTTGAAACTGCTCGCCGCTGATATTGGTGCCCATCACACCCGGCAGCTGCTCCAATTGACTCCGGTCCGCTTTCGAATTGTCATAAAGATTAAAACGCAGTCTCGTCATGCAATGAATCACGCGCTGAACGTTTTCTTCACCGCCTACGAGTTGTAATATGTCTCTCGATAATTTATCATAATCCATGTGTATACCTCCTTTTTTTGGGGGAACCGGCTGGATGAAAGGTGGCCGCCTTTCTCCAGCTTTTTTGTATTTAATGCTGCATCACCTCCAAAATGAGAATAAAAAAAACCTAAATGACACAGATTGCGAGAGTCTCCTCCTGCACCTGTACCATTTAGGTTTTGCCTGCTTTCGCAGTAACAATCCTGACGGTCGCTGTATTTGTTTTGTAGGTATACTTTAGCACTAGATTTATGTGATGTCAACGCTTTCATTTTTAGTATTGACTAAGAGTATCGATTCTAGTACAAAGGTAATTATAAAGATTTAACCTTATTATTAACTCCAATAAAAAATTATTGTTATTAAAAAACCTTGAAAGGCATTTTTCCAATCAAGGTTAAGAATTGTTATCGTTTAAATTTTATTTAAAGACTTCTTTATTTGCACTATTACATTTTTTAGCCAATCAATTGGTTCTAAATTAAACGCAGGAAAATACACGCCATCTGCACAAGATTGAATGTAATCATTTTTCTCATTATCTGAATGCTCACTTTCTATAAAATCCATTAAAAAGACAATAGCATCCTCCAAATATTCCTTACTTTCCTCTGCTAATAACTCTTGTAAAGCATCATCGGGAGATTCAATATCCTGATGAAATGGTCCAGCTAAAAACTGAAAAACAGGGTCCTCTTGTTTATTGATCGATAACATGTCATCTTGCTCCTTTAAGGGAGAGGTAACGGAATAATAATCCTGATAGATATTTCATTTTGGGGTAAATCTTTAAATCATTCATCATCTAATAAATCATAGAAGATCCTGGTTCTTCAAGTGTATGCTCACCCTTTAGAAACTCTATTTATATCCCTCTATATTATTTGATTTTTTTTATAAGTATTCTTTTCCTGAATATATAAATATCTAAAGGGAACAAAAAGAAAAATACACCATATGAAAAACCAGCAATCACATATAACTCTATATCGTGAACTTGATTGACCTTTGCTAACCAGGCTGTCATGATTTATAAAAATATTCCTGCTAGCGGCAAAACAATCTGAATGATTAATAACGATTCATTTATTTTTCTCAATAAAAATTTCTCATCTATTTTCTTCACTCTATTATCACCTTAAACTCAAAAGTCCGATTTCTTTAGGCTATGGCTCAATATTTAAAAGCCTTGAAAGGCTAATGCCAATCAAGGTCTCCTACATTTTTTGTTTTTTTTCTGATAATCCCCAGACACAAAATTCATAGTGATATTCTGTGCGTTCTATACATAATCCGAAATTAAAATCTTCTGATGAATGATATTTTTATTTACCTTTTTAGAATGAGGCGTTTTGACAACTGAATCGACTTTAGACTTTTCTTTCTCGGCTAATTTCTTCAACATCAACTCCATCGGTGATTCATCCGGCTGTTTCATTTGCGGGTTAATCGCGCCGAAGGTTTGGTTGATGTTTTCTTCTTCCTGTGATTTCAAGATGGAGCCGGTTTTGTATCCTGTGATTTCAATTTTCGGACCGGTGTACATGGTTTCGAGCTGGTCTATATATTTTTTCATCGTTTGAAAATCTGATTTTGCCGTTTCTAGTGCTTGAGTTTGCTGGCCGTCAAATTGAAAGATCTTATTCAGGGTGTCCGAAATCAGTCGCTCAGCCTGTTCTGTTTCCATCCGGAAAAAGGAGTCATTGACTGTCGGCAGGCTGACGATGTGGTCGATAGCTGATGTCTGGCGATTCACTGCGTCAGTGAGCTGTTCTGTCACTTCTCGTGCATGCTTGACCCCGTGTCTCGCGTCGTGTGAGAGAAAAGCCTCTGCGATCATGCCGTTGGAGTCAGATTCTACAGAGGAAATCGCATGCTGTGTTTGTTTCAGCACTTTTTTGTATTCGTCGATAAACATGCCAGAGAAAAGGAGAAAGGGTTTATGAATTAGCTTTATAAAAGATTATTTTTATTAAAAAACCTTGAAAGGCACTTTGCCAATCAAGGTAAAACAGTTACCACTACACTACTCTAAAGCTACTCACTAGGAAGCAAACCAGAGGGCCCTCAAAACCATTTAATTAAAATAGTTATGACGTGAGACTTTTATAACCAGGAATCTCTTCTAACATGAAAAACCTCTAGTTGTTTATCATATAACATGTGTATTAAATCCGAAATTGATTACAGTTCCGATATATTCATATTCTTTTAGTATAACTATAAGCGACTAGCCAACAACTCTTTTGGTGTTATCCTTGTAATTTAAAGTATTGAGCTAAATTATTCATATACTTATCATAGTCATCGTCTTTACATTTATTCATGATAGTCTCTACAGTAGAATTGACAGTTTTTATATTAAAATCTCTCATTATGAGATATCCATGACCTAATTCAATTTTTGTACTTTCAAGTATCTTATCCAATCTTTTAGGGCTAATAATATTAAAAGTAAATAAATCAGAAGCACCTGGTATATCAGGCAATCCTACGTCAAGTTCAAATGAAACGTAGAAATCATCAGCGTCCTCACCCCAATTTTCATAGTCTTTAGTTAAAGCTTTAATTTCTAACATAATTATATCCCACCTTTTAATCTAAAATATCAACATGTACATTTCTTAATTCTGTTTTTGATCCTACAACAGTAATTTCATTTTCAGTGAAGTTCGCTCTCCACATTTTTTCCTTTGGTTTATATTGCAATCTGAAAGCTCTCATTTTATCTACACTTTTGTACCCTAAAAAATTTCCTGCTTTATCATACATTTTTTCCGCTCCTTGACCAACCCAGCCTTTTCCTGCATCTAGTGCATTCTGACGTGTTGAGCTACCAAGAGTTGATAAACCTTTAGGGGAATTTTTTATTCCTATAACCGTTTGGGAAGAGCTTAAATTATCTACATATCCAGGATGCCACCACTTACTATTAACACTGCCTTTAGAAGGTTTCTTTTTTACGTCTCCCTTTATATCCTTCTCCACTACATGTTTAGCCACATCTGTGACAACACGCTTCCCGCCTCGGACCGCCAATTTTTTAACAGCACCCTGAGGGCTTACCCACTCAATAAATTCATATTGAGTTCCGGCAAGAAACGAATCAATTGGCTTAGCTCCGCCTACTTTATCCTCTGGAATGTAAGACACTTCTTCTAGCCGCTTTTTCCCTCCAGCGTAGAGTTCTCTCACAATTTGGCCGTTTTCATATACATAATATTTGCCGCCGACGTAGTCGATGCTTGCAGTATCACGAGTTAGTTCGTCAATCACTTCTATCGTATCTATCTTTTTTAATCCTTTATGATTATATAGTTTATCATTTATCACCCGTATGTCTCCATAGACTTTCGGGTGGGCTGCTGCTTCTTTCTGCAGTACCGTCAAGTTACTGTCATCACCATAAATCTCACGCTCGATCTTTTGTTGTTTGTCATCCATTATCACAGAATCAACGTTTGATTGCTTATGTTTCTCCAGTTTCTTCAACATCATCTCCATCGGTGATTCATCCGGCTGTTTCATTTGCGGATTGATGGCGCCAAATGTTTGGTTGATCTTTTCTTCTTCCTGTGATTTCAAGATGGAGCCGCTTTTGTAGCCTGTGATCTCAATTTTCGGACCGGTGTACATGGTTTCGAGCTGATCGATATAGTTTTTCATCGTTTGAAAATCTGATTTTGCCGTTTCTAGAGCTTGGGTTTGTTGGCCGTCAAATTGAAAGAGCTTATTCAGGGTGTCTGTAATCAGCCGCTCAGCCTGTTCTGTTTCCAACCGAAAAAAGGAGTCATTGACTGTCGGCAGGCTGACGATGTAATCAACGGTTGATGTCTGGTGATTGACTGCGTCTGTGAGCTGCTCTGTCACTTCTCGTGCATGCTTGACCCCGTGTCTCGCGTCGTGTGAGAGAAAAGCCTCTGCAATCATGCCGTGGGAGTCAGATTCTACAGAGGAAATCGCTTGCTGTGTTTGTTTCAGCACTTTTTTGTATTCGTCGATAAACATGCCAAAGAAAAGGAGAAAAGGCTTGTGGCACTCCTCGTAAAAGGTCCGGATGGCATCTCCGCCTTTTCCTTTTAACGCATCCTTCATGCCTGCCAGATGCTCAACACTTTTTTCCAGCTTCTCCAGTTGCTGTTTTTGCTTGTCCAGTTTCTCAATCGTATGCTGAATGCCCTCGTGAAGAGCGTGGACATCTAATGTTTTCAATCCCTTGTCCTCCCGCGCTTTATTTCATGGAAGATGATATGTTTTCGTCCGTTTCCTTCATGGCGTTTACCGCGCTTTCCGTTTGTGCGATATGCTTGGCCAGAACGGACGCATATGCTTCAGTGAGTTCTTTGATGTCCTCATTTAATTGCTCGATGGACTTTACAACATTCAAATGGTTTCGTCCTGAGATATGGCCGGGCAAGGAGGACTTGAGTTCAGCTGAGTTCTTAAGCTGAGAAAGTCCCTGTTTGACGGTTCCATAGACCATTTTGATTTCCTGTGCCATTTGCGCTCACCTCACTTTTTATGTTTTTCCTTCTCTATTTCATGCTCTATTCTCGTGATTTGGCGTCTCATGGAATAGACGTCACCCTCTAGAGAGTGAATTTTTTCATCTATACTTTCGATGATTCCGTTGACTTGTTCGCTTTTGATTTGACGATATGCTTTGTTCATTCCTTCACGAATATCTTCAAATCGCTCCGCATGTGTTCCTCTCCATGCCTCTCGGTTAAGATGAGGCCGATGAATGAGATGCTGGGCCTCGGAAAATTCGTGTTTGATTTGCCTGATTTCGTGCAGCACTCGTTTTAACTGATGGATCTGTTCCTGTTTTTCATGTAAGTCGGCTTTTACCGAATGTAACAACATTTCACTATGCATGCCGCAACACCTCGTGTTTCTATCAAACTGTGTAAATTCTTTACAATACAGACTATTTTCATATTACATGATGGGTCATATTGGATAAAT
This sequence comes from Bacillus sp. PAMC26543, assembly GCF_014250375.1. NCBI lineage: Bacteria > Bacillati > Bacillota > Bacilli > Caryophanales > Bacillaceae > Bacillus > Bacillus sp. PAMC26543. Next base: position 234,162 of record NZ_CP060193.1, on the reverse strand, counting down.
AGGTAAAAGGGTTTGTCTTATAGAGAGTGTAAATAAGTATATTTATCTATCATCCTCTCCATTTCACTTTCTCGCGAATGTTATTCAACTTACACAGGACTATAAGCGCAGGTACAATTATCCTCATTTGATTCGCAATGCCATTTGCAAACCCCTGTTACCTATAGTCAATAATAATGATAAAATTAGGATATCTATCTAAATATGGGGAGCAAATAATGACAAAAAACAGTGGTTTTCATGAAGAATTGCAAGAAAAAAACAAGCTTTATCCCGCAGAACATCAATTTCAACCTGTTTTACCGAAAGAATATACAGAAATTTTAACTTTACATATAGCTAAACAATTTGGCGAGAAAATCAAAACGCTTGTTCAACATGGACAATATCATCAGGCGGTTGAATTAACCCAAAAAATATCTTCTGATCTTGGTAATGATACTGCCTTTGCAATTCCACTTTCTACAGTTCTTTATCATTTAGATGACATGGGTCTTCCTTTATCGGAGCATTTTTCACTATCACGGTTGAATCTGCTCGGAAACCATAGAGCGGATGATAATTTTTTTAAAACATTAAAGAATGAAATGTTAACTGCTGATCGTGTGGATTTTATGGTCAGTTTTACAAGGTGGTCTGGTGTCCAACTTCTTATTCCACCATTACAAGAGCTCAATAAACGTAATGTGCCAGTACGTATTATCACATCAACATATATGGGAATTACTGAACCTAAAGCACTTAAACAACTCATGCAATTTCAAAATGTCGACTTGAGAATTGTAAATGATTACCGTCAATCTTTTCATACAAAAGCTTACTTATTTGAACGTCTTTCAGGGCAACATAGTGTCATTATTGGATCATCAAATCTTTCGCAATCCGCTCTGACCACTGGGTATGAGCTAAATGCGAGAATACCTGATACAAAATATCTTCCTATTTTTCAACAAACAAAAGATGTCTTTAATAAAGTATGGCTCGAAAAAACACAACCGGTCGATGACCAGTTCTTAAAAGCTTATGAAGAATTTCAAGCAGCTAACCACAAAATGAGCGCGTCTCTCGTCTCTCAAAACTCTCTTTATCAAACAAAAATACAACCTAATGCCATGCAAGAAATAGCTCTTAAAAACCTCAAGAAAACGAGAGAACAAGGTGAGGAAAAGGCTGTTATTATCGCTGCAACTGGTACAGGAAAAACATATCTTGCAGCATTTGATTTTTCCGAATATCAACCAAAAAAATATCTTTTTATCGCTCATCGTGAGGAGTTACTAACTAAAGCTATTGAAACATTTGAAAAAGTCACAAATGACCCTGATAACTTTGGATTGTTAACTGGATCGAAAAAAGAATGGAATAAAAGGTTTTTATTTAGCACAGTTCAAACCTTGCATAAAGAAGAAACATTGAAACGGTTTGCACCAAATGAATTTGATTACATTGTCATTGATGAATTTCATCATGCAGAAGCCTCTACCTATCAATCAGTGTTGAATTACTTTAAACCTGAATTCTTATTAGGTTTAACTGCAACTCCAGAACGTTTAGACGGTAAAGATGTGCTTGAGATCTGCAATCATAATGTTGTCTATGAAATTCGCCTTCGAGATGCGTTAGAAGCTGAATTGCTCGCCCCATTTCATTACTTTGGTATTCCGGATCATACTGTTGATTACGATAAAGTAAAAATAACAAATGGGGTCTATGATGAACGCTCCCTGGTCAACCACTTGAAAAACCATGAGCGAGTCGATTATGTAATAAAGATGATAAATATGTACGGTTTCCACGGAGAAAAAATGTGTGGGTTGGGCTTCTGTACTAACGTTGAACATGCCCAATATATGAGCCAAGAATTTAATCAATTAGGATTCCATACAACATATTTAACAGGGCAGGATTCCTCAGCACAACGTCAGAAAGTGATTAGAGAACTTGAAGATCCGCATCATAGTTTAGAACTGATTTTCACAGTAGATATTTTTAATGAAGGCATTGATATACCAAAATTAAACTTACTGCTTTTTTTGAGGCCAACTGAATCACCTACCATATTTATTCAACAGTTAGGAAGAGGATTAAGGAAGGCTGATGATAAAGAGTTTGTAACGGTACTTGATTTTATAGGAAACTATCAAAAATCATTTGTCATACCGCTAGCCCTTTCTGGACAAACAAGTCAAAAATCGTTTGATAAAGATTCGTTGCGAGTTGCAGTTACCCATGAGTTTGCAGACTTACCTGGTGGGTCTTATGTAGATCTTTCATCTGTAACGAAGAAAGAAATTTTACATAAAATAGATAGTATTAAACTAAATTCAACTGCCATGCTAAAAACATTATATTATCAATTTAAACGAGATATTGGGCGTTCCCCAGAGCTACTTGATTTTCTTTATTCAGATCAAGCTCCAGGGCTTACCTTTTTTATAAAAAAATATAAGTCTTGGGTTGAAACGAAAAGAAAAATGGATGACCTTCATTCGTTAGATAAAGAAATATTAAATGATTCGTTAGTTTTAAGAATGGTATCCTGGTTAGAGCAACAGTTTCCTATCAAGTGGCCTTATGATTTATTAGTGTTGCAATGTGGATTTAATACAAGAAGAATCACTGTCGATGATGTTAAAAAATCTTTAAAAGATACATTTCATTTACAAATCAAAAACACGAATATACACGACAACTTGATTAAACGATCTATGGAGCGCTTAGCCACACCAAAACAACAATGGTGTTTTGGTGTAATAGAGGAAAATACGTTCATACTACAATCAGATATTATTGAACGTTTATGCCATCCTCAGTTTGGTCCTTATATTAAGGAGCGTATCCAATATGGTTTAACTGAATTTAGACGTATGAATAATATAGAAGCACTTTTATCTAGTGAACTACAACTCACCTTGTATCAAACATATACTAGAAATGAACTCATACATTTATTTCAATCAACTGATCAAGAGGGGACGTGGCGAGAAGGTGTAAGGAGAGTTAACAATAATTACTTAATTTTTATTACATTAAATAAGTCTGAAAAAGTTGAGGACCATTTGTTATATAAAGATTACTTTATGGATCCCTATCATTTTCATTGGCAAAGTCAAAATCAAACATCACATGATTCTACTGTAGGTCAGAATTTTATTAACCATAGACAAAGAGAATATAAAATACATCTATTCGTACGTAAATTTAACGAAATGCATGACATCACCTTACCTTTTATTTATCTAGGTAAAGTAGATTACGTATCAAGCAATGGGGACAAACCTATGAATGTAATATGGCAGCTTCATCAGCCTGTCCCAGAAAACTTGTATGTTGATTTAATTAACTAGTGCATTTACAGTTGGAAGATCAGCAGGTGCCCATTCAAGTGACTCAAGTTCACTCACGGGCACCCATCTGAGTTCCGCATGTTCTTTGGCAACAGGTTCACCCTCAACAATTTTCGCTTGAATAGAAATCAAATTAACAATGACTTTCTCATATTCGTGATGAATGTCAGCGATAATTTCACCTGCTTCAATCTTACAACCAAGCTCCTCATGAATTTCTCTGACAAGAGCTTCTCGTGCATTCTCTCCCTCTTCAAGTTTCCCTCCTGGGAATTCCCATAGATTGGCCAAAGACATGGTTGGCGAACGAAGTGCACATAATATCATATCATTATCGTTTTGAATTACTGCTGCAGCTACTTTGATTGTTTTTTTCATTTTATTTTTTCCTTTCATTTCTTATTAAGTCACAAACCTATATTTAATATTACATTTAGTGATCTGATCTTCATTTTTAGTTAAACTTTATCATACTGAATAGGTTGTGGGACAACAACATAATTTTTTGACTATATAGAGTTATTTTCACTCACCAAAATAAAACCCTATAGAGCTAAATAGTTAGACGAAAAACTATTTAAGCAATATTCACTTATCCCTTGCTAGTATTTTAATCATTCTTTAACTTATTCGTTTTAAAATAGAATTTAGCAGTACTTTTATTTTTTCAGTCTCGCCACTCTCATTTGTCCTTAATCTAGTAAAAGGTATCCCCGATTTCTTCAGAATAGAATCTTTTAATTGATCCCGTCTTTTCTGGTCATTTGAATAATGATAAGCAGTACCGTCTACCTCTATTACACCAGCAGGTTCATTCCCCATTTTGTAATAAAGCAAAAAATCAAATCGAGCTACTGTTTTAACGAACTTTTGTTCCTCTTGATTTAAATGAGAGGTATCATTAAATAAGTCCTTTAAACGGTACTCCCTTCTAAACTCAATTTTTTTATAGGCTTCTTCTTTAAGAATATCTCTGAGTAAACTCGCAATAATCCTTTCAGATTTATACTTTGAGTCACTCTCTCGCAGTTTATTTTCTCGTTGCACTAAAACTTCGGAGAATTCTTTATATAGTAAATCGAACACAGAAATGACCTGACTTTCATGATATAAACTAGCTTCTGTATAATATTCCATATAACGTATTAACTCGGAGATTTCTTTGTTACTTCTCTTGAAAATATCGACGGCAGATACTAAAACAAAACGTTTTTTTTGCTCTCGATATAGCTACATTTATTAAAGTGGCACTATCAACAAATTCAATATCCTTTTTACCACCCTTATCATCAAGTACTGTGGAGAAAATAATCCCATCACATTCTCTTCCTTGAAACTTATGTACAGTATCTTTAATAATTTCTTCTCTCATATAACGATTAGCTGCTTGTATCTGGGCTCTATAAGGAGCAATAAATCCAATATCATCAAAATCATGTGGGAAAACCTTCTCTCTAATCGTTGCCTCTTCAAGAGAATCCAATTCACGAACATTGTGTCGTCCGCCTTGGAACCTCATATGATTTCCTTTAACGGTTTTTATTAAAATAATTGAAGAATCCTCTACTTCATCATATTTAGTCAACGGAATGAGATTGCCTTCATAATATTGTTCATTACAAAATTTGATGATCATAGGGTGGCAACGATAGTGCTCCTTTAACAAAGTAACGGGAATTTTATTCTCATATACTTTTAAAATTGAATGTAGCAGGCTATTTTCTACATAATCAAAGCAAGGTTCGATTCCCATTTCTCCCTTTGATATGTTCTTATCTGGTATGTGAGGTAGTTGTTTTGTATCTCCAACAATAATTACATTTTTAGCACAACCTAGAGCAAGGATACCTGGCATCAATTCTAACTGTGAGGCTTCATCTACAATTAAGTAATCAAATAAGAAACCATCTGGAATTGATTTCATTAAAGAGAATGCAGTACTCAGAATAATAGGATATCGATTTATAAATCGATCAAACTGCTTTGCATCTTTATATTTCTTGTGCTCAAAAATCTCTTTCTTAATCGTTTTTTGTTTATTATGTATATAATTTTTGAAAATTAATGTAGAGTAATTTTGAATTCGATTACTTAGCGCGTCAAAATTTTTGGCATGTAGCATTTGATTTATTTTACTTAACTCGGTATTTAATTCAATTAGTTTTTGCTTATAGAATTGATATTGGAGTTGAGAAAGCATTTTCTCTTTATTTAAACTGTCCCCTATTTGTTTGAAGTCATATAATCCATAGTAGAAAAGATATTTTGTTTTCTTAAAGAAGTTCATACGGTTTTGTTTGTTGAGTACTTCATCAACCATAAAATTTAGAATCTTAGAATTATTAAACTTATAAAAGGGTAAAAGCTTTGGCTTTATTGTTTCTAATGAATCAAAATGTTGTTTATAATATTTTTCCTCTGTTTCTAGGTCTTTTATTTGCTGTTTTATTACTGCTTGTCTGTTTTGTAACTTTAATAGTTCTTTAATAGATTCTACATCATTTAAGAGGCTTTTCAGTAACTCTGATTCTCTCTCATTCTCAATCTTCCATTCGGCTATATTTTGAGGAGATTCCGGAAGTTTCTCAAAGAATTTTTTTTGATTATCTTGGCTACCTAATGATGCAAGAAGAAAATCGTAGCCTGCTTTCTTCATTTTTTCTCTAACATTGTCAACTGCAGAGTTATTACTTGAGACAATCGCAGCATTCTTTCCTTTCATCATTAAATTAGTGATTAGATTTAAAATAGTTTGTGTTTTTCCCGTACCAGGAGGGCCTTCAATTACACTTATTTGAGAAGAAAAAGCAGATTGAACTGCCTGGATCTGACTTAGGTTTAAACCAAAAGGAAAAAGGAGTGTCTCTGAATCCTTATATGCTCGACTTTCCTTCGAAAAATAAGCATAGAGAGCACTTTCTATTCTCAATGGCATACGCTGAATTTCACCTTCCAAAATAGGTGGGATATCATTTTGTGTTTTATCTTTAACAGCTGCTATATATCCAAAATAATCTAATAAATGTTTAAACTTTGCATTACCCAAAGTAATCTTTTCAATATCTTTTTCTTTATAAATATATTTCTGATCATTTCCACTAAAATTCAAAACGGCATATTTATCTCCATATATTATAACGTTTTCAATATTCGCTTTTACATTTCCCTTTAAAACAAGTCGTTCTTGTTTGTTAATGGCCATTTCTCGAACAGGTCTAATTATACACCTATCTAACTCTTCACTTTTCTTCATTCCACTTTTCAATGTAATATGAACAATTATTTTAGCATTATCACGTTTAGATAATCGCCATTCTTTAATTTGCTCAGAATATGTTGTATTACCTACCTCAATGCTTACACCCGACAAATTATTCCCTCCAAAAACATCTTATTTATCTATATAAAATTGTTATTTTTTGTTATAGTATACAAAATTAATAAGAGATTATCAAAATACCTATTAGAGTAGTAAGTAAGAAAAGAACCTTTTCTTAAATCAAGAAAAGGTTCTCAAACATAATTTAACTTATAATTTTACTCCCCATACAGCCTCACCACTGCCATTCAACACACTAAACGTCATCACGTTCTTCTCTCTCACCGAATCCCACTGGCGTAAAAATACGCCATTATACGTCTTGCCGGCTAACGTGATTTCGGCTGCGTCATTTCCAGTTTTATTCCACGTTCCGGTCATTTCCCCGGAAATGGTGTGGTCTTTGTTGAGCTGAATGTTGATGGTTTTTTTGATGTCGGCTGAGATGTCTTTTCCGTGCTGGATGAGTTTGTATGTTCCTGTGATGTCTTTTTGCTTTACTTTTTTCAGTGTTTCACCTGCGTATCGATATGGCGCTGCTACCGGCCAGCCGTCTTTGTTCATGAACATCTGGTGGACCCTGACTTCGTGTTCTTCACCTCTGCCCGGGAAGCGGGTGTGGAAGATTAAATAGGAACGGCCGGTTTTTTCGTCATAATAGGCTGAGTTGTGGCCCGGTGAGACGTATCCGGCTCCTTTTTCAGTTTCTGTTTCAAATGAATAGCTGCCCATGAGTTTGACGCCGTACGGCTCAATGGAGCGGTCATCGAAGAATGTGCCTTCTTTGCCTTTGACATCAATCATTGGATTGCCCTCTGCGTCATAATACGGGCCATCTGGTTTTTTGGAGCGGGCGACACGGATGTTGTAGCCGCCTGTTGCGTCTAGACCGCCATATGATAGGTATAAGTAGTAGTAGTTGGTGTCTGGATTGTAGAGGATATATGGGCCTTCGATTCTGCTGTGGTTGCCGCCGAGCAGTTTTTTGCCGTACCCCTGTCCAGGGAGCGGGAAGCCCGTTTTCGGATTCATTTCCAGGATGAAAATGCCGCCTGAATATGAACCGTACACCATCCACAGCTTGCCGTTTTTATCAAAAAAGGTGTGCGGGTCTACGACGTTCGGGTGTTTTGTTGCGTCATACGGTGTTCCGTCATTGCTTGTGCCTTCCATGCCTGATTTCAAAAAGATGCCCTTGTTTTTATAGGGCCCTTCGATGTTGTCAGCGACGGCCACTCCCATGGCGGATCTTGGTGAGTCACCGCGGCAGGCGTTGTAGTACATATAGTATTTGCCGTCCGCCAGCTGCGCGACATCAGCCGCCCACAGGGTATCGGATTGCGCCCATTCGAAGGTATCTTTTAATTCTTCATAGACATTGGGGATAAGAGGGTTATTGTTGCTGACACTGCCAGTCAGCTGCTGCCATTGCATGAGGTCATTTGTTTTCGCTGAAGCTAAATGAGATCCGAAAACGTAAAAGCTGCCGTTCGTCTCAATGATGGAAGGATCATGGACGCTGACTTCTTTAAAGACGGGTTTTTCTGCCTTTTGTGCATGGATATCGTTTGGCAGGGTTAAGGCCATGATAAGAGCTGCAAGAAAACATACACGGAACAATCGGTTGAACATCTGTACAGTTCGCCTCTCTTTTTTATTAAATTTTTAAGCGTTTACATTTTATGAAGGAACACCGGCTCTTTAGGAAGGCCGGATGTTTTCATATTCAAACGGGTAGGTGATTCCCCACTGTTGTCTTACATTGTCCATGATGCTCATGACATCCAGGGAGAGACTGATGGTTTGGCTGCCTGTTTGATGCAGGATTGCATTTTGCATATCCTCTACTTCATAGTTCAACCCTTTTGCAGTTTCTCCTTCTTCAATCACCTCTGTTTTTCCATTGGCGTACGTAATGAGTGCTTTGTCCGGCCTTGTAAAATCGTCGACTGTGATAAAGCCGTTTTCTCCAGCGACTACGCCTCTTTTTGGCATTTTTGCGCGCATGGTCAGCGATATGACGGCCATTTCATTGTCGGTGTTTTTTAGGATGATGCCTGACTGCTCGTCTACACCTGTATCAGCAGGCTTGGCCGTGCTGAGGATCTCATTCGGCTGGCTCGTGAGAAAATATCTTGCGAACGAGAGCGCATAGGCTCCTGTGTCTAAGAGTGCGCCGCCAGCCAGTTCCTGATTAAAGAACCGGTTTGTGACGTCGTATGGCTTGCACGTTCCAAAGGAGACTTGAACCATTTTAAGGGGCCCGATGCGACCCGCCTTTACGATCTCCCGGAGTTTTTTATACAGCGGCATATGGTAGATGGTCATCGCTTCAGATACAATAAGCTGTTTTTCTTTAGCCAAACCGATGATCTCCTTTAGCTGTCTCGCATTGACGGTAATGGCCTTCTCACAAAGAACATGCTTGTGATGCTGAAGGCTTTTCATCATATATTCATAGTGGTTTGAATGCGGAGTGGCAATGTAGACAATATCAACACTCTCATCTAGCAGCAGTTCTTCGTAGCTGCCATAGGCTTTTTCCACATGATGCTCCTTGGCGAACGCCTTGGCTTTATCCAAGCTTCGTGACCCTGCAGCATAGACCGTTCCGTTTACTTCTCTCAGCGCTTTGGCGAAATCTGAGGCGATTGCGCCAAGGCCGATGATTCCCCAATGTAAGCTCTTCACTGCACTTCGCTCCCCTTCTATTTGAACTCATATCTAGAGTACGACAGCAGCCGCCCGCACACCTGTCTGGCTATGGTGTGCAATGTGCTAGATTTCTGCGTCACGATATCACAATACCAATCTAACTTGTTAAAGACTGTAAAAAAACTTTTGACTTCTATTGCTGAAACAATTAATATAATACTCAGTTAATAGTTATCAGAATTTTTAGGAATTGAGTGATTCATATGACACTGCACAAAGAGCGCCGGATCGGCCGGCTGTCTGTTCTTCTGCTGCTTCATGAAGCTGAAGAACGTTCACAGGTCGAGGAGCTGGAGCGAGATGGATGGAAGGTCTGTCTCGGCAAGGTAGGATCAATGGACGCGCATAAAGTAGTAGCCGCAATTGAAACCGCTTCCAAAAAGAGCGGAGTCATTCAATCCGAGGGTTACCGTGAGTCACATGCGCTTTATCATGCGACGATGGAGGCTTTACATGGCGTGACCAGAGGTGAAATGCTGCTTGGATCACTGCTTCGGACGGTTGGCCTGAGGTTCGCCGTTTTGAGGGGAAATCCTTATGAAAGCGAAGCGGAAGGCGATTGGATTGCTGTCTCGCTTTACGGAACAATCGGGGCGCCGATTAAAGGACTTGAGCATGAAACATTCGGCGTTGGAATTAATCACATATGAAACAGCCCATAGATCTTAGACGATAGGGGGCTATGCGTGAAATCAGATTTTCACAGCATAGCCCCCTTTTTGTATGGGCGCTTTACCAAAGTAAAGACAAAGGAGTTGGGCTTATGGTGACATTAGACGGTTCTTCATTGACAACAGCCGACGTCGCGCGAGTGCTGTTTGATTTTGAAGAGACAGCGGCTTCCGAAGAAAGTATGGAGCGTGTGAAAAAAAGCAGAGCGGCAGTGGAGCGGATTGTTCACGAAGAGAAGACAATATACGGCATTACAACTGGATTTGGCAAATTCAGTGATGTCCTGATTCAGAAGGAAGACTCGGCGGCGCTGCAGCTGAATTTAATTCTTTCTCATGCCTGCGGAGTCGGCGATCCTTTTCCTGAGTGTGTTTCCAGGGCAATGCTGCTTTTGCGCGCCAATGCGCTGTTAAAAGGGTTTTCCGGTGTACGTGCTGAGCTGATTGAGCAATTGCTTGCTTTTTTAAATAAACGTGTCCATCCTGTCATTCCCCAGCAGGGATCACTTGGTGCAAGCGGGGATCTGGCGCCGCTCTCCCATCTGGCGCTTGCACTGATCGGGCAAGGAGAAGTCTTTTTTGAGGGAGAAAGGATGCCGGCAATGAAAGGCTTGAAAAAAGCCGGCATTCAGCCGGTAGCGCTGACATCCAAGGAAGGGCTTGCCCTGATTAACGGCACACAGGCTATGACCGCTATGGGTGTGGTCGCATACATTGAAGCGGAAAAACTAGCCTACCAAACAGAGCGCATTGCCAGCTTAACGATTGAAGGGCTCCGCGGGATTATCGATGCGTTTGACGAGGATATTCACTCCGCCCGCGGCTATCAGGAGCAGATCGATGTCGCAGAACGAATCCGTTTTTATCTATCTGACAGCAGCCTGACGACCTCTCAAGGAGAACTGCGTGTCCAGGATGCATATTCATTGCGCTGTATTCCGCAAGTGCACGGTGCGACCTGGCAGACGTTAGGCTACGTGAAGGAAAAATTAGAGATTGAGATGAACGCAGCTACAGACAATCCTCTTATTTTCAATGACGGTGACAAAGTCATCTCTGGCGGAAACTTTCACGGGCAGCCGATCGCCTTTGCCATGGATTTTCTAAAAATCGCAGTATCAGAGCTTGCGAATATCGCAGAGCGCAGGATAGAGCGCCTTGTGAACCCGCAGCTGAATGACCTGCCGCCGTTCCTAAGCCCTCATCCCGGTCTGCAATCCGGTGCAATGATCATGCAGTATGCCGCTGCCTCGCTTGTTTCTGAAAATAAAACACTGGCCCATCCCGCAAGTGTGGATTCTATTCCGTCATCCGCCAACCAAGAAGACCATGTCAGCATGGGAACCATCGCCGCTCGGCATGCTTATCAGGTGATCGCGAATACGAGAAGAGTCATTGCGATTGAAGCGATTTGCGCATTGCAGGCTGTTGAATACAGAGGCATAAAACATGCAGCGTCCTACACCAAACAGCTTTTTCAAGAAATGAGAAAAGTCGTGCCGTCCATTCAGCAGGACCGCGTTTTTTCCTATGACATCGAACGCTTGACTGCCTGGCTGAAGAAGGAATCTTTATTACCATATCAACAGAACGAAGAATTGAGGGGGATGAACATATGACTGATGTAAAAAAATCAATCCGTGCCAACCGGGGGACAGAGCTTGAATGTTTAGGGTGGGAACAAGAGGCGGTGCTTCGGATGCTTCGCAACAACCTTGACCCAGATGTCGCCGAGAAGCCCGAGGACCTAATCGTATACGGCGGGATTGGCAAAGCCGCTCGGGATTGGGGTGCATTTCGCGCCATTGAGCATTCCTTGAAAACATTAAAAAATGATGAAACATTGCTCGTGCAATCCGGAAAACCCGTTGGCATGTTCCGTACGCACCCGCAGGCACCGCGCGTGCTTTTAGCAAACTCTGTTCTTGTTCCAAAGTGGGCGAACTGGGAGCATTTCCACGAGCTTGAGAAAAAAGGGTTAATGATGTACGGGCAAATGACAGCTGGCAGCTGGATTTACATTGGCTCACAAGGCATTTTGCAAGGAACGTATGAAACCTTCGCTGAGCTCGCGAGACAGCATTTCGGAGGAACCTTAAAAGGGACATTGACGCTGACAGCAGGTCTCGGCGGAATGGGAGGCGCCCAGCCGCTGTCTGTCACGATGAATGACGGAGTTGTGATTGCCGTCGAGGTTGATGAAAAACGAATCGACAAACGAATTGAAACGAAATACTGTGACCGTAAAACTGCGTCGATTGAGGAAGCCTTAGCGTGGGCTGAAGAGGCAAAGCTGGCAGGAAAACCTCTCTCCATCGCTCTTCTCGGAAACGCTTCAGAGGTTCACCATACCCTTCTGAACCGCGGCGTCACCATTGATATCGTCACCGATCAGACGTCTGCCCATGACCCATTAATCGGTTACGTTCCCGAGGGCTATTCACTTGATGAAGCCGATCGCTTGCGCCAAGACAATCCAGACCTTTATGTGCGCCTTGCGAAACAAAGCATGAAAAAACATGTGGAAGCCATGCTGGCATTTCAACAAAAGGGCTCAATTGTATTTGACTACGGCAACAATATCCGGCAAGTTGCTAAAGATGAAGGCCTGGAGAATGCCTTCGATTTTCCGGGGTTTGTCCCTGCTTACATCCGTCCCTTATTTTGTGAAGGAAAAGGACCATTCCGCTGGGCGGCGCTTTCCGGTGATCCGGCAGATATTTACCGTACGGATGCGTTATTAAAAGAACTGTTCCCGGCAAACAAGGCCCTTCACCGCTGGATCGATATGGCGCAGGAAAAAGTCACGTTCCAAGGCTTGCCGTCCCGCATTTGCTGGCTTGGATATGGAGAACGAAAAAAGATGGGCCTTGCCATTAACGAATTGGTCCGAAACGGGGAGCTAAAAGCGCCTGTCGTGATTGGGAGAGATCATTTGGACTGCGGGTCTGTCGCCTCTCCAAACCGGGAAACTGAAGCGATGAAGGATGGAAGTGACGCTGTCGGCGATTGGGCTGTGCTCAATGCGCTTGTCAACACGGCCGCGGGTGCAAGCTGGGTTTCCTTCCACCATGGCGGCGGCGTCGGAATGGGCTATTCTCTGCATGCCGGTATGGTCGCCGTTGCCGATGGAAGTGAGCTGGCTGACGAACGGCTCGCCAGGGTCTTAACGAGCGATCCAGGGATGGGCATTATCCGCCATGCGGATGCGGGTTATGAACGTGCCGTTGAAGTAGCGAAGAAGCAGGACATTATCGTGCCGATGCAAAAATAAGGGAGTGATAACATGCCGAAACAAATTGATACGATTCTCATCAACATCGGTCAGCTTTTGACGATGGAAAGCAGCGGCCCGCGCGCGGGCAAAAGCATGCAGGATCTTCATGTGATCGAAGACGCTGTTGTCGGAATCCACGAACAGAAGATTGTGTTCGCCGGAAAAAAAGGGACTGAAGCCGATTACGAGGCAGACGACATCATTGACTGTTCGGGACGGCTTGTAACGCCGGGCCTCGTCGATCCGCATACCCATCTTGTATTTGGCGGATCTCGGGAAAAGGAGATGAATCTAAAGCTTCAGGGCATCCCCTATTTAGATATTCTGGCGCAGGGAGGCGGTATTTTGTCCACTGTCAAAGACACCCGGGCCGCCTCAGAAGAAGAGCTGCTGCAAAAAGGCCGTTTTCATCTGCAAAGAATGCTGTCATACGGCACGACCACGGCTGAAGTGAAGAGCGGCTACGGCTTAGATAAAGATACAGAGCTGAAACAATTGCGTGTCGTGAAAAAACTGCATGAGAGCCAGCCCATTGACCTTGTCTCCACTTTCATGGGAGCTCATGCCATTCCTCCTGAAGATAAGGACAGCCCCGATGAATATTTAGATCGCATGCTGGATCTCTTGCCAGAAATAAAAGAGGAAGAGCTCGCAGCCTTTGCAGATATTTTTACAGAAACAGGCGTTTTTACAGTCAGTCAATCCCGACGTTACTTAAAAAAAGCGGCTGAGGCGGGATTCGGATTAAAAATCCACGCTGATGAAATTGATCCTCTTGGAGGAGCTGAATTAGCGGCTGAGCTAAGAGCTGTCTCAGCCGATCATTTGGTGGGCGCCTCAGATGAAGGCATACAGCAAATGGCTGAATCAGGAACCATCGCCGTCCTCTTGCCGGGCACGACATTTTATCTCGGCAAACACACATATGCCAGGGCAAGAGACATGATTGATGCGGGCGTACGTGTGAGCCTGGCAACGGACTTTAACCCGGGCAGCTCCCCAACTGAAAATATTCAGCTGATCATGTCGATTGCCGCGCTTCATCTGAAAATGACAGCAGAAGAAATATGGCACGCGGTCACAGTCAATGCCGCATATGCCATAGGAAAAGGCGAAGAAGCAGGGCAGCTCAAAGCTGGACGCTCAGCTGATCTTGTCATTTGGCAAGCCTCGAATTACATGTATATTCCGTATCACTACGGCGTCAATCATGTACATCAAGTCATGAAAAACGGAACAATTGTTGTCAACAGGGAGGGAGCCATTCTTGGATAAATACCCTTTTCTCAGAGAGGCCGGTTCATCGTTTAAAGACCGGGATGTAACGAAAATGAGCGATCTGATAGAAAAATGGGACGGCCAAGGCATTAAGGGGCCGGCGCTGATAGGTGTCCCCTTATCAAAATCATCCATCAGTCATTCCGGCGCTTCCTTTGCCCCCGGAACAATCCGCCAGGCTCTAAAGCATTCATCGGCTTATTCTGCGGAGCTTGGGGAACATGTCGTATCAGATTTTCTTTATGATCTGGGGGATGTCGATATTCATGTGACTGATATCGTGAAATCACATGATCAAATCTTCCAAACCATGCATGCTCTGCTTTCAGATCACCCAGATTGGGTACCGCTCATACTCGGGGGAGATAACTCCATCAGCTACTCCACCATAAAAGCGATTGCGCAAACGAAAGGAACGACAGCCGTTATTCAATTTGATGCCCATCATGATGTGCGGAACACGGAGGACGGAGGGCCGACAAACGGCACCCCCTTCCGCCGCCTTTTGGATGAAGAGATCATAGAAGGCCAGCATTTGATTCAACTGGGTATCAGAGAATTCAGCAACAGCCTGGCTTATGAAACATACGCGAAAAATCATCACGTGGACATCCGCACGATGGGAATGATTCGTGAAAAAGGACTGATCCCGACCATTAAAGAGATCCTGCCTGCCGTTCAAACTAGAACAGACTTCATTTTCATATCTGTTGATATGGATGTCTTAGATCAGTCCCATGCCCCCGGCTGTCCAGCGATTGGCCCGGGCGGCCTCTATACAGACGAATTACTCGAAGCAATCAAGTACATCGCACAAGAGCCCAATGTCGCAGGGATCGAAATCGTTGAAGTTGATCCCACCCTCGATTTTCGAGATATGACAAGCAGAGCCGCAGCTCACGTTCTGTTACACGCATTAAAAGGAATGAAACGCTCCCGATTCAAGTGATCTTCCGGCAGGTTGTATTTTGGTTACAAGAAAACTCATCTGCCTGATAAACGGCAGCTAAAAGGAGGACGAAACGGTGGGTCTTCAAGAGAAAAGCGGCCATCAGCTAAAACGGACAATGAAAAGCAGGCACTTATTTATGATTTCATTGGGAGGCGTCATAGGAACAGGGCTTTTCCTCAGTACGGGCTATACGCTCAGCCAAGCCGGTCCCGGCGGTACGATACTCGCTTATTTAATCGGCGGATTGATGATGTACCTCGTCATGCAATGTCTCGGTGAATTGTCGGTCGCCATGCCGGTGACCGGTTCCTTTCAAAAATACGCCACAACATTCATCGGGCCATCTACCGGTTTTATGGTCGGCATCATGTACTGGGTGAATTGGGTGGTGACGGTAGGTTCAGAATTTACCGCATCCGGTATTCTCATGCAGCGCTGGTTTCCTGACAGCAGCGTATGGATGTGGAGTGCGATTTTTGCAGCTCTCCTTTTCGTATGCAACGCATTTTCAGTCAAATTATTTGCGGAAACTGAATTTTGGTTTTCGAGCGTGAAGATTGTCACCATCATTTTATTTATCATTTTAGGAGGCGCCGCCATGTTTGGCTTGATCTCTTTAAACGGGACGGCTGATGCCCCTATGTTTTCAAATTTCACAGGTCATGGAGGATTGTTTCCGAACGGCTTTCTCGCTGTATTTATCGCCATGATATCTGTGAGTTTTGCCTTTTCCGGAACAGAATTAATCGGAGTCACAGCAGGAGAATCCGCAAATCCTCAAAAGGATATTCCGCGTTCCATCCGTAATGTCGCATGGCGGACAGTCATTTTTTTCATCGGTGCCGTCTTCGTATTATCCGGACTGATTTCATGGAAAGAAGCAGGAGTAATTGAAAGTCCCTTTGTAGCAGTATTTGCAGAAATCGGTATCCCGTACGCCGCAGATATTATGAATTTTGTTATATTAACAGCCTTGCTGTCCGTTGCCAATTCAGGCCTATATGCCTCAACCCGTATGCTGTGGTCGTTAGCAAATGAAAACATGATCAGCGCTCGTTTTAAAAAAGTCACATCTAAAGGCATTCCACTAAATGCCTTAATCATCAGTATGGCTGTATCTTGTTTATCTCTCGTTTCCAGTATTGTGGCGCCTGGAACTGTTTATGTGGTGATGGTAGCGATTGCTGGATTTGCAGGGGTCGTGGTCTGGATGAGCATTGCGCTGTCTCAACTCTTGTTCCGAAAGAGATTTCTTAAAAAAGGGGGGAATGTAAAAGATCTGACATTTCGCACACCGCTTTATCCTCTTCTGCCTATAGCCGCTCTTTTATTATGTTCAGCTTCTTGTATCGGTCTCGCTTTTGATCCCAATCAAAGAATCGCTCTCTTCTGCGGAATCCCTTGTATCATCCTATGCTATCTCATCTTCTATTTCAGAAGAAATCTTACGAAAGCAAAAAAAATCGGACAAGAGGAATATCCGATTGATCACATCCTTTAATCAAAACAGCACACCCCACTCAGGATGGGATGTGCTTTATTTTTATTCTGTAATTAACGTATGAATCAGCTTCGGCGCCTTCGCCTCCGCTGCGATACGGATATTGTCATATACTTTCGCGATGACTTCATCGACATTTTCCCGGTTGGCATAGAGCGTAACGAGAGGTTCGCCTTTTTCAACCTTGTCGCCGACCTTTTTGCGGAGCATGATGCCGACGGCTAAATCGATTTCGTCTTCTTTTGTGGCGCGTCCGGCACCTAACAGCATGGCTGCGACGCCGATTTCGTCTGCGACAATTTCGGAGACGACACCCGCTTCTTTGGCTGGCACATCAATGTGATAAGCCGCTTGCGGAAGCTTAGACGGATCATCAACAATCGAGCTGTCACCGCCTTGGTTTTTCAAGAAATCTTTGAATTTCTCAAGCGCTTTGCCGTTTTTCATGACCTCTTCAAGCTTTGCTCTTGCTTCGTCTAATGTACCTGCTTTTTTCGCAAGCACGACCATCTGGCTGCCGAGTGTTAAGACTAGCTCGTGCAGGTCTTCAGGGCCTTCGCCTTTGAGCGTGTCAATCGCTTCTTTCACTTCAAGCGCATTTCCGATCGCAAAGCCGAGCGGCTGGGACATGTCGGAGATGACAGCCATCGTTTGGCGGCCGACTTTGTTGCCGATTCGTACCATTGCTTTCGCGAGTTCAGCCGCATCTTCCTCTGTTTTCATGAAGGCGCCCGCTCCCGTTTTTACGTCAAGCACGATCGCGTCCGCTCCGGCAGCGATTTTTTTGCTCATAATGGAGCTAGCAATAAGCGGGATGGAATTCACCGTGCCCGTTACATCACGCAGGGCGTACAGTTTTTTATCCGCTGGCGTTAAGTTGCCGCTTTGGCCAATGACGGCAACCTTGTCGCGGTTCACTAGCTTAATAAATTCTTCCTTTGACAGTTCCACGTGAAACCCGTCGATCGCCTCTAATTTATCAATTGTTCCGCCCGTATGGCCGAGGCCGCGGCCGGACATTTTGGCAACTGGCACATCAAGAGCCGCGACAAGCGGTGCAAGCACGAGTGTTGTCGTGTCGCCGACGCCGCCGGTTGAATGTTTATCCACTTTAATTCCTTCAATGGCAGAAAGATCAATCGTTTCACCGGAGTTCACCATAGCCATTGTTAAGTCCGCACGTTCACGATCACTCATATCCTGGAAGAAAATCGCCATGGCAAGTGCGCTTGCCTGATAATCAGGAATGCTTCCGTCCGTATAGCCGTTCACGAAAAACTGGATTTCTTCTGTGGTGAGTTCTTTTCCGTTTTGTTTTTTGATGATAATATCTACCATTCTCATTATAGTCACCGATCCTTTTCGATTATGTTCAGTAAATCAGACCTACAACTGCCGCTGTTAAAAAGCTGACCAGCGTGGCACCGTATAATAATTTCAGACCGAAACGAGCAACGACGTTTCCTTGCTTTTCATTCAGACCCTTTACAGCACCGGCAATGATACCGATGGAAGAGAAGTTCGCGAACGAAACGAGGAATACTGAGACAATCGCTGTTGTACGGCCGCTGAAATGAAAACCGTTTTGCGAAAGAGACGTCATGGCGACAAATTCGTTCGATACCATTTTTGTTGCCATAATGCTTCCGGCGTTAACAGCTTCATTCCATGGAATACCGACAAGAAAAGCGAATGGAGCAAACACATATCCAAGCAGGTCTTGGAAGGAAATACCGAGTACAGCGTTAAAAATACCATTGATCAAAGCAATAATCGCGACAAATCCGATCAGCATCGCTGCGACAACAACCGCTACTTTGAAACCATCTAAGATGTATTCTCCGAGCACTTCGAAGAAGGATTGTTTTTCTTCATTTTCTACACGGAGCATATCCTCATCTTTTGCGACCTCGTAAGGATTAATAATAGAGGCAATGATAAAACCGCCAAATAAGTTCAATACAAGAGCCGTTACGACGTATTCAGGCTTCAGCATCGTCATGTAAGCGCCGACGATTGACATGGATACGGTTGACATCGCAGAAGCGCAAAGCGTATACAACCGCTGCTGTGACAGTAAACCGAGTTCTTTCTTTAAGGAGATAAATACTTCTGATTGCCCTAAAATCGCAGATGCAACAGCATTGTACGACTCCAGTCTTCCCATCCCGTTAACCTTGCTGAGGGCAAGGCCGATGTATTTAATAATAAACGGGAGGATCTTCCATTTTTGCAGAATCCCGATGAGTGCTGAAATAAATACAATCGGCAAGAGAACGTTCATAAAGAATGTCGATTGATCCGCATTCACCAAACCGCCAAACACAAAGTTGATTCCTTCTGCCGCATAGCCAAGCAGGTAGCTGAATCCTTGTGCAAATCCTCCTACGAGAAAATTCCCGATCCCCGTATTAAGGAGAATGTAACCGAGAATAAACTGCAAAATGAGCATGACAATAATTGGGCGGATCTTAATTCTTTTTTTGCCGCTGCTCGCGATCCACGCAAGGCCTAAAAACACGATTAAACCGATAATCCCAATCAAATACTTCATATGTGTTTCTCCTTTATTTGTATTCGCTTACATTATTATTTCCCCGGAAAGAAAAGAAGGGCACGGAAAGCGTATTGCCTTCCGTCTGCTTCTTAATAATCGTCTCCGCCGGCTCCGTTCTCTCCTTTTACAATGGAAACACCTGCGCTTGCGCCAATGCGGCTTGCACCTGCTTCGATCATCGTGTCTACATCTTCTTTCGTTCTGATACCCCCGGATGCTTTTACGCCGATATCAGGGCCTACTGTTTTGCGCATTAAAGCGATATCTTCCTTCGTTGCGCCGCCTGTTGAGAAGCCTGTTGAGGTTTTCACGAAATCCGCTCCCGCAGAAACCGCTAAACGGCATGCACGCTCTTTTTCTTCATCTGTCAGCAGGCATGTTTCAATAATAACTTTGACAAGCGCTTTTCCGGCTGCAGCTTCCACCACACCGCGGATATCCGCTTCCACCACGTCGTCTTCTTTGTCTTTCAAAGCAGCGATGTTAATGACCATGTCCACTTCAGTGGCGCCTTTTGAAATCGCATCCTTCGTTTCGAACGCTTTTGTTTCTGTTGTGTTGGCGCCGAGCGGGAAGCCGATGACTGTACATACGTCAACTCCTGTTCCCTCAAGCTCTTTTGCAGCCAGCTGCACCCATGTCGGGTTTACACATACAGAAGCGAATTTGTATGTTTTCGCTTCTTCTATTAATTTCAAAATATCCGCTTTTTGTGTATGCGGTTTCAAAGCTGTATGATCAATTTTATTGGCTAATGTCATCCTTCGCACACTTCCTTTTTTGTTAAGATATTTTTTAGCATACCCGACTTTTGAACATATGTAAATTGGTAATTGAAATTTTGTTCAGCGAACGGTCTGAAGGTGTCACAAATCATTAACAAGTGCCCTTGCGGTATGCTGGTCAATGATTAACACATTGGCATATTTTCCTGTTAACGCACCATGGATGGAGGACACTTTTCGGCTTCCGCCGGCCACTAATATAGAGCGTTCCTTCAGCCTCAGATCCTCAAGCTCGACGCCGATGGTCCGGTCATTGATGGCGGTGCTGCAAATCTTCCCTTCCTCGTCAAAGAAACGCGAACAGATATCTCCGACAGCCTGATGTTTCAGCAACGCTTTCTCTTCTTCGTTAAAATAGCCGAGCCGGAATAACAGCGCTTCGTCACGGACTGTTCCCACCGTGAAAAGAGCGATATTCGCCTGCTTGCCCATCTCAATGATCCGCTCGATATGACGGTCTTTCTCCACCATTTTCTTCACATCCGCATTATCAAACACGACGGGAAGCGGAAGATAGCGCGGCATCGTTTGAAAAGCCTCTGCAAACAGCTGAATCGTTTCAGCTGAATAGGTGTTTACCCGGGAATGGCTGATGCCGCCTTTCAGCTGGACGACCTCTACGCCTTTTACCTGCTTTGGCTGCATGTTTTGCGCGATCTGATACATGGTGGTTCCCCAGCTGACGCCGACGATGTCGCCGTCTTTTACCGTTTCATGCATATATTCTGCACCGTAACGGCTCAAGCCATGTGTGATTGCTGCATAGTCCGGTGTCGGAGAAAACACAACGTGCGCTTCGAGAAGCCCGTATTTCTCTTCCAGCATGGAACCGAGCGCATCTAAATCCTCAAAAGGGTCCATCACGCGAATTTGGACAAATCCTTTTTCTTTTGCGTATTGCAGCAATCGGGAAACGGTCGGCCTCGAAATGCTGAGCTGCTCTGCGATTTGCTGCTGACTGTAGTCAGACTGATAATAAAGCCTTGCCGCTTCTATGCTTAATTGTTGTTTTTCCCGATCCATTCCGCACCTCCCTTGGATCAGTTCATGGTGAACCTGCTTTTGATTTGCTTTTATTATACAGGCTGGCAACAGCTTTCATCCACCTGATTTGCAAGAAACTGAAAAACGCTCTGGCACAGATCTGCCCAGAGCTTATTTTTCCCACTTCATATATTGATAAATGCCTTTCATGATGGCGTATATTCCATATAACACAAGCCCGCACGCCAAAAAGATCAGAATCACTCTGCCATGCGGCTGCTGCGCGAGTTCGGCGAGCGCCCCGTCAAAGCCTCTTGTGTCGTCCGGATCAGAGGTGAGAGCGGTTTTTATGAGAAAGAAGCCAATGGCTGAAAAAATAATGGCACGGGCGATGTTGCCTGCGCGTCCTGTGTTTTTTGCAATACATATCATTTCTTTGCTCATTTTTGACGTATCGAATTCTCTCATAAAAGAAGCCCGGATACCTTTCATGAATTGAACCATCGCAAATAGGATAAAGCCCGCTCCTGTGAGTCCCGTCAGCCACTGGCCAAACGGCTGCGCCAATACATAAGCGGACCACGTCTGTTCTGAAGTGCTGCCGCTTCCATGATCAAAGACAAACCGAAGAGCATTCCAGGCAATCGATGCGTATACGGCGGCGCTGAATAAATTTCCTGTTCTTCGCGACAGGCCCCGTCTTCCCGTGCCATGGCCCTCTGTATCCTTAATCGCACTCAGCACCATCCATATGACATACCCGATGAGTCCAATCCCGATGAAGAAAAGCAGAATCGATCCGTATGGCATGCGTGATAAGGTTTGGAGCGCTCCGCTTGAATCCTTTGCCCCGCTGCCAGCTCCGGCAGCCGTCATCAATGCCAGAATGCCGAGCAAGATAAAAACGCCGCCGAATGTAAAATAACCAAGCCTTCCGAATCGCTGTATCCAAGGCTTGGTTTCCTGTTTTATTTTAGAGATGCACTGGTCCTTCGCATCCATGTGCCCAACCCTCTTTCCGGAAACGTTACTGTATCATTTCCCGAATGAGGAGAATTGAAACAGACTATCCTTCAAGAGAATCGTGTCTTTGCTTTTTGGCCGTATAGGCGGGTGTCGTCCACGCAGCTGCCGCGACAGCCGTAATGCCGCCAGCTAATTTCCCGACGATCATGGCCGCTGCCATTTCTTTCTTCATTCCCGTCACAAAGCCGAGATGGCTGCCGAGCACAAAGGCTGCGCTGACCGCAAACGCGACATTGATAACCTTTCCTCTCGGCGTCATGTCTTTTAATAAGGCGAGCATGGGGATAAGATGTGCCAAAGAAGCAACCATTCCCGCTGTCGCTGCCTGATCTAAGTGTAACAGCCTGCCTAATGTATGGAGCGGCTTCTCAAAAGCTTTTGTGATAAAAGCTGTCAGCGGAAAAGCGCCCGCCAATACAACCGCGATGGTGCCTACGGTTTGTATGCCTGTTTCCATCTTTTCGAGGCCAGGTATTAATACAATGCCTGTCATTGTTTCAATTGAGACAGCAACAAGCCCAATGATCGCAACAATACTGACAGCCTTCCCGAAAACGTGAAATACGCGGATTGTCTTGTCGGTGCAGCGCCAAAGTCCAAAAGCGATAACCGCAGAAAAAAGACTTGGAATCAGAATGTTTTTCAGGATCAATCCCATCTCAAATCCCGCAGCTAACCCGCCTGCGAAGCATCCGATCGGCACAGTGCACAGTCCGATTAAAATGCCTTTTGCAAAATAGGGGTGATCCTGCTTTTCAATTATGCCAAGAGCGACGGGAATGGTGAATACGATCGCCGGCCCCATCATTGTCCCCAGAAATACCCATGAAAACAAGCCGGCGTCCGGATCTTTCGCCATTTCTTGTGCCAGCGCATAGCCCCCCATATCAATGGCCAAAATGGTGTTGGCAAAGGAGGAAGGGTCTGCGCCAATGGCGGCATAGACCGGAGACACGACGGGTATCAGTATGGCCGCAAGCACTGGCGCCAGCGACACAATCCCGACCATTGACAGCGCAAGCGGCCCCATGGCCTTAAAGCCTTCCGCAAACCGCTCGCCAAGCCCCCACCTGTTTCCCAAGCAATAATCGGCTGCTCCCAATAATAAAAAAACTGCCAGAATACATACAACCGCATCATTTACCGTCATGGCCTTTCTCCTTTTTCAAACGTATGATTTGGCTTTATCATATCATCTGAAGGCGGGGATGAGAGGCGGGTTCTAATCTAAATGCGATATAAATTCTTTCATGTCAGCGCACTCAATGGCCTCTATGATATGCGATGCTTTTTGCACATCACTTGGCAGCGCTGATTTTAATTTTTCTTTTACATCTTCTTCAGACAGACCGTTTCCGGGAGCTCCCTTCGGGCAGTCCACCCGCGCTTCACATATGCGTCCATCTGATAAAAACGCCCGAACAATGGTGAAACGGCCTTTCGGAACCGCTTGAGAGGCTGGCTGAATGCGATTGTCATACACACGCTGAATATGACGCATTGCGGCCTGCATATGATTTGGTATTGGCTCGCTGTTGAAATGGTCAGCAATCAGCTTCTGTCCGTGCAGGGCAAGGGCAATGACAT
Source organism: Bacillus sp. PAMC26543 (assembly GCF_014250375.1). Taxonomy (NCBI): domain Bacteria; kingdom Bacillati; phylum Bacillota; class Bacilli; order Caryophanales; family Bacillaceae; genus Bacillus; species Bacillus sp. PAMC26543. The sequence continues at coordinate 210,163 of NZ_CP060193.1, read as the reverse complement.
ATTCAACGCTGAAGCGGCCTTCCTCTCCTGTTTTTGGTGATCTTGCCGTTAATGCAGCATCTCCGCCAGGCGGAAAAACGACTTCAATCCGTTCTGTATTGTCAGCAGAAATGGCTTCCTGAGAGATAAGCTCGCGAATGGCATCTGCCGCGTGGTGCGCCGCAGAACAAAATGGATAGATTTTAAACCATAAACCTGGCTTCACGATTCTCCAAGGTTCGCCCCAATGGCTTAACAGTGTGGTTTGAGCCTTGTCTACATCACCGTATAGGCTGAAGAAACCTTTTTCTCCATCCAGTGCCGTACGAGAGCCTCCAACATCAGATTGGGCCAGCTTAACAGCAAGCAAGCCTGATTGAGCTGCCAGCCCTGCGTGCAGCGGTTTCATTTCTGTGCCGAATTGCACCCTCATTCCGGCAGACTGCGTTGCGGCAAAGCCGATTGCTTTTTCCAGTTCTTCTTGAGTGAGTTCCTCCGCGTATCCTACAGCACAGGCGGCGGCTATGGCTCCGAGCGTTCCCGTATTGTGCCAGCCTTTTTCATAGTGCGGGCTGCCAATCGACTCCCCAAGCCTTGCCATTACTTCCACACCGACAATATAAGCGCCAAGAAGCCGCTCGTCACTTTCTCGAGCGGCAGCTGAAGCAATGAGTGCCGGCAAAATAACTGCACTCGGATGTCCCCTTACATCGGAATGGACATCATCGAAATCCAGCGCATGGGCGATAAATCCATTGAGCAGCGCAGATTGTAATGGCGCTGCCTTTTTCCCTTGTCCGATAATAGGGACAAGGGGCGTGCCGCCTTCCTCTTCGATCAGATGCAAAAGCTTTTGAATGCCGTTTTCTTCTTTTCCGGCAAATGATGCGGCTGTAAAATCGAGCAATCCCTTTTTGGCTTCACGCATCGCGTCAGTGGCGTTCTCAGGCTGTGATAATCTTACGGCCTCAGCAAGACCTGCTGTCAGTTCTGTTTGGATCATTTGATTGACCCCAGTACAATAACAGCCAGCTCAGCAAAGTAGCTGGATGCAACTTGCAGTGCGTCTTCATCCAATGTAAACGCCGGGTGATGCCACTCCTCTGTACCGTTCGTTCCCATCCACACAAAAAATCCCGGGATCTTCTCTTGGTACAGAGCGAAGTCTTCTCCGCCCGGAGATTGCTCCGCATGAACCGTTTGATAGCCAAGCCGGGCCGCAGCTTCTGACGCCGCGTTCAAAAACGTGCCGTCATTCTGAACGGACGGCAAATAAGGAAACCACCGGAATTCGGCCTGTGCCCCGTAGCCCGCGGCGATTCCTTCAGCCACTCGTTTCATATGCTCCGGAACGGCCTTTCTCGCTTCTTTTTGGAAGGTGCGAACGGTGCCCTCCATTTCAGCCTGGTCCGGAATCACGTTCCATGAACTGCCTGCCTGTAATCTTGTGATACTGACGACCGCGTTTTGCAGTGAGCTGATGTTGCGGCTGACCACAGATTGCAGACCGCTGACCATTTGGCCTGCCGCTGCTATGGGATCAATGCTGTTATTGGGAATGCCGGCGTGTCCGCCTTTTCCTTTCACAACAATCTCAAACCGGTCAACGCTTGCCATGAGCGGACCTTCCTTTATCCCAATGGTGCCGACAGGCAAATCAGGCTTATTGTGCATGCCAAAAATGGCAGAAACATCATCCAGCACGCCTGCTTCTATGACTTTCCTTGCTCCTGCGGCGATTTCTTCCGCTGGCTGAAAGATAAAGCGGACCGTGCCTTTCAGCTCGTCTCTTCTTTTATTCAGCAAAATGGCTGTGCCCATAATGGAAGCTGTATGAAAGTCATGCCCGCACGCATGCATCGCGCCGTCAATCTTAGAGGCAAACGGCAGGTTCGTTTGTTCTTGGATCGGGAGCGCATCAATGTCCGCTCGTATCGCGATCACAGGTCCGTCTGACTGCCCTTTGATTTCCGCAATTACACCTGTTTCTAATTGAGGAACCTCAAGAATCTCTATATGTTCTTCCTCGAGCCAGCGGCGGATTTTTTTTGTCGTTTCAAACTCTTCAAATGAAAGTTCAGGGTGTGCATGAAGGTCACGCCGCATATTGATTAAACGTGTATGAAACGTTTCTTCGGCCATTCTTCTTCTTCCCTTCTATATAAGCTCTGCAGGCTCTCCCACTTGCTTGATAAATCGTTTCGTCCGTTCGTTTTTCGGATGGTCAAACAGTTCTTCAGGCGTTCCCTGCTCGATAATATGGCCGTCTGCCATAAAAATCACTTTATCAGCAACCTCTCTTGCAAATGCCATTTCGTGGGTGACGATGATCATTGTTGTTTGTTTTTCCGCAATCGATTTGATGACCTGAAGCACACCCGCCACGAGCTCCGGGTCAAGCGCCGAAGTCGGTTCATCCAGCAAAATCGCATGCGGATTGACCGCAAGTGCCCGCGCGATGCCGATTCGCTGCTGCTGGCCTCCGGACATTGTGATCGGGTAGCTGTCAGCTTTATGCTCTAAACCGACCTGCCTCAGAATCTCCATCCCAATGCGGTTCGCTTCATCTCGTGATTTTCTTTGAGCCGTGAGTAAAGCCTCAGTAATGTTTTGCAGGGCGGTTTTATTTTTGAACAGATTGTAATTTTGGAAGACCATGGCCGTTTGCTGACGGAGCTGGTACGCTTCCTTGCGTGTAAACTTTTCCGCGTTCAGTTTGGCTTCTCCAATTTCAATGATGCCTTGATTGGGGCGCTCCAATAGATTCAAGCACCGAAGAAGCGTTGATTTTCCGGAACCGGACGGACCGATGATCGCTACCACTTCTCCGCGTTTTACTTCAAGGTCGATTCCGTCCAGCACGACCAGATCTTTAAACGCTTTGCGAATATTTTTTACTTTTATCAACTGATTTCACCTCTAAGTCCGGTATGGCTTGCTCATGGCGCGTTCAAACAAGTCCTGCAGGATGCTGTAAATGATTGTAAGAACCCAGTAGACAATCGCAACCGCCAAATAGGTTTCAAAATACTTCAGATTTCCAGATGCATACATCTTACCTTGCGCAAACATCTCCATGACACCCAAAGTAAATGCCAATGAGGTTTCTTTTAGGAGGCCTATAAATGTATTACCCGTTGCCGGTATCGCATTTCTGACTGCTTGCGGAAGGATAATTCGTCTGTAAGCCTGAAGTTTCGTCATACCGACAGACAGGCACGCCTCCAGCTGCCCTTCATCAACAGAGTTAAGGGCGGCGCGGAAGATTTCTGCCAAATAGGCGGCGTTTTTTAAACTTAAACCGATAATGGCAGCTGTGAGAGCTGTCATCTTGCTCATCTCCGGAAACAGCTGCGGCAGCCCGTAATAAATTAAGAACAGCTGCACAAGTGTCGGCACGCCCCGGAAAAATGAGATATACAGCTTTGACAGCTGATGAAGCACTGGAATTTTGTTTTTTGTAATGAGTGCGAGAATAAGTCCTCCGATAATCGCAAAAATCATAGCTGCTACAGCCATAAACAATGTAATCGGAAGGGCCTGAATTAAAGTCGGGAATGCAGAGATCATGAATTCCCAATCAATCGTATTCATTCTGGTGGTTCACCGCCGTTTCTTAATGCTTCTGTTCTGCTGTGATATCTTCGTTAAAATATTTTTCTGAAAGCTTTTTAAGTGTTCCGTCTTTGCGCAGTTCATCGAGCGCTTTATTGACTTTTTTACGGGTCTTGTCGTGCGCGTCATCCTTGGCAAATGGGAATGCGACTTGCTCGTACACAATCGGATCTCCGGCAAGCTTCAACGGCAAGCCTGTTTTCTTAATTTGCGCGATCAGCACACTTCGGCTGTTTACGTAAGCGTCCACACGTCCGTATGCGACATCCTTCAGCGTGCCTTCTTGTGTTTCGTATGTTTTGATATTGATTTTTTTGTCAGGATCTTTGCTTTCAAGATTTTTCGCGTGATTTGAACCTAAAACAGCAGCTACTGTCTTTCCTTTTAAATCGTCTGCTGATTTGATGTCGTTGTTGTCTTTTTTGACGACAATCTGTGTTCCTGCATAAGAGTACGGTTCTGTGAAGTTGTACATTTCCTTGCGTTCATCTGTCACCGCTACCTGATTGGAAATGGTGTCAAGCTTGCCTGTTTGAAGCTCTCCCATCAGACCGCTGAATTCGAGCAGCTTCCAGTCCAGTTTCATGCCGATTTTCTTTGCAACAGCTTCCATTACTTCTACATCAAAACCTGTCAGCTTTCCGTCTTCTTTATAAGCGAACGGGTAGCTCTGTCCGGTCGCACCCACATGAAGTACGTTGTCATCCTCTTTACTGCTGCTGTTTCCATTGCCGCAAGCTGATAGCACGGCTAATAACGCAGCAACTAACAGCACAGTCCATTTTTTCATTTTCATTTGATTTTCCCGCCTTTTATCTTTTATAGGTCATGTCGCAGTTGTTTTTTCATATAGACTGTCATATGTCCTTTGCCCAGATCCTTCTCGCCTGCTCGGACATATCCTTTTCTTTCATACATCTCGATCAGCCACGGGTGCTTATCCGCTGTTCCTAGCGATACAAACGGAACCTTTAACGTATCGCGCAGGATGGTCTGCTCAAGCCATTGAAGCAGCTTTGTCCCGACTCCCTTTTGCCCGGTTTCAGGATCAACAGCGAACCACCAGATATGAGGAACGCCATATGGTCCAGGCTGCTGTCCCCAAGGCATTCGTAAGGAGATGGTCGCGATGATCCGCCCGTCTTCTTCCATGACGTAACAGGCGTTTTTTCGGATATTGTTTAAGACCAGATCCAGATCCGCTTGGGCCGCGGCAAAACGAATGCCGAGCTTTCGAATCGGTTCGTAGGCGCGCCATGTCAGCTCGAGAAGCTGTTCGGCATCACGTTCAGCTGCGAGGCGATATTGCGTCTTCATCGAGCGTTCCTCCTTACTTCGCATAACGGTTTACCGGTTTTTCTAAACCAAAATGCTCTCTCAATGTTGTGCCTTCATATTCGTTTCTGAACACGCCGCGCTCCTGTAAAATCGGAACCACTTTGTCAACGAACAGTTCAATTCCTTCCGGAAGGAGCGGAGGCATGATATTAAATCCGTCACAAGCTTTATGATCCACCCATTCCTGCATCTTGTCGGCAAGCTGTTCCGGCGTTCCGACAAAAATGTGATGGCCTCTGGAGCCTGCAACGTATTTGTAAAGCTCACGTATTGTCATATTGTCTCGTTCAGCCATTTCTTGAACAAGCTTAAATCGGCTCTTCACCGCGTTTGATGCATCCGCGTCAAGCTTTGGCAGCGGCCCGTCAAGCGGATATGCAGACAAATCAATTCCGCCTAAATAATTCTGAAGGATTTGCAGACCGACAGATGGAATGATTAAATCTTGAAGCTCTTGATATTTAGCCCGCGCCTCTTCTTCAGTGTCTGCGATGACCGGAAAAATGCCCGGCATGATCGCGATCTTCTCAGGATCGCGGCCAAACTCGGCTGCCTGCTTTTTAATTGATTGATAAAATTCCTGTGCCGATTCTAAATGGTTTTGCGCCGTAAAAATCACTTCAGCCGTTTTGGCAGCCAGCGCTTTCCCATCCCCTGATGAGCCCGCCTGAATAATGACCGGCTGGCCCTGCGGCGTTCTTGAAACGTTCAGAGGCCCGCGGACTGAGAAATAATCTCCTTTGTGGTTGAGCTCGTGCATTTTTTCTTTATCGAAGAATTCACCTGTTTCTTTATTGCGGATAAAGGCGTCCTCTTCCCATGAATCCCAAAGCCCCTTTACGGCCTCGACAAATTCTTCTGCCCGCTGATAGCGCAAGTGGTGTTCGAGATGCTTTTCCCCGCTGAAATTCAGCGCTGTTGACTCAATGGATGAGGTCACGACATTCCATCCGGCACGGCCGTTGGACAGGTGATCCAGTGAGGCGAACTGTCTGGCAATGTGAAACGGCTCGCTATAAGTAGTAGAAGCTGTCGCTGTCAGGCCAATTCTTGAAGTCACCTGCGCCAAAGCTGAGAGCAAAGTAAATGGCTCAAACCTTGTAAGCACATTCGGATGAGATTTGCTGTCGATTGACAGGCTGTCTGCTAAAAACAGCATATCCAGCTTGCCCCGCTCCGCTGTTCTCGCCAGCTCTTTAAAATAATCCAAGTTCATACTCGCATCCGCAGGCGCGTCCGGATGCCGCCAAGACGCAACATGATGTCCGGTCCCCGCAAGAAAAACTCCTAATTTGATTTGCTTCTTTTTGCTTGTCATGACGTTACTCCTTTTATAATGTTTTTTAGGCTGAAAAGTCCGAAAAATAAACTCCTATATTCCTAGTCGTTTAATATGAATAAATCAAAATGTACATTTGTATTGCGAGTTTGTCAATGAGTTGAGATTAATTTTTTCTATTTAAGCTGAAAAGACCCTTGCGTAACCATAATGGAACGGCATTGGTTCATTCAACTAGTGCAATAACCTCTATATCGGCAAGAAAACTGAATCTGATGAAGCAAAGACTAAGTTTTTATATAAGATTTCGCCATTTCCTTGCCTTTGCTTTCGCTTTTAGCAAACTGCCTATCCATTCAGACGCCGTAACGATCGTATAAAAAAACAGCTGACTCCGGATTCAAACCGGAATCAGCTGATTGATGTGAATTAATTAAGCTCGTGAATACTTTCTTCTGCTTTAGCGGAAAACACTTTAGGCTCCAAACAGTCAAGGTCTTCATGAAATAAATTTACTTTTTGGATTTGCCGATTGTCATAGTGGTGGAAATAGTAGTTTCCCGTGTCGTTACACATCACGGAAGTATATTGCGTATAATGAATTTCGTCTTTTTCCGTTATCACTGCGCCCTTGGGTATCGTCATATTTGCCAAAATTTGAAGAGCGGCTGTTACACCTTTCGTTTCATCGGCCGCCGGCTCTAGGTGTTCTTTCAAATACACAGCTCTGACAAACCGGGAAGGCGGTGTATAGTCCCCCGGCAGGCCTACAGTTCCTAAGCCTTGGCCAAAAGCGGAAAGGGCTAATCCGCCCATCTCTTTGCTCTCTAATTGCTTCGGTCTGATTCCTGTATATTGCTGCAGATTGGTTACATGCCAAATAAAGTCGGGGCTGTTCGTCATGACACCAGGCTGATTGTCATAGACTTTGAGGCCATCTGCTCTCGGTTCTATCGTCAGGCTGCGTCCCGTCCGGTCTGACAATATCCAGTGAAGCGGTAAAACCGTATCCAATAGATCTAATTTTTTCTCTACAATCGTTAAAGATCGAATCTTTTCTTTCACGTCATCCAAAGACTGACAGACTGACAGCGCCCATGTCACAAACTCATGCGGGGCAATGTGTACGGTGTCTTCCCGTATCGTTTTTTCGTACTCCGCATAGCCCGGAAAATAAAGTGCAGCACACGATAAACCGTTTTCATTAACGCCGTCTGCAAATAAAATATTACCAAGTTTTCTCCCCATACCGATAAAAGCGTACTGTGTCTGATGGGCCTTTCCGTCAGCTTCACTACTCCAACTGTAACGGCGCGGATAGAGAATCACCTCTGTCCCCAGCTGAAATGCAAAATCCATTGTTCTCGCTAATACATGTTTACGGTCAGCAGTTTCCAATGTAAGACTTGTGCACATCTGATCAGTCCCCTTTTCAATTCAGATTAATATCATACATATTGTGAACGAATTGGTTTTATCAGCATAACGAAAGTCAAATCGATTCGTCAAAGAATTGACATTATATCAATAAAACGAAAAAATCCAGCCTTTAAAAGGCTGGATTTTTTATTTAGCCAAAACAAGCTCGTGAATCGCATGCGCAACGCCATGTTCATTATTGGAGCGCGTTTGAAAGTTTGCGGCCTCAAGCACTTCCGGAATGGCGTTTGCCATGGCAACGCCGCAGCCGGCCCATTCGATCATTGTCAGATCGTTGCCGTTGTCGCCTATGCTCATGACTTCAGCCTGCTCGATTCCGAGCAGATTCGCCAGCTGACGCACAGCGTTTCCTTTGCTTGCTTCCGGATGCAGAATTTCGTAAAAGAAAGGAGCGCTTCTGACCATCGTATACTTTTCTCTCACGTCTTTCGGTATCGATGTAATGACGCGGCTTAAGTGCTCTGGTTTATCAATAAACATCACTTTCGGAATGAGAATGTCTTTAGGCATCTCCTCAGTCTTGCGGTAATGAAGCGGCACCTGTGTCACGTACGACTCATATACGGTAAATTCGCTGATATCACGGTTAGGCGTATACAGGTTGGCTGAGTCGAAGAAGTGCATCGGTGTCTTCAGCTCTAAGCTCAGATCATATAATGATGCCAAATCATCATATCCTAGAGACAATTCCGTCACCACTTCTTTTGTATGCGTATTTTGAACAAGCGCCCCATTATAGGCAATGACATAGTCGCCTTCCTCAATTAAATTGAGTTCATCTAAGTATCTCCGAACACCTCCGATAGGCCGGCCGGTGCAAAGGACAATTTTTACCCCTTCCGCTTTTGCGGCATGCAGTGCGTCGCGGACCTCCCCCGTCACTTCATGATGATCATTTAAAAGTGTTCCGTCCATATCAATTGCTATTAATTTGTACATCCTGCATCTCCTTCGTGTCGTTTTCAGGCTATAGTCCCATCATATCGTTTTTTCTTTTTGATATTCAACTGAAAGCGATGATTTTCTCCTGTTTCTGTTTAGACGTCTGCCTTGTCTCCGGATCCGCGTGCGCGGCTTTCGCTTTGGTTCTGCACCCTTTTCGCCGCTTTCTGCTTGTTTCTGTTTCATCAGCAGGAAGCCGGCAGCTAAAAATGGAATACCCGTGATATTTAAGATTGCAAGCTTCACACCCGCCGCCGTCAAAAAATATGCCCATGAAGATGAAGGATTCCGTCTGATCATCACATAAGCAGCCATTTCCAGAACAATCATGACCGCATGAAGCACTAAACAATAGATAAGCAATGCAATCACAAAAAACAGAACATAATTCACCATGGCGCCCGAGTACATCATAGAACGCAGCATTTGCATAAACGATAACGACTGCATTGTTCCGTTTATGACATTCGGATTGTAGATCGTATAGTCACTAAATACATGTTTGATTTTGAGAAAAGCCCATAATACCAACAACCACTGAATGATATGTAAAATAAGGCCTGTTAACACCAGTCTTTCCGCTTTTTTATTTCTCATGTTGCTCCTCCTTGCCGGCCTTTGACTCGATTCTTGTCATCGTTTTTTCCTGACCATTTTGCTCCCATATCAACGTCCCGTCTTTCCCTCTTTTCAGTTTGCTTTTGAGCGGATAATAGGAGCCAAGGTACTGGATCTCAATGGAACCGTCAGCGCTTTGAGATATCACCTTGTATTCCATAAAGGGCAGCTGCACCTCTCCTCTCCCTTCAATCACCTCCGTCTCCAGCACCTTGTCTTTGGTAAATGTGACCGTTGCTGATTTCACGCCATCCATGGGACCGGGGATAATGCCCTCATCCCAAGTTCCGTAATAAAACGGCGTCTCGTCTTTTGGCTTTTGGCAGCCCGAAATGATGAGACATACAGCAGACAGAAACACAATAACAGGTCCTTTTCTGCTCAGCGTCATCACCGTCCTTTCTTACTTTTTTAGGCGAATGCCGTGGCACTGTGCCAATGACTACATAGATTATAAGGAATTCACCCACATTTCTTTTTAAGGAGATTGATTACATGAACCCTTATCAATATTACAGCCCGCAGCTCCCTCAGCAGGAACCCTACTATAGCCAATATGAATACAATCCATATCCGCAGCAGGATGTATACCAGCCATACCAGACGGACAGACAGCCGGCATTGGAAAGAAGAGTCGCTGCTCTTGAACGGCAAAACGAACAGCAGACAAGAGAATTAACCCGTCTGTCGAATGAGGATCGCCGTCAAAACCGGGAAATTGCAAGATTGGCCGATCAGGTCAATCAGCTAAGCCAGACTGTTGAACGCCATACACGCCGCTTAAACCGTCTCAATCAGCGCCTCCGCGCCGTAGAAAACAGATTAAACATCCCATTTACTGCGGGCGAAGGCGGTTTCTGAAGCAAGAAAAGAAAAAAGCGGAATACGATTCTCCAGATTTCGGAGTTTCGTTTTCCGCTATTCTTATGTGCAGAGCGGGACATTTACATAAAAAGGGTTTTTACAAGTATACAATCTTTGCCGATTTCATTCAAAGATAGAGGGGGTAAGGAAAATAATTGTAGTTCCCCTTTTGCAGAATTTCTTTTGGTTAGGGTCGCATGATAATACCGACAAATGTCAATTGAACATACGGAGGGGTCATTTATGCACAATACGCAACACAGCCTGCAGCAGCTGAACCAGTGCCGCCAGACAGCTCAGCAGCTTATTCAGCAAACACAGCAAAGCAGCAACCAATATCGTCAAATGCTTCATCAGGAGCAGCAAAACATTCAAATGCTGCAACAGATTCTAAACCACGAACAACAAGCTGCACATACCATTCAGCAAGCGCTGCACGGACACGACATGGCCATTCAAAAGTGCCAGCAGGTTGTCAACATGTGCAACCAAATGCAACAAGAAATCACTGGACAATCAAGCGTGATGAATACGAATGTGTCTACACTTCCATTCGGCCAAAACACACCATTCCAGCAGCATACCTATCAGCAGTAGCATTTAAAAAGCTCAACACAATGTTTAGTGTTGAGCTTTTTTCTTACCGTTCTTTGCGAATATGTATATCTTGAATAGACTGTTTCGGCGCATGAAATCTGCTCTCGGCTTCACTTCTTGCCTCAGCAAAGGTCCGTGCCTCCACATTGTCTTTGTAGACATCCAGCTGAATCAGATACAGCGGTCGCACTTTAAAACCGTGAATAATCGTCACAGCCCACAACGGGAGCACAATAAGTAATCCGGGCGGATCAGGCAGCACGAAAGCAAACGCAAATACGAAAAAATAAATGATTCCGTATATGATCCACTTTTTATTTCTAACCTTGATGCCAATAAATAAAAAGGCAAAAAAACTGGTAATGGCAAAAGGCATGAAAATAAACAGCATCCACCAGCTATGAAGCCATTCCCATGCGGCACCTCTTTTTGTGATTTCCATATTTTCCTCCTCCTATTTACCTATAATAATCGATTAAGAATACCGCGTCACTTGTATAACAAAAACTTTCTCCTTTTAAAATAGTGATAGACGGGGCACAGGTTTCTTGCTATATTATTAATTGATAATGATAATCATTACTAATGGATCAAAATACATATTGGAGGGTTCTTGATGAAAAAGAACACATTGCTCGTGGGCATGCTGGTGCTGCTCCTCATGTTTGTCAGTGCTTGCAGCGGCACGGCTTCGAAAGGAAGCTCAGGTGATTCAGCTTCCGAAAAGACAGAAATGAGAACATACAAATCAACAAAAGGGAACGTCAACATTCCTGCACATCCGAAACGCATCGTCACTGATTTTTATGCCGGGGAATTGCTGTCTGTCGGGGCAAATGTGGTCGGCTCGGGCTCATGGTCATTTGATAATCCATTTTTAAAATCAAAGCTGAAAGATGTAAAGGATGTCGGTGATCCGATCAGCGTTGAGAAAGTCATGGAGCTTCAGCCTGACTTAATTGTTGTCATGAATGAAGAGAATGTCGATAAATTAAAGAAAATCGCTCCAACCGTTGTCGTTCCTTATAACACCGCGAAAAACGTCGAAGATACCGTTGCAATGTTCGGAGATATTGCGGGTGCCAAGGATAAAGCAAAAGCATTTATGGCTGACTTTAACAAAAAAGCGGAAGCAGCCAAAAAGAAAATAGCCGGCGTCATCGACAAAGATGCGACCTTCGGCATTTATGAAAACACGGACAAGGGCGAATTCTGGGTCTTCAATGACAATGGCGGACGTGGCGGCCAAGCTGTATACAATGCGCTTGGGTTAAAAGCGCCTGAAAAAATTGAACAAGATGTCATCAAAAAAGGAGAGATGAAACAGCTCTCTCAAGAGGTCATTCCTGAGTATGCCGCAGATTATATGTTCATTACGGACTACAATCCGAAAGGCGAAAGCAAAACACTCGACAAGCTGGAGGACTCCTCCATTTGGAAAAACCTAGACGCTGTGAAACATAATCGCGTGTTTATCAATGACTTTGACACGTTCTACCCGTACGATCCGATTTCTGTCAGCAAACAGGTGGATATCATCACCGACATGCTGATCAAACGGGCCGAAGAAAATAAAAAATAAAGAAAATGGCACAGTTATGACACTGTGCCGTTTTTTATGATTCACTTTAATGCTGACTGTACGGAGTGCGGCATATCTTCAAACCTGACTTCTTCCCAAGTCTCGACATACTTTCCTTTTGCCTTCACCTTCAAATACGCGTTCTTCCGAAGGTCTTTACCGGCGAAAAAGGTCACTTCTTCTTTTTTTCCGGATGCATGATATCCGTCTAATGTATACTCAGTACCGCCTGGGCTAAGATGTTTGCCATCTCGATCAATCTGCACATAGACATCTTGCTGGTGAATAAACGGATTAAATCTGTCTGTAACATCGTTATGAAAAAAGAGAAGCCCGCATATTATGGCAGCAGCCGCCAAGACGGCCAGGAATGCCATTGCTTTTTTCATCTTTGCACTCCCCTTACTTGTTCATTTTTTTCAAATAGCTTGACCGCACCGCGAGGAAGAACAGAAGCTGAAAAAGGAAAAACCCTCCGATGGTGAGACTGAGCGGTCCCGCTACAACGGAATAGCCATCCACGGCCAATGTTCTCAAGGCAAACAGCGTATGCATGACAGCAATGACAAATGGAAAGAAAAAGAGAATCGCCAATTGTATCGTCACGCTTTGTGACATCTCACGCTCACTCAAACCGATTTTGGCCAGCGAACGGTAACGCTCCCGATCTTCTTCTAAATCGGTGAACAGCCTGAAATATAAGAAACTTGCTGCCGCGATAAAGAAGACGATCGCGATAAACAGGCCGATGAATAAACTTAAGCTCGGCAGCTGCACCGTATCATAGTAAGTCCCGGCTTTTGCCATAAAATCAGAATGCACGTCGATATAATTGCCGTAAATCTCATTTTTCAAGGATTGGCTGAACCCAAGACCGTCTTTCCAATGATCATACCTGTAGCCGTATAATGTCGCTTTATCACCGAGTGATTTGAGCTGATCAAAGGTTTTATCGTTCACCGCGATGATGGCATTTAATGAAATCAGCGGTTTTTTGACTTCTTTTACCGACAGTTTTTGGTCAGACGGCTTGCCTTTTTGGTTCAGCAGCTTCAGCTGATCCGGCGCTTCGTTTTTGAAATTGCGGTCATACGTGCCCGGGAAAAAGACAGCCTCACCATTTTTCAGGCCGTTCAGCTTGACATGGAAGTATTTTGATACATCCGATTCGCTGATCATGTAAACAGGGGGAACAGTTTCTCCTTCCTGATAGCGAACATAAGAAACATCTATTTCGTCTTTCTTATACGTAAAGCCGTGTGTTTTCAGTTCATGGTCAATTTTTTTCAAATGAGTCTGTTCTTTTGGATTGCCGCTGTAAGATATATACTCCATCTCATAAGCGGACTCTTCCGCCCCGACGGTCGATTTGTACATCACGAGCACGCCCGTAGCCGTAAACGCAACCGCGGAAATCATGCTGACAATAAAGAACAGGCGGGCGTTGTCTTTTAAACGATAGACAAGGTCAGAAACCCAAATGATATTTTTCCCGCGCAGATAAAAGGTTTTCCACTTCTTCAGCACGCGCAGAATCCATATGCTGCTTTGGCTGAAAAAGAAATACGTTCCGATAACGGTGAGCAGTAAAATGATAAACGGTTCGGTCCCGTGGACATTGCCTTTAAGGACCATGCCGTACCCGCCGCACAGACAGGCGATGCCGAATAAGGACAGTAGCACGGACGGCTTTGGCTCCGGCTTAATCTTGTCAGTGCCCTTTATTAATTTGATAACCGTATTTGATCTGACAAAAAGGATCGTAAACTGCGATAAAAGGAAAAATAAGAGCAGAAATCCGCCAGCCGTAATACCGAGCGCTTTCCAAGGCATATACAAAGGCAGCGCGTCCATTTCTAAAATATAAGCGCCGACCGTAAAGAACGTCTTTGAAAAAATGAATCCTCCGATAATGCCGGCTGCAATTGACATGACGCCGATGATCATATTTTCCGCAGTAATGAGCTTTCTTAGCTGCCCCGGCGTGATGCCCTGCATGAGCAGGATGCCGAATTCTTTATTTCTCGATTTCAAAAATGCATTAACCGAATACAGAACAAATAAGAAAGAAAAAACAAAGATCATCCATTCCGCGGCGGTTAATCCTTTTTTGGCGATGTTATTCAGGTAGCCTTCCTTTAATGCCGGATGAAACAGGAACATCGCAAAGGTAAAGAAAATCAAAACGGAAAAGGCGCTGCTTAAAAAGAATGCAAGATAGGCCCTTTTGTTTCTCGTGACGTTTTTATAAGCGAACTGAAGAAAGGTCATTTGCGTTTCCCCCCAGCATAGACAGCACATCAAGAATTTGTTCATAAAATACTTGGCGGTTTTCCCCGCGGTAAATCTCATTAAACAGTTCGCCGTCTTTTATAAAGATGACGCGGCGGCAGTAGCTTGCCGCAACAGGATCGTGGGTCACCATCAAAGCCGTGACATGATCATCCTGATTCAGGCTCTGCATCGTTTCCATGACGTCCTTTGACGCTTTGGAATCAAGGTTTCCCGTCGGTTCATCGGCCAGGATGAGTGACGGCTTATGAATGACCGCTCTTGCGATGGCGGCCCGCTGGCGCTGGCCTCCGGACACTTCAAACGTCCGTTTGTTGAGCAGGTCTTCGATTCCGAGCTTTTCCGCGATGCCTTGCAGTTTTTCTTCCATTACAGACGGCGCTTCTTTATCAAGCGTTAATGGCAGCATAATATTTTCACCGATCGTCAGCGTGTCCAGAAGGTTGAAATCCTGAAACACAAATCCGAGCTGCTTTCGGCGGAAATGAGCGAGCTTTGTCCGCTTCAGGCGATGCGGGTTTTCTCCGTGAATCAGGATATCGCCTGAATCCGGACGGTCGATCGTTGAAATGATATTCAAAAGAGTTGTTTTTCCGGAGCCGGACGGCCCCATCACCGCCGTGAACTCACCTTCTTCTATTGAAAATGAAATTTGCTTTAAGGCTTGATAGGACACTTGTCCTTTATAGGTTTTATTTATATGTTTGACTTCAAGCATATTCGCCATGAAAATCCTCCTTATGGTTTTATTCTTGTTGGTCTGGGCTGCTTTCATGTAGTGCCGGGGCATTTAACATAAAAATCCCCTTGACGTAAATCCATGTTATCAAGGGGAAACAAAACGAGCTATGTTGTTTTCTTAACGCAGCCTTACATTTTTGTAAGAAATGAAAATCGAACCGATGTCCCTTTACCGGGAGACGAGCTGATGTCCACCGTATGATTGAGCTTGTCCGTAATTTCTTTGACGAGGTGGAGGCCGATTCCAGTAGATTCTTGGAAACGCCGTCCGTTTTCACCGGTATAATAAGGGTCAAACACCCGCTTGATGTCTTGGGAGGGAATGCCGACACCGTAATCTTTGACTTCAAGCACCGTCCTGTCTTCATCGCGGGAGACATTCAGCTCAATTCTGTCACTCTTGCCCGCTGAATACTTGACCGCATTTGTGACCACTTGGCCGATCGCAAATTTGAGCCATTTTGCATCGGTGTAAATCTTATGATCATCGCAAATGTTCATTTTCGGATAAACGCGGTATTGAATAAAAAATCGTTTATAGCTTTGAATGACTGATTGGAGAAGCTCGGACAGGGAAACCGCTTCGATTTTAAAATCCCGTTCAAACAGGTCGAGCCTTGAAGAATAAAGAAGCGTCTCCAGCCCGAATTCAATCTGCCGGACTTCTTTTTTGATTTGTTCAAAAACGGGCTCATCCTCTTCCTGAATGATTAAATTAATGACCGACAGCGGCGTCTTTACTTGGTGCACCCATTGATTCATATACGTCACGCGCGCGTCAAGCTTGGCTTCGGTCTCATGGAGCTTCTGGTGCTGCAGCCGGATCAGCTCCATCTGCTTTTCATACAGCTCTGAACAAAACACTGAAGAACCGAGATACGGGATGTCCGTCCCTTCCTGTCCCGAGCTGAGCCAATGATACACGCCGCGGTCTTTGTACCAGCGATAGGCAAGATAACCCGCCAAAATAAGAAGCTGCACGCCCAATATGTAAAACAAGTGAGAAAAAGAATGAAGACCCGCAAACCAGTAATAAAAGAAGACAAACAGCCCTTGAAGGAGAAAAAGCAGAATCAGCACTGTATGAGACCGGAGAAACAGCTTCATGACTGCGCCCTCAGCTGGTAGCCTTCGCCCCGCACCGATTCAATCGAAACAGGCGCATTCAGCTCCCGCAGTTTTTTTCTGAGCCGCGTGATATACACGTTAAGTGTATTATCATCGACGAAAATGTCGGTGTCCCACGTTTTTTCCATGAGCCTGTCTCTTCCCGTCACCTTTTCTCCCCGCTCCAGCAGCACTTCCAAAAGCTTACTTTCTTTTTTAGAAAGCTCGCTTTTTTCGTCATGAAAGCGCAGTTCAAACCGTTCCACAAAGAGCTGCACGCCGGCATATTCAACCACTTTCTCCCCCTGTTTTGCGGCGTACTCTCCGTATGCCCTGCGGATCTGGCTTTTGATTTTCGCCAGCACAATATCGTAGGAAAACGGTTTTTCGATATAATCGTCTCCGCCGTTTTCAATCGCCATCACCTGATCCATTTCCCCGTTTCTGGCTGAAATGAAAATGATCGGGCTTGTGGAGTGCTGGCGGATCTGGCGGCACCAATAATAGCCGTCATAGGACGGCAGGTTGATATCAAGCAGCACCACATCAGGCTTTTCTCGCAAAAAGACATCAAGAACAGCCGTGAAATCCGCGGCGACCACGGTTTGGTATCCGTATTTTTCAAGATAATTCTGCAATAGTCCGCGAATGTCTTCACTGTCTTCTACAATCATGATTTTATTCAAACTGAACCACTCCCGTTTCTTACACTGCTGCCATCATCATAATCGTTTCGGGGGTACGGACGCAACACCGCACAAAAAAACCGCCATCTCGGCGGTTTCAGGTCTCTTCAGCCGACCTGCTGCTTAGCTGCTTTACCGGCTGATCCGAACTCTCTCATTTTGCTTCGCACTGTCTCTTCCACGGCTCCAATGCCGGGTGTCATATAGCCGCGCGGTTCGTACAGATCGCTGTTTTCCTGAAACATGCGGCGTGTTTCGTTTGTCCAGGCTACCATACATTCCGTATTGATATTGATCTTCGCGTGGCCGAGCGTGATGGCTTTTTTGATCTGATTCTGCGGAATCCCGGATGCCCCGTGAAGAACGAGGGGAATATCAGTCATGCGGGAGATAGCCTCCATTTCCTTAAATCCGAGATTCGGCTCACCCTGATATTTGCCGTGTACAGAGCCGAGGGCAGCGGCTAGCGCGTCGATATTGGTTTCTTTGACGATCCGCTCACATTCCGTGATATCGGCATAGCGGACCCCGCCGACCAGCCCGTCTTCCATTCCTCCGACCGTGCCGACTTCGGCTTCTACTGACACGCCGTGCTTTGCGGCATAATCGGTGACTTCTTTTGTCATCGCGATATTCTCGTCAATCGGCTGATGAGAGCCGTCAATCATCACTGAGCTGAATCCGGCATCAATGGCCTGTCTGCAGCGTTCCGCACTGCTTCCGTGATCAAGATGAAGCACCACGGGAACGGTAATCGCCATTTCCTCCATTAACGCGCCGACCATGGCGGCAATCGTTTTAAATCCGCCTAAATAGTCGACAAGGCGATCGGAAGCCGCGGCGATGACTGGTGATTGCTCCTTTTGCGCCGCTTGCAAAATCGCCTTCGTCCACTGCAAACCGTTGATATTAAACTGGCCAATCGCATATTGCTCCCGCTTTGCATCTTCAAGAAGCTCTTTCATCGATACAAAAGCCATGTTCACCCCTCCTTTATCCGTTACATGTTGAAGTATTTCGATACGACATCAACCGTTGTTTTTTTCGCTGTTTGAATGGCTTCCTCAGCACTTAGCTCATAGTATTCAGGCCGGAACAGCTCAACGGATACCACATCAGAGAAGCCGATTTCCTTGAGGGCTGATAAGTGGGCATCCAAGTCAATCGCCCCTTGGCCGGGCCATACGCGATCTTCATCCGTTAAAAAGCCGATTGGGAAATCTTCCGTATCGTCAATATGATAAATAAAGATTTTCTTCCCGTCCGCCTGCTTTAAGCTTTCAATATTTGATCCCATCGCATGGAAGTGGAAGCTGTCAAAGACAAGCCCGACATTGTCGCGGCTGACAGTATTGATGATGTCATACGCCTGTTCAAATGTATTGACTGTACATTGCGGATGGCCGACAAACTCAAGGGCGATTTTTACGCCGTACGGTTCGGCGATATCAGAAAGCTCAGTCAGTACCTCTACACAGCTCTTTTTGATCTCTTCTTTTAAGATTTTCTGCTCCGTCACAAGCGGAACGGCCACCACATATTTCACACCGAGGGTTTTGCAGGTTTCCATCATGCCCTTAAATTCAGCAATGATCTCCTGATAGCCCTTTTCATCACGGTTATTGAAGAAAACGAGTGCGTTTAAGGCAAGCGGTTTAATGTGATGGGTTTGAAAGTATTCCGCAAGATCGGCCAATGAATGGTCTTTTAAGTACTCCGGCAGCTTATCCATTGTGCGGATTTCAATATAATCATAGCCATGCTTTTCACATAGCTCTAAATCCTGTTTAAGATTTGAGTTTTCCAATGTTGTTGCTTCATTGAAACACAGTTTCATGTCAGACTCCCCCATCTGCGTTTTAGATATGAAGGGAGTTCGGCAGGAAGGCTGTTCGCCATATCCCGCCGAACTCCATGCTCAGCTTATGCCAGACCTAATTCTTCTTTCATTTTTTTAAGCATAAATCGGCTTGATTCATCCGCTCTTTCGTCGACCCAAGCAAACACGGCATTCGTCGCAATTCCGTCGAACTTCATCTCTCTCAGTTTTCTGAAAATCGTATCAAAATCAACCTCGCCTTGACCAATGTCCAAATGCTGGTGAACCGTTACTTTCGCGTCAGGCGGATTGACGATGTAGCGCAGGCCATGAGCCGCTTTATGATTAAAGGTATCTGCAAATAAAACATGTGTGAGGCGGTCGCCGGCTTCGTCAAACATTGTCTCGATATCGCCTTTTCCGTCATCATAGAAGAACGTATGCGCAGTCGAGTAGACAAGGTTGATCCAGTCCTTGTCGAGCGCGCGGATCATATCCATCGCACCTTTGTGCGTTTCGATAAAATCGTACGGATGGGCTTGAAGATTGAGTTTAATGCCTTCTTTTTCAAAGACTGGCAGAAGTTCATCCATGGATTTGATAAATTTTTCTTCGCTTGTTAAAGGATCATATTTTGAACCGCTGAATTCACTGTTCATCAAATCCACTTCAAGTTCAACCGCAATTTCGATTGCCCTTTTCCAGTTGCGCACCGCAGCCTGGCGGCGGTCTTCTTCAGGACCCGCCCAGTGGTAAAGCGGAAGGAGTGATGAAAGCTTAACACCTGTATCCCTTAAAAGCCGCTTTAATTGTTTGATCTTTGCTGAATCGACTTTCGGATATTTATAGAATGGACAAAAATCCTCACGCGGCGACAACTCGATATATTCATAGCCAAGCTCTGCCGTTTTATAGACCATTTCCTCCAACGTTAAATCATCTCGATACATCGATGGATCCAATGCTAATTTCATTTTTTTCACTCCTCCATATTCCTAGTTTTCCACTGTTGTAAAGGATTGATAGAATTCCGGTTTTTCCTTCAAATCAACCTTTTCTTTTTGTCCAGATTCCTGGGCCTTTACACACGCGTCAGTCGTAACGGCAGCAATATAGCCGTCCCAAGCCGTCGGCCCGCTGACTTCGCCTTTTTTCTGGATCGAATCAATGAAGTCTTGGATTTCCACATCGTACGCATCCACAAAGCGTCTCTGCCAATCCATCAGAATATTTGTGCTGAATTTGCCTTCTTTTCTCATGCTGATGCTTGATGGTTCAGGAAGCTTGATGATGCCGTCTTCTCCGACGATCTCACATTGAATGTCATAACCGTATTTACAGTTCACATAGATTTCAGCATTGATGACGATACCGCCTTTTGTTTCAATGACTACGATTTGCGGATCTTTTAAGTGCGGCAGGGCATTTTTTGATTTTTTCGGATAGATAACTTGAACGGACTCGTAGTCATCTTTGACGAGCCAGTGCAGCACATCAATTTCATGAACAAGCGTGTCGACTACGGCCATATCCGTTGTGTAGTTGTCTCCCACAGTAGGGTTGCGGTGCGCGCAGTGAATCATGAGCGGCTCGCCGATGACATTGTTGTCGAGCGCTTCCTTCAACTGTACGTAACCGCTGTCATAACGGCGCATAAAGCCGACTTGAACAAGGCGTTTCCCCGTTTTCATTTCCTCTTCGACGATGCGCATGCATCCTTCAGCAGTTGTCGCAAGCGGCTTTTCACAAAATACATATTTCTGGGCTTTAATCGCTTTCAACACACTCGATTCGTGCGCAGGCCCCCAGCTTGTCACTAGGACAGCGTCTACATTTTCATCTGCCAGAAGGCTGTCATCATCAGGATATACTGCTGCGTTTAATTGGTAGTGCTCGACGACATTCTGTGCGGCTTCTTGATTCACATCCGTTACAGCTACAATTTCTGCGCCGGACAGTTTGTTTGTGATGCGGTTAATATGTTCTTTTCCGATTGCTCCAGTTCCAATAACACCAATACGTAAACTCATTGACAGCCACTCCCTCTGTTTGTTACATCATTTTGCTTTCAGTTTCTTGCTTTACATGATTGTGAGGCGATCCGTAGAGTTCCTCTTGAATTTGTTCAAGCGACTTGCCAGATGTATTCGGCGCGAAAAGAAGCCCGATCATCATGCTGGCCGTCACACACCCGAGGAGAATTGCAGCCATCGTTCCAATGCCGAAATGGCTGATAATCATTGGGACAAACAGACTCCAAATCCCTATTGAGATACGAACAAGGAAAAACATCAGTCCTTGTGCGGAAGCACGGTATTGAGTAGGAAAAATTTCGCTGGCCCATAATTGATAGTTCGCTTGCTGGCCGGCTCCGTTATTGATCCCCATCACCACGATAAACAGAAGCAGGACCGGCAGTCCTTCAACCGGGAGCAGAAACAGCGTCCAGCCGATGACGGCCATAAAAGCAGCGATTCCAAAAACCGTTTTTCTATATTGATCTGCAAAGGGCATAAAGATCAGAGCGACCCCCAGGCCGGTAAAGATAAACAGGCCCATTTGCAAAAGATTTGCCATGTTGGCAGATACCCCGCCGACCTGCTGATAAATGTAAGGCATAAAGAAGCCCATAACGCCGGCGGCTAAGTTCCAAACCAAGTACACACCCATTAAAAACAGGATGCTTTTTACATACTTAGGCTTGAGCAAATCAAAATACGAGGTTTTGTGTAATACAGCCGGCTTCTCTGCCGCCTGTGTGTCTGCGGGCTTATTTTTCTGCTGCCACGCGTCTGACTCAGGAAGCCTGATTCTGAGGACGTACGTAATAAGCGCAATGACAAGCAGATGGGCAAATACGATTTTATTTCCCAACAGACCTAAATCACCGACCAACACAGAGAGAAGCAGAACAGCGACTGCCCCTGCGGCCCACGCAACCTGTGCCACCCCGCAGTGGCGGGCCCGGTTTTTCTTAGGCGCGTTTTCCGCGATGATCGTCCATGAGGCGGTGATATCAGCGCCAACTGATAGCCCGATAATCATGTAACCGCTTAACAGCATGGGAAAGTTAACACTAAACAGGACGAAACAAATCCCCAGCGCATAAATCAGCATGCTGTTCGTATAAACAGCTTTTCGCCCGACTTTATCCGCCAAAAATCCCCCAAGCAAAGCACCGACAGCGGCAGAGATGGCATTCGCACTCAATGCGCCGAGCAATCCGATTTGGGTATCTGACAGCTTCAGGTAACTGACCCATAACGATAAACCAGCAGATCCAGCCACAATCGAACCGGCATCTATATAGTTAGCCAATGCTGCCGCGATTGTCCGTTTATTGAAGGCCGAATCTGCATTGGTATGGCCCATATATTCAGTCCCCATTACGCCAGATCCAGCAACTGCTCATCAATATAGTTTCTCGCGATCAATGCATACTCAAGCGGGTTTGCGACATCGGGGTCCTGTTCAGCTTCAATGACAATCCATCCGGAATAATTGTGCTTTAACAGCAGCTGATATACGTCTCTAAAATCAATGCAGCCGTCACCGGGAACCGTAAACATGCCTTGTAAAAACGATTGCTGAAACGATTTCCCTTCGAGTTTGCATTGTTCCATAACGTTCAGACGGGCATCCTTAAAATGGACATGTTTAATGCGATCGATATGCTTTTTCAGCATGCCCATGTAGTCGCCGTCAGAAATATACGCATGACCCGTATCGTAGAGGAGGTGCACATGTGCAGGGTCTGTTCCCTCCATCAGGCGGTCCACTTCAGCCGCTGTTTGGACGCCGGTGCCGAGATGGTGATGATATACCAGCTTTAAGCCATGCTGATCGGCAATTTTCCCAAGATGATTTAATCCTTCACAAAGCCGTTCCCATTCCTCATCAGTAAAATGCGGTTTCTCTGTGAACACGTTTTTCTCCAGACTTTGCACGCTGTAGGTTTGTTCAGAGACAACTGCAACATCCGCATTGACTTGCTGCAAATACTCACAATGCAGGGTAAATGCCTTCGCCGCTTCACCAAGTCCGTCACGCAAAATAAAACTGCTGAACCATTTTCCCGCAATGCGTAAATTCCGAAGCTTAAGCTCTTTATTAAGAATGGAAGGCTCGGGGAAAAAGCCCCCGACTTCCGTACCTTGAAAACGCGCGACAACTATATCACTTAACAAATGCTGAAGTGTATTTCCCGCTCCGATTTCAGGCATATCATCATTCCGCCACCCAATGGGAGCGATCCCCCACAGGATTTCATGTTTGCCCATCATGATGCCTCCCCTCTAATACTGCTTTGCAGATTCGAGCATTTTCTCTTTTGCTTCATATGCTTTTTGAACGCTTTCTTGTTCAGATACTTCAGCCACTCCGACATGCCACCAGCTGTCATAGCCGTCAGTCATTGTTTTTGGCAGCACTTTCATTTCAATCAACGTTGATACGTCTTGTTTCTTCGCATCCTCTAACGCCGCTTTTAACTCTTCTACTGTGTTAGCACGGTACGTTTTCGCGCCATAACCCTCAGCGACTTTCGCGTAATCGACATTCAAGATTTGGTTGTCATCTGTGCGGAACTCACAGTAGTAGCTGCCGCTTCCGTGGTCCATTTGCAGGTTGTTGATACATCCGAATCCTGAGTTGTCAAAAAGCAGCACATTGATCTTCTTGTTATACTGAATCGCTGTGATCAGTTCGGAATGAAGCATCAGGAAGCTGCCGTCTCCGACAATCGTATACACTTCTCTGTCTGGGTGAGCCAATTTAAGCCCCAGTGTGCCGGACACTTCATAGCCCATGCAGGAATATCCGTACTCCAGGTGATACGTATTCGGGACATTGGAGTGCCACAAACGCTGCAAATCTCCCGGAAGAGAGCCTGCCGAACAGATAATCACACTGTCTTCAGGAATGGTCTCGTTAATCGTCAGCAATGCCGTTGTTTGCGGAAACTCGGTATTCAACGCGTCAGCGTACTCGTTTAGAATCTCTTGAGAGAAATGATGTTTGATTTCCGGATCAAATGCTTCCCGCTTAAATGTCACTTTGCTGAGGCGGTCGCGTTCAGCGAGCCATTCGTCCTTCAGCTCCTTGATCGTTGAACCGAATTCACTCCTATAGCCTTCAAGCAGGCCGTGCAGTTTGCCAAGCGTCACTTTCGCATCCGCCACCACTTGGAACGCATCGAGTTTATACGCCTGCATTCGGCTGACATTGATGTTCAGAAACTTCGCTTTATCAAAATCAAAAGCGGTCTTAGAGGATGTCGCAAAATCCGTATATCTTGTGCCGATACCGATAATCAAATCTGCTTGGCGGGCCGCCTTATTTGCCGCGAGGGTTCCTGTGATGCCCATTCCGCCCAAGTTGTTCGGAAAATCAGCTTCCACAGTCGATTTGCCTGCCTGTGTTTCAACCAGCGGAATGTCATAGGCCTCAGATATGGCTATTAATTCATCGCGCGCACCGGAATATTTCGCGCCTCCGCCTACGAGGATCACAGGTTTTTTGCTGGCTTTGATCAGCTCCGCCGCACCTAGAAGTTCACGCTCGCTCGGCTGCATGCGATCAATATAGTGAACCCGTTTGACGAAGAAACTTTCATCGAAATCGTACGCTTCGCCTTCCACATCCTGAGAAATGCAAATGGTCGCCGGACCCGCTTTTGCCGGATCGGTCATGACTTCAAAAGCGCGAAGCAAGCTGCTCATCAGCTGCTCAGGGCGTGTAACGCGATCCCAGTATCTCGATACAGGCTTCAATGCATCGTTTGTTGTAACCGCCGCACTGTACTCTTGCTCCATTTGCTGCAGTACAGGGTCGGGCTGTCTTGTCGCAAATGTATCTGCCGGAATGAAGAGAACAGGAATATTATTTGCCAATGCAGTGCCGGCTGCCGCCACTAAGTTGGCCGCTCCCGGTCCGACAGATGTTGAGACCGCGTAAATTTTTCTTCTCAGCATTTGCTTGCTGTACGCCATTGCGGCATGCGCCATTCCCTGTTCATTTTTCCCTTGGTACACTTTTAAATGGCCAGCATCCTGCTCAAGCGCCTGCCCAATCCCTAAAACATTTCCATGACCGAAAATCGTGAAAATCCCTTCTACGAAAGGCTCTTCCTTGCCATCAACATGGATGTACTGCTGGTTTAAGAATGTAATCAGCGCTTGTGCTGTTGTTAAGCGAATTTTCTTACCCACAAACGATCCCACCTTTACTCGATCTTTTTCAATTATGACTGTGCTTCAATAAGCTGTACGATTTCTTCCGCTGTCGGCATGGCTTCCGATGAGCTATGCTTGCTGACAACAATGGAGGCTGAGGCGCTTCCGTATTTCAATGCCGTTTCAATGTCTTTGCCGCTGACAAGTCCGTAGATAAAGGCCGAAGCATACGAGTCACCGGCTCCGAAGGTTTTCAGCACTTTTGTCTTGTACGCTTGGGCGCGGAAGACTTCGCCGGATTTGCTGTATGCGTACGAGCCTTCTACACCATGCTTGATGACGACGAGGTCGGCTGAATGGTCAAATAAATAATCGACAGACTCTTCATTGCTGCCGCCTGTGCGGTTTTCCATGACATCGAATTCATCCCGTGTTCCGATGACGATATCGGACTGCTCAGCGACCAAAGAATAGTAAACAGCTGTTTCATCGGCTGACTGCCATGTATATGGGCGATAATCCAGTTCGAACACGACTTTTACCTGGTGATTTTTCGCATATTGAACGGCTTTTAACACCGCTTCCCGTGACGGGCTTTTAGCGAGCGCTGTCCCGGAAACGAGCAGCATTTTCGCATTTGCGATGTAGTCCTCGCTTACCTCTGAAGGCTCAAGATAAAGATCGGCCACGTCATCGCGGTACATTAAGATACTGCATTCTTCCGGACTCAGAATTTCAGTAAATGCGAGACCGGCTTTATGCCCTTCCTTATCAACGACCATTTGTGTTGTGTCTACGCCGGTTTTTCTCATATAGGACTCTATGAATCTGCCATGCTGGTCATCTGGAATTTTGCCGATAAAGCCCGCTTTTAAGCCGAGCTTTGAGCTGCCGATCGCGATATTCGCAGGCGAGCCGCCGACGTATTTCGAAAATGTTATCGTTTCTTCCATTGGGCGATTGTATTCAACCGCGTTCAAATCAATACACGCCCGGCCGATGGCAACAATATCAAAGTCCTTCTCTTCGTTGAATGTATACTTCATCGTAAACAGCCACTCCTCACTTGTTAGCGTTCTAAAATCCACTCATGAGCCGGATCATTATGAAACTTCCATTTTCGTGTCGGTCCTGCCATGACATTTAAATAGTAGGACGTATATCCGTCCGGCACACCTACCGGGTGATATCCCGCAGGAACGATGACAACGTTTTCATTTTCTACAGTCATTGTCTCGTCAATGGAGCGGTCATCTGTGTAAACGCGCTGAAATACAAAGCCTTGGCCCGGATCTAATTCATGGTAGTAGGTTTCTTCCAAGAAGGACTCCTCCGGCAGGTTGTCTTGATCGTGTTTATGAGGCGGGTAGCTGGACCAGTTTCCGCTGTCTGTATACACTTCAACCACTAAGAGGCTGTTAGCTGAAGGATCTGAATCCGGAAGAATGTTGTGAACGGTCCGTTTGTTGGAAAACTTTCCGCGATGTTCAATCCCGTTGTCTTCCGCCTTGATCAGCTTTGTCGGAAGCTGTTTCTCTGATGGCGAATAACAAAGCGCCACTCTCGCATCACTCTCTGCCGTAATCTGAAAGGCACGGTCATTGGAGATATAGACGCTGTCTGTCGGTTTTCTCTCAAATACGCTTTCACGCGTACCGATATGTTCAAACGTAGATTCATGATCCGTCACTGTGATTTTTCCCGTCACTGCCACAATGCAGATTTCTTGTTTTTTCAATTCTTCTGTATAGCTTGAACCGGATGCGAGTTCTAACACTTTAAACTCTACATAGGTAAGATCTGAGTTTGATTTCGTTACTTCATGCACAAGTTTGACGCCTTTTGATACTTCATTCGACTGCGGCTTACGCAACAAATGACTCATGGTTAAGCCCTCCTCTTTCTATGGTAAGAATGAGTCCGAACAGCGCCGAGACACGCCGTTCGGCTGTTCGTCGTTTAGTTGAAATCGGGTGCCGGGTATCTTGCTGTCACCACTTTTTTACGCGTGTAGAAGTCGACGCTGTCTTTTCCGTTCGCATGCAGCGTTCCAAAGAATGAAGATTTCCAGCCTGAGAATGGGAAGAACGCCATCGGTGCCGGCACACCCAGGTTGATGCCGAGCATTCCCGCATCAATGTTTTCACGGAAGTAGCGGATGGCATTTGAGTTCGATGTGAACAAGCAGGCGCCGTTCGCAAACTCAGACTTGTTGGCAATCTCAATGGCTTCTTTCAGGTTTTTCACGCGGATGACGGATAATACCGGAGCGAAAATTTCATCTTTCCAGATCGTCATCTCTGTCGTGACGTTATCGAAGATTGTCGGGCCGACAAAGTAACCGTCGTCAGATACGTTTTCACGTCCGTCACAAACGAGTCTCGCGCCTTCTTCCAATCCTTTTTCAATATAGCTGAGCGTGCGTTTCTTGTTGTCCTCGCGAATAACCGGTCCTAAAAACACGCCGTCATCAAGGCCGTTTCCGATTTTAATCTCAGCCACTTTTTCCTGCAGCTTCGCTATGAATTCATCAGCGATACCTTCTTCAACTGTCACAACCGCACAAGCCATGCAGCGTTCTCCAGCTGAACCGAAGGCTGCTCCGATGATGTTTGTGACCGTGTCTTCGAGATTCGCATCATTCAGGACAATCGTGTGGTTTTTCGCGCCTGTCAGAGATTGAACACGTTTTAAGTTTTCGCTACCTTTTTTGTAGACGTATTCGCCAACAGGCTTAGAGCCAACAAATGAAATCGCTTTAATTTCAGGATGCTCCAGAATGCCGTTTACCACATCATGTGCACCATATACGACGTTGAAAACACCTTTAGGAAGGCCCGCTTTTTCGAAGAGCTCAACCAATTTCTCCGTTAACAGCGGCGTACGCTCAGACGGTTTTAAAATAAATGTGTTGCCGAGTGCAATGGCCATTGGGAACATCCAGCAAGGAACCATCATCGGGAAGTTAAATGGTGCGATTCCGCCGACAACTCCAATTGGGTAGCGGTAGTTGGCCGCTTCCACATCCGTCGCAATAGAAGCAAGTGAGTCACCCATCATCAGAGAAGGCGCACCGGCTGCGAACTCAACGTTTTCAATCCCGCGTCCCACTTCCCCCAGAGCTTCTTTTGTGTTTTTGCCGTTTTCGATGGTAATCAGATGAGCAAGTTCTTCTTTATGCTGAGACAGCAGCTGCTGGAAGTTAAATAGAATTCTCGCACGGCGCGGAACCGCCACTTTCGACCATGTTTTAAATGCCTCACCCGCTGTTTGAGCCGCGTAATCAATATCTTCTTTTGTAGAAATCGGCACTTGGCACAGCACTTCTTTCGTAGCCGGATTGATAACGTCTTCATATTGATCCGTTTTGCTTTCAACCCATTCACCGTTGATATAGTTTTTTAATTTTCTGATTTCTGCCATTCTTATTGCCTCCTTCATTAGTAAACACATACACTTGTATGGATGGTTCAGGATAGATTCATAAGATAAGAATTAACCGCTTTCAAAAAAAACAAAAAAAATCAATGGTTAGATACACTTTTTATGTAAGCAACCATATCATCACTGAAATCACACACGGCAGGTTACTTCTTGGTCATTTCTTGGTTATATTCTAATCGTATAATACCCATAAGTCAATCACAAACACTAAATTTTTTCATTATTTTTATTATACTAATCTTTCAGTAATGCAAGAGACCGCCTGGAAGTCCGGCGAATCTTGCAAAAGATACATACCAATGTTATCATTTTTTAAGCAACTATTGATTAACTTTTGGTTTTTATTATATATTTACATTACTTTAAGATTCAAGAAGGAGTTTTTTGTATGAAACTGATGCGGATACAGGAAATGGAGGAGTACATTTTATCGCATGGCACTGTTTCCTTAGATGAGCTGTGCCAGGTTTTCAATGTCTCAAAAAACACAGTCAGACGCGATATCAACAAGCTGACGGAAAAAGGTGCGATCGAAAAAGTATACGGCGGCGTAACATCAATTGAGAAAACCGCACTTGTTCCTTTTGAGAATCGCACCATCCAGCACCAAGATGAGAAAACAAAAATTGCCCATTATGCTTCCCGGTTTATTGAAGACCATGACTTAATCTTCATTGACTCAGGAACAACAACCAAGTCGATTCTCGATACGCTTGATCCCAACAAAAATGTCACCATTTTAACCAACAGCTTGGACATTATCAATGCGGCATCGGCTATGAAGAATATCAACCTAATCATTATCGGAAACAACTATAAAAGAAAAACACGCTCCTTTGTCGGCATGGATGATCCGGGCACTTTGGAGAAGTACAATATCAATAAAGCCTTTATGTCTGCAACCGGAACAACACTGACACACGGACTGACCAATTCGGATCTGCTCGAGTATGACATTAAAAAGAGGATTTCTGAAAAAGCGAAAGAAGTGTATTTATTGGCCGACCATTCAAAATTCGGAAAATCAACGCTGCTGACCTATGCGCCCTTTGACAGACTGCACTGTATTGTGACCTCTCAGCCGTTAGATGACGAGTACACGCAGTACTGCCATGAGCACCAAATCGGCATTCATCTGGCCTAACGTTTACAATAGTGTTGAGAGTCTTTCATCAATTTTATTCCAGGAGGTAGATCATGAAAAAAGCAACGCTCGGAAAATCAGACTTGCAGGTATTCCCTATCGGATTAGGAACAAATGCTGTCGGAGGACATAACCTCTACCCGAATCTGAATGAAGAAACCGGAAAAGAATTGGTTCGCGAGGCCATTCGTAATGGCGTGACCATGTTAGACACTGCTTATATTTATGGCATCGGCCGTTCGGAAGAGCTAATTGGTGAAGTGCTGCGCGAGTTCAATCGTGAAGATGTCGTCATCGCCACAAAAGCCGCGCACAGAAAAGAAGGAAATGACTTTGTTTTTGATAATTCGCCTGAGTTTCTGAAAAAATCAGTTGATGAAAGCCTGAAACGTTTGAATACCGATTATATCGATCTGTTCTACATTCACTTTCCGGATGAACATACGCCGAAGGATGAAGCGGTTAACGCACTGAATGAAATGAAGCAAGCCGGAAAAATCCGCTCCATCGGTGTCTCCAATTTCTCTCTGGAACAGCTGAAGGAAGCCAACAGAGACGGTTTGGTCGATGTGCTTCAAGGTGAATACAACCTGTTAAACCGTGAAGCGGAAACAACCTTCTTCCCGTATACGAAGGAACACAATATTTCATTCATCCCTTACTTCCCGCTTGTATCAGGATTACTGGCTGGAAAATATACGGAAGATACGACGTTCCCTGAAGGAGACCTGCGAAACGAACAGGAACACTTCAAGGGCGAGCGTTTCAAAGAAAATATCAGAAAGGTCAACAAACTGGCGCCGATTGCTGAAAAGCACAACGTGGACATCCCTCACATCGTATTGGCTTGGTATTTGGCAAGACCGGAAATTGATATTTTAATCCCTGGAGCAAAACGTGCCGATCAGCTGATTGATAACATCAAAACAGCCGATGTAACGCTTTCTCAAGAGGATATTTCGTTTATTGATAAGCTGTTCGCATAAGAAAAAAACAGCCTTCTCCATGGAGAAGGCTGTTTTTTTGCCCATAAATTGGTTTGATTTTGATGCAACACTTACAAAAAGAGGCATGAATCCGATAAAATAAAGGTAGTTTATCTCAGAAAGAAAGTGATTGAAAAAGCTAAACATGATATGAAAGATTGATATGATTCAAACCAGAAATAACGGGCCGTTTCGGCGGTCTATGGAGGAACCAGAATGAAACTGAAATATGTTAAAGCCTTAGTTGCAGTAACCGTTGCTTTAGGTGTACTGCTGCCATCAGCCATTTCTCATGCAAAAAGTTTTAGCGGCCGCTCATCATCCAGTCACAGCAGCCGAAGTTCAAGCTCGTCATACAGCGGAAGCTATAAATCCAGCCCGAAATCAAGCTACAGTTCAGGATCAAGCTCTTCAAGCAAAAAGTCCAAAACGTCTGATGATTCATCATCATCGATTTCGCTGAAAAAGAAATCTTCCGATAAAACAAGCTCATCAAGCTCTAAAAAATCGTCAGGCACGTTTTCCGGCGCCACATCAAAAGTAAGCGGAAAGACATACAGCGGAAAAACATCTAAAGCTTATGTTGGCGGACGTTATGTTTCAGTGAATCATTATTACAATGCAGGATTCTCGCCATCAGGATGGTTTGGCTATTATAGCGGATTCACAACGAGTATGTTCATGATCAGCATGATGCACCCTTGGGGTTACACCTATCATCCAGTCGGAGGCCCGGGCTATGTTTCTTATGGCGCTTCACCCATTGCCTGGATCGTTGATGTCATCGCTTTGATCATTATTTTACTCATTGTCATCGCACTGATTCGCGCATTTAAAACACCGAAGACGTACAGAAGGAGCTTTTAGGTAATGAAGTTAGTATTAAATGAGCAAGAAATTGTAGACGGGATTTGTGTGTATATTTCTAATGAAGAAGAGATTTACCCTGAGGACGTTGAAGTAAAAGAGCTGTCTTACAACAAGCGAACAGGATTCTTCGCTGAAGCCAAATATGGCCTGCATCACAAGCAGCTTGAGTCAGATGACATTTCAGAAGGCATTATTCAGTTCTTAGAGGAATACCACAACTTCAATCCAGACGTTACCGTCGTTGAATTGCAATTTGATAAGAAAAAAGGATTCTCCGCCTTGGTTTTCGTCAACGAGGATGATGAATAAAAATATCTTAATCAGAACCTTACTCCGGACGAGTAAGGTTTTTTTATGATGTTTTTTGAAATGCAGGTACAGAAACGGCTGTTTCCGGTCATGGGAAGAGCACCGCCCCTAATGATCAGCAGACTGCCTGACAGATAAAATGGGAAAAAGCCTCCTTTACTCATATCCTTGCGTGAAAAAGGTTTTGGCGCTTACAATGATTTTGAAAGGATGATTACAATGGCAAATGCTCAATTCTCTCTTATCACACAAAACCTTTCTCTCGATCTCGTTAATACTGAAATCATAAGCTATGATAAACGGCACGATCTCATCCAGTCAGAAAAAGATCTGATGGCATGGTTTGAAATAATGGGAGAAACTGCTCCTTTTCTCAGGTCTTTTACGCTGCAGCAAGTCCAAGAACCATTGCAACGGATTCATCAATTCCGCGCTGAGCTGAGAAAACATTTTGAGAGTATCGCCGAAGGCAGTAAACCTTCTCTAGCTTTTATCGCTTTCCTGCAAGATCAAATCGCCGCCGCTCCTTTTTCTTATCAAATCTTAGATGACAAACTTGCCCGCATTCCAAATGGAAAACCAGATGAATCTATTTTATCGCTTATCGCTTACGATGCATTATGGCTGATTCATACAAAAGAAATCCAACAGCTGAAACGGTGCGCAAACGAAAAGTGCATTTTGCTTTTTCTTGATAAAACAGGAAGGCGAAAATGGTGCTCCATGAAGATATGCGGCAACAGACAAAAAGTCTCACGCCATCATAAAAAAAATCAATAATGAGTAAAAAACCGTTCCCCAGAGAACGGTTTTTTTATCGAAGTTGAAACTAACCATAAAAAATAAAATTGACAGGTTAGTTTATAGCTATTATCCTATACATACTGGGAGGGATAAATTTGGAAAACAACTTCTTTTTGAAAATGCAAGGAAAAGGAAAAACACCTTTACAGGTAAATGGAAAGGACGCCGTCACAGGCTTTTTAGGAGGATTCATCACCATTCTGGCGCTTGCAGTATTGACCTCTTATACATCAAGCCCATGGTTAATGGCCCCTTTTGGAGCGAGCTGCGTGCTGGTATTCAGCGCTTGGAATGCACCTTTATCACAGCCGAGAAATGTGATTGGCGGGCATTTTATCTCTGCACTTACAGGACTGGCTGTCCTTCATATATTCGGAGCTCATCCCTGGACTTTTGCATTGGGGACAGGGCTTGCCATCTTTTTCATGATGCTGACCAAAACCACTCACCCTCCTGCCGGCGCAGATCCCATTGTGGTCATTCAAGGGGCGTATGCTTGGAGTTATTTACTGTTTCCCGTTTTCATTGGGTCTGCCATCATCGTGATCATCGCTCTCGTGATCAATAACTTGCGTAAAAACCGCCAATATCCCTCGTTTTGGCTTTAAATTTCCTTTTGTGAAATCAATCTTTTTTCAAACAAATGTTTCAAATTGATTAGGAGAAGGGTACTAATCTATTAACTTTGTTACATCGTACATACTCATTGGCTCAAAGACTGAGGAGGAACATTTGTGAAGACAAACACAAGGAAATATATGATCTACTTTTTCGGCGCTTTAGGGGGGCTGCTTTACGGTTATGATACGGGCGTTATCTCGGGAGCGCTGCTGTTTATCAACAATGATATCCCTTTAACAACACTGACAGAAGGATTGGTTGTCAGCATGCTGCTCCTCGGCGCGATTTTCGGTTCCGCTTTAAGCGGCACGTGCTCCGATCGCTGGGGCAGGAGAAAAGTCGTATTTGTTCTATCCATCATTTTTATCGTCGGGGCGCTTGCTTGTGCATTTTCTCAAACCATTACCATGCTGATCGCGTCTCGGGTCATTCTCGGCCTGGCCGTAGGCGGTTCAACGGCGCTGGTGCCTGTATATCTTTCCGAAATGGCACCGACAAAAATCCGCGGAACACTCGGCACGATGAACAATTTAATGATTGTCACCGGTATTTTACTTGCATATATCGTAAACTATCTATTCACACCGTTTGAAGCGTGGCGCTGGATGGTGGGGCTGGCTGCGGTGCCTGCCGTGCTTTTATTAATCGGGATCGCATTTATGCCTGAATCACCAAGATGGCTCGTGAAGCGCGGACGTGAAGATGAAGCGAAACGAATCATGAAAATCACTCATGATCAAGAAGATATTGAACGTGAA
This sequence comes from Bacillus sp. PAMC26543, assembly GCF_014250375.1. NCBI lineage: Bacteria > Bacillati > Bacillota > Bacilli > Caryophanales > Bacillaceae > Bacillus > Bacillus sp. PAMC26543. The sequence continues at coordinate 176,155 of NZ_CP060193.1, read as the reverse complement.
CTGGCAGATATGAAACAAGGGGAAGCAGAGAAAAAAGAAACAACACTCGGCGTGTTAAAAGCCAAATGGATTCGTCCCATGCTTCTCATTGGCGTCGGCCTCGCCGTTTTCCAGCAGGCTGTCGGGATTAACACGGTTATCTACTACGCGCCAACCATTTTCACTAAGGCCGGTCTCGGTACATCGGCATCGGTGCTCGGCACAATGGGAATCGGCGTACTCAACGTCATCATGTGTATTACAGCTATGATTTTAATCGACCGCATCGGCCGCAAAAAGCTGCTGATCTGGGGAAGCATCGGCATTACGCTGAGCTTGGCCGCACTATCGGCTGTGCTCCTGACGCTGGGGCTCTCAACATCAACAGCTTGGCTGACCGTTGTTTTTCTCGGAGTTTATATCGTATTCTACCAGGCAACATGGGGTCCGGTTGTATGGGTTCTGATGCCTGAGCTCTTCCCATCCAAAGCGCGCGGGGCCGCGACGGGCTTTACCACTTTGGTGTTATCGGCAACCAACCTGATCGTGTCGCTTGTCTTCCCGCTGATGCTCAGCGCCATGGGCATCGCATGGGTGTTTACAATTTTTTCAGTCATTTGTCTTCTCTCATTTTTCTTCGCCCTTTACATGGTTCCTGAAACCAAAGGGAAAAGCTTAGAAGAAATTGAAGCAAGCCTGAAACAACGTTTTAAAAGAAAGAACAACAGACAAAGCCGTATGCTGAATGAACGGACGTCATAAATAGAAAAAGGAATCGTCTCATCGGGACGATTCCTTTTTTATGGTTACACCATTACCTTGCACATATTGTTCGTAAATTCCACAGGGTCCTGAATCGGCAGACCTTCGATCAGAAGCGCCTGGTTATACAGGAGATTTGTGTACAGGCTTAGTTTCTCTTTATCTTGTTCGAAAGCGTTCTGCAGCGTCTTGAATACCTCGTGATTCGGGTTGATTTCCAGCACTTTGTCCGCTTTTACATTTTGGCTGTCCGGCATCGCGTTTAAGATTTTTTCCATCTCGATTGTCACTTCACCGTCAGCTGCAAGGCAGACCGGATGAGATTTGAGGCGTTTGGATACTCTGACGTTTTTCACTTTGTCAGACAGAATATTTTTCATTTCCTCAAACAGATCCTTGTACTTGCTTTCCTCTTCTTCAGACTGCTTTTGATCCTCTTCTGAATCGATGCCAAGATCGCCGCTTGATACAGATTTGAACTCTTTTTCTTGATATGAAGCGAGCATTTTGATCGCAAATTCATCGATGTCCTCTGTAAAGTAAAGAATTTCATAGCCTTTGTCCGCTACCATTTCCGTTTGCGGCAGTTTTTCAATGCGATCGTATGAATCACCGGTCGCGTAGTAGATATATTTCTGCTCTTCAGGCATTCTGGATACGTACTCGTCCAGGCTGACCAGTTTTTTCTCTTTGGAAGAGTAGAATAATAAAAGATCCTTCAATTGATCTTTATTCGCGCCAAAATCATTGTACACGCCGAACTTCAGCTGTCTGCCGAACGATTTGTAGAAGGTCTCATATTTTTCTCTGTCTTTTTTCAGCAGGCTCTGCAGCTCGCTTTTGATCTTTTTGCTGATGTTTTTCGCAATCAGCTTCAGCTGGCGGTCATGCTGCAGCATTTCTCTGGAAATGTTCAGCGACAGGTCCTCAGAATCGACCATACCCTTCACAAAACTGAAGTGGTCCGGAAGCAGATCCGCGCATTTGTTCATGATGAGCACGCCGTTGGAATAGAGCTCCAAGCCTTTCTCATATTCCTTAGAATAATAGTCAAACGGCATGTTTTCAGGAATAAATAAAATGGCGTTGTAGCGCACGGCACCGTCAACACTGATATGGACATGAGTGAGCGGTTTATCAAATCCGTAATGCTTTTCAGCGTAGAACGTTTCATAGTCCTCATCTGTCAGCTCGCTCTTGTTTTTTCTCCAGATCGGCACCATGCTGTTAACCGTCTGTTCCTCCTGCACCTCTTCAAATTCATTGTCGCTGCCTTCCTTCGGCTTATTAACCGTTGTATCCATTTTGATCGGGTAGCGAATGAAGTCAGAGTACTTTTTGATGATCGCTTTTAAACGATATTCTTCTAAAAACTCATCATAGCTCTCATCTTCCGTGTTCTCTTTGATCTTCAGGATAATGTCTGTGCCGACAGAATCCTTTTCACACGGCTCAATTGTATAGCCGTCTGCGCCAGCAGATTCCCATTTATACGCTTCTTCGCTGCCGAGCGCCTTACTGATAACGGTCACCACATCGGCAACCATAAACGCCGCATAAAATCCGACACCGAATTGCCCGATGATGTCATGGCCGTCCTTCAGTTCGTTTTCTTTTTTAAACGCAAGAGAGCCGCTTTTCGCAATCGTACCGAGGTGCTGTTCAAGCTCGTCCTTTGTCATTCCAATCCCTGTATCCGTGATGGTCAGTGTTCTCGCGCCTTTGTCAGCCGCGACTTTTATGTAGTAATTGTCTTTATCGAAGGTTAGCGCATCATCTGTCAGCGCTTTGTAATAGATTTTGTCAATCGCGTCACTCGCATTGGAAATTAACTCGCGAAGAAAGATTTCTTTTTGAGTGTAAATGGAGTTAATCATCATATCCAGCAGTCGTTTGGACTCTGCTTTAAACTCTTTTTTAGCCATTCAGCTCGCTCCTTTTTCATGCTTTGTGATGTTATGTAAACTCTTTTCAGCATCTATTTATCATAAATGACGACTCATGTCAATACGATTTTCATCAAAGATCAATAGATGCGTATATATGTAAATTTAACATTAGTTGGGGGTGTTTTCACTATTTTTTCTAGACAGTCTGATAAGAAAAAGAGAGGATCAACCTCTCTTTTGTCCTGCATCATTCCATCGGCTAAACTCCCGCTTCATCCAAATATGCACCGGATAGAAAAACAAACAGAACGGTATCAGAAACAATAGATTATGCCATGAAGCATTCAGAAATGCGCTAGCTGTAACCGGAAACGTAATCTCTTGCAATAAAAAAGAGATGACAGTCAGCACAGCAAACGCAGCCGGAATCGTAATGAGACAATAAAATTTAAGTTCCTTCTTATGCTGTATCTTCAAAACACATAAAACCTCCCAACAATTTCCAGTTCATTTTAACATATGCAGGCATTTCTTTTCTCACATGTTTATCACTGCACACAGCGGGAAGACAACTAGAAAAAGGAGGATTCATGTTATGGGAAGACTTGATAACAAAACCGCTGTGATCACAGGCGCTGCGACAGGCATTGGACAAGCAACGGCAGAGGTTTTTGCCAATGAAGGCGCGCGTGTGATTTTCGGCGATATGAATGAAGATCAAATGAAAGAGACAGTCGAAGCGATCAGACAAAACGGAGGACAGGCTGAGGCTTTTCACCTTGATGTGTCAGATGAAGAAAACGTAAAGCAATTTGCTGATCAACTCAAAGACGCGTACGGAACGATTGATATTCTCTTTAACAACGCCGGCGTCGATCAAGAAGGCGGAAAAGTGCACGAATATCCCGTAGATCTGTTTGACCGCATAATCGCAGTCGATCTGCGCGGCACGTTTCTTTGCAGCAAATATCTGATTCCGCTTATGCTCGAAAAGGGAGGCTCCATCATCAACACCTCCTCCATGTCAGGCAGGGCTGCGGACCTTGACCGCTCCGGCTATAACGCCGCAAAAGGCGGAATCACAAACCTGACAAGAGCGATGGCAATTGATTACGCAAGAAACGGCATCCGGGTCAATTCCATCTCACCGGGTACGATTGAAACGCCGCTTATTGACAAATTAGCTGGCACCAAGGAACAGGAAATGGGCGAGAAATTCCGCGAAGCCAACAAATGGATCACACCGCTCGGCCGCCTCGGCAAGCCGAAGGAAATGGCGACGGTGGCGCTTTTCCTCGCTTCTGACGACAGCTCATACGTCACAGGCGAAGACATCACCGCAGACGGCGGCATCATGGCGTATACATGGCCTGGCAAGATGCTGATTGATGAGAAATGGAAGGAAGAAACAAAATAACTGAGATAGTCAGTTAAAAGAATTTATAATAAATAGACGCTACAAAACATTATGTATATATAAATACAAATATAACAAGACCGAGAAAAGATATACTCTTTCCGGTCTTGTTACATAATGTTCAAACTAGTTCTTTATGTATTTTTATTACCAAGCGTTTATTCCGCCAACTATACCGCCAACTATGCCGCCAGTAATTGCTCCGCCGGCACCACCAACGGGTCCGCCAACAGCTGCTCCACCGACGCCTACTGTTGAAGCACCGACTAATGCACCTGAAAAAGCTCCGCCAAGGGCACTTCTCCAACCTCCGCCATCAATTTGTTCCATTTCTTTTACATTCAATTCTGAAAGACGATTATTATTTTCCATTTATGCTATTCCCTCCTTAAAGCCATTTTCCTGCGATTAATGACCCGCCTAAATAACCAACTGACCCTGCAATTGCACCTGCATGGGCACCAAGAATAACACCTGGAACTCCTCCGACTACACCTGCGCCAGCACCTGTAACTACTGCACTGCCAAGATATTTAGCATAACTTCCTCCATCAATTTGTTCAGCTTCTTCAAGAGTCAATGCCTGAAGTTCAACGTCTTTTATGCTTTTTGCGTTCATCAATATTCCTCCTCAAAGTTATTCAGGTAAATAATAATAACTAGTATAAATTTACCATGGGAATTATAATATTACATAATAAATCCTAAATCAATAGTTTTTTCCATAAAATCATCTATAACCTATCGATCAATTTATATATAGTAAAAGAGAGCTTAACCTAATTCAGTTATTTAGGTTAAGCTCTCTTAATTAATTCTCTAATTCTTTTTTCTGCTGCCTGTTTGAAAATTTATATGTAGTATACATGATGAGACTAAAAGGAATTAGCCATAAAATATACATAAGAATTTGGAATAAGAATTCTTTAGTTGTAAAAGGGAATGTAATGATTTTAAATAATACCGACGTTGCCATATACAGAATAAAAGTAAAAACAATTAAAAGAAAGTACGAACTCTTCTTCTTCTTTTTCAGATTTACTCTTAAAATGCCTTTTAACATAGCTCTTAATCCATAATATCCGCTTCCAACAAACAATATGATAATTGTCATTAACGTGCTCGGCATTTTAAACATAATCGAAAGTATAAAAGAGACAAAAACCAAAGCAATTACTAAAAGAAAGCTTTCATGACCTATTTTATTTTCAATATGACTTATTCTCTCATCCTTCATTAGTTTCTTCCTCCCTGTTATGCGTCCAAAATACATCATTCAGAGTAACTTTCAATTCTATACAAATTTTCAAACATAATTGTAAAGAAGGATTATACTTCCCTTTTTCAATTAATCCAATCGTCTGTCTTGTCACTCCAATTTTTTCGGCAAGTTGTTCCTGTGTTAAATTCGCTCTTGTTCTTTCCAACTTCAAATTATTATTCATTGGCAAGTCTCCATTGGTTTATTTATCTGTAGCATATCATATATAAAAAACCCATGCAAACTATATATTGCATTCATCCATATATATTTTACATTTTGTCTATTATATCTTACAATGAATTTTAACAATTATAGGAGTTGGTAAAATGAAATTGTTCTATATCTTTATAATCGCAGGGGGTTTATTTTGTATATCTCTTTCTTATTTTTTTCACTTAGGTGTATTTAATCTTGCTTTATATCTTATCTATATCAATTACGCATTTATATTATATAAACGTGCCAAAAGCTCTAAATAACAATAAATATTTACCTTAAAAAGGTTGACAAACCATGAAAATGTAATAAAATGATGTCTATTCTTTATATTATATATATTCTAAAAAATGACCTTCATTATGGAGAGTAGTATATGTTTTTTAATAGATATCATTGTGTACGACAACTTGATCAAAAAGATTGTGGAGCAGCCTGCCTATCAACAATTGCAAAACATTATGGCTCAAAGCTCTCTCTAGCTTATATACGTGACATTGCTGGAACTGATACACAAGGTACTAGTGCTCTTGGAATGGTAAAAGCCGCCGAACAGTTGGGGTTTTCAGCAAAAGCTGTGCGTGCAGAGCATACAGCTTTTGATCAGTCCATTACTCTTCCAGCAATTGCACATATTATTATAGATCAACAATTATTGCATTACGTTGTTATACATAAAATTAGTAAAGATAAAATTATCATTGCGGATCCTGGAAAAGGGCTCGTTACATATCAAAAAGATGATTTTTTTAAGATTTGGACAGGCATCTTAATACTTTTAGCACCTACTGAGACTTATAAAAAACAGACCGAGACAAGTAATATAAGTGCCGATATTTTCAGGTTGATTCTTCAGCAAAAATCGTTGATTATACATACGTTTTTAGCATCCTTTATTATTACCGTCTTCGGGATCCTCGGTACTTTTTACTTTCAGACGATCATCGATCAAATCCTACCTAATGGATTAAGTAACACATTACATATTCTTTCAATCGGCCTTTTGATTATGTATTTATTTAAGGTTTTCTTAATAGGTTTTAGGCAATACCTAATGATTCTCCTAGGTCAAAAATTAAGTATCTCCATCATGTTTGGATACTTTCAACATGTGCTTACTTTGCCAATGAAATTTTTCAGCAATAGAAAAGTCGGCGAAATTATATCCAGATTTACTGATGCTAATAAAGTGATCGATGCGGTTGTCAGTGCATCGCTTTCGGTCATACTCGATACCATTATGCTTATTATGGTTGGTATTTTCTTATATCTGCAGAATACTACTTTATTTCTCATCACATTGGCTTTCATACCTTTTTATATTTTGACGGTTTGGATTTTTATAAAACCCTACGAAAATATAAATAACACAGAAATGGAAAACAATGCGCAGCTGACTTCAAAGATTGTTGAGACGCTTAACGGCATCGAAACTGTTAAAGCATACAATGCGGAATATATGATGTCATTTGAAACAGAAAAAAGATTTGTGAAATACTTACGATCAGCTTTTAAACACGGAGTTATTGATAACCTTCAGAGTTCCATAAAAATGTTTTTGGATTTAGCAAGCGGTGCATTGATACTGTGGATCGGATCAACTCAGGTCATGAAAGGCACCCTTACTATCGGTCAGCTTATTACATATAATGCCTTATTAACCTACTTCTTAAATCCTTTACAAAACATCATCGGCCTACAATCTAAGCTTCAGTCAGCTTCTGTTGCGTCCAAAAGGCTCGGAGAAATTCTAAAGCTAGAACCCGAATTAATAGAGAAAGAGGCGCGAATAACATCGACGTCGTCAATTACAGGTCCGCTTTCTTTTAAAAAAATCAATTTTCGATACGGAACTCGAAGGCTCATCTTAAAAGATATTACACTGCATATTCAAAAAGGAGAGAAAGTTGCCTTTGTTGGAGAAAGCGGTTCAGGAAAATCTACTTTGACTAAGCTTTTAATGAAATTTTATACAGCTGAATCAGGTGAGGTTTCAATCAATGGTTATCATATAAATGATATTCACATCAATGCGTTAAGGGAAAGCATAAGTTATATACCTCAAGAATCTCATTTTATACAAGGATCAATTCTTGAAAACCTTTTGCTTGGGAACTCAGGCAGTTTTACCTTTGAAGAGATTATAGAAGTATGTAAACAAACTAAAGTACATGATTTTATCAATGATTTACCAATGAGATACGATACTCTTGTAGAAGAAAACGGGTCTAATTTATCTGGAGGCCAGAAGCAAAGACTCGCAATTGCCAGAGCATTATTAAGAAAACCTAACATTCTCATAATGGATGAATCAACTAGCAATCTCGATACGACAACCGAACAGGGAATATCAAAGATGATATACGATCAGACTGTTGATGTAACTACGATTATAATTGCTCATCGTTTGAGTACAATTATGAATTGCGACAAAATATTTGTCATGGAAAATGGAGAAATCATAGAGTATGGGAACCACAATGATTTATTGAAGAAAAAAGGCAAGTACTATGAGTTGTGGGAGAACCAAATGCCATCGAGAGAGATGGTGACAATTTAGATGAAACGTAACTTTTTCAATTTAAATGATTTGAGGGATAGCAGAGAATTCTACGAATCAAAACCCAAACCAATTGGTGTTTTCTTTACATATATACTGATAGCTTTACTTATTGCATGTATTGTTTTTAGTTTCTATGGAAAGAAAGAAGTGATTCTAAAAACGACAGCTGACATCCAATATACCAAGCCTAACAGCAACGTAACAAACGAAGTAGCCGGCAAAGTAAAAACAGTTGATATTAAACAGGTTGATAAGGTGAAAAAGGGAGATACTCTATTAACTCTAGACAATACTGAAATCCAAGCGCAGAAAAAAGCTGTTAAAGAAGATATCAAAGATTTAAAAGAACAAGCTGCGTTAAACAAAACTCTAAAAAAAAGTATTGAAAATGACAAAAATTTATTCAGCGAGAACGATCATTGGGGTTATCAAGATCAATATCTCTCATATGAAAAACAAAGTAATTTGTTAGAGTCATCAAAAGAAAATGCAAAAACTCAGCAAAAAAAACTTAAGAAGCAGAAAATAAGCATAAAAAATAGTCTGGATAAGACAAAAAACAAAGTGAAACTAAAGCTTCAAAGAATTTCTGATCTGCAAGACTCCATTAAAAACAATAAATCCTTTGCCAAACAGGATGATAAGTACAATTCTTACTATAATAGTTATCAAACTAACAAACAAAATGTAGAGCAGCAGCTTGATGATCTACGGAAGATGAAAGATGGGCTCGATAAAAACAGTTTCTCACAGCAGAAAGAGAATCTAAACGGACAGCTTGAAAGTTTAAAACAAGATATGCTAGTAAAACTAAGTGAAGAAAAAGACGAATTAAATCAATCACTTGATGAGATTAACAGTTCAATGAAAAGTGACGATTCTGACAGTGATTCCGATAACTCAGAGGAAACAAATTATAAGCTTTCAATTGAACAGCTTAAAACAAACTTGCTAAATCAAACATCTCAAAAGCAAACAGATCTTCAGACCACTCTTAAATCAAAAGAAGATGATCTAAAGATGATAGATTTACAATTAGAAAAATATAAAATAAAAGCAACTAGTGACGGCTATGTTAATGTACTAACAAATATATCTCCAGGTGACAATTTACAAGCAGGCACTGCTATTTTGACTATTGTCCCTGATAAAGAGAAGCTTAGAGCTAACATTTATATTCCGAGTCATGAGATCACAAATATTAATGAAAAAGATGAAGTAAGATTCCATATTGAAAATACAAATCAAACCATTAAAGGTGTCATTATCAAAATAAGTCCAGACAGTATTAGTGATCAAAATGGGCAAAAATTTTATATTGCTGAAAGCAAAATAGAAAGCAAAGAAATAGTTAAAAATAACGGAACAAAAATACACTTAAAAAATGGCATGCAGACTGATGTATCTATTATTGTTGATTCAAAAAGATATATTGATTATTTTTTAGATACATTAAACTTACATTAATTCCCATCAAGAGAAGTGTGCATATATGCCTCAAAGCAGATGAGCATCTGCTTTGAGGCATTTTATTTTTTTAAGAAAGGTAGAGGACGTATAGAATCATGTTTCAAAACAAACTGTTATTTTTACTCTTTTTATTCTCTTCAATCGTTCGCCTTTTCTTTAATACAGTATTGTTCCCCACTGTAAGCTGGAAGTCTTGGACGGTGAATATTGTTTTTATTCTTTTGTCTCTTCTATTTCTCAATCTCACCTTAAAAGAAAGAAAATCAAAAGACCAAGTATCATAACGACCTAAAGCCCGGATTAAGTCTCCGGGCACTTCAAAGCAATACAACCTTATACTTCTTCACATCCAAAAACTGCAAAAACTCCCTCGTCAGCACTTCCGGCGCATACGCCTTCCCTTCATCGAGCCGATACAATATCAGCCCGATAATCATCGCCGATACATAATAGGCATAAAGCTTTTTCTCCGCAGGAATATTAGTTTGCTGATGCAGATAAAATGATTCCAACGCTTTGAGCATCTCGGGTATCACATGAGGAACACTCCAGTCCCGATTGAGCAAATGGACAATAGGCATGCGGTCTAAAGCAGAAAGCAGGCTGGCGAGCGCCTCCCTCGCTTCCTCTAAAGAAAGCTCATTCGGACTGAAGGCAATCGACAGGTGATCTATGATCTCCGCACACGCTTGCTGAATGATGGTCTGCAGCAATTCTTCTTTACTGGCATAGTGATCATAAAAGGTTGCGCGGCGGATATTGCTTTTCCGGGTAATGTCAGAAATCGTGATGGCCGCGTAGTCTTTTTTCTCTGACAATACGTCCAGCAAAGCCTTCTGCAGCGCTTCTCTCGTTCGAACCACACGCCTGTCGATTTGCTTGTCCTCCTGCCGCTCCCATGACGGAGCCTGTCCAAACAGCCAATAAAACCGCTTTTGAGAAACGAGCTCCCATACTTTTTGGCTGATGGCTTCCGGAGACGCCTCCGCATCCTCATTCAGCCAATACAGGATAATCGCGTACGTGTACAAGGCCCGGTAATGTCCGTAAATTTCCCGTTCGATCGGCGTCAAATTCACATGAATCGGTGCCAGCAACACATCCTGCTGAAACACATCCTTAAAAAAACGATGAAACTGTCCTCTGTTCATCATCGTGCCAAAAAAGGATCGATGCTCGTGGACAAAAGACAAAGTCGGATGCACGGTGTGCCGCTTTTTATTTAAATGGAATGTGTCTATATGCTTGAAGGCGTTATAGAGCGCCTCGCCCAGACCTTCCTTCATGTCTACGATTACATCCTCAATAATGGAGAACTTGTCTTCATAATAAAGATAGAGTGTCCCGCGGCTCACTTGTGCGTGTTCAGCAATTTCTTTCATTGTAATCTGTCGAATATCCCTTTTTTCTAATAAATCCAGAAGCGCCTGTTTGATTTGAGCCTCAGCAGATTCCGGCAAAAGAGTCACCTCCAAACTTAGACAGATGTTCGATATATGTACGGTAACGTATAGATGATTCTCCGTTGTCTTTCTTATAGAAAAGATACCACTTTATAATAGTTCCGAGATAAGCAGAAAGCAAATGAGGGGGATTTTACAATGGAACAGCAAGTAAAAGACGACATTCAGCGCGTCTTCCAGCTTCAGAAAAAACAGCAAAAAGTGCTGCGCGCTTCAACAGCGGAACAGCGGAAAGAAAAGCTTCAGCGCTTTTTGGATTCCGTCATTGCACATGAAGAGGAAATCATCGAAGCGATCCGCAAAGACGTGCGGAAGCCATATCACGAGGTCAAAAAAGCGGAAATCGAGGGTACAAAAAAAGCGATCAGAGATAATATAAACAACCTGGAAACATGGATGGCACCCAAAGAAGTCGGTTCATCCTTAAGCTCTGATGCCAACGGAATCCTTATGTACGAGCCTAAAGGCGTCACGCTTATACTCGGTCCGTGGAACTACCCGTTTATGCTGACGATGGCGCCGCTTGCCGCTTCTATCGCTGCAGGAAACAGCGCCATTGTGAAGCTGTCAGACTTTACGATGAACACGAGCAATATTGCCGCAAAAGTCATCCGAGATGCTTTTGACGAAAAAGAAGTTGCCATTTTTGAAGGAGAGGTTGAAGTGGCCACTGAACTTCTTGATCAGCCGTTCGACCACATTTTCTTCACCGGAAGCACAAATGTCGGAAAAATCGTCATGACAGCCGCCGCCAAACACTTGTCATCTGTCACGCTTGAGCTTGGCGGCAAGAGTCCGACCATCATCGACAGTGAATACGACTTAATGGACGCAGCGAAAAAAATTGCTGTCGGCAAGTTCGTAAATGCCGGCCAAACCTGCATCGCACCGGATTATATCTTCATTAAAAAAGACGTGCAGGATAAGTTCGCAGGCATTTTACAAACCATTGTCAACGCAGGATTTATGGAAGATGATTACACGCCGGATCGAAACAAATTTACGCAAATTGTCAATGACCGCAACTTTAACCGCGTCAAAGCTTTATACGACGATGCCATCGAGAAAGGCGCGGAAGTCGTGTTCGGCGGCGTATTTGATGCAAGCGACCGTACGATCTCGCCAACCGTTTTGAAAAACGTTACGCCAGATATGAAGATCATGCAGGAAGAAATCTTTGCACCGATCCTGCCGATGATGAACTATGAAGACATCGATGAAGTCATTGATTACGTAAATGACCGCGATAAACCGCTCGCGCTTTATGTATTCAGCCACAACCAAGACCTGATCGACAACGTCCTTCAGCACACCACATCAGGAAATGCAGCGATCAATGATGTCGTCGTTCATTTCAGTGACATCAACCTGCCATTCGGCGGCGTAAATACAAGCGGAATCGGCTCTTACCATGGGGTATACGGATTTAAAGAGTTTTCTCATGAAAAAGGTGTGTTTATTCAAGCAGCTAAATAAACATGATTTAGAGAATCTGCATCATCTTGCAGGTTCTCTTTTTCTATCATCCCCGACAAAGTTTCATAACAATAAATAAATATAGTTCACAGAAAAATCATGCATTAACACAAAATAGAAAACTATGTAAAATCCCTTGTGACAGGTTTCTTTGGCGCAGAACGAAACGCTGCAAAAAACCAAATGATGTTTACAGCCGCTGAAGCGAGACAGAGTCCCATCACAGTGATCACATCAGAGAGCGGATGGTCACTGAATATACTGACCATCAGCACAATGGCGGCAGTAGATAAGTGAATCAGCAAACCCATGCCGCAAAGCGCCGCCATCACATATCTCATTGCATCCACACCCAGCATGTAAATGAGGATAGGAATGAGATAGAAAACAAGTATCATACCAATTGCCGACCACATACCGATAGAGTTGAACTGATTGGCTGAGGACCCCGTGTCTGCCAGCGGAGAAAGTGAAGCCGCAGCAATCATAGCGCAAAAAAGGAATGCAGAAATCGCAGTCATGATCACCACGCGATTTTTTCTGGACATGATCAATTGACACCTCCTAAAATAGAAATATTAACCTTTATTATCATAAAGGAAAAACTAATAGAAATCGATGGGATTTCTAAAAACACCCATGAAAAAGATATACTCCATTCATTTGAAATAGAGTATAACTGGAAAAAATATTAAGAACTGAACATCTGATCCATTTGTTTCAGTTCATCTTCTGATAAATGAAGATTTGCTGTTTTGATATTCGTCTTGAGTTGGCTAGGCCTAGTGGCTCCAGGGATGATCAAATCAATCCCAGGCTGATGCAGCAGCCATGACAAAGCGACCTGTGCCGGCTCCGCTTGTTTTTGTTCAGCAAACCGCTTTAATTTCTCCAGCTTCGCTTCGATCAGCTTCCACACCTGCTGCAAGTCACTTTGCTTCTGTTTCAATTTCTCCTGGTAATTTCTTAGCAGCTCGCGCTGAGTATCATCCAAGCGATCTGTCTGTTCCTGCAGGCTGAGGAACGGCTTCATTTCCTCTAAAGACATGCCCGTTTTCTTCAAACATCTGATGAACAGCAGACGTTTCTTGTCATCCTCACTAAACACCCGATGGCCGTTCGCCTTTCGTTTAACCGGTGGAAGCAAGCCGATTTTCTCATCATAACGAACCGCATCCTCAGTCATTTGGCACTGCTCCATGACTTCTTTTAATGTATAAAGCTTGTTTTTTCACCGTCCGTGGTAGATTTATATAGTAAAAAAGAAAGGATAAAAGACTCATTTTTCAGTAATATCAGGATTTTATCACCATATCATATTGCAAAAGCTTTTTTTACAAAGTATACTGTTCCAGATTAATTCAAAGGAGAGAGAAATATACATGGAAAAACCGGCAGGATTTTGGATTCGTGTTTTAGCTTATTTGATTGATGGCATTATTGTATCTGTTCCTAGCTATATTATTCTATTTATTATCAATTCTGTATTTATCGCTGGATCCATCGCAACAGACCCATACATGACAAAAGACGAATATATGGTGAAATACTTAACGCTTGCCTTTTTGCCAGCCATGCTGATTATGATCGTCATCAGTGTGTTATATTACGGGCTGCTTACAGCTTCTAAAATGCAAGGTACGCTCGGCAAGAAAATTCTCGGGCTGAAAGTAGTCAATGAACAAGGCGGACGCGTGTCTATCGGGCAGGCAATCGGCCGTTACTTTGCGTACATAGTATCTGGAATTATCTTTTATATCGGTTTTATCATGGTGGCATTCGGAGAGAAAAAGGGCCTTCATGACATCATTTGCCGTACACGGGTTGTATATAAATAATTGAAAACATGAAAAAGTCTAGACGTCAATTATGAGTCTAGACTTTTATTTATCTATGATTTCTTCAAGATCGGCTGCCACTTCATATACGTAAGGCTCCTCCAAAGCCACTCAAACGGCCCCATTCGGAATGCCCGCAGCCAAAGATGGCTGATGATCATTTGAAGGGCACATACCGCGATCGTGATCAGCACGCCCGCAGCCGGATATACTTTTCCGTATAACCCTAACCCGTAATGATAGAAAATCCACGTACAAATGATTGATTGCATGAGATAGTTGGTAAATGCCATTCTCCCGACTGCGGAAAAGTATTGCAGCGGCTTAGCCAGTCTTGTCTTATGATAAAGATACACAATCGTTGTGACGTAGAAAAACATAAGAAAAGGCGCACCAACCAGCAAAAATACTTCCATTTCGGTCACACTGTACAATATATGAGCGCTGATGCCAATGACCAGCCCCAACAGCCATACTCTTTTTAACGCTTTGCGGTGCTTTTCCGGCTGATGCAGCAATCTTGATTTTGCCGCCGCGGCTCCCAGCAAAAACATACTGAAATATGGGATGGAGGCAAAAAAGAAATTCAGCGGATTATAGGTCAGCATGCCATTCATTGACATATAAACGAGCCGATCGTGGATTCGCTGTTCCGCAATATCTTTCAGACTGCCGTTTCCGTAAGCATGCAGCGCCTGCTTCGCTTGCTGAATGGCTGCTTGTGCCCATTCTTGTCCGTTTGCTTGATGAAAGCTTGCCAAAATGAACGGAAGAGAAAACAGGAGATACAAAGAGACTGCCCATATCAACAATGTTTTCGGCTTTGCTTTTCTGAACAAAAGTAAAACCAAACCAAGCAGGGCGTATTCCGTTAAGATATCCCCGTCCCATATCAAAAAAGCATGAATGGTTCCAAAGATGAAGAGTGCCAATAATCTTCTGATATAAAGCGGGACAAAACGTTTTCCTTTGCTTAACGCTCTCTCCATCATCACCACCATGCCAAACCCAAATAAAAATGAAAACAGTAAAATACATTTGGTTTGAATCAAAAATTTCAATATTTCTGCTGCAGCAAAGTCTGCACCAGACCACTTTTCCGTGAAAAAGTTATCCTTTCCAAGCATAGACAAATACATATCCGGATAACTGAAGTGCGCCAAATTCACAAATAGGATGCCGAAAATGGCAATTCCTCTTAACACGTCAAGCACACCAATCCGCTCATTTGTCAGAGTCGGCTGTAATGAAGCCATATGGATCACGCTCCTTTTTTCTATACCTCAAGCGTATGAAAAAAAGAAGCGAAGAAACATCGATTTAGGTGGCCACAAAAAGGAAAAACCTTACAATCTTGTCACCTTCACAATAAAAAACCAGGCTCCACAGGAAGTCCGGCGGAGATATTATGGTTTCATGACCTTTAAATCTAATGTCTCGATATTCTGCAAGACACGGTCGAATCGCAAAGCTTGAGGCTCACTCGGGAAAATATGCCCTTCATACGGATCTCCTAACGTGCGGAAAAACGGCTCGAATAAGCCCGGAACCAATACACCCACCATTTTTGTATAGTGAGAGTCCAAGCGATATGAGTGTACAGTGTTAGCAGGAACATGCAGGAAATCTCCAGGATTAAGCTGAATTTCCTCACCATCGGCCCACATCGTCATTTGCCCTTCAAGGCAATAGAAAGTTTCTGTATGATGCTCATGGTAATGATCAACGATGCGATCGCCTTTAGGACCTTCAGATGATACAACGATAAATTGCCCGTCCGTATTCTTTTGCGCAGCCACAATGCGGTGAAGCTGATCGCCCGTCAATAGGCGGTCTCCTTCTCCAGACTCAAGCACATATGGAACAACGCCAGCCGGAAGTTCTGTATTCTCCACTAGTTTTGGAGCACCGGCAGGGGTTTCATCCTCCGCAAATATAATGTCCGCCGCCTCAGCCGCTTTTGCAAAACGCTCTTTTGATACCTCTTCGCTTGCGTGCGGCGGATGTTCAGCGTGATCATACGGCGTTCCAAGCACGGAATACATATGTGCGACATTCCCTTTCATTGTGTAAGACACCAGCCGTGTTCTGTGGCTATGCATCCGGTAGCTGTGCGGCGTTCCGGCCGGAATGTTCGCATAATCACCAGCTACTAAAAGATGATGTTCTCCATCAAGCGTCAGTTCAAGCTTACCGTCAAGAACAAGAAGCCCTTCATGCGTATTTTTGTGAATATGAAGCGGAAAGGCATCTCCTTTTCCCCCAGAAAGCAGCACGATCTCGAACAAATCTCCCGTGCTCTTTCCGTTTGCCATCACTGTCGCGACCTGTCTGCCGAACAAATAGCGCTCTCCCTCTCCGCTGCGAAGCAAGTAAGGCATTTTTTCTTTGGACAGTGAATGTTTACTTAACGTTTTCATGTTGTTTCCTCCAATTTAGACCAGTCTATATATTTTAGGTTTCCGACTAGACCGTTCTATATAATTGTAGGGGAAAGGATAACAAATTGCTACCCTTTTTTCCTCACCAATACTGGAATTTGTTCGGCAATGAGAAGAAGGGGCGTTTTGTCTTTATTCGTTAAAGAAAGCATAATGCCGCCTTCAATCATCGAATTAATCAGCATTCCCAGCTGGCTTGCTTCTTCTTCTCCAAATCCGTTTTCCATTAATTTTCTGGCGAAAACCGCTTCCCAGCTTTTAAACACCTTCATGCAAACCGTGCGCAGCGGCTCGCTGATTAACGCCGTTTCACTCGCCAGCAAACCGACTGGAATCCCTTGAATGCTTTCCGTATTGTCAAACTGGCTGGCGGTTTTTTTGATAAAACGCTGAATCGCTTCAACAGGATCAGAGGATTCATCCATGCTTTTCTGTATCACATGTTCAACGATCTTACCCGTATATGTAACCGCTTCAATTGCTAATTCTTCTTTGCCATTCGGAAAAAAGTGATAAAGCGATCCCTTAGGAGCACCGCTTTCCTTCACAATCTGGTTTAAGCCCGTCGCGTGATATCCTTGCAGCTGGAACAGACGTGACGCTGTGTGAAGGATTTTTTCACGTGAATCTCCTCTGCTAGTCATTGAAACATTCCCTCCTAGGTATGGTAGAGCGACTTATATAATATAAAAAAGAACCGTGGGATTGTCAAAAGGGGTAAGAACCTCCTGGATGGGGTAAAAGTAGACAAACATGTCTAGGAGGGGATTCTCGATGACAACTGATGATACGGTCACCAATACTGAACAGCTTGAAAAACAGCAAAACCCGAAAACGAAGCTCAAACTGAAAAAAGTAAAGGATCAAGTCATCGTCATTACCGGTGCTACAAGCGGAATCGGCCTCGTCACCGCGCGAATGGCGGCCGAAAAAGGAGCAAAAGTCGTCGCAGCAGCCCGAAATGAAGACGCCCTTCAGGAGCTCGTTGATGAAGTAAAGAAAAAAGGGCACGAAGCCATCTATGTAAAAGCGGATGTGGGAAAAGAAGAAGACGTCAACCGCATCGCAGAAACCGCGATCAGCACATTCGGCCGCTTTGACACATGGGTTAACAACGCCGCTGTTTCGGTTTTCGGACACGCCATGGATGTTACCACCGAAGACATGAAGCGCGTGTTTGACACCAATTTCTGGGGTCCGGTCTATGGAACAAGGGCAGCCGTCAAACACTTTACAAGCAGAGGCGGTCCGGGTGCTCTCATCAATGTAGGAAGCCTGTTCGGCGACAGAGGAACCGTTATACAATCCACCTACGCGTCTGCGAAATTCGCGCTTCACGGATGGACAGAAAGCATCCGAATGGAGCTTGAAAAAGAACAGGCACCCGTCTCGGTCACACTCATCCATCCAGGCAGAATCGACACGCCTTACAACGAACACGCCAGAAGCTACCTGGACAAACAGCCGGCTCATTACCGCTCTATGATCTACCCGCCGGAAGGTGCAGCCGAAGCCATCCTGTTTGCCGCTGAACATCCGAAACGCGACATGTACATCGGCTCGCAGGCAAAAGCCATCGCCATGCTGGGTGCACTCTTTCCCCGGCTGACCGACAGACTGATGGAAAAAATCATGTACTGCAGCCAGCATGCGGAAAGACCGTCCAAACCGCGTGAAGAAAGCGCGCTTTACCATGCGGGCTACGGCATGCATGACAGGGGGACAAATAAAGGGTGGCTTCGGTCAAGAAGCTATTATGTAAAGGCCACAAAGCGCCCAGCGGTAACTGCGGCTGCGGCTGTCGGGCTTGCTTGTGTCTGGGCTGCCGTTAAACGCACCAAATGAGACCTTCCATCATTTGATTGCACACCATAAAAACCCATGCAGATTTAACATAACGCATGGGTTTTTTGATGTTAATCGACAAAGGCCTTGTTCATACGCTGCAGAAGTTCGCCAAACATCTCTTTTTCATGTATTGACCACTCTTTCAGCATCTGTTCATAACGTTCTAAGCGCATCTGCTGATCTGCCTTTAATGCTTGTTTGCCGAGTTTTGTAATGGTAAACAGACTGACTCTTCTATCGGAAGGATCGGTAAAACGATAGATGAGCTCCTTGGCCTCTAAAGCTGCAGCTTGTCTGGAAAGAGTAGAAATATCAAGCTTAAACGACTCCGCCAGCTCCTTTACACGAGCGGGTCCAAACTCATCCAATTGTCTCAATAATAAGTAAGAGGATCTCTCCAAATTCCCTGTTCTTTTCTCTGATTGATCCAGATAAACAGCTCTCCTGATAAAAGTGGTCAGCTCATATTCAATCAATTCGACTGGATTCTGTTTTTGCAATCGCTTTCGCTCCCCATTCCGATGTTTGACATTGACAGCATTCTATATACTTGTATAATACAAATGTATAAGCTCTGTATGAATAAGTATTGGATGATAAAATCTATTTATTTACTTGTATAGTACAACCATATAAAAAGAAAGTAAAGTCATTCCTCAAAACAAACCAAAAGGTAGTCAACCAGAAAGGAGGAAGCTGTTCTAATAGAGAGCAGTACTTGCTGTGAAAATCATTCGAATAATTTTGCAAGTGTTGATATTATATGTGTTTTTTATCATCGGAGAAGCACTTCAGCATCTGTTTCATTTACCGATATCAGGAAGCATAGTCGGCTTGGTATTGCTGCTGATCTGCTTAGCCCTCCGTATTGTGCCGGTTGCCATTATTGAAGACGGAGCCGGGTTTTTATTGTCCTTTCTGCCATTGTTATTCATTCCAGCTATGACCGGGGTGATGAAGTATCCATCTCTCGTTTCATTAAATGGGTTGATGTTGCTGATTACAGTCGTTTTGAGCACCATCTTCACGATCATTGCAGCAGGAGCCGCCAGCCAGGTTCTGGAAAAGAGAGCCAACAAACGAAAGGAGAAAAAGAAATGCAGCAAGCATGTATCGCAATCATTATAATTCTTTTGACAGTTGCGGCTTACTTAGCGATGGTACAGCTCTACAAGCGATTCCCTTTTCCATTTCTTATCCCTGTTCTGACAACGACAATTTTGATTGTCGCGTGTTTGGCGATGTTCCATATTTCGTATGAAGGCTATATGATCGGTGGAAAATGGATCAATTCTTTGCTTGGGCCAGCTGTTGTGGCACTGGCATATCCGCTTTATAAACAACGGCACATTATTATGAAATACAGTATTCCCATTATAGGCGGTGTGCTGGTCGGGTTGTGTATGGGGATGATCAGCGGACTCATTTTCGCAGAAGCATTCGGAATCAATCATGATCTCGTATTGTCCATTCTGCCGAAGTCGATCACAACCCCAGTTGCTATCCAAATTGCCGCCGGCCTTGGCGGTGTTCCTTCCATGACAGTCGTATTTGTCATGATCGCGGGTTTTTCAGGCGTCATTCTCGGGCCGCTGATCCTAAAATGGCTTCGTATCCGCAGTTCACTCGGAAAAGGCATCGCATTAGGCAGCGCCTCCCATGCACTCGGCACCTCAAAAGCATTTGAATATGGAGAACTGGCTGTATCCATGAGTTCGGTCTCAATGACACTTTGTGCGGTACTCGGCTCATTCTTTGGGCCGCTCGTCGTCTGGCTGTTTCATATTTAACAAAAAAAGACTGCCTTCAGTGGGCAGTCTTTTTCCATATCTATTTTACGCTGCTGATGCCGAACTGGCGTCTTGGAAAATGGCACAGAGGAGAAAGTAAACCGATCAAAATAAACAGGCATTTCGCCTGTTTATTTTGATTCTCCAATGTCTTTTAAATATTGTTCCCGTTCTTCTTTCGTCAAACTATTTAAAAAGTCTTCTTTAACCTCTTTATCAAAATCATCCCAGTTTTCAAATCGATCCGCTAAGTCTTTAGAATAACCTATTGAATCTACTTTATCAGTTCCATATCTTAAGGAGACATCGAATGAGAACTTTTCAGGATTGTTGTTTACGTACCCTGTTAATTCAATCATTCCCATTGGGCTGATTGAGACATTCTTATCAAACGTTATCTCATTTACAAAATGATGTATATCATCCTTCTTCAATTTTTCCTTTATTTTCGGTTTCATTTTTTCAGCATATTCTTCTGCTTTTTGTTGATCATTTTTCTCCTCTGTATTCACGCTCTGATTCCCCCCAGATTTATCTGATGATTGATTAGAATTTGAGTTTTTATGATTAAAGTAAACAATTCCTATTAAAAGTACTATAATCATGCCAACAAAAAGTGTTTTTTTTGGAAAATGACATGGTTTTTCACCCTTTTTTATTTTATTATACTAGATATGTAAAGATTAGGAGTGTTGCGATTGTCTCATAAATACATGTCTAAAAAATTAACCGATGAAGATTTCAACCTTATTTCAAATAATGCTTATAAAATAGGAAAATACCATGTTGGAGAAACCATTGAAGTCAGTAATGGAGAAAAATTATACGTTATCGATTATAAAAAAACAGAAAAGGGCCTTAACGCTCTTACTCTTGTTTCTCGTGAGGATTACCGTAATTCTCATGAAGGCAAACACCCTGAAAAAATCCAAAACGCCATCATCGCATACCGCGGGTCAGAACCTATCAGCACTAACCAATTAAAAGAAACGATTAAGGAAACAAATCAGCGTGGAAAAAGAGAAGAGCTCATTAAAGAACTAGAGAAAAAAGGGATCAATATTCCAGCTGAAGAAGATGGGTCTTCTTTTGACTCAGTAACAGGTTTCTCTGAATATGCAAATGAAATCATCCAAGATTGGCTTCACATGGATACTAGTTATCTAGTTGGCAAAAAGCCGTTTGATGATGGAACAGATAACCAGGCCATTCAGGCAGATCAATATGCAAAAACAATACATAAGGATTTTAAAAATGCTGACATTCAAGTAACGGGTCACTCATTAGGCGGATCTAATGCAAGCTATGCAGTCGTGATGAATGACTTTATAGAACGCGGTGTCACTTTCGAGAATCCTAACATATATGAAAACCTGCCTGAGGATGTAAAAGCCCAGGCGTTAAAGGGAGAGTTTCGCAGCCGTTTAACAGAATATATTAATTTAAATGATGGATTATCCTTGCTGAATCGGGATGCTGCTGAAGTAGGCAAAGTAAAAGTGATGTATGACGAAGCTTTGCCCAATGGTGTACAGAATAATAGCCTCCCTGATGAAGTGAAAATGCTGGGTCTTGGACTGAAACATTATGGCAATCAATCTCTTGATATCACACTATTTGCTGAAGCCTTGATGGGAAGTCACGGCTTGGATCGATACAGCTTCCATTCAGATGGCTCTGCCCAAACTGTGGATGATGTTTTAAAGAACAACCCTGACTTTGCATTAACGATGCTTAAGCAAATGAAATCAACGAATGTGAAGGCCAATACAGGTGTTTCGATTCTCATTAAGTCACATGTATTGATGAATACAAGCACCCAGTTAAAACATATCGGTGAATCAGAATGGTCTAAGATTATACGCCAGATTGAAAGAATTGATGACAAAGTAAAGGATTCAATTGAGGATGTCAGGAATATGCATACACGAATGGTTGGTTTTGGCGCCTATGATGAATTATCAGTTTCCGATGTCGATGATCTGATCAATAAGATCAAAATGAACAAACCGCACCACCTTTTTTACTCAAAAGAAAAATATGATCAGGCAGTAGATGCAGCGCTCAATCTGCAACACTTTCTACAGATGATTGCAGATGATCTCGGACATATGGGACATGCATATCATGATGCAGATCTGGCAGCGGCCAGTCGAATGGGGATTTCATAAGGAGAGAAAGAAACATGGATTTTATGAATAAGAAACCAACAGATGCTGACCGTTTTATGCAAAGAGTGACGAGTCAGCATTCAAGCACTTCGATTTTTTCAAACACTAATGTAAATACCTCTGAAATGACACCTGAACAATTGGCGGCGTTCAAAGAGAAGAAGAGACAAGAACAAAAATTGGCGTTGATGAATTCAATCAAAAAACAATTAAGCTATGCATTTCAGGAAGACCGTAAGAATTTGTCTTCGATCCTTGAAAACATTACTGATGCCGAGCAGGCTATAAAGACAAAACGAGAAATCCTCAACCATCATATGTCTGGAAAAGCAATAGATAGTGTCACTGATAAAATGAAAGATCACCTTTCATTTGATAAAGTTCATTCCGATGTTTCGAGTGTAATCAATTCCATTGGCTTATAAGGTAGAGAGTCAATATAGCTTAAAATAAAGAAGATATCATCTCCGACGAAGTGGCGCAGCGAGAACGAGTCACGAATGAAACTGTGCGTCTGGAAAACGATCATTAGCACAGAAAAAAGCAGACTGTTCCCAGTCTGCTTTTCCCATTACGATCTAAAGAAATCAATCAGCGGCTGAAAATCCTTAGACAAATCAACGTCATTCGGCTCTGCTTGAAGCAGGCGGTCAATCATTTGCTCTAATTCCTCAATATCGTTTTTATCTGTGTATTCAATGAAGTTTAAGCTTTCAAGCCAATCTCGGTATGAATGTTTAGCTTTGCCGTAGCTATTTCCAAAGACGAGGCATGGCGTTTTTGTGATAATCGAGAAGATCATAGCGTGAAGGCGGTCTGTCACCACCAATTTACTGGAACCAATGCGGTCGAGCATTTCCATGAAATGCTTTTCCCGATCCTCGTAATCAATCATATCGACCGTATCAAGCACCGTGTCTGTACGCTCCGCATAGGTTGTTTTTTCTGCCCATTTCATCATGTGTGAAATAAAATCTTCATCGGTTACCTTCTCCTTGTCCGCTCTTAAAATAAAAAGAACGCCGTCCCGTTCAAGCTCTTTCGGTACGATATCCAAAGACAGCACCATATCCGGTGTAAAGATGACATCTGAATTGAAGGTTTCTTTCACAACATCGAGCGTCTGTGTCTCCCGCGCGGCAATCGTTAAATTTGGATTTTGATGGTACGCATCCTGTGTTTTTTTCTTTTCTTTGTTTCCGTCCTCTGTATCTTCAAAATAGACGGATTGCGGAAGAGAAATGGATTTATAGTCTTTAAACGCTGCAAAGACCTTCCTTCTGTCCTCCTCAATATCAAGGTAAAGGTTCCCCAGATTTCCTCCGCCGGTAAAGCAGACAATATCGTCTTCACGGATGATCTCCTTCACCAATTCAATGCCTTCGTCCGTCGCGTAGTCCATAATTTCAATATATTCATAGTAAGGAAAATGATTTTTAATAAATTTCTCTTCCGCATACGCAATCGCTTGGTCTCCGATGTTTGTGTAACTCGGGGAACCAAACAAAAATACTTTTCGTTTATCATTTAATAAGGCTTCGGGTTTTACATTCGGTGCGATCCCTTTTACTAGTTTTTTGCCTTTGATTTCTTGTACAGTCATGTCTGTGTCCTCCTTCTAGGTTGTGCTTGGTTATCTGTCTGTACCCAGAAAGGAGGGTGTATATGCACGGGCATGTGCTTGACCAGCTTTATATCAGATACATCGTTTTCGCCAGTTTTAAGGATGCCGCAATGTTTCTTGCCGTTCTTTCCATATTCTCGGCTGCATGCCCAAGTGCGTCTGCAAGGGGCACGGCTCCCGGCACGATGCTAAAAAGGGCATCCATCCCGTGTGCATAGACCGCATCACTGTCTCGCGAAACTGATCCCGCAAGTCCAATGACAGGCACATCGTATGCCTTAGCCGCTTTGGCCACGCCAATCGGCGTCTTGCCGTAAACTGTCTGGCTGTCAATCCGCCCTTCGCCGGTAATCACAAGATCTGCATCCTGAACCTTGCTTTCAAACTGGACCGCATCGAGGACGATATCAATGCCTCTTTTCAAATCAGCACGAAGAAAAGTAAACAGACTCCAACCGAGACCGCCTGCTGCACCGGCGCCCTCTGTTTCCCTGAAGCTTGTTTCAAGCGTTGTTTCTGCCACATCCGCAAAGTGAGACAGGTTCCGGTCAAGTATACGCACCATGTCAGGCGTGGCGCCTTTTTGAGGACCGAAAACAGCGGAAGCCCCTCTTGGCCCTGTTAACGGGTTATCCACGTCGCAGGCGACTTCGATTTTCACATTTCGTAATCTGGGATCAAGTCCTGCCACATCTATTGAGGAAAGCTGAGAAAGCGCACCGCCTCCGGGACCGATCTCATGGCCTGATTCATCAAGAAGCCTTCCGCCCAGCGCCTGAACCATCCCGGCTCCGCCATCATTTGTGGCGCTTCCGCCGATTCCGATGATCAAATGCTCTGCACCCGCATCAAGAGCCGCTGCGATTAACTCTCCCGTTCCTCTAGTAGAAGTGACAAGCGGATTCCTCTTCTCTGCGGGCACAAGATGCAACCCTGATGCGGCAGCCATCTCAATCACAGCTGATTTTCCGTCTCCCATTATGCCAAAAAACGCTTTTACCGGTTCCCCCAGCGGACCCGTGACAATCTGCTCTGTTATGGTTCCGCCCGTGGCATCAATTAATGACTGGACAGTCCCCTCACCGCCGTCCGCCATCGGCAGCTTCCGATATTCGGCATCGGGAAAAACTGTTTTGAAGCCTCTTTCTATGGCGTGAGCAGCCTCTAACGCTGATAAGCTTTCCTTAAAAGAATCCGGTGCAATAATGATTTTCATCCAATCGCCTCTTTCAAAAAGTGATGATTCACACTGTCTTTTCTTTAATTTACCATAGTGAAGATGCACAATACATATTGAGTAATTGGGAAAAATTTTATAAAAAATTAGAAATGAAAGTGTTTGCATTAATAAAATATTCGCGTTATCATACTTGTATACAAGTATACTCCTTAGTGAGGAAGGTGAGCGTATGCTAGACTCCAAGGACCTGTTGTATCCCGCAAAATGGCTTTCAAAAGCGTCAACCGGCGTTCGCGTCGCATGCGAGCTGAGAATGCGGATTATTTCAGGCATGATTGAAAGCGGTACCATTCTATCAGAAAATACAATCGCGGCTGAGTTTTCCGTAAGCCGTTCGCCGGTTCGCGAAGCGTTAAAAATACTGGCTTCCGAAAAAATGATCCGTTTAGAACGAATGGGAGCGGTTGTGATTGGGTTAACTGAAAAGGAAATCGCAGAAATATATGACGTGCGTTTATTATTAGAAACGTTTATCTTTGAACGGCTTGTCAAAATCGACGTTGAGCCTTTAGTCAAAGATCTCAGCAAGATTCTAGAAATAATGAAAGTCTCCATCAAATACGAGGACGCGGACGAGTTTTCATTTCAGGATGTGTTATTCCATGAAACGATTATCCGCGCCATTGATCACTCATACATTCAGATGATCTGGAACAATCTAAAACCCGTAATGGAAAGCTTTATTCTTTTATCAATGCGGGTACGGTTAAAGGAAAAGTACGAAGATTTCTCAAGGATTCTGGACAACCATGAGCTATATATTCAAGCGATCAAAACAAAGGACAGGGCGCTGATGGTTCAGTCTCTGCACCAGAATTTTGACGATGTGCAAGAAAAAGTAGAGGACCTCTGGCTCTCACAACAAATGCTGGCAAAAGGAGCTGAACACCAAAATGACTAGTTATATGTTAGGAATCGATATCGGTACGACCAGCACAAAGGCTGTATTATTCACTGAAAACGGAGACGTGGTACAGAAAGAAAGCATCGGCTACCCGCTCCATACACCGGACATCTCAACAGCTGAACAAAATCCGGAAGAGATTTTTCAGGCTGTCATCCATACAACTGCAAAAATCACGAAACAGCACCCGGAAAAACAAATCTCATTTATTTCCTTCAGCAGCGCCATGCACAGCGTCATTGCCATGGACGAAAATGATCAGCCGCTGACGCCATGCATCACGTGGGCAGACAACCGAAGCGAAGGCTGGGCGCATAAGATTAAAGATGAGCTCAATGGGCATGAGGTTTACAAACGAACAGGAACACCCATTCATCCGATGTCACCGTTAAGCAAAATTACATGGATCACAAACGAACGAAAAGAAATTGCTTCTAAAGCCAAAAAATATATCGGCATCAAAGAGTACATTTTTAAACAGCTATTTAATGAGTATGTAATCGATTACTCATTGGCATCAGCGACAGGGATGATGAACCTGAAAAGCTTGGATTGGGACGAGGAAGCACTGACGATCGCAGGCATTACGCCGGATCACTTATCCAAACTCGTGCCGACAATTGAGATCTTTCAGCACTGCAGCCCGAAATTAGCGGTACAGATGGGAATTAATCCAGACACACCTTTTGTCATCGGCGCAAGCGACGGCGTACTGTCCAATCTCGGTGTGAATGCCATTAAAAAAGGAGAAATCGCCGTTACGATCGGTACGAGCGGCGCTATCCGAACCATTATCGACCAGCCGCAAACCGACGAAAAGGGGAGAATTTTCTGCTACGCGTTAACGGACAAGCATTGGGTTATCGGCGGTCCGGTGAACAATGGGGGCATCGTTCTTCGCTGGATCAGAGATGAATTTGCTTCATCAGAAATCGAAACAGCGACAAGACTGGGAATTGACCCGTATGACGTGCTGACGAAGATTGCTGAACGCGTCAGACCGGGTTCTGACGGCCTGCTGTTCCATCCGTATCTCGCCGGGGAACGCGCTCCGTTATGGAACTCTGATGTACGGGGCTCATTTTTCGGCCTGACCATGTCACATAAAAAAGAACATATGATACGTGCAGCATTAGAAGGGGTCATTTACAACCTGTACACTGTGTTCCTGGCGCTAACAGAATGCATGGACGGACCGGTCACCCGAATTCAAGCGACTGGCGGCTTTGCAAGATCAGAGGTTTGGCGGCAAATGATGTCGGACATATTCGAATCTGAAGTCGTCGTTCCCGAAAGCTACGAAAGCTCATGTCTCGGCGCCTGCATTTTAGGCCTGTATGCGACAGGGAAAATCGATTCGTTCGATGCCGTGTCCGACATGATCGGCAGCACGTACAGACATACGCCAATCGAAGACTCAGCCAAAGAATATAGAACATTAATGCCGATATTCATCAATCTATCAAGATCATTAGAAAATCAATACACCCAAATTGCAAATTATCAAAGAAGCCTAATTACACACAAATAGCACATGACATGAAGGGGAGGGATTATCATGCCATTAATCATTGTTGCACTTGGGATCTTAGCATTACTATTTTTGATTATGGGCTTGAAATTAAATACATTTATTTCCTTATTAGTTGTATCATTCGGCGTGGCACTGGCACTTGGGATGCCGTTTGATAAAGTTGTCAGCTCCATTGAAGAAGGTATAGGGGGGACACTTGGCCACATCGCACTCATCTTCGGACTCGGTGCGATGCTGGGCAAGCTGATTGCTGATTCAGGCGGCGCACAGCGTATAGCAATGACGCTCGTCAACAAATTCGGCGAGAAAAATATACAGTGGGCTGTTGTGATTGCTTCCTTTATTATCGGAATCGCGTTGTTCTTTGAAGTAGGATTGGTTCTATTAATCCCGATCGTATTCGCAATTTCAAGAGAATTGAAGATTTCTATTTTATATCTCGGTATTCCGATGGTCGCAGCATTATCCGTCACACACGGGTTCCTGCCGCCGCACCCGGGACCGACAGCAATTGCCGGAGAATACGGCGCAAATATCGGGGAAGTGCTGCTGTACGGCTTCATTGTTGCTGTTCCGACAGTCCTGATTGCAGGGCCAATATTTACAAAGTTCGCGAAAAAAATCGTCCCTGCATCATTTGCGAAAAACGGAAATATTTCGTCACTCGGCACACAAAAAACATTCAAGCTTGAAGAAACACCAGGCTTTGGAATCAGTGTGTTTACAGCAATGCTTCCGATTATCATCATGTCGATCGCAACCATCATTGATTTGCTTCAGGAAACAATAGGATTTGCGGATAACAGTTTCCTGGCTTTCATCCGTTTAATCGGGAATGCATCGACTGCCATGATTATCTCACTGCTCGTTGCTGTTTACACAATGGGAATCGCACGCAACATTCCAATCAAAACCGTCATGGACTCTTGTTCTACAGCCATCTCGCAAATTGGCATGATGCTGTTGATCATCGGGGGAGGCGGCGCCTTTAAACAAGTGTTAATCAACGGCGGTGTCGGCGACTACGTAGCAGATCTATTCAAAGAAACGGCATTATCACCGATTCTGCTGGCATGGCTCATCGCAGCGATCCTGCGCATCTCCTTAGGATCAGCAACCGTTGCCGCATTAAGCACGACGGGGCTCGTCATTCCATTGCTGGGACAGTCCGATGCCAACCTTGCATTAGTGGTGCTCGCAACAGGCGCAGGAAGCGTCATCGCTTCACACGTCAACGATGCCGGCTTCTGGATGTTCAAAGAATACTTTGGATTAAGCATGAAAGAAACATTTGCCACATGGACCTTGCTGGAAACAATTATCTCCGTTGCTGGACTAGGATTTATATTATTGTTAAGTTTAGTTGTATGAAATTAATGAAGGAGATGTAACACACATGTTCAATACAATTGGTGTCATAGGCTTAGGCGTAATGGGAAGCAATATCGCCTTAAACATGGCAAATAAAGGCGAAAAAGTCGCCGTCTATAATTACACCAGAGATTTAACGGACCAGCTTGTGAAAAAGCTGGATGGACAATCGCTGAGCCCGTACTACGAGCTTCAAGATTTTGTTCAATCACTAGAAACACCCAGAAAAATTTTTCTGATGGTCACAGCGGGAAAACCGGTCGATTCCGTCATCCATTCGTTAATGCCTTTGCTAGATGAAGGAGACGTCATCATGGACGGAGGCAACTCCCACTACGAAGACACAGAAAGAAGATATGACGAGCTGAAGGAAAAAGGAATCGGCTACTTGGGAATCGGCATTTCCGGCGGGGAAGTCGGCGCATTAAAAGGGCCTTCCATCATGCCGGGCGGAGATCGAGACGTTTATGAAAAAGCCGCTCCGATCCTGACCAAAATCGCCGCACAAGTCGGAGAAGACCCATGCTGTGTCTACATCGGACCAAAAGGGGCAGGGCACTTTACAAAAATGGTGCACAACGGCATTGAGTATGCAGATATGCAGCTGATTGCTGAAGCCTATACATTTCTTAGAGAAACGCTTCGTCTGCCGCTCGAAGAAATCGCCAGCATCTTTGAAACGTGGAATCAAGGTGAGCTGAAAAGCTATTTAATAGAGATTACAGCGGAGATTTTACGGAAAAAGGACGAACATACAGGTCAGCCGCTGATCGATGTCATTCTTGATAAAACCGGCCAGAAAGGCACAGGAAAATGGACAAGCATGCAAGCTATTGATAACGGCATTCCATCCGCTATTATCACCGAGTCCTTGTTTGCCCGCTACCTGTCGTCCTTAAAAGAAGAACGTATGGCGGCTGAACCATTGTTAGCCGGTCCGGAAACAGAGGAAAAACATTACGATAAGGATCTCTGGATTGAATACGTCAGACAAGCCTTATACATGGGAAAAGTATGCGCCTACGCACAAGGCTTTGCTCAATATAAAATGTCATCTGAGCTTTACGGATGGAACCTGCCGCTTAAAGACATCGCTTTGATTTTCCGCGGCGGCTGCATCATCCGCGCGGATTTCCTGAACGTCATCAGCGAAGCATTCCAAGAACAGCCAGATCTCTCAAACCTGCTGATTGCACCTTATTTTTCAGAAAAGCTTAAAGCTTATCAGACAGGCATGCGAAAAGTCGTTTGCGAGGGAATCAGCGCCGGAAGCGCATTCCCATGCTTAAGCACCGCGCTCTCTTACTACGACGGCTACCGCACAGGGCGTTCCAACGCCAACCTGTTACAGGCGCAGCGCGATTATTTCGGCGCCCATACGTACGAGCGGACAGATATGGATGGCGTTTTCCATACCAATTGGTCTGATGCAAACTAATAGATAAGGCTGACAGCTGGAGCTTTTATACCAGCTGCCAGCTTTTTTTATAGGCTAAACTCACATATCGCAACTAATTGAGAATCAGACATATAAAATTTGAATATTTGTCAAAGTGTAATTTATGCTGATCACACCAGCACTTTCCTACACGATGAAAGGAAAAAGAGAAAATAATTAAGGGGTTTTGTCTTGACAAAAAATATATATTAATTAATAATTCATATATAATTAGAATTATTATTGAAAGCACTATTGCTTTCTAAACCATTTTTAGGAGGAATAACATTATGTCTTTAATCGGTAAAGAAGTACAACCATTCGAAGCAAAAGCATTCAAAAACGGTGAATTCATCGATGTAACAAACGAATCTCTAAAAGGTCAATGGAGCGTATTCTGCTTCTACCCAGCAGATTTCTCTTTCGTATGCCCAACTGAGCTTGAAGATCTTCAAAACCAATACGCTGCACTTAAAGAATTAGGTGTTGAAGTGTACTCTATCTCTACAGATACTCACTTCGTACACAAAGGCTGGCATGACAGCTCTGAAAAAATCGGCAAAATCACTTACGCAATGATCGGTGACCCATCTCAAACGATCTCTCGCAACTTCGATGTTCTTGACGAAGAATCTGGTCTTGCTGACCGCGGAACATTCATCATCGATCCAGATGGCGTGATCCAAACTGTTGAAATCAATGCAGGCGGTATCGGCCGTGACGCAAGCAACCTGATCAGCAAAGTAAAAGCAGCACAATACGTTCGTCAAAACCCAGGTGAAGTTTGCCCGGCTAAATGGGAAGAAGGCGGCGAAACTCTTACACCTAGCCTTGATCTAGTAGGTAAAATCTAAGGAGTGCATTCAATTGGTACTTGATCCAAATATCAAAGCACAATTAAATCAATACATGCAGCTAATTGAGAACGACATTGTTCTCAAAGTGAGTGCAGGTGAAGATGACACTTCTAAGGACATGCTGGCTCTCGTTGATGAGCTGGCTTCCATGTCATCTAAAATCACTGTTGAAAAAGCTGAATTGAACAGAACGCCAAGCTTCAGTGTGAACCGCGTCGGAGAAGACACTGGCGTCACTTTCGCCGGTATTCCTCTTGGACACGAATTCACTTCTTTAGTGTTGGCATTGCTGCAAGTCAGCGGCAGACCGCCTAAGGTAGATCAGAAAGTCATTGATCAGGTGAAGAAGATCAGCGGTGAATACCACTTTGAATCTTATATCAGCCTGACATGCCACAACTGTCCTGACGTTGTACAAGCTTTAAACATGATGAGCGTGCTGAATCCGAACATCACTCACACTATGATTGACGGTGCGGCATACAAATCAGAAGTTGAAAGCAAAAACATTATGGCAGTGCCAACGGTTTACCTAAACGGCGAATCCTTCGGAAGCGGCCGTATGACCCTCGAAGAGATTCTTGCGAAAATGGGCAGCGGCGCAGATGCATCTGAGTTCGCTGACAAAGATCCTTACGACGTTCTTGTTGTCGGCGGCGGACCTGCCGGCGCAAGTGCAGCCATTTATACGGCACGTAAAGGAATCCGCACAGGTGTTGTCGCTGAACGCTTCGGCGGACAGGTTCTCGACACAATGAGCATCGAAAACTTCATCAGCGTAAAAGCAACTGAAGGACCGAAGCTTGCTGCAAGTCTTGAAGAGCACGTGAAGGAATATGATATTGATGTCATGAACCTTCAGCGCGCCAAACGACTTGAGAAAAAAGATCTGTTCGAACTTGAACTCGAAAACGGTGCTGTCCTGAAAAGTAAAACAGTCATCCTTTCAACAGGTGCCCGCTGGCGCAATGTCAACGTACCTGGTGAACAAGAGTTCAAAAACAAAGGTGTCGCATACTGCCCGCACTGTGATGGACCATTGTTTGAAGGCAAAGACGTAGCCGTTATCGGCGGCGGAAACTCTGGTATCGAAGCAGCGATTGATCTTGCAGGTATTGTCAATCACGTCACTGTGCTAGAGTTCGCGCCGGAACTGAAGGCAGACGAAGTCTTGCAAAAACGTCTCTACAGCCTGCCAAACGTCACTGTACTCAAAAATGCACAAACAAAAGAAATTACAGGCGATCAGAGCGTAAACGGCATCACATACGTAGACCGCGAAACAGGCGAAGAAAAACACGTTGAACTCCAAGGTGTATTCGTCCAAATCGGTCTCGTGCCAAACACTGAATGGTTAGACGAAACCGTTGAACGCAACCGCATCGGCGAAATCGTAGTCGACAAAAATGGCGCTACAAGCGTCCCAGGCTTATTCGCTGCCGGCGACTGCACAGACGGTCCTTACAACCAAATCATTATTTCAATGGGATCAGGAGCGACTGCCGCTTTAGGCGCGTTTGATTACCTTATCCGTAACTAATACAAGAAAGCCTCTATATTGCCTGATTGGCAGCATAGAGGCTTTCTTTTTTACACCATATTGCATATTTTATCCACTTGTAATAGAATTGTAATATTGTAGTGTGAATCGTCACTTCACACTAAGCATATTTGCTGTTTTTAAAGCGAAACGCACTGATTTTCTATTTAAAGTACCTTGATACTTTTTGACCTTGTTTTTCAGATCTTTAATGGTTTTTTCCTTTTTGGCATTTTCTAATACCATAAGCGCTTCCCAGCGTTTAGCTGTTTCTGTAGAACTGCAGCCGCTAACTGTAGTCACAGGCGGAAGAAGCTTCGTGCTAGATAGCTTTTCGTCAAAAGGAACTGTATCAGGAATCATCTTCTCTTTATAAATATGGTCCAATTCATTTTTATTTAAGAAGCTGATAAAATGGTCAAAGTTTTGTGCTTGCCGTTTCTCAGGCTGATGGAAATCAAGTGTTTCAATTAATTCTGACAGTTTTGTCTGAGCCGTTATCTCATTTGCCATGACATGCGTTAACTTATGGTACTCAGCTAATTCCCGCATTCTGGCATCTTTCGGCAGCAAAAGGCTCGGTGTTCCGGCGATCGTCGCTGCGATATTTCCATGCAGTCTTGCGCCAAAGCTCAAATCAGCTTGTTTCAGGAAGTCCAGCCAAGTCGGCACATTTAAAAAGAACCGCACTCTATCATTCTGATAAGCAGGGTCTTCCATGCTGACCGGATAATTATCGGCAGGCTTCGCTAAAGCAGGGGCACCGGCATATGTCAGAATCATCTCTTTCCGCCATTGCGGGATAAAGTAATGATTAGGGAACTCTTTCATGCTTCTCGTAATGAAGTCCAGCACATGCTTAGGAGACAGCCTTGACGAGTTAACCGTCACCATCGATTCTGATGTGATATTGGTTTCTCTTATCTTTAGTTCTCTTCCAAACGCATACATAGAAGGACAGCCAATTACCGTATGGTCAACACCTTCACGGAAGCCTAATCTGGAAAGGTATTTCGCTGTAATTTCACCGCGGACACCGATCATATTGGATCTCTCCAGCACAGCACTCACAAATGCCTTTACATCCTGATCAAATGGGAAACCCTCATTTAACTTCGGTTCAAATGGAGCACGCAACCCAACACCAATTACAACAACCGGAATGGTTAGTTTTTTGATTAATTGGGTATATTTCCGTAATGAAGGCACAAAATCCTCTCGGAATGCATCTGCCAGCGGAATAATGTACATATCATACTTTTTATTGATTTGTTCAGCATCTGCCGGATTAATTCGATAATAATCAGGAGTAATTGTTGTTCCTTCCGTCATCAGCGTACGAAACACACTGTAAGCATACACTAGGTTTCCTACGTTGCCGCCGATGGAGTTGCGAACAATCATTTCAGCTGCATTAAATGTATCAAATGGTGATATGCCAGCTCTTATTAAAATGTTTTTCAATGTGATGTTGCCCCTTCCTCGCCAAATTTTTGTCAGGAGATTTGCTTAGGGAACTCTATCATGATCTTAAAACCTTCAGCCGGACACCTGCTTTCATCCCTTTTTACTCACAAACTCTCTCCCTTTCTTCCGTTCTAATATTAAATTATACAAAAAAGAATCTTACAGGTGAAATCATAACACAGCAATCAGCGTTGGTAATCTATTCCCATTACTGGATATCGGTTCGGATCACAAAAAAACCCGAACCAGGCACTTCGGTTAAGTGCTCGACTCGGGCCATCTGCTTTATAATTCCTCACCATTCGTTTGAATGACTTGTTTGTACCACTCAAATGAATCTTTCTTATAGCGCTTCATTGTTCCGTTTCCTTCATTATCACGATCGACATAGATCATGCCGTAGCGTTTTTTCATTTCGCCTGTTGTGAAGGAGACGATATCAATAATGCCCCACGGCGTATAGCCGATTAAATCAACACCGTCGTAAGTGACCGCTTTTTCCAGTGCTTCAATATGTGATTTCAAATATTGAATTCGTTCCGGGTCATGGATGGCGCCGTCCTCTTCCAGCGTATCAACCGTCCCAAAGCCGTTTTCAACGATGAATAATGGAATTTGGTATCGATCATAAAAGCGATTTAACGTGTATCTCAAACCAGTCGGATCAATCGCCCAGCCCCAGTCACTGGAGGTGATGTACGGATTTTCAACACTATTAGGCAGCCCGCCGTTTACGACATCTCCTGTATTGTCATTTTCGACATCGCTTTTCACAGTTGTCGACATATAATAACTGAAGCCTAAATAATCGACTGTCCCATTTCTCAAAATCTCGTCATCGCCGTCTTCGAAGGTGATATTGTATCCTTCTCTTTCAAACTCTTTTAACGCATACTTTGGATAATAACCGCGAACCTGCACATCCGGGAAGAAATAACGCTGTCTCATTTCTTCTTCAGCAAGCATCACATCTTCCGGATTAGAGGAGTAAGGATAAATCGGCACATGTGACACCATGGCCCCAATTTGGAACTCAGGGTTGATTTCCTTTCCTTTTGCCACTGCCAATGCGCTTGCAAGTAACTCATGGTGCGCCGTTTGGTACATGACTTCCTTGGCATTTTCATTTTCTCCGACCACAACTCCTGAGTTCGTCCATAGGAATAGAGGGTTGTTCACATCCATCTGGTTATTGATCTCATTGAATGTCATCCAGTACTTCACTTTATCTTTGTATCGGTTGAAGCAAACCTCAGCAAATTTGAGGAAAAAGCCTACAACTTTGCGATTTCTGAAGCCGCCGTATTCTCTTGCCAGATGGAGCGGCAGTTCAAAATGAGACAGTGTAATCACCGGCTCGATTCCATGCTTCAGCAATTCATCAAATACATTATCGTAGAACTGCAAGCCTTCTTCGTTCGGTTCAGCCTCATCGCCTTTCGGGAAAATCCGGCTCCAACCGATGGACGTCCGCAAGCATTTTAATCCCATTTCCGCAAACAAAGCGATATCTTCCTTGTATCTGTGATAAAAATCAATGGCTTCATGGTTCGGATAAAATTCGTTCTCTTCAATGGAATCCGTGATTTTTCTCGGTACGCCGTGCGCACCCGCTGTCATCACATCGACGACACTTGGCCCTTTACCGCCCTGATTCCATCCGCCTTCAAATTGGTGGGCAGCTAAAGCGCCGCCCCATAAGAAATCCTTCGGCATTTTTTCCATCTTATATTCCTCCCTAGCTTACGACTGTAAATAATTTTTGGTCTAACGCACTTACTTCAAGATCCTCGATGAGAATTTCCTGATACGCATGTGAATTCGTGATGATGACTGGGGTAATCGTTGTTAACCCTTTCTGTTCAATGAATGCTTTATCAAACTCAGCAAGCACCTCGCCTTTTTTGACTGTATCTCCCTCTTTCACCTTTAAGGCAAAAGGAGTTCCGTCTAACGTCACTGTATCCAGCCCGATGTGCACAAGCAATTCGACGCCAGACGCCGAACGAAGGCCGATCGCGTGCTTTGTAGGCGCAACCATGACGACGGTTCCGTCAAACGGAGCATAGAGCTTATTATCGGATGGCTCGATCGCCAAGCCTTGTCCCATGGCATCTGAGCTGAATACCTCATCAGGCACCTTAGAAAGCGGAATGACCTTGCCGCTAAACGGAGCATATACGGTTTCTTCATTTGCCTGTGCCGTTTGAAGACTTTCCTTTTCCGGCTGTGCAGCTGTATCATCACCATAGCCAAAGATCTGAATCAGCACAACAGGAAGAATCACCGCAATCGCAGCACCGATTAAAATACCCCAGATGGACGTCGGGAATTGTTCATTGATGCCATTCACGATCGTCAGAGGTCCCGGAAGTCCGGCATACGCAAAGTAATACGGATTAAAGAAACTGGCCGTGATGGCACCAACCGCCCCGGAAATACAGCCAAAGATAAACGGCTTCTTAAATCTTAAGGTCACACCGTAGATCGCCGGCTCAGTAATGCCAAACAGTCCGGTCACCCCAGCTGAAACACTGACTTTTCTCGTTTCCTTATTTCTCGCCTTTAAGATAACGCCAAGCACTGCGCCAACCTGTGCAACCACCGCAATCGTTTGATACGCCTGGAATGAATCCCGTCCGTATAGATCATAGTTCGCCAATACCATAGGCGTAATGCCCCAATGTACGCCAAAGATCACGATGACCTGCCAGAATGCGCCGATGATGGCTCCAGCCAAAGCCGGCACGTTTTCCGCCAAGAAGTTGTAACCGTTTGCAATCCCATTTGCGCCTAGCGTTGTCACAGGACCAATAAGGACAATTGTTACTGGCACCATAATGACCATACATAGGAAAGGAACAAATAACGGTCTGATCACTTCGTTCATTCTCTTATTCAAGAATCGTTCAAGGTAAGACAACATCCACACTAGAAATAATGGCGGCAGCACGGAAGATGTGTATGTCGTTTGCGATAAAGCAATCCCTAAGAAGGAAATGCTCTTTCCGTCTGCGATTTGAGTCGCCATCTCCGCCCATGTCGGGCTGACTAACGCGGCACAGCACGCCACAGCAATATACATGTTGGTTTTAAAATGCTTTGATGCCGTAATCGCGATAAAAATAGGCAAAAACGTAAACGGCGCCCATGATATGAAACTAAAAACCTGATAAGTTCCCGTTTTCTCAAAGCCATCAAACAATAAATTAATGATAATTAATGCACCTTGCAAAATACCGGCCGCAGCCAAAATGTACACAAATGGCGCAAATACCGCTGACATGGTTGCGATAACACGGTTCAGGATCGTTCCTTTATTTTCGCTCTGTTCATCGGACAGATCAATATTGACCAGCTTCGAAAACGCTTCGAAAACGTCCCCTACGTGCTGTCCAATGACAATCTGAAATTGGCCGCTGTTCTCCACGACCGTAATCACGCCGGGCATGGATTTAATGATATCCTTCGCTTGCGGCTTAGACCGCTTCAGCACCAAGCGAAGCCTGGTAGCGCAGCGAGAAGCCCCTATCACATTCTCTTCCCCGCCTACGGCCTCCAAAATGTCTTTCGCTAGTCTCGTATAATCTCTCACATTCCCCGACATTTTCACCCACCCCTTTATTTCGGTTACGCTTTCATTATAATTGTACCGGTATAATTTATCAATACTCTAACAAAGTATTTATACCTTTCATTTCTGTAAGCGGTTTATGCTATAATTTTGACAAGTGAAACTAAACGAATGAATGAGGAATGCGTATGTTAAAGTACCAGCAAATCGCAGCGGAAATCGAAAACTATATAGAAGAACACGAGCTTAAACAGGGAGATAAGCTGCCAGTGCTAGAAACCCTCATGACCCAGTTTGAGGTCAGCAAAAGCACAATCACAAAGTCTCTGGATCTACTAGAACAAAAAGGCGCGATCTTTCAGCTCAGAGGAAGCGGCATTTTCGTCCGAAAGCATAAACGAAAAGGCTACATCAGCCTCCTGTCGAATCAAGGATTTAAAAAAGACCTCGAGGATTTCAATGTCACCTCAAAAGTCATTGAGCTGGACGTGAGAAAGCCAACAACGGAAGCGGCAGAAAACCTCAACATCGGACAAGATGAAGACATCTACTTTGTCAAAAGGGTCCGCTATATCAACGGACAAACCCTATGCTTCGAAGAATCCTATTACAACAAATCCATCGTGACGTACTTGAACAAGGAAATTGTGTCTCACTCAATCTTTCATTACATCCGGGAAGGATTGGGACTGAAGATTGGCTTTTCTGATTTGTTTCTTCACGTGGGTCAGCTTAATGAAGAAGAAGCGGAGTACTTGGGGCTGAAGGCTGGACTTCCGAAGCTTTATATAGAGAGTATTTTTCACCTGACAAACGGGCAGCCGTTTGATTACTCGAAGATTTCTTATCATTATGAGCAGTCGCAGTTTGTTGTGCAGGCGAATAGTTTTTTGTTGTAGGGCAGCTGCATCTTGCTTCTAATGAAAAAACACCCCTCTTCTTTCATCAACTATGGAAGGTGGTCGACATGTACAAAATCATCATTCCTGCCATACTAGCCATCTTCGTGCTCTGGATACTATTACAGATTTCACTAGAGATGAGCATCTTTAAGAATCCAATGAATTACTTTATCGTATTCATTATCTTTTTCCTCTTTATAAAGATGGCGAAAGAAAAGCATTGAACGGCTATAGGAAACCAGATTTGTACTCAAATCTGGTTTTTTTTGTGCTTCACTTTATTCATCCATTTTATCCTCACTCATTTCGCCACCCTCTTGCCCTCATTTTCATTGTCTCTAAAAGGAGTTATGCGTTACTATCGTATAAGGGTCCAATGTTTAAAAATAATGACATACTTTTAAATTAACCTGATATGCACACGCTCATAAATAGGGGTTTATTCTAAAAAGGGGATGGACGATTTTGGAAAGCAAGTACTTAGATCTACTCGCACAAAAATACGATTGTGAAGAAAAAGTGGTAACGGAAATCATTAATTTGAAAGCGATACTGAACCTGCCAAAAGGCACCGAGCATTTTGTCAGTGATTTGCACGGGGAGTATCAGGCATTCCAGCACGTGCTGCGTAATGGTTCGGGACGAGTCAAAGAGAAGATACGCGACATTTTCAGCGGTGTCATTTACGATAGAGAAATTGATGAATTAGCAGCATTGGTCTATTATCCGGAAGACAAACTGAAGTTAATCAAACATGATTTTGATGCGAAAGATGCGTTAAACGAGTGGTATAAAAAAACGATTAACAGAATGATTAAGCTCGTTTCTTATTGCTCCTCGAAGTATACCCGCTCCAAACTGCGTAAAGCACTGCCTGCCCAGTTTGCTTATATTACGGAGGAGCTGCTATACAAAACAGAACAAGCTGGCAACAAGGAGCAATATTACTCCGAAATCATAGACCAGATCATTGAACTTGGCCAAGCCGATAAGCTGATCACCGGCCTTGCGTACAGCGTTCAGCGACTGGTGGTCGACCATCTGCATGTGGTCGGCGATATTTACGACCGCGGACCACAGCCGGACAGGATTATGGAGGAGCTTATCAACTACCATTCAGTCGATATTCAGTGGGGAAATCACGATGTCCTTTGGATCGGTGCCTACTCCGGTTCCAAAGTGTGCCTGGCCAATATTATCCGCATCTGTGCCCGCTATGACAACCTGGATATTATTGAAGACGTGTACGGCATCAATTTAAGACCGCTGCTGAACTTGGCCGAAAAATACTATGACGATAATCCAGCGTTCCGTCCAAAAGCAGACGACAACAGGCCAGAGGATGAGATTAAGCAAATCACAAAAATCCATCAAGCGATTGCCATGATCCAATTCAAGCTTGAGAGCCCTATTATCAAGAGACGGCCGAACTTTAATATGGAAGAACGCTTGTTACTAGAGAAAATTGATTACGATAAAAATGAAATCACGCTGCACGGAAAAACATATCAGCTGGAAAACACCTGCTTTGCGACAATTAATCCCGAACAGCCAGATCAGCTATTAGAAGAAGAAGCAGAAGTCATAGACAAGCTGCTATTCTCTGTCCAGCATTCCGAAAAGCTGGGCCGTCATATGAATTTTATGATGAAAAAAGGCAGCCTTTATTTAAAATATAACGGCAACCTGTTAATTCACGGCTGTATTCCTGTCGATGAAAACGGCAATATGGAAACGATGATGATTGAGGATAAACCGTATGCGGGCCGTGAGCTGCTCGATGTATTTGAACGATTCTTACGGGAAGCGTTTGCCCACCCGGAAGAAACCGATGACCTGGCGACAGATATGGCTTGGTATTTATGGACAGGCGAGTACTCCTCCCTCTTCGGAAAACGCGCCATGACGACATTTGAGCGGTATTTCATTAAAGAAAAGGAAACGCATAAAGAGAAGAAAAATCCGTATTATTATTTACGCGAAGACGAGGCAACCTGCCGAAACATCCTGGCAGAATTCGGCCTCAATCCAGATCATGGCCATATCATCAACGGCCATACACCCGTAAAAGAAATCGAAGGAGAAGACCCAATCAAAGCAAACGGAAAAATGATCGTCATCGACGGCGGCTTCTCCAAAGCCTACCAATCCACAACAGGCATCGCCGGCTACACGCTGCTATACAACTCCTACGGCATGCAGCTCGTCGCCCATAAACACTTCAACTCCAAGGCAGAAGTCCTAAGCACCGGAACCGACGTCTTAATGGTGAAACGTTTAGTGGACAAAGAGCTTGAGCGGAAGAAAGTAAAGGAAACGAATGTCGGTGAGGAACTGCTGCAGGAAGTTGCGATTTTGGAGAGTTTGCGGGAGTATCGGTATATGAAGTGAGGGGTGTGGGGGTTCAGGTGTTTTTTCTATGTTAAAATGAGATAACACATTCTGATTCATTTTGAGGTGCAGTTATGTTAGTCAATCAGATTTACGAGACAACAATAGGATACGGTCAAAGAGTGGGGAAAAATATCCGAAAAAAAATTGGACAGTTCTTCACACCTCCTTCCATTGCAAATTATATGGCTAGTTTGATGGAATACAATCAACCCAGAATTCGCATTTTAGATACAGGTGCGGGTACTGGAATCTTGACGGGTGGATTGTGCCAATCCATTTTGGAAAATGACAAAATTAAATCTATCCACATTGACCTGTACGAAAACGATGATAATGTCCTTCCTCTTTTGAGAGAAAATATGGAACTCGTTCGCTCTGTTTTGGAAGAGAAAGGGAAGGCTATAAGTTACACTATTTTTGATGAGAACTTTATCCTTAGCAATGATGACTTTTGGAATGATAGAACGGTACGGTCAGAAGACAGCAAGTACAATGTTGTTATCAGTAATCCTCCATATAAAAAAATTGCTAAAACAGAACCGGAATCAGTTGTTATGTCTTCTATTGTTCATGGACAACCTAATATCTATTTCTTATTCATGGCGATGTCTGCAAAGCTGCTAAAAGAAAACGGAGAAATGATATTCATTACTCCTCGTAGCTTTACCAGCGGTCTTTACTTTAGGAAGTTTAGAGAGTATTTCTTAAATACTGTTCGGATAAGCAATATTCATCTTTATCATTCAAGGTTGGATGTGTTTGACAGTGACAAGGTGCTACAAGAAGCGATTATTATTAGAGCCATTAAGACGAGCCAACAGACGACTAATATTGCTCTTTCTGCTTCTGAAAATCCTACTACTGGCGAGATTTTCATTCATGAAGTTCCTTATGGCACTGTCGTTGATATGGATTCAGCTAACCTGTTCATGTTAATCCCTACAACACTGGAAGAAATTGAACTACTTACACTTGTCCAATCTTGGGATTACAACTTGTTATCTTTAGGATTCAAGTTAAAGACTGGACCCGTTGTAGATTTTAGAGCGTTGGAATTAATACAAGATGAACCAGGAGAGAACACAGTTCCACTATTATGGTCAAATCATTTTGTTAATAATAAAATTACGTTCCCTGTTCCTGTATCTAAAAATCCTCAATACATTGTAGATACAGAAGAAAGCAAAAGCGTTCTTCTTCCAAATAAAAACTATCTACTTGTGAAGAGATTTTCAAGTAAGGAAGAGAGAAGAAGAGTTCAATGCTCACTTTATTTCAAAGAAGACTTTGAAAATGAAAAAGTCGGTATTGAAAATCATTTGAACTATATTACTAAGTTAAAGGGAGAAATGGCCGTTGACGAAATGTATGGTCTATACGTTTTATTTAACAGCACTTTTATTGACACATACTATCGCATTCTGAATGGTAGTACCCAGGTTAATGCAACAGAAATGAACGCTATTCCCCTCCCTTCTATTGATGTGATTAAAAGAATGGGCAGAACGTTATTGGAAAAAAACTCTATTACAACAGAGTCTTGTGATACGATTATTGAAGAATTATTTACAAACGATACAAGATCAGAAAGAAGAAATGTTGTGTAAAGGGAGCGAAAAGAGAGCATGGGGAAGTTAGCAGAAGCAAAAGAAATACTAAAGGCATTAGGAATGCCAAAACAACAGTACAACGATAGAAGTGGATATGTATTATTAGCTTTAGCAGGAGTAAAAGAAGAAGACAGTTGGGCTGATGCCTCTATAAACTCTTTGCGTATTGTAGATATGATGAACTTTATGGGCAATCACTACGGGAAAATCTACAAGCCCAATTCAAGAGAAACGATAAGAAAAGAAAGCATTCACCAGTTTGTAGCAGGAGCAATCGCTGTTTCTAATGACGATGATGACGAAAGAGCTACTAATAGCCCGAAATATTCCTACCGTTTATCCGATGAAATTGTGGAAGTTCTCCAATCATATGGTACTGATGAGTGGGAAAAAAAATTGGGTGCGTGGCTAGAACAACATGAAACATTGGTAGAACAGTATACACAGGCTCGAGAAATGTCACTCATTCCTGTTGTGGCAAACGGTCAAGAGTTAGTTTTTAGCCCCGGGAAGCACAATCATCTCCAAAAAGCCATAATTGAGGATTTTGCTCCGAGGTTCGCTCCTGGTGCGGAAGTGTTATATGTTGGAGATACAAAGAAGAAAGATTTGATTAAGAACCGAGAGAAGTTACAGGAGCTTGGTGTCCGAATTACAGACCACGACAAGCTACCAGATGTAGTTTTATATGTGGAAGAAAAAAACTGGCTCTACTTCATTGAAGCTGTTACTTCTGTAGGACCTATCTCAATGAAGCGAATCAATGAGATACAAGCCATGCTTGAAGAATGCAGTTGTGGTGTTGTATATGTAACGGCATTCTTAGACATGTCAGCTAAGAATGGTTTTAAGAAATTCATTGACCAAATTGCTTGGGAAACAGAAATCTGGGTAGCAGACAATCCAGACCACATGATACACCTTAACGGAGACCGTTTTTTCGGTCCTCGCAATTAATTAGGCCTCTTAAGAGGCTTTTTTATTATCCACTTCATCAAATAAGGAGAACTCTTTCATTCTCTTTGGTATAAAATGTTTTATGTTCACTACCCTTATCGGTCTACGATGGGGATTAATATTAGATTTGCACGTTTTAAATCATATATTATCCCTTTCAAACTTTTCCAAAAAATTATAAAATATAAATAAGAATACTTTAATGCCCAGTCACAAGAAGATGTCATTGGTTCTTTAATAGAAGAGTCCTCTGTAGACAACCTAATAAGTTCTAATTGATGATTTAGACAGATGTAATCCTGACCGTATCATATATGCTTGTGGCAATAATGTGAATAAGGGTCCTGCTTTGTGCAAAACAAACCTTGTCTAAGCTGATTATGCTGAAGAATTTTTACTAAGAAGAATTGAAAGCCTTTTATCTTCACCTGAAATATAAATTCCATAGTTAAGAAAATGAAAATACACTCCGAAACTGATATCAAACCTCTGCAAGAAGGATTTTAAAAATTGATTAAGGACTTAGAAAAAATCAAAAAAAAAGATTAAAACTTTAGGATGAATTTAGAGAAAAA
The DNA here is from genome assembly GCF_014250375.1 of Bacillus sp. PAMC26543. NCBI lineage: Bacteria > Bacillati > Bacillota > Bacilli > Caryophanales > Bacillaceae > Bacillus > Bacillus sp. PAMC26543. Next base: position 131,581 of record NZ_CP060193.1, on the reverse strand, counting down.
ATTAAGCACGAGAATCTTATTCCAACAGATGGAGTTTTTAGAAGCACAGGAGTGAGAAACAAAGGGAAAATTTATAGATTTTAAAGGTACTAAAAAAATCTTGGATCTTAGAGTTTATTGATTCCTGTTGCCATCCAACAAACCCTTACTAATTCCATTGAGAAAGCAGAATTAGACAAAAAAACGCCTACTAAAATCATTCATAGACAAAATCACTTTCTCAAGGATACCCAATTGAGCGAACTATCAACGCATTACGTTCATTTGAGCCTCAAGAGATCGAGGCTCCTTCCTTGCTTACACAAGATAATAAGGAGCCTAGAAAGATTAAATTTTCAATATCACAACTTAACTTATTCTTCCGTCCCCTCAGTCTCTTCTACTTGAATTTCCTCCTGTGTAATTCCAAAAAGGAATGTAATCCTATCAATAAGGTTATTTAGTTCACTACCTTTAGTCCTTAGAATTGCAGACTTAATTTCCCTTTTCAATCTTGTATGTCTTATTTCTGGTCCCTCACTAAGTTTAGCAGTAACCTTGCCAAATACCGACTTACCATCCATATAGTCATGCCAATTATCTTCCCAATTTTCTCCCTCATAAAAATCTTGCATTTGGTCAAAAAGATTTGTAAGTTCTTTTTTTATATTAAGGAAACCCTGTTTATTGAATAAATCATTAATATACTGATTATAAAGTTCCTTATCTTCTACCTCTATTTCATTATGTTTTATTAACCTTTTTACCTTTTCAATTTTATGTTGAAGATGATAATTCAAATATTTCTTTCTGGTATATTTTAATTGTTCGGTAGCAACTTCATAAATTTCACTTTTTATTTCGTCTTCTGTTGGGGGTTGATAACTATCACTTTGATGCTGCTTTAAAACCTCTGCGATAACCCTAGGTTCTAAAAAGTAATTTTCTAGTTCATGTTTATCCATTACTATAAAATGATTATCAAAGTATTTGCCATGCCTACTTCTAATAGATTCAATTTCTTGTACACTTCTTGTATCTCTATCTATTAAAAACACAAACATTGGGTCCTGTAAAAATTTACTCACTCTTTTAATACCTTCAAAAGTCTTAATTATTTCAGAACAACTTTCTAGAGCTCTAACCTTTATGTTATAACGGTCTAACACATTCTCCAGTATCTCTATATCTGTATCCCCTTCAACAAATAGTATTTTATCATTAACATAGCTAATACCTAATTTTCGTAGTTCTTGTTCACAGGAAGCATAATCAATTGGCATAAGTGTATGACCTAATACAAAGTTTGTACCCTGAGAAAAATTATGGTAAATTAGCCCTTTCGAATGTGTTAGAAGGAATACCTGATTCAAACGAAAATTTCTATACCCTTTTTCTAATTCACTTTCTATTGTTTTAAGAGATTTTTGGTCAATATTTAACTCACTAACAAAAGTTTTAAAATCATTAGAAATAGTAATGTCATGCAATAGTTTTGAAAGTTTACAAACAACTTCCTCATGTAAATGATTTTCAGGCTCATCAATAATTAGAATACCCATATTTTTAATATAATTAATAAATAGTAATGTATACCAAATGAGTTTTTCCCCAGAACTAAATTGTCTCATGTCATATTGTTTAGAACCTAAAGACTTATTTTTTGCGCTAAATATAAATTGATTTTCCCGTTTGGAACCCGACAAATGTGTAAAGGACAGGTCTGGCATTATTGTCGCGAACAACATTTTAGTTACATGATAAAATAAGTCTTTTCTTGGAGAAGGTCCTTTTCGATTAACTGGAATTATTTTTTCATATAAATAGTCATTTATTACAATTTCATATAGATTTTCAAAAATGCTAGTAGGATTTAACACAAAGTTGACAATTGGAGAAATATTTTTATCCTGCCTCAACTTTATATCATCAAAAGTAATATCCTTTTCAATAATATTTTTTATTGAACTTATAAATGCGATAATATTCTTGGGATTACTAAGATTCCAAAATGACTTCAATACAGTATCTTCAGAATCCTCAATTTCTATTCTCCAGTCAACTAGTTCGTTTTCAACTTTCATTGCCTTTAATGTTATTGTAACTTCAATAACCTCATCCTGAATCTCTGATGAAGCAGCGACTTCTAAATGTTCTATATTATTACCTTCAATTAACGGAATTTCTAAGTCATTTACCATTTTTTGGTCTTGCTTATCAAACTGAAATACAGCTTGAATATATGCTTTATCGTCAAGCATGAATTGAAAAAGCTCTTCTCCTACTTCCTTATATAAATCTCTTCCTTCATATGCGATATTTTCTTCAATTATCTTGTTAACAAAATATGCTTTTTGTAATTTTATTAGTGCTTCAAAAATAGTGGATTTTCCAGCACCATTCATCCCACTTAAAGTATTAATATTCTTTCCAGCTGTAAAATCAAAAACAACTTGATTATTATATTTTTTTACTTTATGTAGTTTTACTTCTTTTAATTTCATATCAAGGCTCCTAATCTATTAGTATTTCTAATTAAATTTTTATTAGAAATATAGTAAATAAATTTACACTATAGTCGTTTACGCTGTGACAACTATATTGCCCTCAAAAGTTAATCCTTGATTACCCAAATGTTTCTGCATCCCCTCCGGGTAAACAAAGGCTGAAAGTTTATACATATTTGAATTAAAGGTTTGACTCTCCCTTTCAAGTACAAAATCACGTAAATTTTGGTCTATGAATGTCGGAAGATTTACTGAACAAAACATTGAAATTATCTGTTTCATAACATTTTATGGCTTTAATTTTAGTGTGAAATTCATTACAGTATTAATTTTATATCCTTCATTCTCTAATAGAGAAGCTACTGTATTTGAAAAGTTACAATATGCTTCTCCATACCAAGAACCAGTATTATTATTACAATTAGTACATAGAGTATATTTTCCCTTGCCTTTTTGCATTTGTTTATATTTAAGGCCCTCTAAGTTCTCAGGAATTTTTTTTATCCTTCTGAGAATTACCTTTTATGTAACTATTAAAATTCATACCTCTAGCTCTATTATTGTTTCCTAACATTTAGGTGGAATATGTTCAAAGGTCAATATTGATTCCTGACCACATAAAACACAGAAACCTTTCTCTCTCATTATATACCTCCATATATGAAACAGTTTAAAGGAATAAAGAACTAAAAAATATACAATTTTAAAACCTCATTTACTTATGATAAGGCTCCCCACGATTAATCCGAAAAGCCCGATAAATCTGCTCCACCAGAATAAGACGCATCAACTGATGAGGAAACGTCATTTTCGAGAACGACAGCTTCTCATCCGCTCGCTTCATCACTGCGTCACTCAATCCGAGTGATCCGCCGATGACGAAGGTGACTTTGCTTTTTCCATAAGTAGCCAGCTTATCTATTGTATCGGCTAGTTCTTCGGATGTTTTCATTTTTCCTTCGATGGCGAGGGCGATGACGTGGGCGTCGGGGCTGATTTTTGATAGGATGCGGTCGCCTTCTTTGTCTTTTATGATTTTCATGTCCTGGTCGCTTAGGTTTTCCGGCGCTTTTTCGTCCGGGAGTTCGATGATGTCGATTTTTGCGTAGGCCGAAAGTCGTTTGGTGTATTCTTCAATGCCTTGCTTGAGGTATTTTTCTTTTAGTTTTCCGATTGTCACAATATTGATATTCACAGGTCATCCCCACTTTAGAAACAAGTTATTCATATATATTGTCCACAATTGTGGATATCTTTTCTGTATTTTGTGTAAGATCATTCGTTCCCCACTATATACTGCGGGGTCTCCACATAATTCACAGGCTGTGGATAAACTGTTAGTATGTTCGATTTTTCTGATTTCGGGCGGCAGCTCGTGGTCGTCTATGTACATATCCAGCACGGTTTCGATGTGTTCTTCACAGGAATAATACGTTTGTTTCATGTTCAAATCCTCCGATGGTTTCTTGCATTTTTGCAAATATTCTCTTCCCAATATAACCTATTTATTCACATGTTAGTAGTGCTTCGGGCTGAGTTTTATCCACAAATCGACAAACAAGCTGTTGATGACTCTATTTCGCTTGTATGTTAGTTTGGATGTAACCGATGTTTGGGGAGGTCTGCATGTGCGCTTCAGATGGGTTTGGCTTTTTGTGATCATGTTGTTGCTTGCTGGGTGTCAGCCGTCTTATTGGGTGTTAGAGAAGGATCGGATCGGTGAAGGGAGTTCCGAGCTAGAATTATACGCAAATTACCTTCAAACACATGATGATGTGAAAGGATACCAAGTCTTCACCATATCAGAAGGCAAAAAAATGGTCGTGGTCTCTCTCGGAAGCAGCGAGAAGGATAAGAAGCTTGAGGTGTCAGACGTCAAATACTCACCTAAAGAAACGATTGTAACTGTGAAACGAAAGCCGGCTCCCGAGGAAAATGAGAAAAACCCTTATATTCTGATTGGACTGGACAAAATTGAAGGGGATTTAATCGTTCAAGACGAATCAGGAGATCGCTTTGCAGAAACCGATTATCAGCAATAAAGCCGGCGTTCGATTGAACCGCCGGCTTTTTTTTATTTCAATGCTCCATGCGGATCAATCACAAATTTCTTCGCCGCTCCTTTGTCAAAGTCGCTGTAGCCTTTTGGCGCGTCGCCCAGAGAAATGACGGTGGCGTTGACGGCTTTTGCGATTTGCGCCCTACCGCTCAGGATCGCTTTCATCAAGTTGCGGTTGTATGTCATAGCGGGTGTTTGTCCGGTGACGAAGGTGTGGGCTTTGGCCCAGCCGAGTCCAAAGCGAATTTTTAAAGAGCCTGTTTTGGCGTCCGCATCCTTTGCACCGGGATCTTCGGTCACGTATAAGCCTGGAATACCGAGACTTCCGCCGACCTGGGTGACATCCATGATCGAGTTCAGTACGGCGGCCGGCGCTTCTCCTTGGCTGCCGTGTCCGGATGCTTCAAAGCCGACACAGTCCACTGCGGCATCAACGGTTGGTTCACCTAGTATTTGTTCAATTTGTTCGCCGAGGCGGTCGTGTTTTTGTACGTTGACCGTTTCGCAACCGAAACTTCTGGCCTGTGCCAGTCTGTCTTCATTCAAATCGCCTACAATCACTGTGGAAGCGCCAAGGAGCTGGGCGGAGTGTGCAGCTGCTAAACCGACAGGCCCCGCTCCTGCGATATAAACGGTAGAACCCGTTTGCACGCCCGCTGTGTATGCCCCGTGGAAGCCGGTCGGAAAAATATCGGACAGCATCGTCAAATCGAGAATCTTTTCTAACGCCTGTTCTTTATCCGGGAAGACCAACAGCTGAAAATCGGCGTACGGCACCATGACGTATTCCGACTGCCCGCCGACCCAGCCGCCCATATCAACGTAGCCATAAGCCGATCCCGGCCGGTCCGGATTGACATTCAGGCACACATGCGTTTTCTGCGTTTTGCACATCACACAGCGTCCGCAGGCAATATTGAAAGGAACGGATACGATGTCGCCTTTTTTGATAAATTCAACGTCCCGACCTGTTTCAATGACTTCTCCCGTAATTTCATGCCCGAGCACCAAGCCATCAGGCGCCGTCGTGCGGCCTCTGACCATGTGCTGGTCGCTTCCGCAAATGTTTGTGGTAATTACCTTCAAAATCACCCCGTGCTCACATTTCCGATTCACATTCGCCTTCGGAACGCCGGGCCCGTCCCTCAAGATTAACTCCGGATAGCCGATATCCTCCACCGCCACGTTTCCTTTGCCTTTGTACACAACCGCTTTGTTTCCTGTCAACGCCATTCCTCCCATTCATGTCTTTGGACTTTGCGTCCTTGAACATGACTTCGGTTCGGCATGACCCTTTCCCTTTTTCACGCCTGCTTTTTCTGTATTCTTACAACAACAAATATGCCAAGAAAGCAGCCCATAATGGTTCCGATGATGTCGAACCAATCTGCTTTACCTCCGTTTAACAGGAACATCGTAGCCGCCGAAATCAGACTGATGATAACTGCCAGAAGAATGACCCGTTTGGTGCGCATATGCTTCCTCCTTTATCTGCATCCATTTTATATATTCATTTTACAGTAATTAACACCTGTTTGCTTGAAAAGGCCATTCGAGATTTATAGTTTTGAACCTCGTTTAGATGGAGGCTGGACAACGTTCTATCATTGATATGTATCACATTGCGCAACAGAAAAAAGAGACTTCACAAGTCTCTTCATAAACAGCGGTCAGTTGAATAATAATTTCCTGAGAAATAATGTGACAACACTGGTTGCTAACGCAATTGCAGTATAAAGCACAACCCAAAACATGAATGAACTGTTACCAGAGGCTAACGTAAACAACAATATCAAACTCGCAATAAGCACGATGAGCGGACCAATCCAAACTTTCTTACATATGAAATAACCCGCTGCACCAATTACGCCTGACATCATCGGAAAAACAAAAACGATGAGCAGTAAAACGGCTCCCCAGTCGGAACCCCCTTCACCTTAAAAATCCTTCATCACCTCAAAATCATACAGCTTCAAATGACTTTTCGGCGCCACGATCTCCTTTACCTTCCCGATCTCTTTTTCCTTCACTTTCTTTCCGGTTCTTAAGCTGTATTGTTCAATGTATGCAGGCTGGTTGTAGGTGTATGTGAAGAAATAGAGGCTGCTGCCTTTTTGGGTGATTTCTTTGAAATCGGACTTCATTTTTTCTGGGGAAAGGGCGAAGGCAATCCGGCTTTTTCCTGTCTTTGCATCGATCTTGTATACCTTTCCGAAGCCGTCAATGAAATACAGGGACCTGTGATACGAGAAAAAGCTTTTTTTGAAGCTGAACGGCATAGAGCTGTATATTGTTTGCTCGTCGTTTTTGTATTCGGCGATATCGTAAAGCTCCACCTTGCCGCTTTTCTTATTGATTTTCACCATTTGATAGAGATTGCTGGCTTTTTGCCCCCGAACCATCACATATACAGCTTGATCGTCCGCAGCAAGCTGAGATTCGATTGAAGCTCCTTCCCGATACTGCCATTCCGTGATGGCATGATAGGTAAGCTTCTTTTGATCGGCCTGAATCTGAAGGAGCTGATAGCCTTTCTCATCGTCTGTCGGGACAAGTGCGTAAATGGCGCCACCGTGAAAACCGGAGGCTCGGATGTAGTAAGGAATGACGTCTTTTTTCCACTCTCCGTTCATCTGGCGGTACAGCTCTGAGCGGTACCCGTCTCCCTTTTTGTCGTAGCCGGAATTGTATAGGGTATAAAAACCATCCGTATTTTGCAGAAAGCCTGCGCTGTCTCCAGTGTGCTGATAGGCTCTTTTATGGGAGCTCAGGCCGTCTTTGATCGTGAAAATCGTGTTTTTGTCCTCCAGCATCACACTGTCGCCGTGAACCTTGGCTGAGCCCAGCTCAAGGCCCTTCATCTTAAATGACGACAGCGAACCGTCTTGGCTGATAAACAGGGCATAGCTTTTCCCGCCGCCGAATGCATCTTGATCCGCTGAGGTTGAGAAATACAGCAGGACTTCTTTGTCGGTCAGAAATTCAGGGTCTCGGAGATCCTGCTGACTCACGGCTTTATGGCTTTTGAGAGGAGAAACGAAGACAAATAGTGCGATTCCTGCGAGAATCAGCATGACAATAGTGATCATCCATTTTTTCATATCTGTCTCCCTAATTGATCGTCATGACGGTTGTCGTATAGGAAGAACTTGTGATGTCGCGCGGGTAAACGCCTAATCCTTTATTGCTGTCGATATCAATGCCGGCTTTTAGCAAAAATGCAGACCATAGGAGCTTCGAACAGTTTTTTGCGCCGTCATGGCCGGTATTTCTGTTATTGACGAAGTTAAATGAGTATGGGTCGCCGACTCTTGATACCGCCCAGTCGGCAGCTGATGTTTTTTTAGATGAGGTGACGTTGACTGTTTGTACGATGGAGTTGTCTTCCACGTCTCTGGCATTATAAGCGATCTGCCTGACGCCGTCGCTTGGAACCGATTCAACAATCTTGTCAGCGGCGGAGTACATGCCGACGTGGCCATGGTTGTAGTAGGCTGTGTAGGAGTTGGTATAGTAGATGTTTCCTTTCGTGCTAGTGGGAAGTTTTTTCGTACCGGATGAGCCGCCCATCACGGACATGCCGCTTTCCTTGGCGAGCCGGTCTCCTTCTGCTTTATCGGCGGTGATTTCATTGTAAAACTGTTTGAGAATGACATCGGTCTTTACGCGCTGCTGTTTGGCAATCTGGCTGGCGGATTTTGTGATTTCTTCTGAGGTCGTGCCTGGCTGAAGCGCTGCAATTTCTTCAGCATAGTTCGTGGCCTTTACAGCTTTGACGGGAGAAATAAACAGGCCGCCGCTCATTGTAAGCGCTGCCAAAATAATTGATACCTTTTTCTTCATACTCATGACATCTCCTCTTTTCATGTGTGTAGGAAAGATGATTTCCTTTATCAACATTATATTAGGGAAATGTGGAAGGTAACTAGGTGATTTACAGAATTTTTAGAAATCATTTACAGGAAGGTTGTCTCACAAAAAAAGGCCTTCCCCAGGCCTAGAGCTTCTTACTCATGATTACATCAGTCTCCTGAAATCCAGCCCGCTCATACAGCCGCCTAGCCGTCTCATTATGAGCGAATACGTGGAGAGACAGCTTTCGAATGCCCATGTTTCTCGCCATCTCATCCAGTGCGTTCAAGGCTTGCTTCGCGAAACCTTTTCCCCGATATGATTCATACAGCCCGAAATCGTAAATAAACGCTTCCTGCTGCGGGTGTTCCGGTTCTGCGTGAATCCAGAGCCAGCCAGCCGTTTCCTTTCCGTTCAGGATGATACTCCACAAATGGTGATGATGCGTTTGCAGCCCATTCGGCAGCAAATCAGAAAAAGTCTGTTTGGACAAAAGCATGGCCTCATCAGGGAGCCACGATCCTGCCTTTACCTTTTCTCTTGCATAATGCTTTGTCGTGTATGTCAGATAGGATCGAAATTCTTCGATCTGCATGGGGGTTAGCGTGATGGTCATATAGCTTCTCCTTTATTTATTGACTAGAGGATTTTACATAAAATAGAAAGAGGTGTTACTATCAAGATAAGCAAATAGATTGATAAATGAATAGAGAAGGGAGTTTCAAATGAATAAGATTGCACCCGCAGAAATCGCTAACATGCTCAACGATTGGTACCTTGCGATCAAGAAACATGAAGTTGAAGAGTCCGCCCGTATCTTTGAAGAAGTGAAGCCTTTATTGGATGATATGGAAGAGGATCAGGAGGTGCTTGCCTACTTCTCCTTATTAGAATTGCGCCATAAAGTATTGCTTCATGAAGCGAGAGGGCTGGGCTTTGAGCATGAGGAGTCTCCTCATATGAATGCTACGTCAGACATGCTGAAATATTACTTTTTTCTGTTTGAAGGCATGTATGAAGCCTATAAAAATCATTACGAAATTGCCATCGGGCTCTATAAAGAAGCGGAGCAGTATCTCAGCAACATCCCCGATCCGATCGAAAAAGCCGAATTTCATCTGAAGGTCGGCAAGCTCTATTATAAGCTGGGACAAAATATGGTGTCTCTCAACCATACACGGCAAGCGGTCAAAACGTTCAGAGAAGAAACGGATTACAAAAAGAAACTCGCCTCCGCATTAATTACGATGTCAGGCAATTTTACCGAGATGAACCAGTTTGAAGAGGCGGAAACTTATTTGGATGAAGCCATTCGCATGACGAGAGAATTAGAGGATCATTTTTTTGAGGCCCAGCTTTTACATAACTTTGGACTTCTCCATGCCCAAAGCGGTAAATCAGACAAGGCCATCTCAAAATTAGAAGAGGCTTTACAGAACGAAGAGTACGCCCGATCTGCCTATTACTATCATTCTGTTTACTTGCTGATACGAGAGCTGTTTAAGATTGAAAAGAAAGAACAGGCCCTAGCTTATTACCAAAAATTGAAGGAAAAATTAAATACTGAGCCGAATAAAATATGTGAGGCGAAAATTGATATGTTATATGCCATTTACGCAGAAGGAGGTCATGCGGAAACGTTTCACTTATGCAAAGAACATATGGATGTGTTGATGTCGGAAAGAGAATACGACAGTGTAAGAGAACTTTCCATTTTGGCTGGCGAACGGTATAGGGAAAATGAGCTTTATAAAGAAGCTGCCCACTTTTTTTATGAAGCGATACAGATTGAGGAACTCATTAAACAAACGGAGGTTATGTAAATGAAAAAGTTTCTAATTGGCGCAGGCGTTGCAGCAGTGATTTTATCCGGCTGGTTTATTGCAGATCATCAATCACACTCACAAGAGATGAAAGTCGCTGAGAAAATGATTGGATAATAAAGAAAACCCCCGCTGGGATGCGGGGGTTTTCACATGTCTACAGCAATTTCTTACCTAGCAGGGATTCTACTAGCTCTACCGCTGTTCTTCCGGTTTTGTTTTCATGATCGAGGATCGGGTTGACCTCAACAAATTCAGCTGAGGTAATGATGCCTGCATCATACAGCATTTCCATAGCCAGGTGGCTTTCGCGGTAGCTGATGCCGCCGACGACAGGGGTTCCGACACCCGGTGCGTCGTTTGGATCAAGTCCGTCCAGATCGAGGCTGAGATGGACGCCGTCGCAGTCTGATAAATAATCGAGGGTTTCTTCGATCACCTTTGTCATGCCGAGGCGGTCGATTTCGTGCATGGTGTACACCTTCATGCCGCTTTCCTTAATATACTGGCGCTCTCCTTCATCAAGTGACCGGGCGCCGATAATGACGACATTTTCCGGTTTGATTTTAGGCGCATACCCTTCAAGGTTCACCAGTGACTCGTGTCCGATACCGAGGCTGACGGCAAGCGGCATGCCGTGAATATTGCCTGAAGGTGATGTTTCAAGCGTATTCAGGTCACCGTGCGCGTCATACCAGATGACGCCGAGCTTATCGTAATGCTTCGCTGTACCTGCTAGCGTGCCGATCGCGATACTGTGATCGCCGCCAAGAACAAGCGGGAATTTTTTCTCTTCAATTACGGTGTTCACCTTTTGAGCGAGCTTTTCGTTTCCTGCCAGTACGGAATTAAGGTTTTTCAGTTCTTCATCGTTTTTGATCTTTTCACGGCTGATCGGAATGTCACCGAGATCTTCAACCGTATAACCCATTTCTGACAGCCTCTCAATCAGATGGGCATACCGGATGGCACTTGGTCCCATGTCCACTCCGCGTCGTGCTTGTCCTAAATCCATTGGCATTCCAATAACCGAAATCGTTTTATCCATCTGTGATTCCACCTCAACATATAAGATAATGTCCTTATGCGGGTTCTAACAAAGATGACTTACGGACAACGTTTTTAAAGCTCTAGCTGACGATTTGCCTGCTTGCGTTTTTTAATGACGACATGATAAATGATGTAGCAAATGACCATAAACGGTACTCCGCAATACAGCGCGATACGCTGCTCCGGATCAAACGCGAGACTGATGAGAACGACTGTATTTAACGTCAGGCCGATCAGCGGAAGCACCGGATATAGCGGTGTTTTAAATTTCAGATCTTCTATCTTGCCGCCTTCACGGATATATTTTCGTCTGAACCTGATTTGGGAAAGCGATATCGCGATCCAGCCGACTTGCGCGCTCATGCCCGCCAAGGATAGAAGCACCATATACACGGTTTCGGCCGCCGCTACTTTTGACAGAAGCGACAGGCAGGCCACAGCCATCGTTACAATTAACGCGTTCAGCGGCACACCTCTTTTATTTGTTTTGCCGAGCGCTTTGAAGGCCTGTCCTTCATTCGCCATCGCGTACAGGATACGAGTCGATGCGTATAAACCTGAGTTTGCAACGGATAGCAGTGCAATTAAAATAACAAAGTTCATGATATCAGCTGCATATGGAATTCCGATTTGCTCAAATACGGCAACAAACGGACTTTCCACAACACCCGCCTGTTTCCACGGAATCATGCCGGCAATGACAATGATTGAAAGAACAAAGAAGACAAGTGTTCTCCATACTGTCTGTTTGATGGACCGCGGAATCGTTTTTTCAGGGTTTTCACTTTCTCCGGCTGCAACCCCGATCAGCTCAGTTCCCTGGAATGCGAAGTTCACGGTAATCATCGTTATCAATATTGCCTTTATGCCGTTCGGGAATAACCCATCTTCATAAAAATGCGTCAGAAACGGCGCTTGCTCTCCGCCTTTTAGGTCAATGAAGCCGAACATAGCGGCTCCGCCGAGAATAATAAATAAAAGGATAATCAATATTTTAATGCCGGAAAACCAAAATTCAGATTCTGCAAAGGCTTTCGCGGTTATTGCATTTAAGGTAAACATTAGGGCCGCAAAGACCAGACACCAAATCCAGACATCAACGTGCGGAAACCAGCGGAGCATCAGCTGCCCCGCTGACAAAAATTCTATTGCGCATGTAACTGCCCAGCCGAGCCAGTACAGCCAGCCGAACGCAAACCCAAAGGCCGGGCTGATAAATTTTGTCGCATAGGTCTGGAAGGACCCCGATACAGGAAAGGCGACCGCAAGCTCCCCTAAGCAGAGCATGGTCAAAAACATGATAAAGCCGCCCACTAAATAAGACAGAACCGCGCCGAGCGGTCCCGCTTGGTTAATGGTAAACCCGGTTCCCAGGAAGAAACCGGTTCCGATCACTCCGCCCAATGAAATCATAAACAAGTGGCGAGATTTCATTGTCCGCTGGAGCTGATTTCCGTTATCTTGGTTCGTATTCACATTCTGCACCCCTTCAGCAACTTGTATTGGATCTAAGCTGGAACATCTACATGGTGCGTATCCCAGTTTGCTGTCCAAAGAGTCTCTATCTATTTAATATAAAATTCACTTCTTCTCATAAAGATACATTATACTAAAATACTGTAGCTGAGCAAATAGGGAGTGCTAATTTTTCTGTTGTAAATTTATACAAACGAAGTGAATATCCCGCCATGATGCGGATTTATGCCTTTTGCAGCACATGCTTAATTTTTTCAATCGCCCAATCCAAATCCTTTTTGGAAATGATTAATGGCGGTGCAAAACGAATGACGGTATCATGCGTTTCCTTGCATAAAAGTCCTTCATCTTTTAAACGCTCACAATATGGACGCGCCGCTTCCGTCAGTTCCACACCGATAAACAGCCCTCTGCCGCGGACTTCTTTAATGATTGGGTTATCAATGCTCTCCAGCTCTTGTTTAAAATACTCGCCAAGCTCAAGAGAACGCTCCGCCAGCTTTTCATCTTCCAGCACTTCCAGTGAGGCGATGGACACCGCACATGCCAGCGGATTTCCGCCAAATGTGGAGCCGTGTGAGCCCGGGTTAAACACGCCTAAAACGTCGCGGTCCGCCGCAATGCATGAGATCGGGAACACACCGCCGCCAAGCGCTTTCCCCAAAATGTACATATCAGGAACAATGCCATCCCAGTTACAAGCGAATGTCTTGCCTGTACGTCCGAGACCCGTCTGAATTTCATCGGCAATCAACAGCACATTTTCTTCCTTACAAATTGCCGCCGCTTCCTGCAAAAATCCTTCAGGCGGAATCACAATGCCCGCTTCGCCTTGAATCGGTTCAAATAAGAATGCCGCTGTGTTTGGCGTAATCGCCTGGCGCAGCGCTTCCGCATCTCCGTAAGGGATTAGTTTGATTCCCGGAAGCATCGGGCCGAACCCTCTTTTATACTCTTCTTCAGAAGAAAGAGAAACCGCCAGCATCGTCCGGCCATGGAAATTTCCGACGCACGCAATGATCTCCGCCTGATTGTCCGCCACGCCCTTCACTTCATAAGCCCAGCGTCTCGCTGCTTTCACCGCAGACTCAACCGCTTCAGCCCCCGTATTCATCGGCAGAATCATTTCTTTGCCCGTCAGCTTAGCCGCCTTTTCGTAAAACGGTCCGAGCTGATCGTTGTGAAACGCGCGAGACGTCAGCGTGATTTTATCAGCCTGATCCTTTAACGCCTGAATGATCTTCGGATGTCTGTGCCCCTGATTCACCGCAGAATAAGCACTCAGCATATCCATATATTCATTGCCTTCCGGGTCCTTTACCCAAGCACCCAGCGCTTCAGAAATAACAATCGGCAGCGGATGATAATTGTTGGCACCGTAATGAGACGTCTGATCAATAATTTCTTTGGATTTTGATAAAGCTGGCATATTTGAATTCCCCCTTGTTTTCTGTTTCAACACAATATCCTGCTTTCCCTTTTTATAAATGCAAGTTTCGTGCCAACTCGCACATTCGTGTATTTTCTACAATATTCGAGGCAAGGGTGCAAAAATATTCAGATATTTCGAGCAGGATTTTCATATAGTGCAAAATTCTTTTGCATATCCTCTCCATTCTTTTATAAAATAGAAGCAATATTAAGAAAATAAATGAGGGAGGTTTATACTTTGGTCAAAGACAGCGAATTCCTCACATTAGTGTTTCAGAGCATTTTGGATGAAATTGATGTCGGCCTGCACGTGGTGGACGAGCATGGAAACACGATTGTTTATAACAACAAAATGATGCAAATTGAAGATATGGAGAAGCAGGACGTCTTAAATAAAAACCTGATGGATGTATTTATGTTTTCGAAGCAGCAGGACAGCACACTTGTGCAAGCCCTTCAGGAAGGCAAAACGATCAAAAATGTAAAGCAGAGCTATTTCAATAATAAAGGCCAGGAAATTACGACAATCAATCATACATATCCGATCGTCCAAGACGGCAACATCAAAGGCGCTGTCGAAATTGCCAAGGACGTGACAAAGCTGGAACGCCTGATCAGAGAGAATATGCATAAAAAAGGAAACGCGACTTACACATTTGACAGCATTCTCGGCACCAGTCCGGCGATTCAGGATGTCATCGAAAATGCCAAGCGGGCGACCCGCACGTCTTCCTCGGTTCTACTCGCAGGTGAAACCGGCACGGGAAAAGAACTGTTCGCACAAAGTATCCATAACGGCAGCGACCGATCAAGCGGCCCGTTCATTTCTCAAAACTGTGCGGCTCTGCCTGACAGCCTGGTGGAAAGCATCCTGTTCGGTACGAAAAAAGGCGCGTTTACAGGTGCCGTTGACCAGCCTGGCTTGTTTGAGCAAGCCCATGGCGGCACACTTCTGTTAGATGAAATCAACTCACTGAATTTGAGCTTGCAGGCAAAATTGCTGCGCGCCCTGCAAGAACGGAAAATCAGACGCATTGGTTCGACCAAGGATACACCGATTGACGTGCGCATTATCGCCACGATGAACGAAGACCCGATTGATGCCATTGCGGGTGAACGAATGCGCAAGGACTTGTATTACAGGCTGAGCGTCGTGACACTGATCATCCCGCCGCTTCGGGAACGCAAAGAGGACATTTTGCTTCTCGCGTCAGAGTTCATCCAGAAAAACAACCACCTGTTTCAAATGAATGTCGAACATATTAGTGAAGATGTGAAGCAATTTTTCTTATCCTATGATTGGCCGGGAAATATTCGCGAGCTTGAGCATATGATCGAGGGCGCGATGAATTTCATGACAGATGAACAAACGATTACGGCCAACCATCTGCCATATCAATACCGCATGAAAATCAAGCCGGCAGACATCTCGAAGCCGGAACCCGCAGGGCATCAGCCCGCCGCTGATTTGAAAGAAAAAATGGAGAGCTTCGAAAAATATGTGATCGAAAACATCCTTAGAAAACACGGCCATAACATTTCAAAAACCGCTCAGGAGCTCGGCATCAGCAGACAAAGCCTGCAATACCGGCTGAAGAAGTTTTCTCTGCACGCAAAATAACAATCTTAATTACCCGAGGAGAGCCGGATCAGAAAAACCGTTCCTCTTCCGATTTCACTTTTCACTTCAGTTTACATCTGATGATAAGGAGGAAATACCAAGGGACTGTTCAATCAGCTCAAATGAAGAAAGTGGACGGTGTATACGTCTATGTCATTAAAGCGCTTGGAGAAGATGGCAAACTTCATACCTTCAATGTCCAGAGCAGCATGAAAGTAATGAAGCATCAGGTTCAGAAACCATCACAAAAGCAAAAGCACATAGCATTGCGGTCACAAATACAAAGGTACCGGGAAATCTTCTACGTTGTCAAAAGAAAACGGAAGTATTTGCAGCTCACAAGCCCTTACATGCTGTTTCACGTGTAACATCCATGTATTTTTCTTCATATTCGATCTATCCTTTTAGAAACGGAACGGACGTAACCCCCGTTCCGTTTTTTCGCATAAAAAAACAGCCTGGCATCAGTGCCAGACTGCTTTTATTAACTTCCTAACTGATCTGCGGAGGACAGCTTCACTTCAACAGATTTTTCTTTTCCGCCGCGGTAAAACGTCACCTTCACCCGATCACCGACTCTTTTCTGATAAAGCCGCTTCCGAAGATCCACAATATCATTTATTTTTTGCCCGTCAAATTCAGTGATGACATCCAGCTCCTTGAGTCCCGCTTTTCCGGCAGGTGAAAAGGCATCTACACCCATTATCACCGCTCCATTGGTCACATGTTTAGGAAGCTTCAGTGTTTCATCCCAATGGTAGCTTGCAATATCGCTTAACGATTTCATTTCAATTCCAAGGAACGGACGCTTCACTTTGCCGTATTTCTCTAAATCCTCTATCACCGGGATCACAAGCTTAGATGGAATGGACAGGCCAATCCCTTCAACCGCTGACTCCGCGATTTTCATTGAATTGATGCCAATGACTTTTCCGTCCATATTCAACAAAGCTCCGCCGCTGTTCCCCGGGTTAATGGCCGCATCGGTTTGCAGCACCTCTGCATTCCAGTCAGGCTGACCGTCATCATTGGAATCTACCGGAATCGCCCTCTCTGTTCCCGATATGACGCCCTGTGTGACAGAACCTGCAAATTCAAGGCCTAACGGATTGCCGATCGCAATCACCGGTTCACCTGATTTCACTTTATCTGAATTGCCAAAATCAGCGACAGCTTTGATTTTATCGCTTTTCACCCGCAAAACGGCAAGATCCATCAGCTGGTCGCTGCCGACAAGCTCAGCAGACACGCGCGAACCGTCTTTTAAACTGATTTCAATTTGGGAAGCGCCCTCGATCACATGATGATTGGTCACGACATAAGCAGAGTTGTCATTTTTCTTATAGATGACGCCTGAGCCGCTCCCAGCCTCACCACTTTCTCCCCAAATATCTGTTTTTTGAATGTTTACGACACCGACAACAGCCGGCGACACATTGCTGACAATCTGAGTGACAGCGTTGTTCACACTGACATTCACTGTTCGAATTGATTCCCGGCCGTTGGTCTGCTGCTGATCCGCCTCGCCCGTATCAAACCCCTCATTTGAAAGGTACGGCATAATAAACGCCATCAATACAGCGCCGACAATCACCCCGATCAGGCTTGAAAGAAAATAACCTTTTTTGCTTCTCTTCGGCTGTTCAGGAGTATTATGTTCTTCCTCACGCTCGTAATCCACCATATTCCATCCTTTCAGAGAACGTTGATATGGTTATATTGTGGATTAGAAACTCCTATAATAGTCATGTTACACAAGAAAAAATTATACAGCGCAAAGCGGAGTAGCCTTTTTCGGATCGGTATCAAACAAATCAAATGTTTCGCCTGTCACAAATCCTTTAGAAGCCAATGTCTGCTGGACAGACATTCTGGCCAGCTCTTTCATATTGTTGTCCTGACTCAAATGAGCGAGGTAGATACGAGACGTCTCGTCGCCGATGACATCAGTCATCGCCAACGCAGCGTCTTCATTTGAAACGTGCCCGACGTCACTTAAAATCCGCCGCTTAATGCTCCAAGGGTATCTTCCCATTTGCAGCATGCCGACATCATGATTGCTTTCAAAAACGAACACATTCGCCGAGCGGATAATGCCCTTCATCCGGTCGCTGACATACCCTGTATCTGTCATTAAAGCGAGCTTGCGCCCATTACAATGAAATACATAAAACATGGGCTCTGCCGCATCGTGAGAGACGCCAAACGATTCTACATCAAGTCCGCCAAACGACTTCACCGTCTCCATCGGAAACTCAAACTTTTGATCGGTATCAATTTTGCCGATCTGGTTCTCCATCGCCTTCCACGTCTTCTCGTTCGCATAGATCGGAAGCTTGTACTTTCTGGCGATGACGCCGAGGCCTTTAATATGGTCACTATGCTCATGCGTCACAAAAATGCCGTCCACATCATCCAGCTTACGTCCGATTTGCGCCATTAATCCGTCCATGGCTTTCCCGCTCAAACCGGCGTCCACTAAAAACGCGTGATCCTCTGTTTCCAGATAAAACGCATTTCCCGTACTCCCGCTCGCAAGAACGCTAAATTGCAAGCTCATTTCAGTTCACTCCATTATTTTGATTGGTCTGTATCTAAAATCGTACTCTCCAAAGCATTCACAGTAAAATACTCTTGCACTTTCTTTTTCTCGCCGTTCACTTTTTTATCATACTCCACCGTAACTCTCCATACCGGAGCCAGCACCTGCGTGCTTGTCAGCGGATATTGCGCCACATAGCCGAATTTCACACTCTTTATGGTGCAGTATTCTTTTAATTGATTTTGATAGTACAATAATTCAACCGCATCAAGCTCAGTAATTAAGTTTTCCTTCTGAATCTGTTTAAAGGTTTCAAGCGTCGACTGCTCGTATGACACAACCTCGTTTTTATCGTTTAAGTGCAAAATCACTTGTCCGATCATATTAGAGGAGTTGTCAGTCTTCTGATAAATGTAATGACCTTCATACGTTTGGAAGTAAATGATTTCTTTTTTAGATTTATCCACCTTCCAAAGCTTATATTTTTCACCATCTTGAATTTTAGAAGACACAAGCGCCTGTGCATCGTCCTCTATGTTTTTCTTTGAAAGGGCAATCGGGCTCGTAAACTTCATCTTTAAGTTCGTTACTTTATGATCATCACTATGCATATCCATCATAGGCTTTTGATCCTTGAGTGATTCAATATCATCCTTCGTGAAGACTTTTTGATTCGCTGTGATCCGATAGCCTTCTATCGCTTCTTTATCCAGACCTTCATACGTGATATGGTCTGCCTTCATGTCATGCTCTACATCATTTTTAATGACTTCATATTCTTTACTATTAGATCGCTTCTCAAAAAACTGATAGCCTAAGAAAATATCTAAAATGAGGAAGGCAACGATGAAGATTGTTTTTGTCTTATTCCACTCCATTGTCTGCCCCCTCCTTCGTCAATAATTCCTTCGTAATCGGCACCATTTTTCCGTTTATTTTCATAGCCCAAACCGGTTCAAGCTCAACAAGAGGATCATCGTTGGTTGATGTTGATATCATCTGATACGCAGGGAAAATCTGATCAATTTTGTCCGTATCATACGCCGTTTGTTTGGACAGAAGGGCCCTCACTTCCCTGCCGCTCATCAGCTGTGTCTCACTTGTTTTAATCGGATTCGTTCCAAGACTGTAGTTCGGCCGTTTATAGCTGAGAATATCGTCATTGGCCCATTGGACGGTGATTGCCGAAGTTCCGCCAAACGGTTTAGACATGCTGTTAATGACCGGGAGCTGATCCATAAAGATATAGAAGCTCAGCTGCTGGCTGTCGTTGATATTAAAAAATTGATAGTGATCCGTCCAGCTTCCTGTATCCTCTAGGTACTTCTGGCTCTTTTTGATTAATTCACCTGTTTGATACGAAGTGCTCTGCACTAAATTACGCTGCTGGAATTGAACCTGCCGCTGGGTCAGGCTGACATCTAAACGGCTGATGCCGTCCGTCAGTACATTTCTGTTATTATAATTCGAATCTTCTCTTACAATGCTCGGATCGCTGAACAGCGCTTGTTTAAAAGTGTTTGTTTTAATTGATTCCGTGACAAATTCCTTTTTATCCATCGTAAGCGATTTGTTCGGAAGCAAAAACTCTTTCTTTGTGCCGATCGAGAACAAGCTGTACGCAGGCATATTTGATTCTTTGTTTTTTAAATCGTTCATGATATTCCGGTAGTTTGCTGATTCAACCGTCACTTCCAGAATAAGCTGCTTGCTGTAAGATACCAAATAAATCTTCTTATTCGTTTTTGTTTCATCGAATGGGATCATAATATGATCAAACGAGCTGTATTCAAACGATTGATTGGACCATTTAAACAGCGTTTGAATAATATCAATAGGTATCGTGTCACTGAATTGCAGATCAAGCTTGGCAGCAGAACCGCCTCTTCCATAAAACCAGCTCTTAAATCCGGCCTTATCATATTGATCCGATATATCTTTAATGCCTTTTACATCCCAATGCGGCAAATCTGACCAGACTTCATCATAAAGCGTTTCATCATCGACCTTATAATGAGCACCGTCATCATGAATAAACATTTCCCGCGGTTTTACCGTTTCAGACAGCTTTTGGATATTTTTTTCAATTTTATGCTTCTCACGCACCGTAGACTCTGCTGATGACGAGTCTTCAGAAAAATTAGGCTGAAATGTCCATATGCTCCATGTAAAAACAAGACTGATGACGACGAGTACCGTAAGTAATATTGTTTTTATATTTTCACGCTTCATCCCAATCATCCTCTTGTTCCTCTTTATATGGAAGAGTAAAAGTTATCGTTGTGCCTTTTCCTTCTACACTGTCTGCCCAAATATCTCCGCCGTGCGCCTGAACCATTTCCCTGGCAATGGCAAGTCCCAGACCGGTCCCGCCGAGCTTTCTCGTTCTCGCTTTATCAACCCTGTAGAAGCGGTCAAAGACTTTTTCGACATCCTTTTTCGGAATCCCGATCCCTTCATCCTTAACGCTGATATAGAGAAGTTCTTCCTCTTCATTTACGTCAATTGAGAAGGTGACATGTCCGCCTTCAGGTGAATATTTTAAAGCGTTGGAAATAATATTATCGAGCACCTGCGTAATTTTATCCTGGTCAATCTCCACATACAGGTTTCTGTCCGGCAGATTGCGGATAAATTCCACATGCTGTTCCTTCGTCATTTCAAAACGATCAATAATGAGCGACATAAATCGGACGATTTGAATCCACTCACGATTAAATTGATAATCCTTGCTGTCAAATTTAGAAAGCTGAAGCAAATCGTTTACAAGCCGAATCATCCGCTCTGTTTCATTCTGCGTCACCATTAAGAAACGCGGTGCAATGTCTTTATTTTCCCACGCGCCTTCCGCTAATGCCTCTAAATAACTGCGCATGGTCGTAAGCGGCGTCCGCAGCTCGTGTGATACATTCGCTACAAACTCTCTGCGCTCCTGGTCAATTTTCTCCTGCTCGGTTACATCGTAAATGACAGCAATTAAACCGTCGATTTTGCCATGCTCCCTTTGAATCACGGAGAAATTGACACGAAGCACTGTCAATTCATCGTCGCGCTCAATTTCGAGCAGCATAGAGTCCTGCTGTTCGACTAAATCTTCAAAAGTATAATTCTCTTGAATCCCCAGCAGGCTTGTAATCGGCATTTCTAAGGCTGTTTCACGTGAAACGTTCAGCAGCTCCAGCGCCGGGCTGTTCAAGAGAATAATCGCGCCGTTTCGGTTTGTGGCAATAACGCCATCCGTCATATAGGCAATAACAGAGGAAAGCTTTCTGCGTTCACCCTCTGTCATTGCCTGTGCATCTTCAAGCTCTCTCGTTAAGTGATTAAACGTTGTGGCGAGCTGTCCAATTTCATCATGACCATACTTTCTAACCTTCCTGGAGAAATTCCCTTTCGCAAGCTCCATTGCCTGTTTCCTCATATCTGAAAGCGGGTGGGTAATGGTTCTGGCTAGAAAAATACCGAGAAGGGCTGTCAAAACGAGGGCCAAACCAGTGCCGGAGGCCAGTATTGTGTTGATGGTCTTCATTTGGCCAAAGACATCTTCCATGCTCGCTACCACATAAATCGCTCCGACAACCTCTTGGTTTTCAGTGGTAACGGGCTTTGCGGAAATGAGGACTCTTATTTTGCTTTTCGGATCATAATATTTTCTCGAATAAGACTGTTTAGTAGAAAAAATTCTTTTGAAAATGAGATCCGTCGTTTGTTTCCCTGCAACTTCTTCTCCATATGGCCTTGAAGAGCCAACCACTTCATAGCTTTTATCAACAAAAGTAATTTCCCGAATCTCATCACTCTTCGTGAAATCATTCAAAATACGGCTGACATCATCCTTAATGACGGTGCTGTCATTATCACTCTTATATTCCTGCTCAATATAATAAGAAAGGTTGTCGATTCGCTGATTAAGCGATTGTTCATAAGAGGTAATCAGCGACTTCTCTACCTGATTGACAAAATACACACCAATGACTTGCATCGCGATGATAATCAAAAGCACATAAATCAAGGTAATCTTAAATTGGATCGACCGAAAAAAACCAACCTTATTCATTGGGCATTAGTCCTGTTCTGGGTTTCTCAAGTAATAACCGACGCCGCGGCGTGTGACAATCCAATTTGGATGGCTCGGGTTGTCCTCAATTTTTTCACGAAGGCGGCGCACTGTTACGTCAACCGTTCTGACATCCCCAAAGTAATCGTAGCCCCATACTGTTTGCAGCAAATGCTCACGTGTCATGACTTGTCCGATGTGTTTTGCCAGGTAATGCAGCAATTCGAATTCACGATGGGTTAATTCGATCGTTTCATCTCGTTTTGACACTACATACGCGTCAGGGAAGATCACGAGGGAGCCGATATGAATGTCGTTGGAAGATGATTCTTCCTCCGCTGGCGCTGTTGTCAGCTGGCGGCGCAAGTTCGCTTTCACACGGGCTAAAAGCTCTCGTGTGCTGAATGGTTTCGTAACATAGTCATCCGCGCCGATTTCAAGCCCGATGACCTTATCAATTTCTGAATCCTTAGCCGTCAGCATAATGATAGGCATATCGTATTTCTTTCTGACTTCACGGCATACTTCAACGCCGTCTTTATTCGGAAGCATAATATCTAAAAGAATTAAATCAGGCTGAAGCTCTTCCACCATTTCAACGGCTTCATTTCCGTCATAGGCGCAATGCACTTCATAGCCCTCTTTTCTTAAGTTAAATTCTAATATATCTGCAATCGGTTTTTCATCATCTACTACAAGGATCTTTTTATCCATCATTTTTGATTTCCTCCTGCCGAATGGTCTTCATTTCATCTATATCACATTCGTTACATCACTTATGGCCCAAATAGAACAATGGGTCCTTGTCTATTATAACGGTTTAAGGTCAAAAGATAAAAAAAATAAAGGTTTAGAAAAAAACACATTTTTCACCTTCATCCACCAGTTGTCTATCTTTTGTCATGTTTTTCAACTTTTCTTAAAAAAGATAACTTAAATGAAACCTCCCCTCACCTGCGTGCGTCATTTCATTGACGTCTTCTTCTTTGAACCGGCCGCAGGGCCGGTTCTCCCTTTTTCTTCTATTATAACACTCCGCATGTTTATCTTTTTTATAAAGAAAAAACGCACCTACGATTGCAGATGCGTTTGGTAAGTGGCTCGGGACGGAATCGAACCGCCGACACACGGATTTTCAGTCCGTTGCTCTACCAACTGAGCTACCGAGCCAAATGATTTATTTTTCTCTACTAAGTAAAGTAAAATGGCGGTCCGGACGGGACTCGAACCCGCGACCTCCTGCGTGACAGGCAGGCATTCTAACCAACTGAACTACCGGACCTTACAGTAATTTGTCTGGAGAGCTGTCGTGTCAGCTCTCGCAGACAAATAAGGAATTTAGCAATAACGCTAAAGTAAATCAATGACCCGTACGGGATTCGAACCCGTGTTACCGCCGTGAAAGGGCGGTGTCTTAACCGCTTGACCAACGGGCCTTCACAAAAATGGTGAGCCATGAAGGACTCGAACCTTCGACCCTCTGATTAAAAGTCAGATGCTCTACCAACTGAGCTAATGGCTCTTAAGATGCCGGATTTTTCATAGAGCAAACGACTTGGATCAAGTTCTCATCTTGTACTCTATTGAAGCAGTTTCCGTAACAACGAGATTTATAATATCACGAACAAATAGAAGTGGCAATAACTTTTTTGGTTTTTTTTCATATTTTTTTCTCAGACCAACTTATCTGCAGTTTTCAAACAAAAAACAAGCCCCTGAAAACAGGGGCTTGCGGGTATTCTGCTTAGTTCGCACGGTACACGCTGCGAAGGACATTTGTCTGTGAACGGTCTGGACCGACAGAGAAAATAGAAAGCGGAATGCCTGTCAGCTGAGACACACGCTCAAGATAGTGGCGCGCGTTTTCCGGAAGCTCGCTGAGGCTCTTCGCACCTGTGATATCCTCAGTCCAGCCTGGCATTTCTTCATAAACCGGTTCACATTCTGCAAGTGCTTTAAGGCTTGCAGGGAACTCTTCGATGACTTCTCCTTTGTAACGGTAAGCCACACAAATTTTCAGTGTTTCAATACCTGTTAACACGTCAATTGAGTTCAATGAAAGATCTGTGATTCCGCTGACACGGCGGGCGTGGCGGACAACGACACTGTCAAACCAGCCGACACGGCGCGGGCGGCCTGTTGTTGTTCCGTATTCACGTCCGACTTCACGGATTCGATCGCCGATTTCGTCTTTCAGCTCAGTCGGGAAAGGACCATCGCCGACACGAGTCGTATAGGCTTTTGAGACACCTACTACGTGCTTTATTTTTGTCGGGCCGACACCTGAACCGATGGTGACACCGCCGGCAACCGGGTTAGATGACGTAACAAATGGGTATGTTCCTTGATCGATATCAAGCATAACCCCTTGTGCGCCTTCAAATAACACGCGGCGGCCTTCATCAAGCGCATCATTTAAAACAACGGATGTATCGCAGACATATTTCTTAATCTGCTGTCCGTACTCATAATACTCATCTAAGATATCTTCTATTTTAAATCCTTCTGTCTCGTACATTTTCTCAAGCAGACGGTTTTTTTCTTCAAGATTGCGTTCGAGTTTCTCCGCAAACGCGTCACGATCCAACAAGTCTGCGATACGAATGCCGATTCGGGCTGCTTTATCCATATAAGCAGGGCCGATTCCTTTTTTCGTTGTGCCGATCTTGTTTGCTCCTTTTCGCTCTTCTTCCACTTCATCCAACTTCAAATGATACGGCAGAATGACGTGAGCTCTGTTGCTGATTCTCAGGTTATCTGTACTGACGTTGCGCTCATGAAGATACGCAAGCTCTGTGACTAATGCTTTTGGATCTACAACCATTCCGTTTCCGATCACACACGTCTTATCTTTATAGAAAATTCCAGACGGGATTAAGTGAAGCTTGTATGTGACTCCGTCAAACTTGATTGTGTGCCCTGCGTTATTTCCGCCTTGATAACGGGCGATCACTTCTGCATTTTCTGACAGGAAATCTGTGATTTTACCTTTCCCTTCATCGCCCCATTGCGTACCTACTACAACTACTGAAGACATGTCCGTGCACCTCCGTTAACCTTTCAAAAACGATTCTATTCAAACAAATCAAGTTTATCAGTGAAGAAACAGAAAGTCAATTGTAAATCCGAACATTAAATTCTTGTAATTCCAAATTCGTTCGCTTTAATTGGCTTTAGAAGCGTTTTCTTAAAGATTTTCCTTGAAAAGCTCATGAAACTTTTATCCTTTAGCAGAAGAAAGAATCACTTGCCTGAAATCCCTTTTGTGTTCATGAACACGATCCGACAGCCGTCTGGATCCTCTATCGTCACCCCTCCATGACTCCAGTACGGGTTCTCAGGTTCAGCCTCCTGATAGCCCATGCTTTTTAATTTTGCAGTGATGGCTTTGATTTCTTCTTCGCTCGGCACATAAAAGACGAGCAGGCTGTCTGGGTGGGGAACGGGGGCTGTTCTTTCCTCGTCATGCTGGGTGAATTCCAAGTGGTAATCGGTATGCGGGAGGCCAAACATGACCCCGTCAAACCCATTATGCTGATGAAATTCACCAATTCGTTTTAAGCCCAGCCCTTCTTCATAAAAGCGAATGATCTGATCAAGCCGGCCCGTAGGTCTTGCTATCCTAATTTGTGCGGCATGAAATTGTGAAAAACGCTTTCTCATTGTTACCCTCTCCTTTTTGTCTCATTTTATTAAAACGCTTTCATTTTTACATCAGCTAAGTGGCTGGTTTCTCCTCCGTCTTTTGGATGAAAAAAACCCCAAGAAGAAGCTCTTGGGGTTTACGCACCGGGCGGAACACCTGCGTCGTCAAAACGCCGTTCCAGGTTGACGAATTTATTGTATTCTTTTACGAACGCAAGAGACACGGTTCCTACCGGGCCGTTACGCTGTTTGGCAATAATGATTTCGATAATGTTTTTGTTCTCAGTTTCTTTGTCATAGTAGTCATCACGATAAAGGAACGCGACAATATCTGCATCCTGCTCAATACTTCCTGATTCACGGATATCAGACATCATCGGACGTTTATCCTGACGCTGCTCAACGCCACGCGAAAGCTGAGAAAGCGCGATAACAGGGACTTGAAGCTCTCTGGCGATCGATTTCAGTTCACGGGAAATTTCTGATACTTCCTGCTGACGGTTATCTTTTGAACGGCCGCTTCCCTGGATCAATTGCAGGTAATCGATCAAAATCATGCCAAGACCGCTTTCCTGCTTCAAACGGCGGCATTTGGCACGGATTTCACTGACACGGATACCCGGTGTGTCATCGATATAAATTCCGCTGTTGGACAGGCTTCCCATCGCCATCGTCAGCTTTCCCCAATCCTCTTCTGTCAGATTTCCTGTACGAAGGTTTTGGGCATTGATATTTCCCTCGGCACAAAGCATACGCATAACGAGCTGCTCGGCACCCATCTCAAGACTGAAAATGGCTACACTCTCGTCGGTCTTCGTCGCTACGTTTTGCGCGATATTCAAGGCAAAGGCCGTTTTCCCTACTGACGGACGGGCAGCCACAATAATCAAGTCATTTCGCTGGAATCCGGCAGTCATCCGATCAAGCTCAGAAAACCCTGTCGGAATCCCGGTAATATCGCCTTTTCGATTGTGAAGCTGTTCGATATTATCATATGTTTGGACAAGGACATCCTTGATATTTTGAAAGGCGCTTGTATTTTTGCGCTGCGCCACTTCCATAATCGTTTTTTCCGCTTCACTGAGTAAATCTTCGACCTCGTCCTCGCGGGTATATCCGTCCTGAGCGATGGTTGTCGCTGTTCTGATTAACCGGCGAAGAATTGATTTTTCCTCAACGATCTTTGCGTAATATTCTATGTTAGCCGCTGTCGGCACCGAGTTTGCGATATCAGTCAGATACGATATGCCTCCCACTTCTTCCAGCAGGTCCGTGTTGGCAAGCTCTGACGTCACCGTAACTAAATCAACCGGTTCACCGCGGTCTCCGAGCACCAGCATCGCATTATAAATTTTTTGGTGGGACATTCTATAGAAATCATCTGGAATCAATACCTCTGAAGCCAGTGTTAAAGCAGACGGCTGTAAAAAAATAGCGCCTAACACGGCTTGTTCGGCTTCTATATTTTGCGGCGGCAGCCGATCATTCAGAAGGTCTGTCATGCTAAGCACCGTCCTCTCATTAAAAAATCTCCAAACTCCATTTTACCATTTATCCAGAAAAAAAATAGAAAAATTCTTTGTTTCCCATTTTTTTCAGTCAGCAGATTGGATAGTTTCGGACAGTGCCAGGCTGGGAAAAAAACTGATAAAACTTGAGGGAGGAATGAATGATGCTGAAAAAATACGCCGTAACACCCAACGTCGATGCGGACGGCTGGTTTATCAAAGTGGAGAATGTGGCGCCTACAGCTTTATACACCTCAAAAGACGCCGCTATTGAAAAAGCGAAGCAGGTAGCCAAAGAGAACAGCCCGGCAAAGCTTGTGATTTATGACCAGCATAAAAATGTGGAAGACGAACTCTCTTTCTAACAAACTGAAAGCCTTCGCTGCCGCGGGGCTTTTTTTAGCGGGTACGACACGCTATTCCATCCATTTGAATCCAATACGCATCATAAGATCCGCCGCCTTTTGATACAGCTCCCACTCTTCAAAGGAAGCAAATTTCCCCATCAGCTCCTGAAGCTTATGCCGCAATGCAATATATTCTTCCAATGTGACATTTTTCTCTGTGTCTATCTGATGCTCATACAGCATTTGTTTTAATAATGATAACGGTTTGTTCATGATGAACCCTCCTTATCTCTTTTATAAGGGGCATTTTCCGAATGCACCATCCCTTTGTGATATCTTCTTACGTTTCACATCTGATTCTTGTACAATGGACAAAAGAGAGGAGGGATCTTTGTGAGACCTTTGCAAATTTCTGCTGAAACTGCACAAAAGCTTGCAGAGTCTTTGAATCTGCCGCTTGAACAGATCATGCATATGCCTCAACATATTCTGCTTGCCAAAATGGCTGAATTGCAGAAAGAGGACAAATCATAACTGCACTCGCATACTTGCTTACATGTATCGGAATGATATTAAGTATATGTTAGAAAAGAGGAGTAACTGCTTTGCCACATCCACAAAATAAAAAAATCCAATCGTTTTGGCTGATTGCCGGTATTATCTTTATCGCGTTTAACTTAAGACCCGCAATCACTTCAGTCGGGCCGGTCATCAGCTCCATCAGGACCGAGCTGCACATGTCCAATGGGGCAGCGGGTTTTTTGACCGCACTGCCGCTGCTTTCGTTTGCCGTTCTTTCTCCGCTCGCGCCTAAGCTCGGACGGCGCCTCGGAAATGAGCGAACCTTATGGCTTGGTCTCCTGATACTGTTTATCGGTGTTTTGATTCGATCTGCCGGCTATACCCCCGCTTTGTTTTTCGGAACGGCACTCATCGGAATCGGAATTGCGATCGGAAACGTACTTTTGCCAAGCTTAATCAAACATAAATACCCTGAAAAGCCAGGGCTCATGATCAGCCTGTATACGACATCTATGAATATATTCGCTGCTTTAGCATCAGGTATCAGCGTTCCTTTAGCGTCCCAGTTGGATGGCGGATGGAAACAGGGATTTCTTTTATGGGGAGGCTTAGCATTTCTAGCCTTGCTGATTTGGATACCTCAGCTCCGACATCGGGATGCGTCCAACCAGACGCCGCAGCTTAAAACCAGTCCGATTTGGGCTTCCAAAGTGGCATGGTTCGTCACCATCTTCATGGGCCTGCAATCATTTTTATTTTACAGCAGTATCGCCTGGTTTCCTGAGATTCTCCGTTCACACGGGATTGATACGTCAACCGCCGGATGGCTTGTATCACTCATGCAATTTGCGAGTCTGCCTTCCACTTTTCTGACACCGGTTTTAGCTGACCGCGTGAAACATCAGCGCGGGATCGTTGCAGCGCTGACCGCAGTCTATCTGATCGGTCTATGCGGATTATTAACGGGCGGCAGCCATGCCATGCTTGCCATCTGGATGGTGATTATCGGTATCGGACAAGGCTCCAGCATTAGTCTGGCACTCACTCTCATTGGGCTCCGCAGTGAAAATGCGTATCAGGCTGCAGCGCTGTCAGGCATGTCACAGTCATTCGGCTACCTTCTTGCAGCCGTCGGACCGATCTTTGTCGGGTATCTCTTTGACCAGACACATTCATGGACAATGCCGATTGTGCTTCTTATTGCTGCTTTAATCGTCATGGGAACAGCAGGACTTGGGGCTGGACGCGATCGATACGTCCTTCAGACAGAGAGAAAGAGAAATTCAGCGTAGAAAAAGGGCGGGGAAGATGTCTCCGCCTCTTTTTTTATGGAAAAACTGTCAGACATTCTTTGAATCTTTATGGTTTATTCATAAGTTTTTCATATTTGTTTTTTACAATAAGACATTATAAAGAGGTGAAAAACGATGAAAACCAAACGTTTCGACACAGTCCTTATTGTTATTTTGCTTGCAGCGGCTTTTCTCAACACCTATCACATTTGGCAGGATGACGTTGCGAACCAATACTATCTGGCAGCGGTGAAAAGCATGACGCAAAGCTTCCACAATTTCTTCTATGCGTCATTTGACCCTTCCGGATTTGTAACAGTTGATAAGCCGCCTGTTGTTTTATGGATTCAAACGATCTTCGCGCTGATCTTTGGTGTTCATACGTGGAGTGTCATCATTCCTCAGGCTCTCGCCGGGGTTGGATCGGTATTCCTTCTGTACAGAATGATCAAACCGACATTTGGGATTGGAGCGGCCCGCGCCGCCGCGCTTGTCATGGCGCTGACACCGATCGCAGTCGCCGTCAGCCGTACAAACAACATTGACAGCATGCTTGTCTTTACCTTATTGCTTGGTTCATCATGCCTGCTTCGGGCGGCCAAACAAGGCAAGCTCGTTTGGCTCCTGACAGCTTTTGGCCTGATCGGCCTTGCATTTAATATGAAAATGATGCAAGCCTTTATGGTATTGCCTGCATTTGTGTTATTCTACCTGATTGCTTCTCGGATTTCACTAAAGAAAAAAACAGGATCGCTGATTCTGTCTCTTATCCTCCTAACCGGTATATCGCTCTCATGGGCGGTTATTGTGGATTCAACATCCTCCTCCAGCCGGCCGTATATCGGAAGCAGCCAGACAAACTCTGTGTTAGAACTCGCCTTCGGATATAACGGCACAGAGCGGCTGCTTGGGCAAACCACCGGCCTTGCACGCGGTGATATGAATGCCGCAGGCGGCGATAACATGCAGAATAATGGCACAAGGCAAGCGCCAAATCACAATGAATCATCTGATGGAACCTCTTCATCTGAGAACGGAAACAGCAAGGCAGATGGAAATCAAAACAGCACCGGTTCCTTCGGGGGCAATGCACAGGCTCCTCAGCCGCCTTCTGGACAAAGCGGCGCTTCCAATGGAGGAGGCACACCTCCAACAGGCGGACCAGGGAATGGAGGACCCGGCGGGGGCGGCGGAAAAAGCATGAACATGTTCGGCACAGGTGATGCAGGACCGCTTCGTCTCTTCCAATCTGCTCTTTCCGGCCAGATCAGCTGGATGCTTCCATTCGCATTGATCGGATTACTTGGTGTAATTGTCAGCTGGTGCCGTGATCGCCGTGGTCAGGCGGCAGAATTGAAAGAAACGCTATTCTGGACAGCATGGCTTGTACCTGTGGCAGGTTTCTTCAGCATCGCGGGATTCTTCCACCAGTATTACTTGATTATGCTGGCACCGCCGATTGCCGCACTTTCCGGTATCGGATGGTATACAATGTACCGCCTATACAAAAACAATAAAGATTGGACAAGCTGCCTGCTGCCAGCGGCCGTCTTCATTACAGCCGCATTCCAAGTGTATATTTTGAGTGCTTATACAAGCCAAATCGGCAGTGGTTGGATGTATGTACTCGGACTCGCAGGACTCGGCACCACCATTGCTCTGCTCATGCTCAAAAGCAGCAAACAGCTAATCATTGTCAGCTTATGTGTGCTGCTCCTCGCACCAATCTACTGGTCAGCAACGCCGCTTTTATACGGGGGCAACAGCGTTCTTCCTGAATCCGGCCCGCAGCTTAAAAGCTCGGCAAACGGAGGAAACATGTTCTCCTCAGAAATGGACACCGGTCTCCTGTCTTATCTGAGAGAGCATAATACCGGCGAAGAGTATTTATTCGCTACGTTAACAACCGTAACGGCTGCGCCATATATCATCGATACAGATGAATCTGTCATGGCACTCGGCGGCTTCAACGGCACAGATCCGATTCTGACTGTCTCTGATCTGAAAAAACTAGTCAAAGAAGGCAAAGTGAAATACTTCCTGCTGTCAGAAACTAACTCAGGCAATACTGAACTCGTTTCTTGGATCAAGAAACACGGTCAAGAAATATCTTCTGACGAGTACAGCAGTTCCTCGAGCAGCACAAGCAGCCAGCAAGGCATGAAAGGTGGACCTGGCGGAGAAAGCCAGCAAACCCTTTATCTCGCAGAATAAAAAAAGAGGCTTGGATCAATCCAAGCCTCTTTTCTATTAAGCTTCTTCTTTCACATGTACCTTTAACACAGCCTGCACCTCAGGATGCAATTTCACAGGAACGTTTGTATAACCTAACGCGCGAATGCCGTCCGGCAGTTCCAGCTTCCGCTTATCCACTTTAATGTTATGGTCTTTTTGAAGCTGTTCAGTAATTTGCTTGCTTGTGACAGAGCCGAACAAACGGCCGCCTTCACCTGATTTCGCGCTGAGCTCAACAGTCAGTTTTTCTAATGTTTCTTTTAAGCTCTTTGCCTGCTCAAGCTCTGCGATGGCTTCTTTTTTCTCTTTCTGCTTTTGACCGTTTAGTACACTGATGTTTGACGCGTTCGCTTCAACCGCGAGGCCTTTTTTAATCAGAAAGTTATGCGCATAACCGTCTGCTACGTTTTTCACTTCACCTTTTTTTCCTTTTCCTTTTACATCTTGTAAGAAAATAACCTTCATCTTTGTACGCCTCCCTCAAAATACTCATCTATGGCGCCCTTCAGCCGCTCCAGCGCTTCTGTTACTGAAATGCCGGATAACTGAGTCGCCGCATTTGTTAAATGTCCTCCGCCTTCCAGCGCCTCCATGATGATCTGAACATTCACATCGCCAAGAGACCGCGCACTGATACAAACAGTTTGTTCATCACGTCTTGCTACCGCAAATGAAGCCTCAACCTCGCTCATCGACAGCAGTGAATCCGCAGCCTGCGCAATCAGCACTTGATCGAAATATTCATCCTCATTCTCAGGCAGAGACGCAATCGCGATGTTCTCTTTATAGAGGGCCGTATGCTGGATCAGCTTCGCCCGTTTAATATAGGAATCAACGGTTTCTTTGAGGAACTTCTGCACAAGCACCGTATCGGCGCCTTTCGCTCTTAAATATGAAGCTGCATCAAAGGTCCGCGAGCCAGTGCGGAGTGAAAAGCTCTTTGTATCCACTATTATACCAGCTAATAGGGCGGTTGCTTCAATCATATTGATTTTTAAGCGCTTCGGCTGATACTCAAGCAGCTCTGTCACCAATTCCGCTGTTGATGAAGCGTACGGCTCCATATAGACGAGCAACGGGTCTCTGATAAATTCTTCGCCTCTGCGGTGATGGTCGATGACCACAATATGTTCAATTTTGTTTACCAGCCGTTCTTCCATGACAAGCGACGGCTTATGTGTATCCACGATGACAAGCAGCGTGTCGTCATTGGCAATTTCCATCGCTTCTTCAGGCGTAATGAACCTTGACCACAGATCTTCATATTTTTTAATTTCCTCAATCAAGCGCTGCACACTTGAACCGATTTGATTCGGATCAATCACAATAAATCCATCTTTGTTATTTGCCTGTGACACCTTTAATATCCCGATCGCCGCGCCGATAGAATCCATGTCGGGGAATTTGTGACCCATGATAATCACATTGCTGCTTTCAGAAACGATTTCCTTTAAAGCATGAGAAATCACGCGGGCGCGCACCCTTGTTCGCTTCTCCATCGGGTTCGTTTTACCGCCGTAAAACTTCACTTTTCCGTTTGGCAGCTTAATGGCTACCTGGTCTCCGCCGCGGCCCAGTGCTAAGTCCAGACTGGATTGCGCCAAATCGCCAAGCTCTTTCAGCGATGAGACCGAAGCTCCGACACCAACGCTTAAGGTCAGCGCAACGCCGTCAAATGAAGTTTTTTCCCGTACCTCATCCAGAATCGAAAACTTCGAATTTTCAAGTTCGGTTAAAATGTGTTCATTAAGCACAGCGATGAAACGTTCTGATGAAGTCCTTTTCAGGAATATTCCATACTCCTGCGCCCAAGCGTTGAGCAAAGATGTCACTTGGCTGTTCATCGTGCTTCTCGTCTGGTCGTCTAATCCTTGCGTCACATCATCATAGTTATCAAGGAAAATATAGGCCAGCACAGTTCTTTCATTTTCATATTGCTTTTCAATCTGTATCTGTTCCGTCACATCGAAGAAATAAAGCAGACGCTCATCCCGTTTGATGACCACTTTAAATTTTCGGTCATTCAATGTAACCGTTTCCGATTCTACCTCTTGTTTGATGAGCGGCACAACTGATTCACACGTATCATAAAGTGATCTCCCCACTAAAGTACTTTCATTAAAGCAAGAAGAGAGAAACGGATTTGCCCATTCTATATAGTATTGATCATTAAAAAGCATGATGCCGATCGGCATTTCCATCAATGCCTCTTCACCGACTTTTTTCAACCTGTAGGATAACGTAGAAATATAAGCGTCAATCTCTTTTCGAATAAGAGAATCCGCGCGTTTTATAAAAAACAGTATAACTGCAAGCAGCAACACTTCGACGGTTCCTATGATCCAGTTAAAATAAAAGCTGATGAGGATTGTAATGATTGACAAAGCAATCAATGCATAGATGGGATACCGAAACAGCGGTTTTTCATAAAAGCTTGGCATTTCTATCACTCCCCACCATGTGAGTACAACTCATATTCACTTCACCTTATTCCTTATGTTAAAGCCCATGTCCATAACGCCTAAAATGCGAATGGCTGCCATAAAAATCGGATGCAGAAAACCAAGAATGACTGCAATGACGGCGACTGCCTTCGGATATTTTTTCTTATGGCAATAGAAAAAGATAAATGATAAACCCTGGATAAAAATAAGAAACCCGAGTATAAACTCCCCATTTAAAGCGATAGAGTACAGCATTTGGCCTTTTTCTAAAGGCAGAAATGAAAGAATGACAATCAACAAATACAGCACTACAACACTTTGCGGAAACTTCAACTCTCTAAAAGGCTTTAGACTAGGAATATCGGGGGAGAATCGCCTTAAGAGCGGCTTAGCGATAAGGTAACTGAGGAAAGAAAAAATGGCTCCTACCATCACGATAGCTGTTGGAAAAAGATATTGAACCGTACTCAATTGTTCTTCCATCAGTTTCATTTGTTTCTCAAGCTCTTCAGCATTACCCGATTGTTTCAAAACGGATTCAACGATATCGAGTGATTGCCGGTATTGTGTCATTGCTTCATCAATGATATTGATACCCAAAAACTGAATGCTTATCACAAAATAGAACACGATACAAAGCATATAAATAAGGGCACCCGAAATAATAGCATGACCGGGTTCTCTTTTTTTGAAAAAATGCCCCATGACAATGCCCGCACAAGCTGACATAAAAGCTACAATAAGTCCGTTAAAGGACCCGACAATAAAGACAACAGGAAGACTGACAGCGCCCATCCATAATCCTAATTTCAATCCGTGTCTGATCGTATAAAGGATCATAGGCAGCGGCAGTGCAAATAACAGAATTGTTCCAATCAATGGAACATAAACGACCAACAGTGTGATGATCGCAAACAAACTGATTAAAATAGCACCTTCCATTAATGCTCTTGTTTGTTTCACTTAGTCACCTCGTATCATACTGAACATACGAATAGAAAAGAGCAGCATAAACGACTGCTCTTTTTTTCATCGCCGCAACATGTTTTGCACCAATGTTTTCATATCATCTCTAAAATTACTTTTATATTTTAACATAAGTCCAAATCGCAAGTAAAATGACGCCAATGTTTCATGTGAAACATTGCAAACGAAAAGACATTCTTTAAAAGAATGCCCATCACTTCTTATTCTTTATCATCCATAAAACCAGAAGATTCTTTGTTTTTCTTCTTCGTTTTTCTGACATACACAAATATTAAAATCACAAGTAAAAGGGTTGTTGCTTGCAGAACGCCGCTGCTAAACAAGAAAAAGTTCTTTATCATGTCCCACATCGTGTTTCACCTCTTTTTGGATGTTCTCAACCCGTAGCCTATATAAGGTGAATTTCCCTTTTTAAAAACTTCAAAACATCATGAACAACATTGAACGTTGGGCATATGCTGATACAGAATCTGATTGATAAAGGAGATTTGTTACATGGATGAACGCAGAACGTTGGCTTGGCATGAAACATTAGAGATGCATGAGCTGGTTGCTTTTCAGGCAAACGGGCTCATTAAACTGAAGAAAATGATTAGAGAAGTTAGAGATCCTCAGCTCAGACAGCTTTATAGCGTGTCCATTCAGGCCGTTGAGCAAAACTTAAAAGAGCTTCTCCCGTTCTTCCCTCAGGCGCCGATGCCTCGCGATGATGAAGAAGAAGAGCGCGCGGATAATCCATTTTACAGCGGTGACCTGCTCGGCTTTGCCAAAACATCTGTCCGCAGCTATGCCATTGCAATTACAGAAACAGCAACACCTCAATTAAGAACCGTACTTGTCAAACAGCTAAACGCTGCCATTAAGTTGCATGCGCAGGTTTATCAATACATGTATCAGCATGGATACTACCCATCTTACAACCTTTCTGATCTGTTAAAAAATGACGTCAGAAACGCCAATAAAGCCATTTCGATGAAATAAAAGAAGCAGCAAAGGCTCTCCCTTTGCTGCTACTTCTGCTGTTCTTTTAATAAACTGTTCGAACGACGCGCCTCCAGTACTTCTCGGTTGGCGTCACCCCATTCTTTCATTTGCAATACAATCGGCTCAAGCGTTCGCCCGAATTCTGTCAAAGAATACTCGACCTTGGGCGGCACCTGGTGATAAACTTCGCGATGAACAATGCCATCCGCTTCAAGCTCCCGAAGCTGCAGGGTCAGCATTCATTGGGTAATACTCGGGCAGATTTTGCGAAACTCATTGAACCGTTTCTTGCCATCTATCATGTGATAAAAAAGGATTCCTTTCCACTTTCCGCCAATGACATCTAGTGTAAATTCAACTGGACAGCCTTCTTTGTTCGGATAAATATTATTTTTTCGGCTCATGTTCGACCCTCCAATAGTACCTTTTTTGATACTACAGATCATTTTGCAACTGACCTACCCAGTATTTTACACACCTTTCCTCTTCCACTCAAAAAAAATGCTTTTTATTCACATCAATTTTTAAGGGTTTGCATGATTACACCCGCAGCAAGACGTGTTAAACTATAAAAAGAATGTTTACACTACCTAAAAAAGGATAAGGAGTTATCATGGAAAAAATACTTATTTTCGGACACCAAAATCCAGACACAGATA
Source organism: Bacillus sp. PAMC26543 (assembly GCF_014250375.1). NCBI lineage: Bacteria > Bacillati > Bacillota > Bacilli > Caryophanales > Bacillaceae > Bacillus > Bacillus sp. PAMC26543. The sequence goes on along the minus strand of NZ_CP060193.1, from coordinate 94,561 downwards.
CGATTTGCTCTGCTATTGCTTACGCTGATTTAAAAAACAAACTCGGTTTCAACGCTGAGCCTGTCAGACTTGGACAAGTCAACGGCGAAACACAATACGCGCTAGATTACTTCAAACAAGAAAGCCCTCGTCTTGTAGAAACAGCTGCAAACGAAGTGAACGGCGTTATCCTTGTTGACCACAACGAACGCCAGCAAAGCATCAAGGATATTGAAGACGTTCAGGTTCTTGAAGTCATCGACCACCACAGAATCGCAAACTTCGAAACAGCTGAGCCGCTTTACTATCGTGCTGAGCCTGTCGGCTGTACTGCTACAATCTTAAACAAAATGTACAAAGAAAATAACGTAACAATCGAGAAAGAAATTGCCGGCCTTATGCTGTCTGCTATCATTTCTGACTCTCTGTTATTCAAATCTCCAACTTGCACTGATCAAGACGTAGCGGCAGCAAAAGAACTTGCTGAAATCGCTGGCGTAGATGCTGAAGAATACGGCTTAAACATGCTGAAAGCCGGCGCTGACTTAAGCAAAAAAACAGTTGAAGAGCTGATTTCTCTTGATGCAAAAGAATTCACACTCGGCAGCAAAAAAGTCGAAATCGCACAAGTCAACACAGTGGATATTGAAGATGTGAGAAAGCGCCAAGCTGAGTTAGAAGCAGTGATTTCTAAAGTTGTGGCTGAGAAGAACCTTGATCTGTTCCTTCTTGTGATCACAGACATCTTAGAAAACGATTCACTTGCACTTGCAATCGGTAACGAAGCGGACAAAGTGGAAAAAGCATTCAACGTCACATTAGAAAACAATACAGCCCTTCTTAAAGGCGTTGTTTCTCGTAAAAAACAAGTCGTTCCTGTGTTAACAGACGCGATTGCAGAATAATAAAAAAGCATCCCGCTCGGGACTGACCCCATAAGATGAGACAAATAAAAAACACCTTCAAGTTTGAAAACGGATAGTTGTTATCCTTAAATAAGACTTGGAGGTGTTTTTTGTATGGGAACAAGAGTGAGTTATCCGATTGAAGTCAAACAGAAGGCTGTAGAAATGAGATTGGCAGGCGTACCTATGAAAGAGATCATGCAGGAATTGAATATCAAGAATAAGACGCAGGTTCAGACATGGGTTAGATGGCATAAGGCTGGGGATACACATCGATTTGAACAGCCTGTTGGTAAGCAATACACTTACGGAAAAGGTCCGGAGTATTCTTCCGAATTAGAGAAACTGCAGGCAGAGAACCGTTATCTGAGACAACAGAATGAAGTTCTAAAAAAGTACAACGAATTGGAAAGGAAGTTGATAGCCAAACGTCAGTCGAACTTGTAGAAGTATTGCACAGCACAATGACCGTACAGAATATCTGTGTTCATTTAGGTATTTCACGAGCATCTTATTATCGTTGGAAGAAGAACCTGATGAAAGATCATCCCAAGTGCCATTTGGAAAAACAAATCGGCACGTTGTGCCGAGAGCACAAGTATCGATATGGATATCGAAAAATTACAGCTATATTAAAAAAGGGAATGCGTATTAACTATAAAACGGTTCAGCGTATCATGCAGAAAAATCAGTGGCAGTGCCGGGTTAAGGTGAAAAAGCGCAAGAAGAATGGGCAGCCATATGCCGTGGTTGATAATATATTAGATCGGAACTTTCAGTCCGATCATCCTCTTGAAAAACTAGTAACGGATATCACGTATTTGCCTTATGGACAGAAACAATTGTACCTTTCCAGTATATTGGATGTATACAATGGAGAAGTGATTGCTTTCACGATTGGAGATAAGCAGGACACAGACTTTGTCTTAAACACACTTGATCAGCTGCCAACACTGCCTCAGAACTGCGTGTTACATAGTGACCAAGGATCTGTGTATACATCTTATGAGTATCAGAAAGCTGTTAAAACAAAAGGCATTACCATGAGCATGTCCCGCAAAGGGACGCCCGCTGATAATGCCTCCATCGAATCGTTTTATTCCTCACTAAAGTCTGAAACGTTCTATCTTAACAGCATTAATCGAACCACGACCGCCATCGTAGAACGCACTGTCAAAGAATACATTTATTATTATAACAACATTCGTATTCAAACGAAACTAAACAGCCAATCACCGATAAGCTATCGGCAATTGGCTGTATAAAAGGTGTTTTGATCCCTGTCTCAAAAACGGGGGTCAGTCCCCTCCCGGGATGCTTTTTCTTATTCGCCAAGCTTTTCAATTTGCCCCATCACATCAGTAATTTGCTTAGCGTTTTGGACCAATTCGGATTGCTCCAATTCCTCAAGCGATACCTTTCCTTCTTCCACTTGCTGCAAGACGTCTTCCGCACTTTTTTGCAATGTGTCGTTATGCTCCTGCAGGGTGTTGTGAAGCTCCGCTGCGGCATCAGGCGGTGTTAATTCATTAAAATCAGCCGCTGCCTTTTGAATGGACTCAAGCTGTGTCTCTAGTTTTTCTTTCGCCTCAGTGTCATTTACAGCTTCCTCAGCCAATGCAGGCGCTTCCTCTGCAAACGTCTTCACCTTTTCCACATAAGCTGACGCTTCATTTGTATAATCCAGCCCGTCATTCACCTGATCCAGTATTCCGCATCCGCCTGCCCCCAAAAGACCCGCGCCGGCCAAAACCGTCAGAACCATTTTCTTCATTGTTTGCCCCCTTATCGTTTCTTCTTCATTTTTTCTTTTAAGATCGGAATCAATTTCTCTTTCGCTAATGGCAGCCCCTTCTTCACCAATTCACGTTTCAGCCATTTCTTCAGCTTAGACATAGTGAATCTCCTCTCCCTTTTTTGATAAAAATGAAAAAACTCCACCGATTTGGTGAAGTTCAGAAACAAAAAGACCTTCACCAAATCAGATTTGGCAAAGGTCTCGCTAACAATCAAATTGCCAGCAAAGCCGAGGACACCTTGTCCCGTAATGACGACTTTACTGTGAAAGCTACTCCCCTTTGGAGTGTTCATTTTTATTACTTTCATTCTAAAGCAATGGGCTTTTCCAGTCAAATTCCTGCTGTCCGTTTACATAAAAGAGAGCTGTGGTAATTAAAATTTGAATGGTATTTACATCCGGAGATCATGCTATGACAGAGGAGGTTTTCATCATGAGTCAAGAGCGCGTGAAACGGCCCGGGCATACCAGATGGTATATATCTTCGTTACTGAGCGGCATTATCATTCTTAATTATTTTGATCGAGTGGCCATTTCTGTAGCTGCCCCGGCGATACAAGATTCGTTTCACCTCACAGCAACTGAACTCGGCATTGTGTTTTCGATTTACACATATTCGTACACACTGATGCAGCTGCCCGTCGGAAGTTTATTGGACAGGTTTGGCGTGGCCTGGGTCACAAGAATCGGAATGACGGTTTGGAGCATTTTAACGATCATTCTCGCTTTTTTACAAGGAAAACTGCTCTTATATGTGTTCCGATTTCTCATTGGGCTGACAAGCGCATCGGCGTTCCCCGCCGCTTCCAAAGCAACCGCTCTATGGTTTCCTCCAAGTGAACGGGGTCTGGCGAACTCACTGTTTGATTCAGCCGCCAAATTTTCAAACGTAATCGGAGCGCCGCTGGTCGCCTTTCTCGTCACAACATTTGACTGGCGGGTCGCCTTTTTAACGATCGGATGCATCAATGTGCTGTTTACCATCTTTTTCTGGCAGTACTATGAGCAGCCCGAACGGCACAAACGCATTTCCAAAAGCGAATTAAACTATATTCAGAAACACAATACAATCACAACAGAACAAATCCCCTATAAAACGGTCCCGCTTTTAAAAGCACTGTTTTCCAACCGTAAAGTATGGGGCTTAATGATCGGATTTACGGGGTACGGCTATACATTCAACCTGCTGCTTACATGGCTTCCGACTTTCTTTAAGCATACATACGGAATGGATCTCATGTCATCCGGTTTATTCACCGCCGTGCCGTGGCTGATCTCAACCATTTCCGGCATTGTGGTCGGCGGCTGGCTCGTCGATTACCTTATCAAAAAAGGCTATTCCAACACCAAGGTGTACCGAACCGTGATCATTGTAGGGATGAGCTTCGGCTTTTTCTTTTTGGGCTCCATTTTGACGAATAATATTACCGTTGCAATTATCTGCATTTCAATCGGCCTCGCCGGCGTTTCTGCAACGGCTCCGGTCGGCTGGTCCATCTCCGCAGAACTGGCCCCGATTGGCTCCGTTTCCATGCTGAGTTCCATGGTAAATCTGGCAAACAACCTATTCGGAGGCATAATCGCCGCTTCACTCACGGGATATTTGTTTGATGTGACAGGTTCCTTTACGCTCAGCTTTCTGGTTGCCGGTTTTGTATTGCTGCTTGGGCTGATTTTTTACGTATTTGTGCTAGGAGATGTGAAAAGAATTAAGTTGGAGTAAAGAGTGCTTGTGTGCAAGCACTCTTTTCTTTGATCATAAAACAGCTTTCTCTGGGGCTATATCCCATTCTCTCCGGGCAAAAATAACATCATTTTTATTCTTGACTCCAACCAAAGGTAAGGCCTCATAGTGATAGAGGAAGGAGGAATTGAGTTGTGAAGGTAACAGTAAAAGAATTGTCGCACATTGCGAACGTGACAATCAAAACGCTTTATCACTACCACAAAATCGGCTTGCTGGTCCCAAAAGAAATCAGCGAAGCCGGATATCGGTACTATGGTGCCGACGAGCTAAAAAGACTGCAGGAAATCCTTTTTTACAAAGAATTAGATATTCCTTTGTCAGAAATAAAAAGGTTATTAGTTGAGGATGCTGACAGAACTGGCACATTAGAAAAGCAAAAAAAGCTGTTTGAAAAGAAAATTAAAAAGTACCAGCGCTTCGTTCAAACGGTCAATACGTCTTTAGAATACACAAGAAAAGGTGAGAACATGGATCATAAGGTAATGTTTAAAGGATTTGAAACCGCTGACGAATGGAAACAATCTTTAGCGGAACAAAATGACCATTTAAAAGAGCATTACGATTTTGAAGTAGATGCCCACGCTATCAATGTAGATGAAATGAACAAGATGGCGATAGAGGCAAAACATTTTCTTGATGGAATGGCTGATTTTTTAAGAAGCGGCGTGACGTATCATGACCCTGCCGTGCAAGAGCATGTCATGAATCATATTACGTTCCTGACTCAAAACGGACATCCGACAAGCAAAGAAGATTACGTAAAACAAACGCGTTTTTTTATGCAGGATGATTTTCATCGAGGAATGTTAGAAGAGCAGCAAACCGGTTTATCTTATTATCTGACCGTCGTTGCAGAACACCTGTAGCGTGAGTCTTTGCCACTAACGCATTCCCTCTGCTCAAGTTGCGGCTCCGCCAACAATCGATACATTCTGCCGGTCAACGCCAAAATTCCGCCCGTTCCATTTCAATACGGTTTGAACATATCCCAATGAGTCGGCGTTATACCTTCCGGCGATCCGCTGATACGCCAGCAATTCGTATACGCCGTCTCTGTTGAAATCAACCGGATACAAGCCGGATAAAGGATTAACCCAGCCTTCTATCGGCGCTTTTAAAACACCCTGATTCGTATAAATTTCATTCAAATAGTCTCTGCCTTTGTAAGTAAGATCCAGTATATATTGTTCATGCTGGCGTTGACTGACCACGCTCGCTTTATATTGATTTAGATAGCTCACACTGTACTTGAATTCATCATTAAAAGAATCCGAATTGAAAATCTGCCTGAACTGCCGGTTCATATAGGCAAATACATATGCATAGATAGAGCCTCCGCTTCCCCCGGTATCGATTACAACAGCCACATCTTCCGTTTTATTGCCTGTCACATCAGCCAGAAAAAGTGACGGATTGTATCCGATATTGTTATGAAGCTGGATTTGCCGTTCCTGATGTGTTTTGCCGTCACGTATCACCAAAGTGATATTTCTCCATAGCGGACTGCCTGACGTTTGATTGCCAGTAAGGAAGACTTCATCAGCGACTCCATCTCCCGTCACATCACCCCGCGCTGCAGTAATAATGGCGCGCGAGAAACCGGGCTGCCTATAGACATATGGATACTGGTAAAGCGTTGATTCTCCGCCATGATAAACCCAATAAGGTGCCATTCTGCTGTTGTATGGATTCAATTGAATTCACCCTTTCCTATTCACCTTCATGAATCATTATATGCAGGAAAAGGACACAGCAGATCACATGCAGCCCGTCTTGTTTCAGAATGTCTAAGCACTATAAACTAAATTAAATCCGTACCATATGAATTATCAATTGCACAAAGCCACTCACCTTGCATATTCTTCTTAAACACATAGGTCGCCCTTCTTTCCATCGCATACTCGGAATCCTTTTTATCCGATTCAAGCAGCGTTTGAGAAAGGACCAGAGCAGTGTCGCCTGCTTCCAAAATGACCATTTCCCCTTGTGTCGGGACAAGCTGATGATTGAAATAATTTGCGATCGCAATAAACGCTTTTTTGATTTCTTCTTTACCGCGTGCGATCATGCCAGGCTTCACAACTAAAATGGCATCCTCTGTATAGTAATTCATCAGTGTATCAAAATCTTCGTTCCGGATTGCCGCATCACAAGCAGCAATGATCTCTTTTATTTGCTGTTCCAAAAAGTTCCCTCCCCATCATCACGGTTGGATATATTATACATTGTTTGAGGGGTTGATCATGAAAAAATAAAATGAAAAGTATACCTATTTCCTATATAATGCAAACAGCACGAACAAAACCTATATTTTACAAAGTTCCCGAGTGAAGGGGTGAACGATATTGTCTGTGGAATTCACATTACATAACAATAGACAGCATGATATAAGCGCAGATTGCCAACATTGTTTTGGCCTGTGCTGTGTTGCCTTGCCTTATGCGAAATCGGCCGATTTTGCTTTTGATAAAGATGGCGGAACGCCTTGCCGCAACTTAGAATCAAACTATCAATGTGCCATACATGAAGCTCTTAGAGAAAAAGGATTTCGAGGCTGCTCAGCTTATGAATGCTTTGGCGCCGGTCAAAAGGTATCCCAAATTACTTATGAGGGAAAGGATTGGCGAAAAAACCCGGAATCCGCGAAAGAGATGTTTGACGTTTTTCCAATTATGCAGCAGCTGCATGAGATGCTTTGGTATTTACATGAAGCTCTTTCTATAGAGGCAGCCAAGCCGATTCACCGTGAGCTGCGGGCTTGTTTCGAAAAGACGGACAAACTCACCAGGCTCAGCGCGGAAAACCTGCTGAACCTACATGTGTCCGAGCATAGAGCTGAGGTTAATGAATGGCTGTTAAAAACGAGTGAGCTGGTGCGTGCCCAAGCCCGCAATCAAAAACTCCCGAAAAAAATCAGCCGGGGAAGCGCCCTGATCGGCGCGAAACTGAAAGGGCTTGATCTAAGAGGAGCAAACTTCAGAGGAGCACTGCTCATAGCAGCCGACCTGAGACATTCTGATATGAGAATGACAGATTTCATCGGCGCTGATCTCAGAGATGCTGATTTAAGCGGAGCTGACCTGACAGGAAGCATTTTTCTAACGCAGGCACAAGTGAACGCTGCAAAAGGCAATCCCCGCACAAAGCTTCCGCCTACTTTAAAGATCCCGGCCCATTGGAACAACAGCCAATAAGAAAAGGACCCGCCAGAGGTCCTTTTTTTGTCACCATCATTTCAATTTACTGCCTGCACCTCAGGACATGTCAAATCAGTCATAGCGTGCTGCCTGACACGTTTTCACTCCTTGCCAGAAATACCGACAGCACGAAGGCAAACAGCAGCATGAACGTGATCATACCGACGACACCCAGCCAATGAAAAGCAGACCAAAACACGCCGCCGACTGTTCCGCAGATACTTGAACCTGCGTAATAAAAGAACAAATACAGCGATGAGGCCTGCGCCTTGTTATGCAGGGCTCTCCGTCCAACCCAGCTGCTGGCGACTGAATGCCCTCCAAAGAAACCAAAGGTAAAAAGGGCAATCCCCAGAATTTTTACTGCTAATACGCCGTTTAACGTTAATAATGCACCTGCGAGCACGATAAAAATATTCATCATCAGTATTTTATGATAACCGTATTGATCGACCATTCTTCCAATAAAAGACGAGCTGAAAATCCCGACAATCATCACAATAAATATCCAGCTGACAATCGCTTTGTTAAAGGAATACGGCGGCGCTAACAGCACATACGCAATGTAGTTGAACAATGCAACATTGCTTCCGAGAAGCAAAAAACCAATGAAGAACAAGCTTAACAGTTTCCGGTCCTTCAAGTGGCTGATTAAAGACATTCCCAACTGACCGATCTCAAGTTTTCTCGGCGTAAAATGGGTCGATTGAGGCAAATTCATAAAAAATATCATACTCGCTATCAAACTGATCACACCAATTGACCCCATCGCTATATGCCAAGTAAAGTACTCACTCAAGAGCCCTGAAACAATCCTTCCAAAAACGGCGCCGATCGCGTTTCCGCTGATATACAGCCCCATCGCCGACCCAAGGCTTCCGGGTTCAATTTCTTCTCCAAGATAAGCCATCGCAATCGAAGGGAGACCAGCGAGCGCAATCCCTTGAATGGTTCTCAATACGAGCAGCGTATGAAAATTCGGGCTGAAGGCCGACGCCAGACAGAGAACGGATGCGGCCAGCATGGATACAGCCATAATCGGCTTACGTCCCCATACCTCTGACAACGAACCGAAAACAAGCATGCTGACAGCTAAGAGCATTGTTGTAGCAGATAAAGAAAGACTCGCTGTTGTAGGGGTCACATGAAACTCCCGCGTAAATTCCTCCATAAGCGGCTGTACACAATACAGAATGGCAAATGTATTAAAACCTGCAGCAAAGAAAGCAAACGTAATTTTACGAAAAACCGGTGTGCCTTTTTGAATGTATGTCATCGGGACTTTATCTGCCCCTCACCATTTTGTTGAAGACTGCACTCCATAAACACCCATCCTTTATTTCTTGCGATTTCAAACATCCTCGAGTCTGTTTATACATTTATCTTAGCACCGTTGATATATGTTGTATAATGCATAATAAATATCCAATTCATGCTTAAATGTAATGTAGGAGGTGTTGACGATTTGGAATGGGAACAATTTGAATATTTTCAAACACTGGCCCGCATGGAGCACGTCACGAAGGCGGCACAAAGTCTGTCGATCACACAGCCTGCGCTTTCACGCTCAATCGCCAGACTCGAACACCATTTAGGCGTCCCGCTATTCGACAGGCAAGGACGTTCGATTAAACTAAACAAATACGGAGAAATATTTTTAAGACGCGTTCATGCCATGATGAAGGAATATACCGAAGGGAAAGAAGAAATCCAAGCTTTGTTACAGCCTGACCAAGGCGAAGTGTCTCTCGGTTTTTTACATACATTAGGAACAACGCTGGTTCCCGATTTAATCGGCAGCTTTCAGCAGAAATATCCCGACATTACCTTCCAGCTGAAGCAAAACCATTCATATTGGCTGCTTGAACGATTAAAATCCGGAGATCTGGATCTCTGTCTCCTTGCCTCCATCAAGCCTGAAAAGCTGATCCGCTGGATACAATTATGGAGCGAAGAACTGTTTGTATTTGTGCCAAACAACCATCCGTTATCTCATCGAGAAAGCATTGCACTGACCGAAGTCGCCGATGAGCGTTTCATTTTATTGAAAAAAGGATATGCGCTTCGCATGACGGTTGATGAATTGTTTGAGAAAGCGGACATTCAACCGAACATTATGTTTGAGGGTGAAGAAGCAGCCACTGCGGCAGGTTTTGTGGCAGCCGGTCTTGGCATATCCATTCTGCCCGATCTTAAAGGGTTAGACCAAAGCAAAATCACAAAAATTCGTGTCAGCTGGCCGGAATGTCAGCGCGTCATAGGAATCGCCTGGATAGAAGGCAGATTTTTATCCCCGGTGGCAGAGACCTTTAAACAGTATGTCATCAGCCATTTTTCTGATAAAGAGGAGGATCAATCATGAATGTGAAGAGAATAACGACAGAACATGATTTACATACAGCGTTTGACATCAGAAAGACAGTATTTGTTGAGGAACAAGGCTGTCCAGTTTCCGACGAGTTCGATGAGTTCGATACACTCCATGGGGATTGCCAGCACATTCTGGTTTACCATGAACAACAGCCGGTCGGCACAGCGCGTGTGCGTATCGTTGATCACGCGGGCAAACTGGAAAGAATCTGTATTCTGAAGCCCTATCGCAAATTCGGGTTGGGGAAAGTGATTGTCGATGAGTTAGAACGCATTGTGAAAGAAAAAAGCATTTATACATGTAAACTGCACGGTCAGACACAGGCAGCAGGCTTTTATGAAAAGCTCGGCTATCAGACAGCATCAGAGGAATTTATATTGGATGGCATTCCGCATGTGCTGATGACAAAAGAAGACGATTCCAGCCAATAAATTGTTCACAAATTTGTCACTTATGAGCATGTGTGATTCATTGGTATACTAATCACCGATTATTGAGAGAAGGATTGATTGTATGCCAGCAAATAAAAAAGAAGGCCTTATCTTTGGCGTGATGATGTGCTTTGGGATGGTCTGCGTCATGTCGATTTACAATGCAGTGATCAACGGAGCCATTCGTGATTTTTCATGGGTTACAGCTTTTGAGATGATCATTGGATTTATTGTAGCGTTACTGTTAGATTTACTTTTAGTCGGTCCGCTCGCAAGAAAAATGACATTCAAAATGCCGTTCGACAAGTCTAAGAAATTATATATGGTCCTTGCCATGTCGACTTGTATGGTGGTTGGTATGGTACTTTGCATGTCTGTTTTCGGATTAATCACGGCAGCTTTGTCGAATGGACTTAACGAGAACAGCCTATTCAGCGCTTACCTTATGATCGTTCTGAAAAACTTTATTTTAGCCTACCCATTGCAATTATTAATAATGGGCCCTTTAGTCCGGGGCATTTTCGTAAAGTTTGTAAAACCCAAGGTTTCAGCCGCAGTTTGATGGATGACTAATATGAAAAGGAGTGAGCGTACCAACTCCTCCTTTTCCAACATCCTGTCTATTCACCGGACATACCAACGAGAGACTCCTGTTCAGATTCACGAAACGGATGTAAAACAAGTTCAGCAAAAGCCTTTGCTGCCGGCAATGGCCATTTTTTCTTTTTGATCAGCATATGGGAATACAGCGGATCGAATGCTTCAGAATGACCAAGGATTTTCAGCTTACCGCTTTCCACCTCTTCTTTCACTGTCACATAAGGTAAAACAGAAAAGCCAAGCCCGCTCATGACCGTTTGTTTGATCGCTTCGATACTCCACAGCTCCATTGTTTGAACGTTGCAGATGTCATGCTTAACAAGATACCTTTCAAACATTGATCGATAGCTGCAGCCTTCTTCATTTGTGATAAAAAAATGGCCGCTGATATCTTGTTTATAATCATCAAAATGATCCGGTCCGTCATGACTGCCCACAAGGACAATCCTCTCCTCAGTTAAAGTATAATGAATGCATTTGTCCGGGCTAATTGCTGGATAGACCATAAAAGCAATATCCACCCGTCCGCTCAATAAATCTACCTGGTTTTCCCCGCATGTCCCATTGCTTAATATAATCTTCACATGAGGATATTTCAGTGAAAATTCCCTTATGATTGGCCCTAGTCTAGAAATCGTTAAAGACTCAGGTGCGGCTACCTTTAATACTCCGTTGATTTCATGAACACTCTTCATATTCTTGATCTGGTCGTGGGCAGAAAGTAAATCTTCTGCCAAAGGGATTAATTCTCTGCCTAAATGAGTCAGCTTTAGATTTCTTTTTTCATACGAAAATAAAGCGCCGCCGATCTCCTGCTCAAGCGCTTGGATATGAGTGGTGATCGTGGATTGCGTATAACCCAGCTTAGCAGCAGCTCCCGTGTAACTTCCCATTTCTACAATGGCCTGGAACGTGACAAGATGTCTGATCTCCATACGATTTCTCCTTCTATCGAAAAAAATGATAATGCTTTTTTATATTTCAATTTTATTTATAGATATGACTATCATACAATAAAAACTGCCCAATATGACATTAGTAAATGAAGGTGATTCAATGAGTATTATAGCTTTTCTTTCGTATGTGATTTTGACATCCATTACGCCCGGCCCAAGTAACATCTTAATGATGAATGAAGCGCGAAGGTTTGGCTTTATCGGTTCGTGGCGTTTTAATAGCGGCATCTTATCGGGCTTTGCAGCACTGGGGATTCTCAGCGGTATATTCACAATAGGTGTATACAATTGGATTCCTTTTGTTGAGCCCTACTTCAAAATAGCTGGTGCAGTCTATTTGCTCTATTTGGCCTGGCAGATCGGTTTCGCCAAAGGCTCAAAGAAGGATTCCGGAGATACGCACTCTTCTTTTTTATCCGGTTTCATCTTCCAGATCATCAATATCAAAAGCGTTTTGTTCTTCTTAACATTGATGAGTGCTTTTATACTGCCGTTTCAGCATTCAATGACATCAATTATTTTTTATCTCTCATTGGCCATTTTTCTGGGCTGGTTCGCCCTGCTGCTATGGTCAGGGTTCGGCTCTGTTTTTAAAAAGCTTTTTGAAAAACACGATAAGGCATTTCGAGTCATCATGTGCTTGCTGCTCATTTATTCTGCGGTAAGTATCTTTCTTTAGTTAATCTCATCTGATACGAAAGCAGCTATGCAGGATTAATAATAGATTTAGTGAAATGTATACTTTGCAGGAGGGATCGTGAATGATAAAACGACTTGATCATTTGGTGTTAACGGTAAAAAGCCTTCAGGAGACAATCCGCTTCTACACCTCTGTTTTGGGAATGCAGGAAGAAACGTTTGGTTCAGGCAGAAAAGCATTGCGTTTTGGCAATCAAAAAATAAACTTGCATGAGGCCGGTCATGAATTCGAACCTAAGGCACAGCACCCATTACCGGGATCTGCGGATTTGTGTTTTATCACTGATGAACCTATCAATAAAGTAGTAGAACATCTCACGAAAATGAATGTCAATATAGAGCAAGGACCTGTAAAAAGAACCGGCGCCCTTGGCCCGATTATCTCTGTTTATATTCGAGATCCCGATCAGAACCTCGTCGAAATATCAGAGTATCTTTAAATCTCCCAAAACATACCGAGTGTTTGGTATGTTTTGAGGGACTTATTCCTTCTAAAAACGATACTCAAAATAGTCTCACTCTTCTCCCCAACCAATTCATATTTACTGTTACAAACTTTCTTTAATCTCTATATTTTAAAACATACCTTTTATACAGTTCTTCGTTATAAAGAATGCTTTGTCCATGCGAAGAGCAGATAAGAGTTGGTTTGATTTCATCTATGATTGCGCCGCTATCTATATTCTCATTCATATCGACGCTGAATTTTCTGATAGGCGGGTGCAGCTCCTCCTTACTTGTAATAAAAAGGTCTCCCGATAATAAAATGTTATCAATTTCATGATGGTAGATAACATGCCCCGGAGAATGTCCGGGTGTTACATAGTATTGTATCGGCAAATGAGTAAGTGTATGCTCCGTCAGCGGCCGGACAGTATGTGCTACCCTTGTGTTTTCGACGTCATTTTTGTTCGGATAAGGCGCTTCTCCATTTATATAAATCAGTTCTTTTTGATGGGCATAAATAGGAATGTCAAACTTCTCTAACCATTTTGCTGCACCTTGAATATGATCACTATGGCCATGGGTAAGCAGAATGGCTTTGGGATGACCAATTGCTAACGCTGCCTTTATTTGAGCATCTGCGAAACGTTCTATTCCTGTATCAATGATATAAACATCATCACCATCTTTAATAAACCAAATATGAACTGGGATATGAATCGGTATATCGAGTTCAAATTCACACTGATAGACATGTTCTGATATTTGTATTAAGTTCAAGCAAACCACTTCCTTTGAATATTTTTGTAAATGGCTTTACACATTGTTGGCTGAAAATGGAAAGGAATCATCATCGATACCCTGTCTCATCAACCGGTCAGGTTTAATGAACTGAAAAGATCAATACCGGGTATCACACAAAGGATGCTGACGTTGCAGCTAAGGGAACGGAAAACAGATGGTGTGGTGAAGACATCACAGGCTTTACGTCTCGAAACATAAGGAGATAAGCCACTTTATCACTTTGCGTTCCGCTACTCATATGAATATGGCACCCATCTGCTTTCTCCACTTTTGATGGAGGAAGTATGTTTTCCATTCAAAATCTTAGATACTCAATTTAAAGTATTTCTCAAATGCAGCTTTTCCGCTTTGTGTAACCTTAATAGCTCTAGTTTTAGGCATACGCACAATCCATTGCAGTTCTAGCATCCTGTCTAATAATGCATGTCCCAAAGCGCCTGCTAAATGATGCTGCCGCTCGCTCCAATCTAAACAGCAAAGCGCAAAAGCTCTCCTCTTATTTCTTTGTTTTTCTTCGTCGACTCCAAAATCCTTTAAAAACAAAGAGCCTTCTGAAGTGACCTCAAAGTGTAAATCCGTTTTTCGTAAGAAGCCCTGCTCGACTAATGAATGTGTCACTTGCACGCCGATATAACCAGCCAGATGATCATAACAGGTACGGGCAAAGTGTAAATCACTTTTTTCTTTTGAATCATTGAAAGACTTCACTTTTGAATCAGGCGAAATACTGAGCAATTGTTCTATCACTTTTGCAGCATCGGCGCTAGCCAATTTATAATACCGATGTCTTCCATGCTTCTCTACACTGATGAGCTGTGCTTCAAGTAATTTTTGCAGGTGAAAGCTCGCAGTTTGAGGCTTGATTTTAGCGAAATATGCAAGCTCTCCAGCAGGGTGTATTCTTCCATCCATAAGGGTCAAAAGAATAGAAGAACGCGTGGGGTCAGATAGTAACGAAGCAACCTTTGCAATATTAGGATTCATCATTCTCCTCCTTACATTCATATTTCGATGATAGTTGAAATGTTAAACCTTTACAATATGAATAAATAATGATTAGGAGGCATTAAGCGTTGAACAGTGAAAAACAAGACACCCTTCATTTTAAAGAAATCAAACCAAACATTATGTACTATGGCACGTCAACATTCCTTCTTTCCACTTTGAATGAAGATGGAACCACCAATATTAGTCCGATGTCTTCCTCTTGGGCGCTTGGAAACTATATTGTTCTGGGAGTAGGACTAGGAGGAAAAGCTATTGAAAATATAAAGAGACACAAAGAATGTGTCATTAACTTGCCCAGCCCCGATTTATGGAAAAACGTTGAAAGAATTTCGTCTTTTAGCGGAAAAAAGAATATCCCGCCTTTGAAGAAACAGCTCGGGTTTACTTACAAAAAAGAGAAATACGAAGCGGCAGGGTTAACACCTTTACCATCAATGACAGTAGCACCAACAAGGATTAAAGAATGCCCTATCCAAATAGAAGCAGAAGTGAAACATATTCGGATACCAGATTACGAACCATCATTTGCGATTGTGGAAACACAAGCTTTACATTTTCATGCCGAGGAAAAGATCATATTGAACGACAACCACATTGACCCTTTAAAATGGAGTCCGCTTATTTATAATTTCAGACACTATTTTGGTTTAGGAAAAGAAATAGGAAAAACCTTTCGTTCGGAAACATGACTCATTTTGTCCTGCATTTTGAAGAGTTTTTGGTTGATGTGCTGCGATATACCTCAAATTTTTCAGAACTAAATGTTTTTTAAAATAAAGCCTATAAATGCTTCACAAGATATCGGCTACTAACAGAGTTTAAAGTTGTTAAGTTTTGAAGAAATAAAAAAAGAAGCTGCCTTAGTTGTCGCTTCTTTTTTTATGGGCAATAACGTGTCATTGGTGATATGTCTGTTAAAGTAAGCACCTGTCTCAATTTCATTCCAACATTTTTTATAAGAAACAATTGAAATGGCTAGTTCTCCATGTCTTACCATTACTGAGACAAGACTCCGGCTTGCTGAAGTTTTTCTATGATCTGACCTGGCTTTTTATCTTTTCCATTTCTTAATCGGCAGAACTCGCGGTTTGTTTCAAAATCCTTTACATAAATGATCTCAACTTTTTGACTGCTTTCTTCATATTCCCCTTAAAATTGAATAATCACTTTCCCTTTTGGTCGTCCATTTGCGACTAGTTTTAGCGCTTCGTTTACATTGTCTATGGTAAATCGTGTTGGATGAATTGCTGGAACAATGTTGTTTTCTTCAATGATTTTGGTAATCTCTTTAAGTTGTACGCCGTCAGAACGAACGAAGATAAAATGGTATTCTACGTTTTGTTTCTTGGCTTTGCGGTCAAACTTTGCACCAGCAAGGGAAAATAGCATTTGTTTCCACAACGGGAAATTTTGGTCTTTTCCGAAACGTTTATTTGGGCCTGTACGGAGAGAGAGCAATCTTCCGCCCGGTTTGATAATACTCAATTCACTGTCAAATTCTTTAGGTCCCAGTGTATCCATCACGTAATCCACATTCGACAACAAGTCAACATAGTTTTCTATTGTATAATCCAAATATTGGTCTGCACCCATTTCCAAAGTGCGTTCGCGCGCTTCTGAGCTGCCACTTACAATGACATTTAGGCCCATTGCCTTTGCGATTGGTACAGCCATTTGGCCAAAGCTGCCTGATCCACCTGGAATGAAAACAGATTTACCTGACTGTGCCTCAAGTTCTTCATGCAGACCTTGATACGCTGTGAGTCCAGCCAGTGGTGCAGCAGCGGCTTCCACGTAAGACAAATTTTTTGGCATGGGTGCAATTGCAGCAGCGTCAATTGCGGCATATTCCGCAAAAGCACCAATTTTTTCGAGCGGGAGACGTGTATAGATGGCATCTCCTACGTGAAATTCTGTCACGTTTTTTCCGACTTTTTCGATAACTCCTGTCAATTCATTACCAAGCGTTAATGGGAATTCATAATCTTGAATCAGTTTCACGCTGCCTGTAATAATTAACATTTCGAGTGGATTGACCGCCGCAGCTTTGACCTTTACCAAAACTTCATTTTCACCGGTTTCTGGAATTGGAATGTCATTGATTTGGGCATAGATATTTTTTGAGTACTTGGTGATCTGAGCTGCTTTCATGAGTGTTTTCATTTTTTATCAGCATCCTCTATCATATTACATATATTGGGTCTTTGCCTTTTTGTATAATCGTTTAGGCGGAGGGGAATCTTATTCCTATTTTAACCCGCCACCTAAACCATAAAGAGTTCACTACATTTCCTATTTATTCATTAACATTAGTCATTTTTAGAACGATCATTCTCAAATGATTAAATTTTTTAAAACCGCTTCTGTAAACAAATGTTTCTCATCCTCCAAGTGGCAGTGATATAGAGTATCGTTATATAGGTTAAATATTACATTTCTAGAATCGGATAGATTTGATCTCTTAATTTAAATTCATAGTTTTCGTCTACAATACCTACTGCTTGATTACGATCATAAAGCTCCATCATAAAACTCGCCACTTGCTCAACTGTGTGGTACATCGGGATATTTGTTTTGTAATCAAATTCTATCGTATCAGATGCATTTTTCATGAATTCTGTTTCCGTGATTGCTGGTGCTAAAACTTTCACCTTCATTTTCGCACCTTTGCGTTCCAGTTCTTTTGCAAGCCCTTCTGTAAATGCACTAACAAAGTATTTAGATGCAGAATACGTAATACTGCCAACAGCAATTGCATACCCGAGTGCCGATGATACGTTAATTAACTGAGTTCCTTCTACATCAGAATAATCACGTACAAATAGTGTAGAAAGAATCGTTAAGGATTCTACGTTGACACGCAACATGGTTTCCACTTTCTCTAAATTCTGATCTGTGACAGAAGAGGATTCACCAAGCCCGGCATTATTAATCCAAGTCTCAATTTGATATTCCTTTAAATTGTCATACAGTGTATATGCCTGATCTGTGACAGATAAGTCACTTGTACGAATAATAACATCCAAATCAGAATTAATATTGTGAATTGTTGATTTAAGCTCTTCTAATTTATCTAATCTTCTAGCTACAATAATTAAGTTTTTGCCGCGAGCAGCAAACGCTAATGCTGTCTCATATCCTATGCCTGAGCTTGCTCCTGTAATAACTGTGTACTTCATATGATTCTCTCCTCAAAAACATATTTTTTTATTAATTCTCCATATCACAAAATATATCTCAGTCTAGCGTTGACAAAGTCAAATCGATAATGGCTTCAAATTTTTCCTTATCATTTGTCGTTTTTGCTAATACTCGTACCCCTACGAGTGAATTATGAATAAATTGAGAAAGCCCTTTGATGTTATAGTGTTTAGGAATTTCTCCTTTTTCTTGACCATGTTTTAGCAGATCAAATAATAAGGCTTCCGTATTTATAAAAATCTCTTTAATTTTCTTAGCTACTTCTTCATCTAGCAGGGATAATTCAACTGCTGTATTAACAGCTAAACATCCTTTTGGCAGATTTTCTTCTGGATCAATAACCATTTCAAATATTTTTCTTATAGTCTGCTTAACCGTTAAATCAGCTTTCACCTCATTCTTCATTCTCATTTCCATTACTTCTACAAAGTGACTTAAAGCTCTCATAAATAAAGTATGTTTGTCACCAAAAGTATCATAGATACTTCTGCGGTGAACCCCCATATGGTCCACCAAATCTTGCATGGATGTTTTTTCATAACCCTGTTCCCAGAAAAGCTCCATCGCTTTTATTAATGCTAATTTTTCATCAAATTCTTTATTTCTAGCCATGTAATCCCACCTTATAACGTATCATCTATTAACACTGATAAAGTACTGAGAATCATTGATGCACTAGGGCAAAATAACTTTATATCATTCATCTCTCCCTATTCTTAAATAATTAAAGAACGATCATTCTCATTTGAGAAGAAAACAGTTAGACCTAACATGTGTTAAGTATATCAAATTTAAGAACGATCGGTAAAGAATTTAGAACTCATCCTGTGTTTTATATATTTTTTAAGACCAAGGGCAAAAACTTTAAAATTGTCTAGGTGTGCTATTACCTGAATTGTAACGAATATCACTCCTTCTTATTTCTACTCAAATCAAATAAAGAATAGATATAATATTTATCAACTCAATCTTGATTATGGCCGTCTATATAGGGAAAACTTTACCTTTAGGGTTACTGCATCATATATAATGTGGATTTACATAAACAGTCACTAAACACGCTTTAATAACAGAGAGGTTGTTAGGATGAAGGAATTTTTCTCTATTGGAGAAGTATCTAAGTTATTCAATGTAAACATACCTACTCTTAGGTATTATGATGAAATTGGTCTCTTAAAACCAGAATTTACAGACGAACATAATAACTACAGATATTATTCTACACAACAATTTGAAAGATTGAGTACAATCAAGTACCTGAGAACATTAGGTTTGCCAATAAATAAACTACTTGATTTTTATGATTCTCTTGAGGTAGATACTCTGATTCACTTGCTGAAAGACCAGCAAACTGAAATCGACCGAAAAAAGAGGGAATTGGCACGCATTGAGAGAAAGATCTCTCGCCGCATTAAACAAATGGAAGACGCAGTTAATATGCCGCTAGAAGAAATTTCAAAAATCAAACTTCCTGAACTGCGTGTGGCGTATTTACAACATGAATTTATTCTTGGTCAAGATATTGAGTATCCGGTAACAGAATTGAGAACTAAGTTTAAAGTCCACAAAGATCTATTTTTAGGAAAAGTAGGATTATCCATTTCAGCAACAAATATAAAATCAAATCAGTTTGACCGATATTCCAGTATATTTATGGTGCTGGAAGATGACGATGAAATAACTTCGCCTGAAATCACTTTCCCCTCAAGAGAATATCTGCAAATTAGATTTAAAGGGTCACATTCAGAAGCAGCACAATACTACGAAATGTTACTTACATATATGAAAAAGCATCATTATGAATTGGCTGGCGACTCAATCGAAATAACACTGATTGATTATGGGGTAACTAATAATCCAGACAATTATGTGACTGAAATACTTTTGCCAATCAAATAAATTTAATTAATGGCTGTTACATACACTTGACCCTCAAGTAACTTGAGGGTTTATTTTTTTGAAAGGAACTATTATTGGAGGAGATAGCCTATGTTTGGAACAATTTTTAACACAGTTATGATCATTGCAGGAAGCTTAATTGGAGGTATATTCAAAAAAGGTATGAAAGATGAGTACCAAGAAATACTTATGCAGGCAATGGGATTCGCCGCAGTTGGATTAGGGATCAACGCCTTTACACAGCATTTGCCTTCTAGTAAATACCCAATTCTTTTTATTGTCAGTTTAGCTATTGGGGGATTGATTGGTCAGAGCATAAATCTAGAATTAAGATTTAACAATTTAGTCAACAAGTTTTCTAAAAGCAATTTAGCCGAAGGTTTATCAACTGCAATCTTATTATATTGTATAGGCTCGTTGTCAATATTAGGCCCTGTTAACGCTGCTCTGCATGAAGATTATACTTATCTTCTAACAAACGGTATATTAGATGGGATCACTTCCATTGTTCTCGCTTCCACATTTGGTTTTGGAATAGCAGCATCTGCGGTTGTATTATTTACCTGGCAAGGCTCAATATATTTATTTGCAAAATTAATGGAAAGTGCATTAAATACAGACCTTATCAATGAAATAACAATTGTCGGCGGTGTATTAATCCTTAGTTCAGGGTTAAGTATTCTGAGAATTAAAAAATTTAAAACTTTGAACCTCCTGCCATCACTGTTGATTCCGCCTATTGTCATTTTAATTATTCATGTATTTGGATTACCATTTTAAATCCTTAATCTACAATTAACCTGCAAAACTGTGCACGGAATGTCGGGTAGAAACATTTCACCCCTGTTATTCTTTTGTTAAAGGAGGTCAAATAAATGGATTTGCTTAAAAGTATGAATAAAGCATTAAAGTATATTGAAGAAAACCTCAATAATGATATTGATGTTAAAGAAGTAGCAAAGCTTGCATTCTGCTCTGAATATCATTTTAAAAGGATGTTTTCCTTCCTTTCTGGTATTTCATTATCCGAATATATTCGTCGCAGACGTCTTACTCTTGCAGCTTTTGAGCTTAAAGACAGCAATGTAAAAGTTATTGACATTGCAATAAAGTACGGATATAACTCACCAGATTCTTTTGCACGGGCATTCCAAAATTTGCATGGCATAAAACCATCAAAAGCCAGACGTAATGGCCATTCACTTAAAGCTTATCCACGTATGACCTTCCAGTTATCAATCAAAGGAGGAAGTGAAATGAACTATCGCATTGAAGAAAAAGAAGCATTTCGCATCGTTGGCATTAAAAAAAGAGTTCCTCTTATTTTCAAAGGGGTTAATCCGGAAATTGCATCCATGTGGGAAAGTTTAGATGAAGAAGCAATAAATACACTTAAAAAGCTTTCTAATGTAGCGCCTGTGGGACTCATTAGTGCTTCCACGAACTTTTCTGAAGGCCGGACAGAGGAGAAAGGAGAGCTTGATCACTATATTGGCGCAGCCACAACGAAACAGTGTCCAAATAACCTCTCACAGCTTGAAGTTCCTGCCTCAACATGGGCTGTATTCGAAGCAATCGGACCATTTCCGGATACACTGCAAGAAGTATGGGGACGCATTTATTCTGAATGGTTTCCATCGTCAAATTATGAACAAATAGAAGGTCCAGAAATACTGTGGAACGAGCATAAAGATATAACATCCCCTTCTTTTAAAAGTGAAATTTGGATACCGATCTTAAAAAAAGAATAAGTTTTACGATCAATGAAGAGGAATTGAAGGTTCTTTATGAAAGCAAACAATTAAAGTAATCGCACACATGATGAGTAACTATAAGGATTTTTCAAATGATATATACAGAAAATAAAAACATACCAATATTCTTTATTTGGTATGTTTTTTTATAATGCAAAATCTGCTTTTCATTCGGCAAATTAAGAGAACATAATCTTTATATCATTCAGGAGTTGTATTTGGCCTACCATATAATGCACTTTAAAATTTTTAAAGTTGAAATTTGTACTTTAGTAGTCCCTTTTGTTTCCCTTCTTCACATATTCCCAATCACGTTCTACATTTTTCCTGACTCTGTAGAGAGAAGGTGATCCCATGCCAAATAACAATAAACCCAATAGATTAATCGCTGAGTAATCACCGTATTTGCTTCAACACGCCCACCACCCAGTAGACTGGTACCCGTGGGGAGAAGAAGCCTTCGAAAAAGCAAAACGTGAAAATAAGCCGGTTCTCGTATCTATTGGGTATAGCTAACCTTGGCTATTCTAAAGAACATTGTCATTTAATGCACATTAGGAAGTGAATTTCTCATAGCTAGCCTTCAATTAAACGTTTTAACTTAAGCTCAGTTTCAGTATCCTCAACTGGAGTATAGACGCTGCATCTTAAATCAGTATCCCCATGCACCTGTAATGAAGTAAGATTAAACAACATTTTACCTACCTTAGCATGACGAAACTCAATTAATACTTCAGGAGCAGAGCTTATCTCATTTTCATTCCAAATTTTACGAAACTCGGGATATGCCTGTTCCATTTCTTGTATAAATTGCTCATACCAGTCATCAGCCACATACTGTCCATAATACGTTCTAAATATTGCAATATATCCTCTAACAAAATGCTCCCAATTCACTGCTAAACTTTTAAATTCCTTTCTTGCGAATAGTAAGCGTATTATATTCCTTTCTGCCGGGATGATTTGTTCAAAATCCAAAAATACATTAGCTGCTGCTTGATTCCACCCAACAATCTGGCTTCTTCTATCTGATATAATCGTTGGGCAATAACGAAGTTCCTGCAACATTTTTACTAAAGCCGGACTGATTTCCTTCTCCTTCTCATTTATAAAGGGTTGTTTCACTCCTTCCTCTAACGCTAGAGCATACAAATATCTCCTTTCATCGTTATTTAATTGTAATGCTCGAGAAATAGCATCTAATACCGAAGTAGATACTTTTATATCTCTGCCTTGTTCTAACCATGTATACCAAGTAAGACTTACACCGGCTAGTTGAGCCACTTCTTCTCTTCTTAGTCCTGGTGTTCTTCTGCGGGTTCCTACAGGTAAACCAACCATTTGGGGAGTAATTTTCGAACGTTGGTTCTTTAGAAATTCTGATAAAGCTTGAAGTCTTGTTTCAGGTTTCATTAAGATCTCCCTTTAAAATAGTATTAATTATACTAGGATAAACAACAACTTGTAATAGGATAACACAATAGCTAAAGTTAATAAAAACGAGGAGGGAATGATCATGAAAAGAGTTGTCATTACTGGAATGGGAGTTATTTCTCCACTAGGAAATGATGTAAACAGCTTTTGGAATCAACTAGTTAAAGGACACTCGGGAATATCTCTCATTGATTCTTTTGATACTGCTGATTATAAAACAAAGATAGCCGGAATCGTTCGTGATTTCGATGCAGGTGAAATATTGGGGAGAAAAGAAGCAAAACGATTAGATCGTTTTAGTCAGTTTGCCTTAGCAGCAGCCGAACAAGCATTAGAACATTCACAATTACAGTTAGATAATGTTGATCTTGAACGTTTAGGGGTATATGTTGGTTCAGGAATCGGAGGCATACAATCGCTTGTTGATAATGTGAATGTATTAAATAAACGAGGTCCCGCGAGAGTAAGCCCTAGCCTTGTACCAATGATGATTTCAAATGCAGCTGCGGCCCAAATAAGCATAAAATTAGGAGCACAAGGACCATCATTATCACCAGTCACAGCCTGTTCAATCGGGAACACCTCTATTGGTGAAGCTTTCAATGCTATCCGAAATGATGAAGCAGATATTATATTTGCCGGTGGAGCAGAAGCTGCAATCACACAGATATCTTTGGCTAGTTTTGGAAACGCCCATGCACTATCTACAAGAAACCAAGATCCAAATCGAGCCAGCCGTCCGTTCGATACAGATAGAGATGGCTTTGTTATGAGTGAAGGCGCAGGTATCTTAGTATTAGAATCATTAGAAAACGCTATTCTTAGAGATGCGCCGATATTATGTGAAGTAGTGGGGTACGGAGCTAGTTCAGATGCTCATCATATGGTAGCATCACACCCAGAAGGTAAGGGTGCCTACTTAGCCATGAAAAAAGCATTGAGAAGTGCAAATATATCAACAGGTGAAATTGATGTTATTAGTGCTCATGCAACAAGTACACAAGTAGGTGATCGTTCTGAAGTTCTAGCTATTAAGAAATTATTTGGTGAACATTCATGTAAACTTCCAACAACTGCTAACAAGTCAATGACTGGGCACATGCTTGGTGCTGCTGGCGGAGTTGAAGCAATTGCTTTAGTGGAAAGTTTGAGACAAGGAATTATTCCTCCAACTATTAATGTAGAGAATCAAGATCCAGATTGCGACTTAGATGTTGTATCAGAAGCGAGACACATTCCATTGAAATATGGGCTATCAAATTCTTTTGGTTTTGGAGGACATAATTCAGCAATCGTGTTAAAGCATTACGATTGAAGACCCATCTTTATAGTTCAAAGGTGAAATAATGGATCTATCAAGGGTTTATAGCCCTTGATTTTGATTATGGAATACCTCACAGACAAATGATGACGGGTCTTAACTTCTGGTATATTAAATTAAAAAACATTTTGCAAAAATGGGCCGCTGGTCAAATGGCACACCCAACTACGGATATATTTATAACCGATTAGAAAGAAAATTGGAAATTGATGTAGAAAAAGCAAAAGCTGTAAAGCTTGCATTTCAAATGACTATTGATGGCATAGGTGCTGATAATATAGCAGTAAAACTAAATAAATTGGGATACAGAACAAAAAATGGGAAGTTTTTTCACGGTCAGAGCATTGTCAGAATGATTAGATCCGAGATATACAAAGGATGGACTGTTGCTAATCGGTTGAAAGGAAGAAATAAAACACAGTGAAAAATAAGACCACAAGATCAGTGGATTGTTGTTAAAGACGCTGTTAAACCCTGTATTATAGACGAAGATACATGGGACAAAGCAAACAAAGCTTTAGATAAACGAAAATTACTTAACCCTAGAGCCAAAATGAGAAAACAAGGATTATCCTCTTTAATTGTATGCGGTTTATGCGGAAGAACTCACTCAGTTACTATACGTTCGAATCGAAATAACATGAGATTAATTCAATCATGTAGAAAAAGAAACCCACTTGGCGAAAAATGTATCAATGGCGAAAAACAATATAATACGATGATGGAATTAATCATTAACAATATAAAAATGAAAAAGGATCAAATACAGTTAGAAATCGAAAAACTAAAAGATGAAAATGAAACCATTGATCAGACTGCTATTGAAATACAAAGCATTGAACAACAAATTAAAAAAGTCGAAAAAGCATTACAAATGCTCCAACTTCAATTAGAGGAAGACTTAATAAGTCTCAATGACTTTAAGGAGAGAAGAACTATCCGATCAATTGAATTGGATAATCTTCAAAAAGAATTAACCAAATTAAAGGAAACAACAAAAGAAGATAAGATAAAATACAAGGAATCTTTCATCGAATACTTAGATCACTTTCTCGATAATTGGTCAGAATTAGATGAGTCGCAGCTTAATAATGAATTGATGTCTTTTATTAAAAGATAATATGGTACCATCCTATTGGAAATAGAGAATATCGTGAAATCAAAATTGATTGGGCTGAATAAAAACAAGCCCTTAATTAAGGGCTTGCTGATTACTATTCATGTTCAACTTTTTCTTGCTGATTTACACAGTGATAACATTGTCCTTCCCATAACGCAATACTCATATCGCCCCATGCTATTTCTTCACCACACCATTCATTGGGGCACTTATCCATATATAGATCATTGTTTAACATATCAAGTGCTAATGCTTTTAACTGAGCATCGCTTAATGAATTAATATCTTCAGTAACTGCTCGTTTTGCTGAACCAATTGCAGCTGGATGACTTAAAACATTATCTTCTAAAAGCTGTTTTAAGTATCCATATAGACCTCAACTATGTACATCTTCACCTTTATGGTCTGAAGCATCGCTTTTTAAACGTTCAACTAAAGAATCTATCTCTAACTTACTAACCACGTGATTGCCTCCCCATTTATTTTGAATACCTCTATTGTACTAAAATTTGGAAAAAAGGCTAGGATAATCATTTACTTATCCGTTTTTAAACAAATCCATTATACCTACTCCTTTTTGTTTTTTTTTTTCGGTTACAGCGATACTATGAGACTTAAAAAAGAGAAACACATAGCTCTCCGAAACTGTTATTTTCAAAAAATATAAATTAGTTCAAATAGAGGGTCATTTGGAATATTATATAAAAAATATTTACTTTTTTTTCTATACGCCATATAATAAGTCATGAATTTAAAAAGGGAGGATTTTCTTATAATGAAAAAAGTTATATCAATTGTGTTCACCTTAGCATTATCACTAGGTATTTTGTCTCCTATCGCATTGGCTAAGTCTGGAGTTGTAGATTTTGATTTAACCCGACGCTATCTAAGTGGTGATAAGACTGGTAATTACCACTATCTTAAAAAAGGAAATGTCGTTCTTAAGACATCTGCTTATACAGATTATTCTAGTAAAATCAAATATACTGTTCAGTTGGTAGAATCCAAAGATTGGGCCATCGATAAGTACTACTCTTCAAAAAATCAGTACGCTGGAGCAAATAAACGCATTAGTAATTCAGCTACTTGGAAAGTATCAGCCAAAGGCAAATATTATCTCATCTTTGAAAAAGGTGCAGATCATGTTAGATTAAAAGGAGATGGTACAATTAAAAATAAATGATTCACAATGAGGTGCTGATTATTGCTTAGATTTAATATGCTAGTGGGTGTTATTTTTACAGTTTTGTATATCCCATACTTTATTTTTATGTTGCGGAAAAAGTATAATATTGAGAAATTAATATTCAATATCACATTATACATATACTTTCTTTTCGTACTAAGATTAACATTATTCCCGATTTTGATTCAAAAAGAGGCTATGGAAAGTGGCAGAATCCTTTTTAAGGGAGATCCCTTAATCAATCTTATTCCTTTCAATACTCTTAAAGAAGTTTTTACTCAATATGGGACTCCTAGCTTTGAATCTACTTTGTTTCAGGCCTGTGGTAATTTTATAATGTTAATGCCTTTAGGTTTTTTATTACCACTTACCTTTTCAAAAAAATTCAACTGGAAAAGCATATTATGCATTTCATTTCTGTTTTCTTTTTCAATAGAGCTTATTCAGTTTATTCAAAACTCCTTTTACGGTTTTCCTAACCGTTTCTCTGATATAGATGATATTATTTCAAACACCATTGGTGCTCTAATCGGATATGTCATTTATAGGATTTTTGAACCTTTAATTAATAAGTTATTATTACAAAGATCGACGTGTTAAGAAACCCCATCTTCACAGTTAAAATTAACACATAAATAGAGGAGTAAACACATGGTCTACTCCTCTAACAATGAATTGAAGTCTTTTATCATAAAGATAAAAAGTACCACCCTATAGGTAATAAAGGATATGATGAAATCAAAATTGATTGAGCATAAAAAAAAGAAGTGAACTTTATAACCGTTCACTTCTCTTTTTTATTATGTCTCAACTCTATCAGCTAAATTAAATACTTTATTACCGTTTGCTAAATCAACATTATTTAATCCTGCTGCGCTCAAGCCCAGTATGACTATCATTGATAAGGCCATTAATTTGAGTTTCACTAATCATCTCTCCTTTTTGAATTTGGTTTTTGGCTAAGATCACTTCTTTATAATATTTCGATGATCTTGTAGTATCACCTTTTTATTGAATTACCTCTGCCACTTCAAAACCAAATTCTTCAATATCTCCATACATTTTATGTGATACGAGAAACAATTTCTCTAATTATGAGAGAGATTACAGAGACCCTGATACAATAACCCTTTCAAAGCTAAGTAATTTATACGATGTATCAACGGATTATCTATTAGGACGTAAACGAAAGAATATGTCCAAGCTGGATGAAACATTAAATGAAGCTATTGAAGAATTAAAAAATGAAGAAACTCTCCTTTTTATGAAGGACGAGGATATTGATGAGGAAACTGCTCGTTTAATCAAACAAGCATTAATCAATGGAATGAAATACGTTGACGCAATGAAAAAGAAAGAGTGATTCAGGAACACGGAACAAACGATGTCTACGAAATATGCGACAATCTCAACATTTCAATCTTAAAAAGTAATTTAGGTCGCATCAAAGGCTTTCTTCAATATTGCAAAAAACATCATCATTATTTAATACAGGTAAACCAAAAATACCAAAACACCAGAATCATAATTGCTCATGAACTAGGGCATTACTTTCTCCATAAAAGCTTAAACACATTCAAAATGGAAAACTGCTCTTTAGTTCTAGGTGAGAAGTTAGAACATCAGGCGAACATCTTTGCAACTAAATTACTTTTACCTGATTATGTTCTGACCAATGAAGCGTCACAATTTCAAAACTGGACACTAAATCAAATAGCCTCTTTTTTTCA
The DNA here is from genome assembly GCF_014250375.1 of Bacillus sp. PAMC26543. Classification (NCBI taxonomy): domain Bacteria; kingdom Bacillati; phylum Bacillota; class Bacilli; order Caryophanales; family Bacillaceae; genus Bacillus; species Bacillus sp. PAMC26543. Next base: position 65,977 of record NZ_CP060193.1, on the reverse strand, counting down.
ACTCCCTGTACCCATTGTGGAACATAAAGTAAGACATATGAATCTTCTTTCACCAAATATAGCAATAAACCGAAACAGATTAACAATTATAAATTCATAAAATCAGAAATGGGGTACTACAGTATGAATTGGCTTGTTGGGCTTGATTGGGGTATTCAATGGGGAACCGTTTTTACAGTTGCCGGCACACTCACCGCCGCTTTTTTAGGACAAGTTTTTTCTCATCGTTACTCTCAAAAAAGGGAAGACCTTAAACAGAAAAAAGAAAGTTTTCAAAACCTGTATTCTCCTACAATTCATCATGTAACAAACTATCTTTACAAAGAAATCGATAAGCAAACTGATATCATTTTCAACTATAAGGATGAAGAAGATTTCGCAGACGAAGATGATTATTTTAATCCCGAAAAATTATTCTTAGAAGCATTTTCTTTAATAGGTGATAACCTCAAATATGCGAATCTAGAGTTAATAATGCAATACCAGGATATCAAATCAACTAACAAATTAGGCAAGCAGTTTCTCTCGATAGATAAAACTATAAAATTGTGTGACATATTCATAACAGACTACATTAAGATAAGTAAAGAAATAGGTGTTTACTCACCGAATATAAAAAAGAAAATCGAAGGCATTTTATTATTTACTAAACTGTATTACTTACTTTTAAAAATGGAAGGGTTAAATTTTGCATACACGACTTTAAGCTATGCTGACCTATTAGATAAAGTAGGAACAAAAAACACCAAATACATCAAAAACGCTATACAGTTACAACAAAAATACGAAAAATATGCTGAAAAAAATGCATTAAATGGTACTCATACAAAACGTCTTAAAAAGTTAGAGTCAGAAACATATAAACTGTTATGCGATATCGGAAAACAGTTTGAACCAATGGGGCATGAAATATCGGATAGTTGGGCAGATCATATAAATAAGCTCAAACGTTAAAAGAATTAAAATTCAAAAAAAGTGTTATATTAACGAATGTATTTTAATCTACATATATCAAATGAAAGAAGGTGATCCAATGCCCACTAACAATAAGCCCAATAGATTAATCGCAGAGAAATCCCCTTATTTGCTTCAACACGCTTATAATCCAGTCGACTGGTTCCCTTGGGGAGAAGAAGCCTTCGAAAAAGCAAAACGCGAAAACAAGCCGGTTCTGGTCAGCATCGGCTATTCAACTTGCCATTGGTGCCACGTCATGGCTCATGAAAGCTTCGAGGACGAGGAAATCGCCCGCCTTCTTAACGAACGTTTTGTTGCGATTAAAGTGGATCGGGAAGAGCGCCCTGATGTTGATTCTGTTTATATGAGAATCTGCCAGCTGATGACCGGACAGGGCGGCTGGCCGCTGAATGTGTTTATCACGCCTGATCAGAAGCCGTTTTACGCGGGTACATATTTTCCGAAGACGAGTAAATATAATCGTCCGGGTTTTGTGGATGTGCTTGAGCATCTTTCAGAAACGTTTGCGAACGATCGTGAGCATGTCGAGGATATTGCAGAAAACGCCGCTAAACATTTACAGACAAAAACAGCAGCTAAAACAAGCGAGGGGTTGAGCGAATCAGCGATCCACCGGACATTCCAGCAGCTTGCCAATGGTTTCGATACAATCTACGGCGGCTTCGGACAGGCGCCGAAATTTCCTATGCCTCATATGCTCATGTATTTTCTTCGTTATTATCACACGACGGGGCAGGAAAACGCTTTGTACAACGTCACGAAAACACTGGACAGCATGGCAAATGGAGGCATCTATGACCATATCGGCTATGGGTTTGCCCGCTATTCGACCGATGATGAGTGGCTCGTCCCTCACTTTGAAAAAATGCTGTATGACAATGCGCTCCTGCTGACAGCTTATACTGAAGCTTATCAAGTCACGCAAAACAGCCGTTACAAAGAGATTTGTGAGCAGATCATTACATTCATTCAACGGGAAATGACCCATGAAGACGGGAGCTTTTTCTCCGCTTTAGACGCGGATACAGAAGGCGAAGAAGGAAAATACTACGTGTGGTCAAAAGAAGAGATCTTGAAGACGCTCGGAGAGGATCTCGGCACGCTGTATTGCAACGTGTATGACATCACAGAAAAAGGAAACTTTGAGGGCAAAAACATTCCCAACCTCATTCACACCAAGCGGGAACAAATCAAAGCGGATAGCGGCTTAACCGACGAAGAGCTCAGCCGCAAGCTTGAAGATGCAAGACTGAAGCTGTTAAAGACGCGTGAAGAAAGAACATATCCGCATGTTGATGATAAGGTGCTGACGTCATGGAACGCACTAATGATTGCGGGTCTCGCTAAAGCGGCAAGGGTATTCCAGGAACCCCAATACCTCACCTTGGCTGAAGACGCTATCACCTTTATTGAAAACAATGTAATCATCGACGGCCGGGTGATGGTTCGGTATCGTGACGGCGAAGTGAAAAACAAAGGATTTATCGACGATTATGCCTTTCTCTTATGGGCTTATCTCGACCTCTATGAAGCCTCGTTTGATCTATCATATTTAGAAAAAGCGAAGAAGCTGTCAGACGATATGATCGATTTGTTTTGGGACGAGGAGCATGGGGGGTTCTACTTTACCGGACACGACGCAGAAGCGTTAATTGTCAGAGAAAAAGAAGTGTACGATGGCGCCGTGCCTTCAGGAAACAGTGTGGCAGCCGTTCAGCTCCTGCGCCTCGGGCAAGTCACAGGCGATTTTTCGCTGATTGAAAAAGCCGAAACGATGTTCTCCGTGTTCAAGCCTGAAATCGAGGCATACCCAAGCGGCCACTCTTTCTTTATGCAAAGTGTGTTAAAACAGATGAATCCTAAAAAGGAAATTGTGATTTTCGGGCGCCCGAACGATCCAGACAGAAAACAGATCACAAGCGCGCTTCAAAAGGCCTTTAATCCCAACGATTCCATCCTGGTGGCAGAACATCCCGACCAGTGCAAAGACATTGCGCCATTCGCGGCTGAGTATCGCATCATAGACGATCAAACAACCGTGTATATTTGTGAAAATTTCGCCTGCCAGCAGCCGACAACAGACATCGAAGAAGCCTTACAAACATTAAAAAGCAGCAGGGATTAAACGCCTTGCTGCTTTCTTTTTGATCTCTTATGGTATTGTACAACGATAAACGCAAAGAAAAGATTAACGACAACCGTAAAGAAAGTCTCCCACATCGGATTTCCCCGTGTGATGGCAAATAATGAAGGAATATCTCCATATACACTGTTTTTTTCAGTAATAAAAAGACATAAAAACATATTATTCGCGGCATGCACACCAAGTGAAATTTCAAGGCTGCCTGTTTTGACCGTATAATACGTTAAAAGAATCCCAATTGTTACATACTCAATGCCTGCCCAAAAAGCGCCATTACTCATTTCAGGATTGCCAAAGTGTACAGCCCCAAATAGACCGCCGACAATCAGCGTCAATAGAAAAGGATTCTTTATCACTTTTCCAAAAGCCTGCAATAAAAATCCCCTGAAAAACAGTTCTTCCGCAGAAGTCTGGAGCGGCACCAATAACAGAGATGCCACAAGCAGCCACAGAAAACGTGAGGCGTCAAAATCCTGAAAAGTGTATTTCGCCGGATGAATCGCATAATCAATCCCCTGAACCACAGCCATCAGCAAGTAATAAGCGATAAAGCCAAAGAAAATGCTGCGCCAGCTGATTTTTGCATGCGGTGTAATGACTGACCGAAACGGGCGTTTCAAGATAAAGCGAACCGCCAGCCAAACCCCTGGGATCGCAAATACATAAACGATATGAGTTAAAAACAGATCAGCCAAAGAATCGGTTAACATACCTGTATCCACATCAAACGCGATATGTGGACTTAAAAGTGCAGTCAATAACATCATAAAGACATAAACAATGCTTCCAAAAAAGAATAAGCCAACCATCACCAAAAAGGAGAAAAAATATCTCCACAATGTATTGTTTCCTTCTAGAGGACGGATAAATGAATTCATTCCTTCTATGACTCTTCCTTTCAACGAGAATATTACTATATATTTGCATAATTTGGTCTACTAATCTACTGTTTTGGAAATCTTTTAAGCAAAATTAAGGCGAAAAGTGTGAATTTAGTTCTTCCATCTAGTGATTTGAACTCTGTCCCCAATGAATCAAGATACTTATAATAATGCCAAGAGGGGAATGTTCAGTCTTTCTCCCGCTATTAAAAAAGGGGGTTTTTTATGAATACGGGCGTCAAACAGAAACATACACATCCTTTTTCAAACGCGGCAAACCGTTTAGACCGCCTCCCGATTTCACGTGTCCACTTCCAAGTATTAACCGCTCTCGGCATTGTTTACTTCTTTGATCTTGCGGATTTATTTACCCTCAGCAATGTAGCGCCGGCACTGATCGAGCATTGGGGCATCCAGCTTTCAACCATTGCCAATGTAACGGCTGCTTCGTTTTTAGGCATGTTTTTGGGAGCATCACTTGGGGGACGGCTTTCAGATCAAATCGGCCGAAAAAAAGCCTTGAACCTATTTGTCTTCGTTTTTTCAATCGCATCGTTATGTAATGCCGCGGCATGGGACATCCCATCCTTAATGGCGTTTCGTTTCCTCACTGGGTTTGGCGTCGCAGCTGCCATGGTCATCACCAATAGCTATTTAGCAGAATTTTTCCCTTCAAGTGTTCGCGGAAAATATATTTCTTTCTGTGCCATGATCGGATTGATTGGCGTTCCGATCACCAATATCGTATCAGCCTTTGTCATTCCGCTCGGCTCTTGGGGATGGAGACTTGTCTTTGTATGGGGCGCTGTTGGTCTTATTTATTTTTTCTTTATTCGGCGGCTGGAGGAATCACCCCGCTGGCATGAAAATCGCGGTGAATATGAAAAAGCCGATGCCATCCTGAAAAGGATTGAAGCAAGCGTTGAAAAAGAAAAAGGCCCGCTTCCTGCTCCGGCGCCGCAAACCGCAAGCGGACAGGTACAACATGCGGGTTACGCGGGATTATTAAAGGGGAGAAACCTGAAAATAACCATTGTGTTATCCGCGGTATGGATTTTTGAAACCTTTGGATTCTATGGCTTTGCCTCTTGGGTCCCCAGCCTGCTAAAAAGCAACGGGGTCACGATGGAAAATACATTATGGTATAACGTATTGCACTCGGTCGGCGCTCCGCTGGGCGCATTGCTGGGTTCAATGATTTCTGAAAAATTTCAGAGAAAATGGATATTGGCCGCCAGTGCGTTTCTGACTGCCATCGCAGGTCTTTTATATGGCATGACCTTCATTCCCATCATGATTATCGTGTTTGGTTTCATCGTCAATATTACGGAACGGGTTTTCACATCAAACTTATATGCGTATACATCTGAGCCTTTTCCAACAGAGTATCGCTCGTCAGGCAGCGGTTTAGCCTATGGGCTCGGGCGCTTTTCGAACATCTTCGGATCATTGCTCGTCGGTTTTATCGCCGTTCAGTTCGGCTATGTCAGCGTCTTTTTCTTTATAGGCGGCTGCTGGCTCGCATGCTCCATTTTGTTAATCTGCTTCGGCCCCAATACGAATGCCAAGCAGATATAAAAAGTCAGTGCGGCGTTAACCGCACTGATTTCAATTCAATTCCTTCAGCTTTCTCGCAGGGTTTCCCCCTACAACCGTATTCGCAGGCACATCCTTTGTCACTACGGAACCCGAAGCAATCACCGCGTTATCGCCGATCGTCACTCCCGGGTTTATCACTGCCCGCCCGCCAATCCAAACATTATCCCCAATTGTAACAGGCTTACCGAACTCCTTCCCCGACTTCCTTTCAAGCGGGTCGAGAGGGTGACCAGCCGTGTAGATATGCACCCCTGGAGCAATCAAACAATCACGTCCTATACGAACTTCACAAACATCAAGAATGACACAGTCAAAATTAACAAATGTACGATCCCCCATATGAATGTGATAGCCGTAATCACAGCGGAATGTCGGCAAAATGGTGACTTGATCACCGATCGAACCCAGCAGATTTTTCAAAAGTTCCGTTCGCACTGACTCATCTTCTGGTGATTCGTTATATTGTTTAATCAGATTTCTCGCATGTTTACGCTCTAGTGATAATTCACGGTCTTCCGAATTGTATAATTCTCCGGCTGCCATTTTTTCTTTTTCTGTCAGCATTCAATTCACTCCAAGATGTTAAATTGTAATCTCTATTAGATTTCCTTCCTCATCTTCAATTACACTTTCATAGTAGCCGTCCCCTGTCGTCCTTGGACCGCTTACTACAGCGAATCCGTCCTGCTTTAACCTTTCTGTCAGTTCATCAACATTCTCTTTGCTTCCAGTGGAAAAAGCGATATGCGCCCAGCCTGTCATCGTTTGTGACGGCTGATCAGTCACATCTCCTTTTTTCATGATTTCCAGCCTTGCTCCGGAATCAAACGTCATAAAATACGATTTAAAATCTTTCTTCTCATTATGATAAAGAGAATTGGCTTTGCCATGAAAGTACGTTTCATAAAAAGCCTTCATTCGCTCTAAATCACTGACCCAGATGGCCGTGTGCTCAATACGCATTTCTTCCTCCTCCTTTGTCTTTCAATGAAGTTATAAGGTATGAAATGCATTTCAGTTCAAGCTTTTTTCATGAATTGGTGGAGAATTTTTATATCTTTGGGACGCTCCTGCAAAAATAACGAAAATGCTGTGGTGCCCAGCTGCTCAAGATTCAGATCAAGCGATGGGAAACAGAGGGCACGGCTGATAGAGGAATGTCCTTCTCCAATGATCTCAACATCCCAGTCTTTCTTTTTGGCAAATACATAAATTCCCGCTGCCACTTCATCACTGTTTGCATAAATAGCTGTTGGAGCCCAGCCGCTTGTATAGAAATACGCACCCGCCTGCTCTCCGTCGTCCATATGATTACAGCCGGTCAGCATATGGCGGTCCTCCAGGCTTCCATAGACGGCCTGATAAGCCGCTGCTTTATCCGCCGTACTCGGGCTCTTGTCGGCGCTTCTCACGCAAGTAAAAGCGATATTCTCATGTCCGCGGTTCTTTAGATATCGAAAGCTTTCTATGTAGGCTGCTTTTCTGTCATTGTAAGCACAAGGAATATCAATGTCTCCAGTATCTTCACAAGCGATAATCGGTCCATATTCTTGATAGGCTATTATACTGTCCCAGTGATTGGCTCGTGATGTAATAATGAGGCCATCTATTTTTTTCATTCTTAACAGCTCTAAATATTTGATTTCAATGTCGGGGTTATAGTTGGTAGGGAGGAGGGTTGTTGCATATTCATGTCTAAATGCCGCCTTTGTGATGCCGTTTACGATTTTATCAAAGCAAGGGTGATCGCTGTAAGGCAGGATTACACCGATCGTTTGAGTCTTGCCGCGAATGAGGTCGATCGCAGTTCGATTCGGTGTGTAGTCTAATTCCTCCATGACTTGATGCACCAGCTTCCTTTTTTCTTCAGACACATACGGATGATGATTCAGTACGCGTGACACAGTCGAAACAGATACATTCGCCAATCTCGCAATCTCTTTTATGTTTGCCATCTCTTTCTCCTTTTTCATCATAAAAAAACAGTAAGGATCAATCCTTACTGCTATCACATCATATATTAATCGTAAGTTCAACAGGACAATGGTCGGAACCCAAGACGTGTGCTGATATCTTGGCATCATCAATCTGCCCCTTAAGACTCTCAGAAACAATAAAGTAATCCAGACGCCAGCCGATATTTCTGTCCCGGGCACCCGCACGATACGACCACCAGGAATAAGCGCCTTCCAGATCAGGGTATAAATAACGGAATGAGTCGATAAAGCCGGCTTCCAAGAAACGAGTGAATGCTCCTCTTTCTTGATCAGAAAAACCCGCGTTATTCCGGTTTGCTTTTGGATTCTTCAAATCAATTTCCTGATGAGCCACATTTAAATCACCGCACAGGATAACCGGTTTTTTCTTGTCCAATTCGAGAATAAACGCTAATAAAGCCTCTTCCCATTGCAAACGGTAATCAATGCGTTCCAGCCCTCTTTTTGCATTAGGCGTGTAAACGGTCATCACATACACGTTTTCAAATTCCAGCGAAATCACTCTGCCCTCTTGATCATGCTCTTCTATTCCGATTCCGTACATGACGTTCAGCGGTTTTTGTTTTGAAAAAACAGCCGTACCTGAATATCCTTTTTTCTCTGCATAGTTCCAATATACATGATAGCCTTCAGGCTGAACATCAACCTGGCCATCCTGTATCTTTGTTTCCTGAAGACATATGATATCTGCATCCTCTTCCTTCAGATAAGAAAAGAAATCCATCTTTCTCATGACAGCCCGCAGGCCGTTTACATTCCAAGAAATCAGCTTCATATTTGTTTCATCCCCCCTATAAAAAAGAGCAAGAACCCGAAGGTCCTTGCTCTTTACGTATCAGCTTACTCACCAGTTACGTATGGAAGTAAAGCCATTTGACGAGCGCGTTTGATCGCTGCAGTCAATTTACGTTGGTATTTAGCGTTTGTTCCAGTTACACGACGTGGTAAAATTTTACCGCGCTCAGAAACAAACTTTCTAAGAAGATCTACATCTTTGTAGTCGATGTGCGTGATACCGTTAGAAGTGAAATAACACACTTTACGGCGCTTCGCACGACCGCCTCTGCGTCCTCCTGCCATTGTCATTTCCCTCCTTTCTTTGTCAATTTAGCGATATTCTCATTAGAATGGAAGATCATCATCCGAGATGTCAATCGGCTTGCCGTCGTTGGCAAATGGGTCATCATTAAAGCTGTTCCCCTGATTGCGTCTCTGGTTGTTTTGATTTCCCCCGAATGGATTATCATTTTGGCCTCCGCCAAAGTACTGGCCTCCGCCGCTGTTTCCTTCGTTGTATCCACCTGAACCAGAACCGCCGCCGCTTTTCGGCTCAAGAAATTGAACACTTTCAGCTTGGACCTCGGTCACGAAGACACGCTGCCCTTGCTGGTTTTCATAGTTTCTTGTTTGTAAACGGCCATCTACGCCTGCAAGGCTTCCTTTTTTCAGGAAGTTTGCAACGTTTTCGGCTTGTCTTCTCCAAGTGACACAATTAATGAAATCGGCCTCACGTTCTCCAGACTGGTTCGTAAATGTACGATTCACAGCAAGAGTAAACGTGGCAACAGCCGCACCGTTTGGCGTATAACGAAGCTCTGGGTCTTTTGTCAGTCTTCCGACTAATACAACTCGGTTAAGCATAAGAAAGACCACCTTTTACCATTATATATTTCAAAATTGCTTATTCTTCTTCTTTAACAACAATGTGGCGAATGATATCGTCACTGATCTTAGCTAGACGGTCAAATTCTTGAACTGCCGCAGCATCAGCTTGAACGTTTACGATTTGGTAGAAACCGTCGCGGAAATCGTTGATTTCGTAAGCTAGACGACGTTTACCCCAATCCTTTGTTCCAGTGATCTCCGCACCGTTAGAAGTCAGAACGTTGCTGAAACGCTCGATAACTGCTTTTTTAGACTCATCGTCAATGTTTGGGCGGATAATGTACATAACTTCGTACTTTCTCATCTGTTTGCACCTCCTTTTGGACTAAGCGGCCCGTAATGGGCAAGGAGCAATAATTCTATTACTCACAATTTTATATTATACCAAAGCTCTTGTCCCTTTACAACTGCATCCTATACATTAAATCGGAAATGAATAACATCTCCGTCTTTTACCACGTAGTCTTTTCCTTCAAGACGGACTTTTCCGGCTTCCTTCGCTCCTGCCATGCCGCCGCCCGCAAGAAGATCATCATAAGCAACCGTTTCAGCGCGAATGAAGCCGCGCTCAAAGTCACTATGAATAATTCCAGCGCATTCAGGGGCCTTCATGCCTTTTTTGAATGTCCAAGCTCTGACTTCCTGCTCACCGGCTGTGAAATATGTTGCCAGCCCAAGCAGCGAGTAAGATGCTTTAATCAGCTGATCAAGACCTGACTCTTCAATCCCCAGCTCTTCAAGGAACATTTGCTTCTCATCGCCTTCAAGCTCAGCGATTTCGGATTCAATCTTCGCACAAACGACGATGACTTCTGCGTTTTCGCCGGCAGCGTATTCACGAATCTTCGCTACATATTCATTGCCAGACGGGTCAGCCACTTCCTCTTCACTTACGTTTGCAACATACAAAATAGGCTTTGACGTCAGCAAATGAAGCTGCTTTACAAGCTTTTGCTGCTCTTCAGTAAACTCAACAGAACGAGCAGGCTTTTCATTTTCAAACGCTTCTTTCAGTTTAGACAAAATGTCAAACTCAAACACAGCCTCTTTATCTTTTTGCTTTGCAAGCTTGCTGACACGTGTAATCCGCTTTTCAACTGTTTCCATATCAGCGAGAATCAGCTCAAGATTGATCGTTTCGATATCATCAATCGGATCAACTTTACCGGAAACGTGTGTAATATTATCATCAGAAAAAGCACGGACAACGTGGCAGATCGCGTCAACTTGGCGAATATGAGAAAGGAATTTGTTACCGAGACCTTCTCCTTTTGACGCACCTTTTACGATTCCTGCAATATCAGTGAATTCAAAAGCAGTCGGCACAGTCTTCTTTGGTTGGACAAGCTCAGTCAGCTTTTGCAGACGATCGTCCGGTACTTCTACAATTCCCACGTTCGGATCAATTGTACAGAACGGGTAGTTGGCTGATTCGGCACCGGCCTGTGTAATTGCGTTAAATAATGTTGATTTCCCGACGTTCGGCAAACCGACAATTCCAGCTGTTAAAGCCATTCTTTCATCTCCTCTATATAAAACCGTCATTGCATTAACGTATTTTGAACCTAGAGCAATTATAAGGAGGTTCACTGGAAAAGACAAGCTGACAAAAAAGCATTTTCAGCCTGCTGAACCCTCTCATTATGCTTTTTTCAAGCCCACTAAACAGTCAAAAAGCGTACTTCCCATTCGATTATCAGAATTTGTATCATTTGTCAGCGTATTGACGGAGCCGCCAAAAGCCGCCCACATGCCTTCATCTACATTTATCGTCTTCGGATGAGCCTGTTTCATCACTTTAACTTTACCATTCAAACGGCCCCGATCATTGAAAATGACAACCTCGTCTCCATCCTGAAGATCCCGCTCAGCCGCTATATCTGAAGAAATATCGACCTGTATGTGCTGAAGCTTCTCGATGAACGGAACATGCTGTGAATGATTAGAGCGCTGCGGATGAATGGACAAAAGCGTGTAAGGGTATTTTTCGGCAAGTTCTTCGTTATGGTAAACAGACTCCTCAGGCACTTCCAATTGAAGTGCACCGCTAAATCCTTTTTCTTCAGCTAAAGACGAGGTAAACTCAAATTTTCCGCTTGGCGTCAGAAACGTAAAGTCATCCCACGGCACCTGTTTAACCGGAAGCGGGAGGTGGCCTTTATCTTTCAGGCGCTCAAGTGTTACACCGTCTGCCTCCAATGAAGAAAGCCCCATCTCCAAAAGTTCTTCAGTACTGTGTTCAAAAAGCTCTCCAAATCCAAGGCGCTTCGCAAGCTCTGACCATATCCATCTGTCTGACTTCGCTTCGCCCTGCGGTTCCACCAGCTTCTTCCCATACTGAACATAATGATGGTACATACTGGAATAATAAATATCCTCTTCTTCAAAAACAGTGGCAGTCGGCAAAACATAGTCGCACAGCTTTGCCGTATCGGTCATGATGGAATCAATCGCTACTGTCACCGGAACCTTTTCAAACGCCTGTCTTACTTTATTTGTGTTAGGCACCTGAGTCAGCGGGTTCCCGCATGTCACGATAATCATCTCGATCGCAGGATCATCAGCGGTTAAAATCTCTTCAGCCTGTGTCATCATTGAAAAAGAACGTGATTTCGTTTTTAATTCCGGCAGCGTCAGCTTCGTTTTTGCAAAACTTTCACCAATCTGGACATTGCCAAAATTTGCGCCGCCGCCTTTAATCCCAACGTTTCCGCTTGCCGCAACAAGCGCATCAATCCAGCGAATCGTCCCGCCGCCATTTTTATACCGCTGCATACCAAGCCCCATAAAAGTAGACACCGGACCATCCGCATACAGACCTGCAAGAAACTCCAGCTCTTCCATCGTAGTTTCTGTTTTCGCAGTAAACTCCTCGAGAGAAACCGTGCTCAAAAGCTCTTTTACATCATCAAACCCGACAGAATGCTGAGAAATAAAATCCTCATCCGTTCTTCCCGTCTCAATCAGAACCTTCAAAACAGCCGCGGCAAGCCAGCCATCCATTCCCGGCTTTACAGAAATATAACGGTCAGCCAGTTTTGCAGTCGGATTAAAAATCGGATCAATCACCGTCAGCGTTGCGCCCTTTTTCTTTACCTGCTGCAAATGGTGATAAAGGTGCATATTTGTCCTTGATACATTTCTGCCCCACACAACGACGTGTTTGCTGTTGTAAATATCAAGCGGCCCGTGCCCATACGACCGGCCGAAATCCCAGCTTTGCGCCTCTATACCCGAGCCCCAGCAAATGCTTCCGACAATCTCAGTCACACCGCCATACGCATTAAAAAAACGCTGATCTAGCGCTTTTAACAAACCGTTATTGGCATAATCATGGCTGTGCAAAACTGCTGTTGTTTCTGACGTCTCCTGAATGTCCCGAAGTTTATCGGCAATTTCATCAAGAGCCTGCTCCCAGGAAATCCGCACAAACTCGCCATTTTGTTTTTTCATCGGATAACGAAGCCGATCAGGCGAATTTGTTTTCGTCTCTAGCATTCTGCCGCGGCCGCAGATTTTGCCTTCCGTAATCGGATGGTTTGGATCTCCGTCCACTTTTGTTACCTTTCCGTCATCAACAGTCACCACAAAACCGCAGCTGTCCCAGCAATTCAGAGGGCATGCTGACTGATGCACTTTGCTCATCGCCGTCTTCTCCTTACCTTCTATATGAAAAAGCATGAGTGTCAGCCTTTTTATGAAGTAGGCTCCTCATGCTTGACCAGTACTTTTTTTACTTTTCTTTCAAATTCTTTTCTCGGAATCATCACGCTGTGAGAGCAACCCTCACATTTAATCCGAATATCCATTCCCATACGTATAATTTTCCATCTGTTTGCTCCGCATGGGTGCGGTTTCTTCATTTCTACAATATCATTCAGGCCAAAGTCTTTTTCCGCCAAGACCCTTCACCTCTCTTCATAAACTGCTGAATCTATTGTACAAAAAAACTGATCATTAGAGCAATCATCATACCCAAAAAGAAGGGAATCCTCTTATTTCCATTTACTTAAAATAGGGTATAACAGCAAACAAACTAATAGATAAAGATTCAGCATTCCATAAATAGGATATAAAAAAGCGATTAAATCGGAAAAACCGAAAGAAGTAAAAGGCACCATCAACACTAACAGAATCAATACGATCATCCATCTCGGCATGTGAAGAAAAGCCATCAGCCGGCTGGATAATCCAAATAAACCAGCCACCGTCGTCGTATATATCGCAAGGCACAGCACCGCAGTCATACATAAAAAAAGAAGATAAGGGGCACCCTCCAGAATGGCAAACAGCGGAATTTCAAATTGAGAAAGGGAACCAGCCAGTTCTACCAACGTTTCATTATATACAAAAGAGATCACGCCAAAAATAAGACCGCTGGCCACACTGGCGATTTTAGCTTCCCCCAGCCCTTTCATTTCTTTCCCGACAGATGATAAAATCGCGACAACCGAAAGAATATTTAAAGAAGTAAACGTAATGCTGGCAGGCCAGTTATACTGCCGGCTCAAATCTATCGTCCACGTATGGTGATGAGTGCTCTGAAATGAAAATAACGCATACATCAGCCCGGCAACTAAAATAGGAATTAAAATGCCATTCACAGATAAAATCCCTTTCACATCCCAGAAAAACAAACACACCGTCACGATGCAAAGCAGCGCAATTCCCCACCAAAAAGGGAGCTTGTACATTTGCAGTGTCACTCCGCCTCCGGCGATCATCACCATGGTTGTAGAAAATAAATAAAAGACAATGAGAATATCATAAATTTTCGCCAGCCACGGTCCCATTAAATGTTCAAGAACCGGAAGAAAGTGAGTGGATTGAACCTTAAAACTGATTTTCATCACAATATAAGACGAGAAAATGAACATCACTGTAAACAGCACAATAGCCAGTCCGCTTTCTGCGCCAAAAAACTGCCATATCTCCTGACCGCTTGCATATCCGGCGCCGATCAGGCTGCCTAATATAAGCAGCATCCACCTCATTCCGGCTCTCCACAACATTATCACCTCATAAGTACAGAGTTCAGCTTGTTTCCGTTATTGTTACTATATAGAGCGCTAATAATAAAAATGCCTATTTTCATAGGAAAACAAAAAATAATGGTTGAATGTGAAAATACAGTACAAAATACACATAAAAAAAGGCCGCCTAAACAGGCAGTCAAAACATAGAATCCGATCCTCCGCTTTCTTTACCATTCCTTTATACGCTTCTTCACCAAGATATCATTTTCAATCATTCAGTTATTCCGATCTTATCGTAATCTTCATTAGGCGTTCCGCATATTAATGATTCCTCCATTACCAAAACAGCAGACCATATCTTGCTTCACCTGAAGCGCTGCGGCACAATACTTGTAAATAACCTCTATCTTTTCCTCTTTGTATCCAAAAATCCGTAAACAGACAGAAAGCATAAAAAACCTAACTGCTGGATATAATGTAAACAACCTTACATACCAAAAAAACACATCCCTAGCAATTCCGATACCTTACAAGGAAGTGAAACCTATGAATCGAAAAGGCGGGCTTTTTTCTTCTCAGGAACGAGTAAAGCAATATGTTTCACATACAGATACAGCTGCAGCAAAACAAATACAAACGATTCTTTCTTCATCCTTACGTAAAGCTGCCGGCAGACCGATTGTTGTGGTTTGTATCGGAACAGACCGTTCAACTGGTGACTCATTAGGCCCGCTCGTAGGAATGAAACTCAAACAGATGCAGCTCACAAGATTCCACGTCTACGGCACTCTGTCTGATCCTGTGCACGCTGTAAACATGAAGGACAAATTGATGGAAATTCACAAATTACATAAAAACCCATTTATTGTGGCAGTGGATGCATGCTTAGGGCGTGTGAAAAGCGTAGGTTCATTCCAGATCGGAGATGGCCCACTAAAGCCTGGTGCCGGTGTACAGAAGGATCTTCCTGAGGTAGGAGATCTCCATGTGAATGGAATTGTAAATGTTAGCGGTTTCATGGAGTACTTTGTTTTACAAAATACAAGGCTTCACTTGGTCATGAATATGGCAAATGTTCTTGCTGAAGGACTGAGTTTAACAGATCGAACAGAGTGGAGGCAGGAACGGCTTAATCCGTTGCAAAGACTCACAGGACGATTATAAAACAAAAAACCATCTCTATTGAAGATGGTTTTCTTTCATTTACGATTCTCGTTCTGATAAAAGCTCTAAGATCCGTTCAAGATCCTCATTGGAGAAAAACTCAATTTCGATTTTGCCTTTTTTCTTTTGTCTCTTAATATTTACTGTTGTACCAAAATAATTTTGGAGATACGATTCCCGTTCTTTGATAATCGCATCTTTTACAGGCTCTTTTTTCTTTGTTTCACGTGGAACATTCTGATTTAATTGCTGAATCAGCTGCTCAAGCTGTCGAACGTTAAGCTGTTCTGCAATCACTTTTTGCACAAGCGGTTCAAGCTTGTTTTTATTTTTCAAACCAAGAAGTGTGCGGCCATGCCCCATAGAGAGCGTGCCTTCCGCAATCAGCTGCTGAATGTTCTCAGGCAATGTCAGCAATCTTAAATGGTTGGCAATATGCGGCCTGCTTTTTCCGAGACGTTTTGCAAGCTGCTCTTGCGTGACATCTAAGTGTTTGAGCAAAGAGTCATAAGCCTGAGCCTCTTCCAGCGGTGATAAATCCTCCCGCTGAAGGTTTTCCAGTAAAGCAATTTCTCTCATTAACGCCTCTGATAATTCACGGACAATCGCTGGAACTGTTTCTAAACCTGCAAGCTTTGCCGCCCGAAAGCGCCGTTCACCCGCAACGATATCATAGCCTTTTAAAGATTTTCTAACGATAAGCGGCTGGAGAATGCCATGCTGCAGCACAGATTCTTTGAGCTCCGCTAGAGCTTCATCGTCAAAGTGTTTTCTTGGCTGATAAGGATTAGGGCGTAAATCGGTAACTTTGATTTCCTCGATTGTCTCTTCAGACAAATCAACCTGATTAAACAACGCATTAATCCCTTTTCCAAGGCCTTTAGCCATTCGCAGCCACTTCCTTTGCTAAATCTAAATATACTTCCGCACCTCTTGACCGCGGATCGTATAAAATGATGGGTTTACCGTGACTCGGTGCCTCACTCAGACGGACATTACGCGGAATAACAGTCTGATATACTTTATCTCTAAAGTATTTTTTTACCTCTTCAATCACTTGAATGCCAAGATTTGTCCGGGCATCAAGCATCGTCAGCAATACGCCTTCAATCATTAAATCAGTATTCAAATGCTTTTGCACAAGACGTACTGTATTTAATAATTGGCTCAGTCCCTCCAAGGCATAGTATTCGCACTGTACAGGAATCACAACTGAATCTGAAGCAGTCAACGCGTTAATTGTCAGCAATCCCAATGACGGAGGACAATCAATAATAATATAATCATAATTCTGCTTCACTGCTTCAAGCGCTCTCTTAAGTCTGACTTCTCTTGAAATTGTCGGAACCAGCTCGATCTCAGCTCCTGCAAGCTGTATCGTCGCAGGAATCACATCCAAATTCTCTACTGAAGTTGCTTTAATAATATCTATTACATCTGCATCATCTACTAAAATATCGTACACACACTGATCTACATCGGCTTTTTCAATCCCCAATCCGCTCGTTGCATTCCCCTGCGGATCAATATCTACCAGCAGAACCCTTTTCCCTATGTAAGCTAAGCATGCTCCAAGGTTGACAGACGTCGTTGTTTTTCCGACTCCGCCTTTTTGGTTCGTAATTGCTATGATTTTTCCCACGATGTCACCTACTTTCACATGAACATGTACTGTCATGTTTCTATTTTATCAAAAAAAGATTAAAGCGTTTCACTTTTTTCATCATTTTGTTTTTTATCAGAAGGGAATATTTGAAAAATTTAATCAGCGCTTTATTGCTTTCTCTTATAAATTCTAAAACTGATATGTTTTTTTGACTTAAAAAAGGGATTTCTAATAGAAAAAAAGAAGAAGTTACAATGCAGAAAGTACAAACAGGACGGTGATCATATGGTTTACAAAACAAAAAGAGATGCACCCGTTACTCTTATGATTGTGTTTCTCATATTACTGATACAAGCAGATGCCATAGTTCCTTTTGTGCTGGGACATATGAGGATATCCGGCTGGATCATTTTTGTTCTGCTGACTCTTTTCAACGTGCTCATCATTTGGAGTTTCATTGATCTGAAATATGTATTGAAGGAGCACCGTTTGATCATTAAAGCCGGATTGATCAAACATCAAATTCCTTACGAAAAAATCGACAAAGTGATTCAGCAAAAGAAGCTGTGGTCAGGTTTTCGGCTTATTGGCTCACGGCGTGCGATTACGATTTATTATCGGGGAGGCTGGGGACATGCAGTCATTTCTCCACAAGACACGGAAGAATTTATCCACAAGCTCAAAGAAAAGAATTCTAATATGACAATCATAATTAAAAGTAATTAATTTCCTTTTAGCGAAAAAGCTCTCCTGGACAAGCAGGAGAGCTTTTATTTTGGTATGCGAATCGTCAATTGAATATATTCTTCAAATTCCTCTTCTTCCGTATTCAATTTTACGCCGCTGTCTTCAACCATTGACAGTGACTGGCGAATCGTGTTCATTGCAATTCTAGTATCCCTGCTGAACGCTTTGCGTCTAGGCTTTGGTTTTCTCTGGCCTTGCTCCAGCATTTTAACCACGCGGTCTTCTGTCTGCTTTACATTTAAGCTTTTCTCAATTATCTCTGTGAGCAGTGTGACTTGGAGCTCAGGCTGTTTCAGGGGAATCAGCGCTCTGGCATGACGCTCTGTGATTTTCTTCTCCATGATTGCGTCTTGAACCGGCTGAGGCAGCTTTAATAGCCGCAGTTTGTTCGCAATCGTTGACTGCCCTTTTCCTAAACGCTGCGCCAGTGCTTCCTGTGTTAAATCATGAAGCTCAAGGAGCCTTGCGTAGGCATGCGCTTCCTCAATCGAAGACAATTCCTCACGTTGCAAATTTTCAATTAACGCCACTGAAGCGGTTTCCGTGTCGGAAAAATCCTTAATAATGGCCGGAATCTTTTCCCACTCGAGCGATTGCACCGCTCTCCAGCGTCTTTCACCTGCAATGAGTTCGTATTGGCCTTCTTCTTCTGTATGCCTGACAACAATCGGCTGAATAATGCCGTGTGTATGAATGGTCATTGCTAACTCTTTGATTTTTTCATCTGAGAAAATGGTGCGTGGCTGAAAACGGTTGGGAACGATAGCATTTACCGGTATTTCCAGAATCTCTTCTTTGTTTGTCTCATGTTCAGCAATCTCCGGTTCCTGTTCCTTCTCACCAAGCCCGAAGAAACGAGAGAATGAATGCTTCATGTACCTACACCACCTTTAAAAACTGCCATTTTTATAATTCTATTTTCTCATGGTTTTTCCTGCTGTACCGTCATTAATTTTGAAGAAAATATGATGGTATTGTCATATCAGGCTGTCTAAATTACCCTTCAATTGGCGATTTATTAGGAGTTCCCGGTTTTCTTGGATACTTCTTAGGTGTATTTTTGATCTTGCGTATCACCATAATATTACGATCGCTTTCTTCAATAGGCAGCTTAAAGGAATGGGTATTCTCAAGTTCTCCTCCAAGCGTTGTGATTGCTTTTTTCCCCGCATTTAATTCTTCTTCAGCAGATGCGGCTTTTAAAGCAACAAATAAACCGTTTTTCTTAACCAGAGGCAGACAAAGCTCGCTTAAAACAGATAGTCTCGCAACCGCTCGCGCTGTCACGATATCATAGCTTTCCCTTACGTCTTTCCGTTGCCCGAATGTTTCAGCTCTGTCATGGCAAAATGTCGTATTCTCCAATTGTAAAGCTTCAGACAGCTTTTCTAAAAACGTTATTCGTTTGTTTAGTGAATCTACGATTGTGACATGAAGGTGCGGAAAACATATTTTAATCGGCAGACTCGGAAAACCCGCTCCCGCTCCGACATCACAAATCGTATTCATCTGATTGAAGTCGACATAAAATGCAGCTGTAATGGAATCATAAAAATGCTTCAGATACACTTCTTTTTTCTCTGTAATCGAAGTCAGATTGATTTTTTCATTCCACTCAACCAGCATATCGTAATACAGCTCAAATTGCTCCAGCTGACGAGGAGAAAGGGAGATCCCTTTTTCCGCCAGTCCAGAAGTGAATTCTTCAATATTCATGCCGTCATCCTTTCTACTCGGCTATCTTCGCAATGCGGCCCTGCTCTAAATATACCAATAGAATTGAAATGTCTGCCGGATTCACACCGGAAATACGGGAAGCTTGGGCAACAGACAAAGGCCGTACGTTTTTCAGCTTTTGACGAGCCTCGGTTGCAATCCCCTTAATTGCGTCATAATCAATTCGATCAGGGATTTTTTTGTTTTCCATCTTCTTCAGTTTTTCCACTTGCTGAAGCGATTTTTCAATATATCCTTCATATTTCACTTGGATTTCTACTTGTTCTGCCACGTCTTGAGGAACCGGCACTTCTGGCGGCGCCAGTTTTGTAACAGTTTCATAGTTCATTTCAGGACGTTTCATCAAGTCTGTGCCGCGTACCCCATCTTTCAATTCGCTTCCGCCAAGAGAACGGATATATTCTTGATTTTCTGGAGACGGCTTGATAATCACAGAATGCAGACGTTTTTTCTCCGCTTCGATCGCCGCTTTTTTCTTCTCAAAAGCCGCAAATCGCTCATCAGAAATCAATCCAATGCGGTGGCCGATTTCTGTCAGACGCAGATCTGCATTGTCATGCCGAAGAAGCAATCTGTATTCAGCGCGAGATGTCAAAAGACGGTATGGCTCATTTGTCCCTTTCGTCACAAGGTCATCAATGAGAACACCAATGTAGGCGTCAGAACGGCTTAGAATCACTTCTTCTTTTCCAAGCGCTTTTCGTCCTGCATTGATTCCCGCCATAATCCCTTGTCCCGCAGCTTCTTCATAACCGGATGTTCCGTTAATTTGGCCGGCAGTGTAGAGATTGGTAATTTTTTTCGTTTCAAGCGTCGGCCATAGCTGAGTCGGTACAATCGCATCGTACTCAATCGCATAGCCGGCTCTCATCATTTGAACGTTTTCCAGACCCGGAATCGTTGCAAGCATTCTTTGCTGCACGTCCTCTGGAAGACTGGTAGACAAACCTTGAACATAAACTTCCTGCGTATTTCTGCCTTCTGGCTCAAGGAAAATTTGATGACGCGGTTTATCATTAAAACGAACAACTTTATCTTCAATTGACGGGCAGTATCTCGGACCTGTACCTTTGATCATACCGGAATACATCGGTGAACGGTGCAGGTTGCTGTCAATAATCTCATGTGTCTCAGGGCTCGTATATGTCAGCCAGCAAGGAAGCTGATCTGTGATATATTCAACTGTTTCATATGAGAAAGCGCGAGGCACTTCGTCACCAGGCTGAATTTCCGTTTTGCTGTAATCAATCGTGTCGCTTTTGACGCGAGGCGGCGTACCTGTTTTAAAACGAACAAGGTCGAAGCCCAGTTCTTCCAAATGCTCAGAAAGCTTAATAGAAGGCTGCTGGTTGTTCGGACCGCTTGAGTAAGAAAGATCACCGAGAATGATACGTCCTCTCAAATATGTTCCTGTCGTCATAACAACTGCTTTCGCGCGGTAATTCGCACCGGTTTGTGTAATGACACCGCGGCACTCGCCGTCTTCAATGATCAGACGTTCTACAATTCCTTGCAGCAGCGTTAAGTTTGGTTCTTTTTCAAGCGTATTTTTCATTTCATGCTGATATTGGAATTTATCTGCTTGCGCACGCAGCGCACGGACAGCAGGACCTTTTCCTGTATTCAGCATTCTCATTTGAATATGCGTTTTATCAATATTTCTGCCCATTTCTCCGCCAAGCGCGTCAATTTCGCGGACGACAATCCCTTTTGCAGGGCCGCCGACAGACGGATTACATGGCATAAACGCAACCATATCTAAGTTGATGGTCAAGACAAGCGTTTTGGCGCCTTGACGTGCTGATGCGAGGGCAGCCTCAACACCGGCATGCCCGGCGCCAATCACTATCACATCGTATTGGCCTGCTTCATACCCCATGATTCTAGTTCCTCCTTTATTTATTTTCCTAAACAGAACTGTGAAAAGAGCTGATCAATTAAGCTTTCATGGACAGCGTCTCCAATGATTTCGCCCAGAAGCTCCCAGCATCTTGTAAGATCAATCTGCACCATGTCGATCGGGACATCCTGTTCGATGCCGCTAAGCGCGTCTTCAATGGCGCGTTTTGCTTCCTGTAAAATTGAAATATGGCGTGTATTGCTGACATACGTTAAATCTCCGCTTTCAATAGCACCTGTATAGAACAGCGATTGAATCGCTTCCTCCAAATCATTAACGCCTTCTTCTTTTAGAAGAGATGTCGTTACAACAGGACGTCCATTGGCCAGCTCGCGTACACGTTCTATGTCAATTTTCGCCTCGAGGTCAGTCTTATTCATAATGACGATGACGTCCATTCCCTCAACGGCTTCAAAAAGCTTTACGTCTTCTTCAGAAAGCTCTTCACTATAATTAAGCACAAGTAAAATCAGGTCTGCTTCCTTCAGAACCTGACGAGAGCGTTCAACACCTATTCGTTCAACAATATCCTCTGTTTCACGAATACCTGCAGTATCAACAAGACGAAGCGGAACACCTCTTACATTTACGTATTCCTCAATCACATCCCGTGTCGTACCCGGAATATCGGTAACAATAGCTTTTGCCTCATGAACCAGGCTGTTAAGAAGAGAAGACTTTCCGACATTCGGACGGCCGATAATGACAGTAGAAAGACCTTCCCGCAAAATTTTGCCCTGCTCAGATGTTCTAAGCAGCGCCTCAATTTCTTTTTTAACGGAGCTTGCCTTTTCAACTAAAAGCTGATGTGTCATTTCTTCTACATCATCATACTCCGGATAATCTATATTTACCTCAACATGGGCCAGCGTTTCTAAAATATCATCGCGTAAACGGCGCACCAAAGCAGAGAGACGCCCTTCCATTTGATTCATAGCGACGTTCATTGCCCGATCCGTTTTCGCTCTGATTAAGTCCATCACCGCTTCCGCCTGTGAAAGGTCGATTCGCCCATTTAAAAACGCGCGTTTCGTGAATTCACCAGGCTCCGCCAGTCTCGCTCCCTCTCTTAAGGCGAGCTGGAGCACTTGGTTTACTGTCACAATTCCCCCGTGGCAGTTTATTTCTATAACATCTTCACGTGTAAAAGTTCTCGGTGCTTTTAACACCGATACCATTACTTCCTCCACGACCCGATCCGTACGTTTGTCTACAATATGGCCGTAATGAATCGTGTGTGATTCGACCGAACTGATCGTTTTCCCTTTCGGCCCTTTATACATTCTGTCGGCAATCTGGATTGCTTCCGGTCCGCTCAGCCGCACAATAGCAATCGCACCCTCTCCCATCGGTGTAGAAATGGCAGCAATTGTATCCATGTTGTTCACCTCTCTTTTCTATACTCTCATTCATCTATATAAAAAAATATTTTATTATGCCAAAACTAAAAGATAACATAGTTTGGTTCGAAGTGGAAGATGTGTTATCCACAGACTCAGAAATTCATCCCTTATTACTTTAACTTATCCACATGTGAATAACAATTAATTTTATTTCCTGAACTTCCTTTTTATCAACAGGATACACCTAAAAAGGAAAAACTTAAACGGAAAAAGCTTGATAATACAAGGAAAAATAGATTTTTCTATACAAAAAAACCGAAGTTCCGATTTTTACCGGACTTCGGTTTTATGTTATCTTTTCTGGGAAATAACGAGGTGGCGATTTTCGCCTTCACCCATTGAATACGTTTCGATCTGCTGATTTGCATATCTGGAAAGGGCATCATGAATGATTTTTCTTTCACTGGACGGCATCGGTTCTAAATGAACATCTTTTTTCGTTTTCAAAACCTGGTCTGCCAGTCTCACAGCCAGCTGACTCAGCGTCTCTTTCCTTTTCAAACGGTAGTTTTCTGCATCTACCGTCACATTTAAATACTGATCTGAATAACGATTAAGGACAAGCTGGGTCAAAGTTTGAAGTGCATTTAAGGTTTGTCCTCTTTTTCCAATTAACAATGCCGCTTTTTCACCCGTTATATGGAAACTCACTGCCTTTTTGCTTTCTTTTACAGTCACATCAGACTTTCCGGCAATGGATTCGGCAATTCTTTCAAGATACATCTTTGTTTCCTGAATCGGATCAAATTTTTCAGCCAGCTTCACGATTGCCGGCTTTTTGCCGAATATACCAAGAAAACCTTTGTTTCCCTCTTCAATAACGGTAATTTCAACTTCATCCTTCGTTAATTGCAGTTCTCGTAATCCGGACTGTACTGCTTCATCGACATTTCGCCCTGCAGCAGTCACATTCCTCACTTTTTCTTTCCTCCGGCTTTTTGCGGCTGAGGATCTTTTTTAATATCAGGCCCTTTAATGAGGAAAGTTTGCGCAATCATAAACAAGTTACCGACTACCCAATAAAGAGAAAGCGCCGCCGGGAAGTTGATCGCAAACACAATGATCATAATCGGCATAATCCAAAGCATCATTGCCATTTGCGGATTTTGCTGCGCATTGCCCGCCATCATTAATTTTTGCTGTACGAAAGTGGCAACACCGGCAACAATCGGAAGAATATAGAAAGGATCTTTTTCTCCTAAGTCAAACCATAAGAAACTGTGCTCTGAAATCGCCTGTGTTCTCATGATCGCATGGTAGAATCCAATTAAAATCGGCATTTGAATTAAAATCGGGAAACACCCTGCCAATGGGTTGACGCCATGCTTTTGAAATAAAGCCATTGTTTCCTGCTGAAGTTTTTGCTGCGTTTTTTGATCCTTTGAGCTGTATTTTTCTTTGAGCTTTTGCATTTCCGGCTGTAAAGCCTGCATCGCTTTCGAGCTTCTCAGCTGCTTGATCATCAGCGGCAAAATTAATAAACGGATTAAAATTGTAACAATAATAATTGACAGTCCATAGTTGTCTCCCGTCAATTTCGCAACATACGTAATGAGCTCAGACAATGGAAATACTACGTACTTGTCCCAAAAATGCGGACTATCTGCAGTGATCGGCTCTTTGACACTCGAGCATCCAGCCAATAGCATGAATACGCCGACCATACTTAATAGCAACCATATTCTCCTTTTCAACAACATTTCCTCCTATAATCATTCTTTACACTCTCTTATTACAAAACATACTTGTATGTATTTTAGCATCTTTCAGTTTTAAATGGTGTCTTTTTCTGATCAACCAGAAAGGAAGCGCTTTTAAAAGTTTTAAGAAAGCAGTGGCATCTACTTTTTTGACGAAGTTTTCTTATATAATGAGGCCTTCCTGAATAAATGCTGCAGACTTTTTTTCGTTTCCTCAAATGTCAGCTGACTTGCTGGTTTTCTAGCGATAATAATGTAATCCTTTTGCTTCAGTCTGTCTCTCTCTTCTAGAAAAGCTTGCCGGATCAAACGTTTTATCCGATTTCGCATTACTGCATTGCCAATTTTTTTGCTGACGGAAAGACCAACGCGCAGCTCATCGTTTTCAGGCTGATCAAGCGTATATAAGACAAACTGGCGATTCGCTACTGATGTGCCATGCTTGAACACTTTTTGAAAATCTTCATTTTTCTTTAAACGATTTCGCTTCTTCAAATTGACTCACTCCGATACTGGCTGGCAGAAACTTTTAATTTTATTTGAAAATGAGATACGCAGAGACAGGGGAGATCCCCCTGCTCATACACATCACATATATCTTTTCCCTTAAAGTGAAAAAAGACCACTGACATTATTCAGTGGCCTAAGCTGATAATACTTTTCTGCCTTTGCGGCGACGGCGCGCTAAAACTAGACGACCGTTTTTTGAACTCATACGGCTTCTGAAGCCATGAACTTTACTGCGTTTACGGTTATTCGGTTGGAATGTTCTTTTCATTTATGACACCTCCCTCGAGGAATAGCTGTTAAAGACAGTCTTACTTATTATATTTGCGTTACCTATTCATTGTCAACTTCACTAGTGCTTTTGTTTCTTGCAACCATAATAGGATACCATACCTTCTCGACTTTCGAAACCTTATTTTTTCAGATTCCTGAATTTAACGAAAAAAAAAGTCCTGATTCAAATAACATTCTGAGCTGAAAATACGCGATGTGGATATCTTTTTCCCCTTTTTTCAATATCCACAAAGGTTATCGACAACATTTTCACACCGCCAACCCCTGTGGACAATTTTTTTCAACAGGTTGTCCGCTTTGTGGATAAGATTGTGACAACCATTGCAAGCTCTCGTTTAATTTGGTATTATATTTGTGTTTTAACTCTTGATTACTAATCTTGCTTTCACTCATTATCCACAAACTGTGGATAACTTGTGGATTGATTTCACACAGCATGTGTAGAAAGTTGTCCACAAGTTGTGAAATTTGTCGAAAAGCTATTTATCTACTATATTATATGTTCTCAACATTTAATGTGTACGAATGGTTACCGCCATTTGCTCTTTTTTTGTGTTCTATAACAGGAAAAGACGTTATTTTCTTAGAAAAGGAGGGACGTGCCGGAAGATGGAAAATATATTAGACCTGTGGAACCAAGCCCTTGCTCAAATCGAAAAAAAATTGAGCAAACCGAGTTTCGAGACTTGGATGAAATCAACGAAAGCCCACTCACTGCAAGGAGATACATTGACAATTACCGCTCCTAATGAATTTGCCAGAGACTGGCTGGAGTCCAGATACTTGCATCTCATTGCAGATACTATATATGAATTAACCGGGGAAGAATTGAGCATTAAGTTTGTCATTCCTCAAAATCAAGATGTCGAAGACTTTATGCCGAAACCGCAAGTCAAAAAAGCGGTAAAAGAAGATACATCTGATTTTCCTCAAAATATGCTCAACCCAAAATATACTTTTGATACTTTTGTCATCGGATCTGGAAACCGATTCGCTCACGCTGCTTCCCTGGCAGTAGCGGAAGCACCTGCAAAAGCATACAACCCTTTATTTATCTACGGGGGCGTTGGCTTAGGGAAAACACACTTAATGCATGCGATCGGCCATTATGTAATAGATCATAATCCTTCTGCCAAAGTGGTTTATCTGTCTTCTGAGAAATTTACTAACGAGTTCATCAACTCTATTCGAGATAATAAAGCAGTTGATTTTCGCAATCGCTACCGAAATGTTGATGTGCTTTTGATAGATGATATTCAATTTTTAGCCGGGAAAGAACAAACGCAAGAAGAATTTTTCCATACTTTTAACACGCTGCACGAAGAAAGCAAACAAATCGTCATTTCAAGTGATAGACCGCCTAAAGAAATTCCGACACTTGAAGACAGATTGCGTTCACGATTTGAATGGGGTCTGATTACAGATATCACGCCTCCTGATTTAGAAACGAGAATTGCGATTTTAAGAAAAAAAGCCAAAGCGGAAGGCTTGGATATTCCGAACGAGGTTATGCTTTATATCGCAAATCAAATCGACAGCAACATTCGGGAGCTGGAAGGGGCGTTAATCAGGGTCGTTGCTTATTCATCTTTAATTAATAAAGATATTAATGCCGATCTGGCCGCTGAGGCATTAAAAGATATTATTCCTTCCTCAAAACCGAAAGTGATTACAATAAAAGAAATTCAGAGAGTAGTAGGCCAGCAATTCAATATTAAGCTTGAGGATTTCAAAGCAAAAAAACGGACAAAATCGGTAGCATTCCCGCGTCAAATCGCTATGTACTTATCGAGAGAAATGACTGACTCCTCTCTCCCTAAAATCGGAGAGGAATTCGGAGGACGTGACCATACAACCGTTATTCATGCGCATGAAAAAATTTCAAAACTGCTGGCAGATGATGAACAGCTTCAGCAGCATGTAAAAGAAATTAAGGAACAGCTTAAATAATAGGGCCGGGGATAAATCGGGAGAAGTGTGAATAACTTTTCTAAAGTCATGCACAGTCTGTCCACATGTGGATAGGCTGTGTTTCCTGTCTTTTTCACAACTTATCCACAAATCCACAAGCCCTACTATTACTTCTACTACTTTTTTTAAAAAAATATATATATTAAACATTATCCGTTAGGAGGATAAAAATGAAATTTACGATTCAGAAAGATCGTCTTGTTGAAAGTGTCCAAGATGTATTAAAAGCAGTTTCATCCAGAACTACAATTCCGATTTTGACCGGTATTAAGATCGTTGCCTCAGATGAAGGGGTATCTTTTACTGGAAGTGATTCAGATATTTCCATCGAGTCTTTTATTCCAAAAGAAGAAGGAGATAAAGAAATCGTTACGATTGAACAGCCAGGCAGCATTGTATTACAGGCCCGCTTCTTTAGTGAGATTGTAAAAAAACTCCCGATGGCAACTGTAGAAATCGAAGTGCAAAATCAATATCTGACGATTATCCGCTCTGGAAAAGCCGAATTTAACCTAAATGGGCTTGATGCTGATGAGTATCCTCACTTGCCGCAGATTGAAGAGCATCATGCGATTCAGATTCCTACGGATTTATTAAAAAACCTAATTAGACAAACAGTGTTTGCGGTGTCCACCTCAGAAACACGCCCTATCTTGACAGGTGTAAACTGGAAAGTAGAGAAAAGTGAATTATTATGCACTGCAACGGATAGCCACCGTTTAGCTTTAAGAAAAGCGAAACTTGATATTTCAGAAGACAGATCCTATAACGTCGTGATTCCGGGTAAGAGCTTAACTGAACTCAGCAAGATTTTGGATGACAACCAAGAACTTGTAGATATCGTCATTACAGAAACCCAGGTTCTGTTTAAAGCAAAAAACGTCTTGTTCTTCTCACGCCTGCTGGATGGAAATTATCCGGATACAACCAGCCTTATTCCGCAAGAGAGCAAGACAGAAATCATTGTGAACACAAAAGAATTCCTTCAGGCGATTGATCGTGCATCTTTATTAGCCAGAGAAGGACGCAATAACGTGGTGAAGCTTTCTGCAAAACCTGCTGAATCAATTGAGATTTCTTCTAATTCACCTGAAATCGGAAAAGTGGTGGAAGCGGTTCTTGCGGATCAAATCGAGGGTGAGGAATTAAATATCTCATTTAGTCCAAAATATATGCTGGATGCATTAAAGGTGCTTGAAGGAGCAGAGATACGTGTAAGCTTTACAGGAGCTATGAGACCTTTCTTAATTCGCACGCCGAATGATGAAACAATCGTACAGCTTATCCTCCCTGTCAGAACCTATTAATCCGATATACGGCTGCCGACCTGCTCGGCAGCTTTTCTATTCGTAATCTGCTCCGTCAAGTTTTCCCTTTCCCTAATTCGTTTTTTTTTAGTACAATTAGATATTAGTGATATTTGAAAGAGGTCGATATAATGGCAAATCCGATTTCTATTGATACAGAGATGATTACACTCGGGCAATTTCTGAAATTAGCCGATGTGATTCAGTCAGGCGGCATGGCAAAGTGGTTTTTGAGCGAGCATGAAGTGCTTGTGAACAATGAGCCGGACAATCGCCGCGGCAGAAAGCTGTATGTTGGAGATGTGGTAGAGATTGAAGGATTTGGTTCATTTCAAGTCGTCAATTAAAGCGGGTGACACTGATTGTATATCCAGAACTTAGAACTGACATCTTACCGCAACTATGAACATGCTGAACTTCAATTTGAAAATAAAGTAAATGTGATCATTGGAGAAAATGCTCAGGGGAAAACAAACCTCATGGAAGCGATCTATGTCTTGTCCATGGCAAAATCGCATCGGACTTCAAATGACAAAGAACTTATCCGGTGGGACAAAGACTATGCTAAAATAGAGGGAAGAGTGATGAAGCAAAACGGGGCGATCCCAATGCAGCTCGTCATCTCCAAAAAGGGTAAAAAGGGCAAGGTCAATCATATCGAACAGCAAAAGCTCAGCCAGTATGTCGGCGCCCTCAACACCATCATGTTTGCACCGGAAGATTTAAACCTTGTAAAGGGAAGCCCTCAAGTGAGACGGAGATTTCTTGACATGGAAATCGGCCAAGTTTCTCCTGTCTACCTGTATGACCTTTCTCTTTACCAGAAGATTCTTTCCCAGCGAAATCATTTTTTGAAACAGCTGCAAACAAGAAAACAAACTGACAGAACAATGCTTGATGTTCTGACTGATCAGCTTATTGAAGTTGCCGCAAAAGTCGTCGTAAAACGTCTGCAGTTCACGGCACAGCTCGAAAAATGGGCGCAGCCTATCCATTCGGGCATCTCAAGAGGGCTTGAGGAATTGACGCTGAAGTACCATACGGCGCTTGAGGTATCAGATCCTGAAGACTTGTCGAAAATAGGAGATAGCTATCAAGAAGCGTTTTCTAAATTAAGAGAAAAAGAAATCGAGCGCGGCGTCACGCTGTCTGGACCTCATCGGGATGATGTTCTTTTCTATGTGAACGGACGCGATGTGCAGACGTATGGGTCTCAAGGACAGCAGCGGACGACGGCATTATCCCTTAAGCTGGCTGAGATTGACCTGATCCATGAAGAAATCGGAGAATATCCCATTTTACTATTGGATGATGTGCTGAGTGAGCTGGATGATTATCGCCAATCGCACTTGCTTCATACCATCCAGGGCCGTGTACAAACGTTTGTCACAACGACAAGCGTTGATGGCATTGATCACGAAACCTTACGGCAAGCAGGTATGTTCCGTGTGCAAAACGGTACGTTAGTGAAGTGAAGAAATGAGGTGGGCAATTGTATATTCATTTAGGTGATGATTTTGTGGTTTCAACACGCGATATTATTGGCATTTTTGATTTTAAAGCCAACATGTCGCCAATTGTTGAAGAATTTCTGGAAAAACAGAAACACAAGCTGGTGCCTTCCGTAAACGGCACACCCAAATCTATCGTAGTCACGGTTCAGAATATATATTACTCTCCCTTATCTTCCAGCACATTAAAAAAACGTGCGCAATTTATGGTTGAAATAGATTCTTAGTGATTTTTTATAACGAATATATTGTTTAAGAAAAGTGTAGGTGAATAACGTGGCTATGGAACAGCAGCAAAATAGTTATGATGAAAATCAGATACAGGTACTAGAAGGATTGGAAGCTGTTCGTAAAAGACCGGGGATGTACATCGGTTCAACCAACAGTAAAGGCCTTCACCATCTGGTATGGGAAATTGTCGACAATAGTATTGACGAAGCCCTGGCCGGTTATTGTACAGATATCAATATCCAAATTGAAAAAGACAACAGCATTACGGTAATTGATAATGGCCGCGGGATTCCAGTCGGTATTCATGAGAAAATGGGTCGTCCTGCGGTTGAAGTCATTATGACTGTGCTTCACGCCGGCGGAAAATTTGACGGAAGCGGATATAAAGTGTCCGGAGGTTTGCACGGTGTAGGTGCCTCGGTCGTTAACGCGTTATCAACAGAGCTTGATGTGACTGTTCACCGTGACGGAAAAATCCATCGCCAAGTCTATAACCGCGGTGTCCCGGTTTCTGATCTTGAAGTTATTGGCGAAACGGATCATACAGGAACGACTACACACTTTGTTCCAGATCCTGAAATCTTCACGGAAACAACTGAGTATGAATATGATCTGCTTGCTAACCGTGTTCGCGAATTAGCCTTTTTGACAAAAGGCGTAAACATCACGATTGAAGATAAACGTGAAGGCCAAGAGCGCAAAAATGAGTATCATTACGAAGGCGGAATTAAAAGCTATGTAGAGTATTTAAACCGCTCCAAAGAAGTTGTCCATGAAGAGCCGATTTATATTGAAGGCGAAAAGGACGGCATTACGGTTGAAGTCGCTCTGCAATACAATGACAGCTACACAAGCAATATTTACTCATTTACAAACAATATCAACACGTACGAAGGCGGTACCCACGAAGCCGGTTTTAAAACGGGGCTGACTCGTGTCATCAATGATTACGCCAGAAAAAAAGGACTCATAAAAGAAAATGATCCAAACTTAAGCGGAGATGATGTGAGAGAAGGGCTTACCGCGATTATCTCGATCAAACACCCGGATCCGCAGTTCGAAGGCCAAACGAAAACAAAACTAGGCAACTCAGAGGCGCGGACGATCACAGATACGTTATTTTCTGCGGCGTTGGAAACATTTATGCTGGAAAATCCAGATGCGGCAAAAAAAAATCGTTGACAAAGGTTTAATGGCAGCAAGAGCAAGAATGGCTGCGAAAAAAGCGCGTGAATTAACGCGCCGCAAAAGCGCTTTGGAGATTTCAAACCTTCCCGGTAAATTAGCGGACTGCTCTTCGAAAGACCCGAGCATCTCCGAGTTATATATCGTAGAGGGTGACTCTGCCGGAGGATCTGCAAAACAGGGACGTGACAGGCATTTCCAAGCCATTTTGCCGCTAAGAGGTAAAATCCTAAACGTTGAAAAAGCAAGGCTTGATAAAATTCTTTCTAACAACGAAGTTCGTTCTATGATTACTGCACTCGGCACAGGTATCGGGGAAGATTTCAACTTGGAAAAAGCCCGTTATCACAAAGTCGTCATTATGACAGATGCCGACGTTGACGGCGCACACATCAGAACATTGCTGTTGACGTTCTTTTACAGATATATGCGTCAGATTATCGAAAATGGCTACGTGTACATCGCGCAGCCGCCGCTCTACAAAGTCCAGCAGGGTAAACGTGTTGAATATGCATACAATGACAAGCAGCTGGAGGAACTGTTGCAAACTCTTCCTCAAACGCCTAAGCCTGGATTGCAGCGTTACAAAGGTCTCGGTGAAATGAATGCCACCCAGCTTTGGGAGACAACAATGGACCCGGGCTCAAGAACGCTTCTGCAGGTGACTCTAGAGGATGCAATGGATGCGGATGAAACTTTCGAAATGCTGATGGGAGACAAAGTAGAACCGCGCAGAAATTTCATAGAAGCAAATGCGAGATACGTAAAAAATCTCGATATCTAATAATACAAAGCCTTATTTCCAATAAGAAATAAGGCTTTTTTCTGAATAGGACAGGACGCAGGAATTCTTGTAAAACCTATATATTCTAGTAATTTAATGTGTATAAGTATAAGTTTATTGATATAATGGAGAATAGTGAAATCGTATTGAAGATCATAATGGACAATCTACTCCCACATAATTTCATGTGATACTTCAGGGAGGTTTTTTAATGAGTGAACAAAACACACCAAAAGTTCGTGAAATAAATATCAGTCAGGAAATGCGCACGTCCTTTTTGGATTATGCGATGAGCGTTATCGTATCCCGGGCGCTTCCGGATGTGCGTGACGGTTTAAAACCGGTTCACAGACGGATTTTATACGCGATGAATGATTTAGGCATGACGAGTGACAAGCCGTATAAAAAATCGGCTCGTATCGTCGGAGAAGTTATCGGGAAATACCATCCTCACGGTGATTCAGCGGTATATGAATCTATGGTCAGAATGGCGCAGGATTTCAACTACCGTTATATGCTGGTGGACGGTCACGGAAACTTTGGTTCTGTAGACGGAGACTCAGCCGCTGCGATGCGGTACACCGAAGCCAGAATGTCTAAGATCGCCATGGAAATTCTGCGAGACATCACAAAAGACACGATTGATTATCAAGATAACTATGATGGTTCAGAGAGAGAACCTGTTGTCATGCCGTCAAGATTCCCAAACCTGCTTGTAAATGGAGCAGCCGGTATTGCAGTCGGAATGGCTACAAATATACCGCCGCACCAGCTTGGAGAAATTATTGACGGAGTGCTTGCCGTAAGCGAGAACAAGGACATAACAATCCAAGAGCTGATGGAATTCATTCCTGGACCGGATTTCCCGACTGCCGGACAAATTTTAGGCAGAAGCGGAATTCGCAAGGCATATGAATCCGGAAGAGGTTCTATTACGATTCGGGCAAAAGCAGAAATTGAAGAAACTTCATCAGGGAAAGAAAGAATTTTAGTAACAGAACTCCCTTATCAGGTGAATAAAGCGCGTCTAATTGAGAAGATTGCTGATCTTGTCAGAGATAAGAAAATTGAAGGAATAACTGATTTGCGTGATGAATCTGACCGTAACGGTATGCGGATTGTCATTGAAATCAGACGAGATGCCAATGCGCATGTTATCCTGAACAATCTTTACAAACAAACGGCCCTGCAAACTTCCTTCGGGATTAACATGCTGGCGCTTGTTGACGGTGAGCCGAAGGTATTAAATTTAAAGCAATGCCTGGTGCATTATCTAGATCACCAAAAAGTCGTTATCAGACGCCGTACTGCTTATGAATTGCGTAAAGCAGAGGCAAGAGCGCATATCTTGGAAGGATTAAGGATTGCCCTCGATCATCTTGATGCAGTTATTTCCCTTATCCGCAACTCTCAAACGGCTGAAATTGCGAGAACAGGGTTAATTGAACAATTCTCGCTGACCGAAAAACAAGCCCAAGCTATTCTAGACATGAGGCTCCAGCGTTTAACAGGGTTGGAACGAGAAAAGATTGAAGAAGAATACCAATCCCTT
This sequence comes from Bacillus sp. PAMC26543, assembly GCF_014250375.1. Lineage (NCBI taxonomy): Bacteria > Bacillati > Bacillota > Bacilli > Caryophanales > Bacillaceae > Bacillus > Bacillus sp. PAMC26543. The sequence continues at coordinate 32,139 of NZ_CP060193.1, read as the reverse complement.
ATTAAATTAATTGCAGAGCTTAAAGAAATCTTGGCCAATGAAGAAAAAGTGCTTGAGATCATCCGTGAAGAGCTCACAGAAATTAAAGAGCGTTTCAACGATGAAAGACGCACTGAGATTGTTACTGCCGGCCTTGAAACAATTGAAGATGAAGATCTCATCGAAAGAGAAAACATCGTTGTCACTCTGACGCATAACGGATATATCAAACGTCTGCCTGCTTCGACTTACCGCAGTCAAAAGCGCGGAGGAAAAGGCGTTCAGGGAATGGGGACAAACGAAGATGATTTCGTTGAACATCTGATTTCTACTTCAACACATGACACGATTCTCTTCTTCTCCAACAAAGGGAAAGTGTATCGTTCAAAAGGGTATGAAATCCCTGAATACGGTAGAACCGCTAAGGGAATCCCGATTATCAATCTGTTGGAGGTAGAAAAAGGTGAATGGATTAACGCAATAATCCCAGTCACTGCATTCGAAGAAGATCTCTATCTCTTCTTCACAACAAAACATGGGGTTTCAAAACGCACTTCACTGTCTCAGTTTGCTAATATCCGTAACAACGGCTTAATTGCGCTGAGCCTGCGTGAAGATGATGAATTAATGGGTGTCCGGCTTACTGACGGCACAAAACAAATCATCATCGGAACGAAAAACGGCTTGCTGATTCGTTTCTCTGAAACAGATGTTAGGGAAATGGGAAGAACAGCGGCAGGCGTAAAAGGCATCACCCTTACTGACGACGATATTGTCGTCGGCATGGAAATATTAGAGGAAGAATCTGATGTCCTTATCGTGACCGAGAAAGGTTACGGTAAACGAACTCCGGCTGAAGAATATAGAACTCAAAGCCGAGGCGGAAAAGGACTGAAAACATGTAAAATCACGGAGAACAACGGCCATTTAGTAGCGGTGAAAGCTACCAAAGGTGAAGAGGATCTGATGATTATTACTGCCAGCGGTGTACTGATCAGAATGGATATCAATGATATCTCAACTACCGGACGCGTAACTCAAGGTGTACGTCTCATCAGAATGGCGGAACAAGAGCATGTGGCCACAGTCGCATTAGTTGAGAAAAACGATGATAATGAAGAAAATGAGCAAGAAGAGACACAAGAAAGTTAAGAAAAAGCGCAGCTATACCAGCTGCGCTTTTTTATATCAAAAACTCTTTACAGTGAGAAGATTTATGGTATAATCATTTCTGTTGTCTTTTAAAAGACATAGACATTACTAGATGAAAACATTTTTTAAAAAAGTGTTGACCTAGTTAACTAAAAATGTTACTATTAAGTAGTCGCTTCGAGAGAGGCGCACAAAGTTCTTTGAAAACTAAACAAGACAAAACGTACCTGTTAATTCAAGTTTTAATATAAATCGCACAGCGATGTGCGTAGTCAGTCAAACTACTTTATCGGAGAGTTTGATCCTGGCTCAGGACGAACGCTGGCGGCGTGCCTAATACATGCAAGTCGAGCGGACAGATGGGAGCTTGCTCCCTGATGTTAGCGGCGGACGGGTGAGTAACACGTGGGTAACCTGCCTGTAAGACTGGGATAACTCCGGGAAACCGGGGCTAATACCGGATGCTTGCTTGAACCGCATGGTTCAAGCATAAAAGGTGGCTTCGGCTACCACTTACAGATGGACCCGCGGCGCATTAGCTAGTTGGTGAGGTAACGGCTCACCAAGGCAACGATGCGTAGCCGACCTGAGAGGGTGATCGGCCACACTGGGACTGAGACACGGCCCAGACTCCTACGGGAGGCAGCAGTAGGGAATCTTCCGCAATGGACGAAAGTCTGACGGAGCAACGCCGCGTGAGTGATGAAGGTTTTCGGATCGTAAAGCTCTGTTGTTAGGGAAGAACAAGTACCGTTCGAATAGGGCGGTACCTTGACGGTACCTAACCAGAAAGCCACGGCTAACTACGTGCCAGCAGCCGCGGTAATACGTAGGTGGCAAGCGTTGTCCGGAATTATTGGGCGTAAAGGGCTCGCAGGCGGTTCCTTAAGTCTGATGTGAAAGCCCCCGGCTCAACCGGGGAGGGTCATTGGAAACTGGGGAACTTGAGTGCAGAAGAGGAGAGTGGAATTCCACGTGTAGCGGTGAAATGCGTAGAGATGTGGAGGAACACCAGTGGCGAAGGCGACTCTCTGGTCTGTAACTGACGCTGAGGAGCGAAAGCGTGGGGAGCGAACAGGATTAGATACCCTGGTAGTCCACGCCGTAAACGATGAGTGCTAAGTGTTAGGGGGTTTCCGCCCCTTAGTGCTGCAGCTAACGCATTAAGCACTCCGCCTGGGGAGTACGGTCGCAAGACTGAAACTCAAAGGAATTGACGGGGGCCCGCACAAGCGGTGGAGCATGTGGTTTAATTCGAAGCAACGCGAAGAACCTTACCAGGTCTTGACATCCTCTGACAATCCTAGAGATAGGACGTCCCCTTCGGGGGCAGAGTGACAGGTGGTGCATGGTTGTCGTCAGCTCGTGTCGTGAGATGTTGGGTTAAGTCCCGCAACGAGCGCAACCCTTGATCTTAGTTGCCAGCATTCAGTTGGGCACTCTAAGGTGACTGCCGGTGACAAACCGGAGGAAGGTGGGGATGACGTCAAATCATCATGCCCCTTATGACCTGGGCTACACACGTGCTACAATGGACAGAACAAAGGGCAGCGAAACCGCGAGGTTAAGCCAATCCCACAAATCTGTTCTCAGTTCGGATCGCAGTCTGCAACTCGACTGCGTGAAGCTGGAATCGCTAGTAATCGCGGATCAGCATGCCGCGGTGAATACGTTCCCGGGCCTTGTACACACCGCCCGTCACACCACGAGAGTTTGTAACACCCGAAGTCGGTGAGGTAACCTTTATGGAGCCAGCCGCCGAAGGTGGGACAGATGATTGGGGTGAAGTCGTAACAAGGTAGCCGTATCGGAAGGTGCGGCTGGATCACCTCCTTTCTAAGGATATTTACGGAATATAAGACCTTGGGTCTTATAAACAGAACGTTCCCTGTCTTGTTTAGTTTTGAAGGAACTTTGTTCCTTGAATAAGTTAAGATGGGCCTGTAGCTCAGCTGGTTAGAGCGCACGCCTGATAAGCGTGAGGTCGGTGGTTCGAGTCCACTCAGGCCCACCATCTTATACAAATGGGGCCTTAGCTCAGCTGGGAGAGCGCCTGCTTTGCACGCAGGAGGTCAGCGGTTCGATCCCGCTAGGCTCCACCAACGTGTTCTTTGAAAACTAGATAACAGTAGACATCACATTCAATTAGTAACACAAGATATCACATAGTGATTCTTTTTAACGGTTAAGTTAGAAAGGGCGCACGGTGGATGCCTTGGCACTAGGAGCCGATGAAGGACGGGACGAACACCGATATGCTTCGGGGAGCTGTAAGCAAGCTTTGATCCGGAGATTTCCGAATGGGGAAACCCACCACTCGTAATGGAGTGGTATCCATATCTGAATTCATAGGATATGAGAAGGCAGACCCGGGGAACTGAAACATCTAAGTACCCGGAGGAAGAGAAAGCAAATGCGATTCCCTGAGTAGCGGCGAGCGAAACGGGATTAGCCCAAACCAAGAGGCTTGCCTCTTGGGGTTGTAGGACACTCTATACGGAGTTACAAAGGAACGAGGTAGATGAAGAGGTCTGGAAAGGCCCGCCATAGGAGGTAACAGCCCTGTAGTCAAAACTTCGTTCTCTCCAGAGTGGATCCTGAGTACGGCGGAACACGTGAAATTCCGTCGGAATCCGGGAGGACCATCTCCCAAGGCTAAATACTCCCTAGTGACCGATAGTGAACCAGTACCGTGAGGGAAAGGTGAAAAGCACCCCGGAAGGGGAGTGAAAGAGATCCTGAAACCGTGTGCCTACAAGTAGTCAGAGCCCGTTAACGGGTGATGGCGTGCCTTTTGTAGAATGAACCGGCGAGTTACGATCCCGTGCAAGGTTAAGCAGAAGATGCGGAGCCGCAGCGAAAGCGAGTCTGAATAGGGCGCATGAGTACGTGGTCGTAGACCCGAAACCAGGTGATCTACCCATGTCCAGGGTGAAGTTCAGGTAACACTGAATGGAGGCCCGAACCCACGCACGTTGAAAAGTGCGGGGATGAGGTGTGGGTAGGGGTGAAATGCCAATCGAACCTGGAGATAGCTGGTTCTCTCCGAAATAGCTTTAGGGCTAGCCTCAAGGTAAGAGTCTTGGAGGTAGAGCACTGATTGGACTAGGGGCCCCTACCGGGTTACCGAATTCAGTCAAACTCCGAATGCCAATGACTTATCCTTGGGAGTCAGACTGCGAGTGATAAGATCCGTAGTCGAAAGGGAAACAGCCCAGACCGCCAGCTAAGGTCCCAAAGTATACGTTAAGTGGAAAAGGATGTGGAGTTGCTTAGACAACCAGGATGTTGGCTTAGAAGCAGCCACCATTTAAAGAGTGCGTAATAGCTCACTGGTCGAGTGACTCTGCGCCGAAAATGTACCGGGGCTAAACGTATCACCGAAGCTGCGGACTGTTCTTCGAACAGTGGTAGGAGAGCGTTCTAAGGGCTGTGAAGCCAGACCGGAAGGACTGGTGGAGCGCTTAGAAGTGAGAATGCCGGTATGAGTAGCGAAAGAGGGGTGAGAATCCCCTCCACCGAATGCCTAAGGTTTCCTGAGGAAGGCTCGTCCGCTCAGGGTTAGTCGGGACCTAAGCCGAGGCCGAAAGGCGTAGGCGATGGACAACAGGTTGATATTCCTGTACCACCTCCTCACCATTTGAGCAATGGGGGGACGCAGGAGGATAGGGTAAGCGCGGTATTGGATATCCGCGTCCAAGCAGTTAGGCTGGGAAATAGGCAAATCCGTTTCCCATAAGGCTGAGCTGTGATGGCGAGCGAAATATAGTAGCGAAGTTCCTGATTCCACACTGCCAAGAAAAGCCTCTAGCGAGGTGAGAGGTGCCCGTACCGCAAACCGACACAGGTAGGCGAGGAGAGAATCCTAAGGTGATCGAGAGAACTCTCGTTAAGGAACTCGGCAAAATGACCCCGTAACTTCGGGAGAAGGGGTGCTCTGTTAGGGTGCAAGCCCGAGAGAGCCGCAGTGAATAGGCCCAGGCGACTGTTTAGCAAAAACACAGGTCTCTGCGAAGCCGTAAGGCGAAGTATAGGGGCTGACGCCTGCCCGGTGCTGGAAGGTTAAGAGGAGCGCTTAGCGTAAGCGAAGGTGCGAATTGAAGCCCCAGTAAACGGCGGCCGTAACTATAACGGTCCTAAGGTAGCGAAATTCCTTGTCGGGTAAGTTCCGACCCGCACGAAAGGCGCAACGATCTGGGCACTGTCTCAACGAGAGACTCGGTGAAATTATAGTACCTGTGAAGATGCAGGTTACCCGCGACAGGACGGAAAGACCCCGTGGAGCTTTACTGCAGCCTGATATTGAATGTTGGTACAGCTTGTACAGGATAGGTAGGAGCCTTGGAAACCGGAGCGCCAGCTTCGGTGGAGGCATCGGTGGGATACTACCCTGGCTGTATTGACCTTCTAACCCGCCGCCCTTATCGGGCGGGGAGACAGTGTCAGGTGGGCAGTTTGACTGGGGCGGTCGCCTCCTAAAAGGTAACGGAGGCGCCCAAAGGTTCCCTCAGAATGGTTGGAAATCATTCGCAGAGTGTAAAGGCACAAGGGAGCTTGACTGCGAGACCTACAAGTCGAGCAGGGACGAAAGTCGGGCTTAGTGATCCGGTGGTTCCGCATGGAAGGGCCATCGCTCAACGGATAAAAGCTACCCCGGGGATAACAGGCTTATCTCCCCCAAGAGTCCACATCGACGGGGAGGTTTGGCACCTCGATGTCGGCTCATCGCATCCTGGGGCTGTAGTCGGTCCCAAGGGTTGGGCTGTTCGCCCATTAAAGCGGTACGCGAGCTGGGTTCAGAACGTCGTGAGACAGTTCGGTCCCTATCCGTCGCGGGCGCAGGAAATTTGAGAGGAGCTGTCCTTAGTACGAGAGGACCGGGATGGACGCACCGCTGGTGTACCAGTTGTTCTGCCAAGGGCATCGCTGGGTAGCTATGTGCGGACGGGATAAGTGCTGAAAGCATCTAAGCATGAAGCCCCCCTCAAGATGAGATTTCCCATTCCGCAAGGAAGTAAGATCCCTGAAAGATGATCAGGTTGATAGGTCTGAGGTGGAAGTGTGGCGACACATGGAGCTGACAGATACTAATCGATCGAGGACTTAACCTAATTTCTAATGATGTCACACCTGTTATCTAGTTTTGAGAGAACACTCTCAATTGTTTGGTGGCGATAGCGAAGAGGTCACACCCGTTCCCATGCCGAACACGGAAGTTAAGCTCTTCAGCGCCGATGGTAGTCGGGGGTTTCCCCCTGTGAGAGTAGGACGCCGCCAAGCAAGGGTAAAACCCAGCTCATTGAGCTGGGTTTTTTGTTTATATATATTGCTGCAGGAATTTCAAAACGTATTTAGGAAATTTGTTTTCCGTTACCATTAAAAACTGCTGAATGAACACGTAATCATCACTGACATGCTGCGTTAACAGCTCATACCACCATTCTGTTTCATACCTCGCAATCATTCCTATGTTGTACAAAATTAAATAATGGATTGTTATTTCCGGAAGTTTAAGAAACTGATCTCGTTTAGAAGGAATATAATATTGTCTTTTGTCCAAATCAAATAATAGGCTGATTGACGTCCATGGATTTATGTCTTGCCGTGAAAGGTGGAACAGCAGGTTATCTTTATCTTTTTTCAAAAAGGTCCATTTAAAATGGTGAGACATATATTCAATAAATCGTGAATCAGACATCTTATAATGAATCACGATATCCTCTGGTATAGAAACCATGTCCTTTTCCTTCTCAACCTTTATAATAAAACGTTCCTTTTTCTGAAATTGAAAAATATCACTTAACTCTGGAATAGCGGCTAATAACCTTTTCATAGTATACCGTTCATCTTCTATACCTGATTGACCAAATAAGTGTTTCATGAAGTGCATACATAAACCGTTGCGTTGTATTTTCACTTCATCATCGCTAAAACAATAATTTTGCTTCTTTCTTTTACGCGCTGTGACGCCATGTGCGAGAACTGATGTATGGCTTGGGTAGTGAGGATCCTGTGTGATGAGACAGGCTTTGATCAGCTGTGACATCCCGTAAAATAAAAGAATCGGTTTGATTTCTAAAGGCGAGCAAGAGGCTTGCTTATAAAATGATTCAGCATGCTTCAAGAAGAAAATAAACCGCTCGCTGTTTTTAAAAGAGTTCCGTTTCGCCTCATCTGCACCATTTAAGACATAGACTTTTTCTAGAAATTTCTGGGTTGATTCTACGGAGTAAAATAGCGCTAAGTCTTTCCAATCATGATATGTCATATGTATTTCTAATTCCTTTCCGTTATCTAAATATTTCAACTCTTTTTCGGTTCCTTGACATGCTCTTGGCTTGTTGATAATCTACATATAATATTTTGCCGAAAAGAGGGGGATTTACTAATGTGGGAAAGTAAATTTTCAAAAGAAGGCTTAACGTTCGACGATGTACTGCTTGTACCAGCTAAGTCAGAGGTACTTCCGCGTGATGTGGATTTATCTGTTGAACTTACAAAGACGTTAAAGCTGAATATTCCTGTCATCAGCGCAGGTATGGATACTGTAACAGAATCAGCAATGGCAATTGCAATGGCTAGACAGGGCGGCTTGGGCATTATTCATAAAAATATGTCGATCGAGCAGCAGGCTGAACAAGTTGATAAAGTAAAACGCTCTGAACGAGGCGTTATTACAAATCCCTTCTTTTTAACTCCTGATCACCAAGTTTTTGATGCGGAGCATTTGATGGGGAAATACAGAATTTCCGGTGTTCCGATTGTAGATAACAAAGAAGACCAAAAGCTTGTCGGTATTATCACGAACCGCGACCTTCGTTTTATTTCTGATTACTCAATGAAAATCAGCGATGTTATGACAAAAGAAGAACTTGTCACTGCACCGGTTGGAACGACTTTAGACGAAGCTGAAAAGATTTTGCAGAAACATAAAATTGAAAAGCTTCCACTCGTTGATGATCAAAATAAATTAAAAGGTCTTATCACGATTAAAGACATTGAAAAAGTTATCGAGTTCCCTAATTCATCTAAAGACATTCACGGCCGTTTGATCGTTGGCGCGGCAGTTGGTGTAACTGGCGACACGATGACACGCGTGAAAAAGCTTGTAGAAGCCAATGTGGATGTCATTGTTATCGATACAGCACACGGGCATTCTCAAGGCGTGTTAAACACAGTGACAAAGATCCGTGAAACGTATCCTGAATTAAATATTATTGCTGGAAACGTAGCAACAGCTGAAGCGACAAAAGCACTCTTCGAAGCTGGTGCTGATGTTGTCAAAGTAGGAATCGGACCTGGTTCAATTTGTACTACTCGTGTGGTAGCAGGTGTTGGTGTACCTCAAATCACAGCGATTTATGACTGTGCGACTGAAGCAAGAAAACATGGCAAAACAATTATCGCAGACGGCGGAATTAAATTCTCTGGCGATATTGCAAAAGCATTGGCAGCCGGCGGACATGCTGTTATGCTTGGAAGCTTACTGGCAGGTACGTCAGAAAGCCCTGGTGAAACTGAAATCTACCAAGGCAGAAGATTCAAAGTATACCGCGGTATGGGATCTGTGGCTGCAATGGAAAAAGGAAGTAAAGACCGTTACTTCCAAGAAGAAAATAAAAAATTCGTTCCAGAAGGCATTGAAGGACGCACACCTTACAAGGGGCCAGTTGAAGAAACAGTTTATCAGCTAGTCGGCGGTCTTCGTTCTGGTATGGGATATTGCGGATCTAAAGATCTTCGCGCTTTAAGAGAAGAAGCTCAGTTCATTCGTATGACTGGTGCAGGCCTTCGTGAAAGTCATCCGCATGATGTACAGATTACAAAAGAATCACCGAACTATACAATTTCATAAATAAATTGTTACAAATTAAAAACATTTGACAGGGTCTCTGACTCTGTCTATTTTTTTTATACCGATTATGATAAAATTTATACTGTTGTGCATTGAAAATGTCCTTAACGGCTTAATTATAGATGAAGAAAAATGAAATACGGAGGTCGTACGATTGAACATCAAGAAATGTAAACAGCTATTGATGTCATTGGTTGTTTTAACACTGGCCGTAACTTGCCTGACTCCAATGTCAAAAGCAAAGGCTGCCAGCGATCCAATTGATATCAACGCATCAGCTGCTATTATGATCGAAGCTTCTTCAGGTAAAATTCTTTACAGCAAAAACGCAGAGAAAAGACTGCCAATTGCAAGTATGACAAAGATGATGACAGAGTATCTGTTATTAGAAGCAATTGATGAAGGCAAAGTAAAATGGGATCAAACCTATACGCCTGATGACTATGTGTATGAGATTTCCCAAGATAACAGTTTATCAAACGTTCCTCTTCGAAAAGACGGAAAATACACAGTAAAAGAACTTTATCAAGCGACAGCAATCTATTCTGCAAATGCGGCTGCGATTGCCATTGCAGAAGTTATTGCAGGCTCTGAAACAAAGTTCGTTGAAAAAATGAATGCAAAAGCAAAAGAACTGGGATTAACAAATTACAAATTTGTTAATGCAACAGGTCTTGAAAACAAAGATCTTCACGGCAAGCAGCCTGAAGGGACAAGCGTAGATGAAGAAAGTGAAGTTTCTGCTAAGGATATGGCTATTCTTGCAGATCACCTGATTACTGACTACCCTGAGATTTTAGAAACTTCCAGCATCTCAAAAATGAAGTTCAGAAAAGGTACAGATGATGAAATGGACATGCCGAACTGGAACTTTATGCTGAAGGGTCTAGTCAGCGAGTACAAAGGTGCAACTGTAGATGGACTGAAAACAGGTTCTACTGACTCTGCGGGTTCATGTTTCACAGGAACTGCTGAAAGAAACGGAATGCGTGTCATCACTGTGGTGTTAAACGCAAAAGGCAACATTCACACTGGCCGTTTCGATGAAACGAAAAAAATGTTTGATTATGCTTTCAACAATTTCTCTATGAAAGAAATTTATGCTGAAGGCGATCAGGTAAAAGGCCATAAAACCATTTCTGTAGATAAAGGTAAAGAGAAAGAAGTAGGCATTGTCACAAGCAAGGCATTTTCTCTTCCTGTCAAAAATGGTGAAGAAAAGAATTACAAAGCAAAAGTCACTTTAAACAAAGACACTTTGACTGCCCCTGTGAAAAAAGGGACGAAGGTTGGGAAACTGACTGCGGAATATACAGGTGATGAAAAGGACTATGGATTCCTTAACAGCAGCCTGGCAGGTGTAGACCTTGTGACGAAAGAAAATGTAGATAAAGCAAACTGGTTTGTTTTAACAATGCGCAGCATCGGCGGATTTTTCGCTGGTATCTGGGGAAGCATTGTTGATACAGTAACTGGCTGGTTTTAATGAATGGAAAGAGCTCTGATTGATGTTAGGGCTCTTTCGCTTAATATACTGAAAAAACCCAATTTTTAATAAAAAATGATTTTCAAAGCCCTAAAAACCGAATAAAATAAGTTATATCCATATGAATTATTGGATTTCTAGGATACAATAAGTAATAGAAATCATATACTATACCTTGATTAGGGGGACCAAGAAATGGCTCAAACAGGTACTGAACGTGTAAAACGCGGAATGGCAGAAATGCAAAAAGGCGGCGTCATCATGGACGTCATCAATGCGGAACAAGCGAAAATTGCTGAAGAGGCTGGAGCTGTCGCTGTAATGGCGCTAGAACGTGTACCAGCTGATATTCGTGCGGCTGGAGGAGTTGCCCGTATGGCAGACCCTACAATCGTGGAAGAAGTAATGAATGCTGTATCCATCCCTGTAATGGCAAAAGCGCGTATCGGACATATTGTTGAAGCGCGTGTGCTTGAGGCTATGGGTGTTGACTACATTGATGAAAGTGAAGTTCTGACTCCGGCTGACGAAGAATTTCATTTGAATAAAAATGAATATACAGTTCCTTTCGTGTGCGGCTGCCGTGACCTCGGCGAAGCAACACGCCGTATTGCTGAAGGCGCTTCTATGCTTCGTACAAAAGGTGAGCCTGGAACTGGTAATATCGTTGAAGCTGTTCGCCATATGCGCAAGGTAAACGCTCAAGTACGCAAAGTAGTTGCAATGAGCGATGATGAGCTGATGACTGAAGCGAAAAATTTGGGAGCGCCTTATGAGCTGCTTCAACAAATTAAAAGAGACGGTAAACTTCCTGTCGTTAACTTTGCGGCTGGCGGCGTAGCGACTCCTGCTGATGCGGCACTTATGATGCAGCTTGGCGCTGACGGTGTATTTGTTGGTTCTGGTATCTTCAAATCAGACAATCCTGCAAAATTTGCAAAAGCAATTGTGGAAGCAACAACTCACTTCACTGATTATAAATTGATTGCAGAGCTTTCAAAAGAGCTTGGAACTGCAATGAAAGGGATCGAAATCTCAAATTTACTTCCAGAACAGCGTATGCAAGAACGCGGCTGGTAAGAATATAGGAGAGCTGCGACATGTTAACAATAGGTGTACTAGGACTTCAAGGAGCAGTAAGAGAGCATATCCATGCAATTGAAGCATGCGGTGCAGCTGGACTTGTTATTAAACGCCCAGAGCAGCTAAACGAAATTGATGGTTTAATTTTGCCGGGCGGAGAAAGCACGACAATGCGCCGTTTAATTGATACGTATCAATTCATGGAGCCATTGCGTGAGTTTGCTGCTCAGGGAAAACCGATGTTTGGAACATGTGCCGGTTTAATTATTTTAGCAAAGGAAATTGCCGGTTCAGATAACGCTCATTTAGGTTTGCTGAATGTAGTTGTTGAACGGAATTCGTTTGGCCGGCAGGTTGACAGCTTTGAAGCTGATTTAACAATTAAAGGGCTGGACGAACCTTTCACTGGTGTATTCATCCGTGCGCCGCATATCTTGGAAGCCGGTGAAAATGTTGAAGTGCTTTCTGAGCATAACGGACGCATTGTTGCGGCTAAACAGGGTAATTTCTTAGGCTGTTCGTTCCATCCGGAGCTGACAGAGGATCATCGAGTGACAAAGCTGTTCGTTCAAATGGTAGAGGAATACAAGCAGAAAGCCCTTGTATAAAACAGTTGAAAGCTGTGGAAACTTATAGTACATTATAAACACAAATAAAGATCGAAAAGCGTTGATAGGAACTAGTAGGAAGTCTCTCTTTCTAAGAGAGCCGATGGTTGGTGCGAATCGGTGAAAGATGCTGTCTGAATCCATCCTTGAGCGAAATGCTGAATGAAGTAGGCATTTACGGGATAACCGTTATGTGTGAAAGCGGAAAACAAGTCTATGGCTTGTTTTCAATCAGGGTGGCAACGCGAGAGCTCTCGTCCCTTTCATGGGGATGAGGGCTCTTTTTATTTTCGATAATTCAATGAATTTAATGAAAAAAGGAGTGTTTCGCATGCTTGATACGAAAATGCTGAGAGCGAATTTTCAAGAAATTAAAGCAAAGCTTGTACACAAAGGCGAAGACTTAACAGATTTTGATAAGTTCGAGGAGCTTGATGATAAAAGAAGAGAGCTTATCGGAAAAGTAGAAGAACTAAAAGGAAAACGGAATGAAGTATCCCAGCAGGTAGCTGCTTTGAAACGCGAGAAAAAAGACGCGGATCACATCATTAAAGAAATGCGTGAAGTCGGCGAGGAAATTAAAAAACTTGATGAAGAATTAAGAACAGTAGAATCTGCGCTTGAGACCATTCTTCTTTCAATCCCGAATATTCCGCATGAATCAGTGCCAGTCGGTGAAACGGAAGATGATAACGTAGAAATCCGGAAATGGGGCGAAACACCTTCATTTGCACATGAGCCAAAACCGCATTGGGATATTGCTGATGAGCTCGGCATTCTTGATTTTGAACGTGCTGCGAAGGTAACAGGAAGCCGCTTCGTGTTTTATAAAGGCTTAGGTGCTCGTTTGGAGCGTGCGCTTTATAACTTTATGCTTGACCTTCATGTGGATGAGTATAACTATACTGAGGTTATCCCGCCTTATATGGTAAACCGTGCAAGCATGACGGGAACAGGACAGCTTCCAAAGTTCGAAGAGGATGCGTTTAAGATCAGGGAAGAGGATTACTTCTTGATTCCGACTGCTGAAGTGCCGATCACAAATATGCATCGGGATGAAATTCTGTCAGGTGACAGCCTGCCGATTAATTATGCGGCATTCAGTGCCTGTTTCCGTTCAGAAGCTGGTTCAGCAGGGCGCGATACACGCGGATTAATCCGTCAGCACCAGTTTAATAAAGTGGAGCTTGTGAAGTTTGTAAAGCCGGAAGATTCTTATGATGAGTTAGAAAAACTAACAAACCAGGCTGAGCGTGTGCTCCAGCTGTTGGAACTTCCATACCGTGTAATGAGTATGTGTACGGGAGATTTAGGATTTACGGCTGCGAAAAAATACGATATAGAAGTTTGGATTCCGAGCCAAGACACATATCGTGAAATTTCTTCTTGCAGCAACTTCGAAGCGTTCCAAGCCAGACGCGCGAACATTCGTTTTAGACGTGAAGCGAAAGGCAAACCAGAGCATGTACACACATTGAACGGTTCAGGTTTGGCAGTTGGAAGAACAGTTGCCGCTATTTTAGAAAATTATCAGCAGGAAGACGGAAGCGTCATTATACCAAAAGTGCTTCGTCCTTATATGGGAAATAGAGAAGTCATCAAAGCGTAAAGCTGAAAAGGTGTGCCTGATAAGGCACGCCTTTTCGCTATTTGAATTAAACATTTTCATAAAAACAAAAAAAGTTTTCAAAAATGCTTGACCATCATAAAACATTCATGATATAGTAAGTCTTGTCGATACGGAGGAATACCCAAGTCCGGCTGAAGGGATCGGTCTTGAAAACCGACAGGGGTGTCAAAGCCCGCGGGGGTTCGAATCCCTCTTCCTCCGCCATATTGATTTTAATTCTAATGAAACTCAAGCATATATTGGAGATTGTTTTGTCCGTTGCATCGTTCGCAACGGATTTTTTAATATCATAAAAAAGTGAATCTCAGGTCATGAGATTCACTTTTTTTTCGTTTCATGAATGACAGTTGCGATTTGATCAACAATGTTCTCGATAGAACTTTCATCATTCTTCAAGTCATAATCCTCAATACGGATTTTCAGGACAGGGCAAGCGTTAAAACCGCTGATCCAGTTTTCGTAACGCGTGTGCATTTCTTCCCAATAAGACCGATCTGTTTGAAGCTCCATTTCACGTCCGCGTTCTTCAATCCGGGCTAATATGTTTTCCAGATCGCCTTCTAAATAGATCAGCACATCAGGATGCGGGAAATACGGTGTCATGACCATTGCTTCAAACAGGCTTGTATAGGTTTTATAATCAATCTTTGACATCGTCCCTTTGTCAGCGTGCATTTTTGCAAAAATCCCAGTATCCTCATAAATAGAACGATCCTGTACAAACCCTCCGCCGGCTTCAAAAATATTTTTCTGTTCTTTGAATCGTTCAGCTAAGAAGTAGATTTGCAGATGGAAGCTCCAGCGTTCAAAATCATGATAGAATTTTTCTAAGTATGGGTTATGATCGACTTCCTCAAGAGAGGTTTTAAAGCCAAGCCGTTTAGCCAATGCTCTTGTTAAAGTAGATTTTCCGACACCTACTGTTCCTGCTACTGTAATGATTGAATTCTCAGGGATATGATGTTCCTTCATTTTATAAGCTCCTTTACATGGGCGGCAATACGTTCAAAATCGCTCTTATTCAAAACGAAATCCTCTGAATCGCCATCTATTGTTAACACCGTAAGATATGGGTCTGCTTCCTGCAGCTGCTTGATGGCGATGTCATAATCTGCGATCAGCTGTTCCAAATAGCTTGTTTCAATTTTTTTCTCAAAGGGACGCCCGCGTTTTTCAATGCGGTGTAACAATGTGGGCAGACTTGCCTTTATGTAAATGATGAAATTTGGCTTAGGAAGATCATCGGTAAGAAGATGAAAAATCTTTCTGTATTTGTTGAGCTGCTGTTCAGACAGCGTTCGTTCAGCAAAAATCACATTTTTATAAATATGATAATCAGCTATCACAGGCTGTCCTTCATTTAAAAAGTGATGGCTGGTATCCTCAAGCTGTTTGTACCTGTGACAAAGAAAAAACATCTCAAGCTGGAAGCTCCATTCCTCTATGTTGTCATAAAACTTATCAAGGTATGGGTTATCCTCAACAATCTCACTGATCATAGGGAATCCAAGCTCTTGTGAAAGCATCGTCGCGAGCGTTGTTTTTCCTGCCCCGATAGGACCTTCAACTGCGATAAAAGGGGCTGTATTCATTGGAATCCTCCTTATTTCTAAAAAACGTCCGTCAATTGCTGACCTTCATATTGTATCACAACCCTTGGATTCCCTTATGAAAAAAAGACGTTTCCAAATTAACGGAACGTCTTTTTGACAACTTGAAATTGATCAGAAAGCAGCAGCCAGTTTTGAGGAAAGGAAAGCCCCAGCTTCCAGTAGCTGATCCCTCTTAAATTAAGCTCTTTAATCAGATTGAATTTGGCCTGAATCGAACGGGCGTCTTCAAACCATACCTCGTGCCTTTTGTTTTCTGCATCAGTATAGCGGAAGAAGGGGGCTTGGGCAGTTTGGTCATACTGGATGTCGGCATTGTTTTGATCGGCTATGACAATGGCTTGCTGAGGGCTTATTGCTCTTGCCGGAGTTCCTCCTGCTGTATAAGGAAGTGTCCAGTCATATCCATATAAATTCTGCCCCATGACAATTTTATTGGCGGGCATTTCGGTTAAAGCATATTCAATGACGTTCCGAACAGGTCCTATTGGAGAAACGGCTTGAGCTGGTCCACCACTGTATCCCCATTCATATGTCATGAGGACAACAAAGTCTACAATTTGGCCATGTGCTCTGTAATCATGGGCTTCGTACCATCTGCCCTGCTGTGTTGCGCTTGTTTTAGGGGCAAGCGCCGTAGAAATTTCTAAGCCTTCTTGATGAAAAAGATCCCTTGCCTCGCGGAGAAATTGATTATATGCCTCTCTATCCTGGGGCCGTAAGTATTCAAAGTCAAAATGAATAGCACGGAAGCCATATCTTCTGGCATTCTCGACTATTTCATTCAAAAGTCTTCTTTTCACAGTATCGTCGTTCAAAAGGATCCGGCCGAGCTCATCGCTGAATGCCTGGTTTTCTAGGTTCGTTATAATCATCATCAATGTCGTGCCTTGATTCTCTGCAATGCTTCTTAAATTCGTTAAAGGCGGTGCGACTAAGGTTCCATCACGCTGTGCCTGGAAACTGAATGCGCCAAGGTACGTTAAGTAGGGCGATGCTTCTCTGGCCGCCTGCTGGAGATTTTCGCTGACTTGATTTCCGCGTGGCTCCAAATAAGCGCTTGATTCAATGTCTCTTTTTGGAACTGGAGGAATGTATAAACGGAAACCAATCTGCAGTACGGTATTTAACTGGATGCGGTTCACCCTGGCAAGCTCAGCTGCTGTTGTATTAAATTGCTGTGCGATGGATGTCAGGGTATCACCTTGTTGAACATCATAAAACTGGCCAGCTATTGGAATAACAATGGTTTGTCCGACAACAAGGCTGTCGGGATTCGGTATTTCATTCGTTTCTGTGATTTCGTTTGCAGTTGTTCTGTATTGTGAAGCGATAGCAGAAAGAGTGTCTCCTTGTTTCACCACATAAATTTGAATGAAAAACGCCTCCTTTCATATCGCTACAATGTATGAAAGGAAAGCGCTAATCATGTTTGTTTTTCTGTAATTTGTTCTTCAGTTGTAATTTCTGCGAAAAGAACATTTTCCATCATGGTTAGAGCGAATTCATTGTCCTTATCGCTGTTAGAAGCAATGCAGTCCTTAGGTATTGTAATGCTGTATTCTCTCATGTAAGCATCATTAGCAGTAAACAGCACGCATATATTTCCGGCTATCCCTGTTAAGACAATGCGTTTCACCTGTAATTCAGTCAGGAGGGTATGGAGGGCTGTTTCATAAAAAGCGGAGTGTTTCGGCTTGATTAAAAAATAGTCGGCATCCTCGGGCGATATCTTTTCAATAATGGCCTTGCTTTTCTCGTTTTCACATTCTTGCTGGATATTTTGGATATCCGCTTGCCAAAGCCCGTAATGATCATTAATGTATATAATCGGCCAGTCATTTTGTCTTGCGTGCTTTTTTAATGATAAAATGTGAGGAACGATTTTTTCTGTTTTGTTGGCGAGACTTTCTCCCATATCAAATTCAAAATTATTGATCATGTCTACAATGAGAAGAGCTGTGTCTGCTTTAGACATCGACAGTCTCCTTTCTGTTTAAGTTATAGTTAATATGTAGCCTTTTTAGGTAAGGAAAAAACTTTGAAAAGAGAGCTAATCTGATGAATCAAGATGAACTTTATATGAAAGAAGCAATAAAAGAAGCGAAAAAAGCTGAAGCGAAAGGCGAGGTGCCGATCGGGGCCGTGCTTGTTGTGAATGATAAAATCGTGGCACGCGCGCACAATTTAAGAGAAACAGAGCAGCGGTCTATCGCTCATGCGGAAATGCTTGTGATTGATGAAGCGTGCAAGTCACTTGGAACATGGAGACTGGAAGGCGCAACACTTTACGTTACCCTTGAGCCTTGTCCGATGTGTGCCGGAGCCGTCGTGCTTTCACGCGTGGAGAAAGTAGTATTTGGCGCATTTGATCCAAAAGGAGGCTGTTCAGGCACGTTAATGAACCTTCTTCAGGAAGAACGCTTTAATCATCAGGCTGAAGTGGTGAGCGGTGTGCTAGAGGAAGAATGCGGAGGAATGCTCAGTGCGTTTTTCAGAGATCTGAGAAAAAAGAAGAAAGCTTCTAGGAAAAACTTGTCTGAGTAGTAAGGTTGCAATTTTTAGGGGAAAAGGATATACTTATGTGTGCATCGTCATAGATGCGACATAAAATTTGATATTTATTTTGCCGTGCTAAGCGGGGAGGTAGCGGTGCCCTGTACCCGCAATCCGCTCTAGCGGGGCCGAATCCCTTCTCGAGGTTCGTTTACTTTAAGGTCTGCCTTAAGTAAGTGGTGTTGACGTTTGGGTCCTGCGCAATGGGAATTCATGAACCATGTCAGGTCCGGAAGGAAGCAGCATTAAGTGAAACCTCTCATGTGCCGCAGGGTTGCCTGGGCCGAGCTAACTGCTTAAGTAACGCTTAGGGTAGCGAATCGACAGAAGGTGCACGGTAAATCAATCATCAAATTTTCAAACTCACCTAATATTAGGTGAGTTTTTTGTTATGTAAAAGAGCTTTTGGAATCGATACACGGTTCATGTATAATGGGAATGATGAATAACGGAGGAGGGCGCACCCGTGAGTTACCAAGCTTTATATCGAGTATTCAGGCCTCAGCGCTTTGAAGATGTGGTCGGACAAGAGCACATTACAAAAACGCTTCAAAATGCCCTTTTGCAAAAGAAATTTTCTCATGCTTATCTGTTTTCCGGGCCAAGGGGTACGGGAAAAACCAGTGCGGCCAAAATATTTGCCAAAGCTGTCAACTGTGAACACGCTCCTGTTGATGAGCCATGTAACGAATGTGCAGCCTGTAAAGGGATAACAAACGGGTCCATATCCGATGTCATAGAAATTGACGCCGCTTCTAACAATGGTGTTGATGAAATTCGTGACATCCGCGACAAAGTGAAGTTTGCCCCATCGGCCGTCACATATAAGGTATATATCATAGATGAGGTGCATATGCTTTCTATCGGCGCCTTTAATGCGTTATTAAAAACATTAGAAGAGCCGCCTGAGCATTGTATTTTCATTTTAGCAACAACAGAACCGCACAAAATTCCTTTAACCATTATCTCCAGATGTCAGCGTTTTGACTTCAAGCGAATTACATCCCAAGCGATTGTCGGACGTATGAACAAAATAGTTGATGCTGAAGAGCTGCAGGTTGAAGAAGGGGCGCTCGACATTATTGCGAGTGCTGCAGATGGCGGTATGAGGGATGCTTTGAGCCTTCTTGATCAGGCAGTCTCATTCAGCGGCGACGAGCTAAAAGTTGATGATGCGCTTCTGATTACCGGAGCAGTTTCTCAATTATATATAGGAAAGCTTGCGCAATCTCTGCATGAAAAACATGTTTCTGAAGCTTTGGAAACATTGAATGAGCTGCTTCAGCAAGGGAAAGACCCGGCGAAGCTGATAGAGGATATGATTTTCTATTTCAGGGACATGCTGCTGTTCAAAACAGCTCCTGGCTTAGAGGGTGTACTGGAAAAAGTAAAAGTCGATGAAACGTTCCGTGAATTGAGTGAACAAATTCCGACCCAGGCGATATATGAAATGATTGATATCCTGAACAAGAGTCACCAGGAAATGAAATGGACGAACCATCCCCGCATCTTCTTTGAAGTGGCTGTGGTGAAGATTTGCCAAACGTCTCATCAACCAGCTGCTGCAGACCTGCCTGAAGTTGATATGCTGATGAAAAAAATCCAGCAGCTTGAGCAAGAAGTAGAACGGCTCAAAACAACCGGCGTAAAAGCAGCGGCGGAAAGTCCGAAAAAAGAAGCGCCGCGTGCGCCAAAAGGCGGGAAATCCAATTACAAAGCGCCGGTAGGCAGAATTCATGAAATTTTGAAGGAAGCAACGAGGACGGACCTTGATCAGCTCAGAAGCAGCTGGGGCAAGCTTCTGGCTCACCTGAAACAGCAAAACAAAGTATCACATGCTGCGCTGCTGAATGACAGTGAACCTGTGGCTGCAGCTTCTTCGGCATTTGTACTGAAATTCAAATATGAAATACATTGTAAAATGGTCGCCGAGGATAACAACGGTGTCCGGACTAATCTTGAACAGATTTTAGAATCTATGCTCGGAAAAAGAATGGATTTGATTGGCGTTCCAGAAGCACAATGGGGTAAAATAAGAGAAGAATTTTTAGTAGATCATCAGCAGGAAAATGAAGGATCAAATGAGCCGGCTGAAGAAGATCCGCTTATTGCAGAAGCAAAAAAGCTTGTCGGAGCGGATTTAATTGAAATAAAAGACTAACAAAATGAAAGAGAGTGGATAATATGCGTGGCGGAATGGGAAATATGCAAAAAATGATGAAACAAATGCAAAAAATGCAAAAGGATATGGCCAAGGCTCAAGAAGAGCTTGCAGAACAGGTAGTTGAAGGAACTGCAGGCGGCGGTATGGTAACAGTTAAAGCAAACGGCCAAAAAGAAATTCTGGATGTCATCATTAAAGAAGATGTAGTTGACCCGGAAGATATCGAAATGCTCCAGGACTTAGTGCTTGCTGCAACGAATGAAGCCTTGAAAAAAGTTGACGAGATCACAAACGAAACAATGGGTCAATTTACAAAAGGAATGAACATGCCAGGTTTGTTCTAGGGGGATAAAAGAAAATGCAATATCCTGAACCAATATCAAAGCTGATCGACAGCTTTATGAAATTGCCAGGGATCGGACCGAAAACAGCGGTCCGTCTGGCTTTTTTTGTTCTAGGTATGAAAGAAGATGTGGTATTAGATTTTGCGAAAGCGTTGGTAAATGCGAAACGCAATCTGACATATTGCTCAGTTTGCGGGCATATTACAGACCAGGACCCTTGTTATATATGTGAAGATTCACGAAGGGATAAGTCCATTATCTGTGTTGTGCAAGACCCTAAGGATGTTATTGCTATGGAGAAAATGAAAGAATACAACGGCCAGTATCATGTTCTCCACGGCGCCATTTCTCCAATGGACGGCATCGGACCAGAGGATATAAAAATACCAGAATTGTTAAAACGATTACAGGATGATCAAGTGACAGAAGTGATTCTCGCAACAAACCCTAATATAGAAGGGGAAGCAACAGCGATGTATATATCAAGGCTCTTGAAGCCATCTGGTATTAAGCTCTCCCGTATTGCCCACGGACTGCCCGTCGGCGGTGACTTGGAATATGCTGATGAGGTCACTCTTTCTAAGGCACTTGAAGGAAGACGTGAATTGTAAGGGAGGAAAAAGCGATCCATGGGTTTTCTTCGCAAGAAAACATTGAGAAGAGAGTTTGATGAAAAACTAATCGAGCAGCTTTTTAAGCAAAAGGAAGAGTGGAACAGGCAAAAGAAGCTGGTTGAAAAAAGCCTTGAACCATCAGCTGAAGTTTTATGCGAGCTGAAGGTAGCTGAAGCGAAGTATTTTTTTTACTTGAGGGAAGCGAAACAGCGGAATTTGAAAATCAGCCGGTGGAAGTAAGTGGTCTAAACTCCTGGATCTTCTCATAAGCTTGTACTAGAACAAGTGAAGGGGATGAGAAGATTCATGGAGCCTATTTTTATTATAGGGATTATTTTAGGACTAGTTGTTCTTCTATTTTTATCAGGTTCGCCTGCAAAGCCTTTAAAGTGGATTGGTATAACTGCTGTTAAATGTGTAGCGGGTGCTTTGTTGCTGGTATGTGTGAACATGTTCGGAGGCAGCCTCGGCATCCATGTGCCGATTAATATTGTCACAACAGCCATAAGCGGAATCTTGGGCATACCGGGAATAGCAGCATTAGTAGTGATTAAGCATTTTATTATTTAATTCATGTTATATGTTGACTTTAAGACGTAAGGGTGTTATTCTAATATACGTCGCTGATGACGGATAAGCTTTTTAAAGAAATTACGAAAAAAGTTGTTGACGGAAACGGCGTAAAATGTTATGATTATAAAGTCGCTTAAAGAGCGGCAACAAAGTTCTTTGAAAACTAAACAAGACAAAACGTACCTGTTAATTCAAGTTTTAATATAAATCGCACAGCGATGTGCGTAGTCAGTCAAACTACTTTATCGGAGAGTTTGATCCTGGCTCAGGACGAACGCTGGCGGCGTGCCTAATACATGCAAGTCGAGCGGACAGATGGGAGCTTGCTCCCTGATGTTAGCGGCGGACGGGTGAGTAACACGTGGGTAACCTGCCTGTAAGACTGGGATAACTCCGGGAAACCGGGGCTAATACCGGATGCTTGTTTGAACCGCATGGTTCAAACATAAAAGGTGGCTTCGGCTACCACTTACAGATGGACCCGCGGCGCATTAGCTAGTTGGTGAGGTAACGGCTCACCAAGGCAACGATGCGTAGCCGACCTGAGAGGGTGATCGGCCACACTGGGACTGAGACACGGCCCAGACTCCTACGGGAGGCAGCAGTAGGGAATCTTCCGCAATGGACGAAAGTCTGACGGAGCAACGCCGCGTGAGTGATGAAGGTTTTCGGATCGTAAAGCTCTGTTGTTAGGGAAGAACAAGTACCGTTCGAATAGGGCGGTACCTTGACGGTACCTAACCAGAAAGCCACGGCTAACTACGTGCCAGCAGCCGCGGTAATACGTAGGTGGCAAGCGTTGTCCGGAATTATTGGGCGTAAAGGGCTCGCAGGCGGTTCCTTAAGTCTGATGTGAAAGCCCCCGGCTCAACCGGGGAGGGTCATTGGAAACTGGGGAACTTGAGTGCAGAAGAGGAGAGTGGAATTCCACGTGTAGCGGTGAAATGCGTAGAGATGTGGAGGAACACCAGTGGCGAAGGCGACTCTCTGGTCTGTAACTGACGCTGAGGAGCGAAAGCGTGGGGAGCGAACAGGATTAGATACCCTGGTAGTCCACGCCGTAAACGATGAGTGCTAAGTGTTAGGGGGTTTCCGCCCCTTAGTGCTGCAGCTAACGCATTAAGCACTCCGCCTGGGGAGTACGGTCGCAAGACTGAAACTCAAAGGAATTGACGGGGGCCCGCACAAGCGGTGGAGCATGTGGTTTAATTCGAAGCAACGCGAAGAACCTTACCAGGTCTTGACATCCTCTGACAATCCTAGAGATAGGACGTCCCCTTCGGGGGCAGAGTGACAGGTGGTGCATGGTTGTCGTCAGCTCGTGTCGTGAGATGTTGGGTTAAGTCCCGCAACGAGCGCAACCCTTGATCTTAGTTGCCAGCATTCAGTTGGGCACTCTAAGGTGACTGCCGGTGACAAACCGGAGGAAGGTGGGGATGACGTCAAATCATCATGCCCCTTATGACCTGGGCTACACACGTGCTACAATGGACAGAACAAAGGGCAGCGAAACCGCGAGGTTAAGCCAATCCCACAAATCTGTTCTCAGTTCGGATCGCAGTCTGCAACTCGACTGCGTGAAGCTGGAATCGCTAGTAATCGCGGATCAGCATGCCGCGGTGAATACGTTCCCGGGCCTTGTACACACCGCCCGTCACACCACGAGAGTTTGTAACACCCGAAGTCGGTGAGGTAACCTTTATGGAGCCAGCCGCCGAAGGTGGGACAGATGATTGGGGTGAAGTCGTAACAAGGTAGCCGTATCGGAAGGTGCGGCTGGATCACCTCCTTTCTAAGGATATTTACGGAATATAAGACCTTGGGTCTTATAAACAGAACGTTCCCTGTCTTGTTTAGTTTTGAAGGAACTTTGTTCCTTGAATAAGTTAAGATGGGCCTGTAGCTCAGCTGGTTAGAGCGCACGCCTGATAAGCGTGAGGTCGGTGGTTCGAGTCCACTCAGGCCCACCATCTTATACAAATGGGGCCTTAGCTCAGCTGGGAGAGCGCCTGCTTTGCACGCAGGAGGTCAGCGGTTCGATCCCGCTAGGCTCCACCAACGTGTTCTTTGAAAACTAGATAACAGTAGACATCACATTCAATTAGTAACACAAGATATCACATAGTGATTCTTTTTAACGGTTAAGTTAGAAAGGGCGCACGGTGGATGCCTTGGCACTAGGAGCCGATGAAGGACGGGACGAACACCGATATGCTTCGGGGAGCTGTAAGCAAGCTTTGATCCGGAGATTTCCGAATGGGGAAACCCACCACTCGTAATGGAGTGGTATCCATATCTGAATTCATAGGATATGAGAAGGCAGACCCGGGGAACTGAAACATCTAAGTACCCGGAGGAAGAGAAAGCAAATGCGATTCCCTGAGTAGCGGCGAGCGAAACGGGATTAGCCCAAACCAAGAGGCTTGCCTCTTGGGGTTGTAGGACACTCTATACGGAGTTACAAAGGAACGAGGTAGATGAAGAGGTCTGGAAAGGCCCGCCATAGGAGGTAACAGCCCTGTAGTCAAAACTTCGTTCTCTCCAGAGTGGATCCTGAGTACGGCGGAACACGTGAAATTCCGTCGGAATCCGGGAGGACCATCTCCCAAGGCTAAATACTCCCTAGTGACCGATAGTGAACCAGTACCGTGAGGGAAAGGTGAAAAGCACCCCGGAAGGGGAGTGAAAGAGATCCTGAAACCGTGTGCCTACAAGTAGTCAGAGCCCGTTAACGGGTGATGGCGTGCCTTTTGTAGAATGAACCGGCGAGTTACGATCCCGTGCAAGGTTAAGCAGAAGATGCGGAGCCGCAGCGAAAGCGAGTCTGAATAGGGCGCATGAGTACGTGGTCGTAGACCCGAAACCAGGTGATCTACCCATGTCCAGGGTGAAGTTCAGGTAACACTGAATGGAGGCCCGAACCCACGCACGTTGAAAAGTGCGGGGATGAGGTGTGGGTAGGGGTGAAATGCCAATCGAACCTGG
>NZ_CP060193.1:0-5000 GCF_014250375.1 Bacillus sp. PAMC26543 | reverse complement strand
ATCTTTATACAAAATTCATATGCTTAGATTGTGAGAGAAAAGTAATTTCTACAGCAACTTCCGATCCTGACTATGCCTTTTATGTCAAAAAACTAAAGAGCATTCATACACCGCCATTATATTCTTAGACCTGAGAAGGTCTTTTTTTGTACCATTTTTCACTTTATATAAAGCAATGGATACGATAAAAGAACATGAAACTTGTTTAGGGACTAAACGTAGTAGATAATAATGTTAAATATGAAATACTCACAGGAGTCGATGAAGTGATGCATAAATTTCTTCAATTTTTGATATGGAGTTTCACAAGCAGTGCGACTTTTGTTTTCATAGGATTATTGAGTTTTTTTGGTTTAAACCAATCACTTTTTTTATCTTTTGTATATGGCGTCTCATCATCAGCTCTCGTATACACAGCGGGTTTGTGGAATTCAAGACGGTTATTTCTTAAAAAACATGAACTGACGGGAAGAGAATATGCGTACATCAAGAAAAATCTTGAGGAAGCAAGGCAAAAAATAATCCGTCTTAGAAAAGCTTTATTTCAGGCGAAAAGTATTCAGATGTTTAAGCAAAATGCAGAGATGCTGAGACTTGTCAGAAGGATCTATATATTAACCAAAAAAGAGCCAAAACGGTTTTATCGGGCTGAGCGTTTCTTTTATCAGACTCTAGATTCTGTTGTGGAACTGACTGAGAAATATGCTTTTCTTTCTTCCCATCCGAAAAAAAACAAAGAGCTTTCGATGTCGTTGAGTGAAGTGCGTATCACACTTGCTGAATTGACGAAGCGTTTAGAAGAAGATTTAACTCAATTAATGGGCGACGAAATTGGTGAACTGCAATTTGAATTAGATGCAGCGAAGCATTCTTTGAAAAAATAACGGAAGGGGCAAGGACGGTGAATAAAGATCGAAGCGAACTTCAAATAGACGGATTGTTGGCAGACCCTTTTGGGGATATCGAAATACCAAAGGGGGAGGCTGTCGAATCAGAAAAGCAGCCAGTGCGGCTTGTCGATGTTCTGCCCGAAGAAAACAAAGAAAAAGCATACCAGCTGGCTGAACAGATTGATCATAACAATATGAACAGTATTGTCTTATACGGTTCACAAGCTCAGTCTAAGCTGCTGAATTTTTCTCATACGATGATTGATCATGTTCAAAAGAAGGACGTCGGGGAAATCGGTGAAATCCTTGGTGAGCTGATGAAAAAGCTGGAACAAGTAAATCCAGATGAACTGCAGTCTAAGAAAAAAGGTTTCTTGGCACGCATGTTTGGGAAAGTGTCTCATTCTCTTCAGGAGGTACTGTCAAAGTATCAAAAGACCAGTGTGCAGATAGACAGAATCAGTTTAAAACTTGAGCATTCAAAAAATGCATTACTCAGTGATAATAAGCTGTTAGAGCAGTTATATGATAAAAACAAAGAATATTTTTCTGCACTGAATGTTTATATTGCTGCTGGTGAATTAAAGCTGGATGAATTAAGAACGAAAACAATTCCTGAACTGAAACGACAGGCCGAGTCAAGTGAACATAATCAAATGGCCGTTCAAGAAGTAAACGATTTGATCCAATTTGCTGACCGACTGGATAAAAGAGTGCACGATTTGCTCTTGAGCAGGCAAATTACCATACAAAGCGCTCCGCAAATCAGGTTAATTCAAAATACGAATCAGGCATTAGCTGAAAAAATCCAGTCATCCATTGTAACTGCAATCCCGCTTTGGAAAAACCAAGTAGCGATTGCATTGACACTTTTACGGCAGCGAAACGCTGTGGATGCACAGCAAAAAGTATCCGATACAACAAATGACCTTTTGCTAAAAAACGCGGAGCTTTTAAAAACGAATACAATTGAAACAGTGAAAGCCAGCGAACGAGGGATTGTTGATATTGATACGTTAAAGAAGGTGCAGGAAAGCTTAATCAGTACGCTTGAAGAAACGCTGACGATTCAAGAAGAAGGGCGGCTCAAACGCCGACAGGCTGAAGAAGAGCTCATGATGATGGAAGGCGATTTGAAGCAAAAGCTGCTCGCGATAAAGGAAAGGTAGTTTACCAGTAAGTCTTAGCTTTAAGTTCTGTCATAGGAACGATATAATAAAGAGTAAGAATACACATTCAAGGGATTGTTTTAATGAACACACCTTTATATCATGCACTGATTCAACATGCGAGAAGGAATTCTCATTCATTTCACGTTCCGGGACATCACAATGGAGATGTCTTTTTTGATGAGGCTAAGACCATATACAACCCGCTTCTTACAATTGACCTGACTGAACTATCCGGGCTTGATGATTTGCATCATCCTTCAGGTGTGATTAAGGAAGCCCAAGATCTTGTCAGCCAATTGTATGGATCGGCAGAAAGTTTTTTTCTTGTGAACGGCACGACTGTCGGAAACTTAGCGATGATTTTATCAGTTTGTGATCCTGGAGATACGATCCTGATCCAAAGAAACTGCCATAAATCTGTCTTTCATGCTGTTGATTTGGCTGGAGCTGAGCCGGTTTATCTCGCACCTGACATTGATGAAATAATGCATGTGCCTACGCATGTTTCGCTTGATACGATAAAAGAAGCTCTAAAGGCATATCCAAATGCGAAGGGGTTGGTGCTGACCAATCCCACATACTATGGACATAGCGCAGATTTGACTGAAATCATTTCAGAGGCCCATCAATACGGGATTCCTGTGCTGGTGGATGAAGCGCATGGCGCGCACTTTGTTTTAGGGAAGCCTTTCCCGGCTTCAGCGTTGCAAATGGGAGCGGATATTGTTGTTCAGTCGGCGCACAAAACGCTGCCTGCCATGACGATGGGGTCTTATTTGCACCTCAATAGCAACAGGATTGAACGGAACCGGGTAGCGGATTACTTGAATCGTTTACAAAGCAGCAGCCCGTCTTATCCGATAATGGCTTCATTGGATCTTGCCCGCGCTTATCTGCAGCATATGATAGAGGAACAAAAGCTTTCTGACGTTCTGCAGCATATTCAATCGATTAAACAAACGTTTGATTCACTTGCATATGCTGAAGCGGTTGAACCGGCCAATCAACGGATTACAACGGATCCGCTGAAGCTCACCATTCGTTCCAAATGCGGCCATTCAGGTTTCACACTGCAAAAAATATTAGAGCATGTCAACATATTCACAGAGCTTGCCGATGAAAATCAGGTTTTGCTTGTTCTTCCCTTGGGAGGAAAAAGAAGAATTACTGCTGAAACGATTAAGAAAATCGATCAAGAGATCGAAAAGACTCCATCTGACCAGATGAATGTTCCTGCAGAATGGGAAGCACAGCCTATTACTGTAATGCCTTATCCAAAAAAGGTTTTAAACACGTTACAGAAAGAATATGTGGGTTTTGATAAAGCGGCAGGCCGGCTGAATGCAGAGGATGTTATACCTTATCCGCCGGGAATTCCGATGATTATGGCAGGCGAAAGAATCACAAGGGAAAGCGTACAAAAGCTCAGCCGCTTGATCAGCATGAAAACGCATGTTCAAGGGAATATGAAAATCAATGAGAAGCAATTACTTGTTTATATAGAAGAGGAGAAATCATGAGCGGTTTATTTATTACATTTGAAGGTCCTGAAGGCGCGGGAAAAACGACTGTCTTGCAGGAAATAAAAAAGATACTGGCAGCAGAAGGCCTTCAGGTTACAGCAACACGGGAACCAGGCGGCATAGATATCGCAGAACAAATTCGAGAAGTTATTCTAAACGAAAACAACACGTTAATGGATCCGAAAACAGAAGCTCTCTTATATGCAGCTGCAAGACGTCAGCATTTAGTTGAAAAAGTAACACCTGCTTTAGAGCAGGGGCATATTGTACTTTGTGACAGATTCATAGACAGTTCACTCGCATACCAAGGATATGCAAGAGGCCTTGGGATTGATGAGGTTCTTTCGATTAACCAATTCGCCATTGGGGATATGATGCCTCATGTCACAATTTATTTTTCAATTGATCCGGAAGAGGGCCTGAAGCGTATTGATGCGAACGGCTCTCGGGAGAAAAACAGGCTCGATCTGGAAAAGTTGAGCTTCCATACAAAGGTTCAGGAAGGTTATCGGGAGCTGATGAAACGTTTTCCAGAAAGATTTCATTCAGTTGATGCAACACAATCGAAAGACCTCGTTGTTCAGGACGTTCTAAAGGTTATCAAAGAAGCGTTGAAAAAAATTCAATTGTGACCTGTTTCTCATTAGTTGATATAATAATGTAAACGAGATCATTGTTGTTTCCAATCTAAAGGAGGCCTTTACAGATGAAATTAATAGTGGCAGTTGTACAAGATCAGGACAGCAACAGACTTTTGAAAACTTTAACAGATCACAACTTTAGAGTCACAAAGCTTGCGACGACGGGAGGATTTCTTAAATCAGGCAATACAACGTTTATGATTGGTGTCGAGGATATACGCGTCGATAAAGCATTGAGCCTCATTAAAGAAAACGGACAGAAACGTGATCAGATGATTGCTCCTGTATCTCCAATGGGCGGAAATGCTGATTCATATGTCCCTTATCCAGTCGAAGTTGAAGTTGGCGGAGCGACAGTGTTTGTCCTTCCAGTCGATGAATTTCATCAATTTTAAGGATTTGAAACTGTGAAAATTAATAAAGATATACGCACATTTATAGATAATAAGCAGCTTCCTTCTATGAAAACAGCTGAGATTTCAGCATCTTTTAAAACATCAATGGAGAACCAAAGCAGCAAATTGAAGTTTGATCAGCTGACCAGGATGTTAACGGACATAGAAGCATTTGGGAAAAGACTGACGAAATCACGGAATTTTAAAGACTTGGCAAGATTTAAAGGGCTTGTGAAACGTTTTGTCAAAGAAGCTGTTGACAGCGGCCTTTCACATGAAACGTCGAAAAGCTTTGATCTTTACGGAAACAGCAGAACGCTGGGACTTGTGAAAGAAATAGACGAGAAATTGATAAAGCTTACTGAAGAGATGATGGATC